>JAVDVW010000001.1:0-2079504 GCA_031457065.1 Agrilutibacter niabensis
GACTACAACGGTGACGGTCGCGGCGACCTGCTGTTGACCAATGGCACGGAAGTACGGATGGCGTTGGGACAGAGCAGCGGGTTCACCACCGCCGTCGTTGGAGCGCAGCCGGCATCGGGATGGATGCTCGCGAACTGACCAGTTAGCAAAAACTAATCAGTCGCCTACTCTATCGAATGAGATGCATCAGAGGTTCTGGTAATTCGGCCCCGAGCCGCCTTCCGGCGTCACCCAGTTGATGATCTCGTACGGGTCCTTGATGTCGCAGGTCTTGCAGTGCACGCAGTTGGCGGCATTTATCTGCAGGCGCTTGCCGCTGCTGCCATCGGGCTTCGCTTCATCGACGATCTCGTAGACGTTCGCGGGGCAGAAGCGCGTGCACGGATTGTCGTACTCCTCGGCGCAGCGTGTGACGCAGATGTTGGTGTCCAGCACTTGCAGGTGCACGGGCTGGTCTTCGTCGTGCTCGGTCGCGGCGTAGTACACGCTCTGCAGACGGTCGCGCGGCGCGAGGTCGCGGTCGACGTAGTCGCGCTTGGGCGACTCGTGCGCGCCGACCTTGTCCAGTGTCGACCAGTCGGCCTTGACCTTCAGCGTCCAAGGGGACAGGCCGGCGGTGATGGTTTCCCAGGCAGAGTTGAGGATGCCGAACCAGAGCCCGCGCTTGAAGCCGGGCTTGATGTTGCGGACCTTCTTCAGCTCGGCCATCGCCTCGGACGCACGCAGCTTTGCGTCGAACCCTTGCGGCGCGAGTTGCGATGCCACCAGGTGCTCGGCGGCGAGCATGCCCGAGCGGATCGCCTGGTGGGTGCCCTTGATCTTGGGGACGTTGAGCAGGCCGGCTGTATCGCCGATCAGCAGGGCGCCCGGCATTTCGACCTTGGGCAGCGACTGCCAGCCGCCGCAGACGATCGCGCGCGCGCCGGCCGAGAGGATGCTGCCGCCTTCCAGCAGCGGCTTGACCGAGGGATGGTTCTTCCATTGCTGGAAGGCTTCCCACGGCTTGTATTCGGGATCCTGGTAGTCGAGCCCGCTGACGTAGCCCAGGGCGATGCGGCCCTTGTCCAGGTGATACAGAAAGCTGCCGCCGTAGGTCTTGGTATCGGCCGGCCAGCCGAAGCTGTGGACGATCTTTCCGGGCTCGACGCGATCTTCGGGCACCTGCCACAGTTCCTTCAGGCCGATCGAGTAGCTTTGCGGATCGCTGTCGGCATCGAGCCTGAACTGCTTGATCAGGCGCTTGGTCAGGTGGCCGCGCGCACCTTCGGCGAGCACGGTGACCTTGGCGCGGATGTCGATACCCGCGGTGAAGCCGGGCTTGTGCGTACCATCCTTCGCCACGCCCATGTCGCCGATGCGCACGCCGACAACGGTGCCGTCGGCATCGTGCAGCGTTTCGGAAGCGGCGAAGCCGGGGTAGATCTCCACGCCCAGCGCCTCGGCCTGTGGCGCCAGCCAGGCGCACAGGGCGCCAAGGCTGACGATGACGTTGCCGCGGTTGTGCATGCCCGGCGGGATTGGCAGTGGGATATGGCCGGTCTTGCTCAGCAGCCAGAACTCGTCCTTGACCGCCGGCACGCAGATCGGCGGCGGGTTGTCGCGCCAGTTCGGCAGCAACGCATCTAGCGGACCGGTCTCGATCACCGCGCCGGACACGATCTGGGCGCCAATGGTCGAGGCCTTCTCGATAACGCATACCGAGATATCGGGATTGAGCTGCTTGAGCCGGATCGCGAACGCCAGGCCGGACGGTCCTGCGCCGACGGTGACGACGTCGTACTCCATGACATCGCGCTCGATCGGCATGGTGGTTTCGGGGACGTCGGTCATTGGTGGCTCCGCGGGGGCCGCATGGCTTTGAATCCGGGGATTTTCGCGGTTGCGGACGGCACGGGCAAATCGGCGGTCCGGATTGCGCTCCGGGAGCACCGTGGTAGCGTCGGACCATGAGCCTGCAGCGGTTGCCGCTGGTCGATGCCGACGTCTCGTTCGACCCGCACTGGCTAGCGGAGAACGAGGCGGAGCGGCTGTTGCGGGGCCTGCGCGAGGAGGTCGCCTGGGAAACCCATCACGTCCGCCTGTTCGGGCGCGAGCACGCCTCGCCGCGCCTGAGTTGCTGGATCGGCGATCCCGGGACGGCCTATCGCTATTCGGGCACCCTGTTCGAGCCGCGGCCGTGGCCGTCGTCGCTGCAGCGCCTGCGCGAGCGCCTGAGCGCCGAACTCGACGTCGGCTTCAACAGCGTGCTCGCCAACCGCTACCGCGACGGCCGCGACTGCATGGGCTGGCACAGCGACAGCGAGCCCGAACTCGGCCCGGCGCCGCTCATCGCGTCCGTCAGCCTGGGGGCGACGCGGCGATTCGTGCTGAAGCATCGCGACCGGCCGCAGGAGAAACTGGCGATCGACCTGCCGCACGGCAGCCTGCTGGTGATGGCGGGCGCAACGCAGCGCCACTACCGGCACGCGTTGCCGCGGACGGCGAAGGCCGTGGGCGAGCGGATCAACCTGACATTCCGGCAAATCCTGGGCTGACCGGCGCCAGGACGACGACCGGTCTAGCGGCGCGTGCGCTCGTACTGTTCGCCGGTGGTCAGGGTCCAGCCGGCGAGCTCGCCGCTGACCGAGGTCAGTGCCTGCTCGAAGGCCGTCACCACGTCCGGCACGGCGGGCGTCGACGCCGCCTGCGTCTGCAGGAACGTACGCGAACCGGCGAGCTGCTGGTCCTTGACGTGCAGCAGCTTGGCAGTGATTTCGATGGTTGCGGTCGGCGTGGCGCCACCGGCGTACTCGGACTCGAACCGGCGCACGTCCAGCAGCAGGCGGTAATCGTAGGCGATGCCGCTGCCCTGGCGGCCTACGCTGGCGATGCGGCCGGAGTCCTCCAGCGCATGCAGCACGCCTTCCTCGATCATGTCGCCGGGCGACTTCGCCCATTGCGCGCCCTTGTAGATCTGCAGCTCGCTCGGCGTCGGCCGGACCGCGATGCGCAGGCTGTCGGCGGTGCGCGCGCCACTGGCGTGGCCAATGGCGAGCGCCCAGCGCACCTGCGGCCAGGCTTGCGCGGCCTGCACGTGGACGTCAGGCGCATAGATCGTCGGAGGATCCTGGCTGCGACCCGCCAGCAATCGCGTGCAGCCCGCCAGCAACACCATTGCCGCGAGCGTCGCCAGCCACGCGCCGGCGCGCATCGCCCTTGCCAATCCGGACCTGTGATTCCCCATTCCTGTGCTCATTTCGGCTCGAACTCCTTGGGTCGGTCGCGTCCCAGCAGGTACTGCGTGGGGCCGCTGTCGAGGCGGTCGCTGATGCGGCGCAGGTCGCGTACCAGGCCGCGCAGCTCGGCCAGCGTCGGCCCGAGCTGGCTGAGCCCGTCATTGGCAAAGCTGCTGATCGCGGCGCGATTGTCGCTGACGATGCCGTCGACGCCACCGGCCGCCGAATCCAGCTTCGCCAGCGTGCCATCGAGCTTGGTGATCAGGGCCGGCAGCTTCTGCACCAGTTCACGGTCGATGTCGCTGACGGCCGCGTCGGTGCGGGCGAGGGTCTTTTCGAGCTGCTCGCTGGAACGGCGCGCGCTGACGATCATCGCGCGCACGTCCTCGTGCTGGTCGCCGATCGCGCCGGTCATGGCCTCGATGCTGGCCAGTGAATTGGAGATGCGCTTGATGTTCTCCTCGCTCAGCAACTCGTCCATGCGTGCAACGAGTTTGTTGGCCGTGTCGGCGATGTTCTGCAGCGCGGAGGCCTCGGCGCGGATGACCGGGACGTCGCTGTGGTCGACGTCCGTGAGCAGGCGCGCCTGCGGGCTGCCGCCGGTGAGCTGGATGATCGGCGGCGCGGTGAGGCTGGGCGTGGAGATCTTCGCGCGGGTGTCGGTCTTCACCGGGGTCCGCGCCTGGATACGCAGGGTGGCGAGCACACGGCGCGGGTCCTCGGGAGACAGGCGCAGCGATTCGATGGTGCCGACAGAGATGCCGTTGTAGAGCACCGGGCTGCCTTCGCTCAGGCCGGTGACCGGTTCTTCGAAGATCACCGCGTACTGCTTCCAGTCCTTCTCGGACGAATACTTCGCTGCCCACAGCGCGAACAGCAGCAGGAACAGCGTCACCACGATGGTGAAGGCGCCGATCAGGACGTAGTTGGCCTTGGTTTCCATGTCAGTTTTCCTGGCTTTGCCGCGCGTGTCCGGACTGCGCGGCGCGGGCACGCGGACCGTGGAAATAGTCCTGCACCCACGGGTGATCGTAGCGTTCCACTTCCTCGATCGGCGCGCACACCACGACCTTGTGGTCGGCCAGCACCGCGACGCGGTCGCAGATGGCATACAGCGTGTCGAGGTCGTGGGTGACAAGGAAGACGGTGAGGCCCAGCGCCTCCTGCAGGGTGCGGATCAGGCGGTCGAAGGCGGCGGCGCCGATCGGATCCAGGCCCGCGGTGGGCTCGTCGAGGAACAGCAGCGGCGGATCCAGCGCCAGCGCACGCGCCAGGCCGGCGCGCTTGCGCATGCCGCCCGACAGCTGAGAAGGCAGCTTGTTGATGGCATCAGCGGGCAGGCCGGAGAGCTTTACCTTGAGCAGGGCGAGTTCGTAGCGCAGCGAATCGGGCAGCTCGGGGTGGTACTCCTTCAACGGGACCTGCACGTTCTCGCCGACGGTGAGCGAGGAGAACAGCGCGCCGTCCTGGAACAGCACGCCGGTATTGCGTTCGATCTCGCGATGCGCGTTCGCGGTCTGGCTGCGCGCATCGATGCCGAGCACTTCGATCGCGCCGGCGTCCGGTTCGTGCAGGCCGAGGATCGAGCGCATCAGCACCGACTTGCCGCTACCCGAGCCACCGACCACGCCGAGGATTTCGCCGGGATGCACGTCGAGGTCGAGCCCATCGTGCACGAGCTGGTCGCCGAAACGGTTGACGAGACCGCGCACGCGCACGATCGGTTCGGCGGCGTCAGGGACGATCACGGCGTTCAATAGCCCATCTCCATGAACCAGATCGCGGCCGCCGCATCGAGCACGATGACCAGCGAGATCGCCTGCACCACGCTGGATGTGGTGCGCTCGCCGACAGATTCGGCCGTGCCTTCGACCTGCAGGCCTTCCAGGCAGCCGATCAGGGAGATCACCAGGGCGAAGATCGGCGCCTTGACCAGGCCTACGACGAAGTGGCGCAGCTCCATCGTGTCGTGCATGCGCGCGAGGTACTGCATCGGCGGGATGTCCAGGCCGTAGGCGCCCACGGTGAGACCACCGAGCAAGCCGAACACATTCGCGACGAAGGTCAGCAGCGGCAGCATCACCAGCAGCGCCAGCACGCGCGGGATCACCAGCAGGTCGATCGGATCCATCCCGAGCGTGCGGATCGCGTCGATCTCCTCGCGGCTCTTCATCGCGCCGATCTGCGCGGTGAAGGCACTGGCGGTACGGCCGGCGAGGATGATCGCCGTGAGCAGCACGCCGAACTCGCGCAGGAAGGAGATGCTGACCAGCTCGACGACATAGATCGTCGCGCCGAAGTCGCGCAGGATGTTCGAACCCAGGAAGGCGATGACCGCGCCGACGAGGTAACACAGCAGGGCCACCAGCGGCACCGCGTCCAGGCCGACCTGCTCCATGTGGTACACGGTAGCGGTGGGGCGGAAGCGGCCGGGTTCCTTGAACGTGCGCACGAGCTTCAGCAGCGTCTCGCCGAAGAAGCCGATCAGCGCGAGGATTTCCTTGCCGTTGTCGTGGATCGCGAAACCCAGGCGCGCCAGCGCGGCGGCGACGCCGTACTCGCGCTTCTTCTTCGGGCGGTCATCGGCGACGTCCTCGATCGCGCAGACCAGGTCGCGGTGGTCATCGCGGAAGCGGATGCTGTCGAAGCCGAAGCCCTGGCGTCGGGAGAATCGCAGCAGTTGCAGAACGCCCAGCGAGTCGAGGCGGTCGACGGCGCTGGCATCGATGGACTCGATCTTGCGCGGAACCGTCGACAGGGCCTGGCTGATGGCCTCGGCGTACTCCAGCGTCCATTGCCCGCTCAGGCGCAGGCGCGGCGGACTACCTTCGGCAACTAGCTGCGGTCGGGACGCGGTCGAAGCGGTCATGGCCTCTTGAGGATACAGGCGCAAGTGGCCGAATGGTCCATGGCACGGGTGAGTACCGCGTGCAGGGGATGCGACATCGCGCAGTGGCACCGGCCCGGCCTGCACCCGGCAGCCTTGCGTGGGCCGCCGCCCCAATGCATGGGCCGCAGGCGGTGCATGGGCGTGCCGCAGGCGCCGGGGCATGCGATCCTTCGCGCGTCACGCAACGGCCTTCGCACTCTTGTTCATTCCCGCCACCGCCTTCGCCTCGATCAGCTTCGCCGACCGCGTGGCGTTCCTGGTGGAATTGGCCGACCGCCTGCATCGCTATGGCACCACCGCGCAGCGCCTGGAAGGCGCGATCACCGCGGTGTCGCGCAAGCTGCACGTCGACTGCGAGCCGTGGTCGAACCCGACCGGGATGATCCTCACCTTCAATGATCCTTCGCGCCCGGAAGAGGAAAGCGAGATCACCCGCGTGCTGCGCCTGCCGGTGGGCGATACCGACCTGCACCGGCTCGCCGAGACCGACCGCATCGCCGAGGAAGTGATGGCGGGCACGCTCGATCTCGCCCAGGCCCACGCGGCGATGGGCGCCCTCGACCGGCCGCCGACCCGGCGCTGGCGGATCATGCAGGTGCTGGGCTACGGGCTCGCCGCTACCGCGGTCGCTGGCCTGCTGCGCCTGCCCTGGTTGGACATCGCCGTGGCCGGGTTCAACGGACTGATCATTGGCGCCCTGAGCGACTATGCGACGCACCGGCCGCGGTTGCGGGAAGCCACCGAAGCGGTCGCGGCCATGCTCGCTGGCTTGATCACGGCCCTGGTGGCAAGCCTGATTGCCCCGCTCAACCAGAACACGGTGATCATCGCTTCGCTGATCGTGCTGCTGCCGGGACTGGCACTGACCAATGCGGTCAACGAACTCACCAGCCAGCACCTGGTGTCCGGGACGGCGCGTTTTGCCGGCGCGGTGACCACGGTGCTCAAGCTGACCGTCGGTGCGGTGATCGCGCTGTACATCACGAACCTGCTTGGACTGGAGCCCTGGGTACATGCGTCGCGGCCGCAGCCGGCCTGGGTAGAGACGTGCTCGCTGGTGCTGGCCGCATTTGCGTTCGCGGTGCTGTTCCGCGCCAGCCGCCGCGACTACCTGCTGGTCATGATGGCGGCCGCTTCGGGGTACCTGATCGCACGCTACGCGGGCGAGAGCCTCGGCAGTCCGTCCGGTATCTTCCTCGCCGCCTTGCTGCTGACCGCCGCCGGAAACGCCTACGCGCGCTGGTGGAAGCGGCCTGGCGCGATCATCCGCCTGCCGGGCATCATCCTGCTCGTGCCGGGCAGCACCAGCCTGCGCGGCCTGCTGTCGATGATCCAGCAGCAGGATGCGGTGGTGGGGCAGGACGCGTTGCTCGCAGTGCTCAATGTCCTCCTGGCGCTGGTGGCGGGATTGCTGTTCGGCAACCTGTTGTTGCCGCCGGGGCGCAATCTGTAGCGTGCTCGGGAGAATTCCCGCCGCGAACCGACGCAATAAAAAAGCCGGCCATTGGCCGGCTTTTTCCACGTCGGTGACACGACGCGCCGCGGCGCGTTGGTCCCCGTGGCGGATTGAGCCTTACTGCGACGCGATCAGGAATTCCTCGATCCTGCGGCCGTTGTCCAGATAGGTCGCCAGCCAGCGCGGCGGCTTGCCGCGACCCGCCCAGGTTTCCTCGGCATTGGCTGGATTGCGGTACTTGGGCTGGACCTTGCCAAGCTTGTAGCCCTTGGTGGTCTTGCGCGCCTGTGCCTTGGGTGCCTTGGGCGCGGAGGCGGCCTTCGCCGCCGGCGCGCCGCCGAAGAGTTCCGCGATCGTGAAGCCCTCGGCCCGTGCCAGGTCGGTGAGCTTCCTGCGCACCACGGCGATCGGCTTGCGCTTGCTGAGCGTGGTCTTGCGCTTCTTCGCCTGGTTGATCAGCGCGTCCAGTTCCTTCGTGGACAGGCCGGTGATGTCGATCGACATGGAACCTCCGGATTGCGTTGGATATGCGACCGTGGCCGGCCTTGCCATCGATTATGCCGCGCCCAGCCGCGCGAGCAACGCCGCGCGATCGAGATTCTCGGCCTCGCTGGCGCGGCGGTGGCGGTATTCGAACGAGCCGGCGGCGATACCGCGCTCGGACACCACCACGCGGTGCGGGATGCCGATCAGCTCGATGTCGGCGAACATCGCGCCCGGACGCAGGCCGCGGTCGTCGAGCACGGCTTCGATGCCGGCGGCATTGAGTTCGCGATACAGCGCTTCGGCCGCCGCGCTGACGTTGGCGTCATTCTTCGGGTTGATCATGCACACCGCGACCTGCCACGGCGCCATCGCGTCGGGCCAGACGATGCCGTTGGCATCGTGGTTCTGCTCGATGGCGGCGGCCACGATTCGCGACACGCCGATGCCGTAGCAGCCCATCGCCGGCATCACCGCCTTGCCGTTGGCGTCGAGCACGGTGCACTGCATCGCCTCGGAATACTTGCGGCCCAGTGCGAACACATGGCCGACCTCGATGCCGCGCGCGAAGCCGAGGGTGCCCTTGCCGTCCGGCGAGGGATCGCCTTCGGCGACGTTGCGGATGTCGGCGACGTCGTCGGGTTCGGGGAGGTCGCGGCCCCAGTTCACGCCTGCGATGTGGAAGCCCTTCTCGTTGGCGCCGACGACGAAGTCGGCCATCGCGGCGACGCTGCGGTCGGCGACGACGCGCATGGCCTGCTTCGGCGCCACCGGACCGAGGAACCCCGGCTCGCTGCCCAGGTGCGTATCGATCTCGCCTTCGTTGGCCAGGCGGTATTCGCCCAGGCCCGACAGCTTGGCCAGCTTGATCTCGTTGACGACGTGGTCGCCGCGCACCAGCGCCAGCACGAACTGCGGGTTGCCATCGGCATCCGCGCCCATCACCGCGACCGACTTCACCGTGCGCTTGAGGTCAATGCCCATCAGCGCGGCGACGTCTTCGCAGGTCTTCTGCGTGGGCGTGTCGACCTTGCGCATCGCTTCGGCAGCGGCGGGACGCGGAACCGGTGCGACGGCTTCGGCCAGCTCGACGTTGGCGGCGTAGTCGGAATCGCTGGAGAAGGCCAGCGCATCTTCGCCGGAGTCGGCCAGTACATGGAATTCATGCGAAGCGCTGCCGCCGATCGCGCCGGTGTCGGCGAACACGGCGCGGAACTTCAGTCCCAGGCGGGTGAAGATGCGGCCGTAGGTGTCGTACATGTTCTTGTATTCGGCGGCGAGCGATTCGTCGTCGACGTGGAAGGAGTACGCATCCTTCATCAGGAACTCGCGCGCGCGCATCACGCCGAAGCGCGGGCGGATCTCGTCGCGGAACTTGGTCTGGATGTTGTAGAAATTGACCGGGAGCTGCTTGTAGCTGGACAACTCGCTGCGCGCGAAGTCGGTGATGACTTCCTCGGCGGTCGGTCCATAGCAGTAGCCGGCCTCCTTGCGGTCCTTGATCTTGAGTAGCTGGCCGCCGAACTTCTCCCAGCGCCCGGTCTCCTCCCACAGTTCCTGCGGCTGGATCGTCGGCATCAGCAGTTCGACCGCGCCGGCGGCGTCCATCTCCTCGCGCACCGCGCGCTCGACCTTGCGCAGCACGCGCAGGCCCAGCGGGCTCCACGTGTACAGGCCAGCGGCGAGCTTGCGGATCATGCCGGCCTTGAGCATCAGCTTGTGGCTGACGATCTCGGCCTCGGCGGGGGTTTCCTTGCTGGTGTGGAGGTGGAACTGCGACAGGCGCATCGGCGGGGGGTTCACGCGAAGGGAAGCGGGCATTTTGCCATGCGTTTCGCGGGTTTACCGGCTTCGCCGTCATGGAGCGCTTCGGCCCGTTGCGGGCCGGAGGCGCCATTTCCCGGGCGTCATTTCCCGGGCGTCTCGGGCAGGTCGGCACTGCGGTCGCCGTGGACCTCGATGCCGTCGTAGGGTTCGCGGTCTATGCGTACGTACTTGCGCCCCTTCGGCGGCTGCTCGGTGATCTGCAGCACGCCGTTGGCATCGTGCCAGCGGTAGAGCACGGGACGGGCCGCTTCGGCCGCGGCGGCGGCCTTGTGTTCGCGTTCGGCGCGGGCGTGCTCGCGTTCGTCGCGCGTGTTCCACCACCACAGCGCGGCGCCGATCGCGATGCCGCCGACAAGGGCCCAGCCCAGGCGCATGTCAGGGCGCCGCGTCGGGCTGCTTGCAATGGTTGGCCAGCACCCACTCGGTGCGCTGGACCTGCTTCGCGCGTTCTTCCGCGGTCATGGGTGCGTCGGGCTTGCCATCGCCGTTGGCATCGAGGCCGACGGGCTGGGAGCTCTTCAGTTGTTCCAGGTTCTTGCGCGCCGTGGCGCAGTTGGCCTCTTCCGGCGTCAGCGCGGCTTGCTGCGGCGCTGCGGGGGCGTCCTGCAGTTCGCGGTTCTTCACGCCCTGCTGCCCAGGTGGCGGGGCGTCGGCGTAATGGGTCACGCCCTTGGCGTCCTTCCACTGGTAGACCGTTCCGGCGAAGGCGCCCGGGGCGAACAGCACGGTGGCGAGCACCAGGAGCAGGCGAGGCGAAAGCGGGCGGATCATGCGGCTGCGCATGGGAATGCTCGGATCAGCGGCGGAAGCTGGATTGCAGCACCGTGCCCGCGCGCAGGCAAGGGTTAAACTCGTGGGCATGGACCCATCGCACATCCCACGGCCGCGCGGCCGCGGCATCTACCTGCTGCCCAACCTGTTCACCACCGGCGGCATGTTCGCCGGCTTCTACGCGATCATCGCGGCGACGCAAGGGCATTACGAGAATGCCTGCATCGCCGTTTTCATCGCCGCGATCCTCGATGGCCTCGATGGCCGGGTCGCGCGCCTGACCAACACCCAGAGCGAATTCGGCGTGCAGTACGACTCGCTCGCCGACCTGATCAGCTTCGGCCTGGCGCCGGCGCTGGTGATGTACCACTGGGCGCTGTCATCGACGCGCCTGGATGGCGTGGTGCCGGGCAAGCTCGGCTGGATCGCGGCCTTCCTTTATGCCGCGTGCGCGGCGATCCGCCTGGCGCGCTTCAACTCGCAGGTGGGGCAGGTCGACAAGCGCTGGTTCATCGGACTGGCGAGCCCGGCGTCGGCGGGACTGGTCGTGAGTTTCGTGTGGACCTGCCACGACAACGGTTTCTCCGGTGAGGAACTGCGCTACATCGCGCTGGGCGTGACCGTGGCGGCCGCGTTGCTGATGGTGAGCCGGTTCCGTTATTTCAGTTTCAAGGGCGGCGGACCGCGCAGCGACCGCATGCCATTCCTAGTCGGGGTCGTGGTGCTGGCGGTGCTGGTGGCTGTCGCCATCGATCCGCCGTCGGTATTGCTGTCGATCGGCGTGCTGTACGCGCTGTCGGGGCCGGTGCGGGCGCTGTGGCGTCGCATGCGCCGCCTGCCGCCGGAGCCCGCAACGTGATGTCCTCGCACGACACGCCGTGGAGCGCGCAGCAGCGCGAATGGTTGCAGGCGCTGGGCCATGAGGTGTTGATGCCGGCTTCGGCAGGCGACGGCGTCGCCGCGCCGGAGCCGCCCGGGGATCGCGCCGGTGCGGCGCCGCGCGCTGCGAAGGCGGACGTGCCGACAAAAGATGTGCCGACAAAAGACGCGCCGACAAAACCGGAGGCCCCGCTGTCGCCGCTGCTGGCCGCGCTGGCGCGGGCGGCGGACCGGAACCCGCAGGACTCCGAGCTCCTGGCGGCATTGCCCGATCTCGCCACGCTGGGCGACGTCGCCGCGCGTCGCGCGCTGTGGCCGCGCCTGCGGGCACTGCGCAGGCGGACGCCATGAACGCACGCGCGCAAGAGCAGGCCCTGCCGCTGGCCTTGCGGGCGATGCGCGAGGACGACCTCGCCGCCGTACAGCTGATCGAGGCGCGCGCTTATGAATTCCCCTGGACCCTGGGGATCTTCCGCGACTGCCTGCGCGCCGATTACCCGGCGTGGGTGCTGTACAACGACGAGCGCATCGTCGGCTACTTCCTGATGTCGATTGCGGCAGGCGAAGCGCACGTGCTCAACATCTGCATCGCATCGGAACTGCAGGGGCAGGGGCATGGCCGCCGCCTGCTGCATGCGCTGCTGAAGATGGCGCGTGCACGCAGCGTGGCCCGTGTCTTCCTCGAAGTGCGGCCGTCGAACGCGAATGCGATCGCGCTGTACCACGACGAGGGCTTCAACGAGATTGGCCGCCGGCCGCGCTACTACCCTGCGAAGGACGGACGCGAGGATGCGCTGGTGATGGCGATGGAGCTTCTCCCCGCGGAAGGTGGATGAAGAAGCCGTTTCGAACGCTGCTGCTGGGCGGGTGCGTGCCGCTGGGGCTTGCCCTCGCCGTGGCCGGGGTCATGGCCAACGAGCCCGCGACCGCGCTGCTGCTGGAGGAATCGCCGAGCTGCGTGCAGGCACGCCTGGGACGGGTGTCGGTGCACCTTGGAAGCCGGGAGCCCAACGATCGCACGGGCATGGCGCCGGCGAGTGTCAGTTACCGCAAGGCGTTTGCCGAACTGGTGCAGGCAGCCGAGGCGAGGGGCGCGGATGCCGTGGTGCTGCGCAGCCATGAGGCCGACTACGTGGGCAAGGGCGCCAGGCAACCCAGGCGCCCGACCTGGCTCTATCTGGAAGGGGCCGCGGTCCGGCTGAAGCCTCCCGTGCAGTTCTGCCACCTGGTCATCATCGATCCCGCGGAGTTCGAGCGCCGTGCCCGCGCCGCCGTGCGCGAGGATGTCCAAACCGACACCGGCAAGAGCTTCTGACCAGGTGCCGCGGGCGAGCGGCGGCACCCGGTTGCGATCAGCCCAGCTTTGCCCGTTGCGCCGCCAGGCCTTCAAGTTGCGTGGTCCAGTCGACCAGGCGCTGACGCTCCTGCTCGACCACCGCAGCCGGCACCTTGTCGGTGAACTTGGCGAGCTTGGCTTCGCTCTTTTCTTTTTCGCCGGCGACGCGCGCGATTTCCTTTTCAACGCGCGCACGCTCGGCCGACAGGTCGACCAGACCTTCCAGCGGCACGAGCAGGTGCAGCTCGCCCACCACGGCTGCGGCCGAAGCCGGCGCGGACTTGGCATCGGCGATGACCTCGATACGCTCCAGCTTGGTCAGGAAGCGCAACTGCGAGTCGAAGCGCTGCGCGCGCGCGCGGTCGGCCTCGTTGCCTTCCGCGAGCAGCAGCGGCACCAGCTTCGACGGCGCGACATTGAGTTCGCTGCGCACGCGACGCAATGCCGAGACCATGGCCTTGAGCCACTCGATATCGGCTTCGGCCCGCGCGTAATCAGTGTTGGCGAGGTCGGACGCCTGCGGATACGGTCGCAGCATGATGGTCGTTTCCGCGATGCCAAGCCTGGGAGCGACCGCCTGCCACAACTCTTCGGTCACGAACGGGACCAGCGGATGCAGCAGCGACAGCAGGCGCTCGAGCACATGGAGCAGGGTGTGGCGGGTGCTGTCCGCCGCGGCCGCGTCGGCGCCGTTGAGTGCCGGCTTGGCCAGTTCCACGAACCAGTCGCAGAAGTTGTTCCAGGCGAACTCATACAGCGCCTGCGCGAGCAGGTCGAAGCGGTAGGACGCGAAGTGCTGTTCGGCCTCGGCCGCAGTCTTGGCCAGCTGCGCGAGGATCCAGCGTTCGGCATCGGTCCGAGGTTGTGGCGCGCCGGTGAAGCTCGCGCCTTCGGTGTTCATCAACACGAAGCGCGAGGCGTTCCACAGCTTGTTGCAGAAGTTCTTGTAACCCTCGGCACGACCGAGGTCGAACTTGATGTCGCGGCCGTGGCCGGCGAGGGCGCTGATGGTGAAGCGCAGCGCGTCGGCGCCGAAGGCGGGGATGCCCTCCGGAAATTCCTTGCGCGTGGCCTTCTCGATCTTCTCGGCCATCTTCGGCTGCATCAGGCCGGTGGTGCGCTTGGCGACCAGGTCGTCGAGCGAGATGCCGTCGATGATGTCGATCGGGTCGAGGATGTTGCCCTTGGACTTCGACATCTTCTGCCCGTGCGCATCGCGCACCAGGCCGGTGATGTAGACGTCCTTGAACGGGACGTGGCCGGTGAAGTGGTCGGTCATGAAGATCATGCGCGCGACCCAGAAGAAGATGATGTCGAAGCCGGTGACCAGCACCGACGACGGCAGGTACTTGTCGAAGCCGCGTTCCTGCATCAGCCCGACGTTGGGCCAGCCCATGGTGCTGAACGGCCATAGCGCCGAGGAGAACCAGGTCTCCAGCACGTCATTGTCCTGCGTCAGCACGACCTCGGTGCCGAGCGAATGCTTCGCGCGGACTTCCGCTTCGCTGCGGCCGACGTAGAAGTTGCCGTCGGCGTCGTACCAGGCCGGGATGCGATGGCCCCACCAGAGCTGGCGGCTGATGCACCAGTCCTGGATGTTCTCCATCCAGTGGCGGTACGTGCTGATCCAGTTCGCCGGGACGAACTGGATGTCGCCGGGCTTTCCGTCAGCGCTTTCGACCAGATCGAGGCCGCGCTTGGCGAAGCCGTCCATCTGCACGAACCACTGATCGGTCAGGTAGGGCTCGATCACCTGGTTGGTGCGGTCGCCACGCGGCACCTGCAGCTTGTGCGGCCTGGTCTCGACCAGCAGGCCTTCAGCTTCGAGATCGGCGAGTACGGCCTTGCGCGCGACGTAACGATCGAGGTCGCGGTATTTCTCCGGGACGTTGTCGTTGGTGACGGCGTCCGGGGTGAAGATGTTGATCATCGGCAGCTTGTGGCGCTGACCGACCTGGTAGTCGTTGAAGTCGTGCGCGGGCGTGACCTTGACCACGCCGGTGCCGAATTCGCGATCGACGTAGGCGTCGGCGATGACCGGGATCTCGCGACCGGTCAGTGGCAGGGAGACGGTCTTGCCGATCAGGTGCGCATAGCGCTCGTCGTCCGGATGCACCATCACGGCGGTGTCGCCGAGCATGGTTTCCGGGCGGGTGGTGGCGACGGTGAGCGTGCCGCTGCCGTCGCTGAGCGGATAGGCGATCGACCACAGGTGGCCGTCTTCTTCCTCGTTGACCACTTCGAGGTCGGAGATCGCGGTCTTCAGCACCGGATCCCAGTTGACCAGGCGCTGGCCGCGATAGATCAGACCCCGCTCGTGCAGCTTCACGAAGGCTTCGACGACGGCTTCCGCTGCCATCGGATCCATGGTGAACACGCTGCGGGTCCAGTCGCCGGACGTGCCGAGGCGGCGCATCTGCCGTTCGATGGTGTCGCCGGACTGCTGCTTCCACTCCCACACCTTGGCGATGAAGCCGTCGCGGCCGAGCGAGTCGCGCGTTTCACCCTTGCCTTCGGCGGTGAGGTTGCGCGACACCACCATTTCCGTGGCGATGCCGGCGTGGTCGGTGCCCATCTGCCACAGCACGTCAAAGCCGCGCATGCGCTGGTAGCGCACGAGTGCGTCCTGCAGCGTGTGCTGGAACGCGTGGCCCATGTGCAGCGTGCCGGTGACGTTCGGCGGCGGCAGCAGGATGGTGTAGGGCTCGCCCTCGCCGCGCGGCCGGAATACGCCGCTGCTCTCCCACTGCTGGTACAGGCGGGTTTCGAACTGGGTGGGGTCGTAGCTGGAGGAGAGCGTCTGGGTCATGGCTTGCGCTTATTGGTGCTGTTGCCGTTGCTTTTGCTCGTCATCCCGGCGTAAGCCGGGATCCAATGCTGTTGCTGTTGCATCGCGTACTACGCGCGAATAGAGCAAAGTCAAAATGGATCCCGGCTTGCGCCGGGATGACGAAGTCGGCGCGCCCGGCATCCCGGACGCACCGGACATCTCTTACATGTCGTACTTCTTCAACTCCAGTCCACGCGCCTGGTAGTGCTTCCAGCGCTCGCGCAGCGGGCCGCGCGCGGACTCGTCGGCGGGGACGACTTCCAGCACGCGCTCGAAGCTGCCGTCGACCGCCGCGTCGCGCAGGTTGATCACCAGCGGTCGCAGCGGTGCGTCGACATCGGGCGAGGCGATCAGGACCGCGGCTTCTTCTTCGTCGACGTCCGCACCGGCGATCTGGTGCGGGATGTAGACGTCCTCGCCCATGTCCCACAGCAGGTCGTCGAGTTGTTCGGCCTGCGCCGCATCGCGCGCGAGCACCAGCGTCCACAACCCGGCGTCGTGCGCCTTGCGTGCGAGCTCGCACACCAGGCGCAACGGTTCGGCCTTGAACCGTTCCTTGGCGATCAGATAGAAGTCGGCGCGCGCCACGATGCGGTCGACGTCAGGCAGCGCGATCGAGCAGCCACTGGCTCAGCAGGCCGACCGGGCGGCCGGTCGCCATGCCGCGCTTGCCTTCGTCGTTGGCGACGCCGGCGATGTCGAGGTGCGCCCAGCGCTGGCCCTCGGTGAACCGCGCAAGGAAGCAACCCGCGGTGATCGCACCGGCCCAGCGGCCGCCGATGTTGTAGACGTCGGCGAAGGTGGAATCGAGCAGCGACTGGTATTCGTCCCACAGCGGCAGGCGCCAGCTGCGGTCGAACACGTTCTCGCCGGCGGCGATGAGTTCGTTGGCGAGGTCGTCGTCCTTCGACATCAGGCCGGTCGCGTACTTGCCCAGCGCGATCACGCAGGCGCCGGTGAGGGTGGCGACGTCGAGCAGAGCCTGCGGCTCGAAGCGCTGCGCGTAGGTCAGTGCATCGCACAGGATCAGGCGGCCCTCGGCGTCGGTGTTGCCGACCTCGATGGTCTTGCCCGACATCGACGTGAGGACGTCGGACGGCCGGTAGCTGTCGGCGTCGGGCATGTTCTCGACCGCCGGGACGATGACGACCAGGTTGATCGGCAGGTGCATGCCGACCGCGGCCACGAACGCGCCCATGACGCTGGCGGCGCCGCACATGTCGTACTTCATCTCCTCGATGCCGCCCTGTGTCTTCAGGTTGATGCCGCCGGTATCGAAGGTGATGCCCTTGCCGACGAGGACGAAGGGCTTGGCGTCGCCGCCGTTGTTCCACTTCATCACGATCAGCTTGGGCGGGTTGGCCGAGCCGCGCGCGACGGCGAGCAGCGAGCCCATGCCCAGTTCCTGCATCTGCGCGCGGTCGAGCACGTCGCAGCTGGCCTTGTCGAAGCGGGCGGTGAATTCCTGCGCCTGCTCGGCGAGGTAGCCCGGGTTGCAGATGTTCGGCGGCAGGTTGCCCAGTTCGCGGGTGAAGGCGACGCCGGCGGCGATGGCCTTGCCGTTGGCGAGGGCGGTCTTGTCCTCGCCGCGGATCGAGAGATGCTTGAGGCCGGTTTCGTCGCGCTTCTTGTTCTTGGGGCCGAGCGTGGCGGTGTAGGCGTAGCAGGCGTGGTCGCAGACGATCGCGGCCTGGCGCAGGTTCCAGGCCTGGTCGCGGCCCTTCACCTCCAGCTCGCTAAGGGTGAGCAGGGCATGGGCGACCGGGCCGGTCTTGAGCGCGCGGGCGGCATCGCCCAGCGCCTTGATGTACTGCGGCACGCCGAACTTGCCGGCATCGCCCAGACCGACCACCAGCACGCGCGGCGCGGTGACGCCCGGCAGGTCGTGCAGCAGGGCGGTCTTGCCGGTCTTGCCGCTGATGTCGCCGCGTTCCAGCAGGGCGCGCAGGCGGCCGCCACTGGCCTCATCCAGCGCCTGGCCCGACGGGCTCAGGCTCTTGTCGGCGAAGGCGGCCACGACCACGCAATCGGTGGTGATGGTCGCGGGAGCAGCATGGTTCAGGTCGAATTCGAGGGCCATCCAACAGATTCCGGGGGAAGAAGAGGTGCGGTGGGGTGGGAACGTTCGGCGTGCGCGGTCAAACCGGCGCACCGAACCACTCCGGTACTACCAGTACAATCGCGGATCGGTCGCGACCGGCCGGTCGGCGAGGCGCGGGTGCAGCCACCCCGGCGACGCCGGCCCGACCAAACCTCAAGTCTAGCAGTCCACTGGAAGCCCGCCCCCCTGATGCGCAAGCTCGATCGATACCTCTTCGGCGAATTCGTCCAGTCCACCTTCGCCGCCGGCGTCGTGCTGATGATCGTCGCCTTCGGCGGTGTCTTCACCGACGTCCTGCGCGACATGGCCACCGGCCGCATCCCGGTGGGCATGCTGTTGCCCCAGATGGGGCTGGTGATGCTGAACTGGTTGCCGCTGATCCTGCCCCTGGCGCTGATGCTGGGGCTGATGCTCGCGATGGGGCGGTTGTACCGGGATTCGGAAATGCCGGTGATCTCCGCGATCGGGGTGGGACCGACCCGCATCCTGAAGCCGCTGCTGCTGCTGGTGCTGCCGATGGTGGCCGTGGTCGGTGCCTGTTCCCTGTGGTTGGGGCCGTGGGCCGAGCGCGTGTCCCGGCAGATGGTGAGCGAGGCCAACCGCAACCTGATCGTGGCGGGACTGGAGCCCGGGGCCTTCACCGAAATTGCCGGAGGCGGCGTGATCTTCGTCGGGGCGATGAGTCCCGATGGAAGCCGCTTCAGTCGCGTCTTCGTATACCGGCAGAAGAAGGACCGCCTCGACGTCACCACTTCCAACGAGGGCGAGGTCACCGTCGCCGACAACGGCGAACGCTTCCTCACCCTCAATGATGGCTTCGAGGTGGAAGGCCCGCGCGAGGCCGGGCTCGACTATCGCCTGCTCAGCTACAAGCGCAACGAAGTGACCATGCCGGCGGTCGAGCGGAAGTTCGATCCCAACGATCCCGAGTACCTGCCGACCTCCCGCCTGATCGGAGACAAGCGCAAGGAGGCCAATGCGCAGCTGCATGCGCGCATCGCACCGCCTTTGCTGACGCTCGCTTTTGCGCTGATGGCGATCCCGCTGGCGCGCAGCATGCCCCGCCAGGCCCGCTATGGCCGGGTGATGACCGGGTTCCTCGGCTACATGATCGGCATGAACCTCATGCTGATGGGGACCAAGTGGCTCGAGAAGGGCAAGATTTCCGCCGCTCTGGGCCTGTGGTGGCTGGTCGTGCCGCTGCTGGTGATCGCCTTGTGGCTGTACTTCTTCGACGGCCGCATGCGCCGGGCGAAGCCGGCGCGGTCGTGAAGGGGGAGCGTCGATGAAACCATTCCCCAGGATCCACGACCTGTATGTCGGCCGTGTCGTCTTCACCACCATTCTGCTGGTGTGGGCGGTGCTGATCGGACTCGACCTCATGCTGGGGTTCGTCGGCGAGTTCAGCGACATCGGCCGGGGCAACTACGGCATGACGACGGCCATCGCCTACATGGCCTACACGGTGCCGCGCCGCCTGTACGAATTGTTTCCCTACGCCGCGGTGGTGGGTTCGCTGATGGCCCTGGGCCAATTGGCGGCGTCCTCGGAGCTCACCGCGCTGCGTGCCCTCGGCCTGTCGCGCCGCCGCCTGAGCGTGGCGGTCGCCGGCGCCCTGGCGGTGCTGACCCTGCTGATGGTGTTCAGCGGCGAAACCGCGGGGCCGTGGGGCGAGCGTCGCTCCAACGCCCTGAAGACCACCGCGAAGTCGAAGGACATGATCGTGGCGCGCTACTCCGGGCTGTGGGCGCGCGAGGGCGACGTCATCCTCAATGCCAACGGTGGCGAGGAGCGCGACAACGGCACCGATCGCTGGCTCGAACTGCGCGACGTGCGCCTCTACGAATTCGCCGGGGACGGACGGCTCAAGTCACTGGCGCTGGTGAAAGTCGCCGAGCACCGCCCCGGTGGCTGGCTGCTGCGCGATGTCACCCGCACCAACTTCCAGGCCAAGTCGGTGACGCAGACCAAGGTCCCGGAAGAACGCTGGGCGTCGAAGCTGGATGCGGTTGCGCTCACCGCCGGCACCGACAAACCGCGCTATCTCGCCGCGGGCGAGTTGCGCAAGGCGATCGCCTACCGCCAGCGCAACGACCTGGATGCCTCGGAGTTCGAGGCGATCTATTGGGGGCGTTGGTTCTATCCGCTGAACATCCTGGCCCTGTGCCTGGCTGCCGTGCCGTTCGCCTTCGGCACGTTGCGCAGCGGCGGCATGGGCAAGCGGTTGTTCATCGGCATCGTGTTCTCGCTCGGCTTCTGGCTGCTGCAGCAGCAGTGCGTGCGACTGGCGCAGGTCTACCATTTCGACTACCGCATCGCGTACCTGTTGCCGACGCTGGTGATGCTCACGGTGTCGTTCTTCTTCTTCAGGCGCCGCTCGGGGTAAGTCACGAGCGGCTTTCCGGCCGCCTGCGGCGCACGTATGTGCGCCGCGTCCGGGGCCAGGCCGGCGGCTACCGGTTGATGATCGGCGGGTCGCACTGGATCGTGCAGTTGCCGTTGCCGGTGTCGGTCACGATGACGTTGTATTCGGCGGTCTCGACGTGGCTGTTGGCGTCGATGATCGTGGCTGCGCGACCGCTGTTCCCGTTCCAGCTGAGCTGGTTATTGGTGTCGTTGAAGAAGTTGTGACCGCTGATCTGGTAACGCTGGTCGGCAATCAGCTGCAGCGGTGCCGTATCGCGGCCCTGGCCGGTGGTCTGTTCCAGACCGCCGGCGCCATCGTCGCCACCGGTGTAGCGGTAGCCATAGGTCGTCTGGCCGTTGGAGGCGACTACGTTGTGCCAGCCGGGGTCGCTGGAGCCGTTCAAGCGCAGGTCGAGATTGATGTTCGGAGTGTTGGGCATGGTCGTGGCTCCTCTTCGGGGGAATGGCCGCTCGGGCCGGGACGTGGGCGTAAAGCCCGACAGATTCGGGAATTGGGGACGTGGTCTTATTGCGCGGCGATTCGTTCGGCCTGCGGGAATGGCCGCAGCGGGACGTAGCCCGCGGCGGTGAGCCGTTGCTGGTGCAGACGTGCCTCGGCGGCGCGGCCGAGGTGCAGCAGGGTTCGTACCAGGGGATCCAGCCGTTCGAACGGCAGCGCGTCGCGTGCGTCCGTCGTCAGCAGCTGCTCGGCCTGTTGCCAATCCGCCCGCGCCGCAGCGTCGTCTCCTGCCGCCTGTGCGCCCTCTCCGGCCAGGATCCGGTTGTTGGCCAGGACCAGGCGCAGGGTTTCGTTCGGAGCGTCCTTCCAGGCCGGTTCCAACAGGGCCAACGCTTCGGCGGCATGCGCTTGCGCCCCACGGTTGTCACCCTCCGCCAATGCAAGCTGGGCCTGCAGGTTGCGCGCCATGACCAGCCAGCGCAGTACGCGTTCGTTCTTGGGCTCGGCTGTCCTCGCCCTGGTCACGATCGCGGCGGCCTCGTCCGCGAGCTTGATGGCCGTCGCGCGGTCGGAGGTGGCAATCAACTGGGCGTGCCACCAGCGACAGATCGCAGGTGGCGACTGCCACAGGTTGTTGGCCGGATCCTGCTTGGCCAACGCGTCTGCGGACGTGGTCGCCGCAAGGATGTTGGCGAGGGCCTCGTTGCGTCGGCCGCGTTGGGCCTGTGCTTCCACCAGCAAATACAAGGCATTGATACGCAGATCCTGCCATTTGGCGTTCGCCGGTTCCGCCGCGATGTTGCGTTGCATCCCGGCGAGTTGCTCGGTGAAGAATGCTTCCGCGTCCGCCAGCTTGCCCTGCTGGGCGGATAGGGTGCCCAACCATGACAGGACGTTGGCGGCCTCGAAGCGCAGCGCCGTGTCATCCGGGTGCTGCGCCGTCCAGGTCCGGTACAGCGCCAGCTCTTCGCGCACGGCGTGCTCGGCTTCCGGATAGCGCCCGCGCCGCTCGTCGAGTACCGCCAGAGTCTGGTGGCCGTAGGCGACCTCGCGTTGCCAGTCGAAGTTCTTGCGGTCCATCGCCGCGAGCCGGATTCCGCTGTCCCGATACTTGCGGAACCACACGGCCGATTCGTCATAGCGCCCCTGCTCCAGCGCGACAAACCCGATCCAGTATTCGGCCTGCGCCAGGTCGAACAGGCGCTGACCGTTGTCCGGCGCGCGCTGGTGCAATGCGGTGCTGCGCGCGTGCGCCTCGCGGAACGCCGCCATTGCGGGGTCGTGCTTGCCTTCATTGAGACGCACCTGGCCGATGCCGGCCAGCGCGCGCGCCTGTTCCTCGAGGGCGCGATCGCTGAGGTCGCGCGGGTCGAGTGTGGCGAAGTAGGCCATGGCCTTGTCGTCGACCGCGCCCATCAGGTCGAGCCGGCCGACGGTGTCCAGCTTCTTGCGCAGATCGCCGAGCATGAAGCCGAGGATGTCCTCGGCCTGGGCTTGCCGGCGTTGCGCATCGTTGCGCGCTACCCAGGCGGTCGCGGCCAGGGCCAGCGCGATCGCCATGCCCGCCAGCGAGGCGGCGGCGACCACAGCCCACTTGCGCTGGCGTCGCTGCGCTTCGCGCCGGGCAAGCGTGTCATAGCCGACACCGAGCAGTCCGGCGACGAGCTTGAGGAAGGCGCGTTCGCGCCCGTCGCCTTCGCGGCGCGCGTCGGCGGCAAGCGGTTCGATCGCGCTGCCGTCGCCCGCATGCGCGAGCACGGCAGCGGGGAAGCATTGCTGCGCCGGGTCGGGACTGCCCGGTTCGCCGGCGACGACGAAACACAGCACGCGATCGTCGTGCCCCTTGGCGCGGAACGCCTCGACTTCGGCATTGACCCAGCGCGACTGCGCGGCGGCGGGCGAGCACAGCACGATGAGCGCGGCGGATTCGCCCAAGGCCTCGCGGATGGTGGTGCCCAGGTCGCCCGAGCTCGGCAATTCATCGCGATCGCGGAAGAAGGTGCCCAGCCGCGGCCCGATTTCGCCGTACGTGCCGCGCGTGCCGACCAGCCGCGACGGCACCCGATAGGTTTCCAGGCGACGCAGCAGCCAGCGTGCCCACTCGGCATCGGCATGGCTGTAGCTGAGGAAGGCGCGGAATCGCATTGGGGCCCGTGGATCGCGGGTGCATCCGGTTTAACGCCTGCCTACCTGCATTCAGGACATCCGGAGGCACCCCCTGATGGGGGTCAGAGGTGCGAATGTTCCAGCGGGCGCTCGCGATGCATGAGCGTCCATTCGGCATGCTCGGTCAGCGCCGCCTCGCCCAGCGTGCGCAGGATCTGTTGTTGCTCGTGCACGCCCTGGCAGCCGTTGAGGCGCCGTCGCGCCGCGCCGAAGATGCGTTGCATGTAGCGGTACTGCTTGATCAGTTCCTTGTCGGCCTTCTTGTAGGCGTACGCCTCGTGCACGGCCGCGGCCACCGAGAGGATGCCCATCGACGACACGAGCACGTGCTGCACCTGCGGGTCGAACCGGCGCGAGAACACCGCGAGGACGGCGCTGATGCCCACGCCGATCCACAGGCAGACCATGCCCGCGAGTTCGGCGCGACGGTGCTGCCGTTCGCGCCGCGCCGCGGCGGCGGAGAAGTACTGGAGCTGGCCGCCGCCGTCGTTGGTGCCGATCCACTCCCGCACCACCGCATCGACGGCCGGTGCATCGGCCTGGACCGGTACCAGCAGGCCTTCGAGGCTGGCGCTGCGCATCACGTTGCGGATCCAGCCCAGCTCCACGTCCTGCTTGTGCATGAAATTGTCGTGGGCGAAGGCGGGCGAGTGCAGGTCGGTGATGCCGGCGCGCCGCCAGTACGACTGCACGCGCAGGCCTTCGGCGAGCGCGCGGTAGTCGAGGTACTTGCGCTGCCATTCGCGGCGGCGCGACAGCAGCACCACGCCCATGCCGGCGAGGAAGAACACCAGGAAGAGGTTGATGATCAGGGAGTGCGCGGCGATGTGCGTGTACAGGAAAAACGCAAAGCCCGTCGCGGCAGCGAGCAGGTAGACGATGCGCAGCACCTGGTTGACGCGGCGCTGGTAGGTGCGCGCCAGCCAGTCGGCGCTGACGAACAACTGGTGGATCGGGCAGGCCGGCATCGCCGCCGGCCCGGCCGGGTCCGTGCCGTCGGCGGCAATGGCCTCGGCGTAGGTGCGGCAGTCGCGGTTGAATTCCGCCTGTCGCTGGAACATCCGGTCGAACACCTCGGGCATGTCGGCATGGGCGACGACGTCGTCCTCGGCGGTGATCCATCGGCCGGCCTCACGAGGTCCTTCCTCATCCTCGGTGCGGCGCACGGGCAGGTGATGGACCACCGTCTCCTCGTCCAGGCCGAGCAGCGCGAGTGTGGTATCGCGGCGACGCTCGATCGCGCCGGGCAGCTCGCCATGAAGGTGGAAGCGGACTACCTGGGCGGTGCCGCCGAGGCGATCGGATTCGCGTCCGTCCCAGAGGGCCAGCAGTATCTGGCAATGGCTGGAAACAAAGATGCCGGCCTGGGCATATTGCCGGTCGCGGGCCGGACCCGGGCGCGACACCTCTTCGATGTCGACGCCGTGCCGCAATGGCAGCTGCAGTACTTCGGCGCGTTGCAACTGCTGTTCGAACATCACCAGGCTGCCCGCGCTCTCGAAGTCATCGCGGTACAGCGCCACCGGCAGCGGCAGCGGCGCCACCACGCGCAGGCCAAGGTCGAGGGCGACCTGCGCGGCCAACTGGTCGCTGCCCTCGGCCAGCGACGACAGCAGCACCACCGGCAGGTGCGGATAGCGCTCGGCAAGGTCGACAAAGAATATTTGCAGTTGCGTCTTCAGGACGGGGATGGCAGCGGCGTGCAGGTTGCGGTGACCAGTGATGCCAACCACCAGGGAGGTCGCCTCGAGAGCGGGCATGCGATGTCCCTCACCGACGGCACGCGCGCCGCGGATCCTCTAGCCCCAACGTGGGATCCGGAAGGGGAAGGCCACTACCCGCCGCGGTTCACTTGACGTGGCGAAGAAGCCGAACGCGCCGCCGCGCGCGGGGGCGCCGCGATCCATCTGAAGTGGCGATGAAGTCGAACGCGCCGCAGCGCGTGGGGATCTAGGAGTGTCGTCTGGACAATCGGACCGCGCCGCGATCGCGCCGCGGTTCACTTGACGTGGCGAGGAAGCCGAACGCGCCGCCGCGCGCGGGGATCTAAGCGTGCCGCCGCGCGTGGAGATCCAGGACTACTGCTTGGGCATCCGGACCAGCCGAGTTCTGCTGGCGCGGTCGTGCCAGGTCAACTTTTCCCGATCAATCCACGCCCACCAGAACCCGATCCCGCCCAGCAGCAGCGACAGCGTGCCGACGGCGTAACGCGTCCACAGCTGCGACCACGAGGGCTCGCCACCATCACGCGCGGCCAGGTGCAGGCGCCATGGCCGCATTCCCAGCGTCTGTCCGCCACGACGCCAGCTCAACGTCGCGTACAGGCCCGTGACGAGCCACAGCGCGCACAGTTCGAGCCAGCCCGCGACCGTGTCGCCATAGATCGGTTCACCGCCGTGCACCAGCATCGCGACCGCGCCGGTCGCGAACCATAGGCCCAGCACGGGGAAGAAGTCATACAGCAGCGCGAACAGGCGCCAACCGACCAGGGCCGCGGGCCGGGGCGGTGTAGCGGGATGGGAAGTGGTATCGGACGAAGTCATCGCACCAGCATATAAGCTTTGCGCCATGAGACCGCACACGCCGGCCGAACGCCGCACGCAGGCGATGGCCCTGCCGCCATTGACCGATGCCGATGCGATCGCGATCAGTGCCTTCCTTGATGCGATCTGGGCCGAGAGCGGCCTGTCGCGGCAGACCCTCGACAGCTATCGACGCGACCTGGAAGGCATCGCGCGTTGGCGTGAAGGCAAGGGCGGCGGGCTGCCGTCCGCCGATCGCGCCACGCTGTTCGACTACCTGGCTTGGCGCAGCCGCAGCGGATATTCGCCGCGCAGCAACGCGCGCCTGCTGTCGGCGCTGCGGGCCTTCTTTGCCCATCGCGTGCGCAGCGGTGCGCGCGCCGACGACCCTACCGCATTGCTGGACCCGCCCAGGCAACCGCGGTCCTTGCCCAAGGCGCTGGGCGAAAGCCAGATCGACGCCCTGCTGGCCGCGCCGGCGGTCGACTCGCCACTGGGGCTGCGCGATCGCGCGATGTTCGAACTGATGTATGCCTGCGGCCTGCGGGTGAGCGAACTGGTCAACCTGCCTGCCACGGCGGTCAACCTGCGCCAGGGCGTGTTGCGCGTGACCGGCAAGGGCAGCAAGGAGCGGCTGGTGCCGCTGGGCGAAGAGGCGCAGCACTGGCTCGAGCATTATCTGGCTAACGCGCGTCCGCAGCTCGCCGGCAAGCGCGCGCTGGCGCCGTTGTTCCTGGAGGCGAGTGGCGAGGCACCTTCGCGCCAGCAGTTCTGGCAGCTGGTGAAGCGCTATGCCGGCGTCGCGGGCATCGACCCGGCGAAGATCAGCCCGCATGGGTTGCGCCACAGCTTCGCCACCCACCTGCTCAATCACGGCGCCGATCTGCGCGCGCTGCAGATGTTGCTGGGGCACAGCTCGCTGTCGACCACGCAGATCTACACCCTCGTAGCTCGGGAGCAATTGAAGCAGTTGCATGCGAAGCACCATCCCAGAGGGTGAGCGGCCGCGCTTGCGCGCCACTGGCGCGCGCGGCCGCGAACGCCCGGCCATGGATGGCCGGGCCGGACGATCCGAAGCCCGCGGCCTTGCGCAATGGATGGCCACTATTACGCGATCGAAGCGAACACGGCGCGCCACTGGCGCGCGCGGCAGCGAACGCCCGGCCGCGCCACGACGAGCTTGCGCAATGGTGGGGTCGAACGCGCCGCAGCGCGCCGTAGCAAACGGCGGTCTTCTACTCGCAGAGCCTCAGTCGCGATCGGCGGACATCGCGAACACCGGCATGAACAGGAGGGAAGGCCCCCAATGCGTGATCGATCGCACCAACCGCCGGTCCCCGCGGGGCGCACCGCCTGTCGTGCCATGAGACAATCGCGAAACTCCCGGCTTTTCCGGCGTTCCAACACCGGTCACCCCATGCAAGGACCGTTCATGAAGCAAATTTTCTTTGCCCTGTTGGGCGTGATCAGCCTCTCGGCCTGCGCCCAGGGTCCCCAGTCTGGCGCGGCCGCGGGCAAGGCGCCGGGCGCGCAGGCGACCACAGCGGGCGCCACGGCTCCGCTGGGCAATGCCCCCAAGGTGGGCGCGAACACGCCGGAAGCGCGTGCAGTCGCTGCCGTCCACATGCTCAATCCGCGCGTCACCATCGAGAAGGTCAAGGCCGCGCCGATTGCCGGCTTTCGCGAAGCCATCGTCCAGGGCCAGGTCGTCTATGTCAGCGACGATGGCCGTTACCTGTTCCTTCCCGGTCCGCAAGGCGCGCTGTACGACGTCGCGGCAAAGAAGGACCTGAGCGAGCAGTCGCTCGCCACGGTGCGCAAGGACCTGATCAAGGCCATCCCGGTCAGCGAACGCATCGTCTTCGCTCCGCCGAATCCCAAGTACACGGTGGCGATCTTCACCGACGTCGAATGCGCGTATTGCCGCAAGTTCCACAGCGAGATCGCCGAATACAACAAGCAGGGAATCGCCGTGCAGTACATGGCCTTCCCGCGCATGGGCATCGGCAGTCCGGACCACAAGAAGATGATTTCGGTGTGGTGTGCGCCTGACCGCAAGAAGGCCCTCACCGACGCCAAGAACGATCGCCCAATACAGGCGCGTGACTGCAAGAACACCGTGTCGATGCAGTACGACATCGGCCAGCGCGCGGGCCTGACCGGCACGCCGATGATCATCGCCGAGGACGGCACCACCGTCGGCGGCTACCTGCCGCCGCAGCAGTTGCGCGAGGCGCTGGATCGCCTGGCCCAGGGCGGCAAGACCTCCGCCAGCGGCGCGACCGATCCGGTGGCTTCGACCGGCGGCTGATCCGGATCCGGCCGGATTCCGGTCCGGCAACGGCAGAAACGGAGGCTTCGGCCTCCGTTTTGGTTTCGAGCGGGTAAGGGTCGCCATCTACAGCCCGTGGCCTGCCATGGCTAGCCGCGGGCGCGGCTTCGCATTGCTGCGGTTTGGGTCTACCGCGGGCCGGCGGCTACAATAGCCGGCCCGTACCCCACGGTTCCCCGGACATGATGGTCCTCGAGGGCGCTTCCGCCCTGTCTTCGTTCCGCCGCGAACGCCTGCAAGCCCGCCTCCAAGCCGTCCATCCCGACCTGCGTCTGCTCGGCGCCAGGTGGACCTACTGGGTCGTCCCCGAAACCGGGAGCGAGCCCGACCGGTCCACGCTCGCGCGCATCCTGCAAGGCGGCTTCGACGAGGCCCCGCGCGACGCCGGCGCGGTCTCCCGCTATGTCACCCCTCGCCTGGGCACGCTGTCGCCATGGGCGAGCAAGGCGACCGAGCTGCTGCAGGGCGCCGGGCAACCGGTGAAGCGGGTCGAGCGCGGCCTGCGCTACGACGTGGCGGGCTGGCCCGCGGATGCGCCGACGCAGGGCGCGCTGGCGAAGCTGCTGCACGACCCGATGACCCAGTCGCTGCTGGAGGCGCGCGACGATGCCGCCGCGCTGTTCGCCGTGCCCGCCCGTGGCGAACTCGAACGCATCGCGCTGGCCTCGCTCGAGGACGCCAATGCGCGCCTCGGCCTCGCCCTGGCCGACGATGAGATCGCCTACCTGCGCGAGCGCTACGCCGCGCTGGGCCGCAATCCGTCCGACATCGAGCTGATGATGTTCGCGCAGGCGAACTCTGAACATTGCCGCCACAAGATATTCAACGCGTCCTGGACCATCGACGGACGTGAGCAGCCGCTGTCGCTGTTCAAGATGATCAAGAACACCCACGCGACCACGCCGCAGTACACGCTGTCGGCGTACAGCGACAACGCCGCGGTGGTCGAAGGCTACGGCGCGCGCCGCTTCCGCCCGCAGCCCGGCACGCAGGCGTACGCGAGCGAAGCCGAGCTGCCGTCGGCGTTCTGCATCAAGGTCGAGACCCACAACCATCCCACCGCGATCGCCCCGTTCCCGGGCGCCAGCACCGGCAACGGCGGCGAGATCCGCGACGAAGGCGCGACCGGCCGTGGTGGCCGCCCGAAGGCGGGCCTGTGCGGCTTCTCCGTGTCGCACCTGCGCATTCCGACGCTGCCGCAGCCATGGGAGGCGCCACGTTCGCTCAATCCGCGCATGGCGCCGGCGCTGGAAATCATGCTCGACGGCCCGCTCGGTGGCGCCGCGTTCAACAACGAATTCGGCCGCCCGAACCTTACCGGCTACTTCCGCAGTTTCGAATTGAACGAAGGCGCCCACACCCGCGCCTACGACAAGCCGATCATGCTCGCCGGCGGCCTCGGCGCGATGGACCGCGTGCAGGTGCAGAAACATTCGCTGCGTCCGGGCGATGCGGTCATCGTGCTCGGTGGCCCTGCCATGCTGATCGGCCTCGGCGGCGGCGCCGCCAGTTCGGTCGCGTCGGGCGAGAGCGCCGAGCACCTCGACTTCGCCAGCGTGCAGCGCGACAACCCGGAAATGGAGCGGCGCTGCCAGGAAGTCCTCGACCGCTGCGTCGCCATGGGCGAGGACAACCCGATCGTCACTGCGCACGACGTCGGCGCCGGCGGCCTGTCCAATGCGATCCCCGAACTGCTGCACGACTCCAGCGTCGGCGGCGTGATCGATCTGGCCCGCGTGCCCGCGGACGATCCGTCGCTGTCGCCGATGCAGCTGTGGTGCAACGAATCGCAGGAGCGCTACGTGCTCGGCTTGCCGGCCGACCGTGTCGCCGAATTCGCCGCGCTGTGCGAACGCGAGCGCTGCCCGTTCGCCGTGGTCGGCTATGCAACGGCGCAGGAACATCTCGTCGTCGGCTACGGCGCGACGGTCGACAACGCGCATGAGTCCGGTCGCGACTGGCCTATCGATTTTCCCATGGACGTGCTGTTCGGCAAGGCACCGAAGATGCACCGCGACACGCGGCAGCCCGCCGCCGCGCCATGGCCTGCGCTCGACTGGAGCGGCATCGCACTGCGCGATGCGGCCCTGCGCGTGCTTGCGCATCCCACCGTCGCCGCCAAGCAGTTCCTCATCACGATCGGCGATCGCACCGTCGGCGGCCTGACCGCACGCGATCAGCTGGTGGGCCCGTGGCAGATGCCGGTGGCCGACTGCGCCATCACCCTGTCCGGTTTCGACAGCCACGTCGGCGAAGTCATGGCGATCGGCGAGCGCACGCCGCTGGCCCTGCTCGATGCCGCCGCCGCCGCGCGCATGGCCGTGGGCGAGGCCATTACCAACCTCGCCGCCGCGCCGGTGGAATCGCTGGACCGCATCAAGCTGTCGGCGAACTGGATGGCCGCCGCCAGCCATCCGGGCGAAGACGCGCTGCTGTTCGACGCGGTCAAGGCCGTGGGCATGGAACTGTGCCCGGAGCTCGATCTGAGTATCCCGGTCGGCAAGGATTCCCTGTCGATGCAGGCGCAGTGGCACAACGACGGCGAGGCGCACAAGTCCGTGTCGCCGGTGTCGCTGATCGTCAGTGCCTTCGCGCCGGTGACCGACGTGCGCGAGCAGCTCACGCCACTGCTTTCGCGCGAGGACGAGTCCGAGCTGTGGCTGATCGGCCTGGGGGCCGGCAAGCAGCGCATGGGCGGTTCGATCCTCGCGCAATGCTTCCCCGAAGCGGGGGGCAATCACCTGCCGGCCTTCGCCGGACGTTCGCAGGATCGCGACGATCCCGCGGTGCCGGACCTCGACGACCCGCAGCGCCTGCGTGCCTTCTTCGAACTGATCAGCGATGCGCGCACGCATGGCCTGCTGCGCGCCTACCACGACCGCAGCGACGGCGGCGCGTTCGCCACGCTGTGCGAAATGGCGTTCGCCTCGCACGTCGGCCTCGACATCGACCTCGACGGCTGGGGCGACGATCGCGGCAGCGATCCGTTGCGCACGCTGTTCAACGAGGAACTCGGCGCTGTCGTGCAAATCGCGACCGAGGACCGCGCCGAGTTCGCCGACCTCGTCGCCCGCCATGGCCTCATCGATTGCGCGCAGCGCATTGCCCGGCCGACCACGGCACCGTCGATCCGCGTGCGCCAGGACGGCGATATCCTGGCCGAGTGGCGCTGGGAAGAACTGTTCGACGCCTGGTGGTCGGTCACGCACGCGATGCAGAAGCTGCGCGACAACCCGGAATCGGCCGACCAGGAACGCGCCGCTGCGCGCGACTTCAATGCGCCTGGGTTGAAGCCGAAGCTGACGTTCGACGCCAACGAGGACATCGCCGCGCCCTACCTCAACGTCGGCGTGCGGCCGAAGGTCGCGATCCTGCGCGAGCAGGGCGTCAACAGCCAGGTCGAAACCGCGTACGCCTTCGACCGTGCCGGTTTCGAAGCCTACGACGTGCACATGAGCGACCTGATCCAGGGTCGCTTCAGGCTCGAGGACTTCATCGGCTTCGTCGCCTGTGGTGGTTTCAGCTACGGCGACGTGCTCGGTGCCGGCCGCGGCTGGGCGACGTCGGTGCTGGAGCGGTCGGCGTTGCGCGACGCGTTCACCGCCTTCTTCAACCGCAATGACACCTTCGCCCTGGGCGTCTGCAACGGCTGCCAGATGCTGTCGCAGCTCAAGGACCTGATCCCGGGCGCGGAGCACTTCCCGCAGTTCCTGCGCAACGCCAGCGAGCAGTACGAAGGCCGCGTGGCCCTGCTGGAAGTGGCGGATTCGCCGTCGCTGTTCCTGCGCGACATGCAGGGTTCGCGCATCCCGGTCGCGGTGGCGCACGGCGAAGGACGTGCGTCGTTCGAGGCGACCGGCGACAACGCGCGCGTTGCCGTCGCGCTCAACTACATCAATGGCGATGGCAGCCTCGCGACGAGTTACCCGGCCAACCCGAATGGTTCGGCGAATGCCATCGCCGGCCTGTGCAGCGAGGACGGACGCGCCACCATCCTGATGCCGCACCCCGAGCGCACCCTGCGCGCCGCCAACTTCAGCTGGGCGCCGCGCGACTGGCGTGACGACTCACCGTGGCAGCGCATGTTCCGCAACGCGCGGGCATGGGTGAACTAGGCGGAAGTTGAAACGGAAAAGCCGGGCTCGAGACCCGGCTTTTCTTTTCCGCGTCGCCGCTTACTTGAAGGAGAAGTTGGCGGTGTGCAGCGTGCCGTCGGCGAGTTTCACCTGGATCTGCCGGCAGGTTCCGGCCCACGACTTCTCGCTCTTCCACACGTAGATGTACTGGCCGGCGCCGGAGTCGTACTGCAGGCTGCTCGCGCCCGCGGTGACCGTTTCCAGCATCGGATCTTCCACCGCACCGCCGCAGGACATCGGTGCCGACTTCGGATAGCCCGCTGCCATGATCCCCATGCCCTGGTTGCCGCCCAGGCTGAACTTGATCGGGATCGCGCTGCCTGCTTTGGAGGAGTTGACGATGGGCGCCATGTCGACCGGGCGGAAGAATCCGGTCCAGCCATAGCTCACGGTGACCTTGAACGAACCGCTTGCGGTGTTGTTGTGCTGGTCCGTGGCAGTGCAATACACGGTATTGGTGCCAACCGGGAACGTGGCGCCCGAGGCGGGCGTGCAGTTGACCGGCACCGTGCCGTCGACGATGTCCCACGCGGTCGGCTGCGTGTAGTTCACCGTGGCGGTCGAGTTGCTGCCCGCCGTCGCGGTGACGTCGCCTTGGTAATAGACCACCGGGGCCGTGGTGTCCTGCACCGTGACGGTGAAGGCCGCATGGCCCGTGTTGCCGGAGCCGTCGGTCGCCGCGCACGCCACCGTGGTCACGCCCAAAGCGAAGGTGCTGCCTGAAGCGGGCGCGCAGGTGACGGCGACGTTGCCGTAGACCAGGTCGATCGCGGTTGCGCTGAAAGTGACGCTGGCGCCTGCCGCGGAAGTGGCTTCGCGGACGAGACTGGCCGGCACGGTGACCGCTGGTGCGGTGGTGTCGACCACCGTCACGGTGCTGGTGGCGCTGGCGGAATTGCCGGCGGCATCCGCGGCGGTCCAGGTGATCGTCGTCGTGCCCAGCGGGAACGTGGCTGGAGCATCGTTGGTCAGCGACACCACGCCGACCGCATCAGTGGCCGTGGCCGTGCCGTGCGTTACGGCGGTAAGCGGGCCGGTGGCCTCGGCGGTGACGTTCGCGGGCGGCGTCACGACGGGCGCGATGGAATCCGCCACGGTCACCGCGAACTGCTGCGCCACGGCTTCGTTGCCCGCCGCATCGTGGGCGGAGCAGGTCACCGTGGTTGCGGCAATGGCGAAAATCGAAGCGGACGCGGGCGAACACTCGGCGGTGCCGTCGCCGTCTACCGCATCATGCGTGGCCGGGCTGGTGTAGAAGACCTGGGTGCCGAGCGGGCCAGCAGCCTCGACCGGCCCGATGTCCGACATCGCATCGATCGTCGGCGGCGTGCGGTCGAGCACGGTCACATTGAAGTGCGTGTTGTCGGCCGCGTTGCCCGCGTTGTCCGACGCGCTGCAGGTCACCTGGGTGGTGCCCAGGGCGAACGTCGTGCCGGATGCAGGCAAGCAACTGGCGGCACCGACGCCATCGACGAGGTCGTGCGTGGCCGGACTCGTGTAGGTCACGACGGCGCCGGCTGCGCTCGTGGCTTCTTCGGTGACGTCGCCCTGTGCGTCGATATTCGGTGGCGTGCGATCGAGCACGGTCACGTTGAAGTGCGTGTCGATGGCGGCATTGCCCGCCGCGTCGATCGCGCTGCAGGTGACTTCGGTCGCGCCGAGCGGGAAGGTAGCGCCGGAGGCGGGAGTACAGGTCGCGGTGCCGTCGCCATCGACGAGGTCGTGTGTCGCGGGACTGGCATAGGCCACCATCGCGCCGCTCGCACCGGTGGCTTCCGCGGTGACGTCGTCTTGTGCATCGATCATCGGCCCGGTGGTGTCGTGCACCGTGAGGACGAAGGACTTCGGTGTGGCCGCATTGCCACGGGCATCGGCGGCGTTGCAGTTGACCGTCGTATCGCCCAGCGGGAACACGCTGCCGCCGGCCGGGACGCAGGTGGCGGTGCCCGGGCCATCGACCGCGTCGGCCGTCGTTGCAACGAATGGGGCCGTCGCACCGCTGGCGCCCGTGGCTTCAACGCCAAACGCGAGCGGCACGGTAATCACCGGCCCGGTGGTGTCGTGCACCGTGATGTTGAAGCTGGCGTTCGCGGTGTTGCCCGCCGAATCGGTGGCCGCGCAGGCGACTGCGGTGGTCTTGGCGTTGGCGGGCGCGGCGGCGAGCGCGAATACGCTGCCGGAGGGCGGTGCACAGGTCAGCAGGTAGGGCGCGCTGTCGTCGACCGCGTCCTGCGCATAGGCGCTGTAACCGACCGTGGCGCCGAGGGCGGAATCGGCTTCCGCGGTGAAGTCGCCGGGCGTGCTGATGCCGGGCGCGGTCACATCCTTGATGAACACTCCGCATTCGGTGGAGCTTGATGCGCCGTTGTTGTCAGTGACGATGAGGCGCAGGCTGAGGCTGCCGAGCTGGCCATAGCCCAGGTGCGGCGCGTTGAAGGCGAGCGTGGACGCGGCCTGCCCGGTGAGGTCGAGGTTGGGCACGCCGGAAACCTGTTCCCACAGGTAGGAAGCGATGGTGCCGTCGCTGTCCGAGGAGCCGCTCCCGTCGAGGGTGACCGGGCCGCCTTCATCCACCACGAACACGCCGTTCGGGCAGACCAGCGACGCCACGGGCGGGTCGTTGGTCCACAGGATGTTGACGATCTTGTCGGTGCTGCCTTGCAGGCTGCCGTCGGAGACGGTCAGGCGGAAAGTGAGGCTGGTGGTGGCCAAGGTATTCGGGGCCACGAACGCGACCTTCGAACCGTTCGTAGTGACGTTGGTGAGTGACGCCGTCGGCGAGCCGCCGATCTGGGCCCACTGGTAGCTCAGCGTGGTGCCGGCATCGAGGTCATATGACGCCGTACCGTCGAGGGTGACGGTGTCGCCTTCGTGGGCGCTTGCGGGGCTTGCCGTGCCGACTGCGGCCGGGGCGGTATTGCTCACCACCACCACGTCGGTGACGTTGACGGTCGTCGTGGTGGTGTCTGTCCTGGTGCCGCAGGTGACGGTCAGCCGGAACTGCAGGCTGGCGCCGGCCGGGGCGACGTTGGGCGCGGCAAAGGTCGGCGTCATCGTGTTCGCGCCGCTCAGGCTGGCGCTGAGGCCGGCCGGCACGCTGCCCAGGTACTGCCAGGCGAAGAGCAGGTCGCCGTTGTTCGGCGTCGAGGGAAGGCCGCTCAGTTGCACGACGGTCGGTACGCCGTTGGTGGTCTCGGCGACGGTCTGGCCGTTGGCCGGGGCGACGCGTGCATTCGGGTTGCCATTGCAGGTGCCCGCAGCCGCAACAGGCAGTGCGACGGTGGAAAGCGCGGTGAAGAGAAGCAAGGCCCATCCGCGGCGAAGCGCCGAGGCTCGATGCGTATTCATTGGGTGTCCCCCCGTAATGGCACCGGCCGTGGACGGCGACCGGTCCGATCACGCTAGGGGGGCGTTTCGCAGGCGTCATCACCCACATGGATGAAATGCAGGCAGCTCAGGCGCCCAGGTGTGCGGCCACCACGGCGACCAGGCCGGCCTGGGTATGCGTGGCGGTCTTCTGCATGGCTGCCTTGAGCTGGCTGCGCGCGGTATGGATGGACTTGCCGGCGCAACGCGCGAATTCGTCGAGCGAGCCCATGGCATACAGCCCCACCGCGCATTCGGCTTCCTTGCGGGTCAGCAGGTACGCCTCGCACAGGCGCTGCAGGCCGCGCTCCACAGGCATCTTCTCGTGCACTTCCAGCATCACGACCTCGGACACGGGCAGGTCCGGGCTGGCGCCGAAATCCAGAACCTGCACCTGCAGGGTCGCGATCATGCGGCCGTCGCGCCCGGCGAGGTCGATCGTTTGCGGCTGCGCCGGTCCCAGCGCGCGGGCGCGCTGCAGGGCCTGCCTCCATTGCCGGTCGTGCGCGTCCTCGGCGAACAGCAGGCGGCCCTCGCGGATGCGCACGATGCTCTCGGCGGTGAAGCGACTGCGCGCGGCCGCGTTCGCATGCCAGACCCGCAAGGGAACGCCAGGCACGACCAGCACGATGGGCTGCGCCAGCAGGTCCAGCGTCGCGGCCAGGCAGCGCGCCTGCGCGATCCAGCGCAGCTGCTCGGGTCGATCCTCGCGCCGTACCCGGCGCTCGGCCGGCTGTCGCCCGCTGTCACCCGCCATGAACGGATCCCCATCCCCAGATGGCGAAACCATAGCGCTCCTCGTGCGCATGAAACCGGCGCGAGACGCGGAAAAGGACGAATGGCCGTCTGTAGCTGGTGAGTGGGCAAGCGTTGCAGCGGGCGGCGGGAGTTCGTCCTCGCCAAGGGCATTACCGCGTAGCTGTTAAAGTCGGAGCCCCCTGTACGGGGCCTGCGAGGGACTTGACGTGAACGCGGTTGCCAACGACACCACCATCGACCCGGGCATCGACGAGCGCATCGTTGCATCCCTGCTGGAGAAAGGCCGCCTGAAGGATGCCGACCTCGCGCGCGCGCGGCGCCTGCAGGAAGAAGCCGGCGGCAGCCTGCTGTCGCTGCTGTCGCGGCTGGGCCTGGTCTCGGAGCGCGATCATGCCGAAACCGTGGCCAGCGTCCTCGAACTGCCGCTGGTCAGCGCCAAGGACGCGCCGGAGCTGCCGCCGGAAGGCGTCGTGCTCACGAGCAAGTTCATGAAGCAGTTCCACGTTTGCCCGGTGGTCGAAACCGAGCGCAGCGTGGACGTGCTGATGGCCGATCCGCAGGACACCTACCTGCTCGATGCCGTGCGCCTGGCGACCCAGCGCGAGGTGCGGCCGCTGGTGGCGCTGCGTTCGGAGATCGACGACCTGGTCGAGCGCTGGCATGGCCAGGGCCGCAGCGCGATGGGCGCGATCATCGAAACCGCGGAAGGCGAGGGCGCCGGCGACCTCGAAGACGTCGAGCACCTGCGCGACCTCGCGTCGGAAGCGCCGGTCATCCGCCTGGTCAACCTGGTCATCCAGCGCGCGGTCGAACTGCGCGCGTCGGACATCCACATCGAACCGTTCGAGAACCGGCTGAAGGTGCGGTACCGCATCGACGGCGTGCTCGAGGAAGGCGAGTCGCCGCCGGCCAACCTCACCGCCGCGGTGATCTCGCGCGTCAAGATCATGGCCAAGCTCAACATCGCGGAGCGACGCCTGCCGCAGGACGGCCGCATCATGCTGCGCGTGCAGGGCAAGGAGCTCGACCTGCGCGTGAGCACCATGCCGACCTCGCATGGCGAATCGGTGGTGATGCGCTTGCTGGACCGCGAAACCGTCGTCTTCGACTTCAAGAAGCTCGGCTTCACCGACCATTTCCTGCCGCAGTTCCAGCACGTGCTGGACCAGCCGCACGGCATCCTGCTGGTCACCGGCCCGACCGGTTCGGGCAAGACGACCACGCTGTACACCGCGCTGTCCAAGCTCAACACGCCCGACGTCAAGATCATCACCGTCGAGGATCCGGTCGAGTACCAGATCGAAGGCATCAACCAGATCCAGGCCAAGCCGCAGATCGGCCTCGATTTCGCCCATGCATTGCGGTCCATCGTCCGCCAGGACCCGGACATCATCATGATCGGCGAAATGCGCGACCTGGAAACCGCGCGCATCGCGATCCAGTCCGCGCTCACCGGCCACCTGGTGCTGTCGACGCTGCACACCAACAACGCCGCGGGCGGCATTACCCGCCTGCTCGACATGGGTGTCGAGGATTACCTGCTCACCTCCACGATCAACGGCATCCTCGCGCAACGGCTGGTGCGCCGCCTGGAGCCGACGCACGCCGAGCGCTACCCGGCTTCGCCCGAGGAGATCGAGAAGTTCGGCCTGCGTCGCTACCAGCCCGAAGGCACGATCCACCTGTACCACCCGCGTGGTTCCGCGATCGCACCGACGGGTTACCTGGGGCGCACCACGATCCTGGAATTCCTCGTCATGAACGACGAATTGCGTCGCGCGGTGATGCGCCACGCCGGCATGGGCGAAATCGAACAGCTCGCGCGCCAGTCCGGCATGCGCACCATGTACGAGGACGGCATCGTCAAGGCGTTGGCGGGCGAGACCACGATCGAGGAAGTGCTGCGCGTGACCGAGGACGCCTGATCGCATGCCTCTCTACCACTACCAGGCGCTGAACTCCCGTGGTGAGCTGCTCGACGGCCAGATGGAAGCCGCGAGCAACGCCGAGGTGATCGCGCGCCTGCAGGAGCAGGGGCACCTGCCGGTCGAGGCCAAGCTCGCCAGCGAGGCGCGCGGGGCGTCGATCTGGAAAGGCTTGTTCAAGCCCAAGCCGTTCGCCGGGGCGCGGCTGGTGCAATTCACCCAGCAGCTGGCCACGCTGCTCGGCGCCGGGCAGCCGCTGGATCGTGCGCTCAGCATCCTGCTGGAGCTGCCGGAAGACGAAGTCGCCAAGCGCACCATTTCCGACATCCGCGATGCGGTGCGTGGTGGCAGTTCGTTGTCGACCGCACTCGATCGGCAGCATGGCGCCTTCTCGCGCCTGTACGTCAACATGGTCCGCGCGGGCGAGGCGGGCGGCAGCCTGCACGAAACGCTGACGCGCCTGGCCGATTACCTCGAACGCTCGCGGGAGATGCAGGGCCGGATTGTCAACGCGCTGATCTATCCGGCGATCCTGATGACGATGGTGGGCCTGAGTCTGTTGTTCCTGCTCGGCTATGTCGTGCCGCAGTTCGCGCAGATGTACGAGAGCCTCGATGCCGAGCTGCCGCTGTTCACCAAGATCGTGCTCGGTATCGGCTTGTTCGTGCGCGACTGGTGGTTCCTGCTGCTGGCGATTCCCGCCGCCGGGATATGGTGGTTCGATCGCAAACGCCGCGATCCCGCATTCAGGGAGAAGTTCGACGCCTGGCTGCTGAAGCGCCGCTTCGCCGGCGCCCTGGTGGCCAAGGTGGAAACGGCCCGCCTCGCGCGCACGCTGGGCACGCTGGTGCGCAACGGCGTGCCCTTGCTGACCGCGCTGGGCATCGGCCGCAACGTACTGGGGAACCGGGTGCTGGCCGCCGATGTCGAAACTGCTGCGGACGAGGTGAAGAACGGCATCGCCCTGTCCACGGCGTTGGCGCGTGGCAAGCGTTTCCCGCGGCTGGCCCTGCAGATGATTTCGGTGGGCGAGGAATCCGGTGCGCTCGATGTAATGCTGGTAAAGACCGCCGAGACCTTTGAGCAGGAAACCGCGCTGAGCCTGGATCGCATGCTCGCGGCGCTGGTGCCGGTGGTCACTGTGGTGCTGGCGGTGGTCATCGGCGTCGTGGTGATGTCGGTGCTGTTGCCGCTGTACGACCTGACCAATGCGATCGGGTGAGGCGATGCATTTGCGAACCACTGGTTCGCGCATCGCCGAACGCCCGGCCCGAAGACGCGGTATTGCGCCATGGATGGAAGTGGATATATCTGTAGTGGATGTCATGGAAACAGCGAGCCTCCACAACCACCGCAAGCTCCACCACCATCCAAGATTCATGACCAGCAAGATTCATAACCAGCCGCGGGCCCGGCTCCCAGACACCTTCATTCCTGGAATCCACCATGCGTAACCTGCGCTCCAAACCCCGACTCGTCCAACCCCGGCTCGCCACCGCCGCCAAACAGCGCGGCATGAGCCTGATCGAAATCATCATCGTGATCGTGCTGATCGGCGCAGTGCTGACCTTCGTCGGCAGCCGCGTGATCGGCGGCAAGGACCGCGGCGATTACAACCTGGGCAAATCGGCGGTGCAGACCCTCGCCGGCAAGATCGAATCCTTCCGCATGGACACCGGCCGCCTGCCGAACTCCCTCGATGAGCTGGTCACGGCCCCCGGTGATGCCAGCGGCTGGCTCGGTCCATATGCGAAGGCCGCGGAGCTGAAGGATCCGTTCGGCCATCCGTATGAATACCGCGTGCCCGGCGAGAATGGCGACTTCGACCTGGTCTTCCTCGGCAAGGACGGCAAGCCGGGCGGCACCAGTACCGACGCCGACTTCAAGTTCGAGTAACCCACGCGTTCCCGGTGCAGAGGCGACACATGCAGCGCAAGGCCCGTGGCGTCTCATTGCTGGAAATGCTGCTGGTGATCGCGCTGCTGGCGGCCATCAGCGTGCTGGCCGCGGGCGCGATGAGCGGCGGCTTCACCGGCATGCAGTTGCGCAGTGAAGCCAAGCAGATCACGGCGCAATTGCGTTACACGCGTACCCGCGCCATCGCGACCGGCGTGCCACAACGGTTCACCATCGATCCGCAGGCGCGCACCTGGACGGCACCGGACAACCGCCACGGCGAGATCCCGACGAAGTTGGGCATCAGTTTCACCGGTGCCCGCGAGGTGCAACCGCAGCGTGGCGAGGGTGCGATCGTGTTCTTTCCCGATGGCGCGTCGACCGGCGGCCGCGTGCAACTGAGCGCGAAGAGGTCCGCGATGGACATCGACGTGACCTGGCTCACCGGCGAGGTGCGCCTGCGGCGCGGCGAGGTTTCGCGATGAGGTTCGCTCCCGGCCACCGCCAGCGCGGCTACACGCTGATCGAAGTCATCGTCGCCTTCGCGCTGCTGGCGGCAGCGCTGACGCTGCTGCTGGGCACGCTGTCCGGCGCGGCGCGACAGGTACGCGACGCCGCGGATGCCGGGCGCGCCGCGCTGCACGCCCAGTCGCTGATGGCGCAGTTGGGCGTGGGCGAGCCCCTAAAGCCCGGCACCACCAACGGCGAGCTCGAGGACGGGCGATACCGCTGGTCGGTGGACATCCAGCGCTGGCAGGATCCCGCGCAATCGGCGGATGCGTTGCGCGCTCCGGGTGTACCCCAGCTGGTCGAGGTGCGCCTGGGCATCGAATGGGGCGACGGTGGCCCCCGCCAGCGCCTGCAGCTGCGTACGCTCCGGCTGTTGCCGCCGAGCGCCGAGGCGAGCCTGTGACCATGCGCGGCGTACGCGGCTTCACCCTGATCGAGGTGCTGATTGCGACCGTCCTGCTGGCCGCCGGACTCACCCTGGCCTTCGCCACGATTGGCGCGGCCACCCGGACCACGCAGCGCGGCGAGGGCATGGCCTCACGCAGTGAACGCATGCGCGCGGTGGAAGGCTTCCTGCGCCGGCGGCTCGAGGCCGCGCGCGCGGTGCCGTTCAACGTGGATGCGGAGACCGGCGCACCCCAGCGCTTCATCGGCGGGCCGGATCGCATGCGCTTCGTCGCCGACCTGCCGGATTACCTCGGCCGCGGCGGTCCCTACCTGCATGATTTCGCGATCGAACAAGGAAGCGCGGAGGCCGGGGCGCGCATCACGCTGGCGCTCACGATGGTGCTGGCGGGCAAGACCATCGAAGAAGACGATGCACGCCCACCGGAAGTGCTGGTCGAAGGCCTGGAGTCCGCGCGCTTCCGCTACCGCACCTACGCGCCGGAAGGTGGACTGGGCGGTTGGGTGGAGCGATGGGACAACGCCGATCAGTTGCCGCTGATGGTGGAAGTCACCCTGACCGACCAGAAGGGCGAAGCATGGCCGCCACTGGTCGTGGCCTTGCCGCTCGCAGCGATGACCACGGCGAGTTCAATCGTGCCGGTGGCGCAATGAGGGGCGTGGGATGAAAACGATATCCCGCCAGCGCGGCGTGGCGCTGCTGCTGGTGATGTGGCTGGTGGCATTGCTCGCCGCGCTGGTCGGGGCGTTCGCGCTGATCGCGCGTACCGAGCACCTGCAGGGCCGCGTGCTGGTACGCGGCCTGGTGGCGGAAAACGCCGCCCGGGCCGGCATCGAATACGCGATGACCCGCGTCGCCGCACCCGATCCGCGGCAGCGCTGGCTGCCTGATGGCCGTCCGCACCGCTGGCACTACGATGATGCCGATGTCGTGGTAGAGATCGTCGACGAGAACGGCAAGATCGACCTCAACCAGGCCGATCTCACCCTGCTGACCGAATTCATCCGCCACCTTGGCGTCGAGCAGCAGCAGGCGACGCAGCTTGCCGCGGCGATCATCGACTGGCGCGACCCCGACAGCCTCAGCCAGCCCATTGGTGGCGGCGAGGACGACGACTATGCGGCCGCAGGGCTGCCCTACGGCGCCAAGGATGCGGAGTTCGAAAGCGTTGCCGAGCTCGAACAGGTACTCGGCATGACGACCAAGCTGTACGCGAAGATGGCCCCGCACCTGACCGTGTTCAGTGGCCGTGGCCGTCCGGATCCAGCGTTTGCCTCAGCCGAGGTACTCGATGCGATGGGCATGGACGGCCCCGCCCTGGTGGCACAGCGCGAGGGATGGAATCCCGCGTCCGGCCTGCCGGCGCCGACACTGCCCGATGGCGGTTCGCTCGTGGGTGGCAGTAGCGGCACGTATAGTATTGAGAGCCGTGCGGTTCTGGCCGATCGTCGCCAGGCGGTATTGCGGGCGGTGGTGCGCGCGGGTGGGGCCATGCCCGGCGCAGCCTATACGCCGTTGCGTTGGCAGGCAGGGGATTGATGGCCTGCTGTTTCCATCAGTCAGTTGAGGGAGGAGCTTCGCCGGGATGAGCACACCTGCCGCAGGACGGTTGCAGGACCGCCTAGGTCGTTTCGGCGCCCGGCTGAGCGGTTCCACGCTCAGGATCGGCACCGGCGGCTTCGTCTCATGGTGGGGAAAGGCGCTGGCGTCCTGGCTGCCGCCGCGCGTGCGCCAGGTGCTGGGCATGGATCGCGGCCGCCTGTTGCTGGTAGTTGAAGGCGAGGCGTTGCGCCTGCGTCTGCAGCGTGGCGCTGAGATCCGCGATCTCGGCAATGTGCCGCGGCTGGACGGCTTCGATGCCTCCCGGGATCCCCTGGCGAGGGTGCTCGGGCTGCGACTTTCCGATCTTCCACGCTGGCTGCTGCTGCCTGCGGGCAGCGCGCTGCGGCGACGCCTGCCCTTGCCGGCGGCCGCGGCGGACCGCCTGCGCGATGTGGTCGGGTTCGAGATCGAGCGGCAGACGCCCTTCGCGCTCGACGCCGTTGCCTATGACGCCCGCGTGATCGGGCGGCGCGAAGGCGAGGGCCCGATCGATGCCGAACTGATTGCGGTGCCGCGCGCGGCACTCGATCCGCAGCTGGCCGCGTTGGGACCCGTCGCACCGGCCCTGGCCGGCATCGATGTCGCCGGTCCCGATGGCGTGCCGCTGCAGGTCAACCTGCTGCCGCTGTCGCAGCGGCAACATATTCGCGACCCGTGGCGGAGCTGGAACCTGGCCTTCGCGGCGGTGGCGGTGATCGCCGCCGGCCTGGCGCTGTGGCAGGTACTGGAAAATCGCCGTGCCGCCGCGGACGCATTCGATGCCGAGGTGGAACGCGAAGCGGTCCCCGCCCGTCGAGCCGCTGCCCAGCAGCAGGAACTCGTCAACCTGATCGAGGGACAGGCTTTCCTGCAGCGCACACGGGCAGCACGCCCTACCGCCGTGGAAGTCATGGACGAACTCAGCCGTCGCCTGCCTGACGGCAGCTACCTGGAAAAACTCGCCATCGAAGACGACCGTCTCACGCTGATAGGGCTCAGCAACGAGGCGCCGGCATTGATCGGCCGCCTGCAGGATTCGAAGCTCTGGCATTCGCCCGCACTGGCCGGCGCGCTGCAGACCGACCCGGTCACGCACAAGGACCGTTTCACCCTCACCGCCGAACTCGGCCCCGCCAACGCCAGCAAGGAGGCACCCGGTGCAGCCGGTGAATGACCGCGACCGCTGGCTGGCGCTCGGCCTGCTCGCCGCCGCGCTGGCGCTGGCGTATGCCGTGCTGATCCATCCCTGGTTCACCGTGCCGATGCGCGAGGTCGACAACCGCATCGAGGGCGCGCGCGAGCGCGAACTGCGCCTGCGCATGCAGATGAAGCAGGCGCCGCAGGTCCAGCAACGCCTGCAACAGGCGCGTACGCAGCTCGCACGCACGCCCGGCTTCCTGCCCGAGCGCAGCCCCGAGCTTGCGACCGCCGCGCTGGTACAGCGGCTGGAAGCCGTGGTGTCGCAGGCCAGCCCCGGCCGCCGCGCCTGCGAGATCACCAACCGCTCGCCGCTGCAGGAACCCTCGCGCGAAAAGTACGCGCGCGTGACCGTGCAGGTACGCCTGCGCTGCGGTACGCCCGAACTGGCCAGCGTGCTGCATTCGTTGGAAGGCGGCTCGCCACGGGTGTTCGTCAACAACCTGAACGTCCTTGGCCAGCGTGTGTTCTTCAACCCGGGACAGAGCGGGATGCAGGGCGGGCTGGATGTCAGCTTCGACCTGTACGGTTACCTGCCGCCGGGAGCGGTACCGGTTGTCCGGCAACGTGAAGGCGCGGCTGCGCGCGCGGGGGGCGGCGATGCGTTTTGACAGTGCCAGCCCGCGCACCTGGCTGCTCGCGGCGATCGCGGCATGGGCCGTCGCGTCCCTGTTGCTGGCGCTGTTCGGCATGGGCGCGCGCGTTGCGAAGCTGCCCGAGGATTCCGCGCTCGTGCGCGCGTTGCCGAGCTTGCCGAAAGCCTCGCCGGAACGCCTGGGCGCCCTTGTGCAGTACGGCGAAATCATCAATCGACCGCTGTTCGCCGATGACCGCCGCCCACACGCTTTCTCGCTGCAGCCACAGGGCGAGGACCAGGCCAAGGCGTTCGACTACGTGCTCACCAGCGTCATGATCACGCCGACCTTCAAGATGGCGATCATCCAGCCGCCCGACGGCAGGAGCGCACCGCTGCGCATCAAGCTGGGCGAAGCGCACGAATCATTGCCGAACTGGCGGCTGCAATCGCTGGACGCCCGCGGCGCCGTGTTCGCTGGTCCCGAGGGCGAGCGACGGCTTGAGCTGCGCGTCTTCAACGGCGTGGGCGGCGAAGCGCCCACGGCGATGACCAAGCCGGACAATGCGCGACCCGAAGGCCAGTCTGCCGCGCCGCAGGGGCCGGCCACGGCCAACGGTGAAACTCCGGGACCGCAGGGTCCGGCGGTCGTCGCATCGCCAGCACCTGCCACGCCAGCCGCCACCACGCCCAACCAGTCGGCGGCGACGGAACAGTCGCAGATGGAAGCCATCCGCAAGCGCATCGAAGCGCGCCGTGCTCAACTGCGGCAGGAAGCCCTGCAGCAGCAACAACAGAAACCGCCGGTCAAATAGAGTGCCCGCATGAATCGTCTCCCGCATTCCTCGCTCTGGTCCGGCCAATCCCTGATCGCTACCGCGGTCGCGCTCGCCTTGACCGCATGCACGGCGACACCGGTGGCCAACATCCGCCGCGATGCCGACCCGCGCACGCTTCACATCCAGGCGGGCGGCGCACCCGCCGCGACCACGACCACGCCAGCGACTGCGCCAGCGACCGGCGACACCGTAGTCAGCGGCGCGCAGCCATTGCCCGCAGATCAAACCACGCCACGTCCGCAGATCCGCCGTGGCAGCGGCCAGGTCATCAATCGCCAAGCCGCCTCAGCTCCGCCGCCGGCGCTGCCGGCCACCGGTGGCGGCGCAACCTTCAACTTCGAGGGCGAGTCGCTGCACGCGGTGGTCAAGGCCATTCTGGGCGACATGCTCGGGCAGAACTACGTGATCGCCCCGGGGGTGCAGGGCACGGTGACGCTGGGCACGCCCAAGCCGGTCAGTCCGGCCGAAGCGCTGAACCTGCTGGAAATGGTGCTGGGCTGGAACAACGCCCGCCTGATCTACAGCGGCGGCCGCTACAACATCGTCGCCGCCGACCAGGCACTCGCCAGCGGCGCCGTCGCGCCGCGCACGGGTTCGGCAGCGCTCGCACGGGGTTATGAAGTGCGCACCATCCCGCTGCGCTACATCTCCGCCACCGAAATGGAGAAGGTGCTCAAGCCGTACGCGCGTCCCAATGCCGTGGTCAATGTCGACAATGCACGCAACATCATCAGCGTGGCGGGCACGCGCACCGAACTCGAGAACTACCTGCGCACGATCGAGATCTTCGACGTCGACTGGCTTTCGGGGATGTCGGTCGGCGTATTCCCGCTGGGCACGGGCCAGGCAAGCAAGGTCGTTGCCGATCTCGAAAAAGTGTTCGGCGAGAACAGCAAGTCGCCCGTCGCCGGCATGTTCCGCTTCATGCCGCTGGAGGGAGCCAACGCGGTACTGGTGATCACGTCGCAGCCCAACTACCTCGATGACATCAAGCAGTGGCTCGATCGCATCGACAGCGCCGCTGGCGGTGTGCAGCTCTATTCGTACGAGCTCAAGTACATCAAGGCCAAGGACCTCGCCGATCGCCTGTCCGAGGTGTTCGGCCACGGCACCAGCAGTTCCGCCAATGGCAACGGTTCACCGTCGCTGATGCCGGGCCTGCAGTCGGTGGAGCTCAACGACAACGGCGATACCAGCGGCAGCACCGCGCAGATGACCGGCGGGAACTACACCGACACCGGGACCGGAACCACCGGTGGCCTTGGTGAAGGCATGGCGCTCAATCCGAGCAACAACAACGGCAATGGCGCGGTCACGCTCGAGGTCGAAGGCGCCAAGGTCGGCGTATCCGCGGTCGAAGAGACCAATTCGCTGCTGGTGCGGTCCAACCCGGCCGCCTGGAAGTCGATCCGCGACGTGATCGAGCGCCTCGACGTGATGCCGCTGCAGGTGCAGATCGAGGCGCAGATAGTCGAGGTCCAGCTGACCGGCGACCTCAAGTACGGCGTCAACTGGTTCTTCGAGCAGGCGGTCAATGCCCCGACGAGCGCCGGCGGCGCCGGCCTGCCGAGCGCGCTCGGCCGGGACATCTGGGGCGATATCGCCGGCACCGTGACCGACAGTGGCGTGTCCTGGACCTTCCTCGGCAAGAATGCCGCTGCGATCATCAACGCGCTGGATTCGGTCACCGACCTGACGCTGCTGCAGACGCCGTCCGTCATCGTGCGCAACAACGCCGAGGCCACGCTCAACGTCGGCACGCGCATTCCGATCGAATCGGTGACGGTCAATTCGGGCACCGGCAACACCACCTCGTACGGGCAGGTGCAGTACCTCGATACCGGCGTGATCCTCAAGGTGCGTCCGCGCGTGAGCAAGGACGGCATGGTGTTCCTCGACCTGGTGCAGGAAGTCAGCTCGCCCGGGGCGCTGCCCGCGCGTTGCAACAGCGTCAACGCGCTCAACACCTCGCCGTGCAACCCGCCGGTCAACACGCGCAAGCTCAAGACCGAAGCCGCGGTGCAGAGCGGCGACACGGTGATGCTGGCTGGCCTGATCAGCGATACCACCGCGCGCGGTTCCACCGGATTCCCGGGGCTGAGCCGGATTCCGATCATCGGCGGCCTGTTCGGCACCCAGACGTCGCGCAACGAGCGCAACGAGGTAGTGGTGCTGCTGACCCCGAGCATCATCCGCAATCCGCAGGAGGCACGCGACCTCACCGACGAATACGGCTCCCGCTTCCGCGCCCTTGAGCCGCTGCATCGCCAGCCGGGGCGGTAATCGCGGGGCATGCCAGCCACTCCGGACGTGCTCCCCATCGTGGTCGTGCCGGTAGGCGTCGACGACGAAGCGCTCGACGCCTGCCTCGCCGCGCTTGCGGCCAACACGCCGCCGGCAACGCGTGTGTGGCTGGCCGATGACGCGCAGGCCGGTCCGCGCGGCCAGGCCATCATCGAACGCTGGATCGCAGGCTGCAGGCTGGAGGCGCACTACACGCGCCGCCACCGCAGCGTGGGGGAAGTCGCGCACCTGGAGGAAATATTCGGCGCCTGCGGCGATGCCGACGTCGCGGTGCTCGCCTGCGATGCCATGCCGCTGCCGGGCTGGCTTACGCGCCTGTCCACCTGCCTACGGGCCGACGCCGCGGTCGCCTCGGCGACGCCGTGGAGCAATGCCGGCGAAACCGCGTCGTTTCCGCGAATCGGCGAGGTCAACGAAGCGCCTGCCGATCCCGAGCGGCTCGCACGCGCCGCGGCCGCCATGCCGGGGGCATCCCCTGAACTGCCGACCGCGCTGAGCCATGCCGTGCTTCTGCGCGGCAGCGCGCGCCGCCGTGCCGGCGGCCTCGATGCCTCCAGCTACGGCTCCTGGTACGCGGCATTGATCGATTTGTCGCTGCGCCTCTCCGGGCTCGGCTGGCGCAACGTGTTGTGCGAGACCGCGGTGGTCGCGCGCCGCGGCGAAGGGGTTCCGGGCGACGGCGATCTCGACGCGATCGCCGCGCGCTGGCCCGCGTGGCATGCGCGCGTCGCCCATTTCCTGATGCAGGACCCGTTGCGCGAGTCGCGCGGCCAGCTGGAAAGCCTGCTTGCCAGCATCGGTCCGCCGGACGCGCAGGGCGACCTGTTCGCATGAGATCCACACCGAGTTGCGCATGACCCCCGCCGACATCACCGACATCGCCGCCATCGTCGTCAGCTACCGCAGTGCCGAGACCATCGACGACTGCCTGCTGCGCCTGCGCGGCACCGACGGCGTGGGCGCGATCCGCGTGATCGACAACGGGTCGGACGACGGCACGATGGAAATCGTGCAGCGCCATGCCACCCGCGACACGCGCGTGCATTTCATCGCCAATCCCGACAACCCGGGGTTCGCCGTGGCCTGCAACCAGGGTGCGGCGGACCTGCCGCGGTCCAATGGCGTGCACTGGTTGGCCTTCGTCAATCCGGATTGCCTGGTCGAGGCGGACACGCTTGCGCGCCTGCGCGCCCATGCGGTCGCCAGCAATCGCGAGGTAGTGCTTGGCGTGGATCTGGTGGATGAGGCCGGCGTGCGCGATGTCGCCGCGCGTCGACGCGATCCGGATTTCGGTTCGATGCTGGCCTCCCTGCTCGGGTCCACGACGGCCGCCGGCACCCAACTGGGCGTTGCCGTCGACGAAACGCGGACCCTGCAGCCGGTGGATGCGGTGTCGGGGGCGTTGATGCTGGTCTCGCGCGATCTGTTCGAACGGCTAGGCGGCTTCGATGCCGGCTACCGGCTGCATGCCGAAGACCTGGACCTGTGCCGTCGCGCGCGCCAGGCCAATGCCCTGGTCGCGGTCGCCAACGACGTGCGCGTCGTGCATATCCGCGGCGTGTCGTCCCGCTCGCGCCCGCTGTTCGTGGAGTGGCACAAGCATCGCGGCTTGTGGCGCTATTTCCGCAGGTTCGAAGCGCCGCGGCGTGGCGCGCTCACGCGGCTGGCGGTATTCGCGGTGATCTGGTTGCGCTTTCCATTCGCCACGATGAAGGCGTGGCTGCGCGGTTGAATCCGTAGCGTCGGGCGTGCGCCTTCGCGCGCGCTGCCGCCGGATCAGCGATGGCGATTGATTTCGTCGCGCAGTGCTTTCGCCGCATTGGCGGCGGCCGTGGCGAAATCGGCGCCGTTCGACGCGTACAGGACCGCCCGCGACGAACTGACGACCAGACCGGTGCCGTCGGCGGTCTTCGCATTCGTCACCACGGCTTCGACGTCGCCACCCTGCGCGCCGACGCCGGGGACGAGGAACGGCACGTCGCCGACAATCGCGCGGACTTCGCGCAACTGCTCCGGCCAGGTCGCGCCGACGACGAGCGCGCAGTTGCCGTGGCCATTCCAATCGCGCGCCACCTTCTCGGCGACGTGCTGGTAGAGCGGCCGGCCTCCGCGGCTGTTATCGGACACGACCAGGTCCTGCAGGTCGCCGGCGCCGGGATTCGACGTGCGGCACAGGATCACCACGCCACGGTCGGCGCGGTCGAGGAACGGCTGCACCGAGTCGCGGCCGAGATAGGGATTGGCCGTCACCGCATCGGCGCCGTAGCGATCGAAGGCTTCGGTCGCATAGTGCTGCGCCGTGCTGCCGATGTCGCCGCGCTTGCTGTCGAGGATCACCGGGGTGCCGGGATGCGCGGCATGGATGTGCGCGATCAACCGTTGCAGTGCGTCTTCGGCGCCAAGCGCGGCGAAGTGCGCGATCTGCGGCTTGAAGCTGCACACGTAGGGTGCGGTGGCATCGACGATGGCGCGGCAGAAGTTGAACACCGCATCCGGGTCGCCCGTGAACTGCGTGGGGAACTTCGCCGGCTCGGGGTCGAGGCCGACGCAGACCAGCGAATCGGCCTGTTCCCAGCGGGTATGCAACGCCTGCATGAAACTCATCGTCGATCCTTGTTCAGAACACGGTTCAAAACGCTGTTCAAAAACGCTGTTTAAAAACGCGCGGGCGGCCGTCAGTACGGTTGGCCGTCCTTGTGGAAGTAACGGAACTGGCCGTCGATGCGCCGAACGGCCAGGTCGTCGTCGGCATAGACGACGCTGTCGTCGCCGTGGCGGCTGCCGATCTCGACGTAGACCACGTCGGTCGCGCCGTGGTTGACCAGCTGGTGCGCGTCGCCGCTGCCAGCGGCGAAGCCGGCGCACATGCCCGCTTGCAGCAGGGTCTCGCCCTTGTCGGTCACCAGCGTGGGCGTGCCCTCGAGGATGTAGACGAATTCATCCTCGTGCGAATGCGCATGGCGCATCGACGAACAGGCGCCCGGCGGCAGGCGGGTCAGGTTGACACCGAACGCGGTCAGCCCGAAGGCATCGCCAAGCACGCGCTTGGCGCGCCCGCCGACCCGTGACGCGAACGGCTCAGGATAACCCGAACCGATGCGTGGTGCCACCGACTCTGCAGAGAGGGCGACGGGTTTGTCCGCGCCGCTCATGGCTTACTTCAGTGCCTTGAAGCGCAGGCGGTGCGGCGCAGCGCCTTCCGCGCCCATGCGGCGCTTCTTGTCTTCCTCGTACTCGCGGTAGTTGCCCTGGAAGAACTCCACGTGCGAGTCGCCTTCGAAGGCGAGGATGTGCGTCGCGATGCGGTCCAGGAACCAGCGGTCGTGCGAGATGACGAAGGTGTTGCCCGGGAACTCGAGCAGCGCGTCTTCGAGCGCGCGCAGGGTTTCGATGTCGAGGTCGTTGGACGGTTCGTCGAGCAGCAGCACGTTGCCGCCCTGGAGCAGGGTCTTGGCCATGTGCAGGCGGCCGCGTTCACCACCGGACAGCGTGCCGACCATCTTCTGCTGGTCCTGGCCCTTGAAGTTGAAGCGGCCGATGTAGGCGCGCGACTGGATCTCGATGCCGTTGATGTTGAGGATGTCGAGGCCGCCGGAGACTTCCTGGAACACGTTGTGGTTGCCGGTCAGCGCGTCGCGGCTCTGGTCGACGTAGGCGAGCTTCACGGTCTGCCCGGATTCGATCGTTCCCGAATCCGGCTTCTCCTTGCCGATGATCATCTTGAACAGGGTCGACTTGCCGGCGCCGTTGGGGCCGATGATGCCGACGATGGCGCCCGCGGGCACGCTGAAGCTGAGGTCGTCGATCAGCAGGCGGTCGCCGAACTTCTTGCTGACGTTCTTGAACTCGATGACCTTGTTGCCCAGGCGCTCGCCCGGCGGAATGAAGATCTCATTGGTTTCCTGGCGACGCTGGTAGTCGACCGACTGCAGTTCCTCGATGCGCGCGAGGCGGGCCTTGCCCTTGGAGCGGCCGCCCTTGGCGTTCTGGCGCGCCCATTCGAGTTCCTTGTGGATCGCCTTCTGGCGTGCCTTTTCCTGGCCTTCTTCCTGCTTCAGGCGCTCGTCCTTCTGCACCAGCCAGTCGGTGTAGTTGCCCTTCCACGGAATGCCGCGGCCGCGGTCGAGTTCGAGGATCCACTCGGCGGCGTTGTCGAGGAAGTAGCGATCGTGGGTGACGGCCACCACGGTGCCGGTGTAGCGCGCGAGGAACTGCTCCAGCCATTCGACCGATTCGGCGTCGAGGTGGTTGGTCGGTTCGTCGAGCAGCAGCATGTCCGGCTTCTGCAGCAGCAGCTGGCACAGCGCGACGCGGCGCTTCTCGCCACCGGACAGGTTGCCGATCACGGCCTCCCACGGCGGCAGGCGCAGCGCGTCGGCGGCGACTTCGAGCTGGTTTTCCAGGGTGTGCGCGTCGCCGGCGGCGAGGATGGCTTCCAGGCGCTGCTGTTCGGCGGCGAGCTTGTCGAAGTCGGCGCCTTCTTCTGCATAGGCGGCGTACACCGCGTCCAGCGCGGCCTGTGCATTGATGATTTCACCCAGGCCCACTTCGACGGCCTGGCGCACGGTGTGGGTCGGGTCGAGCTGCGGCTCCTGCGCCAGGTAACCGACCTTGATGCCGGCCTGCGGGCGCGCTTCGCCGACGAAATCGGTGTCGACGCCGGCCATGATCTTCAGCACCGTCGACTTGCCAGCGCCGTTGAGGCCGAGCAGGCCGATCTTCGCGCCCGGGAAGAAGGACAGCGAGATGTCCTTGATGATCTGGCGCTTCGGCGGCACGACCTTGCTGACGCCGTTCATGGTGTAGATGTATTGCATCGGGGCTCTCGTTCGAACGGCGCCCATTGGAGGGGGCGCCGCGGGGGCAGGCGGCGGCGACCTGCGCAGGGCAGGGCCGGGGAGAATCGGGATCGGGCAATTATAGCGGGCCGGACCGGCCGCTTCGCCCTTGGGAGGCGACCGGCCGGGTAAACTTGCCGCCTCTTCCCCTCCCATCACCCCGCCGGAGAGCCGATGTTCCCGCGTGACGCCCGTATCGAAGGTTTCGACCCCGAACTCGCCCAGGCCATTGCCAACGAGAACCGCCGCCAGGAAGACCACGTCGAGCTCATCGCGTCGGAGAACTACGCCAGCCCGCGCGTGATGGAGGCGCAGGGCAGCCAGCTCACCAACAAGTACGCCGAAGGCTATCCGGGCAAGCGCTACTACGGCGGCTGCGAATACGTCGACATCGCCGAGCAGCTGGCGATCGACCGCTGCAAGCAACTGTTCGGCGCAGGCTCCACGGAAGGGATGTACGCCAACGTGCAGCCGCATTCGGGCTCGCAGGCCAACCAGGCCGTGTATTTCGCGCTGCTGAATCCGGGCGACACCATCCTCGGCATGTCGCTCGCGCACGGCGGCCACCTGACCCACGGCGCCAAGGTCAACATCTCCGGAAAACTCTTCAACGCCATCCAGTACGGCGTCAACGAGCAGGGCCTGATCGATTACGACGAAGTCGAGCGCCTCGCCGTCGAGCACAAGCCGAAGATGGTCGTCGCCGGCTTCTCCGCCTACTCGCAGGTCATCGACTGGGCGCGCTTCCGCGCCATCGCCGACAAGGTCGGTGCGTACCTGTTCGTTGACATGGCCCACGTCGCCGGCCTGATCGCCGCCGGCGTGTACCCGAACCCGGTGCCGCACGCCCACGTCGTCACCTCGACCACGCACAAGACCCTGCGCGGCCCGCGCGGCGGCATCATCGTGGCCAAGGCCGACGCCGAGATCGAGAAGAAGCTGCAGTCGATCGTGTTCCCCGGCATCCAGGGCGGTCCGCTGATGCACGTGATCGCCGCCAAGGCGGTCGCGTTCAAGGAAGCGCTGGAGCCCGAATTCACCGCCTACCAGCAGCAGGTGGTGAAGAACGCGCAGGCGATGGCCAAGACGATCATTGCCCGCGGCTACAAGATCGTTTCCGGCGGCACGCAGAACCACCTGATGCTGGTCGACATGATCGGCAAGGGCATCACCGGCAAGGACGCGGAAGCCGCGCTCGGCCGCGCCCACATCACGGTGAACAAGAACGCGGTACCCAACGATCCGCAGAAGCCGTTCGTCACCTCGGGCCTGCGTATCGGTACCCCGGCGGTCACCACGCGTGGATACAAGGAAGCCGACTGCGTCGCGCTGGCCAACTGGATCTGCGACGTGCTCGACCACCCGAACGACGACAAGGTCATCGCCGGGGTCCGTGAGAACGTGACCAGGCAGTGCCAGCAGTTCCCCGTCTACGGTTGAACTGACGACACCGGAAAGGAGATCGCCACCCGATGCACTGTCCTTTCTGCCAGCACCTCGACACCCGCGTGATCGATTCGCGCGTGTCCGACGACGGCGCCACCATCCGCCGTCGTCGCGTCTGCGAAGCCTGCGGCGAGCGTTTCAGCACGCTGGAAACCATCGAGCTGAAGTTGCCGCTGATCATCAAGAGCGACGGCCGCCGCGAGGCGTTCGATGCGCGCAAGCTGCGCTCCGGTTTCGACCGCGCGCTGCAGAAACGGCCGGTAGCGGAGGAACAGATCGAGGCCGCCGTGCGCGCCGTGGTCCACCACCTGCGCATGACCGCCGAGCGCGAACTGGATTCGCGCCGGGTCGGTGAATACGTGATGGCGGAACTGCGCAAGCTCGACCACGTGGCTTATGTGCGCTTCGCCTCGGTGTATCGCGCCTTCGAGGACGTCGCCGATTTCCGCGAGGTGCTCGACCGCCTCGAACACGACAATGCCACCGAAGGCCAGCTGGCGCTCATCGAAGACGAACCACCACCGACCAAGAGTCGCAAGCGGTGAACCCGCTCCGCGCCTGGCCTCTCCTCTGTGCACTGCTGGTGCCTTGGGCGATGCTGGCGCAGGCCGCGAAACCGCAGCAGGAACCCGCGGCGGCCGTGGCCAGTGAGCCCGCCCTGTCGGGGCACTACTACCTGCAGGGTGTGATGGAGACCGGCTCCGAGCTGATGCTTGGCGACGATGGCCGGTTCCAGTGGTATTTCAGTTATGGCGCGCTGGACCTGCTCGCCAAGGGCCGCTGGCATCGCGAAGGCGATCGGGTCGTGCTGGTGCCGGATGATTTCCGTTCGCCGCCGGACTATTCGCAGCTGGCGTTCAAGCGCATGCAATTGCGCGTCGACGGCAAGGACCTCGTGCCCGCGTGGCCGTGGGAAGACGGCGCCGAGCGCGGCCGCTACGTCGCCGAATAGACAACTCGAGAGACAGGCATGTTCAGTTCCACCGATCATCTGATGATGGCCCGCGCGCTGCGGCTCGCCGAACGCGGCGCCTATACCACCCGGCCCAATCCCATGGTCGGCTGCGTGATCACGCAGGGCGATGAAGTGGTCGGCGAGGGCTTCCATGCCAGGGCCGGCGAGCAGCATGCGGAAGTCCTGGCGCTGCAGGCGGCGGGCGAGCGGGCCAAGGGTGCGACCGTCTACGTCACGCTCGAACCCTGTGCGCATGTCGGCAAGACGGGGCCCTGCGCCAATGCGCTGGTCGCCGCGGGCGTGGCGCGCGTGGTCGCGGCGATGCGCGATCCGTTCCCGCAGGTCGACGGGGAAGGATTCAAGACGCTGCAAGCCGCGGGCATCGTGGTGGAAGGCGGTCTGATGGAGGCGCAGGCACGCACGCTCAATCGCGGCTGGCTGTCGCGCATCGAGCGCGGCCGGCCGTGGCTGCGGGTGAAACTGGCGACCAGCCTGGATGGCCGCAGCGCGCTCGCCAGCGGCGAATCGAAATGGATCAGCGGCGAGGCCTCGCGCCAGGACGTGCAACGCTGGCGTGCGCGTGCGGGCGCGATCCTCACCGGCGCCGGCACCGTGCTGATCGATGATCCCAGCCTCACCGTGCGACTCGACGACGGTGCCGCCTTCGTCCCGCCGCTGCGCGTGGTACTGGACCCGGGGTTGGCGACGATCACCCGTGGCCGCGTGCGCGAGGGCGATGCGCCCACCTTGTACGTGCACGCGCCAGACGCCAAGCCGCCGCGCGGCATCGACGCCCAGACCGCGGCGGCCCCCGTGCACGAAGGCCGCTTCGACCTCGAGGCCGTTCTCAAACTGCTGGCGGCGCGCGAGATCAACGAAGTGCAGATCGAAGCCGGTGCGACACTGGCCGGTGCCTTCCTCGCCGAGGGTCTGGTCGACGAGATCCTGCTGTACGTCGCTCCCGTGCTCCTGGGCGATCGCGCGCGGCCGTTGTTCGACGGCCTGCATATCGACGAGATGACCCAGCGCCTGAACCTGTCGATCGTGGAATCGCGCCGCATCGGCAACGACGTGCGCCTGCTGTTGCGTCCCGAGCCGGCAGACGCGGGCACGGCGTGACCGCGTCGGGCTTCAAGGACCACTTCTCCGGCGTCGCCGACGCGTACGCGGCATCGCGCCCGGAATATGCCGACGAACTGTTCGACCTCATCGCCGCACGCGTTCCGCACGAGGCGAGGGTGTGGGAACCCGGCTGCGGCAGCGGCCAGGCCACGCGTGGGCTGGCGATGCGCTTCGCCCATGTGCATGCGACCGATCCGAGTGCGCAGCAGATCGCCCAGCATTGGGCGCACTCGGGCGCGGCCAACGTCAGCGTTGCCGTCGAACCCGGCGAGCGCACGGCATTGGCTGACGCGAGCGTGCAGCTGGTCGCGGTCGCGCAGGCGTTGCACTGGTTCGATCGCGACGCGTTCTTTGCCGAATGCGACCGCGTGCTCAAGCCTGGCGGCCTGCTGGCGGCGTGGGGTTATGGCGACTTCATCGCGCCCGAGGGGATGGTCGACGCGGTGGAAGATTTCCGCGCCCTGATCGATCCGTACTGGCCGCCCGAGCGCGTGCTGGTCGATACGCACTACGCCGGCTTCGCCTGGCCGTTCCCCGCCTTGCCCGCGCCGTCCCTGTGGCTGGAGGCGGAGTGGACCCTGCCGCATTTCCTGCGTTATCTCTCGAGCATGTCGGCGACGGCGCGGTGCCGTGCCGATACCGGCGCAGACCCGGTGGCGCGGCATGCGCCCGCGCTGGCCGCGGCCTGGGGCGAAGCCGAGGAGCTGCGCACGATCCGCTGGCCGCTGTTCCTGCACCTGCGCAGGAAGCCGTAGGGGCGGTCGCGAATCCGCTTCCGGACGCGGATTCCGCAGGGGTAGCCGACGCAGCGTTCCAAATCCAGCACCCGCTGCGGCCGGAGCCCGGAAACCCGGGTGATAGAATGCGCCGCCGGTCCGCCGGCACCACAACTCGTAACGTCTTCAGGGCGGGGTGCAATTCCCCACCGGCGGTAGGTGCGACGGTCCCACGGATCGCACGCACGAGCCCGCGAGCGCCTCCAGTGCACCGGAGGGTCAGCAGATCCGGTCCGATGCCGGAGCCGACGGTCACAGTCCGGATGAAAGAAGACGGCTACCGCATGGCGCCGAGCCGTGCGCGTGCCTCATGCCTTGGGGACGCTTTTCGCCAGCTGGTTCGCCAGCTTCCTGCGGGAAACGTTCACATGTCCCAGTTCCAGATCCATGCATCCCGGTTCCACGACCTCGCCGGTTCCGTCCCGGAGGTGGGCTGATGTTCACCGGCATCATCGAAGGCGTCGGCCGGATAGCGGTCCTCGAGGCGCGTGGCGGCGATGTCCGCCTGCGCGTCGAAGTGGGGACGCTGCCCTTCGAGGCCGTGCAAGCCGGCGAAAGCATCGCCGTCAATGGCGTGTGCCTCACCGTGGTCGAATTCGATGCCGTTTCGTTCGCGGCCGATGCCTCGAACGAGACGCTGTCGCTCACCACCCTGGGCAGGCTGCAGGTCGGCGCGCCGGTCAATCTCGAGCGCGCGATGCGTCCGACCGACCGCCTCGGCGGCCATATGGTCAGCGGCCACGTCGATGGCGTCGGCCGTGTGCTGGCGATCGTCGAGGACGCCCGCGCGCAGCGCTGGCGCTTCGCCGCACCCGCGGCGCTGCTGCGCTACGTCGCGAAGAAGGGCTCGATCTGCGTCGACGGCGTCAGCCTCACCGTCAATGAAGTCGACGCGGACGGGTTCGAGGTCGCGCTGATCCCGCACACCGTTTCCCATACCGCCTTCGCGCAGACGCGGGCTGGCGACGCGGTCAACCTGGAAATCGACCTGGTCGCGCGTTACGTCGAGCGATTGCTGGCAGGTCGCAGCGACAACAACTGAACAACCACTTCGTCATCCCGGCGTACGCCGGGATCCAGCCTTTGACCTCAACGTGCAAGGGCAACCGCTGGACCCCGGCGTGCGCCGGGGTGACGAGCAAGAAATGACGCCGAGGCAGAAAACCATGTCCTTTTCCCCCATCCCCGAACTGCTCGAAGAAATCCGCGCCGGCCGCATGGTCGTGATCGTCGACGACGAGGACCGCGAGAACGAAGGCGACCTGATCATGGCGGCCGAACTGGTGCGCCCGCAGGACATCAACTTCATGGTCACGCACGCGCGCGGCCTGGTGTGCCTGTCGCTCACGCGCGAGCGCTGCAAGCAGCTTGGCCTGCCGCCGATGGTCCGCGACAACACCTCGCCGCACCACACCAACTTCACCGTCTCGATCGAGGCGGCCGAGGGCGTCACCACCGGCATTTCCGCCTACGACCGCGCGCATACCGTGCGCACCGCAGTGCGTCCCGACGCCGGCGCCGCCGACCTGAGCCAGCCCGGCCACATCTTCCCGCTGATGGCGCAGCCCGGCGGTGTGCTCAACCGTGCCGGGCATACCGAGGCCGCGAGCGATCTCGCCCTGCTCGCGGGCATGGAGCCGGCGGGCGTGCTGGTGGAGATCCTCAATCCCGACGGCTCGATGGCACGCCGGCCGCAGTTGGAAGCGTTCGCCCGCGAGCACGGCCTGAAGATGGGCTCGATCGAGGACCTGATCCGCTACCGCCTCGCCACCGAGCACACGATCGAGCGCGTCGACGAACGCGACATCGATACCGAGCACGGCGGCTTCCGCCTGGTGAGCTATCGCGACCGCCTCAGCCACGGCCTGCATTTCGCGCTGGTGCGCGGCGACGTCGACGCGGCGACGCCGACGCTGGTGCGCGTGCACGTGCAGAACCCGCTGGCCGACGCGCTGCACTGGCGCCGCGCCGATTTCGGCCCCGCCGTGGGCGACGTGCTCGCGGCGATCGCGCGCGAAGGCCGCGGTGCGCTGGTGCTGCTGGGCGACCATGCCGATGCCGACGCACTGCTCGCCCGCGTGCGTGCGCATCCTGAAGCGGCTTCCCATGAGGAGCCGGCGCAACGCCCCAGCCGCGGCCATGCGCTGGCGGAGTGGCGACGCAACGGCGCCGGCGCGCAGATCCTGGCCGACCTGGGCCTGGGCAAGCTGCGCGTGCTGGGCACGCCGCGCCGGCAGGTCGGCCTCGCCGGTTTCGGCCTGGAGGTGGTCGAGTACGTCGAACCGCCGCACTGAACGGTACTGCGGGCCGCCGACGGCCCCGGCCCCCACGACGCGGTAAACTGCGCCCCCTTTCGAGACCCCCGCCCATGCCCCATTACGAAGGCGATATGCGTGCCGCCCCTGGCGCCCGCTTCGCGATCATCGCCAGCCGCTGGAATCCGCGCATCACCGATGCGCTGGTCGCCGGTGCGCGCCGCACCTTCGCCGACCATGGCGTCGCCGAGGATGCGGTGGACGTGATCCGCGTGCCGGGCGCGTGGGAGCTGCCGCTGGCCGCCGCGAGCCTGGCGCGCAAGGGCTCGCATGCCGCCATCGTGGCGCTGGGTTGCGTGGTGCGCGGCGATACCCGCCATTACGAGCAGGTCGCCGATGGCTGTTCCGACGGCCTGATGCGCGTCGCCCTTGACCATGGCATTCCGGTGGCCAACGGCGTGCTCGCCGTCGACCGCTTCCAGGATGCCGAAGCCCGTGCCGGTGGCAGCCACGGCAACAAGGGCGAGGAGGCCGCACTGGTGGTCCTGGAAATGGCGCAACTGCTGGAGCAATTCGCATGAACCGTCGCCGTTCCGATGGCATCGATCCCGTTGCGCGCTCGCGTTCGCGCCGTCGCGCGCTGCAGGCCGTGTACGCCTGGCAGATGTCCGGTGCCAGCGCGCGCGAGGTGATCGCACAATTCGCCCACGAGCAGGCGCACGAAGTCGCCGACCTGGAGTATTTCGAGGACCTCGTGCTCGGCGTCGACAAGCATTGCGAGGAACTGGACGTCGCACTCGCGCCGTTCCTCGATCGCGACATCGAGCAGGTCGATCCGATCGAACGCGCCGTGCTGCGCATCGCCGCGTACGAACTACGCGAACGCCGCGACGTGCCATATCGCGTGGTGATCAACGAGGCGATCGAAACCGTGAAGCGCTTCGGCTCCGAGCACGGCCACACCTACGTCAACGGCGTGCTCGACCATGCCGCCGTGGCGTGGCGTCCGGTGGAAGTGCAGGCCGCGCGGCCGCGCTGACGACGCAGCCGGTGGCGCGCTGGAGCGCATCGTGACCGAACGATCCCGAGTCGCCGCCGAGTTCGACCTGATCGAGCGCATCCGCCGCCGCGCCGCCGTCCGCGACGACGTGGTCCTCGGCATCGGCGACGATGCCGCCATCGTGCAGGTGCCTGCCGGCAAACAGCTGGTGATCGCGGCGGATACCCTCAACCGCGGCATCCATTTTCCCGAGAACACCGCGCCGGCCGATATCGGCTGGAAGGCGCTGGCGGTGAACCTGTCCGATCTCGCCGCCATGGGCGCCGAACCCGCGTGGTGCACGCTGTCGTTGTCGCTGCCGGCGGGCGACATGGAGTGGGTGGACGCGTTCCTGGATGGATTCCTCGAACTCGCCACGCGGCATCGGATCGCGCTGATCGGAGGCGACACCACGCGCGGACCGTTGTCGGTCAGCGTCACCGTGCACGGCTTCGTCGCACCGGGGCGCGCCCTGCGCCGCGGCGGTGCCTGTGTCGGCGACGATGTCTGGGTGACGGGAACGCTCGGCGAAGCGGCGGCCGCATTGCTGCAGTGGCGCGGTGGCGCGGTGGTCGATCCGGCCCTGCGCGCGCGCCTCGACCGTCCCACGCCGCGCGTAGCCGTGGGCATGCGCCTCGGCGCCGTCGCGCATGCGTGCATCGACATCTCGGATGGGTTGCTCGTGGACCTGCAGCACATCTGCGTCGCCAGTGAAGTGGGTGGCGAGGTCGAACTGGAATCGTTGCCGGCTTCGCCGCAGCTCATTGCCGCGTTCGACACGCAACGCCGGCTGGCGGCGCAGGCCACGGGCGGCGACGACTACGAACTGTGTTTCACCGCGCCGCCGGCGATGCGCTATGCCGTCGAGGACATCGCGATCGAAACACGCACGCCGATCACGCGCATCGGCCGCATCGTCGCCGGGCGCGGCGTCCGCGCGCTGAGCGCCGATGGCAGCGAGTGGACGGCACCGACTGCGGGGTTCGTCCACTTCGCCTGAGGCGGACGAAGCGCGGTCGCGCTACTGATTCGCGCTACTGCTTCCCGCCCTTGCCGTCGTCGCACTTGTCGCCGAACAGGCGGCCCAGGCGGCCTTCCTTGCATGCTTCCACGGGCGCCGTGACCGGAACGGGCGGCCGCGCTGCCGCCTCTCGTTCGGCACGCAACTTGGCCAGCTGCGCGCGGATCTGCGGCATGACCGCCAACGCGGCGCGCTCGCCCTCGAGGATCGCGTTGTTGCGTTGCTCAAAGTCGGCCGGACCGATGTCGCTGACGCCCGGACGGATGATCACGTTGGCGCGCGCCAATTCCTGCTGGCCGAGTTTCTGGCCCATGATCGTGATCGACTGGTTCACCGTGCCGAGCAGGCTGCCGGGATTCTTGCCGCTGGCCTTGGTGGAAATGTCCACGGCGATGACGAAGTCGGCGCCGAGTTGGCGCGCCGCGTCGACCGGGACCGGGCTGACCACGCCGCCATCGACGTAATGCATCTGGCCGATCACGACGGGTTCGAACACACCGGGAATGCTGCTGGACGCGCGCACCGCCTGGCCGGTGTTGCCGCGCACGAACACGGTGCGCTCGCCCGTTTCCAGCTGCGTCGACACCGCGGCGAAGGGTTTCTTCATGCGCTCGATCGGGCGCCCGCCGACCAGCTGGTTGACGTAGTCCTGCAGCTTCTGGCCCTTCACCACGCCGCCGGAGAACAGGCTGACGTCGCGGATCTGCGTTTCGTCGAGGCCGAACGCCGTCTTCTGCATCTGGAACGCATCCATGCCGCTGGCGTAGAGCGCGCCGACCACGCTGCCCGCGCTGGTGCCGGACACGACATCGATACGGATGCCGTTGGCCTCGATCATCTTGATCACGCCGATGTGGGCGAAGCCCTTGGCCGCGCCGCCGCCGAGCGCGATGCCGACGCGGATCGGTTTCACCGGCGCCGGGATGGGCTTGGGTGCCACGGGTTCGGGCGTGGGCAGGGTGTCACCGCCACTGGCGCAGGCGGCCAGCAGGAGAGTTAGCGAAAAGGTAGCGAGGGAGGACAGCAGGCGGACGCGGGTGGGCATGGCAGCGGGCAGGAACGCGAGGCGCGCAGGATAGCGTCGGCGTGGCGGTATTTCGCCTACCTGGGTCGCATCCGGTCAGCAGGGAGTGTGCCTGGCGGGCGCGGGCGGCCGGCTTTGGCGAACCGTGCCGCCTTCATCATTCCAGATAGCGTCGCAGCCACGGGGCCGGCCGCAACGGCCGATACCACTTCGAGCCGATCCCGATGATCGCTTCGTCGGGCTTGGGGCGCCCGTGGAAGACCAGCACCTTGGCCCCGTCAGGCAACTGCGGCTCTTGCCATAGTCCCAGCGGCAGCGGCCGCACGCAGTCGTGCTTGAAGCTGGCGCACCAGCCTGGGGGCCAGTACTGCAGGACTCCCTGGCGGCGCATGTAATCCGAAACGAATTCCTGTTCGTCGCGGAAATCCTCGCGGATGCGCGCGCCCCGCCGCAGCAGTTCCGCGATCAGCCCCTGGTGGGCGCCGGCATGGAAACGGATCACGGATGAGTTGCCGCTGAAACGATGGCGGTAACGCAGTGGCTTGAAGTCCTTGATGATCAGGAATTCGCCGGGCCAATCGAAGAAAGGTTCCAGTGGCTGCACGATGGCGATGTCGAGATCGAGGTACAGGACGGGCCCTTCGAGCAGCGCGGCCAGCTCCGCTCCGAACAGGCCGAGCTTGCGCCAGCCCCGATCGTGGCGGTCCCCGACCACGGGTACGGCAGGCAGGGGATGGCATTCCACTTCGGGATCGATACCGCGCGCGTCGTCGGTGAAGCACAGCATCCGCAGATCGCCTTCGACGTGGCTGCGCACCCTGCGGTGCAGGCGATTGACGTCATCCGCGGCGAACTTGTCGCCCCATTTCATGCAAACGACCCGGCGGATCGACATTGCCTTTCATTTCCCAGGTCCAGTGCGTTCACGATAGCGCAAGGCCGCTCGCGCGCCGAGATGCACGTAGCCGATCACGGCAGCAGCTTGCCGGGATTGAGGATGCCGGCGGGGTCGAACGCGGCCTTGACTTGGCGCATCAGGGCGAGCGTCGCCGGATCGATCGCCTGCGGCATGAACTCGCGCTTGGCGAGGCCGATGCCGTGTTCGCCCGACAGGGTGCCGCCCAGCGACAGCGTCAGCGCGAACACGCGGGCGAGAGCGGCCTGCGCGCGTCCGTTCTGGCCGCTGTCGGCGGGGTCGAAGAGGATGTTGACGTGCAGGTTGCCGTTGCCCGCATGGCCGAAGCTGACGATGGGCAACGCGAACTCCGACGCGAGGTCGCGTACGCCCTGGACCAGTTGCGGGATGCGTGAGACCGGCACGACCACGTCTTCGTTGATCTTGCCCGGAGCGAGCGTGCGCAATGCCGGCGACAACGCCTTTCGCGCGGCCCAGAGCCTTTCACGCGCGGCTTCGTCGGCGGCATCGTCGAGCGAGACCAGGCCTTCGCCTTCGGCCACGCGCATCAGGGCCTCGATGGCATGCGGCAGGGTCTGGATATCGCCATCGGCTTCGATCATCAGCAGCGCGCCGGCATCGGCCGGAAGTTCGGCGCCGCCGACGTCGCGCGCCAGCCGCACGCAGTCGCCATCCATGAATTCCAGCATCGATGGCGTTACCGGCTGTGCCATCAGCCGCGCCACGGCCTGCGCGGCCGATGCGACATCGCGATACAGCGCCCGTACCACGCGCCGTTGCGGGGGCAGTGGCGCGAGTTTGAGGGTGGCCTCCACGATCAGCGCCAGGGTGCCCTCGCTGCCCACGAGCAGGCGCTGCAGGTCGTAGCCGGTCGCCCCCTTGGTCGTCGCGCTGCCGCACTGGATCAGGTCGCCCGTGCCGGTGACGGCGGTCAGCGCCAGCACGTTGTCGCGGCTCGCGCCGTATTTCACCGCGCGCGGTCCGCCGGCATTGCAGGCCAGGTTGCCGCCGATGGTGCTGAATGCCGCGCTGGTGGGGTCGGGCGGCCAGAACAGGCCGTGTCCCTGCAGGATGGCTTGCAGGTCGCCGTTGAGCACGCCGGGTTCGACCACCGCGCAGCGATCACCCGGTCGCACCTCGAGGATGCGGTCCATGCGTTCGAACGACACCACCACGCCGCCCTGCACCGGCACCGAGGCGCCGGTGGTATTGGTGCCGCGACCGCGCGCGATCACCGGAACGCGGTGGCGGAAGCAGGCGCGCACGAGCGCCTGTACCTGTCCGCGCGCGACCGGCAGGGCGACCGCGTCGGGCAGCGATTCGCGGCGCGAGTTGTCATAGGCGTAGGCGAGGCGTTCGCCCGGATCGGTGAGCCAGTTGCGGCCTTCGCCGAGCAGGTCGGCGAGTTCGCGATGCAGTTCGGCAGGCAAGGTGCTCATGCCGGCTGATTATCCGCCCGCCCGCGATCATGGCGGCAGGGGAGAATCAACAGTCGTCGGCACGGAACGCATCGCGCAGCCAGTGCAGCCGCGGCGAAAGCGGATCACCGTCGGCTTCGACCACGTCGAAGCGGCAGGCGGCGTTGGCGAGGCGCGGATGCGTGGCGAGAAAAGCCTGCGCGGCACGCACGAGCTTGCGGCGCTTGTTTGCATCCACCGAGGCCGCACCACCACCGAAGCGCGGGTCGCGCCGGTAGCGGACTTCGACGAAAACGAGCGTCGGCCCGGAGCTGTCGAGCATGACGAGGTCGAGTTCGCCGAAGCGGTAATTGGCGTTCGCCGCGACTTCGCGCAGCCCCGCGCGGGTCAGATGGGCGAGGGCGGCGGCCTCGACCGATGCGCCCGTGGTACGTCGCTGTGGCATTGGCTTGTCCATAAGCCGGTCGGGTATCGCGTGTCGCCTGTCGAGATCAGCGCCGCGCCGCGTCCGCCAGCGGCACCGCGATGCCGCTGCTGAAGGTCGACCAGGCCGGCGTGCGCTGCACATTGCCGAAGCCGTCGATGCGCAGGACGCCGGTAGCGCCGTTGATGCCTTCGGACGAGGTGGCCAGGCGCTCGAGGTAGGCGGTGATCAGCCAGGCGTCGAAACCGAAGGCGAACAGGCGCGCCGCCGGACCTTTCGCATTCGGCAGCATCGCCGCTGCGCTCGCAGGCGACGGCAGGCCACGGGCCCCACGCGTGGTCCAGCTTTCGCTGGGGAAGGCGATGCCGTCGAGCACGCGATCGTCCTCGGGTTTGCCCGTGCCGGACAGCAGTTGCGACGTCGCCACGCGCGGCTTGCCGGCGAGGCCCGCCAGGGCGAGGCGCGGCATCAGCTGGCGTGCCGCGGTGCCCTTGACGGCGAGGAACACCGCGTCGACACCGCCTTGCTTGGCCGCGAATGGCGCGAAGTCGGCGGCGCCCTCGCTTACGACGTCGGTGATGGTGCCGCCGCGTTCGGCCAGGCGTTCGCGCAGCGAGGTGACAGCGCGCCGTTGCGTGTCGTCTTCGGCGCTGACCACGAGCACGCGGCGTGCACCGCGCTCGACCAGGTAATCGGCGGCCGCGATGCCTTCGTCCTCCGGCGACAGCGAGAAGCTCGCATTGCCGGGCGGTGGCTGCAGTTGGCTGCGGTTGAGCGCGAGCACCGGCACCGGCAGGGTGGCGCGGTTGAACAGCGTGCCGACTTCATCGCGGCCGAGCGGGCCGACGACGAAATCGTTGCCCTCGGACACGGCGCGGTCGTACGCGGCGGACGCGCCGGTGGAGGTGTCGTAGAAGCTGACTTCCGGGCGGCGGCGCGTTTCACCGTAATAGCCGGTCAGGAGGCCGTCGCGCACGGGTGCCGCGGCCGTGGCGAGATTGCCCGACAACGGCAGCAGCACGGCCAGCTTCGTCGGCGGGCGATAGCCGTCGCTTTCGGCGGGCGGCCGGTTGCCGGCATCGAACTTCCACGCAGTGCGATCGAACGGACGCGGTAGCGGCAGGCCACGACGCAGCAGCGCGCGGCCGGCGTAGTTGTACAGCGGGTCGCCCGCGGGCAACGCGGCGGCTTCGCGCTGCAGCGTCGGGTTGTCCAGCGCGGCCAGCAGCGTCTCGATCTGCTTGTCCGTCTGCGCACGCTCGGCGCCGCCCTGTGCCATGGCCTGCCGCGCCAGCGCATCGGCCTGGACCATCGCTTCACTGCGCGGTCCGCGACCGGCCGGCGCACCTCCCGTGGTCTGCATCGAGCTGCAGCCGGCCAGCGTGGCCAGCATCAACGATGCGGCCAGCACCCGGGCAACGGGCCATTGGCGGGCGGGCGAGGGCATCGGCAGGGGCATTGGCGCGGCTTTCCTTGGGGGACCGGGTAGGATTCTAACCGTCCCGCTGATTTCCTCACGATGCTCACTCCCGGCACCCTTCATGTCGTCGCGACGCCGATAGGCAACCTTGGCGACCTTTCGCCGCGCGCGCTCGACACGCTGCGCAACGTCGCCGCCGTCTGCGCCGAGGACACCCGGCACACGCGACAACTGCTGTCCCACTTCGGACTGGAGCGCCCGCTGCTGGCGCTGCATCAGCACAACGAGGATGCGCAGGCGGCGCAACTGGTGGCGCGCCTGCTTGCGGGCGATTCGCTGGCGCTGGTGTCCGACGCAGGGACGCCGCTGGTGAGCGATCCCGGTTTCCGCCTGGTCAGCGCGGCGCGGGCCGCGGGCGTACGCGTGTCGCCGGTACCGGGTGCGTGTGCGGCGATCGCCGCGTTGAGCGTGGCGGGCCTGCCCAGCGATCGCTTCGTGTTCGAAGGCTTCCTGCCGGTGAAAGCCGCGGCGCGGCGCGAACGGCTGGCGCGGCTGGCGAGCGAGACACGCACGCTGATGTTCTACGAATCCGCGCACCGCATCGAAGAAGCGCTGGCCGACATGGCGATTGTCCTTGGCGCGACGCGCCGTGCCGTGGTCGCGAGGGAATTGACCAAGCTGTTCGAAACCGTCCTGGATGGCCCGCTGTCGGCGCTGCACCTGCGCGTTGCTACGGAAGCCGATCAGCGCAAGGGCGAGTTCGTGGTGATCGTCGAAGGCGCGGGTGACGATGTCGACGCGAAGATCGTCGAGGGCCAGCGCCTGTACGCGAAGCTCAGCGAATACCTGAAGCCGTCGCAGGCCGCGAAGTTGGCGGCCGAACTCAGCGGCGCCCCACGGAAGGCCCTCTACGGCGGCGAATAAGTATCGGAATCCCCAGACAACACCTGGAGAAAAGCCCCCTTGGTAAGGGGGCGCGGCGACAGCCGCGGGGATTGGCAGCGCGGAGCGGGGCCCGAAGTTTGCACAGCAAACTTTGGGGCTATTCGACGGCGCAAGCCGTAGAATGCGTCACGGCGGAGTCGGCCGGACAGTCGCGTCATCCGAAAGGATGCCGAGGAAAGTCCGGGCTCCACAGGGCACGGTGCCAGGTAACGCCTGGGCGGCGCGAGTCGACGGAAAGTGCAACAGAAAGATACCGCCGATGGCTCTTCGGAGATCAGGCAAGGGTGAAATGGTGCGGTAAGAGCGCACCGCGAGCCTGGTAACAGGCCGGCACGGCAAACCCCACCGGGAGCAAGACCAAATAGGGAGGCAATGCCGCGGCCCGCGGTGTCTCCGGGTAGGTTGCTTGAGCGTATCGGTGACGATGCGCCTAGAGGAATGACTGTCCACGACAGAACCCGGCTTACAGGCCGGCTCCGCCACCTTTCATGCTACGCACGAAAGGCGCCCCACAATTTTCATTTGCCAGGAGCGCAAATGAAAACCGTGGGCCCCGCTGGTTGACCCCATCCTCTCGGCTGTCGCCGCGTCCACTTGCCAGGGGCGCGTCGCCGTTGACGGCTGCCGGATGGCCTGGGGCTCATCGGCCGGCGATTCCAGATCATGTGTTGCGCTGCAGCATTGGCGACGGGTTTTGCCGCTTGGGTGGTTTCCCCGATTCCAGATGCCCTTTCCGTCTCAAAAAATGAGACGAAACAAAGCTTAGGGAACAACTGTTCATAAAGACTCTGAAGTTTGCTGCAAGCCATTGATACGCAAAGTGAAATTGCCTCCAGAAAAGCGTTGACAAGCCCTAGCGCGATGCTAAGGTGGGCATCGGAGGGAAAACCGGGTTTTTTGTGGTTTTTCCAGCGAAGGTGACCCCAAAGCCGCCCGAAGAGGCGGAAAACGCAGCAAGGCAGGCGAATGTTCCAGGGCGAGACCGCCATCACGATCGACGACAAGGGCCGGCTGGCGGTGCCCACCGCCTACCGCGACCTCGTCGCGCGTGAATGCGGCAATCGCCTGGTCATCACCTACAACCCCTTCGAATCCGGTTCCCTCTGGCTGTACCCGCTGGCGGTCTGGGAGCGCGTGCGCGACCAGGTCAACGCCCTGCCCAAGGCGAAGAAAGTCAACCGCTCGATGCAGCTGAAGCTGGTCGGTGCCGCCGAGTTCGTCGAACTCGACGGCAACGGCCGCATCAGCATTCCCGCCAGCCATCGCGCGGCGGTGGCGATCGAGAAGAAGGCGGTGCTGCTGGGCATGGGCGAGAAGTTCGAGTTGTGGAGCGAGCAGGCGCACCACGCCCAGATCCGTCAGACGGTGACCGACGACGATCTGAGCGACGAACTGCTCGAGCTGCAGCTGTGACGGCCGGTGGCAGCGGACGGGAAGGGACGTCCGGCCACCTTCCCGTCATGCACGTACCGGTGATGTACGCGCAGTGCCTGGAAGGCCTGCAGATCAAGGCGGATGGAACGTATCTGGACGGCACGTTCGGGCGCGGCGGCCATGCGCGCGGCGTGCTGCAACTATTGGGGGCCGGGGGTCGGCTGCTGCTGATGGACAAGGATCCCGAAGCGATCGCCGTGGCCGAACGCGAGTTCGGCGCGGATGCGCGCGTGGCGATCCATCGCGGCAGCTTCGCCGAACTTGCGCAGTGGGATGCGACCGCGGCCGGCCTCGATGGCGTGCTGCTCGACCTTGGCGTGTCGTCGCCGCAGCTGGATGTCGCCGAGCGTGGCTTCAGTTTCGGCAAGGACGGGCCGCTCGACATGCGCATGGACCCCGAGGCCGGCGACAGCGCCGCGCAGTGGCTCGCAAGCGCGTCCGAGAAGGACATCGCCGACGTGCTGTGGACCTATGGCGAGGAGCGCATGAGCCGCCGCATCGCCCGCGCCATCGTCGCGCGGCGCGTGGAACAGCCGCTGCTGCGCACGGCGCAACTGGCCGACCTCATCGCGTCGGTCGTGCCGCGCGGCGAGCAGAAGATCCATCCCGCGACCCGCAGCTTCCAGGGCATCCGCATCTTCATCAATCGCGAGCTCGCGGACCTCGAGGCCGGCCTGGATGCCGCCCTTGCACGCCTCAAGCCGGGCGGTCGCCTCGCCGTGATCAGCTTCCATTCGCTGGAAGACCGCATCGTCAAGCAATTCATCACCCGCCACGCCAAGGCGCCGCCCGCCAACCGCCGCATGCCGGTGGAAGTCGCCTTCACGCCGACGCTCATGGCGATTGGCGCTGCACAGAAGGCCGGCGCGGCCGAGATCGCCGCCAACCCGCGTGCCCGCAGCGCCGTCCTGCGCGTGGCCGAAAAGCTCGCGGAGGCCGCATGACCTGGCGCCTCCTGCTCACCGTGCTGGTCGTGGCGAACCTGGCCTCCGCGCTCGCGGTCGTCCTCGCGCGCCACCAGCACCGCCAGTTGTTCGTGCAGGCCACGCGGCTGGAAAAAGCGCGTGATGAGCTCAATATCGAGTTCGGTCGCCTGCAACTGGAGCAGGCCACCTGGGCCGAGAGCAACCGCATCGATCAGGTCGCCCGCGACCGGCTTGGCATGAAGTTTCCCGAAGGCGCCGAAACCGTGGTGATCAGGCCATGAGCGCGTTCACATCGAGGCTGGGCCCATGAGCGCCCGCAACGACCGCCGCCAGCACCTCGTCAGCAAGGTCGCCGACGCGCTGCGCGCCCGCATCGCCGCCCAACCCGCGGCGAGCAGTGTGCGCGCGCGCCATCAGCGCGGCGGCCTGGACCTGCGCAAGCGGCTCATGATCGTCGGTGGCGCGCTGGCGCTCGGCTCGGTGGCGCTGGTCGTGCGCGCCTTCGACGTGCAGGTCGTGAACAACGCCTTCTACCTGCAACAGGGCCAGGCGCGATCGCTGCGCGAGATTCCCATTCCGACCTCGCGCGGGATGATCACCGACCGCAACGGCGAGCCGCTCGCGGTATCGACGCCGGTCGAATCGGTATGGGGCAATCCGAAGGAGCTGCTGGAGAATCCCGCGCGCATCCCGGAACTCGCCGTGGCGCTGGAGGTGCCCGCCGATGTCCTGACGCGCAAGCTCACCCAGCGCGCGAACAAGGAATTCCTCTACCTCAAGCGCCGCATCAGCCCCGAGCAGGCGCGCCGCATCCTCGCCCACAACATCCCAGGTGTGTTCTCGCAGCGCGAATTCCGCCGCTTCTACCCGCAGGGTGAGGCGATGGCGCACGTGCTCGGTTTCACCAACGTCGACGACCGCGGACAGGAAGGGCTCGAGCTGTCCTTCGACCACATCCTCAGCGGCAAGCCCGGGTCCAAGCGCGTCATCCGCGATGGCCAGGGCCGCATCGTCGAAAGCGTCGACCTGATCAAGGCGGCCGAGCCAGGGCAGGACCTGACCCTCACCATCGATCGCCGCATCCAGTTCCTCGCCTATCGGGAGCTGCGCAACCAGCTGGTGAAGACTGGAGCCAGCAGCGGTTCGGCGGTCGTGCTCGACATCGCCACCGGCGAAGTGCTGGCGATGGTGAACCTGCCCAGCTACAACCCGAACGCCGTGGCCATGGGCAACGCCGACGCGCACCGCAATCGCGCGGTGACCGACGTGTTCGAGCCGGGTTCGACGATGAAGCCGATCACGGTGGCGGCTGCACTCAATGCCCACATCGTTACGCCGGACACCCGCATCGACCTCAACCCGGGCTACATGCAGCTGGGGCGCTACACCATCCGCGACCACAGCAACTACGGCGTACAGACGATCACCGGGGTGATCACCAAGAGTTCCAACATCGGTGCGGCCAAGCTCGCGGCGCGGATGAAGGACCAGTACTTCTACGACTTCATCCGCCAGTTCGGCTACGGCCAGAAGCCGGGCAGCGGCTTCCCCGGCGAATCCGCCGGCGTGCTCGCCATGCCCTCGCGCTGGAGCGGCACGACCAAGGCCACCATGGCCTACGGTTACGGCATGTCGGCGACGCCGCTGCAGATCGCGATGGTGTACGCGTCACTGGGCAACGGCGGAAAGCTGATCACCCCGACCTTCGTCAAGGGCGAGCGCAACGAACCCAGGCAGGTACTGGATCCGCAGATCGCGCACGAAGTCATGCGCATGATGCAGACGGTGACCGAAACCGGCGGCACGGCGACGCAGGCGGCGATCCTCGGTTACCACGTCGCCGGCAAGACCGGTACCGCGCGCAAGTACAGCGAGACCGGCGGCTACACGCGCCGCTACCTGTCCTATTTCGCCGGCGTGGTGCCGGTGCAGAACCCGCGCTTCTCGATGGTCGTGGTCGTCAACGATCCCGATCCGGAGCGCGGCTACTTCGGCGGCCTCGTCTCGGCCCCGGTGTTCCGCACGGTCATGGACGGCGCGCTGCGCCTGATGGACGTGCCGCCGGACGACATCGACACCTGGATAGCCGCGCAGAACAGCGCACAGCACGCCAACGAACTGCGCGGTGAAGAAGGTCCGGTCCTGCCCGACGCCTCCGCGGCGGCGCCCTTGGCCGACGCGACCCTGCTTGCACCCGTGAACGGGGGCGCGCAATGAGCCGCGCCATGCTCCTGCGCGAACTGCTCCCCGACGTCGCCGGCATCCCCGACGATCTGCGCATCACCGGCCTGGTGATGGACAGTCGCGAGGTCAAGCCCGGCCATGCGTTCGTCGCCATCGCCGGCTTCGGTGCGCACGGATTGAAGTTCGTCGAGCAGGCACGCACTGGCGGTGCCAGCGCGATCCTGTTCGAAGCGCCGGCGCCGGCCGACCTGCCCGCGCCCGCGGACGCCATCGCCGTGCCGAACCTGCGCGCGCGCCTGGGCGAGCTCGCCGACCGCTTCCACGGCCGCGTCACCGACGCGATGACCGTGGTCGGCGTCACCGGCACCAACGGCAAGACCTCGACCGTGCAGTTGCTCGCGCAGGCGTGGACGCTGCGCGGCCTGCGCTGCGGCACTGTCGGCACGCTCGGCGCGGGCCTGTACGGACAGGTGACGCCGACCGGCTTCACCACGCCACTGGTGCTCAAGCTGCATGAACTGCTGGCGCAGATGCACGACGCCGGCGCGCAGGCGGTGGCGATGGAAGTGAGCTCGCACGCGCTCGACCAGGGCCGCGTCGATGGCGTGCACTTCGATGTCGCGGTGTTCACCAACCTCACCCGCGATCACCTCGATTACCACGGCGACATGGACACCTACGGCGCCGCGAAGGCGCGCCTGTTCGCGTGGCCGGGCCTGCAGGCCGCGGCGGTCAACCTCGATGACGAGTACGGCGCCGATCTGCACACGCGCTTGCCCACCGGCGTGAAGGTGATCGGGCTGAGCTCGCGCGGTGCCGCTGGCGCGACCCTGCGCGCCGACGCGTTGAAGCTGGACAGCGCCGGTATCGCTTTCGATCTGGTCGAGGGCACGCAGGCGCATCCGGTGCGATCGAAGCTGCTGGGCCGCTTCAATGTCGACAACCTGCTGGCGGTGGCCGGTGCCTTGTACGCGTCGGGCGATACGCCCGCGCAGATCGCCGCGACCCTGTCGCAGTTGCAACCGATCCATGGCCGCATGAACCGCCTCGGCGGCGATGGCGGGATCGATGGCAAGAGCCGGCCGCTGGTGGTCATCGATTACGCCCACACCCCCGACGCCCTGGAACAGGCGCTGAAGTCGCTCCGAGCCCATGCGCAGGCACGCCTGGTCTGCGTGTTCGGCTGCGGTGGCGAGCGCGATCGCGGCAAGCGCCCGCAGATGGCCGCGATCGCCGAAGCCAACGCCGATGCCGTGATCGTCACCGACGACAACCCGCGCGGCGAAGACGGCGACCAGATCGTGGCGGACATCCTTGCCGGTTTCGCCCATCCAAGTGCCGTGGTCGTGCAGCGCGACCGCGCCGCGGCCATCGCGCGCGCGATCGGCGAAGCCGGGCCCAACGACATCGTGCTCATCGCCGGCAAGGGCCATGAGCCTTACCAGGAAATCAACGGCGTGCAGCATCCCTTCGATGACACGGAAGTCGCCCGGGCACAACTGGAGGTGCGTACATGAAGCCGCTGCAACTTTCCGACATCGCCCGCATGACCGGCGGCCGCCTGCACGGCGAAAACACCCTGATCGACGCGATCGCGACCGATACGCGCGCATTGCCGGCCGGTGGCCGCACGCTGTTCGTTGCCCTGAAGGGCGAGCGCTTTGACGGCCATGACCATGTTGCCGCCGCGGCGCAGGGCGGGGTTGCCGCCGCGCTGGTGTCGCGCGTGGTGGATACGTCCGTCGCCACCGGTCCGCTGCCGCAGATCGTCGTTGCCGACACCGAGCGCGCACTGGCCGATTTCGCTGCCGCCATGCAGCGCGACCGCAGCAACGTCAAGGTCGTTGGCATCACCGGCAGCAACGGCAAGACCAGCGTGAAGACGCTCGCCATGGCGATCCTGTCGCGGGCTGGCCACGCCTACGCCAATCCCGGCAACCGCAACAACGAGATCGGCCTGCCGCTGGCGGTGCTCGATGCGCCGGAGGACGCACAGTTCGCCGTGTATGAGATGGGCGCGGGCAAGCCGGGCGACATCGCCTACCTGACCGCGGTCGCGCGTCCCGACGTGGCGCTCGTCAACAACATCGCACCGGCGCACCTGGAACGCATGGGCAACCTGCTCGGCGTCGCCGACACCAAGGGCGCGGTCTACGACGCGCTGCCCGAGGACGGCGTCGCGGTGATCAACGCCGATGAAGCCTTCGCGCCGTTCTTCGCCGAACGCGCGCATGGCCACCGCCTGATCCGCTTCGGTCTCGATGCCAGCGCCGACGTTACCGCGCGCGACATCCAACCCACCGAAGACGGTTCGCGCTTCGTGCTGGTCGCGCCGCAGGGCGAAACCGCGATCGACCTGGCGATGCCCGGCCGCCACAACGTGCGCAACGCGCTGGCAGCGGCCTCGATCGCGCTGGGCCTGGGCGTGCCACTCGACATCATCGGCGCGGGCCTCAACGCCGCCGAGCCCGTCGCCGGCCGCCTCATCGTCCATCGCCTGCGCGACGGCGCCGTCCTGATCGACGACAGTTACAACGCCAATCCGGGCTCGCTCGCGGCCGCCATCGACACGCTCGCGGAAGCAAGCCGCAACGGCGAAGGCTGGCTCGTGCTCGGCGACATGCGCGAGCTCGGTGTCGATGCCGGGCCGATGCACGCTGAAATGGGCCGGCGGGCCAAGGCCGCGGGCATCAAGCGCCTGTACGCCCTCGGCGAACTCAGCGCAGAGGCCGCCAAGGCCTTCGGCGAAGGCGCTTACCAATTCGACAGCCACGATGCGCTCATCGCCTCACTGCGCGGCGACCTGCGTGAAGGCGTGCGCGTCCTGGTAAAGGGATCGCGCGGCAGCGCGATGGACAAGATCGTGAAGGCGGTGCTCGGCGCCGAAGGGACCACCGATGCTGCTTGAACTCTTCCGCTGGCTCGAACAGCTGCAAAGCCTCTTCGGCCTGTTCGGCTACCTCACCTTCCGCGGCATCCTCGCGGCACTGACTGCGCTGTTCCTGTCGCTATGGTGGGGGCCGGCGGTCATCCGCCGCCTCGCCCAGCTCAAGGGTGGCCAGCCGATCCGCAAGGAAGGCCCGCAGTCGCACTTCTCCAAGGCAGGCACGCCGACCATGGGCGGCGCGCTGATCCTGCTGACCATCCTCGCCTCCGTGCTGCTGTGGGGCGACCTGCGCAACCGCTATGTGTGGCTGGTGATGGCGGTGATGGTCGCGTTTGGCTGGATCGGCTGGTGGGACGACTGGATCAAGATCGTCAAGCGCGATCCCAACGGCATGAAGTCGCGCACCAAGTACTTCCTGCAGTCGGTGTTTGGACTCGGTGTCGGGCTGTTCCTGTACTACACCGCCGACGCGCCGGCGGCGACGACCTTCTACATCCCGTTCTTCAAGACGGTGGCGCTGCCGCTGGTCAGCATCAGCTTCGTCTTCCTCGCCTACCTGTGGGTCGTCGGCTTCTCCAACGCGGTCAACCTCACCGACGGCCTGGATGGCCTCGCGATCATGCCGACCGTGCTGGTGGCCTGCGCGCTGGGCGTGTTCGCCTATGCCTCGGGCAATGCGGTGTTCTCCAACTACCTGCAGATCCCGCAGGTGCCGGGTGCGGGTGAACTGGTGATCATCTGCGCGGCGATCGCCGGCGCCGGCCTGGGCTTCCTGTGGTTCAACACCTATCCGGCGATGGTGTTCATGGGCGACATCGGCGCCCTGGCGCTGGGTGCGGTGCTTGGCTGCATCGCCGTCATCGTGCGCCAGGAACTGGTGCTGGTGATCATGGGCGGCATCTTCGTCATCGAAACGCTGTCGGTGATGATCCAGGTGGCATCGTTCAAGCTCACCGGCAAGCGTGTGTTCCGGATGGCGCCGATCCACCACCACTTCGAGTTGAAGGGCTGGCCGGAGCCGCGCGTGATCGTGCGCTTTTGGATCATCTCGGTGATCCTCGTCCTCGTCGGCCTGGCGACCTTGAAGGTGCGCTGATGAACGACCTCTCACGCCAGGCAACGCGACTGGACGACATCGGAGGCCGCTTCGATCCGTGGCTGATCGGTATCGCCTGCACGCTCGCGTGCCTTGGCGTGGTGATGGTGGGTTCGGCCTCGATCGCGATCGCCGAGGGCCGCGATGCCGGTCCCTTCCACTATCTGTTCCGCCACCTGGTCTTCCTCGGTTTCGGTCTCGGTCTCGCGTACGCGGCGATGCGCACCGAAATGAAGACCATCGAACAGCACAGCCAGTGGCTGCCGCTGGTGTGCCTGCTGCTCCTGGTCCTCGTCGTCGTCCCGGGCATCGGCGTCACTGCGAAGGGCGCGCGCCGCTGGCTGAACCTCGGCGTGCTCACGTTCCAGCCGGTGGAAGCGGTCAAGCTGATGCTGATCGTGTGGCTTTCGAGCTTCCTCGCGCGCTTCCGCGACGAGGTCAGCGCCACGTGGCGCGCGATGATCAAGGCACTCGGCGTCGCCGGGCTGCTGGTCGGCATCCTCCTGGTGGTGCACAAGGACTTCGGCTCGTCCGCGCTGATCCTCGCGATCACCGCCGGCATGCTCGTCCTCGGTGGCGTGAACCTGCCGCGCATGTTGTTCCCGGTGTTGTGCGCGCTGCCGCTGCTGGCGGGCATGATCCTGATGGAGCCATACCGCGTGCAGCGCCTGGTCTCCTATCGCGATCCGTGGGCCGATCCGTTCGGCAGCGGTTACCAGCTCACCAACGCACTGATGGCGGTGGGACGCGGCGAATGGTTCGGCGTCGGCCTCGGTGCCTCGGTGCAGAAGCTGTCGTACCTGCCCGAAGCGCACACCGACTTCATCCTCGCCGTCATCGCCGAAGAGCTGGGCTTCGTCGGCGTGTTCGCGATCATCGCGCTGTACGCTGGCCTGGCCGGCCGCGCATTCTGGATTGGCCTGAAGTGCGTGGAGATGCGCCGCCACTTCGCCGGCTACTGCGCCTTCGGCATCGCGCTGTGGATGTCGCTGCAGAGCTTCGTCTCGATCGGCGTGAACCTCGGCCTGCTGCCGACCAAGGGCCTGACCCTGCCGTTGATTTCCTCGGGCGGTTCCAGCGTCCTGCTCACCTGTGCCGCGCTCGGTGTGCTGCTGCGCGTGTCGTTCGAACTGGACCGCGCGCAGCGCCAGGTCGCGCGCCTGCGCGGCGATGCGCAGGCGCCCGCGGCAGCGATGCCAGCCACGACGCAGCCCTTGCCGCTGGTGGCGGCCGAAGCACGCGGCACCAGCCGCCTGCGCCAGCGGGTCGAACCCGTGTTCGAAAAAGCCTTTGGAAGGACGGCATGAGCACCGCTGGCGCCGCCACCGATTCCGACCTGCATCCGGTGATGATCCTCGCCGGCGGCACGGGTGGGCACATCTTCCCCGGCCTCGCCGTCGCGAAAGCCTTGCGTGCGCGCGACGTCCCCGTGCTCTGGCTCGGCAGCGAAGGCGGCATGGAGACTCGCTTGGTTCCGCAGCACGGCATCGCGATCGACACCATCGCGGTGCGGGGCGTGCGCGGCAAGGGCATCGCGACGCTGTTCGCCGCGCCGTTCAAGCTGCTCAGCGCGGTGAATGCCGCGCGCCAGACCCTGCGCGAGCGGCAGCCGCGCGCGGTGGTGAGCTTTGGCGGCTTCGCCGCGGGCCCGGGCGGCCTCGCCGCGCGGCTCGCCGGCATTCCGTTGATCGTGCATGAGCAGAACCGCGCGCCGGGCATGACCAATCGCGTGCTGGCGAAGCTCGCGCGCCGCATCCTCACCGGGTTCCCGCAGACGTTTGCGAACGAGGAAGTGGTGGGCAACCCGGTGCGAGCCGAGATCGCCGCCGTCGCGCCGCCGGAAGCGCGCTTCGCCGGTCGCGAAGGCCCGCTGCGCCTGCTCGTGCTCGGTGGCAGCCAGGGCGCACGCGCCCTAAACGGCGCTGTGCCCAGGGCCATTGCCTCGTTGCCGCGCAACCTGCGCTTCGACGTGCGCCACCAGTGCGGCGAGAAGATGCGCGACGAGGCCGTGCAGGCCTACGCGCAGGCCGGTGTGCAGGCGTCGGTCGAACCCTTCATTGCCGACATGGCCGCGGCCTACGCGTGGGCCGACATCGTGATCTGCCGTGCCGGCGCGCTCACGCTCGCCGAGTTGTGCGCGGTCGGCGTGGGCAGTGTGCTGGTGCCGTTCCCGCAGGCCGTCGACGACCACCAGACCAAGAACGCGCAGTTCCTGGTCGAACGCAATGCCGCGCAGCTGCTGCCGCAGGGCAGCGATGTCGGCGAACTCGCGCAGCGCCTGTCCGCGACGCTGGAGATCCTCGGCGAGCGCGACCTGCTGTTGCCGATGGCCCGGGCCGCGCGTGCGCTGGCCAGGCCCGATGCCGCCGAGCGCGTGGCGACCATCGTGCTCGAACAATCGAACAAGGAACATTCATGACCCCGCAGAACCGCCACCGCATGCAACACACCGGCGACCTCGTCGCCAGTGGTGGTGCCGGCGCGCGCGTGCACTTCGTCGGCATCGGCGGCGTCGGCATGAGCGGCATCGCCGAAGTGCTGTCGACGCTGGGTTACGTGGTATCGGGTTCCGACATGGCCGACAACGCGGTAACGCGCCGCCTGTCCTCGCTCGGCATCAACGTGATGCGCGGTCATGCCGCCGCCAACGTCCTGGGCGTCGACTGCCTCGTGGTGTCCTCGGCGATCCGCCGCGACAACCCGGAACTGATGGAGGCCCGCTCCCAGCGCATCCCGATCGTGCCGCGCGCGGAAATGCTGGCCGAACTGATGCGCTTCAAGCGCGGCATCGCCGTGGCCGGCACGCATGGCAAGACCACCACCACGTCGCTGCTCGCCAGCGTGCTGGCCGAGGGCGGCATCGACCCGACGTTCGTGATTGGCGGCAAGCTGCTCGCCGCCGGCGCCAATGCGCGCCTGGGCAAGGGCGACTGGCTGGTGGCCGAGGCCGACGAGAGCGACGGCAGCTTCCTGCGCCTCAATCCGCAGATCGCCATCGTCACCAACATCGATGCCGACCATCTGGAGAACTACGGCGGCGACTTCGCCAAGGTCCAGGCCGCGTTCGACGAATTCCTGCACCACCTGCCGTTCTACGGGCTGGCCGTGCTGTGCATCGACGATGCCGAAGTGGCGGCGCTGGCCAGCAACACCACGCGCCACGTGATGACCTACGGCTTCGCCGACCACGCCGACGTGCGTGCCGAAGACGTGACCCAGCATGGCCCGGCCATGCGCTACATGCTGTGCCTGCCCGATGGCACGCGCACGCCGGTCGAGCTCGCCTTGCCGGGTCGCCACAACGTGCAGAACTCGCTCGCCGCCGCCGCGGTGGCCTGGCAACTGGGCGTCGACAGCGACGCCATTGCCCGCGCGCTGCAGAAATTCGCCGGCATCGGCCGCCGCTTCAACCTGCTCGCCCAGCTCACCACGGCCAAGGGTGCGACGGTGCAGCTGGTCGACGACTACGGCCACCACCCGAAGGAACTCGAGGCCGTGTTCGCCGCCGCGCGCGGTGGCTGGCCGGATCGCCGCCTCGTTGTCGCCTTCCAGCCGCATCGCTACAGCCGTACCCGCGACCTGTTCGACGAGTTCGCCGCGGTGCTGTCGACGGTGGACACGCTGGTGCTGACGGAAATCTATCCGGCTGGCGAAGCGCCGATCGCCGGCGCCGATGCGAAGTCGCTGGCGCGCGCCATCCGCACGCGTGGCCGCATCGATCCGATCGTCGTCAGCAGTGCGGGCGAGCTCGCAGGCGTGCTGCCCGATGTCCTCAACGACGGCGACCTGCTGCTGATGATGGGGGCGGGCGACATCGGCCATGCCGCGCAGCAGCTGGCCGCCAATGGATTCGCGGGAGAAACGAAGTGAGCATGAATTTCGCCGCCACGCGCGTCACCGATCCGGCCGTCTTCGGCCGCGTCGCCGTGCTGATGGGCGGCACCAGTTCCGAGCGCGAGGTCTCGCTCGATTCCGGCCGCAACGTGCTGGAAGCGCTGCGTTCGCGCGGTGTCGACGCCTTCGCGGTCGACGGGATACCCGCGCTGATCGATGCGATCCGTGCGGACCGGGTCGATCGCGTCTTCAACATCCTCCATGGCAACAAGGGCGGTGGCGAAGACGGCGTGCTGCAGGGCCTGCTCGAAGCACTGGGCGTGCCGTACACGGGTTCGAACGTGCTCGGCTCGGCGCTGGCGATGGACAAGATCCGCACCAAGCAGGTGTGGTTGTCGCTGGGCCTGCCGACGCCGCGCTACGTGCGCCTCGAGAAGGGCGCCGACGTGCACGCCGCCGCGCGCGAGCTCGGTCTGCCGGTGATCGTGAAGCCCTCGTGCGAGGGCTCGAGCGTCGGCGTCTCGCGCGTGTTCAACGATGCCGACCTCGACTCCGCGGTGGAACTGGCCACGCGCTATCCCGGCGAGTTGTTGATGGAGCAGATGGTGGTCGGCGACGAACTCACCGTCGGCATCCTCGGCGATGGCACGGCGCACCGGGCGCTGCCGTCGATCCGCATCGTGCCCAAGGGCGAGTGGTACGACTACAACGCCAAGTACATTGCCGAGGACACGCAGTACCTGTGTCCCGGCCTGGAAGGCGATGCCGAAGCGGAAATCCGCCGCATCGCACTGGCAGCGTTTCTTGCCGCCGGCTGCACCGGCTGGGCCCGCGTCGACGTGATGCGCGATCGCAGCAGCGGCAAGTTCTACCTGCTGGAAGTGAACACCGCGCCAGGCATGACCAGCCATTCGCTGGTGCCCAAGGCCGCGCGCCAGGTCGGCATCGGATTCGAGGACCTGTGCTGGCGGATCCTCGAGCAGGCCGTCGAAGCTCCGACCATGGAGGCCGCGCCGAAGTGAACGCGCTGCTGCGCATCGTCGGTTGGGTCCTCGCGGTCGCCCTGGTCGTGCTGCCGGTCGTGGCCGTGCTCAGCGGTTGGGTCGGCGCGGGCCACTGGCCGTTGACGCGACTGCAGGCCACGGGCGAATTCCACCGCGTCGACGGCGTGCTGTTGCGGCAGACGCTGCTGCCCTATGCGCAGCGCGGCTTCTTCGCAGTCGATCTCGAGTCCGCGCAGGATGCCGTCGCCAGGCTGCCATGGGTTGAAACCGCCGAAGTGCGGAAGCGCTGGCCCGACGTGCTCGAAGTGCGCGTGGTCGAACACAAGCCGTTCGCACGCTGGGGCGCCGACCGCGTGCTCTCCGAACACGGCCGCCTGTTTCCCGCCCAGGGGATCGTGGTGCCGGACGGCCTGCCGCAATTCTCCGGCCCGGAAGCGCGCAGCGCCGAGGTGGTCGAGCTCTACAACGAGTCGCGCGAGTTGTTCGCCAAGGTCGGCATCGACGTGCGCGAAGTCGCGCTGGATCCGCGTGGCAGCTGGACGCTGGGGCTGACCAACGGCGCGGTCGTCATCGTCGGCCGCAGCGAAGCGCGCGCCCGTCTCGATCGATTCGTGCGCGTGCTGCCCCAGTTGCTGACGCAGAACACGCAGCAGCTCGCGCGCGCCGACCTTCGTTACACCAATGGTTTCGCGCTGACGTGGAAGCCGGCTCCGGCCCAGGCCTACATCGACGCGCCGCAAGTGCAGGGAAATACATGAATCGCAAGGGCGACAAATCGCTGATCGTGGGACTCGACATCGGCACCTCCAAGGTGGTGGCGCTGGTGGGCGAGTATTCGCCCAATGAAGGCCGGCCCGGCGCACCGATCGAAGTCATCGGCATCGGCTCGCACGAATCGCGCGGCCTCAAGCGTGGCGTGGTGGTCGACATCGAATCGACGGTGCAGTCGATCCAGCGCGCGATCGAGGAAGCCGAGCTGATGGCCGGCTGCGAGATCCGTTCGGTCTATGCCTCGATCTCCGGCAGCCACATCCAGTGCCGCAACTCGCAGGGCATCGCACCGATCCGCGATGGCGAGGTGACCTACGGCGACCTCGACCGGGTACTCGAAGCGGCCAAGGCCGTGGCGATCCCCGCCGACCAGAAGATCCTGCACGCGATCCCGCGCGATTACGTGCTCGACGATTCGCAGGAGGGCATCCGCAATCCCGTCGGCATGACCGGTGTGCGCCTGGAGGTGCATGCGCACCTGGTCGTGTGCGCGCAGTCGGCCGCCGCCAACATCAGCAAGTGCGTGCAGCGCTGCGGCCTGCAGGTCGACGACCTCGTGCTCAGCGTGCTCGCATCGAGCACTGCCGTGCTCACCAGCGACGAGCGCGAGCTCGGCGTGGTCCTGGTCGACATCGGCGCCGGCACCACCGACATCGCGGTGTTCGTGCAGGGCGCGATCGCGCACAGCGCGAGCCTGCCGATCGCCGGCGACAAGGTCACCGAGGACATCGCGCACATGCTGCGCACGCCCACGCCCGAAGCTGAACAGATCAAGGTCCGCTATGCCTGCGCGCTGGCGCAGATGGCGACCGCGGAAGAATCGATCCAGGTGCCGAGCGTCGGCGACCGCCCGCCGCGGCGCATGCCGCGCGCATCGCTGGCACAGGCGGTGCAGGCCCGTTACGAGGAAATCTTCGAAATGATCCAGGCCGAACTGCGTCGCAGCGGCTTCGAGCAGCACGTGCGTGCGGGCATGGTGCTCACCGGCGGCGCCGCGAAGATGGAAGGCGTGGTCGAGCTCGCCGAGGAAATGCTGCAGATGCCGGTGCGCGTGGGCATCCCGCAGCACGTCACCGGCCTGGGCGAAGTGGTCGGCAACCCGGTGCATGCCACCGGCGTCGGCCTGCTGCTGATGGGCAGCCAGATCGAAAACCCGCGGCGTCCGACGATTTCCGCGGGTCGCGCCGGCAGCCTCTTCAACCGGCTGAAGAGCTGGTACCGGGGCGAATTCTGATTCGAGCGCTGCCGCGAAGGCGCGGCGGTGCGGTGGCAGGTGGAAGGGCGACTTGCAGTTCTTGAAGTAGCAACTTGGCATCCCCGATCAATCACTAGCAACACATAACAAGAGGACGAGGACATGGCACATTTCGAATTGTTGGAGAAGATGGCCCCGAACGCGGTGATCAAGGTCGTCGGCGTCGGCGGTGGCGGTGGCAACGCAGTCGCGCACATGGTCAACGGCAGCGTCGACGGCGTGGAGTTCATCACCGCCAATACCGATGCGCAGGCGATCAAGAACTGCGGCGCGAAGCTGCAGTTGCAGCTCGGCAGCAACGTCACCAAGGGCCTGGGCGCAGGCGCCAATCCGGAGGTTGGTCGTCAAGCAGCGCTGGAAGACCGCGAACGCATCATGGATGCGCTGACCGGCGCCGACATGGTGTTCATCACGGCCGGCATGGGTGGCGGCACCGGTACCGGCGCCGCACCGGTCGTGGCGCAACTCGCCAAGGAGATGGGCATCCTGACCGTGGCCGTGGTCACCAAGCCGTTCCCGTTCGAAGGCCGCCGCCGCATGCAGGTCGCGCTCAAGGGCATCGAGGAGCTGTCGCACCACTGCGACTCGCTGATCACGATCCCGAACGAGAAGCTGATCACCGTGCTCGGCCGCAACGCCACCATGATCCAGGCCTTCCGCGCCGCCAACGACGTGCTGCTCGGCGCCGTGCAGGGCATCGCCGACCTGATCGTGCGCCCGGGCCTGATCAACGTCGACTTCGCCGACGTGCGCACCGTGATGTCCGAGATGGGCCTGGCGATGATGGGCACCGGCTCGGCACGCGGCGACGATCGCGCCCAGGCCGCTGCGGAATCCGCCATCCAGAATCCGCTGCTCGACGACGTCAACCTGTCCGGCGCCAACGGCATCCTGGTCAACATCACCGCCGGTCCGGACTTCACCATGGCCGAGTTCGATGAAGTCGGCCGCACGATCGAGAACTTCGCCTCCGAGGACGCCACGGTGGTCATCGGCACCGTGCTCGATCCGGACATGCAGGACGAGGTCAAGGTGACCGTGGTCGCCACCGGCCTCAACCGCGCCGTCGTGCGCCAGCCGATCCGCCATGGCGAGCGCGCCGACTTCAGCGATGCCCGCCAGCGTCCGCAGGTCGAACTCGTCCGCACCCAGGTCAAGCGCGATGGCACCACCGGCCTGCCGATCGATGTGGTGTCCGATGGCTTCCACGGTGGCCCGCCGTCATTCGCCGGCAGCCTGCGTGGCGGCAGCCGCGTGAGCGAGCCGGCGGCACCCGCCGCGGCCGACTTCGGCGGCAGCGACAGCTACCTGGACATCCCGGCGTTCCTGCGCCGCCAGGCCGACTGAATGTAGGAGCTTGACCCGCGAAAGCGTCGGTGGTTTGCCAGTGTCAGCCGCCGACGCGGCTTCAGCGTCAGGGGACCGAGGAATCGGTCCCGGGTCGGCCGGACTCGTCCCCGGCCGGCTTGAACCCTGGGCTCCTGGCCACCTGCGCCCGGAGATCTTGCGCCGGTCGGCATTTGCCGGCCGGCTTTTTCCGTCCCCGGCGTCCGGTCCTGCCGGCGGGAAACGTGACGACACCCCCGCAAAACGGGTTTTGTGATATGTCCTTTCCGTTAAGGTTCAGCCAACTGCGTGTTAACCTTGCCGCCCCGTTTTCAGGGCGCGCTACGCGCTCGGGAACGTCCGACAAGAACAAAGTCCCGATCCCCCGATCCCAGGGCTGACACCGACCGATGCTTCGCCAGCGCACCCTCAAGAATGTGATCCGCGCCACCGGCGTGGGCCTGCACAGTGGTGAGAAGGTTTTCCTCACCCTGCGTCCGGCCCCGGTGGATGCCGGCATCGTATTCCGCCGCATCGACCTCGACCCCGTCGTCGAGGTGCCCGCGCGTGCGGACCTCGTCACCGAGACCGTGCTGTGCACCGGCCTGAGTAGCGGTGCCGGCAAGGTCATGACGGTCGAGCACCTGCTCTCGGCGCTCGCCGGCCTGGGCATCGACAACTGCTATATCGAGCTGTCCGCTCCGGAAGTGCCGATCATGGATGGCTCGGCCGGCCCCTTCGTGTTCCTCCTGCAATCGGCAGGCATCCGCGAGCAGGAAGCGCCCAAGCGCTTCATCCGCGTGAAGCGCCCGGTGGAAGTGCGCGACGGCGACAAAATCGCCCGCTTCGAACCGCACGACGGCTTCCGCATCGGTTTCACCGTGGTCTTCGACCACCCGGCCATCCCGGCCACGCAGTCGCGTGCCGAAGTCGAGTTCTCCACGGCCTCCTATGTAAAGGAGGTCAGTCGCGCCCGTACCTTCGGCTTCATGCGCGACCTCGAATACATGCGCGAACGCAACCTCGGTCTGGGCGGGTCGATGGACAATGCGATCGTGCTCGACGAATTCCGCGTCCTCAACGACGACGGGCTGCGTTACGCGGACGAGTTCGTCCGCCACAAGATCCTCGATGCGGTGGGCGACCTGTACCTGGCCGGCCGCCCGATCATCGGTGCCTTCGAGGGTTACAAGTCGGGCCACGCCCTCAACAACAAGCTGGTCCGGGCCCTGCTGGCCGAACGCTCGGCCTGGGAAGAAGTGACCTTCGCCGACGAAAGCCAGCCCGCGCCTGTGGTCTACGGCTCCCCGCAGATCGTCTGATCGGCCCGTTCCGAAAGGGCTGGGCTGGCGAACCCTCGCCAGAGCCGTGGCGCAATGCAGCAACCGGCTCCTTGGCCATCCTTCTGAATCCGTTCTAGCGGCGATCGCCGCGGCGATGCCCCATTCGGGGGATTCCCCCTAGCGCGACCTTGGTCACAGAGATGAACCTTGGCGGCCGGACTAACCGAACCTTAACGTTTTTCTGCCAACTCGCTTCCTGATTCTTAACAAAATCAGGGGGGTGGGCCGATAGGATGCGCCCGACCGAATGATTGGCTCAGGCAGCCCTAAAACGCAGTTTGGGTAAAGAACCGGTCAATCGGCGTCATCGGAGCCCGAAGGGTCGGGCTGTTGAAGGGACGCCAGGGCGGCTTGCAGGGCATCGTGCGCCGTCTTCGACATCGGTCGTGTTTTGGCGCTCGCCAGGGGTGGCGGGACCGCACCGGCCGACGGACTCAAGGTCGTCTTGACCACGAGTTCGGTCGCTTCAAGTCCGAGGGATCGGGCTGCGTCGAGAAGCTCAGGAGCAGCGAGCCGCAGTTTGGCCCGCCACACCGGAGCATCGACGACAAAAACGAGCCTGCCGCGCTCGAAGTTGGCCAGCCGCGCATGCGGGGCCAGCGTCGGTGGCAGGAGGGGACGCAACTGACGGTCCAACCCGTCGAGCCAGAGGGCTCTACGGATCGGGTCACCAGCCGGTTCCGCAAGCAGCGCTTCGAGCGCGGCCTGCGGGGTGGAGGGACGACGCGAGGTTGGAGATTTGGACACGTCAAGAACCGAATCGGATCAGATGACCCATCCACTTATCGTAAACAAATTCCGCAAGAAGCCCCTCGCTCGACTCGTTGACTCGATCAGCAGCCTCGGCGCTCGCCGACCGGCTGTGGCGGTCTGCGCGTTGCTGGGAGTTGGCTTCATTGCCGGCGGCGCCTCCGGCCTGCTCGGTACGGCCGGTTTGCGCATGCAGGTGGGCAACCAGCAGGCGCAGCTGGCCGCGTCGCGCCGCGAATCGCAGCGCGAGATCAATGCCCTGGCTGCCCGCCTCGGCGAACTGCAGGCCGAAGCCAACCGTCTCAACGCCCTGGGCGAGCGCCTGACCCGCATCGGCCAGCTGCAGGACGGTGAATTCAACTTCGACAAGCCGGTCGGCGTCGGCGGTACCGGTCCGGTCCGCGACATTTCCCGGCCGGAACTGCACGAAGGACTCGATACCCTCAGCCGCCAGTTCGTCCAGTCGGGCGAGCAGCTGTCGGTGCTGGAATCGATGCTGTTCAATCGCCAGCTCGACATGAACTCCGTGCCGTCGCGCGAACCGATCGCCGACAGCTACATCACCTCGGGCTTCGGCCGCCGCGTCGATCCGATCGTCGGCGGCAGCCAGTTCCACAAAGGCATCGATTTCGAAGCTGACGTCGGCGACCCGGTGCTGGCCGTGGCCGATGGCGTCGTCAGCTTTGCCGGCGTGCGCTCGGGTTATGGCAACGTGATCGAGATCGACCACGGCAACGGCTACGTCACCCGTTACGCGCACAACTCGCGCCTGGAACACCACGTCGGCGAACTGATTCGCGCCGGCCAGGAAATCGCCAAGGCCGGTTCCACCGGGCGTTCGACCGGCGCCCACGTGCATCTGGAAGTCTGGAAGAACGGTCAGGCGGTCAATCCGCGCAATTTCCTGAGCCAGCATTCGCCGCTGGTCAACGGCTGAGGCCAACCAATTTCTCGAACGGCGCGCCCCAGGGTGCGCCGTTTTTCTTTGGGCCTTCCGCGCCCGTGTGCGCCGGTTCAAATTGGTGACGGCCGTACCCTTGCAAGCGTCCAGGGTCGCCACCAGCTACAATTGACGTGCCAGAAAAGGGCGCCCGGCGCCCTTTTTCCTTTTCCGGGATCGAACGGCGCATGCCGCACCGAAACCCGACCCAGAATTCCGCTTTTAACGAGTCCTCCCGGCCCAACCATGCTCAACAGCCTGCTTACCCGCGTCTTCGGTAGCCGTAACGAACGCCTGCTCCGCCAGTTGCAACGCTCGGTCAACAAGATCAACGCCCTCGAGGCGGAGATGCAGAAGCTGTCCGATGACGAGCTGAAGGCCAAGACGCCCGAGTTCCAGCAGCGCATCCAGGCAGGCGAGTCGCTCGACAAGGTCCTGCCCGAAGCTTTCGCCGTCTGCCGCGAAGCCGCCCAGCGCGTGCTCGGCATGCGCCACTACGACGTGCAGCTGATCGGCGGCATGGTCCTGCACCTGGGCAAGATCTCCGAAATGCGCACCGGCGAGGGCAAGACGCTCGTCGCCACGTTGCCGACCTACCTCAATGCGTTGGAAGGCAAGGGCGTCCACGTCATCACCGTGAACGATTACCTGGCCCGCCGCGACGCGGCCTGGATGGGCAAGCTCTACAACTGGCTGGGCCTGAGCGTCGGCGTCGTGTACCCCAACATGCCGCACTCGGACAAGCATGCCGCCTACGCAGCAGACATCACCTACGGCACCAACAACGAATTCGGCTTCGACTACCTGCGCGACAACATGGCGCTGTCGAAGGAAGACCGCTTCCAGCGCGGCCTGCATTACGCGATCGTCGACGAAGTCGACTCGATCCTGATCGACGAGGCGCGCACGCCGCTGATCATCTCGGGTCCGGCGGACGAATCGCCGGAGCTGTACATCAAGGTCAATCGCATCGTTCCTTCGCTGACCAAGCAGGAAACCGAAGAAGGCGAGGGTGATTACTGGGTCGACGAGAAGGGCAAGCAGGTCCATCTGTCCGAAGCCGGCCAGGAACATGCCGAAGAACTGCTGCGCAAGGCCGGCATCCTGCAGGGCGACGAAGACAGCCTGTACGGCGCGCAGAACCTGAGCGTCGTGCACCACCTCAACGCCGCGCTGCGCGCGCATGCCATCTACCAGCGCGACGTGGATTACATCGTGCGCGACGGCGAAGTGATCATCGTCGACGAGTTCACCGGTCGCACGCTCGCCGGCCGCCGCTGGTCCGACGGCCTGCACCAGGCCGTGGAAGCGAAGGAAGGCGTGCCGGTGCAGCGCGAGAACCAGACGCTCGCCAGCATCACCTTCCAGAACCTGTTCCGCATGTACAAGAAGCTGTCCGGCATGACCGGTACGGCGGACACGGAAGCCTACGAGTTCCAGAGCATCTACGGCCTGGAAGTCATCGTGATCCCGACCCACCGCCCGATGGTGCGCAAGGACCATTCGGATGCGGTGTTCCTCAACCGCAACGGCAAGTACCGCGCGGTGCTCAACGAGATCCGCGAGGCGAACAAGCGCAACCAGCCGGTGCTGGTGGGCACGACCTCGATCGAAGTGTCGGAAATGCTCAGCGACCAGCTCAAGGAAGCCGGCATCCCGCACGAAGTGCTCAACGCAAAGCAGCACGAGCGCGAAGCGCACATCGTCGCGCAGGCGGGCCGTCCGGGTGCGGTCACCATCGCCACCAACATGGCCGGTCGCGGTACCGACATCGTGCTGGGCGGTTCGCTCGAGGCCGAGCTCGCCGCGCTTGAAACAGCCACCGGCGGTGAAGTCGATGAAGTGACCAAGCAGCGCCTGAAGACCGAATGGCTGGCGCGCCACGAGGCGGTCAAGCAGGCCGGCGGCCTGCACATCGTAGGCACCGAGCGCCACGAGTCGCGCCGCATCGACAACCAGCTGCGTGGCCGTTCCGGTCGCCAGGGCGACCCGGGCTCCTCGCGCTTCTACCTGTCGCTCGAAGACAACCTGATGCGCATCTTCGCGGCCGACTGGGTGCAGAAGGCGATGGCGCGCATGGGCCTGAAGGAAGACGACGTCATCGAAAGCGGCCTCGTCACCAAGCAGATCGCCGGCGCGCAGCGCAAGGTGGAAGCGCACAACTTCGACATCCGCAAGAACCTGCTCGACTTCGACGACGTTAACAACGACCAGCGCAAGGTCATCTACGGCCAGCGCGACGAGCTGCTCGAAGCCGAGAGCGTCCAGGAGAACATCGAAGGCATCCGCGAAGACGTGGTGGCCGAGATCGTCCAGCGCCACGTGCCCGCGGAATCCGTGGATGAGCAATGGGACCTGCCGGGCCTGCAATCGACGATCGAGCAGGAATTCGGCGTGCAGGTACCCGTCGTGCAGATGGTGCATGACGCGAAGGAAATCGACGCCGAGGCGATCGCCACGCGCGTGCAGGAAGCCGTCGCCGCGCATTTCTCGGATCGCGAGCAGCAGCTCGGTCCGGAAACCATGCGCATGCTCGAAAAGCACATCATGCTCAACGTGCTCGACCAGAACTGGAAGGAGCACCTGGCCCGCATGGATTACCTGCGCCAGGGCATCCACCTGCGCGGCTACGCGCAGAAGCAGCCGAAGCAGGAATACAAGAAGGAAGCGTTCGAGCTCTTCAGCGACATGCTGGAAAAGGTGAAGCGCGAAGTGGTCACGCTGCTGGCGCGCGTGCGCATCCGCAGCGAAGAGGAAATCGCCGCGATGGAAGCGCAGGAACGTGCAGCGGCCGAGGCGCAGGCGCGGCAGATGCAGTTCCAGCATCCGGACATGGGCGGTTTCGGTGCCGACGAGGAGGCCGCGCAGGTCCAGGCCGCCAAGGCGAACGCCGCGTTCGCCAATGTCGGCCGCAACGATCCGTGCCCGTGCGGCAGCGGCAAGAAATACAAGCACTGCCACGGCCAGCTGGCCTGATGGCTTCACGGCTCCCCGCGACGCGGGGAGCCGTGACACCGCATGAGGGTGCGACAACGGCGTACGAAGGACCCATCGACACGCATCACTCCCATGCCACCTTTCGCGCCGGTCAATCCTGCAACGTCATCGCAAGAACCCGCGATCGCCGTTAGCCAGCCCGCCCCGATGATCGAAGTCGTCGCCGGGGTGATCCGCGACCTCCGCGGACGCATCCTCCTCGCCCGTCGTACCGAAGGCCGTGATCTCGCCGGCCTGTGGGAATTTCCCGGCGGCAAGCATGAGGTCGATGAAAGCGCCGAAGCCGCCCTGACGCGCGAGCTGCGCGAGGAGCTCGGCATCGAGATCGAAATCGGTGCGCCCCTGATCCGCGTGCCGCAAGCCTATCCGCACAAGCGCCTGTGCCTGGACGTGCACGTCGTGCAAGCGTGGCGTGGCACCGTGCGTGGTCTCGAAGGCCAGGCGCTGGCCTGGGTGCCGCCGCACAAGCTGGCCGACTACCCGATGCCGCCCGCCGATATCCCGGTGGTGGCGGCGCTGACCCAGCCGGATCGCTATCTCGTCACCCCCGAGCCGGGCGACGACGACAACCTGTGGCTGGCCGTGCTGGAGCGCGCGCTGGCCAACGGCATTCGCCGCGTGCAACTGCGTGCGCCTGCATGCGAGCCACAACGCTGGCGATTGCTCGTCACGCAAGCCATCGCGCGCTGCCGGGAAGCCGGAGCGCAAGTGCTGGTCAATGCGGATATCGAGCTCGCGCAATCACTGGGCGTGGGACTGCATCTGCGCGCATCGCAGCTGGCTGGCCTCACGAAGCGGTCGCTTCCCGATGGAGAAATGGTCGGGGCTTCGTGCCACACGCTGGAGGAACTGCTCGCCGCACAAGCCATCGGTTGCGACTTCGCCGTGGTCGGGGCGATCAGGCCGACCGCGAGCCATCCGGGAACCGCGCCACTGGGCTGGGAAGGTTTTGCCGGATTGCGCGAAGCCGTGTCGTTGCCGATCTATGCAATCGGTGGACTGGTACCGGACGATATCGGCGAAGCGAGGCATCACGGCGCGCAAGGCATCGCGGCGATTCGCGGGCTGTGGCCGGACTGATCGATCGTCGGCCTCACTCCCGCAAGTTGGTCAGGCACAGATTCGCGGCATGGCCGGCGCGGCCGCTCAGACGGGTTCGGCCTGCAAAGCCAGCGTCCGGTATCGGCGGTCTAGCGCGGCCACCTGCTCGTCCAGCAGCTCCAGTCCGCCGGCATTGACGATCACGTCGTCCGCGATTGCCAGGCGCTGGGCGCGCGAGGCCTGTGCATTGATCATGCGCTCCGCCAGCGTCGCCTCGATGCCGTCGCGCTGCATCAGCCGGGCGCGCTGGATCTCCACCGCGACGTCGACAACCAGGATGCGCTGCAACCACGGATAAGCTGCGCGACCACCGCCTTCCGCGAGGAGCGGGATCGCGGCGATGGCGTAGGGGCCCGGAGCGGCCTTGCATTGGTATTGCAGTTGCGCGCGCACCAGGGGATGGATGATCGACTCCAGGTGCCTGCGTGCGGCTTCGTCGCCGAATACGCGCTGGCGCATGCCGGCACGGTCCAGGCCGCCATCCGCCGTGAGCACGGACGGGCCAAACGCAGTCACTATCGCTGCCAATCCCGGGGAACCCGGCGCGACCGCCGTGCGTGCCGCGACATCCGCGTCGGCGACGAGGACGCCCAGCGCCTCGAAGCGCCGCGTGACCTCACTCTTGCCGGAGGCGACACCGCCGGTAACGCCGATGATGCAATCGCTCATGCCGGAATTCTCGCCGAACGACGCGGGTTTTGCGCGCGCCGCTCTGCAGGACTGATGCCGATCGGCAGACACCCTGCCTCGGTGTGTGGGCAGGGCAGGGGCGGTGCCGTCGACTACGGCTGCGCCGAAGGGCTGGCTACTAAGCCAACCCGGAAATACGCAGATAGGCGTCGATCATCTTCTGTCCCCAGAAGAACACGATCCAGCCGGCAATCGCCAGGTAAGGGCCGAACGGAATCGGCACCGAGCGGTCGCGCCCCTTCATGGCCAGCCAGATCGAACCGATCACCGCGCCCACCAGCGATGACAGCAGGATCGTGGGCAATATGCCCTTCAATCCGGTCCACGCGCCGATGGCCGCCAGCAGCTTGAAGTCGCCGTGCCCCATGCCTTCCTTGCCGGTGAGCTGTTTGAACACCCACCACACCGACCACAGGCTGATGTAACCCGCGACCGCGCCGAGCAGCGCCGGTTTCACCGGCATGTACAGGTTGTCCGAAGCCGCGATCAGGCCCAGCCACATCAGCGGCAACGTCAGGCTGTCGGGCAGCAGTTGCGTGCGCAGGTCGATCCCCGACATCGCAAGCAGGAAGCCGGTGAACACGATCGCCCCGAAACCCTGCCAGCCAAAGCCGAATCGCCACACCGCCGCCACGAACAGCAACATCGTCAGCAGTTCGACCAGCGGATACTGCGCAGAGATCGGCGCCTTGCAGTTGCGGCATTTGCCACGCAACACCAGCCAGCTGAAGACCGGAATGTTTTCGTACCAGCTCAGCTGGTGCTTGCAGTGCGGACAGTGCGAAGGCTCGACCACGATGCCTGGCGGCGGCGGGTCATAGACCTCCGGCTCCTCCAGCACTTCGCGCGCTTCGCGCTTCCATTCCCACTCCAGCCGCTTGGGCAGGCGCAGGATCACCACATTGAGAAAGCTGCCCACGAGCAGCCCGAAGCCCGCCACCAGCGGATAGCCGATGGCGGGGTTCTGGTCTAGGAATGCCATTGAGTTTGAGTTTTCCGGATCAGCCGACCGTCATGGCCAGCTTGAAGATCGGCAGGTACATGGCGATGACGATCGCGCCGACCATGGTGCCGATGACCACCATCACCATCGGTTCGATCAGGCTCGACAGCGCATCGACCGCGTTGTTGACTTCCTGCTCGTAGAACTCGGCGACTTTGTAAAGCATGGTGTCCAGCGCACCGGCTTCTTCGCCAATTGCGGTCATCTGCACCACCATGTGCGGGAACAGGTTGACCTGTTTCATCGCCACGTTGACCGGATAGCCCACCGAGACGTCATTCTTCATGCGGTGCACGGCTTGTTCGTAAACAGTGTTGCCGGTGGCGCCTGCCACCGTGTCCAGCGCTTCCACCAGCGGAACACCGGCCGCGAAGGTTACTGCCAACGTGCGCGCAAAGCGCGCGATCGCCGCGTTGTGCAGCACTTGGCCGATTACGGGTAATTTGAGCATCATTCGATCCATGAAGTGGGCCATTGCCGGTGATCGCTTCATTGCAAAAATGAAACTACCGATCGCTGCGGCTGCTAACAGGGCGAACGCCCACCACCATCGCACCATGAAGGCCGATAGGCCAAAGACCAGCTCGGTGAAGGCGGGCAAGTCGGCGCCGTAGCTCTGGAATGCTTCGCGGAATTGCGGAACCACGAATACAAGGAGGATGCCGCAGACGAGGATGGCAACGGCGATGATCGTGGCTGGATAGAACAGTGCCTTCTTGATCTTGCCCTTCAAGGATTCGATGTTCTCCTTGTAGGTGGCGATCGTGTCCAATACGACTTCCAGCACGCCGGCCGACTCGCCGGCCTTGACCAGGTTGCGGTACAGCTCGTCGAAGTGCACCGGATGCTTGCACATCGCCTCATAGATCGATGAGCCGCCGCCGATGTCCGCATGGAGGGACTCAACGAGTTCCCTCATCTTCGCATTCTTCTGGCCGTTGCCGATGATTTCCAGCGAGTTTACGATAGGAACGCCCGATTTCATCATCGTGGCGATCTGTCGGCTGAAAACCGCGATGTCCTTGGCCGTAATCTTGCTGCCGGTACCTCCAAAGAGAGGCTTCGGTTTTACCTTCACTATGTTTGGTGTTATGCCTTGGCGGCGCAGCTCTGCGCGCACCATGTTGGCGCTCTTGGCGACCTGCTCGCCCTTCATGGTGACGCCGCGCTTGTCCTTGCCTTCCCAAAGAAACAGGTTGAGGGCATCACGCGTGCGGGTGGTGGTTTTGGTGGCGGTTCTGGCTGCGGACACGATGTAGTCCCCGGTTGTTTTCTGTTACGGCAAGGGCTTAGGAGGCATCAAGGCGACCATGGGCCGTCAATCCTTGGTGACACGATTGATTTCAGCAAGGCTGGTGACGCCATTCTTGACCTTCAACAGTGCAGACTGGCGGAGGTCGCGGACCCCCGACTTCTGCGCGGCTTCTGCGATCTTCATTGCGTTGCCGCCTTCCAGCACGATGGCCTGGATCTCTTCCGACATGGGCATGACCTGGTAGATGCCTGTGCGTCCCTTGTAACCCTCGGTGCAATCCGGGCACCCCACGGCTTCGTAGATCTTCATGCCGCCGGCTATCTCCTCATGGGTGAAGCCTTCTGCCAGCAGGGCGTGCTCGGGAATGTTCATCTCGCGCTTGCAGTCGTGCAGGCGGCGCGCCAGTCGCTGGGCGATCACCACGGTTACGGACGAGGTGATGTTGAACGGCGCCACGCCCATGTTCATCAGGCGCGCGATGGTCTGCGGCGCGTCGTTGGTGTGCAAGGTGGAGAGCACCATGTGGCCGGTCTGCGCCGCCTTGACCGCGATCTCCGCCGTCTCCAGGTCGCGGATTTCGCCGACCATGATCACATCCGGGTCCTGTCGCAGGAAGCTGCGCAACGCGGCGGCAAACGTCATGCCGCGCTTGACGTTCATCTGCACCTGGTTGATGCCGGGCACGCGGATTTCGACCGGGTCCTCGACCGTGGAGATGTTGCGCTCCTCGTTGTTGAGGATGTTGAGGGCGGTGTACAGCGACACGGTCTTGCCCGAGCCGGTCGGGCCGGTGACCAACACCATTCCGTAGGGCTTCTTCACTGCTTCGACGAAGAGCTTCTGCTGACCCGGCTCGTAGCCCAGCTTTTCGATGCCCAGCTTGGCCGCGCCGCCGTCCAGGATGCGCAGCACCACCTTCTCGCCGAACAGGGTAGGCAGGGTGCTGACGCGGAAATCGATCTGCTTGGTCTTGGACAGGTTGAGCTTGATGCGGCCGTCCTGCGGCACGCGCTTTTCGGCGATGTCCAGCTGGGCCATCACCTTCAGGCGCGCAGCGATGCGCGCCTGCAGCTTCACCGGTACCTTGGCCACCTGCTTGAGGATGCCGTCGATGCGCAGGCGCACCCGGTAATCGGTTTCATAGGGCTCGAAGTGGATGTCCGACGCACCCTTGCGAATCGCGTCCACCAACACCTTGTTGATGAACTTGACCACGGGCGTGTCGTCGCCCTTGGCGTCCACGCCCGAATCGCCGGCAGCCGCCAGGTCATCGTCGCCGCCGGAAGTGGACAGGTTGTCCATCCCCTCGTCGTCGCCCATCGCATTATTCAGCGAATCGGCGGTCGCGAGCCACTGTTCGATCGTCCGGTGGATCTTGTCCTCGTCAACCAGGATCGCTTCCACCACCAGATTGCTCTGGAACTTGATCTCGTCCAGCGCCTGGGTATTCGTGGGATCGGCGATGCCGACGAACAGCCGGTTGCCGCGTTTGAACATCGGCAGCACGTTGTGCTTTCGGACCAGTTCCTCGCTGACCAGCTTGATCGCGGTCTGCGCGGGGTCGAGAGCTGCTACGTCGAAGAGTGGCACGCCGAACTCGATGGAATTGGCCGCGGCGAGCTGGGCCTGGCTGACCAGGCGCTTCTCGACGAGATAGGCCGACATCGGCTTGCGTTCGGTGGTGGCGGCAGCCATGGCATCGCGTGCTGGCTGCTCTTCCAGCGCCCCATCCAAGACGAGGCGTCGGGCAATGCCGGTAATTCCCACCAGGTTGGCGGCCATAATTTCGAGCCCCTCGGGCATTTCCCCGTTCCGACTTTACCGCAATCATGAGCCCGGCGAGCACCTTGCCCCAAGGCCTGCCGGCGTCCTTGCGCAAGATGTGACGAGTGCCCTTACCCCGGCCCCCGGACTGTTACTCTTTTCACCTTGGGGGGCGTATGAAGATTTCGGTGATTGTGCCGGCAAAGAACGAAGCGGAGGGCTTGGCTAGGACACTACCCAGGCTGGGCGGCCTCATGCCGCGCGCCGAAATCATCGTAGTCGATGACGGGTCCAGCGACGAAACCGCCGCGATCGCCCGCCAACACGGGGCCCGGGTGCTCTCGGCCCCCTATTCAATGGGCAACGGAGCGGCGATCAAGAGGGGCGCGCGGGAAGCGACCGGTGACGTTCTCGTGTTCATGGATGCGGACGGCCAGCACGATCCTGGCCACATCTCCCAGTTGCTTGAACGGCTCGGGCAGGGGTACGACATGGTGGTCGGTGCCCGCAACGGGGCCGGCCAGGCCAATGTGGGCCGGGGCCTCGCCAATGCGTTCTACAACCGGTTAGCCAGCTGGATGACGGGGCATGAGGTGGCTGATCTCACCTCCGGGTTCCGGGCCGCACGTGCCGACCGCTTCCGCGAGTTCCTGCATCTGCTGCCCAACGGGTTCAGCTACCCGACCACGTCCACGATGGCGTTCTTCCGCAGCGCCTATCCGGTGGCCTACGTCCCGATTCCGGTCGCCAGGCGGGTTGGCAAGGGAAGCCACATCCGCCCGCTCAGGGATGGACTCCGCTTCCTGTTGATCATCTTCAAGATCGCGACGCTGTATTCGCCGCTCAAGCTGTTCGCGCCCGTGGGCCTGGGCTTCGGCCTGCTCGGAGTCGGCTACTACGGCTATACCTTCGTCACCGAACACCGCTTCACCAATATGAGCATGCTGCTCCTGAGCGCCGCCGTGATCATCTTCCTGATCGGGCTGATTTCGGAGCAGATCACCAGTCTGACGTACCGCCGCGACGAGTAGCCAGGCAATGGGGCCATGAAATCCATCCGCATTCCAGCCGACTTGGCGATAAATGGCGCCGCCCCCGCATTCGCGGAACCGCTGCACGTCGGCAGGCCCAACCTGGGCGACCGCGAGGTGCTGTTGCGCTATACGGCCGAAATCTACGATCGCCGCTGGCTCACCAACAACGGCCCCCTGGTGCAGGAGCTGGAAGCGCGGATCGCGCAGCGGCTTGGCGTGCGGCATTGCGTGGCCATGTGCAATGGCACCATCGCCTTGGAAATCGCCATCCGGGCGCTGGGGCTCCAAGGTGAGGTCATCGTGCCCTCCTGGACTTTCATAGCCACCGCCCATGCCTTGCACTGGCAGGGCATCACCCCGGTATTCGCAGATATAGACCCGGTCACGCATAACCTCGACCCCGACGCCGTGCGGCGGATGATCACCCCGCGTACCAGCGGCATTATTGGCGTGCACCTGTGGGGCCGGCCGGCAACTGTGGAAGCGCTGCAGGCGATTGCCGACGAGCACGGCCTGCAGCTGATGTTCGATGCCGCCCATGCCTTCGATTGCAGCCACGGCGGGCGGAAGATTGGCGGTTTCGGTCGCTGCGAGGTGCTCAGCTTCCATGCCACCAAGGTGTTCAACACCTTCGAGGGCGGCGCGGTTGTCACCGACGATGAGGAGCTCGCCGAAGCCATGCGGCTGATGCGCAACTTCGGTTTCAAAGGCTACGACAACGTCATCCATCCCGGCACGAACGGCAAGATGCCGGAGATCAATGCGGCAATGGGGCTGGTGAACCTGGATGCCATGCCTCAGTTCGTCGATGCCAATCGTCGCAACTACCATGCTTATGCCGAAGCGTTTGCCGGCATCGACGGCGTGCGCCTCTTGCAATATGACGAAGCCAACGATCCCAACTACCAATACGTCGTCATTGAAGTTGTGCAGGGCTTGGCTGTGCGTGATGACCTCATCGCGGCCTTGCACGCCGAGAATGTCCTGGCGCGCAAGTATTTTTGGCCGGGTTGCCATCGGATGAAGCCGTATCGCGACCTGTTCCCGCACGCTGGCCTGATGCTGCCCCGTACGACCCGGCTTGCGGACGGCCTGATCGTCCTGCCCACCGGCGCCATGATGTCCGACGCGGATGTCGCCGCGGTTGCCGCCATCATCGTGCAGCGGCTGGCGGCGTGATGAGCGGCCCTTGCAATCCCTTCCATCAGGCGGATCCGGGGTTTCGACGGCTGTACATTTTTGGCGCTGGCGGATTCGGGCGCGAAGTTGCGTGGCTGGCAGAGCAGGCGTGGGGCGCAGCGGTCGAGCTGCAGTTCCTGGTCGACCGCCCCGAGTACCTTCGCGAAGCGATCAATGGCATCCCCGTGCGGCTGTTACAGGATGCCGAGGTTCGGCCGGATTCGCGCTTTGTCGTCGCCGTAGGCGATCCCTCACAGCGCCGCGCGGCGGTGGATGTCTGCACTGCCGCCGGGCACACGCCAACCCTCCTGGTCCACCCTCGCGTGGAAACGTCGTTGCGGATCGCGCTTGGCGAGGGGGCGGTGCTCTGCGCCGGCACAGTGGTGACCGTTGATGTCACGATTGGGGTGCACGCGCATGTGAACCTCGGCTGCACGATTGGCCATGACGTCATTGTCGGTGAATTCTCAACGTTGTCGCCAGGTGTGCATGTGTCCGGCAATGTCCGGATCGGTCGTGACGTGTTCCTTGGCACCGGCGCCTGCATAATCAACGGCACGTCCGGCCAGCCGCTGACCATCGGCGATGGTGCTGTTATTGCCGCGGGCGCATGTGTTACCCGTTCCGTTGAGCCAGGCGCAATGGTCGCAGGCGTGCCTGCAGTCCGTAAGCGGTGACTCATGTTGAAGCGTAGGGCCTTCATAGCAACGCTTTGGAGCGGGGGCGATATCGTGCTCCGATACGGCCTCCAGTTCGCGACGACACTGGTGCTGGCGCGTCTGCTTGCTCCCTCCGATTTCGGCTTGATCGCAATGCTCTCGCTGTTCATCGGCTTGGCCTCCGTGCTGATGGATGGGGGCTTCTCAGCGGCGCTCATTCAGCGCCGAGAGATAGATGAGGCGGACAAGTCGACGGTGTTCTGGTTCAACCTCTGCACTGGCGGGCTGTTGACCCTCGCGCTGTTCGCGGCAGCGCCCATAATCGCGCGCATTTTTGACAGGCCCGCTCTCGTTCCGCTTACTCGTGCCATGGCATTCTTGTGCCTCCTGTCGTCCACCGGTGCCATTCACAGCACGCTGCTGATTCGGGACTTGAATTTCCGCACCCAGGCGAAGGCTGGTGCCATCGCTGCCTTGGTCTCCGCGGGAGTGGCCATCATTCTGGCGTCGCGTGGCTATGGGGTGTGGGCACTGGTGGCCCAGGCACTGCTGATGGCTGCTGCCCTGAGCGCGCTGCTGTGGGCGCTTAATCCCTGGCGGCCCAGCTTGACGTTCAACCTAGCCTCATTGCGAAAGCTGCTGGGTTTTGGTGGCTACCACCTGGGCTCCAGTCTGCTCGAAATGGCGTACTCCAGGTTGTATACATTATTCGTGGGGCGGTCTTTCGGCGCCAGCGAGCTTGGTTACTACGCAAATGCCGACAACACCCGGATGATTCCCGGGAATTTCCTCGCAGGCGTCATATCGCGCGTCGCGCTGCCCATGTTCTCGGCAGCAGCGCAGGAGCCGTTGACGCTACGTCGGGGCATGCAGTTGTCGATTCGCGGGATGATGCTGATCAATGCCCCAGTGATGCTGGGTCTGGCCGTGCTCGCCGAGCCGGTGATCACGGTTCTGTTTGGCCGGCAATGGCTGCCTGCGGTTCCTATTTTCCGAGTGCTTTGCCTGGCAGGTGTGCTGTATCCGTTAAACGCGATCAACCTGCATGCGTTGATGGCGCAAGGTCATGCGGGGCTCATGTTCCGACTCGAAGTGACCAAGAAGATGCTGGGCATCGCGTTCCTGGTTGTCGGTGCATGGTATGGAGTAATGGGTGTCGCATGGAGTCAGGTCGCATTTTCGATCGTCGCCCTTTGCATCAATGCGCACTACAGCGCCAAACTGCTTGATTTTGGAGCGTTTTCGCAGTTCCGGGAATTCGCCCCATCCACCATTGCGGCCGCTCTGGTGGCTGTGGGCGTCCAGACGGTTTGCTGGGTGTGGATGGCCACACCCTTCATGAAGCTCGTCGTCTTGGGAGGTGCCGGCGCGCTTGTGTACCTGGCCGTCATCTCGCTGGCTAGGCTAGACGCGTTGGAAGATGTCGCGGCTCTATTCTGGCGTGCGCGCCTGAGCCGTCAAGATAAATGACCCCCCCATATGTCATTCGACAAGACCAGAGAAGTATGTGATTCCACGAAGTTGGTGAAAAAGCCACTGGTCAGCGTGCTAATGCTGACATTCAACCACGCCTCTTACATCGGGCAGGCAATTGAAAGCGTCCTGTCCCAGGAAACGTCGTTCCAATTCGAATTACTAATCGGCGAGGACTGTTCTTCCGACAGTTCACGTGAGATTGCATTGTCCTACCAAAATCGGCATCCGCAAACCATTCGAGTGATCACGGCTGATTCGAACGTTGGCATCTACAAGAATTTCCGACGCCTGTTGACCGCGGCGCGCGGAGAGTACTTTGCCTATCTTGATGGTGATGACTACTGGTTGCCGGGAAAGTTGGAGCAACAGGTTGCCTACCTAGGCGAGAACGCTGACTGCGTTGCCGTGTATACCAACGCGATCACGGTGGATGAGTCTGGTAAGAAGGTTGGACTCTTCAATGACGTTGGATTGGAGAAATTCGACCTTGCGGCGATGGTGCGGCGCGGCAACTTCCTAAACACAAGCTCGATGGTGGTGAGGTCTGGAATGCGCGAATCCTTGCTTGCCATTGACTCGCTCTTCATCGATTACCGCATGCATCTCCGCTTCGCTCGTGCCGGAGCGCTTGTGCAATTGAAGGAACCGTTGACTGCCTATCGAATCAGTTCCTCTGGCTCCATGCTTGCTAGTGCTAGCGAAGTAGTTAGGAGGTGCTATTGGCAGGCCTTGTTGGACGTGCCAAGGCCTCCGATAACTGATGACGACTTTGCGCATGGTCTTGCCGATTTCCTTAGGCGTGTCGCGTTTAGGGCGATTCGGACCAGACGCCCAAGGTTGCTTCTTGAGTGGTGGCATTGCGTGATCCATGCCTCGCCCTACCGGGCGTGTGCAATGGCTTGGATGACGCTCGAATCTATGCTCCGGCAGGCATTTCTTGCCTTGAGGGGGGTGTTCGCACGGGGTCGGGACGGCGGGCGGATTAGTGTCTTGTATCGCCGTTAGAGAGGAATGATGACGTGATCAAAAATCCAATCAGGCTGGCAATCTATCTGGTTGCAGGGTGGATGCCGGCTGGAAGGCGGCGTTGCATTATGTGCGGCCACGCGGTGTGGAAGTTCATGCCGTATCGGCATGACTGCGATGCTGGGCTCATGCAGGCGCTTGGCGTTATCGGCAGCGATGTCAAGAATTTTGAGTGTCCACGTTGTGGCGCGCATGACCGAGAGCGCCACCTTCTGATGTACCTTCAGGCCTCCGGCCTCTTGGCAGCGCTGCCGACTATGCGGATCCTGCATTTCGCGCCGGAGCGACACCTTTCACGGCGCATTGCGGCGTCAGCGCCGATCGGGTACATCCGGTGTGACCTGTATCCAGCCAGTGAAGAGATCGAACGGGTGGATATCGAAGCCATGCCATTTGATGATGGCGCGTTCGACCTCGTGATCGCCAATCACGTCCTGGAGCATGTCGAAGACGACAGCCGCGCGCTGGCCGAAATCTATAGGGTCCTGAAACCAGGTGGCGCCGCGATCCTGCAAACTCCGTACAGCTCAATATTGCATCGGACGTGGAGCGATCCGGGAATCATCGCTGACGAGGCGCGGCGCCAAGCCTATGGTCAGGAAGACCATGTCCGGCTGTTCGGTCGCGATATCTTCGAGCGATTCTCCTCGAGTGGGCTGGGTGCGTGTATTGCCACGCATGACGAACTGCTGGCAGGTCGCGATGCACGCATGCTCGGCGTCAATCCGAGCGAACCTTTCTTCCTGTTCAGACGTGACAGGTGAACCGGTTCAGCCGCGGATCCCGGGAAGACCATGCCGAAACAGCAGGACCAGTTTGCGTGGCATCGCGGTGGACCCGCTCATGTAGGTGCCAAGTCCGATTGTGCGCTTGGATTGAAGTGCGCTCCGATGATCGAGTAGTTCTCGACGACGACGGACGGCGTCATGCAGGGCCGCCCAGTAGATCTCGCGCCAGATGCGCGGCGTGGCCTTCAGCAGCGACAGGAGAAGGCCCTCGACCGTCAGCGCTATGGTGTGCAGCGTCAGCCACGGCCATGCCAGCCAGGTCGGCGTGCAGATCGCGAGCACTGCCAGGCGGTTGCGTTCGCTCAGGTAACGGCGGCGATAGCTGCTGTCCAGTCGGCCGTCGTCGATGCGGTTGCCGCCGAAACTCGCGCCCTGTCGGTGGCGATAGCCGCTAGCGGGGATTGCCTGTACCGGGTAGCCGCGCAGGCGGGCGGCGCAACCCAGGTACATGTCCTCCGCGATGGAACCGAGCCACGTCGGGAACCCATCGAGATTCCTCCACAATGCACGCGGAATCCAGAGGCACGCCCCAATTACATACGCGACGTCGCGTCGCAGCGGATCGCGGTTCGGGACAGGGGTGTAGAACGGATCCAGCAGGCATCCGCGATCGACGAGTTGACCCGTCTCCCAGTCGTATTGCGGAAGCGTCAGGATGCCCGCCGGTTGTTGTGCGCCTGCAGCTGCAAGCAGCGTGGCAACGGCATCCGGGAGCAGTGCCGCGTCGTTGTTGAGCAACAGCAGGTATTGCCCGGAAGCCATGTCGGCCATGCGGTTGTTGGCAATGCAGAACCCCACGTTGCGGTCACTACGGATCACCGTGACTTGCGAGTAGCGCGCCTGCAGTAAATGCAGAGAGCCGTCGCTGGAGGCATCGTCATGGACGATGATCTCGATGGTGGCGTCCCCTTGCTGGGCGAGGACGGAGTCGATGCATTCGGACAGCAAATTCTCGCCGTTGTAATTGGCGATGCAGACCGACACCAAAGGCCGCCCGGGCGCGGCTACGGCAGGCTCGTGAACCATAGCCACGTCCGTTGCAGGCCTTGTTCGAGCGCCACGGCCGGACGCCAGTCGAAGGTGTCGCGCGCGGCGGCGCTGTCCGGGACGATTTGGCGTACATCCACTTCGCGCGGGCGCTGGTAGTCGCGCTTGAGCGGATGCATCGTGGTGGCGTCTATGGCATCCAGCAGGCCGTCCAGGGTGATGCCCTTGCCCCACGAGGCATTGAAGGTATGTGCGCCCGGAAGCAGGGCGTGAGCCAGCACCGCTTGGCACAGCGTTGTAAGGTCGTCCACGTAGAGGTAGTCGCGGATCGCACTCCCGTCGCCCCAGATCGTCAGTGACGTGCCGCTCCGCGTGCAATCGAAGGCGGTGGGGATGATCCCGAACCCGCGTCGCGGAAGTTGTCCGGGACCGTACACGTTCGAAGGTCGCAGCAGCACCGCCGTCCCGTTGAACTGCATGGCCCATGCGTGCACGAAGTGTTCAGCCGCTGCCTTGCCGGCACCGTGGTACGAACGCGGCCTGAGCGGATCGTCCTCGTGTGCGCTGCGTTCGCGGTCGCCGTATAGCGTGCCACCCGACGAGAGGTAGACCAGGCGCTTTCCGGGGCTCGCCTGCAGGGCTTCGATCAAAGCCAGGGTGGTGCGCAGGTTGCCTTCCAGCTGCGGCTGCGCCGCGCTGCTGCCCGGAGTGCTGATGGAGGCCGCATGGATGACCGCGGAGCTGTGCGCCAACAGCGGCAGGAAATCTGCTTCCCGGTCGAATGCTGCGGTGACGTTTGTGATCCCAGGATGCAGGAAGCGTTCGGCGCGGCGAGTGGCGGCGATCACGGGGATGCCGGACGCGGCAACGGCTTCGGCCAGGTGGCGACCGATGAAGCCCCCCGCGCCAAGGACCACGACCGGCCCCGTCATGCTGCTCTCCCGTCCAACAACCTGCGGTAGAGATTCGCATAACGGGCGGCGCAGTCGTCCCAGCTGCCGATTTCCCGTGCCGCCCAGGTTCGGGCGCGCGTGCCGGCTTGAAGGTTGGCGCTGGCGTCGTCGAACACGGCCAATGCGTCTCCGACATCCGTGGCACGGTCGCAGAGCCAGCCATCCTCGCGGTGATCGAGCAGGTCCTCATGCGCAGGCAGCCGCGAGGCGATGATCGGCAGGCCTGCGGCCATCGCTTCCAGCATCACCTGGGGACGTCCTTCGGCGTGCTGGCTGAGCGTGATCAAGCCCTGCGCGGACGGGAACCAGTTGTCGCACAATTCCTCGGGCGAGGCTGGCCCGTGGTAATGGATCCACTCGGGCAGCTCGATCTGTTCCTGCATCGGCCCGAACAAATGCAACTCGCGTTGCCTGTTGGCGAAGTGCGGCGCGCACCATTCGAACAGCGTGCCGAGCTTCGCGCGGGTGATGCGCGAGACGCAAAGCCACCTGGAAGGGGCGTTCGCCACGAATCTCCGCTCCAGCGCGTACCAGCGTGGATCGATGCCGAACGGCACGAAACGGACGTGGGCGATGTCGCCGAACGCTGATTCAAGGTCGGGCAACATCCACTCGGCGTTTGGGCAGATCGCTACCTGGCGCCCGTCGAATGCACGCCTGAGCAAGGTGCGCATGCCGGGCAATCGCAGCAATTGCATGTCGGTTCCCAGTACGGTGACCAGCGCGGGACGGCCATCGCCCGGCAATGTGATGGCGTTCTGCAGCCAGTTGACGTGGAATATGTGCGCCTGGCTGTGTTGATAGGCGCGGCGTAGCCGATACATGAGACTCAACGAGAGTGGCAAGCCACGAGCGGGGTGCTTGCGCAGCATGTGCGCGATTCCGCCGCGTTCCAACAGGCTGTTCAACCAGGTTGAATCGTTTCCGCGCCATCCATCCTGCACGCCTGACGGGACCGGGCCGGGCGGGCACCACAGTTGGAGTCCGATTTCCGGCCGACGCGCGAGCGCTTCGACCAGGCGCTGGATGAACAATCCCTTCCAGTCGTTCAAGGACGATGGATAGGAAGTGCTTGCCAGCAGCACGCGGTAACGCGCTGATCCATGCATCTCCGCGGCGTCATGAAGGGTAGTTGCATTCATGCCGCGCCCGGTTTTCTCCCGTTGGTGATCCTGCGCGCTTTGATTCATCGCTTGATTCATGATGTGAGCGCTGTGTTTGTCCGAGCCTCAATTGAGGATGCGCAGCCAGCTGGCCCGGCAGGAGCGAGGTGACGGTGCGCGGGCATCACTTCGTGTAGGTCTGGCTCCCCTGTGAAATAGCGGCCTCGATCTGCGAGTGCAGATACTTCATGCCGGCCATATCCTGTGCATTGGCAGGGTCGATGCGGCGCTTCGCCTCGTAGTAGGTTTTGTTGGCGCCTGCGAGATCGCCGGTCGCGAGCTGTGTCTGTACCAGCAGGCTGGCAATCGCGGGTTCTGAGCCTGGCTGCCATGCGAGTAGCGCTTGCTCACGTGCCCGTGGCCAATTTTTCGCGAGGGCGAAAAACCGCGCCGCCACGTAACGTAACTGCCACTTTGCCCAGTCGCTGTCGGGTTGCGCCCGGGCGCGATTGACCATGCCCGCCAGTGCTTCCCCCAGCATGTTGGCGTCAACCGCTCCACATCCGTCGCCGGTCTTGTCGAGCAGCAGGCCAAACAGCTCTGGCTCGGCATAGGTCAGATGAGTTGGCATGAGGGTGGTGCCCTGCTTGAGATCGTTCGGATCCCCATTCCGATCCAGCGCGCAGGTTATGTAGAGACGATTGAGATGGCCCAGTGCACGGGTACGGGGATTATCGGCATCGACGAGCCGCTGCAGTGACTGCGCGGCCATTTCGCCATTGCCGTGGCGAAGAGCGGCATCCACCAGGGCCATGTTGGCGCGGACCGATTGCGGATGGGCGGCGACTGCGCTCAGCGCCAATGATTCCGGCGTACTCCAGACGCGGGCACGGCCATGGGTACCCAAGGCGAACAGCACCAGGACGGCAGCACCCAGCGTGATGCCGATGCGCCCGGGGCGGAAGTCTTCACTCTGCAACCTGCGTCCCAGCGCGACCGTCAGGCCTACCAGGGCATACAGAACGCCGAGCAGAGGCAAATAATTGCGATGCTCGTAATACAACTCCAGCGGGATGATGCTGGATTCGATGGCGTGGCCCACGAGGAATATGCCCCAACCAACAAACAGGCTGGGAAGCCGCCGGCGCAGGCGCCACGCTGCGACGCTGATGGACGCCAGCACGCAGATGGCAATGAGCGTCGTCGGCGGGGCCAGCAATCCGGTAGAAAGTGCGAAATCGTCGGTGTACACGCCCATGCGCGGAGGATTGGGCAGCACTATCTTCGACAGGTAATCGCACAGGGCCCGGGCTTGGGTCAGCAGGCGTTCCTGCCAGTCGAAATCACGACGCAGGTAGCCTGCCAGCAGGCGCGAGGGATTCGTGGCGAACCAGGCTAGCCCCAGCAGGAGTGGCGCCAGCACGTAAATCCCGAAGAAACTCTTTACCGCGCGTGGCCGTAGCGTGTCGTGGAAATAGCCCAACTCCACCACGAGGCACAGCGCGGGCAGCAGCACGGCGTTCTCCTTCGCGAGGAAGCCGGCCGCGGTCAGCATGGGTACCCCGGCGAACAGGCCGATCAATGCCGCCCGATCCTTGCCTCGTTGCAGACGCTCGCGCATCGCGACGAATAGCCATAGGCCCAACAGCGTGCATAGCGTCGACAGCATTGCCATGCGCTGTACGGAATACAACACGGTGCTGGCCTGCAAGGGATGCATCATCCACAACGTGGCTACCGTGGCCGCGATGGCGCCGGCGGGTTCCCGCAGCCGGACGTCGAGTCGGGCGATGCGACGCACGAACAGGAAAACAGCGCCGCCACACAGGAGATGGACGATCAGGTTGCCCAGCTTGAAGGCGAAGGGTGTGTAACCGCCCAGCCAGGCGCTCAATGCCAGGCTGGCCATGGCTAACGGGCGCCCGAACATGCCGGAGCGGCCGTCGAACAGTATTGCGTGCAGCGTTGCTTTGCCCATTAGCCAGCGCTGCAGAACCTCCAGGTTGTAGTGATCGTCCAGCACCAACGGGCCTGACAGACCGACCCAATAGACGGCCACTGTGATTGCCATGGCCAACAGCAACCACGCTTGTGACTTTTGCATATTCCGATCTTCGGATTGTTATTGAACAGAGCTTAGCGCGTTCGGTGAACCCCTTGGGTGGCGGTGGTGGCGCAATCATGACGCCCCATGCAGGACCATCTCCCAAACCTTCCAAAGCAGAAGCCCCGGTTTCCCGGGGCTTCTCAAAATCACGACACGCGGCCAGCCGATTACGGAGGGCAGTCGGCGGGGGTGTTGGTGGTGGTGAAGGTGATGCCGTCGGAGTTGGTCGGGTGGCATGCCCAGACGATGCGGCCGGCAGGGCCGGCCGGGAAGGACGGAGTCAGGGTGACTTCGACCCAGTTCGCCGGGGCGTCGACGCCACCGCTCATATTTTTCCCGACGAGTACGCCGGTGGGGGCGGTGCACTTTGCAACGCCGTCGCAAATGTTCGCCATGGCAGAGCCTTGGCCGAAGTTCTCGCCAACCTTGATCTTCTCGCCGGCGAGGCCGCCGATTGCATTGGTGATCTTGGCCTTGACGGTGTAGTCGCGGTAAGCCGGCAGCGCGATGGCGGCCAGGATGGCGATGATCGCGACGACGATCATCAGTTCGATCAGCGTAAAGCCCTGCTGCTTCTTCATGGTGTTTCCCCTAGGAGTGATTTGAACTTCACGTGCCGCAGGGCCGGCTTTCCGGTCCGTTGGGCAGCCGTGCAATGCTGCACGTGCCTGACTTTATACGCAGAGCGCGTGCCAACCCGGCCTTTTGGGGTCCGATATACCCAAATTGGAAAGCGGATCACGAACCTGCACGGTTCCCTAACAAGCAACCTGACGCAGGAGGTCAGGTTTGCTGTGAGAAGTGACGCACAGCGTCAGGATTGGCGGTTCTCAGAGGCGGCAAAGCGTTCAGGCGATTGGGTCATGGCCTTGGTGCAACCGCGGTCCAGATGGTACGGCTCCGGGGTGGCCCGGATTGCGAGCCACTTGCCAACAAAAAGGGCCGCCACGTGGCGACCCCATGCGAATCCCGCGTTGCGTGCGAATCAGTCGATCCCGAGCTTCTTCAGCTTGTACCGCAACGCCCGGAACGTAATCCCCAGCGCCGCTGCCGTACGCGTCTTGTTGAAGCGGTTTTCCTGCAGCGCCTGTTCGATCGCCTGGCGCTCGAGCTGCTCGATGTATTCGGGCAGGCGGCTGCTGGCGGTTTCGCGCGCGCTGAGCTGGCGGGGGTCGTAGGCGGCGTGGGTGCCGGTGGAACGGGGGTCGGTCGGCGGGGGCGCGCTGGCGTGGGCGTGCGCCAGCGTGCTGGGCGGGGCGCCGAACACGGTCGAATGGCCGGCGGCGATGGCGGCCGCGACGGCGGTCTGCGGCTGCGGCAGGCGCAGGTCGGAGGCTTCGATGCGGTCATCGTCGGCCATGGCCAGCGCGCGTTCGAGGACGTTTTCGAGCTCGCGGACGTTGCCGGGGAACGGGTGCGCTCGCAGCGCGTCGAGGGCTGCCGCGGACAGCGTGGGGACGGGACGGCCCTGTGCGCCGGCGAGGCGGTTCAGGACGCGATCGGCCAGGCCGGGCAGGTCTTCGAGGCGCTCGCGCAGCGGCGGGACGCGCAGCTCGATGACGTTGATGCGGTAGTAGAGGTCGTGGCGGAAGCGGCCATCCTCGGTCAGGGCGGCCAGGTTCTTGTGCGTCGCCGAGAGGATGCGGACGTCGACATTGACTTCGGCATTGGCGCCGACCGGGCGGATCGACTTTTCCTGGATCGCGCGCAGCAGCTTGACCTGCATCGCCAGCGGCAGCTCGGCGACTTCATCCAGGAACAGCGTGCCGCCGTCGGCCGCCTGGAACAGGCCGGGCTTGTCGGCGTGGGCGCCGGTGAAGCTGCCCTTCTTGTGGCCGAAGAACTCGCTTTCCATCAGTTCGGCGGGGATCGCGCCGCAGTTCACCGGCACGAAGGGGCCGTTGGCGCGCGGGCCCTGGTCGTGGATGGTGCGCGCGGTCAGTTCCTTGCCGACGCCGGACTCGCCGGCGATGTAGACCGGGGCCTGGCTGCGCGCGACCTTGGCGATGGTCTGGCGCAGGGTCGCGATGGCCGGTGAGTCGCCGAAGAAACGGGCAGCGACCGGGTCGGCCGCGGCGATGGTGCGGCGCTTCTCGCGCAGGTCCAGGGCGTGGCGCACGAGGTCGCGCAGCACGGACAGGTCGACCGGCTTGGCGACGAAGTCGAAGGCGCCGGCCCTGAGGGCTTCCACCGCGGCTTCGACGTTGCCGAAGGCGGTGATCATGGCGACCGGGGTGTTGGGGCACTTGTGGCTGATCTCGGCGACCAGTTCCATGCCCGAACCGTCCGGCAGGCGCATGTCGGTCAGGCACAGGTCATAGGAATTCGCGGCGAGCTGGGCTCGCGCGTCGGCCAAAGTAGCGGCGGTATCGCATCGCAGGCCCATGCGGCCCAGGGTCATGACGAGCAGTTCGCGGATATCGCGCTCGTCGTCGACTATCAATGCACTGCGTGTTTCAGTCATCCGCTCCTCCGCGCCGGCGACACGATAGCGGAATGGCGCCGCTGAGGCCAAGCGCGGGAAGGGGGGAATGGCGGACACCTGAACCGTTGGGGCAGGAACTGTGCGCTGCGGCGCTTTCCGGGGGTGGTGGCGCCGGTGATCGGCTTTCAGGTCCACGGACATGGCACGCGAGGCCGGGGAACGTGGAGCGTGAGGTACGCGGGCGTGGTGGGGGATGCGCTGGAACGTGGCGCCCGAGGTCCGCGGACGTGGCCCGCGATCCCCTGGAACGTGGCACGCGAGGTCCACGGACGTGGCGGGCGATGCCTGGAGCGTGGCGTGGCAGGTGCGCGGACGTGGCCCGCGATGCCCTGGAACGTGGCGCGCGAGGTGCGCGGACGTGGCGAACGATGCCCCCGGACGTGGCGGGCGATGCTTTGGAAGGTGGCGCGCGAGGCCGCGGATGTGGCGCGCGATGCCCTGGAACATGACGCGCGAGGTTTCGTGCCCTCGCGCGTGGCCAGGGGCGGGTCAGCCCCGGCCCAGCAGCGGGCTGGGCGCCGACAGCCCGATCCGGAAGCAGGCACCGCCGCCGGGCAGGGACACGTGTTCGAGCGTGGCCTGGTTGGCGCGGCAGAGCTCGCGCGCGATGTACAGGCCCAGGCCGGTGCCATGGCCCGACGTGGTGAAGAACGGGCGGAACAGCTGGCGCACCACGGATTCGGGCACGCCCGGTCCGCGGTCGCGGACATCGATGGCCGGGATCCCGTCGTCGTCGACGGATACGTGGACGGAGACGCGCGCCGGCTGGCCGGGCATGCGGCCGTAGGTGAGGGCGTTGTAGGTCAGTGCGGTCAGGACCTGGTGCAACTGGCGCGGATCGATGAGGGTGAACAGCGCGGTCGGCTTGCCGGTGGCCAGCAGCGTATCGTGCTCCAGCGGATGGCTGGTGGCGTAGTCCTCGACGAAGCGGCGGGTGAAGGCGATCAGGTCGACGTGCTCGGGCTTAGCGGGCTCGCGGCGGGCGAGGCCGAGGACGTTTTCGACGATGCCGTTCATGCGCTGCCCCTGCTGGCGCACGATCTCGAGCAGGCGCAGGTCGGCCGTGGGCAGGTCCTTCGACTCTTCGAGCAACTGCACGGCGTAATTGATCGCCGCCAGCGGATTGCGGATCTCGTGGGCGAGGCTGGCCGAGAAGCGGCCCAGCGTGGCCAGCGTCATCGATTCGACCTGGCGCGAAACGATGCTGGTGTCGTCGAGGAAGACCAGGACCTGGTCGCTGCCCGCGCGCAGGCGGGTGAAGCGCGGCACGACTTCGGGCAGGTCGGGGGCGAGCTGCAGCGGCGTGTCGTCGGCACGGCTGCTTTCGCGCCAGGTCTCCAGCCGCTTGGCCAATGCCGGTGCGGCCACGAGCAGGTTGCGCCCTTCACCGGGGTGGTCGCCGCTGTCGCTCAACAGCAGCATCGCCGCTTCGTTGGCGAGGCGCAGGTGGCCGTGTTTGTCGACCAGCAGCACGCCCGTGCGCAGGCGGCGGATGATCAGTTCGTTGACTTCGGCGAGCGACGCCGCGTCCTCGCCGTGGCGCGCGGCCAGATCCACGCTTTCGCGCATCTGCCGGCCCAGCACGTTGGTCAGCGTGGCGGTGGCCATGTAACCGGTCGCGAACAGCAGCGGTTCGGCGATCCCGCGCGAGGTGTCGCCGGTACTTGCGTTCCAGAAATATTCGAGGACCAGCGCGCCAGCGGCGAGTGTGGCGACGCCAAGGCCGAAGCGTGTCGGCAGCAGCAGCGCCGCCGCGCCGACGTTGAACATCAACATGAGGACGATGCCCGCCCGCGTCCCCGGCAACGCATACACGGCGAGGAGGCAGAAGAACAGGTCGAACGCGATCCCGGTCAGTGCCTGCAACTGCAGGTCGCCGCGCTTGCGGATCACGAACAGCACCAGCGCGACGAACAGGTAGCTGACCACCGTGGCCTTGGCAATGCCTTCGTCGCGCGGCTGGGTGACGTAATCGCGCACCGGGCCGAACAACAGGAAGGTCAGCAGCGCGGCTTCGAACAGCCGGAACAGGGTGAAGAAGTGCAACTCGCGGCGCAGCGCGCTGTCGGCTTGGGCGGCGGGGCGAGTAGTCAAGCGGAAGTCCCTGGTGATGGCGCGGGCTGAGTATAGGGGGGCGCCAGAGGCCGGCCGAGCCGGAAAATCCACTGGGAGAGCAGCCCCCTTGGTAAAGGGGCGCCCCGCAGGGGCGGGATTGGCGGCACGTAGCGGGGCCCAAGGTGCAGGGCACCTTGGGATTTCATGCGCAGCATGAAATGCGCGACAATGCTGCCCCTCGCGCGGCGGCCACCCTGGCCGCGAGTTCTGGCGCGGGTTCTTTCCTTCCCCTCGGTGACGCATGAATTTCCACGAATACCAGGCAAAGCAACTCTTTGCCGATTACGGCATTTCGGTGCCGGCCGGGCGCGTAGCGCGCACGCCGGAAGAGGCTGTCGATGCAGCCAAGGCCATCGGCGGCGACTTCTGGGTGGTCAAGGCCCAGATCCATGCGGGCGGCCGCGGCAAGGCCGGCGGCGTGAAGCTCGCCAAGACCTTCGATGAAGTGCGCGAGTACGCCAAGGGCATGCTCGGCACGAAGATGGCCACCTACCAGACCGCCGGCGTGGAACTGCCCGTCGACAGCGTGCTGGTGACCCAGGCCACCGACATCGCCAAGGAGCTGTACCTGTCGGTGCTCGTCGACCGCGACAGCAAGTCGATCACGTTCATCGCGTCGGCCGAAGGCGGCATGGACATCGAGCAGGTCGCGCACGAGAAGCCCGAAGCGATCAAGACGCTGCACGTGAACTACGTGCAGGGCCTGCAGCCCTACCAGACCCGCGACCTCGGCTTCGCCCTCGGCCTCAACGCCAAGCAGGTGGGCCAGCTGTCGAAGATCATGCTGGGCCTGTACAGGCTGTTCAACGACAAGGACCTGGCGCTGGTCGAGCTCAACCCGCTCGCCATCATGACCAACGGCGACCTCGCCGTGCTCGACGGCAAGATCAACTCCGACGACAACGCGACCTTCCGCCATCCGGAACTGGCCGCGATGCGCGACATCCGCCAGGAAGACGAGACCGAGGTCAAGGCCAGCCAGCACGACCTCAACTACGTCACCATGGACGGCAACATCGGCTGCATGGTCAACGGCGCCGGCCTGGCGATGGCCACGATGGACGTCATCTCGCTCAATGGCGGTTCGCCGGCCAACTTCCTCGACGTCGGCGGCGGCGCCACCAAGGAACGCGTGACCGAAGCCTTCAAGCTGATCCTGTCGAGCGACAAGGTGAAGGCGATCTTCGTCAACATCTTCGGCGGCATCGTCCGTTGCGACATGATCGCCGAGGGCATCATCGGCGCGGTCAAGGAAGTCGACGTCAAGGTTCCCGTCATCGTCCGCCTCGAAGGCACGAACGTGGAAGCCGGCAAGGAACTGCTGAAGAACTCGGGTCTGGCCATCACTCCGGCCGACGACATCAACGACGGCGCGAAGAAGGCGGTTGCGGCCGTCGCCGGCAAGTAAGGAACGACGACCCATGTCTGTTTTGATCAACAAGAATACGAAGGTGATCGTCCAGGGCTTCACCGGCTCGCAGGGCACCTTCCACGCCGAGCAGATGCTCGACTACGGCACCAAGGTCGTCGGTGGCGTGACCCCCGGCAAGGGCGGCACCCAGCACCTCGGCCTGCCCGTGTTCAACACCGTTGCCGATGCGGTCAACGAGACCGGCGCCGATGCCTCCGTCATCTACGTGCCGCCGCCGTTCGCAGCCGACGCGATCCTCGAAGCGGCCGATGCCGGCATCAAGGTCATCGTCTGCATCACCGAGGGCATTCCGGTCCTCGACATGCTGCGCGTGAAGAACACCCTCAACGGTTACGACGACGTCGTGCTGGTCGGTCCGAACTGCCCGGGCGTGATCACGCCGGGCGAGTGCAAGATCGGCATCATGCCGGGCCACATCCACCTGCCGGGCAAGATCGGCATCGTGTCGCGTTCGGGCACGCTGACCTATGAAGCCGTCAAGCAGACCACCGACGTCGGCCTCGGCCAGTCGACCTGCATCGGCATCGGTGGCGACCCCATCAACGGCACGAGCTTCATCGACGCGCTCAAGCTGTTCCAGGACGACCCGCAGACCGAAGGCATCATCATGGTCGGCGAGATCGGCGGTTCGGCCGAGGAAGAAGCGGCCGAATTCATCAGCAAGTACGTGACCAAGCCGGTCGTCGGCTTCATCGCCGGCGCCTCGGCGCCGAAGGGCAAGCGCATGGGCCACGCCGGTGCGATCGCCTCGGGCGGATCGGGCACGGCCGAAGGCAAGTTCGCCGCGATGGAAAAGGCCGGCGTCACCACGGTGAAGTCGCCGGGCGACCTCGGTGCGGCGATCGCCAAGCGCCTCGCCAAGTAACCGGCGCATTGCGTTCACAGAAGGCCGCCTCCGGGCGGCCTTTTTTATTGTTGCGTGCCCCCACCCCAACCCTCCCCCGCGAGGCGGGGGAGGGGGAAGCAATTCGCTGCGACCGAGGAGCCACCACCGAGAGGGAAAATGAAGGGCGGAGCTCAGGCTCCTTCCCCCGCTTGCGCGGGGGAAGGTTGGGAAGTGGGCACACCGGGGCGAGAAGTCGATCTCGAGCCCCCACCCCAACCCTCCCCCGCAAGCGGGGGAGGGAGTTGCTTCGCGCGCATCCGTCCACGCGCTCCGTTGACGCGCGTACCCCGATGCTGGTCGGGAATGCCCAGCCGTCGTCCTGCTGCGAACACCGACGCCGATCCCGCCGCGATCGAATCCGCCGCGCAGGGCGGCCTCGTCCATGTCGGTGATGCCGAACCGGGCCTGCGCCGCCGCCGTGCCGGCGCGGGCTTCGTCTATGTCGCTGCGAACGGCAAGCGCGTAAGCGACCGCGCCACACTGCAACGCATCCGCGCGCTCGCAATCCCGCCCGCGTATCGAGACGTGTGGATCTGCGCGCGTGCCAACGGCCACCTGCAGGCCACGGGACGCGATGCCCGCGGCCGCAAGCAGTACCGCTACCACCCGCGCTGGAAACAGGTGCGCGACGCGGAGAAATTCGATCGCATCGTCGCTTTCGGCGCCGCATTGCCGCGACTGCGCAAGCGCGTGCGCCACGACCTGGCGCAAGCCGGCCTGCCGCGCGACAAGGTGCTGGCGGTGGTGGTCGCGATCCTGGCCAACACGCTGTTGCGAGTCGGCAACGACCAATACGCACGCGGCAACCAGTCGTACGGACTCACCACGCTGCGCAATCGCCACATCGAATTCCTGCGCGGCGGCCGCGCGCGTTTGCGCTTCCGTGGCAAGGGAGGACAGGCGCACGAGGTGGTGCTCGACGACGCCCGCCTGACGCGCCTCGCCCGGCGTTGCCAGCAACTCCCCGGGCAGCAGTTGTTCCAGTACACGGACGACGACGGCACCGTGCAGCCGATCGATTCCGGCCTGGTCAACGACTATCTGCGCGAGGCGATGGGTGAGGCCTTCACGGCCAAGGACTTCCGGACCTGGGGCGGCACGCTCGCGGCGATGCCCTTGCTGGCGGCGGAGCCCGCGCCCGGACAGGAGGGCGATGCGAGCGGGCGCAGCAAGGTCGCCGTCTGCAATGCCGTGATCGCGGAAGTCGCGAAGCTGCTGCGCAACACTCCCGCGGTCTGCCGCAAGTCGTACATCGATCCCGCGGTATTGGAGGCCTGGGAATCCGGGCGCCTGCAGCGCGTCACCCAAGGCGCCCGCAGTCCGCGCCAATGGGAGCGGGCCCTGCTGCGGCTGTTGCGCCTGGAGCGGCACGGAGCGCCCACCCAGCGCAAGGGCCGAGGAATCAATATTTCGTGTTGACCGATTCGGCGACCCCCACTATCTTGTGGTTGTCGATGGTGCCGACCCCGCCCGGGGAAGGCTTAAAGGGAATCCGGTGAGGCCCGATCCGAGCACGTTCGGACCGATTCCGGAGCTGCCCCGCAGCGGTAACTGGTAACGACCCGCGTCAATGGCACTGGCCCGATCCCGTAAGGGATGCAGCTGGGAAGCGACGCGCAGTAGGAAGACGGCGAGCCCCGGCCCGCCGCCCGACCAGAAGCCCGAAAACCTGCCACGACCGGATGCAGCGATGCCTCCGTTTGGCCAGGCGTCTCCGCGGGGAGCGACGGTCGACCATCCCGGGAGTCCGTCCCGTGCCGTCGCACCGTCTCCATGCTGTTGGACAGCATCCCCGCGTTGAAGCCGGCTCGCCCGAGGGGGCGGGGGCTGGCACGTGCGCGGCAGCGATCCGGGTCGAAGCGCCCAATCGCAATGCGTGCGACCGCTTTCGCTTCTTCTCCACATCTACCGGAGAGGACAGCCATGCACATCGAAACCCTGGCCGAAGCAGCCACCGAAACGCCGGTACGCGATAGCGCGCCTTCCACCGCGCATGCGAACAACGCCGCGCAAAGAAGCTTCGCCCTGACCCCGCCGCATGCGCCGGCGACCATGACCATCACCAAGCGCGACGGCCGCAGGGAGCCGGTCGACGTCGGCAAGATCGTGCGCGCGGTGACGCGCTGTGGCGACGGCCTCAACGACATCGATCCGATGCGGGTCGCGCTCAAGACCATCGCCGGCATCTTCGACGGCGCGACCACGCGCGAGCTCGACGAACTGTCGATCCGCACCGCCGCTGCCTTCACCGCCGAGGAACCGCAGTACGCCCGCCTCGCTGCGCGACTGCTCGCCGGCTACATCGACAAGGAAGTGTCGGGCCTGGGCGTGCATTCGTTCTCGCAATCGATCGTGCTCGGCCACGAGCTCGGCCTGATCAACGACCGCGTGCGCGACACCGTCGAGGCCAACGCGCGCAAGTTCAACGATGCGATCGACACGGCGCAGACCCAGCGCTTCGAGTACTTCGGCCTGCGCACGCTGTACGACCGCTACCTGCTCAAGCACCCGCAACGCCGCAGCGTGATCGAGACACCTCAGCAGTTCTTCATGCGCATCGCGGTGTCGCTGACCGAAAACCCGGCCGCGGCGCTGGAGCTGTACCGGCTGATGGCGTCGCTCGACTACATCCCCAGTTCGCCGACGCTGTTCAACTCGGGCACGCGCCACGAGCAGCTGTCGTCCTGCTTCCTGCTGGATTCGCCGCAGGACTCGCTCACCGACATCTATGCGCGCTACGGCGACGTCGCCCAGTTGTCGAAGTTCAGTGGCGGCATCGGCCAGGCCTATTCGCGCATCCGTTCGCGCGGTTCGCTGATCCGTTCCACCAACGGCCGCAGCAACGGCATCGTGCCGTGGTTGAAGACCCTCGATGCCTCGGTCGCCGCGGTGAACCAAGGCGGCAAGCGCAAGGGCGCGGCCTGCATCTACCTGGAAACCTGGCACGCCGACATCGAGGAATTCCTCGAGCTGCGCGAAAACACCGGCGACGAGGCGCGACGCACCCACAACCTCAACCTCGCCAACTGGGTGCCGGACCTGTTCATGCAGCGCGTCGAGGTGGATGGCGACTGGTCGCTGTTCGACCCATACGCGGTGCCGGACTTCGTCGACCTGTGGGGCGAGGCCTTCGAGCGCGCCTATGTACAGGCCGAGCAGCAGGGGCTCGCGGCGAAGACGATCAAGGCGCGCGAGCTGTACGCGCGGATGATGAAAGTGCTGGGCGAGACCGGCAACGGCTGGATGACGTTCAAGGACGCCTCCAATCGCACCTGCAACCAGGTCGGGCCGGGGCGCACCGTGCATCTGTCGAACCTGTGCACGGAGATCCTCGAGGTCACTTCGGCCGAGGAGACCGCGGTGTGCAACCTGGGCTCGATCAACCTCGCCCAGCATGTCGCCCTGTTCGACGACGGCAAGCCGGTATTCGACTTCGACAAGCTGGCCGAAACCGTGCGCGTGGCGGTGCGCCAGCTCGACCGCGTGATCGACCTCAACTTCTATCCGATCGAATCCGCACGCCGCTCCAACCTGCGCTGGCGTCCGGTCGGGCTGGGCGTGATGGGCCTGCAGGACGTGTTCTTCAAGCTGCGCCTGCCGTTTGATTCGACCGAGGCGCTGCAGCTGTCGACTAAGATCGCCGAACGTATCTACCTGCACGCGCTTGAGGCCTCGTGCGAGATCGCCGAGCAGCATGGCGCGCATCCGAGCTACGCCGAGACGCGCGCCGCCGGCGGCGCGCTGCAGTTCGACCTGTGGGGCATCACGCCCAGCGACACCGCGGCGTGGGATGCGTTGAAGCAGCGCATCGCCGAGCACGGACTGCGCAACTCGCTGCTGATCGCGATCGCGCCCACGGCGACGATTGCCTCCATCGCCGGCTGCTACGAATGCATCGAGCCGCAGGTGTCCAACCTGTTCAAGCGCGAGACGCTGTCGGGCGACTTCCTGCAGATCAACCGCTATCTGGTCGACGAGCTGAAGAAGCTCGGCCTGTGGACTGCGGAAACGCGCGACGCGATCAAGCTCGCCGAAGGCTCGGTGCAGAACGTGGCCGGGCTTCCGGATGCGCTCAAGGTGGTGTACCGCACCGCGTGGGAACTGCCTCAGAAGGCGCTGATCGACCTCGCCGCGGCGCGCGGCCCGTATCTCGACCAGTCGCAGTCGCTGAACCTGTTCATGGAGAGCCCGAACATCGGCCGGTTGTCGTCCATGTACATGTACGCGTGGAAGGCGGGATTGAAGACCACCTACTACCTGCGCTCGCGACCGGCCACGCGGATTGCCAAGGCGACCGTCGCCGCGGCGCCGGCACCGGCCTATTCCGAACAGCAGGCCCTGGCCTGTTCGCTGGAGAACCCGGAGCACTGCGAGGCCTGCCAGTAAGCCCTCAAGGATGCATCGGCGCCGCGGCCGCCACCGGGATGTGGTCCCGCACGGACGCCGGGCGCACGCCGATGCATCCATCTCTTTCCTCCCCGCCGCGGGCGCTGCCGCTGCCGGAAGGCACTTCCCCCGCTGCCCGTCCCGCGTCCGCTGCGGGGAGGCTTTCCCTTTCGATCCGGAGCATCCATGTCCGCCGCGACCACCCCGCACCTGCTCGACCCCGGCTTCGCCCTCACCCTGCGGCCGATGCGTTACCCCGCGTTCTACGAGATGTACAAGGACGCGATCCGCAACACCTGGACGGTGGAGGAAATCGACTTCGGCATCGACCTCAACGACCTGCGCCACAAACTCAGCGCCGCCGACCGCCACCTGATCGAGCGCCTGGTCGCGTTCTTCGCCACCGGCGACTCGATCGTCGCCAACAACCTGGTGCTCAACCTGTACCAGCACATCAACGCGCCCGAGGCGCGCATGTACCTGTCGCGCCAGCTGTACGAGGAAGCGCTGCACGTGCAGTTCTACCTCACGCTGCTCGATGCCTATATTCCCGATCCGGCGCGCCGCGCCGAGGCCTTCGCCGCGATCGAGAACATCCCCTCGATCAAGGCCAAGGCGGCGTTCTGCTTCAAGTGGATGGATGCGGTGCAGGACCTGCAGCGCCTGGAGACCCGCGAGCAGCGCCGCGCCTTCCTGCTCAACCTGATCTGCTTCGCCTGCTGCATCGAGGGCCTGTTCTTCTTTGCCGCCTTCGCCTATGTCTGGTTCCTGCGGTCGCGCGGCCTGCTGCCGGGCCTGGCCAGCGGCACCAACTGGGTGTTCCGCGACGAATCCGGCCACATGGCCTTCGCGCTGGAAGTGATCCACACCGTCCGCAGCGAGGATCCCGGCCTGTTCGATGCCGGCATGGAGCGTGATGTGCGCGCCATGCTGCGCGAGGCGATCGAGGTCGAAGCCGGCTTCGCCGACGACGTACTCTCCGGCGGCGTCAACGGCCTGTCGCCGCGCGAGATGCGCCAGTACCTGGAGTACGTCGCCGACCTGCGCCTGTCCGCGCTGGGCCTGGCGCCGGAGTTCGGCGCGAGGAATCCGTTCCCGTTCATGGACCTGCAGGACGTGCAGGAGCTGACCAACTTCTTCGAGCGTCGCGTCTCGGCCTACCAGGTCGGGATCAGCGGCGCGGTCGGCTTTGACGATTCGTTCTGAGGGCGCAGCCGCCGTTGCTCCCTCTCCCGTTTACGGGAGAGGGTTGGGGTGAGGGCAGTGCAGGAGAAGGAACGGGCACCGCAAGCCGAGTTGCCACGCCTAGTAGAATGCGCGCAGGCGTGGGCTGGAGCAGGGCATGACGTTGCGGATCGCGATGGCGCAGTTCGATTTTCCCGTCGGTGCGGTGGCGAAGAACGCCGACCGCCTCATCGAGATGATCGCCGTGGCGCGGGACGAATACGGCGCCGACGTCGTGCTTTTCCCCGAGCTGGCACTCAGCGGCTATCCGCCCGAGGACCTGCTGCTGCGCCCGGCCTTCCTTGCCGATTGCGAGGCGGCGATCGGGCGCATCGCCCGTGCCGCCACCGGCATCGTGGCCATCGTCGGCTGGCCGCAGGCAGCCGGTGCGATCGTGTACAACGCGGCCAGCGTGATGCGCGACGGCCGCATCGCCCACACCTACCGCAAGCGCGAACTGCCCAACTATGCGGTGTTCGACGAGCGCCGCTACTTCGATGTCGATCCCGACCGCGATACCTGCGTGTTCGAGCTCGACGGCGTGCAGGTCGGATTGGTCATCTGCGAGGACCTGTGGTTCCCCGAGCCGATCGCGGAGACGGTGGCCGCCGGCGCGCAACTGGTCCTGGTGCCGAATGCCTCGCCGTTCGAGCGCGACAAGCATGCGCAGCGCGACGGCCTGCTGATGCAGCGCGCGCAGGAGACCGGCGCCGCGATCGCCTATCTCAACACCGTGGGCGGCCAGGACGCGGTGGTATTCGACGGCGGCTCCGTGGTCGCCGACGGCGACGGCACCGTGCATCCGGCGGCGGCCTTCGCCGACCAGTGGCTGGTGGTGGATTTCGATGCGGAAGCGCGCCGCTTCACCCCGCTGCAGTGGATGGAGGATGGCGACGAGAGCCGCGATGCCCTGGCCTGGCGCGCGGTGGTGCGCGGCACGCGCGACTACTTCGCGAAGAACGGATTCAAGCAGGCTTGGATCGGGTTGTCCGGCGGCATCGATTCCGCGCTGGTACTGGCGATCGCGGTGGACGCGCTGGGCGCAGACAACGTCACCGCGGTGCGCATGCCGTCGCGTTACACGGCGGGCATCTCCAACGACCTCGCGCAGGAGCAGTGCCGCAGGCAGGGCGTGCGCATGGTCACCGTCCCGATCGAGAAACCGTTCCAGGGTTTCCTCGAGGCCCTGTCGGAGCAGTTCGCGGACCATCCGGTCGATACCACCGAAGAGAACCTGCAGTCGCGCAGCCGCGGCGCGATCATGATGGCGCTGAGCAACAAGTTCGGCGGGCTGCTGCTGACCACCGGCAACAAGAGCGAGTATGCGGTGGGCTATGCCACGATCTATGGCGACATGTGCGGCGGCTACGCGCCGCTGAAGGACCTGTACAAGACCGAGGTGTTCGCGCTGGCGCGCTGGCGCAACACCGTGGGCGACATCGTCATCCCGCAGGGCGTGATCGACCGCCCGCCATCGGCGGAACTGCGCGAGAACCAGAAAGACCAGGATTCGCTGCCGCCCTACGACGTGCTGGATGCGATCCTGTATCGCCACGTCGATCTGGAGCAGTCGCACCAGGACATCGTCGCAGCTGGGTTCGATGCCGCAACGGTGGAGCGGGTGCTGCGGCTGGTACGGATCAGTGAATGGAAGCGGCACCAGGCGGCGCCTGGGCCGAAGGTGTCGCGGCGTGCGTTCGGGCGCGAGCGGCGCTATCCGATTACCAACGGCTACGGCTGACGAAATTCCCGGCGCGCTGCGGCGCGTTTGAGTTCGACATTGCCGTGTTTCATCGCGGCGCGGCGCGAGCGGCGCTATCCGATCAGCAATGGGTATACGGGCGACTGACAGGCTCAAGGAAACGCGGGTTCATTCCCTCCACGCAGTTCATTCCCCTCACGCGCTGCGGCGCGTTTGAGTCCAACATTGCCTTGTTTCACCGCGGCGCTGTTTCATCGCGGCGCGGCGTCAAAACAAAAACGCCGCCCCAAGGGCGGCGTTTTCGCAGGTGCGGAGCGAGGGCGCTGTCAGTGCTTCTCGTTGTCCAGCGCCGACTTCTCGCCCGCGAACGGGTTGAGCTTGCGCAGGTTGCTCGGGTAATCCGGCCAGTCGCCGCGCAGGTACGGATGGTTGGGTTCGTTCTGCTGCAGCACGCGCTTGGCGTCGTCGGCCAGCACCTGGTTGCCCAGGCCGGTGTAGGCGGCGGCCAGCGTCGCCACGGCGTCGTTCTGGTATTTGCTCTGCGGGTAGGTCTCGAGCACGCGCTTGGCACGGTCGGCCGCGGCCACGTAGGCGGTGCGGCGCAGGTAGTACAGGGCGACGTCGAGATCGTGGCGGGCGAAGACGTTGCGCAGGTTGGCCATGCGCGCGCGGGCGTCCTCGGCGTAACGGCTGTTCGGATAGCGCTCGGCGACGATCTGGAAGTCGTTGTACGCCTGCTGCGGGGTGGCCAGGTCGCGACGGCTCGGGTCGAGGCGCCATACCTGCTGCAGGAAAACGGTGTCGCGGCTCGAATCCACCAGTCCGCGCAGGTAGTACATGTACGAGGTGTTGCGGTGGGTCGGGTAGGTGCGCAGGAAGCGGTCGATGCTGCTGATCGCGTCGTCTTGCTTGCCCGCCTTGTACTGGGCGTAGGCGGTTTCGATCAGCGCCTGCTCGGTGTAGGGACCGTACGGGTACTGGGCGACGAGGCGGCGATAGGTCACTTCGGCACCGTTCCAGTTGCCGTGCTTCATCAGGCCGTGTGCCTTGGCATAGAGCTCTTCGACCGGCTGGCCTTCATCGGCTTCCTTGTCCTTGAACAAGCCCTTGCTACAGCCGGAACCGGCGAGGACGGCGATCAGCAGCAGCGAAAGCAGGACGCGCGGAGCGATGCGGTTACAGCTGGGGGTCATGGGAGGCTTGGACGGACGCCGGAGGCACGAAACCCGGATAATAGCAGCCCGGCGATCCGCCCCCTGAACCAAGTCCCCCCATGAGCGGCTCCGCTAACCTCCTCTCCGCCACCGTTCCCGACAGCAGCGCCGGTCGCCGCTTCGATGCCGTGCTGGCCGAACTCTTCCCTGACTACTCGCGTTCCCGGCTGTCCGCCTGGATCAAGTCCGGCGACGCCCGCCTCGACGGCAGGGAAGTCCGGCCGCGCGATCCGGTCCGCGGCGGCGAAGCCGTGACCCTGACCGTGGTCCTGGACGTGCAGACCCATTCCGAGCCCGAGGACATCGCCCTGGACGTGCTGCACGAAGACGAACACGTCTTCGTGATCAACAAGCCGGCCGGGCTGGTGGTGCATCCGGGCGCGGGCAACCCGGCCGGCACCCTGGTGAATGCGCTGCTGCATCGCGACCCGTCGCTCAATGCGCTGCCGCGGGCGGGCATCGTCCATCGCCTCGACAAGGACACCTCCGGCGTCATGGTCATCGCGCGCACGCTGCCGGCGCATACCGCGCTGATCGAGCAGCTGTCCTCGCGCGAGGTGCACCGCCAGTACCTGGCGGTCGTGGTCGGCGCGCTGGTGTCCGGCGGCACCGCCAACGCGCCGATCGAACGCCACCCGCGCGACCGCATCCGCATGGCCGTGCGCGACGACGGCAAGGACGCGGTCACTCATTTCCGCCTGCGCGAGCGCTTCCGCGCCCACACCTTGCTCGAGTGCCGCCTTGAAACCGGTCGCACGCACCAGATCCGCGTGCACATGGCCCACCTCAAGCACCCCATCGTGGGCGACCCGCTCTACGGCGGCCCGTTGAAGCTGCCCAAGGGCGCCACGCCGGAGCTGATCGAGGCGCTGCGCGGCTTCCGCCGCCAGGCGCTGCATGCCGAAGTGCTGGAATTCGCGCATCCGGTGAGCGGCGAACCCGTGCGTTGCAGCGCCCCGGTACCCGACGACATGCGTGGCCTGGTGCGCGCGTTGCACAACGACGCCGTGGCGGCGAAGCAGGACGGTCGCTGAGTCATGCACGCGGCCTTCCTGCCCGCCGCGTGGCCCGTGCCGAAGTCGGTGCACGGCTTCACCACGCTGCGGCATGGTGCCGGCGTTTCGCAGGCGCCGTTCGACAGCTTCAACCAGGGGCTGCGCTCGGGCGACGATGAAACCGCGGTGGAGCGCAACCGCCGGCAGCTCGCCGAGTACGCGGAGTTGCCATCGGCGCCGCACTGGCTGCGGCAGGTGCATGGGGTCGAGGTCACGCGCGTCGACGAGGCCGCCACGCCGGCCGAACCCGAAGCCGATGCCGCGGTGACTTCCACGCCGGGCGTGGTGCTCGCGATCCTGACCGCCGATTGCCTGCCCGTGCTGCTCGCGGCGAGGGACGGCAGCGAAATCGGCGCCGCGCATGCCGGCTGGCGCGGCCTGGCCGCCGGCGTGCTGGAAGCCACCCTGGCCAAGATGCACACGCCGCCCGACCGGCTGGTGGCCTGGCTGGGACCGGCGGCCGGACCGCGCAGATACGAAGTCGGCGTCGAGGTCTACGACGCCTTCGTCGCCAAGGACTGGGGCGCGGCGCGCGCCTTCACGACCACACGGCCCGACCACTGGAACGTCGATCTCTACGCGCTCGCCCGGCGCCGGCTCGAAAAGGCCGGGCTGCGTGCCGACGACATCCACGGCGGCGCGTTGTGCACGATCGCCGATCCGCAGTCGTTCTATTCGCATCGCCGCGACCAGCGCACCGGTCGGATGGCGTCGCTGCTGTGGATGGATCCGACCGCTTGAACCTTCCCTCCGCGCCGCAGTTGTTTCCCTCGCTGCTCGGTGCGGCTTTCGACGCCTTGCCGCCGCGGGTGCGAGCGTTGCACCTGCGCGCTGGCATGCAACGACTGCACGGCGAGGTGCGCGTCGAACGCGGTGACGGCTGGCTCTCGCGCCTATGTGCGTGGGCCACGCGGCTCCCGCCCGCGGGCGACGGGCCGATTGCAGTAGAGATCACCGCTCTGCCGGGCGAGGAGCGTTGGACGCGGCATGTCGCCGGCCACGCCATGCCGTCGCGACTGTGGGCGCACGACGGTCTGTTGTGCGAGCGGCTGGGGCTGGTGACGTTTGGTTTCCGTCTCCATGTCGTGGACGAAGCCATCGTCTGGCGCGTGGAACGGGTGCGTGTTTTCGGCCTGGCCTTGCCCGCGCGCTGGTTCCGCAGAGTCGACGCACGCGAATCGCAGCAGGCGGAACGCTACTGGTTCGATGTCGCCGCGGTGCTGCCCCTGGCGGGACCGCTGGTGCGTTATCGAGGGTGGCTGCATGTCCCCTGATACCGATCCGCGTCCAGTGATCGTCTTCGACGGCGTGTGCGTGCTCTGCAATGGCTGGGTGCGCTTTCTGCTTCGCCACGACCGACGCGCACACTTCCGTTTCGCGGCGATGCAGACGGCCAGAGGCCGCGCGTTGCTGTTGCAACACGGGATGGATCCCGACGACCCGGTCTCCTTCCTGCTGGTCGAAGCCGGCAACGCATGGAGCGACACGGGTCTGGGCGGTCTCTGGCGCCTCACAACCGCGCTGCGGGCCGTGCCGCGCCCGTTGCGCGATCACATGTATCGCTGGTTGGCGCGCAACCGCTATCGCTGGTTCGGTCGTCGCGACAGCTGCCTGTTGCCACCGCCGGAACAGGCCGACCGCTTTCTCGCCTAGGGCCTGCTGACGCTACGCCGCCCGTAGCGTGGCCAGGAAGTGCTGCCGCCACGCCGTGATGTCGTGGTGCCGCAGCCGTCGCATCATCGCCTGCCAGCGTTCGCGCCGCTCTTCCAGCGGCATCGCCACCGCGATCGCGATGGCATCGGCCACGCCGTCGAGATCGTAAGGGTTCACCAGCAGGGCCTGGGTGAGCTCACGCGCAGCACCCGCGAAGCTCGACAGCACCAGCACCCCCGGATCTTCGGCGTCCTGCGCGGCGACGAACTCCTTCGCGACGAGGTTCATGCCATCACGCAGGGGCGTCACCAGGGCCACGCGCGCCAAGCGCAGGAAACCGGTCAGCGAGGCGTGCGGATAGTTGCGGTTGACGTAGCGGACCGGCGTCCAGTCGGCATCGGCACGCGTGCCATTGATGTGGCCGGCCAGTTGTTCGAGTTCGCGCCGCAGCGTGCGGTATTCGGGCAACGTGTCGCGCGAGACCGGCGCGATCTGCAGGAACGTAAGGCGTCCACGTTGTTCCGGATGGCGTTGCAGGTAGCGCTCGAAGGCGCGGAACCGCTCCGGCAAACCCTTGGAATAGTCCAGCCGGTCCACGCCGATCGCGAGGGAACGCCCCGACATGCTCGCCGCGAGCCGCTTCACGCTCGCCTTGCCCACCGCCTTGGCCGCCAGGGTGCTGATCTGGTTCGTGTCGATGCTGATCGGGAACGCCCCCGCGTGCAGCTGCCTGCCGCCCGCGGTTTCCAGCACACCGTGTTCGACCACGCGTCCGCGGCCGAACAGGCGCACGTAATCCTGGAAGCGTTCGAGGTCGCGCTCGGTCTGGAAACCGACCAGGTCGTACGCCGACAACCCCTCGAACAGCCGGCTGTGGTCCGGCAACGCCGCCAGCAGGTCGGATGACGGCATCGGCACGTGCAGGAAGAAGCCCAGCCGGCACCGCGCGCCGCGCTCGCGCAACAGCTGCGCCAGCGGGATCAGGTGGTAGTCGTGCACCCAGACCACGTCGTCTTCGTCGAGCAGCGGTGCCAGGCGCTCGGCGAACAGCGCGTTGACGCGCAGGTAGCCGGCATACATCTCGCGGCTGTAATCGACTAGGTCCATGCGGAAGTGCAGCAACGGCCAGAGCGTGCGATTGGCGAAGCCGTTGTAGTAGTCGTCGCGATCCTGTTCGGACAGGTCGACGGTGATGTAGCGGACGTTGCCGGCGTCGATTTCGTGCATGTGCCCGGACTCGGCGGCGATGCGCCCGCTCCAGCCGAACCAGAGTCCGCCCGATTCCTCCATCGCCGCCTTCAACGCGATCGCCAGCCCGCCCGCTCGCGATTCGCCGGGGAGGGCGACGCGGTTGGACACCATGACCAGCCGGCTCATTGCCCAGGACCCGTGCTCACACCGCGTCGCGCCACGGCCGCGACAGCCGCATCGCCGCGATGATGAGCCCGACGTGCGAGTACGTCTGCGGGAAGTTGCCCCATGGCTCGCCGTCGAAGGCTAGGTCCTCGGACAACAGGCCCAACGGATTGCGGCGCGAGAGCAGTCGCTCGAACATCCCGCGCGCTTCCTCCAGGCGTCCTATCGCCGCGAGCGCGTCGATGTACCAGAAGGTGCAGATGGTGAAGCTGGTTTCCGGAACGCCGAAGTCATCCGGCGCGATGTAGCGGAACAGTGCATCGCCGTGCAGCAGTTCGCGACCAATGGCTTCGACAGTGGCGATGAAGCGCGGATCGTCCGCGGCGACGAAACCCAGGTCGGCCAGCAGCAGAAGCGAAGCGTCGAGCCGGTGTCCGCCGAAGGCGTCGACGAAATGGCCGCGTTCGCGGTCCAGCGCGGCGTCCACGATCCTTGCGTGCATCTCGTCCGCACGCGCGCGCCAGTAGTCGGCGCGGATGGGCAGTTGCAGGTGGGCGGCGATCTTGGAAAGGCGGTCGCACGCGGCCCAGCACATCGCAGCGGAATAGGTGTGCGTTTCGGCACGGCCGCGGAATTCCCACAGGCCGGCGTCGGGCTGCTCGTAGAGTTCGTACGCGCGCTCGCCGATCGGTTCCAGCCGCGCGAAGACGGTGGCGTCGCCGGGGCGGTTAAGGCGCTGGTCGAAGAACAGCTGCGTCGAAGCCAGTATCACGCTGCCATACACGTCGTGCTGCTTCTGCAGCCATGCCAGGTTGCCGCGCCGTACCGGGCCCATGCCGCGATAGCCCGCCAGCGACGGTACTTCCTCCTCGGCGAGCTCGGTCTCGAAGCCGATCCCGTACAGCGGCTGCAGTGCATCGGATACGAAAGTGGCGAGGTTGGACAGATAACGCAGATAGTCCTCCATGGTGCGTGTCGCGCCCAGGCGGTTGAGCGCGCGCACCACGAATGCCGCATCCCGCAGCCAGCAATAGCGGTAGTCCCAGTTGCGTACGGTGTGCGGTGCTTCCGGGATGGAGGTGGTGATCGCGGCGACTATCGCGCCGGTGTCCTCGTACTGGCACAACTTCAGGGTGATCGCACTGCGGATCACGGCGTCCTGCCACTCCAGCGGGATCGACAGGTAGCGGCTCCACTCGCGCCAATAGTCGGTCGTGCGTTCCTCGGCGAGGCGCACGTAGATCCCGACCGGCTCGGTGAGGGTCTCGTCCGGGCCCAGCAACAGGTGCGCATCGCGATCGAGCACGAACGGCAACGCATCCCGGAGCATGCGTACTGGCAGGTCGCTGGTCAGGCGCAGGGTGATGTCGGACAGCAGGTAGCGCACATGGTTGCTGCCCCAGGTGGTGTCGGGAATGCGCGCGCCGTAGTCCGCAAGCGGCCGCAGCAGCACGCGGATGCGCGGGCTGCCCGATAGCGGGCGCACGCGGCGCATCAGCATCACCGGCCGGAAGTAGCGATCGTGCTGGCGCCAGCGCGGCGCGAAATCGGTGATCTCCACCGCCCCGCCGGTGCCGTCGCGCAACACCGTCCGCAGCACCGCGGTATTGGGGATGTAGTGCTGCTCCGAAGACACGCAGTCCAGCAGCTCGATCGTATAGTCACCACCGTCGTTGACGGGAGAGAGCAGGGCGCAGAACGCGGGGTCGCCGTCGAAGGCGGGCACGCAGGCCCAGACGATGCGCGCGCGGCTGTCGATCAGTGCCGCGATGCTGCCGTTGCCGATGATGCCGAGGTCGAGCGTGGACATGCGCGGATTCCCTTCAGGCGCCGCCTGTCGCGGCGGGTGGATGAAGTGGTCTCACCGGACCGCTTCGGGCGCGAGCAACCTGGCGGCTTCGCGCAGCCAGGCGCGTACGGCGCCGGGGTCGTGCAGGCCATGGCGGGCGGCGCTGTTCGCGCGCATGCCGACCAGCACACTGATGCCGTGGCGAGCGTTGACGGCTTCGAAGCCGTGTTCGTCGGTGAGGTCGTCGCCGATGAACACCGGGTAGCGGTTGCGGAATCCCTCGCTCTGCAGCAGCGCAATGATCGCGTCCCCCTTGTCATGGCCATCCGGGCGCAGCTCCAGTACGTCGTGCCCCGGCTGCAGGCAATAGCCGGGGAGTTCGATCAGCGCCGAGCTCGCGAACTCATGCAGCGGCTCCTCGGCAGCCGGCGCGTTGCGCCAATGCAGGGCGATGGTGATGCCCTTGTCCTCGACGATGACGCCGGGGTACTTCGCGCCGAGCGCGCGCGCGGCGGCGAGCACGGACGCGATTTCGCGCGGCGCCTCGTGCCCGGCAAAACCGCCATCGCGCCGCTGCAGTCCGTGCAGGCCGATCGCGGGCAGCCACAACGGCGCAAACAGCGCATCGAGGGTCTCCAGCCGGCGACCGCTGACCAGCGCGAGCGCGCCGCCGAAGGCATCGTGCAGGCGGCGCAGGTCATCGATGAGATCGGCAGGCACATGCACGCCGTCGGGTGATGGCGCGAAATCCAGCAAGGTGCCGTCGACATCGAGGAACAGGGCCCAGTCGTGCGCGGGCGGCGGGGGCGGCGGCAGGCGGGAGGGGTCTGCGCTCATGCACGGCATTGTGATGGCCGGGATGTAAGCATCAGGTGCATGCGGCATCCCCTGGTGCTTGAAAGCGCACCGGGAGCCCGCATTTCCGGGGAAGTTGCGGCACGGCCGCCCCGATTTCCCGAGGTTCCCCCATGCGGATGGACAAACTCACGTCGCGCTTCCAGCAGGCCCTGAGCGATGCGCAATCACTCGCCGTCGGCCGCGACCACAGCGTCATCGAACCCGCACACCTGCTGGTCGCGCTGCTTGATCAAAGCGGCGGCAGCACGCGCCCGTTGCTGGCGCAGGCCGGCGTCAACGTGCCGCTGCTGCGCGAGCGCCTGGGCGAGACGCTGGAAAAGCTGCCGAAGGTCAGCGGCCAGGCCGGCAACGTCAGCATCGGCAACGACCTGGCGCGACTGCTCAATGTCACCGACAAGTACGCGCAGCAGCGTGGCGATGCGTTCATCGCCTCGGAACTGTTCGTGCTCGCCGCACTGGAGGATGGCGGCGAAGTCGGGCGCGCGCTCAAGGCGGCCGGGGCGACGAAGCAGAAGCTCGAAACGGCGATCGACAAGGTCCGCGGCGGCGAAACCGTGCAGTCCGAGAACGCCGAGGACCAGCGCCAGGCGCTGGACAAGTACACGATCGACCTCACCGAGCGCGCGGAGAGCGGCAAGCTCGACCCGGTGATCGGCCGCGACGAGGAGATCCGCCGTACCGTGCAGGTGCTGCAGCGCCGGACCAAGAACAACCCGGTGCTGATCGGTGAACCCGGTGTCGGCAAGACCGCGATCGTGGAGGGCCTGGCCCAGCGCATCGTCAACGGCGAGGTGCCCGAAGGCCTGCGCGGCAAGCGGGTGCTCTCGCTCGACATGGGCGCGCTGATCGCCGGCGCCAAGTTCCGCGGTGAATTCGAGGAGCGCCTCAAGGCGGTGCTCAACGACCTGGCCAAGAACGAAGGCCAGGTGATCCTGTTCATCGACGAGCTGCACACCATGGTCGGCGCCGGCAAGGCCGAGGGCGCGATGGATGCCGGCAACATGCTCAAGCCGGCGCTCGCGCGCGGCGAGCTGCATTGCATCGGCGCGACCACGCTCGACGAGTACCGCAAGTACGTCGAGAAAGACGCCGCGCTGGAGCGCCGCTTCCAGAAGGTCTTCGTCGGCGAGCCCAGCGTGGAAGACACCATCGCCATCCTGCGCGGGCTGAAGGAGAAGTACGCCGTGCACCATGGCGTGGAGATCACCGATCCCGCGATCGTCGCCGCCGCGACGCTGTCCCATCGCTACATCGCCGACCGCCAGCTGCCGGACAAGGCCATCGACCTGATGGACGAGGCGGCGTCGCGCATCCGCATGGAGATCGATTCCAAGCCGGAGGAACTCGACCGCAAGGAGCGCCGCCTGATCCAGCTCAAGATCCAGCGCGAGGCCTTGAAGAAGGAAAAGGACGACGCCTCCAGGCAGCGCCTGGCCGACCTCGAGGACGAGATCGCCCGGCTCGAGCGCGAGTTCAACGACCTAGAGGAAGTGTGGAAGGCCGAGAAGGCCATGCTGCAGGGCGCGACCCGGATCAAGGAGCAGATCGAGGCCGCCAAGCTCGAGCTCGAAGCCGCGCAGCGCAAACAGGATTTTGCCGCGATGAGTGAGATCCAGTACGGCAAGCTGCCCGAACTGGAGAAGCAGCTCAAGGCCGCGCAGGAAGCCGAAACCAAGGGTTTCACGCTGCTGCAGGACAAGGTCACCGAGGAGGAAATCGCCGAAGTCGTGTCGCGCTGGACCGGCATCCCGGTCAGCAAGATGCTCGAAGGCGAGCGCGAGAAGCTGCTGAAGATGGAGGACCAGTTGCATGCGCGCGTGGTCGGCCAGGACGAAGCGATCAAGGTCGTGTCCGATGCGGTGCGGCGTTCGCGCGCGGGACTGAGCGATCCCAATCGCCCGTCGGGTTCGTTCCTGTTCCTCGGCCCCACCGGCGTGGGCAAGACCGAGCTCTCCAAGGCGCTGGCCGAATTCCTGTTCGACTCGGCCGATGCGATGGTGCGCATCGACATGAGCGAGTTCATGGAGAAGCACTCAGTGAGCCGCCTGGTCGGCGCGCCTCCGGGTTATGTCGGCTACGAGGAAGGCGGTTACCTCACCGAAGCCGTCCGTCGCCGTCCGTATAGCGTGATCCTTCTCGACGAGGTGGAGAAGGCGCATCCGGACGTGTTCAATATCCTGCTGCAGGTGCTGGACGACGGCCGCCTCACCGACGGCCAGGGCCGCACCGTCGACTTCCGCAACACCGTGATCATCATGACGTCGAATCTCGGCAGCCAGATGATTCAGGACATGGCAGGCGACGATTCACCCGAGGCCTACACGCAGATGAAGGCCGCGGTGATGGGCGTGGTGCAGGCGCACTTCCGCCCGGAGTTCATCAACCGCCTCGACGACATCGTCGTGTTCCATCCGCTCGACAAGGCGCAGATCCGCGAGATCGCGCGCATCCAGTTGCGCGGACTGGAGAAGCGGCTGAACGAACGCGGCTTGAAGCTGGCGTTGTCGGATGCCGCGCTGACGCTGCTGGGCAACGTCGGCTTCGATCCGGTCTACGGTGCGCGACCGCTCAAACGCGCCGTGCAGCAGCAGCTGGAGAATCCGCTGGCGCAGCGCATCCTGGCCGGCGAGTTCAACGCGGGCGATACGGTGCAGGTCGATGCAGCGGGTGGGCAATTGGTGTTCCACAAGGCTTGACACCGCAGCGCAAGCGATACCTTCAAGGCAGGCAGCCCCCTGAGTCAGGGGGCGATTCGCGCCGCAGGCGCGAATGGGGGTGTGGAAGCGCGTGTCGGGGCCCGAAGTTTGCGCAGCAAACTTTGGGGTTCACCAGGCGCGAGCCTGGTGAACACGCAGGGGGCGATTCGCGCAGCAGGCGCGAATGGGGGCGTGGAAGCGCATGTCGGGCCCGAAGTTTGTGCAGCAGACTTTGGGGTTCACCAGGCGCGAGCCTGGGGAACACGTTAGACTTCGCGCCGCCTGAGGTGACCGCCGCGACGCGGCGGTTGAAACGGGAATCCGGTGCGCCCTCGTCTGGTCGACGAAACAGGCAATTCCGGAGCTGCCCCCGCAACGGTAAGTGTTGAGCCAGGATGGCTCGGGACCGGCGAATGCCACTGTGCGCACTGCACGGGAAGGCGCCGCTCCCGGACGCGAGCGAGCGTCCGCGCACAAGCCCGGAGACCGGCCCCAGGCCTGACCCGACAAGCGGTGGGCTATTGTCGCGGGCCATGCGCTTTCGCGTGCCTCGCAATCATTCCTTGCCGCCTGTCGTCCATCCCGAACCACCGCGCGGGACAGGCGCGGCCAAGGAGTTTTCATGCATTACCGTCATTTCCATGCCCCGCGCCGCTCGCTGCTGGCGATCGGCCTGCTGGGCTGCATCGCCCCTGCATTCGCGGCCGATGCCGCACGCGCTGCCACCGAGCTCGACGATGTCATCGTCACCGCTTCTCGCACGCCGCAGGCGCCGGATTCCGCGCTCGCCGCCGTCACCGTGATCACGCGCGAGGACATCGAGCGACGCGCTCCGGCCTCGCTGCCGGAACTGCTGCGCGGCATGCCGGGTATCTCCATCGCCGCGAATGGCGGACCGGGCAAGGTGGCTTCTACCTTCCTGCGCGGCACCGAATCCGACCATGTGCTGGTGCTGGTCGACGGCGTGCGTATTGGCTCGACCACCAGTGGTGGCGCCGCGTTCCAGGACATCCCGGTCGAGCAGATCGAGCGCATCGAGATCGTGCGCGGTCCGTTCTCCAGCCTGTACGGCTCCGACGCGATCGGCGGCGTGATCCACATCTTCACCCGCCGTCCGCACGATGCCTTCGATCCCAGCCTCAACATCGGCGCGGGCAACTACGGCACCCAGCGTTACGGCGCGGGCATTGGCGGCCGCGGCGAGACCTCCGACGACCGGGGGGGCTGGTACCAGGTGCATGCGGCGTACGAAAGCACCGACGGCTTCGACAGCTATCGCGACAATCCCGCCAACGCGTTTGACTCCCCGAATCCGGATCGCGACGGTTATCGCAACAGTTCGCTGTCGCTGGGCGCCGGCCACCGTTTCAACAAGGCGTGGGACGTCGAGGCGCGCGCGCTGCGCGCGGAAGGCAACAACAAGTACGACGGCTTCAATGACGAATCCGACATCGTGCAGCAGGTCGTCGGCGGTCGCCTGCGCTATGCACCCAACGACAAGATTACGGTGAGCCTCAACCTCGGCCGCGCCGACGACCTCAGCGACAACTTCTCGCTGGGCCTGCCGAATGGCCACTTCGATTCGCACCGGACCAGCGGCTCGCTGCAGGGCGATTTCGGCGTGGGCGCGGGCCTGGCGACCCTGGGTTACGACTGGCGTCGTGATGAAGTCGGCAGCGACACGCCGTATGACCAGACCGCTCGCATCACCCGCGGCGTGTTCGGCCAGTGGCAGCAGGCCTTCGGTGCGCAGTCGCTGCAGCTGGGCCTGCGCCGCGACGACGACACCCAGTTCGGCGGCGAAACCACCGGCAGCGCCCGCTGGGGCTGGGAATTCACTGAGGCCCTGCGCCTGACCGCGAGCTACGGCACCGCGTTCCGCGCGCCCACCTTCAACGATCTGTACTTCCCGTTCTTCGGCAATCCCGACCTGGCGCCGGAAACCTCGCGCAGTTTCGAGCTCGGCCTGCGCGGCAAGCACGGCTGGGGCGGCTGGTCGGTCAATGCGTTCGAGACGCGCATCGACGACCTGATCAGCTACGACCCCACGCCGACGCCGGAACGTCCGTTCGGGCAGCCCAACAATGTCGACGAGGCCCGCATCCGCGGTACCGAAGCGACGGTCGACGCGACGGTGCTGGGCTGGGCGGTGCAGGGCAACATCACCTGGCTGGATCCGCGCAGCACCAGCGGTTTCGACGACGGCAACCTGCTGCCGCGCCGTTCGCGCACCAACGCGCGCGTGGACGCGGATCGCAGCTTCGGCGCCTTCAGTGTCGGCGCCAGCGTCGCCGCCACGGGCGAGCGCTACGACGATCCGGGCAACACGCTGCGCATGGGCGGTTATGCCACGACCGACCTGCGCTTCGGCTACACGTTCGCGCAGGCGTGGACGCTGCAGGTCAACGCGAACAACGTGTTCGACAAGACCTACGAGACCGCGATGTTCTATCCGCAGGCGGGGCGCAACTGGTTCGTGAGCCTGCGTTACGCCGCGAAGTAGCCACTCGAAGCAACCACCCGCTGCGTTCAAGGCCGCCGATGTCCGCGAGGGCATCGGCGGTTTTGTTTTTCAGGTGGCCGGCGGCAGGTGCCGCTCGCCGCGGTACGGCGGCGTCGCCATCACCATCTCGGCGAAGCTGTGCGCCAGTTCGCGTTCGGCCATGACCGTGGCGTCCGCGCCGTGTTCGAGCAGGTGCTTGACCTCGGCGTCGCTGTGGCCGCGCGCGACGATGCTCAGCGCCGGGTTCAACTTGCGCAGCGTGGCGATGATCTCGCCGGCTTCCAGCGCATTCGGGATTGCCAGCAGGGCCATGTGCGCGCGTTCCGGCACGGCTTCGCGCAGCACGCCTTCGTTGACTGCATTGCCGCGGATGGCGGGCAGGCCGTCGGCGCGTGCGCGGGCGATGAGATGGTCCTCGCCGTCGATCACCACCAGCGGTACGCCGTGGTCGTGCAGCACGCGGGCGAGTTCGCGGCCGACGCGGCCGTAGCCGACCAGCAGCACGTGGTCGCGGATGTCCGGCGGTATCGGCGCCGCGCGGTCGGCCTCCTCCTGCGTGAGGCGCGCTTCGGTGGCGGTGCGGCGGTCCAGCCATGCCATCAGCAACGGGTTGAACGTGATCGAGAGCAGGGCACCGGCGAGGATCAGGTCCTGGCCGGCGGTCGGCAGCACGCGCAGTTGCACGCCGAGGCCGGCGAGGATGAAAGAGAACTCACCGATCTGCGACAGGCTGATCCCGAGCAGCAGCGCCGTGGCGCCGGACCTGCCCCACAGGCGCGCGACCGTCCACGCCGCCACGCCGTTGCCGAACACCACGATCGCGAATGTCGCCAGCACTTCCAGCGGGCGCTCGACCAGGATCATCGGGTTGAACAGCATGCCGACCGAAACGAAGAACAGCACCGCGAAGGCATCGCGCAGCGGCAGGGTCTCGGTCGCGGCCTCGTGACTGAACTCGGATTCGTTGAGCAGCAGGCCGGCGAAGAACGCGCCCAGTGCGAACGACACGCCGAACAGTTCCGCCGATCCGAATGCGAAGCCCAACGCGATCGCCAGGATGCACAGGGTGAACAGCTCGCGCGAGCCGGTGCCGGCGACGCGTTCGAGGATCCAGGGCACCACGCGGCGCCCGACCAGCAGCATCACCGCGATGAAGCCGCCGACCTTGAACAGGGTCTTGACCAGCGCGGTCAGCACTTCCCCGCGGTCGCCGCCATCGCCCTTGAACATGCCCGCCATGGCCGGCAGCAGCACCAGCACCAGCACCATCACCAGGTCTTCGACGATCAGCCAACCCACCGCGATGCGGCCGCGACTGCTCTCGAGCAGGCGCCGTTCCTCCAGCGCGCGCAGCACGACCACGGTGCTGGCGACCGACAAGGCCAGCCCGAACACCAGGCCCGCACCATTGTCCCAGCCGAACCAGCGGGCCAGTCCCCAGCCCAGCAGCGACACGAACAGGATCTGCAAGATCGCGCCGGGTACCGCTATCCACCTCACCTCGAGCAGGTCGCGCAGCGAGAAGTGCAAGCCGACGCCGAACATCAGCAGGATCACGCCGATCTCGGCGAGCTGCGGTGCCAGCGTGGGGTCGCCGACAAAGCCCGGCGTGAATGGCCCGGCGATGATGCCGGCCACCAGGTATCCCACCAGCGGCGACAAGCGCAGCCGCTGCGCCAACGCGCCGAAGATGAAGGCCAGGCCGAAGCCGGCGACGAGGATGGCGATGAGGGAGGTGTGGTGCATTCGACCTCGATATGGCGGGGGACCCATCCTCAATGGGGCTATCCGGCGCTGCGTCCAGTGCCGGGATGTGCAGTGGACCGATGTCGCAAAGGCGGAATTTGCCGGCTTCAGGGCCGATGGATGCCCCCAGGCAACCGGGAAACCCCGGCCGCCACCGTACAATACCGCCCATGATTGCTTTTCGTGATTTCGCCCTCCGCCGGGGCGAACGCCTCCTTATGTCCAACGTCGACCTGGCCCTGCAGGCCGGCTGGCGCCTGGGCGTCATCGGCCGCAACGGCACCGGCAAGTCCTCGCTGTTCGCCGCGATCCAGGGCGAAGTCGAGGCCGATCGCGGCGATATCGACGTGCCCGCACGCGTGCGTATCGCCAGCGTGGCCCAGGAAACGCCGGCGCTGGACGATCCCGCGCTCGATTTCGTCCTGTCCGGCGACGCGAAGGTGCACGCGGTCATCCAGGCCGAACGCGCGGCCATGGAGCGCGAGGACTGGGAAGCCGTCGCCGAGGCCCATCACAAGCTCGAAGAACTCGGTGGCTACGACGCCACCGCGCGCGCCGGCAAGCTGCTGCACGGCCTGGGCTTCACCGCCGACACCCATGCGCGTGCGGTGAAGGAATTCTCCGGCGGCTGGCGGGTGCGCCTGAATCTCGCCCGCGCGCTGATGACGCCCAGCGACCTGCTGCTGCTCGACGAACCGACCAACCACCTCGACCTCGATGCGGTGCTGTGGCTCGAGCAGTGGCTGCTGAAGTACCCCGGCACGTTGCTGCTGATCTCGCACGATCGCGAGTTCCTCGACGAAGTCACCACGCACACGCTGCACCTGCACGACGGCAAGGCCAAGCTCTACACCGGCGACTACACCGCCTTCGAGCGCCAGCGCGCCGAACACCTGCGCCTGCAGCAGATCACCCACGAGAAGGTGCAGGCCGAGCGCGCGCACCTGCAGAGCTTCATCGACCGCTTCAGTGCCAGCGCCGCCAAGGCCAAGCAGGCGCAGTCGCGGGTCAAGCGCCTGGCCAAGATGGCCAATACCGAAGCGGTGCGTGCCGAGCGCGCGCTGCGCATCGAATTCCCGGCACCGGCGAAACTGCCGCACGCATTGCTCCGCCTGATGCATGCCGATTGCGGCTACGGTGGACCGGCTTCAAGCAGGCATGTAGTGCTGGATCAGGTGAGCTTCATCCTCGAAGCCGGCGACCGGGTCGCCCTGCTCGGTCCCAACGGCGCCGGCAAATCCACGCTGGTGAAATCGCTGGTCGGCGAGATCCCGTTGCTCACCGGCGAGCGTGGCGGCCATCCCGACCTGCGCATCGGCTACTTCGCCCAGCACACGGTGGAGTCGCTGCGCGAAGGCACCAGCCCGATCGATCACCTCGGCGACATCGCCCCGGGCGTATCGACGCAACAGCTGCGCGACTTCCTCGGCAAGTGGAATTTCCCCGGCGACCGGGCGTTCGAATCGGTCGACAAGTTCTCCGGTGGCGAACGCGCGCGCCTCGCGCTGGCCTTGATCGCGTGGCGCCAGCCCAATGTGCTGCTGCTCGACGAGCCGACCAACCACCTCGACCTTGACATGCGCGAGGCCCTGGCCGAAGCGCTGGCGACCTTCGATGGAGCGATCGTGCTGGTCTCGCACGACCGGCACCTGATCGGCCTGGTCTGCGAGACGTTCTGGCGCGTCGCCGATGGCGTGGCGCAGCCGTTCGATGGCGATCTCGATGCCTACGCGGTATGGCTGCGCTCGCGCGAAGCGACGGACAGCAGGACCAAGGCAGCGGCCAAGGCCGCGCCGGCACCGGCCGCTGCCGCCACGAAGAAGAAGCCGCCGAACCCGCACAAGCTGGCGCAGATGGAAGCGCGCGTCGCCGAGTTCGAATCGAAGCTGCATGCGATCGACATGGACCTGGCTGATCCGGACGTCTATGCCGATGGCGCCACCAACGCCAGCGAGTTGTCGCGCCAGCGCGATGCGCTGGCGGCTGAACTGGCGAGGGCGGAAGAAGACCTGCTGGCGCTGTACGAAAACGCCTGAGGAAAGCGCGGCTGGCTGTTGTCAGTCGCGCGGGAGGGTCGTGTGGAAGCAGGTCACCGCACGTCCTTCGATGCGGACACCGACCGGTTCGCCGTTGTCCGCACGCACGCTCACATCCATCCACCCGCTGCGGCCATTGCCCGCGGTCTGCCGCGCGCGGTAGCGGGCGTGCCCGTCGCGCACCTCGATCAGGCGATGCTTCACCAGGTAGGCCCCCAGTGGCCCGTTGGCATTGCCGGTCACCGGATCCTCGCCGATGCCGATCTCCGGCGCGAACATGCGGCCCCAGGTGTAGGCCTCGTCTTCCGGCGGCGTATCCAAGGTGAAGGCGAAGAACCCGCGGCTGTCGACGCGCGGTCCCAGCGCCATCAGCCGAGAGGCATCGGGCTGGAGCGATTGCAGCGTCGCGCGATCACGCAAGCCCACCAGTAGCTTGCCGTGCCCCGTCGACACGAACTGCACGGGGCAGCGCGGATCGAGCGCGTCGCCGCTGGTGCCTAGCGCTCCTGCGACTTCGGCCGCCAGTGACGTCGGCAGCGGCGGATGGAACAGCGGCGGGTTCTGTTCGATGGTGATGCGGTAGTCGCCATCCACGGCCAGGGTTTCGATGCGCTGCACGCCCGCGCCCGTGAGTTGGCGCCGTACGCCCTCGACGCCACCTTCGAGCGCGAGCACGTAGTGCGCGGACACGGTGGCGTGGCCGCAGACGGGCACCTCGGTGGTCGGGGTGAAGAAACGGACGCGGACGTCGTGGCCGGGACCTTCGGCGGGCAGGATGAAGGCGGTTTCCGAGTTGTTGAGTTCGCGCGCGATCAGCCGCATCTGGGCGTCGTCCAGTCCGGCGGCGTTGGCGACCACGCCCGCCGGGTTGCCCTGGTAGCGCTGCGTGGTGAAGGCATCGATCTGGTAGACGCGCAGCGGTTCCATGGCTCGAGCTCCGGTGGGGCGAGGCGGGATTCTAGGGCGGCGCCTTGAATTGGCCGCGTACGTCCCCAGAATGCTGCGGTCCGGCCACTGGCCGAGTTCCGGTTCCGCCATGCCGATCTACGCCTTCGAGTGCGCCGCCTGCGGCCATAGCTTCGACCGCCTGCAGAAGCTGTCCGACCCGGATCCGACGGTGTGCCCGTCGTGCCACGCCGAGCAGGTGCGTCGCCAGCTGACCGCGCCGCAGTTCCGCCTGGCCGGCGGCGGCTGGTATGAGACCGACTTCAAGAAGGAAGGCGACAAGAAGCGCAACCTGGCCGGGGACGGCGCGGCCGCGTCGCCTGCGGCGGACAGCAAGCCTGCAGCGGAAGCCAAGCCCGCGGAAAAGAAGGCCGAGCCGGCGCCGAAGTCCGACACCAAGCCGGCCTGAGTCCGCCAGCCCAACAAAAACGGCGGCCCGCCTGTGCGGAGCCGCCGTTTTCGTTTGCAGACCTTGTAGTCGTCGCGGCTGGCTGCGATCAGTTGCCGAAGCGGGCGCGGCAGCCGCCGTTGACCCAGATGCGGTTGCTGCCATCCGTGCCCCAGGTCCGGCCCTGGATGCAGGGTGTCGTCGACAGCTGCTCGACCAGGTGTGGCGTGCCCTGGCCCGGCGGCCAGTTGCAGGTGGAGTAACCGCCGTTGCTGGAACAGGTCACCGTGTAAGCATTGCCGCCGCCGTTCCAACCGCCGCCGTTGTTGCCGCCGTTGCCGCCACCCCAGCCGCCGCCGGCCGGTCCGAACTCGGCGCGGCAGCCCGCCCATACGGTCACCTGGCCGTTACTGCTGTTCCAGTTCTGGTTCTCGCGGCAGGCGCGATCGGAGATCTGGCGCACTACCTGGGATCGTCCCCGCCAGGGGGTCCGGCAGTTGGCAGTGCGGTTGTCGGCACTTTCGCAGCGGATGGTGCCGGTCTGGCCGCCGCCCGAGCCTCTGGCGAATTCGGCGCGGCAACCACTCCATACCGTGACCTGGCCGCTCTGTGAGCTCCAGTTGCGGCCTTCGACGCAATTGGTATTCGACAACTGCCGTACCAACCGTGAGTTGCCACGCCACGGGGTATTGCAGGTGCGGCTGTGCTTGTCGGGGCTCTCGCAGCGGATCGTGTCTCCCAGGCTGGGATAGGGGCCCGGGCCCGGACCGGACGAACCCTGCAGGGACGTGGAGATATCGCGCTTGATGTCGCTGAAGCGCCAGTTGGAGCGGTTCACCTGGTCCAGGTAGAACCGGAGCTGGTCGTCTGCGATGCGCTGGCCGCCGGACTGCTCCTGGTATTCCTGGCTGATGACCCGGACCTGGTCGTTGTAGGACAGGCTGCGCAGGTCTTCCGGGGCATAGGCCCGGGTCTGGAACTGCGCCATGGCGGGCGCGGACAGGGCCAGCAGGCACAACGCCATGAGCAGCGGTTTCAACAATGTCTTCATGACCTACCCTTATTGATGGTGGGAATCCCGCGACGGGGCGTCCGTCGCTTCCGTTCATAACTTGGCAGCAAGTAAGGCGCCGCTGCCGTTAAAATGCCGTCTTTCCGGCCCACGGCCGGGGCCGCGCCGAGGCGCGGCCGTTGCAAGAAGCTTCCGGCCCAGGCCGGATCGAATGTACCTCCCGGAGTTTCCATGCGTACCCACTTCTGCGGCCTCATCGATGAGGCCCTGGTCGGCCAGACCGTCACGCTTTGCGGCTGGGCCGATGTCGCCCGCAACCTTGGCGGCCTGTGCTTCATCGATCTTCGCGACCATGAGGGCATCGTGCAGATCGTCGCTGAACCCGACAGCAACATTCCGGGCAACGCCGAGGTTCTCTCAGCCGCCGCTCATGTGGGATACGAGGATTGCCTGCGTGTCACCGGCGTGGTCCGCAAGCGCCAGAGCGTCAACGACAAGATCCGCACCGGCCAGGTCGAAATCGTCGCGACCAAGATCGAGCTGCTCAACAAGGCCGAGCCGCTCCCGTTCCATGCCCACGAGAATCCGGGCGAGGACATCCGCCTCAAGTACCGCTACCTCGACCTGCGCACGCCGGACATGCAGCGCAAGATGCGCACCCGCACCAAGCTGGTGGCGGCGCTGCGCCGCTACCTCGACGAGCGCGGCTTCCAGGACCTGGAAACCCCGATCCTGACCAAGGCCACGCCGGAAGGCGCGCGTGACTTCCTCGTTCCGGCGCGCATGCACCCGGGCGAGTTCTACGCGCTGCCGCAGTCGCCGCAGCTGTTCAAGCAGATCCTGATGATGGCCGGCTTCGACCGCTACTACCAGATCGCCCGCTGCTTCCGCGACGAGGCGCTGCGCGCCGATCGGCAGCTCGAGTTCACCCAGCTCGACATGGAATTCGCGTGGGTCAGCGAACGCGACGTGCAGGACACGGTGGAGGACATGATCCGCTTCGTGTTCCGCGAAGTGATGGACGTCGAACTCGCCGCGCAGTTCCCGCGCATGACCTATGCCGAAGCCATGCGCCGCTACGGTTCCGACAAGCCCGATCTGCGCATCGCGTTGGAACTTGTCGACGTCGCCGAGCTGGTGAAGGCCAGCGAGTTCGCCGTGTTCACCGCGGCTGCCAACGATCCGGATGGTCGCGTCGCCGCGCTGCGCATCCCCGGTGGCGCGGCGCTGTCGCGCAAGCAGATCGACGAATACGCCGCGCACGCGGCCAAGTTCGGCGCCAAGGGCCTGGCCTACGCCAAGATCGACGAAGCCGGCGCGGTGAATTCGCCGGTCGCCAAGTTCTTCAGCGAAGACGCCTTCGCCGCACTGCTCAAGCACGTCGGCGCCGGCAACGGCGACATCGTGTTCTTCGGCGCCGGCGCCTACAACAAGGTCAGCGACTTCATGGGCGCGGTGCGCCTGAAGGCGGGCAAGGACTTCAACCTGGTCGCCAATGCCTGGGCCCCGCTGTGGGTCACCGACTTCCCGATGTTCGAGTGGGACGACGAGGAAAAGCGCTACGTCGCCCTGCATCACCCATTCACCGCGCCGGCGGTCGATTCGATCGAGGACCTGCGCGCGAATGCCCGGACCGCGGTGTCGCGCGGTTACGACATGGTGCTCAACGGCAACGAGATCGGCGGCGGTTCGATCCGCATCCACAATTCGAAGATGCAGAGCGCGGTGTTCGAGCTGCTCGGCATCGGCGCGGAAGAGGCGGAAGGCAAGTTCGGCTTCCTGCTCGACGCGCTCAAGTACGGCGCGCCGCCGCACGGCGGCATCGCCTTCGGCATCGACCGCATCGCCGCGCTGATGGCCGGCACCGAATCGATCCGCGACGTCATCGCGTTCCCGAAAACCACGACCGCGCAGTGCCTGATGACCGGCGCACCGTCGCCGGTGCCGGATGCGCAGCTGGCCGAAGTGCACGTCGCCATTCGGCCCAAGGCTTCTTCAAAGGAATAAACCGGAATGACTGAGACCGCATTTGCTCTGCAGTGGGAAAAACTGGCCAATGAAGGCACCGACGCCGGCCTGGTGACCGAACGCGCCCGCGTGTTCGGCGGTTGGCTGGTGCGCGTGGGCAGCGCGCCCAACGCGATGGCCCTGACTTTCGTTCCGGACGGCGAAGGCCGTTGGGACGGCGAGGACTTTGGCGAGGACGACTACGAGTACGAAGAGGACGAAGAGGAAGAATCGGACGACGAGGAGTCGGACGAGGAAGACGAAGAGTCTGAAGAAGAAGACGCCTGACCATGCTGATCCGGCGCGCCCAGTCCACCGACGCCGCCGTGCTCGCGGAGCTGGGCGCGCGCACGTTCATCGACGCCTTCGCCCATCTGTATTCGCAGGAAGACCTGCAGGCATTCCTCGACGAATCGCATTCGGTCGATGCCTACGCCAAGCTGCTGGCCAGCCCCTTGTACGCGATCTGGCTGGCGGTGGAAGGCGACGAGCCGCAGGGTTATGCGCTGGCCGGTCCCTGTGGCCTGCCGCATGAAGACGCCCGGCCCGAAGACGGCGAACTCAAGCGGCTCTACATAAACGGGCAGGCACAGGGCGGCGGCATCGGCGCAAAGTTGCTCGAAGAGGCCCTGGCCTGGCTCGAGCGTGACGGTCCGCGCACGCTGTGGATCAGCGTGTGGTCCGAAAACTACGGCGCGCAGCGGTTCTACGGCCGCTACGGCTTCGAGAAGGCGGGCGAGTACGAGTTCATCGTCGGCCAGCAGCACGACCACGAATTCATCTACCGGCGCAAGGCACGGGCGTGATGCACCTCGCGCGCGGTGGTGGCACCGCGCACGGCATCGCTTTACCTTCGCGGCTGACATGGCCCGACACGTAGTCCTCATCCACGGCATCTGGATGCCCGGTGCCGTCATGGCCTGGCAGGCGGCGCGCTTGCGCGAGGCCGGCTTCGACTGCGAGGTCTTCGCCTACCACGGCGTCACCCGCGGGCCGGAAGATGCCAGCGCGCACCTGGCCGAAGTCCTCGCGCGCGGCCCCACGCATGTACTCGCGCACAGCCTGGGTGGGCTGGTCGCCCTGCAGGCGCTGCATGATCACCCGGCGCTGCCGGTACATCGCGTGGTCTGTCTCGGCTCCCCGCTGCGCGGGAGCGGCGCGGTGCATGGCATGCGCCAGCGTCCGTGGACCGCGGCCACGCTCGGGCTCGCCGCCGACCTGCTCGAACGCGGCTTCGATCAGTGGGACGGGCATCCGGAGGTCGGGGTCATCGCCGGCACGCTGCCGCGCGGACTGGGGCACGTCTTTGGCGGGTTCGACGGCGAGCACGACGGCTCCGTCGCCGTGGCCGAAACCCGCTTGCCGGGCCTGGCCGACCACGCCGTCATCGCCGCCAGCCACAGCGGCATGCTGTTTTCGGCCGAAGCCTCACGGCTGGCCATCCACTTCTTCCGCCAGGGCCGGTTCCGGCCGGAGTCGCAATGAAACCGGCGGCCGTCCGCGGGGACCGCCACGGGGAGTCGTCCGTGACCGGCGGCGGCGCGCTAAAATTGTCGCCTTCGTCACAAGGCACGGCACGGAACATCCATGGGTAGAGGCCCTTCCATCGAGGCCCGCAAGAATGCGGTCGACGCGCAGCGCGGCAAGATCTTCACCAAGATCATCCGCGAGATCAGCGTCGCGGCACGCGCCGGCGGCGGCGATCCGTCGGCCAATCCACGCCTGCGTACGGCCGTGGACAAGGCGCTGTCGGTCAACATGTCCAAGGACGTGATCGAGCGCGCGATCAAGAAGGCCACCGGCGAACTCGAAGGCGTCGTCTACGAGGAAATCCGCTACGAGGGCTACGCCCCCGGTGGCGTGGCCGTGATCGTCGACTGCCTGACCGACAACAAGGTGCGCACCGTGGCCGACGTGCGCCACGCCTTCGGCAAGTTCGGCGGCAACCTCGGCACCGACGGCTCGGTCGCCTTCATGTTCAGGAAGCTGGGCGTGCTGTCGTACGCGCCGGGCGCGGATGAAGAAAAGATCACCGAGGCGGCGATCGAAGCCGGCGCCGACGACATCGTCGTGTATCCGGAAGACGGCGCGATCGACGTCATCACCGCGCCCGATGCCTTCGCCGAAGTGAAGGCAGCCATGGAGGCCGCGGGCCTGGTGCCCGACCTCGCCGAAGTCACCCTGCGCGCCGACAACGACATCGCCGTCAGCGGCGACACCGCGCAGCAGGTGGCCAAGCTGCTGCGCTGGCTGGAAGACATGGACGACGTGCAGAACGTGTATTCCAACGCCGATCTCGGCGAGGATGCCTACGCCTGAGGGCGTACGCTGACTTCGTGACCAGAATCCTAGGCATCGACCCCGGCTCGCAGCGCACCGGTGTCGGCATCATTGATGCCGACAGCACCGGGCGCGCCCGGCATGTATTCCATGCGCCCCTGCTGCTGCTCGGCGAGGGCGAATTCCCGCAGCGCCTCAAGCGCCTGCTGGATGGCCTCGCCGACATCATCGAGACCTACAAGCCCGATGAAGTGGCGATCGAAAAGGTCTTCATGGCCAAGAATCCCGACTCGGCGCTGAAGCTGGGCCAGGCGCGCGGCGCGGCGCTGTGCGCGGCGGTGATGCGCGACCTGCCGGTGCACGAATACGCGGCCAAGGAAATCAAGCTGGCCGTGGTCGGGCAGGGCGGTGCGGACAAGTCACAGGTCCAGCACATGGTCGGCGTGATGCTGAGCCTGCAGGGCAAGCTGCAGGCCGACGCCGCCGACGCACTCGCCGTGGCGATCACGCATGCACACGTGCGCTCGACCGCGCAGCGGCTGGGCGTCAGTACGAAACAGGCCTGGGGTCGGAAATGACGTGGGGACGTAAATGATCGGTCGTTTGAAAGGCATCCTCGTGCACAAGCAGCCACCGTGGCTCGTAGTAGACGTCAACGGCGTCGGCTACGAGCTCGAGGCGCCGATGAGCACGTTCTACGACCTGCCCGAAATGGGCCGCGAAGTCTCGCTGTTCACCCACTACGCGCAGAAGGAAGATAGCGTTTCGCTGTACGGCTTCCTGCGCGAGGGCGAGCGCCGCCTGTTCCGCGACGTGCAGAAGGTCACCGGCATCGGCGCGAAGATCGCCCTCGCCGTGCTGTCGGGCGTGAGCGTCGACGAATTCGCGCGCCTGGTGCAGGCAGGCGACGTCACCGCGCTGACGCGCATTCCCGGCATCGGCAAGAAGACCGCCGAGCGCATGGTCGTCGAACTGCGCGACCGCGCCGCCGCCCTCGCCGGCGTGGGTGCGACCCTGAACGCTTCCGGCGCGCCGGGAGATCCGCAATCCGAAGCCGTCATCGCCCTGCAGCAGCTGGGTTACAAGCCGGCCGAAGCCTCCCGCATGGCTGCCGCCGCGGTCACCGCCGGCGATGACGCCGCCACCATCATCCGCAAAGCGCTAAAGTCCGCGCTTCGCTGACGCCCCGCTTCTTCGCGTCACAGATCCAGGAAGGCCCATGGCCAGTTCCAGCAACGCCAATACCCATGCGCATGGCCACAACGGCCATGGCAACGTGGGCCTCTTCGGACTGATGGTTGGCGCGATCGGCGTCGTGTTCGGGGACATCGGCACCAGCCCGCTGTACACGATCAAGGAAGCCTTCATCCCGCACTACGGCCTGACGCCGGATCACGCGACCGTGATGGGCGTGCTGTCGCTGGTGTTCTGGGCGCTGGTGATCGTGGTGACGCTGAAATACGTGAGCATCATCATGCGCGCCGACAACGAAGGCGAGGGCGGCATCATGGCGCTGATGGCGCTGGCCCAGCGCACGTTGCCGAAAGGCTCGCGCTCGGCCTACGCGGTCGGCATCCTGGGCATCTTCGGCGCGTCGCTGTTCTTCGGCGATGGCGTGATCACGCCGGCGGTGTCCGTGTTGTCCGCGCTCGAAGGCATCGAGGTCGCCGCGCCGAAACTGCATACCTGGATCGTGCCGCTGGCGGTGCTGATCCTGCTGGCCTTGTTCATGACCCAGCGCTTCGGGACGGAGAAGGTCGGCAAGGTCTTCGGCCCCATCACGGCCCTGTGGTTCGCTTCGCTGGCGGCGTTGGGCCTGTTCAACATCGGTCACAACCCGGAAGTGCTGCAGGCCTTCAATCCGTCCTGGGCCGTGCGCTTCTTCATCGATCACGGCTGGCACGGCATCTTCATCCTGGGTGCCGTGGTGCTGGCGGTGACCGGCGGCGAGGCGCTGTACGCCGACATGGGCCACTTCGGCGCCAAGCCGATCCGTTACGCCTGGTATTTCTTCGTGCTGCCGGCGCTGATGCTGAACTACCTCGGCCAGGGTGCGCTGGTCCTGGCCGATCCCACCGCCGTCAAGAACCCGTTCTATATCGGTGTCCCCGACTGGGCCATGGTGCCGATGATCGGGCTGGCCACCGCGGCCGCGGTGATCGCGTCGCAGGCGGTGATCACCGGCGCGTATTCGGTGGCGCGCCAGGCGATGCAGCTGGGGTACATCCCGCGCATGGCGATTACTCACACGTCGAAGGACACCATCGGCCAGATCTACATTCCCGGCATCAACTGGACGCTGATGGTGCTGGTAATCGCGCTGGTGCTGGCTTTCCGCACGTCCACGGCGCTGGCGTCGGCGTACGGCGTATCGGTGTCCGGCACGATGCTGATCGACACCCTGCTGCTGGCGCTGGTCGCGCGCACGATGTGGCCGAAGGCGCGCCGCTGGGTATTGCCGCTGTGCGTGCTGTTCGCCGTCGTGGAGTTCGCCTTCCTGATCGCGAATGGCGTGAAGTTCCTCGATGGCGCATGGGTGCCGGTGGTGTTGGCCATCATCGCCTTCACCGTGCTGCGTACCTGGCGCCGCGGCCGCGAGCTGCTGCATGCCGAGATCCGCAAGGAAGGCATCCAGATCGACACCTTCCTGCCCGGCCTGATGCTGGCGCCGCCGGTGCGCGTGCCGGGCACGGCCATCTTCATGACCGCGCAGACCGGCGTGGTGCCGCACGCGCTGCTGCATAACCTCAAGCACAACAAGGTGCTGCACGAGCGCAACGTGTTCCTCACCGTGGACACGATGAACGTGCCGTATGCGCCCAAGGAGAAGCGGCTCAAGATCGACTCGATCGGCGGCGCGGACTTCTATCGCGTGGTCATCAAGTTCGGTTTCATGGAAACCCCGGACGTGCCGCTGGCGCTGATGCGCAGCTGCGACAAGGGCGGCATCCACTTCGATCCGATGGAAACCACCTATTTCGCCAGCCGCGAGACCGTGATCGCCAGCCGCCATCGCGGCATGCCGTACTGGCGCGACAAGCTATTCGCGGTCATGCACCGCAACGCGGCCTCGGCCACCGGGTTCTTCCGCATCCCGGGCAACCGGCTGGTGGAACTGGGCGCCCAGGTCGAGATCTGAGGGGTTAATAACAGCCCGCCGCAGCCGTTCCCCGCGCGCCGCGGCGCGTTTGGGGCGCCGCATGTGGATTTCATCGCGGCGCGCACCATAATGCCGGCATGGATGACTCCCGCATCGTTTCACCCGCCGCCACGCGCGAAGAAGACGCCATCGAGGCCTCCATTCGCCCCAAGCGCCTGGACGAGTACCTCGGCCAGGCACCCGTGCGGGAGCAGATGCAGATCTACATCGAGGCGGCGAAGCAGCGCGGCGAAGCGCTCGACCACGTCCTGATCTTCGGTCCGCCAGGCCTGGGCAAGACCACCCTCAGCCACGTCATCGCCAACGAGCTCGGCGTCAACCTGCGCCAGACTTCCGGTCCGGTGATCGAGAAGGCGGGTGACCTTGCGGCGCTGCTCACCAACCTGCAGCCGCACGACGTGCTGTTCATCGACGAGATCCATCGCCTGTCGCCCGTCGTGGAGGAAGTGCTGTATCCAGCGATGGAGGATTACCAGATCGACATCATGATCGGCGAGGGCCCCGCGGCCCGGTCGATCAAGCTCGACCTGCCGCCCTTCACCCTGATCGGCGCCACCACGCGCGCCGGCCTGCTGACCGCGCCGCTGCGCGACCGCTTCGGCATCGTGCAGCGCCTGGAGTTCTACAGCGCGGAAGAACTGACCCGCATCGTGCGCCGCTCGGCGCAGATCCTTGGCATCAACTGCGATGCCGAAGGCGCGGCGGAGATCGCGAAGCGTTCGCGCGGCACGCCGCGCATCGCCAACCGCCTGTTGCGCCGCGTGCGCGATTACGCGCAGGTGAAGGCGAGCGGGGCGATCACGCGCGAGGTCGCGGATGCGGCGATGAAGATGCTCAAGGTCGATCCGGAAGGCTTCGATGACCTCGACCGGCGCATGCTCAACACGATCATCCAGTCCTTCGATGGCGGCCCGGTCGGCGTGGAGTCGCTGGCCGCGGCGCTGAGCGAGGAACGCGGCACGCTCGAGGACGTGATCGAGCCCTACCTGATCCAGCAGGGCTACCTCGTGCGTACCGCACGCGGCCGCATGGCCACCTCCAAGGCCTACCGGCACATGGGCTTCAAGCCGAAGGCGGGGGCGAGCGACCTGTACGCGGAACGCGCCGAGACCGAAGAATGACGATGCCGGAGTGTGAGCACGAGCGCATTTCCAGTGCCGCGTCCTCCGCCCGTTCCCGCAATGACCCAACCCGCGTTTCGCGCGCGACGTGGCGGACTTTCGTGCCGCGCAGCCGCCTTTCCGTGATTTCCGTACCGGGGTTTTCTTAACGCATGTTCAGCCATCCCGTCCGCATTTACTGGGAAGATACCGACGCAGGCGGCGTCGTGTATCACGCGCAGTACCTGGCCTTCCTCGAACGCGCGCGCAGCGAATGGATGCGTGCGCAGGGTTACGGCCAGGAACTGCTGCGCAGCGAGCACGGCCTGCTGTTCGCGGTGCGCGCGATGCAGCTCGACTTCCTCAAGCCGGCCCGGCTGGACGACGCGCTCGACGTCACCGCGGCATTGCAGGAGTGCCGTCGCGCCAGCGTGATCTTCCGTCAGGAGATCCGCCGCGGCGGCGAGCGCCTGCTCACCGCCACGGTCCGCGTCGCCGCCCTGGGCACGGACTTCAGGCCGACACCGATTCCGCAACCGCTGTACGACGAATTGAACGCTTTGGTGGAGACAGACGCATGACCCCCGCAACTTTCATGGCGATCCAGGCCACCGTCGAAGCCCTGCCCGAAGACGCGCCGGTGCAGGCCGCGACGCTTGCCGACGGCACGGCTGCGGCCAGCGCCAACCTCGACCTGGTGCGCCTCGTGCTGGATGCCAGCCTGCCGGTGCAGCTGATCATGGCGCTGCTGATCGTCGCCTCGATCGTTTCGTGGGTGATCATCTTCCGCAAGCGCAGCGTTATTTCCCGCGCGCAGAAGGAAGCCGAACGTTTCGAAGAACGTTTCTGGTCCGGCTCCGAGCTCACCAAGCTCTACGCCGGTGCGACCCAGGGCCGCGGCCCCGTCGGTGGCATGGAGTCGATCTTCGAAGCTGGTTTCCGTGAGTTCGGCCGGCTGCGCCAGCGCAAGGGGCCGGACGCACGCATGGTCGATGCGCGCGTGCAGCTGGAAGGCGCGCAGCGCGCGATGCGTGCGACCGGCTCGCGCGAGATCGACGGACTCGAGCACAACCTCGAGCTGCTCGCCAACATCGGTTCGACCGCGCCGTACATCGGCCTGGTCGGCACCGTGTTCGGGATCATGGTGACCATGCACGGCCTGCTCGCCAGCGGCGCCCAGGTCGGCATCAAGGACGTGGCGCCGGGCATCTCCGAGGCGCTGCTCGCCACCGCGATGGGCCTGTTCGTAGCGATTCCCGCGGTCTGGGCCTACAACCGCTTCGCCAACGGCGTCGAGCGGCTGGCGGTGCGTTACGACGCCTTCGCCGAGGAGTTCTCCTCGATCCTGCAGCGCCAGGCGCACGCCGACGAATAACCCGTTTGCCCCGCTGGTGCGTTGATGACCGGTGCGGGGCAACCCTGAGAACAAACCACGAGAGCAGCCATGTCCGTCCTTTCCATGCGCCGCCATCGCAAGCGCAAGCTCAAGGCCGAGATCAACGTCGTGCCCTACATCGACGTGATGCTGGTGCTGCTGGTGATCTTCATGGTCACCGCGCCGCTGCTCACGCTGGGCGTGGACGTCGACCTGCCACAGAGCAATGCGAAGACCGTCAATGCCAAGGAAGACCCGATCGTGGTCAGCGTATATCCCGACGGCACGTACGCGCTGGCGGTGAAGGCGGGCAAGAACGAGGCGGTGACGGCGCAGGCGCTGGAAGCGCGCATTCGCGCCATCGTTGGCCAGAACAAGGAAGCGTCGATCTTCGTCGCGGCACAGGGCCAGGGAAAGTACCAGGACGTGATGAACGTGATGGAGCTGCTCCAGCGCGCCAACGTCAAGAAGATCGGCCTGATGAGCGACCCGAAGCAGGCCGGCCGTAAATGAAGGAAACCCGCGCCGACACCGCGCAGGCTTTCGTTTTCGCCGTGCTGCTGCACCTGGCGCTGTTCGCCGTGCTGTTCCTCGGCCTGTGGTGGACGCGCAGCGCGACACCGGCGGCGGCCGGCGCGATTTCCGCCGAGCTCATGGACGCGAGCCAGCTGTCGGCGGCGATGCGCCACACGCTGGAACGCAAGCCTGAGCTGCCGGTGGAGGAGGTCGAGCCCGAGCCCGAACCACTGCCCGAGCCCGTACCCGAGCCGGTCGAACCGCAGCCCGAGGCACAGGACTTCATTCCGGTTCCCGACGAGGTCAACCAGGAAGCCGTCACCGAGCAACCGACGCCGACACCGACGGAAGAAAAGAAGGTCCAGGAAGCGAAGCAGCGCCAGGAACAGGTCGACCTGACCGAACTGGAGCGCCAGCAAGAGGTGCAGCGCAAGCAGAAGCTCACCGAGATGGAGATCCAGCGGCAGAAGCAGCTGGAAGACATCCGCCGTCGCCGCGCCGCGGCTTCGCGCGAAGCAGACCTGGCCGAACAGAAGCTGGCACAACTCGCCGACGCCCGCGCACGCAACGCGGCCGAAGCCGCGGCGCCTACGGATGCGCAGGTGAGCGGCGCCCAGGGCAGCGACACTGGCCTGCGCGCCCGTTACGCCGCCGCGCTGCAGGCGGCGATCCTGGCCAAATGGACCCGTCCGGACAGCGTGCCGCTGGGCGCGACCTGCCGCCTGAGCATCCGCCAGCTGCCCGGCGGCCAGGTGATGGGGGTCGAAGTCACCTCGCCCTGCGCCTACGACGAGCAGGGCCGCCGCTCGATCGAGGCGGCGGTACTGAAGGCACAACCGCTGCCCTATGCCGGCTTCGAAGAAGTCTTTTCGCGTAACGTCAACCTGAATTTCCGCGCCGAAGATCGCTGATCGCGGTTTTTGCCGGTTCAGGCCTCTCAACCCCTGCTTGAGGTGGCGTTAACCAAACTGTTGTTAAGAATGATGAAACTGAATCGGGCCGCAGCCGCGGACCCGCTCGCAACCCCCGTTTTCCCACGCCCCGTTTCCCACGCCCTGGAGCGCTGATGAATCGATCCACGCCCTACTCCTCGACGCGCTGGCTGGCCGTGCTGCTCGCGTTCCTGCTTCCCTTCGCCGCCAGCGCGCAACAAGGCCTGGAGATCGATATCGTCGGCGGCAACGCGTCCGCCGCGCCCATCGCCGTGATCCCGATGCAGGGCCCGGCCCTGGAGACCGACGTCGCCAAGGTCGTGGCGTCGGACCTCAACCGCTCCGGTGCCTTCCGCAGCCTCGCCGACAAGGACATCGTCGATCGCCCCTCGCGCGGCAGCGAGATCAACTTCCCGACCTGGGCCGCGCTCAACCAGGACTACATCCTGGTTGGCCGCGTGCTCGATGCCGGTGATGGTGGTTATCGCGTCGAATACGAACTGTTCGATGTCGCCCGCCAGGAACGCCTGCTTGGCTTCGCCCTGAGCGCACGCGCCAACGCCATGCGCGACATCGGCCACCAGATCGCCGATGCCGTATACGAGAAGGTCACCGGCATCCGTGGCGCCTTCTTCACCCGCATCGCCTACGTCACCGCAACCGGCACCGGCAAGGCGTCGCGCTATGCACTGATGATCGCCGACAGCGACGGCTACAACCCGCAGACCGTGGTGCGCTCCGCCGAGCCGCTGCTGTCGCCGTCTTGGAGTCCCGATGGCGGCAAGCTCGCTTACGTCAGCTATGAGGGCGGCAACTCGTCGATCTACATGCAGACGATTGCGTCGGGCGCGCGCGAAGTCATCGCCAAGTTCCGCGGCATCAACGGCGCGCCGTCGTTCTCCCCGGACGGCCGCAAGCTGGCGCTGACGCTTTCGAAGGGCGGCAATCCGGAGATCTACGTGATGGACCTCGGCAGCCGCGCGCTGACCCAGGTCACCAACCATTTCGCGATCGATACCTCGGCGGTGTGGAGCGCAGATGGCAGCACCCTGTACTTCACCTCGGACCGCGGCGGCAAGCCGCAGATCTACCAGGCGCCGGCTTCCGGTGGCGGTGCCACGCGCGTCACCTTCCAAGGCAGCTACAACGCCGACCCGACCGTCTCCAGCGATGGCAAGAAACTGGCCACCACGCAGCAGAGCGGGGGCGGGTATCGCATCGCGATCATGGACCGCAGTGTCGGTGGCTCGTGGACGAACCTCTCGCCGGGCTCGCTGGATGAATCGCCCAGCTTCGCCCCGAACGGAATGATGATCCTCTACGCCGCACGCGAAGGACACCGCGACGTGCTCTATGCCGTTTCCTCCGATGGCCGCGTGCGCCAGCGCCTGGTGCTGGCCGATGGCGACGTGCGCGAGCCGGCCTGGGGCCCATACCGTATTCGCAGGTAATCCGTTGCCGAAAAAGCGATTGAAAGATTGGAAGCGCCTGCGCCCCGCCCGGACGCAAGCGCGGCCCCGCAACACCGGTCACGCTCCCCTGTTCATGTTGACTGGTAGGCTAATGCAGCATCGTTTCAAATCCCTCCCGGATGCTCGAGACATCTCCCGTACACCCGCTCCAAAGCTCATAGACGAGGAAACCCGATGAACAGCACCACCCGCATTCTTGTTGCCGCACTCCTGTGCGCCACGGCCGTTGCCTGCTCGAAGAAAGTGAAGGAAGTTCCGCCGGTCGAACCCACTCCTGTCGAGCAGCCGCCGGTCACCCCGCCCCCGGTCGCAAAGACCGGTTTCGGTCCGGAAGACCTCGACACCGATGCCTGCCTGCGCCAGCGCGTCGTCTACTTCGATTTCGACCAGGACGCGCTGCGTCCGGAATTCCAGGCCATCGTCGCCTGCCACGCCAAGTACCTGCGCGACCGTCCGTCCTCGCGCATGAACCTGGAAGGCAACGCCGACGAGCGTGGCAGCCGTGAATACAACCAGGGCCTGGGCGAACGCCGCGGCAATGCCGTCTCGTCGGCCATCCAGGCCAATGGCGGTTCCGGCAGCCAGGTCAATGTCGTCAGCTACGGCGAGGAACGCCCGACCTGCACCGATTCGACCGAGGACTGCTGGGCCAAGAACCGCCGCGTCGAGATCGTCTACACCGCGAAGTAAGGGCCGACAGGCTCTCGCGCCCTCCCCCAGCACGGGGGAGGGTCGCGGCGAGACCTGAACTTTCCCGTTTCCTCCGGTCAAATACTCCATGCGTCCCAGACTCCTATTCCTGTTGCTCGCTGCATGCGTCGCCTCGGCTCCCGCCGTCGCCCAGCGTGCAAGCCTGGCGGACCGCGTGGCTGCACTCGAAGCCCGCGCCAACAACAACCAGGGCAATGTCGACCTGCTGAACCAGCTCACCCAGTTGCGCTCGGAAGTGCAGGCGCTGCAGTCGCAGGTGGAAGAGCTGCAGCAGCAGAACCAGCAACTGCAGTCCACGTCGAAAGCGCAGTACCTCGACCTCGACGACCGTCTCAACCGGCTCGAAGCGCCGGCGCCGGTCGCGACGAAACCGGCCGTGCCGGCCGCTTCGACCAAGCCCGCCGCTGCGGCGACGGCGCCCGCGGTGCAGGACAAGGCGCCTGTCGTCTATGGCGACAAGGGCGCGGTCGCCCAGGAACGCGCCGCCTACGACGCCGCGTTCAATGCCCTCAAGGCCGGCCAGTATGTGCAGTCGGCCGGGTTGTTCCAGGATTTCCTCGAGCGGTACCCGAACGGCAGCTACACCCCCAATGCCCTCTATTGGCTGGGCGAGAGCTATTACGTCACCCAGAACTACCCGCTGGCGCAGGAACAGTTCCAGTCGCTGCTGGACCGCTATCCGACCCACGACAAGGCCCCGGGCGCCCTGCTCAAGGTCGGGCTCGCGCAATACGGCGCGCGCCAATACGAAGCCGCCGAACGCACGCTGGGCGAAGTGACCCGCCGCTATCCCGGCACCGACGCCGCCCGCACCGCCGCCGATCGTCTGAACGCCATCCAGCTGGGCCAGATCGGCAACAACAAGTAAGGCCGACCTAGCCGGCCGCTCCCGGCGGAGCCGCGGGGGCCGCACGTTACAATGGCGGCATGAACGCCGTTGTCAGCGAAATTCCCGGCGAGGCGGCTGCCTCCGCGGAACGCCTCAAGATCACCGAAATCTTCCTCTCGCTGCAGGGCGAGGCCCGCGAAGCGGGCTGGCCGACCGTCTTCGTGCGCCTGACCGGTTGCCCGCTGCGCTGCCAGTATTGCGATACCGCCTACGCCTTCCATGGCGGCGAGTGGTGGACGATCGACGCCATCCTCGCGGAAGTCGCCAGGCAAGGCGTCCGCCACGTCTGTGTCACCGGCGGCGAGCCGCTCTCGCAGAAGCGCTGCATCCAGCTGTTGCAGAAGCTGTGCGATGCAGGTCATGCGGTATCGCTGGAAACCTCCGGTGCCATCGACATCGCCGAGGTCGACCCGCGGGTATCGCGTGTGCTGGACATCAAGACACCCGGCTCGCTGGAAGTGCATCGCAACCTGTGGTCCAACGTGGCATTGCTGACGCCGCACGACCAGGTCAAGTTCGTGATCTGCTCGCGCGAGGACTACGACTGGGCCAAGGCGATCGTCGCCGAGCACCGCCTGGCCGGGATCTGTGACGTGCTGTTCTCGCCGAGCTATGCACAGGTGACGCCACGCGAACTGGCCGACTGGATCGTCGCCGATCGCCTGCCGGTGCGCTTCCAGATGCAGTTGCACAAGCTCCTGTGGAATGACGAACGCGGGCGGTAGGCCGCATCGAACATTCCTGGCCAACGAATCCACTTCCGCCAGCACGCCATGAAAAAAGCCGTCGTCCTCGTTTCCGGAGGCATGGACTCCGCAGTCGTCATCGCCATGGCACGCGAACAGGGCTTCGCCGTGCACGCGCTGAGCGTGCGTTACGGCCAGCGCCACACATCCGAGCTCGATGCGGCCGATCGCGTGTCGCGCACCTTGGGCGCGGTGGCGCACAAGACCGTCAATGTCGACCTGCGCAGCATCGGCGGCTCCGCGTTGACCGACGACATCGCCGTGCCCACCGACGTCGATGGCCATGCCATCGGCGCCGCCGCGGCCAAGGACGCCATTCCCGTCACCTATGTCCCGGCACGCAACACGATCATGCTGTCGATGGCGCTGGGCTGGGCCGAAGTGCTGGGTGCCAGCGACATCTTCTGCGGCGTGAACGCCGTGGATTACTCGGGTTATCCCGATTGCCGCCCCGAATTCATCGCCGCATTCCAGAGCCTGGCCAACCTCGCGACCAAGGCGGGCGTCGAAGGCGCGGGCATCCGCGTGCATGCGCCGCTGCAGTTCCTGAGCAAGGCCGACATCGTGCGTGAAGGCCTGCGCCTGGGCGTGGATTTCAGCGAAACCGTGTCGTGCTACCAGGCCGACGCCGAAGGACGCGCCTGCGGCCACTGCGACGCCTGCCGCCTGCGCGCCGAAGGCTTCGCCGCGGCCGGCGTCGCCGATCCCACCCGCTATGCCTGAAGCGGCGCATCGGGCCCTGCAGGAAAGCGCGGGCCTGCGCTAGAATGCGCACCCCGGCGCAAGGCCGGGATGCGGCGAAGAAGCCGTTCTGCAACACGTGGGTCGTTAGCTCAGTCGGTAGAGCATCGGACTTTTAATCCGCTGGTCGACGGTTCGAATCCGTCACGACCCACCAAATAAATCAGCTAGTTATGAAGAGAAGCCAGAGAACTTCGACACCATCGTCCAGAGTTGGGATACGGCCAACAAGGAGAGCGAGCTGGCCGACTACAGCGTGTGCACGACCTGGGGCGTAAAGGGCAAGAAGACCTATCTACTTCACGTCCTGCGTAAGCGCATGGGGTATCCGGACCTCAAGCGGACGGTTATCGCGCAGGCCGAGACCTGGAATGCGAAGGCCGTACTCATCGAGGACAAAGCTTCCGGCACACAGCTGGTTCAAGAGCTCAGGGAAACGATGTCACGCGTCAAAGGCATCAAGTGCGAGGGCGACAAGCTGATGCGGATGTTGGCCCAGACGCCAGAGATCGAGAACGGCAACGTCCTTATCCCCAAACAGGCTGCTTGGTTGCCGGACTATGTTCAGGAGTTGACCACCTTCCCCAAGGGCAAGTACGACGATCAGGTCGACTCGACGGCGCAGGCCATCAAGTGGATCACGGGGGAGGGGAGGGAGCCCAATATCATTCGCTTCTACAAAGAGGAATGTGAGCGGTTGGGGATTGTGATCCCAGGCCTGGAATAGTCATTTTCCTACCGAAGCCACCGGCGCCGCCCTTGGCGACGCCGGTGGCTGCCCCCACGGCGCTGGTTCGGGACTTTTGTCGCGCTTTGGAAGAGGGCACCTCACCCGTGCCGCAGCTTCAACATAAGAATCACATACGACAACAAACACGTGATCGCGTTGGAAAGGATGACCGGCCACGAGCCGATCACGATGCCATAGGTCAGCCAACACGCGGCGCCGGAGGTGAACAGCATGTACATCGCCAGCGAGATGCCGGCAGTGTTGCGCGTGCGCAAGGTGCGGGTCGCCTGCGGCACGAACGCGATCGTCGTCAGAGTGGCAGCGACGTAGCCGACCAGTTCGGACATCAGCCCTGCCTCTCGACGAACTCGGTTCGCGCGCCCTGCATTTCGAACGTCACATTCACCGTGCGGCCGATGGCGCGGGTGCGATGCACGGTGCCTGCAGGAACCACGATGAACTGCCAGGGCGCCAGCTCGACTGTCTCGCGTTCGGCGAAGTCGATCTGCAACCGGCCCTCCACGACCAGGAACAGTTCGTCCGAGTCCGGGTGATGGTGCCAGCGGTACTCGCCTTCGAACACCGCCATGCGCATGCAGTCGCCGTTGATGTCCGCCAGCACGTCATTGACGTAAGGCTCATTCACGGTCTTGTGCAACTGGCCGATGTCAACGACGGTCAGCCCAGCAAAACGGGCAGTCTGGGCCGAGTAGTCCTCGGCGGATGGAAACTGCGAATTCATTTGAACCTCCGTCCGGCGTGCCGGCGCGAAATGGGGTTGCAGGATCAGGACGCGAACGTTCGCAAATCGCCTTTCCAATCCGCGCGCCTCAGAAACGTTTCCCAGGTCAATGCGCCGGTGTCGATGTCACGACTCCACGTCAGGTCACGTTCGCGTGCGTAGTAGCCATACTCGACGGCGTATTCCACCATTCCAATCAGCTCGCGCACCAGAGGCTCATCGGCGGCAAAGCTGGGGAAGTGATGCAGCAGTTCTTCGCGTGAGTACGCGGATGCGTAGTGGGCCGGCTGGCCAGTGACCCGCACAAACGTATCCACCATTTCCTGTGCCGTCAGGATCTCGCCGATTACCGGCAAGCTCTTGCTCGCGTACTTTTCCGAGTGATCGAAGATCTCGCGTACCGCAGGGCCGGCGGCTGTGAGCGGGTCACAGAATGGCACGGGCACTTCGGGTGGCAGATAGATCGCAAACGTGAGGCCATCGTTGCCGCGCTGCGGCACGTAGTATTCGAGGAAGTTTGTGTAGAAGAAGGCGAGGTAGACGAACGAGCTGCGGATAGGCAGGCCGCGTATGTGGTCTTCGATCCTCGCTTTGTCGGTGAAATGGGGTGCCCATTTCGTACCGCCTGTCCGGGCCTCCACGTTCTCAAGACCACTGAAGACAACGTGCTCAACGCCGGCCCCCAACGCCGCATCAGCCATCTCCCGACCTATCGTGAACTCAGTGTCGGCAGGCGGAACCCGCACGATGGGCGGGGTCATCAGGAACGCTCCAGCCGAGCCGTGCATGGCGACGGTCAACTCCGCCTGCATTCCGGCCTGAAGGGGGGCGGTCACAATCTCGGCGCCTTTGCGCGACAAACTTTGCGCCGCCTCGCTGTCGTGTCGCCGCGTCAGCGCGCGCACCCGGTAGCGCCCGCTATCGAGCAGTGATTCCGCCACGCTGCGGCCTTGCTTGCTCGCGGCACCGACGACCGTGATCAAGGGTTTGGAGGAAGTGATTTGCGTCATGGGGGGCTCTGAAGTGGAGGATCAATCCCGCGTCGGGAATGTGCTTAGGCCGATATGCTCCGCCGCTCCTTGGCATCTGCAAAATCAATATATTTTGTCGTTACAATCCACGTCATGGATACCAGTCGCGATTCGGTACCTCGACCTGCGTGAGCTGGAAGGGCAGATGGCGCGAGGCGAGGTTGACCTGGCGCTCATGACGCCTCAGGTAGCGCCTCCAAGTCTGAGAACGAGGCATCTGTTCGACGAACGCTATGTGCTTATTGGTCGGCGCAATCACCCGCGGCTACGCAAGGGCATGTCAGTAAAGCAACTTGTGCAGCTCGATCATGTTGTGGTTTCCCTTGGTGGCGGCGCCTTCGAGACTCCAGTGGACGACGTTCTGGCCGCCCTTGGGCATCAGCGCAATGTCGTTGTGTCAGCGGCTTCGTTCATGCTGGTTCCAGAACTTGTAGCGCACTCGGATTTCGTTGCGCTCGTTCCCGAGCGGTTGGTTCGCGAGCGTCGGCGGAACATCGAGCGGTTCGAATGTCCATTCCCTGTGGAAGGCTTTTCCGTTGCCATGGTCTGGCACGAACGTAGTCACGGACACAGCGGACTACGTTGGATTCGAGAGGCTCTGGTCTCCATGATCTCCGAGCAACAATGACGGTCGTTGCCAACGATCTGTCGCTCGTCGTGCTCCAATTAGGCCTTACCCGGTCGGCGGGAAAGGTCGACAGAGAAACGGAGCTTTTCGGCTGAAGTCGCGCCAGCCTTGAGGTAGAAGCGCGCCGCGTCCGCGTTCCAGCTGGGCGTTTGCCATTGGGCTTGGGGCAGTCCGGCGCAGCGTGCATATTCCAGCACCTGATCAAGCAGTCTTGCACCGATCCGCTGACCGCGCATTCCATCACGCACGAAGAGGCAATCCATGTGGGCGTACTTCTGGCACGACCAGGTGGAGAATTCGATGGTCGCCGTGGCGTATCCAATGATCCGGGCGTCGGTTTCCGCCACCCACGCGGCTACGACGGGCGCGTCGCCGAACAACGCCGCCGTGAGTTGTTCTTGTTTGCCCTGTGGTTCGTAGGGGGCTCGCTCGTACTCCGCGTGCTCGCGGCACAGCTCGACGAGCGCGCCAACATCGGCTCTCTCGACTGGGCGGATTCGAACGGTCATTAAGCCTCCGCCAGCCTAGGGTTGGTGTACTTGCGCTCGTGCAGGTGCACCGTCGCGTAGCATGCGATGTAGTCCAGTGGCTTGCTCATGTCGTGGCCCTCAGATGAAGGACAGGACGATGGCGTCTGCCTTGGGTTCGAGCTTGCGCTCGCGGGTATCTATGTCGCCGATGGTGGCGACGCGTTCGTAGTCGGGCTCGATGGTGCTGTCGCGCTCGGCCTGTGGTGCATCAAGGTAGGCGTATAGGTATTGCTGGGTCATGGCTGCGGTTCTCACGTCGAGTGTGGAACCTGTATGGGTCGGCGCGGGCGTCGGCTTGGCAGGAGGCCTTCATAGGCGCGCTATGCGCAGAAGGCAGTGCAATTGTCCGACCGCGCATTCGGTGCCACAATTGGCAGAAATGCCATATGGCGCTCAGATCATGCCAAGTCCAGCAAAAGGTTCCGGTCCGGGAAACCCGTTGGTGGTTGCGCTCGCGTATGACGGGTTGTGCACGTTCGAATTCGCGTGCGCCGCTGAAGTCTTCGGACTGCCGCGTCCGGAACTCGAGCCGGGCTGGTATCGGTTTGAAACCTGCGCGCTCGAGCGCCGTCCGATTAGAAGCCAATATGGAATGCGCATGGTGGCGGATGGAGGCATGGACCGCCTGGTGCAGGCCGGTACCGTGATTATTCCGGGCTGGCGCGGTATCGATGTGCCGGTTCCACCACCACTACTCGAAGCATTGCGAGAGGCCCACCGAAAGGGTGCTCGCCTGCTGTCAATTTGCTCGGGCGCCTTTGTTCTCGCTGCAACCGGTCTACTCGACGGAAAGCGTGCGACGACACACTGGCGTTATGCGGACGCGTTGCGTCGGAAGTATCCGTCGATCACGGTAGACCAGGATGTGCTTTACATCGACGAAGGCTCCCTGCTGACCTCGGCAGGAAGCGCTGCGGGCCTCGACTTATGCCTGCACTTGGTGCGGCGCGATCGCGGACCCGAAATCGCAAACAAGGTCGCACGCCGTCTGGTCATTCCGCCCCATCGCGATGGGGGGCAGGCGCAATTCGTCGAGCGCCCGGTTCAGCGCCGCGAACGAAACGCACTTTCACCGCTGCTCGACCGAATGCGAGAAAGATTGATCGAACCGCTCTCGGTTCCCGAGCTGGCGAGGATGGCGGCGATGAGTGAACGCACGCTCATTCGGCGTTTCAAGGAAGCAACCGGAACCACGCCCGCGGATTGGTTGGTATTGGCACGCGTCGACGAGGCACGAGCACTGCTCGAGCAATCCCCGATGCCGATAGAGGAAGTTGCCTCTCATTGCGGGTTTGGTAGTGCCACTACGATGCGTCACCACTTCCGCATCAAAGTGGGGGTCAGTCCCAAGGCATACCGGGATCGTTTCTTTCGGGCGTCGGCCTGAAAGGACCAGACACCGTTCTGCATTGGCGGAATAAGCGCGGAAATTGTCGTCAGCGCGACTGGTCCGCCTGGCCGGTCATTTCGATACTACGGATGGCCTCCACGACGGAGGCGATTTGCAGGGATCAGGAATGGCTTTTCACGAGTATCGATCAGGCGACGACGTCTTCGAGGGGTACATCGCTTATCCAGAGGGTTCGCTGGTAGCCCCCTGCGTGCTCATCGTTCACGATTGGAATGGTTGCGGCGAACCTACTTATCGCCTCGCCGACGAGATCGCGCAATTAGGGTACGTGGCATTCGCCATCGACATGTACGGCAAAGGCAAGCGCGGCGGGTCGCCCGAAGCCAGTTCGATGCTGATGGAGCCGCTGGTAGCAAATAGAGCGGTCATTTACGAACGCATGCAAGCGGCCATATCCGCGGCCAAAGAGAACCCCCGCGTCGACAAAATGGCGATCGCAGCCATTGGTCATTGTTTCGGAGGGCTGTGTGTCCTTGATGGTGCTCGACGTAGCTTGGACCTGTTGGGCGTGGTCAGCGTGCACGGAGTATTGACAGCCCTCCCGGAGAGCACTGGTCGCATCACCGCCAAGGTATTGATCCTTCACGGCAATGAAGATCCATTGGCGCCACCGAAAGACGTCGCTGCGATTGCCGACGAGTTGACCAACGCTGGAGCCGATTGGCAGCTGCATGTGTTCGGGCACGCCATGCACGCTTTCACGGTGACTGCCGCCAATCAGCCTCGTTTCGGGTTGCTCTATGACAAGGTCGCAGCCAAGCGTGCGTGGGCACTAATGATCGCGTTCCTTGCTGAGACGTTTGGATACAACCGCGCCTCGCAGCCGCGCGAACACGATTGCCCAGCTGCGTTTAATCCTTTCTGACGCGAGAACATCCCACTATGACTTCTACTGTGCTGACCTTTTTTTATGGCGGTCTTATCAATCAGAGAATGCTTGACCGTCTCGGCGTTAACCCGACTCATCGTGAAAAAGCCGTGCTATCCGGTTACGGACTTACGATATCGCCATATGTGAATCTGAAACGCGAGCAGTTGGGCACGGTCTTTGGCCAGATCATGTCGGTATCACATGATGAGCTGACCAAGATCTACCAGCAGCTGAAAGTGAAATATCTTCCGCAAGCCGTATCGGTGGCAGATTCAAACGGTCAGCAGGTCGCCGCCCTTTGCTACATAGCGCCGCACATGGATCGAGGCATCGCCGAATATGACCATGTTTGGATGCTGCTCGAGGCTGCACAGCAAAACGGATTCCCCGGGTGGTACCTGGAGTTGATTCAGAGCTTCATGCCCCCGCAGGGAACGAAGTGACTCGTATGGGGCACACTTATCAGGACCGTGGTCACTGACCAGCCTTTTGCGCAAACCGATGCTTATAGGCGGTAGGACTGATACCCATCTTCTTCCGAAAGTGTTGACGAAATGTCGTAGCTGTTCCGAACCCGCACTCAGCCGCGATCATTTCAATAGAAACGCTTGAGCCTTCCAGCAGCTGCTTGGCCCGATCAAGCCTCGCAAGTCGGAGCCAGTCACCAGGTGTCACACCGGTTGTATCTTTGAATCTCCTCATGAAGGTGCGCTCGCTCATGGCGGCCATGTTGGCCAAGTCTGCAACGGAGTAGTTCTCATTGAGGCTTTTGCCCATCTTGTCCAGGACGCGGGCGAGCATGCTGTTCTCGCGCTTGTGGACCGGGCGCTCCATGAATTGCACTTGGCCGCCGTCCCGGTGCGGGAATACCACTAGACGCCTCGCGATATGGTTGGCGACCTGGGCGCCATAGTCTTGGCGCACCAGGTGAAGACATAGATCAATTGCGGCCGCGCTGCCGGCGGACGTAAGAACCCTCCCTTCGTCGATGTAGAGCACGTCAGGGTCGACATTGACCTTGGGATACATTCGCTGCAGCGTGTCGGCAAACTGCCAGTGCGTTGTCGCGCGTTTTCCATCCAGCAATCCGGTCGCGGCAAGCACAAAGGCACCAGTGCAAATCGAGACGATCCTGGCGCCAGCGGCGTGTGCTTCCAGCAATGCTTCCACGACGCTGGCGGGGACCGGTCGTGCTGAGTCGTTCCAGCCGGGGATCAATACCGTACCCGCCCGTGAGAGCTGCGTCAGGTCGTGGTCCGGCCGGATGCTCATGCCGTGCGCCGCGTGTACGACGGTACGGCCATCGATACCCGCCGTTTCGAACCGATATTGCACCGTCGGAAATTCCGGCCGTGGCAGTCCGAAGATCTCCGCTGCACAGGCGTATTCGAAGCTGCTGACGCCTTCGTAGACCAGCGCCAGGACGGAGGGATTGAACGACGAGTCGGGAAGGTTCATGTTGGCAGAAACGCATCGAATAGCGTCGTTTCTACCGATTGTCCTCCTCCATTGGCACGCAGACAATCCTCGGAGCAGTCGGCAGTGACACTCGCAGCCAAGTGGGTGCTCCAACGCCTTTGATGCGGCCTGGCAGCGCCAGCGCTTTGCCCTCCCTTTTTTTGCGACCGAAGCCATGACCGCACTTCCCGACTTTCGACTCGAGACATACTTTTCAAAGTGGGAGTTCACCGCCCGCTATCACCTCACCGCCTCTGATGCACAAAGCATGTCGATGGCTGATCTGTTGGCCATGGCTAGACCTGAAGACGCGGCGTCTTTCCAAGACCTTTGGCTCGGTTACACCGAAACCTGGGGCGCTCCGGATTTACGCGAGACTATTGCGGAGACATACAACAATCGCGTCGCCAATGAGATTCTTTGTTTCGCCGGCGCAGAAGAAGGCATCTATGCCGCGTTCCAGACTCTTCTGGAGCCAGACGCGCATGTCATCACCGTCATCCCGAACTACCAGTCCCTCGAAACGATCGCGCAATCCATTTGTGATGTTTCCGGCGTGCCCCTTAACCCGGATGATGGCTGGTCATTGGATATTGACCGTGTGGCTGCAGAAATACGTCCCAACACGCGCTTGATTGCGATCAATTTCCCGCACAATCCCACGGGAGCGATTCTGCCGCGAGGCAAGTTTGATGCGTTGGTTGCGTTGTGTCGCAAGAACGATCTGTATCTCTTCAGCGACGAGGTCTATCGTCCGCTAGGTCCTGAAGGCACTGTCCACCTTCCGCAAGTGGCCGACGTATACGAAAAAGGTCTGTCGCTTGGGGTGATGTCGAAAGCCTATGGCCTGCCAGGACTACGCATCGGTTGGCTTGCATGCGCAGATCGCGAACTTCTAGCCAGGATCGAGCGCACTAAACACTACCTGTCGATCTGCAACTCCGGGCCAAGCGAACGCTTGGCCATCATCGCCCTTCGGTCCCGCGAAACGATCCTGGCCCGTAACCGCCGGATCGTCTCCGATAACCTCACCTTGATGGAGGAGTTCTTTGGAGAGCGCCCCGATCTGTTCAGGTGGCGCAGACCCGACGGCGGGTGTGTCGGCTATCCCCAATACTTGGGAAATGATGGCGTTGAAGAGTTTGCGCGTCTTTTGGTAGAAGCCTCCGGAGTGCTCGTGCTTCCTTCAAGTATCTATGCGACGGATCTAGGGGCAACACCAACCGACCGATTTCGCGTTGGCTTCGGACGCCTGGGCCTGCAAGAGGGGCTGGGTGTCTTCAGAAAGCATCTCGCGAGGTATTACGCATGAGCTGGTATCTGTCTCTACTGTTCTCGGCACCCCTGCTTGCGATGGCTGCAGGCCCCCTGAGTGCAGCCACCCCCACACTCCCTTCGGAAACACAAAGGAACGCCTGCGCCATGGTGAACGAAGACGCCAACTCACCAAGTCCAACGCTCGAGACGCGAATTTCCAGGTCCGGCAAGGGGCATGCTCGAACGGCAGAAGCACTGAACGATCAGACCGAGGTGATTGACGCGCTGTACCGTTTTGGTGCCGGCCAGGACCTGGACGACAGTAAGCTGTTCGCCTCCGCATTTGCAGATCATGCTGAGTTGGACTTTGTGCAGCCCGCCAAACGTCTGGGTATTGACCTCCCCGTGTTTCAAGGCAAGGAGGCCATCGTGTCGTCGATCATGGCTACGGTGTCGGCCTTGGATACCACTCACACTGTTACCAATCCACGCGTGACGCTATGTGGGGACAGGGCGCATCTGGTCGCACTCGTGGAGGCGCAGCACCTGCCAAAGGGCGACGGGTCCCGTCACTTGTTGCTGAAGAATTGGTATGACGTTGACTTGATCCGAGCTGGTCTCCAATGGCAAATCACTCGCTTGCGAATCACGAACGTTTGGATGGACGGAGAGGCCGGCGTCCTGTTTGCAGGCGCGAAGAGCGAGGCGGATTGAAAACCTCACTACAGGCGGAAGCTGCGACGAAATAGCGCCCACGCATTTCTCGGACGCCATGGGCCGCCTCACGTTTTGTCAGCAATGGAAGGGCAACGCCGCTTTGGAACTGACGTGGAACTTCGAACGGAATGCAAATGAACTTCGCGCCTGCATCGATTCACCACATAGACGAAATTCGCCAGGTCATATCGATCGGGGAAGTAAAAGAGGCGGTGCGCAACGCCCTCATAGCCCATGGCGATGGCGCCATAGTCTGTCCCCCTCCCGGGCAGTTGCTGTTCGACAGACCCAGAGGGGACTGTCACATCAAGTACGCGAGCAAGCAGGATGGCGATGCATTCGTAGTAAAGGTTGCTACAGGCTTTTACGAGAACCCAGCTCTGGGATTGCCTGTGAACAACGGGATGGTCCTTCTGTTCAGCGCAAAGACCGGAGGATTGATCGCCATATTTCATGACGAAGGATGGCTGACAAGTTGGCGCACCGCAGCGGCCGGCGCGTTGGCTGCCCAGGCGGGATGCCCATCAACCGTGAAGCGCTTGGGGATTATCGGCACTGGTCATCAGGCGGAGCTGCAAGCAGCCTGGGCATCCGGAGCGCTGGGCGGCGTTGGCGTGACGATCTGGGGTAGGTCGCCCGACCGCGCCACGCAACTAGCGCTCAGTTTGCAGGAGCAGGGCATGCAAGCCGACACCTCGAGCACCGTCGAGCAACTGTTGCACCGGTGCAACGTGGTCATCTCGTGCACCTCGTCCGCCGTCCCATTGGTCCTGGCGGAACACGTCCAAGCGGGTACCCACATCGTATCGATCGGTGCTGACTCAAGCGGCAAGGCAGAACTGGATCCTGCACTGTTCAACCGCGCCAGCGCCATCGCCACCGACGATCACCACCACTGCCTCGAGAACGGGGATTTTGGCAAGGCCGTTCGCGCCGGATTCGTAGCGGCGGACGCGGATATTCACGTGGGCAAGGTGCTCGATGGAACATCGCGATTGCGATTGTCAGATTCCGACATCACGATCGTTTCCCTGACTGGACTGGCAGCGCAGGACCTCGCGATCGCGACGCTAGTCTGGAACGGGATTGGTCAGGGCAGATGCAACCGCGCTTCGTCCAACAGATCCAGAAGCTCGTGAACGTCTTGAGCAGTGGACTCGTAACTCGTAATGCAAGCGCGGAGCGCCAACTTCCCGCGCAACGAGACCGAGGACAACCAGGCTTTGCCTGATCCAACGACGTAGGACTCAATGGCACGAACAGCAACATCTTCGTCGCCTTTCGTAAGCGCTGGGGCAAAGCAGACGAGGGGCAGCGGTGTCTCGTTCAGAACTCGCCAGCCGCGAGCCAAGAGTTGACTACGCAGCGTTCTGCCAAGAACGAGCTGTTCCTCGATGATGCTCGAGTAACCCTGGTGCCCGATGGTCGCCAGCGCCATGAATAGCTTCAATCCTATGAAGCGCCTCGACCACTGCAGCGAGTGGATGTACGGATCTCGATACTCGACGGACGCCGACGGCATGTAGCCCGTGCTTACACCGAATGCGGTTTCTAGCGGCGACCAGTCGCGTGCAAGATACATGCCGGCCCCCATGGGAACTGCGAGCCATTTGTGCGGGTCGATGGTCACGCTATCTGCGAGCTCGACTCCCGCCAGCTCGTCCCGAACCTTATCATTTAGCAGGCCACCACCAGCCCAGGCAGCATCAACGTGCAAATGTGCCTGATGTCGGCGTGCAACCACGTCCAGTCCCCGAATGTCGTCGATGGCTCCGTGTGCCGTAGTACCCGCGGTGGCTACGATGAGAACAGGATCAAAATGGCGTTCCCGACGGATCGCCTCTTCGACGCTTCCACCGTCAAGACGCAGCCCACCGGGAGGCTGAACCAGGCGCACGGCGTCTCTGCCCAGTCCGGCATTGCGCGCAATCTTGATCCAGGCCAGATGGGCCTCACTGGAAACGTATATGGCGGGTCGCTTGCCGCCAAGTCCCGCTACGCCATCTTTCGCCCATTTCGGGTAGCGTCTGGCTAGGGCCGCAAGCAATGCCGTGTGGTTGGCTTCCGTGCCACCGCTGGTGAATGTGCCAGCCGTGCCAGCGGCATCCCAACCGATCAGCGAGCCAAACCACTGCAGCACCTTGCGTTCGATTTCAGCTGCCGCGGGTGCATGGCTCCAGACAGCCAATTGCGGATTGACAGTTGCCGCGACGAGGTCACCCACGATTCCCGCCGGCAGTGCCGGCGGGTTGAACAATCCAAAATAGCGAGGGTGATCGCTGCGGACCGCAGCACGTTCGAGCAGTTCGAAGACATCGTCGACCACGTCGAGCACGGGCCGCGGCGCTGCAAAGTCGTAGATCTCCAGGTGCTCGCGCAACTCTGCCGCGGATGCCTTCCCGGTCACTGGCGACGTCCTGCGCCGCTTCAGGAACTCGGCCGCGCGGTCCGCTGCTGCTAGCAGCTCGCTGCGAGTGCTGTCGGGGCCGGACACGTCAGTTGGCCTGCAGATCGAATCCTTCGTCCAGCCATCCCGTTACGCCACCGCTCATGATCTTCACCGGGAAGCCCAGGCGCGCCAACTTCAGCGCGGCGCGTGCAGCGCCATTGCAGTGTGGACCGGCACAGTAGGTTACAAACAGGGTGGAGTCCGGATAGTCCGTCATGCGCGAACCAATAATCTTGCCGTGGGGAATGTTGACGGCACCGGCGATGTGCCCCTTTGCGAACATTTCCGGGCTGCGCGCGTCGACCAACACGAATCCCGGGTTCCCCTGCTCAAGAGCCTCGTGCGTGTCCCAACAATCGGTCTCAAAGGTGAACTCGGCTTTGAAATGTTCGATCGCTGCATGGGCAGGCGCTGCGGGGACCTGGATGACTGCGTTTGACATAACGAACCTCGGTTGGATGGGTGCGGCTATCTTCCGCCCGGCCCACAAAGCCAACAATTGGCTGAAATGCCAAGTATCAATCAAATCACGCCAAAGGAAGACCCTCATAGGCGGGTTCCACCGCGCAAGCTGAAGCAATCGACAGGGTGGCGGAATCTAAACGCAGATTGGCATTAATACCAATCGTGGGTGTGGCTGTGGAGAGCGACACTCCGCAACCACAGCGACTTCATTGGACATCACATGGCTGCCTCCGCTCCCCTACTGACGCATGCAACCCGCATGCTTGTCTCGCTGCTGCTGACTGGCTCGGCGTTACAAGCAATCGCCTCGGAGCCGGTAACACCGATTCAAGTGGGCACTGCTGTAGCGAAACACGGTCAGGTTTCGCGAGGTGAGATCTTGATCGACGCCGGGAGTGACTCCGGGTACAGCATCCCCGTTATCGTCGCCAACGGAGAGCGACCGGGGCCAACGCTGGCGCTGATCGGTGGACTGCACGGCGCTGAGTTTGCCAGCATCGTTGCGCTGCAGAAGTTGAGCACGCAAATTGATGCGAGCCGCCTGTCCGGAAGGGTCATCATCGTGCCATTGGTCAATGTGGCTGCTTTTGACGCGGTCGCTCGCCACTTGAATCCGGTGGACGGAAAGAACATAAATCGCGTCTTTCCTGGTTCCGTGTCCGGAACGCAATCGGAACGCGCAGCCTATGCGGTCACGACGCAGGTGATCGATCAGGCCAACTACGTAATCGACTATCACGGCGGCGACATTGACGAGGACCAACATCCTTACGCTTACTGGATTCAGACTGGCATTGCGCAGCTGGATGCGTCGGAACTAGACATGCTCCTCGCCTACGGCCCCGACTACATCATCAAGTTCGCGGCTGCGGGCCTTACGGTGGAAACTGCAAAGCTACTGCCAACCCAAGCCGTGGCGCGGGGGAAGCCAACCATCACCGTGGACGCGGGGCGAGCCGGGACGTATACGGCTGCAGACCTGGCGACACTCATCGATGGCACGTTCAATGTCATGGCCAGTCTGGAGATGCTCGACAGGCCGGTGAAGGCGCCGAAGAAGCCGACTTACATCGAGCGCTTCATCTACGTAAAGAGTGAAGGAACCGGCACGTTCTACCCACTGGCAGCCCGTGGGCAACATGTGCGGAAGGGTCAAAAGATCGGATATGTCACCGACAGGTACGGTATGCCGTCATTTGACGTCGTTGCACCTGAGTCTGCGGTCGTTCTTTATCTGAACTCGACGCCAAGCGCGGTGCAGGGCGAGCAACTGTTCTATCTGGGGGTGCCGGCGCAAGGCGACGCAACACAGCGGCCCGCGAAATTCGGCGGGGGAACCTAAAATGCGCGGCGAGATCTACCGTCTCTTCCGTGGGCAGCTATTCCTGCATGGATACATTGTCGACGTGCCAGATCCCAGCAAGGAATCAAATGATCCATCCTCAGTAGGCCTGCAGTGTCTCCACAAACCCGAGTCGGAGTGTCTGATCAGCTCAACAAGAACGGACACATCCAGTACGACGGTTTCGCCATGATCACTGCTACCGCGAGGCTGCCGGGGGAGTTCGTATAGGTACAGGCCTCGAGGAAGTCAAGTGCTATCGGGAGCAGGGTGGCTCCATTGTGGACTAGGCTGATGGGTCGCGTTTACAGTATGTAAACTCGACCACAGAGGATTCCGGATGAAGGCTCGGTCCTATGTGAGCCCTCTGCGTGCTGCCGGCGCAGAAGAAACCCGCCGCGTGCTCATACAAGCGGCGACGAACTATCTAGATGAACAGCCCATCACAAAATTCTCCCTGGATGCGGTAGCCAAGGCCGCGGGGGTAACCAGACTGACGGTCTACAACCAGTTCGGCTCCAGAAGGGGATTGCTGGAGGCGGTGCTCGACGAAATTGCAACAACGGGGCGGGTTGCCCGGGTTCGCGAGGCCGTCGAGTCGCCCGATCCCACAAAAGGGATCGAGCGACTCGTGGACATCATGTGCGACTTCTGGGAAAGCTGTCCCGCGATCGTCCGACTGCACGAGGCCAGTAGCCTCGATCCAGAGTTCGGCGCTGCCATCGTGGAGCGTCAAGAGCTCAGGCGACAGGCGGTCGGCGTCCTGGTGAAGCGTGCATCCGGAAAGGCGGCTCTCACGGCTGCTCATCGCGCTGCGATCGACCTCGTCTCGAGCCTGACCAGCTTGCCGACCTACAAGACTCTTGCGGCGACCCAATCCAGCAAAGCGATTCGAAGATTGCTGAAGGACGCCTGTAACGATGCAGTCAAGCGCGCGATTGACTCTGCGACCTGAAGGCGCCAGGGCGAGCCGCTGGCGCCTACGGGCTAATTGACTTGGATCGCGATCTTGCCGAAGTGCTTCCCAGACTCCAGGTACTCATAGGCTGCGGCAGCCTGGTCGAACGAGAACACGCGATCGATCTCGGGGCGCAGCTTCTCCGCGTCGTATACGCGCAACGCGTTCTCGAGCATCTCCGCGCTACCAACATAGATGCCCGCCATGTTCCCCATGCCTCCAATGAGTGCGAAAGGCTCGACGGCTGTGGCACCAAAACCCGACAGTCCGCCGATGACGGCGACGGTGCCACCGGGCTTGATGGAAGCCAGCGACTGGGACAGAGTGCCCTGCCCACCAACCTCTGCGACCAAGTCGACGCCCTCGCCATTGGTGAGCCGCAGGACTTCCGGCTGCCATTCCGGGGTCGTCAGGTAGTTGATCGTGGCATCGGCGCCCAGGACGCGCGCGCGCGCCAACTTGTCGTCGCTGGATGACGTGATGATCACGCGAAGGCCCGCTGCCTTGGCGAGCTGCAGCGCGCAGATGGAAAAGCCACCCGTCCCTTGCAGCAGCACTGTGCTGCCCGTCTGCGGCTTCGCTGCTTCAAACAGGGTGTTCCACGCAGTCGTCGCAACACACGGCAGGCTGGAAGCTTCCACGAATGACAGGTGCTCCGGAAACTTAACCAGCGCATCCTGAGGTACGGCGATCAGCTCTGCGAGTACTCCATCCGTATCCGTGCCAAACGTTGCGGCAACCTTTTCGGCGGTCGCCCGGCCCGCAACCCAGCCCGGGAAGTACGTGGTCACGACCCGGGCGCCTGGCTGAAAGCGGGTAACACCTGCGCCGACGGATACGACCTCGCCGGCGCTGTCAGTCGCGAGGACGACCGGCTTTTCGGCTGACTTGGGGTAAGTGCCCTTCACGACCATCAGGTCGCGATAATTCAATGAGACCGCGTGAACGCGAACCAGCACTTGACCTGGTCCCGCGACTGGATCGGTCAGTTGGATACGCTGAATTCCGGCAATGCCGGCTCCAGCCGTAACTTGATATGCCTGCATAAGTCTTGTTCCGAGATGAGCTAAGGGGGCGTTCGTAGTCGATGTGACTTATCAAACGCGACCTTACGATAGAGAACGCGCGCGCAATTGGGGGCGACAGCCGGGAACCAGTGCGTAGCTGGTTGGGAACCGATGGGCCTTGGTCAACAGCGACGCGCATTGTCCCGCTACGCGCACACAGAATCCCGCCTTAATTGGTTCGATTTGCGCCACATCAAATTGACGGCAAAAATAGCTATACATAATGTATAGGCAGCTGGGAATAGACCTTCACTGTGCGCCCCTAGCCACGAATCAGCTCCCGCCATCGGGTCGGTGAGCGGCCGCGAATCGCGGCATTGGAACGGAACGGAACACATCAACCAGGTGATATCGCTATGCGCTCCCTAAAAGTCCTCGTTGTGCTCACCCTCGCACTTTTATCAACCACGGCGCTCGCCGGTCCTGCACGCGAGGTCATCGACCCGGACAAGGTCCGAGATGAGCAGGTCATGCTCATGAGCAACCTCCAGGATCGAAAGGGAGCGTTCAAGAACCTCGACGAATCCAAGCGGAGTGTCTTGGTGGAACAGCATCATCGCCTGATGGCCCTGCTAGAGGGGAAGCACGCGCCCGATGAGCTCAGCGGCGAGGCCCGGGGCGAAGTGGCTACCCTTCTGGAAGTTATGGAAAACGCCGTCGAAGAACTAGGTCAGGAGAGGACGATGTGCACGCGTGTCAAGACGATTGGGTCGAATAAGGCGGAGCTCGTGTGCAAGACGGTTCGGCGCAACTAAGAGGCAACTGAGCTGCGCGGGTCGGCCGGAGCATCCGATGAATTGGGTCCGCAGCATTCCAGATTTGGTAGGCGAGGGCAGTTGGTTGCCTGGATCCATCGCTTCCTGGCGTTCAAAGGGTTGGTAAATGGGTGGCAACAATGACCGCCGTTGATGAACGTCTAAGTGGCATCACAGTCTTCGTCCATGCTGCTGAGGCGGAAGGGTTCGCAGAGGCCGCAGGGCGGCTTGGCATCACGCGGTCCGCCGTGAGCAAGTCGATTGCGCGCCTCGAGCAACGACTGGGTGTTCGGCTGTTCCAGCGAACGACGCGCAGTCAAAGCCTCACAAGCGATGGACAGATCTACTACGAGCGGTGCCGGATGGCGTTGGCAGAGCTCGAAGATGCGGAGGCAGCCCTGGATCAGGGGCGCCGGGAACCGTCAGGGCGACTGCGCGTGAGTGTGCCGACGTTGTTTGGCCGTCATTGCGTGGCGCCGGTGCTTTGGGACATGGCTGATAAGCACCCCCAGCTCGATATCGAGATCTCCTTCAGCGATAGCGTGGTTGATTTGGTGAATGAGGGCTTCGATCTGGCCGTGCGGGTGGGGCTCCTGCCCGACAGCCCAAATCTTGTAGCGCGGCCGCTGGGTAAGCAGCGAATGGCCATCTGGGCTGCACCTGCCTATCTGGACAGGCGTGGCCGCCCATTGAGCGTCCACGACCTCGCCAAGCACGTGGGGATCGTTTACGGGCGGCCGGGGTTCAACGCCCCGTGGGGGCTGAAATCGAATGACACGACGACGGAGGTAACCGTTCACTCCCGCCTCAAGATGGATGACCTTCAGGCCATTGCGGATGCGGCGATCGCGGGTCTTGGACTCGCCTGGCTTCCCTGTTGGATGGTGCATCGACATGTACAGGCAGGCGAACTTGAGCGCGTCCTGACCACGGACTTTGTCAGCGGTCATCCGATCCATGCCGTGTGGCCAAAGACGCGGCATCTACCGTCGAAGATGCGTGCTCTCGTCGACCTGCTGGTAGAGCAGATTCCGATGTTCCTCGATACGCGTTCCTGATATGCGCGAACGCTGTGCAATGACCCGTGCGCACTGCGTGGTTGAATCGAATCTGCCTCTTCCGGCTTGCGGCGCCGGACGGCGCGCCCTCGATCCAGCCGGGCGCAAGTCATTTCTCCTGAGCCCGCTGACCTGCGGCGGATGGCGGGAGCGCCAGGAACACGGTACTCCATAGCTGCGCGGCGTTGGATTCGTCTTGGTCGGCACGGCGGGTGCCGAACGGCTCGACACGGTAGCGTCCGTTGGCATACGACCAGGGCCACAGTTCGGAAGTCTGCACCGCATCGGTCGCTGCGATCGCCCGCTACAACTGCACACACACATCGCGCAGTGAATCGTGGTCGCATCATCGTGTCGACGATGCCTCCAACCCGAGCGGGCGATGGGCGCCAAAAAAGCGACAGGAAGCCGTCGTCGGAATGCAGTACCGGCACCTGCGCCGTGGGATTCTGTAGGGCTCTTGGCGAGACAATCATCGATATACACATGGTATAACTAATTATCGCCGTATCCATAGGGTTCGTGTCATGCAACTGGCATTGGTTATAGCCATATCACTCCATATTCTTGCTTCCACGTTCTGGGCCGGTACCACATTCGCGACGGCGCGGATGGCGGGAAATGGCAGCGAACGGCTTTTCGTTCCGCAATTGGTAGCCGCTGCGTTCGCAGTCGGAACTGGCGCCTACCTTTGGCGCACGATGCACGAGGGTTCCTTTGGGAACACGGAGCGACTTTTGACCGCGGGAGCTGCGGTAGCCATTCTTGCTCTCGCGATCCAGGCGGTGGTTATCGGCGGCGCTCTGCGACAGTTCCGCAGATCCGGCAGTGACAACACGGGCGCGCAATCGCGCATCGTGGTCGCCCAGCGAGCCTCGGCATTTCTGCTCGCGCTCGCCGCCGTGGCCATGGCGGCCGCGCGCTACGCCTGACCGTGGAACGCGTTGGCGGCTCGGCTTGATTAAGGAGTTGTTCGCGCTCGAGAAATAGCATTCGTCGATTCGAACGGCAAGCACGATCGCGTCTGGCCTCAAAGTCGACGCCGCTTCGCGGCTCGTATCAATTGGCGAATCCGGCATTCGGCCCGGATAACATCGGAGACAAATAGGATGACTGATCAAATCGTTGAAAACGAACGCATCAGATTCGTCGCGCCAACAGAGGAGCGAAAGATTCCATGGTTGGCCAGAGGTTGGCATGTGCAAGCCATGCGGGTGGTTTTCCGTGTTCTGTGTGCTTTCGCGCCAGCAATTGCGGCGCGTCTAGTGGATCGGTTGTGGTTTACCCCGCCAAAAGGCACGGTTCGTCCTGATGCTCAGGAGTTTTTGCGCAACGCGGATGAGGCATTATCATTCAAGGTGAACGGGCGCGCGCTCTCAGCGTGGTCTTGGGGTCAAGGTCCCGTTGTCATTCTGATGCATGGCTGGGGAGGAAGCGCCGGGCAATTCCGAAGTTTTGTAGAGCCTTTAGTTCGGGCCGGATTCCGCGCGGTAGCATTTGATGCTCCCGCCCACGGCGCGTCCGATGCGGCGCGATCAGGCGATAGCCGAGCTACCTTTTTTGAGTTTTCTCACGCGCTCCAGGAAGTTGATCGAGCGCTAGGCCCTTCGGTCGGTCTTATTGCTCATTCCGGCGGATGCACTGCGGCTTCACTCGCTGTGCGTGACGGTTGGTGCGCTCCACAGCGAATGGTTTTTATCGCGCCTTTTGTTTTGCCGAATGCGTACATGGCGCCGTTCGGTCGTGCCCTCGCAATCTCTCCGGCCGTCATGGCTGAGTTTCGAGCGAGGGCGCAGAATCGACTAGGCCGTCCGTTGTCAGACTTCGACATGCATGGCGTTGCGCCCATTGCATGCAAATCGCCACTGTTGCTTGTGCATGATCGAGGCGACTATGAGGTGCCGATCTCGGACTCGTTCGATCTCTCTGTGGCTTGGCGACGTTCGATCTTTATGGAAACGACAGGGCTCGGGCATCGAAGGATTTTGCATGATGGCGCAGTGGTTGACCGCACCGTTGCGTTCTTTACTGATCCGCTTCCCGTGGAAGTGCCACTTTGAAGACGTTCGAGGTTCGGATGAAACTTGCCGTGCGATACATGGGCCTGGTGGCCCTGCTGGCGATGGCTCCATTGGCCTGGGCGTCCGAGCCGACAGATGGCGAGCGGTTCCGGTTGCGCCTGCACTCTACGGAGCGCTACGCGATACCCGGCGTGGGTGGCGGCACGATGGTGCGCGTGGAGGCCCCGTTCCTGTGCATCACCGACGCCGGGCGCGCGGACTTCGGAGCCATTCCGGCGGACGACGACACGGCGTCCTTCCTGCAACCTTGTGAAGCAGCAGCAGGCAACGGTGCCCAACTGGGCGTCGCCGTGGAAGACATGGACCGATACCGCAGCCTGCTGCTAGCCGCGTTCGAGCACAGCACGCCACTCATGCAGCGGCTGTTGCTGAGCCCGCGGCTGAAGCGCCTGTCGATCCTCGTCGGCAGCGGCGTCAACGGCGCATCAACCGGCATCGTCGTCGACGACGCGCCAGGGGGGCGCGGGTACATCTATGCGCTTGCGGTCAATGCGGCGGTATTCGCGCTGGATGACAATTCCGGCCTGGAGACCTACCAGTCGTATTACGAAGGATTCCAGACACTCCGGGGCGGAACGGAGCACCGGGCCGAGCATCTGGTCGGGAACCGAAGTTACGTCGCCATGCCGAATGGGCCCGTCGTGCGGCTGCATGAGCGGAAGGGTGCCAGCGCCGTGCGCGGGCCGGTTGGCGTGCTGCTCAAGATCTTCCATCACGAGCTGGGGCATTTCGCGCTGTCCATCCTGCCATCTCCCGCACTGGTCACACCTCCCGGCGGCACGCATGAGCAGGATCAATGGTCGGACGCATCACTGCCTGCATCGGTCGCCCGGCCGGGATTGCGGCGGGAATCGAACGCGCCCCAGCTGTTCTTTGCGCAGGCGCCTGACAACCGGGCCCTCATGTCCTATGAACTGGCACCGCCGCTCGACGCGGCCCGCGCACGGTTCTGCTTCGCCCGCGCGCCACAATGCGGCGTGCAGCGCAGCACGCCGGGAAGCCGCCGCTTCGCTGCCGACTTCGTCGCCCTCTATCGCGGCACGGGCCTGCTCGATTCGATCGCCACCTGGAAGCCGGACGAGGCCTTTTGTGAATGGATGGCATTCGACGCCTTGCAGCCGTACGTGCATTCCCTGCGCCTGTATCCGATGGCAGGTGCGGAAGGCATCGACGTCTTCGAACAGATGCGGCGGTTCCGGAACCGTGCCGAGGTCATGGCCTATCTGGCGTATCGGCAGGGGCAGCTTGCGGCCACGCTGTGAGGCTGCACTGCACTAGCCGTACGAGACGGTTGGTGCGCTCCACCGCGTTGGTTTTCATCGCGCCTTTTGCTTTTCCGAATGCATACATGGCGCCGTTCGGTCGTGCCCTCGCGACCGCTCAGGTGCCTCACAAGGAACGCTCCAAATGCGCGCACTCTCGGACTTTCGGCCCTCCGCGACCCACCCTTGCGGCCCGCATCCTTGACCGATCATCCTGCATTCGATGGCAGTAGCTCTGCGTTGGTTCTCTTGGCTTCGAGCGCAATCCACCTATGAAACGCGCCAATGGGAGCCTCCTTCATCCGGTCCTTCCGGCACACGATCCAATAGGAGAATGGATCCGGAATACTGATGGCGAACGGTTTCGCGAGACGTCCGGCACGAATCGCGTCTTGCACAAGGACGGCCGGAGCGAGCGCAACGCCGCGACCCGCCATCGCGGCTTCTATCGCCAGTTGGGTACTGTCGAAGAGTGGGCCACGCTCCAGTACGCGCGTCGCGACGACTCCCGTCATGCGCGCCGCGGCAAGCCAAGCCAACCAGTCGGGTCGTCCGGCGATGTCTGCCCCAACGGGGGGCGCCGTCCGCAGCAGCGCGTGATGAACCAATGCCCCGGGTCCGAGGTTTCCACTGGCGGCCAATGACGGCGCACACACGGGGAACACGTCGCCCGAAGGCCAAAGCTTTTCCGCCTCTAGTGCTTCACTGTAAGGGCCGGGACCGTAACGCAATGCAATATCGACGCTGACGTCGTGTGCCAGATCCACTACTGCGTTCTCCGCCGCGAGTCGGAGTTCGATCTCCGGATGCAAGGCCTGGAAAAGATGGATCCGCGATGCAAGCCACATCGCGGCGAATGAAGAAGTGGCGCTGATGCTCAACGTCGAAGGGCCCGCGGTGAGCCCATCTGACTTCAATTCGTCCAGCGTTCGACCGATCTCCTTGTACGCTTGCTGCGTTGCCGCAGCCAATCGCTCGCCAGCGCTCGTCAGCCGCACGGAGCGGTAGAGTCGATCGAATAGGTTTGCGCCGAGATACGCTTCGAGTGCCTTGATCTGTACGTGCTTCGTGCGGTGGCGCGCGAGTTCAACCAGACAGAAACCACGTTCGTGCTTGACCCTGTTGCGATGAAGGCGGACCGAAAGTTGCGTTCGTTCACCGCGAGAGGCGCCGAAGCATTCGGTGCAGGCCATAACGCGCTTGGCGCTTGGCGCATGGCTCTGGCTGGCCGAAACCGGGCAATTGGGCGACTTGAGTACGGAGAAGACGTTCTGGCAGGAGATAGGACCCTTGGTGTTGCCAGTGCGCAGGTCATGACCCAATGCCAGCCAGAGTTCCTCGCCAAAGCGCAGGATCTGGCGGAACTTGCGGTAGCGCTCGGGATCGACCCGCAGGATATTTGTGCCCCCTCGCCACAGGTGGTGTCGACGGGAGCGCCTCACTTACTCGTGGCCGTGCACGAGCGCGCGGATGTGGATAAAGCGCGCCCCGATTCGCAGCGCCTCCTCGCACAGCTTCGTGGGGCGGGGTGGCGAGGGCTGCTACCTCTTCTCGATGGAGCCCCACGGAGACGACCTCACTGCGTACGCCCGGTTTTTCAACCCCACCGTCGGCTTGTGGGAGGACTCGGCGACGGGCACCGCGGCCGGCACCGCTCGCAGCTTTCCTCGATACCCATCGCCTGGTCGCAACAGATCGATCGATCGTCATTGAGCAGGGCCGATACATGGGCCGCCCTAGCAGGCGAAACGTCAATCTCCAGGACGGTGTGAAGCTGTCAGGCAGGGGGTGGTCGTGATGACCGGCACTCTACTTCCTTAGTTGGAGGGCCCACGTCGGCGCGCCCACTAGATTTTCTGTCATGGCCGCTGCCGCCAAGCAGGTTCTAAGTGTCGTTCGAGTGGACGATGGCGGAATAACCGCGGAGATTGTCGTCATCTCGACTGGTCCGCCTGACCCGTCACTCCGATACTACTGACGGCTTCCACAACGGAGCCGATTCTGCAGTCCGTGCAATGCCATCGTCTTATCTACGAATTGTCCCGCCACGAAACCTACAGAATCCCGCGCCGCCGCATTGTAAGATCTTTCTATGTTCACTATACAGTATGTAAATAGTGGATCTGACGAACCTACATGAATGCGCCGGTAATCAAGGAGCGCAAAACCGCGTGGGTTGCTCCATCGACTTCTGGGAGAGCACGGCTCACCCCTGAAGAACCAACAAGAGGAATCCCCCGCATGCATCGCGGCACCCTCACGTTCCGCATCACCCAGCTGATCAATCACCTGCACCAGATTGCCGACCAAGCCGAGATAGTGGCCCAGCAAGACCCCGAAGCGTGTTGGTACTGCAACGGTCGTTCCCTGCCAGAGCATCTCGCCATTCACGACGACCGCTCCTGCCATGCTTGCGGTGGCCACGGCAAGGAACGCCAACTGCATTGGATGAAGTACCAATGACCATGTGGGTTCCCAAAAATTCGTTGGTGATACAATAAGCGATATACATAGGGTATAGCTAATGGCAGCCGCCGCCGTGTTTTGCGAGTGCCGTCTAACCATTCGTTCAAGTCGCCGTCACTTGCTCGGCCCAATTCAAGGCGTTAGGCCGCAGGAGCGCATATGTCTAATGTTGTTTCAGCAATGCAAGCAGCCATCGCCCTGACCGAACTCTGGTCGCCTCGCGTCGTTGCCGAGGTCGATGACGCCTACATAAAGGTCGCAAAAGTCCATGGCTCTCTGGCCTCGCACAGCCACGAGAACGAAGATGAGTTGTTTCTTGTCCTCAAGGGGCATCTTCGGATCGAGATGGAAAACGGTTCAGTCGAGCTCAATGAAGGCGACATGTTCGTTGTTCCAAAGGGGGTGCGTCACAATCCCGTGGCGGTGAACGAGTGCCTACTCATGCTCATCGAGCGCAAGTCAACGCTTCACACGGGTGATGTCGTCACTGACAAGACTCGCTCCCTAGCTGAGCAGTTGAGGCCGGTATGAGTGTCTCAGCCAAACCATTCATTCAAGCCGAAGCCGATTCGCGGCGTGGCTCAATTTCAGACGTTAGTCCGCACAAGAAGCACTTCAACAGGTTGGTGGAACGGAGATAGAAGATGACTAATCACTTCGATGAAAACGGACGAATCAAATACGTTGCGCCAACCGAATCGCAGCTAGCCGACGCCGTGCATGTGGTCAACCTGTTCGCGGAGAAGTGGGCCAATCCGGATGCGGAGGGCTTGCGCGATTTGATGCACGCCGATACCAAAAACCTGATTCCTCCGATGACTTCTCCCGCTGATCGCGATGGTGTCATCGATCACTTCCGGCAGGTGCTGCAAGGGCTCCCAGACCTGACTATCGAAGTTGTTCGTTGGGCCCCTACCGGCGATACCGTGATGATCGAATGGCGTGCTCACGCCACTGTGGCAGGTCACTCTCTGAGTTGGATGGGTGTCGATCGCTTTGGAATTCGTGGGGATCGGATGTACGAAGCCCAGGTGTACTGGGATACCCGACGGGTCGCGGAACAATTCGTCGAAGCCGCGCAGTCTGGCTGATGAAGATTCCGAGCGGCAATGGCGTCATCACGGCACCGACGATGGCCGGCACAGGCGGAAACGCGGTGTTCCTGCTTCCGGAGAAGCGGCGGTGGTGGTCATAACCACGACCAACTACAACGAGCGGCAGCCCCATGTGCTGACATTCAAGCTCCTCATGAGCGTCGCCAAGTCCGTCGGCTAGCTGCGATTCTGGTGACGCAACGTTTTTTGTGCGCCCGTTTTCATTGAGGTGATAAGTCATATTCTTATCTCCAAAGGTCCGAGTGCCGGATTCGTTCAATTAGGCCGAACCGCGACGCGGCTCATTCCAGCGGTCCCAAAGCTCTGCAACGGTGAGCTTGTAGAGACATCTCTTGAAACCCACATGGTCATTGGTACTTCATCCAATGCGGTTGGCGTTCCTTGCCGTGGCCGCCGCAAACGTGGCAGGAGCGGTCGTCGTGAATGGCGAGGTGCTCGGGCAAGGAAAAACCGTTGCAGTACCAGCACTCTTCGGGGTCTTGCTGGGCCACCACTTCGGCTTGGTCGGCAATCTGGTGCAGGTGGGTGATCAGTTGGGTAATGCGGAACGTGGTGGTGCCGCGAGGCATGCGGGGGATCCTCGTGTTGGTTCTTCAGGGGTAGCTAGGCTCTGGCGCCAACTCGTTGACTTGCCTAGTCATGAACACACTATTGGGATCTGTCTTGTAGCTGCCAAACGGCGGGCATGGAACGAACCCAAATGATGTGTACAGGCGCCGTGCGGCCTCAAAGAACTCCATTGAGCCCGTCTCCAAACTCAGTCTCGAATAGCCGCGTACGGCTGCCTCTTTAATAATGTGCTGCAACATCTTTGAGGCCACACCTTGCCGTAGATGAGAAGTGGCAGTACGCATGGATTTGACCTCGGCGTGCGACTCAGTCAAATGCTTGAGCGCGCCGAATCCAGCCACCACTGGACCATCCCAGATGCTCCAAAAGGTGATATCAGAACTGCGTAGGCCGCCCAGATCTAGAGCATGACGACTCTCCGCCGGGGCGGTGGGCGCCATAGAGTCGAGATGCTCACGGAGCAGCGCTAGCACCTCGGGGCTTTCCAGGTTGTCAACGCGAATGTCCAAGAACTTTCCCTTGGCGCCTAACGCCTGAATTATGCCGAGCCGCGAAGCGGCTTCGGCTTGAATTAATTGTTAGGCGCCCTTGCCGGTATGCACCCCGTGCGAGCGGGTCGGAATGCGATAGCGCTCCAACCAGACGGCAACTGCAGCGAAGCCGAAATACGACCCTAGAGCGACGGCAGCGAGTGAGGTGACGCTATTGCCCAAGGGTGGCCCGAAAATATTGACGACGCCGATGATCAGCAGCAGGCCGACAAAGCAGGGCATCGCCCATTTGCCCATCGGGGAATTTGCCCGCGTTGAACGCAGATACAAAAATAGGCCGACGAGTGTCAGAAAAAGTTCGAGCGCGGCAGTCGCAATTGCACTGCGCCACAACCCCAGTCCGAGCTTGGTTGAACTATCGCCAAGGATCGGCAGATCCGGCGTGTGGACGATCAGGTCGAGGGCCCAGTGCGAGAAGACTGCGATGGCGACCGCAGTTGCCACCCAATGCGGCTTCGTGACACGCCGCTTGAACCAGAGCGCTGCGGCGACGTAGGACACGGCGGCCCAAGATAGCGCCGCTACCAAGCTATGCGTATACGGCATGAACGGCAGCTCGAAATGCGTTGACTGAGTGAAATGGGGGACGATCTTTAGCTGCTCTATCCCCACGATGGCAAAGGGGAAGAACAGAATGTCCAGCAACTGCACCGCGAGAAATAGCAGTCCCAGTGGCGCGTCCTTCGCATAGGCCTTCGCTACGAGGCTGACGCTGTAGTGACCCACGAACATCGATGATTCTCCAATGTTGCTGCGTGTGAAGCGCCGCCGGTTCGGTGCGCTTCGATGCTGGAGGGGATAGGATATGGGTGCCGTGGCCTCCCCGGTGGTGGATGTTTAGATTCTCTGTGTATCCGCAAAGGCACCAATGGAACAACACGACCGCCTGAACGGGATCGCCACCTTTGTGCAGGCTGCGGAAGTCGGCAGCTTTGCGCTGGCTGCCGAGCGAATGCGAGTAACACGCTCTGCTGTTAGCAAGAGCATCGCGAAGCTCGAGCAGCGACTGGGCGTTCGCCTGTTTCATCGCACCACGCGCCAGCAGAGTCTGACCGATGACGGTCAGGCTTATTACGAACGCTGCGTACGAGCGCTGGCAGAACTCGATGCCGCCGGTGCCGCGCTGGACTCCGCCCGCCGTGAGCCTACCGGACGTTTGCGGGTAAGCGCGCCAGTACTGCTCGGCCGCCACTGCATCGCGCCGGTCCTGATGGCGTTGATGATCGAGCATCCTCGATTGAGCGTTGAGATGTCGTTCAACGATCGAGTGGTGGATCTGGTGGAAGAAGGCTTCGACCTCGCGATCCGCATTGGCGCACTGCCCGACAGCGGCATCCTCGCAGCACGCCGACTGGGGCCCCTATCCGGGGCAATCTGCGCGGCTCCGTCGTACCTGGATCAGCACGGGAGGCCGACCAATGCCGATGAGTTGGTCGGCCACGATTGCGTCGTATACGCACGCTCCGGCGATGACGTTACTTGGCGCGTCCGTGATGGCGATGGTCGGGTTAGGGAGCTTCGTATCGATGGCCGTCTACGCTTCGACGATCTGCAAGCGATCGCAGATGCTGCCATTGCGGGCGCGGGGCTTGCCCGGCTGCCTTGCTGGCTGTTGGCTCGCTACGTGCGCACCGGCGAGCTCGAGCTGGTGATGGATAGCGAACGCATTCCCTCGATTGAGGTTCATGCGGTCTGGCCACAGTCACGCTATTTACCATTGAAGACGCGTGTAGCCATCGACGCGCTCGTTTCCGCGATACCCGGGATACTTGAGTCGACCACGCTCCAGCACCGTACACCGGAGCGCAAGTCACCCAAGACGCGATAGCGCTCCCATCTCAAAGAATACCGTTGCGACACGTTCCGGCGTTCTTTCGCTTCGCTGCGGCCTGCACAGGCACCGCAGTGTCGTGGAGGGAAGAAAGCCCGGCGCATGCGCGCCGGTCGATGGATTAGGCGTTGACCGTCGCCATTCCTGGTTGCGTGGCACTAGCTTTAGCATCGACCCGGGGCAGGTGTACGCACAGCTGATCCTCTCCGGCCAGCAGCCCTATCCATTCAACAACACGAGCGGTGCAGGCCCGCTGCGCTTGCCGACAAACGGATGGGCCTGGTGGGGCGTCGTCACCGTGCGCAATGGCGACACCATCGAGATTCCGATTGGCATCTCCGGCCGGGGGGCGAACACGCTGGATGGTGCGTTGTGGTGGCCGGAGACGGCAGCTCAGGCCCACAACGATGTCGATCTGAGCCTACTGGATCCATCGGGTACGGTGCGCGCCTCAAGCCTGTCCATCCCGAGCGTTTTCGAGCGGGCGAGAGTGGCCGGTGCCGTGGCCTCAGGCACGTGGAAGGTCCGCATCCGCGGGTACAGCGTGACCGGCTCCCAGACCGTGTACTGGGCGCTGCACGTCCAGCTCTAGGTCAAGGTTCATCGCTTCTGTTCGGAGGGCGCGATGGCATTGAGTACCCAACCGCTGTCGGCCCTGGACCTGTTGGCTATTGATGAGGTTGGCAATTTCTATGTGTTTGAGCTAAAGCGAGGCAGGACGCCTGACTACACTATGGGGCAGCTGATGCGTTACATGGGCTGGGTCAGCCAAACAATCGGCAAAAATCGTTCCGTCCAAGGTTTGTCGTGGCCAAGCAAATCAGCGAGACGCTGCGTTATTCGGTCTACGTCGTACCCTATGTAAGCCTGTTTGAGTATGAGGTTTCATTTCAACTGCATGCCGCGGCCCTTATTCCCGGGTCAGAGGGCTAACAATTGATTCAAGCCGAAGCCGCTTCGCAGCTCGGCTTAACTCAGGCGTTAGGGCTCACGCATGGGAATCGAGATATTAGGTGTTCTTTGGGCACTACCTGGAATCGAGGAACGCCCCGGCGTGGACTTCATGCCGGAGTTGGACCCCGGGGACTCGCAGGACCTGGAGGCGAGCGTCGGCGAAGCGCGATCGCCCTGATGGCCATCAACAGGAGCGGCACGGATCGCTGGTGTCTGACGGCCGCGCACATCGTTTTCATCCAAGCCCGATTCAACGTCATCGTTCCGGGTGCGGATCGCGAAGCGGCAGAGGGGCTCGCGCATAAGGCCCACGAAATCTGCCCCTACTCGAAGACCCTAGGGGCAACATCGACGTCACGTCAGCGTCGCTGTCGAAGCACCCTCGCTGCCGGTGACTCGTCGAAGCCGGTTCCCTGGCGTCCTACTACCTTGGTGCGTTACCAAAAGTAACCGGTGAGCAAAAGTAACAAAGAGGCGACCACTTTCGGTCACATCCCCCAGAGAAATGCCGTAATTTGCCCTTTGAACCGCCTGCGATGGTGACCATTCGTCACCTCGCTTGCTGACTCGTTACTGCTAAAACGAATCGGGGCTGCACGACGAATCGTGTGGATGGGCATGGGGATTTCGGCCCGCAATGGGCTGATAGGGAAGGGGCAATGACGAACTGCACCTTGGCAGCACGAATTGTGCTGCCTACCGCTAGGTGTTGCCTGCGATCGCATTTGCACAGTGTGCCGTGCAGGAAGAAGGCGATCGTCTCGGCCGGAAGCAGGTGTCCTGACCCTCGCTCCCGAGCCCTTGGACGATCGGGTTTCCGCGTCGCCGGGTTCGGTTTCGGGCGAGTGCAGCACGGGCGCACATTCGGAAGGCCTGACCGTTACCCGACGGATTACCTCGCGGCCTCATCACCAGGAAAAACTGGGTCCGCGCGAACAACGCGCCGGAAGCCACATCGATCGTGCGCACCGTCTTTCGTCAGTCGACCCCTATGGCCGCCTGGCCCGGAGTCCTGAATTTCGCTCGGCTCTGGTGGAGCTCATGGGTGCGCGGGGATAGCCCCGCGACCTCGGGAAAAAAGGAAATCGGAATGGACAGGAAATCGTTCCAGAAATGGAGTTCGGCGCTGGCCCTTCTGGCATCTCTGGCAGTGGCGCCAGTGGTGCAGGCCGCGTGCGGATATACCATCCAAATGTATACGCCGACAGCGGGCGCCAATTACACGGCGCCGGCCAATATCGTATTCAGCGCGGATGCCGATGGTACTGATGACGGTTGCACCGTCTTGCAGGTCAAGTTCTACAACGGCACGACACTGCTCGCGCAGGTTGGCCGTAATGTCGATGGGATATTCACCTATACCTGGTCAGGGGTGCCCGCTGGTTCTTACACAGTCAAGGCCGTGACTGGCAACGGCGCGGCGACTGCCACGGCCAACATCACGGTGTCCTCGGCACAGAACCAGGCTCCCAGCGTTTCAATGGCGGCACCAACCGGCGCCCCGTTCATCGCACCCGCTGCCGTGGGGCTGTCGGCTTCGGCATCCGACACTGACGGCACCATCAGCAAAGTCGACTTTTATCAGGGCGCGAGTCTGGTTGCGACCGACTCGACGCCGCCGTACACGGCCGCCTTTACTGCGTCGACGGCCGGCACGTATTCCTTTACAGCCAAAGCGACGGACAACAGCGGCGCAAGCACCACCTCGACACCAGTCTCCGCGACGGTCGCGGCCAACAGCTTGCCCACCGTATCGCTTACGGCCCCGGCGAATGGCGCGACTTACATCAGTCCTGCCACGATTCCCATTTCGGCCAGCGCCAGTGACAGCGACGGTTCCATCGTCAGGGTTGAGTTCCGTGCGGCCGGAGTCCTGCTGGCGAGCGATACGGCTGCACCGTATGCGACGAGTTGGGTGACCGGGAATATCGGCGGGACGTACCAGATCACCGCAACCGCCGTGGACGACAAGGGCGGCACCAGCATGGCCGCCGTCAACGTGACGTTCAATACGCCTACAGGCAGCCTGGGCGCCAACCCCAGCCCATGCACCATCTTGAGTGGCGACTCCTGCCAGACGACGGTCAGCTGGACGAGCAACGACCCTGCAGCGGAAATCTGGCGTCACTTCGACCGCTATATACAGACACAGGAGGGGCAAGAAGATCAGCATGTCGCGACACAGGTGGGGTCGGGCACGAGTGGTTCCGGTGCATTCGATATCGGTGGTTCCAAGCGCAACCAGTATTTCGAATTGAAGAGCGGCGGGGCCGTAATCACCAGCCTGGCACCGTCGTCCAATTACGCACCATGGACCACCATTACCGCGCCGACGGAGGGCCAGGTGTTCAACCTGCCCGCCAGCATTGCGATCAACGCAACCGGCAGCGATACCGATGGGTCGGTGACCAAGGTCGAGTTCTATATCGACGGGGCGCTGTTCTCAACAGATTCCTCATCGCCCTACGCCGCCGCCTGGAATGGTGCGACGTCCGGCACTCATGTACTGACCACGCGGGTTTACGACGATGTCGGAGCCAGCCGCCAGTCGGCGTCCGTGAACGTCACCGCCAACACGACGCCAACCATCGCTTTGACGGCGCCAGGCACAGGCACGGTCGTCGCAGCGCCGGCCAACATCCTCATCCAGGCGACGGCGACGGATGCGGACGATGGCGTCTCCATGGTGGAGTTCTACAACGGCGCCATCAAGCTGGCCACCGATACCGCCGCGCCGTACGAACTGCAGTGGAATGGCGTGCCTTCGGGAACCTACAGCCTCACCGCCAAGGCGTACGACAATCGCGGCGGGGCCACGGTTTCCAGTGCCTCGACGCTCGTTGTCGACAACCTCCCCACGGTGGCGCTGTCCGCTCCAACGGCGGGAACGGTGATCAATGCGCCCGGCAGCTACACGCTGACAGCAAGCGCATCCGACAGCGACGGCTCGATCAACCGGGTCGAGTTCTATCAGGGCAGCACCCTGATAGGCACCGACAATACGGCGCCCTATAGCCTGCTGTGGAGCAACATTGCAACAGGGACATATTCGATAACGGCCAAGGTCTTTGACGACCGCGGCCTGGCGAAGTCATCGACCGCCGTCAGCTTTGTGGTCAATGCCGTGCCTTCGGTGAGCATCACGGCTCCGGCCATGAACGCGGTCGTCGTTGCTCCCGCCAATGTACTGATCCAGACCAACGCTACGGATCCGGATGATGGCATCGCGATGGTCGAGTTCTATGTCGACGGCCAGCTCAGGGCGACCGACATCGCCGCGCCGTTCGAACTGCAGGCGGTCAACATGCCGGCGGGCGTCTATTTGCTGACGGTCAAAGCCTATGACACCCGTGGCGGTGCCACGATGTCTGCTGCATCGACGCTGATCGTCAACGAACGGCCGCAGGTGCAGCTGGTTTCGCCAGCCAATGGCGCTGGAATCACTTTGCCAGCCCAGGTGACGTTGCTCGCGAATGCATCGGACTCGGATGGCACCATAAGCAAAGTGGAGTTTTACAACGGCAGTACCTTGCTCGGATCAGCCACGACCGCGCCGTTCCAAGTCAGTTGGGCCGTTCCGGCTTCGGGTGATTACCCTATTACGGCAAAGGCGTTCGACAACCAAGGGACAGCCACCATTTCCCCGGTGGCCGTGCTTCATGCACGGAACAACAGTTGGGAGCTTCCGTACGACGAGTCCGCGACTTCGCCTGATCCCGCTTCGGACCAGGTTGCCGCGACGGCTGCGGAGTTCCGTGTGGACGAGACGGGTGCGGCGACGTATTCGATTCCATTGTTCACGGTGCCCGGCACCGCCGGTGTAGTCCCTTCACTTGCGCTCAAATACTCCAGCCAGGGCGGCTACGGCGCCGAGGGCAAGGGCTGGGCCATCGCGGGTCTGTCATCCATCACCCGCTGTCGCGCCACCCGGGAAGCTGGCGACTTCATCGTCAACGGTATTCCCACCGACGGTAGTCCTGCGCCAATCAATTTTACGAACAGCGATCGCTATTGCCTCGATGGGCAACGCCTCATTCCTGCGCAAAGCAACAGTGGAGGATGTCCGTCGGCTGGGGGAATGACCGTTGCGAACCTGCGCACTGAAATCGAATCCTTCCAACGGGTCTGCGCATACACGCCGTCCGGAGGCACCAGCGGACCGGCTTTCTTTACCGTCGAGCGGCCCGACGGTTCCATCTCCTGGTATGGCGATAGGGACAACAACTCGACTCGCAACCGCGACGATGGCTATTTCAACAGCACGACGCCCGGCAAGGAGGCGTTTGCCCTGTCGTGGGCGCAAACGAGGTTCCAGGATTCAACGGGAAACTACATTGACTTCCTCTACATAAAGAACCCATCCGGAGCCGGTAATGGCGAGCAGCTCATAAGCAGGGTCCGGTACACAGGCAAGACGGTCCTGCCCGGCCAGAGTGGTTCGGCGCTCGCGCCCTTCGCGGAAGTCGTATTCAATTATGTGACGCGACCCGAAGCCCAATGGGGTAAGGGATATCAAAGCGGCGGCTTACTGGTTCAAAGTCAGCGCCTCGCGAGCGTGAGTTCGAGCGCTGACGGAATGCAGGTTCGGCACTACCAGCTGAGTTATGGAATAACCGCGTCAGGCAGCGGTTTGGAGACACTCACCAGCATTCAGGAATGCCGGGATAGTTCGTTGTCCGTGTGCTTGCCACCCACAACTTTCAACTGGAGCACCGCCCGCAACGAATTCATCGCGGGACCGACCTGGAATCCGGACGTCTTTGGCAGCACCACAAAATTCAACGGCTACAAGCTGGGGGATATTGACGGCGACGGTCGCCAGGATCTGGTTTGGCTCAAGAACGGCAGTGGCGGAGAACGGTGTGGCACCGAATACGTAAATGTCGCCATTAGCGAACTGGATAGCTCCGGGCGTCAGAACTTCAGGCCCATAACCAGCATGCCCAACTGCTCTCCGACGGAGTTGAGCGACTTGGGGGACGCCAGTTGGCAGTTGTTCGACTACACGGGGGATGGGCGGGATGATCTGTTCGTAGCCGGCGCTCAGTACTGGGCGATGTATGCCTCCATTGGTGAGTCCGGTCAGGTTTTCGATCAGTCCGTCAACCTCATCGGTGCGCTGGCCATTCCTGTCGATCGCTCCACGACTACGCGCCCGCAGCTGACGGACCTCAACGGGGATGGTCTGCTCGACGTTGTATATCCCAGTGCGGGGGGTATCTATGCACGCCTCATGGAGCGTAGCGGCGCGCAATGGGTGTGGGGTGCGCAACGGACAGTCGTGATCCCCATGGCGGCCAGTCGCTCATGCAGTGGCCTGCTTTGCGACCTGGCGAGCCACAAGCTGTCGCCTCGGACGGGCGGCTTCCAGTTGCTGGACTTCAATGCGGACGGCAGTTCCGACCTCCTCCTGGATGCCAGCTATTGGTGGGAGGGTAACGGTGACGTCAACACCAGGCGTCGCTTCGACTATCTGATGGCTTTCAACATCGCATCGATAACGTCGACCACTGTCACTCTCGCGAAGAACTACGAGTGGATGACGTCGATCTACTACCAGGAGACGAGCCAGCTTTCCACGCTCATCGCAAGAGCGGAATTCGCGGACGTCAATGCCGATGGTCTCACCGACATGGTGGCTATGGGCCCTGTCACCATGACCGTCTACGCGAACACAGGCACAGGTTTTGCAAACTACTTCTCCGACGGCCTGCCGCCGAATTCGGCGGAACTGGTTGCGCAGGATCTGAATGGCGATGGACGGGCCGACCTGGCGTACCCCCGCAGTTCGGATGACTACTACGTCGTCCGCTATTCGTTGCCGAGCGGTGGCTTCTCAGGTGAAACACTTGTCCCCGGCGGAGGGGCGACCACCAATTGCGGCGATGACCTGTGCTTCGCGCGGCACACTCGTTTCTTCGCGGATCTCGATGGCGACGGAACTCTTGATTTTTACCGTATCCGTTGGAGCGACGACGATCCGCATTTCTATTTCGCGAGGTCCGCGTCGGTAGGCCAGCCTCGGGATGTCATTACGCGATTCACCAATGGCTTCGGCGCGGAAACCGACATCACCTATGCTCCGTTGACCAACGGCGCGGTTTACCGCCGGGATGCGGGCACTCGCAACGCCACAAATTGGGGAAGGGGATCACCCATAACCGACCTGCTCTCGCCAAGTTTTGTTGTCGCCCGGGCATCGAGCAGCTCTCCGCAGGTCAACAATCCGGACGCGAAGGCGACGCTCTACTATCGCTATGCAGGCGCCAAAGCCCAATCGGGAGGACGAGGCTTTCTCGGATTCAGGGAAATTGCGACGATCGATGTGAATGAGCTTGGCGGATACATCGTCAGTTCGACGCTCTATAGCCAGAACTTTCCCTTCATTGGGATGCCTGCACGCACGATCAAGCGTGCCGTCAGCGGCCAGAGCTACTTTGTTTCAGCATGCCTTGTTGGACAGCTGGGTAACGGCTGCTATTCCACGCCGGGGCAGTACTTCCCGGTCCTGCCTGGCAGTTGGTTTTCCGACAAGAGCCAGCTATGGGAGGCCGACACGGAGATTGGAGACGCCGTGGTGGGCTTCGACCCGGGTGAACAACTCCCGATCCATGTCCGGACTGCGGGCGCAGACGAGTTGCTGCAAGACCCCTTCTTCGGCGTCCAGACGGGCCGCACGAGCACAACCTTCGGCTACGTCGCGTATGGAAACGTGGGCACCACTACCGTGGATACATACGACGGCGCGGGATCGCTTGAATCCACGGTCATCACCAGCAACGTCTATGGCAGCGACAATCCGACACTCTGGAGGCTTGGCCGGCTTACGTCCTCCGTCGTCACCCATCGCCGACCGGGTCGCCCAGACGTGGTTCGCCGCACGGGGTTCGCTTACAATATGGCGGGCGCGGCAACAGGGCTGCTTGCCTTGGAGCGCATTCAACCAGGTGGCGCTCTCGACCAGGATCTCCGCAAGGAAACCACTTACGACGACTATGGGAATCGAGTCGTATCGGCTACCTGCACAGGCGCGGTCGCCTGTTCGACCGACATAAGCTTCCATCCCGCCGCTGGGACGGTTCAGCGCTATTCGCGCATGACCTATGACGGTCGTGGGCGATTCCCGGTCACGACATACGAGCCCTTCTGGAACGGGAGCGGGGCCGTAGAGCGGGCCACACAAACCGTCCTCGCCCGCGACATCTTCGGCGCCGTGACCCAGGGCTATGACGTAAATGGAGCGTCACGAGTCGCGCTGAGCGGCGCGCTCGGTCGCCCCTACTATTCCTGGGTGCAGACGATTCCGAATGCACGCCCCGGCCAGCCCGGCGGTGGCAAGGAGAGTTGGTCCACATATCGGTGGTGTGGGAGCTCGTCGAACCAGGTCATCTGCCCAGCCGGCGCGAAGTTCCGGCAGAAGGTCGCTGCGGAGGGCGAGCCCACCAGCTGGACGTATTTCGACCTGTTGGGGCGGCCGGTAATGAAGGCCACGCAGTCCTTCAATGCCGGTACCGCCGACAAGGACATCGTCGCTACCTGCAGCGAATACGACGCCAAAGGAAAAGTCACGCGTTCATCCAATCCATTCTTCCTGAGCGGATCGGGAGACGCCGATGGCCTCGGCACCATTGCGAACGCCTGCTCGGGCGGCGCGGTGCTTTGGAATACGACCGCCTATGACCTGCTCGGTCGCCCGATCGATGTCACTTCTCCAGACAGCAATGCACCTGGCGTCAGCGTGGTGTCGACGGATTACCTCGCGAACAACACCTACATCACTGACGCGCGGAATAACGTCACCCGGCAAACACGAAACAGCCTGGGTGAGTTGAAGCAGGTGACCGACGCCGCTGGCCTGGTCACCAGCTACAGCTACTACGCCGACGGGACGCTCCAATCGGTGTCGCGGGATGCTGGGCGAGGGGCGATCGTCAACTCCTTCGTGTATGACGCGCTCGGCCGCAAAATCCAGCAGGACGATCCCGATACGGGAGTCACAACGTTCGAATACAACGCGTCCGGGGAACTGCTCGCGCAGGCAGATGCCAACGGCAATCGTGTGGAAAACGAACTTGATGCCCGCGGCCGGACATGGCGGAAGACGGTAAAACTCGCCGACGGAACGATCGAATCGCAATCGACCTACACGTTTGATACCGCCGCCAACGGCTGGGGCCAGCTGAGTAGCGAATCCATTTCCGGTGCCTATGTGGACTGGAGGACGCAGGCAGAATCCCAGCCCCAGTTGCGGCTGGATTTCAGTCGTACCTATGGTTTCGATGCCCTGGGCCGGCCGTCTTCCACTACCACGCGTATCGACGGTGTCGACTACTCCGGAGCGATCCAGTACGACCCGCTGGGTCGCGCCTGGAAGGGCATGGATGCGTCCGGGCGTTGGGCCAAGACGGCGTATGGCGAACGCGGCATGGCAACCGGTGTTTGCGAGAGCTCCGTGGACGACGGCTTCGACGCCTGTTCCGGTGAAAGCACCTATCAACAGGTCCTGGAAACGGATGCGTGGGGACATGTCATCAAGGAGCGGCGCGGCAACAGTGCGGCAATGGATGTCACGCGCGGTTACTACCCCAGCACAGGGCGTATCGGTTCGATCTGCGCTGGTGGCGACGTCACCTGCAATCTGATGAATGAAGGGTACGCATGGGATGCGGCCGGAAACCTTTCCACCCAACAGAAGGAAAGCCGTTACCTCGAATACTTCACCTACGACAGCCTCAACCGACTGGTTGAAGCGAAGCTGGCCATCCAGAATGGCGTCACGTTCAATCGCATCGCCCAGGCCTGGAAGTTCGATGCGCTTGGAAACATCTGCGAAAAAGTCGAGTGGGATGTCACGAGCGCCTACGAATATCTGGGACGGTCCGGCTGCGGGTTGGGCGCTCTACCCGGTGGTGGCAGCAGCAACGGCGCGGGTGCACATCAGGTTGCCCAGATCGGGACCTCGTACTTCGGCTACGACGTTCGCGGAAACCAGGATCGAAGGACGGTAGCGGGATCCGCCGGGTCCGCACGCCTGATCCGGTACTCGCTGGACAACAAAGGCTATGAAATCGCCTTGGGGAACGAGGCGAGCCCATCGCGGCGCACGCGCTTCTGGTACGGATCCGATGGCGCAAGGTACAAGCGCGACGACGGCAACGGTACCAAGACGCTTTACCTCGGCAACGTGGAAGTTGTCGTGGCCGGCGGATTCACCACGTACCGGCGAACCGTCGCTGGGGTAATGCTGCAGACCAGCACCAGCTCTGCCGGTCCCGCCGTCGACTACTACCTGTTCCATGACCAGCTGGGCAACGTGGCGAGGATCACGGATGCCCAGGGCAACCCCGTTGATAACCAGGACTACAACGCGTTTGGCGAGCGCAGGAGCTTTGTCGATCCGATGGCACGGGGGCAATCGAGCTCACTCAACCTGACGACGCGTGGATTCACCGGGCAGGAGCATGTGGATGGCCTTTCGGTCATCCATTTCAATGGCCGGCTCTACGACCCCACCATCGGTCGCTTCCTGCAGGCAGACCCGTTCATCCAGGCGCCCGACAATGCGCAGAGCTGGAACGCCTACACCTACGTGTTCAACAATCCCCTGCGGTACACCGATCCCACGGGAATGCTGGGGATCGACGAGCGTCAGTGGTTGGCTGCGGCTGTTGCGATCGTGGCCGCGTGCTTTGGTCAGTACTACATCACAGCACATGCATACGCAGCTGCGTTCGGAGTTGCGGTTGCCGGCGGATTTGTATCGGGTGCAATTGCCTCGCAAAGCCTGAAAGGCGGCCTCTATGGCGCCTTCGGAGCCGCGATGTCATTTGGGTTCTCGGCAGGGCTCGGCTACGGTGCCAACATCGTTGGCCAAGGTTTTACCGGCGGCCTCATGGAGGTAATGCAAGGGGGCGACTTCGGGCATGGCTTCATCAGCGCGGGAGTGTCGGCGGCCGTAGTGCCGAAGGTTCATGGAATCGACAACAACACACTGCGAATTGCAGCAGGCGCGATCATCGGTGGCTCACTATCAAGAGCCACTGGAGGCAAGTTTGCAAATGGAGCGGTTAGTGGGGCGATTCAGGCGGCGATGGCAGGTGGCGATCGCACCGAACGCGATATGCAGACGGACGCAGCAGAGAGCGATGGCGAGTGGATCTTTCCCGAAGGACGTTCCACCGATCTAAACCATTACGACGCTGTGGGAACGAATGGCATCCTTGGTGATCGGAAAGAATTTGTCCAATGGGTTAACGAGCGCAAGATTCCTGGCTACTTCAATCCATCGCACGGCTTCGCTGCCGATATTGTCGAATCGTTCAGCCAAAAATTCTTTGGTGGATCAGGCGATCCACTAGCAGCAGGATTTGCGAAAGGTTTAGCGGGTGTCGATCATCCGATGACCATCATTGCGCACAGTCAAGGAACGCTGACGGTGGCGAACGCGTCCCGCTACTATGGGCTGCCGCGTGGCTCGACCTTTGTGATGCGAAGTCCGGCCCTCAGTTACTTCAGCGCGAGTTCGGCGGTGCGTATGAATGGCGGGACGATGCAGTACGTCCAGCCTTGGGGCGACGTAGCGAACATTTATGCGCCGACAATGAATCCGTTGAAGTGGATGTCAGGCTTCCATGACGTGCTATGCGGCGCATGCACGCACACGGCCAACGGTTTACGCTAGGAGTGCACTATGAAGAGCAATGTCTTATGCCTGATATGTCTAACGATTTTGGTGGGGTGCAGTATGTCAAGCAATGGCAGTACTTTCGATAAGGAACCCTTTGTCGATGCGAAGAGGGACGCGCACGGAAATGTGATTCTGCGCGATACCCCGCGGATGTGGGCGAACTTTACGGAAGAGGTTGATTTGCGCGTAAAGAGCGAAATGCACGGTGGCCGCCCTCCGGGCGTGGCGAAATGGAACGACCACTGGACGGATCAAATCAAAACGATGGAGAAAGGTGGTCAAGAAAATGCTCAGAAGTACATCGCCTACATCATCGAGGCGCGTCGCAAGGCTGGTTTGCCCGAATTGGAGGGCTATTGAAAACCCGTCTCAACGTCGATTTGATTTGTCTATGAGTGACAACATATGGCCCGTATAGCTGCCAGATCGCGGCCCAGGGTTCCCTGATCCGGTTCCCTGATCGGATGAAGCTGCGGTAGCAGAGGATTTCCATGCTGGCGAGAAATCAGCTCCGGAAGCCAAGTGTCGCTGGCCAGTTTTCTCTCTTTTGTTCCCTGAAGTAGGGAAAAAAGTAGTGACAGCTGGTTAGCGATTGACTGCATCCACCACCGTACATTTCAAACGCTTACGCCCCTTTTTCCCGAAATTCTCCTGACAATTCGCCCGCGTTCGGCACTTTCAATGACTAGCACGCTGTGGTCGTATCGGCGCGTCATCGCTTCGGACTTGTGGCCACCGGCGAGTTGCTTGCCTTGGATCGTGCCCAGCGATCACATGCTTGTCGATGTGTCCAGTGGCCAGGGCAACCACTGCGCCAATTGGGGTCTGTCGGCAATTGCCCCGCGGATCCCGTGCTCCACAGGGCATGGTCGATGGCGCGCGAACCGCTTGGCTACTTCCGCTCAAGCCGCAAGGCGTCGCTCCCGCCTCAACTTGCATCGAAGATCTGCATCACACTTCTCCTGAGAGATGCGTTGGCATCTGACAAGAATTCGTCAGTTATTGCCCCGTTGTGTACACATTCTGCAATGACGATCTCACTGCGCCGGATTTGGCCGCTGATCTAATGCGCCCACTTTCCACCGGCTGAATAGGGACAAGAGCAAAGCAATCGAAAGGTTGCGCGCACGAAGTCGCCGGGGTTGAGGGGAACAAAAAGCTCCACAAAAAGCGGGATCGCCGCAGCCTGCCTTGCAGGTTGCATGGTGATGCGCAGCCGTGGCCAGGGAACTGTGAGGCGGATCGCATGAAGAAGGTTTTTTCGTGGGCAGTCGTACCGCTCCTGCTGATGGGGATCTACGCGCAGGCGTGGGCGCAGGACGGCTATCGCGAGCAGATGAAGGGCCTGGACGAGCAGGTGCAAGGGGTCAAGTCCGACGTCCTGTCCATCGCCGCCGAGCTCAACCAGCTTGAAGAGAAGCTGCTGTATCCGTCTGACACTCATCTGGCGGTGTTCGTGCAACTCGCCAAGGGCGATACGCTGCGCCTGGATTCCGTGGATGTGCAGGTCGATGAACAGCCTGCGACGCACTACATCTACAGCTTCAAGGAGCTCGAAGCCCTGCAGAAGGGCGGTGTGCAGCGCCTGTATACCGGCAACATCGCCGGCGGGGCGCACCAGATCCAGGTAACGGTGAACGGCAAGCTCGCCAACGGCCAGGCGTACAGCCGCAGCGAGACGGCCGCGTTCACCAAGGCGATCAAGCCCACGCTTCTCGGCGTGACCGTGTCGGGCGATTCCGTCAGCGTCGCGAACTGGTAGGGCCAGATGCGGCGCGCGTCCACCCTCTCGTTGGGACTTGCACTGGCCGTGCTGCCGGGGATTCGTCCCTGTGCGGCCGCCGATGCGAATCCGGCTGCAGTACAGGATCTGTACTTCGGCGAGGCTTTGTACAACGCCTATCAAGGTCGCTGGTTCGAAGCCTTGCAGCGACTCGATACCGAGTTGGCGCAGCACAAGCGCGTGGACGAAAAGACCCTGGACTCCCTGTATCCGTTGATCGGCCAGGCAGAGTTCTCGGTCGGCGACTTCGAACTGAACTACCGCATGCATAGCCGCGCCGGACGCGCGATCAAGGCGGTGCTGGAAGCGGACGTCGCCGACGAAGTGCGCAATGACGCGGCTTTCCGCCTGGCGCGCATCCATTTCCAGAAGGGACAGCCGCAGGACGCGATGCAGGCGCTGGAGCGAATTCACGGAGAAGTGCCCCGGGAAATCCGCGACGAAATCGAGTTCCTGCGCGCCAATACCTACCTTGCCATGGGCCAGCCCGCCGAAGCGGCGGCCGTGTTGAAGCAGTTGCAGGACGCGAAGGGCCTCGAGGGCTTCTCCGGGTACAACTACGGCATCGCACTGCTACAGAACGGCAAGACGAACGACGGCCTGCAGCAGTTGGCGAAGGCCGGCGAACCACGACGCGACGATCCGAAGGAGGTCGTCGCGATCCGCGACAAGACCAACATGGTGCTCGGGCGTCTGATGCTCGAGTCCAACGACTTCGGCAATGCGCAGCACTACTTCGATCGGGTCAGCCTCGACGGGCCGTATTCCAACCAGGCGCTGCTCAGTGCCGGCTGGGCCGATGCCCAGGCTGGAAACTTCCAACGTGCGCTGGTGCCATGGAAGATTCTTGCCGCGCGTGACTCGACCGACAGCGCCGTGCAGGAAGCGAAGTTGGCCCTGCCTTATGCCTACGGCAAGTTGAACCTGCATGGACGCGCCGCGGTGCTGTACGACGAGGCATTGACCTCCTTCGGTGCGGAGTTGCAGAAGCTGGACGCCTCCAATCGGAGCGTGCGCGAGGGCGCCTTCCTCAAGGCGCTGGTGCGGGAGGAGATTCACCAGGACGCGCTGTGGGTGGTGAAACTGCGCGAGTTGCCGGACACGCCCGATACCTTCTACCTGACCGCGCTGATGGCGTCGCACGACTTCCAGACGGCGCTGCAGAACTACCTCGACCTCGACGACCTGCGCCGCAAGCTGGAATCCTGGCAGTCGAGCTTTGATGCCTTCGATGACTTGATCGCCCAGCGTCGCGACTATTACGAGCCGCTGTTGCCCGGCATCGACACCCATTTCCGCGAGCTGGATTCGCAATACAAGTTGCGGCTGGAGCAGCGCGACAACCTGGCACGGCGGCTCAACGATCAGCTGACCAAGCCGAGGCCGGAATTGCTCGCCACGGCCGACGAGCGCATCCTGCTTGAACGCATCCGCGCGACGGAAGCGGCAGTCGCGCGTCTTCCGCAAGCACAACGGGGTGAACTCGCGGAGCGCACCGAGCGCCTGCGTGGCGCGATCAACTGGAAACTGCGCACCGAGTACCCCGATCGCCTGACCGAGGCGTACGAGCACCTGGCGCTGCTGGATACGGACCTCGAAGCGTTGCAGGTCCGCTACCAGTCCTTCGTGCGTGCGCGGCAGGCGAGCGTCCACGCCTATACCGGCTACGACGACGGCATCCAGGACCTGCGCAACCGCGTGCGCGATGCGTTGGAACGCGTGAATCAATTGCAGAAGCAGCAGGGCTCGCTGATCGAGGCCGTGGCCATCACCGAGCTGACGGCGCGCACCGAGCACCTGAAGGGCTATCAGGTCCAGGCGCGCTATGCCGTTGCGGACAGCTATGACCGCGCCAGCCAGGCGCAGGGCGCGACAGCGCCACCGAGCGCACCGGCAGCACCGGCGGCACCTGCCGGGGAGGGCAAATGAATTTCCGCCTTCGCCAGAGCGTGATCGCGGTGCAGCTGGTGCTGCTGGCTGCCTGCGCGCATACCGAGCGCGCCGGCACGCTGGCCTCCTTGCGCCGGGTGGAACCTGACACCACCGATGTCCGTGTCGACCAGGGTCTCGAGAAGGCCATGGTGGGCTATCGCCAGTTCCTGCTGGAAACACCGGCCGGCGAGCGGACACCGGAGGCGATGCGTCGCCTCGCCGACTTGCAGCTCGAAAGGGAGTACGGCGTCCGCGGCACGACCGAAATCGTGGTGGACCGCGCGCCGTCGGCGGCGGGTGTCGCAGCGACTGCGCCCGCCGCGGATGCGAAGCCCGTGCAGCTGGCGGCGCCCGAAGCGGTCACGAAGATCGCGGCAGCTTCCCATGCCACCGGCAAGGCCACCGCTGGCCCCCCTGCGCCTGCCGACATCGAGCGGCAGGCTGAGCAGCGCGCGGCAATGGGGCAGACCATCGCCACGACGGCCACGTCCGGCGTTGCAGCGGCCGAGGCGGGCCCGCTCGAAGCGATCCAGTTGTACGACAAGCTGCTTGCCGAGTTCCCGAACTACGCTTACCGCGACCAGGTGCTGTACCAGAAGGCCCGCGCCTACGACGAGCTTGGACGCGTCGATGAAGCAATGGCCGTGATGGAGCAGCTGGTCAAGAACGACCCGGACTCCGCGCTCGCCGACGAAGTGCAATTCCGCCGCGGCGAGCGATTCTTCACTCTGCGCAAGTACCACGATGCCGAGAACGCCTACCAGAGCGTCGTGGCGAAGGGCCCGGTCTCGGAGTACTTCGAGCTTTCGCTGTTCAAGCTAGGCTGGTCCTTCTACAAGCAGGATGCGTTCGAGGAAGCGCTGCACCGCTACTTCGCGTTGCTCGACAACAAGGTGTCCAAGGGCTTCGATTTCGATGCCAAGCACACGGCAGCAGAAGATAGCCGCGTCGAGGACACCTTCCAGGTCACCGCGCTGTCCTTCTCCAATCTCGGTGGGCCTGAGGTCATCGGCGAGTATTTCGCCGAGTTCGGCCACCGCCCCTATGAGGACCGTGCGTATCGCTACCTGGCCGAGTTCTACCTCTCCAAGCAGCGTTACCAGGATGCCGCCAAGGTTCTGACGGACTTCGTCGCGCTCTACCCGTTCCACGCGGCGTCGCCGGATTTCAGCCTGCGCACCATCGGCATTTACGAGACGGGCGGCTTCCCGCTGCTCGTGGTCGAGGCCAAGCGCGGCTTCGCGGCCAGCTACGGGCTGAAGTCCGAGTACTGGAAGCACCAGTCCATCAGCAAGCGGCCGGATGTAGTGGCCGCGCTCAAGTCCAATCTGATGGACCTGGCGAACTACTACCACGCGCGTTACCAGGATCCGAAGCAGGCTGCGGATAAGGCGCAGAGCTTCACCGAAGCCTCGCGCTGGTACGGCGAATTCCTCGATTCGTTCCACGACGACCCGGCGGCACCGGCCGCGAACTACCAGTTTGCGGACCTGTTGCGCGAGAACGGCAACTTCCGCCTGGCAGCGACGCAGTACGAGCGCACCGCCTACGACTACCCGCCGCACGAGAAGGCCGCAGCGGCCGGTTATGCGGCGATCTTCGCGCACCGCGAGAACCTCAAGGTGGTGGCCGCGGCCGAACTGGAAGAGAGCCGGCGCGCCACCGTGGCCAGCTCGCTGCGTTTTGCCGACACCTTCCCACAGCATGAGCAGGCACCCACCGTGCTGGTTGCCGCCGCACAGGACCTGTTCGACCTGAAGGACCATGCCGCCGCGCGCAATGCCGGGCGCAAGCTGCTGGAGAAATTCCCGGCCGCGACGCAGGAGTTGAAGCGCACGGCCTGGACGGTGGTGGCGCATTCGTCGTTCGAACTGGCGGACTACCAGGTGGCGGAACAGGCCTACGTGCAGGTCCTGGCGATGACGCCTGCAAGCGACGCGTCGTGGGCTGACCTGGTCGAGAACCTCGCGGCCTCGATCTACAAGCAGGGCGAGGCGGCCAATGCCGCCGGCGATTACCGCGCCGCTGCGAACCACTTCCTGCGCATCAAGGATGCGGCGCCGACTTCGAAGATCCGTGCCGGCGCCCAATACGACGCGGGCGCGGCGCTGGTGCGGTTGCAGGACTGGAAGGGTGCCGCCACGGTGCTGGACGAGTTCCGTCGCGACAACCCCACACACGCGCTGGTGAAGGAAGCGACGCAGCAGATCGCCAATGCCTTGCGCCAGGCCGGCGATCTGGCGAGCGCGGCGGGCGAATACGAGCGCGTCGCCGACGGCGCCACCGATCCGAAGCTGCGCGCCGAGGCCCTGCTGACGGCCGGCCAGTTGCACGAAGATGCGAAGGACTTCGATCGCGCGCTCGCGGTTTACACCCGCTACGTCGGCGAGTTCCCGAAGCCGGTCGAGGATGCGGTGGAAACACGCAACCGCATGGCGGGGATCCACAAGACACGCGGCGACGACGCCCGCTACCGCGCCGAACTGCAGAAGATCGTGCAGGCGGATGCCAGCGCTGGCACCGGGCGCAGCAATCGCACGCGCACGCTCGCCGGTCGCGCCGCATTGGTGCTGACCGAGCCGCTGTACACCGGGTTCGCAGCGATCGAGCTCAAGCAACCGTTCGAGAAGAGCATGGCCGCCAAACAGAAGGCCATGTCGGCGGCCATCAAGGGCTTCAACGCCCTGGTGCCTTATGAGACCCCCGATGTCACCGCCGCCGCCACTTTCTACATGGCCGAGGTGTATGCCGGTTTCAGCCGATCGCTCAATGAATCCGAACGGCCATCTGGCCTCAAGGGCGCGGACCTGCAGGACTACAACGACCAGCTGGACGAGATGGCATTCCCCTTCGAGGAAAAGGCCATCGACCTGCACAAGAAAAACCTCGAGCTGATGCAGGCCGGTGTCCACGCTCCATGGATCGAGAAGAGCCTGGCGCGCCTGGCACAGCTGTCTCCGGCCCGCTATGCGCGTACCGAGGCGAGCAGCGGGTTCGTCGGCTCGCCGGAGCGATACGAATACACCCAGCCCGCTCCGCCACCGGTCCCCGAAACCAAACCCGTACAGCCAGTGGAAGCCAGCGACGTCGGAAGCGCTGCCGCGCCCGCCGCCCCCGCCACCAACGGAGATGCCGATGCCAATGCGCATTGATCCGACTTACCGGCGCGCGGTCCGCCATGCCGCGCGGTTGACCGCGATATCGCTGGTCTATTTCGCTGCCACGGCCATGGCGGCGCGCAAGGAAGGGCCCGGCATGCACGCTACCGCCACCGGCTTCACCATCGTGGAGTCGGCCAAGGTCGATGGCGCGACGCGGGCGGACTACGCGCGCGCGGCCGGTCTGCTTGCGCAGGAACGCTACGCGGAGGGCATCGTCCTCATGCAGGCCGTCGTGGCGAAGCAGCCCAAACTCACCGCCGCGCACATTGACCTCGGCATCGCCTACGCGAAAACCGACGAACTGGACAAGGCCGAAGCGAGCCTGAAGCAGGCGCTCGAACTGCAACCGCAGCATCCGGTCGCCTGGAACGAGCTGGGCCTGGTGCAGCGCCGGCTGGGCAAGTTGAACGACGCGCGCGCCTCCTACGAGAAATCACTCGCCGCCGCGCCGGGCTTCCATTTCGCGAGGCTCAACCTCGCCGTGCTCTGCGACCTGTACCTCGCGGATGCTTCCTGCGCATTGGAGAACTACCTCATCTACCAGCAGGTCGTGCCTGGCGACAAGCAGGTCGCGGGCTGGATCGCCAACGCCCGTTCGCGGGTCGAAAAGGGAGGCAAGTGATGCTGCGAGCGACTCTGTACATGTGCCTGTTGTTGACGCCTGTTGCGGTGTTCGCCGCTGAGCCGGCGCCGCAGGGCCCGAAGAAGAGCGAAGCCAAACCCGCCAAGCCCGTTGCGACGAAGCAGACGGGCAAGGCGAGCGACAGCATGGTGCTGTCCGGCATGTCCATCGTCGGCAACGACGAGGCGCCGAAGGAGCTCGTCATCGTGCCGTGGAAGAGCTCGCAGCTGGGCGATGCGCCCGGAATTTCGCGCCTGCTCGACGATGCCACGCAACCCGTCGACAAAGACGTGTTCATGCGCGAGCTCGCGTACTACGGGCTCAAGTCCGCCGAACCGCACGACAAGTGAGCTCGCGCTTCAACAACTCTTTCTCCACCGATCTTCAACGAATTTCCAGTGAGGGCAGTGCCATGGGTTTGATTCATTCAGTAGCGCAGTTCTTCGAGGCCGGCGGCAAGATGATGTTGCCGATCATGCTCGTCGGCCTGGTTGGCCTGGCGATCGCCATCGAACGTTTTGTCACCATCGCCCGGGCGCAGGCGCAGACCAAGCGCATGTGGGCGCAGGTCGAGCCGTCGCTCGGTGAAGGCGACTTCGACAAGGCCCGCAAGATCGTCGATGAGGACAAGGACAACACTGCGCTCGGGCGCCTGCTCGGCGCCGGCCTGGCCATGCAGGGCGCGGTGCGGCGCCGCGACGACGTCGAGAAGGCGATGCAGGAAGGCATCATGGAAATCGTGCCGCGCCTCGAAAAGCGCACGCACTACCTGGGCACCTTTGCGAACCTCGCGACCCTGGTCGGTCTGCTCGGCACCGTCTCCGGCCTCATCAGCGCGTTCAGCGCGGTGGCGATGGCCAATCCGGCGGAGAAGGCCAACATGCTGTCGGCCAGCATCTCCGAAGCGATGAACTGCACGGCGTTCGGCCTCGGCACCGCGGTTCCGCTGCTGTTCCTGCACGCGTTCCTGACGTCACGGACCCAGCACCTGGTCGAGAGCCTGGAAATGGCCGCGATCAAGTACCTGAACGTCCTTACGCTGCGCACGAATCGCATCGCGCAGCAGGCCTCCGTCCAGAACATCCGGGCCGCCTGAGGGCAGGGACAGGAGAGACGACGCCATGGCCCTGATGCCCCGCCGCAAGCCACCGGCCAAACCGGTCGAGCTGATGCTCGTGCCGATGATCGACATCTTCACCGTGATGGTCACGTTCCTGCTGATGACGGCGGTGTTCTCGCGCATTTCGATCATCCAGCTCGACCTGCCGAGTGCGTCCGCCGGCGCGCCCACCGAACCGGCCTTCCGCCTCGAAGTGATGGTGCGCAAGGAAGGCCTGGAGCTGACCAACGGTCGCGACACGATCGCCGTGTTGCCTGTCGAGAACGGGGCTTACCCGCTCGAGAAGTTGTCACTCCTCGCGGCCGATCTCAAGGGCCAGCATGTGGAAATCGACACGGCTTCGGTGCTGATGGCGCCGGACGTGGCCTACGACCATCTGGTGCAGGTGATGGACGCAGTCCGCAGCACGGACTTGGCAACCGCCAACAGCCATGGCTTCACCGGCACGCCCGATGAGCGCGGCCGCATTTCAATGTTCCCGAAGGTCGCCGTGGGAGACGCACCATGAGGATGTCGCTGAACCCGTTTCGCGGCGCACGCAGGAAGCACGAGGACGTCGAGCTCAACCTGATCCCGATGATCGACATCATGTCGGTGATGGTGGCGTTCCTGCTGATCTATTCGACCGAAGTAGATGTGGTCCAGAACGCCAAGGGCGTGGAAGTCCCGATCTCCACCGCCGAGGCCAAGCCCGCCGAGACCGTGGTGGTGACGATCACCCAGGACATGCTGCTCGTGCAGGGCGAAGTGATCGCCACGATGGACCAGATCCGCGATCCGAAGGCCGCACTGATCGAACCGCTGCGCGAGTACCTGTCGCGTCCGTTGACCACCAAGACCGGCGCCGCGCAACAGGCCGCGCTCGCCCATCGCGAAATCACCGTGCTGGCGGACAGGAGCCTGCCTTACGAGGTGATCCGCAAGGTGATGACGACCTGCACGGCGGCCGCCTACGACAAGTTGTCGCTCGCCGTGCTCGAGAAGGGCGGCAGCGCCCCGGCCGGCGGTTGAGTCAGAACAAGTGACCGATACCAAGACCATGGAACTCGAAACCATCCAGGATGCCGCGGCCCAGAACCCGCTCGACGAGCGGATCGCGCACGCACGTGCGCGACTCGCCGAACTTGCGTGCCACCTCGCCGCGGTCGATGACGAGCTCGAATCCTTCGTTGGGGTGCGCTTCCAGCATCACGTGCTGGAGAAGGCGTGCCACGCGCTGGAGGAGCTGGACCAGGCGGGCGCTGCGGACCTGTTCTGGGAAGGGCTCTCCGCGCAGGGCGAATGGCCCGGGCACATTGCGCGTGCGCGCCGCCGCACCGAGTCCATGCGCGCTCGCATCGCAGATATCGATGCGCGCCGCAGCGGCCTGGTGGAGAAGATCGGCGAGCAGAACGAGCAGCTCTTCCTGCTCGAGGACGAAGCCTTCGAGCATCAGGAGGAACTCGATCGCCTGCGGAACGAGTGGATCGTCGAGCGCGAACTCCAGACGGAGCGTACGCGCCCGCACCTCATGCTGTGGACGCGTGGCGAAGAAGACCGGCGTTCGCGCAAGGGGTTGGCCATCGCGCTGTGCGTCTGGCTGGTGATTGCGATCGTGTTCCCCTTCATCCACGTTCCGCAGAAGATCGCCCCCGCGGCCGAGAAATTGCCGGAACGCGTGGTCACCGTGATCCCTGAGACCAAGAAGCTGGAGGAGGCCCCGCCGCCGCCGCCGGAACTCACCAAGCCAGTGGTGAAAAAAGTCGAGCCCAAGCCGACGAGGCCGACCGCGAAGGTCGAGCCGCAGCCCGTTCCGAAGCAGCCGCAGGCGTCGAAGCCGCAGGGCATCCTGGCGTTCAGGGACAGCCTCAAAGCCGTGGACGACCTGCCTGCCGTGGCCGACCTCGGCAAGTCCGCGAAGCTCAGTGCCGACACAGGCGCGGCGCGTCCGGAACGCGCCATGTTGGCCAGCAATGCGCCGGGAAGCAGTGGTGGCATCAACCTGTCCTCGCAGAGCCGCAGCTTCGGCAGTGGTGGTGGCGAGCGCGGAGCCATCAAGGGCACCGCGCTGACCAGGGCCTCGAGTGGAATCAACGCGATCGCGTCCGCGGACAACAACAAGTCGGTCGGTGCCAGCGGCAAGGGGGGACGCTCCGGCGAGGAGATCCAGATCGTCTTCGACCGCTACAAGGCCGCGCTGTACCGGCTGTACCAGCGCGAGCTTCGTCGTGATGCGACGTTGCAGGGCAAGGTGATCCTGCGCCTGACCATCCAGCCGGACGGCAGTGTGTCGATGGTGCAGGTGCAGTCGTCGGAGATGGATGCACCGGACCTGACCTCCGGCATCGTGGAGCGCGTGAAGGGCTTCAACTTCGGCGCGAAGGACGTGCCGGCGGTAACGATCGTGTATCCGATGAACTTCCTGCCGTCTGGCTGAGACGGCGCGTCGCAGCGCGCGTTTCGAAGCAAAAAAACGCAATACGACAAAGGCAAAACCACCGAAAGGTGGCGACGCAAAGTCACCGGCCTGTCGGGCGCGCTAAGCGCCCCATGGCAGCGGGACCGCCGGAACCTGCGCCCGAAGCGCAGGCATTCCCCTGGTCCGTCGTTGGCTTGCATCGCACGCGAATGGAGTAAGGGTGTATGAGTCTGGGGTTCGCACGCAAAGCGGGAGCAGGCAAGCACTGGATCCTCATCCAGTTGTGCGCCTTCTTGGTGCTGCTCGGTACTTCGTCCAGCGCGTTCGCAGTGGATTGCGTTGCCGATTACGGCGGCGTGATCGACGGAAACGTGGTCAATCCGGCCCCCAGCAACATCAACATCGACGGCAACTGCGTCATCCGGAATTTCCAGCAGCCGAATCCGCTCGACACCAACATCAGCTTCTACACCTCGCCCGGCCAGACAGACCAGCGATGGCTGGTGGTGTTCGACAACGTCGATTTCACCCAGGGCAACATCGCGTGCGACGCGGTGCACCAGCACCACATCTGGTTCGTCAACGGTTCGCTGCAAGCCGTCAGGCCGAACTGCCAGAACTTCCTGGTCCCGGTCGAGTCGATCAACAAGTCGGCGCCGCCGTACGCGGCCGTGGGCGTACCGTTCACCTACCGGCTGCTGATTCCCGTCCTGATCGATCCGTCCACCGGCACGGTGGTGCTCAACGGTGCCTCGCAGAACGATCTGCACGGCATCACGTTGTACGACAACATCGGCTTTGATCCGGTCACCGTGTATCTCAACGGGCTGGATGACGGCGACCCGAGCACGCCGCCGGTGCAGCTGCCCACCGTGATTCCCGGCACGGGCGTCGACATGACCCTGGTCGGAACGCCCAGCGTGCGCTGGTGCACGGACCTGTCATGCACGACGCTGGGCGCGCCCATCAATCCGAACATCGTCGCCAATGCGAATGGCCTGATCGAATTCCATTTCCCGCCAGGCTTCATCCTGCCCAAGGGCGGGCGGCTGGCGATCGACATCACCACCGTGCTCAACGACAACCCGTCGGTGAATGTCCTCGGGAAGTCCTTCGTCAACACGGCCATCTGGCAGTTCGGTCGTCTCATCGACAGCACGTTCTATACCCCGCTGCCCGGCGAGAACGGCATCTCCAATCCGACGCAGATCGCCGGGCCGAACCTGGTCGTCAACAAGACCGGTAGCGCGGTGCTCGGTAGTGGCGGACTGAACCTCGGTCAATGGGGCGACTTCACCGTCGACGCCGTGAACACGGGCCAGTTCGACGCGTGGAATGTCACGCTGCTCGACCGCCTGCCCGACGGCCCGAACGGCGGCATGTGCGACATGACGCCGCAGATCACGAGTGTCCAGCTCGGCGGCACGGTGTTGACCGAAGGCGTGCATTACACGCGCTCCTATACCGCCGCGCCAACCTGCGAGCTGAGCCTGAAGTTTCTCGACGCCGCGGGACCCATCGCCCCCGGGCAGCACCTGGTGGTGCAGTACCGCACCAAGCTGGACGCCAACAGCCAGAACGGCGTCACCCTCACCAACGTCGCCGGTGCAACGAACTGGTTCAACGACCGCAGCAGCAATCCCGCGCGCGTCGAGGTGACCCGCACGCTCACCAACGGCACGGTCGGCATCGACGATCACGAAGACGCGCATTCGCTCGCAGTCCTGCTGTCGGGCTACTTCTACGAGAAGACGGTACGCGACCTCACCAGCGGCGACGATCCGGCTAGGACCGCCACGCCCGGTGACGTGCTGCATTACACCTTGCGCCTGCAGGCGACGAAATCCGGTTTCACCGACGTCACCTTCCACGACCAGCTGCCACCGGACTTCGTGCCCGGCTCGCTGGTATTCACCTCGCTGCCGGCCGGTACGGTCAACAACAGCAATCCGGCCACGGGCCTGATCGATATCCGCGGCATCGACGTGCCTGCGGGTACTGAGGTGCGCGTCGAATTCAACGTGACGCTGCTCTCGACGCTGGCCAACCGCCACCTGGTCGTGAACCAGGCGCAGTTGCTCAGCAGCACCGGAACGCTGCTGGCGGACAGCGACGACCCGACCGTCAACGGCCAGGCAGATCCCGATCCTGCGGTGGACGATGAAGATCCCACCGTGGTGCGCATCGGCGCGCCGCCGGTCCCGCCCACGAAGATGCTGCTGTCGCCGGCCAATGGTGAAGCCACCATTGGCGAGGAGCTGGTCTATCGCATTGCCGTGCCCGGTCAGCCGCGCAACTCGCCGATGTACGACGTGCAGGTCACGGACGTGCTCAGCGCCAATCTCGAGTACGTCAGCGCGACCGTGTCCGTCGGCGGCGTCGCCAATGGTGCGGGTGTGGTGAATTCGAGCACCGCTTCGCAGCTGGACATCGCGATTGATCAGATTCCGACGGGCCAGCAGGCCTTCGTCGACGTGCGCGTGCGCGTGCGCAACGTGCTCAGCGCGCAGGAAGGCGTAGACGTAAGCAATACGGCGTCGCTCACCTACGCGGAAAGCGACGGTGGCCCGCGCGAACCGGCGCTCACGACCAATTCCGTAGTCTTCAACATCGTCGAGCCGACGGTGAGGATCGCCAAGGTCGCCGATCGCGCCATCGCGGCCGTCAACGACATCATCCGTTACACCGTCACGCTGACGGCGACGAGTGGCGTTGATGCCTCCGGAGCGTTTGATGTGTCGCTCACCGACACGCTCGGCGCGGGCCTGCAATACGTAGGCAATCCGGTCGTCTCCGGCGCCGGCAATACGATCGGTGCTCCCGTCGTCACCGGCACTGGCAGCGCCGCTGCACCGCAGACGCTGGTGTGGAGCCTGGCCGACGGCAATGCCGACATCGACATCGCCGAGGGCGAGTCGATCCAGGTTTCCTACGACGTGCGCGTGCTGAATTCCGTGCTCGCCGACCAGGACCTGATCAATACCGCCGTGGCGCGTTGGACCGGCATCGACGGTGCAACGGTCGTGGAACGCACGGGCGCCGATGGCCCCGGCCAGCTCAATGACTATGTGACGTCTCCGGCCTCTACGACGGTGACCACGCCGGGTGCGCGTCCGTCCAAGGTCGTCACGTCGCCGGCATCGGGCAGGGCGACGATCGGCGAAGACGTCGTCTACACCATCACGGTGCCCAGCGCGCCGAGCAGCAGCGCGCTGTTCGATGTCGTGGTCGCCGACGTGCTCGATGCGAACCTCGAATTCGTCGGCGCAACGGTGACCGGTGTCGCCGGTGCCAATACGTCCGGCAGCACGCCGACGCAGATGAATGTGCTTGTACCGCAGATCCCCGCGGGCCAGCAGGCGACCATCGAGTTGCGCACCCGCGTGCGCAACCTCCTGTCCGCCCAGCAGGGCTTGGAGGTCAGCAACACCGTTTCCTATACCTACGCGACCAGCCCCGGCGGCACCGCGAAGGCAGCGCTGATCAGCGCTCCTGCGACGTTCACGATCGTCGAGCCGACCCTGGGAGTGACCGAGACCGGCGACAAGACCACCGCCGGCGGTGGTGATGTCGTGCGCTACACCGTGACCCTGACGGCGGCCGGGGATGCGAATGCGTCGGACGCCTTCGACCTGCATCTGGTCGATACCCTTGCGGTAGGCCTCCAGTACGCCGGCAACCCGATCGTTACCAGTACCGGCAACAGCATTGGTGCGCCGGTGATCACGGGCACCGGTGTCGCAGGCAACCCCTACGTGCTCAGCTGGAGCACGACCGCCGGCAACGCCGACATCAACGTGGCGAAGGGCACGTCCGTACAGATCAGCTACGACGTGCGCGTGGCGAACAACATTGCCGCCCTGACAAGCCTGGCCAACAACGTGGTCGTGGACTGGACCGGCCTCGACGGCAGCAACACCTTTGAGCGCCATGGCGCAGGTTGCCCGAACTGGACGGCGCCCAACGACTATTGCATCGGGCCGGCATCGTACGCGGTGCTCACCGATCCGCCGCGACTCGACTTCACCAAGACCGTGGTCAGCACCACGCCCGCGCATCCGGGCGACGTGGTGCGGTACCGCGTGCAACTGAGCAACCTCAGCGACGTCAGCGCCGCCGGCATCTCGCTGGTCGACGAACTCGATGCGCTGAACGATCCGGCGAAGTTCGTTCCGGGAACGCTGGCGCTGGTCGGCGCGCTGCCGGCGGGCGCGGTGAACAGCACCAATGCCAACGGCGGTGCGAAGGGCACCGGCCTGATCGACATCGAAAACCTCACGCTGGGTGCAGTGGGTTCGGGTTCGGAAACCGTGACCGTCGAATACACCGTGCAGCTCGTGCCGGTGATCGCCAACGGCAGCGTCGTGCTCAACCAGGCCCGCGCGCAGTTCGGCACCCTGTTGCTGCAACTCAGCGACGATCCGAGCGTCAACGGCCCGGCCAACCCGGACGTCTCCGGCGACGAGGATCCGACCCGCCTGCCGATCGAGTCCGCGCCGCAGCTCGTGATCGAGAAGGTCTCGACGTATCTGGGCGCGAATCCCAGCGTGCTGATGGCCGGCGATTCGCTGCGCTATACCATCACCGTGCGCAATACGGGTACCGACCATGCGCATGGCGTGGTCCTGCGCGACCTCGTGCCGGCCAACACCACGTACGTGGCGGGCACCGCGACGCTGAACGGCCTGACCCTGGCCGACGGCCCCAATGGTTCGCCGCTGATCAACGGCATCGGGATCAACTCTCCGGTCGAGACGACGGTGGGCGTGGTCCGTGCCGACAACCCGGCCAATGCCGCGGACAACGTCGTCACCATCACCTTCAACGTCACCGTCGATGCGAATGCGGCGGACGGCACGGTTATTGCCAACCAGGCCTTCGCCACGGGCACCGACATCATCGGTGAAGTGCCCTCGGACGATCCGCGCACGCCGGTCGTCAACGACCCGACCCGCGACGTGGTCGGCAACTCGCCGCTGATGTATGCCGAGAAGGCGGTGGCGCTGCGCATCGACAACGGCGCGCCCGGCGTGGTCGAGCCGCTCGACACGCTGCGCTACACCATCCGCATCTACAACAACGGCAAGGCGCCCGCCACGCAGGTGATGCTGCGCGACAACGTGCCGCAGTACACGAGTTGGGTCGCCAACTCGCTCACCCTGAACGGCCAGCCCGTCGGCGTGCCCGATAACGGTGTTTCGCCGCTGATGGCCGGCATCAACGTCGGCACGCTCAATCCGGGCCAGGTTGCGGTCGTGCAGTTCGATCTGCAGGTCAACGCCGGCACCGCCAATGGCACGGTGATCTCGAACCAGGCCACGGTCGCCAGCGTCGAAGTACCGCGCCTGCTGACCGATGGCGACGGCAATCCGGCCACCGGCCCCGAACCGACCGTCGTGGTCGTCGGCGGCACGCAGATGCTGACCATCAGCAAGCAGGTCGCGGTGGTGGGCGGTGGCATGGCCCTGCCGGGTGCCGAAGTCGAGTACGTCGTCACCGTGCGGAACATCGCGCCGACGCCGGCCACGCTGGTGCGCATCGTGGACGATCTCAACGCGTCCGCGCCGGGCCAGCTCATCTACGTCAACGGCTCGGCCACGCTCAATGGCAGCACCACAGGCATCACGTCTGCAGGCAACGCCATCACCGCCGATTACGCCGGCAGCCATGGAGATCTCGCACCGGGGGCATCGGCCACGCTGCGCTTCCGCGCCACCATCGCGTCCGGCCTCGCACCTGCTACACGCGTGACCAACACGGGCGTCGTGAGCTGGAACAATCCGACGCAGACCGCGAGCGCGAGCGTCTCGTTCGATGTCGGCGGCCGGATCGGCGTCGGCGTGCTCAGCGGTAATGCCTGGCATGACGCCAACTTCAACAAGACGGCGGACGCAGGCGAACGCGTGCTCGCTGGCTGGAACGTGCAGCTGTATCGCAACAATCGGCTCGAACGCAGCACCACCACCGACGCCAATGGCGCCTGGCAGATCGCCGGCGTGGCGCCCAACGACACGTCGTCGGAGGCGCTGGAAGTGCGCTTCACCGCGCCGGGTGCCACGGCGACCACTGCCAAGCTCGGCTACGCGGATTCGGTGTTCAGCAACGACCTGCAGCGCATCCACGCCATCACCGTGCAGCCCGGCAGCAACTTGTTGAACCTCAATCTGCCGATCGAACCCAACGGCGTGATCTACGAGTCCATGAACCGTGGCGCGATCCCGGGTGCGCGTCTGCGCATGCTCGATGCGTCCGGCGTGGCGCTGCCCGCCTCCTGCTTCGCCGATCCGGTGCAGCAGGGCCAGGTCACGCTGCAGGGTGGCTTTTACCGCTTCGACCTCAACTTCGCCGATGCGGCATGTCCGGCCGGCGGCAGCTACGTGGTCGAGGTCGCGCCGCCTTCGGCGAACTACATCGCCGGTGCTTCGGCGCTGATCCCGCCGACCTCGGATGCGAGCACCGCGGCGTTCCCGGTGCCGAGTTGCCCAGCCGGCGTGAGCGATGCCATCCCCGGCACGACCCAGCGCTGCGAGGCGCAGGCGTCCGAGCTGGCGCCGCCCACTTCGGTTCCGGCGCGTTCGGCGGGCACAACTTACTACCTGCACCTGCGTCTGGATGACACGTTCGTGCCGGGCAGCAGCCAGATCTTCAACAACCACATTCCGCTTGATCTCGACCTGGGCGAAGCGCTGGCCATCAGCAAGACCACGCCGCTGAAGAACGTCGTGCGCGGCCAGCTGGTGCCGTACACCATCACGCTGCGCAACCTCTCGGGCCTGCAGTTGCGCGATGTGCGTGCGGTCGACTCCTACCCGGCGGGCTTCCGCTACGTGCCGGGTTCGGCGCGCATCGACAACGTGCCGACCGAGCCGGTGCAGAACGGGCGCGAGCTGACGTGGAGTGGCGTCGCGTTCGGTACCAGCGACGAACACACGATCACCCTGCTGTTGGCGGTCGGCGCAGGCGTGGGCGAGGGCGAGTTCGTGAACCACGCGCGCGTCTGGAACGGGCTCACCAACCGTCCGCTTTCCGGTGACGCCACCGCCACCGTGCGCGTGGTGCCGGATCCGACCTTCGACTGCACCGACGTCATCGGCAAGGTGTTCGACGACGCCAACCGCAATGGCCACCAGGACCAGGGCGAAAGTGGCCTGGGCGGCGTGCGCGTGGTGAGCGCGCGCGGCCTCGCGGCCACCACCGATGCCAAGGGTCGTTACCACCTGACCTGCGCGGTGGTGCCGAACGAGGACCGCGGCAGCAACTTCGTGCTGAAGCTGGACGACAGGACGCTGCCCAGCGGCTACCGCCTCTCCACCCGCCAGACCGTGATCGCGCGTGCCACGCGCGGCAAGGCGCTGAGCATCGACTTCGGTGCCTCGGTCTTCCGCGTGGTGAGCCTGGACCTCAGTGACGAAGTGTTCGAACACGACGGCACGCAGCTGCGCCGCCAGTGGCAGCCGCGCATGCAGACGCTGATCGATGAACTGGTGAAGGAGCGCGCGGTACTGCGCCTGTCCTACCTGGCCGATCTCGAGGACCCGGATCTGGTCGAAGCGCGCTTGGCTGCGGTCAAGGCGAAGGTCACCGAAGCCTGGCCGACCGCAGGCGCCGACTACGAACTCACGGTCGAGCAACAGACCTTCTGGCGTCTCGGCGCGCCAGTGCAACGCCCGACGGGCAACCAGGGGGCGCGCAAGTGAACACCATGCTGAAGAAAAACATGTTGAAGAAAAGCATGCTGTTGGGCCTGAGCCTGATGACGGCCACAGTGCTGGCACAGACGGCCGCGGATCAGGCCGCCAGAGACCAGATCCAGGAAACGCCGATCCGCGAATCCGTCGAACGCCACCTGCCCGGTGACCAGGCGTTTCGCCCGGAGGTTCGCGACCCGAGCGTGCTGCAGAACGAACGCGGCGATCACGTCGAGAAGCAGCAGGTCGATGGTCAGGTGATGGAAACGGTGAAGCTGGGGGGCATCATCGCACCGCTGCAATTCGATTCGGGTGCGATCACCCTCCGCGCCAAGGACGTCGAGAAGATCCGGCGCGCGATGGAATCGGTGCAGGGCAAGGCCAACGTGCGCCTGCATCTGATCGGCCATGCCGACAACCAGCGTCTGTCGCCGGAACTGACTGCGCGCTATGGCGACAACCAGGGGCTGTCGCGTGAACGCGCCGGCGAAGTAGCGGAGTTGCTGCAACGCGCGCTCACCCTGCCGCCGGAAGCGATCGCGTTCGAAGGCATGGGCGATACCAAGCCGGTGGCGAGCAATGCAACGGACGCGGGCCGCGCCCGCAACCGCCGCGTGGAAGTGGAAGTCTGGTACGACGAACCCAAGGCCGCGACGAAGGAGCAAGAGGTCCTCGTCAAGGAAGAGCTCCGCCAGATCAAGGTCTGCCGCGTGCAGGAACTCTGCGTGATGCGTTTCCAGGAGGGGCAGGCGCGCCGCACGCGGGTGAACAACCTGGTCTCCGCGCTGCATTACGGCGAGGAGGGCGTGGAAGTCACGCCGGCGTTCATCGAACAGGTGCGCAAGGGCTTCGCCAACCTGGAAGGCAAGCAGAACGTGATCGCCAAGTTCGTTGGCTATACCGATGACATGGCCCTGTCGGACCGCAACGCGCGCATCTACGGCGATGCGTCCGCGTTGTCCAAGGCGCGCGCGCATCGCGCGGCGCTCGCGGTGCAACAGGCATTGAACCTGCCGACCGCATCGGTGCAGAGCGAGGGCCGCGGCGCCACGGCGTTTGTTGGCGCCAACGACACGCCGCAGGGCCGCGAGCTCAACCGCCGCATCGAGGTGCAGTTCTGGTACGACGATCCGTTGCGCGAATTGCCCGAAGAGCCGCAGATGTGCCCGGCGGAAGCGGACAACGAGATCGTCACGCGCGTCCACCAGCCCTCGGGCGGTCCGCTCCCGGTGCTGACGATGGATGGCAGCGACATCGTCACTCCGCCCGGCCTCACCGACCGCCTGCGCGATGCCATGGCAGAAGTCCAGGATCGCGACAACGTTCGCCTGCGCTTCATCGGCTACACCGGCAACGAGCGTCTGGATCGCCGCACTGCCTCCGTATACGAGGATGACATCGGCCTGTCCGCGGCCCGCGCGCGTCGCGCGATGGACACTATTCGCAGCCTGATGGAGCTCAGTCCGGAACAGGTCGAGCACGAGGGCCACGGCTTCGTGCAGGCCAAGGACGTGCCGAACGAGGGTTTCATCCAGGGCGCGGATTCCTACATCGAAGTGCAGGTGGTGTACGACGAGCCGGTCCTGCGCGATGACTACGAGGGCGTGGACATCACCCGCCTGACCCGCGAACTGACGCCACGCAATGCCTTCGGCCTCAACCCGATGCACATCTCGGTGAACGGCCAGCCCATCGACGATCCGGGCCGCAGCTCCGCCGACGTGCAGCGCTGCACCGACGTCGCGCTGGACGATGCGGGCATCCGTTTCCAGTTCGACGACCTCAAGGCCCAGCCGCGTCTGTCGGTGTCCGCCTCGCCGCAGGTAGCGCTGGTCGACGAGCCCGTGCGCTTCCGGATGTATTCGAACTACGGCAGCTTCATCCAGCGTGCCGAAGTGCGGATTCAAGAAAAAGGACAGTCCGTGCAGGCCACGCCGCTGGCCGCGGTGACGCTGGACGCGAACGGCGAAGCCGAGTGGCAGCCGGCCGTTGTGGATATTCCGTCCGCCGGGCGGGAACTGCAGTACGTGCTGCGCGTTTACGACGAGCAGGGCAGGTTCGACGAGACCAGTCCGCGTCCGCTGTGGCTGGTCAATGCCCAGAGCGATGGCAGCGTTGCGGATACGGTGACGGCAAGGGCTGAAGGTGCGGCGCCGCCGTTGGCTGGCTACGGCGAGAGCCACATTGCGAAGCGCAACATCCGCATCGGTGGCAACACCATCGCAGTGCGCGGCGGCGGCATCCCGGAAGGGCACCAGGTGTGGGTGGCAGGCCGGCCGGTGCCGGTGGACGCCAAGGGCGATTTCATCGCCGAGGAGATCCTGCCCGAAGGCCTGCACACCGTGGAGGTGGCAGTACTCGACGCGGAAGGCAACGGCAATCTCTACCTGCGCGACCTGGAGATGCGCCAGCGTGACCGCTTCTTCGTCGGCGTCGCCGACCTGACCGCGTCGACGAACAGCACCAGCGGGCCTGCCGACCTGCTGCAGGGCGAGAACACGGCCTTTGAGCGCAGCTCTTCGTTCGACGGGCGACTGGCTTTCTTCGGCACCGAGAAGTTCGGCAACGGCTGGCGCGTGACCGGCAGTGCCGACACACGCGAGGGGCCGGTGGGGGACATCTTCGGCAACTTCCTCGACAAGGCCCCCGACGCGCTGTTCCGCCGCATCGACCCGGACTACCACTATCCGACCTTCGGCGATGACGGCGTAGTCGAGGAGATGGCGCCCACCCTGGGCAAGTTCTACCTGCGCGCCGAGCATGGCGACGACTACGCGATGTGGGGCAATTTCAAGACCGACTACGCGGGCAACGAGCTCGCCCAGGTCGATCGCGGGCTCTACGGCGGCAATGCGGAGTGGAAGGCGGATGCGACCACCGCGTTCGGCGAACGTCGCGCGGTTGTCAGCGGCTTCGCCGCCGAGCCGGGCACGATTGCCGGTCGCGAAGAATTCCGTGGCACCGGCGGTTCGCTGTTCTATCTGCGCAACCAGGACATCCTTACCGGCTCGGAGCGCCTGCGCATCGAAATGCGCGACAAGGACTCGCAGCTGGTCACGGGTACGGTCGAGTTGCGCCCGGGCCTGGACTACGACATCGACTACCTGCAGGGTCGCGTCCTGCTCTCCGAGCCGCTGTCGTCCACGGGCGGCGACAACATGCTGGTCCACAACGGCGGTCTCTCGGGAGACGAGGCCTGGCTGGTGGCGCGCTACGAGTACACGCCCGGCTTCGACGAGATCGACACACTCACCACCGGCGGCCAGGCGCATGTCTGGGTCAACGACCATGTCGGCATCGGCCTCACCGGCAGTCGCAGCGGTGGCGATGCCGAGGACAACGGCGTGCTCGGCGTGGACCTGACGCTGCGCAAGACCACCGAGACATGGCTGAAGTTGCAGGGCGGCCGCACCACTGGCCTGGCGTCGCATTCGCTGTACTCGTATGACGGCGGCTTCGGCTTCACCGGCACCGATCCGACGGCGTTCAACAACGCGGAAGCCAACGGCTACCGCGCCGACGCCAGCCTTGGCATCGGCGACGTCTTCAAGCAGGGCAAGGGCAGGGTGACCCTGTACACGCAGGCACAGGATGCTGGTTACTCGGCGCCGGGCCTGGGGACGCCGTCCGATCGCACGTACTACGGCGGCACGCTGGACCTGCCGATCGGCGACAAGCTAAGCGTCGTCGGCAAGGCCGACCACCGCGAACAGGACGCGGGCCTCACGCTTGATGCGGCTGAGGTGAACGTCAAGTACCAGCTCAACGATCGCTGGAGCGTGGCCACCGGTGTACGCAACGACAAGCGTGAAGACCAGCGCGCGGTGGTGCCCGTGACCCAGGAGCAGGGCCAGCGCACCGATGCGGTGGTGCACTTGGGTTACGACGCCGCCAGCACCTGGAATGCCTGGGGCTTCGCGCAAGGCACCGTGTCGAAGGATGGCGATCGTCAGGACAACGGCCGACTGGGTGCCGGCGCCGCGCTGCGTGGCAAGAAGTTCCGTGTCGAGGCTGAAGTCTCGGCCGGCGATCTGGGTCCGGGCGGGCGAGTGGGCACCAGCTACATGGTGTCCGACAAGACCACCCTGTACCTCAATTACGCGCTGGAAAACGAGCGTGGCGACGTTGTCGACGGCACCAATTTGAGCGGCCAGCGCGGCAGTCTGGTCGGCGGCATGAAGCACCGTCTGGCGGACAGCAGCAGCGTCTATGCCGAAGAGCGCTACCAGGACGCCAACGAGGCCCGGGGCCTGACCCATGCCGCCGGTTTGTCGCTGAACCTCGATGACCACTGGACCGTGGGCGCGAACGCCGAGCTGGGCACCCTGCAGAACAGCGAGACGGCGGCCGAGACCGACCGCCGTGCGAGCGGCGTGCGCGTGGCCTACACCAATGGCCCGACCCAGGTCTCCAGCGGTGTCGAATATCGCAACGACGACGCTGAGCAGCCCGACGCCACGCACGTGGAACGCACCACCTGGCTGTTCCGCAACAACTTCAAGTATCAGATGTCCGACGACTGGCGCCTGGTCGGCAAGCTCGACCACTCGATGAGCGAAAGCTCGCAGGGCCAGTTCTACGACGGCAAGTTCACCGAGGGCGTGGTCGGCTTCGGCTACCGCCCGGTGCTCAGCAACCGTTTGAACGCGCTCGCCAAGTACACGTACTTCTACAACGTGCCGACCACGGACCAGGTGGCGCTCAACGGCACGGCAGCGCAATTCATCCAGAAGAGCCACATCGCCTCGGTGGACGCCAACTACGAGCTGACCCCGTCGTGGTCGGTAGGCGGCAAGTACGCCTACCGCCTGGGGTCGGTGAGCCTGGATCGCGAGAATCCGGAGTTCTTCGACAACCGCGCGCAACTGGTCATCCTGCGTACCGACGTGCGCTTGTTCGAGCAATGGGAGGGGCTGCTGGAGGCCCGCAGGCTGCAACTGCCGGACCTCGATGAATCCCGCAGCGGCATGCTGGTGGGCGTGTATCGCTACTTCGGCGAGCACGTGAAGGCCGGCGTGGGCTACAACTTCACCGACTTCTCGGAGAACCTCACCGACCTGAGCTACCGCCACCGCGGCGTGTTCCTGAACGTCGTCGGCGCGTTGTAGCCCGGCGACCCTGGGGAGAGAGCCGTGGGAACGCTTCATGCGCGAGCGGTGGGCGCTCTGACCTGCTTCCTTTAAAGGGGCAGCACGTTGCTGACTGCTTTGATTGAGTAACCGACAACTCGCGGCGCACTCCGCCGAAGGCGGAACACACGAGCGTCCACCTCTGGCCGATAGCTGCAAGACCGTGGCCAAAGGTCCCTAATCTAGTTCCCTGGTCCGACGAGACATGCCGTAGCAGAAGGAGCGCTTCATTGGCGAGGAGTCAGCTCGGAAGCTAAGTGTCGGTCGCCTTCCCTGAAATAGGGAAAAGTAGGAGATCTGGTTAACGATTGGCTGCATCAACCACCATGCATTCTTACGGCTATCCCCAAACCTGAGAAAACCGCCTTTCAGCGGGAATCCCGGCGGATCGTGCGAGCCGGAGCTTCTCCAGAAAAGCAATGGAGAACATTTAGGGTCCACAACCCAAAAGCACTAGTGCTGGTCGATCAGTACCGGCCAGCAATTTGCCAATGCGCGCTTGGGTGACGTCCTAGTCGCCCTCGCCGCAGTGGGGATAGACGATCCGGCCGCTGCCGTCGATCAGGTACCAGGCGTGTGCACCCCGACTGTTCATGCAGTTGCTTCACATGCGGTAGCACATGGATGCAGCTGATGCAGTCATAGGCCCAGGCGAATCCGCCCCGCCTCCAACGTCATGCAACCAAGCCCTGTCGGTTCGGTCAGCTACTCCAAAGTGGCAGAGGCGCTCGCACACAGAGCCAACGAGATCTGTCCCTACTCGAAGGCCACCAAGGGCAGCATCGACGTAGGCGTATGCCGGCGACTAGTCGGGACGGGCCTTCGCCAAGACACACATCGCCATAACTTTTCGCGTTTGCGTGCCCCCGCAGCCTCCAACGGTGCGGGCTATTTGCGCGAGACCGCGGTCAGGGCATCGGCCTGTGAGGCGTTGAGGTACAGATCGGGGAACTGACCGCCGAACTTCTCCCCCATCAGCCGGGAGAACTCCAACGTAGCGTCGAGCGGATAGTGGTGTATCAGCAGGGAATCCGCTTCACCGTCTTCGTTCATATGCACGATGATGGAGCATTCCACGGGCACTCCGTTGATGCTCGACCCATACGATTCCATGAAGAACCCGCTGCCGACGTCGCCGTAGTGCGTGTAGTCCTGGAATTCGTAAAGGGTGCGTGCATGCGAAAGGAGGGTAAGGATGTTGTCCTTGCCGTGAACGGGATGTTTGAGGACGGCGCCCTCGAGCGTTGCGTCCTGCGCGATCTTCCCGAGCCACGGCGGCGGGCCGGACGGGCGGGGCAGGGTAGGAGCGGTTTCGGTGAATTTCATGCCGTGAACTCCGCCGCATGTAGCTTGACGAACTCGCCCGTGCTCATCGCCGGCTTGCCCGTGAGTTTGAAGACGTCGTCGGTCGCTCGGTCATAGCGACCTTGCGTGTGCAAGTCGGCCATCACCGCCAGGTGGCTGATCAAATGCTGCGGAACGCCGAACTCGCGTAGCTTCTCGGTCCACGGCGCCACCGGTACGTCGCGATAGCGGATCGTGCGGCCGAGCGCCTCCGAGAACGCGCGAGCGTGCTGGTCCACGTCGACCGATTCCGGGCCGGTGAGGTTGTAGATCTGCCCGATGTGCGGCGCCGGGTTGTCGAGAATCGTCGCGACGACGCGTGCCACGTCGTACGCGGAGATGGGGGAGGTCTTGGCATGTCCGAGCGGAAGTGCGAGTTCGTCGTTCTCGCGGACGCCCGTGGCGCCCAGGCGCAGGAAGAAGCCTTCCAGGAAAACGGTCGGACGCACGTTGACCACTGGGAGGCCCGACCACGCCAACACCTGTTCTGCCAGCCAGTGAAGCTTGTGTTGCGGACTGTCGGTGGTGTCGTTGATGCCCATCTGCGACACGGTCATCTGCGACATGTTGACGAGGGCCTCTACGCCATGATGGCGGGCGACCGCGGCCACGTTGACCGTCGCCTCCAGATAGGCGGCAGAAATCGACATGCCGAAATAGATGCGCTTGCAGCCGTCGATGGCACGGTGCAGCGACTGGAGATCGGTCAGGTCGCCGACAACGACTTCGGCACCGAGCTCGCGCAGGTTTTCGGCGCGCTCGTCTTCGCGCCGCACCAGTGCGCGGACCTTGTGGCCCTTGGCCAGCAGCATGGCGACGACGTTGCGACCGATGGCGCCGATGTCACCGGCAGCGCCTGTGACCAGGATGGGGCTTTCGTTTGAAGTATTCATGGGGGCGTTGTTCCACGGTGTGCGATCAGAGGATTTCGAAGCCGCCTGCGGCATCATTCGCCGACCGGGCGTTGCGCTCATGGAAGTTCGCCGTAGGGGTGCGATCGATCAGGAGGCTCAGAAGCTCCGGGCGGTTGTAGTGGCCGACCGAGTCCATCAGCAGCTTGCGGCGGTCGATCAGGGAGAAATCGAGGTCGGCGATGACTTCGCCTTCGCCCTCGCGGAGTGGCTCGCCGATCAGCATGCCCTCAGGCGTGACGATCGTGGTGAAGCAGCCGCCGGAGATCGGGCCGATCGAGCAACCGGTGTCCTTCATGATCTGCGCCTGTTGGTCGGCATCGAGCCAGGCGGTCGCATTCACCACGAAGCAGCCAGACTCCAGAGCGTGCTGGCGAATGTTGATTTCCATGCGCTGCGCGAAGCCCTCGCCGAAGGCCGAGCCCGGGTACATGGCGGAATGGATCTGCTCGCCGTCGGCGATCATCGCGTAGCGCGCCAGCGGGTTGTTGTGCTCGAAGCAGGCCAGCTGGCCGATGCGGCCGATCTTGGTATCCGCCGCGCGCAGGCCCGAGCCGTCACCTTGGCCCCAGACCATGCGTTCGAAATGGGTCGGCGTGATCTTGCGACGACGCTGCACGAGCGTGCCATCGGCATCAAAGAGCAGCTGCGTGTTGTAGATGGTGCCGCCGTCGCGCTCGTTGACGCCGATGGACACCACCATGTTGGCTTCGCGCGCCGCCTGAGCAATCGCATCCGTGGCGGGGGAGGGGACGGTCACGGCCTGCTCCAGCAGGCGCATGTGTTCCTTGCCTGACAACAGCTCGACGCCCGTCTGGACTGCAGCGAAGTAGGGGTAGTACGGCACCACGGTTTCCGGGAAGGTGGCGAACTGCACGCCCTTCTGGCCGAGTTCGCGGATCTTGCGAACGACCTTGTCTACGGTGGCCTCCCGGCTATAGAGCACGGGGCTGATCTGTACTGCGGCGGCTTTTACGGTGGTCATGATGATTGGTTCTCAGGGGTTAAGGTGTAGATACAACATGGTGATCAAAAAAAGGGGAGTTACCCGGCCAGCTCCTCAACGGGCAGGCCCGCGGACAGCTGCACGATGGCAGATGCACCGTCAACACCGAGTAGCTGTTTCGCCTTGACCTGAGCCGCGCGCCAGGCCGGAATGGCCCTGGCGAGCAGATCTCGGCCAGCCTTGGAGATCAGGATGGGACGGCTACGCCCTTTCTCCGGAATGATCTCCTCCGCCCAGCCCTGGTCCAGCACCAACTGCAGATTGCGCGTAGACGTCGATCGCTCCTGGTGGTTGGCGCGGCCAATCTCGGCGCGACTGGCACCGTCCATGCCGGCAATGAGCACCAGCAAGGAGAACTGCGACGAACTCAATCCGTAGGGACGAAGTTCTTGGTCGTAGAGGCTGGTAATGACCCGGGAGATGCGGCGAGTACGGGTCATCAGACAGTGCCGAGTCACCTCGGAGACGAGGCTGGCGGTTTCTGATTTGGAATGGCGCCGGGTGCTCATGAGGCCAACAATAGTGCAGATACACCATGATGTCAACTCCCTCAGAAAACCCAGCCCTTTTGGGGGCGCCGCGTACCGCCGCCAGCATTGCGGCTGCCATGAGAGCTAAAGCGTGCATATCGAGCTTTCCCCGTAGTCAGCCAGGCGCGCACCGTTGACTTCCACGATGCGATCGAGCCGCAGGGTCTCGCCCGTGGTCAACGAGAGGTACTCCGCGCCATCGCGAGCGAAAACGTCCGTAATCACAGCATCGCGATGCTGGGTGAGGCCGCTTTCATCGCGGAAGCCGATCTTTGCTGACCTGCGCAGAGTTGCGAGGTCTTCGAGCAGGTCGTGGAACTCGCAGTTGATGGGGTGGTAGCCGATTTGTTCAGTAGTCATGAGGGGATGCCATGTACGGGGATGCGTCAGACGGATTTCTTCGCCAGTAAGGTGGCCCGCCCGCACCCAACGCGACCGAGGGGGGCGGCGCGCTAGGGACGGGTGGAGGCGGGCCGTAAAGGTGGCTAGGGAATGCGCGCCGCATCAGGATGCTGGAGCGGTAGGTTGGACAATCAGTTGAAGACCATTCCGCCATCGACCAGGATCGACTGACCGGTGATGTAGTTCGAATCAGGGCCAGCCAGGAACGAAACGACAGCCGCCACTTCCGCCGGTTCGGACGGTCGATCGAGGGCGATGCCCTTCGTGAACTGCTTCCAGGCCCATGCCTCGGGCTTCCCTGCGGCCGTGGCGGTCTGCTTCACCAAGTCTTCGACCAGCGGCGTCCTGACAATGCCGGGGGCGTAGGTGTTGACGGTGATGCCGTGCTTCACCAGGTCCCGCGCGGCCGTCTGGGTGAAGCCTCGCACCGCGAACTTGGTGGCTGAGTACAGGGCGATGCCGGGATTCCCGATGTGTCCGGCCTGGGACGCCGCGCTGATGATCTTGCCGCCATGGCCGAGTGACCGAAACGCCGCGGTTGCGGCCTGCGTACCCCAGACGACGCCGTTGAAGTTGATGGAGAAGAGTTTCTCGATGCTCTCCGGGGTGATTTCCTCGATCGGGGACGACGGCGCGATACCAGCGTTGTTGACGATCACGTCAAAACCACCCAGCCCCGACAGGGCCTGGTCAACCGCGGCGAAAACGCTGTCGCGATCGGCGACGTTGACCTTAAGGGCGAGTGCGCCGCCCTGCTTGCCCCCGAGCCCGTCGGCCACCTTGCCTGCGGTCTCGATGTTCAAGTCAGCAACCGCGACCCTGAAGCCGTCGGCGTGGAGCCGTTCGGCGATGGCCTGTCCGATGCCTTGGCCACCACCGGTAATCAGCGCGACCTTGCCATTGGCAATGCGTGCCATGTTTATTTCTCCTGCTTGAGTTTGGGAGAAAGCCGGCCCGTTGAGCCGGCCACTCCACTTGACGTTGTTGGGTTACGACGTGGCGACGTTCAAGGCGAGATTGATGTTGCCGTGGGTAGCCTTGGAGTACGGGCAGACTTCATGCGCGGCGTGGGCGATCTGCTCGGCGACTTCTTGCTCGAAGCCAGGCATGCGGACATCGAACCCGGCCTGTAGGACATACTCGCTTCCGGCCTGGACAAGTTCGATCTTGACGTCGACGGAGAGGTCTTCCGGAAGGGTGATCCGCTTCTGGGCAGCCACAAGCGCGAGTGCGCCGATGTAGCAGGCCGACCAGGCACCGGCGAACAGCTTTTCCGCGAGGGGATGGTTTGCGACCCCCTCAAACACCTGTTCGGTGCCGCCAGGGGAAGACAGCCTCAGGTCCACGTTGCCATGGCTGGCATCGGAGCCGCGGCTGACGGTGGTGTGCGTCTTGCCGGTGAAGAGGATTTTCTGGATCTTGTTCATGATTTGATTACTCACTTGGGAGAGGGTTGTGCAACGCATCCGCTTAGATCGCATGCGATGGATGTACATTAGGCCTAGGCCGGGCTCGTTGCAAGGAGGCGGTCCGCATTTGTTTATCTTCCAGTCATCGAATGCGATTAAAGCGCATGCGATACAAATTATGATGGTTGATCATCGGTATGGAAGTCAACGACCCCGGTTCAGGTTGGCGCACCATGAATGGCCGTGGCCTGCATGCAAGTCCGAGCCGGCCACGTAGCATATAACGCTTGCGATTGTATCGCATGCGTTATATGCTGTAGTCAGGCTCTCAAGCAGCGAGACGGAGATGAATACCAAAACCAAACAGGGATCGGATCTCAAATTGTCCGAGTTCCTGTGCTTCGCGGTCTATTCGGCGAACCTGGCTTTCGGCAAGATTTACCGGCCGATTCTCGATGAACTCGGGCTCACATATACGCAATACGTCACCCTTGTCGCCCTGTGGGAAGAGAGTGATCAAACGGTCAGTGGTCTCGGCGAGAAGCTGTTCCTCGAGTCCAACACTCTCACCCCCATCCTGAAGAAGCTTGAGGCGATGGGTTACGTAGAACGCGCGCGTGATCCGGCCGACGAACGGCAGGTGCGTATTCAGGTAACGCAGGGCGGACGGCGACTGCGCGAGAAGGCGATCAAGGCGCTTGCTGATCTAAACGGTGCCACCGGACTCAGCGCCAAGGACTTCTCCAGGATGCAACGGGAGATCGTCACTCTCCGCAACAGCCTCATCGAGGCCGCAGATCACGCAGGTTGATCGGTCATAGTCTGGCAAGGTGGTGACTGAGGGGCGCCGGCTGTCCGTTCTGGGAGGCCGAACCGGAACACCAGGATTACCTTGGAACGCCCCAAGGCTACACGCGCCGACGTGATCTCCCTTGGCGAGAAGCTGCCGAAGCGGTGCGCCGCCTCTCGATACGCCTGCTCGATACCTTCGTATCGATACCAACGTGCAATCGTCGCCGCCGGTCTTGTCTGGTGTGATTGGCTTCCAATTGGCTTCGCGCCAAAAGGAGTTCACATGTCAGAGGACACCCCTCCCTTATCACCGGAGCGACGCAGACTTTGCGGCGCGGCAGCGGCCTCGCTCGCCGCCGCTCCGTTCGGCGTGTTCGTCTTCCCGGAAAGGACAGCAGCCATGGCTCAACATGCAGAAACTACCAATGCCGGTGCCCCCACCGACATTCGTCCATTCCATTACAAGGCGTCGGACACGGACCTGGCCGACATGAAGCGCCGCATCAAGGCGACGCGATGGCCAGAGAAGGAAACGGTTAACGACGACACACAGGGCGTGCAGTTGGCAACCATGCAGGCGCTCGCCAAGTATTGGGGCGAAAGTTACGACTGGCGCAAGGTCGAAGCCCGCCTGGAATCCCTGCCGCAATTCATCACTAACATCGACGGACTCGACATCCACTTCATCCACGCGCGTTCCAAGCACGAGAACGCGCTGCCGATCATCATCACGCACGGATGGCCCGGCTCCATCCTCGAGCAAATCAAGATCATCGAACCACTGACCGATCCGACGGCGCATGGCGGAACGGCCGCCGACGCCTTCCATGTCGTGATTCCGTCGATGCCCGGCTATGGATTCTCCGGGCGGCCGACCACGACCGGCTGGGATCCCAAACACATCGCGAGAGCCTGGGCCGTGCTGATGCAGCGGCTTGGCTACGACAAGTACGTCGCACAAGGTGGGGACTGGGGATCGTTCATTACCGAATACATGGGCGCGCAGGAAGCGCCGGGACTGCTCGGCATCCACGTGAATCTGCCCAGTGTTGTACCGCCCGATATCTCGAAGGCACTGGCCACCGGCGCACCGCCGCCCGCGGGCCTGTCGCCGGAGGAACAGGAGGCGTTTGACCGCCTGCGTTTCGTCTACACCAAGGGCGTCGCCTACGGCTACCAGATGGGCCTGCGGCCGCAGACGCTGTACGGGCAGGCGGACTCGCCCATCGGCCTGGCGGCGTACTTCCTTGATCACGACCAGCGCAGCTATCAGATGATCGCTCGTGTCTTTGCGGGCAAGAGCGAAGGCCTGACAAAGGACGATGTGCTCGACAACATCACAATCGCCTGGCTGACGAACACGTTCGTCTCCGGCGCGCGGCTGTACTGGGAGTTCAAGGAGCCATACTTCGACATCAAGGGCGCAAAGGTGCCAACAGCCGTGAGTGTGTTCCCGGACGAACTGTATCCGGCGCCGCGCAGCTGGAGTGAGAAGGCCTACCCGAAGCTGATCCACTACAACCGCGTCGCAAAGGGTGGGCACTTCGCCGCCTGGGAGCAGCCGCAGATCCTCACGGAAGAGTTGCGTGCGGCATTCCGCTCGTTGCGCGCATGATGCTCAGCCGAACGTGAACGCGAAGAGCTCGACCCCACGGTCTAGGAACAGGATTTCCATCTCGCGGTCCTCGATTGGGACTTGTTGGCGAATTTGATACATCCTGTACCCGGACACGATGCCGACGCCGTCGGCATCGATGTCCGAGCCGTGTGAAGAACCCGGCGGCTTGCCGTCGATGTGCACGCGGATGCGCACGGGGCCGCCAATCGAAGACCCCATCACCCATCGTAATCGCCCTCGCCAAACTGCTGGTGGCGGATTCGTCCCTGTTCATCCACAAGGTAGAGCGCGGGCCAGTACTGGTTGTGAAACGCGCGCCAGATCGCATGCTGGATGTCGATAGCGACCGGGAAGCCCAGGTCCATCGCGACCGTGAATCGCTGCGCACGCTCGGGATCCTGTTCGAACGCGAACTCCGGCGAATGCACGCCGATCACAACGAGACCAGCGTCCTTGTAGTTCTTCGCCCAAGTGCGCAGATAGGGAGCGGTTCGCATCCAGTTTATGCAGGTATACGTCCAGAAATCGTTGGCCACGACCTTGCCGCGCAACGCATTCGCATCGATCGGTTCGGAGTTGATCCAGCCGGCGGCGCCTTGCCGCGATGGCATGGTGCGTTCCACAAGCGGGAGCTCCTTCTGTGGCGACGCAATCGGCTTTTGCCCGCTGCCTTCACACGACGTGCCGAAAAACGCGATGGGATACCGCACACGGCGGGTATTAGCGTGGAGGGAGACGTGTTCATGGTCCTCGCCGCAACAAACTACAGCGTGCCAGTGATGTCTATTGGACGAAGGTATTCACTGCGAGGGAAGCGCCATTGTCATAAAAAGGCGCGTTGCAAACGCTGTGGAGTGGCGTACTCTCGCCGTGCGGTGTAGATCTCGAGATTCGACATGCAGGTGGAATCCGCTCAAATCACGCGAGATATGCACATGCTCGCGCAAGGCGGCATTTCGGCTGCGCTGGTAGACGTTGCGCCAAGCGGTATCCTCGCGATCGACGAGTCAGGCCGCGTAGCGACCGTGAACGTAAGGGCTGCACGATTGCTCGGGCATGCCTGCGCGGACATCGAGGGCCAGAACTTCATCGACCTCCTGCGTCCGTCGGTGCGCGGTGATGGCATGGCGTGGTTGCGTGACGTCGTGAGGCAGGGTGGCTTTGCCGATGTTTGTGCCCTTCGTGCCGATGGCGCACTGGCTTCGCTCCAGCTCGCGGTCCGTGCTATCCGGTTCGACGGGCGCCTCATGCTCGCATGCTATTTGCGCGAAACCCACCGTCGAAGGCGTGGCGATCCCGATACGACGAGTGCGGCTATCAAGCGCGAGAAGCGCGTCGGCGCGCCGGACGACCAAAGCGTGACGATGCGCGTTGCTGCCGAGCCGATCGTGTATGTCATAGACAGCGACGCGTCGATACGTGCTTCGCTTACGAGGATGTTGCAGCGCTGTCAGTGCAAAGTGGAAGCATTCGCGGCGACACATTCATTTCTGTCGCACACGCGACCTTGCGTCCCGGGCTGTGCGATTCTCGATGTAGAAGGTCCGGATTGGGACTGCTTCGCCCTGCAGGCGCGCTTGGCGGCGGACTGCGCATCGCTTCCGATCATTCTTATCGCAAGTCACGGCGACGTGCCCACGAGCGTACGCGCCATGAAGGCTGGGGCATTTGAATTCTTGGTAAAACCGTTGTCGGAGAACGCCGTGCTGACAGCGATTCGCGATGCGATCGCTTTCAGCGCATCGACGCTCGAGCGGGCACGGCAACGCCTCGCGCTCGAGGCCAGGTACGTGTCGTTGACGCCGAGGGAGCGCGACGTGATGCGAGGCGTAATATCGGGCCTGTTGAACAAGCAAGTGGCTGCCGAGCTCGGCATCAGCGAGATCACGGTTAAGGCACATCGCGGACGGGCGATGCGCAAGATGCAGGCACACTCGCTAGCGGAACTGGTCAACCTTGGGGGGGCGCTGGGCCTGGCTTCGTCGTGTCCCTACTAGAGCGTTCGACACGTCCCCATAGATCCGCTTGTCCAAGCAGATGGCGTAAAGACGCCCTCCCCAATCTCAGCAGGGAGAACAGATCTCGTGAATCAAGTCATAGAAAAGACGGGCGCTGGCGCTCCCGCGATCCGCCCATTTGAGTTCAGGGCGTCGGATGCCGATCTGGCAGATCTGCGCAGGCGCATTGAGGCCACGCGCTGGCCAGATCGGGAGACCGTCAACGATTCCACACAAGGCGTACAGCTGGCGACGATCCAGAAGCTCGCGCGCCATTGGGCGACGCAGTACGACTGGAGGAAGACCGAGGCCAAGTTGAACGCAGCTCCAAACTTCATAACCAACATCGACGGCCTGGACTTTCACTTTCTCCATGTTCGTTCAAAGCACGAGAATGCCTTGCCGCTCCTCATGGCGCATGGTTGGCCCGGATCGATCATCGAGCGAATGAAGATCATCGGCCCGCTCACCGATCCCACCGCGCACGGCGGTGGCGCATCCGACGCATTCCACCTGGTGATTCCGTCCATGCCAGGCTACGCCTTTTCCGAGAAGCCAAAGACGACCGGCTGGGATCCCGTACGCATCGCCAACGCATACATTGAATTGATGGAGCGTCTCGGGTACGTGGAGTACGGCGTATCCGGCGGTGACTGGGGGGCGATCATTGTCGAACAGATGGCGTTGAAGACTCCGTCGGGCCTGATCGGCGTCCACACGAACATGGCCGGCGTAGTTCCGCCAGAGATCGACAAGGCGCTCGCGCGTGGCGACCCGCTCCCGGCGGGCCTGACCGAGGAGGAGCAGCGCGCGTGCGACCAGATTGCTTTCGCCTACAAGCACATTGGATATGCGCTTTTGATGGGCGACCGGCCACAGACGCTTACCGGCTTTGCGGATTCACCCGTGGGCCTGGCGGCCTTCATGCTCGACCTTTACCCCAAGCGTTACGAGATGCTCGCGCGTTCGATCGACGGGCAACCGGAGGGGGAGACGCCCGACGATTTTCTCGACAACATCACGTTGTCCTGGTTGACCAATACGGCCATTTCCAGCGCCCGCCTCTATTGGGAAAACAAGACGCCGTACTTCTCCGTCAAGGGCGTCACCATCCCCGTGGCCGTCAGTGTGTTTCCCGATGAGCTTTATGAAGCGCCGAAGGGTTGGTCTGAGAAGGCCTATCCCAGGCTTGTGTATTACAACAGGCTCCCGAAGGGCGGCCACTTTCCGGCCTGGGAGCAGCCGGAGCTGTACTCACAGGAAGTCCGCGCGGGGTTCAGGACGTTGCGGATGCAGTGAACCAGGATTGCTCTGACGCGTGGAGTCGCGAGCCGCCCTCGCCTCGGTGTTGGCGGGATCAAAGCCCAGAAGGTCTCGGCACATGACTGTCAACGGATTCGATCTGGCTTCCGCTTTGAACATAGTGACCACCGTCGCTGTGGTGGTCGGAGTTGTCTTCGCCATGGTGCAACTTCAGCACGGCGCGCGCACACGCCGTGACCATGCGGCCGTAGACGTCGTTCGGACGGTCCAGACGCAAGAAGTGCGGCAAGCCATGGCGGCTATCCTGATGCTGCCGGACAACGTTTCTCCCGAAATGATTCGTAACGATCCGAAATTGCTTGCGGCGGCTCTGGCGGTGGACAGTGCTTGCGAAATGTGGGGCTGCCTGGTCTACGAGAATGTTGTCGACCTTCACATGCTGGATCGAATGGTGGGCGGTTGGGTCAGAGGCTCATGGCGCAAGCTCGGCGGATGGGTTGAGGCGGAGCGTCTCGACAACCGCAATCCCAATATTGGTGAATGGTGGCAGTGGCTTTACGACAAGATCGAAGCGGAACCGGATCCGAGCAAGGCACTTGGCGCACACATCACATATCGCGGCAGGTGCAAGTACTCGGAGAGTCGGATGCTGTCTGAACCAATGCAGATTCCGGGCCGAAAGAAATCATCAGCCGGTTCGGTCATCCAACCCAAAGCGAAGGAGGGACTGCCCCATGTCAAAGACTGAAGCCATCTTGTTTATCGGCAAGACCCATACTGCTGCCAGCCCCCGCACAGGCGAGGCGCGCGCCGCCCATGGCCGTCTGGACATCAAGACATCGGCGTCCGGATCCGGCACGAGCCAGGAGCAGGTGTTCGCTGCCGCCCTGCCGCATCCGACAGCGGAGCAATTGTTCGCAGGCGCATGGTCGGCGTGCTACTACGGCGCGATCGGAGTGGCTGCCCAGGAAATGCAGTTGAAGCTCCCGTCCGATCTGGCCATTGAGATCGAGGTGGATATGGTCCAGACGGGCAACGACTACTTCCTCCGGGCGCGATTCAACGTCATCGTGCCGGGTGAGGCCCGCGAAGTGGCAGAGGCGCTCGCGCACAGGGCGCACGAAATCTGCCCATATTCGAAGGGCACCAAGGGCAACATCGACGTGGAGGCAAAAGTCACTGTCTGAGCGAAAGCATCGAAGGGATCCCACCGGCAGGCGCCGGACCCGAGGCACTCCTGATGAACGTCACATCCTTCGTGATTGGCCTGGCCGCGATCGGCCTGCTGGGATTCGCCAATCAGCGCGGTCCCATATGCACCGTGGGTGCAATCAGGGAGATCGTCATCGAGCGCCGATATCGGCGATTGGCGGCGCTCCTGGAAGCCTCGCTCTGGGTTGGGGGCGGCCTGGTAATCCTCAACGCGGCAGGACTGCTTCCACAGGCGCCCCAGGGCTACAGGGCCAGTGCAACCACGGTCGTCGGAGGCGTGCTGCTCGGAATCGGTGCCTTCATCAACGGCACCTGCGCCGTCGGCACCATTGCGGGGATTGGCGCCAGGCAATGGGCTTACCTGGCTACGCTCGCCGGCTTTTTCCTTGGCAGTCTGGCGATGGTGTGGCTGGCCGCCCCGCAGCGATTGGATGACCCATCGATCCTCCTGATGGCGTCGGCCTGGCTGTTGACCGCATGCATAGTCGTGTTCATCGTGCGGCTGCTTACGCACGGCCGGAGTATCCGGCGTACAGGCGTCCAGCCGCTGCGTTACATCTGGTCGCCTCATGTCGCAACAACCATCATGGGGCTGTCTTTTCTGGTCGTGTTCGTGACGGTAGGTGGTTGGTCCTATACCGACATGCTGGGTCGGTTGGCGCGCGGCGCGACCTTTGAAATGGTGCCGAGCCTGCTTCTTTTCGTTGCGCTGTTCATGGGCGCGTTGATTGGCGGCTGGACGGCCGGGGAGTCCGGGATCAAGCCGCGAAAAGGTGTCACTGCTGGACGCTGCCTGCTCGGAGGTGGCCTGATGGGCGTTGGGGCGACACTGGTCCCAGGCAACAGCGACGGTCTGATTCTGATCGGAATGCCGTTGCTACGGCCATACGCATGGATCGCTTTCGCAAGCATGTGCATAACGATCTACATCGCAACCGTCCTTGCACGCGCGAGCGGAACTCGGGCCCACCCGGATGACGCAAGGAAACACGAGCGAGGCGATGGTTAGCGATGCGCATGGCGGCGCCCCCTTGCGGATCCCGAAGAACATCCCATTGAGTCGCTCGCAAAGCTGCCTTTGAGCGTGCATCGCGAAAGCTCGACTACCCATACTCCAGTGCCTCTGTGGTTGGCGCTGCCCGGTTGGCCTTCAGTCTTACCTGGTGGGGTGACGGGCTTTGGCCTCCCTGTCCCGCGCCTGACGTTGGCCTCGAGTGTCGAGCCAATGGAGGGCAGGCCATGATCGTTTCGGTATTAAATCTGAGTCACGGGGCCATCAGCGACATCCATATGCAGAAGGTGATCCGGGCGATCAATGTCCAGATCGCGCGCGATTTCGAGCCCTACTGGGGCTTCGGCGCGACGCTCCGCCTGGAGGGGCACACGGCCCACAAGGGGAAACAGCGTTTCAAGTTCGATCCGCTGGATATGCGCGGCGACGGCGTGCTGTACGTGTTGGACAAGTTCAACGAGGACCTGGCCGGTGCACACGACGCGGACTTTCGTGGCGTCCCGGCAGGGGTGGTGTATCTGGATTTGAGCGAAGGCCTGCAGGAGGAATGGAGCGTCAGCCTCTCGCATGAAGCGCTGGAAATGATCGCCGATCCGCAGATCAATCTGGTCGTGCAGGGCCCGCATCCCGAAGGGCGCGACCGCGACGTGTTCCATTGGTTCGAGATGTGCGACGCCGTGCAGGCGCAGTCCTATCGGATCGACGGCATCGGTGCCTCGGACTTCGTGCTGCCCTTGTACTTCACGCCTTCCTCGGAATCGGGCTCGCGCAACAACTTCATGGGCGCCGTCACTCGAGGCAAGACGTCCCACCACCTGCCTTCGTTCGGCGTGGCGCATGGTGGCTACATCGGCTATTTCGATCCGAAGAAGGCCGACAACCTGACCTATGAGCACGCAGGCGATGCGTTGGCCAGGAAACGCCGGGCCATCAAGCAAGGTCACACAGGACGCCGTGCACGGCGCATGGCCAAGACGGCTCAATTCGCGACGATGCCGAAAGTGTGAGCCGGCGCTGTTCGCGACCCGATGCGAACGCGACGGGATGAGCCAGGCATGCGCTCCGTGCCGACGGTCAGTCGCCGGCACGGAGCGACCCTTCAGGCGCGCAAGAATGCGAGCAGATCGGGGTTGATCACCTCGGCATGGGTCGTGCACATGCCGTGCGGCAATCCCTTGTAGACCTTCAGCGTGGCATTCGGGAGCAGCTTGGATGAGAGCATCGCCGAATCGGCGACCGGAACGATCTGATCATCGTCGCCGTGCATCACGAGCGTGGGCACTGCGATGCTCCGCAGGTCTCCGGTGAAGTCGGTTTCGGAGAAGGCCTTGATGCTGTCGTATTGGGCCTTGGCGCCGCCCATCATGGCCTGGCGCCACCAGTTCATCCTCACCGGCTCGGAAAGCGATGTGCCGGAGCGGTTGAATCCGTAGAACGGCACAGGGAAGTCCCAGTAGAAGCCGGCACGGTTGGCGACCAGGCCCTGGCGGATGTCGTCGAACACTTCGAGCGGCAGGCCACCTGGGTTCGCTTCGGTCTTCAGCATCAATGGCGGCACCGCGCCGATCAGCACCAGCTTGGCGACGCGTCCCGCGCCGTGCCGGGCTACGTAACGCGTCGCTTCACCGCCGCCGGTCGAATGGCCGATGTGGATGGCGTCGCGCAGGTCCAGGTGTTCCGCCAGCGCCGCGACGTCGGCGGCGTAGGTGTCCATATCGTTACCGGTGGCCGTCTGGCTCGATCGGCCATGGCCACGCCGGTCGTGGGCAATGACGCGGTAGCCCTGCGCCAGGAAGAACATCATCTGGGCGTCCCAATCGTCGCTGGAGAGCGGCCAGCCATGGTGGAACACGATCGGCTGGCCAGAGCCCCAATCCTTGTAGTAGATCTCGGTGCCGTCTTTCGTGGTGATCGATTGCATGTCGCAGTCCTCGTGGGGGAAGTGGTGGATCGCGAGCAAACATACGAGTCACCCGGACATGGCGGTAGACGCGGGAACGTATGCATGCTGTTGCCCATGGCGCACCAATCCGCTTCGTCGCGCCGAGTGAGTGCATTGGTTCCAGGTGGTAAACATCGTGCGCCCGGCGGTGAGGCTGCGGGGTGGAACACAGCGGAATACGATGGGCTTGCACCGGGAAGTGTTTGACAAGGCGTTTGCCTGGTCCCGGATCCGATCGATTCATCAGCTGAGCGGAGCGCAGTCATGCCGACTTCCAATAATCCGGATTCAGAACCGTTGCGTAGCGAAGTCGTTCCGCCGTTGCCCAAGCGCGTTCTGGCCGGCGTCGCGGTGCCGGACACGCCACTGGTCGCGCGCGCGATCGAGTTCGCCCGCGAACATTCGGATGCTTACCTGTTCAACCACGTGATGCGCTCATGGCTCTTCGCGACGTTCCTTGCGGAGCAGAGGGCCGAGCCGTACGACGCCGAAGTCCTGGCCGTCTCCGCGCTGTTGCATGACCTCGGCTTGACGGACTCGATGGCCGGTCCACTCCGGTTCGAGGTGGAAGGCGCCAACGCTGCACGGGAGTTCGTTCGCGGGTTCGGCGTCGATGAGCGCCGGGCCCAGTTGATCTGGGACGCCATCGCGCTCAATTCGACGCCATCGATATGCCTGCACAAGGAGGCGGAGGCCGCGCTGTGCACATTGGGCGTCGCGCTGGACTGGGGTGGCTGGGGCTACGACAGCGTGCCGGCCGAACAGATCGCACGGATCGTGGCGGAGTTCCCTCGCCTCGGGATGAAGCAGAAGTTCACCCAGGCGGTCTGTGGCCTCTGCGCGCATCGTGCGGAGACGACCTACGACAATTTCGCGCGCGACTTCGGCGAGCGCTTCGTTCCAGGCTATCGCGCACCGTCGATGGTCGACAGCCTGTTGAGCGCCCCGTTCGAGGAATAGGCGCCGCCGCTAGTTGAGAGGGGATGCGTGGTGGGCGGCAATACGTCGGAGCTTCTCTGGGTTGCGCTGCACATAGATCTGCACGATGCGCTCGCCGTCGGTGTCGTACGACTGCGCCGACTCCAGTTCATCGCCAAAGTAGCGCAGCACGCCCAGGCGGCCATTGATCAAGGCAAGCTCGATGCGCAGGTCGTGCTTGTGGCGAAGGGTGCTGGCGAAGAGCAGCTGGGCGATGCGCTGTCCACCGACCAGGGGTTTCGGGAAGCTCGTGACGATGCCGCCGCCGTCGCCGAGCAGAGTGGCGGACTCGGCCATCATTTCCTTCATGGTCTTGAAGTCGGCGTTGGACCACGCCTCGGTGAAGCGTCGCATCAGGCGCTGGTGGCTCGCGGCCGAGACGACATAGCGCGGCCGCTCCTCGCGAAGCTGACTCTTGGCGCGATGCACGATCTGTCGGCATGCGGCCTCGCTCTTGTCCAGCGTCCTGGCGATCTCGGAGTAGTCGGCATCGAGCACCTCGCGTAGGAGGAACGCGGCGCGCGCTTCGGGCGCCAGCCGCTCCAGCACCGTCAGGAAGGCGATGGACAGGTCGCTCGAAGCTTCCTGCAGTTCTTCTGGCGTCGCCGGACTGTCCTCGGTGAGGATGGGCTCGGGCAACCAGATGCCGACGTAATGTTCGCGGTCGTTGCGTGCAAGACGCAGGCGATCGATGGAGCGTCGTGTCGTGGCGGTCACGAGCCAGGCCTCCGGGTTGGCGACCTGGCTGGATTCGGCTTCGTTCCATCCCAGCCAGACGTCCTGGACCACATCCTCAGCCTCGGCCAGCGAGCCGAGCATCCGGTAAGCCACACCGAGCAGGCGCGGCTGCATTCGGATGAAGATGTCGGTAGCGCCTTCCATACGACATAGGGTCGGATCAGAAGGCTGGATTGTGACGCATGGGTCGCGCAGCGGGCGCGTCGGCGCGCCGAATGCCTCGATCGCCTGGGTCAGGGGACCGGGACCAGTGCGGGCTTGCCGGTGTCCTTCAACAGGAACACGAGGAATTTCGCGGGCTTGTCCTTGCTGGCGTTGCGCCCGACGGTGTGCACGTCGTCGGGTCCCTCGTGGAAGCTTTGCCCTGGCGTCAAGGTGACCTCCTTGCCGCCTCTCACGCCCATCACGATCGAGCCTTCGAGCACGTAGATGAATCCGTGCGCGTCGTGGCGATGGACCGGATCGGCGCCACCGGGCGGATATTCGACGGTGAGCATCAGCACTTCCTTGCCGGGTTGGTCGGGCAGCGCCTGCGTCATGACCGGGGTGACGACGGGGGGAGGGGCGTCGTTGTTGCCGAGCAGGTCATGGGCGGCGGCGCTGCCCGACCAGAGAAGGGCGGCCAAAGCCAGGTTCAGCGAATGGTGAATGTGCACGGGGTGACTCCTGTGCTGCGGTCAAGGGCCAGGGATCACCACGGGCTTCCCGGCATCCTTGAGGAAGAAAACGACGAACTTCGCGGACCTGTCCTGGCTCGCGTTGCGACTGACCGTATGCACGTCGCCGGGTGCTTCGCGCCAGCTCTGCCCCGGCGTCAACGTGACCTCCTTGCCACCTTTCACGGCCATCACGACGGAGCCTTCGAGCACGTAGACGAAGGCATAGGCGTCGTGGTGATGGAGCGGCGAAGCACCACCCGGCGGGTAATCGACCGTGAGCAACATCGCTTCCTTGCCCGGATATTCGGGCAACGCCTGGGTCATGATCGGGGTGACCTTCGGGGGCGGGACGTCGGGGCCGGCTTGGCCGGCGGCGACGGCGCCTGACGACAGCAAGGCGGCCAGGGCCAGGGAAATGTGAATGCGCATGGATGATTCCTCTGTCGGATCAGGAATGGCTTGGGGACGCGGCTCGCCGGCGCGCGGGGCGCCCGGCGACGACATCAGGACAGCCCGGCCTTTTCCAGACCGTAGGCCTTGTCGGCGCTGCCAGGAACGGAGCGGAAGCCGATGCTGATGCGGTTCCAGCCGTTGATCGCCACGATGACGTGCGTCAGATCGACGATCTCCTTCTCGGACAGCTGCTGGCGCACGCGCTCGTAGATCTCGTCCGGCACGCCGTGCGGTGGCAGCTGCGTCAGCACTTCGGTCCACTCCAGCGCGGCGGTTTCGCGGGGGCTGAACAGCGGCGACTCGCGCCACAAGGCGATGTGGTGCAGGCGCAGCGGGCGCTCACCATGGATGGTGGCTTCCTTGATATGCATGTCGACGCAGAATGCGCAGCCGTTCATCTGCGAAGCGCGTATGTTCACGAGGTCGTGGATCGACCGCTCGATCGACGACTTCTTCGTCAGCAGGCTGAACTCGAGGTATTTCTTGAGCAGGTCGGGCGACTGCGCCTGGTAGTCGATGCGTTGGCTCATGATGGAATCTCTGTTGGGTGGGGGAGGCTGGCCGGCATGACGCCGCCCGGCTGGCCGTCAATCTAGGCATCGTCCCGGTGCAGGGGTAGGTCATCAACGGGATGCGCGGTGTTGAGCGGGGCGCACCAATGCGCAACCCGCTGTCACAAACCCGGTCGCTCGAACGTCCTTGGTGCGTGACGACCGACAACGACAACCCCAGGACCGGTGCGATGCCCTCGAGCGTCGAACGCGTCTGGTCCGAGTTCATGTCCGCGCTGGACGCGCTGGCGCCGGATGTCCGCGCGGCGTTCCTCCTGCACGAGGTCTTCGAGGCCGGCTACGACGACATCGCCAGCCTGATCGGCCAGCCCGCAGACACCTGCCGCACCCACGTTGAGTACGCCCGAGAGCATGCGCTGTCCCGCATGCGGCCACCGGGCAGGCAAGCAAAGGCACAAACCCAATGAATGCAATGATCCAGATTCCGACGGACCGCCAGGATCCGTCGACGTCCAGCTTTTCCGCCAGCTACGCCGGCGTCGTGGCGTTCATGACAGTCGCCACCGAAGGCAGCTTCGCGCGCGCAGCGGACCGCCTGGGCGTCGGCCGCTCGGCGGTCAGCCGGAGCGTCCAGAAGCTGGAGGGGCAGTTGGGCGCGCGGCTGTTCTCACGCACGACGCGCTCCACGTCGCTCACCGCCGAAGGCGAACTGTTCTTCGAGAACTGCCGTCCCGGCGTCGAGCGCATCCAGCAGGCGCTGGAAGACATGCGCGACCTGCGCGATGGACCGCCGCGCGGACAACTGCGGATCAGTGCGACGCACGGGTTCGGTCGCAAGGTCATCGCACCGCTGATGAGCGAGTTCCACATGCGCTATCCGGGGATCGGGATCGAGTTGCAGCTCGAAGAGCGCGCCCCCGATCTCGCCGTCGACCGTGTCGATGTGGCCTTCCGCGAAGGCCGCCTGGACGACAGCCAGGTGATCGCCAAGCAGATCATCCCCATGCAGATGCTGGTCTGTGCCACGCCCGACTATGTCCGCCGGCATGGGTTGCCCGCATCGGTCGACGAGTTGCAGGCGCATGCATGCATCAATCGCAGGCTGCCGAACGGCCGCCTGCGCAGCTGGGACTTCGAGATCGACGGTCGCGCGCACTCCGCTATGCCGCAGGGCGACATCGTGCTCAACGACGACGACCTGATCCTGCGGGCCACGCTGGACGGAGAAGGCCTGGCGCAGTTGCCGGGGTTCCAGGTCTGCGAGGAGCTGCGCAAAGGCACGCTGGTGACGTGCCTGGACCAGTTCGCGCCTGACGACCGGGCGCACTACCTGTGCTATTTGAGCCGGCGCCAGTTGCCCAAGCGCATCCGCGTCTTCATCGACTTCATCACCGCGCAGATCCGCGCATTGCACCTGGATTTCGCCACGGAAATGACCCGCATCCGCGGAAATCCGGTCTCCGGGGCGGACATGCAAGACGACAGCCTCGCCGTGGCTGTGGACTGACCATGTGCGATTGATGCGCGACGGGAAACATCGTGCATCCGGGCCGATGGCTACTGCGGGCGATGACGGACTCCTAGGATCGTTCATTGCACGCACCGGCTTGCTGCGAAGCGGCAACACCGGGTGCCTCCGCCAGCACACAACGAGGTGAATATGAAGTTCGTCGTAATCGGTGGCACCGGACTGATCGGCAGCAAGGTGGTCCTGCGCCTGCGCGAGCAGGGCCACGACGTGATCCCCGCTGCGCCGTCGACCGGCATCGACATCCTCACCGGCGAAGGACTCGGCGCCGCGATGGCGGGCACCGACGTCGTGGTCGATCTGTCCAACTCACCGTCCTTCGAGGCCAAGGCGGTCATGGACTTCTTCGAGACCGCCGGCCGCAATGTGCTGGGCGCGGAAGCCAAGGCAGGTGTTCGCCATCACCTCGCGCTGTCCGTTGTCGGCACCGACAGGCTGTCGGAAAGCGCCTACTTCCGCGCCAAGGGCGCGCAGGAGCAGCTGATCCGCGATTCGGGCATCCCATACACCATCGTGCATTCGACGCAGTTCTTCGAGTTCCTGCCCGGCATCATCCAGTCGGGCGGCCAAAGCGAGGTGGTGCGCCTGCCGCCAGCGCTGGTGCAACCCATCGCGGCGGAGGATGTCGCCGATGCGATCACGCGCTTCGCGCTGGAGCCGGCGAAGAACGGCCTGGTCGAGATCGCGGGCCCGGAGCGCGAACCGCTGTCCAGCCTTGCACAGCGGTTCATGCGCATCATCCAGGACCCGCGCCAGGTCGTCAGCGATGCGCACGCGCCTTACTTCGGTGCGCAGCTGAAGACCGACTCCCTGGTGCCGTTGACGGAGCCGACCTGGCAGGCCTCGATGAACTTCGCGCGCTGGCTCGAACAGTCCGAGTACGCCCGCTACGCGCCGCGCGAATAAGCCGAGCAACGGATCCACCCACAGGCCGGCCATCGCGCCGGCCCGCGGTCCCGAAAGCGGATGGGCCTGCTGGAAGACGGCGCGCTGCCGGTGCGGTCGCGCCGCGCCCGACTTCAACGACAAGGAACCACGACCTTCATGAGTCAGTTGCAGCCACCACCGACCAGCCTGTTGGATCGGTACCACGGCGAGGAAGCCCTTGCGCTCTACACCGGCCGCGTGCGCGTGAGCGGAGGCGAGGCGGCGCACGGACGCGCTTCGGGGGTCGTGAAGTCGGACGACGGCGCGCTGGATGTGAACCTGCGCATGCCCATCGAGCTCGGCGGTCCAGGTGGCGGCAGCAACCCGGAGCAGCTGCTCGCGGCGGGCTATGCCGCCTGCTTCCACGGTGCATTGACGTTGTTGGCAAGCCGCGCGGGCGTGGAGCTCACGGAGCTCGCCGTGGATGCCGCGGTGACGTTCGCGCGCGACCCTGTCGACGGGCTCTTCCTCTTGTCGGCCGACATCCGCGTCAGCCTTCCCGGCCTCGACCGGGCGCTCGCCGCCGAACTGGTCCGCAATACCGAGCGCATCTGCCCCTACGCCAAGATGTTCCGCCATGGCATCGATCACGTGGTGGCGGTAGCGCACGAGCATGAGTCGCCTCGCGTACGCGACGAAAGATAGAACGCATCACTATCCCAATTCGATATCCCGATCGCGTGCCGGTCTGGAAAGCTGACCGTCTGGCCGTCCTCTTCCCAGAGGCCGCTGAGGACGAGGTATTGCGGGTAGGTCAGGCCCCGGGGCGTCCAGCAGGGGCTTGTAGGCCTGGTAAAACTACTGCGCACAGCTGCTTAATTTTTCTGTCCTGCGACGGCATCGATCTCAGGTTTCATCGGTCTTTAACGACGGGCGGTGCCGAATCCATCAACCGGTACCGCGCAGACATCCGACGGCGCCACCGCATCGCCGCCGGATCAGGCCGCTGACCGCGACGATCAACGACTTCGCGCCGTTCATTTGACGAAATCGATCCCGGAACACCAGCGCGCCGCGCACGAAGCGAATGGGCCACCGTGAAAGCCGACTGCCCTCAGGAGACGACGATGTCCACCAAGCTACGCCCCATGTATTTGCCGCTGGCGTGCTCGCTTGCGCTGGTGTGCGCGACGGCGATGCCGGCCGTAGCCAAGGCGGCCGAGCCGGCCAAGAAAGCCGAGGCGACCAAGAAAGCCGAGGCGACCGAGGCCGCTGCCGCTGAGTCGCGCGATCCGCAGGCGCTGGCCGCCCTCGACAAGATGGGCCAGGCGCTTCGCTCGCTCACGGCGTTCTCGCTGACTTCCGACGCCAGTACCGAGGTAGTGCTCGACGACGGGCAGAAGATCGAGCTCGACGAGCAGGTGCGTTACCGGGTGCAGCAACCCGACAAGCTATTCGTCGAGATAAGCAGCGACAGGAAGCAGCGCCAAGTGTACTTCGATGGCAAGCAGCTGGTGATCTATGCGCCGCGACTGAAGTACTACGCAAAAGCGGACACCCAGGCGCACACGCTAGGTGAGCTGGTCATCAACGCTGCCGAGAAGTACGGCATCGAATTCCCGCTGGCCGACATGTTCTTCTGGGGCACCGAGCACGCGCCCAAGGACCAGATCCAGGAGGCCGCCTATGTCGGGCCGGCCACGCTCGACTCCGAGCGGGTGGACCAGTACGCCTTCCGCCAGGATGATGCCGACTGGCAGGTCTGGATTTCGCAGGACACCTCGCTGCCGAAGAAGCTGGTGATCACCAGTGGCGATGACCCGTCGCTGCCGCAATACAGGGCGCAGCTGCACTGGGATACGCGCACGCCCGTGGATGCCACCGTGTTCCAGTTCTCGCCGCCAGCCGACGCGCACCAGCTCAAGCTTGTAAAAACCGGCGTGGCCGTGGTGGAGGAGAAGTGATCATGAGCGCTTCCAGGAACGAAACTCGCCGTTGGCACCTGGCCCTGCTGCTGTTCGCGACGGTTGCCGTGGCAGGCATCTCCAATGTGGAGGCGCAACGCGGTGGCGGAGGCCGTGGCGGCGGTGGCGGAGGTGCCCGTGCCTCCGCACACGGCAGCGTCAATCATCAGGCCCGCGCAGGCGGCGGCGCGGATCACAGTACGCAGAACGTCAACCGCAACCAGAACGTCAATCGCGACGTGAACCGCAACGTCAATCGCAATACCAACGTGAATGTGGATCGCGATGTCCACGTTGACGTCGATACCAATAACGGATGGAACGATTGGGATCATCCCGTTGCGAGGGCGGCGGCGGTGACCACCGCTGTTGCAGTCACCAGTGCGGTGATCGGGTCGATCGTGTATTCGGTGCCACCCAGTTGCGTGAGCACCGTGGTCAACGAGGTTGCCTACCAGCAGTGCGGAAGTACCTGGTACCAGCCGCAGTACTCGGGCACGAACGTGCAGTACGTAGTGGTCAATGCGCCCTGAGGAAGTCTCTCTCCCAGCATGTCAGTCACCCGATTCGCGGAGCACTCCAATGAAATCCATTGCCATGGCATTCGTACTCCTGCTGCTGGCCGGCTGCGCCTCCACACCGACGGTGACCACGGACCACGATCCGTCGGCGCAATTCGGCTCGTACAAGACCTACTACTGGGCGAGAAAGCCCGAAGGCTCATCACCGCTCGTGACGCAGCGGATCGTGGAGGGCATCGATGCCCGGCTGCAGTCGAAGGGCTGGACGCAGGAGCCTGACGGCGACGTGGCCCTGGTCGCGAACATATCGCGTGCGCAGCAGCAGTCCATCGACACCTTCTATAGCGGCACCGGCATGGGCGGCTGGGGCTATCGCGGCTGGGGCGGCATGGGTTCGGCGACCACGACCGTGCGCAACTACACCGTTGGAACGCTGGTGGTGGACATGTTCGACACTCGCACCAAGCAGGCGGTATGGCGCGGCAGCGCGAGTGGAACGGTGCCGAACTCACCGGAAAAAGTGGATGCCGCGGTGACCGCGGGGCTCGACAAGATGTTTGCGAACTTCCCGCCAGGAAGCTGATCTCCCTGAGGCTTTGTGGCCGCGGGGGCGGTGTTGATGATTGCCTGCGTTGACCGACGCGTCCGCCGCTACTACGCGGCGTCGAACAGCTGTTGCAGCACGTCCTCGCCATAGCGGTCGAGCTTGCCGGCGCCGATGCCCGGGATGCGGGCGAGTTCGTCCAGGTCTTCGGGCGCATTCATCGCGATCGCGCGCAAGGTGCTGTCGTGGAAGATCACGTAGGCCGGCACGCTCTGTTCGCGTGCGGTATTGGCGCGCCAGCTGCGCAGGGCGTTGAAGCGCACCAGCGCGTCGGGCGGCAGGTCGAATTCCTGGTCCGAAGCAGCAGTCGTACGATCGCGCCTGCGCCGCGGCTGCTTGGGTTGCTCGACGCGGAAATGCAGGCTGCGCTCGCCACGCAGGACGGGGCCGGCACCTTCGGTAAGCAACAACGCGCCATGGACATCCGCTTCGAGCAGGCCATGGGCGACCAGCTGGCGGAACACGCTGCGCCACTGGCGCTCGTCGAGATCGCTGCCGATGGCCCAGGTGCTGAGCTGGTCGTGCCTGAACTGCTGCACGCGCTCGGTGCTGACGCCGCGCAGGATGTCGATGACATGCGCCGCGCCGAAGCGCTGGCCGCTGCGGTAGACGCATGACAGCGCCTTGCGTGCCGCGATCGTGCCGTCCCAGCTCTGCGGCGGTTCCAGGCAGTTGTCGCAGTTGCCGCAGGCGCCTGCGTGCGCTTCGCCGAACCAGCCCAGCAGCGACTGGCGCCGGCATGCGGTGGACTCGCAATAGCCCAGCAGCGCGTCGAGCTTGCGCAGTTCCAGCCGTTTGCGTTCCTCGCCCGCTTCCGACTGCAGGATCAGCTGGCGCAGGTTGATGGTGTCGCCCAGGCCGTAGCAGAGCCAGGCTTCGGCCGGTTCGCCATCGCGTCCGGCGCGGCCGGTTTCCTGGTAATAGCCTTCCACCGATTTGGGCAGGTCGACATGGGCGACGAAGCGCACGTCCGGCTTGTCGATGCCCATGCCGAAGGCGATCGTCGCCACCATCACCACGCCGTCCTCCTGCAGGAAGCGACGCTGGTTGGCCGCGCGCGACGCGGCGTCCATGCCGGCGTGGTAGGGCAGGGCATCGAAACCGAGTTCACGCAACTGGCCGGCGACGCTGTCCACGCGCTTGCGCGAGAATGCGTACACGATGCCGCTCTGGCCGCGGTGGTCATGCAGGAAGTCGCGCAGCTGCCTCACCGTGCTGTCCTTCTGCACGACGCGATAGCGGATGTTGGGCCGGTCGAACGAGCTGACGTAGCGGCGTGCGTCTTCCAGCGCGAGGCGCTCGGCGATTTCCTGCCGCGTGGGTTCATCCGCGGTGGCCGTGAGCGCGATGCGCGGCACCTGCGGCCAGCGTTCGTGCAGCACGGTGAGCTCGCGGTACTCCTTGCGGAAGTCGTGCCCCCACTGCGACACGCAGTGGGCCTCGTCGATGGCGAACAGAGCGATGCGCGCGCGATCGAGCAGCGACAGGAACCGCGGCGTCAGCAGGCGCTCGGGGGCGACATAGAGCAGGTCGAGTTCGCCGTTGAGCAGTTGGCGTTCGACATTCCCGGCTTCGGCCGCGTCGAGCGAGGAGTTCAGGTATGCCGCCTGCACGCCGAGCTGGCGCAGCGCCTCGACCTGGTCCTGCATCAGCGCGATCAGCGGCGACACCACGATGCCGCAGCCTTCGCGCAGCAGCGCCGGCAACTGGTAGCACAGCGACTTGCCGCCGCCGGTGGGCATCAGCACCAGGGCATCGCCGCCGTTGGCGACCTGCTCGACGATCTGGGCTTGTTCGCCGCGGAATTCGCGGTGGCCGAAGATACGGCGGAGGAGGTCGAGGGCGGAATCGGACATGGGCCCATTCTAAAGGCCGCGGTTCTCACGCCCCTGAGGCATTGCCGCGCAGGCGCCCCGGATTTGTCCGAATTCGCGTAGGGGCGGAAAAGCAAGACCCCCGCAATGCGGGGGTCCGGGAGCGCAGGCGGGTGCTGGCCTGGGTCATTCCAGCAGCGATCGCAGCATCCACGCGTTCTTCTCGTGCACCTGCAGGCGCTGGGTCATCAGGTCCACCGTCGGGTCGTCGCCCGCATCGTCCGCGGTCTTGAGTACCTTGCGCGCGGTTCGCGCCACCGCCTCGTTGCCGGTCACGAGCTGACGGACCATTTCACGCCACGCGGCGGTGTCGCTCAGGCCCGGCTCCTCGGGGATCGAGGACAGGCGGATGAATTCGGCGTACGAGCCCGGCGCGTTGTAGCCCAGGGCGCGGATGCGCTCGGCGGTTTCGTCCAGGGCCACCCACTGTTCGTTGTACTGGGTCTCGAACATCAGGTGCAGGGCGTTGAACATCGGCCCGGTCACGTTCCAGTGGAAATTGTGGGTCTTCAGGTACAGGGTGAAGCTGTCGGACAGGAAGCGCGCCAGGCCTTCCGCGACCTTCTTGCGATCGCTGCCGCTGATCCCGATATCGATGGCGGGCGCATTGCCGGTCGGGGTCTCGACGGACTTCGGTTTCGAAGATCCGGACTGGGGCGAATCCGACTTCGAGGACTTCTTCTTGGCCATGCTGATCTCCCTGGGTTACTGGTGGGGTACTTGCGTGGGGTGCTTGCGGCGACAATAGGCCGGCACGTGGACGGTTTGAAGTGGATTATTTCTTTCAGTTGGATAGATGAACCCTATCGATGCAAACGCTAAGCCCGCGTCACGACGGGGCGGCAGGGGCGAGGCCCGGCCGGCCGATCCCGTGCGCGAGGCCGAACTGCGCCAGGCCCGCCGCGCCATCGATGGCGCCCTGAGCCGCGACCGCGGCCGGCTGCACGGCCTATGGTCGCGCTGGAGCGGCAAGCCGGCCGACGACAAGGCCCAGGCTGCCTTCGCGCAGGCGCTGGCGGTGTCCGTGGCCCAGCGCGAATCCCGCGTCGCCGCGCTGCCGCAGGCGCCCGTCGATCCGTCGCTGCCGATCGCCGGCGAGGCGGAACGCATCGTCGAGCTGATCCGCCAACACCAGGTCGTCGTGATCGCGGGCGAAACCGGTTCGGGCAAGACCACGCAGATTCCGAAACTGTGCCTCGCCGCCGGCCGTGGCGCCGCGGGCATGATCGGCTGCACCCAGCCGCGCCGCATCGCCGCGCGCGCGGTGGCGCGGCGCGTGGCCGAAGAACTGAATACGCCGCTGGGCGGCGCGGTCGGCTACCAGGTCCGCTTCACCGAGAACGTGGGCGAACAGACCGCGGTCAAGTTCATGACCGACGGCATCCTCCTCGCCGAGATCCAGTCCGACCGCTGGCTGTCGCAGTACGACACCATCCTCATCGACGAGGCGCACGAGCGCAGCCTCAACATCGATTTCCTGCTCGGCTACCTCAAGCAACTGCTTGCGCGGCGTCGCGACCTCAAGGTGATCGTGACCTCCGCCACCATCGACACCGAGCGCTTCGCCGCCCACTTCGACAACGCGCCGGTGGTGAATGTCGAAGGCCGCAGCTACCCCGTGACGGTCCGCTATCGACCTTTGGAAGGCGAAAACGAAGATGACGGCGAGCGGACAGTCAACGACGGCATCGTCGGTGCCTGCGACGAGATCACCCGCGAGGATCCGCGCGGCGACGTGCTGATCTTCCTCGCCGGCGAACGCGAGATCCGCGACGCGCACCAGTCGCTGGAGCGCCGCAAGTACCGCGAAACCGAAGTTCTGCCGCTGTATGCGCGGCTGTCGGTGCGCGACCAGGACCGCGTCTTCAATCCCGGCACCAAGCGCCGCATCGTGCTCGCCACCAACGTCGCCGAAACCTCGCTGACGGTGCCGCGCATCCGCTACGTCGTCGATCCGGGCATGGCGCGCATCAAGCGCTACAGCCCACGCGGCAAGCTCGACCGCCTGCATATCGAGGACATCTCGCAGGCCAGCGCCGACCAGCGCAAGGGCCGCTGCGGCCGCATCGCCGAGGGCACCTGCTACCGCCTGTATTCGGAAGCCGATTTCGAATCGCGCCCGCGCTACACCGATCCGGAAATCCGCCGTGCCGCCCTGGCAGGCGTGATCCTGCGCATGCTGTCGCTGGGGCTGGGACGCATCGAGGATTTCCCCTTCCTCGAGCCGCCCGATCCACGTGCGGTCGCCGATGGCTGGCAGCAACTGGCCGAACTCGGCGCCGTCGACATCGACGCCGCAGGCGGAGGACGCCAGCTCACGACCATCGGCAAGCAGATGGCGCGCCTGCCGGTGGACGTCAAGCTCGCGCGCATGCTCGTAGCCGCCAACACGCACGGCTGCCTGCGCGAGATGCTCACCATCGCCGCCTTCCTCGGCATCCAGGATCCGCGCGAGCGACCGGCCGACCAGCGCGCCGCGGCCGACAATGCCCACGCGCAGTTCGCCGATCCGCGCTCCGAGTTCGTCGGCATCCTCAAGCTGTGGGACGCCTACCAGGACGCGCACGAGGAATTCACGCAGTCGAAGCTGCGCGCGTGGTGCGACAAGCACTTCCTCGGCTTCCTGCGCATGCGCGAATGGCGCGAACTGCACCGCCAGCTGAAGCTGCTGTGCGACGAGATGGACTGGGTGAGCCATCGCGCTGGCGAGCCACCGGCTCGCGCGATGGCGAACGCCCGGCCATGGATGGCCGGGCAGGACGATCCGACGCCAGTGCAGTCGCGCCATGGACGGCAGCCACCGCGGGGCGAAGATGGGCTCGAACACCACGCCTACGCTAGCTTGCATAGCGCATTGCTGGCCGGCCTGCCGACGCAGATCGGCCAGCGCGGCGACAAGGGTTTCTACGACGGCCCGCGCGGGCGCAAGTTCCAGTTGTTCCCCGGCTCGCCGCTGGCGAAGAAGCCACCACCGTGGCTGCTCTCGGCGACGCTGCTCGATACCGAGCGGGTGTGGTCGCTGACCAATGCCACGATCGAGCCGGACTGGGCCATCAGCGAGCTGCCGCACCTGCTGTCGCGGCGCCACCATGATCCGCACTGGGCGCGATCGCAGGGCCGTGTCGTCGGCAGCGAGCAGATCAGCCTGTTCGGGCTGGTCCTCGCGCCCAAGCGCCCGGTGCACTACGGCGCGCTGTTCCCGGAGGAAAGCCGCGTCATCTTCGCCCGCGATGCGCTGGTGACCGGCGAGATCAACACGCGCTGTGCGTTCCTGCCGCGCAACCTCGCCACCCTGGCGAAGGCGCGCGAGGAGGAGGCCAAGCAGCGCCGCGCCGGCCTCGTCGTCGACGAGGAATGGATGGCGCAGTGGTACCTCGACCGCCTGCCGCCGCACGTGCACAACGCGCAGGCGCTGGATGCCTGGTACAACAAACTGCCGCCGGCGGAGAAGGCGAAGCTCGAATGGTCGTTCGACGACCTGATGATCGGTGGCGAAACCGAGGCCGCGCGCTTCCCGCCCTACCTCATGCTCGGCAATGCAAGGCTGGCGGTGAAATACCGCTTCGAACCCGGCGCACCCGATGACGGCATGACCGTCGCGGTGCCGTTGCACCTGCTCAATGCGCTCGATCCGGCGCGCCTGTCGTGGCTCGCGCCAGGCTTCGTCGCCGACAAGGCGGCCGGACTCATCAAGTCGTTGCCGAAGACGCTGCGGCGCAACTTCGTGCCGGCGCCGGATTTCGCGCGCGCGTTCCACGAGGCGAACGCACAGCCCGGCGCCGATTCGCTCACAGGCGAACTGGCGCGCTTCCTGCGCAAGCTCACCGGGGTGGAGGTGGCCGCGATCGATTTCGATGAGGCCACGCTGGAACCGCACCTGCGCATCAACCTGCGTCTGCTCGATCGTGACGGCAAGAACGTGCTGGCGGAGTCGCGCGACCTCGACGACCTGCGCCGCCGCTTCGGTGAGCGCGCCGCCGCGGCGTTCGCGGCGAAGGCGGCCGATGGGCTGGCGCAGGCGGGATTGACGGCGTTTCCGGAGGCGGCCATTCCGGCTTCGGTTCCCGGCGCGGGCGGTGTGCCTGCGTATCCGGCGCTGCACGACGACGGCGACAGCGTGTCGCTGCGCGTGCATGCCGAGCGGGACGTCGCCCAGCGCGCGCATCCGCGCGGCGTGCGCCGCCTGCTCGCGATCGCGCTCGCCGACAAGCTCAAGCAGGCGCGCAAGCAATTGCCGGTGTCGCCGAAGATCGGCCTGCTGTATGCCGCGATCGAATCCGCGTCGCCGCGCACCGATGGCTTGAAGGAAGGCGATCGCCTGCGCGGTGACCTCGTCGATGGTGCGTTCGACGCGTTGACCCGCGATGGCCTGGCCGACATCCGCGATGCAGCCGTTTTCGCCGAACGCCGCGACCTAGTCGCGAAGCAGCTCTTCCTGGAGGCCATGGAACGCCTGCGCCAGGCCGAAGTGATCCTCGCCGCCGTGGCCGATGTGCGCGCGAAGCTGGAATCGCCGCTGATGGGCTGGGCCAGCGGGAACCTCGACGACATGCGCGCACACCTGGCGGCGCTCACGCCGCCCGGCTTCCTGCGCGAAGTGCCTGCCGACGCGCTGCGCGAGTATCCGCGTTACCTGAAAGCCCTGTCGCTCCGCGGCGAACGCGCGTTGCGCGATCCCACCCGCGACCAGGTCCGCATGCTCGAGCTCAAGCCATTCACCGATGCATTGGCGCTGGCGACCGCGCAGGGCGAAGCGGACGTGCCCGAATGGCAGGCATTGCGCTGGGACCTGGAAGAGCTGCGCGTCTCGCTGTTCGCGCAGGAGCTGGGTGCGCGCGGCGGCGTGTCGCCGAAGAAGCTGGTCCAGCGGCTGGCATCGCTGCGGCGTTGAGTCCCGCAGCGCGTCACGCCTGTCAAGTCATGCCTCAGTCGATGCGGTAGACGCGCGCCTTGGGCAGGTCTTCATCGACCTGCAGGAACCAGCGCCCCGCGATGCCGGGAACCACGACGATCTCCGGCGCCTCCATGGGCGCGCGCAGCTTCATGCTGCCTTTGAGCACCTTCCATTGCTGGCCGTTCTCCAGCGAGAACACGGTGCCCGGTTCCCAGCCGGCCACGCTGCCTTTCACGCGGCTGCGGATGGGTTTGTCGTCCAGGCCGATGTAGGTGTGGCTTTGGTCGGTGGCGGCTGCGGTGTATGCCGGGGCCGATGCAGGCGGTACCGATGCAGGCGTTGCCGCTTTCTCGACCAGCAGCCGGTTCAATGCCGCCAGTTGCGCGGGCGTGAGCGTGTCTAGCCCGGCCTCGTGCATTTCTTCGCGGCTCAGGCGTTGTTCGAGACGGACGGAGGAATCCTGCGCCTGTGCCGGCATTGCAGCCGCCAGGGTCAGGGCGGCGCCAAGAAGCATCTGTCGCACCATGGTGTTCCTCCTGCTTGCGCCAGCCGGACGCGGAGCGGCGCGGCTGAAAACACGCCATGGTGTCCGAGGCAGGTTTCAGGGATATGTCAGGCGCGACGTGCCCGTATCAGGGTTCAACCCGCCTGACCTTGGTGCCGATGCTGACGCCCTCGATCTGGATGTACCAGCTGCTGAGGGCCCCGGGCCGCACCGTGACTTTCGGATTCGCCAGGCGCGTGCTGGTGACGTACTCGCCGTCGACCACGCGCCAGCGCTGGCCATTCGCCAATTCGAACACGGTCCCGGGTTCCCAACCGTGGAACTCGCCCTTCAGCGTGCTGGTTACCGGAGCGTCGGCTTCGTGGAGCCTGCGGGAGCGCTCCGCCGCCGCGCTGTCGGCGGCGACCGTCGCCTGCTCCTCGCGCAGCAATTGGTTGAGCAGGGACAGCTGTTGCGCAGTGAGCTGGTCCAGCCCCGTCGCCCGCATCTGTTCAGCGGAAAGGCGTTGCTCGATGGCGACGTAGGGGCGCTCGGCGAAGGCGGCAATGGGGGCGGCCAGCGCCAGCAAGACGATGGCGAATCCGAGCCGCCGCATGCATCGGAGGTTGCCGCCGGTCATCACTTGACCCGGCGCACGCCGGCGCGCGTGTTGTAACCCTCGATCTGCATGTACCACTTGTTGCCGACTACGGCGGGCGTGATCCGCACCTGCGGATCGGTCTTGTGCACGCCCGCGAGGGAGGCCGAATCGACCTGTTCCCAGACCTGGCCGTTGTCCAGGGTCCAACTGCGCCCGTCGGAGAAGCCGCGGAACTCGCCGACGATCCTGGCAACGATGGGATCGGCCTTGCCGAAGCTCACGAAGCCACGATTCTCGGTTTCGACCTTTTCCTTCGCCAGGCTCGCGGCCTTGGTGGTCTCGACTTCGAGGGTGTTGTTGAGCCAGGCGTTGAGGTTGGCCAACTCCTGTGGCGACAATTTGTCCAGGCCCGCGGCCTTGAACTGCGCCGGATTCATCTGCTGTTCGATCGGCGGCTGGGCGCAGGCAACGGGAGCAACCGCGGCCAGGGCCACGAACATGAGCGAATGCCAAAGCGGACGCAGACGGATCGAGGGCATGACTGTTCCTCCGGACGGTTGGGGGCTAGTGTAGACCTGCCGCTACGATTTCATCGCGACGCCTCCACCGTGATTTCCGCTTCCGCCATCGATCTGGATGCCCTGCTTGCGTCGCCCGCCACCGGGCAGGCGGCGACGACCATTGCGCCGCCGCTGCGGCGCGCGTTGCAGGCGGCATATGGCGACGCGGACGTGGTGATGCGCGATGCGCAACCGATCGTCGAAGCGACGCTGGCGTCGCTGGCCAGGCTCGGCGCCGATGGCGAAACCGTCGCGGCCGCACTCCTGCACGATTGCCCGCCCCCAGCGGGCGCTGCGGAAATCGAGAAGAAGTTTCCGGCCGTCGCCGCGCTCGTGGAGGGCCAGAACGCGGCGTCGCAGGTGTGGTCGCTGCATGCCGAGCGCGGATCGCATGCCAGCAACGAAGGGCTGCGCCGCCTGCTGCTGGCCATCGTCCGCGATCTGCGCGTGGTGTCGATCCTGCTGGCGCGACAACTGGCGCGGATGCGCAACGCGGGCACGCTCCCGGAAACCGAGCAGCGCGCGCTGGCCGAGCTCACCCGCGACATCCATGCGCCGCTGGCCAATCGCCTGGGCATCTGGCAGCTGAAGTGGGAACTGGAAGACCTCGCCTTCCGCTATCTCGAACCCGATACCTACAAGCAGATCGCGCGCCTGCTGGACGAGAAGCGCGGCGACCGCGAGCGCTACATCGAGGCGGTGAAACAGACGCTGCAGCAGGCAATGGCCGCGCAGGGCGTCAAGGCCGACGTCGCCGGGCGTCCCAAGCACATCTACAGCATCTGGAAGAAGATGCGACGCAAGGACGTGCCGATCAGCGAGCTCTACGACCTGCGCGCCGTGCGCGTGCTGGTCGACGATGTCGCCGCCTGCTACGCCGCACTCGGCGTGGTGCATTCGACCTGGGCGCCGATCCCGAGCGAGTTCGACGACTACATCGCGCGGCCCAAGCGCAACGACTACCGCTCGTTGCATACGGCGGTGATCGGGCCGGAAGGCAAGACTTTGGAAGTGCAGATCCGTACCTTCGACATGCACAGGCAGGCCGAGCTCGGCGTCGCCGCACACTGGAAGTACAAGGAGGTCGGCAGCCACAGCGCCGACGCGGCGTTCGATCGCAAGATCGCCTGGATGCGCAGGCTGCTCGAGGAAGGCGAGGGCGCGCTCAGCGGCGAGTTCGACAACGAGCTGGTCGAGGATCGCATCTATGTGCTTACGCCCAAGGGCGAAGTGATGGACTTGCCGGCGGGGGCCACGCCGCTCGATTTCGCCTACCTCGTGCACACGCAGGTGGGCCACCGTTGCCGCGGCGCCAAGGTGGACGGGCGCATCGTGCCGCTCGATCACAAGCTGCGCACGGGGGACCGCGTGGAGATCCTCACCGGCAAGACCGAGGAACCGCGGCGCGACTGGCTGGTCGCATCCAACGGATTCCTCGCGAGCGGACGTTCGCGCGAGAAGGTGCGTGCCTGGTTCCACAAGCTCGACCGTGCGCGCAACGAGCAGGAAGGCAAGGAGATGCTGGACAAGGAACTGCGCCGGCTCGGCCTGCTGGGCGCCGACCTCGCGCCGGTACACCAACGCTTCAACGTCGACAGCGACGGCGACCTGCACGTGCTGGTGGCGTTGGGCGATGTCGGCCCGCACCAGGTGGGTCGCGTGCTGCTGGAACTCGAGCGCGCGGCGACGGTGCCGGACGAGCCCGCAACTACCGGCATCCAGGTGACGCGCGCGCCACGCAAGGTGGCGCGGGGAAGTACGGAGTTCACCGTTGAGGGCGTCGGCAACCTGCTGGTGCAGCTCGCACGCTGCTGCCAGCCAGTGGCCGGTGAACCCATCGTGGGCTATCTCACCCGCGGCCGCGGTGTCAGCGTGCACCGTCCGGATTGTCCTTCGTACCTGCGCCTCGTCGCGGCGCAGCCGCAGCGGGAATTGCCGGTGGAATGGGGCAGCAAGGGCGGCGGCTACGAAGTGGACGTGGAAGTACTGGCGCTCGACCGCAAGTGGCTGCTGAAGGAAGTCAGCAACGTGATCGCGCAGGCCAATGCCCATGTCACCAGCATCAGCAGCCAGCTGGAGCGCAATGGCGCGCACGTGCGCCTGCGCGTGCGCTTGCGCGTGAACGACTATGGCCAACTGTCGGCCCTGCTCGGCAAGCTTTCGGCGCTTCCGGGCGTGGAACATGCCAACCGCACCTGACGCCTGTTAACCGGGTCGAAGTCTGACTGCGCTCACGGCCTCCGTTTCGCATGGCGTTATCCTCGCCGCAATGACGATGCACGATCCCGGTCCCGATTCCGAACGTTCGCAACGACGCCCGCTGTCGTTGGGGCGTTTCGACGAATCGGGTGCAAATGTCATCGCGCGGCGACTCCGCTCGTGGGACTGGCAATGGATCATCGCCATCGCCCTGTGTTTCGCCGTGCTCCTGTTCGGCCTGCGGCAACCGCTGGCCGACTGGTTGTGGCCGCAGACCCGCGCCGAACGGCTGCGCATGCAGGCCGAGCGCGCCCTCGCCCAAGGCCGGCTCACCGCCGCCGATGGCAGCGGCGCGCGCGAGCTCTATGCGGCCGCGCTGGCGCTGGATCCCGACCGCGCCAATGCGCGCGCCGGACTGGACCGCGTGGGCCAGGCCGCGCTGGCGCAGGCGCGCGCGGCGGTTGCGCGCCGCCAGTTCGCGCGGGCGCACGAGGCCTTGCAGCTCGCCGACGAGTTGTCCGTGCCGCGTGCGCAGGCTGATGCGTTGCGGGAGCGGTTGCGGCGCGCCGAAGCCGGCTCGGTCGGCATCGATGCATTGCTGCGCATGGCTGCGAGCGCACATGCGGCGGGCAAGCTCGAAGGCAGCGATGGCGCCTTGCCGCTGTACCAGCGCGTGCTTGAGCTGGAGCCCGATCGCATCGGGGCGCTGGAAGGGCGCGAGGACGTGCTCTCGGACCTGCTGCAGCGGGCACACGCGCAGCTGGCCGCGGGCGATGCGGCCGGCGCCGCTGCGGTGGTGCGGCGCGTACAGGCCGCCGATGCCGGCCATGTCGAACTCCCCGACCTGCTGGCCGCGCTGACGCGTGCCGCGGAAGACAAGCGCAGGCAGGCGGATCGTTACCTTGCACGCAAGGAGCTCGATCAGGCCCTGGAGGCCTACGAGGCTGCGCTGCAGGTAAATCCGGACGACGCCGATGCGCTGCACGGCGTGCATGCGGTCGCATCGGCGCATGCCCAGCGCAGTGATCGTTTCGCCGCCGACTACCGTTTTTCCGAGGCCGAGGCCGAACTGGTGCAGGCACGCACGATAGCGGGCACATCAGCCGCGCAGGTGCCGGCCATTGCCGAAGCGCAGCAGCACCTCGTCCGCGCGCGTCAATCGCAACGACAAGTCGCTGTCCCGGCGCCGACGGCATCGCAACGCAGGCGCGTCGCGCAACTGCTTGCGGACGCCGCGCACGCGCAGGCACGCGGAGATCTCATCACGCCGCCGGGAGACAGTGCTTTCGACAAGCTGCGCGCCGCGAGCGCGATCGCGCCGCAGGACCCAGGGGTCAAGGCGGCGTCAGCGCGCCTGGCACCCGTCGCAATGCAATGCTTCAACGAAGCGCTGCGCGGCAATCGCCTGGTACGTGCGGGCGCCTGTCTCGACGCGCGCCGCGCCCTGGAAGGCGAAACCGGCGCCGTGCGCGCCGGTCGCCGTGAACTCGCACAACGCTGGATCGCGCTCGGCGACCAGCGCCTCAGCGCCGGTGAGATAGCCGGCGCGCAGGCCGCACTCCAGTCCGCGCGCTCGCTGGATACTGATGCGGCGGGGCTCGCCGCGTTTGCGGATCGCCTGCGCATGGCCGCGGGCGCCGCCGACCGGGAGGATTCGTATTGACCCCGGTGGCGATCAGGCCAGCAGCACGCGACGCACCACGTCGCGTCCGGCATCCAGCGAGAAGTGGCGCTCCACGTTGAGCAGGCCGTTGGCGGAGAGCCGTCGCCACAAGGTTTCGTCCTGGTAGGCCTGCAGCACGGCATCCGCGAACGCCTGGGCGTCGTCGGCCACCAGCACATCCTCGGCGTGGCGCAGGTGCATGCCTTCCACCGCGCATGAGGTCGCCACCACCGGCTGTCCGTGCGCCATGCTCAGGTTGACCTTGCCCTTGACACCCGCGCCATAGCGCAGCGGTGCCACCGCGATCCGCGCTCCGTCCATGTAGGGCGCGATGTCGGGCACGTGCCCGTGCACGACCACCCCCGGCTGCGCAGCCAGCATCGTGATTTCGTCCGGAACGTCGCCGCCGATGCAATGGAAGCGCACCGCGGGCAAGCGCGCGCGGATGAGCGGAAACACCGCCGACACGAACCATTGCACCGCGTCGGCGTTGGGCGGATGCCGGAAACCGCCGACGAAGACGATGTCGTGGCGCTGCGCGAACGGACGGCCCGGCCCGGCGACATGGTGCAGGTTGGACAACACTTCGACCCGCGCCTGCGGCGCATCGTGCGCCAGCAATGCGCGCTCGGTCTCGCTCACCACCAGCGTGGCGTCACTGCGGGCGATCACGTCCAGTTCCAGCACCCGGGTGCGCTCGGCAGCGCGCAACAGCGCGGGGTCGGCGGCGAGCTCGGCACCGCGGCGTTCGCGCAGGTAATGCAGGTCGACACTGTCGAACACGACCCGGGCCTGTGGGGCGTGCTGGCGCAGAAACGGCAGGAATTCGCGGGCGACGAAATGGCGACAGACCACGACCCTGTCGAAGCGGTGCCCGTGCCGGCGCAGCCACGCCGCGGGACTCTGGACGAAAGGCGCATGCCAGGCCTCGATGCCGAGTTGCTGCAACGCCTCCGTGTAGGCACCGTCGTGCGCGCGATCGGCGGGCAGGAACACCACGTGCGCGCCTTCGCCGCGCAGCAGTCGCATCAGGTTGACCAGGCGCAGCGAACCGGAGTCGCGGTCGGGTCGCGGCGTGGATTCGTCGATCACCAGCACGGTGGGATGGCGTCGCCGGACGGCGGCGGCATCGGCATCGGTGTCGGCGCGGGGCTGCACGGCGAGCGCCTCGTGCCATTTTTCCTGGAAGACCGAGCGGTTGCGCACCTGGTACGCCTTCATGCCGCTGCCGGTATCCGTGCCCGCCGTCGCGCCCTCCATGTGCACCACGCGCGAGGCAGGCTGGTACAGCACGCCGAGCCCGGCCTGGCGCACCGCGAAGCCCAGGTCCGTGTCTTCGTAGTACGCCGGCGCATAGCGCGTGTCGAAGCCGCCCAGTCGCGAGTACAGGGCGCGGGGCACCGCGATCGCCGCGCCGGAGCAATAGTCGGCCTCGCGCACGAAGGCAACGCGCGGATCGTCGGGCGATTCGAAGCGACCGTAGTTGTGCGCGCTGCCGTCGGCGAACACGATCCCGCCGGCTTCCTGCAGGCGGCCGTCCGGATACAGCAGCTGTGCGCCGGCCACGCCGCAGTCGGGGTGGTCCGCGAAGGTCCGCAGCAACGCGTCGAGCCAGCCCGGCTGCGCAATCGTGTCGTTGTTGAGGAACACCAGGTAGTCGCCACGCGCCAGGGCGGCGCCGTCGTTGCAGGCGGCGATGAAGCCGCCGTTGCGCGCGCGGCGGTGGTAGCGCAGCCCGGCCACCTGTAGCAACGCGGCTTCGGTCTCATCCGACGAGCCGTCATCGACGACGATGACTTCGACCGGCGCGCGCGGCATGTGCGCGGCCAGCGCCCGCAGGCACGCCAGGGTGTGCGCGAACTGGTTGAACACCGGGATCACGATGCTCGCCTGCGGCGCGGCTCCCACTGCCGATGCCGATCCCGCGGGCAGGGCGAAGGGGGCGAACGCCGCCGCCTCGGGGAAGTAGAGCGCGCGCCGCTGCGACACCGGTGCGCTGCGCAGGTGCTTGTGCACCCGCGCCCACGATGCCCGCAGCCCGCGCGTGCGCAGGCTGGCGAGTCCACGCCTGAACAGCCCCGCGCTTCGATCGAGGAAGAACCGCAGGTCGGTCCAGTTCATGCCCATGGGATTCGCGTCCAACTCCGTTTCGATGACTGCCTCAATCCCGCGTGAACCGGCGTGCCGGAACCGGGACTGCCGGCGCGCGGAGCCACGATCCGCCTGCGCTAGACTCGCCCAGTTCGGGCCAAGCCCGGTTATTTTGGCATCTCGTGGCAATCGATTACGACGAAGACGAAGACGGCGCCCCGGCGGACGGCGACGAAACGGGACAGTGGAAGCGCCGCCTGGTCACCTGGTCGCTGGCGGCGATGGGCCTGGGGCTGGGCTTCCTCATCCCCTACACGCTGTACCTGAACCACCAGGTGACCGAGCGTTTCGGACGCCTGCAATGGCAGATTCCGACCCGTGTCTATGCGCGCCCGCTGGCGTTGCGGCCGGGGCTGGTGCTGGACTCCCGCACGCTCAAGACCGAGCTCGACGCCGCGGGCTACCACGAAGGCGATGGCAGCCGCGAAGGCAGCTATGCCCAGAACGGCGGGCGCTGGAGGATTTCCAGCCGCGGCTTCAACGACGTCGACGGTGCGGTGCCGGCGCGGCGCATCGAAGCGGTGGTGTCCGGCGGCCGCGTGGCCAGCGTTCGTGATGTCGCCGGCAAGGGCAAGCTGCAGGTGGCGCGCCTGGATCCGGCGCGCATCGCCACGCTCTACGGCCAGAAGCAGGAAGAGCGCCGTCTGGTCCGCATCGAGGAAGTGCCCGAGCTGCTCGTCACCGGCCTGCAGGCGGTCGAGGACCGCGACTTCAACCACCACATCGGCATCGACTTCAGCGGCATGCTGCGCGCGGCGTTCAAGACCGCGACCGGCACGAAGCAGGGCGCCAGCACCCTGACCCAGCAGCTCGCCCGCAGCGGCCTGCTCGGCATCGGCAAGGAGCAGACGCTCAGCCGCAAGTTCAACGAGATCCTGTACGCGCTGATCATCGATGCGCGCTACGAGAAGCGCGATATCCTCGAGGCCTACCTCAACCAGGTCTACCTCGGCCAGCGCGGTTCGCAGGCGATCCATGGCGTCGCGGCGGCCTCGGAATTCTGGTTTGGCCGCGACCTGCGCGACCTGAGCACCGAGCAGATGGCCTTGCTCGTCGGCATCGTGCGCGGCCCGTCGTGGTACGACCCGCGCCGCAATCCGGAGCGTGCGCTGGAGCGCCGCAACTTCGCCCTGGGCGAATTCCGCGAAACCAACCTGATCGACGAGAAGGAATACCAGCGCGCGCTGAAGGCGCCGCTGGGCATCACCGAGGTGCCCGGTAGCCTCGCGCCGAACCGCTTCCCGGCCTACGTCGACCTCGTCCGCCGCCAGCTGGCGCGCGATTACCCCGCCGACCAGCTCGTCGGCGCCGGCCTGAGCGTGATGACGGGCATGTCGCCGTCGGCCCAGGCCCTCGCCGAAGGCGCGGTGGCCCGCACGCTCAAGAGCCTCGACAACAAGCGTCGTCCGCCGCTGCAGGCCGGCCTGGTCGTGACCGACGTGCACAACGGCGAAGTCATTGCCGTCGTCGGCAGCCGCGTGTACAGCGAGCACGGCTTCAACCGCGCGGTTGAAGCGCAGCGTCCGGTGGGCTCGCTGCTGAAGCCGTTCGTGTACCTGCTCGCGCTGGCGACGCCGGACCGGTATTCGCTGGCCAGCTACGTCGACGATTCCCCGGTCACCGTCGACCTCGGCCGTGGCAAGAAGTGGAGCCCGGGCAATTCCGACGGCCGCAGCCACGGCAGCGTGCGCCTGATCGACGCGCTGGCGATGTCCTACAACCAGGCCACGGTGCGCGTGGGCATGAAGGTCGCGCCCGAGCGCATCGCCGACCTGATCCGCACGCTCGCCGGCATCCAGGCCGAACCGCGGCCGTCGTTGATCCTCGGCGCGCTCGACCAGAGCCCGTACGCGATGGCGCAGCTGTACCAGTTCCTCGCCAGTGGCGGCCAGATCCAGCCCCTGCATGCCGTGCGCGGCGTGCTCGACGCCAATGGCCGCGCTCTCAATCGTTACGACACCAAGCCGGCGCCAGCACAGGAAGGCGATGCCATCGCCGCGCGCCTGATCACCATCGCGGGCCAGCAGACCGTCACCAGCGGCACCGCGGCGCAGCTGGTGCGCGATGGCCTCGGGCGCCTCAATGCCGCCGGCAAGACCGGCACCAGCAACGACGGTCGCGACAGCTGGTTCGCCGGCTGGACCGGGGACCACCTCGCCGTGATCTGGGTGGGCAACGACCAGAACAAGGAAACCGGCCTGTACGGCGCCACCGGTGCGATGCGGGTGTGGTCGGCGATCTTCTCGCGCCTGCCCAGCGCCTCGCTGCAGATGGGCGACAAGGGCGTCGACTGGCAGTGGGTGGTCGGCAGCAACACCACCGACGCCGACTGCGCGGGCGCGCGCCGCTTCGCCTTCGTCGCCGGTTTCGCGCCGCAGTACGCTCCGTGTCCGATGCAGGCCGAAGCGCAGGAAGAGCAGGGCGGTGGCTGGCGCGACTGGTTCGGGCTCGGCCGCAAAGACGACGACAAACAGGACGACGCGGCACCGCCTCCGCCGCCGGACCAGCAATGAGCCGATTGCACTCGACCCCGCGCGGTTCGTGGCTGTTGCCCGGGGTACTGGTGCTCGGCGCCTGCGTGACTCCGGCGCCGCAACCGACCGCCCCCGCATTCGATGCCGCCGCGCTGGTGCAGACCATCCGCGCGGCAGGGGCGGCCAGTCCGACCGAGCTCGACGTGCAGCCGCTGCGCGACCCGCAGGTCGAGGACCTGCGCCAGCAGGCCGTGCAACTCGAGGCGAAGCACATGTATCGCGACGCGGCCGACCTGCTCGACCGCGCGCTGCAGCTCAATGCCGAGGATCCCGCCCTGCTGCAGGAACGTGCTGAAGTCGCGCTGCTGCTCGGCGAGGCCGCGCAGGCGGAACACTACGCAAAGCAGGCGATCGACCTGGGGTCCGCCACCGGTCCCCTGTGCCGCCGCCATTGGGAAACCCTCGTCCAGGGAGCGCTGTTGCGCGCGAACGATCGGGTGATCCGTCATGGCGAAAGCGAGGCACAGGCCACCGCGCGCGTGCAGGCCGCCGCCGCGGAGGCACGCACCGCCCGCACGCGCCGCGACGCCTGCACGGTCGCCGCGTTGAATCGCTACTGATGTCCAGTCGTCTAGCCGAAGCCAGCCGCGCGGCATTGAGCGAAGGGGGCGAGCTCGCGTCGCGGATCGACGCGTTTGCGCCCCGTGCGGCGCAGCAGGACCTGTCCGCGGCGATTGCCGAGGCCTTCGAAACCCGTGGCACGCTGATCGCCGAAGCCGGCACCGGTACCGGCAAGACCTTCGCCTACCTGGTGCCCGCGTTGCTGTCGGGGATGAAGACCATCATCTCCACCGGCACGCGCGCGCTGCAGGACCAGCTCTACCACCGCGACCTGCCGCGCGTGCGCGACGCCCTGGGCCGCGGCTTGAAGACCGCGCTGCTGAAGGGCCGCGCGAACTACCTTTGCCTGTATCGCCTCAACCACGCCAAGGGCGAACCGAAGTTCGCCAACCGCGAGCAGATCGTGCAGTTCCAGCGCATCGTCGCCTGGAGCGGGCGCACGCGCATGGGCGATCTCTCCGAACTCGACGCCTTGCCCGAGGATTCGCCGCTGCTGCCGATGGTGACGTCGACGGCCGACAACTGCCTCGGCAGCGAGTGTCCGTTCTTCGCCGACTGTTTCGTCGTGCAGGCCCGCCAGCGTGCGCAGGCGGCGGACGTGGTCGTCGTCAACCACCACCTGCTGCTGGCCGACCTGGCACTCAAGCAGGAGGGCTTCGGCGAGATACTGCCCGGCGCGCAGGCGTTCGTGGTCGATGAAGCGCACCAGTTGCCGGATCTCGCCGCGCAGTTTTTCGGTGAGGCCCTGAGCGCGCGGCCCCTGGTTGAACTGGCGCGCGACGCGATCGCCGAATGCAAGGACGTCGCCGGTTCGCTGGCGGCGATCCAGGGACCGGCGCGCGAGCTCGAACATGGCGTGCGGACCCTGCGCGCGGCGATGGACGAGCTGCCGGTGCGCGGCACGCGCCGCCGCGCCGCGGAACTGGATGCCTCGGAGCAGGCCTTCGACGCGCTCGACGCGGCGCTCGAACACCTGGCCGCCGCGCTCGAACCGCTGCGCGAATCCGCGCCGGGTTTCGAGAGCTGCGCCGCGCGCGCGCGCGAGTTCCTGTCGCGGCTGCGGCGCTGGCGCGGCGACGCCGAGCAGGGGGCGGGCGACGACGACTTCGACATGCCGTTGCACGACGACTCGCCAGCCACGGGGCGCGAAGACCATGCGCCGCCCTCGCAGGGGGAAAGCGAAGACACAGGTGTCCACTGGTACGAACTCACCGCGCGCGGATTCCGCCTCAGCCGCACGCCGCTGGATGTCGCCGGACCGTTGTCGCAACACCGCGAGCGCTCGCACGCGGCCTGGGTGTTCACCTCTGCGACTCTGGCGATCGGCGGCCGCTTCGACCACTACGCCACCAAGCTCGGACTGCACGATCCGCGCACGCTGCTGGCACCGAGCCCGTTCGACTGGCCGCGGCAGGCGCTGTGTTACCTGCCCACCGGTTTGCCCGATCCGGCCGTCCGCCATTACGGCGAAAGCCTGGTCGAAAAGCTGCGTCCGGTGCTCGAGGCCTCCAGCGGGCGCGCCTTCATCCTGTTCGCCTCGCATCGCGCCCTGCGCGAAGCCGCGGAATTGCTGCGCAACGGTCCCTGGCCGTTGTTCGTGCAGGGCGAAGCGCCGCGACCGGTGCTGCTGGAGCGTTTCCGTGCGTCCGGCAACGGCGTGCTGCTGGGCGCGGCGAGCTTCCGCGAAGGCGTCGACGTCGCCGGCGAGGCGCTGAGCGTGGTGATAATCGACAAGCTGCCGTTCGCCGCCCCGGACGATCCGGTGTTCGAGGCGCGCCTGGAAGCGATTCGCCGCAGCGGCGGCAACCCGTTCCGCGATGAGCAGCTGCCGCAGGCCGTGATCTCGTTGAAGCAGGGCGCCGGCCGCCTGATCCGCAGCGAGACCGATCGCGGCGTGCTGGTGCTGTGCGATCCGCGCATCAGCTCGAAAACGTACGGCAAAGTGTTCTTGGATTCGCTGCCGCCATTGCCGAAGACGCGCAAGGTGGAGGATGTGGTTGGGTTTTTCTCGGTCGAGTCAGCGGCGCAGGCAGGCCGGGCGCACGATGAAAGTCTTGACTGACTTCGTCATCCCGGCGAAGGCCGGGATCCAGCTTTTTGCGTTCCCGTAGAGTCAACGGCTGGATCCCGGCGTTCGCCGGGATGACGAGCAAAAACGGTAGGCTCTTCCCCGTTTCCCCGTTTCCCCGTTCCCTCCCCATGAAACTCCTAGCCATCGAAACCGCCACCGAAGCCTGCTCCGTCGCCCTCTGGCTCGACGGCGAAGTGCACGAGCGCTTCGAGATCGCGCCCCGGCGGCATGCCGAGCTCACGTTGCCGTGGGCGGAGCAATTGCTCGCGCAGGCCGGGGTGAAAAAATCGCAGCTCGATGCCATTGCGATCGGCCGCGGCCCCGGCGCCTTCACCGGCGTGCGCCTGGCGATCGCGCTCGGGCAGGGCATCGCGCTCGCGCTGGACCGGCCGGTCGTGCCGGTCTCGACGCTCGCAGCACTCGCGCTGCAGGCGCCGGGGCCGCGCGTGCTCGCCGCGATCGATGCGCGCATGGGCGAGGTCTATGCGGCTTCGTTCGAACTCCGAGATGGCGATGCCATCGCGCTCGATGCTGAGCGGGTGCTGCCGCCTGGTGCCGTAATCCTGCCCGAGGCAGCCGGTACCTGGCACGGCGTAGGTACCGGCTTCGCTGCGCAGGACGGTGCGCTGGCGGCGCGTGCGCGTGCGCATTTCGCCGCCATCGATGCCGCCGCGATGCCGCACGCCGCCGACGTCGCTCGCCTGGCCGCGCTGGCCTACGCGCGTGGCGAAACGGTGGCTCCGGAATTCGCCGAACCGGCGTACCTGCGCGACAACGTCGCGCTCACCATTGCCGAGCAGCAGGCCCTGCGCGATGCGAACAAGTAAGCGGATGCGCGGCAAGTAATCGCGTCGACCGCGCGACCGACCGCGAGCCTCAATCGTCGATCAGCTCCCCGCCCGGCATGAACAGCCAGGTGCGGGTGACGTGCAGGATGTCCGGGTTTTCTTCCGTCTTCGGCAGCGGCGCGTAAGGCTCGGCCAGCTGCGCGATGCGCAGGGCCGAGGAATCCAGCAACGCGATTCCGCTCGACTGCACGATCTGCATGCGCTCGACGGTGCCGTTGCGGCGGATCGCGATGGTGATGACGACCTTGCCGGCAAGGTGGCGGCTGCGCGCCTCATCCGGATAGTTGAGGTTGCCTACGCGCTCCACGCGCTTCACCCATTCGCTCAGGTACGCGGCCCAGGCGTACTCGGTCGTGCTGGCCGATACGAACTTGCGCTTCGGGCGTTTCGCGTAGCGCTCCGAGCGCAGGTGGATCTCCGCGGCCAGGCGCGCCATCGCCATGTCGCGGGCGATCTTCTCGCGGCCGGGCGGCAGCACGCGTTCGTCCGGCGGCGGCGTGGCCTGTGCCTTGGCGACCTGGGTCTCGGCCTGCAGCGTGCTGACCACCCGGTCCTGCGGCGCGGGCTGCGGCGCGGGTGACTGCGCCCGCAGCGGGCGCGGGGCGATGCCGGGTTCCGGCAGGGGCGCCGGGCCCGACTGGGTTTCGCGCGGCCGGGTGGTCTTGTCGTGCTCACCGCCGCCCTGGTTGGTGGCCTGGGCGAGGAAGTCGGCCTGCTTGCGGGTCAGGGGCGACGTGGTCTGGGTCAGGATCACGTCCAGTGTCGGCATCACCGGCGCCGCACTCTCCACCGCCCAGCCCACGCCGAGCAGGAGCATGGCGTGGACCAGCACCGACAACACCATGGTTGCGCTGATGCGACGGTTCTCGCCCAGGGCATATTCGCCAGGGTGGGGCGGGACGCGGGCGGCGACGGTGCTCATGGGGACAGGGACTGGACTCGAGAAGGGAAGGCGGGTTCCGGGGGGTTCCGACCCCTAGGTTCCGGTCCCCAGCCTGCGTTCGATCGCATCGAACAGCATGCCTGCGATGTTGATCCCGAACTGGGCATCGAGTTCACGGATGCAGGTCGGACTAGTGACATTGACCTCGGTGAGGTAGTCGCCGATCACGTCCAGGCCGACGAAGATCATGCCGCGACGCTTCAATTCCGGAGCGACCTGTGCGGCGATCCAGCGGTCGCGCTCGCTCAGCGGCTGGCCGCGGCCCTTGCCACCCGCGGCGAGGTTGCCGCGGAATTCGTCACCCTGGGGGATGCGGGCCAGGCAGTAGTCGACCGGCACGCCATCGACCAGCAGGATGCGTTTGTCGCCCTCGGTGATTTCCGGCAGGTAGCGCTGGGCCATGGCGAGGTCGCGGCCGCCGGCAGTCAGCGTCTCCAGGATGACGTTGGTGTTGGCGTCGCCGGCGCGGACCCGGAAGATCGAACGCCCGCCCATGCCGTCCAGGGGCTTGAGCACCACATCGCCATGCTCGGCCACGAAGGCCTTCAGCACCGCTGCCTCGCGGCTCACAACGGTCGGCGGCACGCACTGGGGGAATTCCAGCGCGGCGAGCTTTTCGTTCATGTCCCGCAGGCCCTGCGGATCATTGAGGACCAGGGCGCCGGCGCGCTGCGCCAGGCCGAGCAGGTGGGTGTCATTGAGGTACGCGGTGTCGACCGGCGGGTCCTTGCGCATGAGCACGACCTGGCCCGGACCGAAGACCAGCCGGCTCCACTCGCCCAGTTCGTACCAGCCGGCCGGATCGTCCCTGACGGTGAGCGGCGCGACCGTCGCCTGCGCCTGCCCCCCGGCGGCCGCTAGGCTGCCCGGGCGCACGTACCAGAGCCGGTGCCCCCGGCGCTGGCCCTCGAGCAGCATGGCAAAGGTGGAGTCCTTGGCGATCTTGATGGATCCGATCGGATCCATCACGACGACGATGTCGGCACCCGGCTGGAAGGGCATGTTGGTGGCGGTGAAAACGATGCCGGCGATGGTAGCAGGCGGGGTTGCGCCCCAGTCGGTGCTTGCCGCAAAACGTCATGTTCTGGCGCAGCAAGTGCAAACCGGGTCGCGATTGTGCACCCGCGCACATTCAGGGACGGGAGCGGCGAAATTCGTGCTTGACAGTCCGCGCTATGCTTGAAATAAAGGCACTTCGCGACGCGCGGAGACCGCCGAGATCGCACAGGGGATTGAAAGCATGCAAGAGGGTCGCAACGGCAGCCTCGACGGGCTGAAGGTCATGGTGATCGATGATTCCAAGACCATCCGCCGTACGGCGGAGACCTTGCTCAAGCGGGAAGGTTGCGATGTGGTGACCGCGACTGATGGCTTCGAAGCCTTGGCCAAGATCGCCGACCAGCAGCCGCAGATCATTTTCGTCGACATCATGATGCCGCGTCTGGATGGTTATCAGACCTGTGCGTTGATCAAGAACAATCAACTGTTCAAGAGCACGCCCGTCATCATGCTGTCGTCCAAGGACGGGTTGTTCGACAAGGCCCGGGGCCGCATCGTCGGGTCCGAGCAATATCTGACCAAGCCGTTCACTCGCGAGGAACTGCTGGACGCAATTCGTAATCACGTGCACGACACCGCACGCAACGCCTGACCGGGGGGTAAGGCACCAATGGCACGTATTCTGTTGATCGAGGATTCGCCGACTGACGTGGCGGTCCTCACCCAGCTGCTTGAGCGCAATGGACACCAGGTCCTGGCCTCGGGCAGCGCCGAAGATGGCATCGCCGCCTGCAAGCGCGAGCTGCCCGACCTCGTCATCATGGACGTCGTCCTGCCCGGGATGAATGGTTTCCAGGCCACGCGCGCGCTGTCGCGCGATGCGGCCACCAGCGCCATCCCGGTGCTGATCGTCAGCACCAAGGACATGGATACCGACCGGGCATGGGGCATGCGCCAGGGCGCGAAGGACTACATCGTCAAGCCGCCGCGCGAATCCGAACTCATCGCCCGCATCAACGCGGTGCTGGGGCACTGAAGTGAAGAAACACGTCACCGCGCTCGGCCCGTTCGAGCGGCTGGCCGACTACGAGCGTCGCAGCCTCGAACACGTCGCCGGCCTTCCCGAACAGCTAGACGCGCCCGGTCTGTGGCGCGGCGTGGGTTACCGCGTGGGCACGCACCGCCTGGCCTCCGGCTTCGACGAGGTGCGCGAGATCCTGCCGCTGCCGCCCATCACCCAGGTGCCCGGCGCGCAGCCGTGGATGCTGGGGGTGGCCAACGTGCGCGGCAACCTGCTGCCGATCGTCGACCTCAAGCAGTTCCTCGAGGGCGAGCGCACCGTGCTGCATGAAAGCCAGCGCGCGCTGCTCGTGCGCCAGCCCGGCGGCGACGTTGCCGTGCTGATCGACGAGCTTTACGGCCAGCGCAGCTTCACCGAACCGCAGAAAGTCGCCGACTCGCAGGTCGCCGAAGATCCGCTTTACCAGGGACGCTACACGCACTTCATCGACCGGGCCTACCGCGTCGACGAGCAGCCGTGGGGCATTTTCAGCCTGGACCGGCTGGCCCGTACACCCGAATTCCGCCAAGCCGCCGCAGGCTGACGCCTGTCCCGGTCACCAAATCGCACGCAACAAGCAGCAATCGCCAACGAGGTTGAACCATGAGTACTGTGATGAATCCCAAGGGCCGCGGCCTCGGTGTCAATACCTGGTTGACGATCCTCGGTATCTCGGTGGTCATCTTCGGCGTCAACGCCGGTTACGCCACCTGGAAGGGTTCGCGCCTCGCCAGCGCCAGCTCCGCGGCTTCGTCGCTGCAGGTGAACTCGCAGCGGCTCGCGGTGCAGGGCGCCGAGGCCGTGGGCGGTGACAAGGAGGCCTACGCGGCCTTCAAGGCCACCAAGGCGCAGATGGACGCCGACGTGAAGCAGCTCAACGACCGCTTCGGTGGCGAACTGGGCGTGTCCGGCGACATCGGCAACGTCGCCAATACGTGGGACTTGGTGGGCAAGAACGCCGACCAGGTCATCGCCTCCGAAGGCGCGGTGACCGGCCTGGCGAGCAACGCCGACAGCTTCGCCGCCAAGGTTCCGCAGCTGCAGGCGCGCCTGGACGAACTGGTGCGCGCGATGTCGTCCAGCGGTTCGCCGGCCTCGCAGGTCTACCTCGCGCTGCGCCAGAACGTGCTCGCGGGCCAGATCGACAAGAACATCACCGCGATGCGCGCCGGCGGTCAGGGCGCCTCGATCGCGGGCGACCAGCTGACCCGTACCGCCGCGGTGTTCGGCAACGTGCTTGCCGGCCTGCGCAAGGGCGACGCCGCGCTCGGCGTGACCCCGCTGTCCAACGGCGGCGCGCTGGCCGCGCTCGGCCAGGCCGAAGCGCTGTGGACCGACATGAAGAAGGACCTGGACGCGATCAGCTCCGGCTCCAAGAACCTGTTCACCGCGCAGGCCGCGGCGGGCACCATCACCAGCGAATCCAACACCCTGCTGGGCCAGAGCGAATCGCTGTTCCGCTCGCTCACCGCCTTCGGTTCGGTCCGCAGCAAGAACCCGCTGGGCCACATCCTGATCTCGGTCCTGTCCGGTATCGCCGCGATCCTCGCCATCGCCGGCTTGCTCTTCTCGCTGAACAGCGCGCAGAAGAAGCGCTACGAAAGCACCAAGGAACTCAACGACCGCAACCAGGAGGCGATCATGCGCCTGCTGGACGAAATGGGTTCGCTCGCAGAAGGCGATCTGACCGTGAAGGCGACCGTGACCGAGGACATGACCGGCGCGATCGCGGACTCGATCAACTTCGCCGTCGAGCAGCTGCGCAGCCTCGTGCAGACGATTACCGACACCTCGGTGCAGGTGGCATCGAGCGCGCAGGAAACGCAGGCGACCGCGATGCACCTCGCCGAAGCCGCGCAGCACCAGGCGCATGAAATCAGCTCCGCCTCCGACCGCATCAGCGAAATCGCGGCGAGCATCGACCAGGTGTCGCGCAACTCCGCCGAATCCGCGGACGTGGCGCAACGCTCGGTGCAAATCGCGACCAAGGGTGCCGGCGTCGTGCGCCAGACCATCGCGGGCATGGACTCGATCCGTGACCAGATCCAGGAAACCTCGAAGCGAATCAAGCGACTGGGTGAGTCGTCCCAGGAAATTGGCTCGATCGTGGAACTGATCAACGACATCTCGGAACAGACCAACATCCTGGCGCTGAACGCGGCGATCCAGGCGGCCTCGGCCGGTGAAGCGGGCCGCGGGTTCGCGGTCGTGGCCGACGAAGTGCAGCGACTCGCAGAACGCGCCTCGAACGCCACCAAGCGAATCGAAACGCTGGTCCAGACGATTCAGTCAGACACCAACGAAGCGGTGTCCTCGATGGAGCAGACGACCTCGGAAGTGGTCGCGGGTGCACGCCTCGCGGAAGACGCGGGTACGGCGCTGGGCGAGATCGAAAAGGTGTCGTCCGACTTGTCGGGCCTCATTCAGGGCATCTCGTCGGCTGCCAAGCAGCAGTCCAGCGCGGCGTCGAACATCACCGCCACGATGAACACCATCCAGTCGATTACCGCGCAGACCTCGCAGGGTGCGAGCCAGACGGCGCAATCGATCGGAAACCTGGCGCAGCTTGCGGCCGACCTGCGCCGCTCGGTCGCCGACTTCAAGCTGCCGGCCTGACGCGAGACGGAACCGATAACGAGATGGACGGCTTGAAGGCAAATCGCCCCGCGTACGCGCCCGCCCCTGGGGCAGGCGCCGCGGCCGCGCGCCGATACGGAGGCAATCGATGACCGTGTTGCGTGACGCGATCGACACGACCACGCTGGGCTGGGTCAAACCCGAACTCGATGCGACGCTGCGTCTGGCGCGCGACGAGATCGAGTCCTTTGCCGAGAATCCCTCGCAGACGGCGCACATGCGCACCTGTGCGGGTTACATGCACCAGGTGCACGGCACGCTGCGCATGATCGAGCTCTATGCGCCGGCAATGGTCGCCGAGGAAATGGAGCGCCTCGCCTTGTCGCTGCTGCGGGGTGAAGTCTCCGAGCGCGACGACGCCTGCGCGGCGCTGATGCGCGGCGTGGTGCAGCTGCCCGATTACCTGGAACGCCTGCAGGGCGGCCATCGCGACATCCCGATCGTGCTGTTGCCGCTGCTAAATGAGCTGCGCGCCACGCGCGGCGAGACCGGTCTGAACGAGAGCGTGCTGTTCTCGCCCGATCTCGACCGGCCCTTGCCGGAAAACATTCCCGCACCTGCGTCGTCGGCGCCCAAGCCGGCCCGCGACGAACTGGTGACGCACCTCGGTGCGCTGCGCGACGCGCTGGCCGCATGGCCGGAAGACGGTGCGCCCGCCGATGCCTCCCAGCTCGCCACGACCATCGAGTCGTTGCTGGCGCAGGTGGAAACCGAGCCGCTGCGTCGCATGCTCTGGGTCGCGTCGTCCGTCGCCGATGCCCTGCGCGACGGCGCCCTGAACGCCAGCCGTGGCATGCGCCAGGCCTTCGCCGGCGTCGAACGCGAAGCGCGCCAGACACTGATCGAAGACAGCTTCGCCTTCGGTGCCCCGCGCACCGATGCCGCGGCGGAACCGACCCGCCAGCTGCTGTACCACGTCGCCCACAGCCAGGGCCAGCATCCGGCCCTCGCCAGCCTGCGCCAGACTTTCGACCTCGCCGGCCAGCTGCCCAGCGAAGACGAGCTCGAGCACGCCCGCGGCAGTCTCAGTGGCCGCAATCGCGCGCTGCTCGACACCGTCTCCGCGGCAATCAAGGAAGACCTCCTGCGCGTCAAGGACGCGCTGGACCTGCACCTGCGCACGCGCCAGACCGACGTCACTGAACTGCGCGAGCAGGTTGATGCGCTCACCCGCGTCAGCGATACGCTCGGCATGATGGGCCTGGGCGTGGCGCGCAACGTCGTGATGCAACAGCGCGACGCCATGCGCGAAATCGTCGCTGGTCACCGTGCCGCCGACGAAGGCGCGCTGCTCGACGTCGCTGGTGCGCTGCTGTATGTCGATGCATCGCTGGACGACCAGGTTGCACGCCTGGGCCGCCCGGATGCGGCTGGCGATGAAGACCTCGTCTCCGGCGAACACAACAAGGTCATCGACGTCGTCGTGCGCGAAGCTATCGCCAACTTCGGCGATGCGCGCCAGTCGTTCGTGGCCTTCGTCGAGACCGGCTGGGACCATGCCGAGCTCGGAGAAGTCCCGCGCCTGCTCGATGAAGTCGGCGGCGCCCTGCGCATGCTCGAACAGCAGCTTCCCGCCGATTACCTCGTCGCGGTGAAGCGCTACGTCGACGTCGAGCTGATCACGCGCAAGCGGGTTCCGAACAGCCAGCAGCTGGACACCATGGCCGATGCACTGGCCAGCCTCGAGTACTACCTCGAAGCGCTGCGCGACCAGCGCCCCGGACGCGACGAGATCCTCGAAATCGCCCGCCACGCCCTGGAGCGCCTGCGCTACTGGCCGCTGCCGGCGTTGGAGGAAGTCGGCGCGCCGTTGACGACGGCAGAAGCACTCCAGCTGTCGCCCGATCTCGCCGACGCGCTCGACTTCGGCAAGATCGAGCCGTTCCGCGGCCTGGCTCATTCGAGCCCGGTCGAAACAACGGCCGCGACACCGGCGCACGGCGCGGTCGAAGCCACTGTCGATGTGGCCGCGGTCAGCGCGCCGGCACCGGTGGCTGCCAGTGCCGATGCTGTCGCCGCCGGCGGTTTTGAACGCAGCGACGACATCGACGACGAAATCCGCGAAGTCTTCCTTGAGGAACTCCAGGAAGAAATCGCCAACCTCGGCGAACTGCTCAAACCCTGGCGCGACAACCCGGAAGACGCCGAACGCCTGCGTCCCATCCGTCGCGTTTTCCACACTCTCAAGGGCAGCGGCCGGCTCGTCGGCGCCAAGACCCTCGGTGAGTTCAGCTGGAAAGTCGAGAACATGCTCAACCGCGTGCTGGATGGCACGCGTCCGGCCAGTCCCGCGGTCGTGGCCCTCGTCGGCCAGGCCCATGACACGTTGCCGCAGCTGCACGCCGCGTTGCGCGGCGAAGCGGCCATCACCGCGGATCTCAGCGGTATGGAAGCGGTCGCCGATCGGCTTGCCGCCGGTGAGGAAGCATTCTTCACCCCGGCAGCGCCCGCGCCGGTCGTCGAAGCCATTCCGGAGCTGGCCGAAGCCGCCGTGGTTTCCATCGACCTGGGCGAACTGGGTGGGGAACTCAACGAGGCGGTGTTCGAGGAACCCGCCGCAACGACGCCGGCCGCTACAGAGATGGTCATCCCGGGCGTTCCCGCGTCGGTCGATGCCGTGCTGCTGGAAATCCTCGCCGGTGAAGTCGGTGGCCACCTCGTCACCATCGAGGACTGGCTGGAAGCCGCGCGCCAAGGGCCGCAACCGGCGACCGAATCGCTGCAGCGCGCCGTGCATACGCTCAACGGCGCCTTCGCGATGACCGAAGTACCGGTGATTACCGAAATCACCGGTCCGACCGAGACATACATCAAGCGTCTCCTCGCTGCCGGCGTCGTGCCGGCGAACGAAGGCGTGGCCGCAATGGGCGACGTCGCTGCGGCGATTCGCGGCACCATGCAGGGCCTGCAAGCACCGATCGCCCATGTGCCACGCTTCGAAGGCCTGGCTGCGCGCATGCAGGCGCTCCGCGACAGCCTGCCGGAGGCACGCCACCATCAGGTCGAAGAAGAAGAGGCACACGAAGCCGAGCTCACTTCGTTCGATCTCAGCGAATTCACCGATCTGGCCGTCGACCTCGGCACAGGCGGTCTGGTGCAGTCCATGCCGGCTGCCTCCCTCACCGCTGCTGCCCTTGATGCGGGCTCGTTCGAAGCCGGTCACGGTGACGTCGCGTTGGAGGAGGTCGAGGCGTTCACGATCGACGACTTCGATGCCGTTGCCGACAACTCGCTGAACCTGCAACTCGAGGCCGCACAGCTCGAAGTCGAGCGCGTCGAAGCCGAGCGCCTCGAAACCGAACGCTTCGAAGCCGAACGCTTCGAAGCCGAACGTCTCGAAGCCGAACGTCTCGAAGCCGAGCGTCTCGAAGCCGAGCGTCTCGAAGCCGAGCGTCTCGAAGCCGAACGTCTCGAAGCCGAACGTCTCGAAGCCGAACGTCTCGAAGCCGAACGTCTCGAAGCAGAACGTCTCGAAGCCGAACGTCTCGAAGCCGAACCTGCCCTGGCCGAAGGTGGCGAAGGTGGCGAAGGTTCCGAAGCCGAACGCGTCGAAGCCGAACGTGCCGAGGCCGAACGTGCCGAAGCCGAACGCGCCGAAGCCGAACGCGCCGAAGCCGAACGCGCCGAAGCCGAACGTGCCGAAGCCGAACGTGCCGAAGCCGAGCGTGCCGAAGCCGAACGTGTCGCCGCCGAGGAAGAAGCCGAATACGCGCGTCTCGAAGTCGAGTACGCCGAAGCCCAGCGCCTTGCCCAGGCGCAGCGCGAGGCTGCGGAAGCCGAACGCATCGCGGCCGAACAGGCCGAAGCCGAACGCATTGCCGCCGAACTTGCCGCTGCCGAGGAAGTCCAGCGGACAGAAGCGCAGCGCCTCGCCGACGAAGAGCGTCTCGAAGCCGAACGCCTCGCCGTGGAGCAGGCTGCCGCCGCGCAAGCCGCCGCCGAGGCGGAAGCCGAAGCCGTGCGTCGCGCCGAGGAAGTCCGCGAAGCCGAGGCCCAGGCGCAGCGCGATGCCGCCGCTGCGGCCGCCGCGCTGGCCGCTGCCAGCACCCTGCCGGAACCGGAACCCGCGGTCGCGGCGATCCTGGCGCAGGCCCAGGCCGGCGGAGAAGATCCCGACGAAGCCCTCGACCTTACCGGCCTCGATCCGGAGCTGGTCGACATCTTTGTCGAGGAAGGCGCCGACCTGCTCGATCATTCCGACGGCTTGCTCGCCGAATTGCGCGTGGCCCCGGATTCGCGTGAACCGCTGATCGGACTGCAGCGCGACCTGCACACGCTCAAGGGCGGTGCCCGCATGGCCGGCATCATGGCCGTGGGCGAACTCGGCCACACCATGGAATCGCTGCTCGAGTCCGTGGTCGAGAACCGCGTCGAACTCGGCAGCGACGGCGTGCCGCTGCTCGAACGCGGCTTTGACCGCCTGCATGCGATGGTCACGCGCGTCGGTGCGCGCCAGGCGATCGCGATGCCTGAAGCGCTCATTGCCGAATTCGACGCACGCTCGCGGGGCCAGCGACTCGCTACGTCCACGGACGAGGTCACCGGCACGCCGCAACGCGCCGCCGCGCCCGCCCTGGAACTCAAGCCGCTTTCGGCACCGATGGTCGATGCCGCGCAGGTCGATGACGACGACATCGCAGCACGCGCACCGCAGGAGCAGGTGCGCATTCGCGCCGATCTGCTCGACCGCCTGGTCAATTACGCCGGTGAAGTCGCGATCTATCGCGCCCGCCTGGAGCAGCAGTTGGGTGCATTCCGCGGTGCCATCGCGGAAATGGACCAGACCAACATCCGTATGCGCGACCAGCTGCGCCGTCTCGAGATCGAGACCGAAGCGCAGATCATGGCCCGCTACCAGCGTGAAAACGAGACGCCGGATGCGACGTTCGACCCGCTCGAACTCGACCGCTTCTCCACCCTGCAGCAGCTGTCGCGCGCGCTCGCGGAATCCGCGGCCGACCAGACCAGCCTGCAGACCACGCTCGACGACCTGACGCGCCAGTACGAAACCCTGCTGTTGCAACAGTCGCGCGTGAGCTCGGAGTTGCAGGAAGGGCTGATGCGCACCCGCATGGTGCCGTTCGATGCGCTCGTGCCGCGACTGCGTCGCGTCGTGCGCCAGGCCTCGGGCGAACTGGGCAAGAACGTCCAGCTCAAGCTCGGCAACGCCCAGGGCGAACTCGACCGCAACGTGCTCGAACGCATGACCGCGCCGCTGGAGCACATGCTCCGCAACGCAGTCGCGCATGGCCTGGAAAAGCCCGACAAGCGCAAGAAGGCGGGCAAGGCGGAAGAAGGCTCCATCAGCATCGCCATCCGCCGTGAAGGTTCGGAAGTGGTGCTGGAAGTCGCCGACGACGGCGCCGGCCTCAACCGCGACGCGATCCGCAAGCGTGGTGAGGAACGCGGCCTGGTCCGCAGCGACGCGGTGCTGAGCAACAGCGACCTCGACATGCTGATCTTCGAGCCGGGCTTCTCGACGGCCGACGAAGTCAGCCGCCTGGCCGGTCGCGGCGTCGGCATGGACGTCGTCGCATCGGAAGTGCGCCAGCTCGGCGGCACCATCGATATCGACTCGAAGCCGGGCGAAGGCACGCGCTTCACCCTGCGCCTGCCGCAAACGCTCGCGGTCACCCAGGCGGTGTTCGTGCGCATCGGTGAAACCAGCTTCGCGGTGCCGATCGCCTCGGTACGCGGCGTGGGCCGCATCCCGCGCGACCAGTTGGCGCAGGCCGATGCGGTTTACCAGTACGGCGGCGAAGACTATCCGGTACACGACCTGGGCAACCTGGTCGGTCATGCCACGGCGAAGGCCGAAGGCCAGCTGCAGATGCCGTTGCTGCTGATCCGCGCCGGCGACCTGCGTGCCGCGGTCAGCGTCGACCACGTCATCGGCAACCGCGAAATCGTGGTGAAGCCGGTGGGTCCCCAGGTCGCATCGGTTCCGGGCATCTTCGGCGCCACCATCATGGGCGACGGCAGCGTCGTGGTGATCCTCGACGTCGCGCCGCTGGTGCGCCGCCAGGCCGTGCTTGCGCCCGAGCGCCTGCCGGTCGCGCCCGTGGTCGAAACGCGCCGGGTTCCGATGGTCATGGTGGTCGACGACTCGGTCACCATGCGCAAGGTCACGGGCCGCGTGCTCGAGCGCAACAACTTCGAAGTCCTCACCGCGAAGGACGGCCTGGATGCCCTGGAAAAGATGGTCGAGCACGTGCCCGACCTGATGCTCCTCGACATCGAGATGCCGCGCATGGACGGTTACGAACTCGCCACGGCGATGAAGTCCGACCCGCGCCTGCGCAACGTCCCGATCGTGATGATCACCTCGCGTACTGGCGAGAAACACCGCCAGCGCGCCTTCGACATCGGCGTGAACCGCTACCTGGGCAAGCCGTACCAGGAGCCGGAATTGCTCCGCAACGTGTTCGAACTGCTGGGGGTCAAGCGCGGCCATGAATGACAACGCCCGCCGCGTCGTGTTGTTGGCCCGCCCCGGTGCGGCCCGCGACCGCATGCGCGAGGCGCTGGACCTGGCCGGCGCGAACATCGTCCTGGAGGCCGATCCGGCCACTGGCGATCAGGCCGCCGTGCTTGCTGCGCAGCCCGAAGCCGCCCTGGTCATGCTCGACCCGGCGACGGCGGACGAGGCGCTCGACCGCTTCGATGGCGTGCTCTCCAACCCGCGGATCGAGATCCTGTTCGAAGAGGCCGAACTCGCTGTCGGCCGCGTGGGTTGGGACGCCGCACGCTGGGTGCGCCATTTGCGCGCCAAGCTGGGCCTGTCGGACACGGTGTTGCCGCCCGACCGCGCCACCTCCGTACCGGAGGTCGTGCCGGAATCGCCCGCGCCTGTCGCGGGATCGCCCGAGCCTGTCGCGAAATCGCCCGCGCCTGTCGCGGAGGCGCCCGCCAAATGGGAGCTCACCCTCTCCGACCTGGATGACGGCGGTTCCTCCGATACACACCTGGAGATCGAGCCGGTCGGGGTTCAATCGGACACAGACCAGTCGGGCAAAGACCAGCCGGGCACAGACGAGCCGGGCACGGACTACCCGCCCCTTGGCCTCGAAGATGACGCCGGATCCGCGCCGACGGTGATCGCAAAGTTCGAACTCGAGCTTGTCGACGACACGCCGACCGAGATCGTGTTCGAAGGCCTGGAGATGGCGCCGGACCAGGCCTCGGACGCCAGCCGTTTCCGGGACGACATGGCCGACCTGCACAGCCGCGTTGGCGCGATGGAGCTGGTGCAAGATCGCACCGTGGCCCCGGCGCATGGTGCGGTGCTGGTATTGGCGGGCATCGGTGGCCCGGACGCGGTGCGCCAGCTGCTGGGCGCATTGCCGGAAGGGTTCCCGCGGGCTGTGCTGATCCAGCAGCGCCTCGACGGTGGCCATTACGACAAGCTGGTCGCGCAGATGCAGCGCGCCACTTCGCTGCCCGTGAAGCTGGCCGTCAGCGGCGACACCGTGCAGCCCGCGACTATTTACATCCTGCCGCCGAGCCTGGGCGTGCACGACTACGAACAGGGCCTCGCCTTCAACGATGCGCCCGGCGAACTGCTCACCGGGCTGCCCGCGAACGACAGCGCCGTGTTGATGCTCAGCGGTTCCGACCCGGCGCAGGTCGACGCTGTGATGAAACTTGCAGCCAACGGTGCGCTCATTGCCAGCCAGGCGCTGGATGGTTGCTACGACGTTGCCGCGCCTGCGGCACTTGCATCGCGCGGTGCCCAGTCGGGCAAGCCGCAGGAACTTGCCCGCCGACTCGCACAGCGTTGGCTCTGATGAACTGCCACTGAAGAATTCCAAAGACGTCGATGAAGACCTCCCAGCACAACGCGCCCCAGGCGCAGGCCAACCCGCAAACCGACATCCGCGGCGTATTGATCGCGGTCGCCCGTGCACGCCTGCTCCTGCCCAACGCGACCATCGCCGAAGTGCTTTCGTTCGCACCGCCGACGCCGGTCGAAGGTGCGCCGGAATGGCTGCTGGGCCGCATCCGTTGGCGCGGCTGGGAAGTGCCGCTGGTCGCCTTCTCGCGCATGGCCGATATCGCGCCGGAAGCAGGCGGCCTCGGCAGCAAGGTCGTCGTGCTCAAGGCGCTCAGCGGTGATCCGAAGGCGCCCTATTTCGCGATGCTGACGCAGGGCTTCCCGCGACTGGTGACGGTGTCGCCGGATCGTCTCCAGTACGACGCGGAGCAGCACCTGCCGGCGGGCGTCCACGCCCGGGTCTGGCTCAACGAGGACGAAGCCTACATTCCCGACCTGGAAGCCATCGAGGTCCTGATCGGCAACGCGATCGCGCAGGCCCAGGCCGCTTGAGGACGATGCACGCGGCAGTGTCGCCCGAGGCGACATCCCGCGTGGACATCGTTTCCGGTCCTAACCGCTGGGCATCGGTCGATGCGCTGCGCGGCATCACCGTCGCCGCCATGCTGCTGGTAAACAACCCGGGGGACTGGGGTCACGTGTACGCTCCCTTGCTGCATTCGGAGTGGCACGGGATCACCCCGACCGACCTGATCTTTCCGCTGTTCCTGTTCATCGTCGGCGTTTCGATCGCGCTCGCGGTGACGCCACGGCTTGAGCGCGGCGAACCGCGGTCCGCACTGGCGAAGACGGTACTCGTGCGCGCCGCACGCATCTTCGGGCTCGGGCTGCTGCTGCACCTGTGCGCCCTCTGGGCATTCGACCTGCCGCATTACCGGGTGATGGGCGTGCTGCAGCGGATCGGACTGTGCTTTGGTGCCGCCGGCCTGCTCACGCTGTACGTACGACCGCGCCTGCAGTGGGCGATCCTCGTCGTATTGCTCGTCGCCTATTCCATGCTGCTCGCCAGTGGCGCGAGCTATGCGCCGTTCGACAACATCGCCAGCCGCCTCGATCACGCGCTGCTCGGCGTGCACGTCTACCAGATCGAGCCGGGCAGCGGCCGCGGGCACGACCCCGAAGGCCTGGTAAGCACCCTCGGCGCGTTGGCTACCACCTTGTTCGGCGTACGCGCCGGCTCCTGGTTGCGCGACGGCCGCGTGCGATGGCTATGGGCGGCGGGCGCGATCGCGCTGGCTGCAGGGCAGGTGTGGTCACTGGCGCTGCCGCTCAACAAGAACCTGTGGACTCCGTCGTATGTGTTGTGGACCGGCGGCGCCGCGTGCCTGCTCCTGGCGCTGTGTCACTGGCTGGTCGATCGACGTGGGTTGCCGGCGTGGGGCCGCGCGTTCGGCGTGAACGCGATTGCGGCCTACGCCGGCTCCGCCTTCCTCCTGTATGCGCTCGCCGCGCTCGGCTGGCTTGCTCCCGCCTACCAGCACGGCTTCGCCGACTGGATGACCCCGCGCTTCGGGCCGTACGTGCCGTCCCTGGCCTATGCGCTGTCTTTCGTTGCGATCTGGTGGGTCATCGTGCGCTGGCTCGACGCGCGGAAGCTCTATTTCAAGATCTGAGCGATCTCAGGGTTGATGCGTCAGGCCAGGTCGCCCAGGCGCGACTGCAGGGCCGCTATCGCTGCGAGCCCTGCGGTTTCGGTGCGCAGGATGCGCGGACCCAGCTTCAGTCCCTGGAAGCCGGCGGCGCGCAACTGCTCGCGGTCCGCGGGGGACCAGCCGCCTTCCGGTCCGACTGCAAGGACGACCCTCGCTTCGTCGTCGACCGTGAGCGTGCCCAGTGCCAGTTCACCCTCCGGATCGAGGATCAGGCGCAGTCCGCCCGCGGGCAAAGCGCCCAGTGCCACGGACAGCGACACCGGCGCCGCTACGTCGGGCACGCGCGCGCGGCCGCACTGCTCGCAGGCAGAGGTCACCACCCCGCGCCAATGGGCCAGGCGCTTTTCGGCGCGCGCCTCGTCAAGTTTCACTTCGCTGCGCTGCGCCCACAGTGGCGCGATGGCATTCACGCCAAGCTCCGTCGCCTTCTGCAGGATCAGGTCCATCTTCTCCCCACGCGCAATACCTTGCAGTAGCGTGAGGGCCAGGGGCGACTCGTTGTCCACTTCACGGCCGGAGGCGACGGTCACACGCAGTTCGCGCTTGCCCATTGCGGTGATGCGCGCGGCGTAATCGATGCCGTCACCGTTGAAAAGTACGCAGTCGTCGCCGACGGTAAGCCGCAGCACGCGCGACAGGTGGGCAGCGGCGTTTTCGGGTAGCGCCAGTTCCAGCCCGGCCGAAAGCGGCATGTCGACATGCACTCGCGTCAGGCGCATCAGGTCGCCTCCGCGGTCGCTTCGTCGATGGCGTGTCGCGTCACGTCGGCCAGCAGGCGCAGGGCATCGTCGTCGATGCAGTAGGGCGGCATCCAGTACAGGATGTCGCCCAGTGGGCGCAGCAGTACTCCACGCGCCAGTGCAGCGCGATAGGCGCGCAGGCCCACGCGTGCCGCCGGGTCGAATGGCGCGCGCTTGTCGCCATTCTTGGTGAGCTCGAAGGCGACGATCATCCCGGCCTGGCGCACATCCGCGACATGCGCATGCGCAGCCAGCGGCTGCGCGAGGTCGCGCATCCGTTCCGCCGTGGCGCGGTTCCGCTCGAGGATGTCGTCGCTGCCGAAGATATCCAGCGACGCCAGGGCCGCGGCGCATGCCAACGGATTGCCGGTATAGCTGTGCGAATGCAGGAATGCCCGTTCGCGCGAATCGTCGAGGAAGCCGTCGTAGATGGATTGCGTCGCCAGTACCGCGGCAAGCGGCATCGCGCCGCCGGTAAGGCCTTTCGACAGGCACAGCAGGTCGGGCTGGATCCCACCTGATCCGCCAACGCGAGCGTCGGCAGGGGCCTGCTCGCAGGCGAACAGGGTACCCGTGCGTCCGAACCCCACCGCAATCTCGTCCGCGATCAGGAACACGCCGTGGGCATCGCACAGTTCGCGCACCAGCCTCAGGTAGGACGGGTCGTGCATGCGCATCCCGCCGGCGCATTGCACGCGTGGTTCGAGGATGAGGGCGCAGACCTCGCCAGCATGCCGTTCAAGCAGGACACGCAGCGCATCCGCGGCGCGGGCGGCACGTTGCGCGGGGGACTCCCCGGGTTCGCACAGGTAGGCGTCCGGGGAAGGCGCGAACAGCGCCTCCGCCAGCAAGGGGGCGTAAACGCGCCGGTAAAGCGGAATGTCGCCGACGGCAAGCGCGCCGATGGTTTCGCCGTGGTAGCCATTCTCCAGTGCGACGAACTTGGTGCGCCCCGGTTCGCCGCGATTGCGGAACCAGTGGAAGGCCATCTTCAGGGCCACTTCGACACCGGCCGAGCCGTTGTCGGCATAGAACACCTTCGCCAACGGCGCCCGACCGGCTTCGCGCGGCGCGATCGCCAGCAGGCGCTCGGCCAGTTCCACGGCCGGCGCATGCGAACAGCCGGCCAGGATCACATGTTCCAAAGTAGACGCCTGGCGCGCGATCGCCGCCGCGATACGCGGCTCGGCATGGCCGAACAGGTTGGTCCACCAGCTGCTGATGGCATCGAGGTAGCGGCGACCGTCGCGGCCGATCAGCCACGGGCCTTCGCCGCGGGCGATCGGCAGCAGCGGCAATATGTCCGGGTGCTCGCGCATCTGCGTGCACGGGTGCCAGAGCACCGCCAGGTCGCGCGAACGCCATGCATCGGCGTCCGCTATCATCGCGGCATCGTGAGTAATGTCCTGCATCCCGCCATTATTGCAGCCTTCCGCGCGGCCGCCCGACGAAGGCCCGGAGCCGAGCCGTGACGCGGCCCCTGCCCATCATCCACGGCATCACCGAGCACGACGCGGGCCCGTACCGGCTGGAGCGCCTCGAGCTCGAATTCGCCAATGGTGAGCGACGCAACTACGAGCGCCTGCACGGCCGCGGCCACGGCGCCGTGATCGTCGTGCCCATGCTGGACGCCGACACCGTGCTGCTGGTGCGCGAATACGCCGCCGGCATGCACCGCTACGAGCTGGGCCTGGTCAAGGGCCGCATCGACGCGGGCGAAACCGCCCTGCAGGCCGCCGACCGCGAGTTGAAGGAGGAAGCCGGTTACGGCGCGCGATCGCTCACCCTGCTGCGCGATATCACCCTCGCGCCCACCTACATGAGCCACACCGCGCAACTGGTGGTGGCACGAGACCTGTATCCCGAGCGCCTGCCGGGTGACGAACCGGAGGAGCTCGAAGTGATCCCGTGGAAACTCAGTGCCCTGCACGAACTGATCCTGCGCGAGGACTTTTCCGAGGGGCGCAGTATCGCGGCCCTGTTCATCGCCCGTGAGTGGCTGGGGATGCAGGCGTGATCGACGCAGCAGCGCGGGAAGAGGTGATCCGGCTGGCGCAGGATGCGGCGGCGGCGATCCTGGGCATCTACGACAGCGAATTCGCGGTCGAGCACAAGGACGACAATTCACCGCTGACGGCGGCGGACCTCGCCGCACACCGCTGCATCGTCGACGGGCTGGCCCGCATCACGCCGGACATTCCGGTGCTGTCGGAAGAATCCGCCCACGAAGTCAGCGCGGCGCAGCGTCGGCAGTGGACGCGGTTGTGGCTGGTCGATCCGCTCGACGGCACCCGCGAGTTCGTCAAGCGCAATGGTGAATTCACCGTCAACATCGCCCTGATCGAAGACGGCGTGGCCACCTTCGGCGTGGTGCAGGCGCCGGTGACCGGCCAGCTGTGGCATGGCGGCGCAACGCTGGGCGCGTTCCGCCGCGAGCAGGGCAGCGATGCCACCTTGCGCGTGCGCGCACCGGCCATGTCGCCGCTGCGGGTCGCCGCCAGTCGTTCCCATCGTGATGAGCGCACGCAGGCCTTCATCGATCGCATGGGCGACGTGGAGCCGATGGGACTGGGCTCGTCGCTGAAGTTCTGCCGCATCGCCGATGGCGGCCTGGACGTCTATCCGCGCTTCGGGCCGACCAGCGAATGGGATACCGCCGCGGGCCAGTGCGTACTGGAAGGGGCAGGGGGCGCGCTGTTCGATCCGCAGGGACGGCCGTTCCGCTACAACCAGCGCGAACGGATCCTCAATGGCGACTTCATCGCCCTGGGTGACACGGCGCTGCCGTGGCGCAAATGGATCGCATGACGCAACCGATGAACGAACTGCCGCACGACCACCACGACATCCAGACCCTGCTCGCGATCATGGCGCGGCTGCGCGACCCACAGGGCGGCTGCCCCTGGGACGTGGAGCAGACCTTCGCCAGCATTGCGCCCTACACGATCGAGGAAGCCTATGAGGTCGCCGACGCGATCGATCGCGAGGATCGGCATGCGCTGAAGGACGAGCTCGGCGACCTGCTGCTGCAGGTCGTCTTCCACGCACGCATGGCGGAGGAGGAGGGTAGCTTTGCCTTCGGCGATGTCGTCGCCGCGATCAGCGACAAGATGATCCGCCGCCATCCGCATGTCTTTGCCGATGCCAGCGTCGAGGATGCCGAGGCCCAGACGGTTGCCTGGGAAGAGCAGAAGCGCCGCGAACGCGAATCCTCCGGGCACGAAGACACCTCCGCGCTCGCCGGCATCGCGCGCGGGCTGCCGGAATGGCAGCGCGCGGTGAAGCTGCAGAAGCGCGCCGCAACGGTCGGTTTCGACTGGCCCGATATCACGCCCGTGATCGCCAAGCTGCACGAGGAAATCGAGGAAGTACGCGCCGAATTCAGCGCCGTCGCCGACGATCCGGGCGATGCCGCCGCACGCAATCGCCTGGAGGAGGAAATCGGCGACCTGCTGTTCGTCGCGGCGAACATCGCGCGCCATGCCAGGGTCGACGTCGGCGCCGCGATGCGGCGCGCCAACCTCAAGTTCGAACGTCGCTTCCGGGCGATGGAAGTCCTGGCCGACGCCGATGGCAACGCGCTTGCCGCGTTGCCGCTGGAAGCTCAGGATCGGTACTGGAACCGCGCCAAGGCCGGTGAAAAATAGCGGCGCGGGTAACGAACAGGGGCAAGCGATGGGTCAGTTCTCGAGCTTCCGCGATTTCTATCCCTTCTATCTGGGCGAGCACGTCAACCGCACGTGTCGCCGCCTGCACTTTGTCGGCAGTTGTGGCGTGCTGGTGCTTCTGGCGCTCGCGCTGTGGAACCGCAACGGCTGGTTCGTGCTGGGCGCCTTGGTGTGCGGCTACGGCTTCGCCTGGGTTGGTCACTTCTTCTTCGAGAAGAACCGGCCTGCCACCTTCAAGTACCCGTTCTATTCCTTCGTTGGCGACTGGGTGATGTTCAAGGACATCCTGACCGGACGCATCAGGTTCTGACGCGGGCCAAGTTCTGACCGGGGTGTTCGCCGCACGCGGCTAGTCACGGAAGATCAGCCACGCCGCCATCACGATCAGGCCGAAGCCGGCCCAGTGGTTCCATTTCAATGGCTGGCCCAGGTACCAGGTGGAGAAGCCGGCGAACACGAGCAGCGTGATCACCTCCTGCATGCCCTTGAGCTGTGGCGCCGAATACATCGCGCTGCCGAACCGGTTGGCAGGCACCATCAGGCAGTACTCGAACAGGGCGATGCCCCAACTGGCGAGGATCGCCAGCGCCAGGGGGGCGGATTTGTAGCGCAGGTGCCCGTACCACGCAAAGGTCATGAACAGGTTCGAGCCGAGCAGCAGCAGGGCGGGATAGAAGCGATCAAGCATCAGGAAGGCCGGTTTTTAACGGGTCGTTAAGGCGAATGAGACCACACACTGTAATGTCTTCACGGAGCGTCTACCCTCGGAAGGGCAACTTCACAAACCTGAAGTCGAACTGGAGCTCCTGGTCATGCAATCAACACGCGATGGCGGCCTGGTCCTGATAGTCGAGGACAACCGGAACATCTCCGAGATGGTCGGTGAGTACCTCGAGGGCCGCGGGTTCGAGGTGGATTTTGCCGCCGACGGCCTGGACGGTTACCGCCTCTCCACCGAGAACAGCTACGACGTGATCGTGCTCGACCTGATGCTGCCGCGCATGGACGGCATCGAGGTGTGCAAGAAGCTGCGCGAGGAAGCCCGCAAGTCGACCCCGGTGCTGATGCTCACGGCCCGCGACACCCTGGACGAGAAGCTCAATGGCCTGTCGGTCGGTGCCGACGACTACCTCACCAAGCCCTTTGCCATCCAGGAACTCGAAGCGCGCCTGCGGGCCCTGATCCGCCGTGAACGTCGCCAAGTGGGGGGAGAAGTGCTGAAGGTCGCCGACCTCGTGCTCGACCCTGCCAGCCTGCGGGTGACGCGAGGCGGGACCGAACTCCAGCTCTCACCCATCGGCCTGCGCCTGCTCACCATCCTGATGCGCGAGTCCCCGCGCGTGGTCAGCCGCCAGGAAATCGAGCGCGAGATCTGGGGCAACGGCTTGCCGGATTCGGACACCCTGCGCAGCCACCTCTACAACCTGCGCAAGACCATCGACAAGCCGTTCGATAAGCAGCTGCTGCACACGGTGCAGAGCGCCGGCTACCGGGTGGCCGATATATCGCAGCCGCCTGACTGATCGGTACTCTCATGCCGCAGGGGTTGCCGCGAAGGATCAAACTGGCCTTCATCGCGCAGGCGCTGGTCGCCAGCGTGGTGCTGTGCCTGTTCCTGCTGGCGATCGGTCTCGCGGTGCGGCAGTCCGTGGTGAACTGGGCGGCGCATCGAGAGGCCACCCGGTTCTGGACGGAGGTCGCCGCGCAAAGCAGCGAGGCCCTGCCGCGCAGCCGGGCGTTCGACAGCTATTTCATTCCGGCCGGATCTGCTCCCGATGCGTTGCCGCCAGCGATGCGCGGCTTTCCCCCGGGGCTGAAGCAGGTGGCGCTGAGTCGTTTCGTCTACGTCGAGGAGCGGCGGCAGGGCCGCTTCGTATTGTCGATCGATACCACCCTGATCGACACCGCCATCCTGGTGACCGTGCTCGTCACGCTGCTGTTCGCGCTGGGTCTTTCGTACGTGATGGCATGGATGACGTACCGGACCACCAAGCGCATGGTGGTGCCGGTCAGCTGGCTTGCCGACGTGGTGGCGTGGTGGGATCCACGCGCGCCCGATACCAGCGCGGTCCGCGCCAGCCGGCTGCCGCCGGATTCGGGCAGCGAGGTGCACCAGCTCGCCAGCGCATTGGCCGGCCTCGGCGACCGCGTTACCGATTTCGTGCAGCGCGAGCGCGATTTCACCCGCGATGCCAGCCATGAGTTGCGCACGCCGCTCACCGTCATCCGGGTCGCCACCGACCTGATGCTGGCCGATCCCGATGCCAGCGACCGGCAATTGCGTTCCCTCGCGCGCGTGCAGCGGGCGGGACGTGACATGGAGGCGGTGATCGACGCCTTCCTCATCCTCGCGCGCGAAGCGGAGGTGGAGCCGCTGAGCGAGGAGTTCGACGTGCGCGAAGTCGTGGCGCACGAAGTCGCGCGGGTCCAGCCCTTGCTGGTGGGACGACCGATCGAACTGGCCGTGATCGACGAGGGCACGCCCAAGCTGTTCGCGCCGCCGCACGTGCTGGCGGTGATGATCGGCAACCTGCTCGGCAACGCCGTGCGTTTCACCGATTCGGGCCGCATCGAATTGCACCTGGCGCCCGAGCGCATCGAGGTCCGCGATACCGGGATCGGCATGACGCCCGAGGCACTGATGAAGGCCTTCGACCCGTTCTATCGCGCCGACCATGCGCGCGAGGAAGGACGCGGCATGGGATTGTCGATCGTGCGCCGCCTCGGTGATCGCTTCGACTGGCCGGTGAGCCTGGAAAGCCAGCCGGGCAAGGGCACCACGGCGATCATCCGCTTTGCCTGATCTGTTCGTTCGCGCTCCATCGGCGTCGTGCGGGGCTGGACTTGTAAACGCCACGCCCTTTCACGCGTTATATCCAACGACTTCCTTTTTCCCTCCCCCATGAGCGCAGCCCGCACGCCTTCCCCTGCACGCAAGACATCCGGCTGGTCGCGCCGCATCGCCATAGTGATCGCAGCCCTCGCCATCCTGATCGCTGGCATTTACGCCTGGCACCACAGGAGCAGCGAGGAAGCCGCTTCGGCATACCGCACGGTGAAGGTCGATCGCGGTGACATCCGCGTCACCATCTCCGCCACGGGCGCACTCAATGCCACGTCGAAAGTCGATGTCGGCAGCCAGATTTCCGGGCAGGTCACCGACGTGCTCGTCGACTACAACGACCACGTGACCAAGGGGCAGGTGATCGCGCGCATCGATCCGAGCACCTTCGAGGCGCAGATCGCACAGGGCAACGCGCAGATCAACAGTGCGCGTGCCGACCTGGCGACGGCGCAGGCAACCGTGCGCAATGCCGAGGCTGACTACAACCGCAAGGTCGAACTCGCACAGCAGCAGCTGATTGCGCGCGGCGACCTCGACCTCGCCCGCGCCGCCCGCGACCAGGCACGCGCGCAGGTGGCTTCGGCGCAGGCGCAGATCAGGCAGCAGACCGCGTCCACGCAGACCACGCGCCTCAACCTGCAGCGCACGGTGATCCGCGCACCGGTGGATGGCGTGGTGCTGTCGCGTTCGGTGGAGCCGGGACAGACCGTGGCGGCGAGCCTGCAGGCGCCGGTGCTGTTCCAGATCGCCGAAGACCTGTCGCAGATGGAAATACTGCTGGCGGTCGATGAAGCCGACATCGGCCAGGTCAAGCCAGGCCTGGAAGTCGGCTTCACCGTCGATGCGTTCCCGGAGCGGCGTTTCCGCGGCAAGGTCAAACAGGTGCGGCTGGCCGCGACCAATACGGCCAATGTCATCACCTACCCGGTGGTGGTGACCGTCGGCAACAGCGACCAGTCGCTGCTGCCGGGCATGACCGCCAACGCGGAGATCGAAGTCAGCCACCGCGACAACGTCTTGCGCGTCAGCAATGCCGCGTTGCGTTACAAGCCTGACGACGACGGCACGGGCGCGACCGCGCAACAGGGTGGCACGCGCGGCAACTTCGCGCAGGATTTCGAACGCATCGCCCACGCGCTGAGGCTCAATGCCGGGCAACAGGCCGCCTTCGATGAAGCGATGGCCGCGATCAGGCAGCGGGCGGCCGCGCGGATGGCAGCGCCCGCGGCACAGAATCCGGGCGCGACCCTCTTTGGTCGTGGACCGGGCGGCGGCGGAGGCAACAACCGCGGAGGCAGCGATGGCGGCAACGCCGGCGCGATGCGCCAACGCATGGCCGAGCGTTTCAACCAGCAGTTCGCCGCGTTCAAGGCGACGCTCGACGACAGTCAGAAGGCCGTGTGGAACAGGGAGACCGCCGCACTGCTCGGTTCGCGTCGCGCGCCACTGTACAAACTGGCCGGCGGCAGGCCGCAGGCGGTGATGGTGCGCGTGGGGGCTTCCGATGGCAGTTACACCGAGGTGTCCGGCGACATCCGTGAAGGCGACGAAGTGATCGTCGGCAGTGGGCGCGCCGCGAAATGAACCCGCCCGTGGCCGTGATCGAAACCCGCGGATTGGGCAAGGTGTATTCGCCCGGCACCGAAGCCGAAGTGACTGCGCTGCGCGACGTGGACCTGCGCATCGGTAGTGGCGAATTCGTGGCCATCATGGGGCCCTCGGGTTCGGGCAAGTCGACGCTCATGAACCTGCTGGGCTGCCTGGACACGCCGTCGAGTGGTAGCTACCTGTGCGCCGGCATCGACGTTGCCACCCTCGACGCCGAAGAACGCGCTGCGTTGCGGCTGGAGAAGATCGGCTTCGTTTTCCAGGGTTTCAACCTGCTTCCGCGCATGAATGCACTGGAGAACGTGGCGATGCCCATGGGCTACGCCAACATCCAGCGCGAGGAGCGGCTGCAGCGCGCACGTGATGCGCTGGAGGCCGTGGGCCTGGGCGAGCGCGCCGGGCATCGCCCGAGCGAGCTTTCCGGCGGGCAGCAGCAACGTGTCGCCATCGCGCGAGCGCTGATCAACCGCCCGCCGATCCTGCTCGCCGACGAGCCGACCGGTGCGCTCGACAGCCGCACCGGCGAGGAGATCCTGGCTCTGTTCAAGCGCTTGCAGCAGGAAGACCACACCGTGGTGCTGATCACGCACGATCCGGATGTGGCGAAGCATTGCGATCGCATCTTCGTTATGAGGGACGGCGAGCTGCACGAAGAACCCGGCTTCGCGACTGGAGCGGGCGCATGAACTTCCTTGAAGTCTTGCGCACCGCCGTCTTCGCCCTGCGTGGCAACTGGTTGCGCAGCGCACTGACCTCGCTCGGCGTGATCATCGGCATCGCCGCGGTGATCGTTATGGTGTCGGTCGGGCAGGGCACGCAGGCAGAGATCGACAAGCTGGTTTCGGGGCTCGGCTCCAACCGCCTCGATATCGGCGGCGCGGGCGGGTTCGGCGGCGGTGGCGCGCGCATCGCCGCGGGCAGCCGTTACACCCTCGATGAAGCCGATGCGGAAGCGATCCGCGACGAGATCCCGGAAGTCCAGTACGTCGCCGCGATGCTCCGTGGCGGCACCCAGATCGTGTACGCGGAAAACAACTGGTCGACGCAGTGGCAGGGCGTGCAACCGGATTTCTTCGCCATCAACGGCTGGGAAGTCCGGGATGGCAATGCATTCGAGGCCCGCGACTACAGCGGCGGCAAGACCGTGATCCTCGGTGAGACGGTACGGCGTGAGCTGTTTGGCGATGAGGATGCGGTCGGGCAGACCGTGCGCATCGGCCGCGTGCCGTTCACCGTCGCCGGCATCCTCAAGCCGAAGGGGCAGGGCGGTTTCGGCCAGGACCAGGACGACATCGTGCTGGTGCCGTTGGAAACCGCGCGCCGCCGGCTGGCCGGCGCAACCGCGATACCGCCGGGCGCCGTGCAGCAGATCGCGCTGGGCGTCACGCGCGCCGATGATGTTTCGTACGTCCAGGACGAAGTCGATGCATTGCTGCGCCAACGGCACCGGATCCAGCCCGGCGACGAGGATGATTTCAGCGTACGCAACATCGCCGAAGTGGTGGCCACCCGCACGCAGACCACGCGGCTGATGTCGCTGTTGCTGGGCGCGGTGGCGACGATCTCGCTGATCGTCGGCGGTATCGGCATCATGAACATCATGCTGGTGTCGGTGACCGAGCGCATCCGCGAGATCGGCCTGCGCATGGCGGTGGGGGCGGGGCCGTCGGACATCCGCCGGCAGTTCCTGGCCGAGGCGATGCTGATTTCCCTGATCGGTGGCGTCATCGGCATCGCGCTGGGCGTCGTTGGCGCCTTGCTGGTGGGGCGCTTCGGGTCGCTGCCGGTGGCGCTGAACGGGCAGGTGATCGCGCTTGCGGCCGGGTTCTCGATCGCTACCGGCCTGTTCTTCGGCTACTACCCGGCGCGCAAGGCTTCGCAGCTCGATCCGATCGAGGCGCTCCGCCAGCAGTGACTCCCCGTACGCGAACCGCGGGCGAGCTGCACTATGCTTGGCGTGTCATGAACTCCAAGGCCTCGCCATGCGCTTCCTTCCCGTCCTGTTCCTCGTACTCGCCACCATGACCGCCCAGGCCGCAGACAAGCCCCGGACCGCACTGGTGATCCACGGCGGCGCCGGTGTGATCGAACGCAGCGCATTGAGCGCAGCCGAGGAACGCGAAGTGCGTGCCGCGCTGGATCGCGCACTCGATGCGGGCAACGCCGTGCTGACGAAAGGCGGCAGCGCGCTCGATGCAGTGGAAGCCGCCATCGTGGTGATGGAGGAGGCGCCGCAGTTCAATGCGGGCAAGGGCGCGGTGTTCAACGCCGAAGGCAAGCACGAGCTCGATGCGTCGATCATGGAAGGTCACACCCGCCGCGCGGGCGCGGTCGCCGGCATCAGCACCGTGCGCAATCCCATCCGGCTCGCGCGCGCGGTGATGGAGCACAGCCCCCACGTGATGATGGCGGGCGCGGGTGCGGAGAAATTCGCCGACAGCCGTCCGGAGATCGAGCGGGTACCGAATTCCTGGTTCGATACCGAACGCCGCCGCAAGCAGCTGGAAGCGGAGCAGGCGAAGGAGAAGGCCGGTGCGGGCCTGGTCGAGAAGGGCAAGTACTTCGGCACCGTCGGCGCGGTGGCGCTCGATGCCCAGGGCCACATCGCCGCGGCGACGAGTACCGGCGGCATGACCAACAAGCGCTGGGGCCGCATCGGCGATTCGCCGGTGATCGGGGCGGGCACGTGGGCCGACGACCGTTGTGGCGTGTCGGGCACGGGCTGGGGCGAGTTCTACATCCGCAATGCGGTTGCCCATGACATCTGCGCGCGCGTGGCTTATCGCGGCGACGCGCTGGCGGTGGCCGCGGAGGAAGTGGTCAACAAGATCGTGCCGGCGAATGGCGGCGACGGCGGCGCGATCGCGCTGGATCGCGACGGCAACATCGCGATGCCGTTCAACACCACCGGCATGTACCGGGCCTGGATCAAGCCGGATGGATCGCGTGGCACCGCGATCTTCCGCGACGAGAAGTGACGCGGGTGGAAACATCCCGGGCCGCATCCGGAGCGTTGACTCTTGCGGCCCGCCGGTGTCGGCGGGACACCGGGCCCATGCTGCAAAGGCCGGCAGGGGCGGGACCGGGGGCCTTGTGGCAGAATCCGGGTACTTGATGGCGGCTTTGCTGCCACCTCGCCCGGCCCCGTTCGCGGCCGTCCAGAGCATCGCGCGACATGCCCTTTTTTCCATCCGCAACAGTCCCGGAGCGCCGCCATGGCTGACGCCTTCGGTCATCTTCCCCGCCATCCCTCACGCATCCTCAAGGCCGCCAAATGGTCGATGCAGGGGCTGCACGCGGCATGGCTGCACGAGTCCTCGTTCCGGCTCGAGGTCTATCTGTTCGTGGTGCTGGCGCCGATCGGCTGGTGGCTGGGCCAGACGCCGGTGGAGCGCATCCTGCTCATCGGTTCCATATTGCTGGTGCTGAGCATCGAGCTGCTCAATTCGGCGATCGAAGCCGTGATCGAACGCTATGGTCCGGAGTTCCACGAGCTGGCCGGGCGCGCCAAGGACATGGGCTCGGCTGCGGTCTTCGTACTGATGATGAACGTGCTGCTGGTGTGGGGCGCCATCCTGCTGCCGCGCGTCCTGTAATCCGTTTCCGACTTGCCTGACGGCGGGCCGAAGCCCGCCTTGCCGAGAATTTGCACGTGATTGAACTGCTCACCGACCCGCAAACCTGGATCACCCTGATCACCCTGAGCGCGATCGAGATCGTGCTGGGCATCGACAACCTGGTATTCATCTCGATCGCGGTGAGCAAGCTGCCACTGGTGCAGCGCGAGAAGGCGCGCAAGTTCGGCATCGCGGTCGCCTGCATAACCCGTATCGGCCTGCTGCTGACGCTGGCGTGGCTGGCCGGACTGACCACGGAGCTGTTCAATCTCTTCGGCCTGGGCATCTCCGTCCGCGACCTGGTGCTGATCCTGGGCGGCGTGTTCCTGGTGGTGAAGGGGGCGTCCGAGGTCAAGGACCTGATCATCGGCGAGGAAGAATCCGAGGACGTCCACAGCAAGCCGGCGATCTCGTTCATGGGTGTCATTGCGCAGATCGCGGTGATCGACATCGTGTTCTCGCTCGACTCGGTCATCGCGGCGGTCGGCATGGCCAACAAGACGCCGGTGATGGTCGCCGCCATCCTGCTCGCGGTCGCGGTGATGCTGCTGGCGGCGACGCCGCTGGGTCACTTCATCGAACGCAACCCCACCATCAAGATGCTGGCGCTGGCCTTCATCGTGCTGGTCGGCGTGTACCTGATCCTGGAAGGCTTCGACATGCACATCCCGAAGGGCTACATCTACGGGGCGATGGGCTTCTCCGCGCTGGTGGAATGCCTGAACCTCTGGGCGAAGCGCAACTCCCAGCGGCGGCTGGTGGAGGACTGACCTGCCGGTGCCGCCCGGTGGGGGAATCCGGCATCATCACGCCACCTTAATTCCGGCCGATGCTGCAATGCGCAGCGTCCCACCCCAACCAGGAAACCCCCATGCGCAAGTTCCTCATGATGCTATGCCTGCTCACGCTCGCCGGCATGCTCAGCGGCTGCGGCTACAACAGCATCCAGCAGAAGGACGAGGCGGTGAAGGCTGCCTGGTCGCAGGTGATCAACGTCTACAAGCGCCGCGCCGACCTGGTGCCGAATCTGGTCGCCACGGTGCGCGGTTACGCCACCCATGAGCAGCAGGTCTTCACGCAGGTGACCGAGGCGCGTTCAAAGGTCGGCAGCATCAACGTCAATGCGGACGATCCGGCGTCCCTGCAGCAGTTCCAGCAGGCCCAGGGCGAGCTGCAGAGTGCGCTCAGCCGCCTGCTGGTGGTCAGCGAGAACTACCCGCAACTCAAGGCCGACCAGAACTTCCTACAGCTGCAGGCGCAGCTGGAAGGTACCGAGAACCGCATCGCGGTGGAACGCCAGCGTTACATCACCTCGGTTCAGGACTACAACACCTTCATCCGCTCCTTCCCGCAGAACCTCACCGCGATGATGTTCGGTTACAAGACCAAGCCGAACTTCACCGTCGAGAACGAGCAGCAGGTCCAGGAAGCGCCCAAGGTCGATTTCGGCCAGCCCGCGCAGCCGGCTCCGGCGCCGCAACCGCAACAGCAGCCGCAACAGCAGCCGCAGCAGCAGCCGGCACCGGCGGGCGGCTGAGCCGACAGGCGTAATTCCGATGCTGCGGCGCCTGGTCGCACTGACCGTGTTGCTGTTCGCCTGCGCCCTGGCGCAGGCACAGCAGCTTGCGGCCATTCCACCGCTCACCGGGCCGGTCATCGACACGACGGCGACCCTGGATGCGGCGACGAAAGAGCGACTCGAGGCGCAGGCGCTCGCATTGCAGCAGCGCAAGGGCAGCCAGCTGCAGGTGCTGGTCATCCCGACCACGCAACCCGAGGACATCGCGCAGTACGCCACGCGTGCCTATGACCAATACAAACTTGGGCGCACTGGAACGAACGATGGCCTGCTGCTGGTCGTCGCCAAGGATGATCGCCGCGCCCGCATCGAAGTCGGCTATGGGCTGGAAGGTGCGATTCCAGACGCGACTGCCATCCGCGTCATCACCGAATACATGACGCCGAAATTCCGCGCCGGCGATTTCAATGGCGGCCTGACCGATGCCACAGGCGTGCTGGTGAAGCTCATCGATGGCGAAACGTTGCCGCCACCCCTGGTCGAGCAGCGCCGGCCCCGCGGCGGTCGCGGTGGTGGATTCCTGTTTGCGCTGTTCGCTGCGCTCATCGTGGCGCAGGTCGCGCGCGCCTTCCTCAGTCCGGTGCCCTCCGTCGTGCGCGGCGTCCTCGGTGCGGTCGCGGCGGGCGGGGTGGCATGGCTGCTCTCGTCCGTGCTGGTGGGTGGCATCGGTGCCCTGATCGGTTTCTTCGTCGGCCTGGCCGGGGTGTCACCCGGCAGCTATGCCCGCCACGGCGGCTGGGGTGGTTTCGGTGGCGGCGGGGGCTGGGGCGGCGGCGGATTCGGTGGCGGTGGGGGCGGATTCGGCGGAGGCGGCGGTGGCTGGTCCGGTGGTGGCGGCATGAGCGGGGGCGGTGGCGCCTCCGGCAGCTGGTAGGAGCCCGCGATGCGATTGCTCAGGCATCTTTTCGCCATGCCACCGCGGCGTCTGTTCGCAGCCGACGCGCTGGAGCGCATTGCGGCCGCGATCGCGGCGAGTGAAGCGCGCCATACCGGCGAGGTCCGCTTCGCCGTCGAGAGCGCGCTGCATCCGCGCGCGGTGCTCGCGGGCGTGCAGGCGCGCGACCGCGCGCATGAAGTCTTCGCCCAGTTGCGCGTGTGGGATACCCGGGCCAACAACGGCGTGCTGCTGTACCTGTTGCTCGCCGACCATCGCATCGAGATCGTCGCCGACCGCGGTTTCGAGGGCCTGGTGAGCACGGAGCAATGGCGCGGTGCCTGCCAGCTCATCGAGGAACGGCTGAGGGCGGGCGAACCCGAAATCGCGGTCCTGCGTGGCATCGAGGCGTTGTCCGCCCTGGTCGAGGCACATTTCCCGCGCGGGGCCGACTACGTCGACGAGAACGAGCTGCCGGATGCGCCGCACCTGCTGTAGGACCGCGGCTGGCGCGGCCACGGTCGCGGAACGACCGGAGCGTTGGGCCCCCCTCGCGCTGCGGCGCGTTTGAGTGTTTCGCCCCCCGATTCATCTCGCGGCGCGGCACAATAGCCACATCCCCGCGGAGCCCGTTCCGGAATGACCGTACTGCACCAGATCGACCCGATCGCCCTCGACCTCGGCACCTGGAACCTGCCCCTGCTTGGCAGCGTGCATCCGCAGATCCACTGGTACGGAATCATGTACCTGCTCGCCTTCATCGCCGCCTGGTGGCTGGGCCAGCGACGCGTGCGCGCCGGGCGCCTCCCGGGTGTCAACGAGCAGGCCTACGGCGACCTCGTTTTCTATTGCGCCCTTGGCGTGGTGCTCGGCGGACGGCTCGGGTACATCCTGTTCTACGACCTGCCGACCTATCTCGACCAGCCATTGCAGGTGCTGAAGATCTGGGAAGGCGGCATGAGCTTCCATGGCGGCCTGATGGGTGTCGTCTTCGCCGCGTGGTTGTGGTCGCGCAAGCAGAAGCTGCACCTTTTCGACACCGTCGACTTCATTGCGCCGCTGGTTCCGCCGGGACTCGGTTTCGGACGCCTGGGCAACTACATCAACGGCGAGCTGTGGGGCAAACCCACCGAGGCCGGCTGGGGCGTGGTGTTCCCGTCCGCGCCGGAGCTGCAGCACATGTCGATGCAGCAGATCCAGGCGCAGTTCGCCGGTGGTGCGCTCGATCAGTTCGCACGCCATCCGTCGCAGTTGTACCAGGCCGGCCTCGAGGGGCTGGTCATGTTCATGGTGCTGTGGTGGTACTCGCGCAAGCCGCGTCCGCGCTACGCCGTGTCCGGCGTGTTCGCGTTGTTGTACGGCGTGTTCCGTTTCGCCGTCGAGTTCGTGCGCGTGCCGGATGCGCAGATCGGCGATCACGGTTACCTCGCCTTCGGCTGGCTGACCATGGGGCAGGTGCTGAGCCTGCCGCTGGTCGCGCTTGGCCTGTTCTTCCTGTGGCTCTCGCGGCGCTCGCCGACGCTGCAGCCGGCGCTATCGCACTGAGGAGACCTGTTCGATGAAGCAGTACCTGGAGCTCCTTCGCCACGTCCTCGAACACGGTACGGAAAAATCGGACCGCACCGGCACCGGCACGCGCAGCGTGTTCGGCTGGCAGATGCGGTTCGACCTCAACGAAGGCTTTCCGCTGGTCACGACCAAGAAGCTGCACCTGCGCTCGATCGTGCATGAGCTGTTGTGGTTCCTGCAGGGCGAGACCAACGTCGCCTACCTGAAGGACAACAAGGTCTCGATCTGGGACGAGTGGGCCGATGCCGCGGGCGAGCTCGGTCCGGTCTACGGCAAGCAGTGGCGCCGCTGGGCGGGACCCGATGGCAAGGAGATCGACCAGATCCAATGGGTCGTCGACGAGATCAGGCGCAATCCCGACTCGCGCCGGTTGATCGTCTCCGCGTGGAATGTCGCGGACCTGCCGCGCATGGCGCTGATGCCATGCCACACGATGTTCCAGTTCTACGTGGCCGACGGAAAGCTCAGCTGCCAGCTGTACCAGCGCAGCGGCGACATCTTCCTCGGCGTGCCGTTCAACATCGCCAGCTATGCGCTGCTCACGCACATGGTGGCGCAGGTGTGCGGCCTGGGCGTCGGCGACTTCGTGCATACGCTCGGCGACGCACACCTGTATTCGAACCATTTCGAACAGGCGCGCGAACAGCTGTCGCGCGCGCCGCGCGCGCTGCCGCAGCTCATGCTGAATCCCGGGGTGCAGGACATCTTCGGTTTCAGCTACGACGACATCCGCATCGAGAACTACGATCCCGCACCGGCGATCAAGGCGCCGGTGGCGGTCTGACGCATGCAGTTCGTGCTCGTCGCGGCGCTGGACCGCCACAACGCCATCGGTCGCGACAACGACCTGCCGTGGCGCCTGCCCGATGACCTGAAGCGTTTCAAGGCGCTCACCCTCGGCAAACCCGTGCTGATGGGGCGCAAGACCGCACAGTCGTTGGGACGCGCGCTGCCGGGACGGTTAAATCTGGTGCTGACCCGTTCGGGGCAGGTTCCCTTCGAGGGCATGCAGGCGGTCGCATCGCTGGACGATGCAAGCCGCGTCGCCGGCCAGGCCGGAGCCGGCGAGTTGTGCGTGATTGGTGGCGGTGAGGTCTACGCGCTATGCCTGCCGCTGGCGACGCGGATGCACCTCACCCATGTCGACACGGTGGTTGTCGGCGCCGATGCGTTCTTTCCGGGCTTCGATGCCGCGGCCTGGCGCGTCACCGCGCGCGAGGCGCACGCGGCGGATGCGAAGCACGCCTTCGATTTCGACTTCGTCGACTACGAACGGGTCGTCGCTTCCTAGACGCTGCGCGGCGCCTGCGGCCGTCGTTGCGGGGTGCGCGGGCGTGGGGGGCTCGCCGGCACGTCGCGCCCCGGCACCTGGACCACTCGCAGTTCGTCCGTATCCAGCTGCAATGCGGTCAGCTTGCCACCCCACACCGCGCCGGTATCGATCGCATGCACGCCATGCCCGATGAACAGCCCGAGCGTCGACCAGTGTCCGCACACGATCTTCAGGTCCCGCTCGACGCGCCCAGGCACTTCGTACCAGGGATAGAAACCCGGCTGCTGGGTGCCCGGCGAGCCCTTGTCCTCGAACCCGATGCGGCCGCGCGGTGTGCAGTAACGCAGGCGGGTGAAGACATTGATGATCGCGCGGTGGCGATCGACGCCGGCGAGCTTGGGGTGCCATGCCGGCTTGTCGCCGTACATGTTCTTGAGCAGGCGCGCGGCCTGGTCGCCGTGCAGGCGCTCCTCGACTTCGCGCGCGTGGCGTTCGGCCATGGTCGTGGTCCATTTCGGCGCGAGGCCGGCGTGCACCATCATCCAGCCCAATGAACGGTCGACATGCAGCAGCTTCTGCGTGCGCAGCCAGCCGATCAGTTCGTTGGCGTCGGGCGCGAACAGCACGCCCTGCAGGTCCGGGTTGACCTTGCGCTGCTCGTCCTCACGACGCTCGCTGATGGCGAGCAGCGAGAGATCATGGTTGCCGAGCACCACGACGCTGTTGGCGCGCAGCGAATGCACCAGGCGCAGGGTTTCCACCGACTGTCCGCCGCGGTTGACGAGGTCGCCGCAGAACCACAGGCGATCGCGCGCGGGATCGAACGCCAGTTTTTCCAGCAGGCGCTGCGTCGCGTCATAGCATCCCTGCAGGTCGCCAATCGCCCAAACAGTCATTCGAACGCCGCCATGTCAGTGCAGCGTCCGTGGAACGGCCAGCGTGAAGGCGGGGATCGGCGCTTCGAACCGCGTACCGTCATCGGCCAGCATCTGGTAGCCGCCACGCATCGTGCCGAGGGCGGTTTCCAGCACGGCGCCGGAGGTGTATTCGAAATTCTCGCCGGGACGCAGGTAGGGTTGCTCGCCGACGACGCCCTCGCCCTCGACCTCCTCGGTCTTGCCGTTGGCGTCGGTGATGATCCAGTGGCGCGTCAGCAGGCGCGCGGGCACCTGGCCACTGTTGCGGATGCGGATGGTGTAGGCAAAGACGTAGCGATCCTGCTCGGGCTCGGACTGGTCGTCGAGATAGCGGGTGGCGACATCGATGTCGATGGCGTAAAGGCTTTCCATGGTCGCAGTGTAGTGCGCGACGCCCGCCCGCGGTAGGTTGCACATTGTCGCGATGTCGATGCCGCGCGCGCGGCTGCCGCGGGCGGGCAATGGCCGATTCGTTGTGCGGCGAACCCGACTCACACCTACAACGAATTCGCCAGCCTCACGAAATCCGCAACCTCGATCTGCTCCGCGCGCGCATCCGGCCGCACGCCGGCGGCTTCGATCGCGGCAGCATCGCACTGCTGCGACAGCGCATTGCGCAGCGTCTTGCGGCGCTGGCCGAAGGCATCGCGTACCACCTCGGCGAATTTCGCGTGGTCGCGGACGCCAATCGTGGCCGGATCGCGCGGCACCATCCGGACCACGGCAGAATCGACCTTCGGCGGCGGACGAAACGCCCCCGGCGGCACGTTGAACAGCGGGGTCACGTGGCAGTACGCCTGCAGCATCACGCTCAGGCGCCCATAGACCTTGCTGCCCGGACCCGCGGCCATGCGATCGACAACTTCCTTCTGCAGCATGAAGTGCATGTCGCGGATCGCAGGCGCATGGTCGAGTGCATGGAACAGGATCGGCGTGGAAAGGTTGTAGGGCAGGTTGCCGACCAGGCGGATGGGGCCGCCGTTGTGCGACAGCGCGGTGAAGTCGACCGCCAGCACGTCGCGATGGATCACCTCGAGCGTGCCGTGGGCACGCGCCGCTTCGGTCAGGGGGAAGATCAGGTCGCGGTCGAACTCGATGACAGTGAGTTCACCGTGCCGGTCGAGCAGCGGGAAAGTAATCGCGCCCTGGCCGGGGCCGATCTCCACCAGGCGATCGCCCGGTTGCGGGTCCACGGCCTGCACGATCTTGCTGATGATCCCGCGCTCGTGCAGGAAGTGCTGGCCAAGGTGTTTCTTGGCAGGCTCGGTGAAAGCGGCGGGTCGGGTCATTCCAGGATTATCGCCGTTGTTTGCCTTGGCCAGCCGCCGGCGCGGCATCGTTATCGTCTTCGCGTGACGTTCACTGGGGGCCGGCGGCGGGTCGGGTCATGCGGGGGTTATCGCTGTTTGCCTTGGCCAGCCGCCGGCGCGGCATCGTTAGCGTCTTTGCGTGACGTTCACTGGGGGCCGGCGGCGCGGCGCGAGCGCAGGGCGGCGATGCGCGCACAGGTGTGGGCGGCGGCGATCAGGCTGGAAGGGTCGGCGAGACCGCGGCCGGCCAGGTCGAGCGCCGTGCCGTGGTCGACGGCCACGCGTGGATAGGGCAGGCCCAGGGTAAGGTTCACCGCGTGCTCGAAACCGCTGTACTTGAGCACGGGCAATCCCTGGTCGTGATACATCGCGACCACGGCATCGAACCCGTGCAGTTTCGACGGCAGGAACGCGGTATCGGCCGGCAGCGGACCCGCGAGCTGCATGCCCTCGCCACGCAGCGCGGCGAGCACGGGCTCGATGACCTCGATTTCCTCGCCACCCAGGTGGCCCGCTTCGCCCGCGTGCGGGTTGAGGCCGAGCACGGCGATGACGGGATCGGCGATGCCGAAATCCCTCCGCAGGGCCGCGTGGGTAATGCGCAGCGTGCGCTCCACCGCCTGGGGCGTGACGGCATCGGGTACGGCGCGCAGTGGCAGGTGGGTGGTGACGAGCGCGACACGGACGATGTCGTTGGCCAGCATCATCACCACGTCGCGCCCTGCCTGCCGGGCGAGCAGTTCGGTCGTGCCGGTGTAGGCGATGCCGCCTTCGTTGATGGTGGCCTTGTGCACCGGTCCGGTGACCAGGCCATCGAAGTCGCCACGCAGGCAGCCCTCCGCTGCCAGCCGCAGCGCGCCGATCACGGCCGCGGCGTTGCCTGGGTCGGGGGTGCCGAAGGCGGGGACAGTCGCATTGGCGACCTCGACCACCGCGAGTTCGCCCGCCACGCCCGCCGTGTGTCCGGGGGCGACGAGGGCAATGGGAAGCGACAGCGCGTCTGCCGCGGCACGCAGGCTGCGTGGATCGGCGAAGACAACCAACTCGTATTCGCGCGGCCGCTGGGCAAGCCGCACGCATAGCTCCGGCCCGACGCCAGCCGGTTCACCCGGGACCAGCGCGAGCCGGATGGGACGCATGCTCAGCCTTTCGGCGGCTTGGCCGGCTTGGTGCCCTTGGCAGCCGGGGCCGGGGCCGGTTCGGCCGGCAGGCCGTTGCGCATGTCAAGGAAGTAGGCTTCCCCGCGCATTTCCTGCAGGGCGCGGTTCCACTCGTCCTCGAGCTTGCGGCGGCCGATCGTGTCGCTGACCTGTGCGCGGCGGTTCTGTTCGGCGGTATCGGTCTGGCGGGTCGCGATCCGCTGGACGATATGCCAGCCGGCGTCGGAGGTGAACGGTGCGGACACCTGGCCGTCGCTCAGCGATGACACCTGCACGCCGAACTCGGTGCCGAACTGCTCCGGCACGAACCAGCCCAGATCGCCGCCCTTGGCCTGCGTGCTGAGGTCCTGGGACTCCTCACGCGCTACCTGGGCGAAGTCCGCGCCGCCCTTCAGGCGCGCCGCGATGGTGTCGATCTTGGCCTTCGCTGCGGCCTGGGACGTGGTGTCGTCGGTGCGGATCAGGATGTGGCGTGCATGGACCTGCGTGATCATGTTGGCGCTGGCAGCCTGGCCTGCGTCGCGCACTTCCACCAGCTTGAGCAACTGGAAGCCGCTGGCGCCGCGCAACGGGGCGCTGACATCACCGGGTTTCATGTTCTTGATGAGCGAGGCGAATGCGGCCGGGATCTCGTCCATCGAACGCCAGCCGAGGTCGCCGCCTTCCAGAGCGTTGGGACTGTTGGAGTAACGCACCGCAGCGGCGGAAAAATCCATCTCGCCACGGTCGAGCAGGCCCTGGACGCCTTCGATCTTGCTCTTCGCCGTGCTGATCTGCTCGGGCGTCGCGCCTTCGGGCAGGGCGACGAGGATGTGGGCAAGGTGGTACTGGGCGCCGGCGTTCTTCTGCGCGGCCAGGGCGGCCTCGATTTCGGCCTCGCTTACGGAAATGCGGCTCTGCGCGAATCGCTGGCGCAGGCGCTGCACGATCAGTTCGTCGCGGATGGAGTTGCGGAAATCCTCGAAGGTTCCGCCATCCGCCACGGCCTGCTGGCGCAGCTGGTCCATGCTCAGCTTGTTCTGCTGCGCGATGCCGGCGATGGCGCTGTCGACTTCCTGGTCGGTGACGCGCACGCCGGTCTGTTCGGCGCGGGCGAGCTGCAGCTTCATCAATACCAGGCGCTCGAGCACCTGCCGCTCGAGCACATCACGCGGCGGCAGCTGGTTCTCGCGGCCGGCGTACTGGCGGTTGATGTTGTTGATGGCGCGATCGAGCTCACTGCGCAGGACCACGTCCTCGTCGACCACGGCGGCAATGCGATCGAGGGGCTGGGGGGCGGTCGCCTGCTGCTGGGCGAAGGCGGAAGTGCCGGTCAGGACGACGGCTGCGAGAAGGCACGCAAACAGTTTCTTCATGGAATGGGGTCTGGAACCTGGTCGCTGTCGGTGCTGTTCACCGACGAGGGCGGGACGAGATAGAGGTCGTCGCGGTCGTATCCGAGGATAGCACGGCGCATGATACGCCTCGTGTCCTGGCCGGCGGAGCCCAGGCCCTTGAGTTCGAACTCCACCTGCAGGCTGTTGTTCAGGTCGCCAGTGCGGTTGCGCAGATAGCGACGGGTCAGCACGCGCACCGCCAGGCAGCAGCTGTCCCACTGCACGCCGAAGAGTTGCTCCAGCGTCTTTTTGTCGAGCAGCGAGTAGTAGTAACGGCCCGCCACGCTCCAGTTCTGGCTGACCGGGTACAGGAACGAGAAGTCGGCCTGCTCTACCAGGTCGGCGCGCGTGATCGTGTCGCGGCGGTAGCGATAGCCGACGTTGACGATGCCCCTGTCGCCGATCAGGTAGCGCGCCCGCAGGCTGGCCAGGTTGCCGCCGTTGTACTTCGGGTCGCCCTGGTAGGCGGCGGAGATGTTCCAGCGGTCACTGGGCGCGATGGTGGCTTCCGCCACCCAGGCGGACTTCCCTTGCTGCACCGCCGGCTCGCCGGGCATGACGACCCGGGAGGGATCGAAGTACTTGATCTGGCCCAGGCTCACCGACAGACGCTCGCGACCATCGTCTTCTGCAATCAGTCGGGTGGTGAGGGCGGCGGTGAGCTGGTTGGCATCGGCCTGGCGATCCGCGCCGCCGTAGCGGTTGTCGCGGAACAGCTGGCCCCAGCTGAAGGTCAGCGGCGAGGTGTCGAAGATCGGCAGACCGCTCTGGTCCTCGAACGGTGCGTGCAGGTAGAAGAGGCGTGGCTCCAGCGTGTGCAGGTAGCGGTCGCCGCGAATGGTGGTTTCGCGATCGAAGAAGAGGCCGGCGTCGATGCTGGTGATGGGCAGGTTGCGCGTCGGCCTGTCGTCGCGGAAGCGCTCGACCAGTTGATCGAACGGCGTCAGCGGATCCACGCCGTAATGCGATTCGAATTCGGCGGCGCGCTCTTCGGGCGTGCCATCGAGTTGGTAGCCGGTGTAGCGCCACGCCAGCTTGGGTCGCAGGAACCAGCTGTTGCCTTGCAGCGGGAAGCTGACATAAGGCTTGAAGTCGAATCGGCTGCCGCCCGGAATATTGGTATCGGGTCCGACCTGCATCACATCGTCGTGCTCGAAGCGGACGATTTCGGAATCCACGCCTGCTTCGAACCAGTCACCCAGTGGTTGCGCCCAATGCACATAGCCGCGCGGCAGGCGATCGAAGGGCAGGCTGCGCTCGGTGAGCGTGTAGTCGGCCAACTGGTGACGGTCGGCCATCACGCCGGCTTCCCACCAGCGGCCGCGGCCATAGACGCCGGCGGTACTGGTCACGAAGGACGACGAGATTCCATAAAGACTGTTGCTGAAGTCCTCGAAATAGTGGGTGTCGCTGACCCACCCGAGGTCGGCGCGGGCAAACCAGTTGTCCCCGAGGCGATGGACGGCGTTGAACAGGAAATTGCCGCGGTCGTCTTCCGGAAGGGTCGCGCCGGGAATCGGGTTGCCGTTGACGTCGTTGAGGTAACGGGACGGTTCGTCGTCGGGCAGGTTGTCGTGGGACATGTAATTGCCGGACAGCCGGCCGCTGCCCTGCGGATACAACCAGCGGAATTCGCCGCCGAGCACGACGCCACGCTTGCTCATGTAACGCGGGTTGAGCGTGGCATCGTAGTTCGGCGCGAGGTTCAGGTAGATCGGCTGGCGCCAGTCGAAGCCGTTGCGGCCGGAAAACGCGATCGAGGGGTACAACAGGCCGGTGCGGCGGCGCTCATCGACCGGGAACATCAGCCACGGTACGTGCAGCACTGGCACCTTGCCGATGCGCAGGGTCGCATTGTGCGCAACGCCCATGCCTTCTTCGGTATTGATGTCGATGCGCCGGGCGCGCAGCTCCCACACGCGTTGCGCGGGCTCGCAGGTCGAATAGGTGGACCCGATCAGCGAACCGTCCGCGCCGTGCATCTCGATGGCCTCGGCGCCGCCGTTGCCACGGCGACGGGTCAGCTGGTACTGCACGTCCTCGATCCGGTGCGTGTCCTTATCCTGGTTGCCGGTGGCGCGCTCGGCGACCACGCGCATGCCCGAATCCTGATAGCGCACGCTGCCTTCGGCGGCGTAATCGCCGGTCTCGCGATTGAACGTCAGCCTGTCGGTGTGCAGGGTCTGGTCGCCGTGGCTGAGCGAGACATTGCCCTGGATCAGCGTGCTCGTGTTCTCGATGTCCTGGAGCTGGTCGCCTTCGATGTCGGTGGGCTGCTGCGCGCGCGTTTCCGACGACCCCGGGGGCGGCTCGTCGAAGCCGGGCAGGGCATCGACCACCGGGCACAGACCCCAGTTCTCGTCCCGCTCTCTGGCCTGGGCGGGCAGCGCCAGCGCGATGCAGAGCGACAACGGGAGCAGGCGAAAGCTGGGGCGCACGCGGGCATCCAGGTCGTATACAAACGGCCGCTAGCTTGCCCCATCCCTTGCATACGGGCAATGCAGACGCCCTGTGGGCGGCATCGACGTTCATCCCGGAAGCGGAGGGAGTGGCCTGTCCTGCGCATTCGAACAAGGAGGATGACGGCAAGTGGAGCCATCGGATGCAGATGCGTGTTGCGCATTTCACCCGTGGCAAGCGATCACGATGCCGCGGGCTGGCGCACGGCTGCGCAGAAGCAAAAGCGGCGGATCGTTGCCGATCCGCCGCCAGGTGAAAGCGCCGGGATTGGGTAGTCCGCTTACTTTGGCGCCGCAGTCGTCTTGGTCGTGGTAGTGCCGGCGTCATCCGGCTCTTCGCCCCGGGTGGACGGCTTGCCGGAATTACCCGCGAACAGCGTCGGGTCTTCGAACTCGATATCGAGCCATGGGCGTTCGCTCAGGCCGATCGCACGATCGAGCATGGTCGGCAGCATGCCGGTGGGCAGCGAGCTTTCGCTGTTCCACAGGATCGCGATGCCCAGATCCCGATCGGGAAGCATCGCCACCACGCCGCGGTAGCCCTGCACGGCCCCGCCGTGGAAGACCAGGTTGTTGCCGGCGTAGTTGTAGACGCGCCAACCCAGGGCATAGCTCGCCGAACTCAGGCGTTCGCGCCGCCAGGACGATCCACGCAGTTCGCTGGGCGTGGCCACCAGTGGCTGGTGCAGGGTGGCCAGCAACGGCGCGGACAGTACGTCCGCGCGATGGCCGGTGTGTGCCAGCAACCATTGCGCCATGTCGGACGCGCTGGCATTGACCCCCGCGGCCGGGGCCACGTGGTAGTAGCTCGGTTTCGGCGTCAGCGACAGCCAGCCACCGCGGGTGCGGACATGCGGGCGGGCCCAGTTGGGGCTGGCGAGGATCCCCTCCAGGCCCACGCTGGCGTCGTTCATGCCGAGGGGGCGAAGAATGCGGTTCTGCACGGCCTGGCCATACGGCACGCCGGTGGCGCCCTGGATGACGTCACCGATCAGGCTGAAGGCGATGTTCTGGTAGCCGTAGCAGGTGCCCGGTGCGCATTCCATCGGCGCATAGGCAAGTTTCTGGGTCAGCGTCGCGTAGTCGACGTTGGCTTCCAGGTCACGGTCATAGGCGTTGTGGCGCAGGCCGACGCGGTGGCTCAGCAGGTCGGCGACCGTGATCTTCTGCGCGGCCGACGGATCGACCAGGCGGAAGTTCGGGTCGTATTGGGTCAGGCGGGTATCCCAGCGCAGGGTGCCGTCATTGACCAGCAGGCCGGTGAGGGTGCCCGCGAAAGCCTTGGATAACGAGGCCAGGCGGAAAACGGTGTGGGCGTCGACCGGCAGCGGCGCGCGCGTGTCGGTGATGCCGTATCCGCGGGCACTGAGTACCTGGCCGTTGTGGACGATGGCCATCGCCAGTCCAGGCACGCGCTGGTTGGCGACGAGCTGCTGCGCCATGGCCTCGAACTGGGCGACGTTGAAATCCGAACCCAGGGGGCGGACGTTCTGTACGGCGGCGCGGTCGATATAACCGGTGCGCGGGACCGGCGCCTGCGAGGCGGCACGGCCTTCCCACCGCAGCGGCGTCTGGGCGGCAGAGCCCAGGGCCTGGGTCATCAGGCACGAGAGGATCAATCCGGCTTGCCACATCCTGCGGGACCGGCGGCTGGATGGTTCTTTCATCGCTCGCAGCGCCTGCGTATGCTGTAAATCGCGCCGGATCATAACTCCAAAACCACTCCAAAATTCAAGGGACGGGGGCAACAAACATGTTCAGCTTGCTGATTTTGTTGGCTTTGGTGATCGTGTTGGCGTTCTGGGTGGTCGGCATCTACAACGGTCTGATCACGGCGCGGAATGGATTCAAGAATGCCTTCGCCCAGATCGACGTTCAGCTCCAGCGCCGGTTCGACCTGATCCCCAGCCTGGTGGAAACCGCCAAGGGATACTTAAGACACGAACGAGAGACCCTGGAAGCGGTCATCGCCGCCCGCGGCGCCGCCATCTCGGGCCTGTCCGCGGCCAAGGCCAGCCCCGGCGACCCCGCCGCCATGGGGCAGCTGGCCGCGACCCAGGAACAGCTCAACGGCGCGCTCGGCCGCCTGCTGGCCGTCGCCGAGGCGTACCCGGACCTCAAGGCCAACCAGAACATGATGCAGCTCACCGAGGAGCTGGCCTCGACCGAAAACAAGGTCGCGTTCGCCCGGCAGGCCTTCAACGACAGCGTCATGGGCTACAACAACCGGCGCGAGGTGTTCCCCTCGAGTGTCATCGCCGGCATGTTCAATTTCGCGCCCGCGGCGCTGCTGGAGATCCCGGCCGGACAGCAGGCCGAGGTGAGGGCGGCGCCGAAGGTGCAGTTCTGAGCCGGGGATTCGCGATCCGTCGGCAGGGGCGCAGTGTCCATTGCCGCGACTCCTGATCACGGGTTGGTCCCTGCCGGCGCGAGATGAACTTCTTCGAACACCAGGCCGCGGCGCGGCGCAACGCATCATGGCTGGTACTGCTGTTCGCGCTGGCCGTGGCCGGGATAGTGATAGCGGTGGATCTCGCCGTGTGGCTGGTGTTCGCCAGCGCGGATCCCGTGCCGGGTGAAACCGGCGCGATGCTGGTCTTCACCTCGCTGCTGACGCTGGGGGTCATCGGCCTGGGATCGCTCTATCGCATCGCGACGCTGCGCGGCGGCGGCGAATCCGTGGCGCTGCAGATGGGCGGCGTGGCGGTACCCGAGCACAGCAGCGACTTCCACCTGCGCCGCCTGCGCAATGTCGTCGAGGAGATCGCGATCGCCTCGGGCGTGCCGATGCCCAAGCTCTACGTGCTGGAGCACGAGGCCGCGATCAACGCCTTCGCCGCGGGTTATGCGCCGTCCGACGCGGTGGTGGCGGTGACGCGCGGCGCCCTGGAGCGCCTCAACCGCGACGAATTGCAGGGCGTGATCGCGCATGAGTTCAGCCACGTCCTCAACGGTGACATGCGCTTGAACATCCGCCTGATGGGAGTGCTGTTCGGCATCCTCATGCTCGCGATCATCGGCCGCAAGGTGCTCGAACTGGGGCGGGGGCGCGACAAGAACGCCGGCGCGATCCTCATCGCAGCCCTGATCGCGATGATCGTCGGCTACATCGGCCTGTTCTTCGGCCGCCTGATCAAAGCCGGGGTGAGCCGCTCGCGCGAACGCCTCGCCGATGCATCCGCGGTGCAGTTCACGCGGCAGACGACCGGCCTGGCGGGTGCGCTGAAAAAAATTGGCGGCATCGACGAAGGCAGCAAGCTCAGCCATCGCGGCGATGCCGAGGAAATCAGCCACATGCTCTTCGGCGATGGCGTGGGCCTGCGCAGCTGGTTCGCCACGCATCCGCCACTGCTCGAGCGCATCCGGGTATTGGAACCCGGCTTCACCAGTGACCAGCTCGCGCGGCTGCGCCTGCAATGGCACGCGCTGCCACCCAACGGCCTGGACGAGGACGTGCAGATGGGGTTCGCCGGTGCCCGCACCATGCCGTCATTGCCCCCATCGGCAACGGAGCAGACGGTGACGCCCGCGGGCGTCGTGGCGCAGGTTGCGCAACCTGGCGCTGATGATTACCGCGCCGCGGACGTGATCGCCGCGCATCTCCCCGAGGAGCTGCGTGCGCTGGCGGCGCAACGCGACAGGGTGGTTCCGTTGCTGCTCGCATTGTTGCTCGACACACAGCCCGTCGTGGCGGACAAGCAGGGCGACGAGATCGCCGCGCGCATGGGCAAGACCGCAGCCGTGGAGGCTCGCACGCTGCAGCAGGACGCGGTGGGATCGCTGCATCCGGTGCTGCGTTTGCCGCTGGCCTCGCTGGCATTTCCGGTGCTGCGCCGGCGGCCGCGACCGGAACTGGACGTGTTCCTGGATACCGTCAACGCAATGGTCTATGCCGACGGCAACGTCTCCCTGTTCGAGTATTGCCTGGCGCGGCTCCTCACCGTGCATGTGCGCGAGTCCCTGGACCCTTCCCGCTACGCGCGCTTCGGCCGTCGCAAACTGAGCGGCGTGCACCGCGAGGTCACCACGCTCCTGACCGTGGTGGCGCAATGCGGCAACACCGATGCGGAAACCGCCCGCCAGGCTTTCCTGGCCGGCATGCTGCGCGTGCTTCCCGACCAGCCCTTGTCCTACGTGCCACGAACCGATGGCGTGCTGGCGCTGGATGATGTGTGGGTGCCGCTGGATGCGCTGGAGCCGTTGGCGAAGGAGGCGTTGGTCGAAGGGATCACCGCCACCATCAGCCACGACCGACGCATCAATGTCGCCGAAGCCGAACTGCTGCGCACGATCTGCAGCGTATTGCATTGCCCGCTGCCGCCATTGCTGGGACAGCAATGAGCCGGCGGTCGGCAGGGTCGGGCTTCAGGCCATCCGTCCGCTGATCAGGTCCGCGGCGCGCTCGGCGATCATCATGGTCGGGGCATTGGTGTTGCCGCCGATCAGCGTCGGCATCACCGACGCATCGATCACCCGCAGCCCTTCGACGCCGCGCACGCGCAATTGCGGGTCGACTACGGACGCGTCGTCGCTGCCCATGCGGCAGGTGCCGACGGGGTGGTAGACGGTTTCGGCCTTGGCGCGGATGAATTCGACGAGCTCTGCATCCGACAGGTCATTGCGCGCGGGGAAGATCGGCGCGCCCCGGTACGCATCGAACGCCTTCTGTGCGAACACGTCGCGGGTGATCTTCGCGCACTCGACCATCATCTTCAGGTCGAATCCTTCCGCGTCGCTCAGGTAATTGGCCTCGATCCGCGCCTTGTCGCCGGCATTGGCGCTGGCCAGCAGGATGCGGCCGCGGCTGCGCGGCCGCAGGAAACAGGCATGCGCGGTATAGCCATCGCCAGCAAGGCGGTGGCGGCCGTGGTCGTCGAGCATCGCCGGAACGAAATGGAACTGGATGTCGGCGCGATCGTCCGGTGCGAACCGCGAACGCACGAAGGCGCCGGCTTCGGCGATATTGCTGCTGCCAGGGCCGCTGTGGCCACGCAGGTAGTAGTCGAAGGCGATCTTTGCGTCGCTGACGCGGTCGTAGGTCACGCGCTGGGTCGAATGCTGCAGGGTGCAGATATCGAGGTGGTCCTGCAGGTTTTCGCCCACTTGCGGTGCGTCGAATACGACATCGATGCCGTGCCGGCGCAGGTGCTGGGCTGGACCGATGCCGGACAGCATCAACAGCTGGGGTGAATTGATCGCCCCACCGCTCAGCAGCACTTCGCGCGTGGCGACCTGGTGGAAGGCCTTGCCGCCGGCCGAATAGGTGACACCGTTTGCGCGCTGCGCGCCTGTCGAAGCCGGGTCGAACGTGATGCGGCTGGCCTGGGCGCCGGTGACGAGGGTGAGGTTGTGGCGTTCGCGTATCGGATGCAGATAGGCCACGGCCGCCGAGCATCGCGCGCCGTCCTTCTGCGTCACCTGGTAGAGGCCGAACCCCTGTTGCTGCGCACCGTTGAAGTCGCGGTTGCGTGGGTAACCCGCCTGCTGGCCGGCGTCGATGAAGGCTTGCGACAGCGGGTTGGTGTATCGCAGGTCGGAAACGTACAACGGCCCCTGGTCGCCGTGCAGGGCATCGCCACCACGCTCGTTGTGTTCGCTGCGCTTGAAGAACGGCAATACCTGTTTCCAGCCCCAGCCCGTCGCTCCCTGCGCGGCCCAGTCATCGTAGTCGCCGGGGACGCCGCGGATGTAGCACATCGCATTGATCGAGCTGGAGCCACCGAGCACCTTGCCGCGTGGCCACCACATTGGCCGATTGTTGAGCTGCGGCTCGGGAGCGGTGTCGTAATTCCAGTTCACGCCCTTCTTGCCGACCAGCTTGGCCAGTCCGGCGGGCATATGGATGAAGGGATGCCAGTCGCGGGGACCGGCTTCCAACAGCAGGACTTTGCAGGCAGGGTCCTCGGAAAGCCGGTTTGCCAGCACGCAACCGGCAGAGCCGGCGCCGATGATGATGTAGTCGTACAACGTGCTGATCCCGGTTGCGTTACCACTTGATGACCGCGCCGACGCTATTCCCCGAGCCTAGAGCATTTGCTCTGGCAAAGGGCGGGATGCCGGATGTGCAGGCGACGCGCGCGTTGGCGCGCTGTAGCGGGAGGGGCTGGCTTGGGCTACCGTGGCGCCAGTTTTCGCGGAGCGGTTGCATGGCGACCATCGACGCCGCCGGTAACGCCGGGCGGCGCATCCACACGGGGGAGTGGCGCGCGGTCGCGCTGTCTTTCGTCTATTTCTTCTGCGTGCTGACCGCCTACTACGTGATGCGGCCGGTGCGCGAGCAGTTGTCAGCCGCAGTGGGATCGACGCAGCTGCCATGGTTCTACGCGGGCACCTTCTTCGCGACCCTGGCGCTGGCGCCGGTATTCGGCGCCCTGGTGTCGCGATACCCGCGGCGAATCGTCGTGCCGGTGGTGTACCTGTTCTTCATCGCGTGCCTGATCGGCTTCATTCCGCTGTTTACCCACCAGGGATTGCTCAGTCCGCGCGCCCTCGGCACCGCGTTCTTCGTCTGGGTCAGCGTGTTCAACCTGTTCGTGGTGTCGGTGTTCTGGAGCTTCATGGCCGACATCTGGAGCGAGGAGCAGTCGCGCCGTCTGTTTCCCATCATTGCCGTCGCGGGCACGGCCGGTGCGATCACCGGACCGCTGCTGACGAAGACACTGGTCGACGTGATCGGGGTCGCGCCGCTGCTGGCGGTGTCGGCGACGCTGCTGGCGGCCGCGGTGGTCTGCGCGATATTGCTGGGGCAATGGGCCCGCGTGCATGGCGCCCGGCGCCACGATGCCTCCCACGAAACCGCCATCGGCGGCGGAATGCTCGACGGACTCAAGCAGGTCTTCACGCAGCCGTTCATGCGCAGCATGGCGTTCCTGCTGCTGCTCGCGGACGGCATCGGCACGGTCAACTACGCGCTCGTGTCCGACTACTCGGGAGCGACCTTCAGCGATGCGGTCGCGCGCACGCGCTTCGCCGCCAATGTGGACCTGACGGCGAACATCCTGACCGTGGTGCTGCAGTTGCTGGTCACGCGCTGGTTGCTGCCGCGCAAGGGCCCAGGCCTGCTCATCACCCTTTGGGCCGGTATCAGCGTAATCGCGCTGTCCCTGGTGATCTTCTCGCCCGATCCACATGCGCCGATCGTCGGCGGATTCCCGGCGGTGGCCCTCGCGCTCATCATCAGCCGCGGCCTCGCCTACGGCATGGCCGAGCCCGCGCGCCACAGCCTGTTTACCCGCGTGCCGCGCAACGAGCGCTACAAGGGGCAGAACACCGTCGACACCGCCGTGTGGCGGTTTGGCGACATGGCGATCGCACTGGGGATGAATGGCCTGCGTTCGCTCGGGGTCGCTGCGGGCGGGTTCGCCACATTGAGTGCGCTGGCGGCGTTCACGGCGGCTGCGATTGGCGTGCGGCTGTCGCGGCAGGCGATGTTTGGCGGGCGGGAGTCGCGGGCGCCAGCGCGCACTTGAGTGCCGCCGGTGAGCCGGGCCCGGCCTGGGTTACGCTGCCGCTTCGCAACAGTGCCGCTTTCCATCCAAGGGGAAACTATGTCCACCGTCGCCGTCCTGCTGGTGCTGCTGGTCGCCCTGTTGCACCTGTACTTCCTTGTGCTCGAGATGTTCCTGTGGACCAGGCCGCTGGGCCTCAAGGTGTTCCGGCAATCCGCGGAAAAAGCCGAGCAATCCAAAGTGCTGGCCGCGAACCAGGGGCTCTATAACGGCTTTCTTGCAGCGGGACTGGTTTACGGCGCGCTTACGGGGTCGCGCGAATTCGAGCTGTTCTTCCTTGCCTGCGTGATCATCGCTGGGCTTTACGGCGCGGCGACGGTCAACAAACGCATCTTTTTCATCCAGTCGATGCCGGCATTACTGGCGATGGGCGCTGTCCTGGCGGTGTGATTTCGGCGACAGCCACATCATGATCCGGGCGCGGAATACCTCTTCCCCGGCCGCATCACGTACCGACACAAGCACCGGCAGGTCGTAGCCGCTCGCCGCGTCCTTGATGGCAATCTCCGGCGCGGCGACGGCGTGCAGGGTGCCACGCGCCTTCTTGAGGTATTCGACCGTCATTCCCTTGGGTATCCAGCGCATCGAAGCCGGCAGCGACGCCTCGGTCATCACGCCGGCACTCAGTTCGGCCAGGTTGCACAGGGCGATCGCGTGCACGGTGCCGAGGTGGTTGTGGACGCGGCGCCGGTCCGGAATCTCGACTTCGCAGCGGCCAGGTTCCAGTGCGGTGAAGCGCGGCGCGATCGTCGCGAAGTAGGGGGCGCGCCAGCACACCGCACGCGAGAAGAGCCAGCGCCCCCCGGGCCAGCGGCTCAGGCGGCGGTACATCGAAAGCACAGAAGCAGCCATGCGTTGCGACTCCGGAAAAGGAAGACGGCGGGCCTGGCCCGCCGTCCTGTGCGATTGAATAGATGGCTGGATCAGGCCGCGGCGCGGCTGTCGTAATTCTCGCGACGATAGCCGGCGGAGCGCAGTTCATCTGCATCGAAGTCGTCGACGCTGATCGCATCGATCGTCATCTCGCGCAGTTCTTCCAGTTGCTTGCGTTCGTCGGCGGTGATCCAGCCTTCGCGCACGCCTTCGTCGAGCTGGGAGGCGAAATCCAGCGCCTCGATGTCGCTGTTCTTCAGTGCCTTGAGGAACTTGCGCTCCACCGGTTCGGCCAGAATCACCTTCGGCAGGTAGCTGTTGATGCGGCCGGCCGGATTGTTGGCGCATGGCGTCAGGAAGGTGCCGGTGGCAAGGCGGTCGCGCGCCTCGTTGGGCGACATCAGCAGCGAGGCGATCTTGTGGCCGAGGCGGTCGCTCGGTGCCTGCGCACGGCGGCCCCACGGGAAGATCAGCGCCCACAGCAGGTAACTCACCGGCCGCACCGGGAAATTGCGCAACGCCGCGGAAAATGCGGTTTCGATCTTGTTGACCGCATCGTGGAAAGCCCACGCCAGCAGCGGCTGGTCGGACACCGGACGGCCCTGGTCCTCGTAGCGCTTGAGCATGGCGCTGGCGATGTAGAGCTGGCTCAGCACGTCGCCCAGGCGGCCCGACAGCGATTCCTTGAACTTCAGCTTGCCGCCGAGCAGCAGCATCGACGTGTCCGCTGCCAGGGCCAGCGCCGCCGAATAGCGGTTGAGCTTGCGGTAGTAACGGCGGGTGTACTTGTCACCCGGGGCCTTGCCGATGCGCGCACCGGTGAAGCCGTACCACCAGCTGCGCACGGCATTGGAGAAGGCGAAGCCGACGTGGCCGAACAGGTTCGCGTCGAACTCGGTCAGGCGCTCTTCCGGATCCGACAGGCCCGCGGCCTTCATTTCCTTGAGCACCCACGGATGGCAGAGGATCGCGCCCTGGCCGAAGATCATCAGCGAGCGCGTCATGATGTTCGCGCCCTCCACCGTGATCATGATCGGCAACGCCTGCCAATTGCGGCCCGCGTAGTTCTTCGGGCCGAGGATGATGCCCTTGCCGCCGTGGATATCCATCACGTCGGTGGCGACTTCCCGCGCCATCTCGGTGCAGTGGTACTTGGCGATCGTCGACGGCACCGCCGGCAACTCACCGCGCGTGACGGCGGCGGCCGCGGCTTCCGACAGTGCGCTGATCGCGTAGGCCTTGCCGCCGATGCGGGCGAGCGCTTCTTCCACGCCTTCGAAGCGTCCGACGGAGAGGCCGAACTGCTTGCGGATGCGTGCATAGGCTCCGGTGACGACGGCGCCGAACTTGGCGCCGCCGCTGGCGGTGGAGGGCAGGGTGATGGAGCGGCCGATCGACAGGCATTCGACCAGCATCTGCCAGCCCTTGCCGGCAAACGCCTCGCCGCCGATCAACTGGCTGAGCGGGATGAAGACTTCCTTGCCATGGATCGGGCCGTTCTGGAACGGCGAGTTGAGCGGGAAGTGGCGGCGGCCGACTTCCACGCCGGGCGTGTCGCGCGGCAACAACGCCAGGGTGATGCCGATGTCGCGCTTGTCGCCGATCAGTCCGTCCGGGTCGTACATGCGGAACGCCAGGCCGATCAGGGTCGCGACCGGGGCGAGGGTGATGTAACGCTTGTCGAAGGTGAGTTTCACGCCGACCACGCGTGCCCCGCTCCACTCGCCCATGGTGACGATGCCGAAGTCGGGGATCGACGTCGCATCCGAACCCGCCCACGGGCCGGTGAGGCCGAAGCACGGTACTTCGCGGCCGTCGGCCAGGCGCGGCAGGTAGTAATCCTTCTGTTCCTTGCTGCCGTAGTGCAACAGCAGCTCGGCCGGGCCGAGCGAGTTGGGCACGCCGACGGTGGAACTGAGCACGGTCGAGACGGTGGCCAGCTTCTGGATCACCTTGTGGTTGCCCAGTGCGGTGAAGCCCAGGCCGCCGTATTCCTTCGGCACGATCATGCCGAAGAACTTGTTGCGCTTGATGTAATCCCAGATCTCCGGGGTGAGGTCCGCGTTGACGTGGGTGATCTGCCAGTCGTTGGTCATGCGGCAGACCTCTTCGACCGGACCGTCGAGGAAGGCCTGCTCATCCGGGCGAAGCTCAGGCCTGGGCTGGTCGAACAGCACGTCCCAGTCGGGCTTGCCCGAGAACAGCTGGCCTTCCCAGCCGACCGTGCCGGCTTCCAGGGCGACGCGCTCGGTTTCCGACAGCGGGGGCAGGATCTTGGTGTAGAAGCCAAGTAATGGCTGGGTGATGAAGGGCAGGCGGATCTGCGGCACCAGCAGGGGCACCGCGACCAGGGCGGCGAAGATCGTGGCGACGATGGTCGCGGTGATGTTCGCTCCCAGCATCAGGCAGCCGATCAGGGCGGTCAGCGTGGCCGCGGCCCAGACGACGAGGCGCACGCGGTGGTAGGCGGCAACGGCGCCGACGACCAGCAGGGCGAGGAAGGGAAGGGCGATGCTCATGTATGGGCTCCGACGCGACGTGGCGTTGACGGGCTGACGGTAAGGGTAGTCCGTTCCGCGCCGGGTGCCTGGATCTGCCTGCTGCGCAGGGTCGGATTCAAACAGTGGCATGAAACGCGTAACATACGGCCGAGTATGTTTCGGGCGTGCGAGCACTGTCAACCGCGCCACCCTCCCCATTCTGGGACTGTGCGTACTATCACAGTCGCCACCGTATGGTTAAACTTGCCGACATGACTACCACCACCAAGCCCGACGCCGCCGCCGCCAAGGAACGCACCGGCCGCCTCAGCGCCGATGACTGGGCGTCGGCCGCCTTGGACCTCATTGCCGAGCAAGGGGTGGCCGCCGTCGCCGTCGAACCGCTCGCCCGCCGGCTGGGTGTCACCAAGGGCAGTTTCTACTGGCACTTCCCGTCGCGCGAAGCCCTCCTGGTCGCTGCGCTGGAGCGTTGGGAGAAGATGGAACAGGAGTTGTTGTTCGGGGAGCTCGAGCCCATCAACGACCCGCGTGCCCGCCTGCGTGCGCTCTTCAACCTGGTGGCGCACGAATACAAGTCGCACGTCGTCTATTCCGAACTGATCAAGGCGATGGACCACCCGGCGGTGCAGCCGGTGATCGGTCGAGTGTCCGAACGTCGCCTGGATTACCTGACCGCCTCGTTCCGCCAGGCGGGTCTCGTGCGCACCGACGCGCGCCATCGCGCCCAGCTGCTGTACTCCGCCTACGTCGGTTTCCTGCAGCTCAATCTGCAGCTGCACCAGACGCGGATGCAGCACGACGAATTCGAGGCCTATGTCGAGCACATGGCCGTGACCCTGATTCCCAATCCGTAGAAGGTTTCATCGATGAACAATGTGTCGCAGAACGCTCCGGCTGAAAATGCCGGACGAAGCAAACTTGCCGCGCTCAACGACTGGGTTGCACAAGTAGCGCCTCTGACCCAACCCGATGCGATCCACTGGTGCGACGGCAGCGACGCCGAGAACGCCGCGCTCATCGCGCGGATGGAAGCCGACGGCACCTTGATCCCGCTGAACCCCGAAACCCACCCGCGCAGCTGGCTGCATCGCTCCCATCCGGACGACGTCGCCCGCGTCGAGCACCTGACCTTCGTCTGCACGCCGCAGCAGGAAGATGCCGGTCCCAACAACCACTGGATGTCGCCGGCCGACGGCCACGCCAAGATGGATGCGCTGTTCGCCGGTTGCATGAAGGGCCGCACCATGTACGTCATTCCGTACTGCATGGGGCCGATCGACTCGCCGTTGTCGCGTTGCGGCGTCGAGATCACCGACTCTCCCTACGTCGTCGCCAACATGCGCATCATGACCCGCATGGGCGCGCCGGCCCTCGCGCGCATCGAGCGCGAAGGCTCGTTCGTGAAAGGCCTGCATTCGATTGGCGAGCTCGACCCGAACCGCCGCTACATCATGCATTTCCCCGAAGAACTGGCGATCAAGTCATTCGGTTCCGGCTACGGCGGCAACGCACTGCTGGGCAAGAAGTGCCATGCGCTGCGCATCGCCTCGCACCAGGCCAAGGCCGAAGGCTGGCTCGCCGAGCACATGCTGATCCTCGGCCTGGAAAGCCCGCAGGGTGAAACCCATTACATCGCCGCGGCATTCCCGTCCGCGTGCGGCAAGACCAACCTCGCCATGCTCATCCCGCCGGAGGGCTACCGCAAGGACGGCTGGAAGGTATGGACCGTCGGCGACGACATCTGCTGGATGCGCCCGGGTTCCGACGGTCGCCTCTATGCGATCAATCCGGAGGCGGGTTTCTTCGGTGTCGCCCCGGGTACTTCCATCAATTCCAATCCGAATGCGCTGAAGACCATCGCGCACGACACGATCTTCACCAACGTCGCCACCACTGCCGACAATCAGCCTTGGTGGGAGGGATTGAGCCAGGGCAAGCCCGTCATTGATTGGCGCGGAAATGACTACGATTTCAGCAAGGGCGCCCCGGCGGCGCATCCGAACTCGCGTTTCACCGTGAGCGCGAAGCAGTGCCCGTCGTACTCGCCGCACGCGGAAGACGCGCAGGGCGTTCCGATCAGCGCGATCGTCTTCGGCGGTCGTCGCGCGTCGCTGGTGCCGCTGGTATTCGAAGCACGCGACTGGACGCACGGCGTGCTGGTCGGTGCCGCGATGGGTTCCGAAACCACCGCCGCGGCCACCGGTGCCGTTGGCGTGATGCGCCGCGATCCGATGGCGATGAAGCCTTTCTGCGGTTACAACTTCGCCGACTATTTCGGCCATTGGCTGTCGTTCGACCAGGACGGCGCGAAGTTGCCGAAGATCTTCCACGTCAACTGGTTCCGCAAGGGCGACGACGGCAAGTTCCTGTGGCCGGGCTTCGGCGACAACCTGCGCGTGCTGGAATGGATGATCAAGCGCGTGAAGGGCGAAGCTGGCGCGGTCGAAACGCCGATCGGCCACTTGCCGAGCCTCGATGATGTCAATGTCGATGGCATCGCCCTGAGCGATGAAGCGAAAGCCAAGCTGTTCGGGTACGACCACGCCGGCTGGCGTGCCGAGTTCGAGAGCATCGGCGAATACCTCGGCGAGTACGGTCCGCGCATGCCGCAGGCACTGCACGACGAGCAGCAGCGCATTGCCCGTTCGCTGGCCAGCTGACGAGCCATGACCCCGAACCCCGCCGCGCCCGCGAGCAGTCGCGAGCTGTTGATCGATGGCCGCCCGCTGCGGGTGTTCGACGGGCTGCTGCCCAATGTGGGCGAGTACGTGCAGGGACTGGCGCGTGCGATGTTCACCCGCACGGAGTTCGCGCGGCCTGAGACGGCCGAGCACAAGCACTGGGCCACGGAAATCAAGCTCGAAGCGCTCATGCGCCAGCCGATTTTTGAAGTTACCCACCTCGCCGTGGGTGGCTTCGCGGGGCCCGGGTTTGGATATCGACCGTATCGCGCCTACACCAACGTCGCGAGCTACGGCGACATGCTGTTCACGCATACGGACTGCCTGCCGGACCAGCACGACCTGACCGCGCTGTGGTACCTGTGCGAACGCTGGGACCTCGAGTGGGGCGGCGAGACGATGTTCTACGACGCGCAGGACGAGATCGCCTGCGCGGTGCGCCCCCAGCCGGGAAGGCTGGTCGTCTTTGACGGCGCGATCAAGCACGTCGGAAGGCCGCCGAACCGCATCTGCTATGCGCCGCGCTACACCTTCGCCATCAAGTTCGAGCGGGTCGCGATCGGCGGGGCATGATGAACGCAGAAACGGTGCCCGCGCTTTGGAACAAGGCAGAGACCTACGCCCGCCAAGGGCAGTGGGCCGCCGCACTGGCGCAATACGACAACGTGCTGGCGCGCGATCCGGGCCATGCGATGGCGATGCTGCGCGCATCGAGGATGGCCCTCTCCCTCGGCCGTTACCGTGACGGCCTCGACTACACATTGCGCGCGCTGGCCAGGCGCCCCGGCAGCGATGAGGCCGTGCTCACCCTGGTGCGGGCGTTGCGCATGTACAACGAGCCCGTCGCGCTGCTCGAATGCTTGGAGCACTCGCGCTGGCGTGAACGCCGCTCGGCCACATGGCTGACGGACCTGGCCATGATGGTCAGCACGATCGGCGCCAACGACCTGGCGATGGAGATGCTCGATCTCGCGATCATTCGCGAGCCGAACAACCCGCAGACCCGCTATTTCCGCGGAGTCGTACGGATGTTCTTCGGCGACATGGAAGCCTCCGAACGGGAGCTTGAGCTGTGCATCGCCAAGGCGCCCGGGTTCACCCAGGCGCATTGGGTGCTGTCGCGCCTGCGCAAGCAGACCGAAGACGCCAATCATGTCGAACGCATGCGCGCCCTGATTCCCAAGGTGCCGCGCGGCAGCGACAGCGATTCATACCTGGCGTTCGCCCTGCACAACGAACTCCATGACCTGGGTCGCCATGCCGATTCCTGGCAGGCGCTGCAGCAGGGCTGCCGCTGCAAGCGCCAGCTGACGCCGCACGACCGTACCGATGCCCGCCGCATGTATGACGGCCTAATGGCGTTGGCCGACGAGCAGTTCGTGCAACCCGTCGCGCAGTCCGAGGCCACCTTCGTGCCGGTGTTCATCGTCGGCATGCATCGCTCCGGCAGCACGCTGCTCGAGCAATTGCTGGGCGGCCATCCGATGGTGGCGGACGGTGGCGAGACATACGCGTTTACGACGCAGATGCGCTATGCGGCGGATTACCGCAACAAGGGTGTGGCCGATGCCGAATTGGTCCGGCGCGCGGCCAACGTCGATTACGGCCTGGTGGGGCGCCGTTTCCATGAGGCGACCGCCTGGCGTGCCAAGGGCAAGCCTTACCTGACCGAAAAGCTGCCGTCGAATTTCCTCAACCTTGGCTTCATCGCCAAGGCCCTGCCGCAGGCCCGGATCCTGCACATGGTCCGCGACCCGTTGGACACGTGCTTCTCCAACCTGCGCACGATGTTTTCGGACGTGAACACGTTCTCGTACGACCAGCAGGAGTTGGCGGAGTGGTATGGCCAGTACCGGCAGCTGATGGCCCACTGGCACAAGGTGATGCCCGGCCGGATCCTCGACGTCCATTACGACGCGTTGGTGGAGGATCCCGAGGGCGTGATGCGTAGGGTGCTCGAATTCTGCGGCCTGCCGTGGGACGCAGCGGCGACGACGCTGGAAGGAGCCGGCGCGGTGGCCACCGCGAGCAGTCCGCAGATGCGCGGCGGGATCATCAAGAACCGCAAGGCCGCCTGGAGTCCGTACGAGAAGCAATTGCAGCCATTGATCGAAGGACTGGCGCCTTATCGCTGACGAGGGCCGGGCCGGCCCTCGTCTGGCTGTCATTGCTGTCATTTCATGCCGAACCAGCAGTTGAATGCGATGGTGATGCGTTCATCGTTGCCGTAGAACGGCATGACCTCATGCTGCAGCCATGACGGGAACAGCACCAGCTGCCCCCCCTCGAAACGGACGCTCCAGGTGCCATGGTGGTACGGGGCACGCAGCCGCGCATTGCCGGGGTCGAGGAAATAGTTGCTGTAATGGTGCGGGTTGTGGAAGCGCAGGATCCCGGATTCAGGACGGTCCGCGGGCGTCTCCCCGGCGGCCACACAGTAGACGCCCGACCAGGATGCCATCGGGTGGGTGTGCATGATGGTGAATCCCCCGTTCCGGGTCACGTGGAACCAGGTGTGCGAGAAGATCTGCAGGCGCTGCATATCCTCGGCGCTGTAGCCGTTGAGGTCCTGGATCAGCTTGCCCAGCGCCGACCAGCAGAACTGGCGCAAGCGCTGCACGCACGGCTCCGGCCATGAGAACAGGTTGAAGTCACTCTCGAACACGCCCTGGTGCTGCTTCAGCGACGGATTGGGGTTGGCGTAGCGCCCCCCTTCCGACTCGCGGGCGAGCAGCAACGCCTTCAGTTCCGCATTGACGGATTGCGCATCGGGCAGGGTGTCCTGGCCGAGCGGCACGGCGAATACCGGATTGATCTCAAGGGGCATGCGTGGCGATTCCTGGGCGCGGCGCTCCCGCGCAACGCGGCTAGTGTACTGCGCAAAAAACTACGGCCCCTTTCGGGGCCGTAGTGGCAAACATACAACTGGGCTGGATCAGAACTTCTGCGCGTAACGCATGTAGTAGAAGCGGCCCGGGACTTCGTACTGCGGGTCGAACGAGTTCGCGAAGGCATTCAGCGCAACCGGCGGATCCTTGTCGAACACGTTGTTGACGCCGACGGTGATCTTCGCGTTCCACGGCGCGTTCCAGTAGGCGCTCACGTCGTGGTAGGTCGTCGCACCGATGTGGTTCTCGGCAGCAGGCGTAGCGACGATGGAATCGCCGCCGGTTTCGCCGTCCCACACGCCATTGCCGTTGTCGTCGCTGGGCAGGCCGATGAAGCGGTCAGCATCCGAGCACAGGAAGGCGTAGCCGTAGTCTTCGAAGTTCTGGCACGTCTCGTTCTGGGCCGAGAAGTAACGGATGTTCCAATTCGCGCCGAAATCACCCATTTCCCAGCGCGTGGCCAGGTTGGAGCGGATGCGCCACGAGTTGGAGTTCTGGGCGAATTCGCCGACCTGGTTGCCGCCTTCGTTGAAGTTGAACGGCTGGCCGATGGCCGGCAGGATCTGCTGGTCTTCGCCGAAGCGACCGTCGCCGTCGATGTCCTGTTCGAAGCTGGACAGGTAGGTGGTATCCCACACGAAGCTGAAGGTACCCCACGCCGTTTCCGGCAGGCGGTAGCTGACCGTCATGTCGTAGCCTTCGAGCTTGGCGCCGCCGATGTTGGTCGTGGTGTTCAGCAGGGTCAGGATTTCGCCCGACGGCCCACGGCTATACAGCGCGCAGGTCGGGCCGGTACCACCGGAGTCCAGGCACTGCTGGATGATGTTCTGACCGCCGACCGTGGTGATCTGGTCTTCCAGCTTGATCTTCCACCAGTCGAGCGAGATGTCCAGGCCTTCCACGAAGCTCGGGCTGTAGACCACGCCGAAGGTGGTGGACTCGGCCGTTTCCGGCTGCAGGTTAGGATTGCCGCCGACGGTGATGCGGATCTGCGAGCTGTCCTGCTGGTAACCACCGTTCGGCACGCCTTCGGCAATACACTGGTTCTGGCCGGCCGGGATCTGGTTCTGGAAGTTGGCGACGTTGCAGGGATCCGACAGGGTCGGGAACGAGTCGGCCTGGCCGGCGAACAGTTCACTGATCGACGGAGCGCGGAAGCCTTCGGTCCAGTTGCCGCGGACCATCAGGTCATCGATCGGCTTCCAGCGGAAACCGAACTTGCTGTTCAGCGTGTCGCCGAAGTTGCTGTAGTCCGAGTAACGGGTGGCGATGCTGAAATCGAGCAGCTTGGCGAACGGCATGTCGGCCAGCACCGGGACGGCCAGTTCGAGGTAGGCCTCGTCCAGCGAGTAGCCGCCCTTGGTGGCGGTACGCGAGTTGCCGGTGGTGCTGCCCGAGTTGATCAGCGCGTCCGGCGAGTCGAAGCCATCCTCGGTGCGGTGCTCGAGGCCGAACGAGAAGCCCAGGGCGCCGGCCGGCATGTCGAACACTTCGCCGCTGACGTTGGCGTAGTACGTCTGCTGGGTGTAGCTGTACTCGTCGTGCGCCACGAAGGTCGAGAAGCCCAGCATGTCCTGGGTGATGTTGCCGTTGCCGCCGATCATGTTCATCGGCACGCAGCCGGCGATGACATTGCGTTCGTCGATGGTGGTCGTGGCCGGATTGTCCGGGGTGCCGCAGACGATGCTGCCGTCGGTGTCCTTGAACGACGGGCCCAGGGCCTGGCGCAGGGCTTCGACGTTGAACAGGCCGTTGGTGGTGTTGTTGGCCTTGTTCTGGCCACGGAAGTAGCCGGCTTCCCAGTCGAAGTACTTCTCGCCGAAGTTCAGCGTGCCTTCGAAGCCGGCGTCCAGCGCGAACGTGTTCACGTTCTGCCTGAACGAACGGCCACCGGTCTCGGTGATGCGGCGGTTGATGCGGGTGATGTCTTCGCCGAAGCCGCCGTTGGCGATCTGGTTGTAGTAGCTGTCCTTGCTGATGAAGACCGAGCCCGAACGGGTGCCCGCCACCGGCGTACCCAGCACGACCGGCATCGCCGCGAGCAGCTGCTCGGACAGACGCTCGTTGTAGGTGACCGTGGTCTTGAAGCGGATGTCGTCGGTGATGTCGACGGAGGCGTTAGCGAAGACCGAACGACGCTCCTGCGGGGTCAGCAGGTAGTTTTCCGGAGCGAAGTTGTAGGCGTCGGCGCCCGGAACGTACGAACGGAACGGGGTGCCGGCGCCGTCGTAGGTGACGGTGCCCGGCTGGCACAGCGGGGTCTGCAGATTCGGCTTTTGGTTACCGACGGCCACGATGGCCTTCGCCTCTGCGCCAGTCTGCGGATTGAACGTCGGCGTCGTCGAGAACTGGTTGGGACCGGAGGTAATCGGCTTGCCATCGGCACCAAAGTTAGTCCACAGGAACTGACCCGAGTTGTTCTGGCGCTGGCAGGGCGAGGTGCCGAAGCCGAAGCGGCCGTCGGGGCTGGTGCCGCTGCCGAACGCATTGCCGGTGCCGACGACCGGCTCCTTGGAGATGTCGCGGTCGCCGGCCATGACCGGCTCTTCCTTGACGTAACCAAAGCCCATCATCGCGGTGAAGCGGTCGGAGGCCGAGCCGATGGTGAAGTCGTAGGCCTGACGGGTGCCGTCGCCCTTGTCGAACTGGCCGAAATAGGCGTTGGCTTCGGCGCCTTCGAAGTTCTGGCGCAGGATCACGTTGACCACGCCGGCGATGGCGTCGGAGCCGTAAATCGTCGAGGCGCCGTCCTTCAGGACTTCGATGCGCTCGACCGCGGCGGTCGGGATGGTGTTCAGGTCGACCGCGCCACCCAGGCCGGTACCACCGACCCAACGACGGCCGTTGACCAGCACCAGGGTGCGGTTCGAACCGAGGTTACGCAGGCTGACGCGGGTTTCACCGTTGCCGCCGTTGTTGAAGGTGCTGTTGAGGGTCGAACCGTTGGCCGTGATGTTCTGGATCACGTCACCGACCGAGGTCAGGCCCTGTGCGGTGATTTCATCGCGGCTCAGCGAGAACACCGGCTGCGAGGTCTCGATGTCGGTGCGTTTGATGCGCGAGCCAGTCACTTCGATGCGATCGAGGGTGGTGGCGTCCTTCTTTTCCTGCGGCGGAGCGGCTTCCTGCGCGAACGCAGAGCCGGTTCCGGCGATGGCGCCCACAGCGATAGCGAACGAAATCGCGTCGCGGAGCTTGTTGGTCTTAAGGGTCATTTCTCTCTCTCTCCAAGTCGGTCTTGGTTTGTTTCCCATGGGAACCTCCCCGGCGGAGTCAAGGAAGACACCTAATCCGGCAAGGCCGTCCGGATAGTAGACGGCTGCTCGGAAAAATTAAAGTGTCGTTAATAAACGCCGACGAATGGTCCCCGGGCGGGTTCCAAAGGCAAAAACGAGGGGGAGTGCCGTCGAAAGGGGGCGGCCGGAGAGCGGGCCAGATGTCCTGCTCGTCGCGGACGCAGGGACCGGTTCCGGCAACTGGCTCCGGGCGGGTTCCAAAGGCAAAACCGAGGGAGGCCGCCAGAAGGGGCGGCCGGAGAGCGGACTAGAGGTCCTGCTCGTAGCGGACGTAGGGAACGGTTCCCTCGTCCTTGTCGCTGCCACTGGGAGCGAAGGGGTTCTTGCCGCGGGTCACAATGTTTTCGGCGCCGACGGTGAGCTGGCCGCTCCAGGGCGTCCGCCAGGTGAGCCCCACTCCGAGGCCGCCCCATTGACCCGGGACCCCGGGGGTGTCGACGACGCGGCCGATGATGTTGGCGCCAAAATTGCCCACCCCGGCGCCGACGGTGAAGGTCTTGCTGGTCCAGCGGTCGGCTACTTCGGACGGGATGTCGTCCGCGGGGATCAGGCGGGCCCGGGCGAGGGTGCCGCCAATGGAGACGGTTGCCTCGCGGCCGATGTTCTTCTGGCCATAGAGGGTAAGACTGTTCTGGTCGAGCTTGCCGGTCTTGTAGCTGGGGCTGAGCCAGGCGGGCAGGGTGTCGCGTGCCGTGCCCAGGATCAGGCCCACGCGGCCGCTACCGTGGCTCAGACTGGCTCCGCCACTGAACTGCCGGTCGGCGCTGCCATCGCCATCACCGTCGAGCGTGGCAAGCATGCAGTGGTTGGCGAGGCTGCTTATGGCCGAGGACAGCCCGTTCTTGCGATCGCATACCAAGCCCAGCGTATCGCCGGCAGCGACGCCGAAAGCGGCGTCCAGGGTATTGCCACCCACGCGCCAGCGGGCGCCGGCAACCGGGATCGTGCTGGGTTCGAGCTGGAGGACGGCTTCGAGCTTGCCGTTGGTGTTCCACACCGGGAGCAGGGTCGCATCGGTGCGCCCGCCCGCGGCCTGCGCATACACGCCCGATGCCACGCCAAGGGCGAGCAGCAGGGCTAGTGGCAGCTGGAACAGGCGCGCTTTCATGGCGTGGTTACGACCGGAATCGGTCGGTGAAGTTCCCCGCGTTCTGGGCCTAGGACTATAGCTACTTTATGCTTATTTAACAATCTGTGCGTTGCGTCGCAAGCCCCTTATTGGGTCCGTTCGGGGGCAGCTTGAACCTCCAACCCGGTCTCGAAAAGTCCCGTGATCTGCTCCGCATTGAACCGATACGACTGGCCGCAGAACTCACAACGCACGAGCGCCTCCCCGTCGGCCAAGGCCGCATGGGCCTCCTCCGTGCCCAACGAGGTCAGCATAGCCTCCACCCGTTCCCTGGAGCAGGAGCAGGCAAAGGTCAGCGGCTTGGAGCCCAGCAACCGGACGCCGTCCTCGTGGAACAAGCGGGTCACCAGTTGGGTATCGCTCCAGTCCAGCAACTCGTGGGGGGTCAGGGTTTCGAACAACGCGCCGGCCCGTGCCCAGCCGTCGTCGTCGCCCGCGTCGCCGGGCAATTTCTGCAGCATCAGGCCTGCGGCAGCGGTCTGGTCCGCCGCTAGCAGAAGGCGTGTCGGCAGCTGCTCCGAGCGGCGGAAATAGTCTTCAAAGGCGCCGGCGAGCGAATCGGACTCGAGTGCGACCAGTCCCTGGTAGCGCATGGGCTCGCGACCATCGCGCGAAGGGTTTTCGATGGTGATGGCGAGCATCGCGTCGGGCCCCATTTCGCGGAGGTCGCGCGACACGGTGCCCTCATCGGCTAGTTGCGCGATGCCGCGCAGCGTGCCCGCGGCGGTGCATTCGGCGAACAGCGTGCGCAAGGCGCCATGGCCCCGCAGCTGCACCGAGAGCCGGCCGTCGACCTTGGCGTGCCCGGTGAAAAGCGCGGCCGCGGCGGCGGCTTCACCCAGCAGTTCAGCCGCGGCCGCCGGGATTTCATGGTCCAGGCTGGCGGCGCGTGTGCGGATCTGCTGCCAGGTGTCCTGCAGGTGCACGCGCACGCCGCGCACCCCGGCGCCTTCGATCAGGAAACGGCTCAGCTGGTCACGATCTGTGGAGGTCGTCATTGGGGGGCTCATGCGGTAAGGCGCGCGTCATCCACGATAATGCGCACCAGGGTTTGCGGGGATGACCGCAAGATGGGGATGAGGGCAGCCGGGTGCAAGACGCAGGTCAACAGGGGAACGAAGTGACGGCACGGGCCGTGCGAAAGCGCTGGCGGGGCTGGTTGTGGAAGCTGCCGGTGATGTTCGTGGCCGCCACGGTCCTGCAGGTGTTGCTACTGCGTTTCATCGATCCTCCGTTCACGGCATTCATGGCCGCCAGGGAGGTCGAGGCCTGGAGCTCAGGCGAGTTCGGCTTCCGCATCGCCTACGACTGGTGCGATCTCGACGAGATCTCGCGCAACGTGCCGCTGGCGATGATCGCGTCGGAAGACCAGAACTTCGCGACTCACAACGGCTTCGACTTCAAGGCGATCGAAAAGGCCCGCGCCCACAACGAGCGTGCCGAGGAACGTGCGCGCAAGCGCAACAAGCCGGTCAAGCGGATCCGTGGCGCGAGCACCATCAGCCAGCAGACAGCGAAGAACCTGTTCCTGTGGAAGGGGCAGGGCGTCACGCGTTGGGCGCGCAAGGGGTTGGAGGTCTGGTACACGGTGCTGATCGAGGCGCTTTGGCCCAAGGCCCGCATCATCGAGGTCTATGCCAACACGGTGGAGCTCGGCGATGGCGTGTACGGCGCGCAGGCCGCGGCGCGCACCTATTTCGGCAAGGATGCGAACACCCTTACGCCGGCCGAAGCCGCGAGCATGGCCGCGGTGCTGCCGAATCCGCGCCGGTACAGCCTGGCGCGCCCGGGCCCCTACGTGCAGCGGCGCAGCAGCGCCATCCAGCGGCAGATGCGCTACATGGGCGGCCCGGAATTCCTGCGGCGAATCGACTGAATCGCGACGGGCGGCGCCGGGCCCGTTACCATTCCGGCATGCCCCGTGACCTGCTCACCGTCGTCGTTGCGGCCTTCAACGAGGCCCAGGCCTTGCCGCTGTTGCATCCCCGCGTGCGCGCCGCGCTGGATGGGATGCCCGATGTCGACGGCCGCGTGCTCTATGTGGACGACGGCAGCCACGACGCCACCTGGACCGTGCTGCAGCAGATCGCCGCCAACGATGCGGGCGTCGGCCTGCTCCGCCTCTCCCGCAACTTCGGCAAGGAGGCGGCGTTGACCGCGGGGCTGGACCATGTCGGCGCCGGTGCTGCGTTGATCCTCGATGCCGACGGGCAGGACCCGCCCGAGCTGATCCCGCAGTTCGTCGCCAAGTGGCGCGAGGGCTATGACGACGTACACGGCACGCGCATGGAGCGTGAAGGCGAAAGCTGGCTCAAGCGCGGCACCGCGCACGCCTTCTATCGCGTGATCGGCCGGCTCTCGCATACACCGATCCCCGCCGATACCGGCGACTTCCGCCTGCTCTCGCCGCGTTCGCTGGCGGCGCTGCGGCAGTTGCGCGAGCGCCACCGCTTCATGAAGGGGTTGTTCGGATGGGTGGGTTTCAATTCCACCGCGATTCCTTACCACCGCGATGCGCGCAGCGCCGGCACCAGCAAATTCAACCTGTGGCGCTTGTGGAATTTCGCGCTCGAGGGCATCACGAGCTTCTCCACGGCACCGCTGCGGCTGGCGACGTACCTGGGCCTGCTGACCGCGGCCGTGGCCTTCCTGTACGCGCTCTGGGTCGTGCTCAAGGCCATGTTCTGGGGCGACCCCGTCGCCGGCTGGCCGACGATGATGGCCGTCATCCTCTTCCTCGGGGGCGTGCAGCTGATCGCCCTTGGCCTTATCGGTGAATACCTGGGCCGCCTGTACGACGAAGCCAAGCAGCGGCCGCTCTACCTGGTCGATGCCTGGAGGCCGGCGGCAGGAGTATTCTCTGCCTCGTCAGTCGGCATCGAAGGAGAGGGCCATGCGTACCGTGCGGCAGCTGCTCGAAGCGAAAACCCCGGAGATCTACGCGATCGCGCCTGATGCGCCGGTGATCGATGCGATCCGGCTGATGGCGGAAAAACGCATCGGCGCGGTGCTGGTGATGGAAGGGACGCGACTGGTCGGCATCCTGTCGGAACGCGACTATGCGCGGAAGATCGTGCTGCAGGGGCGCTCGTCCAGCGACACGCCCGTGCGCACCATCATGACCGCAGATGTCCTCACCGTGCGCCCGGACGACACGGCCGAGCACTGCATGCAGGTCGTCACCAACCAGCGCATCCGCCACCTGCCGGTGATCCGGGGCGGCGAAGTCGTCGGCGTGGTTTCGATCGGGGACCTGGTGAAGGCGGTCATCGAGGACCAGCAGTTGGAACTGGACCAACTGCAGCGCTATATCGCCAGTTGAGTACGTTCCGGGCGGCCCGCTATGCCGGGCCGCGCGCGCATTATTTGGCGTAGTGCCCGCCACACGCCGCATCCTTGCCGGGTCCCAGCTCCAGCGTCGCCAGCAGCGCAGCCGGCGGGACGATGTTGCCCAGCACCAGTGCAATGGCGCCACGCAGGCCGACGTGTCCGTAATCCGGATGGAACCCGGGATCCTTGAACGTGCCGTCGATCCACAACGGCGACCGCAATGCGAGCAGGCTGCGATCCTTCGGTCGCGGCCGCAGTTTCAGATGCAGCGTTTCGTCGCGCAGGCTCACGGTACCTTCGCCGACGATGATCGTGTCGGTGGTGTCGAAGGCCATCGCGCGCGTTGTCATGACGCCGTTGCTGACGCTGAAATCACCGAAGGCGCACCGGATGGGCACCTTGCGGTCGCCCTCGACGAGGAATTTCAGGGCCTCGGCTATATCTATCCCGGCCAGTTCCATCAGCAGGTTGCTGATCTGGCCGCGTCCCATGCCGATGGCGACATCGCCGTCGCTGCTTCCGAGCATGAGGGCGATCGAGTTGCCGCTACCCGTCAGCGTCACGATGCCGCCGATGCGGCCGATCGCGTCCTGGGCCAGCTTCACGTCCGGGATGAGTTCGCGCAAGTTCAATCCGCGCGCATCGATCTGGGTGCGGGTGCGGATGGGATTTCCGCGCGCATCCATGCGCACCACCGAGCGCACCTGTCCCCCTGCCACGCCGAAGTTCAGCGGTTGCAGTTGCAACACGCCGTTGTCGAGCCGTAGGTGGGTGTCCATGTTGTCGAGCGGCCATTTGGGCGCGTCGATGCGATGTGCCTTGTACTGGACTTCCGCATCCATCGCGCGCAGCTTTTCGAGTTCGTACGGGCGGTCCGGAAGCAGGCGCGGTCGTGCATCGTCGCTAGCAGCTTGCGCCGCGAGTTGCGCGTTGGTCGATTCGCCGTCGCCGGTGTGCGGGGCCTTGTTGACGAAGCCGGCGAGGTCGTCGAAGTCAAGCCGCTTGGAGGCCAGGTTGGCGCGCAGGAAGGGACGTGCGCCACCGACCGTCAGGCTCGCGTCGCCGGCGAGGTCGGTGTCGCCGACGACCCCGTGGAAGTTGTCGTAGTGCCAGGTGTGTTTCCCGGCACTGATTTCCCGCGTCAGCCGGCCATCGAGCTTGTAGGGTGGCGTGTTGGGCGTAACGATGCCGAGCAAGGGGTACAGATCGGCCATGTCCTGGCCGGCCAGTGCAAGTTGCAGGTCGAAGTCACGCAGCAGCACCGGGTCGACCAGGGAGCCGCGCGCGTGCGCGCGGGTGTCCCCGGCGCTGGCGTGCAGGTCGATGCGATACGGACGTTGGCGCTCGCGCAGGGCCAGGGGCGATTCGGCGGTGCCGTTCACGCGGAACTCGCTGCCTTTCCAGTGGCCGCCGCCGTCGAGCGCCACCGACGACGCGACGGCGCCCGGCGCAAGCTTGCTGGTCACGTCGGTGGCGATGTCCGTCTTGCTCGCCGCATCCATGAAAGTGAGCTTGCCGCCGTCGATCCACAGTTGCGAGAACTGCAGGCTGGTGCCGGGTTCGCCGAGCTCCCAGTTGCCGATACCTTGCGGGCCGGTTTCCAGGTGCAGCACGGGGTGGCGCAATCGCAGGTCGGGGACGAGGAACCGGCGCCGCAACAGCGGCCAGAGCCGGATGGTGAACTCGACCCGGTCGGCCGACGCCATCACCGGTTGCCTGGACCAGCTTGCATTGGCGAAGCGCACGGCATCGGCACGAACCGTCGGTTCGGTCCAGTCCAAGTCGACGTCGAAGTTGCCGATCTCGAAATGGCGCCCCGTGCGCGCCTCGACCTGGCGTTCGATGGCGCCCTTGAACCAGTTCCAGTCCCACAGCCAGATCAGTACCACCAGGCCGGCGAGGGCGAGGCTCAGCAGGGTCAGCCAGGGATGCCGTCGCAGCGCGGCAATCGCTTCAGCCGGTTCAGGCGGACGCGGCGTGTCCATGTCAATGGTCGGGTGGCTTCATGGCGGCGAAGCCACTTTTTTTGCCGCGGCAACCACCGCAAGCAGCGATGGCGACATGTGTCCGGATCGCGGCATGCCGGTGCTCCATGGGAACCGGCACTACCTTCGGCAAATTGCGGTCAAGCGTGGGTGAACACGTTGTGGCCGATTCAGCGTTGCGACGGGATCAGGCGCGTGGCGCCACCTGCGCCATCACCGAAACGTAATGGCACACGCTGCCCGCGACGACGAACATGTGCCAGACGGCGTGCGAGTAGCGCATGGTCGGGCGGTGGTAGAAAACCGTGCCCAGCGTGTAGCAGGCACCGCCGGCAAGGAGCCAGCTGAACGTCCAGGCGTCGAGTGCGCGGAACACAGGCACGATCGCCGCCAGCACGAGCCAGCCCATCGCGATGTAGATCAGCGTCGACAACAGCTTGAAGCGCCCGGTGAAGAACAGCTTGAAGACGACGCCGGCGAGCGCGAGTGTCCAGATCGCCGCGAACAGCCACCAGCCGACTTCGCCGCGCAGGCCGATCAGGGTAAAGGGCGTGTAGGTGCCCGCGATCAGCAGGTAGATCGCGCAATGGTCGACCACCTTCATCCGCGCCTTCAACACCGGGTGCTGGATCGCGTGGTAGAGGGTCGAGGCGATGTAGAGCAGCAGCAGGCTCAGGCCGAACACGGAGGCGCCCACCAGTTGCCAGCCGTCGCCATGACGGGCGGCCAGGGCGACCAGCACCGCACCGCCGGCCAGCGCCGCGGTGGCGCCAAGGCCATGGGTGAGGGCGTTGGCGAATTCCTCGCGGGCGTCGGCCAGGGGCTTGGACTGGGTCATGGCTGGAGCATCCGGTTCATCGCTGGAGCAAATACTCAGGGCCGCAGGCGGGCGGCGGGTGGCCTATGATTCCCCGTCCGCCGGTTGCCGTTCGCAAATGATCATTTCCCATCAGCATCGCTTCATTTTTGCCGCCATTCCCAAGACCGGAACCCACTCCGTGCGACAGGCGCTGCGCGAACACATGAGCGAGGAAGACCTCGAGCAGGTCGGCTTGTTCGTCAACAAGCGATTCCCGTTCGAGGAACTGGCCTCGATCAAGCATGGCCACATTACGCTGGATCAGATCCGGCCGTTCGTCGGCGAGGAAGCCTTCACCAGCTACCTGAAGTTCGCGTTCGTGCGCAATCCGTTCGACCGCTTCGTTTCCTACTGTGCGTTCATGACGCGGGCCAATGACGCGTTCAATCAAAAGCCGCAGGCGGTGATGCGGCATATCCTGTTCGAGGCGCGGCCGATGCAGCACATCCTGTTCGTGCCGCAGCATACTTTCGTCACCGACCGGGACGGCCGGATGCTGGCGGACATGGTGGGTCGGGTGGAGGAGATGCAGGCGTCGTACGACAGCCTCTGCGCGCGGATCGGCATCCCGTCGCGGTCCCTGGAACAGGTCAACAGTTCCCGCCGCGGCAGTTACCGCGACTACTATGACCAGCAACTGATCGACGGCGTGGCCGAGCTGTATCGCCGTGACCTCGAACTCTTCGACTACCAGTTCTGAACATCGCCATGAACGTCCCTGCTTCTGCCGCCGCCATGCAGCCCAACCCGCGCAAGACCACGTCCATGCGCAAGCTGGGGCCGGTGGATATCACCCGTCTGCGCGAAGCCGTGCTGGCGATTCCGGATGCGGTGTGGGATGCCGAGAACGCGGACAAGCCGAATCGCTTCGAAGCGCTCGACAAGACCCGGCATATCGTCTTTCGCTTCGTCAGCAATTTCCGCGACTGGCGCGATTCCTATGACCGTCCGCTGTGGGCGCAATGGCATGGATTGCTCGAGCCGGTGCTGGCCAAGGCGGTCGAGCCCTACGGCTATGCGCGGGGTGTCTTTCCGCGCGTGATGCTGGCGCGCATGGCGCCCGGGGGCGTCATCAAGCCGCACCGCGACGCCAATCCGGCGGCCAAGTGGCCGCACAAGATCCACGTGCCCTTGCTGACCAACGACAAGGTGACCTTCTTCATCGACAACGTCGGCTACCACTTTGCCGAGGGCGAGGCCGTCGAGGTCAGCAACATGGCCGTGCATGCCGTGGAGAACGCCGGCGCCAGCGACCGCATCCACCTGATCTTCGAGTACTACGATCCGGACCAGCCCGAACCGGCATGGCTGGCGGCGGCGCAGAAATGAAAAACGCCCGGCATGGCCGGGCGTTTTCCTTTGGAGTGCAAAAACGAAACGTCGCCGTCAGTCCAGCGACACCGCGTGCGCATGCTCGCGGGTGGCGAGGAACTGCACCCCCGGCGCCCGCTCCTGTGCCAGTTGCAGGTTGACCCGGGTCGGGGCGAGGTAGACCAGCTCACCGGCCGCATCGATGGAGAGGTTCATCGCGTTCTTGTCGCGGAATTCCTCCAGCTTCTTCGCATCCGCGCACTTGATCCAGCGCGCGGTGGCGACATTGACCTGCTCGAAGCTGGCGTCGACGCCGTATTCGTCCTTCAACCGGTACGCGACCACGTCGAACTGGAGCATGCCGACGGCGCCCAGGATCAGGTCGTTCGACATCAGCGGGCGGAAGAACTGGGTGGCGCCTTCCTCCGACAGCTGGGCGAGTCCCTTCTGCAGCTGCTTGAGCTTGAGCGGATCGCGCAGGCGCGCGCGGCGGAACAGTTCGGGAGCGAAATTGGGAATGCCGGTGAACGACAGCATCTCGCCTTCGCTGAAGCTGTCACCGATCGAGATCGTGCCGTGGTTGTGGATGCCAATGACGTCGCCGGGCCAGGCGCTCTCGGCGATCTCGCGGTCCGATGCCATGAAGGTCAGCGCGTTAGCCAGCTTCACTTCCTTGCCGGTGCGCGGCTGGAAGGCCTTCATGCCGGCGCTGAACTTGCCCGAACAGATGCGCATGAATGCGACGCGGTCGCGGTGCTGCGGGTCCATGTTCGCCTGGATCTTGAACACGAAGCCGGACAGATGTTGTTCGTACGGCGCGACTTCGCGGCTGGTCGTCCCGCGCGGTTTGGGCGAGGGCGCGTGTTCGATGAAGAAATCGAGCAGGAGCTGCACGCCGAAGTTGTTGACCGCCGAACCGAAGAACACCGGCGTCTGCTTGCCGGACAGGTAGGCGGCCGGATCGAACGGATGCGAGGCGCCCTGCACCAGTTCCAGTTCGTCGCGCACTTCCTGCAGCATCGGCGTGCCGATGCGCGCTTCCAGCGCCGGATCGTCCAGCGACGCGAAGATCGTCGAATCCTGGCGGGTGAAGTTGCGGCCCTGCTCGTAGAGGTGGACTTCGCCGGTGATCAGGTGGACCACGCCCTTGAGGCGCTGGCCCATGCCGATCGGCCAGGTCACCGGCGCGCACTGGATGCCGAGCACGCTCTCGACCTCATCCAGCAGATCGACCGGACTCTTGCCCTCGCGGTCGAGCTTGTTGATGAAGGTCATGATCGGCGTGTCGCGCAGGCGGCACACCTCCATCAGTTTGATCGTGCGTTCCTCGACGCCCTTGGCGACGTCGATCACCATCAGGGCGGAGTCGACCGCGGTGAGCACGCGATACGTGTCCTCGCCGAAGTCGGCGTGGCCGGGGGTGTCGAGCAGGTTGACGATGCGGCCCTCGTACGGGAACTGCATCACCGAGGACGTCACCGAGATGCCGCGCTCCTTTTCCAGCGCCATCCAGTCGGATGTCGCATGGCGCGCGGCCTTGCGGCCCTTGACCGAGCCGGCCATCTGGATTGCGCCGCCGAACAGCAGCAGTTTTTCGGTGAGCGTGGTCTTGCCGGCGTCGGGGTGCGAAATGATCGCGAACGTGCGGCGGCGCAGGGCTTCGAGGGAAACGTCGGACATGGCGGCGGCGCGCCGGGCGGCGCGTCGAGGAGCGGGGAAGGGTGGGGATTATAGGGGATGCCGGGGCCGATCCCGGGCGGACGATTCCCGTAGTTCACCTGGGCCAGCCGCGGGTGCGGTGCACGCATCCCAGCGCCGAAGCCTTATGGCAGGCCGCTTCCGCCGGCGATCCGCAGCGGCCCGTCCGGCCCGCGCATGTGGAAAGGCAGCGATTCCAGCTTCATCCCGCGGTTCACCTGGACCACGAAATGCAGGTGCGGCCCGGTGGTGAAGCCGGTATTGCCGGAGAGCCCGATCTGCTGGCCGGCGCGCACACGCTGGCCCACCCGCACCAGGGCGCCTTCCTCGCGCAGATGCGCGTACAAGGCCATCGTGCCGTCGTCGTGCAGGATGCGGATGAAGTTGGCGCGGCCGCCGTACTTCTCCCGGCTCAGGCCGGCCTTGGCGAAATCGTTCTCGACCTGCATCACCACGCCATCGCGTGCAGCCAGCACCGGCGTGCCGATGTCCGCGGCGAAATCGACGGCGTAGTGGTTCTGGGGGTCGTCGTGGCTGAAGCTGCCGCCGAAGCCCTGGTCGATGCGGAAGTCGCGCTGCCGCAGCGGCAGCAGGTATTCGACATCGCGTGGCCGCGCGCTGGGATCGCCGGGCAGGCTGTCCATCATCAGTTCGCCGCCACGGGAGCCGTCGAGCACGGCCACCAGCGTCGTGCCGCGGGCGGGCACCGTCGCGCGCGCCGGCAGCGGCGGGTCGCTTTCGAGACCGCCGCCCCGCGCCTGCAGCAGCACTTCGATCGGGCCCGCGAGGTTGTTGTCGGCGAAGGCGAGGTAGCGGCCGTTGCTGGTTTCCAGGCGCAGGCGCGCGACCGCACGCGGCTCGGCGACGACCGGGATGACCTTGACCGAGCCGGCCTTCACCGCCGGGCTCGCGCCGTCGGGCGCGTTGTCGCCGTAATGGGTGACGCCGTTCTTGTCGGTCCACTTGTAGACCTTGGCGGCGTGCGCGCCCATGCCCAGGCCGGCAAATAGCGTGGCGATGGCCAATACGGTCATGGATCGCGCAATTGCCATCGCCGCTCGCCTACTCGGTGCAACCCTGTTTCAGGCCCAACGATCGTGCCACATCGCGCAGGTCGAAGGCAGCAACGGCCTTGTCGTCGCTCTGCGCAAACAGCGCGCCACCGGGAAACGCCGCCATGGCCGCGGCATGCAGGGTCACGCCATCGGTCCGCGCCGTTTTCGCGCCCTGGAAACTGCCGACCGGCTTGAGCGTCACGCGGTCGAAGAAATGGAAGATCGTGAGCGGCGCGAGCTGGTCCACGGCGATCCAGTAACCGCTGCCATCCGGGCAGGTCCATAGCGCCACGCCCTCGGCTTCGGCGCCGAACGCATCCTGCGGCAGGCTGCGGCCGGTGTAGTGGCCGCTGAAGGTGTATTCGCGCAGCGTCGAGAGATGGCGGCGGTCCTCGTCGGCGACCAGCATGCGATCGTTCTCCGGATCACCGGCGATGGATTCGACCATGCGCAGCGCGCTTTCTTCATGGGTATCGCCGAAGGAGCCCGCGTACTGGGCACGCATGGCGCCGTCCTGGTCGAAGACCACGCGGTAGCGGCGCACGCGCTGGTTCAGTTCCTCGAACGGCGGCACCACGTCGAACTTCTTGCCGTACATGAAACTGTCGGTGATGTAGACGTCCAGCTCGCCGGGTTCCTTCTCGGTCAGCCAGATGCCGTACGGGCTGCGCAGTTCCTTCTCGCCGAAGGTGCCGATCGTCTTGAAGTCGGGCAGCGACAGCAGCTGCACGCGATGGTTGTCGCGCTCGACCACGAACAGGTAATCGCCCTGCACCGCGATACCGTTCGGGCGCTTGAACTGGCCCGGTCCCGGGCCTTCCTCGCCGACGGTGCGCAGTTCCACGCCGGTGTCCGCGTCGAACACCACCAGACGGTGGCTCGATTTGCCGGTGGCGATCAACCAGGTCTTGCCGTCCTCGGCAGGCCAGGTGGCGAGCGAGTCGAGTTCCTCGGCGGGGGTCTCGTCAGAGGTGTAGGCCTCGACGACGGTGACCGGGTTCGGAGCGGCGGCAGTGGCAGGAGTAGCGGTTTCGCGAGGCGTTGTAACGCAGGCACTCAGCAGGGCGGCGAGGCTGGCCGCAATCAGGAGACGTGGATTCATGGGTGGAGTGTATGCGGCGGGGTGCCGCGGCAGGCGATGGGAGGGATCGGGACGCGGCATTGTGTCGAAATCCGGGCCGATCGGGGACGGTCGTTCCATCGTGACCGGCCGCGCATGGCAACCGTGTCGGAAAACGCCTGCCTCGTCCCGGTGTCCCTGGCGTCATAACGAATGGAAATATATATCGCTTTATTCGCATGAAGCGATTGACTTGATGGCGAGGCGCTGGCAGTCTGGCGGCATCCATCGAGACCGGCTGAGGGACAGGCCCTTTGACGCCGGGGCAACCTACCGCTTCCACCGCATCGCGGTGACGGAGCGGGAAGGTGCCAACTCCTGCGGAGCCCGCACCATCGCGAGGTTCCGGAAGATGGTTGTGGCTTCGCCTGCTCGCAGGCGGAGGCTGCAGCTGACGACTCGGTGGTCCTACCTTGGACGGAATCGCCGACATGAGCTTCGCCAGCCACCTCGAAAAAACCACGCACTCCACCGCATCCTCCATCGGCCATGCGCCGGCCGCCGTTCCGGCGCAACGGGGGGAGGTCGTGGTGTCCCTCGCCCTGCGCCATGCCGGCACGCGCATCGTCACCCTGCGTTACGAGGTCTGCGGCGATGCGGAGCTGCCCGCCGTCTTCGTCGCCGGCGGCATTTCCGCAAACCGGCATGTCGGTAGCAGCGAGGCCTTCGCCGATGCAGGATGGTGGGAAGCGCAGGTCGGGGCCGGGCGCGCGCTGGATCCGCGCCGGCACCGCCTTGTCGCCTTCGACTGGCTGGGCAGCGACGGCAGCCTCGATGCGGTGATCGATCCGGCCGACCAGGCCGATGCCATCGCCTGCGTGCTGGATGCCCTGCGCATCGAGCGCCTCGAAGCCTTCGTCGGCTGTTCCTACGGCGCGATGGTGGCCCTGCAGTTCGCGGCGCGCCATCGCGCCCGCCTCAACCATGTCGTCGCCATCAGCGGTGCCCACCGCGCCCACCCGTTTTCCAGCGCGTGGCGCGCGCTGCAACGTCGCGCGGTCGCGCTGGGCGCGCTGCAATGCGACGAAAGCCACGGCCTGGCCCTGGCGCGGCAGCTGGCGATCCTCAGCTATCGCACGCCGGAGGAATTCGCCGAGCGTTTCGACGCGGCGCAGGTCGTCGACGGCCGCGTGCGCGTCGCCGCGGAGGACTACCTCGACCATTGCGGTGCCCAGTACACGGCGCGCACGTCTCCGCTCGCCTTCCAGCGCCTCTCCGAATCGATCGACCTGCAATCCGTTGCCCCTGAGTGCATCGACGTGCCGGTGACCGTCGTCGCGGTCCAAGAGGATCGCCTCGTCCCCATCGCCGACAGCCTGGATCTCGCGCAGCGCGTGCGCGGCCCCACGCGTGTCCAGGTCCTGCGCTCGCTGTTTGGCCACGATGCCTTCCTCAAGGAAGAGGCCGCGATCGCTGCGGTACTGAATCACGCGCTGAACCACACGCTGCAGCCCGCTGCGACGTCCCACTCTCCCATTGCCATCGAGGCCGCCGCATGAGCATTCCCTTCCGCACTCTTCCACGCCACCACCGCTGTACCAGCGCCGTGCGCGCCGGCATCGACCGCGACACCGCGTTTGGCGCGGTGACACCGCCCATCGTGCTGTCGTCCAATTTCAGCTTCGCCGGCTTCGATCAGAAGCGGCAGTACGACTACACCCGCAGCGGCAATCCGACCCGTGACCTGCTCGGCGAAGCGCTGGCGGAACTCGAAGGGGGCGCCGCTGGTGTGATTACCGCGACCGGCATGGGCGCGATCACCCTCCTGCTGCATGCGCTGCTGCAACCCGGCGATCGCCTGGTGGTGCCGCACGATTGTTACGGCGGCAGCTGGCGCCTGTTCAACGCCTTGGCGAAAAAGGGCGCGTTCGAACTCGTCACCGCCGATCTCACCGATCCGCGCTCGCTGGCCGAAGCCTTGCGCGAGCCACCCAGGGTGGTCTGGATCGAGACGCCGTCGAATCCGCTGCTGCGCATCACCGACCTGCGCTTCGTCATCGAAGCCACGCACAAGGCCGGCGCACTGGCCGTGGTCGACAACACCTTCCTGTCGCCGGCGCTGCAGCAGCCCATCGCTTTTGGTGCCGATTTCGTCCTGCACTCGACCACCAAGTACATCAACGGCCACAGCGACGTGGTCGGCGGCGCCGTGGTGTCGAAGGACGCGGAGCAGCATGACAAGATCGCGTGGTGGGCGAATGCGCTGGGGCTCACCGGCTCGCCCTTTGACAGCTTCCTGACCCTGCGCGGCCTGCGCACCCTAGATGCACGCCTGCGCGTGCACGAGGAAAACACGCGGGCGCTGGTGGAACTGCTCGACGGCCATTCCGCCGTCGCGGCGTTGCATTACCCGGGACTCCCGCGGCATGCCGGCCACGCCGTCGCGGCCAAGCAGCAACACGGGTTCGGCGCCATGCTCAGCGTCGAACTCGAAGGCGGCATTGAAGCCGTACGCGCATTCCTCGACGGCCTGCAGTGCTTCACCCTGGCCGAATCGCTGGGCGGCGTGGAAAGCCTGATCGCGCATCCGGCGACGATGACGCACGCGGCGATGGCGGCCGAAGCGCGCGCGGCGGCCGGCATCGGGGATGGCCTGTTGCGTCTGTCGGTGGGGATCGAGCATGCCGACGACCTCGTCGCCGACATCGCCGCCGCACTGGATCGCGCCGACGCGCTCGCCAGTGGCGCCAAACGCGTGGCGAAATGAGCGCAGTCGTCGACGTCGCGCGCAAGGCGCCGCAAGCCGGCGTGCGCGTGCACGCCAACGCTGGCGCGCGCGTCGCCCTGCTCGGTACCGGTACCGTGGGCCGGGCGGTGCTGGCACGGTTGGCGTCGTGGTCCGGCACCGCGTTGGGTGGACGACTGCACCTGGTGCATGTGGCGAACTCACGCGTTGCCGTCGCGGACACTGCGGGCGTGTGTCCAGCGCAGGCGGGAATCGCGCTCGGCGCTGCTTCCGTTGCGGCTGCCGGTGTCCCGTTCGCGGCGACTGTAAACGTCCGTCCCCTGGCTTCGGCGCCTTCGTCACTCGATGCCGTTGCCATCGCGCTGGGCATGTCCGGGCCACGCATCGTGATCGACGCCACCGCCAGCGAGGCCGTGGCCACACGCCACGCGGCCTGGCTCAAACAAGGCATCCACGTCGTCACCGCCTGCAAGCTGGGCCAGGGCACCTCGCTCCATCGCTGGCGCGAGATCCGCGCGGCGTGCGCGGAGCGCAATGCACGCTACGGCGACAGCGCGACCGTCGGGGCGGGCCTGCCGCTGTTGCGTTCACTGCGCGAACTGCAGGAAGGCGGCGACCGCATCCAGTCCATCGCCGGGGTGCTGTCGGGCTCGCTGGCCTGGCTGTTCAATCATTACGACGGGATGCGGCCATTTTCCGCGCTGGTGCGGCAGGCGCGGGATGCCGGCTACACAGAGCCCGATCCGCGTGACGACCTTTCCGGCGAAGACGTGCGGCGCAAGATCGTGATCCTCGCGCGCGCGGCAGGCGTCGAGCTGGAATCGCAGGACGTGGAAGTCACGTCGCTGGTGCCGCCGGAACTCGCCGCGCTGCCGAAGGACGCCATCGACGCCGCCTTGCCGGCACTGGACGCATCACTGCGCCAGCGCTTTGCCGCGGCCTACAAGAATGGCGAGAAGCTGCGCTTCATCGCCCGGTTCGAACGCAACGCCCAGGGCGAGGCCAAGGCACGCGTGGGGCTGGAATCGCTGCCCGGCGAGCATCCGCTGGCCGGTGGCGCCGGCACCGACAACAAGGTCGCGATCTGGTCCGATCGTTACCGCACCCAGCCGCTGGTCATCCAGGGCCCGGGCGCAGGTGCCGAAGTCACCGCTGCAGGACTGCTCGACGACGCGCTGCGCGTACTGCGCTGAAGAGTGCGATGCCCGCCTGGCTGTTCTGCCGTCAGTGCGACGGCAGGTGGCGTGGCACCTTGGCCTTGAGCAGGCTCACAAGGTCGGGGTCCATGAAATCGTAGTCGTCCGGGATGTCCAGGCAGACCACGCGCGCATTGCCCAGATGTGGCTTGAACCGCGACGACAGCTTGGAGCGATGCGCCCGTTCCACCACGAAGATGATGTCGGCCCAGTGCAGCAGCTCCGGCGTCACCGGGTTTTCCGCATCGTGGTTGAGCCCGGCCGAGGACGTCTCGATGCCCGGCCAGTCGGCGAATACCTGTTCGGCCGTGGGGCTGCGCAACCGGTTCTGGCTGCAGATGAAAAGAACGTGGCGTGCCAAGGGATCCCGGCCTTGCGGGCGGTTCAGGCCACGGCCGTTTTTGCCGCGAAGAACGACTCGATCGACTGCGGCCGTCCGAACAGGTAGCCCTGTGCGTAGTCGACCTGCATCTCCTGCAGGATGTGGTGCTCCGCTTCGGTCTCGACCTGTTCGGCGATCGTGCTCTTGCCGATCACGTGGGCGATGTCGCCGATCGAACGCACGACCGCCTGCGACAGTGGCGAGGCTTCGAGGCCGCGGATGAAGCTGCCGTCGATCTTGATGTAGTCGACATCGAGATCGCTGAGGTAGCCGAACGAGCAGAAGCCGGTGCCGAAGTCGTCCAGCGCGAAGCGGCAGCCGAGGTCGCGCATCTGGCCGATGAAACGCTGCGCGCGCTGGCGATCGCGGACGACGCTGGTTTCGGTGATTTCCAGGCACAGGTTCTGCGCCGGGAAACTGCTGCGGCGCAGGCGCATCGCGAGGTAGTCGGCGAAGTGCTCGTCGGTCAGCGTGGCGCCGCTGAGGTTGATGCCGCAACTGGTCACGCTTTTTGCCGCCTGCGGATTGCGCTCCAGCCAGCGCAGCGTCGCATCGATGACGTAGCGGTCGATGCGCGGCCCCATGCGGAAGCGTTCGGCGGCGGAGATGAATTCGGCCGGCACGTGGATGCGGCCATCGGGCTCCTGCCAGCGCAACAGCACCTCGAAATGGACGCCGCCGGACCGGGTGTTGTGCGTCGGCACGATGGGCTGCACGTAGAGCAGGAACTGCTCGCGTTCGAGCACCTCGCGGATCCGCAACGCGGACCGCATCACCGCGCTGTGCGCCTGCGCCTCGTCGCTGCTCGGATACGACACGTGGAAACGGTTGCCGCCCAGTTCCTTGGCGGCGAAGCAGGCGGCATCGGCATGCGAGAAGAGCATGTCGTAGTCGCGGTCCTGCGCGGTCGCCGACACCAGGCCGATGCTCGCGGTGGTGGTGAGCACCTGGTCCGCCCACGGCACCCGCATCGCCTCGATTTCAGTGAGCAGGCGGCGGGCTTCGACTATCGCGCCGGCTTCGCCTCGCGGCAGCAGGATCGCGAACTCGTCGCCGCCGGTGCGGGCCACGACGGCCGCGTCGCCAACCACCGCACCGATCGCGCCGCCGATGGCGTGGATCATGTCGTCGCCGGCGACATGGCTGGTGCTGTCGTTGATGATCTTGAGATTGTCGAGGTCGAGGTAGAGCAGGGTGGCCGGCGCGTCCGTGGCGGACAGGAGGCGGCGGGCTTCCTCTTCGAAGGCCGTGCGGTTGAGCAGGCCGGTCAGGGTGTCGCGGGTGGCGCGCTGGTAGAGCGCGTAGGAGGTCGTGCGCTGCTCCAGCCCGGCGAGCGCCATCATCACTGGAATCACCGCCACCAGGCACAGCAGCAACAACAGGACCGCGGTTTCGACCAGCGACTTCGGTGCGGTGAATCCACCCACCCCCAGCCCGGCCGAAACGCTGAAATATGTGACGGTCACCCCGGTTGCCACCGCCGTCCACACCGGCGCGAAACGCAGCGCGGACCACAGCAGCAGCACCAGCGACACGCTGATCATGCCGAGCACGTAGATGCCGCGGCCACCGAGCGCAGGGATGGCGATGAAGCTCGTGGCCAGCAGCGCGAGCCAGAACATGCGTTCGCGGCGGGATGCGGGTTCGTGGAAGGGCGAAAGCCGATGCAGCGGATTGCGCGAGGTCGTGGCCAGCAGCAGGGTGGGGGCGACGACGGCGATGCCCAGCATGTCGCCCAGTGCCCAGCGGATGAAGGCATCCGGCGTGCTGGCGTAGTCCATTTGGCCGACCTGCTGCATGGCAAACAGGCCAAAAGCGGCGCTGAGCACGCTCTGGATCACGCCGCCTCCGAGCAGGCGCATGCCGTCGTCCGTGCGCAGGTGCAGGACCCGGCTCCGCAGCACGTACCAGGCCGCGATGGCGGTCGATGCGGTTTTCCCGGCGACGATCAGCGCCACGTAAAGCGGGGTGGGCTGTTCCAACTGGAGCGAATACAGCAGCGAGCCCACGGCGACGACCGCGGTCCAGCGCAGGCCGTAACGCACGGCGACGGCGTAGCCGATGCCCGCACTCGGCCACAGCAGGGCGACGCCGTCGGAATTGCGCAGGAAACGCGAGGCCAGTACCGCGCAGGCAAAGTAGAGCGCGGTCCACATAACGAAGTGGCGGAACTTTCGAGCGTTTCCCTGCATGGCCCCAGTCTACAGGTCAAATCCTGGCGCGTGGCTCGCCCCACTGCGCAATCCGGACGGCCTCGCCACGGGAGCGAGGGCCCGGCCGGGGCGGGGTGGAACGTGCTTCAGCATTCGATCACGTTCACCGCGAGTCCGCCACGCGAGGTTTCCTTGTACTTGTCCTGCATGTCGCGGCCGGTATCGCGCATGGTCTTGATGACCTTGTCGAGCGAGACCTTGTGCTTGCCGTCCCCGCGCATGGCCATGCGCGAGGCGTTGATCGCCTTCACCGAGCCCATCGCGTTGCGCTCGATGCAGGGGATCTGCACCAGCCCGCCGATGGGGTCGCAGGTGAGGCCGAGGTTGTGCTCCATGCCGATTTCCGCGGCGTTCTCGATCTGTCCCGGGCTGCCGCCCAGCGCGGCGGTGAGGCCGGCCGCCGCCATCGAACAGGCAACGCCCACTTCGCCCTGGCAGCCGACTTCGGCGCCGCTGATCGAGGCGTTTTCCTTGTAGAGGATGCCGACCGCGGAGGCGGTGAGCAGGAAGTCGAACACGCCCTGTTCGTTCGCGCCCGGGCAGAAGCGGTCGTAGTAGTGCAGGACGGCGGGAATGATCCCGGCGGCGCCATTGGTGGGGGCGGTGACGACGCGGCCGCCGGCGGCGTTCTCCTCGTTCACCGCAAGGGCGTACAGGTTGACCCAGTCGAGCACGGTCAGCGGATCGCGCATCGCGGCCTCGGGCTTGCCGGAGAGTTCGGCATGCAACGCGGGGGCGCGGCGCGTGACGTGCAGGCCACCGGGCAGCGTGCCTTCCGAACGGATGCCGCGCGCCACGCAGGCCTGCATCGCGGTCCAGAGGTCGCGCAGGCCCTGGCGGATCTCGGGGCCGGAACGCCAGGCGTGTTCGTTGGCGAACATGAGCGCGGCGATGGTCTGCCCATGGGCCTCGCACTGCTGCAGCAGTTCGGCGCCGCTGTGGAACGGGTAGGGCAGCTCGGTGGTGTCGGCGACGATGCGGTCTTCCGCCGCCTCGTCCTGGTTGACGACGAAGCCGCCGCCGACCGAGTAATAGTCGCGTGTGGCCAGTACCTCGCCCGCGGCGTCGTAGGCGATGAAGCGCATGCCGTTGGTGTGGAAAGGCAGCTTCTGCCGCTTGTTCATGATGAGGTCGTTCTTCTCGTCGAAGGCGATCTCGTGTTTGCCGAGCAGGCGGATCTTCTTCTCTCCGCGGATGCGGGCGAGCGCATCGGGGATGACGTCGGGATCGATCTCGTTCGGCATGTGGCCTTCCAGGCCCATCAGCACGGCCTTGTCGGTACCGTGGCCGCGGCCGGTCAGGGCGAGCGAGCCGAAAACCTCGGCGCGCACGCGCGCGGTCTTTTCGAGGTTGCCGTTTTCCTCCAGCCATTTCTGCGCGAAGCGGCAGGCCGCGCGCATCGGGCCGACGGTGTGCGAGGAGCTCGGGCCCACGCCGATCTTGAACAGGTCGAAGGTGCTGACAGCCATTTTGGTTCCAGATTGAAGAGCACGCGCGAGTGCCCGCGCGAATCGGCCTATTCTATGCCCGCCGCGCGGCCGGCCCGCGCAATTCTCTGGCGTATTGAGGGGTTTTCGTTGAAGAAGCGCTCGTTGGTCCTGTTCCAGCGCGACGACTGCCACCTGTGCGATCTCGCCCTGGACGTGTTGGCGCAGGCGCAGGCCCCGGAGTTCGAGAGTGTGTTCATCGACGGCGACACCCTGCTCGAGGAGCGCTACGGCGTGCGGGTGCCCGTTTTGCGGGACGAGGCGAGCGACGTGGAACTGGAATGGCCGTTCGACGAGGGCCAGTTGCGGGAATGGCTGGCCCGGAATTGAAGGGCAAGATGCTGAACGCCCGGCGCAAGGCCGGGCCTGCCGTCCGCGTCGTTCACGGAAGTCACTTCGCCGGAGCGAAGATCACCTTGGTGCTTACCGCGATCGCATTCGGGACGAGATCGGTCTCGGCCCAGTCGCCCTGGCCCACGCCGAAATCCAGCCGCTTCACCAAGGCCTTGCCGGACAGGACCGGCTGCGCGCCCGGCGTCCACGTGAACGTCAGGGTGACGGGCTTGCTGACGCCGCGCAGGTTCAGGGTGCCGTCGGCGGCGAAATTGTTGCCGCCGAGCGCGCGGAAGCTGGTCGCGGTGTAGCGCGCCTGCGGGAACTTCGCGACGTTGAAGAACGAACTGCCGCGCATCTCGCCGTCGTAGTCGCTATTGCCGGTGCTGGCGGTGGCGAGCGGGATGGTGACATCTAGCTTGGCATTCGCCAGTTGCGCGGGGTCGAACGAGAACCGGGTGACAAAGCCCGGGAAGCGGCCGGTGAAGGCCTCGCCCTCGTAGGTGCCGGCGAAGGCCAGCGTCGAGCCCGGCGCCTGCACGTAGTCAGCCGCGACCACGGGCGAGGCCGCGACCATCAGCCCGGCAAGTAAAACGAACTTAAACGACATCGCGGCGCTCCTTGGCGATGGGGGTGGGTACGCGCAGCCAGCCGCGCGGCAGCATGCGCGCCAGGGTGGCATCGTGCTGGAAGACGTGGTGGTAGATCGCGGCCGCCGCATGCATGAGGGCAACCGCGATCAGTGTCCAGAACAGCCACTCGTGCACTTCCACGGCGACTTCGTGCAGCGCTTTGCTCTTGTCCGCTATCGCCGGCAGGTTGAAGAGTCCGAACCAGCGCAATGGGAAGCCGGCGGCCGAATTCAGCACCCAGCCGCTGATCGGTATGGCGACCACCAGTGCGTACATCGCGGCGTGGGTGAGCGATGCGATGCGTTCCTGCCAGTGCGGCGTGCCCGGCACCGGCTTGGGCGCGCCTGCATACAGGCGCCACAGCAGTCGCAGCGCGATCAGCGCCAGCACCGTGAGGCCGAAGGATTTGTGCAGCAGGTAGACCTGGATCTTGTCCGGGCTGTTGCGCATCTCCGTCATCACCAGGCCGACGGCGCCCAGGCCCAGGATCAGCAGCACGATCAGCCAGTGCAGCAGCTGGCTGACGGGGCCCCAGCGTTCGGCGGTGTTCTTCCAGGTCATGGATGGTCTCATTGTGGTGGCGGTGGCGGCTGGTCCGGCCCAGGCTGCGGGGAGGCCGGCTGCGGGGAGGGCTGGCAGTCGGTAGAGGCAGGTGGAGCGGTTTCGGATTCGCGGTCGGGCTGGCATTCCTCGGCCGGGGCAGGCTCGGCGGCGGCCGGAGCTTCCCCGCCTTCGCCTTCGCCTTTGCCTTGGCCGCGGGCGGCCTCGGCTTCGATCAGCACCTTGACCTCGTCGCCGATCACCGTCGGCCAGGCCGTCATCCCGAAGGCCTTGCGGCTCAGCACCGCCGTCGCGGAAAACCCGGCGGTGCGGTGGAACGGTGGCAGCGGATGCCGCTTGAGCGCGTTGAAGGTCACGTCCATGCACACAGGTTGGGTGACACCACGCAGGGTGAGATCACCGCAGACCTTCGCATGGTCGGCATCGATGCCCTCGACCTGGTTGGAAACGAAGTGCGCCTCGGGATGGTGCTTGCCGTCGAGCAGGTTGGTGCCCAGCACCGACGCGTTCCATTTCGCATCGCCCAGGTCCAGGCGGGTGAGCGGTACCGTAACGTCGACCTGCGCACTGCGCCAGTCGTCGCGATCGAAACGGAGCGTGCCGGAACTGCCGGAAATCGAGCCCATCGCATGCGAGAAACCGGCGTGCTCCACCAGGAAGACCACGCGCGTGTGGACGGGATCGAGCGAATAGGTCTCGGTTGCGGCCTGGGCCACGCCGGCGGCGGACAGGAGCGCGCATACGAGCAGGCAGGACAGTCGACACGCCATGGCGGAGCCCTCGAGGGGGAGGCGGCCGATTCTAGGCCGCGCTGACTGAATCAGGTGAAGCCCGGCGGGTGACTTGAAGTCGGCCGCGGCATGGACGAGCCTAGCGACGGGGAGTCCGGGGGGATGACGCATGGCAATGGCCTGGAAGGGGCTGGCAGCGCGTGTCGTATTGCGCGCCGCTGGAGTGACAGGGAAGTGGGCGTTGGTGCTGTTCATTGCAGGCATGGCGGCAGGCGCGCACGCGGGCCTGCCGGAGACACCGCGCCTGCGCCAGTTCACCGTGGCGGACGGGCTGCCATCGAACCGGATCAATGGCATCGCCGAAGACCGCGCCGGTTATCTGTGGATAGCAACCAGCGACGGTCTGGTTCGCCACGACGGCGTCGACTTCCACACCTGGCGCGTCGAGCAGGGGCTGCACGACAACTTCGTCTGGTCGGTGAACGTGGATGCGCGCAACCGGGTGTGGTTCGGCACGCACCAGGCCGGCCTCGGCGTCCTCGATGCCGAACGCCGGCACTTCCGTTACTACAGCCGCGGCAACACGCCGGCGATGGCGAGCGACGATGTCTGGTCGGTGGCATCCACGCCGGATGGCGCGACCTGGTTCGGCACCGCCGATGGCGGCCTCTACCGCATCGCCGCCGATGGCAAGGCAGTCGTCCGCTTCATGCCGCGAGCCGGCGACCCGCGCAGTCTCCCGCACGCCGGCGTCGGCCAACTCGTGGTCGCACCCGACGGCGCGCTGTGGGTCGGCACGCAGGGCGGCGTCGCGCGCTGGACCGGGCGCGACTTCGAGCGCGTGCCCGAGTCCGCCTTGAATTCATCTGTGGTGAACGGCCTCACCATCGAGCGTGACGGCACACTGTGGATCGGCACGCCCGAAGGTGTCAGCGTGCGCCGGCCCGATGGCCGCTATTCCAAGGCGCCATTCGCGCAGCTGGCGGGCGACGGCAAGGTGCTGCACGTCCTCAGTCACGATCGCAGCGGCCAGTACTGGTATGACGTTCCCGCCGGCCTGGGCATCAATGGCGAACGCGGCATCGAGCCGGTGCCGCTGTACGGCTCCGCGAATGGAGCCGTCCGGCCCTCATGGGTCGGTGCGCACCAGGATCGCGAAGGTGGGCTGTGGTTCGTCAGTTACACCAATGGCCTGTGGTACCTGCCGGCAAACTGGCGCCGGTTCGCGGTGTTGTCGCGTCGCGACGGAATGCCGGGCTCGCTCGCCAACGCGCACGTGCGCGGCATCGCGCCCTCGGCCACGGGCGACATGTGGCTGGTGGGCTCGGGCGGTGTGCTCGACCGGCTGAATCCCGAGACCGGGGCATTGACGCACGTCGCGCGCGATGTCGGCGCGGGCTACGTGCTCGCCAACGTGTTCGAGGACCGGCGCGGGCAGGTGTGGGCGAGCTACTCGGAAGGCCTGGCGCGCGTGGATCCGGCCAGTGGCGCCGTAACGCGCTGGCGCCGTGGCGACGGTGCCGATGCGGCGCTGTTCGGCGAGGCGCGCTTCGCGCAGACCGCCGATGGCCTGCTGTGGCTGGCGACCGAACACGGCGTGCAGGTGCGCGACGAGGACGGCCGCGTCCAGCGTTCGATGCCGGCCGGCAAGGACGGCCTGCCGTCCGACCTCTTCATCGAGCAGATCGGAACGGGCCCGGATGGTGCGTTGTGGCTCGCCGGCTCGAAGGGGCTGTTGATGTGGAATGCCGGTGCGCGGCGTTTCGAGCCGGTGCCGGGCGCGCCGTCGCAACGCGTCTTCGGTTTCGCGAGCGCCGACAAGCAGCGCGTGTGGCTCGCCCGCTTCGGCGCGGTCGAGGCCTACCGCTGGGATGGCGCCGCGCTCACGCTTGAATCCGCCATCGATGCACGCAACGGATTCCCCGCGCTCGAACCCGCCGGCATCGCCATCGACATCGCCGACCGGCTCTGGTTGACCAGCGTGCGCGGCCTGATCCGGGTGGATCCTGCCAATCGCTCCGTCCGCGTCTTCGGCGTACGCGACGGCTTGCCGGGGCAGGAGTTCGAAGACGCACCGGTGGTGCGCCCGGGCGACGGACGCATCCTCGCCGGCGCAACCGATGGGCTGGTGATCTTCGATCCCTCCGCGATGAAGGACACGAGTACGCCGCCGCGGCTGGTGATCGAATCCGTCGATGCGCTGCGCGGTGATGGCAAGGTGGCGTTCCCACCGCGCGGCACCATCGCGATCGCGCATGACGCACGCGACGTGCGGATCGTGGCGCGACTGCTCTCGTTCAACGATGCGCGCAACCACGGCTATCGCTTCCGCCTGGAAGGCCACGACAGCGGTTGGGTCGAGACCGGCTCGTCCGGCGAACGCGTGTTCTCGCGCCTGAAGCCGGGCCACTATCGCCTGCGCGTGCAGGCCCGCGCGGCGGACAACGTGTGGTCGCCGGAGCAGGTGCTCGTGTTCGACGTGCAGCCGCCGTGGTGGCAGACATGGTGGGCGACCGCCGCCTTCGCGCTCGCAGCCGTGGCGCTGGCGTGGATGCTGGCGGGTGCTTACCGCCAGCGCCTCAAGCGCCGGCATGCCTGGCAGCTCGCCAGGCAGAAGCAGGACCTGGCCGAGCAGGCGTCGCTGGCCAAGACCCGCTTCCTCGCCACGCTCGGCCACGAGGTGCGCACGCCGATGACCGGCGTGCTGGGCATGAGCGAATTGCTCCTGGGCACGGCGCTCAACCCGCAGCAACGCGGTTATGTCGGCGCGATCCGCGGCGCGGGGGAGCACTTGCTGCGACTGGTCAATGACGCGCTGGACCTGGCGCGGATCGAATCCGGCAAGCTCGAACTCGCCGACGAGTCTTTCGACCTGCATGCCCTGATGGAGGACCTCGCCGCCCTGGTCGCTCCCCTGGCGAAGCAGCGCGGGCTCGCCTTTTCGCTGAGCATCGGCGATGAAGCGCCGCGGCACGTGCGCGGCGATGCCGCCCGCGTGCGCCAGATCCTGCTCAACCTGCTCGGCAACGCAGTGAAGTTCACCGAGCGCGGCAGCGTTTCGCTCGGCGTGGCGCCGACGCCGGAAGGCGTGTGCTTCGAAGTCGCCGACACCGGTCCCGGCCTCAATTCCGAACAGAAATCGCGGCTGTTTCGCCGCTTCGAGCAGGCCGAAGGTGCGCGCACCAGTGCGCGTTATGGCGGCAGCGGCCTGGGGCTTGCGATCAGCCAGGAGCTCGCCGCGGCGATGGAGGGCAGGATCGAGATCGACAGCGCGCCCGGGGAAGGCACTCGCTTCAGCGTGCGCCTGCCGTTGCCGGCATCGCCCGTCTTCGCTGCCCGCGACGAGGCGGAGGTTCCCGAAGCGCCCACGCAGCGCAGTCTGTCGTTACTGCTCGTGGAGGATGATCCGACCGTGGCCGATGTACTGACTGGCCTGCTGCGCTTGCAGGGCCATCACGTCGTCCATATGCCCAATGGACTGTCCGCGCTGGTGGCCGTGGCGACCACGCCGTTCGACGCCGCCCTGCTCGACCTCGACCTTCCCGGCATGGACGGCCTGGCGCTCGCACGACAACTGCGCATACAAGGTTTCCAGCCGCCGCTCATCGCGGTCACCGCGCGTGCCGATGCCGATGCCCAACCCGAAGCGATGGACGCCGGCTTCGACCATTTCATCCGCAAGCCCATGACATTGAAAATGCTCGCCACCCTGCTGGAGGGCATCGACCCACCCGTGCGCGGACAGGCGTTGCACGACATGGACGCCGAAGTCGGCCAGGAGGTGGATGCATGAGCGCGCACGGGCCTGCGGATGGGAATGCTGTAGTGCCTGTTCTGTTTCGCCCTTCACGCGCAAGGGCATGAGGTGGCTGCCGGGAGCGGTCTGCCGGCGGCCTCGGATCCTCGGCGCGCCCTCCCGTCCCGTGATAACGAGCGCGGACACGAACTGGCCGGGCAGGATCAACGCATGCTGAGCTGGTGCACTGCGTCGACCAGGACGCCGACGTGTTCGGGCTTCATGTCGGGCGACATGCCGTGGCCGAGGTTGAACACGTGGCCCTCGCGTGAACCGCCGTTGCCATCGCGGTAGCTGTCGAGCGCGCGGCCGGCTTCGCGATGGATCGCGTCCGGCTCGGCGTACAGGGTGACCGGATCGAGGTTGCCCTGGATCGCGACCTTGCCGCCGGCGCGGCGTGCTGCGTCGCTGAGTTCGATCGTCCAGTCGACGCCGACCGCTTCGGCGCCGCTGCTGGCCAGGTCTTCGACGTACGGCGCGTTGCCCTTGCCGAACAGGATCAGGGGCGCGCGTCCAGCGCCCTCGCCACGCGGCAGTTCGGCGGCGATGCGCTGCAGGTAGCGCAGCGAGAATTCGCGGTACATCGCCGGCGACAGCACGCCGCCCCAGGTATCGAACACCTGCAGCGCCTGCGCACCTGCCTGGTGCTGCGCCGACAGATAGGCGATGACGGCGTCGGTGGTGACATCGAGCAGCTTGTGCATCGCGGCCGGATCATTGAGCGCCAGCGATTTCACCTTGGAGTAGTTGTCGCTGCCGCCGCCTTCGACCATGTAGCAGGCCAAGGTCCACGGCGATCCGGAGAAGCCGATCAGCGGCACCGAGCCATCCAGTTCGCGGCGGATGGTGCGCACCGCATCCATCACGTAGCCCAGGTCGGTTTCCATGTCCGGCACGGCGAGGCGCGCGATGTCGGCGGCCGTGCGGATCGGGCGCTCGAACTTCGGGCCTTCGCCCTCGACGAAGTACAGGCCCAGCCCCATGGCGTCGGGCACGGTGAGGATGTCAGAGAACAGGATCGCGGCGTCGAGCGGGAAGCGGCGCAGCGGCTGCAGCGTGACTTCGCAGGCGAGTTCGGGGTTCTTGGCCATCGCCAGGAAGCTACCGGCCTTGGCGCGCGTGGCGCGGTATTCGGGCAGGTAGCGGCCGGCCTGGCGCATCAGCCAGACCGGGGTGCAGTCGACGGGCTCACGGCGCAGGGCGCGGAGGAAACGATCGTTTTTCAGGGGTGCGGGCACGAGGGAGGGTCGTCCTGGTGGGGGGACGTGGCGGGAACTGCCACGATCACGAGTTCTTCGGCGCTTCCATGCCTTGCGCGAACATCAGCTGGAAACCACGCTTGAGTTGCTGGTCGCGCGCATGTTCCAGCGCGGCGAGCGCGGCGGTCTGGTCGAGGAAAACTTCGCGCCGGACCGTGCTGCGGCCGCCGATCTGGCCGGTTTCGCGCAGCAGTTCCCAGCCGCCGAACAGGTCGGGCTGCAGCATCAGTTGCACGAAGCGCGGGGCTTCGTGGCCCTGGGGGCGTTGTTGCAGGAGCAGGCGCATGGGACGCGCATTGTAAGGGCTGGGCGCCGCCTTCCTGCCGGTTGCTGGCGTCAGCCGGCTTCCAGGACGGCGCGCACGCTGCTTTCGGCGACGCCGGCGACCACGCGCGCGGCCCCTGCGCCGTCCAGGAGGACGAAGCGCAGCCCGTGGGCGTCCGCCTTCTTGTCCAGGCGCATGCGGGCGATCAGGGCCCCGGCCTCCAGTCCCTCGGGCAGCGTGGTGGGCAGGCCGAAGCGCTGCAGCAGCGCCTGCAGGCGATCGCCGTCCGATGCCGAGGCGAGGCCGAGCAGCGTCGACAGCCGGCTCGCCAGGACCATGCCCACCGCCACGGCTTCGCCGTGGATGAGCGCGTCGCGGCCGGCGCCGTAACCCTGCTCCGCCTCGATGGCGTGGCCGAAGGTGTGGCCGAAGTTGAGCAGCGCGCGGTGGCCGTGCTCGTAGGGATCGCGCGTCGCGACATCGGCCTTGAATTCGCAGCAGCGGGTGATGGCCTCGGCCAGCGCGGTGTCATCGCGCGCCAGCAGGGCCTCGGCATGGGCAGCAAGCCAGCCAAGGAAGTGCGCGTCGAAGATGGCGCCGTACTTCACGACTTCGGCCAGGCCCGCCCGCAATTCGCGATCGGGCAGGGTGCGCAGCACGGTGGTGTCGGTGATCACCGCGCGCGGCGGATGGAAGGCGCCGACCAGGTTCTTGCCGTGCGGCAGGTCCACCGCGGTCTTGCCGCCGACCGCGGAGTCGACCATCGCCAGCAGTGTGGTCGGCAGTTGCACGCAGTCGATGCCGCGCATCCAGCAGGCCGCCGCGAAGCCGGCGAGATCACCGACCACGCCCCCGCCCAGTGCCACCACGGTGGCGTCGCGCGTGGCGCCCAGCGCGGCGAGGGCATCGAGGCACTCGCCGAAGCGGGCGAGGGTCTTCTCCTGTTCGCCCGCCGGCATGACCCAGCGCGAGAGCGCGAGCTGGGGCTTCGCCGCGCGCAACAACGCCTCGACGCCATCGGCATACAGCGGCGCGACGTTGCTGTCGCTGACGACCAGCGCATGGCGCCCGCGCAGGACCTGGCCCAGCCGGCGCGCATTGTCCGCGTGCCCGGCTGCGAGCAGGCCCGGACCAATGGTGATCGTGTAGGGCTGGTCGCCCGCGACTTCGACCTGCCTGTAGGTATGGGGATGCGGCCCTGTCATGCGTTGGCTCCGATGCGGTGCCAGCGCTGCGCCAGCAACGCGGCCAGTTGCGTGGCGGCGGCGTCGGCGCCGAGTCCGGCGGTGTCGAATACGAGGTCCGCCACTTCCGCGTACCACGGTGCGCGGGCGGCGGCGAGATCATGCAGCACGTCCTCACGATCCGGACGCGCGAGCAGCGGGCGGGTGTCGTCGAACGCGAGGCGTTGCAGCTGCTGCTCGACGCTTGCGTGCAGATGCACGACAAAGCCGCGTCCGCGCAGCAGCGCGCGGTTGTTGGCGTCGAGCACGGCGCCGCCGCCGGTAGCCAATACGATGCCATCGCCGCGCAACAGTTCGGCCAGCATCGCGCTTTCGCGTGCGCGGAAACCGGCTTCGCCTTCGTGCTCGAAGATCTGCGTCACGCTCGCTCCGGCATCGCGCTCGATCTCGTGGTCGAGGTCGAGCAACCGTAGCCCGCACTGCCCGGCCAGGCGTTCGCCGACGCAGGTTTTCCCCGCGCCCATCGGGCCGACGAGGATCAGGTTGGTGGCGGGGTCCATGCCACGATTCTAGCCGCGCGCTTAACGGAACGCGGCGTAGCGTCGCAGCTCCCACCTCATTCCGGCGCCGCGCCGGTCATCCAGGAGAACCGCCATGTCGGTCGCCAAGATCATCGAGCTCAACGCCGCGTCGAAGACCAGCATGGAGGACGCCGTGAAGGCGGGCCTGAAGAAGTGCGCCGAGTCGGTGAAGAACATCCAGGGCGCATGGGTCAACGAGATCAAGGTCGTCACCGACGAGGCCGGCAACGTGACCGAATGGCGCGTCAACCTGCGCGTGACCTTCATCGTGCAATAGGCCGCTGGCCCGGGGTGGGCGCCGCGACCCGCGCATACAATGGCGGGATGACCGCCACCGACCTCTACGCCGAAGCCCTGGCCACCTTTAACCGCCTCTTTGACGAGGCGGCGGCCGCGGGCGAACCCGACCGCACCGCCATGATCGTCGCCACCGCCGCGCTCGACGCCCGGCCTTCGGCGCGCACCGTCCTGCTCAAGGCCCACGATCCGCGCGGTTTCGTCTTCTACACCCATCTCGATGGCCGCAAGGGCCGCGAGCTGCAGGCCAATCCGCATGCCGCGCTGCTGTTCCACTGGCCGCGCGTGCGCGACGGCATCCAGGTGCGCGTGGAAGGGGCGGTGGAAATCGTGGGCGACGCCGAAGCCGACACCTACTTCGCCAGCCGTCCGCGCGGCAGCCAGCTGGGGGCATGGGCTTCGAAGCAGTCGGAGACGCTCGATTCGCGTGCCACCTTCGAACAGCGGCTGGCCCGGCTCGAGGCGGAGTTCGAGGACCGCGATATCCCGCGGCCGCCGCGCTGGGGCGGCCTGCGGGTGAAGCCGGAGAAGATCGAATTCTGGTTCGGCGCCGATTTCCGCCTGCACGAGCGCTGGCTCTACGAGCGCAACCGCGCGGGCGAATGGGCGAAGCGGATGCTGTATCCGTGACCGGTTTCGAGCAATGAGCATGGGGCCGCAACGCATCGTCTGCCTCACCGAGGAGCCCACGGAAGTGCTGTACGCGCTGGGCGAGCAGCATCGCATCGTCGGCATCAGCGGCTTCACCGTGCGCCCGGCGATCGCACGCAGGGAGAAGCCGAAGGTCAGCGCCTTCACCTCGGCGAAGATCGGCGAGATCCTGAAGCTGCAGCCGGACTTCGTGGTGGGTTTTTCCGACATCCAGGCCGACATCGCCGCCGAACTGATCCGGCACGGCGTCGAGGTGTGGATCAGCAACCATCGCGGCGTCGACGGAATCCTCGACTACGTCCGCCGCCTCGGCGCACTCGTCGGGGCCGGCGACAAGGCGAATGCCTACGCTCAAAGCCTGCAAGCGGGCCTCGCGGCGATCGAGCGCGAAGCGGCCGCGCTGTCGCGCCGGCCGAAGGTCTATTTCGAGGAATGGGACGAGCCGATGATTACCGGCATCCGCTGGGTCGCCGAGCTGGTCCGCATCGCCGGCGGCGACGACATCTTTCCCGAACGCGCCGCCGAATCGCTGGCGAAGCAGCGCATCCTGGAGAACGGCGATGAAGTGGTGCGGCGCGCGCCCGACATCATCCTCGGCTCGTGGTGCGGCAAGAAGTTCCGCCCGGAAAAGGTCGCCGCGCGTCCCGGATGGGATGCCATTCCCGCGGTGCGGGATGGCGAGCTGCACGAGATCAAGTCGCCGGTGATCCTCCAGCCCGGCCCGGCGGCCCTGACCGAAGGCGTCACGGAGATGGCCCGCATCATCCGGGCGTGGGCCGCGGCCCGCTGAAAAATCGTCGTGCGCGCGACGTGCGCGTCGAGTGCCGCTCAGCGCGGATAGAACTCGCGGGTGAACTGCATCGTCGAGCTCGCGCCACCCTCGCGAACGATCGTGAGGTCGAACCGCAACGTGTCCGGTAGGCTCGTTTCCGCCGTTCCCACGTAATCGAGCAGGTCGCCGCTGCGCAGTTCGCGCATCGCGATCTGCTGGCGCTGGCCACTGAGGTTGGTCACGGTGGCGGTGATGGTCGCGGGCAGCGCGGTTTCCTGCATCTCAGGGCCCTGGCGCACACCGACCAGCAGCATCACGGTGCGATCGCCGCGGCTGATGCCGTAACGGCTGGCCACTTCGGGCGTCAGTGCGGCCGTCTGCAGGGCAGTGGCGCGGATGGTGACATCGCCAATTTTGCTGACGGCTTCCGGCTGTGCCGGCGGAGCGGGAGTCGCGGGGGCCGGGGCGTTGCCGCCGCAACCGGCCATCGCGATGGCGAGCGAGAGCGCTAGTACGAAACGGTGGCGCATGGCGGTCCTCGCGGGTCAGTCGTTGGCGGCGGAAAGCTGGCGGCCGCGTTCGGTCGCGGCGTGGATGGCGCGGGCGACAAGTTCGCGGAAACCGCCGGCTTCGAAATTCTCGAGCGCGGCCTGGGTGGTGCCGCCTGGCGAAGTCACGCGGCGGCGCAGTTCCGAGGGCATCTCATCGTTCTCGATCAGCATGCGTGCGGCACCGAGGATGGTCTGCTGAACCAGCGTGCGCGCGGCCTCGCCGGACAGGCCTTCGGCTTCACCCGCCGCCTGCATGGCCTCGGCCAGCAGGAAGACATAGGCGGGCCCGCTGCCGGACACCGCGGTCACGGCGTCCATGCGCGGCTCGTCCTCGATCCACACGGTCTTGCCCGTCGCTTCAAGCAGGTCGGCGGCTTGTGTCCGCTGCGATGCATCGACGCGATCGTTAGCGAACATGCCAGTCACGCCGGCGCCGAGCAGGGCCGGCGTGTTCGGCATCGTCCGCACTACCGCGACACCGCCGCCCAGCCAGCGTTCCAGTTGCGCCGCGGTGATGCCGGCGGCGATCGACACCACCAGTGGCCGGGCAGCCTGCGCGGCGGGGGCGAGCGCCTCGCACACCTGGCGCATCACCTGCGGTTTCACTGCCAGTACCCACGTCGTCGCATTGGCCGCGGCGATGGCGTTATCGGTGAAGGCATGGATGCCGAAATCGCGTGCCAGCGAATCGCGCAGCTCGGCCATCGGTTCTGCCACCCGGATCGACGTGGCCGGAACGCCGCGCGCGACCAGGCCACCGATCAGGCTGCGGGCCATGTTGCCGCCACCGATGAAAGCCACGGTGCCGGATGCGAAGGGAAGCGGATTCATCGGTAGGGTGAACGATTCAGTCGGGGGCGAGGCGCATCGTAGCTCGGATGGACCATGCGGCACGGCACGGGCCGTGGTTGTTCACGCCTTGCGAGGCCGCGCGCCGAAGAGTGCGGTACCGACGCGAACCATGGTCGAGCCTTCCGCGATGGCGACTTCCAGATCGTCGCTCATCCCCATCGACAGCGTATCCACCTGCGGATGCACGGCCGCGAGGGCTTCGAACAGCTCCCGCGCGTGGCGGAAAGCCGGACGCCGTGCATCGACGTCCGGATGCGGCGCGGGGATCACCATGACGCCCCGTAGCCGCAGGCGTGGCTGGGCGGCGATGAGGTCCGCCAGCGCCATCACGCCGTCGGGAGGGCAGCCGTGCTTGCTCGCTTCGTCATCGATGTTCACCTGGATCAGCACATTCAGGGGCGCCTGTTCAGCGGCGCGGTGGGCATTGAGCGCCAGCGCGAGCCGTTCACGATCCACGGCCTGCACCCAGTCGAAGCGGGCCGCGGCTTCTTTCGCCTTGTTCGACTGCAGGTGGCCGATCAGGTGCCATTCGAGCCCGAGACCCTGCAGCCCGGCCTGCTTGGCGACCGCCTCCTGGACGTAGTTCTCGCCAAAAGCATGCTGCCCCAGGCTGGCGAGCCCCGCGATCGCGTCCGCGGGCTGGGTCTTGCTGACCGCCAACAACCGTGGCGATGGCCGTCCGGCCGCGCTGGCCGCGTTTTCTACCCGGTGTAGGGTGTCTTGCAGGGCGTGCGTGAGCACGTTCGCAGTTCTCGCTTGGGGCCGAAAAAGGGGCTGGTTTTACGGCGGGGGGAGGGGGCTATACTGCCTCGCAGGGGTATGCCGTTCCAGCATTCTGCCGGTACGTCGTTACAACTCATTCCGTTGGCAGTGCAAGGGGAGCACGCATGGATATCGCCGAACTGTTGGCGTTTTCGGTCAAGAACAAAGCTTCGGACTTGCACCTGTCGGCGGGCCTGCCGCCGATGATCCGCGTGGACGGTGACGTCCGCCGCATCAACATCCCGGCCCTCGACCACAAGCAGGTCCATGCGCTTGTCTACGACATCATGTCGGACAAGCAGCGGCGCGACTACGAAGAGTTCCTCGAAGTCGACTTCTCGTTCGAGATCCCGGGCCTGGCCCGTTTCCGCGTCAACGCGTTCAACCAGAACCGCGGCGCCGGTGCGGTGTTCCGTACCATTCCCTCGGAAGTGCTGACGCTGGACGACCTGGGTTGCCCGCGCATCTTCAAGGAACTGATCGACCAGCCGCAGGGCCTGATCCTGGTGACCGGTCCGACCGGCTCGGGCAAGTCGACCACGCTGGCGGCGATGCTCGACCACATCAACAAGAACGAATACGCGCACATCCTCTCGGTCGAGGACCCCATCGAATTCGTCCACACCTCGCAGAAGTGCCTGATCAACCAGCGCGAGGTGCACCGCGACACCCACGGCTTCAACGAGGCCCTGCGTTCGGCCCTGCGTGAAGACCCCGATTACATCCTGGTCGGCGAGTTGCGCGACCTCGAAACCATCCGCCTGGCGCTGACCGCCGCGGAAACCGGCCACCTGGTGTTCGCGACCGTACATACCAGTTCGGCCGCCAAGACCATCGACCGCATCATCGACGTGTTCCCCGCCGGCGAAAAGCCGATGGTCCGCTCGATGCTGTCCGAATCGCTGCGCGCGGTGATCTCGCAGGCGCTGCTGAAGAAGGTCGGCGGCGGCCGTACCGCCGCGTGGGAAATCATGGTCGGCATCCCGGCCATCCGTAACCTGATCCGCGAGGACAAGGTCGCGCAGATGTACTCGGCAATCCAGACCGGCCAGCAGTACGGAATGATGACCCTCGACCAGCACCTGCAGGACCTGGTCAAGCGCGGCCTGATCCTGAAGCCGCAGGCCCGCATGTACGCCAAGGACAAGCGGTTGTTCGACTGACGTTTCATCCCTTCCCCGGCGGATGGGGAAGGTTGGGTGGGGGCAGGGATTGCGATGAGCAGCGTCCCCAACGCATTGAGTACCAGAGCCTCCCGGAGGCAAACGCATGAGCACCATCGACTTCACCTCTTTCCTCAAGCTGATGGCGCACCAGAAGGCGTCGGACCTGTTCATCACCGCCGGCATGCCGCCGTCGATGAAGGTCCACGGCAAGATCTCGCCGATTTCGCAGAATCCGTTGACGCCGCAGCAGAGCCGCGACCTCGTCCTCAACGTGATGACGCCGCAGCAGCGCGAGGAGTTCGAAAAGACACACGAGTGCAACTTCGCCATCGGCGTCACCGGCGTGGGTCGCTTCCGTGTGTCGTGCTTCTACCAGCGCAACCAGGTCGGCATGGTCCTGCGCCGCATCGAAACCAAGATCCCGACCGTCGAAGAGCTGAACCTGCCGCCGATCATCAAGACGCTGGCGATGACCAAGCGCGGCATCATCATCTTCGTGGGCGCGACCGGTACCGGTAAGTCGACCTCGCTCGCCGCGATGATCGGCTACCGCAACATGAATTCGACCGGCCACATCATCACGATCGAGGATCCGATCGAATTCGTGCACAAGCACGAAGGCTGCATCATCACCCAGCGCGAAGTGGGCATCGATACCGACAGCTGGGATGCGGCGCTGAAGAACACCCTGCGCCAGGCGCCCGACGTGATCATGATCGGCGAGGTGCGTACCCGCGAGGGCATGGACCACGCGATCGCCTTCGCCGAAACGGGCCACCTGGTGCTGTGCACCCTGCACGCCAACAACGCCAACCAGGCGATGGACCGCATCATCAACTTCTTCCCTGAAGACCGCCGCGGCCAGTTGTTGATGGACCTGTCGCTGAACCTCAAGGGCGTCGTCGCGCAGCAGCTGATCCCGACACCGGATGGCAAGGGTCGCCGCGTCGCCATGGAAATCATGCTCGGCACCCCACTGGTGCAGGACTACATCCGCGACGGCGAGATCCACAAGCTGAAGGAAGTGATGAAGGATTCCGTGCAGCTGGGCATGAGGACCTTCGACCAGAGCCTGTTCGAGCTGTACCAGGCGGGCGAAATCTCGTACGAAGACGCGCTGCGTTACGCCGATTCGCAGAACGAAGTGCGCCTGCGCATCAAGCTCGCCCAGGGCGGCGATGCCAAGACGCTGTCGCAGGGGCTGGATGGGGTGGAAGTCGCGGAAGTGCGCTGAAGCCACACGCCATGCTCACGAAGAGGCCGGGGAAACCCGGCTTCTTTCGTTTCAGGGTGTAGGGGCAGGCGCTGGCTTGCCGCGTTGCAGGCGGGGTTTGAACTGGCAACATCGCGGGAGCCCGTGAGTGGCTGACGTGTCCCGCGTGCCTGTGTGACCCGGCCATCCTCAAGGAAGCTACGCCATGCCGAGCACAGCCAAGCGAATCCTGATCCTCGGCCATGGCGCCATGGGGCAGGCGTTGGAAACCTTGCTTTCGCACCGGCATGAGGTGCTGGTCTGGGACCGCAACCTGACGACCGGCGAGGAAACCCAGCCGCTGGAGGAGGCCGCGCGCGATCGCCAGGTGGTGGTATTTGCCTTGCCAACCCAGCCGCATGACGAGCTGGCCGGGCGGCTGGTGCCATGCCTGCAGCCCGATGCGCTCTGCATGTCCATCGCCAAGGGGTTGGACGAGCAGGGCCGCACTGCGGCGCAGGTGTTCACGCAGCACTTCGGATCGCGGATCGGTTGGGGCCTGTTTTACGGCCCGATGCTGGCGCGCGAGCTCCAGGCGGGCCGTAGTGGGTTCGCTGTCGCCGCAAGCCACCGTCCGGAAGCGGGCGCGCGCCTCAAGGCGCTGTTTGCCGGTACGTCCCTGCGCCTTCAAGTGCACGAGGATGTGCAAGGGGCCGCTTGGGCGGCCGTCCTCAAGAACGTCTATGTGCCCCTGGTGGGCGCCGCGGATGGACTGGGCATGGGTGACAACATGCGTGGTTTCCTGATCGCGACGGCAACGCATGAACTGGCCGACATCGTGGAACACCAGGGAGGTCGCCGGGAAACCGCCTACACGCTGGCTGGCCTGGGCGACCTGGTGACTTCGGCAACCGGCGCGTCGTCCCACCACCGGCGCATCGGCGCCGAACTCGCGGCGGGACGCTGCGGGGAGCTGGCCGCTTCCGGTGCCAACATCCGCAGCGAAGGCGTGCATACCGCGGCCATGGTCCGTCACCACGCCGTGTTCGACTGGCAGCGCTTCGAGCTCTTCGCCCTCGTCTGCGCTTTCCTGGACGATCCGGCACAACTCGAACGAAGACTGGGTGAATACATCGCTCGTCGCTTCTGAGTTGCAATCCAGCACCACGCCACCGGCCTCGGCGTGGACGGCAGGTCAGTGCCGCTTGAAGTACTGCACTTCGCGTTCGTGTTTTTCGGCGGCGTCGCGGGTCTGGAAAGTCCCCAGGTTCCGTCGCTTGCCGGTGCGAGGGTCCTTCTTGCGCGAGTACAGGCGGTACCCGCCAGAGGGAAGCTTGCGAATCATGCTCTGTCCTCCCTTGATGGGAGCTGACATCGAAGCATGCCCGCGGTGACAGCAGCGTCGAAGCAAACCGCCATTTTCAGGACATCCGGAGCGCTCGCCGCCATGGTGGATCCAGCGCCGCGATCACCGCGAATACCGGGCAGTCTTCGCGATGCGTGCCCGGCAGGTAACCCAGGCTCATCAGGAACTCGTTGGTGATCTCGCCGCCAGTGAAGCGGAACGTCTTCTTGAACAGCTTCACCCAGCCAGTCTTGTCGCGTGCCGCACCGGCATCCATCAACTGCGCATCGAGCCAGCCGGCGAAGCTGCCGTGCCCCGCGCGCAGGCGCTGGATCACCTGCGCATTGTGGATCGCGGCATCCACCTTGAGCCGGTTGCGGATGATGCCGGCGTCGGCCAGCAGGCGTTCGCGATCGCGCTCACCGTAAGCCGCGACCTTGTCCACGTCGAACCCGTGATAGGCGCGACGGAAACCATCGCGCTTTTTCAGAATGGTTTCCCAGCTCAGGCCCGCCTGGTTGATCTCGAGGACCAGGCGCTCGAACAACACCGCTTCATCGCGGCTGGGAAACCCGTACTCGGTGCCGTGATAGGGGCCATGCAGCGCATGGCCCGGTGCGAAGTCGCAGTAGCCCGACATGTCACTGGGTGGCAGGCGTGGCGTACTGCGCCAGCCCCAGTACGTCCAGGCCCTGCTCGAAGCGGACGTCCACCGGGATCTTCGCGTCCTTCAACCGGGCGAGGTCGGCCGCGAGTTCCGGCTTGACCACTCCCAGCGTGTCGGTCATGCGCTTGGCTTCGGCGTAGTCGCCGTCGCCCTGCACCGTGAGCAGCTTGGCGCTGAGCGAATTCATCGCCGCGCGCATCTTGTCGAAGTCGACGCGGTAACGGCCATCAGCATCGCGGGTGAACGCCCCGGCGTCGGCGAAATAGTTGAAGCGCAACATGTTGGCCTTGCCGTGTGCGTCGGCCGCGCCGAAGCGCACCGAGCGCAGGATGCCGGCGAGGAAGGTCACGTAGCTGTCCATGATCTTGGCTTTGTCCATCTCGCCCTTCGCGCTGAGCGCGTCGATCATGTACAGGCCGAGGATGTCGGCCTTGCCTTCCTCGAAGCTGGAGGAATATTCCTTCAGCGCTTCGTCGACCGTGCCCTTCCCATCCAAGGTCTTCTTGATGCCCAGGCCGTGCGCGACTTCATGGAACATCGTGTCCTCGAAGAACGCATCGAAGGTGACGTTCTGCAACTGGTCCTGGGCGATCAGCTGCTTCGCGATCGGCATGAGGATGGCGTCGAATTTCGCCTGCATCACGTTTTCGAGCTGCAGCCGGCGCGTGCCCTTGGCGAGCTGCACTTCCTCGTCATTGGGCAGGTTGATCGCGATGGTCTTGGCGCCGACATTGGCATCGCCGGCGTAATACACCGCTTCGTACGCATTGAGGTCGGCCTTGGACCCGGGCTTCTCGGCCTTGTACCTGGCTTCGACCGGCAATCCCTTCTGCAGTTCGGGCAGGAAACCGGCGTAGCGGGCGAGCTTCTTGCTCCATTCGGCATCCTTCACCAGGACCAGGCCTTCATACGCGGCCTTGTAGCCGAACAACTGGTCCTCGTAGGTTTCGATCGGACCGATGACGATGTCCACCGGATTGGTCTTCATCTCCATCCATGCCATGTCGCTTGGACGGAAATCGTCGCTGAGCAAGGCGTCCGCGCGCATGCGCAGGTAATCGGCGAAGCTCTTGTCGCCGCTCAGTTCCGCGGCCTCGCGCAGCAGCGCGGTGGTGCGGTCGAGTTCGGCCTTGTATTCGACGTGGTACGGGACAGTGATCAGCTTGCCCGCGGAATCGCGGCGGAGCAGGGTGTAGTTGGATTTCTTGTCCGCGAGGGCGACGGCTTCGAATTCCTCCTTGGTCATGTCGAGCGGATAGAACGGGCCGCCCGGCGGGCGCGGCTTGATGTTGGCGATGAACGGGGTGTCCTCGTTGAGGCGGTCCCACGGGCCGAAGTTGATGTTCACCAGTTCGCGCGTGGCATCGTCGGGCGCCTGCGCGAGCAGTGCGGCGCGGTCACCGTTCCAGGTCTGTTTCCAGGCCAGGTCGTTCATGACGTCGGCGGCCTGCACCAGTTTGGCGATCATGCGCCGGGTGTTCTCGTCGAGGTGCGAGAGGTCGGCCTTCAGTGGCACCACCGCATAGTCGCCGGCATGCGCCTGCGCGTAGGAGGGTGCGGGCGCGGGAGCGGATTGCGCGGCCGTCGGGGCGGCTTCCTGCGCGGCATGCGGCTTGCAGGCGCCCAGCGCCATTGAAAGGCCGGCCAGCGCGGCGAGGCAGCCCAGGACGAGCGGACGAAGATTCGGTGCGGTCATGGCGAGTCGCGGATCGGTCGGGGAAGCCACCATCCTACGCCCTGCCGTTGTGCTTCCGTCATCTGGCGCGAAGGGGCGTGCGCGCTAGAATGAGGCCATGCCCGTGATGCCCGAGCCCCTGACGAACCAGCTGCTGATCGCGTTGCCTGCGCTGGCGGAAACCAACTTCTCGCGCAGCGTGGCGCTGATCTGCCAGCACGACGACGACGGCGCGATGGGCATCGTGGTCAACCGCCCATCCGAGTACACCCTGGGTGAAGTGCTGGGGCAGATGGGCCTCGACGGCGGCACCGAAACGCTCCGTGCGCAACCCGTGCTGGCCGGTGGACCGGTGCATCCGGAACGCGGCTTCGTCTTGCACGATGGCGGCCCGCGCTGGGATTCCACGCTGGCAATTACCGACAGACTGTTCCTCACCACGTCTCGCGACATCCTCGAGGCGATGGCGCGCGGCGAAGGCCCGGATAACGCCATCGTCGCGCTGGGTTGCGCGGGGTGGGGGTCGGGCCAGCTGGAGCACGAACTGACCGAAAACGACTGGCTCACGGCGCCGGCCGACGCGGAGCTCCTGTTCGATCTGCCGCTCGAGGCGCGTTGGCAGGCCGCGGCGGGACGCATCGGCGTCGACTTCGCACACCTGGCGGACTACGCCGGGCACGCATGAGCATTCGCAGCGACGGCACCGTGCTCGGCTTCGACGTCGGTGCGCGTCGCATTGGCGTAGCGGTAGGCAGCGCGTTCGGATCGGGCGCGCGTGCACTGGCCGTGATCGATGTGCATGGCCACGGTCCCGACTGGGCTTCGATCGAGCGGCTGCGCAGGGAATGGCGTCCGGACGGGTTCATCGTCGGCGATCCGATGACGCTCGAAGGCGGCGACCAGCCCGCGCGCGCGCGCGCGCGCGCCTTCGCCCGCGAGCTGGTCGTGCGCTTCCGGCTGCCGGTGGTGCTCGTGGACGAGCGCGCCAGTTCGATCGAGGCCGCGCAGCGCTTCGCCAGCGACCGGGCGGAAGGACGCAAGCGCCGCCGCGACGCCGAAGCGCTGGACGCCGTGGCGGCCGCGGTCATTGTCGAACGTTGGCTGGCATCGCCGCAGGACGCCACCGAAGTTCCTGCCGGTTGAACGGCAATCGCATCCCTTCCCACCTCTGAAGACCAGGCAATGAAGCATCTGCTCACGCTGGACAACCTGCCGCGCGCCGGACTCGAGGCCCTGCTCGATCGCGCGCAGGCCTTTGCCGATGGCGCCGACGCACGCGAGGCACTGGCCGGCGTTGCGGTCTGCACCTTGTTCTTCGAGCCCTCCACGCGCACGCGCCTGAGCTTCCAGCTCGCCGCACAACGGCTGGGCGCGTACGTGCTCAACTTCGACGCATCGACGTCCTCGGCGACGAAGGGCGAAACCGACCTGGATACGTTCAGGACCATCGAGGCGATGGGCGTGCGCGGGTTCGTGGTCCGCCACAAGGTCGATGGCGCCGTGGCTGCGCTCGCCGCCGCCGCGAAGCCCGGCGTCGCGCTGCTCAACGCCGGCGATGGCCGCAGCGCGCATCCCACGCAGGGGTTGCTCGACATGCTCACGCTGCGGCAGGCCAAGGGGAAGGATTTCGCAAAGCTCAAGGTCCTGATCGTCGGCGACGTCAAACACTCGCGCGTGGCGCGCTCGGACCTGCATGCACTGCGTGCCCTGGGTGCGGGCGAAATCCGGGTCTGCGGGCCGGCGTCGCTGCTGCCGGAGGACGGCACGCTGCAGGGCTGCGTGGCCACGCAGGATTTCGACGCCGCCCTGGAAGGCGTCGATGCGGTGATGATGCTGCGCATCCAGCGCGAGCGCATGGAGGACGGCCTGATCGCCTCGCTCGATGACTACCACCGCGATTATGGGTTGACGGCATCCCGCCTGCGTCGCGCGGCGCCGGATGCGGTCGTGATGCATCCGGGGCCGATGAACCGCGGGGTCGAGATCACCGACGACGTGGCCGACGGGCCGCAGTCGCTGATCCTGCGCCAGGTTGGCAATGGCGTGGCGGTGCGAATGGCGGCGCTGGAGGCGCTGCTGGGTAACTGAGGCGCTGGCTGCTTCAGGGCCGGGCGATCCACAGGCCGAATGCCGCGCAGTTCGCGACGACCGCCATCCAGAAGCCCATCCGGTAACTTGCCTTGTGCGTCTTGTGGCGCATTACCCGTTGGGCGATGAGGGCGCCGGGCCAGCCTCCCAGCAGCTCAAGTGCATGCAGCGTGCTTTCAGGCGTTCGCCAACGGCCACGCTCGGCCGCACGCTTGTCGACCGCGTAGGCGAGATAAGTAGTCGCGCTCAAGAGCGCAATGGCAAAGCCGGCCATGACGGGCAACTGCCCTGCATGGATGGCACATCCGATGAAGCCGGCAAATGCGCAGACCAGCAGCAGCGCAACCCCCACGAATCAGCGCAACAGGATGATCGTCGCCAACCCCAGGAACGCGAGGAACCCCATCACGTCGGTGACTGTGGTCAGGATCACGCCACCCGCCAATGCGGGATCGAGGTTCATGCGCTTGAGCGTCAGCGGCACCAGCACGCCGGCGCTCGCGGCGAAGAGCAGGTTGAGCGTCATGGCGATGCCAATGACCAGCGCGAGCATGGGTTCGCGGAACCAGGCCCAGGTGGCGAGAGCGACAACGCTGCCGAGGGCGACGCCGTTCATGGCGGCGACGCGCAGTTCCTTCCACATCAGCGTCCGTACGTTGGAGGCGCCGACCTGGCCCAGGGCGAGGCCGCGCACCATCAGTGCGAGCACCTGGGTACCGGCGTTGCCGCCCATGCCGGCGACAATCGGCATCAGCACGGCGAGGGCGACGATGTGATCGATCGTGCCCTGGAACTGGCCGACCACGCTCGAGGCGAGGAACGCCGTTCCCAGGTTGATGCCCAGCCAGACGATGCGACGGCGCCACGCGCGTGGCACGGGAGAAAAGAGGTCTTCGTCCTCGTCGAGGCCCGCCGCACCCAGCGCCTGGTGCTCGGCCTGGCTGCGGATGATGTCGACGACGTCGTCGATGGTGATGCGGCCGAGCAGGATGTTGTTGTCGTCGACGACGGGCGCGGAAATCCAGTCATGGTCGGAGAACTGGCGTGCGACTTCGTCGGCCGATTCCTCCACCCCGATCGCGGGCTGCTCGTCGTCGATCAACTGGTTGATCGGCGTAGTGGCGTCGTGGGTCAGCAGCGCCTGCAACGCGATGCGGCCGAGGTACTGGTGGCGGCGGCTGACGACGTAGAGGTGGTCGGTGTGCTCGGGCAGTTCGCCGCGCAGGCGCAGGTAGCGCAGCACGACGTCGACGGTGGTGTCGGCACGCACCGTCACCACGTCCGGGTTCATCAGGCGGCCGGCAGTGTCCTCGTCGTAGGACAGCACCTGTTCCAGGCGCTCGCGGTTCTCGCGGTCCATCGACTTGAGCACTTCGTCGATGACGGTGTCGGGCAGGTCCTCGACGAGGTCGGCGAGGTCGTCGATGTCGAGGTCCTCGACGGCGGCCACGATCTCGTCGGGATCCATTTCCGCGAGCAGGCTTTCGCGCACGTCGTCGCCGACGTGGACCAGCACTTCGCCGTCGTCTTCGGCATCGACCAGTCCCCACACCACCGTGCGCTTGGCCGGCGGCAGCGATTCCAGCAGGTTGCCGATCTCGGCCGGCGACAGCGTGTTGACCAGCCGGCGCACGGGACCGAGGCGGCCGGAATCGAGTGCGTCCGAGAGCAGACGCAACTGGCGCGCGGTCTTGTCGTGGCGGACGGCTTCGGCCATGCGGCGCTCCCGTAGGCATAAGCCGCATCCACGGGGATGCGACCGGGCGTTATGCGTTCATGCCGACATTATGACGGCGCAGGCCGATGCTGCCCACCCCGTCGAAGCGCCCGATCCCGAAATGCCGGTTACTGGTCCGGGCAATGGGATTTCACCCAGGCCTCAATGCCGACGCGATCGCGTGCGCGCATCAGTAGGGGCAGGTGCTTGCGCAGGGCGGCGAGGTCGCATTCGCGGATCACCCGGCGGACTTCCAGCAGTGTGTTCGGGTGCAGGCTGAATTCAGTGAGGCCGAGCGCCAGCAGCAATGGCGCATAGAGCGGATCCCCGGCCATTTCCCCGCACACGGCGATGGGCTTCTGGCGCAGGCGGGACAGCCGGATCACGTCGCGCAGCAGGCGCAATACGGCGGGGTGCAGAGGGGTATAGAGATGCGCCAGTGCTTCGTTGTTGCGGTCGGCCGCGAGCAGGTACTGCACGAGGTCGTTGGTGCCGATCGACAGGAAGTCGACGCTGCCGATGAAGCTGGGCAGCGCGAGTGCGGCCGCGGGCACCTCGATCATCGCGCCCAGGGGCACATGCTCGGCGATCTCGTGGCCCTGGATGCGCAGCTCGCGGGCGATGCGCTTGAGCTGGGAGCGTACTTCGCGGATTTCCTCGCGCGAGGTCACCATCGGTACCAGCACGCGCAACGGCCCGTAACCCGAGGCGCGCAACAATGCCCGCAGCTGCGTTTCCAGCAGCGGCCTGCGCGCCAGCGAGAGCCGCACGCCACGCAGGCCAAGCGCGGGATTGGGTTCGTCGCGCAAGGCCAGGCCGGTGCGGTCGGCCTTGTCCGCGCCCAGGTCCAGCGTGCGGATCGTGACCGGTCGTCCGCTCATGCCAAGCACGACATCGCGGTAGGCGCGGAACTGTTCTTCCTCGTCCGGCAGTTCGTTGCGCTGCAGGAACAGGAATTCGGTGCGATACAGGCCGATGCCGGTGGCGCCCAGCGCGTGCGCTTCGGCGACGTCCTCGCGCGATTCGGCATTCGCGTAGAGGTTGATGTCCACCGCATCGATGGTGCGCGTGGGTTCGCGGCGCAGGCGATGCAGTTCCTTGCGCTCGCGGATGTACTCGCGCTCGCGCGTGCGATGCGAGCGCAGGTCGGCCGGGCCAGGCTCGACCACCACCAGGCCGCTGCCGCCATCGACGACCAGCGCGTCGCCGTCGTTGATCCTGAGCAGGGCGCCGGGCACGCCGACGATGAGTGGCAGATGCAGGCTGCGGGCGAGGATGGCGCTGTGCGACAGCAGGCTGCCTGCGGCGGTGATGACCGCAACCACGCCCTGCGCCTGCAGCTGCGCGAGTTCGGCGGGGGCGACGTTGTCGGTGATGAGGATCTCGCCGGCAACGCCTTCGGCGCCCTCCTTGCGGTTGTGCAGGGCAGCGTGGATGCGGCCGACGACCTGGTCGATGTCATCGATGCGGCTGCGCAGGTAGGCATCGTCCATGCCGGCGAAGACGGCAGCGATGCGGTCGCGCTGCAGGCGCAGGGCGTAGTCGGCGGTGTAGCGGCCGGTGCGGATCAGGCTGTCGAGGCCCTGCAGCAACTCGGGGTCGTCCAGCAGCAGGGCGTGCAGGTCGAGGAACTCGCCGATCTCATGCGCGAGCGCGCCATGCAGGCGCTGGCGCAGCGCGTGCATTTCCGCGCGGACGGTGTCGATTGCGCGCTGCAGGCGGGCGCGTTCGGCTTCGACCTTGGCCTCGGGAATGTGTTCCTCGGCGACTTCGAGCACATGCGGCAGGCGCACGCGGGCGCGACCCAGGGCGCTGCCGCGAGATGCTCCAATGCCTTTGAACTCCTGCCGCATCGCGTGCGGTTCCTCAGCTGTCTTCGTCGAAGCGGCGCTCGAACAGCGCGCACACGGCTTCGGCCGTGGCGTCCTCGTCTTCCCCTTCCACGCGCAGCTTCACCTGCGTGCCCTGGCCGGCGGCGAGCAACATGACTCCCATGATGCTTTTGGCGTTCACTTCGCGGCCCTTGGCCGTGAGAGTGGTGGTGCTGCGGTACGCGGACAGCAGTTGTACGAGCTTGGCGGTGGCGCGTGCGTGCAGGCCAAGGCGATTGCTGACGGTGAGTTCGCGTTCGATCATCGTCTAGGCCTCGTCAACGATCACGCCATTGCGCGCGCCGGCGCCAGCGACCATGGGCAGCTCGTCGAGGTCCTCCTCGGCGTAGTTCATGACGCGCAGCAGCATTGGCAGGCTCAGCGCGGACACGCGGCGCACCGGCGTGCCCAGTCGCGCGACCTTGGCCGCGAGATTGCTCGGCGTGGCGCCATAGAGATCGGTCAGTACCAGGACGCCCTGGCCGCCGTCGACGCGGCGCAGGGCCGCACTGGCCAGCGGGAGCAAGGCGTCCGGGTCGCCTTCGAACGGCACCTCCAGCACCTCGGTGCGCAGGGGCAGCGTGCGTAGCAGGCGCGTCGCCACGGCCAGGATGGCCGAGCCGATACCTTCGTGGGTGATGAGGAGAATGCCGACGGACATGCCCTGCAACTTAACAGAGCCGGGTTACCGTCCGGAAGCACCGGAAGCGCCGCGCCCCAACCCGCACTGGGATGCCGGCCGGCGATTCAGTCCAGTTCGCGGTGGTGGACGGCGACTTCTTCCCAGCCGTTCTGCCGCGCATGCTCGGCCAGCCGTTCGGCCAGGTAGACCGAGCGATGGCGGCCGCCGGTGCAGCCGAAGGCGACGGTGACGTAGCTGCGCGTGCCCTCCGATTGCAGCTTGGGCAGCCAGGTGTCGAGGAAGGCCGAAACCTGTTCGACGAATTTCGCCACGTCGGCCTCGGCGTCCAGATAGTCGCGGACGCCCGCATCGCGGCCGGACAGCGGACGCAGAGTGGCATCCCAGTGCGGATTCGGGAGCGCGCGCGCGTCGAAGACGAAGTCGGCGTCGCTGGGTACACCGCGGCGGTAGGCGAAGGATTCGAACAGCAGGGAAACCGAGGCGGCGCCGCCGATGGCGAACTCCGTGACGACGTGCCGGCGCAGCTTGTGCACGTTCATGCTGCTGGTATCGACCACCGCATCGGCGACTTGCCGCAGCGGGCGCAGGACCTGGCGCTCGAGCGCGATCGCATCGAGCAACGACAGGCCAAGCTGGCTCAATGGATGGCGGCGCCGGGTATCGGCATAGCGCTTGAGCAGGACCTCGTCGCTGGCGTCGAAGAAGACCAGCTTGGGGTCCATGCCCATCGCTCCCACGGCCGACAGCCAGGTCGGAAGATGGGTGAGGTCCCGGCGATTGCGCACGTCGATGCCGACGGCCAGCTTCTCCGGCGAATTGCTGTCGCTGGTCACGCTCTGCACGAATTGCGGCAGCAGTTCGGCGGGCAGGTTGTCGACGCAGTAGAAGCCCAGGTCCTCGAAGGTATTGAGCGCGACCGACTTTCCCGAGCCGGACATGCCGCTGACAATGACGAGGGTGGATGGTGGCGTGGTATTCACGTTGTGGTCGTCATTCCGCGCGTTCGAGGAAATGGCTGTGCCGCGCCATGAAGGCCGCCGCCGGGTCCACGCCCTTCGCACGCAGGATGTGCGTGCGCGTGGCGGCTTCGGTCAGCACTGCGAGGTTGCGGCCCGGCATGACCGGCAGGGTGATGATTGGCACGTCGAGATCGAGCACGCGGCGCGAGCCCAGGTCGCCGGTCAGTCGCTCCAGCCCACCGGGCTGCGGTTCCAGCGCCGGCTTGGTGAGGTGCACGATCAGGCGCAGGTATTTGTTCTTCTTGACCGAGGTGTCGCCGAACATCTGCCGCACGTTGAGTACGCCCAGGCCACGCACTTCCAGCAGGTCCTGCAGCAGTTCCGGGCAGGCGCCGTCGAGGACGTCGGGCGCGATCTGGGTGAATTCGGGAGCATCGTCGGCGACCAGGCGGTGGCCGCGCGTCACCAGTTCCAGCGCGAGTTCGCTCTTGCCGGAGCCGGATTCGCCGGTGATCAGCACGCCGATCGAGTAGATCTCCATGAACACGCCGTGCAGCGTTACCCGCGGTGCGAGCTTGCGCGCGAGGTGGTACTGCAGGTGGTTGAACAGTTCGTGTCCGCGCCGCGGCGACACCCACAGCGGCGTGTCGCTCTCCTCGGCGAGGCGGCGCAGGTCTTCCGGGCAGGACTGGTCCTTGCTGATGACCAGCGCCAGCGGGCGGAAGTCGATGATCTTGACGATCGTGTCCCAGCGCTGGCGCGAATCAAGCGCATCCAGCCAGGCCAGTTCCTCGCTGCCGAGGATCTGCACCTTGTTGGGATAGATGATGTTGAGGTACCCGGCCAGCGAAGGACGGCGCGCCACGGTATCGACGGCCTCGAGCACGCGTTGCCCGCCCGTGCGCTTGCCCGCCAGCCAGCGCAATCCCAGCTTGTCGCGTTGTTGTTCGAAAAGCTGCGCTGCGCTGATGCTCAGGTTCATGCCGCCGCTCCGCGTGTCACCCCGGGCAATGGTAACTGGCGGAACGCGGCCGTGCGGATGCCCGGGGGCGCAAAAGCAAGCGGGGGCGGATTCCGCGGAATCCGCCCCCGGCGTGGAATCTGGCGGAGTCGACCTAGGCGAGTGTGCCGCTCCGCCTGATGGCTCAGGCGAAGTCGCCGCTGCGGGCGAGGCTTTCACCGCGATGGTGGTCGACGATTTTTTCCTTGTGCTTCATGAGCAGCCGGTCGAGCTTGTCGGCGAGCAGGTCGATGGCGGCATACATGTCGACGGCGGCGGCATCGGCATGCAGCACGCGTCCGGAAACGGTAACGGTAGCCTCGGCCTTGTGATCGGGTTTGTCGAGACTGAGCATGGTGCGTACGTCGAAGGGTTGGTCGAAGTGGCGTTTCAGTCGCGCCAGCTTGCTGTCCACGTAGTCTCGCAGCGCGCCGGTGACTTCAATCTGCTGGCCGTGGGTTTCGATACGCATCGTTACCTCCTTATGGTCACTGGCTACGGTGACCCCATTCAACGCCTGTTTTGCGCGAATGGCAATGCGACGTAATGCAGGGGGAAAGGAGGTCGGAAAAAACCGTTACCCGGTCACGCTTACGGCCGGTTCTGCCGGGTTCCGGGGCCTGCGCAGCGTGTCTCAGATACGCACGCGATCCTGCGAAGACGGGATGCTCATTGCTTCCCGGTACTTTGCGACCGTTCGTCGGGCCACGGGAACACCGGTGGCCTTCAGTGTTTCGGCCAGGCGCGCGTCCGAGAGCGGCTTGCGCGGGTTCTCCGCGTCGATCAATTGACGAATCATGGCCTGAATGGCGGTACTGGACGCTTCACCGCCCGTCCCGGTGTCGATCCCGGAGGCGAAGAACGAGCGCAGCGGAATGGTTCCGCGCGGCGTGCGCGCGTACTTGCGGGCCACGGCGCGTGAAACGGTGGACTCGTGCAGGCCGATTTCGCCGGCGACCTCGCGCAGGGTCAGCGGCCGCAGCGCGCTGTCGCCGAATTCGAGGAAGGCTGCCTGCTGGTGCAGTAGGCAACGCATTACCTTGAGCAGGGTTTCGCCGCGCGCTTCCAGGCTCTTGAGGAGCCAGCGTGCTTCCTGCAGATGGCCGCGCAGGTAATGGGCATCCGCGGCGCTGGCGTGGCGGATCATGCCTTCGTAACCGCGATGGATGCTGATGCGCGGACGCATGCTGTCGGCCAGCGCGACGCGCCACAGGCCGTGCTGGCGCCAGATCACCACGTCGGGTGCGACGTAGGTGTCGTTGCTGATGCTGCCGACTTGCAGCCCCGGCTTGGGATCGAGCGAGCGCAGCAGTTGCACCGCCGATTCGACTTCGCCGATATCCAGCTTGAGTTCGGCCGCGATGCCGGCCATTCCCACCTTCGGCAGGCGTTCGAGCGGACCATTGGCGAGCGTGTGCGCCAGTGTCTTGCCGGGTGCGTTCTCGGGCAACACGGACAACTGCAGGCGCAGGCATTCGCCCAGCGTGCGCGCACCGACACCGGCGGGATCGAAGCGCTGCACCTGGTGCAACACGGTGAGGATTTCGTCCTGCTGCGGATGGAAATCGGCGCCCAGTGTGTCTGCGATGTTTTCCAGCGGCTCGCGCAGGTAGCCGTCGTCTTCGATCGCCTCGATGACGGTGACGGCAATGATGCGGTCGCGCGGCGAAAGCGGGCTGAGGTGAAGTTGCCATAACAGGTGGTCCTGCAGGGTTTCGCCCTCGGCCACCTGTTCAGCGCCGGGAATATCTTCGTCGGCGTCGGCAGGGCCTGTGCGTTCGTACCAGGTTTCGCCATCGCCCGGTCCCCAGTCGGCCTCGGCTGGCGCGAGGGTTTCGGTTTCGTAGCCCTCGTCGCTCTTCGTGCTGGCGGCGCCGTCTGGCGCGGTTTCGCCATCGATGGTGGCGATGCTAGTTTCGGTCCAGTCCAGCAGCGGATTGGTTTCAACCGCCTCGGCGATCTCGGTTTCCAGTTCGGCCGCGGACAACTGCAACAGGCGGATGGCCTGCCGCAGCTGCGGCGTCATCACCAGTTGTTGTCCCAGCGTTGCCTGTAGGCGGGGCTTCATAGGAAGTGTGAACGGATTCTGGCGGGGCCGACGGCCGGTCCGTCATGGGGGATCGACGTCATGATGCACGGCGATGCGCGGTGCGTCGATGCCGCCCGTTCAGCGCGATGGCGAAGGACTACCGTTCCGGAACCGGGATCACAGCCGGAACGTGTCACCCAGGTAGACGCGGCGCACGTCGGGATTCGACAGCAGCGCATCGGGCGACCCCTGCGCAAGCACGGCGCCCTCGTTGAGGATGTAGGCTCGGTCGCAGATGCCAAGTGTCTCGCGGACGTTGTGGTCGGTGATGAGCACGCCGATGCCGCGGTTCTTGAGGTGGCGGACGATACGCTGGATCTCGCCGACGGAAATCGGATCGACGCCGGCGAAAGGCTCGTCGAGCAGCATCAGCCGCGGCTTCGCGGCGAGCGCGCGCGCGATCTCGACGCGGCGGCGTTCGCCACCGGAGAGGCTTGCGCCGATCTGGTCCGCGACGTGGCCGATCTGGAGTTCATCCATCAGATTGGCCAGTTCCTTCTCGATGCCGGCCTTGTCGAGGTCCTCGCGCAGTTCGAGTACGAGCCGGATGTTGTCGGCGACACTGAGCTTGCGGAATACCGATGGTTCCTGCGGCAGGTAACCGACGCCGTGCTTGGCGCGGGCGTACATCGGTTGGGCGGTGATGTCCTTGCCATCGAGCACGATCTGCCCGGCATCAGCGGGCACCAGGCCGACGATCATGTAGAAGCACGTGGTCTTGCCGGCGCCGTTGGGGCCGAGCAGCCCCACGACTTCGCCGGCATCCAGCGTGAGGGCGAAATCGCGGACGACCTCGCGGGAACGATAAGCCTTGCGCAGGCCCTTGGCAGCCAACATCAGTTGTTCCCCGGCTTCTGGGGAGCGGGCTTGGTGGGCGCCGGGGCCGGCTGCGGGTTGCGCGGCTGGATGGTCATCCTTACCCGGCCGGTACTGTCGGAACTGCTGTTCACCATGCCCGTCTTCATGTTGTAGACCACGCGCGGGCCGGAGAGGCTGCCGCGTGGCTGTTGGATGTTGACCTTGTCGGTGAAGACCACGACATCGCTGACGAGGTCGTAATCCACGCGCCCCGCCGTCGCATTCATGGGGGTGCCGTCATCCAGTTGCTGGCTGAGCTTGACCGGGCCGCCGGTAAGGACGGCCCGCACCGGGTCGCCGCCGCGGGTGGTGACGGTCGCGGTATCCGCCTGGATCTTCAGCGAGCCCTGGGTGATGTTGACGCCTTGCGACAGCACGGTCGGCTGGCGGTCGTCCAGCCCGCCGGCGGATGCGCCGGCCTCGATGTCCATGGCCTGGTTGCGGTCCGACGATTTGGCCCACGCACCACCCGGCGTCAGCAGGAACAGGGTGCTCGCGCCGGCAAGGATTGCGGCGGCGAGGGGCTTAACGGGCGGTCGGGACATAGCGATGGTGGACCTCGGACTTGAACGAGTATTGCTTGCTGGCCAGATCCAGCTGCAGGCCACGGCCGGTCAGTATAGAGCCCGGCCGGGTGACCACGACCTGACCCTGGGCGCTGGCACGCCGGGCATCGGGGTATACCGTCAGTTCGCGCGAGGCGATCTTGGTGCTCGGGCCACTCGCGCCGGAGCTGACCCCTTTCACGTCGCCCTGCAGGCGCAGTTCGTCGCCGTCGGCACTGACCCAGCCATCCTTCGCGCGCACTTCCCAGGCATCATTTCCCGCGCCCTGGCCCGGCGGAATCAGGAATAGCGGCGTGGCGATGTCCAGCGTCTTCTTCTCCGGGTCGCGCGCCAGGCGCGGTGCCTGCAGGGTGAAGGATTCCTTGCCCTCCGCGTTCAGGGCCGTGAGTTCGAAATCGATCAGCACGTAGTCCGCGCGCGCGGCCGCGCCGGTGATGGCGGCATCCTTGCTGCGCTGGTTCCAGACCGACCAGCCGCTGGCGAGTGCACCCAGCAGCAGCAGGATCGTGACGACCGCGCGCCAGTTCATGCGGTGCCCTCGATGCGTTCGCCCTGCAACCGGGTGACTTCGGCGAGCAACGCTTCGGCATGGCCCTGCGCGGCGAGTACGAGGTCGCAGAACTCGCGCGCGGCGCCGTGGCCGGCGAGGGCGCTGGTGCGCCAGTGCACGCGCTCGCGTACCCATGCGTGTGCATCCGAAGGCGCAACCGAGAAGCCGACCTGCGCCATCACGCGCAGATCCGGGAGGTCGTCGCCCATGAAGGCGACTTCGTCCAGCCCGATGCCCAGCCGCGCCGCGATCTCCTGCACGCAGGCGAGCTTGTCCTTCACCGCGGTGTGCGCTTCGAGGCCGAGTTCGGCGGCGCGCTGCTCGGCGATGACGCTGGTGCGCGCGGTGACGAAGGCGACCGCAATGCCCGACTTGCGCAACAGCACCAGGCCTTGGCCGTCATGCACGTGGAAGGCCTTGAGTTCGACGCCCTCGCTGTCGAAGAACAGCCTGCCGTCGGTCAACGTGCCGTCCACGTCGAAGCACGCAAGCCGTACGCGCGCGGCGCGCTGGCGGATGTCGGCGGGATAATCGTTGAGGTGGCTGTAGGGCATGGAGCCTGTCTGGTTGGGGTTGGGTGGGAACAGTGCGGGCGGCAATGCGGGTTGCAGTGCCGCCCGCCGTGCAGGGCTTTAGACCACCCTTGCCCGCAACAGGTCATGAATGTTCAGCGCACCGACCACGCGGCGATCGGTGTCGATCACCAGCAGGCCACCGATCTTGTGGGCTTCCATCAGTTGCGCGGCTTCGACGGCCAAAGCCTCGGAGCCGATGGTCTTGGGCGCACGCGTCATCACCTCGGCAATGCGCGTGCTGCGCATGTCGATGTCCGCATCGTCGAGGGTGCGGCGCAGGTCGCCGTCGGTGAAAAGCCCCAGCAGCTTGCCTTCGGAATCCACTATCGCCGTCATGCCGAGGCGCTTGCGGCTCATCTCGACCAGCGCTTCGCTCAATGTGGCATCGGCCTGGACGCGCGGCACATCGTCTCCGGCGTGCATCACGTCGGAGATGTGCAGCAACAGTCTGCGGCCCAGTGCGCCGGCGGGGTGCGAGCGGGCAAAGTCGTCGGCGGTGAAGCCGCGCGCGTCCAGCAGTGCCACCGCCAGCGCATCGCCCATCGCCAGCGAGGCGGTGGTGCTCGATGTCGGGGCAAGGGCGAGCGGGCAGGCCTCGGCCGGCACGCTCACATCCAGGTGCACATCGGCCTCGCGTGCCATGGAGGACTGCGGCCGTCCGGTCATCGCGATCAGCTTGTTGCCCTGCCGGCGCAGGACGGGGAGCAGCAGCAGGATCTCGTCGCTTTCGCCCGAGTACGACAGCGCGAGCACCACGTCGGCGTCGGTGATCATGCCCAGGTCGCCGTGTGCGGCTTCACCGGGATGCACGTAGAAGGCCGGGGTGCCGGTCGAGGCCAGCGTCGCCGCGATCTTCCGGGCGATGTGGCCGGACTTGCCCATGCCGGTGCAGACCACGCGGCCCCGGGTCTCGAGCATCAGGCGGCAGGCCGCGCTGAACTCGCCATCCAGGCGGGCAGCCACGGCTGCCAGGGCCTGGGCCTCGATGGCAAAGACGCGGCGGCCGCTATCGGCCAGGCCGGCGGTGGCGGAATCGGGCAGGGGACGTGAGGGCGAAGTCGCCATTTCGGACATTGCCATTTAAGCCCGGGGGGCTTTCCGTTAGGCTAATCCGTTCATTTTATGCGCAAAGCGCCGTGCGATGCCCGCCCGGCGCCCCCGCAAGCTGGAACACACCCAATTGAACGCCGATACCATCCGCCATCTGATCGAACAGGGCCTGCCGGGCGCCCGCGCTGACGTGCGCGGTGACGACGGGGTGCACTTCGAAGCCACCGTCGTGTCCGAAGCTTTCCGCGGCAAGCTGCCGCTGGCCCGCCACCGCATGGTGTACGCGACCCTCGGCGAACGCATGGGCGGTGAGATCCACGCGCTCGCCCTGAAGACGGTCACGCCGGACGAGGCTGTCTGAGATGCAGAAGATCCTGGTGGAAGGCGGCCAGCCGTTGAACGGCGAGGTCCAGATCTCCGGCGCCAAGAACGCCGTGCTCCCGATCCTGTGCGCCACCCTGCTGGCGGACGAACCGGTTGAAATCAGCAACGTCCCGCACCTGCACGACGTGGTGACCACGGCCAAGCTCCTCGCGGGGCTCGGAGCGGGCATCACCATCGACCAGGGCACCATCGGCAAGGGCAGCGAAAGCGGGGTCATCGTCGACCCGCGCAGCGTCAATAGCCACGTCGCCCCGTACGAGCTGGTCAAGACCATGCGTGCGTCGGTGCTGGTGCTGGGCCCGCTGCTGGCCAAGTACGGCGACGCCGAAGTCTCGCTGCCCGGCGGCTGCGCGATCGGTTCACGCCCGGTCGACCTGCACATCAAGGGGCTGCAGGCGCTGGGTGCGGACATCAGCGTGGATCACGGTTTCATCAAGGCCAGCGCGAAGCGCCTGAGGGGCGCGCGGCACGTGTTCGACATGGTCAGCGTGGGTGCGACCGAGAACGTGCTGATGGCGGCGTGCCTCGCCGAGGGCACGAGCGTGCTCGAAAACGCGGCGATGGAGCCGGAAATCGTCGACCTAGCCGAATGCCTGAAGGCGATGGGCGCGAAGATCGAAGGTGCGGGTACCGGCCGGATAGTGGTCGAGGGCGTCGAACGCCTGCACGGCGGCAAGCATGCGGTGGTGGCCGATCGCATCGAAACCGGCACGTTCCTGGTCGCCGCCGCCATGACCGGCGGTCGCGTGACCGCACGCAAGACGCGGCCGGACACGCTCGACGCCGTGCTCGACAAACTTACGGAAGCCGGTGCCGAGATCACCGTCGACGGCGATCGCATCACCCTCGACATGCGCGGCCGACGCCCGAAGGCAGTGAACCTCACCACCGCGCCGCACCCGGCGTTCCCGACCGACATGCAGGCACAGTTCATGGCGATGAACTGCATTGCCGAAGGCGTCGGCGTGATCAACGAGACGATCTTCGAAAACCGCTTCATGCACGTCAACGAACTGCTGCGCCTCGGCGCGGACATCCGCGTCGACGGCCACACCGCGGTGATCCGCGGCGTGCAGCAGCTCAGCGGCGCCCCGGTGATGGCGACCGACCTGCGCGCTTCGGCTTCGCTGATCCTCGCCGGCCTGGTCGCCGATGGAGAAACGGTCATCGACCGTATCTACCACCTGGACCGTGGCTACGAGAACATCGAGGAGAAATTGTCCGGGCTCGGCGCGCGGATCCGCCGAATCAGCTGATCCGCGGCCCTTCGGCGGAAACAAAAAAGACCCCGCGCTGCGGGGTCTTTTTTTCTGGTCGGCGCCGCATCACCCGGCGCGGGAAAACCACTACCTGGTCAATGCAACGCCTGCAGGCGCAGGTCCATTTCGTCCTGCCCATCCCTGCGGCGCAGGATGCGCGCGGGCACCGGCATGCCGTCCACGACCCACAGCACTTCCTGTTTGTCGCCGTCGATGCGCGTCACCTTGGTGGCGGTGCGCGCCTTGCCGGCGATGGTGATGGTCTCCTTGCCCAACACCTGGTAGTTCAGCTGCTTGACGCGGCCGTCGTCGACCATGCGGTACTGCAGGGGCTTGCCTGCCGGCACATCGCGGGCGATGGCCAGGTTGATCAGCATGGCGTCGAGATCGCCGCTCTGCAGCTTCACGGGACCGGCGCGATCGGCTTTCACGTCGCCCGTCCAGCGCGCCTCGCCGCGCGTCCAGTCGTAGATGGCGTTCGTCTGCTTGCGCTTCACCAGCAATGCGGAGGTATCGGTGTTGGAAACCGGCCGCCATTTTCCGTTGCTGTCCTCGAATACGGTGGTCTGGTTGAGGTTGGCCATCGAACCGCCGATGTCGAGGCTGTAGCGCCAGCGATTGCCGCCCGCCTGCGCCAGCACCATGTGGCCGATGCCTTGGATACCCATGTAATTGGCCGCGTAGTCGGCGGTGAATGGCTTCACTTCGCCAGCGGTCGCCATCGCGCTGGAGGCGTAAAGGGTTGCAGCCACCAGCAGCGGTTTCATGAACAAGGCCTTCAAATTCGTCATCGTCATTGTGCTCCCTTGTATTCCACCAGGCGCAGGTCGTACGTGTCCTGCCCGTTCTCGCGTTGCAGCATGCGGACGGGCGTTGGCACGCCGTCCACGACCCAGATCAGTGTTTCCTCGTTGCCGGACTGCACGCGCTGCACGCGCATCGCGCTATAGCTCAACTCGCCGACCTTCACATCATCGAGTTGGGTGGAAACGTCGTAACGGTGGTCGCGCGCGCGCCCGTCGTCCACGAAGCGGTATTGCATCGACCGGCCGGGCTGCGCATCGCGCACGACCGCCAGGTTGATCAGCAAGCCACTCTGGTCGCCGTCCTGCAGGGTAACCGGAGCGCTTCGGGACTCCTTCACATCGCCGGTCCAGCGCGCCTGATGCGAGCGCCAATCGTAGACGCCAACGGTCTGCCGCTTCGTGAACAGGGTCTTGCGCAGCGTGCTCTGCGCGAGCGGCCGGTAGCGGGTGCCCGCCACGTCGAAGACGGTGCTTTGCTGTGCGGCAATGCCGGCGATGCCGGCCAGCCCGCGGGTGCCGCGGACGTTGAGGTCGACGCGCCAGCGACGGTCATCATTCCTGACGACCTGCATCACGGCATCGCCGAGGACGTGGTCGCCCTTGAATACCTGGTATTGCGCGATGAATGGCTCGAGCGGGCGCGGATCCGTCGCAGCGCCGGAGGTGGCAGCCGCGGCCAGCCCCGGCGAAGCCAGAACGGCCAAGGCAAGCAGGACGTTGCGGAGGAACATCATGCAGTCGGTTCCTGGACCAGGCGGTTGCCGGCATCGAGCTGCAATGGTGCCGCGAGCGGATGACCGTTGAAATGCACGCCATGGTCGATCCACGCAATGCGACCCCCGGCCAGTTCGCGCAGCGTCGCCACCAGCAGCGGGTGTTCGCGCTGCAGTACCCGCTCGGCCAGGGTCGCGGCGTCGTCGCCCCGTTCCACCGGTACGCGTACCTGGGTGATCACCGGGCCGCCATCCAGTTCCGACGTGACGAAATGCACGCTGGCGCCATGCACGCTCGCGCCTGCATCGAGCGCCTGCTGGTGCGTGCGCAGGCCCTTGAATTCGGGCAGCAGCGAGGGGTGGATGTTGATCATGCGGCCGGTCCGGGCAGCGACGGCGGGGTCGCTGATCAGGCGCATATATCCGGCACAGACGATGAGATCGGGCTGAACTGCGTCGACCAGGCTGAACAGGTGTTCATCGAAATCGGTGCGCGAGGCGAATTCGCGCGGCGCAAGTGACTGCGCGCGGATCCCGGCATTGCGGGCGTGCACCAGCGCGGGGGCGGCGCGCCGGTCGGAAAACACGCCGACGACCGTGGCATCGAGTTCGCCGCGTGCGATCGCCTCGAGGATGGCCAGCAGGTTGCTGCCACGGCCGGAAGCGAGGATGGCCAGGCGCATCACGCAGGCGCGAACAGCGACTTGGCCGAGGGCTTGGCCAGCACGATCAGCGTGAAAATGCCCAGCACGGTTCCGAATGGCATGAACGCGCAGCTGATCGCGGCCATAACCAGGCAGAACGTGTAGCGACGCCGCTGGCGCAGGCATCGCCCGGCGTAGGCGAGCAGTGCGCTGAAGGTCAGCCCGAAAAGGATGAAGGCACCGCCGATTGCAACGAATATCCAGCCGAACATGGCCGGGTCTGGCTCGCCCGGCTTGTGCGGGAAATGCCCCGTCACCATCGCCAAGCCCATCGCGAGATGGATCACCGGAATCATCGAGAACAGCGCACTCATCCCCGCGACCACGTAGTGGAATATTCCCAGCAGGTCGAGGTGCTGCTGGTCCTGTGACGGGTTCAGGTAGGTCGTGCTCAAGGCATGCGGCTCGCGGGGAGGTTGTCGTTGACGCGAAGCGGACACGCGTCCGGCGGAACGGAACGCGGACCTGCAGCCATCAGGAGATGCGCAGCCGCTCGCCGCTGCCTGCAGTCGTGACCTGGCCGATCTGCCAGTGCGGCAGGCCAAGGCGATCCAGGTCGGCGTTGATCGCAGCTACTGCGTCAGGGGCCACCATCAACACGAAGCCGATGCCGCAGTTGAAAGTGCGCCACATCTCCTCGCGCGGCACGTTGCCTTCGCGCTGCAGCCAGTCGAACACCGGCGGCAGCGGCCAAGACGATGTGTCGATTTCCAGCGCGAGCGACGGGGGCACCACGCGAATGATCTTTTCCACCAGCGCGCCGCCGGTAACGTGGGCCATCGCGTGGATGTCGTGCCTGGCCAGCAGTTCCAGCACCGGCTTCACATAGATGCGGGTGGGCTCCATCAGCGCGTCGGCCAGCTTCACGCCACCCACGTCGACGTCCAGACCGCCGTTGTCGGGCGTGGCGCCGGCGCGGGCGAGGATCTTGCGGATCAGGGAATAACCATTGGAATGCGGGCCGCTCGAGGCGATGCCGACAAGCACGTCGCCCGCGCGCACGCGGCTGCCATCGATGAGCTTCGCCTTCTCGACCGCGCCGACGGTGAAGCCGGCCAGGTCGTATTCGCCCGGCGGATACATGTCGGGCATCTCCGCGGTTTCGCCGCCGATCAGTGCGCAACCGGCGATCTCGCAGCCCCTGGCGATGCCGCCGACCACATCGACCGTGGTGGCCACGTCGAGCTTGCCGGTGGCGAAGTAGTCGAGGAAGAACAGTGGCTCGGCGCCCTGTACCAGCACGTCGTTCACGCACATGGCCACGAGGTCGATGCCGATGCTGTCGTGGCGGTTGAGCTGCTTGGCCAGGATCAGCTTGGTGCCGACGCCGTCGGTGCCGGACACCATGACCGGCTCGCGATACTTACCCGAGAGGTCGAACAGGCCGCCGAAGCCGCCGATGCCGCCGCCGAGGACTTCCGGGCGCAGGGTCCGCCGGATCGCGGGCTTGATGCGTTCGACGACTTCGTTGCCTGCGTCGATGTCGACGCCGGCATCGCGGTAGGTCATCGGGGTGGATGCGGGCGGCGTGGGATTGGTCACAGGGGGGATCGCGGGACGGAAGAGCGGCAATTTTACCAGCCGTGACGGGCCCGAATGGACGTGCCACGGCCCGTGGGGCACCATTTCCGCTGGTTCTTCGACCAAGGACAGTAATGGTTCGCGCATTTCGAGGGTTCTGGCTGGCGGTACTGCTGCTGGCGAGCTTCGCCGCCACGGCGCAGCGCGTCGAGGGCGATCGTGCCGGCGCGCAGGGGCCGTACGAGGCCGAAGTGAGCGTCAATGGACAGGGCGAGGGCGAGCGCACCACGGGTTTTGCGCGTGCGCTGTCGACGGTGCTCGCCAGGCTGTCGGGCAGCCGCAGCGTGTCCGGGCAGCCGGGCGTGGGACAGGAACTGCGTCGCGCCAAGGATTACGTGAAAGGCTATGACTACCGCCAGGACGAGGGCGTGGGTCCCACCGGCGCCCCCACCTTCGGCACGACCCTGATCGTGCGTTTCGACCAGGAAGAGGTCGACGGCCTCATTGAAACCCTGGGCCTGCCGGTCTGGCCGATGCCAAGGCCGAAGCCGGTCCTGTGGCTCGGCATCGACGACGGCAAGGGCCCGCGACTGGTCGGCCTGCAGCAGGCCAACGCCGCGCGCAGTGCGCTGAATCGCGCGAAAGACCGCGGTTACGCCCTGGGCCTGCCCACGGGCAACGCCGCCGAACAGGCCACCGTGGGCGCGATCTGGCGCGGCGACAGCGCCGCGGTCGCGCGCGCCTCGCTCCGCTATTCGCCGCCGATGCAGTTGATCGGCAAGGTGTACCGCGATGCTGAAGGCTGGAAGGGCGACTGGACCTTCGTCGACAACGGCAAGGTACTGTCGAGCTGGAGCACCACCGACACCGACGCACGCCGCGTGATCGCCACTGGCGCCGACGGCGCGGCCGATGCGCTCACCAAGCGCTACGCCAAGCGCGGCACCGCCGGGCCACCGGGAACCTATGCCGTCACCTTTACTGGCATCGACAGCAGCGACGACTACATGCGCCTGGCCGGTTACCTCGACAAGCTCGCCATCGTCGGCAAGATCACGCCGCAGCACGCCGTGCCCGACAGCGTGACTTTCTCGCTCGAGCTCACTTCGGGCCTGTCCGGTTTCAGGCGCATGGCCGATCGCGACGGCATCGTCGAGTCGACCGACGGCGACCTGCCCGTGTACCGGTTGCGTTGATGGACTCGCACGCCTCCCTGCACGAAATCGCCAAGTTCCTCCGGCGATTGCAATGGACCGCCATCGCGCTGGGTGCCCTGTGGCTGTTGTGGCTGCTGACGCCGGTGCTGACGCCGTTCGTGCTCGCGGCGATGCTGGGCTGGCTGGGCGATCCGCTGGTCGACCGGCTTGAGCGCAACGGCCGGTCGCGCAATACGGCGGTGATCCTGGTCTTCTCCGCCATGACGCTGGTGGTGGTCCTGGTGCTGGTACTCCTGGTGCCGCTGATCCAACGCCAGATCGCCACCCTGGTCGCCTCGCTCCCGAGCTACCGGGACTGGCTGCTGCAGGTCGCCATTCCGTGGGTGGAAGCGCGCACCCGGATGGAGATATCGAACTGGCTGGACTTCAACCACCTGATCGAACTCGTGCGTTCGAACTGGGAGCGTGCCGGCGGCGTCGCCACCACGCTGCTGGGCTATGTGTCGCGTTCGGGTTTCGCGATCCTTGGCCTGTTCGCCAACATCGCGCTGCTGCCGGTGCTGACGTTCTTCTTCCTGCGCGACTGGGACCTGCTGGTGGCGCGCGTCGGCGCGCTGGTTCCGCGCGATCATCTCGAAACCGTCACTCGGCTTGCGCGGGAATCCAGTGGCGTGCTCGGCGCGTTCCTGCGCGGGCAGTTCCTGGTGATGGTCATCCTCGGCGTGATGTACGGGCTGGGACTGTGGGGCGTGGGCCTCGACCTCGGCATCCTGATCGGCATCATCGCCGGCCTGCTCACCTTCGTGCCCTACCTCGGCCCGGCGAGCGGCATCATCCTGGGCTGCATCGCCGCACTGGTGCAGTACGGCGACTGGGAACACATCATCGGTGTGCTGGTGGTGTTCGGCATCGGGCAGGTGATCGAAAGCTATTGGCTCACGCCCAAGCTGGTCGGCGACCGCATTGGCCTGCATCCGGCCGCGGTGATCTTCGCCGTGCTGGCTGGCGGGCAGCTGTTCGGCTTCCTCGGCATGCTGCTCGCGCTGCCGGTGGCGGCGGTGGTCAACGTGCTGCTGCGCTACGCCGAGCAACGCTACACGCGCAGCAAGCTCTATGCCGGCGAACAGCCGCCCATGGTGATGATCGATACCTCGCTCACCACGCAGGTACCCGAGCCCGTGGAGCGCGAGCCGAAGTGAGCCGCACCGTGCAAGGCGTGCCGCAACTGCCGTTGGCGCTGCGTTATCCGCCCGACCAGAGATTCGAGGCGTTCGTGCGTGCCCCCGCGGGCACGCTCGAACAACTGCATGCGTTGGCGGGCGGGGGCGCTGTTGCAGCGGCCGCACGCGATGCGCTGTACATCAGCGGTGCCGCGGGCGTGGGCAAGACCCATCTCCTGCTCGCGACCTGCGCGGCGGCGGAGGCTGCAGGCCGCCGCGCGGCCTATTTCCCGATGGTCGCGGCGGTGGGACGCCTTCGCGACGCACTGCAGGCGCTGGAAGGCAACGACCTGATCGCCTTGGATGGCCTCGAAGCCATCGCCGGGAACCGCGAAGACGAGATCGCATTGTTCGACGCGCACAACCGCGCGCGCGCTGCCGGCGTGGCGCTGGTATACGCGGCGCGCGACATTCCCGATGCCATCGGCCTGACGCTGCCCGATCTGCGTTCGCGCCTAGGACAGTGCACGCGCATCTCGCTCGCGCCGCTGGACGACGACGGCCGCCGTGAAGTGCTGCAACAACGTGCCCAGCGTCGTGGCCTGGTGATGGAAAAGGCCGCGCTGGACTGGCTGCTCAAGCGTGTCGGGCGCGATCTGGGTGGCCTGACGGCGCTGCTCGACAAACTCGATCGCGCGTCGTTGGCGGCGCAACGCCGCCTCACGGTGCCATTCCTGCGCCAGACGCTCGACCTGTAACCGCCGAGCGTCGCTCCCGCGGCGGTCAGTTCGCCGGGGCCGGCTTCAGGTTCACCGACCAGACCACCGACGCGATCTTCCAGCCGTCCTGTGTTCGCAGCAGATGCCAGGCTTCCTTGCCGTGATTGGTTTCCTTCCCATTGCTGAGGAAGGCGTAATCGAACACCACGGAGGCGAGGTCGCCGTCGGTATCGATCTTCACGTTGTCGAAAGTTTCCTCGGAGCTGTTCTTGCTCGCGACGATGCCTGCGATGAAGGAATACGGCGTGCGGTTGGCGTCGACCTTGAGCTTCTGTGCCGTGGGTGATTTTTGCCGGATGCGCTGCAGCGCCGCATCGCCGGTCACCGGTTGCCAGGTGATGTGCTCGTGCAGGAACAGGCGCTCGAACGCGGGCTGGTCGCGGTTGATGATCGCGGTGCGGAAGGCTTCGATCACGGCCCGGATCTGGGTGGTTGCGGCTTCGTCGGCAGCGACGGCAGACGTCGTGCCTGCGGGTTCCGGTGCGGCCTCGACGAAGGCCGGGTATGACAGCAGGCAGGCGAGGACGAGCGGCAGGAATTTCATGAGGCACTCCGTTGCAGGGAAGGGTAGTTTGGTCAGTCGACCGATGAAGCAAGTGCCGCGTCCAGCTGCGCCAGACGCTGCGGCGTGCCGACGTCTGTCCAGCGGCCGCGGTGGTGTTCGCCGTGGATGCGGCCTTCGTCCATATGCGCGCGCAGGATCGGCGCCAGGCGAAACCGCGGCGGCGTCTCGTCGACACCGGCGTCGCTGCTGAGCGCGCGCCAGTCATCGAGCAGCTGCGGACGGTACACGCCCAGACCGGCGTAGGTAAGACGTTGCTCGCCGTCGCTGCGCACCAGTCCGTCGGGGTCGAGGGCGAAATCGCCGTGTGCGGCCTGTGGCGGCCGATCGACCATCACCAGGTGGGCCAAACCGGCTGGCTCGCGCGGCAGCTCGCCGAAGTCGTAGTCCGTCCAGACGTCGCCATTGACCAGCAGGAAGGGTTGGTCGCCCAGCAACGGCAGGGCATGCAACATGCCGCCGCCGGTTTCGAGCGGAGTCGGCCCCTCGTAGGAATAGTGCAGGCGCAGGTGCCAGCGTTCGCCGTTGCCCAGCGTGGCGGGGAACTGCTCCGCCAGCCAGCTGGTGTTGATGACGACATCGCGCACGCCGATCGCCGCGAGTTTCTCCAGGTGCCACTCGATCAACGACTTGCCCCCGGCGACCAGCAGCGGCTTGGGCGTGTGGTTGGTCAATGGCCGCATGCGCTCGCCGAGGCCGGCGGCGAAGATCAGTGCTTTCATGCGGCGGCGCGCTCCATGGCGGGGCGGATGCGCGCATCGAGCAGCTCGCGCAACGGTGCCAGTTCCGCATAGCGCGGCAGCACCTCGTCGAGATAGACGATGAAGCGCGGCGCGTCGGGCAGGTACTTCGACTTGCCGTCGCGGTAGTGCAGACGCGAGAAGATGCCGAGGATCTTCAGGTGGCGCTGCACGCCCAGCCAGTCGGCATCGCGCAGGAAGCGTTCAATCGGTGGCACCGGCAACCTGGCCTCGATCGCGCGCGCGTGGTAGCGCGCGAGCCATCCGTCGACGCGGTCGAGAGGCCAGCTGAGGAATGCATCCTTGAACAGGCTGACCGGGTCGTAGGCGATCGGTCCGACCACGCAGTCCTGGAAGTCGAGTACCGCCGGCCCGTCGTCCACCGGCATGAGATTGCGCGGCATGAAGTCGCGGTGGGTGAGCACGCGCGGCTGCGCCAGGGCGTTGTCCATCAGGCGGCGCTGCACGAGCTGCAGCTGCTCGGCTTCACCGCAATCGAGTTCGATGCCGAGGTGGCGGCGCAGGAACCATTCGTCGAACAGCCCGGCGTCGCGCTGCAGCAGGGCCTCGCCGAATTCGCCCAGGTCCTGCGGCGGCGCGATTCCCTGCAGCTTCAGCAGCTGCCCGATCGCCGCATCGAAGTGGGCGTCGGCATTGGCCTCGGTGATCACCTGCGCGAGCGTCGGGCCGCCAAGGTCCTCCAGCAGCAGGAAGCCGGCGTCGATGTCCTGGACCAGCACGCGCGGCACGCGCACCCCGCCGGCTTCGAGCAGGTCACGAATGCGCAGCCATGGGCGCACGTCCTCGAGCCCGGGTGGCGAATCCATGACGATCAGGCTGGCGCCCTGGGTGCCTGCATCCGACGTCGTGGTGCGCCAGTAGCTGCGGAAGCCGGCGTCGACGGATGCGCGTTGCAACTGCAGGCCTGCATCGCGCGCGGCGGCGCGCGCCCAGGCGAGTCGGGCGATTTCGCGGTCGGTGGAGTCGGTGGCGGTCATGCGGTGCGTCGCGTGGATCGGACGCAAAGAGTACAGCGCCGCGCGACCCGCTCCGCGGGGAGACCGGGTCAACGCAACGCAGTGCGAGGGAAAGTGTGACCACGGCTGCGTAGCCCGGGTGTCCGGGCTACGCCGTACGCCTGCCGCTGGTCCGCAGGCGCCGCTGCAATGGCGGCTCAGGCCGTGGCTGTCCTGCCTTCCAGCGACGCCAGCCACTCATCGTCCGAGCCCTCGTTCACGCCTTCGAACAGGAAGGTGGAGAGATAGCGCTCGCCCGTGTCGGGCAGCATTGCCAGCAGGACCGAACCTTCCGGTGCCCGTTCCGCGACCTGCAATGCCGCGGCAACCGTAGCGCCAGCGGAGATGCCGACGAAGATGCCTTCCTCCACGGCGAGGCGGCGCGCGGTATCGCGCGCCACGACGTCGTCGACCGGCAGGATCTCGTCGGCGATCGTGCGGCTGAGGACCGCGGGCAGGAAGTCCGGCGTCCAGCCCTGGATCTTGTGCGGCTGCCATTCCTTGCCCGACAGCAGGGCGGCGCCGGCGGGTTCGCTGGCGATCACCTTGATGCCCGGGCGCGCCAGCTTCAGCACTTCGCCCGCCCCGGTGATCGTGCCGCCGGTGCCCCAGCCACTGACGAAATAGTCGAGGCGCTGGCCGGCGAAGTCGCGCAGGATTTCCGGGCCGGTGGTGCTGCGGTGGTAGGCAGGGTTGGCTTCGTTCTCGAACTGGCGTGCGAGGAACCAGCCGTGCTTGTCCGCCAGCTCCTGGGCCCGGCGCACCATGCCGCTGCCGCGTTCCGCGGCGGGGGTGAGGATCACTTTTGCACCGAAGGCGCGCATCAGCTTGCGGCGTTCGATCGAGAAGGTTTCGGTCATCACCGCCACGAACGGATAGCCGCGCGCCGCGGCCACCATCGCCAGGGCGACGCCGGTGTTGCCGGAAGTCGCTTCGATGATCGTCTGGCCCGGCTTGAGCGTGCCTCTCTGCTCGGCATCGAGCACGATGGCGAGTGCGAGGCGATCCTTCACGGAACCACCCGGGTTGAATGCTTCGTTCTTGGCGTAGAGCGTGACGTGCTTCGGGGCGATGCGATGCAGCTTCACGATGGGCGTGGAGCCGATGGTGTCGAGGATGCTGTTGTAGATGGTCATGGGGATCTGCGTATTCGGGAAAGGAGTGTGGACGCGGAAGGCAGCGGTCGTTCCGTGCAGGAGGCATCAGGCCGCATGAGCGAACCCGAATGCTGCGCCTGCGCCTGTTAAGGGTTCGCTACCAAACCAGTGCAGCGTCGTGGCCAGCGCGGCGACCTCACCGATGACCAGCAGCGCCGGCGCGCCCACGGAGTGGAAACGTGCCAGCTCCGGCAGATCGGCCAGCGTGCCCAGGACTACGCGTTGCTCCGGTCGCGTGCCGTTTTCGATGATCGCGAACGGCGTGGATGGCGCGCGCCCGTGGGCGATGAGGCGATCGCGGATGTGCCCGAGCCCGGACACGCCCATGTAGAAGGCGAGCGTCTGCTTCCCCTGGGCGAGCGCGACCCAGTCGAATGCGTCGTTGCCGTCCTGGGTGTGCGCGGTAATGAAGCGGACCGACTGCGCGTGTTCGCGATGGGTCAGCGGAATGCCGGCATAGGCGCCGCAGGCGATCGCGGCGGTGATGCCGGGCACGACCTCGAAATCGATGCCGTGTTCGCGCACCACTTCCAGTTCCTCGCCGCCGCGGCCGAACACGAAGGGATCGCCGCCCTTGAGCCGCACGACGCGCTTGCCGCGGCGCGCGTGTTCGAGCAGCAAGCGGTGGATGCGCTCCTGCGTGGCGTGGTGGTCGCCGCCGACCTGCTTGCCGACCTCGATGAACTCCGCGTCGCGGCGGGCGAGGGCGAGTACGTCGGCGCTGACGAGGCGGTCGTGCAGGATCACGTCGGCTTCGTTCAACACACGCAGGGCACGCAACGTCAGCAGGCCCGGATCGCCCGGCCCCGCGCCGACCAGCGCGACGCTCCCATGTTCCGGCACGTGCCGGTGTTCGAGCGCGGCGATCAGTTCACGCTGCGCCCTGGCATGTTCGCCTCGCCGCAGCAGGCCCGGGATCGGCCCCTGCAGCACACGATCGAAGAAGCGGCGGCGCGCTGGCAGGTCGGGCAGGCGCGAGCGGATGCGGGCGCGGGCGTGGATGAGCAGCTCCGCGAGCGCGCCGACCGATTCGTCCAACTGGCGTTCAAGTTGCTCGCGCAGGTGCCGCGCCAGCATCGGCGCGCCGCCGCCACTGGAAATCGCGACCTGCACCGGGCCGCGCTCGACCCGGGCGGGGAGATGGACGGTGGACAGTTCCGCGTCGTCGACCACATTGGCCCAGATCCGGCGGGCCTCGGCAGCATCGGCGACCGCCTGGTTGACCGCCGCATCGTCGGTCGCGGCCACTACCAGCCACGCGCCATCGAGCCAGGCCGGGTCGAATTCGCCTAGGACAGACTTGATCCGCCCTTCGGTAGCCCATTGCGCCAATTGCGGCTCCAACTGCACCGCGCCGACCCATACCCGCGCCCCGGTCGGCAACAGGGACTGGACCTTGCGCCGGGCCACGGCGCCACCGCCGACCACCAGCACGGCGCGGCCGGCCAGTTTGGTGAACAGCGGGAAGAGGGGAGGCGCGGACATGGCAGGGTGCAATCGAGGCGGTTTCTGCAACCTAGCGTTGTGGGGGATGCCGCGGAAATGACCCGCGGCTGTGGCTTCATGCCCCCAGGGCATGACCGGGGCGCTGGACAGCGAGTCCAGGTACCGGCTAATGTTTATCCATCCATCCGCATAAAGAGATACGAAAATGAAATCTACCCCGATGTGTACCTGGCGCCGCTCGTCTGCCTCCGTAATCCCGGCCGGAACCCCCGCCCCGCAACCTGATCGACCGTCGACGCCGCCATGACCCTCACGCAACTCCGCTATTTCGCCGCCATCGCCGATTCCGGCCTCAACATCACCCAAGCCGCCGAACGCGTGCACGCCACGCAACCCGGCCTGTCCAAGCAGCTCAAGCAGCTCGAGGACGAACTCGGTTTCCTGCTGTTCGCACGCAAGGGCCGCAGCCTCGAAAGCATCACCCCCGCCGGCGTCCAGGTGCTCGCGCATGCGCGCCGTCTGCTCGCCGAAGCCGCCAACATCCGTTCCTACGCCGCCAACCAGCGCCGCGACGGCCACGGTCGCCTCGTCCTCGCCACCACGCATACGCAGGCGCGCTTCGTGCTGCCGCCCGCGATCTCGCAACTCAAACAGGCCTACCCGCGCGTCAGCGTGCACCTGCTGCCGAGTTCGGAAGGCGAGGTGCTGGAACTGCTTGCGCGCGGCGAATCCGATTTCGCGCTGATCAGCACCGCGGGCGAAGCGCCCGCTGGCGGCATCGCCGTGCCGCTGTTCCGCTGGAAGCGCGTGGTGCTGGTGCAGCGTGCGCACGCCTTCGCGCGCAACCACATCGTGCCGACGCTGGCCCAGCTGGCTACGCAGCCGCTGGTCAGTTACGAATCGTCGGTGCGCCCGGAGTCGTCGCTGCGCCGCGCGTTCGCCGAAACCGGGCTGGAGCCGCAACTGGCGATGACCGCGAGCGATGCCGACCTGATCAAGACCTACGTGCGCGCCGGTCTCGGCGTGGGCCTGCTCGCCGAGATGGCGGTGAGCGAGCGCGAGGACACCGACCTGGTCGCCCTGCCGGCGCCGGCGGCGATCCCCGAATGCATCGCCTGGGCTGTGCTGCCACGCGAGCGCGTGTTGCGCGACTACACGATTGAACTTCTGCATGCGCTGGCACCGCAGATCGACCAGCGCGACCTGCAGCGCGTCCTCGCCGGCAATCAAGAACCCGACTGGCCGGAACCGCCGAGCTGGTCGGAACTGAGCGAGGCACTCAAGCAGGTCGCGTGATTTCTTCTCCGCGCTCGCGGGGAGAAGGTGGTGCGTAATTCCTTCTCCAGCTTGCGGGGAGCAGTGCAATTCCTTCTCCCGCTTGCGGGAGAAGGTGGTGCGAAGCACCGGATGAGGGGCGCGCCGGCGCCGGTTGCCATCCACTGCGATTCCCCTTCTCCCCGCTTGCGGGGAGAAGGTGGTGCGAAGCACCGGATGAGGGGTGCCGGCGCCCGTCGTCCTACACCGCGATGAAGCATCGAGCGCATGCCGATGCGCACTCGATAACCCTTGGCTGCAGAACCTCCGCGGGCTCCGGCTTCCCCCTCACCCGGCTGCGCCACCCTCTCCCCGCAAGCGGGGAGAGGGAACAGCAAGCGGGGAGAGGGAACAGCTATCGCAGCGACAAATCACGCCGCCTGGCTATTACCCCAATCGTCGTGCAGGCCGCATTCGCGCTTGAGTCCGAAGAACCGCGTGTCCTCCTCGCTCATCCCGGCTTCCAGCCTTCGTGTCGTATGCACGTCGCCGATCGAGACATAGCCTTCGTGCCACAGCGGGTGATAGGGCAGGTCGTGCCGCTGCAGGTAGTTCCATACATCGCGGTCGCTCCAGTCCGCCAGCGGATGCAGCTTCCAGCGTCCGTCGTGCAACTGCAGGAACGGCGTGTCCGAACGGCTGCGCGACTGCGAGCGACGGATGCCGGAGATCCACGTCCGCGCCCCCAGCTCGCGCAACGCGCGCTGCATCGGTTCGACCTTGCGCAGGCGGTTGTAGCGATCCAGGCCTTCAAGGCCCTGTTCCCACAGCTTGCCCAAGCGCGCCTCCATCCACGCGATGCCGATCTGCGGCCGATAGACCTTGAGGTCGAGCGCAAGGCGTTCGGTCAGTTCGTCGACGAAGCGATAGGTTTCGGGAAACAGGTAGCCCGTGTCGATCAGGATCACCGGGATGTCCGGCTTCTGCCGCGACACCATGTGCAGCGACACTGCCGCCTGCGCACCGAAGCTCGACGACAGGGCGTGGCCGCCGGCGAGATTCGCCAGGCCCCAGGCCACGCGCTCCTGCGCCGGCTGCGCGGCCAGCCAGAGGTTGAGTTGGTCCAGCGCGCGCGGCGACTCGGCGGCGGTGATGGGATCGGGCGGGCTCATGCGACCAGCTCCAGTGGCAGTGACTTGCTGGCGACGACACCCGTGCGGACGAGAAAGTCGCCGAAGTATTCGCCGCTCTCGCGGCCGGAGGTGTATTGCGCGAGCAACGGGTCGAGCGCCGCGAGGATCTCCACCTCGTCGATGTTTTCGCGATACAGCGTGTTGAGGCGTTCGCCGCGGTGGTCAGCGCCGAGCATCAGGTTGTAGCGCCCCGGGGCCTTGCCAACGAGCGCGATCTCACCCAGGTATGGACGCGAGCAGCCGTTGGGGCAGCCGCTGATGCGCAGATTGATCGGCTGGTCGCGCAGGCCGTGGATGTCGAGCAGTGACTCGAAACGCGTAAGGAACTCGGGCAGGTAGCGTTCGGCCTCGGCCATCGCCAGTCCGCAGGTTGGCAGCGCGACACAGGCGATGGCGTTGAGGCGCACCGGTGTGGCGCGCGCGTGTTCGCCCAGGCCATGCGAGGCGACGATCGAATCGATCTGCCAACGCTGGTCCGCCGGAATGTTGGCGATCACCAGGTTCTGGTTCGCCGTCATCCGGAATTCCGGTTTTGAGGCCGCCGGTTTTGAGGCCGCCGGTTTTGAGGCCGCGGGCGCGGGCTCGCTACCCTCGACCTGCAGCAGCGCCTTGGCCACTTCGCGCAGCCCGGTCAGATGCGGCTGTTCGCGATCCCAGATGCGCCCCGCGACGATGCGCAGCGTCAGATGCCACAGGCCGTCGTGGCCCTGCAGCCAGCCGAAGCGATCGCCGTTGTGGACGAAGTCGAAGCGCCGCGCCGGGGGGAGGGAGAAACCGGCGCGACGCTCCACTTCAGCCTTGAAGGCCTCCAGCCCGCGATCGTCGATCGTGTACTTCAGCCGCGCGCGCTTGCGCACGATGCGGTTGCCCCAATCGCGCTGCGTGGTGATCACGGCTTCGGCGATGGCATCGAGCTGGTCGGGAGTGATGAAGCCGATCGCGTTGGCCAGGCGCGGATAGGTTTCCGCATCGCCATGCGTCGCGCCCATGCCGCCGCCGACGGTCACGTTGTAGCCGGCGACGGTCCCGTCTTCGATGATGGCGATGAAGCCGAGATCCTGCGCGAATACGTCGACGTCGTTGTACGGCGGAATGGCGAAGCCGATCTTGAACTTGCGCGGCAGGTAGGTCTCGCCGTAGATGCGCTCCTCTTCCTCGCCGCTGCCGGCGACGCGCTCCTCGTCGAGCCAGATCTCGTAATAGGCGCGGGTATTTGGCAGCAAGTGGTTCGACAGCGCGGCTGCCTGCGCGTGTACGAAGGCGTGTGCTGACGATTCGTGCGGGTTGGCCGCCACGGCGATGTTGCGGTTCACGTCGCCGCAGGCCGCCAGGGTGTCGATCAATGCGGCATTGATCGCCTGCATCGTCGCCTTGAGTTCGCGCTTGATCACGCCGTGGAACTGGAACGCCTGCCGCGTGGTGATGCGCAGCCCGCGTTCGGCATGGGTCGTGGCGATGCGATCGAGCTTGAGCCATTGTTCCGGCGTCACCACGCCGCCGGGCGTGCGGGTGCGGATCATGAAGCTGTGGGCAGGTTCCAGCTTCTGCAGGCGGCGTTCCTCGCGGACGTCGCGGTCGTCCTGCTGGTAACTGCCGTGGTACTTGATCAAGGTCTGGTCGTCGTCGGCAAGCGCGCCGGTGACCGGGTTGGCGAGCGACTCCAGCAGCGTGCCGCGCAGGCGAGCGCTGGCCTTCTTGATGTCTTCGACGGAATGGTTGCTCATGGATTGGATCTCGTAGCCCGTGTAAGGCCGCAGGCTGGAGCTGTCCCGGGTGCGCTGCGCTTACCCGGGCTACGTACGACGAAGGAAGTCGCGCGCATCAGTACACGTCCCGTGCATAGCGCCCCTGCGCCTGCAGGTCGTTGAGGTAATCGGAGGCCTCTTCGGCCGACTTACCGCCATGCGTGGCGATGATTTCGACCAGCGCGGCGTGCACGTCCCTGGCCATGCGCGTGGCATCGCCGCAGACGTACAGGTGCGCGCCGCCCTGCAGCCAGTCGAAGACGTCGCGTCCGCGTTCGCGCAGGCGGTCCTGCACATAGACCTTGTGCGGCTGGTCGCGCGAGAAGGCGAGGTCGAGGCGATGCAGTTCGCCGCGCCTGATCGCCTCCTGCCATTCCAGCTGGTAGAGGAAGTCGCTGCGCGCATGCGGGTTGCCGAAGAACAGCCAGTTGCGGCCGCTCGCGCCGGCGACTGCGCGCTCCTGCACGAAGCCGCGGAACGGCGCGACGCCAGTGCCCGGACCGACCAGGATGACGTCGCGCGTACCATCCTTCGGCAAACGGAAGCGCTCGTTGGATTCGATGAAAACGGGGAGTTTTTCGCCTTCGGCTGCGCGGGCGAGGAAGTTGGACGCCGCGCCCCAGCGCCGGCTGTCATCGGCCCCGCTGCCGTCGACGTCGTATTCGATATGGGCGACGGTCAGGTGCGCTTCCTCTCCCACGGCCTTTGCGCTCGACGCGATCGAATACAGGCGTGGCACCAGTGGACGCAGGGCGGCGACGAGTTGCTCGGCGCTCCATGCGCCCGGATAACCACGCAACAGGTCGATGACCTGCTGTTGGGCCAGCAGTCGCGCGAAATCGGCGGCACGATCCGGGCGGAGCAGGGCGTTGAGCTCGTCGCTCGCTGCATGCGCGGCATGGGCTGCCACGAACGCTCGCGACAGACGGGTGAGTTCGCGCTTGCCCGACAACCATTCGCGCAACGGCAGTGTCTGCCCGTCGTGGTTGACGATCTGGTCGCCGTCGAGCGCAAGCGCCGCCAGCACGGCATCGACCAGGGGCGGCGGATTCACCGGCCAGATGCCGAGCGCATCGCCAGCTTCGTAATGCAGGGCCGAACCTTCCAGCGACAATTCGATATGGCGGATGTCCTTGTCGCTGCCACGGCCGGTGATGCGCTGGTTGACCAGCAGTTCGGCCGGGTAGGGGTTGTCGCGGGTGTACAGGCTCGCCGCGGTGGCCTGCGGACGCAGCGGTGTGACCGTGGCCAAGGGCGGCTGCGGTTTCAATGCCTCCCTGGCCGCGGCAAGCGCGTTCGCGAGCCACGGCGTGGCGACGCTGTCGATGTCGAGATCGGCATCGCCGCGCGCGAACCAGCGCTTCGCGCCGAGTTCGGACAGGCGCTCGTCGAGGCGGCGGCCGATCGCGCAGAACTGCGGATAGCTGGAATCGCCCAGCGCCAGTACGGCGTACTGGAGTCCGGGCAGCTGCGGCGCGCGCTTGCCGGTGATGTGGTCGAAGAAACCGCGCGCGTCGTCCGGTGGGTCGCCGTCGCCCTGCGTACTGATCACGATGACGAGGTGGCGCTCGTTCTTCAGCTCGCGCGTCGGATAGGCGTCGGCGCGAACCAGGCGTGCGCCCAGCCCCGCGGCTTCGACCTGCAGCGCAAGTTTCTCGGCGATGCGCCGTGCGTTGCCGGTCTGGCTGCCGTACACGATGGTCAGCTGCACCGCGACCTGCGTCGTGGGCATGGCCAATGCCGTCTGCCGTGTCGCTGGCAGGACCTGCGTGCGTGCAAGTCCGGCCGCATAGCCGGACAACCACCAAAGCCCGGCGCCATCCAATCCTCCGGTCAGCTGCTCGAGCAACGCGGCCTGCTCCGGCGAAAGCACGGAGGGGAACGCGGGGATGCTGCTGAAAGCGGCGGGTGCGGCGGACATCGTGCGGCTCATACAAGTCGATGCCGCAAGGCTAGGTATGCGGGCGCGCTGCAGGAAAGGACTTGCAGCTATGCGCTTATGCCGAGCCCGCATTTCGGACGCGCAGCGTGGCGCCGATACTGCCGTCCCGAATCGGGTCCGGCTCCAGCCGGGCACGCCGCCCCGTTTTGAGTCACGATTGGCTCACTTGAGCGCTACTTCCAGCCAATGCCCCTGCCGTCCGTGAGCCCTCCCGTCCTGCCTCTGCCTGCCCTCAGCCATCTCGACCGCCTCGAAGCCGAGAGCATCCATATCCTGCGTGAGGTTGCGGCCGGGTTCCGCAACCCGGTGATGATGTATTCGGTCGGCAAGGACAGCTCGGTGCTGCTGCACCTGCTCGGCAAGGCCTTTGCGCCCGGCCGGCCGCCGATTCCGTTGTTGCATGTCGACACCGGCTGGAAGTTCCGCGAGATGATCGCCTTCCGCGATCGCCGCGCCGCGGAAACCGGCAACACCCTGCACGTGCACACCAATCCCGAAGGCGTGGCGCAGGGCATAGGCCCGATCAGCCACGGCGCCACCGTGCACACCGACGTGATGAAGACGCAGGCGCTGAAACAGGCGCTGGACAAGTTCGGCTTCGATGCCGCCATCGGCGGGGCACGTCGCGACGAGGAGAAGTCGCGCGCCAAGGAACGCATCTTCTCCTTCCGCAACGAACAGCACCGCTGGGATCCGAAGAACCAGCGTCCCGAGTTGTGGAGCCTGTACAACACGCGCATCCACAAGGGCGAATCGGTCCGCGTCTTCCCCATATCCAACTGGACCGAACTGGACGTCTGGCTCTACATCTACCGCGAGAAGATTCCGGTGCCGTCGTTGTACTTCGCCGCGCAACGCCCGGTGGTCGAACGCGATGGCGCGTTGATCCTGGTGGATGACGAACGCCTGCCGCTGCGCGCTGGCGAAACGCCGATGACCAGGCAGGTGCGTTTCCGCACGCTCGGCTGCTACCCGCTCACCGGCGCGATCGAGTCCGACGCGGACACCCTGGAAAAGATCATTGCCGAGATGCTGGTCGCGACCACCTCGGAGCGGCAGGGGCGGGTGATCGACCACGACCCGTCGGCCTCGATGGAGAAGAAGAAGCAGGAGGGCTACTTCTGATGGCCGCCACGAACGTACATGCTGGCCAGGGTGGGGCCGCGGCCGCCGTCGCCGCCTACCTGCACCAGCACGAGACCAAGGGCCTGCTGCGCTTCATCACCTGTGGCAGCGTCGACGATGGCAAGAGCACGCTGATCGGCCGCCTGCTGTACGAGAGCAAGGGCCTGTTCGAGGACCAGCTCGCCGCGCTCGACAAGGACAGCCGCCGCCACGGCACGCAGGGCGACAACATCGACTATGCGCTGCTGATGGATGGGCTTGCCGCCGAGCGCGAGCAGGGCATCACCATCGACGTCGCCTACCGCTTCTTCAGCACGGACAAGCGCAAGTTCATCGTCGCCGATTGCCCCGGCCACGAGCAGTACACCCGCAACATGGCCACCGGTGCCTCCACGGCCGAAGTGGCCGTGGTGCTGGTCGACGCACGCAAGGGCCTGCTGACGCAGACGCGGCGCCACAGCTACATCGTTTCGCTGCTCGGCATCCGCCACGTGGTGCTGGCGGTCAACAAGATGGACCTGGTCGGGTACGACCAGTCCGTCTTCGACGAGATCGTGGCGGGTTATCGCGAACTGGCGGCGCAACTGGGCATCGCCCATGTCACCGCGATTCCGCTGTCGGCATTGCAGGGCGACAACCTGCTGCAGCGTTCGCCGAACACGCCGTGGTATCGGGGCACGAGCCTGCTCGAATACCTCGAAACCGTCGAGGTCGCCGCGCATGGCGGCGCCATCGGCTTCCGCCTGCCGGTGCAGTGGGTCAACCGGCCCAACCAGGACTTCCGCGGTTTCGCCGGCACGATTGCGGCGGGCGTGGTCCGGCCGGGCGATGAGATCGTGGCGTTGCCCTCGGGCCGGCGCTCGAAGGTGGCGCGCGTGCTGTGCGCCCAGGGCGATGTCGAATCCGCCATTGCCGGGCAGTCGATCACGCTCACGCTGGCCGACGAACTCGACATCAGTCGCGGCGACGTGATCGCGGCCGGAAACCAGCCTCCGCAAGTCTCCGACCAGTTCGCCGCGCACCTGTTGTGGATGGGCGAACACAGCCTGCTGCCGGGCCGTCCGTACTGGCTCAAGATCGGCACGCGCACGGTCAGCGCCAGCGTCACCGAGATCAAGCACAAGGTCGACGTCAACACACAGGACCAACTGGCCGCCAAGCACCTGGAGCTCAACGAGGTGGGTTACTGCAACCTCTACCTCGACCACGCGATCGCGTTCGAGGCTTATGCCGACAACCGCGAGCTCGGCGGCTTCATCCTGATCGATCGTCAGACCAATGCCACCGTCGCCGCCGGCACGATCGATTTCGCCCTGCGCCGCGCCGGCAACATCCACTGGCAACACGTCGACGTCGACAAGGCCGCGCGTGCGCGCAGCAAGGCGCAGGTGCCGCGCTGCGCGTGGTTCACCGGCTTGTCGGGCTCGGGCAAGTCGACGGTCGCGAACCTGGTCGAGAAGCGCCTGCATGCGATGGGGCACCATTGCTACATCCTCGACGGCGACAACGTGCGCCATGGGCTCAACAAGGACCTGGGCTTCACCGACGAGGACCGCGTCGAGAACATCCGCCGCGTTGCCGAGGTGGCTCGCCTCATGGTCGACGCCGGCCTGATCGTGCTGGTGAGCTTCATCTCCCCGTTCCGCGCCGAACGCCGCATGGCGCGCGAGATGTTCGACGCTGGCGAGTTCGTCGAAGTGTTCGTCGACACGCCGCTGGCGGTTGCCGAACAGCGCGACGTGAAAGGGCTCTACGCGAAGGCGCGGGCGGGACGGATCCCCAACTTCACCGGCATCGATTCGCCTTACGAGGCGCCCGAGCATGCCGAGCTCGTGCTCGATACCGTGCACGAAACGCCGGAAACACTGGCGGAGCAGGTGATTGCGCGCCTGCTGGGATGATCCTGCGGTTTGGCGACGCCCAAAACAAAACCCCGGCAGTTGCCGGGGTTCTGTTTTGCATCCATGCGGTTGTGGTCATGCGGCCCTGGGGGTCTTCCTGCGGATGGCTTCGTAGAGGAAGAGCAGGACGATGGCTGCGCCAATCGCACAAGCCCATACCATCAGCGTGCTGGTCAGGTTGAGCATGGCGGCCAGCTGGCTGCCGGCGTAGGCGCCTGCGATGCCGAGCAGGATGGTGAGGATCCAGCCCATCGGGTCCGCGCCGGGCTTCAGGAAGCGGGCGAGGATGCCAATGACTGCGCCGCCGATGATGTAACCAATGACGCCTTCGAACATGGATGTGCTCCTGTTGAATCGTTGGTTGGTGTGGGGCGCGGCCATCCTAACAGCCGCTTGGGGGTGGGCACGCTGCGGTGCAGCGTAGGCTTGGGCAGGGCTGCCCGTGGACTGCGGCCAACAAAAAAGCCCGGCCGAGGCCGGGCTTTTTCGCAACGCGCCACCAGGGTCAGCAGCAGCCGTGGTCTCCATGGTGCTCGCCACCAGCCACCGCCGCCACGCCCCGGGTTTCGCCGCGCTGGCTGGCCAGGTGGTGATCGGCGATCACTCGCGACACCGATGCGGTAACGCGCTTGCCCATCGGGATGTGCAGGAATTCGTTCGGGCCATGTGCATTCGAGTGCGGGCCGAGCACGCCGGTGATCATGAACTGCGCGCCCGGGAACTTCTCGCCGAGCATGCCCATGAACGGAATCGTGCCGCCTTCGCCCATGTACATCGCCGGTGCGCCGAAGAACTCCTGGCTCGCCGTGTCGATCGCCTTGGACAGCCACGGCGACATTGCAGGCGCGTTCCAGCCGGTGCTGGCCTTTTCCAGTTCCATCGTGACCTGCGCACCGTTGGGTGGATTGGCTTCCAGCGTCTGCTTGAGCAGGTCGCCCGCCTTCTTGCCTTCCAGCGTCGGCGGCAGGCGCAGCGACAGCTTCACCGCGGTGAAGGGACGCAGCACGTTGCCGGCGGATGACAGCGGCGGCATGCCGTCCACGCCGGTCACCGACAGGGCGGGGCGCCAGGTGCGGTTGAGCACGAGTTCGCTCAGGTCATCGGCGGCACCCTCGTTGAACATCGGCTTCAGGCCTTTGACCAGCGGGAATTTGTCGAAGATCGCGGTATCGAGCACGCGCGCGGCTTCCTTCGCCTGCGCGAGGCGTTCGGCCGGCACTTCCACGTGCAGGCCTTCGAGCAGGATGCGCCCGGTCTTTTCGTCCTCGATGCGCGACAGCAGCTGGCGGATCAGGCGGAAGCTCGAAGGCACGATGCCGGAGGCATCGCCCGAGTGCACCCCTTCTTCCAGCACCTTCACCGTGAAGTTGCCACCGGCCAGGCCGCGCAGCGACGTGGTGCACCACAGTTGTTCGTAGTTGCCGCAGCCGGAGTCCAGGCACACGACGAGCGAGGGCTTGCCGATGCGATCGGCGAGGTGGTCGACATAGGCGGGCAAGTCGTAGCTGCCGGACTCCTCGCACGCTTCGATCAACACGACGCAGCGGGAATGGGCGATGCCCTGTTCCTGCAACGCCATGATCGCGGTGAGCGAACCGAAGATCGCATAGCCGTCGTCCGCGCCGCCGCGGCCGTACAGGCGATCGCCCTTGATCACCGGCTTCCATGGGCCGAGGTCGTCGTCCCAACCGGTCATCTCCGGCTGCTTGTCGAGATGGCCGTAGAGGATCACGCAGTCGTCGTTGCTGCCGCCGTTGGCCGCCGGGATGTCGATGAAGATCAGCGGGGTACGGCCTTCCAGGCGCACGACTTCCAGCTGCATGCCGGCAACGGTCTGCGCGCGCGCCCACTTCTCCATCAGTGCGACCGCCGCATCCATGTAGCCGTGCTTCACCCAGTCCGCATCGAACATCGGCGACTTGTTGGGGATGCGGATGTATTCGACGAGTTGCGGAACAATTTCGTCGTCCCACTTGGCGGACACGAACTGCTCGATCTTGCGGCTATCCATGGAAGTTCCCGGCTTGCGGGCTGTGGAAAGCCCTGGAATTGAGATTGCGGAGGACGGGGAGTTTAGCGCAGGTCCGGATTTTCCCGGCCCGGCCCGTGGGGTTTTCCTACCCCAAGCCGGACCGTCCCCCGATGGGCCGCTCCCGGGGGTAGCCGGAGACTGTCCTCACCGGCCGATCGCCGGAACGGAAGCGATACCCAACCTCAAGGAGCCATACCATGAACAAGTTCATCGCCCTGCTGCAGACCCTCGCGCTCTCGCTGCTGATGGCGGGCAGCGCCCTCGCCGCCGAGAAGGTCAACATCAATACCGCCGATGCGGCCACCATCGACCGCGTACTGCTCAACATCGGCCCGAGCAAGGCCGAGGCCATCGTCGCCTACCGCAAGGCCAACGGCGCCTTCAAGAGCGCCGAGCAGTTGACGCTGGTGAAGGGCGTCGGCCTGAAGACAGTCGAAAAGAATCGCGATCGCATCGTCGTTGCCGGCGGGGCGCCAGCCGTTGCGCGTAAGCCGGCGGCAGCGGTGGCCCGCCCGGTCGTGCCCAAGCGCTGATCCAGGCAAGCGCTGACCAGGTATTCGCGGGCAGGAAGCCCGCAGGAAGCAGACCCCCCAGTCTGGACTAGGAAGTCGCCCGGCCACGAATGGATTCGTGGTCCGGGCGAACCCTCACGGCAGGTTCGGGGGGCATGGCGCGGTGGCCGAGGCGCAGCGTCGCCACGTTAGACTTGAGCCATGGCCGAATCCGCACAGACCGCCCGTTCCTGGGTCATTCCGGCAAACGAGTACCGCCGCGAACGCTGGCGCAACCAACTGGGCTGGACTCGCGAAATCTACAGGTCGCCCGGGTCCGGCGAATGGGACTGGCGCCTGTCGATCGCCGAAATCGAACGCGATTCCGCGTTCTCGTCTTTCCCCGGTATCGACCGCGAACTTGTCCTGCTATCGGGCAACGGCCTGCGCCTGCGCTTCGACGATGGCGAAGTACACGAGCTGCAGCCGCCCCACGGCAAGCTTTGCTTTGCCGGCGAACGCGGTGTCACGGGCGAACTCGTCGACGGCCCGACGCATGACTTCAACCTCATGTGGCGGCGTGATCGCGTGCAGGCCGAGTTGTGGCACCGGCCGCTGGTGGGGCCGATGGTGATCTTTGCCGAGCCGGGCGCGACGTGGGCGGTGCACCTGCTCGCCGGCCGCGCGCGTTTTGCCGACGACTCCGGCCTGCCACCGCTGGAAAGGGGCGACACCGCGATCCTGCAGGCCGGTTCGGAACGCCTGCGACACGTGATCGAAGGTGGTGGCGAGCTGCTGCTGGTGCGCGTCAGCCGCAACGACGCCGCCATTGCCTGGTGCTGGTGACGAGGCCTGGTGACGAGGCGGGGCTCAGAGCAGCGCCGACCCCAATACGAACGCCAGTACGACGAGCGACAAGCCCAGCACGCTCGCGACCATCTGCTTCGGCGTGCGACCGCGCGCCCACATCCAGATGCCCGACAAACCCAGCAGCAACATGCCGATGGCGAAGCTGTCGGCGAGCAGGCTCCAGGCCCAGCCACCGCCCACGCCCTTGTGCAGGCGGTTGATCGCGGCCAGCAGCGTATGCGAGCTGCGCTTGAGTTCGGCGCTGTCCTTGCCCGGTGTGTATTCCAGGGCCCACGATTCGCTCGCGGTGCCGCCGCTCAGGGTCCACTTCGGCGGCTGCTTGCCGTCCTTCGCCCCCGGCGAACCCTTGCGGATCACCTGCGCGTCCAGTGCTTGCGTCTGCCGCAGCCACAGCGACAGTTCCTCGGGGCTCGTGCGAGCCGCGGTCGGGATCCGCAGCTCCAGGCGACCGGTTTCCTCGCTGTCGCCCTGTGCCCACGCGCTGTCGCCGAAGCGGTGGTTCATGACCAGCCCGGTGAAGCCGTAGATGATCGCGGCCAGCGCGCCCCACGCGCCGATCCACAGGTGGATCTGGCGGATCCAGCGATAGGTGGCGTTGCTGCGGCGGCGGGCCAGGTCGGCCGTGCTCGTGGTGGCATTCATGCGAAGGCTTCCGTCGGGCTGCGCATCAAAAGGCAGGAGCCCGCGCGACGTGCGGGCTCCTGACCGTGATGCACTGATTGAAGAATGGATCAGAACGCGAAGTTGACACTCAGGTAGGCCGCACGCGGCGAACCCGGTGTGATGTTGTTGTCGTTGTTCGCCGAAACAAAATACTTCTTGTCGAAGATGTTTTCGAGGTTCAACTGCAGGCCGAGATTCTTGCTGACGTCGAAGAACACGGCCGCGTCGTAGCGGGTGTAACCCTTGATCACGACCTCATTGCTGGTCGAAGCGAAGAATTCGCCGCGATAGACCGCGCCCAAGCCCACGCCCCAGCGGTCGCTCAAGTCGTAGCGGTTCCATAGCGAAGCGGTCTGCTTCGGCAGTTGTGCAGGCTTGGCGATGCTGTTGGGAATATCGCCTTCCTGCCAGGCGTAGCCACCCATCACGCTCCACGCCTCGGTGATGTTTCCGGCCAAGCCCAGCTCGATACCCTTCACGCGCTGACCGTCGATCAGGATCGACTGCGCGGGATTCGACGGGTCCGGGGCGATCACGTTGGTGCGCTCCAGGCGGTAGGCGGCGGCGGTTAGCGCCAGGCCCTGGACGACTTCCCACTTGGCGCCGACTTCATAGTTGCGGAACTCTTCCGGGTCGAATGCCTTGTTGGTCGGGCTCAGCGATGACAGCTGGTCGCCCGCGCGCGGCAGGTAGGCGATGCCGTAGCTCGCGTACAGGGAGAGCGGCTGGACCGGCTTGTAGACCAGGCCGACGCGCGGCGACAGCAGGTTGTCGGTGGAGGAGAGGTTACGATTCTGCGGGGCAGTCGAAGCCCTGAGGTCATCGAAATCCATGTCGAAGCGGTCGTAGCGCAGACCGGCGATCGCTTGCCACTGCGGCGAGAACTCGATCTGGTCCTGTACGTAAACGGCGGCGACGTTGGCAACGCTATGGTTGTTCGCGTCGGTTGCAGTCGGACGGAACTCCAATGGCCCGGTGTAGCGCGGGTTCTCGAACGGCACCAGCACCGAGGTCACGGTAGAACCCGGCGCACCGAAGAAGCCGGTGTTGCGCAGGTTGTCGGTTTCCTGGCGGCCCAGTTCGGCACCGAACAGCACGGTCTGCTTGATGGCGCCATCGAGCGACCACACGAAATCGGTCTGGTTGAACACGTTCGTGCGCTGGGTCGCGTTGTTGTAGGCGCGGATGTCGGCCAGCGAGCCGTCGCGGGAGACAGGGCCGCCGGCGTAGACGTTCTGGTAGAACTTGTCGTAATCGGCAATACGGGTGCGGTTGCGCAGCGTCAGGCCGTTGCCGAAGTCGTGCTCGACCAGGCCGCTCAGGGCGTCGACATCGACCCAGGTGTCGCTGCGGTCCGGATCGCCGAAGAACGTGGAGCGATCCGTTTCCACTGGCAGGCGGCGACCGTTGAAAACATTGGGCGAAGAGGGCACGCCACGGTCGGCGACGCGATCGTCCTCGAAGTGCTCGTAGCCCAGGGTGATCGTGGTGTTGTCGCCGGCGTCGAACGCGAAAGTCGGGTTGATGCCCCAGCGCTCGGCGCTGTAGCCGTCCCGGTAGCTTTCCGAGTCCTCGACCATGCCGGTGACGCGGAATGCCGCTCCGTCGCTGATGGCCTGGCCGAAGTCGCCGCTGAGGCGCCGCTTGTCCCAGGAACCGACTTGCAGGTTGAGATTGCGCACGGTGTTCCAGTCGGCCTGCTTGGTGACGCGGTTGATCACGCCGCCATTGCCGCCGCGGCCGAAGATCATGGCGTTGGGGCCCTTCAATGCCTCGACGCGTTCGATGTTGTACAGGTCGCGGAAGTACTGCGTATCGTCGCGCATACCGTCGATGAACATGTCGCCGGTGGTGCTGTTGCCGCGCAGCACGGGGGTGTCGCGGTTGCCTTCGCCCTGCGCCATGGTCACGCCAGGCACATAGCGGACGACGTCGGCGAGGTTCTGCATGGCCTGGTCACGGATCATGTCCTGGGTCACCACCGTGATCGATTGAGGCACGTCCTGCAGTTCGGTATCGGTCCTGGTCGCGGTCGTGCTGCGCTTCTGCACATAGCTGTAGTCGACCTTGCCGATGACTTCGATGGTGTCGAGGTCGGTGGCACGCTCATGGCGACCACCGGCGTCGTCGGTCGCGGTTTCGGCCAGGGCCGGGGCGGAAAGGGCGAGCGCGGAAAGGGCGAGGGCAAGGGTGGCTGCCAGCGGAGCAGTGGCAGGGATCTTCTTGGTTTTCATGGGTCCCGTGACAAAAAGTCGGCGGCATCATGCCGCGGCGGGCGCCATCTTAATGAGAATGGTTATCAGATGCAAACGATTCGCGTTTGCGGAGGATCAATCCCGGTCGTCGCGCGTCCACACGCCCGTATCGTCGACTTTGACGGGAAACTTAGTCACCGGCTCATAGGCGGGCGCGCAGAGAGGGCGACCGTCACGCACGTCGAACTTCGCGCCGTGCAAGGCGCATTCGATCGTGGCTTCGTCGCCATCGAAGTGGCCAGCGGAGAGCTCGAAATCCTCATGCGAGCACTTGTCTTCCATCGCGTAGAAGTCGCCGTCGTAATTCACCACGAGGATGGGGGTGTCGCCGTCCCACGCGACGACGGTTTCGCCGGGAAGCAACTGCGACGTGGCGCAGACGAATACCCAATCGCCCATTGATCTATTCCATGGCAGCAACGGCCATCGCGACGATGGCGAGGATCACAGCGCCTTTTCCAGGACCTCGAAACGCAGGTCGGCGCGCTTGGGCACGCCGAAGCGCTCGTCGCCATAGGGAAACGGCTTCTTGGTGCCCGTGCGCCGGTAGCCTCGGCGCTCGTAGAAGGCGATGAGCTCGTCGCGGATGTCGATCACCGTCATCCGCATGGCCGGGAGCTTCCATTCCTCGCGGGCGACGCGTTCAGCTTCGGCGAGCATCGCCTTGCCGATCCCGCCGCCCTGCAGGTTGGGACGTACCGAAAACATGCCGAAGTAGCCGGCGCCGTCTTCGATGGCCACGTGCGCGCACGCAAGGAGTTCATGGCTGCCGTCCTGCGACGTCCGCTCGGCAATGAGGATGCGGCTGTCGGGACGGCTGATGCACGACTCGATGTCATCGGTGCCGGTGCGGCGGCCTTCGAGCATGTCGGCCTCGGTGGTCCAGCCTTGCTTGCTCACGTCACCGCGATAGGCGGATTCGACCAGCGCCACCAGGGCAATGGTGTCGGCGTGGGTGGCACTGCGGAATTTCAATGCGCTTTCGTGGCTCATGCGAACAGGCGGGAGAAGTAGGGAAGGAACATCAACAGCAACAGGAGGAACACCAGCGGGATTGCGATCCATACGATGGCCTTGATCGCCTTGCCGGCGCGACCCTGGATCGCCTCGGCGCGATCGTTGATCCGTTCGACGCGATCCAGCCGGCGCTGGTAGGCCTGGAGGTGCTCGCGCTGCAGCGCCAGTGCCTCGCGCTGGTTGTCGCGTATCTCGCGCAGGAGCGCGAGGGACTCGGGGTTGTCGGACATGGGTGGCCCGGGTTGCGGCTGTCGTGGTGGCGAAGCGTAGCGCAACGCGGCTTCACCGCGCGCGCTGCCAGCTTATGCCAATAGCTTGCGGACCTTGCGCAGGGCCGCCACGAACGCCTCCACTTCCCCATGCGTGTTGTAGAACGCGAATGACGCGCGGCACGTGGCCGGCACGCCGAAGTGGTGCATCAGCGGGTGTGCGCAGTGGTGGCCGGACCGGATCGCCACGCCTTCCAGGTCGAGCAGGGTGGCCAGGTCGTGGGCGTGGGCGCCGTCGACCAGGAAACTGATGACCGCGGCCTTCTCGGCGGCGCGACCGAATATGCGCAGGCCCTCGACCTTGCCCAGTTCCTCGGTCGCGTGTCGCAGAAGCTCCTGCTCGCGCGCTTCGGTGTTGGCCATGCCGAGGGCCGACAGGTAATCTACCGCCGCGCCCAGCCCGATGAAGCCGGCGATGTTCGGCGTGCCGGCTTCGAACTTGTGCGGCACGTCGTTGTAGACGGTGCCCTCGAAGCGCACTTCCTTGATCATCTCGCCGCCGCCGATGAAGGGCGGCATGGCGGCCAGGTGCTCGCGGCGCGCCCACAGGGCGCCGGTGCCGGTCGGGCCGCACATCTTGTGGCCAGTGAAGGCGTAGAAGTCGCAACCGATCGATGCGATGTCGACCGGACGGTGCGGTGCGGCCTGCGAGCCGTCCACCGCGGTGACGATGCCGCGCCGGCGGGCTTCGCGGCAGATCTCGCGCACCGGGTTGACCGTGCCGAGCACGTTGGAGACGTGCGTCAGCGAGAGGATCTTCACCTCCGGCGTCAGCAGCGCGTAAAGCGCATCGAGGTCGAGTTCGCCGGCGGCGTTGATTTCCGCGACCTTGATCTTCGCGCCGGTGCGTTCGGCCACGAGCTGCCATGGCACGATGTTGGCGTGGTGCTCCATGCGGGTGAGCACGATCGCGTCGCCGGGACGCAGGTTGGGCAGGGCCCAGGAGTAAGCGACCAGGTTGAGGGCGAAGGTGGTGCCACTGCACAACACCAGCTCGTCCGCGCGGACGTTGAAGAATGCCGCCAGCTTGCGGCGCGCGCCTTCGTAGGCATCGGTCGCCTCGGTGCCGAGCGTGTGCACGGCACGGCTGACGTTGGCGTTGTGGTGGCGGTAGAAGTCGTCGACCGCCTCGATCACGCTTGCCGGCTTCTGGCCGGTGTTCGCCGAGTCGAGGTAGACCAGCGGCTTGCCCTGCACCTCGCGCGTGAGCAGCGGGAAGTCGGCGCGGACGCTGGCCCAGTCGATGGGAGTGGCGGTGGCGAGCGGCGCGTTCATGCCGGCTCCGATTGTGCGGGTTCTTGTGCCGGCCCCAATTGCGCGGGCTCCAATTGGGCAGGTTCCAGGCGCGCCAGCGCGGCGTCTAGCTTGGCCGTCAAAGATTCACGCAGCGGCGCGTCTTCAATCACGTTGAGGGTTTCAAGGCAGAACGCGGCCGTGAGCAGGGCGCGTGCCTGCGGCTCGGGAATGCCGCGGCTGCGCAGATAGAACATGGAGGTGGCGTCGAGCTGGCCAACCGCCGCTCCATGCGCGGCCTGCACCTCGTCGGCGTGGATCTCGAGCACGGGTTGCGTATCGATCTCCGCGCCCGTGGAGAGCAGCAGGTTCTTGTTCGACAGGGCGGCGACACTGCCGTCCGCGCCTTCGCGGATGGTGATGCCGCCGTGGAAGGCCGCTTTCGAACGCCCGGAACCGAGTCCGCGCCACAGCAGGTCGCAGCGCGTGTCGCGCGCGACATGGTCTATGCCCAGTCGCGTGTCGAGGTGGCGCTTGCCATCGGCCAGCAGCACGCCGTTGGCGATGATCTGCGCGCCTTCGCCCTGCAGCGAGGCATTGAGTTCGTGGCGCGTCAGCGCCCCGCCGAGTTCGAGGTCGAGGCGGCGATAGATCGCTTCGCGCGCCAGCACCGCGTCGGTGCGGCTGATCAACGACGCACCCGGGGCTTCGTCCTGTACGCGAACGTGGGTGAGACGTGCACGTGCGGCGAGGTGGACGTGGGCAATGCTGTTGGCGAGGTGGGTATTGGCGGCACCGGCCAGGTGATGCTCGACCAGCGTCAGTTCGGCATCGCCGCGCAGTTCGAACAAGTGCCGCGAATGCGAGGCGAGGTCGCGTCCGGCAGCGGTGCCCACGAACACGAGGTGGATCGGCAACGCCGAGCGCACGCCTGCTTCTGCGCGCAGGACCACGCCCTCGTCGGCCAGGGCGGCGTTGAGGCGGGCGAAGACCTCGTCCGGGCGCTCGAAGCGGCGGGCGAGGAAGTTCACTTCACGCTCGCAGCCTTCTGCCAGAAGCTGCGACAGTGGCTGCAGCGCGACGCCGGGAGGCAATCCGGCCGCATCACTGTGCGCGGGATCGTAGCGGCCGTTGACGAAGACCAGCCGTGGCGTGGGGATGCCTGCCAGCAACGCCCCATCGAGAATGGCCGGCTGCGCGTCGGCGGCGGCGAACGTGCGGCGTTCGAACGCGCGCAGCGGGGTGTACTTCCAGCGTTCGCTGCGGGTGCCGGGCATGCCGTCGCGCAATGCGGCGGCCAGCGCATCGCGGCGCGATGCGCCAAGGCCGGCGGCATCGCGGCCGGGCAGGGCGTCGAAGGCGGAAGCAAAGGAGTCGAGCAGGGCGCTCATGTCAGGCCGCGGCTCCGGATGAGGCATGTCCCGGTGCCACGCGGTCCTTCACCCAGGCGTAGCCGTGTGCTTCCAGTTGCAGCGCGAGTTCCGGGCCGCCGGTTTCGACGATGCGGCCGTCCGCCAGCACGTGGACCACGTCGGGCGTGATGTAGTCGAGCAGGCGCTGGTAGTGGGTGACGACCAGGAAGGCGCGGTCGGGCGAACGCAGTGCATTGACGCCTTCGGCGACGTTCTTCAGCGCGTCGATGTCGAGGCCACTGTCGGTTTCGTCGAGGATCGCGAGCTTGGGTTCGAGCAGGGCGAGCTGGAAGATCTCGTTGCGCTTTTTCTCGCCACCGCTGAAGCCCTCGTTGACCGCGCGCTGCAGCAGGTCGTCCTTGAGATGGAGGACCGCCAGCTTCTCGCGCACCTTCTTCAGGAACTGCATCGAGTCCAGCTCGCTCTCGCCACGCGCCTTGCGCTGCGCGTTGACGGCGGTGCGCAGGAAGTAGGTGTTGTTCACGCCCGGGATCTCGACCGGGTACTGGAAGGCGAGGAACACGCCGCTGGCGGCACGCTCTTCCGGCTCCAGCGCCAGCAGGTCGCGGCCTTCGAAGGTGACCGAACCGGTGACGACTTCATAGCCCTCGCGCCCGGCGATGACATTGCCGAGCGTGGACTTGCCGGCGCCGTTGGGGCCCATGATCGCGTGCACCTGGCCCGGCTGCACTTCGAGCGAGAGGCCCTTGAGGATGTCCTTGCCGGCGACGCGGACGTGGAGGTTTTCGATCTTCAGCATGTGGTTTCTCTAGTGAATTCGGTTGCCATCCATGGCGAAACAATCTGGCTTCGGATAGCCCGGCCCGGCCATCCATGGCCGGGCGTTCGCAGACGCAGCCGATGCCGATAGGGCATCGGCTAGGCGCGTCTACTCACCCAACGGCGCCTTCGAGGCTTACTTCCAGCAGCTTCTTGGCTTCCACCGCGAATTCCATAGGCAACTCGCGGAACACCGACTTGCAGAAGCCGTCGACGATCATCGACACCGCGTCTTCCTCGCTGATGCCGCGCGAGCGGCAATAGAACAGCTGGTCGTCGCTGATCTTCGAGGTCGTGGCTTCGTGTTCGACCGTAGCGGACGGGTGCTTCACTTCGATGTACGGGAAGGTGTGCGCCCCGCACTTCTTGCCGATCAGCAGCGAATCGCACTGGGTATGGTTGCGCGCGCCCTCGGCATTTTTCTCCACCCGGACCAGGCCGCGGTAGGAATTCTGGCCGTGGCCGGCGCTGATGCCCTTGCTGACGATCTTCGACTTGGTGCGCTTGCCGATGTGGATCATCTTGGTGCCGGTGTCGGCCTGCTGGCGGTGGTGCGTCAGCGCGACCGAATGGAACTCGCCGACGGAATCGTCGCCGAGCAGCACGCACGATGGATATTTCCAGGTGATCGCCGAGCCGGTCTCGACCTGCGTCCAGCTGATCTTCGAGCGCGCGCCGCGGCATTCGCCACGCTTGGTCACGAAGTTGTAGATGCCGCCGACGCCGTTCTCGTCGCCGGGGTACCAGTTCTGCACGGTCGAGTACTTGATCTCGGCGTCTTCCAGCGCCACCAGTTCGACGACCGCCGCGTGCAGCTGGTTCTCGTCGCGCATCGGCGCGGTGCAGCCCTCGAGGTACGACACGTAGGCCTTTTCCTCGCACACGATCAGGGTGCGCTCGAACTGGCCGGTCTCGCTGGCGTTGATGCGGAAGTAGGTGCTCAGCTCCATCGGGCAGCGCACGCCCTTGGGGATGAACACGAACGAGCCGTCGGAAAACACGGCGGAATTCAGCGCGGCGAAGTAGTTGTCATGGGTCGGCACGACCGTGCCGAGGTACTTCTGCACCAGCTCGGGGTATTCGCGGACCGCTTCCGACATCGAGCAGAAGATCACGCCCTTTTCGGCCAGTTCCTTGCGGAAGGTGGTGCCGACCGAGACCGAGTCGAAAACGGCATCGACGGCGACGCCGGCCAGCTTGGCGCGCTCGTGCAGCGGCACGCCCAACTTCTCGTAGGTGTCGAGGAGTTCCTGCGGAACCTCGTCCAGCGAGGCGTACTTCGGACCCTTGGGCGCGGAGTAGTAGCTGATCGCCTGGAAATCGATCGGAGCGATGTTGAGCTTGGCCCAGTGCGGCATCGGCATGGTCAGCCAATGGCGGTAGGCCGCCAGGCGCCACTGCGTCATCCAGTCCGGTTCGTTCTTGCGTTCGGAGATGGCGCGGATGACGTCCTCGTCCAGGCCCGGCGGCAGGGATTCGGATTCGATGACGGTGACGAAGCCGGCTTCGTACTTGCGGCCGAGCTGCTCGCGGATTTCGCGATTGGTCTCGGCCGGGTCTTCGATGATGCTGGTCGGGATGGTTTCGGTGGCCATGGCTGCCTACGGACTGCTTATGCGTTGGCGAGGCGCAGGTCGATGCGCTTCGCGGGATTTGGGCCGGCTTCGGGTTCGCGGTGTGGCGGTGGCGCCAGCATCTGCGCGAGGGTGATGCCGCGCAGGGCGTCGATCACCACGTCGTTGATGCGGTTCCAGTTGGCGCGTACGCCGCAGGACTGTTCGATGCCGCAGTTGCCGGCGTGGACGCTGCATTCGGTCATGCCGAGCGGCCCTTCCAGCGCGATCACGATTTCGAGCAGGCCAATCGCTTCCGCCGACCGCGCGAGCCGATAGCCGCCGTTCGCGCCGCGCGTGGCGGCGACCAGGCCGGCCTGCGCCAAAGGCTTGAGGACCTTGGCGACGGTCGGTGTTTCCAGTCCGGCGCGCTCGGCCAGCTCCGATGCGCTGAGCACGGCTTCCGGGGCGCTGCCGTGGTGGCCGGCGAGGACGGTCATGACGACCGTGGCGTAGTCGGTGAGCTTGGTGACGCGGAGCATGGCGGAGGGCCTGAACAGGGCCGGGGGTAATTCGTACTGGAATTGTACTGATTTGAGCCGACGGGGTCGAGCCGCTGGGTTCCCCGGCCGCATGCGCCCCGGGCCGAGGCGTCGCGCGCCCGCTCCACGCCGTCCCGGTTGCGCCATGACGGCGTCACCGCTTTCAAGCGACAATCGCCGCCCGCTGCACTTCACTCGCCTCCGGACCCTGCATGCCTCGCAAGATCGCCACTCGCCGTTCCACCATCCATGGCAACGGCATGTTCGCCGTCGCCCCGATCGAGAAGGGCGAGCGCCTGATCGAATACAAGGGCCGTCGCCGTACCCACGACGAAGTCGATGAAGGCGATTCCGGCGACGTCGACACCGGCCATACCTTCCTTTTCACCCTCAACGACGAGTACGTGATCGACGCGAACTTCGAGGGCAATTCGGCGCGCTGGATCAACCACAGCTGTTCGCCCAACTGCGAGGCTGTGCTGGAAGAGGACGACGGCGACGACCGCCGCAAGGACAAGGTGTTCATCGAGGCCATGCGTGACATCGCGCCGGGCGAGGAGCTGTCCTACAACTACGGCATCCGCCTGGAAGAAAAGCACACCAAGGAGCTGAAGAAGATCTGGGAGTGCCGTTGCGGGTCGCCCGAATGCACCGGCACGATGCTTCAGCCAAAGAAAGACAAGTCCAAGAAAAAGAAGAAAAAGGACAAGAAGAAAAAGAGCAAGGGAAAGAAGGACTGATCGGGTCCTTCCTGCCTGCCGGCGCCGGGCCAGTCCCGGCGCTTCTTTTTTGCGGTCCACGCGGGGATTTCCGGGGCGAGAGCGTCCCTCGCCAGCTGACCGCCAGCCTTGCCCGGCAATCGCGAAGCTGAATGGTGATGCCGCGATGCAGGGATTAGGCAATTGGTTGGCATGACTTCCGCCATGCGGTAACCGCCACGGTCGGCAATACCCTGCCCACCTGTCGTGGGGCCGCGCATAGCGGCACCCGCGGACCGGCGCGCTGGAAGCGGGCCGCAATCCTCCATAACCGGACTTTCCATGCGTGCAACGCTGACCATCGCCATCCTGGCTGCGCTCGCCGCGCCGCCCGCCTTTGCCGCCGTCGTGATCGACGGCCGCATCGATCCAGCCGAATGGCAGGGCGCGCAACACATCACCGATTTCCGCCAGACCCAGCCGCTGTCGCGCGCGCCGGCGTCGCAACCGACCGAGGCCTGGATCCTCGCCACCGAGGACGGCCTGGCCATCGGGTTCCGCAACCTGCAGTCGCCCAACATCGCCCGCACGCGCCAGGAGGCGCAGCGCGACCAGGGCGCGCAGGCCGATCGCGTCAACCTCTATGTCGACTTCGACGGCGACGGCCGCAGCGGCTACAACTTCACCGTGCTGCTGTCCAACAGCATCATCGATACCACCATCACCAACGAGAACCAGTTCAACCCGGACTGGGATGGCGATTGGCGCCACGCCACGAGCGAGGACGAAGCCGGCTGGTCGGCGGAGATGCTCATCCCGTGGCACGTAGCGACGATGCGCGACGTGAAGAACGGCACCCGCACTCTCGGCATCTCGCTCGATCGCGTCATCGGCGCCACCGGCGAACGCGCCTCCTGGCCGGCGGTCAGCTTCCAGGAATCGCGCTTCCTCACCGCGCTGAACAAGGTCGAGGTGCCGGCGTACAGCCAGTCGCTGCTGGCGATCACCCCGTATGTGTCGGGCGTTTACGACAACGTCGCAACGAACTCCGACTTCGACACAGGCGCCGACATCTTCTGGAAGCCCAACGGTCGCTTCCAGCTCAGTGCGACGCTCAACCCCGACTTCGGCCAGGTCGAGAGCGACCAGCTGGTCGTCAACTTCAGTGCGAACGAGACCTTCTTCAGCGACAAGCGCCCCTTCTTCACCGAGAACCAGAGCTACTTCGACGTGCCGTTTGGTGGGCTCAACAATGCCAACCGGCTGATCTATACCCGTCGCGTCGGCGCGAATGCCGACGACGGCAGTGGTGCCGGCGACGTGACGGCCGCGGCGAAACTCAATGGCAGCCTGGGCGCGATGAACTACGGCGTGTTCGCCGCCACCGAAGCTGACGAGGCCGGACGTGATTTCTATGCCGTGCGCACCTCCCGCGACGGTGACACGCAGGGCATCGGCGCAATGGTGACCCGCGTGGAGCGGCCTTGTTACGGCCAGGACGTGGGCACCGGCGAATGCATCGGCCGCGAGGCCAGCGTCTACGAGGTCGACCACCGCTGGACGCCCAATCCGCAGTGGTCCATCCGCACCACGCTGGTGGGGTCGGACGTCGATGGCATGGGGCAGGACGCCTACAACAGGCCGGATGAAAACCAGTCTGGCAGCAATACCGGCGGGCAGATGCGCATCGACTGGGACATGGGCGAGGGCTGGCGCCAGCAGCTGTACATGGTGCACCTCGGCGACAAGCTGCAGCTCAACGACTTCGGTTTCCTGGAGCGCAACAACTTCAACTACGCGCGCTATGACCTGGGCAAGCGTTTCACCGACTTCCCGGAAACCTCGCAGTACAGCGCGGCCGACTGGCACTGGGCAGCCTCCCGTCGCGTCAACGACCACGGCGTGCACATTGGTGATGCCGCGTCGATCAACCGCAGCGGCCAGCTGCGCGACGGCGGCAACGACTACTTCGAGATCGTGACGTGGACATCCGGCCACGACGACCGCTTCCTGCGCAGCAATGACAATGACGTAATCAACATGCCGGCGAAGTACTTCCTGTTCTACGAGCGCAACCGTCCGCGCCAGGGCAGTGGCCACTGGAGCTTCTACGGCAACATGCGCTGGGCCTCGGAAGGGCTGGATACGCCGGGCAAGAGTTCGCTCCAGCTCGACCTTGAGCCGACCTACCACGTCAACGATCGCCTCAGCTTCTTCACCGCCTGGTTCTTCGAGCACAACAACGACTGGCTGCTGTGGCACGGCGACAACCTGATCGGCAGCTACGACGAGGACATGATCCTGCTCAACGCCGGCAGCGTATGGCTGATCAACGACAAGCACGAACTGCGCGTGCGGCTGGAAGCGATCGGACTGGACGCGAAAGCGAGGCAGGCTTACCGCGTGGCTGACAACGGCGAGCCTGTGGAATCGGCGGAGACGATCCCCGATGTCGGGGTGAGCAACCTCGGCTTCCAGATCCGCTACCGCTACGAACTGGCACCGCTGTCTTACCTCTATATCGCTTATGTGCGCGGCGGTTCGCTGACCGAGTTGGAGCCCTTCAGCGGTTTCAACGCGCGCGACCAGTTCCAGGACGCGTTTGCCCTGCGCGACAGCGAACAGTTGCTGGTGAAGCTGTCGTACCGCTTCGAGCTGTAAGCGCGCGCCTCCGCGCGCCTCCGCTCTTGACCGGCATGTCCTGGCCGGCATGCCCTAGCCGGCGTGGATCGATCCCCACTCCTGCGGCGCGAGGATCTCGAACAGACCTTCGCGCCGCGCCCGCCGCGCCAGGGCGAGCAGGTGGTCATCGCGGCTCAGCAGCCAGCGGGCACCGGCGCGCAGCGCCAGGTCGAGGAATTTCTGGTCGTCGGGATCGCTGCAGCGCAATGGCTGCGCCGCGCCTTCCTCGCCATCCGGGCACGGTGGACAGCGTTGCATCAAGGCATCGAAGCGGGCCGCGGCGGCTTCACGCGCGGCCCCGTCGAGGGCCAGTTGCGGATAACACAGCACGCGCAGCCACTCCTCGCGGCAGGACGCACTGGTCACGGCGATGACATCGCCGGCGTGCAGTGCATCGCGCAAGCGCCCGCAGCGCGGGTCATCGAACACGAAGAGGTCCAGGCATACGTTCGTGTCGAGCACGATGCGGGGCGTGGCATCCATCGTCGTGTCGGCGCACGTGCCGCTTACTGCGTTTCGCGCAGGTCCGCCGAGCCGATGCGCCACTGCCGTTGTTCCGGGGTCGCGCCATCCACCACCGCGCGGCGCAGCGTGTACGTGCCAGTCAAACGGTGCTGGCTGCCATCGCGGCGGGTGGTGGTGATGGCCACAGGAACCTCGATGTAGCGCGAGCCGGCCGCGGCATCGACGGCGCCCGGCGACTGCATTTCCACCGAGACACCGGTGATGTCGGCAAAACCCGCGGCGAATTGCGGCGCCGACTGTCCGCTGGAGCGGCCACCATCCGACCACAATCCATACGCGCGGACGAAATCGCCGCTGTTGATCGCATCGTAGTAGTCGCGGATCACGGCGACGGCGTCTTCGGGCGTGGGTTCGGCCGTGGTCTGGGCATCACCGGGCACGGCTTCGGGCAGCAACGGGGTGCCGTTTTCGTCCACCGGCACTTCCGGCTGTTCTGCCACTGGCGGACCAACCGGGCCGGGACCCGGCCGGTCGGGCATGCCGGTGACGCCCCCCGATGCACCGGTGGGCGTCGGCAACTGCTTGTCGGGGGTGCCATCGGCCGCCGTGTGCTGCGCAGCATCCTTGCCGCAGGCGGTGGCCAGCAGCGCGACCAGGGAGAGGGTGAGGAGGAAGGAAATGCGCATGCGAAAAATCATCTCTTGTCAGTTGTCGCCGAGGTGCACCACGACCTGGCCGTTCTCGATGTCGGTGCGGCCGATGCGGCGTGAGCCGAGGCGATCGAGCAGGCTGTTGTCGAAGCGGTAGACGGGTTCATCGCGCGCGTACTCAGCGAGCCAGGTGTTGAGCAGGCCGCGGGCGGAAGTGTTCATCATGCCGCCGAGCGCCGGCACGTTGACCTGTTCGATCGTCGGCTCCTGCAGATGCAGGCCGCGGGTACCGGGGTCATAACGCAGCGCGCTGCTCAGTGCGAAATGGCCGCTGGGACGGGTGCTGTCGCTGCCCAACGCGCCGATGCCGAGATCGAAATCCAGCTGCAAGCGGCTACTGCCTTGCGGGATCGACAGGCGTGGATTCAGCAGCGTCATCGATACCAGTCCACCGAGCCGGTCGTAGTGCTTGGGGAAGTTGCGATTGAGCGCCTGCTGCAATTGCGGCTGGGTGAAGTTGACGCGGTCGCCCAGCAGGGCGCTGACCGCATCGAGCGTGGAGCACCCCGCCAGCGCGACCAGCGCGCAGGCGAGGGCAGTGGTGGAGGCGGCAATGAAAAAGCGGCGGCGCAGGTCCATCGGTCGTACCGTCGAAGTGGGCGAATGGCCGGACGATACCCGCGCGGCTTTGCATCCAAAGTGAATTGCGTGGGGCCCGGCTGGCTCAACCGGTGCGGCGCGGATTGAGGTAGGCGACGAGCACGCCGAGCACCACCATGCGCAGACTGTCGAAGACCAGCTGCTTGTGGACGATTCCGGCAGGCATCTTCGTCACCACCCAATAGATCAGGAACTGCGGGATCACGGTAAGGAAGGCGACGGCGATGCCGAAACGCACGCCCTGGCCCAGTGTCGCACTCGGGCCGATGCCCTGGCGGTAGATCCAGGTCATGGCGAAGCCGATGCAGGCGTCGGCCAGCAGCATCCAATGCATCATGCCGTTGGCTTCCTCCGGGGAGCGCATCACCGTTCCCACCAGCGTGTTGTAGTCGTCCGCCAGCAACAGGCCGTGGACGACGAAGCCGAGCAGCGCCGTGGCGATGGTCATCACCACGCCGGAAATCCAGAAACGCTTGTCCATGAAGTCCCCTTGGGAGTTGCGGACGGGTCTGAAACGCGAGGAAGCCGGCAGGCGGGGGACTGGCGACCGCGCGATGCTAACGCGATGTGGCGGTCGGTCGTTAGCTGGCGTCCAGAGCATTCGGGCAGTTGCGCTCGAGGACGGTCCGCGGCGGCGCTGGCCTGGAGGCCGTGGGTTGCCGTGGTTTGCCGTCATCGGCCGCGGGCGCGGCATCACCCGTGCTGCCGCTTTGAGTGAGTCGCGGGCCGGCGCTGTCAGCCGCGCTGCTGCAGTGCCAGGCGCAGGCCCAGGGCGATGAAGAAAGTGCCGAGCACGCGCTGTCGCCAGCGGGCGAATGCGCCATCGCCGCGTAGGCTGCGGCCGAAGCGCCCGATCATGGTGCTCAACACGGCGCTGTTGGTGAAGCCGATGACCGAGAGCAGGGCGCCCAGTACGAGGAACTGCAGCCAGGCCAATCCGCGCTCGGGATGCACGAACTGCGGCAGGAATGCGAGGAAGAAGAGCGCGACCTTGGGGTTGAGCACCCCGGTTGCGACGGAGCGCCAATACACGCCACTTAGGTCGCCCGAAGGCTGGGGTCCGGCGGGGGCGGGATGGGGATCATCCGCGGTTGCTTCGCGGCCACCGCGCCAGGCCTTGATCCCGAGCCATACCAGATAGAGCGCGCCGGCATACTTCAGCATCTCGAATGCAAGTGCCGACGTCGCCAGCACGGCCGACAAACCCAGGCCCGCCGCGAGCGCATGGATCAGGGTGGCGGTCTCCAGCCCCAATCCCGCGCGCAGGCCGCGTGCGGTACCGCCCGCGACCGTCTGCGCGATGATCCATGCGGTGCCGGGGCCAGGAATGATCACCAGCACCACGGCGGTGGCGAGGTAGGCGAGCAGGGTGGGTGCGTCGAACAGGTACATCGGGCGATTATCCCGGACCTGGCGGCCGCGTTCGAGCGTGACAGTGCCGGGTCGGGCCAGGCACGCGATCCGTGCGATCGGATCAGAAGTGGCCGGACAGGTTTCCGGTCACGGCCCAGGTGACGGCAGCGAGCAATGCGACACCGAGCATGCTGCGGGCCAAACGTTCCAGTCGGTCGCCAGACCGGGTTGGTTTTCCAGCGTTCATGGGTCATCCCCCTGTAGCACTTACAGGGTGGATGAAACGACTGAAATCGACGACGGTCTGCGATGCGGGTCACAGGCCGGGACGGTGTTATGGGGACAGTGCCGGGTTGGCGACGGGGGTCGCACTATCGGCCGCGTCGTTCACATAGTCAGGAACCGGGGCGCGTCCGGCCGTTCACGCGTGCACTTCCATGAATGGAGCGCACCCGGGGCATCTGCGCGAAGCCGACCGGGTGCGAGCGTTGTCTCGAAGCTCAATCCTCTTCCATCTTCGGCTTGTATGTCTCGATGAGCTTCTGCTGCACCTGCGGTGGTACCGGCTCGTAGTGGCTGAAGTCGAGCGAGTAGCGGCCGCGGCCCGCGGTCACCGACTTCAGTTCAGCTGCATAGCCCTCCAGTTCGGACAGCGGCACCTGGGCACGAACGATGATTTCGTTGCCACGCGTGGAATCGGTGCCATTGATGCGCGCGCGCTTGCTGGCGAGGCCGCCGCTGATGTCGCCCATGTGCTGCTCGGGCGCGTTGACCTCCAGATCGACGATGGGTTCCAGGACCTGCGGCCGCGCCTTGCTGATCGCATCGAGGAAGGCCTTCTTGCCCGCCGCCACGAAGGCGACTTCCTTGCTGTCGACGCTGTGGTGCTTGCCGTCATACACGATCACGCGCACGTCCTGCATCGGATAGCCGGCGACTGCGCCGTGGTGCAGCACCTGGCGCACGCCTTTCTCCACGGCCGGCATGAACTGGCCCGGGATGGTGCCGCCCTTCACCTCGTCGACGAACTCGAAGCCTCCACCGCGTGGCAGCGGCTCGATCCGCAGGAAAACTTCGCCGAACTGGCCGGCCCCGCCGGTCTGTTTCTTGTGGCGATGGTGGCCCTCGGCCTTGCCGGCAACGGTTTCGCGATAGGCGATGCGCGGCGGGCGCGATTTCACTTCAACGCCATGCTTGTCCTTCAGGCGGTCGATGTTGACGCGCAGGTGCAGGTCGGAGAGGCCGCGGATCACGGTCTCGTTGGTTTCGGCCTCGTGCTCCACGGTGAAGCAGGGATCCTCTTCGGCCAGCTTGTGCAGCGCCGTCGACAGCTTCTGCTCCTGGCCCTTGTGCGCGGCTTCCACGGCGAGGCCGAACATCGGCTTGGGAAAATCCAGGGGCGCGAGGTGGATCTGGTCCTCGTCGTGCCTGTCGTGCAGCACCGCGTCGAAATGCAGCTCCTCCACCTTCGCCACGGCCGCGATGTCGCCGGGCACGGCCTGGTCGATCTCGATATGTTCCTTGCCCCTGAGCTTGAACAGGTGGCCGACCTTGAACGGCTTCTTGCCGTCATCGACGAACAACTGGGTGTCCTTCTTCACCGTGCCCTGATAGACGCGGAAGATGCCGAGCTTGCCGACGAAGGGGTCGTTGACGATCTTGAAGACGTCGGCGATGACATGCCTGGAAGCGTCGGGCAGGGCCTCGATAGGCGTCGTGTCCTGTCCGTTGAGCTTGTGGAACGACGGCGGATTCGCCTCGGCCGGATTGGGAAACAGCTTCTCGGCGACATCCAGCAGTTCCTTGATCCCCACGCCACTGCGCGCCGAGCAGAACAGGACCGGCACCAGATGGCCTTCGCGCAGGCATTCCTCGAAGGCGTCGTGAAGTTCCCCGCCCGACAGCCCGCCTTCGCCGAGGTCGAGGTAGTGTTCCATCACTTTCTCGTTGACCTCGACGACCTGGTCGATGATTTTCTGGTGCCAGTCGGCGACCGCGCCGAGGTCACTGTTGCCGCTGCTGTTGCCGTAGCAGTCGATCACGGACTTGCCGCCATCGGCGGGCAGGTTGAGCGGCAGGCATTCGTTGCCGAAGGTCTCGCGCAGTTCGGCCAGCACGCGCGCACTGTCGGCGTCGGCATGGTCGATCTTGTTCACCACCAGCACGCGGCAGAGGTTGCGCGCCTTGGCGTATTCCATCATGCGGCGCGTGCCGTATTCGATGCCGCTGTCGGCGTCGACGACTATCGCGACGGTTTCCACCGCCGCAAGCGCGGAGAGCGCGGGGCCGCGGAAGTCGGGGTAGCCGGGAGTGTCGATCAGGTTGACGTGGATGCCGCCATGGTCAGTGCTGGCGATGCCGACGTCGAGGGAATGGCCGCGCTGTTTCTCGATCGGGTCGAAGTCGGAGATGGTGCTGCCGCGCTCGATCGTGCCTGCTGTCTGGATCGCGCCGCCGGCCTGCAGCAGGGCTTCGAAGAGCGTCGTCTTGCCGGCGGCGGGGTGGCCCGCCAGGGCCACGTTGCGGATGTCTTGTGTGCTGTACGACATGAGGCCGTTTCTCCCGTGGTTGGGTAGGGCGTGCGCCCAGGAAATCGGCCGTCATGGCTGTCCGCGTCGGAAGCGCTGCCGTTCCGAGCGTGCACTCGGCGAGGGCGGTCATGGCGGGTTCCGGCGGGTAGCCGGGAAGCAACCATCCCGCAGGTCGTGCGGCCGGTCAAGCGCGGGCGGGGCCGGGGCGGGCGGCGGAAGCCGCATCACAAAGCTAACGAACGCGGCGCTACGCTGGCCGCCCTTTCCCCGGAGCATCGACATGGCCTTCAAGCGTTACGCGGACGCGGTCTGGCAAGGTGACCTGCAAGCTGGCAAGGGCAGCATGAGCACGCCGCAGAGCGGCCTGTTCGCCGACCAGAATTATTCGTTCAAGACCCGCTTCGGCGACGAGAAGGGGACCAACCCCGAGGAACTCCTGGCGGCGGCGCACGCGGGTTGCTTCAGCATGGCGCTGTCCGCGGTGTTGGGTAAGTCCGGCTTCACGCCGGAACGGATCCAGACCCGCGCCGAGGCGACCATGGATCCGGGCATGGACCCGGGCCCAACCATCACCGGCGTCAATCTCGTCGTGAACGCCAAGGTGCCTGGGATGAGCGCCGAGCAGTTCCAGCAGGCCGCCGAAGCCGCCAAGGCCGGCTGCGTGATCTCGCGTGCCCTGTCGGTGCCGGTGACGCTGTCGGCCACGTTGGGCTGACCCGCGACCCATGCTGTCTTCGATCGGGCCGTCTTCGATCGGGCGGGCGCTCCTGCTGCATGGGGCAGGTGGCGGCGGCTGGGAATGGAATGCGTGGCGCGGCGTACTGGCGGCTTCGGGGATCGAAGCCGCCACGCCGGACCTGCAGCCGGCTGCGGGCGGACTGGCCCGCACGACCTTCGACGACTACCTGTCGCAGGCGCGCTCCGCGCTCGCTGCGTTGCCGCGACCACGTGCCCTGGTCGGCGCCAGCCTTGGGGGACTGCTGGCGATGGCGTGTGCCGATGAAGCCGATGCGCTGGTGCTGGTGAATCCGTTGCCGCCGTTGCCGTGGTCGACTGCGCTGCCTGCGCGTGATTGGCCTGATGTCGTGCCCTGGCGTCGCGATGCGCGGCTGGCTTCCACGCGACGCGCGCTGCCCGATTCCGACGCTGCGACGGTGCTGTTTGCTTTCCGTCGCTGGCGCGACGAATCGGGTGCGGTAGTGCGCGCAGCGCATGCGGGTATCGAAGCGATACGGCCTGCGTGCCCCGTGCTCTGCATCGCGTCGACGCAGGACGAAGACGTTCCGCCTGGGCTGACCCGTGGGCTGGCGGCCGCATGGAACGCCCAGTTGCTACAGGCCCCTTCGGAAAGCCATGTCGGACCGTTGCTGGGGCGTGGTGCCCCGGCGCTGGCCTTGCAGGTCTGCACCTGGCTGTCGGCCAGGTAAATCCGCTTGCGGAAGTTGGCTGGATTCAGCCTGTATTGACCGCGGCAGACCCACGATCCGCGCACGCCATCCCGGCGTCCGGAGTGCCCCACATGAAGCGCCTGTTCGTTTCCACCCTGGCCTTGTGCCTGGCGGCCACCACCGGCCTCGCTTCCGCGCAGACCTACAGTGCTGCGCCTTACAACGCGCAGGCCGCGAACGTCCGTTACGACTATGCCCGCGTGCTCCGCGTCGATCCCGTGTTCGATTCGGGCAACGGCTCGGGCTATGCCACGTCGAACTCGCAACGGTGCTACCAGCGCAATACCGTCGTCCACGGTGACGATTCCTACAACGGCGGCTACAACATCGGCGGCTACAACAACGGTAGCTACAACAACGGTAGCTACAACAACGGCGGCTACAACAACGGTTACGGGAACGACGGCTACTACGACCAGTACGGCAATTACCATCGCAATGCCGGCACGCAGACCGGCGCGACCATGGCGACCGTCCTCGGCGGCATCGTCGGCGCCGCGATCGGCAGCCAGGTCGGCGGCGGCAGTGCGCGCTACGCGACCTCCGCGATCGGTTCGATGGTGGGCGGCATGGCCGGCCGGCAGATCTATGAGCAGCGCCAGCGCCAGCGCATGCCGGATCGAACGGGCACGGTGACCGTGTGTGACCCGGTACCGGTTCACGACGGCAACGGTTACTACAGCAGCAACGATGGCTCGGTCGACGCGTACGACGTGACCTACGAATACGCCGGCCAGCAGTACACCACCCGCACCCACTACCATCCGGGCGATCGCATCCGCGTACGCGTGGACGTGCGACCGGAGTAAGGGTTGTACTGGAAACAAGGAGGGGCCCACGGGCCCCTTCTTTTTCTGGTCAGTTGACCCGGAGCCGCCGCGCGAACGCGGTGTACCAGCGCAGTGGCAGGAAGCGCTTGAACAGCACGGCGACACGCTCGACACCGGCAATAGTGACCTCATAGCGGTCGGCTTCCACCGCGCGCCAGATCTTCTCCGCACACACCAGCGGATCCATGCCGCCGTCGATGTCGTGGTCGGATTTGCCATACGGCAGCCCGCCGGGTCCGAGCGCATTGACCGACACGTTGGTACGCACGAAGCCCGGGCAGGCCAGCGTGAACTTCACGCCGCGATGGCCCAGTTCGATGCGGGCGCTGTCGAAGAAACCGTGCAGGGCGTGCTTGGCGGCCGCGTAACCGGTGCGCCGTGCCATCGCGATGTAGCCGAATACGGAACTCACGACCACGACATGGCCGTTGCCCCGTTCCACCCATCCCGGCGCCAACGCCTTGGTCAGCGCCATCGGCGCGAACAGGTCGATCTCCATCAGTTGGCGGTAGGCCGCCATGTCCGTATCCAGCATTGCCGTGCGCTGGGAAATGCCGGCATTGTTCACCAGCACGTCGATGGGGCCGAAGTAGCTGGCGGCGCGCGCGGCGAGGGCCTGCGCGTCATCGACATTGGCCAGGTCGACGGGCAGCACGGCAACGTCGTGCGGCCGCGGGCATGACTGCCGCACGCGTTCGAGCTCGGTTTCGCGCCGCGACGACAGCACCAGCTTCGCGCCGCGCTGGGCCGCCAGCTTCGCCAGCGCTTCGCCGATGCCGCTGGAGGCGCCGGTGATCCAGATGGTCTTGTTTGCGAGATGGGTCATCGGGTCGTTTCTTTGTTCCGTGCTTTTACCGGGAAGAGATTGGAAAGCGCCGGTGTTTCCCTTTCCCGGCCGCGCACGCGGCACGGGCATCGCCGGCGCTTCCGATCAGTCGCGGGTGGGCCACTCGATCTCGCCGGTCACCACGTCGCAGACGCGGCCACCGGACCAGACTTCGCCGTCGGCATCCACCTGCAGGTCGATGATCGCGTCGTGGCCGACTTCGCGGCCCTGGCTCACGCGGTAGCGGCCGTCGGCGCTGGGCAGGGCGCCCCGCGCCGCCAGCCACGCCGCCAGCGTCGCGTTGGCGGCGCCGGATGCGGCATCCTCGAATCGCGCCGGCGCGCCGACGAAGGCGCGTACGGCGTAGTAATGCACCGGATCGGCGCTGCGGGCATAGACGAACAGGCCCATGCTTTCGGTGGCCTGCGCGAGTTCGGCGATGGCGTCCCAGTTGGGCGAGGCGGCGCGCAGCGCGGCCTCGTCGGCGAGTTCGGCCAGCCACCAGCGCCGGCCACCGTCCATCAATGCCGGCGGCAGGGTGCCGAGGGGCAGGCCGGCGAGGGCGGCGGCGAGGCGCGGATCGCCCGGGGCGGCGACTTCCACGACCCGCGCTTTCGGCGTGCGCACCGCGATCGTGCGTGTGCGCCTTTCGCCGACGACACGCAGCGGCAACACCCCGGCGATGCCTTCCTGCCAGAGCAGGCCATCGCGGGGTGCCGCCAATCCGGCCTCCATCACGGCGTGCGCAGTGCCGACGCTCGGGTGCCCGGCGAACGGGACTTCGCGGCGCGGGCTGAACATGCGGATGCGGTAGCTGGCTCCCGGCTGGGTCGGCGGGAACACGAATGTCGTTTCCGGCAGGCGCGTCCACTTGGCGATGGCCTGCATGGCGGCATCGTCCAGGCCGTCGGCATCGAGGACGACGGCGAGCGGGTTGCCGTCGCCGGGGTTGCCGGCAAAGACGTCCAGTTGCAGATAACGACGTTTCATCAGGAACGCCTCATGGAACACGGTCCGGGTGGTATCCGGGTGGGGGAATGAACTGGCGGGTTCGACTAGAATTGCCGGTTCTTGAAGTCTCGTACCGCTGAACCTGCCGGTCCGCGCCTCGCGGCGCGGATGGATCTTCCGGATATGGGCCCGAAAGACGCGATTCTAGGGGCCCAGCGCCCCCGCGCGGACATTTCCTTTCCTCATCACCTTCATAAGGACGCACATCAGTGACAGCGGGAGCGACTCCCTGGGTAGTACTCAAGTTCGGCGGAACCTCCGTATCGCGCCGCAACCGTTGGGACACCATTGGACGCCTCGCCTCGAAACGCATGGCCGAGGACGGCGCGCGCGTGCTGGTGGTGGTGTCGGCATTGTCGGGGGTGACCAACGAGTTGCAGGCGATTTCGAATGGCGATGACATCGTCGGCCGCATCGCCGCGCTGCGCGAACGCCATCGCGCGTTCTGCGCCGAACTCGACCTCGATGCCGAGGCGGTGCTCGGCGAGCGTCTGTCCGTGCTGCAGGCCATTGGCACCGATCCGCGCGCAGCGGCGCGCACGCTCGACTGGCAGGCCGAAGTGCTCGCCCAGGGCGAACTCCTGTCCTCCACGCTGGGGGCGGCGTACCTGCGCACCCAGGGCCACGATTTCGGCTGGTGCGACGCGCGCGAGTGGCTCGATGCCGTGTCGCTGCCCAATGCCAGCCCCTGGGCGCAGCGGCTGTCGGTGAATTGCCGCCACAACGGCGAGGCCGGTTTCATCGAACGGTTTTCCCGGCAGCAGGCTCCGATGCTGCTCACGCAGGGCTTCATCGCGCGCCACGGCGATGGCGGCACGGCGATCCTGGGTCGGGGCGGTTCGGACACGTCCGCCGCGTATTTCGGCGCGTTGCTCAAGGCCAAGCGGGTCGAGATCTGGACCGATGTGCCGGGCATGTTCACCGCGAATCCGCGCGACGTGCCCGATGCCCGCCTGCTCACCCGTCTGGACTACGCGGAGGCGCAGGAAATCGCGACCACCGGCGCCAAGGTGCTGCATCCGCGCTCGATCGCGCCGTGCCGCGACGCGGGCGTGCCGATGGCGATCCTCGACACGGAGCGCTTCGACCTGCCGGGCACGCGCATCGACGCCTCGGCCGCGACCGTGCCGGGCGTGAAGGCCATCAGCCGCCGCAACGGCATCGTCCTGGTCTCGATGGAAAGCATCGGCATGTGGCAGCAGGTCGGCTTCCTTGCCGACGTGTTCGAGCGCTTCAAGCGCCATGGCCTCTCCGTCGACCTGATCGGCTCGTCCGAAACCAATGTCACGGTCTCGCTCGATCCCAGCGAGAACCTGGTCACGTCCAACGTGCTGGAGGCGCTCAGTGCCGATCTGGCCGAGATCTGCCGGGTCAAGGTGATCGCGCCGTGCGCGGCGATCACGCTGGTCGGTCGCGGCATGCGTTCGCTGCTGCACAAGCTGTCCGACGTGTGGGCGACGTTCGGCCGCGAACGCGTGCACCTGATCTCGCAGTCGTCCAACGACCTCAATCTCACCTTCGTCATCGACGAGGCCGATGCCGACGGCATGCTGCCGCAGCTGCACGCCGAACTCGTGCGTGGCGGCGCGATGCCGGTGCTGGATGACAGCGTATTCGGCCCCAGCTGGCGCGAGATCGCGCACGGCAAGGTCGAGCGCGCACCGGCGTGGTGGGCGGGCGCGCGCGAGCAGCTGTTGCAGCACGCGCAGGCCGGCACTCCGCGCTACATCTACGACCTCGCCACGGTGCGCGAACGCGCGCGGGGCCTGCTGTCGGTATCAGCCATCGACCGATGCTTCTACGCGATCAAGGCCAATCCGAATGCGGCCGTCCTGCACGCGCTCGCGAACGAAGGCTTCGGCCTGGAATGCGTGTCGCAGGCCGAGCTCGACCACGTCTTTGCCGTACTGCCGGAGCTGTCGCCGCAGCGGGTGCTGTTCACCCCGAGCTTCGCGCCGCGCCGGGAATACGAGGCGGCGTTCGCGCGCGGCGTGACCGTGACGCTGGACAATGTGGAGGCGCTGCAGCGCTGGCCGGAAGTCTTCCGCGGCCGCACGATCTGGTTGCGCCTCGACCTCGGCCATGGCGAGGGCCACCACGAGAAGGTAAAGACGGGCGGCGTCGCGGCGAAGTTCGGCCTGCCGGTCGCGCGCTTCGACGCCTTCCTGACCGAGGCGCGCAAGCTCGGCATCCGCATCAGCGGACTGCATGCGCACCTGGGCAGCGGCATCGATGATCCGCGGCACTGGCGCGAGGTTTACGCGCACCTGGTGGGCCTTGCCGACAACGTGGGCACCATCGAGACCGTCGATATCGGGGGCGGCCTGCCGATCCCGTACACGCCGGACGCGCAGCATTTCGACCTGGTGGCATGGCGCGAGGGCCTGGACGAAATCAAGGCGGCGTATCCGCGCTACGGCCTCGTGATCGAGCCGGGCCGCTACCTGGTCGCCGAAGCGGGCGTGCTGCTGCTGGGCGTGACCCAGGTCGTGGAGAAGGACGGGGTCCGCCGTGTCGGCTGCGATGCAGGCATGAATGCGCTGATGCGGCCGGCGATGTACGAGGCGTACCACGGCATCCACAACCTGTCGCGGCTGACGGACCCGGCGATGGTCGCGTTCGACGTGGTCGGACCGATCTGCGAAAGCGGCGACGTGCTCGGCCGCAGCCGGTTGTTGCCCGCGGCGACCAGCGAAGGCGACGTGCTGCTGGTCGCCGACGCCGGTGCCTACGGCATGGCGATGGCGAACACGTACAACCTGCGGGCCCTGCCGGCCGAGGACGTGCTGTAAGGCGGGCTGGCCCGCCACGGCGATGATGTTTCAACGGCGGGCCGCGGCCCGCCCCACGATGGTTCTGAAATGACTGACTGGAAATTCCAACGCGACGCGATCAAGGCCTTCCGCTTCGTGCGCTGCACGTTCGATGCGGCCACGGGCGTCGCACAGCTGGTGTACGCCTTCGACGACGGCCCCGAGCTGATCGAAACGATCACCGTGCCCGGTGCGCCGTTCGTGCTCGAAGACAAGCGTGCGGCCGCCGCGCAGTGCGCGCTGCAGTTGCTGCACCTGATCGCTGGCGTGAGCTACTACAAGGCGGCGGTGCCGCCGGAGATCCGCATCGAGTCGTACGCCATCGATGCCGATACCGCGGCGATGCTGGAACTGATCTACGTCAACGGCCTGGGCGAATTCGCCTACCGCAACGGCCTGAACCTGCACGGCAAGATCCGTTTCCCGAGCGAAGCCAAGCCGCGCGCCGCGGCGCCCGCGCTCGGCCTGCGCGAGCATGCGCTGGTCGCGATCGGCGGCGGCAAGGATTCGCTGGTCAGCATCGAGGCCCTGCGCACGCTCGGCGTCGAGCAGACCGTCACCTGGATCGGCGGCTCGCAGCTGATCAAGGCCTGCGCCGAGCGCACCGGTCTGCCCACGCTCAATCTCGGCCGCGCGCTGGCGCCGCAACTGTTCGACTACAACCGCGAAGGCGCGTGGAACGGGCACATCCCGGTCACCGTGCTGAACTCCGCGATCATGGTGTTCGCCGCGGTCCTGCTCGGCGTCGACCAGGTGGTGTTCTCGAACGAACGCTCGGCCAGCTACGGCAGCATGATCGAGGGCACGGGCGAGGTGAACCACCAGTGGTCGAAGGGCTGGGCCTGCGAGTCGGCCTTCGGCGACTACGTGCAGCGCGAGATCGCCAGCGACCTGCATTACTACTCGCTGCTGCGTCCGCTCAGCGAACTGGCCGTCGCGCGCCAGTTCGCGAAGACCGACCGCTACGACGCGCACTTCAGCAGCTGCAACCGCAACTTCCACATTCTCGGCGAGCGCCCGGCCAACCGCTGGTGTGGCGTTTGCCCGAAGTGCCACTTCGTGTTCCTGGCGCTGGCGCCGTTCATGCCCAAGCCGCGCCTGGTCGGCATCTTCGGCCGCAACCTGCTCGACGATCCGGCGCAGACCGCCGGCTACGACGCGCTGCTCGAATACCAGGACCACAAGCCGTTCGAATGCGTCGGCGAGGGCCGTGAATCGCGCGCCGCGATGGCGGCGCTGAGCGTGCGGCCCGAATGGCGCGAAGATGCGCTGGTCGAGCGTTTCGCGCGCGAAATCCGTCCGCAACTCGACGACGCGGAACTGCGCATCGAGCCGCTGCTGGTGATCGACGAAGAGCAGCGCATTCCCGCCGCGCTGTGGAACCGCCTGCGTGCGCATCTCGCAGCTTGAGGGACGCAGGGTCGCGTTGTGGGGCTGGGGCCGTGAAGGCCGCGCCGCCTATCGCGCGATCCGTTCGCGGCTTCCGCAACTGCCGTTGACGCTGGTCTGCAATGCCGACGAGGCGGCGGATGCGCGCGCCCTGGGCGATGCGTTCCTGTCCGTCGAAACCGGCGCGGATGCGCTGGGTGCATTCGATGTCGTGGTGAAGTCGCCCGGCATCAGCCCCTACCGGCCCGAAGCCGTCGCCGCGGCGGAGCAGGGCACGCATTTCCTCGGCGGCACGGCGCTCTGGTTCGGCGAGCATGCAGACGCCGCCGGCTTCGTCGACAACGCCGTGTGCGTGACCGGGACCAAGGGCAAGAGCACGACGACCTCGCTGCTGGCGCACCTGTTGCGCGCCGGCGGCCACGCGACCGCACTGGTCGGCAATATCGGCCTGCCACTGCTGGAGGTGATCGAGCCGGAAGCCGCGCCCGATTACTGGGCGATCGAACTGTCGAGCTACCAGACCGGCGACGTCGCCGCGAGCGGCGTGCGGCCCGGCGTCGCCATTGCGCTCAACATCTTCCCCGAGCACCTCGACTGGCACGGCTCGCACGAGCGCTATATCGCCGACAAGCTGCGCCTGTTGACCGAGGCGAAGCCGCGCATCGCGGTGCTCAACGCCAGCGATCCGATCCTTTCGGCCCTGCAGCTGCCGGACAGCGCGATCCGTTGGTTCGGTCGCAGCGATGGCTGGCACCTGCGTGAAGACGCGCTGTATCGCGGCGACGAGTTCGTGATGGACACCATCGCGCTGCCGCTGCCCGGTCGCCACAACCGTGGCAACCTGTGTGCGGTATTGACCGCGATCGAAGCGCTGGGACTGGACGCCGTCGCGCTCGCCCCGCACGCCGCCAGCTTCAAGCCTCTGCCGCATCGCCTGCAGACCATCGGTACGCGGGATGGGATCACCTACGTCAACGATTCGATCAGCACCACGCCGCATGCCAGCCTGGCGGCACTGGACGTATTCCGCGGCCGGCGCGTGGCGCTCCTCGTGGGCGGTCACGACCGCGGCCTGCCCTGGGAAGAGTTCGCCGCGGCGATGCGCCACTCCGCGCCGCTGGCGATCATCACGATGGGCCAGAACGGCCCGCGCATCCATGACCTGCTTGCAGCAGTCGCAGGCGAAGGCGGCTTCGCGCTGAGCGCCGCTGCCGATCTCGCCGATGCCATGCAACAGGCCAGGGCCGTGCTCGCGGGCGACGGAGTGGTGCTGCTGTCGCCGGGTGCGCCCAGCTTCGGCGCCTACCGCGACTATGTCGCACGCGGCCGCCATTTCGCCGAACTCGCGGATTTCGATCCCGACGGGATCAGCGCGATTCCGGGATTGGGCATCGGCTGACGCCGCTGCCGCGTCGCACGTCCGAACGGCCAACATGCGCGGGGTGCGCACCCGCGCCGCGATGGCAAGATCGCCGGGCTTCACAGTGGTGCCGGACCCGCAGCATGGGCTGCGCCATCCGTTACCTGACAGGCCACAGGAGATAGCGCCATGCGCCAGCTGATAGCGACCCTTGCCCTTGCGATGGGAATTGCCCCGGCATTCGCCGCGATGCAGACTCGCCCCGTCGAATGGACGGTAGGCAACGACAGTTTCAGCGGCATGCTGGTTTACGACGATGCCAGCACGAGCACGCGGCCCGGCCTGGTGATGGTGCCGAACTGGATGGGCATGTCGCAGACCAACATAGCCCGCGCCGCGGGTATCGCCGGCCGCGATTACGTCGTGCTGGTGGCCGATGTCTACGGCAAGGGCGTGCTGCCCCGGGACAAGACGGAGGCGAAAGCGCAGGTGATGAAAGCATTCGCCGACGGTGGCGTGACCCTGCGCAGGCGCGCGGCCGCGGCCGTGGCGGCGTTGAAGGCGCAGGCGGGCAAGGCCCCGCTGGACCCGGCGCGGATCGGTGCCTTCGGCTTCTGCTTTGGCGGTTCGGTGGCGCTGGAGCTGGCGCGCAGCGGCGCCGACATCGCCGGCGTGGTCAGCATCCATGGCGACGTGGACAGCTACCGGCCCGCGAAGAAAGGCGACATCAAGGCGTCCGTGCTGGTGCTCAACGGCGCCGACGACGCGTCGGTGCCGGACACCCAGATCGCCGCCTTCGAGAAGGAAATGGACGCGGCCGGCGCCGATTGGCAGTTCGTGAATTTCAGCGGTGCGCGCCACTGCTTCACGCAGCCGGAAGACCAGCCGACGGACCCGGCGGACAACTGCCGCTACGACGAGCGCTCGTCACGGCGCGCGTTCGAGATGCTCCACGCCTTCTTCCGCGAGCGCTTTTCCCCGAAGTAACGCTGCCGCGATCAGTAATCGCGGTTGACCGCGTAGCGGGCCAGTCCGCGCAGGGCGGCGGTGTAGTCGTTGACGGCGAAGCCGTCGAGCGCGCGTTCGGCGGCTGCTGCGTATTCGAAGGCGCGCTGGCGGCTGTAATCGAGGCCGCCGGTCGCGTGGATCGCTTGCAGCACTTCCGGCAACGCCCCGGTATCGCCGTGTTCGACGGCGTGGCGCAGGCGTTCGCGCGTTGCGGCTTCGCTGTGCAGCATGGCGTGAATCAGAGGCAGCGTGGCCTTGCCCTCGGCGAGGTCGTCGCCCAGGTTCTTGCCCAGCGTCTCCGCGTCGGAGGCGTAATCGAGCACGTCGTCGGCGATCTGGAAGGCGTAGCCCAGGTAGAGGCCGTAGTCGTGCAGTGCATCGCAGGTCGCCGCATCCGCGCCCGACAGCAGCGCGCCCAGGCGGGTCGCCGCGGCGAACAGCACCGCGGTCTTGCGCTCGATTACGCGCAGGTAGGCGGTTTCGTCCGTGTCCGGGTTGCGCACGTGCAGCAGCTGCAACACCTCGCCCTCGGCAATCCGGTTGGTGGTGTCGGCGAGGATGCGCATGACTTCCATGCGGTCGAGCTCGACCATCAGCTGGAAACTGCGCGAGTACAGGAAGTCGCCCACCAGCACGCTGGCGGCGTTGCCCCACACCGCGTTGGCGGTCTTGCGGCCGCGGCGCAGGTCGGATTCATCGACGACGTCGTCGTGCAGCAGGGTGGCCGTGTGGATGAACTCGACCACCGCGGCGAGCTGGTGCGCGTCCGGGCCGCGGTGCCCGAGGGCGCCCGCGGCGAGCAGCAGCAGCATTGGGCGCAGGCGCTTGCCGCCGGCACCGACGATGTACTCGGCGACCTGGTTGATCAGCACGACGTCGGACGCGAGGCGATGGCGGATCAGGGCATCGACCGCGGCCATGTCGTCGCGGGCGAGGGCCTGGATGGTGGCCAGGTCGGGCAGCGACGACGTCGCGGGGTGCAGGGAGGAATCGGCAGACATGGGCCGCGATTATACGGGCACGTACACGGGCAGGCCGCGCGCGGCCTTGCGCGGTCAGCGCCAGCGGCGTGCGTTGACGACCTTGAGGACGGTTTCGACGTAATTCGGCCCGATCGCGTGATCGGCTCCGGAGGCCAATGTCAGCGACATGCCCTTGGGCCCGCGCCGGTGCAGGCTCGTGACCTGCTTGAGGTTGACGATCGTCGAGCGGTGCACGCGCAGGTGGACGGCCGGATCCAGGCGCGTGGCCAGCGAACTGATCGTGTCCTTCAGCAGGTGCGACCGGCCACCGGCGTGCAGCAGCACGTAATCGCCTTCCGCGGTGATCGCGTCGATTGTTTCCACGGCAACGCGGACGATGCCGTCGCGCGTGCGCACCCAGAACTCGCGTTCGTAGTTCGATGCGTTTTCCGGGTTGCCCGCGGCCTGCAGGCTGGCGATCAGGTGCTGCAGTTCGTCGAAGCGGACTTCGGCGGCGCGCGCTTCCAGCCGTGCCCGCGCCAGGCGCACGGCTTCACGGAAGCGCTCGAAGGAGACCGGCTTGAGCAGGTAGTCGACGGCGTGCACTTCGAAGGCGCGCACGGCATGTTCCTGGTAGGCGGTGACGAAGATGATTTCGGGCAGGTGCTCGCCCGGCTTGAGCTCGGCGATGGCGGCGAAGCCATCCTTCACCGGCATCTGGATGTCGAGCACCGCGATGTCGGGCTTGAGTTCGCGGATGAGGGTCAGCGCTTCCTTGCCGTTGCGCGCCTTGGCGACGAGCTCCGCATCGGGAATGCCGGCGACGGCCAGCTCGAGGCGATCGAGCGCGATGGGTTCGTCGTCGGCAAGGAGGATGCGGATCACGCAGCGCTTTCCAGCACCTGGTCCGCCTGCCAGGGAACGCGGATCACGCTGCGCCAGCCGTGTTCGAGCGGGCCGCTATCCAGGTGCGCGTCATCGCCGTACAGGGCCGCGAGCCGCTGGCGGGCATTGGACAGGCCGATGCCGAGGCCGCCGCCGGCATTGCCGTGGGTGCTGCCGCCATCGTCTTCGACGCCAAGGATCAGATGGCCATCCTCGCGGCGCGCGCGGATGAGTATCTCGACCAGCCGCTCGGAGCCGCCCAGGCCGTACTTGAGCGCGTTCTCCACCAGCGGCAGCAGGACCAGGCTGGGCACCATCGCGCGGGTGCAATCCGCGGGGATATCCCAGGTCACTTTCAGGCGGTCGGAAAAGCGCGCGGCCTCGATCTCGAGGTATTGCCGGAGCATGCCGATCTCGTCCGCCAACGTGGTGAGCTGCGAGGGCGTACGCGCGAGCGTGTAGCGCAGGAAGCGCGACAGGCTCAGCACCATCTTCTCCGACTCGGCATTGCGCCCGAGCACGATCAGCCCGGCCAGGGTGTTCAGGGTGTTGAAGAGGAAATGCGGGTTGATCTGCAGGCGCAGCGCGAGCAATTGCGCCTGCTGCGCGGCGCTGTGGGCGTCGGCCAGTTGCTGGTCGCGGCGGCGCACCTCGGCGACGTTGCGCGCGGCCGCATACAACGCGCACCACGCGAAGAAGTTCCACTGGTAGGCCTTGTAGGTCTCGCTCAACTCCCAGCGGTTCATCCAGCGATCCGGATACATCGTGTAGTAGTCGGTGAAGTAGCGGAAGACGTACTCGCCCACTCCGGTGAGCACCAGGCAAGCGGGAAAACTCAGGGCGAGGGCGTAGCCCAGCAGCCGCCAGGGTCGTTCGCTGTCGACTTTACTGAGCAGGACATGGATCGCGAGGCACAGGGCGATGCCGATGGAACTGGCGACGGTGCGCGCCATCAGGCTGCCGGTTTCCACCAGCATGTCGCCGGGCATCAGGGCGAGCATGGTGCGCATGACGTAATGCATCGCCCACACCGCCAGCGTGAGCGCGAAAACCGTGCGGTCGAGCGGGTCGAGCCTGCGCAGAACGGGCGTGGTCTGCAGGAAATTGCGTGAATTGGTCATTGCCGCCCGTGTGCCCTTGGATACGATCGTTTCCACGCGGTCGCGCAGGCCGGGTGGTGTACCCGGCATGGACCCGCGATACAAGCCTGCGCGCGCCGCGCCCACGGAGTCAAAGCGGGGGTGTCCGGCCAGGTCGCTGGAAGCGGTGGCCGGCACCGCGATCCAAGGCGATCCCATGAGGCCGCCCAGACGGGCTCGACGGCAATTTCGTCGCCACAAAAGGCGGTTTCGTCGATTTTCACGGCGCTGGTCGCGCTCCACGGGCAACTCAACGAATACCTCGCGCATCTCAGTGGATGTCGCGCTACAACAAACATCGCCAGTTCCATCCATGCGTATCGCCAGCGATCATCAGGAGCCTGACATGCCTGACACCTTCGTGACCGCGCACGACGCGCGAATGCCGGCCCCCTACAGGGCGGGAATCGCGGCGATGCCGCTCCGGCTCGCCACCGTGGCCCGTTCAGAGCGGGCGCGCGCACCGGCGCCGATGTTCTCCTTGTGGCTGCAGCTGCGTGGCACTGCGCAGGTCACCGCCGCGGAAGGCAGCTTTGTCCTGCGGGCGGGCCAATGGATCGCGCTGGAGCGCGGTTCCATGCCCGAAGTCCAGTCCGATGAACGCGGTTTGACGATTGCACTGATGCTCACGCCCGACGTGATGCATGGGGCGCTGGATTCCACGGACCGCGGCTTGCTCGCCGGCCGTGGCGAGGTCCCGCTGCATGAGCGGCGCGTGGCCTTGCGCCTGTGGCGCCAGTGCGCATCGCTGCCGAACGACGCCGGCGCCGCGGCGGTGATGCGCGGCCTGAAGCCGCTGCTCAAGCACTGGCAGGGGGCCCAGGACCACTTCGCGGACATGATCGAGCGCTGCCCGGGCCGGTCGTTCCATCGCAAGACGCGGATCTTCTCCCGCATCCAGAAGGCCCGCCTGTATCTCGAGGGCAATCCCCAGCGGATGCTGCGGATCGAGGACCTGATGGAACTGACCCGGTTCTCCAGCTGGTGGTTGTCCAAGACCTTCCATGCGGTCTACCAGGAGACGCTGCAGAAGGCATCGATGCGCCTTCGCATGCAGCGCGCCCGCGACCTGCTGCTTAACAGCCAACTCTCGATCACCGAGCTGGCCGAAGCCTGCGGCTTTCACGATCCCTGCAGTTTCGCCCGCCAGTTCAAAGCCTGGCACGGGGAAACCGCTTCCACCTGGCGGTCACGCCAGCAACTGGCCGTCGCCGCACTGGCCCGCGATCCGGACGTGCCAGTCGCGGCCTCCGCCTGCTAGCCAGGGGCCGACGCGGAACCATGGGTGGGGCTGGCGTAGCACGCCGGCCCCGCTTGCATGCGCGCTGATCGCCGCCGGCGGCGGCTCCACTCCTCGGGTTCCCAGCAAAATCAGGGGTTTCCGACGGAGACGTACGGCATGTCCTGACGACCTCAGGGCGCCGGATATACTGTCATAGCACTTGTCCGCTGCCGCCCCGGGTTTCCGGGCCGCCGCGACGGGACATTCATCTCCTCTACCCGGGATTCCTGGCGGAATCTCCTTCTGAAAGGACCGCAACCCCATGGCACGTGGCATCAACAAGGTCATCCTGGTCGGCAATCTGGGCAACGATCCGGAGACCAAGTACACGCAGGGCGGCATGGCGGTCACCAAGGCCAGCCTGGCCACCACCAGCGTCCGCAAGGATCGCGAGGGCAATACCCAGGAACGCACCGAATGGCACCGGGTGACCTTCTTCGGCAAGCTCGGCGAGATCGCGGCCGAGTATCTTCGCAAGGGCAGCCAGGTCTACGTGGAAGGGTCGATCCGATACGACAAGTACACCGGCCAGGATGGCGTCGAGAAGTACACCACCGACATCATTGCCGACGAGATGCAGATGCTCGGTGGCCGTGCCGAAGGCGGCGCGCCGAAGCGTGAGTTCGGTGGCGGTGGCGAATCCCGCCAGTCGCGCCCGGCGCAGCCGCAGGGTGGCGCGCCGCGCCGCGAGGCGGCGCCTGCCAAGTCGAATGATTTTGGTACGGATTTCGCGGATGACGACATTCCGTTCTGATGCGGGCGAGGCGTCCGTCATCATGCGGACGCTGCACAGATAGGCGGATTGTTCCTGCAAAAAAGGAGTTTCGAGTGTCAACATGGCTTGTGACCGGCGGTGCCGGTTTCATTGGTGGTAATTTCGTCCTGGAAGCGGTGCAGCGCGGGGTTCGCATCATCAACCTCGACTTACTGACGTATGCCGGCAACCTGGACACGCTTTCATCGCTCGAGGGTCACCCGGGCCACGTTTTCGTCAAGGGGGACATCGGCGACGCGGGGCTGGTCGAACGCCTGCTGCGTGAGCATCGTCCCGACGCCGTGATCAATTTCGCGGCCGAAAGCCACGTCGATCGCTCCATCGACGGACCTGCCGCTTTCGTGCAGACCAACGTCCTCGGCACGCTGGCCCTGCTGGAAAAAACCCGCGATTACTGGAAATCGCTCGATGCGCCGGCACGCGATGCCTTCCGCTTCCTGCATGTCTCCACCGACGAGGTCTACGGTTCGCTGGGCGACACCGGCAAGTTCACGGAAACCACGCCGTATGCGCCGAATTCCCCGTATTCCGCATCGAAGGCCGCGTCCGACCACCTGGTGCGCGCCTTCCACCATACCTACGGCCTGCCGGTCCTGACGACCAACTGTTCCAACAACTACGGTCCCTATCAGTTCCCGGAGAAGCTCATCCCGCTGGTGATCGCCAAGGCGCTCGCTGGCGAGCCGCTGCCGGTCTACGGCGACGGACTCAACGTGCGCGACTGGCTCTACGTGGGCGACCATTGCGCCGCGATCCGGCGCGTACTTGAAGCCGGGCGCGCGGGTGAAACCTACAACGTCGGCGGCGACGCCGAGCGCCAGAACATCGTGGTGGTGAAAACGATCTGCGCGCTGCTCGACCGGTCGCGTCCCCTGGCCGACGGTCGCGCGCGGGAATCGCTGATCACCTACGTCAAGGATCGTCCGGGCCACGACCGCCGCTATGCCATCGACGCGTCCAAACTGCAGGACGAACTCGGTTGGGCTCCGACGGTGACCTTCGAGCAGGGCATGGCCCGCACGGTCGAGTGGTACCTGGACAACCAGCCCTGGGTGCAGCGCGTGCTGGACGGAAGCTATCGCCTGGAACGCATCGGTGCCGCGGCCTGACCGTCGCGATGCCGGCACAACGAAGTGCATTGACTGAAGTGGATTTCATGACCCAACGCAAAGGCATCATCCTCGCCGGAGGTTCCGGCACGCGCCTGTATCCGATCACCCAGGCCATCAGCAAGCAGCTGCTGCCAGTCTTCGACAAGCCAATGATCTACTACCCGCTCAGCGTGCTCATGCTGGCGGGCATCCGCGAAGTGCTGATCATCAACACGCCGCACGAACAGGCGCTGTTCAAGCACCTGCTGGGCGATGGGTCCCAGTGGGGCATGAAGATCGAGTACGCCGTGCAGCCCAGTCCCGATGGCCTGGCGCAGGCGTACCTGATCGGTCGCGACTTCGTCGCCGGCCAACCCAGTTGCCTCGTTCTCGGGGACAACATCTTCTACGGACACGGGCTGACCCAGCTTTTGAGGAGCGCGACGGCGCGCGACCATGGAGCGACCGTGTTCGGGTACTGGGTAAAAGACCCGGAACGCTATGGCGTTGCCGAATTCGACGCGTCGGGAAGGGTCGTGGGCCTCGAGGAAAAACCGACACAGCCCAAGTCCAGTTATGCGGTCACCGGCCTGTACTTCTATGACGGCCGTGCCTCGGATTTTGCCGCCGGCCTCAAGCCGTCCGCGCGTGGCGAGCTGGAAATCACCGATCTCAACCGCTGCTACCTCGAGGACGGTTCGCTGCAGCTGGAGCGCATGGGGCGCGGCTTTGCCTGGCTCGACACCGGCACGCATGAATCCCTGGTCGAGGCTTCGAGCTACATCGAGACGATCGAGAAGCGCCAGGGGTTGCGCGTGTGCTGCCCAGAGGAAATCGCCTACTTCAACGAGTGGATCGATGGCGCTCAGCTGCGCGAACTTGCCAGGCCGCTGGCCAAGAACGGCTACGGCCAGTACCTGCTGAGCATGCTCGAACACGGGCCGGTCGCATGAAGGTCATCGAAACCGACCTGCCGGGCTGCGTGGTGGTCGAGCCGCAGGTATTCGGCGATGCCCGCGGCTATTTCTTCGAGTCGTTCAACAGCGACAAGCTGGCGGCGCACGGCCTGGAACCGAAGTTCGTGCAGGGCAACGTTTCGTCTTCCAGTCAGGGCGTGTTGCGGGGGTTGCACTACCAGTGGCCGAACCCGCAGGGCAAGTATGTGTCGGTCATCGAAGGCGAAGTGTGGGACGTGGCCGTGGACATCCGCCGCGGCTCGCCGACGTTCGGGAAGTGGGCGGCCGTCGTGCTCAATGCGGAGAACAAGCGCCATTTCTGGATTCCGGAAGGCTTTGCCCATGGGTTCGTGGTCCTGAGCGAGCGTGCGGTGTTCACCTACCTGTGCACCGCTACCTATGACGCCAAGGCCGATGCGGGAATCCGCTGGGACGATCCGGCGCTGGCCATCGACTGGCCGGTGAGCGACCCGCAACTGTCGGACAAGGATTCGCGCGCGCCCTTGCTCGCGGACGTGGCGGCAGAACGATTGCCGGTCTATACGGGCTGAGTGGCATGAAAATCCTGCTGCTCGGCGGCAATGGCCAGGTCGGGTACGAACTGCAGCGCAGCCTCTCGCCGCTGGGCGAGGTCACGGTGACGACCCGGAGCGGGGCGTTGCCCGACGGCGGACGGTGCGAGGCGCTGGACATCCAGGCGCTCGAAACCTTCGCGCCGCTAGTCGACCGCATCGCACCGGACCTGATTGTCAACGCGACCGCGCATACGGCGGTGGATCGCGCGGAGGACGAACCCGCGCTCGCGTTCCGTGCCAACGCTGAAGCTCCGACGGAGCTGGCGCGCCTGTGCGCCGAGCGCGGCGCGGCCTTCGTCCACTACTCGACGGATTATGTTTTCGACGGGAACGGCCACGCGCCCTACCGCGAGGACCACCCGACCGCGCCCCTGGGCGTGTACGGTGCGAGCAAGCTCGCGGGCGAACAGGGCGTGCAAGCCAGCGGTGCGCAGCACCTCATATTGCGTACTGCCTGGGTTTACGCGACCCGCGGTGGCAACTTCCTGCGCACCATGCTGCGCGTCGGCGCGGAACGCGAGGAACTGCGCGTAGTCGCCGACCAGCACGGTTGCCCCACGCCCGCATGGCTGATCGCCGATGCGACTGCCGAGGTCCTGCGACAGGGCATCAGGCAATCCGGCGTCCGCCATCTGGTCGCCGATGGCGAAACCACCTGGCACGGCTTTGCCGAAGCGATCTTCGCGGAGGCGCATGCACGCGGATTGATCGGCCGTATACCGAACGTCGTGCCGATCACGACTGCCGAATATCCGACCCGTGCACGCCGCCCCGCGTATTCCGTGATGGATGCCTCACTGTTGCGTCGCGAATACGGTCTTTCGTTGCCGGCGTGGCGCGCCGCACTTGCGCGGACATTCTCCGCGGATGGCTGCTAGTTCTGCAAGGCGATGCTAGGGTTTCCAACGGGAGTTCGCGCTGGCATGCGTGGACGCAAGAATGGACGCAGGGGAGGGTGAAATGAAGCGATTGGTACTTGGCCTGGCCTTGATGGCCGGGGGCTCCTTCATGCCGGCGATGGCGGCGGTGGACGTGGGCGCTTACGTAAAAAGGGATGCGTTCGACCAGCTCAAGATCTCGCCAGGCGGCGAGTACTACGCGGCCACGGTTCCGCAGGAGGATCGCTCGATCCTGGTCGTGATCGATCGCGCGACCACCAAGGTGACCGGCAGCTTCAAGCTGCCCGTCGACAATTACGTCGCGGACTTCCGCTGGGTCAATAAAGACCGCCTAGTCATCAGCGTGGCCCAGAAATTCGGCCTTCTCGATAGCCCGCAATTGACCGGCGAACTGTTCGCGATCGGGGCCAACGGCAGCAAGCCAGAAATGCTGATCGGCTATCGCGTCAACGATGGTGGACTGGGCACCACGATCAAGCCGAAGAAGGACAACCAGAGTATCTGGGGCTATCTGGTGGACAGCCTCCCGGCCGACGACAAGTCGGTCCTGGTCTCGACCCAGCCGTACGGGTCGGCGGATCCGTGGTCCAGCGCACAGCGCTTGGACGTGTATACGGGGCGCCTGACGGTTGTGGCGAAGACCCCCGTGCAGGACGCGCGGTTCCAGACCGACAACAAAGGCGTGATCCGCTTCGTCAACGGATCCAGTTCGGACAACGTCAGCCGCCTCTACTACCGCACCGGAGGTGGCGCGGAATGGGAGATCCTGAGCGCCGAATCGGATTCGAAAGGGGCCGAATATCCGGTCGGGTTTTCTGCTGACGACAAGACGGCTTACCTGCTCGTGGAACAGGTATCGGGCCCCGAAGCGCTGGTGGCCATGGATCTGGAAACCCGCAAGCGCACCGAGGTCCTGCGCGATGACGACGTCGATCCCGACGGCGTGATTTACCGCAACGGAACGCGCATCCCGGTTGGCCTCTACTTCATGGATGGCAAGCCACGCGCGGCATTCCTGGACGACAAATCGCCCGAGGCCCGGCTGCAGCATGGCCTGGAGGCGGCCTTCCCGGGTGATGCCGTCAGGATCACGTCGCAGACGGCCGATGGCCGCCTTGCCCTGGTGAGTGTTTCCAATGATCGCAATCCGGGTGACTTCTACCTGTTCGACACCGTGGCCAAGAAGGCCGCGCATGTCGTGGCTCGGCGGGAGTGGCTCGACCCGGAGCAGCAGGCGCAGATGCAGCCGGTCAAGCTGGCGGCGCGCGACGGGCTGACGCTGCACGGTTACCTGACCACACCCAAGGGCAGCTCCGGCAAAGGACTTCCCTTGGTGGTGATGCCGCACGGCGGTCCTTTCGACGTCAACGACGAATGGGGATTCAACGACGAGGCGCAGATGCTGTCGGCGGCCGGTTACGCGGTGCTGCAACTCAACTATCGAGGGTCCGGCGGGTACGGCCGGGCCTTCCTGCACGCGGGTGCCCGTGAATGGGGCGGCGCAATGCAGGACGACCTGACCGATGCCACCAAGTGGGCGATCGAACAAGGCATCGCCGACAAGAACCGTATCTGCCTGTACGGCGCCAGTTACGGTGGTTACGCCTCCCTCATGGGCGTCGCCAAGGAGCAGGGCCTGTACAAGTGCGCGGCTGGCTATGTCGGTGTTTATGACCTGCCCAAGATCAAGAACGAGCTGCACAGTGACAGCGCACGCTTGGGCAACTGGGCGGCGGACTGGCTCGGCAAGAACGAACAGCTGGCCGCGCTGTCACCCAACCGCATCGCCGAGCGCATCAAGGTGCCGGTGTTCCTGGCGGCCGGCGGTGAGGACAAGACCGCCCCGATCGAGCATTCGAAGATGATGGAAGCGGCGCTGCGCAAGGCGGGGACGCCCGTGGAGACCCTCTACTACGACACCGAAGGCCACGGCTTCTACAAGCCGGAGCACCGGAAGGAGTTCTACACCCGTCTGCTGGCCTTCCTGTCACGCAGCCTCGGCGGTGGCGTAGCCACTACTGGTGGCGGCGAAGCGAAGTCGGCCAAGTAACGGCTTTCCCTCTTCGCATTCAAAAGGAAACGGCGCCCTTGGGCGCCGTTTCTGTTTTTGCGTATGGCTGAGCAACAGTCGAATCGCTGCACGCCTGTGGTCATTTCACCCCGTGCATCATCCGCCGCAACAGCGGCGACGCCAGCAACGCCACGGCGGCACAGCCGATACCCAGCCACATCAGCAGGGTGAAGAGGTCGGCATACTTCGCCGCGGCCTGCGCGATGTTCATGGTTTCGCCTTCGGGCACTTCGATCGCCGCCAGTTTGCCGAACAACGCGGCGAGCGTTTCCGAGAATGCGGTGGCCAGGAACCAGGTGCCCATCATCAGGCTCACCACGCGCGGCACCGACAGCTGTGTCACCGCCGACAGACCGACCGGGTAGAGGCACATCTCACCCAGTTCCAGCAGCAGGTAGGCGAGCACCAGCCACCACACGCTGGCCATCTCGCCGGTCGCGCCGGCCTGCTGCGCGGCCCAGACCAGCGGCAGGAAGCTCAGGCCACCGAACAACAATCCCAACGCCGATTTCGTGGGCTTGGTGGGGTCGAGGCCGCGCTTGTCCAGCCATGCCCAGATCACCGCGAACAACGGCGCCAGCAGAACGATGAACAACGAGCCCAGGTAGGTGAGCGAGCCTGCGTTCTGCGGCAGCACCAATGCATCGTGCAGCAAGGTCACCAGCATCGCGGCGACGGCGAGGAGGAAGGCCACTTTCGGAGTGGCCGATCCAGGGTTCCGTTCGGAAATCGTCGACGCCACCATGAACGACAACGGCGCCAGCACCAGTGCGACGATCGACCAGGGCCACGGCGCGCCTTCACGCACCACCAGCGAAGGAATGAGGTCCTTGCCCATCAGGCGGTCATTGAAGGTCACCCACGAGCCGTAGGTCTGTTCGTACAGGGTGTAGAAGACCAGCGCGGCGAAGATCAGCACCATCATCGCGCCCATGCGTTGGGCCTCGACCTTCGAGCAGCCGCGCGTCACGAAGCCGACGTACCAGAAGCCGACGACCAGGAACACGACCGACATCAGTACCAGTGCCAGCGTGGCTTCCTCGATGAAGAAATCGAGCACGCCAAAACGTTGCGACAGCCAGATCACGGCGAGGCCGAGCAGCGAGAAGCAGAGCAGCGACGGGGCATGTCGCTTCAGCGGAACACTGGCCCCGTCGGTCCTGCGCCAGCCATGCCACATGGTCCAGACGATGCCGGCCAATGCCATGACGACGATGTAATAAGTCCAGCGGATGGTCGAGGGGCCCAGCTGGATCGCGGTGACCGCATGCATCAGCCATGCGACCGGCAGCAGGCCGAGGAGGGCGAAGCCGTAGATGGCCAGCTCACGCCCGCGGCTGAGCGGCTTCGGCGGTTCCGCCACGCCACGCAGGTACTTGCGGCCCCACAGGAACTGGCCGAGCCCGAGCAGCATGCCGATGCCCGCCGCGCCGAAACCGTACCTCCACCCATATTGCTGGCCGAGGTAACCGCACACGATCGATGCGAACAGCGCGCCGAGGTTGATGCCGGCCACGAACAACGAGAAGCCGGAGTCGCGGCGTGGATCGTTCACTTCGTACAGGCGCCCAACTATCGTCGAGACATTGGGCTTGAGGAAGCCGACGCCCATGATGATCAGCGACAGCGACAGGTAGAACATCCGCAGCGCGGCGTCGTCGCGCGTCACCACGCCATTGACCACCGTTGCCGCGTGGCCCTCGATTGCCATGCCCGCATGACCGGCCACCAGCAACAGGCCGCCGAAGATCACGGCCTTGCGCATGCCCAGGAAACGGTCGGCCAGCAAGCCCCCGATGACCGGCACGCAATACACCAGGCCGCCGTACGCGCCCAGGACGTCCAGCCCCGCGCGGTCGCCAAACTTGTGGTGCTGCAGCAGGTACAGCAGCAGCAGCGCCTTCATCCCGTAGAAGGAGAAGCGCTCCCACATCTCGGTGAAGAAGCAGACGTAGACGCCCTTGGGATGACCGAGGAAGTCATCGCTGGCGTCCGTCGCGAGCGGCAGGGCGGCAGGAGCAGAGAGTGCGGACAAGAGGAACCCCGATTGCAACGCGCCTCCATGCGCAAAGTGGGCCGAGTATAGCCACGGCCCGCCAACGCCGGCCGTCCCCGCCGGTCGGGGCGGTCTGCGATACTGGGGCGTCTATATGAAGGGGGAGACCGTCCTTGAACAGCACTGCCAAATCCATGGCCGAGCCGCGTACCGAACTGACCATCCGCGCCCTGGTCCTGGGCGTGATCATCACCGTGGCGTTCACCGCGGCGAACGTGTTCTTCGGCCTGAAAGCCGGCCTGACCTTCGCCACCTCGATTCCGGCCGCCGTCATCTCGATGGCGTTGCTGCGCAACTTCCGTGATTCCACCATCCAGGAAAACAACATCGTGCAGACCGTCGCTTCCGCGGCGGGCACGCTGTCCTCGATCATCTTCGTCCTGCCGGGCCTGGTAATGATTGGCTGGTGGACGGGGTTTCCCTACTGGATTTCCTTCCTGATCTGCGCACTGGGCGGCATCCTCGGCGTGATGTATTCCATCCCGCTGCGGCGCGCGCTGGTGACGAACTCGGAGCTGCCGTATCCCGAGGGCGTCGCCTGCGCCGAAGTGCTGAAGGTCGGCAGTCCGGGTGAAGACGCGACCGCCGCCGGCATCGAGGAAAGCCGTGTCGGCCTGATGGCGGTGATCTGGGGTTCGATCGTGGCGGCGACCTTTGCCGTCATCGTCGCGACACGCGTGTTTGCCAGCGACGTCGCGCAGTACTTCCGCTTCGGTGGCGAGAAGGGGTCGGTGACGGGCTTCGACTTCAACCTCTCGATGGCGCTGTTCGCCGTGGGCCACCTGGTGGGGCTGTGGGTCGGCGTCGCGATGCTGCTCGGCGCGGTCATCGCGTGGGCATGGGGCGTGCCGCATTACTCGGCCCTCGCGGCCGCGGCGGGCGCGGCAGCGGACGTGGCGCAGGCGACGTGGAGCCATCAGGTGCGCTTCGTCGGCGCCGGCACGATTGGTGTCGCGGCGATCTGGACGCTGGCCAAGCTGGTGAAGCCTGTCGCCAGCGGCCTGCGCTCCGCGATGGCGGCTTCGCGCGTGCGCAAGGCCGGCCAGCTCGACTCGCTGCCACGCACCGAGCACGACATTCCGATCGGTCTCGTCGGCATCATCATGGTCGCCTGCTTCCTGCCGATCGCATGGCTGCTCGGTCACCTGAGCATCCAGAGCGGCCTGGGCGCGCACATGTGGACGCTGATCGTCGGCGGCCTGATCTACTGCGTGGTGATGGGCTTCCTGGTGTCCGCGGTGTGCGGCTATATGGCGGGTCTGATCGGATCGTCCAACAGCCCGCTGTCGGGCATCGGCATCCTGGTGGTCATCGGTGCGGCGCTGCTGCTGGTGTTCGGTATCAAGCCGCTGATGGCGCCGGGCAATGAAAAGGGACTGGTCGCATTCGCCTTGCTGGTGACGTCGGTGGTGTTCACCGTCGCCGCGATCGCCAACAACAACCTGCAGGACCTCAAGACCGGCCAATTGGTGGACGCGACCCCGTCCAAGCAGCAGTGGGCCCTGGTGGTTGGCGTGATCGCGGGCGCCGCGATCATTCCGCCGATCCTCGACCTGCTGAACCATGCCTACGGGTTCGCCGGTACGCCGGGCGCCGATCCGGCCAAGGCGCTGGCCGCGCCGCAGGCCGGCCTGATCTCCGCACTGGCGCAGGGCGTGATCCAGAACAACATCGACTGGAGCCTGATCGAAATCGGCGCCGGAATCGGCGTGGTGCTGATCGTGCTGGACGAGGTGCTGCGGCGCACGACCAAGTCCGCGCACCTGTCGCCCCTGGCCGTGGGCCTGGGCATCTATCTGCCGACCTCGGCGACGCTGATGGTGGTGGTGGGTGCGCTGGCCGGTTCGCTCTACGACAAGCGCGCCGAACGCACGGCCAAGCCGGAATCGGCGAAGCAGCTCGGGGTGCTCCTGGCCTCGGGCATGATCGTCGGCGAAGGCCTGATCGGCGTGGTGATCGCGGCGATCGTGGCGTTCTCGGGCATGGATGCGCCGCTGGCGCTGGTAGGCTCGGATTTCGCGAACGCTGCCGTATGGATCGGCGGCATCGCGTTCGTCGTGGCGATGCTGGTCCTGTATCGCTGGATCGAAGGCGTGGCGCGTCGTACCGCGATCGCCTGACTAGAGACGCCTGACTGGAGAACGCCTGACCGGAGTTTGCAGTTCCCGGGCATGTGACGGCCGGCCTTTGCGACGACAGGGGCCGGCCGCCTAACATCGGGACCTTCGTTGTCCCGCCCGGAGTTCCGATGAATCTGCGCCATGCCGTCCTGCCGTTGCCTGCCCTTGTGCTATGCGTCGCGGCGGCCCTGCCTTCGTTCGATGCCGCCGCCGCGCGCGGTTTCGAGGTCCGTGACCTCGCCGCGCTCGACCGCGTATCCGCTCCCACGCTGTCGCCCAATGGCCGCACGCTGGTATTCGCCAAGCGCGTGGTGGACTTGTCCGCCAACAAGTCGTCGACGGCGCTGTGGATTGAAGACCTGTTCGCACGCGATGCCGCGCCGCCCAAGCGCCTGACGCCGGATGGCTGGAACGTCAATTCGCCGTCGTTCTCCAGCGACGGCAGCACCGTGTATTTCCTCAGCGCGAAGTCGGGGTCCATGCAGCTGTACGCGATCCCCTCGCGCGGCGGCGAACCGGTCCGCCTCACCGATTTCCCCAGCGACATCGGCAGCTACAAGCTCTCGCCGGACGGCAAGCGCCTGGCCTTCAGCGTTGAGGCGTTCGTGGACTGCGGCAGTGACCTCGCGTGCAGCCCCAAGCGCATGGAGGAGCGTGGCAAGCAGAAGAATTCGGGCGTCCTGTTCGACCGCATCTTCATCCGCCATTGGGACGCATGGAATGACGGGCGCCTCAACCGTCTCTTCGTCACCGGCCTTGGTGATGGCACGGCGATGGCGAACACGGGAACGCTGGTGGGCGCCGACGTGATCGGCGATGTGCCGTCCAGGCCTTTCGGCGACCAGAGCGAATACGAGTGGTCGCCCGACGGCAAGCAGCTCGTGCTGAGCGCGCGCAAGGCCGACCAGGACGAGCCCCATTCGACCAACTTCGACCTGTACCTGGTCAATGCCGATGGCGGCGGCACGGCGAAAAACCTCACGGCCGCCAATCCGGCCTGGGACACCACGCCGGTGTTCAGTGCGGATGGCAAGACGCTGTACTACCGCGCCATGAAGCGCCCCGGCTTCGAAGCGGATCGCTTCGCATTGATGGCGATGGACCTGGCCTCTGGCTCGACGCACGAGATCGCGCCGCGTTGGGACGCATCGGCCAATGGCATCACCTTGTCGACGGATGGCAAGAGCATCTACACGACTGCGCAGGAACTCGGACAGGAGCCGCTGTTCGCCGTGTCGATCGCCAATGGCGAAGTGAGCAGCGTGTTCGGCGCCGAGGGCTCGGTCACCTCGTTCGCACTGGCGGGCCCGACGCTCGCGTTCACGCGCGCCTCGCTGAAGAGTGGCGATCAGATCTTCACCACCAGCGCGGATGGCCGCGCGCCGCAACTCCCGATCACGCAGAGCGCCGGCCAGATGCTGCCGGACGTCCGCTTCGGCGACTACGAGCAGTTCAAGTTCGCGGGCTGGAACAACGAAACCGTGCACGGTTACGTGGTCAAGCCGTGGAACTACAAGAAGGGCAAGAAGTATCCGGTCGCCTTCCTCATCCATGGCGGTCCGCAGGGCAGCTTCGGTAACGGCTGGAGCTACCGCTGGAATCCGCAGACCTACGCGGGCCAGGGCTACGCGGTGGTGATGATCGACTTCCACGGCTCCACCGGCTACGGCCAGGCCTTCACCGATGCCATCAGCCAGCACTGGGGCGATCGCCCACTGGAAGACCTCCAGAAGGGTTGGGCCGCGGCACAGCAGCAGTTCGCCTTCCTCGATGGCGACAAGGCCTGTGCGCTGGGCGCGAGCTACGGCGGCTTCATGGTCAACTGGATCGCGGGCAACTGGAACCAGCCGTGGAAGTGCCTGGTGAGCCACGACGGCGTGTTCGAGAACAATGCCATGGGCTACGCGACCGAGGAGCTGTGGTTCAGCGAATGGGAAAACGGCGGCACCCCGTTCGAGAATCCGCAGGGTTACCAGAAGTTCAACCCGGCCAACCACGTCGCCGACTTCCGCGTGCCGATGCTGGTCATCCATGGCCAGCAGGACTTCCGCATCCCGGCAGAGCAGGGCATCGCGCTGTTCACGGCCCTGCAGCGCAAGGGCGTGGACTCGAAGTTCCTCTACTTCCCCGATGAGAACCATTGGGTGCTGAAGCCGCAGAACTCCATTCAATGGCATGACACGGTCAATGGCTGGTTGAAGCAGCACATCGGGCAGTAAACGGTTGCATTGGCTTGGATGAAGAAGGGCGGAGCTGGGCTCCGCCCTTTCTTTTTTGGCTGGACGGCGATCGAGCGATCGCGCCGGTTGGTCACGGCGTCGTGCGGCTGGCCTGCCGTGTATTCCATCCAGCCCGCCCGCGCTTCCGCGACATTCCGTTGGCGGGATGGGCTGCATCGGTCATGCGTCGGTGGCCGGATTCTGGGGGCCAGCCCGTTGTTCTGACCATCCGGATTTGGGCGTATGCTCGCGCCGGGGACAGTCGCAGGGGACAGAGATGACCGACGATTTCCGCAAGCCGCCGGAGCCGTACCGGGGGCCGGAACGCCGCAAGGGCGGCGATCGCAGGCAGGGCGAGGACCGGCGCGAAATGATCCGGTTCGAGCCGACCAAGGACGATCGCCGCAGCGGCAAGGACCGGCGCAAGCGCACAGGTTGGGACACCGTCCGCTAACCGCGACTCAGCAGCAGCGCGACCGCCCCTTGCCATAACGCGCAGCCATGCGCTCCCGGAAGAACGCGTCGCGCCCCATCGGCGCGAGCTGCGGATGATGGCTGCGCATGTGCTCGACATACGCCTCGTAGTCCGGAATGCCGATCGCGAGCCGCGCCGTTCGCGCGGCGTTCGACCAGATGTCCCGCAGCAGCGTTCGCAGGGCGGTGATCATGCCGTCGGCTTGGCCAGCACGCTGTCGAGCGCCACGTAGTCGCTTTCGCGCGTGGTGGGTGCGTGGGCCTGGCGGGCCGCCAGCGCGGCCCGCGTGCCGAAGAACACGGTCGACAGCACGACCACGATGAACACGGCGCACAGCACCACATCGACGTGGTAGTTGAACACCAGGCGCCGCATCTCTTCGATCGACTTCGCCGGAGCCACTACTTCGCCACGCGCGATGGCGTCGGTGAACTTGCGCGCACTGGCCAGGAACCCGATTTTGGCGTCGTCGTGGAAGATCTTCTGCCAGCTGGCGGTGAGCGTGCACAGCAGCAGCCATGCGGTCGGCAACAGCGGGATCCACAGGTACTTCTCGCGCTTCATCTTCACCGTGATCACGCAACAGAACACCAGCGCGATCCCTGCCAGCATCTGGTTGGCGATGCCGAACAATGGCCACAGTGTGTTGATGCCCCCGAGTGGATCGACGACGCCCTGGTACAGGAACCAGCCCCAGCCCGCGACCGCGATCCCCGTGCACAGGACGTTCGCCCCCCAGTTCTCGGTACGCGCCAGCGATGGGTGCGCCATGCCCAGCATGTCCTGGAGCATGAAGCGGGCGACGCGCGTACCGGCATCGAGCGTGGTCAGGATGAACAAGGCCTCGAACAGGATCGCGTAGTGGTACCAGAACGCCATCATCCCAGTGCCGCCAGAGATGCCGTGGAGGATCTGCGCCATGCCGACCGCCAGCGTCGGGGCGCCGCCGGTGCGCGAGAGCAGGGTTTCCTCGCCGATTTCCTTGGCGGTGGCCGCGAGCACGTCGGGCGTGATGACGAAGCCCCAGTTGGAAATCGCTGCTGCGGCGGAGTCGACGGTCGAGCCAATCAACGACGCTGGCGCATTCATCGCGAAATAGACGCCCGGCTGCAGCACGCAGGCCGCGACGAGCGCCATCACCGCGACGAAGGCCTCCATCAGCATGCCGCCGTAACCGATCGGCAGGATGTGCGATTCGCTGGCGAGCATCTTGGGCGTCGTGCCGGAACTGATCAGCGAGTGGAAGCCGGATACCGCGCCGCAGGCGATGGTGATGAAGAGAAACGGAAAGAGCTTTCCACTGAAGACCGGGCCGGTGCCGTCGATGAAACGCGAGAGCGCCGGCATCTGCAGATCGGGCGCGGCGATGAAGATCGCGATTGCCAGCAGGCCGATGGTGCCGATCTTGAGGAAGGTGCTGAGGTAGTCGCGTGGCGCGAGCAGTAGCCATACCGGCAGCACGGCGGCGATGAAACCGTAGCCGATCAGCAGCCAGGCCAGCGTGGTCGCCTCCAGGCGGAATACCGCCGACCATTGCGGATCGGCCGCGACCCGGCCACCGATCCAGATCGTCAACAGCAGCAGCGCCAGGCCGATCACCGACACTTCGAGGATGCGGCCGGGCCGGAAGTAGCGCAGGTACACGCCCATCAGCACCGCGATCGGGATAGTCATGGCTACCGTGAACGTGCCCCACGGGCTCTGCGCCAGCGCCTTCACCACGACCAGCGCGAGCACGGCGAGCAGGATCACCATGATGAAGAGGATGCCGATCATCGCGGTGACGCCCGCGGCGCCGCCCATCTCCGCGCGGATCATCTCGCCGAGCGAGCGGCCATCGCGGCGCGTGGAGAAAAACAGGACCAGCATGTCCTGCACCGCACCGGCAAAGACCACGCCGGCGAGGATCCACAGCGTGCCCGGCAGGTAACCCATCTGTGCCGCCAGCACCGGGCCCACCAGGGGGCCCGCGCCGGCTATGGCGGCAAAGTGGTGGCCGAACAGCACGCTGCGTTCGGTGGGGACATAGTCGAGGCCATCGTTGCGCCGCCACGCGGGCGTTGCACGCGTCGCGTCGACACCCAGTGCGACGTTCGCGATGTAGCGGCCATAGAAGCGATAGGCGATGGCAAACACGGACATGGCCGCGGCCACCAGCCACATGGCGCTGATGGTTTCGCCGCGGTGCAGGGCCAGCGTGCCCACGCTGGCAACGGTCACGACGGTAAGCGCGGCCCAGATGAGCCAGGAAAAGCGTTGCATTGACGTCCCTCCGGGGAAGCCCGAAGCGTCGCCCGAGTTCCGGGGGAAATCAATGATGGCGGTGGGATTTCCGCGGCGCGGCCGGCACGGCTGCCCGGATCAGCGCGTGGCTACAGCCACTTCGCGCGCTTGAACATCGCGTACAGCACCGCGCAGGTCACCACCACCACGCCGATCAGGATCCAGTAGCTGTGGCGCCCGGCCAGCTCCGGCATGTGCGTGAAGTTCATGCCGTACCAGCTTGCGATCAGTGTCGGCGCGGCCAGCAGCGCCGCCCAGGCGCCGAGGCGCTTGACGGTTTCGCCCTGCTGCACGGTGACCAGCGACAGGTTCACCGTCATCGCGGCGGTGAGCATTTCGCGCAACGTGTCGGTGCTTTCGTTGAGGCGCACGGTGTGGTCGTGCACGTCGCGGAAATAGAGCTGGATTTCCTCGTCGATCAGCGTGGTGCGCGCACGCATCAGCTGCCCCAGGATGTCCTGCAGCGGCGAAGCCGCCATCCGCAGGCGGGTGAGTTCGCGCTTGAGGTCGTACAGCTTCTGCACCGTGTCCTTGCGGAAAGCCTCGGCGAAGACGTCCTGCTCGAGTTCGTTCAGTTCCTGGTTGAACTCGTCGATGATCGGCGTGTAGTTGTCGACGACCATGTCCAGTACCGCATACAACGCGGCTCCGGGACCGTGCTTCATCATGTCCGTTTCGCGTTCCATGCGCGCGCGTGCGGGCGCGTAGCTGCTCGACGCGCCGTGCCGTACCGTCACCAGGTAGCGCGGCCCGACGAAGATGTGCGTTTCGCCGAAGCGGATGTGGCTGTCCACCGTCTGGGCGGTATGGATCGCAATGAACAGCGAATTGCCGTAGGCCTCGATCTTCGGGCGCTGGTGCGCGTTGTGTGCATCCTCCACCGCGAGGTCATGCAGGCCGAATTCCTCCTGCAGCTTGTCGAGGACGCTCTCGTCCGGCTCGTAGAGGCCGACCCAGACGAAGCTGCCGTCGTCGACCGCCAGCACGTCGCTGATCGCGTCGAGGCTGACGTCGCGGCGCTGGCCGTCACGGTCGTACGCGACGCAGTTGACGACGCACTGGGGGAGCGTGGGGTCCTTCATGCGCGGCATCGTGCCCCCTTCGCCCGATCAGGCGCAACACACGCCGCGCCAGGTCACCGGGGGTTGCGAAGGGAGAGCGTCCAGGCGGCCCCGGCGTGCAGTGGCAGCAGCAGGGCGATCCAATGCAGGTTGGCCTGTGGTTGCGCGCTCACCCAATGCAGGAGCAGGCCGGCCACGGCGGACAGCGCCATCAGCAGGGTGATGCCCGCCGTCCAGCGACCCGGCGTGCGCCCGCGCAGCAGTGCCCAGGCGCCGGGCAATGCGAGCCAGGCCAGCGGATTGAGCAGGAAGAGATTGTGGTTGGCCCATCCCATGACATGCGCGGTACCGAACCACAGGAACAACATCAGCGCGCCGATCGCACCCGAAACCAGCCAGAAGGTCAGCAGCGCCACGCCCAACGCGCGCGAGCCGCGCTTTCCTGCCCATGCGACGACGCCGGCGATCGCGATGCCCCACAGGCCCCACAACCACCAGCGCGTCGCGCGGGCCACGGGTTCGGGGGCGATGCGATGGGGGAGGATGTCCTGGCGGTCGCGCACCAGTGGCTGGCCCGAGTTGTTCCCGGCTTCCAGCAGGATGTCGGACAGGCGGCGCGGTACGAATGCCTGTTCCCACAACGTCATCGGCTGGTCCGCGGCGGGCCCGAGGCCGACGTCGAATCCCAGCCACATCCACGGTGCCGGGGAGGCCAGGCGCAGCGCCTCATCGCGCCAGGTCAGGCCCTGCGAGCGGCCCTGAACCTGCTTGAGCAAGCCGCCCGCCAGTGCGTGGTCGACGGCATCGCGCACGCGCGTGGAGCAGTTGTCCTTGAAGTAATCGTAGCGATAGAACGCGTTTTCCGGCTTCGCGTTCTCGGCGAGCGCAGTGGCTATCTCGCGCGCCTGCGCGGCATCGAGGTCGAGCCACTGCACGCTGACGCCGCGGCCTTCCTCGCGATACAGGATCAGGTCATCCGTATAGGGTACGGCAGCGAGGCGGTAGCGCATGTCGCCGCGGACGAAGCGGGAGATGAAGTCGGGTTCGGTCGGATCGAAGAAGCCGAAGTTGTACGAGATCGCTTCGCCGGTCCGCGGATCGGCCACCAACACCGAATCGTGGCCGAAACGCTCCCAGAAGATCTCCCCCGGCTGCATGACCATGATGCCGACGCGTGGCGCGGCCTCGGCCGTTGCCGGGGGCGCTGCTTCCATGGGGGAGGGCGCCGGAGCTCCCTGCGCCAACGCGCCCAGCGACACCAGCCAGAGCACGCCCGGCAGCAGCCAGCGCTTCAGGAAACCCGCCCTTCCCCCCGCGACGGGAAGGGACCCCTTTGCGTCACGCATTGCCGAGCACGTCGACGTGGAACGCATGCACGCGACGCGCGTCTGCCGTGGCGACCCGGAACACGAAGCGGCCCATCGAGAGTTCCTCGCCGGCTTCCGGCAGATGGCCAATGGCCGCCGTGATCAGGCCACCGATGGTGTCGTACTCGTCGTCGTCGAAGTCGGCGTCGAAGCGCTCGTTGAAGTCTGCGATCGGCGTCAGTGCGTCGACCACGAACAGGCCATCGGCCTGGGCGCGCATCAGCGCCTGCGGGTCCTCGGCTTCGTCGTGCTCGTCGTCGATGTCGCCGACGATCTGCTCGAGTACGTCCTCGATGGTGACCAGTCCGGCGACGCCGCCGTGCTCGTCGATTACGATCGCCATGTGGTTGCGCGACTGGCGGAACTCGCGCAGCAGCACGTTGAGGCGTTTGGATTCGGGAATCAGCACGGCCGGACGCAGCAGGGCATGGATGCTGCCCGGGCCGTTGTCGGCGACGACCCCGCGCAACAGATCCTTGGCCAGCAGGATGCCGAGGACTTCGTCCTTCTCCTCGCCGTGGACCGGGAAACGCGAGTGGCCGGACTCGACCACGCGCTTCATGAGTTCAAGCAGCGGCTCATCCGCGGGCAGGGCGACCATCTGCGCGCGCGGGATCATCACGTCGCCGACGGTCAGGTCGGATACGGCGATCGCGCCTTCCATCATGCGCAGGGTGTCGGCGGCTATCAGGCCATCGGCCTGCGCATCGCGGAGAAGCTCGACCAGGCCTTCGCGCGTGCTGGGCTCGCCGGAGAGCATCGTGCTGATGCGTTCCAGCCAACCGCGCCGGCGCTCGGGGTGCTCCTGCGGGGTACTACTGTCGTCCTCGGACATGGTGTTTCGGCAACGCCCGGGGGGTGGGCGGACCGTGGAAGTCTAGCGCGGAAGGGGGCCAAGGGTTTCACGGTGGCATCCCGGGGCCGAACGGATAATCGCCGCGGGCCCGCGCGGAGGACTGCGAGATGCCTGAAAAACGCACCCTGAAACGCGCCAGCAAGGACAAGCGCGAAGGCAAGGCGGCGAGCACGCAGGCCGGCGAATTCGTCCGCGAAGAAATCGAACACATCCGCGAAGGCAAGCACGGCGCGCGTTCGGCCAGGCAGGCGATCGCGATCGGCCTGTCGAAGGCGCGTCGCGCTGGCGTGGAACTGCCACCGCCGAAGAAGGGCAAGGTCTCCGAAGAAACCCGGCGCAAGGCGCGACAGGATGCCGAGGCGGGCGCGCCTCGCGCGCGCAAGGCGACCACCCGGAGAGCCGCGAGCAAGACCGTGGGCAAGACCGCCACGGGCCGGACGGTGGCCAGGAAAGCCACTGCGAAGAAGGCGACCGCGAAGACCGGCGCCCGCAAGACGACCGCACGCAAGGCCGCCACAAAGTCCACCACAAAGGCCTCGACAAAGTCCGCCCTAAAGTCCGCGGCCCCGTCGAAGACCCGCTCGCGCGCGACGACCAAGGCGCTCAAGCGCGAAGGGCACGCGACGGCGAGCACGTTGGCGTTGTCACGGCAGGCGAAGGCGGCGGCGCGCAAGCGCACGGCCAGCGAGCGCTCGGCGGCGGCGAAGAAGGCGGTACGCACCAAGGGTGCGGAAGGCCGGTCGCAAGCGGCGCGGAAAGCAGCGCGCACCCGTGCACGGCACGACGGGGCAGGGCGGAAGCACAACGGGGCGAGGGCGCATACCTGAGCGCGGCTGGCCTGCCGGGCGACGTCCGGCTATGACGGCGGCGTGTCAGGCGAGGACGTAGGGGTCCTCGATCCCCATTCCTGCCAGGATCTCCCGTTCCAGCTGTTCCATGCAGATCGCGTCGGCTTCGTTCTCATGGTCCCAGCCGAGCAGGTGCAGGGCACCGTGCACGGTCAGGTGCGCGTAGTGCTCGACCAGGTGTTTCTTCTGCTCCTTGGCCTCGCGCGCCACCACGGGGGCACAGATCACGAGGTCGCCGAGCAGCGGCAGCTTCACGCCCTTGGGCAGTCCATCCGGCAGTTCGGCGGGGAAGCTCAGGACGTTGGTCGCGTAATCCTTGCCGCGGTAATGCCGGTTGAGGGCGCGCGCTTCCTTGGCGCCGACGATGCGTATGGCGAGGTCCGCTTCGCGGATGCGGTTCTCGAGCGCCGCGGCCACCCACTTCCGGAAGCTCACCGCGGAGGGGACGCCGACGCGCGGAACCGCATAGCTGACACTGACATCAAGACGAACCGGGCCGACGGTCATGCGTTGTAGTCCTGTCGAGGGTGATGGAAGAAGGCCACTGCTCAGGGAGCCGGCCCGGTCTGTGCGTCCGCCGAATCGCGGGCGTCGTAGGCATTGACGATGCGCGCTACCAGGGGGTGGCGCACGACATCGCGCGATTCGAAGAAGGTGAAGCTGATCCCGTTGACGTTGCGCAGCACTTCCAGCGCATCCTTCAGCCCGGACTTCTGGTGCTTGGGCAGGTCGATCTGGGTCATGTCGCCGGTCACCACGGCCGTGCTGCCGAAGCCGATGCGGGTCAGGAACATCTTCATCTGCTCGATCGTGGTGTTCTGCGCTTCGTCGAGGATCACATACGCGTCGTTAAGCGTGCGTCCGCGCATGTAGGCGAGCGGAGCGATCTCGATGACGTTCCTTTCCAGCAGCTTGACCACTTTTTCCACGCCAAGCATCTCGTACAGTGCATCGTAGAGTGGGCGCAGGTAAGGGTCGACCTTCTGGGTCAGGTCGCCCGGCAGGAAGCCCAGCTTCTCGCCGGCCTCCACCGCGGGCCGTACCAGTACCAGGCGTTGCACGCGGGCCTCGTTCAGTGCCTCCACCGCCATTGCCACGGCCAGGAAGGTCTTGCCGGTGCCAGCCGGACCGATGCCGAAGTTGATGTCGTGCGTGGCGATCGCGTGCAGGTACTTCGCCTGGTTGGCGCCGCGGGCGCGCAGGGTGCCGCGCTTGACGCGGATGGTGACTTCCTGCGGTTCGATGTCGCTGGCGGCGATATCGTCCGCCTCGTATTCGGTGAGCTGCAGGTGGATCTCGGGCTCGGTGAGCGTTGTGTCGGCGGCCTCGTCCCACAGCTGGCGCAGCAACCGTTCCGTCTTGTTGACTGCCGTTTCGGAGCCGTCGACGCGGAACACGTTTCCACGGTTGGCGATCTCCACGCCGAGGCGCAGCTCGATCATGCGCAGGTGGCTGTCGAATGGGCCGCTGAGGTTGGCCAGGCGCTCGGTCTCGGCGGGCTCGAGCGCGAATTCGGAAACGGTGCGGGAAGGCATCTGGGGGTCTTCGAAAGGCACTCTCGGAGGCAGCAGCGAAAGCTTGCGCCTGTGGGGGCTTTTTCGCAAAGTCGACGCCTGGGGTGGAAAGGGGGCTGGTCGATGCGCGATATCCGAATCCTGCTGGCGCTGTTGTTCGTTTCGCATGTTTCCGTTGCGGGCACGCTACCCGTCACCGTGGTGAGCGCCGCGCGAATCCACACGATGGATCACGAGCAGCCTCGCGCGCAGGCGATGGCCTACGACGGTGATGGCCGCATCCTGGCAATGGGCGGCACGGCGGAATTGCTGGCGCGCTATCCCGGTGCCAAGCGCATCGAGGCGGGCAATGCGACCGTGATCCCGGGACTGATCGATGCCCATGGCCACGTGGAGGGGCTCGGGCTGACGAAGCTGCAGGTAGACCTCAGGGGTACCCGGGACAAGCAGGACATCCTGCAGCGGCTGCGCGATTTCGCCCGCGAGCTGCCGCCACAGGCCTGGCTGCTGGGCCGCGGCTGGGACCAGAACGACTGGCCGGAAAAGGAGTTCCCGACGGCCGTCGAGCTCGACGCCGCCTTCCCGGACCGGCCGGTGTGGTTGCGCCGCATCGATGGCCACGCCGCCTGGGCCAACAGCGCTGCGATGCGCCTGCTGAAGCGGGACCTGGCCGGCGAGTGGCAGCCAGACGGCGGCCGCATCGTGCGCGATGCGCAGGGGCGCGCCACCGGCGTCTTCGTCGACAACGCGCAGGATCTGGTCGATGCCGTCATGCCGCCGCTGGACGAGGCCACCGCAACGCGCGCGCTCGAACTGGGCATGCAGGAAGCGGTCTCGCACGGGCTGACCGGAGTGCACGACGCCGGGATTCCGTTAGCCCAATTGAAGCGCTACACCCGGCTCGCGGATGCCGGAAGGCTGCCGCTTCGCATCACCGCGATGGCCGATGCCGACGGTGCGGCGCTGGCCAGGCTCTGCAGCGATGGCCTGTACGCGCATCCCGCCGGGCGATTGAAGATGCGCACGGTCAAGCTCTATATCGACGGCGCGCTGGGCAGTCGCGGCGCGGCCTTGCTGCAGGACTACAGCGACGACCACGGCAACCGCGGCCTGTTGCTTACCCCGCCCGATGCGCTGGCCAGGATCGCGGAAAAGGCGAAACGTTGCGGCGTGCAGGTGGCTACGCATGCCATTGGAGATCGCGGCAATCGCGAGGTGCTCGATGCCTATGCACGCGTGCTCGGCGACGACGCCGCGAAGAGCGACCATCGCTGGCGCATCGAACACGCCCAGGTGCTTGCCCTCGACGACATTCCGCGCCTCGCCCAGTTGCACGTGATCGCTTCGATGCAGCCCACGCATGCCACCAGCGACATGCCATGGGCCGAGCAGCGCATTGGTCCGCAGCGCATCGTCGGGGCCTACGCGTGGCGGTTGCTGCGCGACAGTGGAGCGCGGCTGGCGCTGGGTTCCGACTTCCCGATCGAGTCGGTGGATCCGCGCCTTGGCCTGTATGCCGCCACCACGCGGACCGATGGCGAAGGCAAGCCTGCCGGCGGCTGGCGCCCCGAGGAAAGACTGACGGCGTACGAGGCGCTGCGCGGCTTCACCCTCGATGCCGCGTACGCGGGATTCGCCGAGACCGACGTCGGCAGCCTCGAAGTCGGCAAGCGCGCCGACTTCGTGATCGTGGCCGAGGACCCGCTGGCGATCGATCCTGCGCAACTGCGCAGCCTGACCGTGCAGGCCACCTATGTTGATGGCCGGCCGGTCTATCGCGCTGACGCAGGGAAATGAGGGGGCCGCGCGCCGCAAGGGCGAATGGGACACCGCGCGGGCGATTCCGCCCCGTGGGGTGCGGTCCTCAGTGTTCCCGTCAGGGCAACGGCCGTCCGTCGGCTCATTCTTGCAAATAATTGATCATTGAATTAATTATTTGCGTCATGACTGAGACGCACGCCGGTAAAACCAAGGTTTCCAGCAGGGCCCGGTCCGCCCGGGTGCCTGGAAAACCCAAGCGCGCCCCGGGCCGCCCGATGGGCGACGGCCCCGACCTGCGGGCCCGCCTGCTCGATGCCGCGGTCGCCTGTTTCGCCCGAGACGGCATCGCCGGCACCTCGCTGCGCGCCATCGCCAGCGAAGGCGCGGTCACCCCCGCGCTGCTGCACTACTACTTCGGCGACAAGACGCAGCTGCAACAGGCCGTCATCGCCGAACGCGTGATGCCGGCGTTCGACGAAGTCCGCGAGTCCACGATGCAGGCGGGCGACGACATCTCCGGGCTCATCGCAGGCTTCGTCCGCGGCATGTGCGCGACCGTCGAACGCCATCCCTGGCTGCCGCCGTTATGGGTGCGCGAAGTGCTGTGCGAAGGCGGCGCGCTGCGCGAAGTGCTCTTCACCACCGTCGCACCGCAGATGCCGCAACTGCTCGCCGCACGCTTCGCCGCCGCGCAGGAAGCCGGCGAGCTCAGTCCGGACCTGGATCCGCGATTGCTCGTCACCTCGCTGATCGGCCTGACCCTGTTCCCCGCCGCCGGCGCGCCGATCTGGCGCCGGTTGTTCGCCGCCGACGACATCGACGCCTCGACCATGCGCAATCACGCGATTGCGTTGCTGGACCATGGCATCGGCGCCTCCTGATCCCATGATCCCAATGAGCGCGATGCACGCCCGCACGATTGCCACGAGAACCCATGCCATGCGTTCCCTCCGCACGCAGCTGTTGGTCGTCCTCACCGTCGCCGCGCTCTTGTCGGCCTGTCGAGACGACACGCCCCAGGCCCTGGGCACCCTCGAGTACGACCGCATCACGCTCCCCGCGCCCGCCGCCGAACGCATCGCAGCGATCGACGTGCGCGAAGGGCAGCGCGTGAAAGCCGGCCAGCCGATCCTGCGCCTTGAACTCGACCGCACGCGTTCGGCGACCGAAGCGTCGCGTGCGCAGGCCGCTGCGCAGCGTGCATCGCTGCAAGAGCTCGAGGCGGGCCCGCGTTCGGAGACGATCGCGCAGGCGCGTGCCCAACTCGCGGCCGCGCAGGCGCAGGCGCGCGAGGCGAGCGACTTCTACGCACGCGTACGCCCGCTTGGGCGCCAGCAGCTGATCGCCGCCGCCGAAGTCGACCGGGCCCGCGCCAGTGCCGAAAACACGGCCGCATCCGTACGCGCGATGCAGGCTTCGCTCCTCGAGCTTGAAGCGGGTACGCGGCGCGAGCAGATCGCGCGTGGCCAGGCGGCGCTCGCCGCATCCGAAGCGGAGGCCACGGCCCAACAGGTGACGCTCGAAAAGCTCTCCCTCGTCGCCCCGCGTGACGCGCTGGTCGACAGCCTGCCGTTCAAGCTTGGCGACCAGGCCGCCGTGGGCCAGCCGCTCGCGATCCTGCTCGTCGGCGCGCCCTATGCGCGCGTGTACGTGCCTGAACCCATCCGCACGCACGTCCAGGTGGGCGACACGGCACGAGTGTTCGTCGATGGGCACAAGGACGGGCTTGCCGGCACCGTGCGCCTGATCCGCACCGAGCCGACGTTCACGCCGTACTACGCATTGATAGGAAGGGACGCCGCGCGCCTGAGCTATGTCGCGGAAGTCGCGATCAATGCGAAGGAGGCCGCACTGCCACCGGGCCTGCCGGTACGCGTGGAGTTCGGCAAATGAACGCGCAGTCGGCCGATGACCTTGTCATCCGCGCGCGCGGCCTGACCAAGCGCTTCAAGGATCTCGTGGCGGTCGACCACGTCGACCTGAGCGTACCGAAGGCGAACGTCTACGGCTTCCTCGGCCCCAACGGCTCCGGCAAGACCACCACCATCCGCATGCTCTGCGGCCTGATGACACCGACCGAGGGCGACATCGAGGTGCTCGGACTGCAGTTGCCGAAACAGGCGGAAGCATTGCGGCGCCGCATCGGCTACATGACGCAGAAGTTCTCGCTGTTCGACGACCTCAGCGTGCGCGAGAACCTGGAATTCCTTGCCGCCGTGCAGGACATTCCACGAGCGAAGGCCAGGCAACGCATCGACGAGCTGGTCGAGCTCTATCACTTCCAGGATCGCCAGAAGCAACTCGCCGGCACGATGAGCGGCGGCCAGAAGCAGCGCCTCGCGCTCGCGGGCGCGGTGATCCACAAGCCGGAACTGCTCTTCCTCGACGAGCCCACCAGTGCCGTCGATCCCGAATCGCGCCGCGACTTCTGGGAGAAACTTTTCGAGCTCGCCGACGCCGGTACGACGATCCTCGTCTCCACGCATTACATGGACGAAGCCGAACGCTGTCACCGCCTCGCGATCCTCGATCGCGGCGTGCTCGTCGCGGACGGTTCGCCCGCCGAGCTCACCAGCGCCATTGCAGGCCGCACGCTGGCGGTGCTCGCGGACCATCCGCGTCGCGCGCAGCGGGCGCTGATCGCGACGCCTGGCGTCATCAGCGCGGCGCAGATCGGCAACACGCTGCGCGTGCTCACGGGCGAGAACGGCGACGCCGCCGGACGCGTTGCCGAAGTGCTGCGTGGGGCCGGTGTCGTCGCCACGGTCGAACCTTCCGAACCCAACCTCGAAGACGTCTTCGTCGCCGCCACCCGCGGCTCCGCCAAGACAAAGGAGGCCGCATGAGCCCCCGCCGCCTCTTCGCGATCATGGTGAAGGAACTGCGGCAGATGCGCCGCGACCGGATCACGCTGGCGATGATCATCGGCATCCCGGTGATGCAGCTGGTGCTGTTCGGCTACGCCATCAACTTCACCCTGCGCGACCTGGATACCGCGATTTCCGACCAGGCCGCCACCGCGGGGTCGCGCGCACTCGTCATGGACATGCAGAACACCGGAGTCATCAACCCCGTACGCGACGCGAGCAGCCCACAGGAGCTCATGACGATGCTGCGGCGGGGCGAGATCAGCGTCGGCGTGGTGGTGCCGCCGGATTTCGAACGCCGCCGCATCGACGGACGTGAAGCCGTGCAGGTGCTCGTCGATGGCAGCGACACCGCGGTGCAGGCCGCGGCCGTGCAGCTGGCGCAGACGCCGCTAGACAGCGCGGCGTACGTGAGGCCGAAGCCTTCGCAGATCAGCGTCGTCGGCTTCTACAACCCGGAGCGGCGCTCGGCGATCAACATCGTGCCCGGACTGATCGGCATCATCCTGACGATGACGATGGTGCTGTTCACCGCGGTCGCCATCGTGCGTGAACGCGAACGCGGCAACATGGAGTTGCTGATCGCGACGCCCGTCAGCAGCAGCGAACTGATGATCGGCAAGGTGCTGCCGTTCGCGGGGATCGGACTGATCCAGACGACGCTGGTGCTGCTGCTCGGCGCATGGCTGTTCGACGTCCCGGTGCGGGGCAGCCTGCTGGATGTCTACGCCGCCACGATCCTGCTCATCCTCGCCAATCTCTCGCTGGGCCTGATGATCTCGACGAAGGCGCAGTCCCAGTTCCAGGCGATGCAGATGACGTTCTTCGTCTTCCTGCCGTCGATCCTGTTGTCGGGTTTCATGTTTCCGTTTTCGGGCATGCCGAAGATCATCCAGTACCTGGCCGAAGTGTTGCCGTTGACGCACTTCCTGCGGCTTATCCGCGGCGTGATGCTGCGCGGGGCGAGCATCTTCGAACTCTGGCCGGAGGTGCTGGCGCTGGTTGCGTTCATCACCTTGATGATGACCACGGCCATCCTGCGCTTCACCAAGCGCCTCGACTGAAGCCAGGATGCAGGCCGGTGGCGGCAAGCCAGCGGCCTGGGGGTAATCAGTCTGCGGTCGCGAGGCGCCCGCGCAGTGAATTGCTCATCGCTCCAGCGATCACCACGTCGACGAACTGCCCGACCAGGCGCGGATTGCCCGGGAAGTTCACCGAACGCATGTTCTCGGTCTTGCCGGTGAGTTCGTTCGGGTCCTTTTTCGACGGACCCTCGACCAGCACGCTCTGCACGCTGCCGACCATGGCGTCGCTGATCTCACGCGCCTTGGCGTTGATTGTGGCCTGCAGGCGCGAGAGGCGGGCGTGCTTTTCCTCGCTGCCGACGGTGTCTTCGAGGTCGGCGGCGGGCGTGCCGGGACGGCGCGAATAGATGAACGAGAACGACTGGTCGAAACCGACATCCTCGATCAGCTTCATGGTCTTCTCGAAGTCGGCGTCGCTCTCGCCCGGGAAGCCCACGATGAAGTCGGATGAGACCGAGATGTCCGGCCGCACCGCGCGCAGCTTGCGGATCTTCTGTTTGAACTCCAGCGCGGTGTAGCCGCGCTTCATCGCCGCGAGGACGCGGTCGCTGCCGGCCTGCACCGGCAGGTGCAGGTAATTGGCGAGTTTGGGCACGTCGCGATAGGCCTCGACCAGCGAATCCGAGAATTCCAGCGGGTGCGAGGTAGTGAAGCGGATGCGGCCGATGCCGTCGATCTCGGCAATGGCACGGATCAGCAGGGCCAGGTCCGCGATCTCGCCGTCCCCGTAGGGGCCGCGGTAGGCGTTGACGTTCTGGCCGAGCAGGTTGACCTCGCGCACGCCCTGCGCGGCAAGGTCGGCGACTTCGACCAGCACGTCCTCGAACGGACGGCTGATCTCCTCGCCGCGGGTATAGGGAACCACGCAGAACGAGCAGTACTTGCTGCAGCCTTCCATGATCGAGACGAAGGCGCTCGGGCCCTCGGCGCGCGGCTCGGGCAGGCGATCGAACTTCTCGATCTCGGGGAAGCTGATGTCGACTTGCGGCCGGCCTGTGTCGCGCCTGGCCTGGATGAGCTCGGGCAGGCGGTGCAGGGTCTGCGGGCCGAAGACCAGATCCACGTAGGGGGCACGCTTGATGATGGCGTCGCCTTCCTGCGAGGCCACACAGCCGCCGACCCCGATCACCACCGGCTTGCCACCCTGCTTGAGCCCGCTCTCCTTGAGCAATTTCCAGCGGCCGAGCTGGCTGAACACCTTTTCCTGGGCCTTCTCGCGGATCGAGCAGGTGTTGATCAGGATGACGTCGGCTTCCTCGACGTTGGTGGTCAGTTCGAGGCCGTCGCTGGCGGCAAGGACGTCGGCCATCTTGGCCGAGTCGTACTCGTTCATCTGGCAGCCGTGGGTCTCGATGAAGAGCTTCCCCTTCGGCGGCAGGGGTGAGGAGGCCGGGGCGGCCTCGGCGGTGGCGGTGCGATCGGTCATTAGAGTTGAATCCGGGAGGGCGGCGGTTACTCCGCGCCGGGCGCGCATTGTAGGACAGCCACCGCTGTGCGGGTCCACGCCCCCGCTGGCCGAAACGCGATAGGCGTCGCGTTCATATAAATCAACGGCTTGTAAAGACTTTTCAATGAGGGGATAGTCCGCCGAATGAGGGGGCTCCGGGGAATTCTGGTGGCAGTGGCCGCGCTGGCGTCGACGCCGGCGTGGGCGGGCAACCTTTATCGCTGCGACAGCCCGGACGGCACCCGTGCCTACGCCAGCAAACGCGTTGCCGGCGCCAAGTGCACCGTCATCAGCTACCAGCCGGAAAAGCACAGTCGCGCGGCGGCCGCCGCGCCGGCAGTTGCGACCGGCGCAGGGACCGGAGTGGGGACGGCGTCTCCCGCCATGACCGTGACCGGCTCGCCGGCGACCGTCACCCCCAAGCCTGTCGGTGACGCGAGCATGAAGGCGCGTTTTGTGCGCATGGGCTCGTCCCTGACCTACTCGTATATCGATGCCAACGGCGTGCGCAACTACAGCAACCGTCGGCCGAAAGGGGTGGCCAACGTCAAGGTGAGCCGGGTCGAGTTCCCGATCTTCCAGATCGAGAACTGCTATGCCTGCGGTGCGCTCCCAGGCGTCAATTTCGGCAATATCCGGCTCAACACCACGGCGTACAACGCCGAAATCGCCAGCTCGGCGGCGCAGTTCGGGGTGGAGGAGGCCATCGTCCGGGCCATCATCCACGCCGAGTCGTCCTACAACCCCGGTGCGCTTTCCCGGGTGGGGGCGCAGGGACTGATGCAGCTGATGCCGGCGACGGCCCGCCGCTTCGGCGTCACCAATGCCTTCGACCCGGCGCAGAACATCCGCGGCGGCGTCCAGTACCTCGGTTGGCTGCTCAAGCGCTTCAACGGCGACGTGAAGCTAGCCGCCGCCGGTTACAACGCGGGCGAGGGGGCGGTAGACAAGTACAAGGGCGTTCCGCCCTATGCCGAGACCCAGCGCTATGTGCAGCGCGTGGCGGTGCTCGCCGATCGCTACCGAGGCGCTGGCGGCAAGACCACGGTGGCAGCCACGGGCGCGGGCGCCGGTTCGCGCTGAAGCAGCCGCCGGGCGGAAAACCTGCCCGCCATTCCAGATCCCGCGGTGGTTCCAATTTCGCCGGATTGTCGGGCCATTCACCGTTCCGTTACACTTCGCCGTCTTTTTACGCCGTAAGCCGTCGCCGTTGGCGAGGGTCTGCGGTGACTCGTTCACAAGCTTTGCGGAGTGCCGGATGGCCAACCAAGGGGACCACCCCGTCAACCAGGGCCGCCGCCGTTTCCTGACCACGACTACTGCGGTGGTCGGCGCGGTCGGGGCCGGATTTGCGGCGGTACCGTTCATCAAGTCATGGAGTCCCAGCGAGCGTGCCAAACAGGCCGGCGCTCCTGTGACCCAGGACATCACTGCGTTGCAGGAAGGCCAGCAGCTGACGCTCGCCTGGCGCGGCCAGCCCGTCTACGTGGCGCGCCGCTCAAAGAAGATGCTCGATGTGCTGCCGTCGCTCGATGGCCTGCTGCTCGATCCGAAGTCGGACAATAGCGACCAGCAGCCCGCCTATGCGAAGAACGCGACGCGTTCGATCCGTCCGGACCTGATGGTGTTGATCGGTGTGTGCACCCACCTGGGTTGCGCTCCCGAGTTCAAGCCGGAGATCAAGCCGGAGCCGTTCGATCCCGAGTGGAAGGGTGGTTACTTCTGCCCGTGCCACAAGTCGCGCTACGACTCCGCGGGCCGCGTCTTCAAGGGCATGCCGGCGCCGGCGAACCTTCCGGTTCCGCCGTACCACTTCGAAAACGACAACACGATCGTGATCGGCGTGGATCCCGCTGGCAAAAGCACTGCAGGAGCTGCGTAAGCCATGAGCATCATTACGCGCACCGTCAACAACGTCGCGAACTGGGTCAACGACCGGGCGCCGGCTCTCATGCCGATGTACCGCAAGCACATGACCGAGTACTACGCGCCGAAGAACTTCAACATCTGGTACTACTTCGGTTCGCTCGCACTGCTGGTGCTGGTCAATCAGATCGTCACCGGCATCTTCCTCACGATGCACTTCAAGCCCAGCGCCGCGGAAGCGTTCGCTTCGGTCGAGTACATCATGCGCGACGTGTCGTGGGGCTGGCTGATCCGCTACATGCACAGTACCGGCGCCTCGTTGTTCTTCATCGTCGTCTACCTGCACATGTTCCGCGGCCTGATGTACGGCTCGTACAGGAAGCCGCGCGAAATGGTCTGGATCCTCGGCATGGTGATCTACCTCGTGCTGATGGCCGAGGCCTTCATGGGCTACGTGCTGCCGTGGGGCCAGATGTCGTTCTGGGGGGCCAAGGTGATCATTTCGCTGTTCGGCGCGATCCCGAAGATCGGCACGGGCCTGACCGAATGGATCATGGGTGACTACATCCCGTCCGACGCGACGCTCAACCGCTTCTTCGCGCTGCACGTCATCGCGCTGCCGCTGGTGCTGCTGCTGCTCGTCGTGCTGCACCTGGGCGCGCTGCACGAAGTCGGTTCCAACAACCCGGACGGCGTCGACATCAAGAAGGGCCCGAAGGGCAACCGCTGGGACGCCAACAAGCCGGCCGACGGCATTCCCTTCCACCCGTACTACACGGTGAAGGACACCTTCGGCGTCGCCTTCTTCCTGATCCTGGCCGCCTTCATCATCTTCTTCGCCCCGACCTTCGGCGGCTGGTTCCTCGAGCACGACAACTTCACCGCGGCCAATCCGCTGGTGACGCCGGAGCACATCAAGCCGGTGTGGTACTTCACCCCGTACTACGCGATGTTGCGCGTGGTCCCGTCGTTCTTCGGCATCAAGCTGTGGGGCGTGCTGGTGATGTTCGGTGCCATCGTGCTGCTATTCCTGGTGCCGTGGCTGGATCGCAGCCGGGTCACCTCGTTCCGCTATCGCGGCAAGCTGTCGTGGGCGATGCTGCTGGGCTTTGCATTCTGCTTCCTGTGGCTGATGAAGATCGGCGCCGGTCCGGGTACCGACCCGGTCGAAACCATCATCGGCCGCGTGCTGACCTTCCTGTACTACGCCTTCTTCATCACCATGCCGGTGTGGACCAAACTCGACAAGACCAAGCCGGTGCCGGAACGGGTGACGACGCATGACTAAGATGAATCTCGTCCGCACCCTGGCCGGCCTCGCGGCAGGCCTGCTGGTTTCGGTCTCGGCCTTCGCCAGCGAGGGCGGCAACCTGCTGCACTCGGGTACCGACCTCGGCGACCGCGCGTCGCTGCAGCGTGGCGCCCAGCTGTACATGAACTACTGCTCGGGCTGCCATTCGCTCAAGTACCTGCGTTACTCGCGCCTTGGCGAGGACCTCGGGCTGAGCGAAGAACAGGTGATGCAGAACCTCAACCTCAGCGGCGGCAAGATCGGCGACCAGGTCCAGGTCACCCTCACCGAGGCCGACGCCCAGCAGTGGTTCGGCAAGATGCCGCCGGACCTGAGCCTGATCGCGCGCGTCCGCGGCAGCGACTGGATCTATACCTACCTGAAGTCCTTCTACCTGGACGAGACCCGCCCGCTGGGTTGGAACAACAAGCTGTTCCCCAACGCGTCGATGCCGAATCCGCTGTGGCAGATGCAGGGCCTGCAGCACGCCGAGTACGGCGAGCCGGACAAGGCCACGGGCGAGCGCCCGGTCCACGGCCTCAAGGTCGCCACGGCCGGTACGCAGACCCCGGAGCAGTTCGACCAGTCGGTTCGCGATATCACGACCTTCCTCGAGTACGCCGGTGAGCCGGCCGTCCTCAAGCGCGAGAAGCTCGGCGTGTGGGTGGTCCTGTTCCTGGCCGCCTTTACCCTCCTGGCCTACCTGCTGAAGCACGAATACTGGAAGGACGTGCACTGACCGCTTCCCAAGGCGCCCGGCTTCAAGCCGGGCGTTTTGCATCTGGGGTCCCGGGGGGCGACTTTTTCAGGCAGTAACGCTAGTCTCGGGAACCTAGGCGACCGCACGCAGGGGGTGGGCGGCGACCTGTGACCGGCGGATGGCCGGGCCAGACCGAACGCAGGAGCAATCGATGATGGCGGCAAGTCCACGTATGCGTAATGCCTTGACTCTGTTTTCTTCCACCGACTGCGTGCTGTGCCATCGCGTGCGATTGGTGCTGGCAGCCAAGGGCGTCACCTACGACCTGATTCCGGTCGATCCGCAGAATCCGCCGGAAGACCTGGTCGACCTCAACCCGTACCACTCGGTGCCGACCCTGGTCGAACGCGACCTGGTCCTGTACGCCGCCAGCGTGGTGAGCGAATACCTCGACGAGCGCTACCCGCATCCGCCGTTGATGCCCGTGGACCCGCTGTCCCGTGCGCGCCTGCGCCTGGCCATGCTGCGCCTGGAACACGACTGGGTGCCGCAGGTGCAGGCGATCCAGCTCGGCAACAAGGTCCAGGCCGAAGCCGGTCGCAAGCGCCTCAAGGAACTGCTTACCGCCTCGGTGCCGCTGTTCAAGGCCAGCAAGTTCTTCCTCAATCCCGAGATGAGCCTGGCCGACTGTGCGATGGCACCGATCATCTGGCGCCTGCCGGCGCTGGGCGTGCCGCTGCCGAAGGACGGCAAGGTGATCGAGGACTACGGCAACCGGATCTTCCGCAATCCCGGTTTTACCCGGAGTCTCACCGACGCCGAGCGCAAGCTGCGCGAGATGCCGGCCTAGGCCTGTCCACCGGATGCACTGTGACAAGGCCCGGAACTCCGGGCCTTTTCGCATTTCTGGAAGGCTGACGCGGCGCTACACTTCCCGCATGACCGAAGACAGCATCATCATGACCAGCCACCGCCCGTACCTGCTGCGGGCGCTGTACGAGTGGATCGCCGACAACGGCATGACGCCCCATCTCCTGGTCGATGCCACCCGCCCGCACGTGCAGGTGCCCGTGCATGCGGTCAAGGACGGTCGCATCGTCCTGAATGTCGCCGAGCGCGCGGTCGCCGGGCTGCAGATGAGCAATGACGTGATCCGTTTCAGCGCCCGATTCGGCGGCGTGAGCCACTCGGTATCCGTGCCGGTGTCGGCCGTGCTGGCCATCTATGCGCGTGAAACCGGGCAGGGCATGGCCTTGCCGGAGGACTCGCTGGCCGATGCGGCGGACGAGACCGATGTCGTGATGGAAACCGACGCGGACGAAGTCTCCCACGCGCCACTGAGCATCGTGCCTGACGAGGGTGCCCCGGACGATGGCGACGACAACCCGCCGACGCCCACGCCGCGCCGCAGTGGGCATCTGCGCATCGTCAAGTAAACGGTCGATCCGCGTTCCGCGCAGCTTCAGTGGAACTGTTTCAGTGGAACTGCGCCACCGACGGCATTACCGGACCGCTGAATGAAACGAGCCGGTCGCCGCGCAGCACCAGGCGACCGATGTGCCGGTCCTCGCCAGTGTGCGAGTAGTCGAACCGGAACGTGCGCTCGAAGCCGAGCCAGCCGCTCTCCTGCCGGCACACGCGCAGGCCGATGGCATGGACGCTGTGGTCCAGCCATTGCACGCCAGCGATGCGACACGCGTCACGCCCCAGCGCTTCGGCGCGTTCAGCAGCAGCGCGGCTCGCGTTCCAGAACGCGAACGCGGTCGCAGACACGATCATCAGGAGGATTAGAGTCGGCATGTACCAAAGGTAGTGGCGCAGAATGTTCGCCACAAGTCTACGTTCGCCGGGAGGGCGGCGCACCGATGAAGCTTGTTTTTCCGGGTGGGGAACACCCGCAGGTTCTGCTCGGTCCCGGGGTCAACCGCGTCGGTTCCGATCCTGGGTCGAACATCGTACTGGACACGCCTGGCGTATTGCCTCAGCACTGCCAACTGCACGTCAGTGCGACCGGCGTGATGCTGGAGGTGCCTTCGGGCACCACCGTCAGCGTGAACGGGCGACATGTTGATGGCCTGATCGCCTTGCGTCCCGGCGACAGCGTCACCTTCGACCATGTCCTGGCGCGCCTGGCGGCGATCGACGCCGTTGCACCTCGTGGCGGCGACGGCGGTTATCCGCACGCGGCCAACGACGACCCGGGCGTCACTGCGGTACGGCACGTGGTGCCCATGTATGTGCTGCGTGGCGTCACCGGCGGTGCATTCGGTCGCAGCTATCCATTGCAGGGACCCGTGACGATCGGCCGTTCGCCGGAGTGCGACATCCACATCAATGATCTGGGGCTCTCGCGCGTGCATGCGCGGCTGATCCCGGGCGAGGACGGTGTGACGATCGAGGATCTGAACTCCACCAACGGCACGTCCCTCAACGATCGCCGCGTGATCAGGGAGAGGGCGCGCATGGGCGACGAGATCGGCTTCGACAAGCTGCGCTTCCGCCTGGTCGGCGCGGCAGGCCACGAACCGGTGCAGGTCGAGGCAACGAAAGTGCACGGCGCGCCGCGCGGAAGCAGCTGGCTCTGGATCGGGCTGGTAATCGCGGTCGCAGCGGCGGTGATCACCATCGTGGTGAGCAACGGCTAGCGCGACGCACATACGAATGAAAAAAGGGCAGGTCCACGCGGGCCTGCCCTTTTTCGTATGCGTGTCGGCAGGTCCCTCTCCGGCGGCGAGTCAACCCGCCGGGGGCGGCCCCAGCTTCAGCGACAGGTCGATCGCATGGACATGCTTGGTGAGCCCGCCGATGGAAATGCAATCCACGCCATCTTCCGCGATGGCGCGCAGCGTCTCCAGGTCCACGCCGCCGGAGACTTCGAGCGGGATGGTGCCGTTGAACGGCGCGGAGCGGGCCATGCGCACGGCCTCGCGGCGCATCGCAGCGTCGAAGTCATCCACCAGGATGCGGGTGCAGCCTTCCCGAAGTGCTTCCTCGAGTTGCGCCAGCGATTCGACTTCGACAATCAGCGGCAAGGAAGGATGCATGGCACGCGCGGCATGGATCGCAGCGGTGATCGAGCCTGCCGCGCGCACGTGGTTCTCCTTCAGCATCACCGCGTCGTACAGGCCCATGCGATGGTTGGCGCCGCCGCCCACACGCACCGCGTACTTCTGCGCCAGGCGCAGGCCAGGAATGGTCTTGCGGGTGTCGAGGATGAGAGCGCCGGTACCGCGCACGGCCTCGACGTAGCGGGCGGTGACGGTGGCCGTCCCGGAAAGCGTCTGCAGGAAATTGAGCGATGCCCGTTCGGCGCTGACCAGGGAGCGTGCACGGCCCTGCAATGTCGCCAGCACCATGCCCTTGCCGGCCCGGTCCCCCTCGCTTACGCGCCAGTCGATGCGCACGTCCGGATCGAGCGCGCGATGGCAGGCATCGAACCAGGGACGACCGCAGACGATGCTGTCTTCCTTGCACAGCAGGTAGGCGCTGTCGGCAACGTCCGGCAGCAGGGTCGCGGTGACGTCCCCGTTGCCCAGGTCTTCGGCCAGGGCCCGCGCGACATCGGCCTCGATGACTTCGGCCGGCGGCGGCAGGAAATCACCATTCACGGCGGCGCGGCTCATGCCTGAGGAAAGCCTTCGATCTGCGCCGTGGCGATGGCCTCTTCGGCCAGGAGTACCGGGATGCCGTCATCCAGGCGGTACACCGTCTTGCGATCGCGGGTTACCAGGGCTTCGTGCAGCGTCTCGGCCTGGGCGCTGCCATCGCCGCGGATCACGTCGCCCGCGGCGATAGCCGCATTCACGGCCTGGAGGCCGCGGCCGTCGAGCAGGGCCAGCGGCTGGCGGGTGGTAGGGCAGACGAGCAGGTCCAGCAGTTTGCGATCCATGGCGATGAAGGCGCGGCGGAAGGCCGGTAGAATACCTTTTTGAGGCTTGGATCCGTCATGGCAGCAACAGGGGAAGCCCCGCTCGTCGGCATCGTCATGGGCTCGCGCTCCGATTGGGAGACGATGCAGCACGCAGCCGCCCGGCTCGAAGCACTCGGAGTTCCGCACGAGATCCGCGTGGTCTCCGCGCACCGGACTCCGGACGTGCTTTTCTCGTACGCCGAAACCGCCGCGCAGCGCGGCCTGCGCGCGATCATCGCCGGAGCGGGTGGCGCCGCGCACTTGCCGGGCATGCTCGCCTCCAAGACCGCGGTGCCGGTGCTGGGCGTGCCGGTCCAGAGCAAGGCGCTGAACGGCATGGACTCGCTGCTGTCGATCGTGCAGATGCCCGCCGGCATCCCGGTGGCGACGTTCGCCATCGGCAACGCGGGCGCCGCGAATGCGGGCTTGTTCGCGGCGGCGATGCTGGCGAATGATTTCCCCGCGATCGGTTCCGCGCTCGAAGCTTTTCGCGCGAAGCAGACCGACGACGTGATCGCCAACGACGATCCGCGCAAGTGACCGGCACACGATGACCACGGTAGGAATCCTGGGCGGCGGCCAGCTTGCCCGCATGATGGCGTTGTCCGGTGCGCCACTGGGCCTGCGCTTCCTGGTGATGGACACGGTCGCCGACGCCTGCGCCGGCCAATTCGCGCCGTTGATCGTCGGCGACTGGCGCGACGAGAAGGCGCTGGGCGAGTTCGCGTCCCGGGTCGACGTCACCACGTTCGACTTCGAAAACGTACCGGCCGAATCCGCGCAGTGGCTGGCCGAGCGCGTGCCGGTATTCCCGCAACCGCGTGCGCTCGCCGTGGCACAGGACCGCCTTGCCGAGAAGACGTTGTTCCGCGAACTCGGCATCCCGGTTCCGGAGTTCGCCGCGATTGCCTCACGCGAAGATCTCGACAGCGCGATCGCACAGCTGGGCACGCCCTGCATCCTGAAGACGCGCCGCCTCGGCTACGACGGCAAGGGGCAGTTCCGCATCAAGACACCCGCCGATGCCGTGGCCGCGTGGGACGCGCTTGGCGCGCAGGCGACGACGGTCGGCCTGATCCTCGAAGGCTTCATCGCCTTCGAGCGCGAGCTGAGCGTAGTCGCCGTGCGTGGCCGCGATGGCGAGTTCCGCACGTGGCCGTTGACCGAGAACTGGCACGTCGACGGCGTGCTGTCAGCCAGCCTGGCGCCGGCAAAAGTCGACGCGGCGATGGCGCAAACCGCTTTCGACCATGCGAAGAAGCTTGCCGAAGCCCTCGATTACGTCGGTGTCTTCGCATTGGAACTGTTCTGCCGCGATGGCGAACTGCTCGCCAACGAACTCGCGCCGCGCGTGCACAACTCCGGACATTGGACGATCGAGGGTAGCGAGACCTCGCAGTTCCAGAACCACCTGCGCGCCGTACTCGGCCTGCCACTGGGCGACACACGCATGGTGGGCCTGGCCTGCATGCTCAACTGGATCGGATCCATGCCCGACGCCGGTGTCGTGCTGCGCGAAGCCGGCGGCCACTGGCATGACTACGGCAAGGAACCGCGCGCTGGCCGCAAGGTCGGCCACGCGACATTGCGCGCGGATTCCGCAAGCGACCTGGCGGTGACGCTGCAGCGCACCGGGGCGGCATTGGGACGCGAAGCGCAGGTGACGCCGGTGGTCGCGGCGCTGCGCAACGGCTGATCCCCAGGATCAGTCGGTCGCCGTCGCGAGTCGCTGCATCCGCAAGGTCAGTGCGATCGAGTAGGTGAGGTAGTAGCCGATCAGCGCCGCGGCGAAGGCGAGAGTGAGCGGACTGGCTCCCGTGCCTGCCTGCTGCATGAAGCCGCCGTGCAGGACGCGCCATGCGAACCGGCCAAGCAGCAGCGCGGACAACGCACCGCCGATCCATGGATTGGCCACGTAGCTGCGCATGCCCTCCGCCGCTTCGATCCGCGTCAGCGTCACCCCGTAGAAACCCAGCGCCAGCCCCGATGCGAGCCCCGTTGCGACCGCCCAGCCCGCGTGCGGAACGAAGATGCCTGCAAGGACCAGCGACACCAGCACCAGCGCAAGCAGGGCGATGCGCGCCAGCGTGCGGCGGGGCTGCCACGGTTGCCTGCCGAACTGGCGGCGAATGCGCCCGTAGTACATCCAGCCGATGCCGGCGGTAAGGGCGTAGGGAAGCAGGGCAGGAAGCGCGGGTGCGGCCATGACGGGTCCTTGTTCAGTTCACGGCAGCTTATGGGTCCGCGCCGGTCCGGCTAGGTGCCAAAGGTCAGATTCTGCGGCGATATAGGCCAGGCGATATAGGCCAGAAACAGGAACGGCCGGATTGCCCGGCCGTTCGGTGCCCGATGCGTGGGCTCGGATCAACGCAGGTTCGAAGCCACGAAATCCCAGTTGACCAGGTTCCAGAACGACTCGACGTACTTCGGGCGCGCATTGCGGTAGTCGATGTAGTACGCGTGTTCCCACACGTCGCAGGTCAACAGCGGCGTGTCCTCGCCGGTCAGCGGCGTGGCGGCGTTGGACGTGCTGACCAGTGCCAGCGAACCGTCCGGGCGCTGCACCAGCCAGCCCCAGCCCGAACCGAAGGTGCCGACCGATACCTTGGTGAACTCTTCCTTGAACTTGGCGAAATCGCCGAAGGCCTTGCTGATGGCGTCGGCCAGCTTGCCGGCGGGCTCGCCACCGCCATTGGGCTTGAGGCAGTTCCAGTAGAACGTGTGGTTCCACACCTGCGCGGCGTTGTTGAACATGCCGCCCTGCGACTTGCGGATGATGTCCTCCAACGGCATGTCGGCGAATTCGGTGCCCGCGATCATGTTGTTGAGGTTGGTCACGTAGGCCTGGTGGTGCTTGCCGTAGTGGTAGTCGATCGTCTCGGCCGAGATGTGCGGTTCGAGCGCGGTGCGGTCGTAGGGAAGGGCGGGCAGTTCGATGGCCATGGCTGGCTCCTTGCTGGCTGGAAGGGGGCGCCGGCCGCGCCGGATGGGCGGCGGCGGGGCGAAAGCTTTTACAATACGCATTGTATCCCCACGTTCAGCTGCCCGGTCCTCACGAGCCGGAGACGCGCCTTCCGCTTCTGCGCAGCGCCTTATCCCAGGAGTAGTCCATGTCTGTCATCGAACGGATCCAGGCCGAAGTCGAAGGCCATCCGATCGTCCTCTTCATGAAGGGCACCGCGCAGTTCCCGATGTGCGGGTTTTCCAGCCGCACCGTGCAGGCGCTGAAGGCCGCCGGCGCCGGCCAGTTGCACACCATCAACGTGCTCGAAGACCCGGAAGTGCGCGCCAACCTGCCGCGCTATTCCAACTGGCCGACCTTCCCGCAGCTTTTCATCAACGGCGAGCTGATCGGCGGCTGCGACATCACCCTCGAGCTGTTCGAGTCGGGCGAGCTGGCCCGCATGATCAGCGAAGCCCAGCAACAGTGAGTGACGCCGCCGCGCCGGCTTCGGATCCGGCATTGAAGGATCGCGTCGTGCTGATCGCCGGCGCGCATGGCGGATTGGGCAGCGTCGCCAGCGTCGCCTGCGCGCGCGCGGGTGCGACGGTCGTGCTGCTTGGGCGCAAGGTGCCCAAGTTGAATCGCGTGTATGACGCCGTCGCGGCCGTCGGGCCCGAGCCTTTGCTGTATCCGCTGGACCTGGAAGGCGCTTCGGCCGATGACTACGCGCACATGGCGCAACAGATCGAAAGCGAACTCGGCCGCCTCGATGGTGTCCTGCATTGCGCGGCAAATTTTGCCGGGCTCACTCCGCTCCAGCAGACGGACCCGGCTGCATTCGCACGCGCCATCCACGTCAACCTGACCGCGCGCTGGTGGCTGACGCAGGCCTGCATGCCATTGCTCGCCAAGGCCGGCGACGCGGCGGTGGTGTTCGTGCTGGACGACCTCGCGCGGGTCGGCAGTGCGTTCTGGGGTGGTTATGGGCTGGCCCAGCATGCGATGGCCGGGCTGATCGGCATGCTGCAGTCGGAAGTGGAGAGTTCAAGGATCCGGGTTTCCGGCTTGCAGCCGGGCCCCATGCGCACGCCGCTTCGGGCCAAGGCGTACCTCGAGGAAACCGATCGCGTCGGTCGCGATCCGGAAGCCTACGCGCAGGCCTGCGTTACCCTGCTGTCGCCGGAAGGCGCCGGCCACCGCGGCCGGATCTGGACGCTCGACTCGTGACCGTACTCAGATGACGATCGCCTCAGCTGCCCTGCTGCTGTTCCTGATCCTGGATCCGCTGGGCAACATCCCCGTCTTTCTCAGCCTGCTGCGCGGGCTACCGGCGCCGCGCCAGCGGATCGTACTGGCGCGGGAACTGCTGATCGCGCTGGGCGTGCTGATGGTGTTCCTGTGGGGTGGCAAGTACGCCCTGGAATTGATGCACCTGCGCCAGGAATCAGTGTCGATCGCCGGTGGCATCGTGCTGTTCCTGATCGGCATCCGCATGATCTTCCCGCCGCCGGAAGGGTTGATGGGCGAACTGCCCGGTGGCGAACCCTTCATCGTGCCCATGGCCATCCCCCTGGTTGCCGGTCCCTCCGGCATGGCCGCGGTGATGCTGATGGGCAGCAATGACCCGGGCCGCCTGGCCGACTGGAGCCTTGCGCTGCTGCTGGCGTGGACTGCGACCGCGGCAATCCTCTTCAGCGCCACCTATCTCTACATGTGGTTGGGCACCCGCGTGCTGATGGCCGTGGAGCGGCTCATGGGCATGCTGCTGGTGGCCATCTCAGTCCAGATGTTCCTGGACGGCCTGGGCACCTATCTGAAGATCGCGCCGGGCGCCTGAGCCCGGCTCAGCGGAGCGCGAGATTCCGCGACCGCGTCACGGACTTGACATGTATCCGCCGCAGTATGGGTTAAACTGGCGTTAACTCAGCCGGTTCCGGCGGGGTCAGGGGCTCCAAATCAGTTCTTGCGACGTGCCGGCTGGATGCGGGCGCGCCGCCGCGCTTGTCACCTTTTCTTCACATCCGAATCTCCGAGGCATCCCAAACAATGACTCATTCGAATCGCGTCCGCATGTCGAAGCTCACGCTCGGCCTGCTTGCCGTTCTTGCAACCGCTCCTGCATTCGCACAGAGCACCTCCGCTGGTGTGGGTGGCCGCGTCACCGGCGCCGATGGCAGGCCCGTTGCTGGCGCCGAAGTCACCATCACGCACACCGAGTCCGGCACCGTCAGCCACGCCGTCACCGATGCGGACGGCCGCTACAACGCGCGCGGCCTGCGCGTGGGTGGTCCGTATACCATCACGATCAACAAGTCTGGCGAAGGTTCCAACAGCCAGGACGGCGTGTACCTCAACCTCGACAAGGTCAACCAGGTCGATGCGGCGTTGAATGCCGAAGTCACCACGCTGGAAGCGGTCAAGGCCGTCGCGGTCGTGGGCTCGGAGTTGTTCAGTGCGACCAAGATGGGCGCAGGTTCGAACATCACGCGCGAGCAGTTGACCACGATGCCGAGCATCAACCGCAACCTGCAGGACTTCGTCCGCCTGGATCCGCGCGTTGCGCAGACCGACAAGGCGCGCAACGAGATCTCGGTGGGCGGTCAGAACCCCCGCTTCAACGTGATCCGCGTCGACGGCATCAGCGGTGCCGACTCCTTCGGCCTGGAGTCCAACAGCCTGCCGACCCCGCGCCAGCCGTTCTCGATGGATACCATCGATGAAATCGCGGTCGACGTGGCGAACTACGACGTCACCATCTCCGGTGGTACCGGCGGCGTCATCAACGCCGTGACCAAGTCGGGCACGAACGACTTCCACGGTTCGGTCTACGGTATCTACCGCGACAACGACTGGTCGGGCAAGAACCAGAACGACATCCGTCCGCAGCTGTTCCAGGACGAAACCACCTACGGCATGACCTTCGGTGGCCCGCTCGTCGAGGACAAGCTGTTCTTCTTCGCCAACTACGAGAACTACAAGGGCAAGGGCCTGTTCACCGGCAACTCGGGCTTTGGTCCCGTGGGTTCGGGCGAGAGCAACATCGTCGGCATCACGCAGGCCCAGATCGACGAGGTCATCAGGCTGGCGCAGCTGAAGGGCTTCGACGCGGGCACGATGGACAAGCCGGCGCTGGACACGGAAAGCGAAGAGTACGGCCTGAAGATCGACTGGAACATCAACGACGCCCACCGCGCCAGCTTCCGCTATGGCAAGACCGAGCAGAACACTCCGTTCCTGCAGGGTTTCAGTGCCTCGCAGCTTGCGCTGAATACCTATCACTACGTCCGCGACTTCAGCCTGGAAACCTACACGGCCCAGCTCTTCAGTGACTGGAATGACGTGTTCTCGACCGAAGCCAAGGTCTCGTACCGCGACTACTCGGCCGTGCGCAATCCGCTGGCCGACCTGCCGGCAATCGCCATCCGCATCGGCAGCAACACCCTGAACCTGGGTACCGAAGAGAACACCCACGCCAACGTCCTGGAAACCCAAACTTGGAATGGCTTCTTCGCCGGCAACCTGTTCCTTGGCGACCACACCGTCAAGTTCGGCGCCGACTACGAGTCCAACGACGTCTACAACCTGTTCGGCCGTCGCGTGAACGGCGTCTATACCTTCAACTGCATCAACACGGTCACCAACCCGACCACGGGTGCCGGTTGCGCGCAGTCGTTCGAAAGCGGCCGCTCCAGCCGCTACCAGCTGTTCTATCCGCGCGGTGGCGACCTCGACAACATGGCGGCGGTCTTCACCCAGGAGAACCTCGGCCTGTTCGTGCAGGACAGCTGGGCGGTCAACTACAACCTGACGCTGACCTACGGCCTGCGCTACGACCGTTCGATCGTCGACGACAAGCCGACCTTCAACGCCGCGGCTTCGAGCGTGTTCGGCGTGCGTAACGACAACACCATCGACGGCACCGAGTTGTGGTCGCCGCGCCTCGGCTTCAACTACACCTTCGACGCCGAGCGTCCGACCCAGGTGCGCGGCGGTCTGGGCCTGTTCAAGGGTTCGGCGGCAACCGTGTGGCTGGCTAACCCGTATGCCAACAACGGCCTGTCCTACACGGACTACGTCTTCACCAACGGCATCGCGAACTTCTCGCCGGATCCGGCCAACCAGATCAACCAGTTCACGCCAGGTACGGGCGCCACGCAGTCGGTCGACTTCCTCGATGACGACCTGGTCCAGCCCTCGGTGTGGAAGGCCAACCTCGCGTTCGATACCGAACTGCCGCTGTGGGGCATCGTCGCTTCGACCGAGTTGGTCCTGACCTCGGTCAAGGACGGTATCTTCTACCAGCAGCTGAACCTCGGCGCGCCGACCGCCGTGGGCCAGGATGGTCGCCTGATCTACTGGAACAACACCGGCGCCAACAACGGTCTGCGTCCGAACAGCTGGAACGTCAATGGCGTGGTTACGGGCGGTGACGCCCGCTTCAACCGCAACCGCACCTACAATGACGCGATCATTGCCAAGCAGACCAACAAGGGCGAGAGCCAACAGCTGAGCTTCTCGCTCAGCAAGCCGTTCAACAACAGCGACTGGTCGTGGAATGCGTCGTACACCTACACCAACGCCAACGAAGTCAGCCCGCTGACCAGCTCGACCTCGAGCTCGCAGCTGGGCAACACTTCGATCTTCCAGGCCAATGAAGAAGTCAACTCGACTTCGAGCTACGAGATCAAGAACCGCTTCCTGGGCACGATGAGCTGGAAGCATGCGTTCTTCGGCGACAACGACACCATCGTGTCGATGGTCTACGAAGGCCGCTCGGGCCGTCCGTACAGCTACAACTTCGACAACGACGCCAACGGCGACGGCCGCCTCAATGACCTGCTGTACATTCCGTCTGCCCCGGGCGACGTCGTGTTCGGTTCGGCTGCTGAAGAAGCTGCGTTCTGGAACTTCGTCAGCCACAACGACTACCTGATGCAGCACCAGGGTCAGGTCGCCGAGCGCAATGCCGCGCAAGGTCCCTGGGTCAACCAGTTCGACCTGCACCTCTCGCAGGAATTCCCGGGCTTCATGAAGGGCCACAAGGCGGAGCTGTCGTTCGACATCCTCAACTTCGGCAACCTCCTCAACAAGGACTGGGGCCAGGTCGAGGAAGTCGCGTTCCCGGCCATGCGCGGCATCGTGGAATACGGCGGTATCTGCGGCGCCGGCGGCGCTCCGTTGACCGGCACCTGCGTTGGGAATGCAGGCAAGTACGTGTACCGCTGGAATGGTGCCGACAACCTCACCATCTACGACGACAAGGGCATCTCGCGCTGGAGCGCACAGGTGAGCTTCCGCTACAAGTTCTGATCGTCGATGCAGGCAATCGAAACGGCCGGGGAAACCCGGCCGTTTTTTTGTGGGCGCCGCTGCGCTAGAGTCCCCGCAATACGACACGAAGAAGCCAGAATGAAGACCACCCTCGAAGCCATCGACACCAGCCTGCCGACGGTGAACACCCACATCTATCCGCGCGGGGGGCTGGACGTGCTCTCGCGCTCCGAGGTCGCCCGCCTCAGGGATGCCTCCGCTGGTGGCATGCACGACCTGCTGCGCCGGTGCGCGTTGGCCGTGCTGACCAGCGGCAGCGCCTCCGACGATCCGCGCGCCGCGCGCGAGCTCTACCCCGATTTCGACATTGAGGTGCAACAGCAGGACCGGGGCGTCCGCATCGACCTGCGCCACGCGCCCGCCATGGCCTTTGTCGATGGCGAGATCATCCACGGCGTCGCCGAACTGCTGTTCGCGGCCGTCCGCGACCTGGCCTACATCGCCATTGAACTGGGGGAGGAGGGCGGTCGCGACCTACACAGCAGCGACGGGATCACCGATTCCGTTTTTGGCCTGCTGCGCAATGCGCGTCTGCTGCGTCCGGCGGATCCCAATCTCGTTGTCTGTTGGGGCGGCCATTCCATTTCGCGCGAGGAATACGTCTACACCAAGCAGGTGGGATACGAGCTGGGCCTGCGCGGGCTTGACATCTGCACGGGCTGCGGGCCCGGTGCGATGAAGGGCCCGATGAAGGGCGCGACCATTGCGCACGCCAAGCAGCGCAAGCGCAATACCCGTTACATCGGCATTACCGAGCCCGGCATCATCGCCGCCGAGTCTCCGAACCCGATCGTCAACCACCTGGTGATCATGCCGGACATCGAGAAGCGCCTCGAGGCATTCGTGCGCCTGGGGCACGGCATCATCGTTTTCCCGGGCGGGGTGGGGACGGCGGAGGAAATCCTGTACCTGCTCGGCATCCTGCTGCGCGAAGAAAACGCCAGCCTGCCCTTGCCGCTGATCTTCACCGGACCGACGGCCTCAGCGCCTTACTTCGAGCAGATCGATCGCTTCATCCGCCTGACCCTGGGCGAGGAAGCCACGCGCCGCTACCAGATCATCACCGGCGACAGCGCCGAAGTCGCCAAGCGCATGGCTGCGGGCGTCCGCAAGGTCCGGGAACACCGCATCGCCCAGAAGGACTCGTTCTTCTTCAACTGGTCGATTGCCATTCCGGAGGAGTTCCAGCGCCCCTTCGTACCGACGCACGAGGCGATGGCTGCCCTCGACCTGCACCACGGGCGCAAACCGCATGAGCTGGCTGCCGACCTGCGCCGCGCTTTCTCCGGAATCGTTGCCGGCAACGTCAAGGAGGAGGGCATGCGCCGCATCGAGGAGCGTGGCCCCTTCGAGATCCACGGCGATACCGAGATCATGCACTCGCTGGATGCGCTGCTGCGCGCGTTCGTCGAGCAGCGCCGGATGAAGATTGCCGGGGAGTACAAGCCCTGCTATCGCGTGGTCGCCTGAGCGGCCGCCCTTTTTTGATCACTGATTGCAGTCGGCTGCACCGGACCATGCGGGCTTCTGTTTGTCAGAATTGTTGCCCTCCAAGTTTCCGCAGCGATCGCCGGCCTGCTTGCCGCTGGGTTGAAGCGTGATGCTGTAGGCGGTTGCCGACGCGGTAATTCCATTGGCTGGCACCGTGTAGAACTCCGAGGTGGGGGCGGTCGGATAAGTGCCGGAGCCGCAGGGCGAACCCGAGCAGTTGGCATAGGACGGGTTTTCCGCGCGCCATCGCTCCAGCTCCAGCTGGTACGCCCCCATCGCGCGAACCGCATCCGCGCGCCGCCCTTTCTTGCTTTGCTCCAGATAGTTCGGTATGGCAATCGCCGCCAGGACCGCGATCACGATGACGACGATCATAAGTTCGATCAGTGTAAAACCACGTTGCATGCGCATGATTCGTCCCCCGGTTGCGATGCCAGATCGTAGCACCGGTCATCGGGTTTCCAATGGACCGCAGGTGCGCCCATCGCCCTGCCGTGACCATTCGTCTGGCAGGGCTTGCCCCTGGTGATTCCGCTTTCTAGAGTCCATCCAGCCAAGCGAGGGGACATCGTGCGCGCAAGGAATTCCAGCGGATTCACGCTAATCGAACTCATGGTGGTCGTGGCCATCGTGGCCATCCTGGCCGTGATGGCCGCGCCTTCTTACCGGGACTTGATCGATCGGTATCGCCTTCGCGCCGCAACGGACGACGTAGTGAACGTGATGTCCAGTGCAAGGGCCAATGCAGTGAAACTGGACCGGGACGTGAACGTGTCCTTCGGCTCTACGGCAGCGGGCTGGTGCGTGGGAGCCAACGCTGCTCTCGCGCCAACCGCAGGCAATCCCGCCGGTGCCGCCGGCGCCTGCGACTGCACCGCTTCATCGCCGGCGTGCACGGTTGGCGGCGAAACCCTCCTGGTTCCGCCCGGCAAGCATGCCAACGTCGGAATATCCGGCACGACGACCGCTTTGGTCTTCGACGGCAACCTTGGTTTGCTCAGGCCAGTGGCAGAGCAGATCATGAACTTGTCATCGCCAAGCGGGACCTACACGGCGCGAGTCACCGTGAGACCGTTGGGGCAGGCGACAGTCTGCGTGCCCAGTGGCTCGCCTTCCATGGCGGGGGTTCCGTCATGCTGATCAGGGCTAAGGAGATGCAGCAATCCGCCAGATCCCGGGGCTTCAGTCTGGTCGAGTTGATGGTGGCCATGGTGCTCGGCCTGATTGTGGTCGGTGCGGTGATCGCTCTCGTGTTGGCGATGATGCGGGCGAATACCCAAACATTGAGGGCGACGCGACTTACCCAGGAGTTGCGGGCGACGCTTGCCGTGGTGGCAAATGACTTCAAGCGGGCGCGTGGCGTCGTTGATCCCCTGACGGAGGCCACCCAGGTCACGGGAAACCAGCTCTACGTAGTGAATACCGCCACTGTCGGGTGTCTCCGGTATGCGTACCAAGCGGGTGTAGGCGGGAACTGGAGGAGCATTCGCAGGGACACTGCAACCAATCGGCTACTACTCACCGCGGCCTCCACACAGGCCAATGCCACCTGCACGTCCATTGGCGTGCCGCTCGGCTCTGATCAGGTTGCGATCACCAGCTTCACGATCAGTCCCTCGTCAAGCTCCACCACCACTCGTCAATATGACATCACGATCACGGGCGCGATTGGCAGCGGTGCCGATGCCATTACTCGCACGATGCGCCAGACCATATTCGTCCGATCGCTTGGCGACGGTACCTGACGGCAGGATTCAGGAGTGCCCAGAATGAACACGGATCAATCCCGCCCGATGCTTCGCGGTCGAGAATCGGGCTCAGCCTTGCTGGTGGCGGTACTGTTGTTGCTGCTTGCAGCAGTGATGACGTTTGCCGCGCTGAATGTGGGGGTGTTTGAACAGCGCAGCACCGGCAACGACATTCGCGCGAAGGCGGTCAACGATGTCGCCGAAGCGGGGCTGGCGCAGGGCTTTGAGTACCTGATGCGCCAGCACACTGAGATGCAAAAGCCAGATCCTGGAACTTGGCAAAGGTGCGATGCCGGCGAGACGGTTTTTCCCTGCGGCGCCGTGAGCGCGGACCTGATCGATACGGACGGCAACGGCACGCCCGATACCGCGCGCCGCGCCACGTTGTATAGGTTGAAGCAGACGAGTCACACGATCGCCGGTCTCGATCCTGAGCTCGCCAATTACATGCTTGATCTTCCGAGCAGTTCCAAGATTCCCACTTCAGGAGATGGCGGTACGGTCGCGTACGGGGTTGCGCCGCTCATGTGTTTCGTGGAGCGCCCCAATCCGGCGGCGCCGGCCACAACCCCGTTGCAATGCGGAAACGGCACGGGTGCCATGACCACCACGCTGCGGATCGTTACGTTTGTGAGTGTCGCCAAGATTCCCGGTGAGTCCGCTAGCTCCACCCTCATCCAGACGCTGGGCCAGTATCCCAAGCTCAACAACCCGATGGGCAAACCCCCGATCACGGCTTCCGGGAGTATCGAAGTCAGCGGTGGTCTTCAGGTCGTCACCAATCCGAACGCGGGCGGTGCCGGCGTTCCCGTGTCGATCTGGTCCCGACTGGATGTCTCCAAGACCGGTACCACCAATACCTGTTATGCGGACGAATTTTTCCGCTACACCCAAGGCAGCGTGACGCCCGCGCCCTATCAGGGCACGGTCCGTTGCGATGATTGCAAGTGCGACGCCAACGGCGCTCCCAACTCCATCAGTTACGACTCCAGTGGCAATGTCCAGCAGGAGGGCATGGATATCCTCGATGTCGAAGCGGGCACCACGTCAGCGAATCGTGGCAGCGGTGCCAACTGGAACGTGCGCTCCGATGCCGTTTCCTATCCTACCTGCGAATTCCCCAAGGACCTGTTCCAGTTCATCTTCGGTGTAAAGGTCTGGAGCGATGCCAACAACGATTGCTTTGCCGAGACCAAGCTCCCGAACGTGACGTATCAGAACCCGGACAACTTAGCGACCGCGTCCGTTGGTCCAGACGAGGCTTGGCTGTATGCCAATGCCGACAAGATCATTCCACTGCCTGCGAACCAGACGTTGGTGCGCACTGGAAGGCTGGGCACCGGCGCGCTGTTCAATACGCCCGCGCCGAACTCCAACGCCGACGCCAAGGGCATCATCTGGTGTCAGACCGGATGTGATATCGGATCAGGGAAACAGGTCGGCACCGCCGACAACCCGGTGGTCCTGGTGCTGGACGGCCCGGTGGACATGCGGGGCGTTGTGTTTGGCCTGGTCTTTGTTCGTTCGACCGGCACGGCCCTCAATCCGGCGACGGGTGGCAGCGGTAGCGGCGGATGCCCGAGCAACTGCGTGCTGCAGATGAACGCCGGCGCAGCCATCTACGGAGCGCTGGTGCTGCAAGGCCAGATGAAGTCCAACGGCACGTCCGCGGTTATCAACGATGTAACGGTATTGCGTAGGCTGAACGAGCAGCAGGGTCTGACCCCGGCTAGCTTGCCGGGCGCGTGGACCGATCGGGTTTCCTTCTAATCAGGTGATCGACACATGACCGCTCATCGTTCGCCCCGGCTCCGGAACAAGGGTTTCAGTCTGATCGAAATCCTGATCGCGGTCGTCGTGCTCGCAACGGGCCTGCTGGCCTTGACGGCCTTGCAGGGCAGCCTGACCAAGGCGTCAGCGGAAGCCAAGGTGCGGGGCCGCGTCGCCGCGTTTGTAGCGGGGCGGATGGAATCCCTGCGCAACGGACCCTACGACAGCATTGCCGCGGGCAGCGACACCTGCGCGTCGACCGTTGCCCCGGATTGGGTGCCGGCGTCGGTCTGTACCGATGCGGCCATCGGCTCATTTAGCGTGACGCAGACCGTGGCCACGTGGTCCGGTGCTACGACGTTTGCCGCGACCGGCCCGGTTTCGGACCCGCGCGCCGCGCAGTTCAAGCGCGTCACGTTGACCGCCACCTGGACCGACGCCAACGGCAGCAGCCATTCCCTCCGTGGCGTATCCGATATCAGCCCGCTGGGGATGGTGAGCAACCTCATGGTGCCGCCTGATTCCGATACCAGCGGCGGTGGCGCGCCCATCGTGCGCGAGGACAATCCGGTCACGGCGGGCATGATCCCGGTCGCGCTGGGTGATGGTTCGTCCTCGGCGGCCTCCAACCCGAAGCCGGAGTTGAAGCAGGACGGACAAAATCAGCGGATCGTCGGCACAAAGTTCAATATGCTCAATTACATTGCCGGTGGTGCTGGCAGCGCGGTCATCCAGAAGCGGTTTGAGAACGAGATAGTGAGGTGCAAGTGCTCCATGGGGTCGGGTGAAACCGACACCAACTCCATCTTCTACACCGCCCAGTGGCCCGCGATCTGGACAGGCGACCGCTACGACGTCTATGTTCCCACACCGGCCAGTACCGCTGCGCCCGGTCAATCGGTGACGTCGGGGCCGACCAACGGTGTCGCGCAGAGCGACCTGTGCACGCAGTGCTGCCGCGACCACCATGATGGCACCTCTGGTGCGAAGTACGATCCGGAACGCACGATGACCACCGGTGAAAGCACCGGGCGCGAGAAGTATTCACGCAACAGCATGGGCCAATACGTGATTTCGACTTCCAACTATATCCAGGCGTGCCGGGTGATTCGCGTCGACGGTTTCTGGCGCGTCGCCGCGGACACTTATTCCAGGCACTTCGGCCTGCTTGAGACGACGCCGGTGTCCAGCGTGGATGCCCGCTCGGGTATTCCCACCACCGCGGCGAAGGATGCTTACAGTACGTTCGTGAAGGACTACGCGGCTGGCTACCAGACTACGCTCGCGACTGATCTGGGTACGGCGCCAACGAATGCGGATGCGCTGTTCGACGATAATGCGCGCGGGTTGAATGCTGATCCCATCGTCGTGGCTACGCCCAATGTCAACAATGATTGGCGCTACCTGCATGGACGCGGGCTGTACGTGGACTACCTCGAAGCGGACGCCCGCAAGCGCATCAAGGACATCCTGGCGGACAACGATAACGACGGGGCCTGCCCGCCCTCCAAGCCCAAATACGACTGCATCCTGCCGTACCTTCCCTTCACGACGATCAACATGACCGAGATCGCGAAGTGGCTAGCGGAAGACGATCACATCCTTCAGGTGAACACCAGCAACCTGATGAGCAGCAACCCGTCGGAACCGTTTGGTGGCCGCACCAAGGGCATCGCGCAGGGTGATAGCCTCAATACCGGTTCGACGCGGACGTCCAACTCTGGCTTGGCGGTGTATGCGCAGGTCAGGGATATCGACAATGACGGAACACCGGATGTCGTGACCCGGGAGGAGTTCGGCGTCGATCCGCTGGATGACACGACCCTGCTGGACGATGCGCAGGCATTCGAAGTCGGCACGGGCGCCGGGAACAACGGCCTGAGTTTCTACCTGCGCGTGGCGGGCACGGGCCTCAGCAAGACCGCGCGGTATGCTCTGGGAACCGATCAGGACGACTGCACCACACCGGCCACTGGGGACATCCGCTGCGTGACCCATGCGACGGCGGCGCCGATGGCGGGTACGTTCACGCTGCAGAACTACTGGATCGAAGGTACGACCAGCGCGAGCTTGCCAACGGCAAGCTGCACGAACCTGGAAAACGGAAACCAGTCGCCTCCGGCAAACCTGACCGTCAACAATAAGCCATATCTCAATAACCTCCAGGTCACTGGCGTCACCGTTGTATCGGGTACCGGTGTCGTGAACTCCGCCATGCCTGTTGCCGCGAACGGAGCGACCGATGGCAAGACGTCCGAAACCACGACGGTTGCCTTCAGCAACGCCAGTGCGGACGCGGTGTTCCAGGTGCAGTTCACCACGCAAGGGAACGTGACCGGCGCCACAGTGGCGGCGTGCACGGTCAGCAAGTCCGGTAATACCTGGAGCATGTCCGTGTCGCAATGGAACAAGCCTTGGGAGAACTGATCGGTTGACGTCCTGAAGGCGGCATCGCACAATACGCGCCCCGCCCGAATAGCTCAGCCGGTTAGAGCACTTGACTGTTAATCAGGGGGTCGTTGGTTCGAGTCCAACTTCGGGCGCCAGATTGAATACAAAGGGTCCGCTTCGGCGGGCCCTTTGTTTTTCCGGGCTCCGCGCTAGCTGCCGTACACGCAGGCCCTGGCGGCCTCCGGGGTCGGGCTGCCAGTCCGCAGCCGGCCCGCGTTCGAAAGCACCAGGGTCACTGCGTGGGCCACGCCGCGGGAGTCGCACAGCGTGAAGGTGACGTTAGAGCCGGCATTGCCGCCATTGGGTTGGAAGATCAGCCGCGTTCGGCCCAGCGTCGAGCGCAGGTGGACGGATGCGTCGATCGGGCCGGTCTGCACCAGCAGGGTTTCGTTGCTGTCGCGGTTGCGGTCGCCGTTGATGTCGGCGTAGACCATCCAGCCGCCGTCCCAGACGGGATTTCCGGTGCATTGCCCGAAGGCGGATCGCGGGCAGACGACCACTTCGGTGCCGGCGATGGCCGAGTGGTTCACGGCGTCGAGCAGGCTGGCGGCCAGCTCGGCCCGGACTGCGCCGGAATTCGCCGCCGCCTTCGCATGCGACAGTGCAGGTATCGCGACGACCAGCAGGATCGCGCCGGCGGTCATCACGACCAGGGCCTCGATCAGGGTGAATCCTTTCACGCTCGGCATCTACCGGACTCCCGTCACAGATGCCGGCAATGCTGACTGAGCCGTTCATGCCGCGCTGTCGGCGCAGGCCCGGCTGCGGGGTAGGAAAAGTCCGCATCCGCCCTCATAACGGGGACTGGCTACACTCAGCGATTGCCTACTCCCCGCAGGCCCATGAACGAACTGATCCATCCCGCACCCGCTTCGACAGGCACGTTCCAGCTCGTTACGCCCTACCAGCCCGCCGGCGACCAGCCGCAGGCGATCACCAAACTGGTGGCCGGGTTCGAGAATGGACTCGCCCACCAGACCCTGCTGGGCGTCACCGGCTCGGGCAAGACCTTCACCATCGCCAACGTCGTGCAGCAGATACAGAAGCCGACGATCGTGATGGCTCCGAACAAGACGCTCGCCGCGCAGTTGTACGGTGAATTCAAGTCGTTTTTCCCGCACAACGCCGTCGAGTACTTCGTCAGCTACTACGACTATTACCAGCCGGAAGCCTACGTCCCGTCCTCCGATACCTACATCGAGAAGGACAGTTCGGTGAACGAGCACATCGAGCAGATGCGCCTGTCCGCCACCAAGGCGCTGCTGGAACGCAAGGACGCCCTGATCGTCTGCACGGTGTCCGCGATCTACGGCCTGGGCGACCCCAACGAATACTTCAAGATGGTGCTGCACATGGTGCGCGGCGAGCGCATCGAGCAGCGCGAGCTCATCCGCCGCCTTACCGAAATGCAGTACACCCGCAACGACACCGAACTGCGGCGCGCGACCTACCGCGTGCGCGGCGAAGTGATCGATGTGCACCCGGCGGAAAGCGACTCAGAAGCCTTGCGCATCGAGTTGTTCGACGGGGAGATCGAAAACCTCACCATGTTCGATCCGCTGACCGGCGAGACCCTGCGCAAGTTGCCGCGCTACACGATCTATCCCGGTTCGCACTACGTGACCTCGCGCCGTACCGTGCTGGACGCGATCACGGCCATCAAGGACGAGTTGCGCGAACGTCTCGAGCAGCTCTACGCACAGAACAAACTGGTGGAAGCGCAGCGCCTTGCGCAGCGCACCCAGTTCGACCTGGAGATGCTGGCCGAGGTCGGCTACTGCAACGGCATCGAGAACTACAGCCGCCACCTCACCGGCCACATGCCGGGCGAGCCGCCGCCGTGCCTGTTCGACTACCTGCCGCCGGACGCGCTGCTGGTCGTCGATGAATCGCACGTCACCGTCCCGCAGGTCGGGGCGATGTACAAGGGCGACCGTTCGCGCAAGGAAACGCTGGTCGAATTCGGCTTCCGCATGCCCTCGGCGCTCGACAACAGGCCGCTGAAGTTCGAGGAGTGGGAGGGGCGTTCGCCACGCGCGATCTTCGTGTCCGCGACGCCCGGACCTTACGAATTGAAGCATTCCGAAGGGCAGATCACCGAACTGGTGGTCCGCCCGACTGGCCTGATCGATCCACAGGTGGAGATCCGGCCGGTCGCTACCCAGGTCGACGATGTGCTCGGCGAGATCAGCGAGCGCGTGGCGATGGGCGACCGCGTGCTGATCACCACACTGACCAAGCGCATGGCCGAGAACCTGACCGAATACCTCGGCGAGCACGGCGTGCGCGTGCGCTACCTGCACTCCGATATCGACACCGTGGAGCGGGTGGAGATCATCCGCGACCTGCGCCTGGGCAAGTTCGATGTGCTGGTTGGCATCAACCTCCTGCGTGAGGGCCTCGACATGCCCGAGGTTTCGCTGGTGGCGATCCTGGACGCGGACAAGGAGGGCTTCCTGCGTTCGGCCGGTTCGCTGATCCAGACCATCGGCCGCGCTGCGCGCAACCTGCGTGGCAAGGCGATCCTGTATGCGGATCGCGTCACCAATTCGATGCAGAAGGCGATCGAGGAGACCGATCGACGCCGCCAGAAGCAGGTGGAGTACAACGCCGCGCATGGGATCACGCCACAAAGCATCGTGCGCGCGGTGATGGATGTGATGGAAGGCGCGCGCGTCGATCCGGACTCGCTCAAAGCCCGGGGCAGGGCGCGCAGGGTGGCCGAGGAGGCCGCTGAATACGCCGCGCTCAGCCCGGCCCAGTTTGCAGCGCGGATCAAGACGCTGGAACAGCAGATGTACAAGCATGCCCGCGACCTCGAGTTCGAGGAAGCCGCGGGCATTCGCGACCAGCTGCGGCGCCTGCGCGAAGCCGGTTTTGCCGCGTGATTTCCCGGTGGGCTGCGGGTCGCGGCGCGCGACCGTGGAAACCATCGCAGCTGCAGGCGGGTGGCAACGGAAACCCTTGCCGCGAAGGCCATCGCCGGGATACACTGCGCGCCCCTCGCAGCGGGGTTTCAGCTGCAAAGGGCGGTTAGCTCAGCGGTAGAGCACTACCTTGACATGGTAGGGGTCACAGGTTCGAACCCTGTACCGCCCACCATCCTGATCCGGCATGAATGCTGGACGGATGGATCGAAGACTTCCAAGGCCACCTCCTGCAGGTGGCCTTTTTCGTTGCCTGGAAGACGGCTTCGGTCCGCCAGGCGGGAACGACTGCTATTTCCTGCCGGCGTCGGTCGCCTTTTCCGGCTTGCCAGTCTCGCCGTGGATCGTGAGCAGCGACTCCATCAGGTGTTCGTCCGCACTCGAGCAGACCCCGAGCAGCACGACTTCTTCGCAGCCCTCTGCGGCGATGTACGCGTGCCCCATGTTGGAGTCGATGTATACCGATTCGCCGGCCTCGAGCACGATCGGATCGTAGAACTCGGTGTGCACTTCGGCGCGGCCCTCGAGCACGTGGATGTATTCCTCACCCGGGTGGCGCACGAGTTCGCCGAATTCCTCGATGCTCTTGGCGCGCACCCGCGTCACCACCGGGATCATTCGCTTGCGGCGCAATTCCGGGCACAGGTAGAAGTAGTCGTAGTTGGGCGTGGTGACCCGGATCGAATCCGCCACGCGGCCAATGCTGCGGCGCGCCGTCACCGCCGGTTCGAGTGAACTGTCCTCCTCGGCGAAGAGCTCCGACATGCGGATGTTCAGTCGCTGGCTGATCTGCAGCAGCTTGTCGTAGGTGAGGCTGAGGCGGTCGTGCTCGACCTTGGACAGCGTCGACAGCGGAATGCCGCAACGCGTGCTCATTTCCTTGAGGGTCCAGTCGTTGCGGGCGCGCAGCGCGCGCAACAGGCTGCCGATGGTGGGGTGCTGCTGGGTCATGCGGATTCGTTGCTCCTGCAGGGGAGGGGCGGGTTCCCGGTGGTTGCCCCCCCATCTTGGGGGTGTCTCAAGGTACAGCCTGGTCGCAATTTTAGATCATCATGACCAAAGTGGGTTGACAATTTTCCGATCAGGATCTTTATTCTCTATTACGGTCATGGGTGCGCCAAGCGCCGGATGACCATCGCCATCGCCGAGGGGAGAGGGAAAAGATGCAACTGTTCAAACGAGGTCAGCTGTTCACCGCGCTGCTTGCGCTGGGGCTCGTGGCTGCCACCGCCGCCGCGCAGGAGCCGGCCACCAACGTGCCGCCGGTCATGCAGGCGCCCACGACATCCGCCGCGCCGCCGCCGGCAGACGCCATGCCCGGTCCGACCGACCGCCTGACCGCCCCGGACCTCGAAGCCTGGCTGGACGGCTTCATGCCGTACGCGCTGGAGCAGACCGACGTCGCCGGTTCGGTCGTCGTCGTGGTGAAGGACGGCAAGGTCCTGCTGGAGAAGGGTTACGGCTTCTCCGACCTGGCCAAGCGCACGCCGGTCGATCCGGCTCGCACGCTGTTCCGCCCGGGCTCGACGTCCAAGCTGTTCACCTGGACCGCCGTGATGCAGCTGGTCGAACAGGGCAAGTTGAACCTCGACGCGGACGTCAACCAGTACATCGACTTCAAGATCCCGCCCTACCAGGGCAAGCCGGTCACCCTGCGCAACATCATGACCCACACCACGGGCATGGAAGAGGTGATCCGCGGCCTCATCGCCAACGACGAGAAGGAGATCTTGCCGCTCGACGCGACCCTCAAGCACTGGATCCCCGAACGCGTGTACGCGCCGGGCACCACGCCCGCGTACTCCAACTACGCCACGGCGCTCGCGGGCTACATCGTCCAGCGCGTGTCGGGCCAGCCGTTCGACCAGTACATCGCGCAGCACATCTTCGCGCCGCTGGGCATGCAGCACTCCACCTTCAGCCAGCCGATCCAGAAGAACCTGCTGGCGATGACGTCGAAGGGCTACAAGACGGCCTCCGACGGCAAGGAGCAGCCGTACGAGTACATCAACCTCGCGCCCGCGGGCAGCCTGGCGTCGACCGGCGCCGACATGGCCAACTTCATGATCGCGCACCTGCAGAACGGCGCGTTCGGCGACCAGCGCATCCTGCGCGAAGAGACAGCGCGCGAGATGCACGGCACCGCGCAGGCCTCGGTCGGCCCGCTCAACAAGATGATGCTCGGCTTCTACGAAACCACCGCCAACGGCCACCGCGCGATCGCGCACGGCGGCGACACGCAGTGGTTCCATAGCGACCTGCAGTTGTTCCTCGACGACGGCATCGGCATCTACGTCTCGACCAACAGCAGCGGCAAGGACGGCAGCGCACGCCTGATCCGCGACGGCCTGGTCACCGGCTTCGTCAACCGCTACCTGCCCGGTCCGGAACGCAAGGACGGCGGCGTCGATGCCGCCACCGCGAAGCAGCACGCCCAGCTGATCGCAGGCAGCTACAACAGCAGCCGCCGCGCGGATTCGAACTTCATGAATCTCGTGTACATGCTCGGCCAGACCAAGGTCACCGCAAACGAGGACGGCACGATCAGCGTCCCCATGCTGGCCGGTTACAGCGGCGCGCCGAAGAAGTGGCGCGAAATCAGCCCGTTCGTGTGGCAGGACACCAACAGCGGCGACCGCCTTGCCGCCGACGTCATCGATGGCCACGTGACGCGCTTCAGCGCCGAACCGTTCTCGGCGATCATGGTGTTCCAGCGCGCCGCGTGGTGGCAGACCCCGGGCGTGTTCCTGCCGATGCTGTTCGGCAGCCTCGCCGTGCTGCTGCTGACCGTGCTCGCCTGGCCGGTGTCGGCGCTGGTGCGCCGCCATTACGGCGTGCGTTATCCGCTGGCGGGCCAGGATGCGCGCGCGCACCGCTGGAGCCGCATCGCCTCGCTTGCCGTGCTCGTGTCGATGGGCGGGATGATCGCGATGATCTTCGCGATGATGTCGGACCTCGCGATGATGTCGCCGAAGGCCGACGCCATGGTCATCGCGGTGCGCAGCCTGACGACGATCCTCCTGCCGCTCGGCGCCGCCATAGCGCTTTGGAATGCGTGGACGGTGCTGGGCAGCAAGCGCTCGCTGTGGGCGAAGCTGTGGGGCATCGTGCTCGCCGTGTCCTGCCTCGCGTTGCTGTGGATCGGCGTTGCCTGCCACGTGCTCGGCTTCAGCGCGAACTACTGATCTGTCCAATGCGCGGCGGCCCTCGTGCCGCCGCGCACATCTTCGGGGAAACAACATCGTGATCCTGACCGACCGCGTTGCGCTCATGGTGCGCAACGAACTGCTGCGCCTGTCCGCTCCGTTCCGCATCTCCGGCCACGTCTTCGAGGCCTCGCCCGTCACCGTCGTCACCCTGCGCCAGGGCCACTACATCGGCCGGGGCGAAGCGGCTGGCGTGTACTACATGCACGACGAGCCGTCGGACATGTCGCGCACGCTGGAAAAGCAGCGCGATCGCCTCGAGGCGGGCATGACGCGGGAGGAGTTGCGCGGCCTGCTGCCGTCCGGCGGCGCGCGCAATGCCGTCGACTGCGCGCTGTGGGAACTCGAAGCGCGCCTGGCCGGCGTGCCCGCCTGGCAACTCGCTGGCATCGCGAAACCGAAGCCACTGCTGACGACGTTCACCGTCGGTGCCGACGATCCGGACAAGATGGCCACGCGCGCGCTGGCCTATACGCATGCGCGCGCGATCAAGCTCAAGCTCACCGGCGAAGTCGACCTCGACATTGCCCGGCTCCGTGCGGTCCGCAAGGCGCGTCCGGAGGCCTGGATCGGGGTGGATGCCAACCAGGGCTACGTGCCGAAGACCTTGTCGCAGCTGTTGCCTGCGCTGGTCGACGAAGGCGTGTCGCTGCTCGAGCAACCCTGCCGTCGCGACCACGAAGCGGACCTGGACGGCATCGACCACGTCGTGCCCATCGCCGCGGACGAGAGCATCCTCGACCTCGCCGAACTCGAGGAGCGCGCGCACCGGTTCGACGTCATCAACATCAAGCTCGACAAGTGCGGTGGCCTCACCGAAGGCTTGATGATGGCCAGGCGCGCCCGCGAAATGGGCAAGCGCGTGATGGTGGGCAACATGGTAGGCACGAGCCTGGCGATGGCACCGGCCTTCATCCTTGGACAGCACTGCGACATCGTCGACCTCGACGGCCCGCTGTTCCTGGAGCGCGATCGCACGCCCGGCGTGGTTTACGCCGACGGCCACGTCGATTGTCCGGACAATGTGTGGGGTGCCCCGGACGCGGTGCTGTGAGCGTGCTCTCGGCACCGCGCGCCATCGCCCGTTCGCACTGGTTCAACCAGCCGCCGGGGCTGGCGATCCTGTTCCTCACGCAGATGTGGGAGATCTTCTCCTACTACGGGATGCGCACGCTGCTCGTCTATTACATGACGAAGCAGTTGTTGTTCGGCCAGCAGCATGCGTCGCTGGTCTACGGCGTGTACGTGGCGACGTTCTACTTCACGCCGATCGTCGGGGGCGTCATCTCCGATCGTTGGCTCGGACGCAGGCGCTCGGTCATCATCGGCGCCGCGATCATGTCCATCGGGCATTTCCTGATGGCGTCCGAAGCGCTGCTCTATTTCGCGCTCGCGGCGATCGCGTTGGGCAACGGGTTGTTCCTGCCCAGCCTGCCGAGCCAGATCGACGACCTGTACGCCAAGGACGATCCGCGTCGCGGCTCGGCGTACAACTTCTATTACGTGGGCATCAACGTCGGCGGCCTGCTCGCGCCGCTGGTGTGCGGCACGCTCGGCGAACTGTATGGCTGGCACTGGGGCTTCGGCGCGGCGGGCATCGGCATGTTGCTGGGCCTTTTGATCTATATGTTTGGTTCGCGCTGGTTGCCGCCGGAGCGACCGAAGCCGAAGGACGTCGCACCATCCGAGCGCATGCCGCGCGATGCCATGCGCAGGCGCGTCCTCGCACTGCTTGGGATCGGCCTGTGCGTCATGGTGTTCCGCGGCGCGTACGAACAGTCGGGCAACACGATCGCGCTGTGGGCGGACGTCGGCCTGGATCGTGCGGCTGGTGCCTTCACGATTCCGATGACGTGGTTCCAGGCGCTCAATCCGCTGCTGGTGATCTTCCTCACGCCACTGCTCGTGATGCGGTGGACGAAGCAGGCGGGCAGCGGCCGCGAACCATCGCCGGCGAAGAAGATGGCGATGGGCGCGTTCGTCGTCGCGTCCGCGTTCGCGATGCTCGCCTGCGTCGATGCGAGCGCGGCCGGGCATGCGCACTGGAGCTGGCTCGCGGGTTTCTTCCTCCTGTTCACGGTCGGCGAGCTTTTCATCCTGCCGATCGGCCTCGGCCTGTTCGCCCGGCTGGCGCCGGCAGGGCACGCCGCGACCACGATCGCCGCCTGGTACTTCGCGTCGTTCGGCGGAAACCTGCTGGCCGGCGCGCTCGGCACCTTGTGGAGCGCGATGGGGCATGCGGCGTTCTTCGGCGTGATGGCGGGCGTCGCCGTGCTTGCCGGCTGTCTGCTGCGCCTGCTCGATCCGGCCGTCGCCCGTGCCGAAGCGGCCAACGGTCACGGCGCCGACCAACGGCAGGCCGAGCTGGCCACACACTGATTGACAATTTTCCAAACAGGATGTTTATATCCTGATAGGGATTTGTGGAGCCTGATACGGCAATGTTCTTGCCTCCACAGAGATTCATGCACTGGCCGCGGCGCTGACCCGCCGCGGTTATTCCGATACCGCATCGGGCTCGTCATGGGAGGCAACTCCCGGCACCTGTCCGGTGATGTTCTTGGCTGACACACGCCGATCTACGGCGAACCTTTGGGGAGAGGGGAATGCACAAGCACCACACGCGCGAACGCGCACCGATGCGCCGTTCGTTGACCACCGCGATCTCGTTGACCTTGGCGCTGGGCATGGCCGGGCCGACGCTTGCGCAGCAAGCCCCGGCCGAGGCGGGGGATGCGGCTGCGCCGAATGCCGTGACGCTGGATGAGGTCGTGGTCACCGCCAACAAGCGCGTCGAGAACATCCGTGAAGTGGCTTCGTCGATCAGCGTGATCAGCGAAGAGAAGATCGAGAATTCCCACGCCACCCAGCTCAGCGACTTCCAGGCCTCGGTGCCCGGCTTGGCCATCAACAGCAACGGCAGCCCGGGCCGGACCACGGTGTCGCTGCGCGGTGTGTCGCCCTTGTCGTCCAGCGCCACCGTCGGCACCTACCTCGACGAAACCCCGCTGGGCTCGAGCGGTGTGTACCAGGCCGCCAACTTCTTCGCACTCGACCTGCTGCCCTACGACATCCAGCGCATCGAAGTGCTGCGCGGACCGCAGGGCACGCTGTATGGCGCCAGCACGATGGGCGGCCTGATCAAATACGTCACCGTCGCACCGGATCTGTCCAGCACCGAGTTCCGCGTGGGCGGCGGCCTGTCCAGCGTCGAGGGGGCGGGCGACCTGGGCTGGGATGCGCGCTTCGGCGCCAACATTCCGCTGGTCACCGACCGCGTCGGCCTGCGCATGAGCTATGCCGTCAACGAACTGCCGGGCTATATCGACAACAGCGTCGACGGCCGCGATGACATCAACGATGCCAAGCAGACCAGCGCGCGCGCCGCGCTGCGCTGGCAGGAAGACAGCTTCAGCCTGGACCTGGTCGCGATGCGCCAGACCATCGACAGCGACAACAATGCACAGGTCGCGCTGGATCCGGTGAGCCAGGAACCGCAGTTCGGCGACCTCACCAACAGCGTGTGGGTCGACGAGCCGTTCACCAAGGATGTCGACTTCTACTCGGCGACTCTGAACTGGAACCTGGGCTGGGCCGATTTCGTTTCGGCCACGGGCTACTCCGAGTCGAGCAGCCTGTTCCGCCAGGACGCGACCGTGCAGTTTGGCCAGGTCGCCAACCTGCTGCTCCATCTGCCTGCACCGGGCGCTTCCAACTTCGACATCAACCTGGACATGGACAAGTTCACCCAGGAATTCCGCCTGGTGTCCCATGCCGACGGTGCGTTCGAGTGGATGGCCGGCGTGTTCTACACCAAGGAAGACGCCACCCAGACCCAGTTCGCCCAGCTCTACCAGCGCGACGGCTCGCCGTTGCCGGCGCCGTTCGGCAACCTCGTTCTGGCGTCGATCCTGATTCCGAGCGACTACAAGGAAACGGCGGTCTTCGCCAACGGTTCCTACCGGTTCAATGATGTCTTCAAGATCGATGCCGGCATCCGCTATGCGGAGAACGACCAGAAGTTCTCGCAGACCGTCACCGAGGGCATCCTGGCGCCGATCGGCAGCGCGTCCAACAGCTCGTCCGAAGACGTGTTCACCTGGAGCGTGAGCCCGCAGCTGAAGCTCAGCGAAGACGCGATGCTCTATGCGCGCGTGGCGACCGGCTACCAGCCGGGCGGCCCCAACGTGCTGGTCCCGGGCCTGCCCTCGCAGGTGGATTCGTCGACGCTGACCAGCTATGAGCTCGGCCTGAAGTCGCAGCTGTTCGACAACGTGGTGTTCGACCTGACCGGCTTCTACATCGACTGGTCGGACATCCAGGTGGCGTCGGTCGTCAACAACATCTCCGGCCTGGTCAACGCCGGCAAGGCCAGCACCGCGGGCGTCGAGTGGTCCGTGCTGCTGCATGCCAGCGACCGCCTCGACCTGGGCTTCAACGGTGCCTACACCAATGCCCAGCTCGACGAGAACTTCCCGGTGATCTCGGTGCCGTCCGGGCCGTTCCTGGTGGAACAGACCAGCGGCCTGAAGGGCGACTCGCTGCCGTATGTGCCGGAGTGGAGTTGGGCCGGTACCGCCGACTACACCCTGCCGCTCGACGGCGGCTGGAACGCGCACTTCGGTGGCGCCGTGCGCTTTGTCGACGAGCGCGAGAACGGCACGACCGAAGTCCAGAACATCTTCGACGCCGCGAGGACGACCTTGCTGGCCTCGACAAGGACCGAGCCGCTGCGGGTCGAGGACTACTGGTCGCTGGATCTGAATGCCGATTTCAGCAACGAGAACTGGACCCTGCGCGGCTACGTCAAGAACGTCACCGACGAGCGCGGCTACCAGAGCATCGGCGATATCGCCGATGCCCTGACCAAGCAGGTCAACAAGCTCGTCGCCGCACCGATCCAGCCGCGCACGTTCGGCATCGAAGTCGACTACCGCTTCTGAGTGTGTTCCCGAGGGCGGCCGCCGGCCGCCCGCGGGCCAAGCTGCTGTTCTTCTCCGGTGAAATTGCTTGAAACCTGACGTCCTGCTGCCCCAGCCCTACCTTCTGTTCCTCGGTGACACCACCGAACCCGGCTATGCAAAGACCGCGTTCGGGCTGCGCGACTGGGCCGGCGAACGCTGCGTGGGCGAGTACGCCTGCGGCGCCACGGTCAGCACCGGCCTGCCATTCATGACTCCGGCCGAGGCGCGCGCCGCGGGCGCCAACGCGCTGGTGATCGGCGTGGCCAACTCGGGCGGCTTCATTCCGCCGTCGTGGCTGGCGGCCCTGGTCGAGGCGATGGAAGCCGGCCTGGACATCATCAGCGGCATGCACGCGCGGCTGCGTGACTTCGATGTGTTGCGCGAGACCGCCGATCGTCTCGGGCGCCGCCTGATCGATGTGCGGCAACCGCCCGTAGGAATCCCGGTCGCATCGGGTCGGCCGCGCCAGGGGAAGCGCCTGCTGACGCTGGGCACCGACTGCGCGCTTGGCAAGAAGTACACGGCGCTCGCCTTGACCCGGGCGTTCACCGCGCGCGGCAAGGATGCGACGTTCCGCGCGACCGGCCAGACCGGCATCCTCATTGCCGGCGGCGGTATTCCGATGGATGCGGTGGTCGCCGATTTCGCCGCCGGTGCCGCGGAAATGCTCACGCCCGATGCGGACGCCGAGCACTGGGACGTCATCGAAGGGCAGGGGTCGTTGTTCCATCCGGCCTATGCCGGCGTCTCGCTGGCGCTGCTGCATGGCAGCCAGCCCGACGTGATCGTTGTATGCCACGAGCCGGGACGCGAACGCGTGCTCGGCCATCCCGGCTATGCGGTGCCCGGCATCGGGGAAACCATCGAACTGGCCTTGCGCCTGGGTTCGCGCACGCGGCCCAACATCCGCTGCGCTGGTGTCAGTCTAAACACCGCGAAGCTGGACGGAGCCGCGGCGCACCGTCTGATCGTCGCGGAAAGCGAGCGCCTCGGGCTTCCGGTCGCCGACCCGATGCGCGGCGGCGCGGCGTTCGACCGGCTGGTCGACGCGTGCCTCGCATGAGCCGGCGGAGGATGTCATGAGCACGACGTCGACCTGGTTTCAGCGTCTGATCCTCCCGGGCCTGGCGTTCAAGGCCGCGGTGATCGGCGGCGGCTACGCCACCGGCCGCGAACTCGCGGAATACTTCATCCCCAGCGGGCCGCAGGGCGGCATCCTCGCGATCCTCGTGGCGATGGTGTCCTGGAGCGTGATCTGCGCGCTGACCTTCGCGCTGGCCCAGGCGACGCGGTGCTTCGACTACCGCAGTTTCTTCGGCACGCTGCTGGGACCGTTCGCGGTGGTCTTCGAACTCGCGTACTTGGTGTTCATGGTGCTGATCCTCGCCGTGTTCGGTGCGGCCGCGGGCGCGATCTGCCAGGCGATGTTCGGCTGGCCCACGCTCGTCGGCACGCTGTTGCTGATGCTGGGCATCGGCGCGTTCACCGCCTACGGCAACCATGCGGTGGAACAGCTGTTCAAGTGGGTGTCGTTCTTCCTGTACGGCGTGTACGTGCTGTTCGTGGTGTTTGTGCTCCTCGGCTTCGGCGACCGCGCCGCCGAGATCTTCCGGACGCCGGTGCCGACCGATGGCTGGCTGTCGGGCGGACTCACCTATGCCGGCTACAACATCGTCGGTGCGGTGATCATCCTGCCGCTGGCGCGGCACTTCACCTCGCGCCGCGACGCGGTGGTGGCCGGCGTGCTCGCCGGACCACTGGCGATGGTGCCGGGCCTGCTGTTCTTCATCTGCATGGTCGCGTGGTATCCGCAGATCGGTGACGAGGCGCTGCCGTCCGACTACATCCTGCGCAAGCTGGACATGCCGGTCTTCCATCTGCTGTTCCAGGCGATGATCTTCAGTGCGCTGCTGGAGAGCGGCGCCGCCGCCGTGCATGCCGCCAATGAGCGCATCGCCGCCGCGTGGCGCACGCACCGTTCACGCGAACTGTCGAGCGCCGGTCGGTTCGCGATCGCCGCGACGCTGCTGGTCGGCTCGATCTTCATCGCCGACCACTTCGGCCTGGTAGCGCTGATCGCCAAGGGCTACCGCGGCCTGGCCTACCTCTTCCTGGTGGTCTACGTGCTGCCGTTGCTGACGGTCGGCGTGTGGTGGCTGTGGCGCCGTTCGCCGCAAGCGACCCTGACCGCGCAATCCCATTCCTTGCAAGGAGAATGAACATGACGGGACGCCGCTTCGCGCCGCGCTTCGTACTTCTGGCCTCGACGCTGTTGGCTGGCGCCGCGTTCGCGGCGCCGCCCACGGACCTGGATGCGCGCGTGGATGCCGCAATGCGCGCACACGACGTCCCAGGCCTGTCGATCGCCATCGTCGAAGACGGCAAAGTCGCGATGACGAAGGGCTATGGCGTGCGCAAGCTCGGATCGCCGGAACGGGTCGACGCGGACACGATCTTCCCGACCGGATCGACCGGCAAGGCGATCACCGCCGCCGCGCTCGCCGTGCTGGTCGACGACGGCAAGATCAAGTGGGACGACAAGGTCATCGACCACATCCCGTGGTTCCGCATGTACGACCCGTGGGTGACCAGTGAGATGACGGTGCGCGACCTGCTCGTGCATCGCAGCGGCCTTGGCATCGGCGCGGGCGACCTGATGTTCGTGCCGTCCTCCTCGCGCAGCCGCGCCGATACCGTCCGCGCGCTGCGCTACATCAAGCCGGCCACCAGCTTCCGCAGCGGCTATGCGTACGACAACGTGCTGTATTCGGTCGCCGGCCAGCTGATCGAGGAAGTGACCGGCCAGACCTGGGAGAAGTTCGTGCGCGAGCGCGTGCTCAAGCCCGCGGGCATGACGAGCTCGGTGACCGAGCAGTCGGCGCGCTTCGCCAATCCCAACCGCGCGTGGCCGCACGCCCGCACCGGTGGCCGCGTGCGCGGCATGGGCGAGCAGAAGGTGCTCGACGAACGCAAGACGCTCGGCAACAACGGCGCGCCTGCGGGCGGCCTTTCGTCCAGCGCGAACGACCTTGCCCACTGGATGCAGGTGCAGCTCGGCCACGGCACGTGGACCGACGCATCGACCGGCAAGCAGGCAAAGGTGTTCAGCGAGGAATCCTCGGCGCAGATGTGGACGCCCGTGGTGCCCACGCCGACGCCCAAGTGGCCGGGCAAGCTCGCCGAGGCCGCGCCGAAGTTCTCGTCTTACGCACTGGGCTGGAGCGTGCGCGACTACCGCGGCGAGAAGGTGATCGAGCATGGCGGCGCGATCTTCGGCGTATACACGTACATCGCACTGTTCCCGGACCGCAACTTCGGCGTTGCCTTCCAGATGAACTCCGAAGACGTTTCGGTGATGCGCGGGATCGCGCTCGAGGTGATCGACCATTACCTCGGCGCGCCGGACACCGACTGGGTCGCCGCGTTCGACACGTTCCTGGAACAGCGCATGCAGGGCGGCATCACGGCGCTCGGCGCCAGCGCGAAGTCCGCGCCAGCCGCGCACGGCAAGCCCACGTTGCCGCTGGCGAATTACGCCGGCCGCTACGCCGATCCGTGGTACGGACCGATCACGATCACCAACGAGAAGGGCGTGCTGCGGGTGAACTTCCTGCAGTCCCCGGGCCTGACCGGCCGCCTCGAGCACGAACGCTTCGACACCTTCCGCACGGTGTGGGACAACCCGGAATACGAACAGGCCTATGTCAACTTCGGCCTCGATCCGGAAGGCAAGGTCGAGCGCATCACGATGAAGGCGATCTCGCCCATCGCCGACTTCAGCTGGGATTTCCAGGACCTGCTGTTCACGCCGCTGCGCAAGGAATGAACAAGGGCGGCACGCATTGGCGGTTCCGGTCAGCGTGGCAGCTTGAGCAACGGCGCGATCGCAGATCGCGCCGTTCTGCTTTCAGAGCATGTGCTGATGCACGGCATTCGCATTGATCGGTTCCCGTCTGGATCAAGCCATTTGCTATGCCGACTGCGCCCATTGATTGGCGTTGCTCACCGCCGCCCGGAACCCTCTTCGCCGATCGCGTCCGATCAGGTGAGTGCCTACACACCTGCATGGGGGTGCTCCGACCGGGACCTCCAAGCGCAATCCACTCCTGACCACGGCGGAACCTTGTACCGCCAACCAGTTGAATCAATGGATTAGGCCGCTTTTTTTAATCGTGACATTCCGAAAACAGACAAAAAATATACGAATCGCCCTGCCAAAGAGGCGGTTTTTGTCTCCGGGAATGTCACAAGTTCATACGGACCGTGGGATCACTGTCTGTCCTCTTGCGGACGTGGGCCCGCGCTTTGGAGAGGAAGGAGAGGAAAGTGACGCACAAGTCGAAAATCTGGAAGGCGGTGGTCGTGGGGATTCTCGGCGGCTTCGTCGCGTCGCCGTTGTTTGCCGTCGAGATCATCACGCGGGACGACATCGTCAACAACGTCGTCAAGAAGGATCAGCTGGTCAAGGTTGCGGACAACGCAATCCTGTTCCTCGACACCTCGTCGTCGACGAACGACAAATTCATGGACACGGACAAGCCCGTGGTTCAGGTAGTGAAAAACGAGCTCAAGAGCAGGAATGAATACTTCCCGGATATCGGGCACAACATCGGCATCTATACCTATACGGATTGGCAGGAAAACTATCCGGTGCAGCCCTACAACCGCGATAACGTCGCCGCGGCACTGGATACCATGCGCGACCGGGGCAGCGGACCGACACCCCTCAAGATCGGGCTGCAGAAGCTCGACGGCATCCTCAAGCCACTGTCGGGCAGGACGGCCGTTTTCGTGTTCTGGGACGGGGAATACACCGGGCAAAACCCCGCCGAGGTTGCCAAGCAGCTGGCCCAGAAATACGACGTCTGCTTTTACGTGATCAGCAGCGCAAAGCCGAAAAGGGAGGCCACTCTCACGCAGGACGTCGCGACCCTCAATTCGTGCTCGCGCGTGATTCCGCTTGCCGATTTCGTCAACCGTCCTGAGTACACGAGCGGGGCGCTGTACGACGTGAAGGTGACGGACCAGGTCGTCACGAGCACCGACACCAAGATCGTCGGCCTCAAGGTGGACGACATCAACTTCGCCACCAATAAGACCGCGCTCGCCGCCGAGGACAAGGCCGACCTGGACAAGGTGGCCGAGTTCATGAAGGACAAGCCCAAGTCCTATGCCAAGATCGCCGGGTATACCGACAACGTCGGAAGCAGGGACCACAACGAAGGCCTCTCTCGCGATCGCGCCAAGATGGTCGCGAGCTACCTCAAGGGGCGTGGCGTCGATGACTCCCGGATGATGCTTTTCTGGTACGGCCCCACCAACCCGAAGGTGGCCAACGACAGCCCCGCAAACCAAGCGATGAATCGACGCGTCGAGCTCGCTGTGGGGCTTGGAGAATAGCCCGGGCTAGTAAGGGCTCGCCGCTTCGAACAGTAGCCCGATCCGATGCAACAGCTGTTCAGTAACCCCGCACCGAGTGCGGGGTTACTGTCTCGCCGATTTCAGCTACGACTCGACTGCGGAATCGGGCGCAACAAGGTCTCCGACGGAAGCTCACCGAACAGGGCCCGATAGTCGTGGGCGAGGCGGCTGCCGTTCCAGTAACCGTGCCGCGCACCAATACCTGCCACCGTGTGTCTATTGGGGTTGGCTGCAATCAGCGCCCTGCGAATCCTGTGCAATCGGTGGATCTGCAGATACTGGTGCGGCCCAATGCCGACTTCGTCGTTGAATACCGCGCGCAAGGTGCGCTCGCAGACGCCCGCGGCCCGGCATAGATCGTCGATTCGTACTTCGCGGCTCGCCCACCGGTTCATCAGCGATACCGCCTTGCTGAAGATTGCCGCGCGGGAAGCCGCAGGCCGTCCCTTGCCGGAGACACGGTGCACTCCGCGACCCAGCGCGAACCGCCATAGCGTCAGCAACTGGTCTTCGAGGATCCCTGAGAGCGGCTTCGTCGGAAGCATGCCGGTGGCCTCCAGGGAGGCGAGCCGGTCCAGCATTTTTATGAGGGCCGCAATCGTCGCGGGCTCGAGGTCGAGGCACCTGTTGGCTCCAACGGCCGATGCGTCGCTGTCGATCCCGGACTGCAACAACTCGGCTGGAGCGGAAAGCGACAGCCATTGATTGGCGTTGTTCACCGCCGCCCGGAACTCTTGTCCGGGGGCAAAATGGATCAGGCTCCGGTCATCCATCGGAACACCCAGCATCCTGTACCACTGCGGCGGCGAGCGGGGTACGAACAGAGTGGCCCATCCGTGCAGTGTCACGCCCTCATAGGCGCAAGCCGCGCCTTCGGATACGAGCTGCACGAGGATGCGTTCGACGCAGAACGCCTGCGAGCGCCATTCGCCGCGCTCGGGTCCGGTCAGGTGATAGCGGCCATCGAAACCGAAGAGATGGGCTTCGAATTCGTCGAAAGTCGCGCAGACAAGTTTGGGCACGGCCCCCATCCCTTCCAAAGCGACTTTATGCCGTTTTTTTGTACCGCCGCACGTGAACAGGACGTAATGAATACGTGACGACGACAAGAATCCAGGCTTGTGCGCATCGCGCACAAATGCGCTGGAGGACGGTAGCAGCGCCGGCACTGCCGGCCATCGCCATCAGACAAGGACGCAGGTTTGCCATGAGCAGGCACGTGGTCGATTTTGAAAAGGCGGATTCCCGATCGCTTCCCCCCGGCATCTCGCTTTGGCATGTCGCGCTGATCGTGCTGGTGGGAGCGGGCTGTTACCTCGCTCAATTTGCGTCGCTGGCGTTATGGGGCGGCTCCGTCGTTGCGCCGTTGTGGTTGCCTGGGGGTCTGGTGTTGGGCGCATTGGCCGTGCTTCCCAAATCCGTGCATGGCCCATTCCTGGTATTGGCATCGATTGCTACCGCCTGCGTCGGACTTCCGGAAGGTTGGAATGTGTCCGCCGCTGCGCTGGTGATGCTGGCCACCTTTTCGCTGACTGCCTGTTTTGCGAACCATTGGCGCGCAAGCAGGGAAGAAATAGCCGAGTTCGTCGGTCTCCGGAGCTTCGCCTGGCACGCGTGGCTCATTGCGGCGGTCGTCGCCACGCCGGCGGCGCTGGTTCGCTGGAACGGGCACTACCAGGATTTTGCGGAGGTATGGATCGTCGCGGCTTTCGCCATTGCGCTGGGATATCTGGTGATGGCGCCGCCGATCATGGTCCTTGCCGGGAATGCATCGCCTGGGCGGCTCGGCAGGCGTCGAGTGCTGGTGGGGCTATTGGCCCTGCTGGGGATCGCATTGCTGTCATCGATTCTCTGGACGATGGTGTCGCGCTGGTACGAATTGCGCCTGCCGATTTCCGTCGTGCCCATGGCATTTCTGTTCTGGGCGGCTGCCCGTTTCGGCATGCGCGGAGCCTGTGCGTCCATCCTGGCTATTTCGCTCGCACTGGTAATCTTCACTCTCTTCGCACCCATCGCTGTCGCACCTTCGCTGGCAGATAGCTTCAGCCTGCAGGTCTGGCTGTTGATGGTGGTATCGGCTACGTACGTGATCGGCGTCTTTGCGGATGAACGCAATCGTCTATCCAGGGAAAGCGAGGCGGGGCACGAGCAGGCACTCGACCTGGCAGGGCGCCTGATTGACGTGCAGGAGGCAGAGCGTGCCCGGATATCACGCGAGCTCCATGACGACATCAGCCAGAAACTGGCGTCACTCTGCATTGCCACCAGCGCGCTCAAGCGGATGAGCGAGGGCGAAATGCGTGCCGGTTTCGGCAAGCTCCGGGACCAGCTTGTATGCCTGTCCGGCGATGTGCGGCGCCTATCCCACGACCTGCACCCGGATGTGATCCGGCATGCCGGTGTGGTCTGTGCGCTCAGGTCCCTGTGCCTGGAGCAGCATTCGACGGACGGCGGGAGTCTCGAGCTGGACATGGACCAGAATCTACAGATCCCCGGGCAGGTCAGCCTGTGCCTGTACCGGGTGGCGCAGGAAGCCCTGCACAACGCGTCGAAGCACGCGAACCACCGGACGATGCGACTCACATTGCATCGCAGCGGTGATTCGGTCGAATTGACGATTGCCGACGATGGATGCGGCTTCTTTCCCGACTCGCCTCGCGCCAGGCGTCACCTCGGTCTTGTCAGCATGGAGGAGCGGGTGCGGCTGGTCGGCGGCACCTTCCGGCTGACGTCCAGCCCGGGTGAAGGGACCACTGTTTTCGCAAGGGTGCCGCTGCCATGCCAAACGAATACAACGGACTGAAGATATTGCTGGCCGAGGACCACCGCGTCGTGGCCGAGGGTTTGGAACGCGTGCTACTCGAGTGTTTCGCGTCGGTTGAAGTCGTGAGCGAGGGCCAGCAGCTGCTCGATGCAGTGCAGGCATCGTCCCCGGACGTCATCGTTGCAGACATCAGCATGCCGGGGATGGGCGGGCTGCAAGCCCTCAGGAGCCTGCGCGCGGCCGGCAACACAACGCCCTTCCTGATCCTGACGATGCACGATGCCATCGGTTTTGTGGAAGAGGCCTTGCATTGCGGGGCCAACGGCTACGTGCCCAAGCACGCGGCGGGAGAGGAGCTGGTGCGGGCGATACGCGAGGTCGCCTCGGGAGCGACCTATGTCTCGACATCGCTTTCGCATGGACTGCTGAGCAACCGGCTAATCAAGAGCGCGCGCCTGACGCGGAGGCAGCTCGACGTGCTCAACGGCCTGGCCAAGGGCTACCGGTCCAAGCAGATCGCGGCAGAACTGGGGATCGCCACGCGCACGGTGGAAACGCACAAGTACGCCATGATGCAGGCCTTCGGCGTCCACAACGGAGTCGAGCTGGTCCGGGCCGCGGAGCGCCACGGGCTCATCGAGCCTGCGTAGATTTCCTTAGCCGGCGCTGCGCAACTTTTCGGTGTCGCCGCGGCGCTCCGAGCCATAAGGTCTAGCAGTCCAGGAATCGGCGGCAGGCTGGCCAATGGCTCGTTGCACCGTGGTAGTGGCTGAAGACCATCCAGCGGTGGCTGATCAACTGCGCCATCTGCTCGCGCACGATTTCGAAGTGATGGCGGTTGTCGCGGACGGGCAGGCCCTGGTGGACGCCGTGTGCAAGTTCTCGCCCGACGTAGTGGTGACCGACATCTCGATGCCGAAAATGGACGGCATCGACGCTGCACGGATGCTCCTGCGGACGAATCCGCGGAGCCGCGTGATCCTGCTGACGGTCCACAACGATCTCAATCTGGTGCGGGAAAGCATGCTGGCGGGATGCAGCGGCTACGTGCTCAAGAGTTCTGCCGGCGAAGAACTGTTGCCTGCGATCAGCACGGCGCTGCAGGGCGGCACTTTCCTTTCGGCCGAACTGGGGCCGGCGGAGGTGCTCGACGAGCTGACGCGCAGCTGCGCACGGATGATCGAATCCAGGGTCCTCGGCGACAAGGGTTGAGTTTGCCGATCGTGTGCGAGCCTCAAGGCAAGACCTGTGCCACGGCGCTCGTATGAATGCATGCACCTCAGCCTACGTAGCTTTACCGAAGCGTACTACGCGCTTTTGTCGATGGCAGCCGATGGTGCACAACGTAGCCTAGGGACGCCTCCTTCGCTTCACGCAAAGCGCTCCGAACACTGCAACCGAAGGCCCTACGTTCCGCTTCCCCCCGCACAGGAGTCCGAGATGAGCCCGCAAGCCGCAGCAAAGAAAGCCCCAGCCAAGCAGGGGGGCGCGAATTCCAAGCAGCCCAATATCCTGGTGATCTGGGGCGACGACATCGGCATCTCCAACCTCAGTTGCTACTCCGACGGACTGATGGGGTACCGCACGCCCAACATCGACCGCCTCGCCAGCGAGGGCATGCGCTTCACCGACTCCTACAGCGAGCAGTCCTGCACGGCGGGACGCGCGTCCTTCATCACCGGGCAGAGCGGCTACCGCACGGGGCTGACGAAGGTCGGCATTCCCGGATCGCCGGTCGGCCTCGCGGCGGAGGATCCGACGATCGCCGAGCTGCTCAAGCCGCTGGGTTACGCGACCGGCCAGTTCGGCAAGAACCACCTCGGCGACCTCAACCGGTTCCTGCCCACGGTGCACGGCTTCGACGAGTTCTTCGGCAACCTCTATCACCTCAACGCGGAAGAGGATCCGGAAGATCCGGACTATCCGAGCGTCAAGGATTTCCCTGAGTTCAAGAAGAGCTTCGGGCCCCGTGGTGTCATGCGCAGCTTCGCCACCGACAAGGATGACCCGACCGAGGAGGCGCGCTGGGGCCGCGTCGGCAAGCAGAAGATCGAGGACACCGGTCCGCTCACGCGCAAGCGCATGGAAACCTGCGACGACGACTTCGCCGCCGCGGCGGTGGACTTCATCAAGCGCCAGCACAAGGCGGGCAAGCCCTTCTTCTGCTGGGTCAACTTCACGCACATGCACCTGCGCACGCACACCAAGCCGGAGAGCCTGGGCCAGGCCGGCCGCTGGCAGTCGCCGTACCACGACACGATGATCGACCACGACAAGAACGTCGGCACGATCATCGACGCGCTCGACGAGTTGGGCCTTGCGGAAGACACCATCGTCATCTACAGCACCGACAACGGGCCGCACATGAACACCTGGCCCGACGGCGGCATGACGCCGTTCCGCAGCGAGAAGAACACCAACTGGGAAGGCGCGTTCCGCATCCCGGAGATCATCCGCTGGACGGGCAAGATCGAGGCCGGCATGGTGTCGAACGAGATCATCCACCACCACGACTGGCTGCCGACATTCCTGGCCGCCGCGGGCGAACCCGACATCGTCGAGAAGCTCAAGAAAGGCCACAAGGCCGGCGACAAGACCTTCAAGGTGCACATCGACGGCTTCAACCTGCTGCCCTACCTGACCGGCGAGGTCGACAAGAGCCCGCGCCAGGGCTTCATGTACTTCAGCGACGACGGCGACATGGTCGCGTTGCGCTTCGACAACTGGAAGATCGTGTTCCTGGAGCAACGCTGCCCGGGCACCCTGCAGGTCTGGGCCGAACCGTTCGTGCGGCTGCGCACGCCGAAGTTCTTCAACCTGCGCACGGATCCGTACGAACGCGCGGACATCACCTCCAACACGTACTGGGACTGGTACATGAACAAGGCCTACCTGTTGATGGCCGCGCAGAAGATCGCCGCCGACTTCATGGGTACGTTCAAGGCGTTCCCGCCGCGGCAGAAGTCGGCGAGCTTCACCGTCGACGTCGCAGTGGACGAAATGCACAAGGCCGCCGCGGGAGGGTGATGGGAAAGCGCCGTGGCGATGCGAGTTGCGCTTCGCCACGGTGCAAGCGGCAACGCATGACGGCGCATGCGGCGGTGGCTTCCGTCGTCGCCAACCGAGGATCACCACCATGATGAAACGCGCACTCGTGACCTTGGCGCTCTGTGCGCTGCCAATGGCCCCAGTCCTGGCCACCGAAGGCGCAATCGGCCGCCCCATCACCGGCCTGCAGGGAACCTCGTTTGCAGGCGTGGTGCCTCCGACTCCGGGCTGGAACCTCGGACTTTCCTATGCCTACTACTCGGGAACGGTTGGTGCCGAGCGCGAATCGCCGCTCCCCGGTGGCGGCAGTGCGCTCGGCCTCGACGTAACCGCCCAGCTCTTTTCCATCACCGGAATCTACGTCTGGGATACGGGAGGGGGCCGGTGGAACTTCGCGTCGGTCGCCGTGGTGCCATTCGCGAAAATGGACGTCGAGGCCGACTTACGGATCGGCTCGGTCAGCGGCAGCGTCAGCGACAGCGACACCGGCTTGTTCGACATGGCGATCGTGCCGGTGATCGCCAGTCGCCATTTCAGCGCCACCAAGCACCTGTCGCTCGCGCTCTACATCTTTGCGCCAACGGGCTCCTATGAGGAAGGTCGGCTGGCCGAGCTCAGCCTCAACAACTGGACCTATTCGCCGACCGTTGGTTACACGCAACTGTTCCAGAAGGGCTCGCTCGAATTCAGTTCGTTGGCGGCCGTCGATTTCTACACCAAGAACGACGCGACCGATTACCAGAACGGTGCGGTGTTCCGCCTCGATTCCTTGCTGGTCAAGCGCTTTTCGAACGGCTGGGGAGTTGGCGCCGCCGGCGGCTGGATCGAGCAGCTCGAGGATGATGATGCCGCGATTGCCGACCGCCTCGACGGCTTCAAGGGCCATTCGCTCGCCATCGGCCCGATCCTGACCTATGCCAAGAAATGGGAAGGCGGGCAGGTGGAGTTCTCGGCGCGCTGGTTGCAGGAGTTCGACGTCAAGAACCGCTTCGAAGGCGATCCCTTCCTGCTGTCGGCCAGCATCCAGTTCTGAACCGTCAGGTGAGTGCATGGCCGAAACCCATCAGGACTGCACTGGAGCCGCACGATGAAGCGCATCCTTCTGGTTGCGTTACTCATTCTGGTCGCGCCCGTGGTCCGGTCCCAGGATGCCGACGAGCTGGCCAAGCAGCTGTCCAACCCGGTCGCCTCGCTCATCAGCGTGCCGTTGCAGTACAACGTCGATTTCAACATCGGCTCCGAAGACGGCACCAAGCACTTCCTGAACATCCAGCCGGTCATCCCGACCTCGATCTCGCAAGACTGGAACCTGATCACGCGCGTGATCGCTCCGGTGGTCTACCAGGACGATGTGTTCGGTAGCTCCGGCAGCCAGTTCGGTCTCGGCGACATCACCCCGACGTTTTTTTTCTCGCCCAAGGCGCCAACCGCAGGAGGCTGGATCTGGGCGGTCGGCCCGGTGTTCCTGTTGCCGACGGCCACCGATGATGTGCTCGGCGGCGAGAAATGGGGCATCGGTCCCAGCGCGCTTGTGCTGAAGCAAACCAAAGCCGGCTGGACCTATGGCGTCCTTGCCAACCACATCTGGTCGGTGGCCGGCGAGGATGACCGCGCGGACATCAGCAGCACGTTCCTGCAACCATTCCTGGCCAAGGGCTTCCCGGGTGGGCGCACGCTCTCGTTCAACTTCGAGTCGAGCTACGACTGGAAGGGCGATGCCTGGAACGTGCCAATGAACATCGGCTACTCCAAGGTGGTGAAGGCCGGCAGCCAGCTCCTGAGCCTGCAGGGCGGACTGCGCTACTACTTCGAAACCCCGGGCGATGGCCCGGACTGGGGCGTGCGCTTCACGCTCACGCTGCTCTATCCGGGGAAGTGAGCATGTTCCGGCGATGGAATCCCTCTCATGCGTTGGCCATGTCCTCCATTTTCACGCAGCGCTACGTCCTGCTGCTGATGCTGGTGTTGGGCGCGGCAGCCGCCTGCACGCCGCGGCAAGGTGTTACGGGCGGACCGGGCGAGGGGCATGCCCTGGCCACCAAGCCATCCACGGAGATTCCGATGACCGCGGTACTTCCGAGTTGGAATGACAGCCCCCGCAAGCAGGCCATCGTCGACTTCGTGGCCCGGGTGACGAAGGAGGGGGGGGCCGATTTCGTGGCGCCGGCCGAGCGGATCGCCGTGTTCGACAACGACGGCACGCTGTGGAGCGAACAGCCGATGTACGTCCAGCTCCAGTTCGCGCTCGACCGGGTCAAGGCACTTGCCCCGCAACGTCCGGAGTGGAAGGAGCAGGAACCGTTCAAGCACCTGCTCGCGGGCGACACGAAGGCTTTCATGGCGGGCGGCGAAAAGTCGCTCATGGCCCTCATCGCCACCACGCACACCGGCATGACCACCGAGGAGTTCAGCAAGACCGCGAGCGACTGGATCGCCAGCGCCAAGCATCCCAAGACCGGGCGGCCCTACACCGAAATGGTCTACCAACCCATGCTCGAACTGCTGGCCTACCTGCGTGCGAACGGCTTCAAGACCTTCATCGTCTCCGGCGGCGGCATCGAGTTCATGCGCCCGTGGACGGAGCGTGTCTACGGGGTTCCACCGGAACAGGTCGTCGGCAGCAGTGGCAAGCTGAAGTTCGAACTGCGCGACGAAAAGCCGGTGCTGATGAAGCTGGCGGAGATCAACCTGGTCGACGACGGGGCGGGCAAACCGGTCGGCATCCAGGCCCACATCGGTCGCCGCCCGATCGCCGCGTTCGGCAACTCCGACGGCGACTTGCAGATGCTCGAGTGGACGATGGCCGGCGACGGCCCGCGTTTCGCGCTCCTGGTCCACCACACCGATGCCGACCGCGAGTGGGCCTACGACCGCGACTCCCAGGTCGGCCGCCTCGACAAGGCGCTCATCGAGGCACAGGCGAAACATTGGGTCGTCGTGGACATGAAGCGCGACTGGAAGACCATCTATCCGGCCGGGGGCAAACCATGAATGCCAGCGTCGAAGTCGCGGTACCGCCGGTGGAGGCCCCGTATCCGGGCATGGTCTGGATTCCGGGCGGTACCTACCGCATGGGCTCGGACCATCACTACCCGGAGGAAGCGCCGGCGCACCGGGTCCATGTCGATGGTTTCTGGATGGACGTCGCACCGGTCACCAACGCGCAGTTCCGGCGCTTCGTCGAAGCCACTGGCTACGTGACGTTCTGCGAGGTCCCACCGGATCCGGAGCAATACCCCGGCGCGTTGCCGGAGATGCTGCGTGCGGCCTCGGTGGTGTTCATGCCGCCGCCGCACTGCGTCGACCTGCGCGACCATTACCAGTGGTGGCAGTTCGTCGCCGGTGCCGACTGGCGGCATCCGCAGGGTCCGGACAGCTCGCTGGAAGGCCGCGACGACCACCCGGTTGTGCACGTCGCCTACGCCGATGTCGAGGCCTACGCGTGCTGGGCCGGCAAGTCCCTGCCGACAGAGGCTGAGTGGGAGTTCGCCGCGCGCGGCGATTGCGGTGACAACGAGTACGCCTGGGGCGCGGATCTGGCGCCGGGCGGCGTGCATCGGGCCAATACCTGGCAAGGCGAATTTCCGTGGCAGAACCTCGCCGAAGACGGCCATGTCGGCACCTCTCCCGTCGGGACCTATCCGTCCAACTGCTACGGGCTGGTCGACATGATCGGCAACGTCTGGGAATGGACCGGCGACTTCTACAGCCCCCGGCATCCGGAGGAAAAAGCCAAGGCCTGCTGCATTCCCAGCAACCCGCGCGGTGCGACGGAGGAGGGCAGCCATGACCCAAGGGAGGCGCTGCGCATTGCACGCAAGGTGATGAAGGGCGGCTCGCACCTGTGCGCACCCAATTACTGTCGCCGCTACCGTCCGGCGGCGCGGATGGCGCAGCCGATAGATACCTCGACCTCTCACCTGGGCTTCCGCTGCATCGTGCGCGGCAGTGCGTCGGAGTGATGCATGGAAGCGTACTTCCACGAACTGGCCAACTACGTCGCGCTGGCGCTGGAAGCGCTGTCGATGCTGATGATCGCGCTCGGCGGCGTCGAATCGCTGTACCAGATCCTCATGCCGATGGTCAGGCACACGGCCACCCATGGAGTGCGCCGCGAGGCATGGCTGATCCTGGCGCGCTGGCTGGTGCTGGGCCTGGAATTCATGCTCGCCGCGGATATCGTCCGCACGGCGATCGCACCCAGCTGGGATGACATCGGCCAACTCGCCGCGATCGCGGTGATCCGCACCTTCCTCAACTATTTCCTGGAACGTGACCTCGAGGCGGCGATGGGCTTGAAAGCCGGCGTCGAGAATGCAGCGGAGGCGCCATGAGCACTGACACGAAAACCGGCCGGGGTCGGGTAGAACCGTTGCCGGAAGACCTGGTTAAGTCCATCGAAGGCAAGGACAGCGGCACCGCGTCCACCTTGTTGTCGACCCACCGGACGCAGCTGTCGGAACACCGCACCGACTTGTCTGAACACCGCACCGACCTGTCTGAACACCGGACCGGCCTGTCGGACCTGCGCTCGCATCTGTCCAACGAGCGCACGCACTTGTCGTACCTGCGCACGGCCATCTCGATGATCGGCTTCGGCATCACCTTGAACCGCTTCAGCATCTACCTGCGGCAGAACCATGCGTTGGCTTCCGACCAGACCGGCCCGATGTTGCGCGACGCGCAGAATGCGGGCTCGGGCATGGTCGTGCTCGGCCTGCTGGTGATCCTGTGGTCGCTGTACCGCTACTGGCGCGTCAACCAGGACATCAAGCGCGCGCAGTTCGTGCCGCGCGACAAGGCCGTCATGACATTCACGTTCCTGCTGATCCTGCTGGGAACCACCACCGCCTTGTGGCTGTTCGCGGCCAAGACCTGACACCTGCCCGTCGACGTCGGAGTAGTCCCATGCAAACGTCATTGCTGCTCCTCATGCAGGCGACCATCGCCTTGGAAAGTCCCGCTACGCGGTCGCATTACGAATTAGGCGCGCCGGAGGTATTCACGTTCCTCTTCGTCATGCTCGGCCCGCTCAAGCTGCTGGGCGCGTTTGCCCAGGCGACTGCCACGCTGCCCGCCACGCAGGTGCGTGCGCTTGCCGTGAAGGCGACCTTGATCGCCACCGCGGCGGTCGTCCTTGGCGGCTTGATCGGCGCCTCGCTCATGGGCAAGTGGAAGATCGATTCGCCCATTCTCGAGATTACAGCCGGAATCATTCTCTTCCTGGTCGCGTTGCAACTGGTCATGCAGCAATACGAAGCCCCGGCGCCGTCGTCCGCGACGACGCAGAAGGCACCTCCGGCATTGATGCATGTCGTGTTCCCGATGGTGCTGACGCCCTATGGCATTGCGTTGGTGATCGTGTTGTTGGCGCTCAGCGCGGACCCTGCTCGCACCTTGCTGATCGTCGGGATCGTGCTCGCGATCATGCTGCTCAACCTGCTTGGGATGCTGTGTGCCCATTGGATCATGCGAAGGGTGGCGCTTCCGTTGGGCATTCTCGGGGCCGTGCTGGCGGTGCTGCAGGTGGCCCTGGCGCTGCAACTGGTTTTCGACGGGCTGCGGGGGCTGCACGTCGTATAGCGCCAGCATTGGTCCTGCCGTGCGAACTGATGCTGCCCGTGTCAGGCAATGATCGAAAACAGCTTGCCCAGGAAGTCATCGATTGACATCGTGATCAGTACCACCGGCAACATGGGCGCCGCTGCGGCAATCGCGAATGCAATCGGGGTGTCGCGCGAGAAGGGCACCACGGACATCCTGCTGGCCGTGGCATGGACCGCGGTGAGATCGGCCAGGGCGGACGGGTCGCCGGCTTCGAGTATCGGCGCGCCGCCGCCGGGTGCGCGTCCGAGCCATTTCTTCTCGAAATTCTCGGTGCAATCCGTGCCGAGCACGCTGTAGGCCAGCAAGCTGCCGTGCTTCAGCCTCAGCAGACGAGGGGTCAGCAACAGCAGGGGCGAAGTCAGCAGCACCACCGCGAACACGACGTAACCGCCCATCAGGTATTTCAGCCCAGGCAAGGTTTGACCGAAATACAGCAGCTGATCGGCGAAGCTGCCCGCCAGGAGCACGCTGCCGAAAAGTGCCAATGGAGCGAAGGCCTGCTGCGCATAGCCAAGGAACCCGAGGCCACCGCAACCGTCGGGATGTGCGGCATGCAGATCCAGCGGTATCCGTGTAAGTCGCGCCAACAGGTAAGTCCAGAGAACCAGTCGCCACAGCCACAACAGGCCAATGAAGCGGACCACGGGAATCGCCACCCACATCTGCCATAGGCCGGCCGTACTCAAGCCTGCCGTGGTCGAGCGCCAGTTGGAAATTCCTTCATGGACGTCGAGGACTGGCGCGGTCAAGAGCGCTCCGGCGATTGCCAGCGCGAACAGCAGCAACTCCGGCAACGTGGCATCGCGCCAATGGCGGACACGGTCCAATACCGCCTCGAACCGCTCTTGCTCTTCGTGCGGTATCAGCTTCCTGAAATGTTTGACCACCAGCCATAGGCGCGCGTCGGCGGCAGGCGCTGCCAACACCAGCAATGGCATGGCGATCAGGAACCGGGCGCCGATGGTGTAGTCGAGCAGCAAGGGAATCCGCACACGATTGCCGAACAGGGTGCCATCGACTGCGGTGGCGGCGATCATTGGTGCCAGCACGATCAGCAACAGCCCCATGGCGATCACTGCCGCCGTCGGCACGCCCCTGCGATGCAGCCCCGCGGCGCGGGTCAGGCGGTAGGCAGGACCGCCACGAAGCAACGAATAGCTGTCGTCCTTCATTGGATGGCTCGCACCCTGGCGGCCTCGAAAGGCTAGCACGCTCGATCAGTGCTGAAGGCGGCGCCGACCACCGTACAAATACTTAGGCAATCTCCATCAGAGATGCGGTTGTTCCGTGCGGGCGCCGGCTGTAGAAAGGATCCACGCCGCGTCCCCCGATGCGCGCACGGAAAGCTTCTTCACGCGGGCAAGGGACGAGGCGAAGCAAGCAAGAAATCTGGCCAAGCCCCGGCACAGATGCCAGCCAACTTTGTCGCGCGGAGGAGGATGCACCATGGCACCGAAAAAAGAATCATCGGGCGCGGCGCAGGCAAGCCCAATATCCTGGTGATATGGGTGACGACATCGGCATGTGGAATGTCGGCGCCTACACCCACGGGATGATGGGTCACACCACCAACATCGACAGCATCGCGCGCGACGGCATGCTGTTCACCGATCACTACGGCCAGCCGAGCTGCACCGCGGGCCGCGCGGCGTTCCTCATGGGCCAGTTGCCGATGCGAACCGGCATGACGACCATCGGCATTCCTGGTTCCACGCGCGGCATCCAGGCCAGCGATCGCCGCGGCGGTCAGACCACGGCGAGATCTTCTTCCGAACCTTCCTCGCTGCTTGCGGGCAGTGGCGCGGGGACGCGCTTCTTCTTGCTGGCAGTGCCCTCGGCGGTGGCCCGCGCCTGCTCCTGCTGGCGTTGGAGGATCGGGCAGAGCTCTTCCATGTAGTTGGCGTCGAAGTTCAGGCGTTCGACCAGGAAGTCGACGAACGCGCGCACCTTCGGCGACTGCACCATGCCGCGCGGGAACACCGCATTGAACTCGTACTCGGGGCCGGTCCAGCCGGCGAGCACGCGCTGCACGAAGCCATGCTCGGCCAGCGGCTTCATCATCACGTCGGCCGCCAGCATCAGTCCTTCGCCGCAGAGCAGGGCGCCCTTGAGTGCGCCGTAGTCGTTGGCGACGAAGATAGGGTCGATGCGGTAGTCGGCGGCTCGCTCACCATCGTCCAGTGTCCACACGAAGCCGTTGCCGTTGCGCCGCGCCTTGTTCATGGCCAGGGTCGCATGGTGTTGCAGGTCGTCGGGGTGCAAGGGCTCGCCGTGGCGCTTGATGTATTCCGCGCTGGCGAACACCTGCGTGCGGAATACGGCGAGCCGGCGTGCGACGAGGTTCGAATCGGGCAGGTTGCCCACGCGCAGGGCGACGTCGATTTCCTTGTCGATCAGGTCGAGGGGCTCGTTGCTCAGCAGCATCTCCACGCGCACCTCGGGATGGCGCGCGTGGAATTCGCCCAGCAGTGGCGCGATCTTGTCGATGCCGAGCGAATAGGGCGCGGTGAAGCGCAGCCAGCCGCGCGGACCACTTTGCAACTGGCCGACGGCGCTTTCGGCTTCGTCCAGCTCGCGTGCAATGCGCTGGCAATGTTCGAAGTAGATATTGCCGGCTTCGGTGAGCCCGAGCTTGCGCGTGGTCCGGTGCAGCAACTGCGCGCCCAGCCGCGTTTCCAGCTCCTGCACCTTGCGGCTGACGGTGGTCTTGGGAAGCCGCAGCGAGCGCGCTGCGGAGATGAAGCTGCCGTGTTCGACGACCTTGACGAAGATCAGGGTGTCGTTGAGATCGCGGGTCATGGGGGGGCGACTCCGGTAAGGCTCGGGCCAATTGGACCGATTCCGGGACAATTATTCCCTTAATCGACGGCTAATCAAGTGCCATTTACGGGACTAATCTGCGCACCAGTTCCCCCGGTACCGCCGTCATGTTGACCACCCCCCGTGCCCGATTCGCCTATGTCCTGACCATGCTGGCCGCCTTCACGGGCGTGCTGGGATTGGCGGTTATCGCGATGAAACAGGCTATTTTCGCGGGTGCGGCGGAGGCCTGGATGATGGGGGGCGTGCTGGCCGTGGTCGTTGGACTGCCCCTTGCCATGGTCCTGCTGCCGGTCGCGAGCTGGTTGCAGCAACGCGCCCGCGCACATGCCATCGTCCCGAATGTGGGAGAAAATGTCCCGGGAGCGGGACAGTGAAGCCCGCCGTTCTGATCCTGGGCGCGACCGGCACGATCGGTCGCGGCGCGGTCAAGGCCGCCGTCGATGCGGGCTGGCCCGTAGTCGCCGTGGCCCGCGACGCGCAGGCGCTGGAAGAACTGCGCCGCCGTCATCCGCGCGCCGCGCTGCAGATCCTGCCCGGCTCCGTTTCCGACGATGCAGGGGCCGCCGAGCTGGTGGCGGAGCTGCAGCGCCTCGACCGTCCCTTCGCCGGCGTGATCGCCGCCCTGGGAGCGGGTGGTGAGCGCGGCCGCCTGTTGGATCAATCCTCGGACCAGCTTCGTCACGCCTTCGACGACGTCGTGCTGCCGCACCTGGTCGCGGCTCGCCACCTGCTGCCCTGGCTCGGTGCGTCCGGCCGCAACTGCGGCTACGTCGTGATCGGCGGCCCGGGCGGTCGCTATCCATGGGCCGGCTACGGCCATCGTTCGATCGCCGCCGCTGCCGTGCGCATGCTCGCGCGGGTGTTGCATGGCGAGGCGCGGCAGTTCTCGGTGCGCCTGCAGCTGCTCGAAGTCGAATCGCCGGTACGCACCGACGACAACGAAAAGCACGCCTGCGAGCAATGGCCGTGCGTGGAACACATCGGGCGCAAGGCCCTGGAGCTCCTGCGCCATCGCAACGATGCGCGTTGCATGGACGCCGTCGTCGATTACCGCAGCGATGCCTGCACCAGCGGCGAAGCGCTGCCTGTCGAAAGCGAAGTCCCCCGATCGTCGAGCTCAGCAAGGGAAGAGTCCGGCGACGGCGCGACCCGCGGGTTGGACGAATCGTCGCAAAGGGATTCGAGCCCGAAGGCAACACCGCAAGAAATGGATAGCGACGCATCCCTGCTGCCAGCACGCTGTCTGCAGGACGTGCGCAATCTGCTCGACACGATCACCTCCCCCAAAGTCACCGTGAAACAAATCAGGAGCGTATGAAATGAGCCGCAGGACACTTTCCCGGTCAGGACTATTGCGTCCCAAGGCCGGTTGGGCATGGCTGGCGCTGGCGGCCAGCGTCACCATTGCACTGACCATCGTCGGTTGCAGCAGCGAGGCCGCGCCGAATGCCGGCATGCCGCCGCCGCCCGAAGTCAGCGTCGCCAACGTGCTGTCGAAGTCCGTGCACCAGTGGGACGAATTCACCGGCCGCGTCGCCGCGGTGGAATCCGTCGAGCTGCGTCCACGCGTCAGCGGTTACGTGCAGCAGGTCGCGTACGAGGAAGGGCAGGAGGTCCACAAGGGCGACCTGCTGTTCGTGATTGACCCGCGCCCATACCGTGCCGCACTCGATCGCGCCCAGGCCGATCTCGAACGTGCCCGCAGTGAGGCGCGCCTGGCACAGGCGCAGGACGTGCGCGCGCAGACGCTGATCGAAGCCCAAGCGATCTCCCGCGAGGAATTCGAGACGCGCAAGGCCACCACGTCCGGCAGCAACGCCGCCGTGCGCGCCGCCGAAGCCGCCGTCGCCGCCGCGCAGCTCGACCTGCAGTTCACCCAGGTGCGTTCGCCGATCGAAGGCCGCGCAGGCCGCGCGCTGGTGACCGAGGGCAACCTCGCCCAGGCCGACGGCACCCTGCTGACCACGGTGGTGTCGCAGGATCCGGTGTACGTCTACTTCGAAAGCGACGAGCAGAGCTTCCTGCGTTATGCCGAACTGGCACGCAAGGGTGAACGCAGCGACACGCAGAACCCGGTCCGCGTGGGCCTGGCCAGCGAAACCGGCTATCCGCACACCGGCACCGTCGACTTCGTCGACAACCAGGTCGATCCGCATACCGGCACGATCCGCGCGCGCGCGGTGCTGAAGAATCCGGACCGCCTGTTCACGCCGGGCCTGTTTGCCCGCGTGCAGCTGCAGGGCACTGGTGAGTTCAAGGCGCTGCTGATCGACGACAAGGCCGTGCTCACCGACCAGGATCGCAAGTACGTCTACGTGCTCGGGCCGAAGAACGCTGCAACGCGCAAGGACATCACGCTCGGTCGCAGCATCGACGGACTGCGGGTAGTCGAGTCCGGACTGACCCCGGCGGACAAGGTGATCGTGCACGGCGTACAGAAGGTGTTCTTCCCCGGAATGCCGGTGTCGCCGAAGCAGATTGCGATGGGTGCGCCGCCGCCGTCGCTGGTCGCGAGCGCAGCCGCCGGTTCGAAGTAGCCCATGTAGTTGTCGCCAATCCGCCGGATTGAACCCCGGCAAACGTTGCAGGCCGCCGATCCTCCCCGCGGATCTGTTCACAGATCTCCCCTCCCCCTGCGCGGGGAGGGTCGGCAGGCCTTTTTTGATGACTCCCACTTGCAGGGGGGCCCCCATCCCAACCTTCCCCCGCAGGCGGGGGAAGGGGCCAGGAAGAAACCATGGACTTCTCCAAATTCTTCATCGACCGGCCGATCTTCGCCGCGGTGCTGTCGATCATCATCTTCGCCGCGGGGCTGATCGCGATCCCGCTGCTGCCCATCAGCGAATATCCGGAAGTCGTGCCGCCGTCGGTCGTGGTGCGCACCGTGTATCCGGGCGCCAACCCGAAGGTGATCGCCGAAACCGTCGCCACGCCGCTTGAAGAAGCGATCAATGGCGTCGAGCACCTGATGTACATGAAGTCGGTCGCCGGCTCCGACGGCGTGCTGCAGCTGACGGTCACGTTCAAGCCGGGTACCGATGCCGACGATGCCGCGGTGCGCGTGCAGAACCGCGTGGCGCAGGCGCTTGCCCGCCTGCCCGAGGACGTGCGGCGCCAGGGCGTGACGACGCAGAAGCAGTCGCCCGTGTTCCTGATGGTCGTGCACCTGGTGTCCACGAACGGCAAGTACGACACGCTGTACCTGCGCAACTACATGCGCCTGCACGTCAAGGACGAAATCGCGAAAATCCCGGGCGTCGGCGAAGCGCACCAGTTCGGTGGCGGCGACTACGCCATGCGCATCTGGCTCGATCCCGACCGCATCGCGTCGCAGGGTATGACCGCCAGCGACGTCCTGCGCGCCGTGCGCGAGCAGAACATCCAGGTCTCCGCCGGCCAGCTCGGCGCCGAGCCGATGCCCAACGGCAGCGACTTCCTCACGCCGATCAACGCGCAGGGCCGCCTGCGCTCGGTCGAGGAATTCCGCGACGTGGTGCTGAAGAGCGGCGCGAACGGCGAAGTCGTGCGCCTGGGCGACGTGGCGCGCGTCGAACTCGCCGCGGGCGATTACACCCTGCGTGCACGCCTCGACGGCCAGAACGCCGCGGCGATGGGCGTCTTCCAGTCGCCGGGCGCGAACGCGCTGCAGATCCGCGACTCGGTCGTCGCGAAGATGGACGAACTGCAGAAGAGCTTCCCGCCGGGCGTGGAGTACCGCACGGTCTACGACACCACGATCTTCGTGCGCGACTCGATCAAGGCCGTGGTGAGCACGCTGCTCGAAGCCACGCTGCTGGTCGTGCTGGTGGTGATCCTGTTCCTGCAGACCTGGCGCGCTTCGATCATTCCGCTGATCGCGGTGCCGGTTTCCGTGGTCGGTACGTTTGCCGCCCTTTACCTGCTTGGCTTCTCGATCAATACGCTGTCCCTGTTCGGACTCGTGCTCGCGATCGGCATCGTGGTCGACGACGCGATCGTGGTGGTGGAAAACGTCGAGCGCCACATCGAACACGGCGCCACGCCGCTCGAGGCCGCGCACCTGGCGATGAAGGAAGTGTCCGGTCCGATCATCGCGATCGCGCTGGTGCTGTGCGCGGTGTTCGTGCCGATGGCGTTCCTCTCGGGCGTCACTGGCCAGTTCTACAAGCAGTTCGCGGTGACCATCGCGATCTCCACGGTGATCTCGGCGGTCAACTCGCTGACGCTCTCGCCCGCGCTCGCGGCCATGCTGCTGCGCGGTCACGATGCGCCGAAGGACGCGCTCTCGCGCCTCATTGAACGCCTGTTCGGTTGGGTGTTCCGTCCGTTCAACCGCTTCTTCAACCGCAAGTCGTCGCAGTACGGCACCGGCGTGGGCCGTATCCTCGGCCACCGTGGGCGCGTGTTTGGCGTGTACGCCGTGCTCCTGCTCGCCGCTGCCGCGGTCTTTCAGTGGGTGCCGGCCGGGTTCATCCCGACCCAGGACAAGCTGTACCTGATCGCCGGCGTACGCCTGCCGGAAGGCGCGTCCATCGAACGCACCGACGCCGCGCTGAAGAAGGTTGCCGCGGCGGCGATGAGCATCGACGGCGTCGCCCATGAAGTCGCGTTCCCGGGCCTGAATCCGCTGCAGTTCACCAACACACCGAACAGCGGCGTCGCGTTCTTCCCGCTCAAGCCCTTCGGCGAGCGCCACAAGTCCGCCAAGCAGATCAACGACGAGCTCAATGCGAAGCTCGCCGGCATCCAGGAAGGCTTCGCCTTCTCGCTGATGCCGCCGCCGATCCTCGGTCTCGGCAACGGCCAGGGTTACTCGTTGTTCGTCGAGGATCGCGCGAACCTCGGCTACGGCGCGCTGCAGAGCGCGGTGCAGGCGGTCCAGGGCACGGCTGCGCAGACGCCAGGCATGCAGTTCCCGATTTCGAGCTACCAGGCCAACGTGCCGCAGCTCGACGCGGAAGTCGATCGCGTGAAGGCAAAGGCGCAGGGAGTGCCGCTGACGGAGCTGTTCGACACCCTGCAGACCTACCTGGGTTCGGCCTACGTCAACGACTTCAACATGTTCGGCCGTACCTGGCAGGTCATCGCACAGGCCGACGGCCAGTACCGCGGCCGTGTCGAGGACATCACCAAGCTGCGAACGCGCAACGTCAACGGCGAGATGGTGCCGATCGGTTCGATGGTCACCATCAAGCAGACCTACGGCCCCGACCCGGTGCTGCGCTTCAACGGCTATCCGGCGGCCGACCTGCTCGGCGGCTACGACCCGCGCCTGATGTCCTCCGGCGAAGCCATGGAGAAGGTCACCGAGATCGCCGGCAAGGTGCTGCCGAACGGCATGGGCTTCGACTGGAGCGACCTGAGCTACCAGCAGGCCACGCAGGGCAACGCTTCGCTGGTCGTGTTCCCGCTCGCGATCCTGCTGGCGTTCCTGGTGCTGGCCGCGTTGTACGAGAGCTGGACGCTGCCGCTGGCAGTGATCCTGATCGTGCCGATGACGCTGCTGTCCGCGCTGTTGGGTGTGAAGCTCACCGGCGGCGACAACAACGTGTTCGTGCAGGTCGGCCTAGTGGTGCTGATGGGCCTGGCGTGCAAGAACGCGATCCTGATCGTCGAGTTCGCCCGCGAACTGGAGCTGCAGGGCAAGGGCATTGTCGAAGCCGCGCTCGAAGCCTGCCGCCTGCGCCTGCGCCCGATCGTGATGACCTCCATCGCCTTCATCGCCGGCACGATCCCGCTGGTGTTCTCGCATGGCGCCGGTGCGGAAGTCCGCTCGGTCACCGGCATCACCGTGTTCGCCGGCATGTTGGGCGTGACGCTGTTCGGTCTGTTCCTCACCCCGGTGTTCTATGTCGCGCTGCGCAAGCTCGCCGGCCGGCCGCTGGTGCGCCACGATCATTCGCCGTCGCTTCCTGCCCACTCATTGACCGCTTCGTCGGTGCTGTAGGGCGGGCTCGGCCCACCCTTCCGGAATACCCCCACGGCGGGCCAAGGCCCGCCCTACCAAGCAAGGAATCCCAATGTCTGCCCAGAATCTTTCCAAGGTTGCCCTCGTCACCGGCGCCACCCGCGGCATCGGTTTCGAAACCGCCCGCCAGCTCGCCAGCAAGGGCGTGCACGTGCTTCTTGCCGGTCGTAATCGCAACCAGGCGGTCGAGGCCTCGTTGAAGCTCCAGGCCGAAGGCCTGTCGGTCGAAGCGATCACGCTCGATGTCACGCTTGCCAGCAGCATCGCCGTCGCCGTCGAGGAAGTGGCGAGCAAGCACGGCAAACTCGACATCCTCGTCAACAATGCCGGCGTGTTCCGCGACGACATGCAGCGCAAGCCGTCGGAGCAGACGCTCGACACCTGGCGCGAGACCTTCGACACCAATGTGTTCGGCGTCGTCGCCACCACGCAGGCGTTCCTGCCACTGCTCAGGCTCGCGCCGTCCGCGCGCATCGTCAACGTGTCGAGCATCCTGGGTTCGGTCGCGGCCAATGCCGATCCGGCCTCGCCGATCTACGACTTCAAGGTGCCGGCCTACAACGTCTCCAAGAGCGCGGTGAATGCGTGGACGGTGCAGCTGGCGCACGAACTGAAAGGCACCGCGATCAAGGTCAACGCCGTGCATCCCGGCTCGGTGAAGACCGACATGAATGCCGGCGGCGAACTGGAAGTCGCCGATGGCGCCAGGACCAGCGTGCGCATGGCGCTGCTCGACGATGCCGGCCAGAGCGGCGGCTTCGTCTACTTCGAGGACACGCTGCCATGGTGAACCCCCTCCCCAACGTCCGCGCATTGACGCTCGGCATCGCTGCGGCGCTGCTGGCGGCGTGCGCGGTCGGGCCCGACTACGTGCGCCCGGACGTGCCGACGCCCGAGCACTTCGTGCAGGCCGAAGCGGGCGCATCCGTGGCCGAGCCTGCCAACGGCAGTGCGGCCACGGCAGCCGCACCGGCCGACACCGCCAGTTTCCCGCTGGTGGCCGATGCGGAATTCTGGCGCGACTTCAACGACCCGCTGCTTACGCGGCTGGTCGAGGAGTCGCTGGCGGCCAACCACGACCTGCGCATCGCGCTGGCGAACTACGACCGGGCGAACGCGTTGCTGCGTGGGGCGAAGTTCGACTACTTCCCGACAGTGACTGCGCATGCGGAAGCTTCGGACGGTCGTCTCAGTGCCGACCAGGCGCCGGGCGTGGCTCGTGCGGATCGTGACGTGGAGAGCTACAGCGTCAATGCCCAGGCGTCGTGGGAACTGGACCTGTTTGGCCGCGTGCGCCGGAGCGTCGAAGCGCAGCGTGCCGGTGCCGAGGCCTCGGCGGCGGACCTGCAGGCGATGCAGGTCGCGATCGTGGGCGAGGTCGCGCGCAGCTACGTCGAACTGCGTGGCCTGCAGGAACGCCTGCGGGTGGCGCGCGAGAACGCCGACAACCAGCAGGAAACCCTGCACCTGGTCGAGGCACGCTTCAACGCGGGGCGGGGCACCGAGTTCGACACCTCGCGCGCGCGGGCCCAGCTGGAATCGACACTGGCCCGCGTACCGGCGCTGGAAGCTCAGGTCGCGGTCAACATGCATCGCCTGGCGGTGCTGACCGGGCGCACGCCCGACGCGCTGATCGCCGAGCTGGAAGCGCAGCAGCCATTGCCGGCGTTGCCCGGCGCGCTCGATCCGGGTACTCCGGGCGAGCTGTTGCGCCACCGTCCCGATGTCGCGGCCGCCGAACAACGCCTGCACGCCGCGACGGCACGGATCGGCGTGGCGACCGCCGACCTGTTTCCGCGCTTCACGCTCGGCGGGTTGATCGGTTCGCAGGCCATCGACAGCAGCGCGCTGTTCGAACGCGGTAGCGAGACGCGCCTGGTGGCGCTCGGCATCGACTGGTCCTTCCTCGACATCGGCCGCGTGCGCGCGCGCATCAAGGCCGCAGACGCGGATGCCGAAGGCGATCTCGCGCGTTACGAACAGGCCGTGCTGCTGGCGCTGGAAGACACCGAGAACGCACTGGTACGCCATGCGCGGGCCCGGATCGAGGACCAGCACCTGGAGCAGGCGGCGCTGGACAGCGCCAAGGCGGCCCGGCTGGCCCGCGTGCGGTACGAAGCCGGCGCCACGGACCTGTTCGAGGCACTGGATGCCGAGCGCACGCAGCTGCAGGCACAGGATGCGTTCGCCGACGGCCGCACCCGCAGCGTCACCAGCGCAGTGGCGTTGTACAAGGCGTTGGCCGGTGGCTGGCCGGAACGGATGCCGGAGCGCAAGAAACTCGCATCGCGCACGGAGTGAAAGCTGTCCCTTCTCCCCGCTCGTGGGGAGAAGGAGGGCAGGGCGGGTGAGGGGCGTCCTTGCGTTTGCTGGCGTGGCTGCCTCCCGTCACCCACGTCCCTCACCCTGCGTTGCTTCGCAGCGCGGTCCCTCTCCCGCATGCGGGAGAGGGAGTCACAATCGCGGGAAACCGCGCTTGGCGGGAACGATGCTTCAAAAGGAGAGCGACATGCACACCGGAAGTTGCCTCTGCGGCGCGGTCCAGTACGAGATCCGCGGCCCCATCGGGCCCGGTTTCTATTGCCATTGCGCGCGTTGCCGCAAGGCCAGCGGCTCGGCCTTCGCTTCCAATGCCGTCGTCGCGGCTGAGCATTTCGTGCTGACGGCAGGCGAGGATGCGCTGAAGACGTTCGTCGCCGACACCGGCCTGCACCGCTCGTTCTGTGGCAACTGCGGCTCGCCCATCATCAGCCGCCGCGAAGGCATACAGCAGGTGCGCGTGCGCCTGGGCACCCTGGACACGCCGTTGGGCGCGGGGCAGGGGCCACAGGCGCATATCTATGTGGACTCGAAGGCCGACTGGTGGGAGATCCACGACGAGCTGCTCCGGTATCCGGAGGCCCCGCCGCGGCCGCGATGAAGCGGCTTCGGGCCGTGGAACTCCGCCGATGGGGCAAAACCTCGGAGCTGAGGCTCCGGGCGCGGGTTGACTTGCCATCCCCTGTCCCCAACCATTGCCACCTGCGCGGCGCCTGCCGCGCCCGACCCGAGACAGGATCAGGTGGCCCGCGGCAATCCGCCGGTCTAGCGTGTGACATGAGCACTACCACCGCCCATCGCTGAAACGCCCCGAGGTCCTGTCGCACGGCGCCCTCGCGGCGCCGTTTTCGTTTCCGCGCCCTGCGCGAGTGCCCCCACCCCAGCCTTCCCCCGTATGGAGAAGGCAGCAAAGGTCCAACGCAATTCCATGATCGCCATTACCCTCCCCGACGGCAGCCGCCGTGAATTCGACAATCCCGTGACGGTCGGCGACGTCGCCGCTTCGATCGGTGCCGGTCTGGCCAAGGCCGCGCTGGCCGGCAAGGTCGACGGCAAGCTGGTCGACACCAGCTTCCGCATCGGCAACGACGCCTCGCTCGAGATCGTCACCGACAAGCATCCCGACGCGCTCGAGGTGCTGCGCCATTCCACCGCGCACCTGTTGGCGCAGGCCGTGCAACGCCTGTTCCCCGGCGCGCAGGTCACCATCGGCCCGGTGATCGACAACGGCTTCTATTACGACTTCGCCTACGAGCGCCCGTTCACGCCGGAAGACCTGCCGGCGATCGAGGCGGAGATGCAGAAGATCGTCAAGGAATCCCTGCCGGTATCGCGCAGCGTGAAGTCGCGCGACGACGCCGTCGCCTTCTTCAAGGGCATGGGAGAGGCCTACAAGGCCGAGATCATCGAGTCGATCCCGGCCAACGAAGACCTGTCGCTGTACTCGCAGGGCGAGTTCACCGACCTGTGTCGTGGCCCGCACGTGCCTGGCACGGACAAGCTGCGCGCCTTCAAGCTGATGAAGGTCGCCGGCGCCTACTGGCGCGGCGATTCCAACAACCAGATGCTCAGCCGCATTTACGGCACGGCCTGGTTGAACGACAAGGACCTCAAGGCATACCTGCACCAGCTGGAGGAAGCCGAGAAGCGCGACCACCGCAAGATCGCCAAGCAGCAGGACCTGTTCCACCTGCAGGAAGAGGCCCCGGGCCTGATCTTCTGGCACCCGAAGGGCTGGTCGGTGTGGCAGGTCGTGGAGCAGCACATGCGCCGCGTCTATCGCGAGACCGGTTACGGCGAGGTGCGCTGCCCGCAGATCCTCGACGTGTCGCTGTGGAAGTCCTCGGGCCATTGGGACAACTACAAGGACAACATGTTCTTCACCGAGTCGGAGAAGCGCACCTACGCGCTCAAGCCGATGAACTGCCCCGGCCACGTGCAGGTGTTCAAGCAGGGGCTGCACAGCTACCGCGACCTGCCGATCCGGTACGGCGAGTTCGGCGCCTGCCATCGCAATGAGCCTTCGGGCGCGCTGCACGGGATCCTGCGCGTGCGCGGCTTCACCCAGGACGACGGCCATATCTTCTGCACCGAGGACCAGATCGAGGCCGAGGTGACCGCCTTCCACCAGCAGGCGATGCAGGTCTACGCAGACTTCGGCTTCTGCGACGTCCAGCTCAAGATCGCCCTGCGCCCGGACCCGCGCCTGGGCGACGACGCCACCTGGGACAAGGCCGAGAATGCCCTGCGCTCGGCCTTGAGGGCCGCCGGCGTGGAATGGCAGGAGTTGCCGGGCGAGGGCGCCTTCTACGGCCCGAAGATCGAATACCACCTCAAGGACGCCATCGGCCGGACCTGGCAGCTGGGCACCATGCAGGTCGATTTCATGATGCCGGGCCGCCTGGGCGCCGAATATGTGGACGAACACAGCCAGAAACGGCATCCGGTGATGCTGCACCGGGCCATCGTCGGCTCCATGGAGCGGTTCATCGGTATCCTGATCGAGCACCACGCCGGCCACTTCCCGGCCTGGCTGGCGCCGATCCAGGCGGTGGCCATGAATATCACCGACGCCCAGGCTGACTGGGTCGAAGAGGTCCGGAAAACCCTTGCAAATCAAGGGTTCCGGGTCCAGTCCGATTTGCGGAACGAGAAGATCGGCTATAAGATCCGCGAGCACACGCTGCAGCGCGTGCCGTACCTGCTGGTGGTCGGAGACCGCGAAAAGGAAAACGGCATGGTCGCGGTGCGTACGCGGGGAGGGGAAGATCTCGGCACGATGTCCGTAGCCGATTTCGCTTCGCGTTTGCGCAGTGAGAACGCCCAGTAGTGTTTTGAACCCCGGCCGCTCGGACGGCCGGCATCCGCCCCTCTAGCGACGGGCGACTTCTTGGAGATTGCAACATCAGTACCCCCGAAAAGCCGAATCGAAAGAACAGCGAAATCCGCGTGCCTCGCGTGCGCGTGATCGGTAGCGATGGCGAAATGATCGGCGTGCTCACGCGCGACGAAGCCCTGCGCATGGCCGAGGATGAAGGCCTCGACCTGGTGGAGATCCAGCCGAACGCTGATCCGCCGGTCTGCAAGATCATGGATTTCGGCAAGTTCAAGTTCGAGATGCAGAAGAAGGCGAACGAGGCCAAGAAGAAGACCAAGCAGGTCGAGATCAAGGAACTCAAGTTCCGGCCGGTCACCGACGAGGGTGACTACCAGATCAAGATGCGCAACATCCGCCGCTTCCTCGAGGAAGGCGACAAGGTCAAGATCAACATCCGCTTCCGTGGCCGCGAAATGAGCCACCAGGAGCTGGGTCGCGAGATGGCCGCGCGCATCGAGTCGGACCTGGGCGACGAGATCGTGATCGAATCGCGCCCGCGCCTTGAAGGCCGGCAGATGGTCATGATGATCGCCCCCAAGAAGAAATGAGAACAGCCGCGCAGCGGCTGATTCCAACCGTTCCCCTCTCCCCGCCTGCGGGGAGAGGGGAACGGGTGAGGGAAGGGCGCCGAAAGGCGCCCTTCGCTTTTCATGCAACAGCAAAAGCGCACCTCATCCGCCCTGTCGGGCACCTTCGCTAGCGGGGAGAAGGGAGGCAGCCCGCCTGAGCCGTAACCCCCGGAATTGCAAGGGAAACCATCTCCCGGCATAATGCGCGGCCCGGTTCGCCGGGTTTGCAGTCAGTTGTATTACGGAACCCGTCGTGATCCTTTTGTGGATCAACGACTTACAAGCCGGCACGGGCAGGAAGGAAAGACCGGATTCGGTCTTCGCGACGAAGAGCGAAAGACTGAAAAGTCTTCGCGACGCAGTCGCAAAGACCCAAAAACGGCGCCCAGGCCAGTCACAGACATCCGAAAGGACATCGCAATGCCCAAGATCAAGACCAATCGGGCGGCGGCCAAGCGTTTCCGGAAGACCGCTTCCGGCAAGTACAAGGCTGGCCACGCCAACAAGAGCCACATCCTCACCAAGAAGGCGACCAAGCGGAAGCGCAACCTGCGGCAGACGAACCATGTTCGTGCCGAGGACGCGGGCCGTCTGGACCGCATGCTTCCGTATTTGTGAGGAGATGAGAAATGGCACGAGTTAAGCGTGGTGTAACGGCACGAGCCCGTCACAAGAAAATCCTGAAGCAGGCCAAGGGCTACTACAACGCCCGCCGCAAGGTCTTCCGCGTCGCCAAACAGGCGGTGACGAAGGCCCTGCAGTACGCCTACATCGGTCGTAAGCAGAAGAAGCGCAATTTCCGTTCGCTGTGGATCACCCGCATCAATGCGGCTGCCCGCATCAACGGCATGAGCTACAGCCGTTTCATCAACGGCCTGCTGAAGGCCGGCATCACCCTGGACCGCAAGGTGCTGGCGGACATCGCCGTGCACGACGCGAAGGGTTTTGCGGCGCTGGCAGAGAAGGCGAAGAGCGCACTCGCAGCGTAAGTTGATCGATCCCGCAGCCCGTCGTCGTGGCAGCAGGAATCGCACAACGCAATACACGCATGGGGAAGGGCGCAAGTCCTTCCCCATGTTTTGTTTTGGAACTGTTGTTTTTGCCGTCATCCCGGCGAACGCCGGGATCCAGCTTTCGCTTTGCTTTGAGCTGCTCGCGAAGGGCCGGATCGCGGTGAGGTAGAGCAACAGCTGGATCCCGGCGTTCGCCGGGATGACGACTTCAAGTTCGAGGTTCGAATGAGTGGAATCGAATCGCTGACGCAGCAAGCACTGAGCGACATCGCCACGGCGGAAACGCCCGATGCGATCGAGGCCCTGCGTGTCGCCCTGCTGGGCAAGAGCGGCAGCGTCACCGCCCAGCTCAAGCAGCTCGGCGCGCTGCCGCCGGAACAACGCAAGACCGCCGGCGAGGCGATCAACCAGGCACGCGACGTGCTCACCGCGGCATTGGGCGAGCGCAAGGTCAAGCTGGAAGATGCCGTGCTCGATGCACGCCTCGCATCGGAAACCATCGACGTCACGCTGCCCGGCCTCGACGCCGGCCGTGGCGGCCTGCATCCGGTCAGCCGCACGATCGAGCGCATCGCCGACATCTTCGGGCGCCTCGGTTTCGAGCTCAGCGATGGCCCGGAAATCGAGGATGACTGGCACAACTTCGAGGCGCTGAACTTCCCGCCGCACCATCCGGCGCGTGCGATGCACGATACCTTCTACTTCCCGCCTGACAGCAGCGGCGCCGCCCGCCTGCTGCGCACGCACACCTCGGGCGTGCAGGTGCGCTACATGCTCGGCAACAAACCACCGCTGCGCATGATCGCGCTCGGCAAGGTCTACCGCAGCGACAGCGACCAGACCCACACGCCGATGTTCCACCAGTGCGAAGGCCTGCTCGTCGACGAGCACGCGAGCTTCGCCGACCTCAAGGGCACGCTGGCCGAATTCGTGCGCGCGTTCTTCGAGCGCGATTTCGAAATGCGCTTCCGCCCCAGCTATTTCCCTTTCACCGAGCCCTCGGCCGAAGTCGACATCGCCTGGCAGCAGCCGGACGGTTCCACGCGCTGGCTCGAGGTCCTGGGCTGCGGCATGGTCCATCCGAACGTACTTCGCAACGTCGGCATCGATCCGGAGAAGTACACCGGCTATGCCTTCGGCATGGGCGTGGAGCGCTTCGCGATGCTGCGTTACGGCGTCGACGACCTGCGCAGCTTCTTCGAGAACGACGTGCGCTTCCTCAAGCAATTCGCCTGAACCAGCATTCGTAAGGTGGGCCGCAGCCCGCCATTCCACGAGCGATGACGGTGGGCCGAGGCCCATCCAACGGGTAACGAACACATGAAGTTTTCCGAGAACTGGCTGCGCCAACACGTACCGACCACCGCGACGCGAGACGAGTTGGCCGGGACACTGACCGCGATCGGTCTGGAAGTCGAAGGCATGACGGTGCTGGGCGAGTCGCTCGATGGCGTCGTGGTCGCGCAGATCGTCAGTGCCGAGAAGCACCCGGAAGCCGACCGCCTGCAGGTTTGCCAGGTCGATACCGGCAACGGCACCGTGCAGATCGTCTGCGGCGCGCCGAACGCCCGTGCCGGCCTGAAGGCACCGTTGGCCACCGTCGGCGCGAACCTGCCGGGCGGCATGGCGATAAAGGCCGCGAAGCTGCGCGGCGTCGAGTCGTTCGGCATGCTGTGCTCGGCCAAGGAGCTCGGCGTCGATCCGGATGCCTCTGGCCTGCTCGAACTGCCGGCCGATGCAACGGTCGGCGCGAAGCTCGCCGACTACCTGGGCCTGCCCGACGCCACGATCGAGCTCAAGCTGACCCCGAACCGTGCCGACTGCTTCAGCGTGCGCGGCATCGCCTTCGACGTGGCCGCCGCGAAGGGCAGCGAAGTGGCGCCGTTCGAAGCCTCGCCGGTGGCCGCGCAGGGTGAAGCGACCATGGCAGTGGAACTCAACGCCGGCGCCGACGCGCCGCGCTACGTTGGCCGCGTGATCGAAAGCCTCAACGCGGCGGCACCGACGCCCGCGTGGATGGCCGAACGCCTGCGCCGCAGCGGGATCCGCCCGATCTCGCTGCTGGTCGACGTGACCCAGTACGTGATGCTGGAGCTCGGTCAGCCGATGCACGCGTTCGACCGCGACCTGCTCAAGGGCCCGGTCGGCGTCCGGCGCGCGCGCGCGGGCGAGAGCGTGAAACTGCTCGACGGCCGGGATGCCGCGCTCGATCCGGAATTCCTGGCCATCACCGACGCTGACCGCGTGGTCGCGCTGGCCGGTGTAATGGGCGGCTTCGACACGCGCGTCACCGACATCACCAGGAACGTCTTCCTCGAAGCCGCGCACTTCGCACCTGACGCAATCATCGGTCGCGGCCGCAAACTGGGCCTGCATACCGATGCCGGCCACCGCTTCGAACGCGGCGTCGATCCGGAATTGCCGCGCATTGCCATCGAGTACGCGACGAAGCTCATCCTCGACGTGGCCGGCGGCATGCCGGGCCCGGTGGTCGAGGCGGCATTGCCGGAGCACCTGCCGCAGCCTCAAACGATCACCCTGCGCCGTGCCCGGCTCGCACGCGTGCTGGGCCTGGAAGTCGCGGATGTGGAAGTCGAGCGCATCCTGCGCGCCCTCGGCCTCTCGGTTGCGGCAACGGCCGATGGCTGGAGCATCACCACCCCGACCCGCCGTTTCGACCTCGCGATCGAAGAAGACCTGATCGAAGAGATCGCGCGCATCCACGGCTACGACGCGATCCCGACGACGCTGCCCGCCGGGTCTTCGCGCCTCGTCGCGCCGTCCGAGAGTCGCGTGGATGAAGGCACCGCACGCCGGCAGTTGGCCGCACGCGATTACCTGGAAGCGGTGAACTACGCCTTCGTCGACGCCGATCTGCTGGCGAAGTGGAATGCCACCGACGGCGCCGTGCCGTTGGCGAATCCGCTCAGCGCCGAACTCGGTGTCATGCGCACCGCGTTGTTGCCGGGACTGGTCGCCGCCGTGGCACGCAACGCCGCCCGCCAGCAATCACGCGTGCGCCTGTTCGAGCTCGGCAATGTCTTCGCCGCCAACGGCGCGAATGCACCGATCGAGACCCAGCGCATCGCCGCGGCGGCCTGTGGCGCCGCGGATGGCGAGCAGTGGGCCGCGAAATCGCACCCGATAGGGTTCCATGACCTCAAGGGCGATCTCGACAGCCTTGCCGCGATGGCGGGGGCGCAGCTCGAGTACCGTCCCTCGCAGCCGGGCTGGGCCCACCCCGGCCGGTCCGCCGACGTCTATCGGGATGGCACCCGGCTGGGCTGGATCGGCCAGTTGCATCCCCGCCTGCAGCGGACGCTGGACCTGGACAGCGATGTGGTCGCCTTCGAGCTGGACCTGGCGGGATTGCTGGATCGCGCGATTCCCAAGGCCCACGCCCTGTCGCGTTATCCGTCCGTCCGCCGCGATCTGGCGTTTGTCGTCGCCGAAGCCACGCCATGGGCGGCCGTCTCGGCAACCGTGAGACAGGCCGCGGGGCCGTCCTTGCGGGATCTGGTGCTGTTCGACCGCTATGCCGGCAAGGGTGTGGAAACCGGATTCAAGAGTCTGGCTATGGGGTTGATTCTGCAGGAAGAATCGCGCACGCTCACTGAGCACGACGTGGACGCGGTAGTGGCGGCAGTGATCGCCGCGCTGCAGCAGACGCATGGAGCCGCGATACGCAGTTGAACGCAGTTGTTCAAGCAGTAGTTGAGGGTTTTGACCGATGGCATTGACCAAGGCTGAGATGGCCGAACGTCTGTTCGACGAAGTCGGGCTGAACAAGCGCGAGGCCAAGGAATTCGTCGACGCGTTCTTCGACGCGCTGCGCGAAGCCCTGGAACAGGGCCGCCAGGTCAAGCTGTCCGGCTTCGGCAATTTCGACCTGCGCCGCAAGAACCAGCGCCCGGGCCGGAATCCGAAGACCGGTGAGGAAATCCCGATTTCCGCCCGCACGGTGGTCACTTTCCGTACCGGCCAGAAGTTGAAGGAACGCGTCGAGGCCTACACCGGAGCCGAGCATGCTTGACCCCGGCAGCAACCGCGAACTCCCGCCGATCCCGGCCAAGCGCTACTTCACCATCGGTGAGGTCAGCGAGCTGTGCGAAGTGAAGCCGCACGTGCTGCGTTACTGGGAAACCGAATTCCCGATGCTCAGCCCGGTCAAGCGCCGCGGCAACCGCCGTTACTACCAGCGCCATGAAGTGCTGATGGTGCGCCAGATCCGCGGCCTGCTGTACGAGCAGGGCTATACCATCGGCGGCGCACGCCTGCGCCTCGAGGGCGAGGGTGCGAAGGAAGAATCGGCGCTGAGCTCGCAGATCATCCGGCAGGTGCGGATGGAGCTGGAAGAAGTCCTCCAGCTGCTGCGCCGCTGATCCAGCGGCCAACCCACCTCAACAGTTGTAATTCAAGGTTTCGCGGGCGAGGGCGCAGCGGCTATACTTTCCGCCCGCTCAAACGCGGAACAGCAGGACTTTTCGGGGTATAGCGCAGCCTGGTAGCGCATCTGCCTGGGGGGCAGAGGGTCGTCGGTTCGAATCCGGCTACCCCGACCAATTCGTTTACCGTAACGCCCGGCCCGCGCCGGGCGTTGTCGTTTGGCCACCACGGACAGGGTGGGATGAACTCGCACCGCGTTCGGGTGTCTTTAAATTCACCGCCTCGATCCCGACAAGGCCATCACGGAGTGCAATGGATGCGTTCGACTGCCCTGGCTTGCCTGTTGTTGACGTCGTTGTGGGTCACTCCGGCCTTGGCGATACAGGAAGGTGCGTCGCAAGCCGCGCCGCCGATCCGCGATGAAGCACCGGTCATGGTGTCGGGCAAGTTGCCTGGTCCGGGCATGTGGAAGGTGTCGCGCAACGGGCATGTGATGTATGTGCTGGGCACGGTATCGCCGTTGCCCAAGGGCATGGAATGGATTTCGCGCGACGTCGAGCAGGTGTTGGCGCAAGCGCGCGAGGTTGTAACCGGCCCGAGCTATCAGGTGGACACCGATGTCGGCTTCTTCGGCAAGCTGGCGCTGCTGCCTTCGCTGGTCGGTGTGCGCAAAAACCCCGGTGATAAGAAGCTGCAGGAAGTGGTCTCGGCCGAATCGTATGCGCGCTGGCTGGTGCTCAAGCAACGCTACCTCGGCCGCGATGGAAGCGTCGAGAAGATGCGGCCGATCTTCGCCGCGAGCGAGCTGTACCAGGCGGCCATCAAGGACGCGGGGTTAGGCAGTGGCATCGTCTGGCCCGTGGTGGAGCATTCGATCAAGGCGAACCACATCAAGCTCACCGAACCGAAGGTGAAGGTGACGATCTCCGATCCAAAGGCGGCGTTGAAGGAATTCCGCTCCGAGTCCATCAGCGACCAGGCCTGCTTCGACAAGATGCTGGCGAACCTCGAAACCGACGTCGCGCGAATGGCGCAGCGGGCGAACGCCTGGGCCGTGGGCGATATCGACGCGCTACGCACCCTGCCGCTCGGCGATCAGTACCAGACTTGCCAGAACGCGCTCATGCAGGCGCCCGCGGCGCAGAAGCGCGGGATCGTCGATGCCGAAGGCCAGGCCCGCCGGGCCTGGCTGTCGGCCGCGGAGTCGGCGATCGCCAACAACCCGGTGAGTTTCGCCGTGTTGCCGATGGCGGAGTTGCTTGAGAGCGACGGGTCTGTACCGGCGCTGCAAGCCAAGGGCTATGTCGTCGAGGCCCCGGATGCCGAGGCGCCGCCTACCGAGTGAGAGGCGTCGTCAAAGCGCCTGGATCTGCAGTTGGATGCCCAGCCCGGCCATATCCTCCGGCTCGCCATCCAGGTCGGCCTTCACCAGCGGCCGTGCGTCCAGCCACCGCTTCGATACGGTAAGCATCAGCTGGGCGCCGTCGGCCTTGAGGTCGAGGCGCGGGATCTCGCCGTTCTCGTGCGAACGATGCAGCAACACGGCAAGCCGCAACAGCGCGGCGCTGCGCCGGGCAGTGGTCAGCAGGCGGTCGGGCACGGCGTCGAATGCGGACTTGGGGATGTTGCGGCGATGCGTGCGGATCAGCGCGGCGAGGAAGCGTTGCTGCTGCTGCGAGAAGCCCGCGATGTCCGAGTTTTCGACGACATAGGCACCATGCACGTGGTACTGGCTGTGCGCGATCACCAGGCCGAGCTCGTGCAGGCGCGCGGCGCGCCCGAGCATGAGCCGGTCATCGGCATCCAGCGACCAGGCCTTCGCCACCTGGTCGAACAAAAGCATGAGCGAATCCTCGACGCGCTTGGCCTGCTTCTTGTCGATCGCGTAACGCACCATCAATGCATCGACCGAGGAGTCGCGCGGATCGTGTTCGCCGCCACGACCGATCATGTCGTACAGGATGCCTTCGCGCATCGCCGCCTTGCTGACCTGCATGCGCTGCAGGTCGAGCGCCGCGAATGCGGCTTCCAGCACCAGCACGCCGCCGGCGATCACCGGGCGGCGTTCGGCCGAGAGGCCGGGCAAGTCGATCTTGTCGATGTGGTCGGCCTGCAGCAAGCGGTCACGCACCTGCGGCAGCGCCTCGGCGGTGACGGCGCCCTTGGTGAGCTTCATCGCCGCGCAGATCTCGCCGATGGCCTTGTTGGTGCCGGAGGAACCGGTGACCTCATGCCAGCCGAGGGCGCGATACGTCCCGGTGAACTGCTGGAACTGCGCGGTCGCTTCGGTCAGCGCCTCGCGCCATTTCTTCTTGGAGAGCTTGCCGCTGGGGAAGAAGCGGCGCGTGCTGGCGACGCAGCCCAGCTGCAGGCTTTCGCGTTCGATGGCCTCGAAGCCGGCGCCGATGATGCATTCGGTCGAGCCACCGCCGATGTCGATGACCAGTCGCAGTTCGCCCGGCTTCGACGGCTGCGCATGGGCGACACCCAGGTAGACCAGTCGCGCCTCTTCGCGGCCGGACACGACTTCGATCGCGTGGCCCAGGGCGGCTTCCGCCGGCACGAGGAAGGTCTGCGGTTGCGCGAGGCTGCGCACCGTGTTGGTGGCGATGGCGCGGATCCGCTGCGGCGGGATGTCCTGCACGCGCTGTCCGAAACGTGCGAGGCAGTCGATTGCCCGCTGCCGCACCGCGGTGCTCAGGCCGCCCTTGCCATCGAGGCCCTCCGCGAGGCGCACGGTTTCCCGCAGGCGATCGACGATGCGCAGCTGTCCGAGCAGGTAGCGCGCGACCACCATGTGGAAGCTGTTGGAACCAAGGTCCACGGCCGCAAGCAAGTCGCCGTCTTCGAGGGGAAGCCGCGCACTCGGATAGAGGTCATTCATGCGTACATGATCCCATGTTCATGTAAGACCCCGGAACGAAGCGGCCGCCAGCAGTGAGCGGCGGGGCAGGACTGGTGCGCAGGCTGCCGTCAGCCGCTGATTTTGTCCAGCAAGACCGCCTGCGCCGAATGCGGTGGCTTGCCGTCCGGTTGCAGGCGCTCGTAGCTGCCGTCGGCCTGCAGCCGCCATGCGTTGACGTTGTCGGCGAGGTAGTTGGCCAGCGCCTCATCGAAAACGCGCTGGCGCAGATCGGGATCGAGCAGCGGGAAAGCGGTTTCGACACGGCGCAGCAGGTTGCGTTCGAGCCAGTCGGCACTGGAGCAGAACAGGTCGGGGGTGCCGTCGTTGGCGAACCAGTAGACGCGGTGGTGCTCCAGGAAGCGTCCAACGATCGAACGCACCCGGATGTTGTCGGACACGCCCGGTACGCCGGGCCGCAAGGTGCACGCGCCACGTACGATCAGGTCGATCTGCACACCGGCCTGCGAGGCCTGGTAGAGCGCGCGTACGACCTGCGGTTCGTTCAATGCATTCATCTTGGCGACGATGCGGGCAGGGCTGCCCGCTTTCGCGTGCCGGGTCTCGCGATCGATGCGCTTGAGCACGCCCGCGTGCAGGGTGAAAGGGGATTGCAGCAGGCGCTTGAGCTTGACCGCCGGCGCGAGGCCGGAGATCTGCTGGAAGATCTGGTGCACGTCGCTGCCGATGTCCGGGTCGGAGGTGAGCAGGCCGAAGTCCGTGTACGCGCGCGCGGTGCCGCTGTGGTAATTGCCGGTGCCCATGTGCACGTAGCGGCGCAGCTTGCGACCCTCGCGGCGCACGATCAGCAGCATCTTCGCGTGTGTCTTGTAGCCAACCACGCCGTAAACGACCTGCACGCCAGCATCCTGCAAGCGGTCAGCGAGGCCGAGGTTGGCTTCCTCGTCGAAGCGCGCGCGCAGCTCGACGACGACGGTGACGTCCTTGCCGTTGCGCGCAGCCTGCACGAGATGGTCGACGATCGGCGAGTCCTTGCCGGTGCGGTACAGCGTCTGCTTGATCGCGAGCACGTTCGGGTCTTCGGCCGCCTGCTTGATCAGCTCGAGGACCGGTGCGAACGAATCGAAAGGATGGTGCAGCAATACGTCGCGCTCGCCGACTATGTCGAACATCGAGTCCAGCCCACCCAGTACCCGGGGCTGGAACGGCGGGAACTTCAGTTCCGGCCGCTGCACCAGGTCGTACACCTGGATCACGCGATTGAGGTTGACCGGGCCGTTGATGCGGTACACGGCATTCTCGGGCAGGTCGAAATTCTCCAGCAGCGTGCGCACGATCGGCTTGGGGCATTGCTCGGCGATCTCCAGGCGGACCGCGCGCAGGTAGCCGCGGCCGGCGAGTTCGTCGCGCAGCGCCAGCGCGATGTTGTCGACTTCTTCCTCGTCGACCACCAGTTCGGAATTGCGGGTAACGCGGAACTGGTAGGCGCCTTCGACCTTCATGCCGGGGAAGAGCTCGTCGACGAAGGCCGACAGCACTGCGGACAGGAAGACGAAATCATGCGGTCCGCCGGAAACCTCCTCGGGCAACTGGATGATGCGCGGCAGCGACCGCGGCGCACGCACGATCGCGAGGTGCCCGGCGCGGCCGAACGCATCGCGGCCCTTGAGCACGACGACGATGTTCAGCGACTTGTTGAGGATCTTCGGAAACGGGTGCGCGGGATCGAGGCCGAGTGGCGACAGCACTGGCATGATCTCTTCGCGGAAATGGGTACGCAGCCATTGGGTCTGCGTTTCCGTCCAGGCGTCGCGGTGCAGCACGCGCACGCCGGCTTCCGACAGCGCCGGGCGCAGCACCTGGTTCCAGCATTCGTATTGCGCGGCGACGAGGTCGGCGGCGCGATCGTGGATGCGCGCGAGCACGGCCGCCGGTGCGAGGCCGTCGGCGCCCGGCGCCAGGCCGAGATCATGTGCGTGGCGCAGGGTGCCTGCACGGATCTCGAAGAATTCATCGAGGTTGGTGCATGAGATGCACAGGTAGCGCAGGCGTTCGAGCAGCGGGAAGTTCGCGTCCTGCGCCTGTGCGAGTACCCGGAAGTTGAAGTCGAGCTGCGACAGTTCGCGGTTGAAGTACAGCGCGGGGTCACGCAGGCGATCGGTTTCGTGACCGGCTTCGTAGGCGCTGGCGTTGGCCGCGTTGTTCAGAAGCTCGGTGGCGTGTTTCATGGCAGGGCTATATCCAAAGGTTCGCGCGGGCGCACGCGCTCGGCGCCGAAATGACATGAGAAGGTACTGCCAAGACCGACTTCGCTGGTGATCTCCAGTCGCGCCTGGTGCAGGTTGAGCACGTGCTTGACGATCGACAGGCCCAGGCCGGTTCCGCCGCTCTCGCGCGAGCGGCTGGTCGAAACCCGATAGAAGCGTTCGGTGATGCGCGGCAGGTGCGGCGCGGGAATGCCGTAGCCGGTGTCCACCACCTCCAGCACGACACCCGTGTCCTTGGCCATTGCACCACTGTTGAGCCGCTCGGGCCGATCCTTGCGGAAGCGGATGGTGATGTGTCCGCCGGCGGGGGTGTACCGGATCGCGTTGCCGACGAGATTGGAGAATGCGCTGTGCAGTTCCTTGCCGGAGCCGAACAGGTCGACGCCGGCGCTGTCTTCCACGCTGACCTCGTGCCGGCCCTGGCTCAGGGCCATCGCTTCACGCCGCAGCGTACTGAGCATGGTGGACATCGCGACCGGTTCCTCGGCGGGAAGGTGGTCGGCGGACTCCAGGCGTGACAGCGTGAGCAGGTCTTCCACCAGTTGGGTCATCCGCTGCGACTGTCGCTGCATTTCGGCGAGCATCGGCGCCCAGTCGGGGTGCTCGGCAGGATCGAGCATGTCCAGGTAGCCATGCACCACCGTAAGCGGCGTGCGCAGCTCATGGGAGACGTTGGCGACGAAGTCGCGACGCATCTGCTCCAGCTGCAGCAGCCGGGTGACATCGCGCGCCACCAGCAGCCACAGGTTTTCGGAATACGGGATCAGGCGCATGCTGAGCGTGATCGCGGGATTCCATGGCGATGCGACTTCCAGTGGCTCGGCATTGCGCCCCGAGGCCAGCCAGCGCGATATCTGCAATGGCTGCAGGCGATGGGCCACGGGAGTATTGATGTCCTGCGGATGCTGCAGGTGGAGCAGGCCGTGGGCGGCTTCGTTGAACCACTGGATGCGCTGGCTGTTGCGTTCGACGACGACGATGGCGTCGGGCAACGCGGCGGCTGCGGCCCGGTATGCGCGAAGCATTTCGATCAGGCGCCGCTTGCGGCCGCGCATTTCCTGCTGGCCACGATGGAGCAGGCGGTCGAGCTCGTTCCAGGTGCCCTCGCCCAGTGGTGGCGTGTGGCGCTGGCGGGCAGTGAGCCGCATGAGGAGCTTGCGCAGTCGCCAGTAGTGCCACGCCACCACGCCGAGCGCGGCTACGGTGAGCACCTGCCATGGGTGCCGGATCAGCACTCCCACCAGCGCTGCCGCCGCCAGGATCAGGGCGAGCTGACCCAAGGTGCGGAACCAGGCGGAGCGGACGCGGGGTGGCATGTTCTGGCGGATTCCGAGCGGGGTAGGGCGATTGTCGGGGAAAGGCGTGCACGCATGTGGCGCACCTATCGCATTTTGCGCCTGATCCCGTGGGCGGCACACGATCTATGCCGGGCCGTGGCAGGGCGGGCTTGCGGCGATGGGGTTCCCCGGCTACGCCTCCACCGCAGCGGAAAAGCGATAGCCCGCTCCGCGCACGGTCTGCACCATGCCGTCGAGCTGGTGCGGCTCGAGCGTCTTGCGCAGGCGCCGGATGTGTACGTCGACGGTGCGCTCTTCCACGTACACGCTGCCGCCCCATACATGGTCGAGCAACTGGGTGCGCGAGTAGACCCGCTCGGGATGGGTCATGAAGAAATGCAGCAGGCGGTATTCGGTGGGGCCGATCTGCACCGGTTGCTCGCTGCCATCGGTATGGGCGAATACACGGTGCGCGGCGCCGTCGATGCGCAGGGGGCCGACTCCCACGCTGCCGTCTTCGTCGTCCTCGCGCGAGCGGCGTAGCACGGCGCGGATGCGCGCGAGCAGTTCGCGGGCGGAGAAGGGCTTGACCACGTAGTCGTCGACGCCGGCCTCCAGGCCGCCGACGCGGTCGTTCTCCTCGCCGCGTGCGGTGAGCATGATGATCGGTATCTCGCGGGTCAGCTGTTCCTTGCGCCAGCGGCGGGCGAGCTCGAGGCCGCTGGTGCCGGGCAGCATCCAGTCCAGCAGGATCAGGTCGGGGACGCGGTCGGCTATGGCCGCCTGCGCCTCGCGGGCGTCGCCGGCGTGGACCGGGTCGTATTCGCCCTTGCGCAGGGCGAAGGACACCATGTCGCGAATGGCGGGTTCGTCTTCAACGATAAGAATGCGCTTCTGCACGGGGCACCGGTCGGGGGAAGGGCGGGGAAGCTGAAGCCGCGCCAGTACACTACCGTTTTGTGACGACTCCGTGACACCGCCAGGCCTTGCGCCCCGGCACAAGCTAGTGGCGTTGCAGATCCTCGTCGCGGATGCCCTGGCGCTTCAGTTCCAGCACCGTCGGTGTGATCGCGGCGATTCGCGCGTCGATGCGGGCGCGGGCGTAATAGTCCAGGTCCGAGCGACGCCGGAGCGTGTTGAGCTGGACGAGGGCCTGTTCGGCGCGGCCATTCAGGTAGGCTGATTCCGCGTAGGCCTCGCCGGCCCGGACCGGGTCGCCGGCGATTTCGCTGGCCCGGGCGAATACCTGCTGGAATTCAGGATCCTCGCCAGACTGCCCCAGCAGCGGGCGCAGGATCGCTTGCGCGCGCTTGCCTGCCGCCGGCGAGTTGCGTTCAGCCAGCGTGCGCGCATAGGTGAGCGCCGCGGGCCGGTTCTGCGGCATCGACTTCAGGATGGCCTCGAAGCGGGCGTCGGCGGCGTCCGCCTTGCCCGAACGGGCTTCGGCTTCGCCCAGCGCCAGCGACAACCAGAGATCGCCGGGATGCTTTTCCAGCAGTTCGGCCAGCATGGAGGCCGCGCCGGCACCCTGGTTGGCGCGCAGCTTCGCCACGGCCAGGCCATAGCGCTGGGCATCGTTCAGTGGCTTGCCCTTGGCGAGGCGGTCGTATTCGCGGATCGCATCGCTGGGACTGTCGGCGCTCAGCACGCGCAGGCGTTCGCGCGCGTAGTCGAACTGGCCGGTGCCGCCGCCCGCCACCGAGGAGCCGATCTTCAGCCCGCTTGGCAACAGCGGGTTGTCGCTGGCGATATCGGCTTCGAAATGCGCAGGTGCACGGGCGATCTGTTCGGCCAGCGCCTTGGCCTCGCTGATTCGCGTCGTGGTGACCGGGTGGCTCATCAGATAGCCCGGGGTCTCGCCGTAGTAGCCGGCGCGGTTGGCGCGCGAACGCGAGTTGAGTGTTCCGAAAAAGCCCGCCATTGCAGCGGTGTCGTAATGGCTGCGGGCAAGGGTCTGGATGCCGATGCGGTCGGCTTCCGATTCGTTGGAACGCGTGTAGTCGATCTGTCGTTGCTGCATCAGGCCCAGGCCGGAGACCACCGCGGCCTGCACGGCATTATCTGCGGAAGTCCCTCCCGAGGCCTGCGCCGCGACCACAGCGCCGAGCATTGCCAGCAGGATCGGCAGCTGGTCGCGCTGGGCGCGCTCGACCGCGCGGAGCACGTGCTGCTGGGTGACATGCGCGATTTCATGCGACAGCACGGCGGCGACTTCATCCTCGCGTTCGGCCGCCAGTACCAGTCCGGAATTCACCCCGACATAGCCGCCCAGCGTCGCGAAGGCGTTGATCTGGCGCTCGCGCAGCATGAAAAACGTGAAGGGTAGTTGCGGCCTGTCGCTATTGGCCGCGAGCCGCGAGCCCAGGGTGTCCAGCCAGCTGGCGATCAACGGATCTTCCAGCGTGTAGTCGTAGTGCCGGAGCTGCGCCAGCATCATGCTCCCGTACTCACGCTGCCTGTGCGGCGTCAGCAACTCGCCGGCGGAAGATCCAATGTCGGGCAGGCGCGATTCCTGCGCGCTGGCGAACGCGCTGGCGAGCGCGAAAACCACGGCAGCGGAGAGCAGGGTAGTACGTCGCAAGCGGGAATCCTCGGGGCGACCGGTCGGGGCAGGATGCGGGCAGGTCGGGGTGGCGGTGTGAATCGTCAGTTAATAGGCTCTCGTCCGGATGGGCCCGCAGCCTTTGGTACGCACGTCACTCTGTTCCGTGCACAGGGTGGAAAACGTGGGGCTCCGGGCCCATATTTCGACCATCTATCCATACGTAAGTTTCCAGGAGACGGTCTTGAGTGACGCCCCCAGTATTCTGATCTACACCACGGCGGTATGCCCCTATTGCGTAGCTGCGAAGAATTTCCTCAAGAGCAAGGGCCGTGCGTGGACTGAAATCCGTGTCGATACCGATCCCGCGGAACGCGAAAAGATGATCGCGTCGACGCGGCGCACCAGCGTGCCACAGATATTCGTCGGCGAGACCCACGTGGGCGGGTACGACGACATGATCGCGCTGCACCGTGCCGGCGGTCTGGAACCCCTGCTGGCAGGTGCGGCATGACCGGCGCAGGCAGCGGGACCGATGGGTCCGGAGAGGAGGGACGCGTCGCCGAATTCACCGCGTTCCGCAAGCGGATGAACGAACGCATCCTCGCCGAGCCCAACCAGGTCGTCCGGCGCTTCTTCGCCCTGGACACCCAGACGTACCAGGCCGGTGCGTTGGATGTGAAAACGAAGGAGCTCCTGGGGCTGGTGGCGTCGCTGGTCCTGCGCTGCGATGACTGCATCAGTTATCACGTCGCGCAGTGCAGGGAGGCCGGAGTCTCCCGCGACGAGATGTTCGAAACGTTCTCGGTCGGGCTGGTGGTCGGCGGTTCGATCGTCATTCCCCACCTGCGTCGTGCGGTCGATTTCCTCGACCAGCTCGAAGGCGGAAACACCGGCGCGCCCGCTGCGCACGATCACGGCTGAAGCCAGTGGGCCGGGTTTTGCCAGATGGCGCAAAATCCCGGCCCGATAGCCGCTTTTCCCGACGTGCTGCGGCGCGTTAAGCCCCGTGGGACTGTCAAAGGCATCCCCGGCGCGGCATAATTTCCAGTTCTAAGCCCTTCCTGGCGCCACGCCTGCGCGCGTGGCGTCGGCCTGTCTGGAATATTGAAAATGACGACGATCACTGTCATCCGCGGCGACGGCATCGGCCCGGAAATCATGGATGCCACCCTGGGCGTGCTCGACGCGATGAACGTCGGCCTGCAGTACGAATTCGCAGACGCCGGCCTGGTTGCGCTGGAGAAGCACGGCGAGCTGCTGCCGGCCGCCACCATGGATTCGATCCGCAAGAACCGCATTGCGCTGAAGTCGCCGCTGACCACGCCGGTGGGCGAGGGCTTTTCCTCGATCAACGTCGAGCTCCGCAAGCGTTTCGACCTCTACGCCAACGTGCGCCCGGCCAAATCGTTCCCGAACACGAAGTCGCGCTTTCCCTCTGGCGTGGACCTGATCACCGTGCGCGAGAACACCGAAGGCGCCTATATCGGTGAAGGGCAGGCATTGTCCGAAGACGGCGAAACCGCCGTGCTGACGCAGAAAGTCACCCGTCGCGGCTCCGAGCGCATCGTGCGCTACGCCTTCGAGCTCGCGCGCAAGACCGGCCGCAAGAAGGTCACCGTGGTGCACAAGGCCAATATCCTGAAGTCGACGTCAGGGCTGTTCCTCCGCACCGCGCGCGTGGTGGCGGCGGAATATCCCGACATCCAGTGCAACGAGATGATCGTCGACAACACCTGCATGCAGCTCGTGATGAAGCCCGAGCAGTTCGACATCATCGTCACCACCAACCTGTTCGGCGACATCATTTCCGATCTTTGTGCGGGTCTGGTCGGCGGCCTGGGGCTCGCGCCGGGGGCGAACATCGGCACCGACGCGGCGATCTTCGAGGCCGTGCACGGCTCCGCGCCGGACATCGCGGGCAAAGGCATCGCGAATCCCTGCGCTCTTTTGCTGGGCGCGGCGCAGATGCTCGAGCATCTGGGCATGAATGACAAAGCAGAACGGTTGCGTGCCGCGATCATTGCCACGCTGGAAGCCAAGGATTCGCTCACCCCTGACCTGGGTGGCGACGGTTCCACCACGAGCTTTGCCAAGGCGATCGCCAGTCGTATCTGACTTCCGCCGGCCCCGTGCTCCGTGTCGAGACCCGGAGGAGGGGGCAGCCTGTCCCCCAACTCACGGACGAACGCACGCGCAGCAGGTGGCGAGCAGGTCGATGTGTCATTGACACTCAGGGCGCCTGCCACCAGAATGTTGGGCCTTTCGCGGCGTTGGTGCGCACGAAAGTACCGGCTTCGGGGTATAGCTCAGCCTGGTAGAGCGCCAGCTTTGGGAGCTGGATGTCGTGGGTTCGAATCCCTCTGCCCCGACCATCCGTCTCCATGAGCTTCGAATCCATAAGGTTCGAAATCGCGGGTCAGCTAAGATGCGAATCTGGCGCCCGTAGCTCAACCGGATAGAGCACCGGCCTTCTAAGCCGGTGGTTGTGGGTTCGAGTCCCGCCGGGCGCGCCAAAAATGCCGTGAAAACAAGCTTTATGGTGGCTGTAGCTCAGTTGGTTAGAGTACTGGATTGTGATTCCAGTTGTCGGGGGTTCGAGTCCCCTCAGCCACCCCAGTTTGCGAAGTTGAAGTGGTTTGCTTACAATTTCGCTCCCGTTGTTCGGGGCCGTTAGCTCAGTTGGTAGAGCAGTTGACTCTTAATCAATAGGTCCAAGGTTCGAATCCTTGACGGCCCACCAAACACAAAACGCCCGGCCAAAAGCCGGGCGTTTTGCTTTGCCGGCAGTCGGTCGGCCTAGAATGCGATCCACGCGAAAGTGGCGGAATTGGTAGACGCCCTGGATTTAGGTTCCAGTGCCGCAAGGCGTGCGGGTTCGAGTCCCGCCTTTCGCACCACGCCGCCTCAGCAGGGGCGGCCGGGCAAGGTGATCAAGCCGTCGCGAGGAAAGTGAATTGCCGGCGTTCGGTTTGTCAGCCGGCGGTCTGAAAGCCGTCGCGGGCGAGGCCCGAAATCGCAGGCGCCTTGTTTTCCCCACGCGCTGCGGCGTGCTCCGTCCTCCCGGTCCTGCGGCAGGTCGGTCGCGGCGCCCGCGCAACTGGCACCCGGCCCGATAATCGGCGAAACTAGCAAGTTCCGCTGGCTGGCCGATTTCGCGTCGTGCCGACAGCCAAACCGCCAATCCAGCCTTCAAAACGCCGCCCGCGGAAGCGACCGCGTGGCAGCAGGAGTCGTCAGCAATGCAAGCTTCGGTCGAAACCCTGGGCAACCTCGAACGCCGTGTCACCTTCAGTCTTCCGGCAGACCGCCTGGAGACCGTGGTCGACGGCCGCCTGCGCGAGATCGCGCGGGGCGCCAAGATCAAGGGCTTCCGCCCGGGCAAGGTGCCTGCGAAGGTGATCCAACAGCGCTTCGGCCAGCAGGTCCGTGCCGAGGCCCTGGATGCGCTGCTGCGTGAAGGGTTTGGCAATGCCGTGCGCGAGCACGCGCTGCAGATCGCCGGCAACCCCCGCATCGAGCCGAAGGAGGGCGACGAGCTCGCCTACGTCGCCACGTTTGAGGTGGTGCCGGATTTCGGCGATATCGATGTCGCCAAGCTCAACGTGACCCGCCACACCGCCGAAGTCGCCGATACCGACCTCGAGGCGATGATCGAAAACCTGCGCCTGCAGCGTCGCACCTGGAATCCGGTCGAGCGCGCCGCACAGGAAGGCGATGCGGTCGAGATCGAAACCTGGTCGCAGGCGGGCGATGAGCGCGTTCCGGCGGAAGGCACTGAGCGCGGCGCAGCCGTACTCGGGTCGGGCAACATGTTTGCTGCGATCGAATCCGCGCTGGCCGGCATGAAGGTGGGCGACGAGAAGACCATCGACGTCGACTTCCCGGCCGATTGGCGGGTTCCGCAGTTCGCCGGCCGCAACGTCAAGGTGCACGTGACGGCGACCAAGGTTTCCGAGCCCGTGCAGCCGGAGGTCGACGCCGGCTTCATCAAGAGCTTCGGCATCAAGAGCGGCGATTCGGACCAGTTCCGCGCCGACATCCGTAGCAACCTCGAGCGCGAACTGAAAGGCGCGCTGATGAACCGCCTGCGTCGCGAAGTCGGCGAACAGCTGATCGCCGCCTATGCGCACGTCGAAATGCCGCCGCGCCTGGTGGAAGCCGAGGCCCGCAACATGGCCTTCCAGGCCGTCGAGCAGGCCCGCCGCCAGGGCCAGTACATCCCGGAAGTGCCGGCGGACGCTTACCTTGGCTTCATGGATCCGGCCCGCAAGCGCGTCCTCGTTGGCCTGCTCGTGGGCGAAATCGCGCGTCGCAATGACCTGCGTCTCGACCCGCGCCGCGTGACCGAGACCCTCAAGCTGATCGCTTCGACCTACGAGGAGCCGCAGCAGGTGATCGAGCTGTACCGCAACGACGCCCAGCTGATGTCCGGCCTGCAGGCCCGCGTGATGGAGGAGCAGGTGATCGACTGGATCGCCGAGCGCGCCCAGCACACCGAACAGGCGCTGTCCTTCAGCGACGCCATCCGCCAGTAATCGCAAGGAAGACCGCCCAAGCGGCGGTCCGGTGTCGGGCGCGGCTCCGGTCGCGCCCGCGTCGTTTTGGGGTCCGGAATGCGACCCTGCTTCCGCCACGGTCATGAAACATGCCGGTCGGACCCACTTGCGCTGGAGCCGCGCAGGCCCCAACTTGCTGACATCGCAGATCACCAGGTACCGCCCCAGATGGACAACAGAACCCGAGCCCTGAACCTCGTTCCGATGGTGGTCGAACAGACCAGCCGCGGCGAGCGCGCGTACGACATCTATTCGCGCCTGTTGAAGGAGCGGGTGATCTTCCTGGTCGGCGGAATCGACGACCACGTCGCCAACGTGATCGTGGCCCAGATGCTGTTCCTCGAGGCTGAAAACCCCGAAAAGGACATCAGCCTCTACATCAACTCGCCGGGTGGCGTCGTCACGGCCGGCATGGCGATCTACGACACCATGCAGTACATCAAGCCGGACGTGAGCACGATCTGCGTTGGCCAGGCCGCCTCGATGGGCGCGCTGCTGCTGGCCTCGGGCGCCAAGGGCAAGCGCTATGCGCTGCCGAATTCACGCGTGATGATCCACCAGCCGCTGGGTGGCTTCCAGGGACAGGCGTCGGACATCGACATCCATGCCCGCGAGATCCTGACCCTGCGCCAGAGGCTGAACGAAGTGCTCTCCAAGCACACCGGACAGGCGCTGGAAACGATCGCCCGCGACACCGAGCGCGACAACTTCAAGAGTGCCGAAGCTGCCCGCGAGTACGGTCTGGTTGACCAGGTACTCGAGCGCCGTCCGGAAGACTCGATCCAGGCGGGTTGAGCCGACGGGACCTTCCGCTGGCGCCTCAATCGGCAAATTATTGATTTCACTCACAAATCAGCATGAAATCCGGGCTGCAGGCGGCCCGGATCGCTGTGGTATTCTCGGGTGGCCGGTCGACCGGCAGCCAGCAACACGCAAGGCAGGGGCATGAGCGACGAAAGACAAGGCCGTGGAGACAGCAACAAGATCCTTTATTGCTCCTTCTGCGGTAAGAGCCAGCACGAAGTACGCAAGCTGATCGCAGGCCCCAGCGTCTTCATCTGCGACGAGTGCGTAGAGCTGTGCAATGACATCATCCGCGAGGAGCTGGAGGAGAAGGCGCAGTCGGCCCGCAGCCACCTGCCCAAGCCCCGCGAGATCCTCGAGGTCCTCGATCAGTATGTGATCGGACAGTCGCGCGCGAAGAAGACGCTCGCAGTCGCTGTCTACAACCACTACAAGCGGATCGAGAGCCGGCAGAAGAACGACGACGTCGAGTTGGCGAAGTCGAACATCCTGCTGGTCGGCCCGACCGGTTCGGGCAAGACGCTGCTGGCCGAGACGCTGGCGCGCCTGCTCAACGTCCCGTTCACGATGGCCGATGCCACCACGTTGACCGAAGCCGGCTATGTCGGCGAGGACGTGGAGAACATCATCCAGAAGCTGCTGCAGAAGTGCGACTACGACGTCGAGAAGGCGCAGCAGGGCATCGTTTACATCGACGAGATCGACAAGATCTCGCGCAAGAGCGACAACCCGTCGATCACCCGCGACGTGTCGGGTGAAGGCGTGCAGCAGGCACTGCTGAAGCTGATCGAAGGCACTGTCGCGAGCGTGCCGCCGCAGGGCGGGCGCAAGCATCCGCAGCAGGAATTCCTGCAGGTCGACACCCGCAACATCCTGTTCGTCGTCGGCGGCGCGTTTGCCGGCCTGGACAAGATCATCCAGCAGCGTTCGACCGAAGCAGGCGGCATCGGCTTCGGCGCCAAGGTCAAGAGCACCACGCGCAAGACCGATGCCAGCAAGGTGCTGGCGGATGTCGAGCCGGAAGATCTGATCAAGTTCGGCCTGATCCCCGAATTCGTCGGCCGCCTGCCGGTTGTGGCGACGCTGGAGGAACTGGACGAAGCCGCGCTGGTGACGATCCTGACCGAGCCGAAGAACGCCATCACCAAGCAGTTCAAGAAGCTGTTCGACATGGAAGGCGTGGAACTTGAGTTCCGCCCGGATGCGCTCATTGCGATTGCCAAGAAGGCGCTCAAGCGCAAGACCGGCGCCCGCGGCCTGCGCACGATTGTCGAGAGCGTCCTGCTCGATACGATGTACGACCTGCCGTCGCTGGAGAATGTCAGCAAGGTGGTCGTCGATGAGTCGGTGGTCGAACACAAGTCCGACCCTTATCTGATCTATCAGACACCGCCGGCAGCGCCCAAGCTCGCATCGGCTGAGTAGTGATCACAAGGGCGGCCGAGGCCGCCCTTGTTCTTCCTTCAAAAAGTGCACGCGGTGGCGCCGTCCATCGGCGTCCCCGACGCCGCGGGATGGGCACAACCCCGGCTGGAGCCAGGCCCAGGCCAGCGCAGCCATCACGCGAGTGAAGAGCCGGCGGTCGACCTGCGGGCGGGGCCCTGCGCAAGGCACGCAATCGCGGGCCATTTTGCATGAATGCGGGCCGTGGCCGCCCGTGCAGGAGGCGCCGGGTAGACGCGCCAAGCTGCTGATTCTTCGTGGGTTGTCGGGCAAAAAGACAATCAGTGAACACGGTCGCTTGCATCCTTTGGCCGTCAGCCCCATAACCGTGCGAAGCGCTGCGGCCTGGCCTCCCGGGCCGCACCCAATGCGTCCGCCTGACCTCCTGGAGTTGCCATGACTGTCTCTTCCGACCGCGAAACGATGAACCTGCCGGTGCTGCCGCTGCGGGACGTCGTGGTCTTTCCGCACATGGTGATTCCGCTCTTCGTCGGCCGCGACAAATCGATCCGCGCGCTCGACCTGGCGATGGAGTCCGACAAGCGGATCCTGCTGGTAGCCCAGCGTTCCGCCGAGACCGACGACCCGTCGGGCAAGGACCTGTACGAAACCGGCACGCTGGCCCAGGTACTGCAACTGCTCAAGCTCCCGGACGGCACGATCAAAGTGCTGGTGGAAGGCGTATCGCGCGTAATCGTCGACCAGGTCGGCGAGAGCAATGGCGCGCTCGCTGGCAATGCGCAGGTCGTTGATCCCGTGATGGATCGGGACGAGCGCGAACTCGATGCGATTACCCGTTCGTTGATGGGGCTCTTCGAGCAGTACGTGAAGACCAACCGCAAGCTGCCGCCGGAACTCATGCAGACGTTGGCGGGCATCGACGAGCCGGGTCGCCTTGCCGACACGATCGCCGCGCACCTGGGCGTGCGGCTCAGCGACAAGCAGAAGCTCCTGGAAAGCCACTCCGTCGGTGCGCGCCTGGAGCAACTCGTCGGCCTCGTCGACGGTGAGATCGACGTGCAGCAGCTGGAGAAGCGCATCCGCGGTCGCGTGAAGTCGCAGATGGAAAAGAGCCAGCGCGAGTACTACCTCAACGAGCAGATGAAGGCGATCCAGAAGGAGCTCGGCGAGATCGACGACGCGCCCAATGACATCGACGAACTGGCCCGCAAGATCGCCGAAGCCGGAATGCCCAGGCCGGTCGAAGCCAAGGCGCGCAACGAACTCAATAAGCTCAAGCAGATGTCGCCGATGTCCGCGGAGGCGGCCGTCGTGCGCAACTACCTGGAATGGCTGCTCGGCGTGCCGTGGAAAAAGCGCACCAAGATCCGCAAGGACCTCAAGGCCGCGCAGGATGTGCTCGATGCCGACCACTTCGGCCTGGAAAAGGTCAAGGAACGCATCCTCGAATACCTTGCCGTGCAATCGCGCGTGGCGAAGATGAAGGGCGCGATCCTGTGCCTCGTCGGCCCACCGGGCGTGGGCAAGACCTCGCTGGGCCAGTCGATCGCAAAGGCGACCAACCGCAAGTTCGTGCGCATGTCGCTGGGCGGCGTGCGCGATGAAGCTGAAATCCGCGGCCACCGCCGCACCTACGTCGGCTCGATGCCGGGCCGCATCGTGCAGAACCTCAACAAGATCGGCAGCAAGAATCCGCTGTTCGTGCTCGACGAGATCGACAAGATGTCGATGGACTTCCGCGGCGATCCGTCATCGGCATTGCTGGAAGTGCTCGATCCCGAGCAGAACACCGCCTTCAACGACCATTACCTGGAAGTCGACCTCGACCTGTCCGAAGTGATGTTCGTGGCGACGTCCAACTCGTTGAACATTCCGGGTCCGCTGCTCGACCGCATGGAAGTGATACGCATCCCGGGTTACACCGAGGAGGAGAAGCTCAACATCGCCATGCGCTACCTGCTGCCCAAGCAGATCAAGGCGAATGGCCTGAAGCCGGAGGAAATCAAGATCGCGGAAGACGCCGTGCAGGATATCGTGCGCTACTACACGCGCGAATCCGGCGTGCGTAATCTGGAACGCGAGATCTCCAAGATCTGCCGCAAGGTGGTGAAGGAGATCGCGCTTGCCGGCCCCGCCAAGGCAAAGAAGGCGGGCGCCAAAGCCAAGCCCGTCACCGTGACCTCGAAGAACCTCGACAAGTACCTGGGCGTGCGCCGCTTCGACTTCGGCAGGATCGAGGAACAGAGCGAAATCGGCCTGGTAACAGGCCTGGCGTGGACCGAAGTGGGCGGCGATCTGCTGCAGGTCGAGTCGACCCTGGTGCCCGGCAAGGGGCAACTGCTGCTCACCGGCCAGCTCGGCGAAGTGATGAAGGAGTCCGCCTCGGCCGCCTTGTCGGTCGTGCGCGCGCGGACCGATCGCCTGGGCATCGACCTGGACTTCCTGCAGAAGCATGACATCCATGTCCATGTCCCCGAAGGCGCGACGCCGAAGGACGGGCCGAGTGCGGGCATCGCGATGGCCACGGCCCTCGTGTCAATGTTGACGAAGAACCCGGTCAAGGCCGATGTTGCGATGACCGGTGAAATCACCCTGCGTGGCAAGGTGCTCGCGATCGGTGGCTTGAAGGAAAAGCTGCTGGCGGCCCTGCGCGGCGGCATACGCACGGTGATCATTCCGGACGAGAACAAGAAGGATCTGGCCGACCTGCCCAAGGCCGTCACGCAGGGCATGAAGATCGTCACCGCAAAGTGGATTGACGAAGTGCTCGATGTCGCGCTGGAGCGGCCGGTGACCCCGACGCCCGCGATTCCGCCGGGCGAACTGCCGGTGCCGGATGGCGTGCAGTCGGCGGCGCAGGTGGACGTCAAGCATTGATGTCGACGCCTGGCCCCGCATCCCAATCGCCCTGAAGCCCGCACTACTGCTTGCTTTCAGCTTGCGGCCCCCGCAACCCCGCTGGTATAACGACGCCAGCCGCGTTGCTGCTGAGCCAGCGCAATCATGCGGCACACTCGATCGGTAGCCGATTTACACAATCGGCTGTCCGGTTATCAGTACATCGCGGCGAATCTGCCGCACAGGGAGTCTATACGAATGAATAAGGGCGAATTTGTTAGCGCCGTCGCTGACGCTGCCGAACTTTCCAAGGCCGATGCCGCCAAGGCTGTCGACGCCGCCATCAGTGTCATCACCAAGGCGCTGAAGAAGGGCGACGCGGTCACCCTCGTAGGCTTCGGCACCTTCCAGGTGCGCGAGCGCGCCGCACGCGAAGGTCGCAATCCGAAGACCGGCGAAACGATCAAGATCGCGAAGTCGAAGAACCCGTCGTTCAAGGCCGGCAAGGCGCTGAAGGACGCGGTCAACTGATCAACGCCTCGGCGTTGCCTGCACGAAGCCCGGCACGCGCCGGGCTTTTTGTTGGCGGCAATCCCGCTTCCCTTGCTCACCTCGTCGGATGTGATCGTCGCATCGCCCGCGCTGCGCTATGATTCGCCGCCCGGGTGCTTAGCTCAGCGGTAGAGCGTCTCCTTTACACGGAGAGGGTCGGGGGTTCGAAACCCTCAGCACCCACCAGGTTCGAGAATTTCAGATCAGGTGTTGCGCAGTACGGTTCTGATCTGTATTATTTTCGGCTCAGCGCGGAGTGGTAGTTCAGTCGGTTAGAATGCTGGCCTGTCACGCCGGAGGTCGCGGGTTCGAGTCCCGTCCACTCCGCCATTTATCCCGGAACGCCCGCAGAAATGCGGGCGTTCTGCTTTTTGCGTCCCGCAAATGCGGGATGGCGCTGGGCGGGACGGATCCTCATGCATTCGCCGCCGTAGGGCGGATTGCCTGGGCGAAATCCAGGGCGCTCGACGGCGGGTCAAGACCGGCTCTACACTGCGCGGCTACGTTATCGCCCTTGTTGGTTATCCCATGTTGCAAGCCATTCGCGAAAAAACCTCGGGCTGGATCGCCACCGTGATCCTCGGGTTCATTGCCCTGTTGCTGGTTCCCTTCGGGATCAGCCAGTACCAGGTCCAGCGCAACGAAGACTTTGCCGCGCGCGTCGAAGCGCCGCCCTCGTGGTGGCAGTCGGCGCCGTCCTGGTGGCCCGCGTCGGCACTGTGGGACCATGAGGACGTCACCCGCGAAGAATTCCGCAGCCAGTTCGAGCGCGCCCGCCAGCAGCTGCGTGCGCAACAGGGCGAGGCATTCGATGCCAAGGAGTTCGAGAGCGCTGAAAACAAGCGCCGGATCCTCGACCAGATGGTCAACCTGAGTGTGCAGAAACTCGCTGCGCGCTCGGCCGGCGTCACCGTCAGCGACGCGATGGTGCAGAAGGAAGTAATGGGCATCCCGGCGTTCCAGGTCGATGGCAAGTTCAACTACGACCGTTACCGCCTGGCACTGTCTTCCCAGATCCCGCCGCAGACCGAAAAGCAGTTCGAGCGCCTGGTGCGCGAGGGCCTTGAGCAGTCGCTCGTGAATGTCGCGATCGACAAGAGCAGCTTCTATACCCCGGCGGAAACGGACAGGCTGCTCCAGTTGATGTACGAAACCCGCGACGCCAGCGTGCTGCTGTTGCCGCCTCCCGCCGCGGATAGCGCCCCGGTGAGCGATGCGGAGATCAAGACGTGGTACGACACGCATGCTGCTGCATACCGCGCGCCGGAAACGGTGTCGCTGGAGTATGTCGAGGTCAATGCCGCAGAGCTGCCGGTGGCTGCGCCCGATGATGCCGCCTTGCGCGCGCGCTTCGAGCAGGAAAAGAAGCAATTTGTCGAACAGGAGCAGCGACTGGCCTCGCATATCCTGATCCAGGTCGATGAGAAGGCCGACGCCGCGACCCAGAAGGCCGCTGAAGCCAAGGCGAAACAGATCTACGCGCAGGCCAAGGCTCCAGGTGCGGATTTCGCTGCGCTTGCACGCGCCAACAGCGACGACCCGGGCTCGAAGGACAGCGGTGGCGACCTGGGTTGGAACGCCAAGGGCGTGATGGTCCCGGAATTCGACAAGGTCATGTTCGCACTCAAGCCGGGCGAGATCAGCGAGCCGGTAAAAACCAGCTTCGGTTGGCACATCATCCAGCTGCGCGAGGTCAAGAGCGCGCAGCAGCAGGACTTCGAAGTGGTGCGCGAACAGTTGCTGCGCACGGAAAGCGAGGCCGCGCGCGAGCGTGCGTTCAACGACGTCAGCGGCAAGCTCGTCGACCTGGTCCTGAAGAACCCCTCGTCGCTGGGCCCGGCCGCGAGCGAGCTGAAGCTGCCCGTGCGCACGATGGGACCGGCCGCCCGCAACTCCAATGAGGGAATCCTTGCCACCGCGGCGGTGAAGCGTCAGGCGTTCGATGAGACGCGCATCCAGGATGGCACCGTCAGCGATCCGATCGAGATCGGTCCCAACCACAGCGTGCTGCTGCGTGTCACCGCGCATACGCCCGAACGCGCCCAGCCACTCGCACAGGTGCGCGATGAGGTGATCGCGGCCGTGCATGCCGATCGCACGCGCAAGGCAGCGGAACAGGAAGCCGACGCGCTGTTGGCCCGCCTGCGCGGCGGCGAGGCGCTGGCGCAGGTCGCCGCGTCGAAGAATCTGCCTCCGCCGAACGTGATCCCGGGCGTACAACGTGGCATGCCCGTGCCGGATCCGGCAGTGTCCGAGGCCATCTTCGCCGCGGCCGTCCCGGCAGAAGGGAAGGCCACGCCGGGCAAGACCACGTTGAAGGGTGGGAACGTGGTGTTGTTCACCGTCGACCGCGTCAAGCCTGGCGATATCGGTGCCATGCCACAGGGCCAACGCGACCGCACGCGTGACCAGCTGGCGCGCGTAGCCGCCGAAGAGGAACTGCAGGCACTGGTGCTGTCGCTGCGCAAGGGCATGAAAGTGAAGATCGTCGAGCAGAACCTCTGATCGACGTAACCGCGGCACAGCCTTCGCGAAACGAAAAGCCCGGCCTTGCCGGGCTTTTTCGCTTTTCGCAGCTCCTGCACATCGCGGAGGCGGGCGGCCAATTGGCCCAATGAATTCCCACGGGAGTGGCCTCTAATCCGCGGCCGCACGCACTTTATGGTCGCGACGGGAATCGTCCCGAAGGAGAACACCATGAAGACAAAGTCATTCCGTCGTAGCCGCGTGTTGCCGATGCTGGCCATGATGGTTGCGGCGCCGATCAGCATTCCCTCGGCTTTCGCGCAGGACGCGGCCGGTTGTGCCCGCCAGTTCGAGCTTGCCCAACGCGTGGATATGGAGTCGTTCCGGGATTACGACCTGGAAACGTGGTTGGCCGGCCACGATGAACGAGCCGTCACCGTATTCGCCAGCGGCGCCAAGCGCATCGGCATCGATGCCATCGAACAGGCCCTGGCTTCGCACTTCGCCAACCGCGAAGCAGTATGGAGCTGGACCGAGTTGTATCGTGTCGTCGATGGCTGCCACTCGGCTGTCATCCTGTACGACACCGTGTACGCGATCCCCCGCATCGGCTTTCGCCAACATGCGCTGACAAGCGTCACGTATACCCATGACGGCAATAAGTGGCTCTCGATCGCGGATCAGGGAACGTTGCTGCCCTAGCCGGGATCGCGGGCGCGTGACGAGCCGGTCCATGGACCGGCTTCCGTGCCGATCGATCGGCTACTTCAGCTCGAACGCGAACTTGCGCGACGGGCCATCCTCGATGGATATCGTGATCGCGTAGTGCCCCGAGGGATCGCCTGGTTCGACCTTCCATGCGTTGAAGATGTAGCCGCTGTCGGCGCGGACTTCCCGCTCGGTAACGATGGATCGGTTGTTCGCGGCAAGCACGCGGGTACCGATCTTCTCCTTGCCCCAGGTCCGCGGGGGCGAGGGAAGCGTGAGTTCCTCACGCCATCGGATGCGGGGCCGATCTGTCCGGAGACGAATGAGCCAGCCATATTGCTGGCCGGCGGTGAGCGGCACCACCCGTGTCGGTTCGAACATGGCCTGGCCCGCCTGCTCGGTTCGATACAGGCCAAAGGTGGCCTGCGTCATGACAACGTCTGGCGTGGGGCGGTTGCATGCACCGGCCATGCATGCAATCGCCACGATCATCGATCTGGCGAGGAAGCCGGGAGCGTTCATCGAAAGAGCATGCGCCCCATGGCGCATGCTCCGTGTCATTGCGACGTTACTCGACGTCGAGACCGGTCATGCCGAGGATGTTGTAACCGGAATCGACGTAGGTGACTTCGCCGGTCACGCCCGCGGCCAGGTCCGAACACAGGAACGCGGCGACGTTGCCGACCTGTTCGATGGTGACGGTACGGCGCAGCGGCGCATTTTCCTCGACATGGCCGAGGATCTTGCGGAAACCGGCAATGCCTGCCGCCGCCAGCGTCTTGATCGGGCCGGCCGAAATCGCGTTGACGCGCGTGCCTTCCGGGCCGAGGTTGTAGGCAAGGTAGCGCACGGTCGCTTCCAGGCTGGCCTTCGCCACGCCCATCACGTTGTAACCGGCCAGGGCGCGCTCCGCGCCGAGGTAACTGAGGGTGAGGATCGAGCCATTGCGACCCTGCATCTGCGGGCGCGCGGCCTTGGCGATCGCGGCGAGCGAGTAGGCGGAGATGTCGTGGGCGATCGCGAAATTTTCGCGGGTCAGGCCATCCAGGAACTGCCCGGCGATCGCTTCGCGCGGCGCATAGGCGATGGCGTGGACGAGAATGTCGAACCCGTCGGTCCAGTGCTTGCCCAGCTCGGCGAAGCAATTGGCGATCTGCTCGTCGCTGGTGACGTCCAGCGGAATCACGATATTGCTGCCGTACTCCTCGGCCGCCTTCTCGACGCGGGATTTGAGCTTGTCGGTCTGATACGTGAAAGCCAGCTGCGCGCCTTCGCGATGCATGGCTTCGGCAATGCCGCTGGCGATGGAACGTTCGCTGGCGATGCCGGTGATCAGTGCGCGCTTGCCTTGCAGGAAACCCATGACTCGTCCTCGTGTTTGGCCGCGTGGGGCGGCTGAGCAAAGGCTCTAGTGTAGCGGAGGGGTGGAGGCCGGTTGTTGCTGCCGGGCGGGAGGGAGCCTTTGAGTCCGGTGGCGCGGTGTTTCCAGCCGGGCTGACCCAAACCGGTTTCAGGGCAACCGGTTTCAGGGCGTGGCGGCGGCCGTCTTCGGCACATCGCCGGCAGTGGCGCCGGCATCGATCAGCAACACCGTTCCCGGGCGCAGGACGCTGGCGGCGTCGAGCCCGTTGCGTTCGAGCAGGACGCCCGCGCGCAATCCGTAGCGCGCCGCGATCTTCGAGGCATTCTCGCCGCGCAGGACCGTGTGGCGGCGCGCGCTGCTCTGCGGCGCAGGAGGGGCGGGGGTATCAGTCTGCTTGGCGTGGGATGGCGAGCTGTCCGTCGCTCCGATGGGGACGGCGACGTCCGCCAGAGCAGTGCCGGGCGCAGACGAGTCGGCCGCCATTGCCAGGGGCGTGGAAGCGGTGACGTCCACCGCGCCCGAAGCGGAAGACTCCGGTCCGGCAGCGGCCACGGCCAACAGGCGCGCGGGCTTGCCGTCGGCCCGTGTGATCCGCCCGCCGGCAAAGGCGGGATTGAGCCGTTGCAACTGCGCGGCATCCTGCCCGTTGCGCCGGGCCCAGCCAGCGATGTCCGTGACGCCCTCAGGCAGCGTCACGGTCTGCAGGCGCGGCACGGGCCGATCGAGCGCCTGCAGCCATTCCTCGCGATCGTCGGCCTGCTCGAGCAGGCAGGACAGCGCGTGCAGCTTGCGCACGTAGGCGTGGGTGATTGGCGACAGGCCGGGGAGCGTTTCCGGCGTGGCGTTGCGTGCGACCTGGCCGCCACGCTTGAGGGCGCCCATTACCCGATATTCGCCGGCGTTGTATGCCATCACTGCCAGCCGCCAGTCGCCGGCGAACATTCCGTACAAGGTTTTCAGGTAACGCACCGCAGCCGTGGTGGAGTCCACCGGCGACAATCGGCCGTCGTAACCGGCCCGAATCGACACCTTATGGTTGCGCGCTGTCACCGCGATCATCTGCCACAGCCCCGCCGTTCCTTGCGGGCTGCGCGCGCCTGGCTTGTAGCCACTTTCGACAAAGGGAATCAGCGCGAATTCGGTCGGCAGGTTCGCCGCCCGGACGGAATCCACCACGTAGCCGAACAGCGGCAGCACGTCATCGTTGCCTGCGGCCAGTTGCCGGGGGGCATGGGCGAAGTGCGCCTGCCAGCGTGCACTGGCGTCGGCCTTGCACTCCGGGTCGGCCAGGCCTTCCCGGAAGCGCTGGTAGATCTCGCGGCCATTGCGGGCCCCGGCCTCGGTGAGGACGGCGTCGGCTGCGCTTGCGCACGCCGGCGCCGCCAGCAGCAGGGCCAGCGCTAGTACCGCGGCACGGGCCGTCATGACGTGAACCCGTCCTTCCAGCGCCGCAGTTCGGCAAAGGCTTCGACGCTGTCGTCAGGACTGCGGCCAAGCCGCGCCTCGATGGAGCGGCGGACCTCGGGGGCTTCGACCCGCAGGAACGGATTGGTGGCCAGTTCATTGGCCAGCGTGCTGGGCAGGGTAGGCAGTCCACGGTCCCGCATGGTCCGGGCCTCCTCGGTGCGACGCCGCAGCGCCAGGTTGCCGGGTTCTACCATGCTCGCGAAGCGGCCGTTGTTAACCGTGTACTCATGCCCGCAACAGATCCGGGTTTCCCCGGGGAGACTTGCCAGTTTTGTGAGCGAGGCCTGCATTTGCGCGGGGGTCCCCTCGAACAGGCGGCCGCAGCCCAGACTGAACAAGGTGTCGCCACAGAACACGAGTCCTTCGCCATGGAAGGCGATATGGCTGAGGGTATGGCCGGGAATTTCCATGACCGAGAACCGCCAGCCTTCGATTTCGACGCCATGGCCCTCGCCGACGCGGCGGGTGGCATGGCCGATGCGCGGGTCATTCGGAGCAATGACCGCAAGATCGGGCCACTTTTGCAGGAGATCGCCCACGCCGCTGATGTGGTCCGGATGATGGTGGGTGAGCAGTATGGCGACGGGCTGCAAACCCTCCCCGGCGGCCGCCAGCACCGGGCCGGCCTCGCCAGGGTCGACGATCAGCGCCCGTCCGGCCTCGTCCGCCAGGGTCCAGATGTAGTTGTCGGCAAACGCGGGCAGTGGACGCAGTTGCATGCGTGGCTCCGTTGAACACCCCATCCCGTGCGGCGATCCCTCACAATCCGACCATGCCCCCGCTCGCCGCAACCCGTCAATCCGAAGGCCCGCTGGCCTGGTTCGGCAGTGCTGCCGGGCAGGGGCTGCTAGCGGTCGAGGCCGCGGCCATGGCGCGGGTACTGGCCGGCATTCCCGCGCTGCCCTGGTGCTGGCTGGGCGTCCCGGGCGCCGTGCCGCCGGACGCGCCGGGCGGGCGTGGCGTGCTGCTGCGGCGGGATGGCGAGCATTTCGATGACTTCCGCTTCACGGGTGCGCTCCGCTGCAGCCTGCCGCTGCCGCTGGCCAACGAGAGTTTCGGTGCCGTCCTGCTGCAACACACGGTGGACGACGGCTTCGACATCGATGAATTACTGGGCGAATGCGAGCGCATCCTCGCTCCCGGCGGCACGTTGTGGCTGGCGACGCTCAATGCCTGGAGTCCGTACCGCGCACGCTGGGGCCGTACCGGGTTGCACGCCCGCGTTACCGGCAGTTGGCAGGCGTCGCTGCGACGGGCGGGTTTCGCACTGGATTCGGTGAACCTGCAGTGGCTGGGCCCTCGTTGGCGCATGGATCGGGGCGACGTTGGCGTCGGCATGAACGACTGGCTGCGCGCTGGCATCGCCCTGAGCGTGAACAAGCGCGTCCATGCGTTGACGCCGCTGGCGCCCAAACACAGCTTCCGCCTGCAGGGCGCCGCGCACTCTCGCGTGTCATGGCGTTTTGAAGAGCTGCGATCCGAACAACTGCGACGTCAGGCAGCGATAATCCGTAAATGACACAAGCACAACGAAAGTCGGTCGAGGTCCATACCGATGGCGCCTGCCTCGGCAACCCTGGACCCGGCGGCTGGGCTGCGCTGCTGCGATATGGCCGCCACGAGCGCGAGGTCGTCGGCGGCGAAGCGGCGACCACCAACAACCGGATGGAATTGATGGCCGCGATTTCGGGGCTCGAAGCGCTGTCCGAAGGTTGCGAAGTCACCCTGTTTACGGATTCGCAGTACGTGCGCCAGGGCATCACGGAATGGATGCCGGGCTGGGTGCGGCGCGGCTGGAAGACCGCGGGCGGGGATCCGGTGAAGAACCGGGAATTGTGGGAGCGCCTGCACGCCGCCACCGGTCGCCATCGCATCGAATGGAAGTGGGTGAAGGGGCACTCGGGCGATCCCGACAACGAACGCGTCGATGTCCTGGCGCGCAACCAGGCCCTGCGTTTCAAGCAGGGTGTCGCCGTCTAGGGCGATCGTGAATCTGTAACCCGTCGTTCCCCGCTGGCCGCCAGGCCTTAAGCTTCCGACCTGCAACTGCCAAGAGTGCCCGATGCGCCAGATCATCCTCGACACCGAAACCACCGGCCTGAGCTGGGCCAGCGGCAACCGCGTCGTGGAAATCGGCTGTGTCGAGATGGTGGAGCGCCGCCCGACTGGCCGCACCTTCCACTGTTACCTCAATCCCGAGCGCGAATTCGAAGCCGGCGCGCAGGAAGTCACCGGTTTGACGCTGGAGTTCCTCGCCGACAAGCCGTTGTTCGCCGCCGTCGCCGACGAATTCCTCGCCTTTATCGAAGGCGCCGAGCTGGTGATCCACAACGCGGCCTTCGACGTCGGCTTCCTCGACAACGAACTGCGCCTGCTGGGCCCGCAATACGGCGCGCTCGCCGACCGCTGCACCATCGAGGACACGCTGCTGCTCGCGCGCCAGCGCTTCCCCGGCCAGCGCAACTCGCTGGATGCACTGTGCAAGCGGTTCGACGTCGACAATACCCATCGCCAGCTGCACGGCGCGCTGCTCGATGCGCAGTTGCTGGCGGAGGTCTTCATCGGGCTGACGTCGGGCCAGGGCGAGATCGGTTTCGAAGCCGGGGCGGAGGCCTCGGCCAGCGCTGCGGCCGTCGCGTTCGAAGTCGACCTGCGTACCCCGCGTCCGCGTGTCGTCGTGGACGCGGCGGACGTCGCGGCGCACGAGGCCCGGCTCGCGCAGTTGCGCAAGAAGGCGGGCAAGGTGTTGTGGGATGCGTGGGCCGCCGAGTCTCAATCGGCTGAGGCGGCCGTGGACGAGCTGGCCGCCATTCCCGCCTGAAACTCTGTAGCGGGGGGGCGGCCGCTCAGTGATTGCGGACCAGCACCACGGTCACGTTGTCCGAGCCACCGCCGTCGAGTGCCGCCGCGACCAGTTCGTCCACGCATTCCTGTGCGCTGCAATCGCTGTGCGACAGCACCTTGGCGATGTTGCGGTCTTCCACTTCCTCGGTCAGGCCATCGCTGCATAGCAGCAGCTGCATGCCTGGGCGCAGTTCGCCGGTCATGGTCTCGACGTTCAGGCTGCGCGGGTCGGTCACGCCCAGCGCCTGCGTCACGACGTTGCGGTGAGGGTGGCTGCGTGCCTGCTCATGGGTTATCGCCCCATTGGCGATCAGCTCCTGCACGTAGCTGTGGTCCTGGGAGAGCTGCACCAGCTGGTTGTCGCGCCACAGGTAGACGCGGCTGTCGCCAACCCAGGCCACTTCGAAGCGGCCGCCGCTGACGCGGGCGGCCACGACGGTGGTGCCCATGGGCAATGCGTCGTGGCGGCGCCGGGAGATGCGGATGATTTCCTCGTCGGCGATGCGGATCGCGGTGGCAAGCGGCGTGCCATCGCGGATCTCACGGACGATGGTCTCGCGGGCCAATGCGCTGGCGACCTCGCCATATTCGTGCCCGCCCATTCCGTCAGCGACCAGCCACAGGCCCAGTTCACTGTCCCCGTAATAGGTGTCCTCGTTGAGTTCCCGACGCAGGCCGACATGCGTCAGGTGTCCGAATTCGATCATTGGGAAACCGCGGCGAGGGGGGCTTTCGGAAGGGTGAACGCGATAATCGTGGTGGAGCGGCCGTAAAGGCAAGCGCCGGCAGCGCCCGGCCGAAAAGCAAAACGCCCCTCGAAAGGGGCGTTTTGCTCGATCTGGCGGAGAGGGAGGGATTCGAACCCTCGGTACGCTATAAACGTACGCCTGATTTCGAGTCAGGTACATTCAACCACTCTGCCACCTCTCCGGAAGTGGGCCGCGAATGATACGTGCCGGGCCCATTCCCGGCAAGTTTCCCGGCGGGGAAGCTACACTGTCCGCATCGACAGGTCGGGTGGTCTGCTCGCCCTTCCTCCTCCCGCCGCGGCAGCGCCCGGCCCCAAAACGGTTCCCCCCATGTCCGAAATCCTGGTTCCGGTGTCCTTCGGTGAGCTGCTCGACAAGATCGCCATCCTGCAAATCAAGTCCGAGCGCATGAGCGACGAGGCCAAGCTGGCCAACGTGCGCAACGAGCTCTCGGCGCTGGAACAGACCTGGATGGGGCACCCGGCCGCGGGCAAGGACATCGTGGAACTGCGCGCAGCGCTCAAGGCCGTGAACGAGCGCCTGTGGGTGATCGAGGATGACATCCGCATCAAGGAAAAGGCGCAGGAATTCGATGCCGAATTCATCCGCCTCGCCCGCAGCGTCTACTTCGAGAACGACGAGCGCGCGCGCATCAAGAAGGACATCAACCTCGCACTGGGCTCGGCCTATGTCGAGGAGAAGTCCTACCAGGACTACAAAACGGGCGCCGCGCCGTAAGCCGTTTCACATAAGCCGTTCAGTTGTCGGTTTCCAGCTGCAGGTTGCCATCGAGCACCCGCAGGTTGAAACGGAACAGCGTGATCCGCCATGTGCCGTCCATCCGTGCCAGGCGGAAGTCGTAGCTGCCGATGAACGTGCGCACGTTGCGGCCGCTGGCCGTCGGCCGGTAGTGGGTGGCAGTGCCGTAGCAGTAGGCTTCCGCGGCATCGCCGTCCACCGTGATGCGCAGGTTGCCGATCTGGTGATGCACGGCCTGGATCGGCTGCAGCCCGGTTTCCCACGTCGCCGCCATTTCGGGGCCGGCGACTTCGAACGGCTCGCCGCCGACAAGCGAGGTCATGTCGACATGCAGTCGCGGCGCCAGTGCCGCGCGCACCGTCGCCCAGTCGCGGTTGTCGGTGCCGATGAACAGCCCGTGGATCACGTCGCCTATGGCGTCCTTGTCGATCAGCGTTTCCAGGTTCATTGGATCTCCTTCAGTCCGTGTAGTCCGTGACATAGCGTTCGAATGCGGCGATCGCATCATTGACGGTCGCCAGGTCCATGACGCCGTCGTGCTCGATCTTGGTGCCCCACTTCAGTTCAGATGCTGGCCGTCCGAGGTACTTGCGGGCCGCGTCGTCGTAGCGGTCCACGCAATAGCGGCGATCGGAATAGGGCCCGCTGCGCGCGGGATTGCTCGCTGCATGCAGCCCCAGCACTTTTGCCCCCATCGCGTTGGCGATGTGCATCGGGCCCGAGTCCGGCGTCATCACCAGGTCGGCCCGTTCGAGCAGGGCAGGGAGCTGCTTGAGCGTGTCCTTGCCGACCAGGTCCAGGGCGGGGGCCTTCATGGCGGCAAGGATCGCATCCGTGGTTTCGCGCTCCAGCTGGCTGCGGCCACCGCAAAGCACGATGCGCCAGCCGCGCGCGGCGGCGTGGTCGGCGACGGCGGCGTAGCGGTCCGCTTGCCAGTTGCGCAGCTTGTGGCTGGAGCAGGGCGATATCAGCAGCGTCTGTGAGCCGTCCTCGATCCACTGGGCGTGCGCCCATTCGCGCGCGGCATCCGGTACCGGCAGGTCCCAGCGCACCTGTGTCTGCTTGAGTCCAAGCGGTTCGCAGAAGCTGCCGATGGCATCCAGGACATGGAGACCGGGGCTGTCGGGGATGCGCTCGTTGATGAAGAGGCCGTGGAGGTCTTTGGAGCGGGAACGGTCATATCCAACGCGGAGGGCGGCTGGAATGAAGGCCGACAGCAGGTTGGCGCGCGCTGCCACCTGCATCTGCAGCAGCACTTCGTAACCGCGGCGGCCCGTGCGTTCGCGCAGTTGGTTGCGCAGGGCGCGCATGCCCGCGAAGCCGGTCTTCTTGTCGTACTCGACGAAGTCGACACCGGGCAGGCCCTCCAGCAGCCGGTGCTCGCCCTTGCCGATGACCCAGGTCAATGCGATCTGCGGCCACGCAGCCTGCAGGGTGCGCACCAGCGGCACGACGTGGGTGACATCGCCCAGTGCGGACAAGCGCAGAAGGCAGATCGACATGGGTGCTTGCGGCATGGGTCTTGCTAGACTCGGTGGGATGACGGGTTATGACGCTGCCGAAGGATTGATACCGTTCCGCGACGAGCGCGGCTACGGCGCGATTCTGTTCGACAACACGCGCGTGCGACAAGCCAAGCCCGAATGGTTCCTGCCGGCGTTCTGGGGCGAGCAGGCCCGACCGGTGGCGAGTGGTGGTCGTGGCGGCGCGTGGTTCGTGGATGCGCCGTTCGGTTCGAGTGTCCTGCGTTGCTACCTGCGCGGCGGGCTGGCTGCCAATTTCAGCCGTGACCGTTACTGGTGGCGCGGTGCCAACCGCACCCGCAGCTTCGCCGAATTCCGCCTCACCCGGGGGATGGCCGCCAAAGGCGTGCCGGTGCCGAGGCCGATCGCCGCGTATTACCGGCGCGAGGGCCATTTCTACAGTGCGGCCATCCTGATCGAGCGCATCGATGACGTGCGCACACTGGCTGACCGTGCCGTAGTCGCCGGCGACGGCGCGCCATGGGAAGAGGCCGGCCGGTTGATCGCCCGTATCCATCGCGCCGGCCTGGACCACGCCGACCTCAACGCCCACAACCTGCTGTTCGACCCGACCGGCCGCGGTTGGGTGATTGACCTCGATCGGGGCGAGCAGCGTATTCCCGCCACCGGCTGGCGCGAAGGCAACCTGGCGCGCCTGAAGCGTTCGCTGTTGAAACTGCGCGGTGCGCGCCCCATCGAGGAAGTAGAGCGGGATTTCGCCCGTTTGCGCGCGGCCTACGACCGCGTCTGGGCACGAGGCACTTGATGGGCTGGAGTCTGCGACTGCAGGGGGTCGGCAACGCGTCAGCGGTTCAATTGGGATCGGCGATGGCCACGATCGAGCGCGATGGCGCGCCGTGGCTCACGATCGATTGCGGCAACGAGGGCCTGAGCCACTACCTCGCGCAGTACGGCGAAGCGCCGCGCGCGTTGTTCATCACCCACACCCACCTCGATCACGTTGCCGGTTTCGAGCGCCTGTTCGTTTCCAGCTACTTCGATGAAACCAGGCGCGGCAGGGTGCGCCTCTATGTCCCCGCGGCACTCGTGCCGCTACTGCACCAGCGCGTGGGCGACTATCCCAATCCACTGGCCGAAGGCGGGGCGAACTTCTGGGATGCGTTCCAGGTGATCCCGGTCGGGGCTTCGTTCTGGCACGACGGCGTGCGGCTGGAGGTGTTCGCCACGCGCCATCACTGGCCCGAGACTTCCTTCGGCCTGCGCCTCCAGGGCAGCGTCGTGTGGACGGGCGATACGCGGCCGATTCCCGAGCAGCTGGCCAAGTACGCTAATGCCGGCGAACTGGTCGCCCATGACTGCGCGCTGCATGGCAATCCCTCGCACAGCGGCATCGACGATCTCGAACGCGAATACCCTGCCGAGTTGCTTTCGCGCTGCGTGCTCTATCACTACGCCAGCCACGAGGAAGGCGAAGCCCTGGCCGCGCGCGGCCATCGCGTGGCCAAAGCGGACGACGTGATCGGCCTGGCCGATCCGAGCGCGCCCAGGGCGCAGCCGTGAAAGGGGAAGCCGCAATCGTCGTCCCCGCCGGCGTCCACGACGCGCTGGGTCGCCCGCTGCGCGATTTGCGCCTGTCCGTGATCGAAGCCTGCAATTTCCGTTGTCCGTATTGCATGCCGGCGGAGCAGGTGCCGGAGGGATACGGCTTCGATGCGGCGTCGCGCTTGTCGTTCGACGAGATCGAAACGCTGGTGCGTGGCTTCGTCCAGGCCGGAGTGAGCAAGCTGCGCCTCACCGGGGGCGAGCCGTTGCTGCGCAAGCGCCTGCCCGAACTGGTTGCACGGCTGGCCGCCATCGATGGACTCACCGATATCGCACTGACCACCAACGGCTCGCTGCTGGCGCCGCAGGCACGTGCGCTGCGCGAGGCGGGATTGCACCGTGTGACGGTCAGCCTCGACGCGCTGGACCCGATGCTGTTCCGCAACCTGTCGGGTGGCCGCGGTGAAGTCGCGGACGTCCTCAGGGGCATCGACGCCGCAACGGCGGCCGGCTTTGCGCCCGTAAAGCTCAACTGCGTGGTGCAGCGCGGCATCAACGAGGGTGAAGTGCTGCCGCTGGTGGCGTTCGCGCGCGCGCATGGCCACATCATCCGTTTCATCGAATACATGGACGTAGGCACCTGCAACGGCTGGCGGCGCGAGCGCGTGGTGCCGTCGGCCGAGCTGCGCGACCGCATCCACTCGCAATGGCCGCTGCGACCGCTGGATGCGCAGTACCGTGGCGAAGTCGCCTCCCGATACGGTTTCGCCGATGGTGTGGGCGAGGTGGGTTTCGTCAGTTCCGTCAGCGAACCGTTCTGTGGGGACTGCCATCGGGCGCGCGTTTCCGCCGACGGACAGCTTTACACCTGCCTGTTCGCGGGAACTGGACACGATCTGCGAGCGGTACTTCCCCAAGGGGCCGATGCGCTGGCCCGCCATCTGGAAGGGCGGTGGTCGCGGCGTACAGACCGGTACAGCGAACTGCGGGGTCAGGCGAAAGCACCGCGCAAGCATGTCGAGATGTACCTGGTCGGCGGCTGACCTTGGCTACCGTCCGCCATGCGATCAGCGCAGAATGAGCGGGTGAAAAAAACCGCCCGCGTCCTTACCCATGTCGATTCCGCTGGTCGCCCCGCGATGGTGGATGTCTCCGCCAAGCCGCTGACGGCGCGCGAGGCTGCGGCGACGTGCCGGGTACGCTTCCCGGGCGACGTCGCGGTACAGCTGCGGGGCAGCGGCATGAAAAGCGCCAAGGGCAGCGTCGTCGAAACGGCGATCATCGCCGGGACCATGGCCGTGAAGCGCACCCACGAATTGATACCGTTCTGCCATCCCCTGCCGATCGATGGCTGCCGCATCAGCGTGGAATGGAGCGGCGAGCGCGACTTGAATATCGAATGCGTGGTCCGCACGACCCACCGCACGGGCGTCGAAATGGAAGCGCTGACCGGTGCAAGCATCGCCGCGTTGACGGTCTACGACATGTGCAAGGCGCTGTCGCATCGCATCGTCGTCGGGCCGGCGAAACTGCTGCGCAAGAGCGGCGGCCGCCACGATTTCGGGAAGGCGTGATGGCCAGGGTGACGATCCTGTACTTCGCTGCATTGCGCGACGCGTCGGGTGTCGCATGTGAGGTCGTGGATAGTTCAGCGCCCGACCTGCGGGCGCTCTACAACGAGCTGCAGGCGCGGCATGCCTTGCCATTTCCGGCGCGCCAGTTGCGCGTGGCGGTCGATGGCGACTTTGCGGCATGGGACGAGGCGCCACGCGATGGCACTGAAGTCGCGTTCATTCCGCCGGTAAGCGGTGGGTGAGGAAGTGCGCGCGGTCGATGCCTTACTGGCATCGAGTGATGTTCCGCCAGGATGGCAGAGGAAAAAAGTTTCCGAATCAGAGCCCGCAAATGAAGCGTTTCACCCTCGCCGATACGCCATTCGATACCACCACCCTGCGCGCCAACCTACTGGACGAGCGCGTCGGCGGCTACGCCAGCTTCGAGGGCTGGGTGCGCAATCACAATGCGGACCGCATCGTGCACGGCCTTCGCTACGAAGCCTATGCCGCGCTCGCCGAAAGCGAAGGCGAGAAGGTGCTGGGCGAGGCCCTGGAGAAATTCGACATCATCGACGCCCGTTGCGTGCACCGCGTGGGCGACCTGGCGATCGGCGAACTGGCCGTCTGGGTTGGCGTGAGCGCCGCGCACCGCGACGCGGCGTTCGCCGCGTGTCGCTACGTCATCGACGAGGTGAAGGCGCGCGTGCCGATCTGGAAGCACGAACGCTACCGCGAAGGCGACGCCGGCTGGCTACATCCCGAACCGTAACAACCAGGGCGAAAATCCTGCTGGTGGAAAGCTCCCTTGGTAAGGGGGTGCGGCGAGCCGCGGGGATCGGAAGCACATTGCGGTACCCGGAATTTGCGAAGCAAATCCTGGATTTCCACGCGCAGCGTCCGAGCCGTGACAAGCCCAAGGTGGAAATCGCTCTGATGGAAAGCCCCCTTGGTAAGGGGGCGCGGCGAAGCCGCGGGGATCGGAAGCACACAGCGGGACCCGGGATTTGCGAAGCAAATCCTGGGCCGTTTCGGGCGGAGCCCAAAACGGGCGATGACCCCGCCGGCTGGCCTCGGCACCCGCGTCGATCGATACCGTTGCTGCCTTCCGGCCCTGGCGGGGTTTTCGACCTAGCGTCGCGAGGGGCCGACGGGGCCACCATAGAGACTTGCTGGGATTGCTGATCAAAGCCACGCATTGCACGCGGCCTTGTTGTGATGCGGCTGGCGGAGAGAGGGGGATTCGAACCCCCGAAGCGCGGTTTAGACGCTTACACACTTTCCAGGCGTGCTCCTTCAACCACTCGGACACCTCTCCGCACCTGGCACCGCTGCCCTGAATACGGCATCCGGCCGACGTCAGGGTCCGAGATTCTAGCTTTCGGGCGGGTTTCGAACAAGCCACGGGACTACCCGCGGCCCGTCTTCTGTGCGCTGCGGCGCGTTCCGGTGTCTAGGCGGGCGAGGTTTTTCGCGGCGCGTTCCACAAAAAGCCTGCGGCCACAGTCTCCCGCGCGCTGCGGCGCGTTCCAGTGTCCAGGCGGGCATAGTCTTTCGCGGCGCGGCGCGGGCAAAGTTCTTCGCGGCGCGGCAGAATGGCGACATGTCCTATCTCGTCCTCGCCCGGAAGTGGCGCCCCAAGCGTTTTGCCGAACTGGTCGGGCAGGAGCACGTGGTCCGCGCGCTCACCAATGCACTGGATTCGGGCCGTGTCCACCATGCCTTCCTGTTCACAGGCACCCGCGGCGTGGGCAAGACCACGATTGCGCGCATCTTCGCCAAGTCGTTGAACTGCGAACGTGGCACCTCGGCCGAACCCTGCGGCGAATGCGAGACCTGCCGCGCCATCGATGCCGGCCGCTACATCGACCTGCTGGAAATCGACGCGGCGAGCAATACCGGCGTCGACAACGTCCGCGAGCTGATCGAGAACGCGCAATACCTGCCATCGCGCGGTCGCTACAAGGTCTACCTGATCGACGAAGTGCACATGCTGTCGAAGGCGGCGTTCAACGCGCTGCTGAAGACACTGGAAGAGCCGCCGGAGCACGTGAAGTTCCTGTTCGCGACGACCGATCCCGAGAAATTGCTGGTCACGGTGTTGTCGCGCTGCCTGCAATTCAATCTGAAGCGCCTGGACGAGCAGCAGATCACCGGGCAGATCACGCGCATCCTGGAGGCCGAAGGCATCCCGGCCGACACCGCTGCGATCCGCCAGCTCGCCAAGGCGGCGGACGGCAGCCTGCGTGATGGCCTTTCGCTGCTGGACCAGGCGATTGCCTACACGGGCGGCAAGCTCGACGACGCGGCGGTGGCGACGATGCTGGGTACCGTCGATCGCATGCGCGTCGGTGCGCTGCTGGCGGCACTCGCGCGCGCCGATGGCCCCGCCTTGTTGGCGGAAGTGGGCGTGCTGGCCGAATTCTCACCCGACTGGAGCGGGGTGCTGGATGCGCTCGCCGATGCACTGCACCGCGTGCAGGTACGCCAGCTCGTGCCGGAGGCCCCGGTGGACGGCGAGGGCGTCGATATCGATGCGCTGGCTGCCGCGTTGCGTCCCGAGGTCGTGCAGCTCTGGTACCAGATGGCCCTCAACGGCCGCCGTGACCTGCCGTTGGCTCCGAGCCCGCGTGCCGGTTTCGAGATGAGCGTGCTGCGCATGCTCGCGTTCCGTCCCGCGGAAGGCGAGGGCGCGCGTAGCCCGTCCGTGACCACCCAGGCCCGTGGCGAAACCGCGCCGCCGCGCGCGGCCGCGATGGCTGCACCCGATACGAGCCGGTCGGCGGCGACTGCCGCACGCGAGGCATTGGCTCGCGACATCACACCGCAGGCGCCTGCGCCGCGCGAACCCAACGTCGCGCCGGCTGCCGCGCCGCCTGCCATGCCGGAACCGGTGCCCGCGCCGGCGCCGGCACCCGTCGACATGCCAGCGCCACGCATGGCTGAGCCAGCGCCAGAGTCAGCAATATCCGCCTCCGCATTGGCGGATGCGGACGCCTGGCACGCAATGGTCGCCAACAGCGGTCTGCGCGGTCCTGCCCGCCTGCTCGCCGAGCATTCGGTCTTCATCGGCTACAACGGCACCGTGCTGCGCCTGGCCTTGCCGGCTTCGGACGAGCATCTCAAGTCCAGCGCATTGACTGCGATGGTGGCCAATGCGTTGGCGCCGGTACTAGGTGCCGCGCCGGAAATCCGTTTCGAGAATGCTCCCGCGCAGGGAGAGTCGTTGCGGGAACGCAACGAGCGCGCGCGCGATGAGCGCCAGACGGCGGCAGAAACCGCTTTCATGAACGATCAGGACGTCCAGCGGTTGATATCCCAGCACGGCGCGAAGCTGGTGCCGGACTCGATCCGTCCTTTCGACGAGAATTAGTTTCCTTCCCCATGCCGACGTCGATCGACGCGGCGTATCAATCAAGAGAGCAAGACTATGCGTGGCAACATCGCCCAAATGATGCAGCAGGCCCAGCGCATGCAGGAAAACCTGCAGCGTGCGCAGGAAGAGATCGCAAAGATCGAGGTCACCGGTTCGGCCGGGGGCGGCATGGTCACGGTGACGCTCACCGGCCGCAAGGAGTGCCGCAAGGTGCGCATCGATCCGAGCGTGCTGTCGGACCAGGAAATGGTCGAGGATCTGATCGCCGCGGCGTTCAACGATGCCTCGAACAAGATCGACGAGGAATCGCAGGCGAAGATGTCGGCTGCCACCGCCGGCATGCAGTTGCCGCCGGGAATGAAGCTTCCGTTCTGACGCGGTGCCGCCTTCCGTAAAGCGTGACTTCGTGAGCGTGTTTCCGTGAGCGTGACTTCGTGAGCGTGACTTCGTGAGTGTGTTGCTCGAACAACTGATCGAAGCACTGCGCGTGCTGCCTGGCGTCGGACCGAAGTCGGCCCAACGCATGGCCTACCACGTGCTCGAGCGTGACCGGGATGGCGGCGCACGGCTGGCGCAGGCGCTGGCCGCGGCAGTCGAGAAGGTCGGCCACTGCGCCCGCTGCCGCGACTTCAGCGAGACCGAAGTGTGCGCCACCTGCACCAGCGCTTCGCGGGATGCCTATTTGTTGTGCGCGGTCGAATCGCCGGCCGACCGGCTTGCCATCGAGCAGGCAACGGGCTATCGCGGCCTGTATTTCGTCCTGCAGGGGCGGTTGTCGCCACTGGACGGGATTGGTCCGCGTGAACTTGGCCTCGACCGCCTTGCCTCGCGCCTGGCCGAGGGCGAGGTGCAGGAGTTGATCATCGCCACGAATCCCACCGTGGAAGGCGAGGCCACCGCACATTACCTGGCGCAACTGGCACGCCAGCACAAGGTTCGCCCGAGCCGGCTCGCGCACGGCGTGCCGCTCGGCGGCGAACTGGAATACGTGGACCGTGGCACGCTGTCGCACGCGTTCGGCAGTCGCAGCGAAATGCCCTGATTTCAGGAGAAGAATCGATGGCAGACACTCTCTTCCACAAGATCATCCGGCGCGAGATCCCCGCAGACATCGTCTACGAAGACGAGCATCAGATCGCGTTCCGCGACATCGCGCCGCAAGCGCCGGTACACGTGCTGTTCGTGCCCAAGGTCGATATCGCCACGCTCAATGACGTGCAGGCCTCGCAGGCGGAAGTGATAGGGCGCCTGCACGTGGCCGCGGCGAATTACGCGAAGCAGCAGGGCTTCGCCGATGACGGCTACCGCGTGGTCATGAACTGCAACGGCCATGGCGGGCAGACCGTGTTCCAGGTCCATCTGCACCTGCTGGCGGGTGCGCCGCTGGGCCGCTTCGGCACGCCGAGATGACAACGCCCGGCAATGGCCGGGCGTTGCCTGCTCCCGAAACATGACGCCCGGCTCGAGGCCGGGCGCTCATGTCCGAGCGGTGTTGCTTCACCAGTAACCCCACCACGGCCACGGCGGCGGGCGCGTGTTGACCAGGTCGACATATTCGCGCGCCGGCCACAGGTAGATCACCTCGGCATCCACGCGCGGGAAGCGGTAGTCATAACCCAAGATGCGGCGGGTGTCGTAGCCGCCGATGCGGCCGGTGAAGGTCACTTCGCGGTTTTTCTCGAACAGCGCAGGGTCGTAGAAACCCGTGCGGCAGGCGATGAAGCGGCCGCCGACGTCATCGGCAGCCCAATACGGCCGACCGTTGGCCGCCAGCCGCGTGGACATCATCTCGAAGCAGGTGCGGTTGGGTTGCGGTTCGACACCGACGATGCGGCCGCCCCACCGGACCACCGCGCCCGTCGAATCCGTGGCAGCGGCCTGCTGCGGAGTGATCTCGTTGAAGCTGCCTTGCAGCGGCGCTGGCTGCGAGGCGCAAGCGGCGAGTAATGCCGTACCGAGCATGGTGAGGACGACGCTTGCCTTCATAGCCTTTCTCCGTTGGACGGGTCAGGGATTCGAATGCTTGGGCCGATGGCTGCGCAGCGCTCGGACCAGGTCCTTGGTGGCACGGGGATCGTGCGTCCCGGGCTGGGGCTCAGCGTAGCGCCAAATGGCGAAACGGTGGCTGATTTCGCGCAGTCCGCTCGCGAGCCCGGGGTGCGCACGGGCGACGCGATCCACCCAGTGGGCGGCGGTTTCGTGCGATTCGCGCGCCAGCCCGAACCGCCCGTAGCGTTGGCCCAACCGATGCCAGGCGCGCAGCACCGGGTCGGGCTCGCGCTGGCCCCGGGCGCTGAGCCAGACCATCCACATCAGGGCCAGGGTGGCAACGGCCCCAAACACCATGGCGAGCTGCCGCCCATTGATCCGGTCCAGTCCGAGTGGGGCGAACATCCGCGACTGGCGGTTGGCATCGTAACCGAGGACCAGGTCGTTCCAACCGCGTCGCAGCCAGTCGCGGGCGTTCCACAGCGATCCCCCGAAGTCGCCGAGCACGCTGTCAGTACCCGGAGCGCGATCGGCGAGCGTGTCGTAAACCCGCTCGGGGGCGACCGCGGCTGTCGGATCGATCCGGACCCAGCCACGTTCGGGCATCCATACCTCGGTCCAGGCATGAGCATCCGAACGGCGCACGATCCAGTAGCCGCCGATCGGATTGCGATAGCCGCCCGCATACCCCGTCACCACGCGCGCCGGAATGCCGGCCCCGCGCATCAGCACCACGAAGGCCGAGCTGAAGTGCTGGCAATACCCCGCCTTGCCGTCGAACAGGAATTGGTCGATGGCGTCATGACCCCAGGGCGGCGTGTCCAGCGTGTAGGCGAATTCGCCATGGATCCACGCCAGGGCACGCCGCACGATCGCAGCGTCATCGCTGCCGGCGTCCCGGCGCCATTGGCGGGCGAGGGCGAGGGTGCGCGGGTTGAATCCGGAGGGGAGTTCCAGCGCGGCCTGACGCAGCGCTGGTTTCAGCTGCGACTCGTTCCGCAGGGGGGCGGCCGATTGCATGCGCCAGCGCGTGAGCGAGCTCAGGGGACGTTCCGTGCGCAGCGAATAGTCGCCAATCAGCGCGCTGCCCCCCGGTGCCGCCAGGGGCAGATCGAGCGCTACCAGCTGCCGGCGGTCGGTGGGTTCGACTTCCAGTTCGTAGTCCCATTGCCGGGGCGACGCCTGTACGCGCGGCGCGCGCAGCCCGCGTGTCCATGCAGGCTGCGTCCACTCCTCCCCGTCGAAACGCCACAACGTGGGTCCGCGCCAATACATCTGGTCCTGGCGGGGTGTCGCACCGAAGAAGCGCGCGCGCAGGACGGGCGTGTCGTCGGACATCAGGTCCAGCCAGTCGTTGGGCCGCATCGAGTTGGACAAACCCGGCTTGGCCATGGCGCGACCCGGCACGCCCCACATCGGTGAAGCCAGGCGCGGGAACAACCAGAACGTGGCCAACGCCAACGGCAGGCCGATCAACAGCAACTGCAACACGCTGCGCAGCCGGGTTCGCAGCGGCACGTTGAAACGCGCATCGCCGGATTCGACGTCGGCCAGGCGTTGCAGCGCCGCCAAGGCCCCGACGGTGGCAGCGAGGGCCAAGGCGAGCGACAACGGCCCCTCGTCGAGCAGGAAAGTGGCGAACGGCGCGAACAGGGCAAACCCGATCAGGCTGCGCGCGTCACGCAGCTTGGCGGTTTCCGAGGGCTTGATCGCGAGCATCGCGGCAAGCAGGGCGCAGCCGGTGTCGCGGCCAAAGCGCAGGCCGGCCACCCCCAGCACGGCGCCAACCACGAGCAGGGTCAGCAACAGGCGTAAGCCAGCCGGCAGCGGCTTCCACCAGGCCAGTGCGGTTGTCGCGACACCGGCTGCGGCAATGGGCCATGCAAGGTTGGCGGGGAGTTGCAGCAACAGCGGGACCACACAGGCGACGGCCGCGAGCAGGGCCCAATGGCGGCTGGTGCGATCGAGCACCAGTGCGTGACCCATCGTCGCGCTCATCGCCCGTAGCCTCCGGCCAAGGGGAGGAGGGCGAGCGCGCGCTGGCAGGCATGGCGATGCACGATGCCGTGATCGGGGCCGATGTCGGGCTGGCCAGGCAGGCACAGGCGGTAGCGACGGCCATCGCGTTCGGCCTCATCGACCCACCGTGCCAGGCGCGAGATGCGCGCTTCGAAATCGAGATTGACCAGCTGGCGCCAGTCGAGCACGACATCCGCGCCCAACGGTTGCTCGTACTCGCGCACCAGCAGGGTGTCGCGGCGCGCGGAAGGCTTCCACGCGATGGTGCGGCGCGAATCGCCGGGCCGGTAATTGCGCAGGTGGTGCACATCGTCCCCGGCGGGATGCAGACGGGTCTGTGCCTGCTGGCCGGACCCACTCGGCAGGGGCGGGCCATTGGGCTCGGGCGCGGCGTATACGAGCAAGGGCGCGTCGCTCCAGACGTACGTCCACGCCCGTGCCAATCCCAGCGGACGCGTGGTGAATACGCGGAGGCGGGGAACATCGAGCCAGCCGCGCTGCCGGGTAGGCAGCGCGACTTCGGCTTCGCCATGCCCCTGGTCGAGATTCAGGACAGAGGTATCGAGCAGGTCGTCATCGTCGACGCGCAAGCCACGGCGCACGCGCGACGGATCGGCCTGCACATGCACGCGCAGCAGCAGTGTTTGTCCCGCCGCCACCGGTTCGCCATCGATCGTGGTGATGTTCAGTCCGGTGAGCTGCAGCTGCGCGGCGATCAGGCTTGCCAGGGCGGCGCCGCCAAGCAACAGGCACAGCATCAAGGCGGGATTGTTGTTGTAGTTCAGCGCGCCTGCCGCCATGCCCAGGAGCAGCGTGCTGTAGAACAGCCCGAAGCGCGTGGGAAGCACATAGACACGACGCCGGTCGATGGTGACGGGCAGCGCTTCCGGTGCGCGCGGCCGGGTCAGGCTCAGGGCGAGGGTGCGAACGCGCCGCCAGAGCGTTGCCATCGCCTCAGGGTTGGCGGCAATCGCAGGCATCGTGTCAGCCGACAGCGGGGAGCATCACGGCACGCGCGCCTCAGTCCACGGGCACCGCGTGCAGGATCGCCTTGGCCAGCGACGCATCGCTGCCGGCCTGCGCGTCCGCCACCAGGCGATGCGCTGCAACCGCACCAAACAACGCCTGTACGTCTTCGGGCAGCACATGCGAACGCCCCAGCAACAGCGCGTACGCGCGCGCTGCACGCAGCAGCGCCAGGCCGGCGCGGGGCGAAAGGCCGACACGCACGCCCGGATGCTTGCGGCTGCGCGCGAGCAGGGCCTGTACGTAGTTGATCAGGGCATCGCTCGCATGCACTCCCAGTACGGCCCGTCGGGCAGCCCGTACGTCCGTGGTGTCCAGCAGGGGCATCGTCTGTGCAATCAGGTCGCGGCGATCCACGCCGGCGAGCAGGTCCCGTTCGGCCGCTTCGCCCGGATATCCCAGGGTCAGCCGGAGCAGGAAGCGATCCAGTTGGGAATCGGGCAGTGGATAGGTGCCGGCCAGGTCGACCGGGTTCTGCGTGGCGATCACGAAGAAGGGGTCGGGCAGCGAATGCGTGGTGCCATCCACCGTCACCTGGTGCTCCGCCATCGCTTCCAGCAGGGCGCTCTGCGTCCGCGGCGGCGCCCGGTTGATTTCGTCGGCCAGCAGTACCTGCGCGAACACCGGTCCCGAGTGGAACTGGAAGTTGCGCGCTTGCGGGTCGAATACCGAAACACCCACGACATCGGCCGGCAACAGGTCCGAGGTGAACTGCACGCGTTGGAAGTCGAGCCCCAGCGTCGTGGCCATCGCACGAGCGAGCGTGGTCTTGCCCAGGCCGGGCAGGTCCTCTATCAACAGATGGCCGCCGGCCAGGAGTGCCACGAAGGCGAGGCGGACTTCATGTGCCTTGCCCAGCACCAGCGCATTGACCTGGGCCTGCGCGCGTTCAAGGGTCATGCGCAACGCATCGGGTAGCATGGTCGCCGCGGTCGGGGATGCCGCCATTTCGTCCTCCTCACCAGTTTTGGCAGTGTAGCGGGGTTGTTCTCCATCCATGCGCGACGAAGGGATGCATGCCGGGCAGGACTCCGGCCCGGTACGACTCGGTTTCTGGCTGTTATGGTCCGCCGTCCTGCTGCTCAAGGTGGCCGTGGCCGCACGGCTGCCGTTGTTCGTCGACGAGGCCTTCTACTGGCAGGAAGGGCGGCACCTCGCTGCGGCCTATTCCGACCTGCCCGGATTGACGGCCTGGCTCACGCGGCTCGGCGTGGTGCTGGGAGGCGAGCATGCCTTCGCCTTGCGTGCCCCGTTCCTGTTCCTGGCCGCGCTGGTTCCGCTGCTGGTGGTGCGGCTCACGACACGCGAATTCGGCGAACGCTACGGCTGGCAGGCGGGCTGCTTCGCGCTGCTGTTGCCACTGGCCGGCACGCTGGGTCTGCTGGCGTTGCCCGACGCGATGATGGCGCTGGCTACCTTGTTATGCGTCGATGCCGGCGCGAAGTTGCTGCGCGAAGTCGGCGCGGCTGCGGCGTTGGAGCTTGCGCTCGGTCTCACCCTGGGTGCGTTGAGCCACTACCGCTTCATCGCCGTGATCGGGGTCGGCTTCGTCGCCCTGTTGTTGCTCCCGGAGGGGCGCCGTGCCCTGCGCGACGTGCGGGTGTGGACCGCGATCGCACTGGGAGCATCGGCATGGATACCGTTGCTGGCGTGGAATCTCGACAACGCCGATGCAGGTCTGCGCTTCCAGTTGGTCGATCGCCATCCCTGGGCCTTTCATTTGGACGGGATCCTGTTCATCGGTATCCAGGCCCTGCTGGTGACACCGTTGCTCTTCGCGGCGCTGCTGCTGGCCGGCTGGCGCGGACGCTTCGGCAGCCTGCCGTCGACACGTTATTTCGCCCATCTGGGCGGACTGGTCGTGCTCGGGTTTTTCATCCTGGGTTTCTTCGCGGATACCGAGCGCGTGAGTTTCCATTGGCCGCTGCCGGGCTACCTGGCATTGCTGCCGTTGTTGCCCGCGGTTCTGTCGCGGTGGCCGAGGTGGCTCCGCGTCGCGACATGGCTGCTGGCCGGTCTCGGGCTGGTCGCGATGCTGGCGTTCTACGCGGCACTGTCGACGCCACAGTTGCGTGCACGCAGTGCAGCCGAGAAGTTCTACCAGGCGAATTTCGCCGGTTGGGACGAACTGGCGAATGTCACGCGCCGCCGCCTCGAGCAGTTGCCCCGCGGCACCCGCGTCGTCGCCGACAGCTTCAAGGTGGGGGCGGAGCTCGGCTTTGCGCTCGGCGAGCCGGATATCCCGGTGCTCGATCATCCAAGCAACCACAAGCACGGTCGTGCGCCGCAACTGCGCCTGTGGGGTCTTGAGAATGAATCGGCCATCGACTGGTCGAAGGGGCCGATCCTGCTGGTCGTGGGCATCACCGAGGTGTCCTACAAGGATCTGCTCCAGCGCTACCACGCCTTGTGCGGCATGGTCGGTCCCTTGCCGCCGCCGCAGGTGCTCAACATCGATCACGGCCGCCAGCGTTTTGCGTTGTTCGCGCTGGATGCCAAGCGCAGCGGCGAGTGCACGACGCCCGCCATGGCGTGGATCGATGCGCCGGTAGGAGGCGCCTCCGTGGGGCGCCGGTTCGACATGAGGGGATGGGCATTCAAGGACGGCGTGGGCCTGGAAAAGATCGAGGTGCTGCTCGATGGGCGGCCGGTTGCTGTTGCCCGGTACGGAGAGCCGTACGAGGGGCTGTCGACGTCATGGCCAGGCACCAACGACCCGCGGCATCCGGATGTCGGCTTCAGCGCAGACGTCGACCTGCGCGGTGCGACGGGCGTGAAGCCCGGGCGCCATTGGCTGGGACTGCGCCTGCATGGCCGCGACGGCAGCGTCGAGGACTGGTCCGAGCAACCGATGGATATCGCACGGTGACGGCGCCGCGCAGGCCGTGGCCTAGGGAAGAACAAATCCCGCTTCGCGCAGCAGCCGCGCCGTAATGATGAGAGGCAGTCCGATCAGGGCGGTTGGATCCGACGAATCGATGGCGTCGAACAACGTGATGCCCAAGCCCTCGGCCTTGAAGCTGCCGGCGCAATCCACCGCTGCTTCCGCATCGACATAGCGTTCGATTTCGGCGAACGAGAGCGGGCGAAAGCGCACTGTGGTCGTGTCTGTCGCCATCCTCGGCGGATCGCCTTCGCGCTGGACGCAGACCGCGGTGCGGAACAGGACTTCGCGGCCTGACATCGCGCCGAGTTGCGCGATCGCCCCGGTGCGGTCGCCGCCTTTGCCCAGCGGCTGTCCGTCGAGCTCGGCGACCTGGTCCGAACCGATCACGAATGCCCCCGGCTCGCGGCGAGCGATCACGGCGGCCTTGGCCCGCGCCAGGCGTTCGGCGAGGGCCAGCGGAGTCTCGCCGTGGAGCGGAGATTCATCCACTTCGGGACGGACGGTCTCGAAGGGCATCCGCAACCGCGAAAGCAGTTCCCGCCGATAGGGTGACGTGGAGGCCAGGACCAGGCGCGCCACGTTCAGGCCTGCAGCGCGCGGGCTCGGGCGATCTGGGCCAGCTGGCTATCGATGCGGTCGCGGGCTGCATCTATCGAGGCCCGGACTTCGGCGAGCTGGGTAAGGCTGGCATCGCGGCCATGGTCGCGCAGCCACAGGCGCTGACGGAGCATCTCGCGCATGGCATCGCCGACCGGGTCCGGGCCCTGTTCACCCGCTACGGCCGCGATTTCGGCCCGCGCCATGCGGAGCCGGGATTCCAGCGCATCGGCCGCATCCAGCAAATCCCGGACCGCGCGGGCCCGGCGCTGTGGGGCCCGCCGGCGGAACAGGACCGCCAACAAGGTCGCGATGCCTGCTGCGAGCAGGATCCAGATCAGGGCGGATGGGGTCACGGTGTCGGCGGCTGGAAGAGGGACCCGCAGTCTGAACCGCCGGCCCCCGTTTAGACAACGAAGCCGGCGCCAGGTCGCAAAACCCCGGCGCCACAAGGACTTGCGGTTTGACACGAGGGCGTCGCGACCTCTAACATCCCGCGTCTTATGTCAGCTGGCACGCCATCCGATCGGGTCCCCGAAGTTCTGGACGCCTGGAGGATGGTGTCGGCGCGGCGCGGGGTCGAAGGACGCCTGCCGCTGTCGGCGCTGACACGGCTGGAGGGCAGCCTGCTCGATACCAAAGGTGAAGTGCGTTTCGCGCTCGAATTCGACCGCGATTCGCTGCAGGTGCCTTACGTCGAGTTGCGAATCGACGCTCAGTTGCCGCTGGTCTGCCAGCGCAGCATGGATCGGTTCCTCCTGCCGGTGAGGATCGTGCAGCGGCTCGGACTCATTCGCGATGAAGCGGACGAGGCTGCGCTGCCCGAGGGTTACGAACCGCTGCTGGTGCCCGACGACGGCGAGCTGCGGACAACCGAGCTGGTCGAGGACGAATTGATCCTCGCCGTGCCGGTGGTGCCGGTGAAGCCCGGCAGCGAGGCGGTGGAGCGCGACTGGCCAGCCACGCAGGTTGAACAGGAACGCGCAAACCCGTTTGCAGCACTCTCCGCGCTGAAAAAGCCGGACAAGTGATATTCAAGGCAAGTTTTCACAGCTTTTTTCTGGAGCAAGACCATGGCAGTTCAGAAATCCCGCGTCACCCCGTCCAAGCGTGGCATGCGTCGTGCGCACGATGCGCTTTCGGCCAAGCAGCTGGCCACCGACCCGACCACGGGCGAAACCCACCTGCGCCACCACGTGACCGCTGACGGCTACTACCGTGGCAAGAAGGTCATCGACACCAAGTCGAAGGTTGCGGACGAAGAGTGATTGTTCCGGCGTCTTCGCGCCGGAATGATTCCCGCCGTTAGAACGGTTTTTTGGCCGTACAACGCCGCGGGGCGAAGCGGGCGCTTAGGCGCCCGTTCGCGTTTGCGTGATTTGCACGGCGCCCGCGCAGGCGGAGTAGCATTTGCAGTTCACGTTCTGCCGGACGTCGCTGGGTTCCAGCGGTCCGCGCGGCGAGCACTCGACCCCCCGCAGCCCCAAGAATTGAGACAGGCATGACCCAGCAAGTGTTCGCGCGCATCGCCGGTACCGGCAGCTACCTGCCGGAAAAGGTGCTCACCAATGACGACCTGGCGAAGTTCGTCGATACCACCGACGAATGGATCGCGGCGCGTACCGGCATCCGTGAACGCCACATTGCCGCTGAAGGTGAAACCACCAGCGACCTGGGTTACCACGCCGCGATGCGCGCGCTGGCGGCTGCCGGCGTCGATGCGAAGGAGCTGGACCTCATTGTCGTCGGCACCACCACGCCGGACCTGATCTTCCCGTCCACCGCCTGCCTGATCCAACACCGCATCGGCGCGGACGGCTGCCCGGCGTTCGACGTCAATGCCGCCTGCTCGGGGTTCGTCTACGCACTGACGGTGGCCGACAAGTTCATCCGTTCCGGCGCGGCAAAGACCGCGCTGGTGATCGGTGCGGAAACCCTGACCCGCATGGTCGACTGGAGCGATCGCACCACCTGCGTGCTGTTCGGCGATGGCGCGGGCGCGGTCGTGCTCAAGGCCGACACCGAAACCGGCATCCTCAGCACCCACATGCATGCCGATGGCGGCAAGAAGGAACTGCTGTGGAACCCGGTCGGCGTTTCGGTCGGCTTCAAGCCGGGCGAGGAAAACGCCGGCGTCCGCATCCACATGAGCGGCAACGACGTGTTCAAGCACGCCGTGAAGGCGCTGGATTCCGTGGTCGAGGAAACGCTGGAAGCCAACGGCCTCGATCGCCACGACATCGACTGGCTGATTCCGCACCAGGCCAACCTGCGCATCATCGAAGCCACGGCCAAGCGCCTGGACATGCCGATGGAGCGCGTGGTCGTCACCGTCGACAAGCATGGCAATACCTCCTCCGGCTCGGTGCCGCTGGCCCTGGACGAAGCGGTACGTTCGGGCAAGGTCCAGCGTGGCCAACTGCTGCTGCTGGAAGCCTTCGGCGGCGGCTTCACCTGGGGCTCGGCGCTGCTGCGCTACTGAGCACTGCGTCGCGGAGTAGACTTCCGCGACCGCTGCCGCATACGCACTGGTACAGACGGATGGCCAGGTTCGCCCGTATGATGCCGCCTCTTTTTTGAAGGGAACCGCCGTGACGGAGCCTTCGCAACTCGCATTCGTGTTCCCCGGGCAGGGCTCGCAGTCGCTGGGCATGCTCGGCGAACTCGCTGCCACCCATGCCGTCGTTCGTGAGGCCTTCGCTGAAGCCAGCGAAGGGGCCGGCGTCGACCTGTGGACGCTGTCGCAGGACGGTCCCGAAGAGCAGCTGAACCGTACCGAGTTCACCCAGCCCGCGTTGCTCGCAGCCGGCGTAGCCGCCTGGCGCGCATGGCAGAAGCAGGGTGGCGCGCAGCCGTCGGTGCTTGCGGGCCACAGCCTGGGTGAGTACACCGCGCTGGTCGCCGCCGGGACGCTGTCGCTGCGCGAAGGCGCGCGCCTGGTGCGTCTACGCGGCCAGTTGATGCAGGACGCCGCACCGGCCGGGACCGGTGCGATGGCCGCCGTGCTTGGCGCCGAGGACGAACTCGTGCTCGAGGTGTGCAAGGCCGCGTCCGGCGAAGAAATCGTCGTCCCCGCAAACTTCAATTCACCGGGCCAGATCGTGATCGGTGGTCATGCCGCCGCGGTCGACAAGGCCCTGGCGATGCTCGCTGAACGCGGTGTGCGCAAGGCCGTGAAGCTCGCCGTGAGCGTGCCGTCGCATACGCCGCTGATGCGTGAAGCCGCCAACCGCCTCGCCGAGGCGATGAACGATCTCCATTGGCATGCTCCCAAGCTGCCGGTAGTGCAGAACGTCGATGCCGAAGTGCACGACGGGGTCGAGTCGATCCGCGGCGCACTCGTGCGCCAGTTGTACCTGCCGGTGCAGTGGACCGGTTGCGTGCAGGCGCTGTCTGCGCGCGGCGTTGTCCGCATCGCCGAATGCGGCCCCGGCAAGGTGCTTGCCGGCCTCATCAAGCGCATCGACAAATCATTGGACGCACGTGCCATCGGCACGAGCGCGGAATTCGAATCCGCATTGACGGAGTGGAAGGCATGAGCAATCTACCGCTGAGTGGCGAAGTGGCACTGGTGACGGGCGCGAGCCGGGGCATTGGCGCCGCGATCGCCGATGAGCTTGCCGCGCAGGGCGCGACCGTCATTGGCACCGCGACCTCGGAGTCCGGCGCCCAGGCCATCGCCGGGCGCCTCGGCGCGAACGGCGGCCACGGCCGCGTGCTCGACGTCGCCAATGCAGGATCCATCGATGCGTTGATCGAAGGCGTGACCAAGGACATCGGCGCGATCTCGATTCTCGTCAACAACGCCGGCATCACCCGCGACAACCTGCTGATGCGGATGAAGGACGAGGACTGGCAGGCCATCCTCGATACCAACCTCACCAGCGTCTACCGCACCTCGAAGGCGGTGATGCGCTCGATGATGAAGGCGCGCAAGGGCCGGATCATCAACATCGCCTCGGTCGTCGGTGTCACCGGCAACGCCGGGCAGACCAACTACGCCGCGGCGAAGGCCGGCATCATCGCCTTCAGCAAGTCGCTGGCGAAGGAAATCGGTTCGCGCGGCGTCACCGTGAATGTCGTGGCCCCCGGCTACATCGCCACCGACATGACCAAGGACCTGCCCGAAGACGCCAGGCAGGCGCTGATGAACCAGATCGCGCTGGGGCGCCTCGGCGAGCCGGCCGACATCGCCCGCGCGGTCGCCTTCCTTGCAGGTCCTGCGGCCGCCTACATCACTGGCGAGACCCTGCACGTGAACGGCGGCATGTACATGCCATAACGGCTGGCTTCGATCGGTTGCCCGTGTAACTGTAACTGATTGAAGTAAAAGGGTTTTCGCCAGCTTCGCGAACGCCCGTGATTCATTTAGACTATTCCATCGAATTTCCCGATCCCGGGAGGAGTGAGACCCCATGAGCAGCATCGAAGAGCGCGTCAAGAAGATCGTCGTCGAACAACTCGGCGTGAAGGAAGAAGAAGTCACCAACAACGCTTCGTTCGTCGACGACCTCGGCGCGGACTCGCTCGACACCGTCGAGCTGGTGATGGCCCTCGAAGAAGAGTTCGAGTGCGAGATCCCGGACGAGGAAGCCGAAAAGATCACCTCGGTGCAGCAGGCCATCGACTACATCAAGGCGCACGTCAAGGCCTGATGTGTCGCGGAGCCCGGCTAGGCCGGCTCCGATGGTTTGTCGGTACGGCGAACCATGAAAACCAACCGGGGCCGCGTTCTGCGGCCCCGCGTTTTTGCGCAACGGGTTTCGCGATCCATTGCCTGTAATCCGCAATCCTGCCGGCCCGACCCGGCGCAGCGTTCGGAGCGTTCCATGAAGAGGCGTGTAGTAATCACCGGTATGGGCACCGTTTCGCCGCTGGGCAACGACCTGGCGACGACGTGGGACGGCATCGTCAACGGCCGTTCCGGCATCGGCCCGATCACCCACTTCGATCCCACGGCGTTCACCACCCGCATCGGCGGCCTGGTGAAGGACTTCGACGTCACCAAATGGGTCAATCCGAAGGACGCTAGGAAGATGGATGAATTCATCCATTACGGCGTTGCTGCTTCGCTGATGGCGCTGGACGATGCGGGTTTCAAGATCGACGATTCCAACGCCGAGCGCACCGGTGCGCTGATCGGTTCCGGCATCGGCGGCCTGCTCGGTATCGAAGAGCAGACGATCAAGTACCACGAAGGCGGTGTGCGCAAGATTTCGCCGTTCTACGTTCCCAGCACCATCATCAACATGCTGCCCGGCCAGGTGTCGCTGCTCACCGGTGCCAAGGGCCCCAATTTCTCCGCCGTCTCCGCCTGCGCCACGTCGAACCATTCGATCGGCATGGCGATGCGCATGATCCAGTACGGCGATGCCGACGTGATGATCGCTGGCGGTGCCGAGCGCGGCTCCTCGCCGACTTCGGTCGGTGGTTTCTGCTCGATGAAGGCGATGTCCACCCGCAACGACGACCCGACCCGGGCCTCGCGTCCGTGGGACAGGGACCGTGACGGCTTCGTGCTCGGCGACGGCGCCGGCATCCTGATCCTCGAGGAATACGAATATGCCAAGGCCCGCGGCGCGCGCATCTACTGCGAGCTTGCCGGCTTCGGCGCGTCGTCCGACGCCTTCCACATGACCGCGCCGAGCGAGAACGGAGAAGGTCCCGCGCGCTGCATGGTCGCGGCGATGAAGGACGCCGGGGTGACGGCCGAGCAGATCGGTTACGTCAATGCGCACGGCACCTCGACGCCGCTCGGCGATCTGGCCGAAACGCTGTCGATCAAGCGCGCGATGGGCGACTACGCATACAAGACGATGGTGTCCTCGACCAAGTCGATGACCGGCCACCTGCTCGGTGCCGCCGGTGGTGTCGAGGCCATCTTTACCGTGATGGCGCTGCACACCGGCATCATCCCGCCGACGATCAACCTCGATAATCCGGGCGAAGGCTGCGACCTGGATTACGTGCCGCATACGGCGCGCCAGGCCCACGTCGATGTCGCGGTGTCGAATGGTTTCGGCTTCGGCGGCACCAACGGTTCGCTGGTGTTCAAGCGCCTCTGATGCCTGCCTGGCCGCCATGCGCCTCGACGATCCCCGCTTCGGCGGGGATTGTTTTTTCCGGGTCCCGTGGAACGAAACGCGGTCTAATACACACATGCTGTTGACCCGATCCCTGCCGTCCTCGCTCGACCTGCTGGCGCTGCATCGCCTCGCGCCGTCGCGTTATCCGTTGCTGCTCGAATCCAGCGCCCACGGTACCGCGCAGGGGCGCTGGGATCTGCTGCTGGCCACCAGTGGCGAGTCCCTGCGCCTGGACCGTGATGGCGTGACCCGCGACGGGGACGATGGCGAAATGGCCGGCGACTTCCTTGCGGCGCTGGATGCGGCGTGGCAATCGCAACGCATTCCACGCGACGAACCGCGCTGGCCGTTCCGCGGTGGTTGGGCCCTGCTGCTGGGTTACGAACTGGCCGCGCAGGTGGAGCCGGTCCTGCGCCTGCCCCCGGCGCCGGGGGCACTGCCGGTCGCTTTGGCGCTGCGATGCCCTGCCGCGGTGTTGCGTGACCATGCGACTGGCGAATGCGTCGTGGTCGCCGAGCCCGCACATGCAGCCATGCTCGATGCCATCGCGGCCGACGTCGCCGCCACGCACTCGGTGGCGGCGCTTCCTGCGTGGGAGCCTCCGGGCACGATCGAGGAAGACGAGCCGCGGCGATACGTCGCTGGCGTGCAGAGGGTATTGGACTACCTTGCGGCTGGCGATGTATTCCAGGCCAATCTCTCGCGTGCCTGGCAAGCGCTCTTCGACCGGCCGCTGGACCCGGCAGCCTTGTTCCAACGCCTCCGCGAAAACAATCCCGCGCCATTCGCAGGTGTTTTTACGCAGGGGGAGTGGGCGGTGGTGAGTTCGTCGCCGGAACGGCTTGTCTCGGTACGTGGCGACCTGGTGGAAACCCGTCCGATCGCGGGGACGCGCGCACGCTTCGCCGGCGACGACGATGCCGAACGCATTCGCGAGCTGGTCGGTCATCCGAAGGAGCGCGCGGAACACGTGATGCTGATAGACCTGGAACGCAATGACCTGGGCCGTGTCTGCGTGCCGGGCAGTGTCGAGGTCGACGAGCTGATGACTGTCGAGAGCTACGCGCACGTGCACCATATCGTGAGCAACGTGCGTGGGCGCCTTCGCAGCGGGACCTCGCCTGGTGAAGTGATCCGCGCCGTGTTTCCGGGTGGAACGATCACGGGCTGCCCGAAGGTACGCTGCATGCAGGTCATCGCCGAACTGGAAGGCGAGGGCCGGGGTGCCTACACCGGTGCGATGGGCTGGTTGAATCGTGACGGCGACCTGGACCTCAACATCCTCATCCGCAGTGCGGAAGTGGAAGGGGCGACGATGCGGTTCCGTACCGGAGCCGGCATCGTGGCCGACTCCGATCCGCAGCGTGAGCTGGAAGAGACACGCGCCAAGGCACGCGGCATGTTGCGCGCGCTGGGAGCCGCAGGGTGAACGCACGCATCTTCGTGGGCGATACGCGCTTCGATGCGATCGCGGCCAATGACCGCGGCGTTGCCTACGGCGATGGTTTGTTCGAGACGATGCGCGCGCACCGGGGGGACGTGCCCTGGTGGGACGCGCACTGGGCGCGACTGCGAAGCGGCGCCGAACGCCTGCAGATCGAGTTGCCGCAGGCGAGCATGGTCCGGAGGGAGGCCGTTGATCTGCTGGCTGGCGATGACGCGATTCTCAAGCTGATCGTCACCCGCGGCAGTGGAGGGCGCGGCTATGCACCGGACATGGATGCGCCTGCGACCTGGATTGTTTCCAAGCATCCTCTGCCGCCGGATTCGCCCGACTCCGGCATCGCCGTCCGCTGGTGCGAAACGCGGCTGTCCGTGCAGCCGAGGCTTGCCGGCATCAAGCATTGCAATCGCCTGGAGCAGGTTCTGGCGCGAGCGGAATGGAACGATCCCACCGCCATCGAGCCCTACGCCGTCGAAGGCCTGATGCGGAGCGCCGAAGGCGACGTCGTCTGCGCCACGGCGGCCAATCTCTTCGTCCTGCGCGAAGGCCGCTGGCTGACCCCGCCCGTCGACCGGTGCGGCGTCGCCGGCATCTGCCGTGCCTGGGTGATGGGCGCGACCGGCGCCGCGGAGCGTCGCCTCGATGTGACCGAGGTCGAAACGGCGGACGCTGTTTTCCTGTGCAATGCAGTGCGCGGTATCCTGCCGGTGGCGAAGTTGGGAGGGCGCGCGTGGCCCCTGCATCCGCAGGTCGTCGCGCTCCGGGACCGGCTTGCCGAGGCCCATCCGGGCTTTGCTGCGTGAAAAAACTCCTGTGAATGACCCGGAGACGATGTGAGTCGCAAGCCCAAGCGCCGCTTCGGCGGATTTTTGTTTCTCTTCATGTTGGTCGCCGCCGGTGCCGGTTTCTGGGCCTGGCAGCGTTACACCAGCTTTGCGTATCGACCCATGGCGGGTATCGAGGCGGGCGCATCCGTGGTCGTCGAAGCCGGGGATTCGCTTCCTGTCGTGCTGCGCAAGCTGCGCGCGGCCGGTATAGAAACCGGCGAATCGATTGAATGGCGCGTACTCGCGCGCCAGTTGCAGGCCGCAGGCAAGTTGCAGGTCGGTGAGTATCCGCTGGACCCGACGACCACGCCGCGTGAACTGCTGATCGCCATGCGCGATGGCAAGGTGACCCAGCGCCGCTTCACGATCGTCGAGGGCTGGAACATGCGCGAACTGCGCGCAGCGCTGTCCCGTGCCGCGCCCTTGCGACACGAGACAACGCAACTCGACGACGTTGCGTTGATGAAGCTGCTGGGCCATCCGGGCCAGCATCCGGAAGGCCGCTTCCTGCCGGAAACCTATCTCTACACGACCGGCGACAGCGATCTCGAGGTGCTGCGCCGCGCCCACGATGCGATGGACAAGGCCCTGGCATCCGCGTGGCAACAGCGGGGCGAGGACACCGTCCTGAAAACGCCGGACGAGATGCTCACGCTGGCTTCCATTGTCGAGAAGGAAACCGGCATCGCGTCCGAACGCCCGCAGATCGCCGGGTTGTTCGCGCGCCGCCTCAGGATCGGCATGCGCCTGCAGACCGACCCGACCGTGATCTATGGCATGGGCTCCCGCTACAACGGCAATATCCGCAAGGCCGACCTGCTGACCGACACCCCGTACAACACCTACACACGCGCTGGGTTGCCGCCCACGCCGATTGCGATGCCGGGCATCGATGCGCTCGAAGCGGTCGCGAATCCTGCAACCGGAGATGCCCTGTTCTTCGTGGCCATTGGCGACGGCAGCGGCCGCCACCTTTTTGCACGCACGCTGGCCGAACACCAGGCGAACGTCGGTCGCTACCTGAAAAACTATCGTGCGCAGCAGGGCTCCGCATCCACGGCGGAGAAGCAATGACACTGCAGACCCACGCCCGCTTCGTCACGCTCGAAGGCGGCGAAGGTGCCGGCAAGTCGACCGTGCTGGCCGCCTTGCGCGAATTCCTGCTGGCGCGCGGATTCGAAGTGGTTTCCACGCGCGAGCCGGGTGGCACGCCGCTCGCCGAGCAGATCCGCGGCCTGCTGCTGGATACGCATCACGAGCCCCCGGCGGCGGAGACGGAGCTGCTGCTGATGTTCGCTGCGCGCGCGCAGCATGTGCGCGAGGTGATCCTGCCCGCGCTGCAGCGTGGTGCATGGGTGATCAGCGACCGCTTCACCGATTCGAGTTACGCCTACCAGGGCGCCGGACGGGGGCTGGACGCGGGATTCATCGCCGAACTGGAACGCCGCGTGGTCGGCATCGCACCCGAGATGACGCTGTTGCTGGACATCGGAGTCGCGCATGGGCGCGAACGCACGCGCGGACGCGACCTTGCTCCGGGCGGAAATGGTCCGGACCGCATCGAACGCGAACAGGACCAGTTCTTCGAGCGCGTGCGCGAGGGGTTTCTCGCACGTGCACGGGCCGAGCCGCGCCGCTTCCGCGTAATCGATGCCACCCGGCCGGTCGACGTGGTGGCCGGCCAGGCCGTTGCGTGCCTGCGCGAGCTGGCGGAAACATGAGCGCGTCTTCGCCAAGTGTGTTCGCGCCCTGGCAGCAGCGCATATACGCGCAGGCATCGGCATCGCTCGCTGCCGGGCGTCTTGGCCATGCCCTGCTGTTCGCCGGGCCCGCGCAGCTGGGTAAACGCGACGTGGCGCAGCGGATGGCGCGTCGCCTGCTGTGCAACCAGCCTGGGGCGGATGGCGAGCCCTGCGGCCAGTGCCGCGGCTGTCATCTGCTCGAGGCCGGCACCCATCCGGATTACCAGCTGATTTCCTTCATCCCGAACAAGGAAGGCACGCGGCTTCGCACCGAAATCGTCATCGAACAGATCCGCGAACTGTCCGAACGCCTCTCGCTCACGCCGCAATACGGTGGCGCACAGGTCGTGATCATCGACCCGGCCGAGGCCATCAATCATTCCGCCAGCAATGCCTTGTTGAAGACGTTGGAGGAGCCCGTTCCGGGTCGCTATCTGTGGCTTGTTACCGCGCACCCTGCGCGCCTGTCGGCGACGATCCGCAGCCGTTGCCAGAAGCTGGAATTCCGCCTGCCTCCGCAGGAGGAGTCGCTCGCGTGGTTGCGCGCCCGCGGCCATGCGGAGACGGCTGCGCGCGAAGCGCTTGATGCTGCCCGTGGCCATCCCGGGCTCGCGCACGAATGGCTGCAGGGCAATGGGCTTGCCGTCCGGCGCGAAGTCGCCACCGACCTGGCCAAGCTCGCGCGCGGCGAAGCCGCCGTCGCCGACACGGCGCAGCGCTGGTCGGCCGATGGCGATCTCGAATTGCGCCTGCGCCATGCCGCGGACCTGGTCCTGGCCGACGCCGGCCGCTTGACCGATCCGGCCCGAGCGAGCAGGCTGGCCCTGTGGTTTGACCGCGCCAATCGCGTTCGCGACCTGCTGCGAACGACGGTCCGCGCCGATCTGGCCGTGGTGGAATTGTTGCTCGCCTGGCGCGATGGCGGCGCGGCCGGCGAGGGTACGGGAGGAAACCGGAAATGAGTGGAATGACAGCAGGTGGCGCACGCCAGGGCATCCTGTCGCACGCGATCAAGGACAAGGCGGCGCTCTATAGCGCCTACATGCCATTCCTTAAGCATGGCGGGATTTTCGTCACCACGATCAAGCGCTACTTCCTCGGCGATGAAGTCTTTCTCCTGCTGACCTTGCCGGAATCCAACGAGCGCCTGCCCGTCGCGGGCAAGGTGGTCTGGGTCACGCCACCGGGTGCACAGGGCAACCGTCCTGCCGGCATCGGCGTGCAGTTCGCGGAAACCGCCGAAGGCGAGGCCGTGAAAGGCAAGATAGAAGCGCTGCTGGCCGGCACGCTTACGGCGGAGCGGCCGACGCACACGATGTAGCCCATCGCTCACAGGATGCGCCCATTGAAAACGCGCCACTTTCTCTGGTTGCCGCTATGCATGGTGGCAGGCAGTGCGGTTTCGGGTGGCGCGACGCCAATGCAGGCAATCGTCCTGGATCCTGGCGCACCCGCAGGCGAATTGCTGGAGGTCTGGGTGCCGAAATCCGGGCCCATCCCCAAGCGCATTGAGGCAACGCTGGGACTGGGCGAAGAAACCGGTGGCCGCATCCTGCGCGTGCTTCAAGCCGATGGCGACGCGAGCCGTTACCGCGTCAGCGTTCAATTCGAAACCAGCATGGGCATCGACGGCGAAGGTCCGCACATCGACCTGCTCGACTGGAAGCACTGCCGCTCGGCATGGCGTCCGGCCCAGCCGGTAGGGACCGACGGCTTCCGACTGCCCGTTCCGTACGATGGCGACGACACCTGTTTCCCGCACGCCACGCGCGAGGAATTGCGCCAGGCCGTGCGGGATGCGCTTGGCCAATACGACTTCGACCGGGAAAGGAACCAGCAATGGCTGGGTCTGGTGGAGCAAGCTCCGCGGGTGGGCGAGTTTCCGTCTTACGTCGCCATCAGCATGGTGCGCGTGCGGATCGAACAGCGCGATGGCAACGAGTGGAGCCTGCTGACCACGATCGAATTCAGCGTGCCCATGGGGTGTTGAACCCCATGGGCCGAACGGGCATCAGGCGGGCTCCGCCAGCGCCGGATTCGACCAGCCTTCGCGAGGAGCGAAGCGCTCCCCGTACGTCGCCTGAAGTGCGTTGAGCTTCCGAAGCAGCACGGCCGGTCCGGTTTGGCGGATGTACTGGATCGGGCCACCACGGAACGGGGCAAAACCGGTACCGAAGATCACGCCCGCGTCGAGCAGGTCGGCATCGGTGACGACGCCATCGTGCAGGCAGGCCACGGCTTCATTGAGCAGGGGCAGGATCAGACGGTCTTCGAGGTCTTCCGGCGCCTTGTAGTCCTTCGGCAGGTCCGGCTTCTGCGCTTTGCCATCGACCCATTTGTAGAGGCCCTGGCCATCCTTCTTGCCACGCTTGCCGGCTTCCGGCGGCGCGGATAGCGCGACGGGAATCGGCAGGCCGAGGAAAGGTGCGAGCTCCGCGCCCACGCCGGCGGCGACGTCGAGGCCCACGGTGTCGATCAGTTCGATCGGCCCCATCGGCATGCCGAACCTGGTCGCGGCCTTGTCGATCGCCGCGCCTGGAATACCCTCGGCGAATGCCGTCGCCGCTTCGAGCAGGTACGGGAACAGCACGCGATTGACGAGGAACCCCGGGGTGCCCGCAACCGGTACTGGAAGCTTGTCGATCGCCTTGCAGAATGCGGCGAGGCGCTGCCCGGTTTCGGGCGCCATCGCGTCGTGATGGATGATTTCGACCAGCGGCATCAGCGCGACCGGGTTGAAGTAGTGCAGGCCGGCGAACTGCGCCGGCCGCGCGATGTGTCCGCGCAATTCAGTCAACGGGATCGAAGACGTGTTGGTGGTGAGCAGGGCATCGGCTTTCATCCGCGGCTCCACGGCGGCGTAGAGATCTCGCTTGGCTTCGGGCTTTTCGATGATCGCTTCGATGACCAGGTCGGCTTGCGTCACGCCATCGCCCGCGAGGTCGCCCTTGAGGCGTGCAGATACGGCGGCGCGCTTGCCTTCGTCCTTCACCTTCCTGGCGAACAGCTCGGCGGATCGGGTGAGCGCGCCGTCGATGAAGCGTTGTTCGCGATCGCTCAGCGTTACGTCGAAGCCGCGATAGGCCGACCATGCCGCGATATCGCCGCCCATCACGCCGGCGCCCACCACGTGCACATGTTTGATCCCATGATCCTTGCCGCCGCTGGACTTGAGGCGTTCCTGCAGGAAGAAGACGCGAATCAGGTTGCGCGCGGTGGGCGTCGAGGACAGTTTCACAACGGCCTTGCGTTCGGCCGACAGCAGCGATTGCACGCCGCCGCCAGCGCGTTGCCAGCTGGCGATCAATGCATAGGGCGCCGGGTAGTGCTCCTTGCGCGCCTTGCGCGCGACCTGCTTGGCCAGCATCGGGGCGAGGACCTGGCGCGCCGGCCACGTGTTCGTGGCCCATGCCATGAAGCGCTGCTTGAACGGGCGCTGGGTGCCGCGAAGCGCGAGCTTGGCGGCTTCCTCCACCAGCAAGGCCGGATCGACGACCTTGTCGACAAGGCCAATCGCGCGCGCCGCCGATGCGGACAGCGAGCGGCCTGTCAGCATCATGTCGAACGCCGCCGGCGCGCCGACCAGCCGCGGCAGGCGGACGCTGCCGCCCCAGCCGGGGAAGATGCCCAGCTTCACTTCCGGCAGGCCGATGCGAGTGGAGGCGTCGCTGCTGGCGACGCGGTAGCGGCAAGCCAGCGACATTTCAGTGCCGCCGCCCATGCAGAAGCCGTGGATCGCCGCCACGGTGGGGAAGGGGAGTTCGGCGATACGCTGGAAGACCTGCTGGCCGCGGCGGATGGCGTCGTTGACGTTGCCCTTGGCGTCGAATTCGGCGAATTCCCTGATGTCGGCGCCGGCGATGAAGCCACTGGCCTTGGCCGAGCGGATCACCATGCCTTTCGGGGGGTCCAGCGCGAGGCGCTCGAGCACGCTGTCGAGCTCGATCAGCACTGCCTGCGCGAAGGTGTTGACCGAGCTGCCGGCGCGGTCGAACGACAGCACCATGACGCCGTCGTCGCGCTGTTCCAGTTTCCAGTGCTGCAAGCGAAGACCGTCGAGGCCAGCGATCATGCGGGACCATCCTTCCAAAGAGTGGGGGTGCGTCCGCACCGGGTGTCGGCCGTCGCGGCCGGTTCATGGTCCTATGATCCAGAGCTTGTTTCGACGGCGTCAAACCGTATGGTCGGACCATGACAGATGGCGCTTGCGGCGTATGGTCCGCGCCCCAATAGATGAGCGAATGAATGAACTTTTGCCCGAAAGGGCTGTCCCACGGTTCGGCCCCGCCGAGCTGACAGGAGTGCCGGCGCGGTGATGGCCGAACAATTGACCCCGGAATCCGACCTGGACCAGGAGCTGGTCCGGCGCGTGCAGCGTGGTGACAGCACCGCGTTCGATGCCTTGGTGCGCAAGTATCAGCATCGGATCGTGGCCCTGATCGGGCGCTACATCGCCGACTGGAGCGAATGCCAGGACGTGGCGCAGGAGGCCTTCATCCGCGCGTATCGCGCGCTGCCCAATTTCCGGGGCGACTCCCAGTTCTATACGTGGCTGCACCGGATCGCCGTGAACACCGCCAAGAACCATCTCGTCGCGCAGAACCGCAGGCCGCCCACGGACGACGTCGATGCGGCGGATGCCGAGCAGTACGACAGCGGCACGCGCCTGCGCGAGACGGCTACGCCGGAGCACGAACTCCTGCGCCAGGAAATCGAACTTACGGTGATGCGTGCGGTCGAAGCCTTGCCCGAGGAATTGCGCATGGCCATCAACCTGCGCGAAGTCGATGGACTGAGCTACGAGGAGATTGCGGCCAGGATGGATTGCCCGATCGGCACCGTGCGTTCGCGGATCTTCCGCGCGCGTGAGGCGATCGACAATCAGTTGAGACCCTTGCTGGACCACGACGCCAACCTGCGGGAGCGTGCGCACCGATGACTACCGGTTCCAACTCTCATTCCAACTCCAACCACCATCCCCTGCACCCGCGCGATGACCGCGAGGCGCTCAGCGCGCTGTTCGACGGCGAGCTGCCAGGCGATGCGATCCGGTTTGCACTGCGGCGTCTCGATCATGACGCCGGCTGGCGCGAGGCCTGCGGCCGCTGGCAATTGATTGGCGATGCCCTGCGCGGCGAAGCGACGTCCGTGGCCCCGCCTGATTTTGCTTCGGGCGTGATGCGCATGCTGGCCGCGGAAGGGGCGGTCGGTGTGGTCACATCCCCCGCGTCGGCGCATGCGATGGAAGCCGCATCTGCCGCCGTTTCGCGCCGCCGCTGGATCGGCGGAGGTGCCGCATTGGCGGCATCGGTGGCGGTGGCAGCGGTTTTGGTGGTCGGGCCGTTCTCGCGGTCCCCATCGCCGGCAGACGACCGGCAGGTCGCGACTGGTGTGGTTTCGCCGCCCAATCAGGCGCCGGTGACGCAGTCAGTCCAATCGGGGGCAGTTGAGTCGGGGGCAGTTGAGTCGAAAATTGCGGCAGTAGCGAAGCCGCCGGCTTCCGCCACCGCGGTTGCCGTGACGGACGTGCCGCCACCGACTCCGCGCCGTTCGATCCGCTCGGAGACTGCGCGATCGACGCCCCCAACCACGGTTGCACCGCTGAAGTCTCCTTCCGACGCGCGCGCCGCGGCCGTGGCGACGACGGCGTCGGAAACGGCGCGGCCCTTCCATCCGCCGGTCGATGACATCGTCACGCGACCATGGCCACGCGCGGTGTTACCTGCTGACAACACCGCAGGCGCGGTTACGGTTGGCTTCGGTACCAGTACCGCTACGCCGTCTCTCTACCCGTTCGAGCCACGCCTGCCTCCGGACGCGACCGCGCCCGAGACCGTGGCCGAGCCGGAACGCTGACCGCCCGATGCAGCATCGGAAAGCGATTCACCAACCCGGACTGACCTCCGGCCTTATCGCCGATATCCAATAACTTCCCCAAGCACATGCCCATGAACCGACCGCTCCGCTCCCTGGCCGTGCTCGGCGTCATCGCCGCCACCCTGCCGACCGCCTGTACCGCGCAACCCTCCGGCGCCTCCCTGCAAGGGGCCACCACGGCACAGCTCGTGCCCGCGGCCCCGATCGTCACCGGCTTGCCGGACTTCACCAACCTGGTCCAGCAAGTCGGACCGGCAGTGGTGAATGTCAGCGCGGAAGCCGGATCGCGCCGGGTCGCCCGCGCTCAGCAGATGCCGGACGAAGAGCAGATTCCCGAGTTCTTCCGCCGCATGTTGCCGCCAGGCATGTTCGAAGGCCCGGACGGCCCGCAGATGCCGCAGGGGCCCCACGGCGTTTCAATGGGCACCGGGTTTCTCATCTCCAATGACGGTTATGTACTGACCAACCACCATGTGGTCGATGGCGCGGATACGGTGACGGTGACGCTCTCCGACCGCCGCGAATTCAAGGCCAAGGTCGTCGGCAGCGACCAGCAGTCGGATGTGGCGCTGCTGAAGATCGATGCGAAAAGCCTGCCGGCACTGCGGATCGGCGATTCCGCGCATCTCAAGCCGGGGCAGTGGGTGGTGGCGATCGGCTCGCCGTTCGGGCTCGACCAGTCCGTTACCGCGGGCATCGTCAGCGCCGTCGGTCGCGCCAATCCGTACGCCGACCAGCGCTATGTGCCCTTCATCCAGACCGACGTGGCGATCAACCGCGGCAATTCCGGCGGTCCGCTGCTGAATACCTCCGGTGAGGTGGTGGGTATCAACTCGCAGATCTTCAGCAATTCCGGCGGCTACATGGGCGTGAGTTTCGCGATCCCGATCGACGTGGCGATGAGCGCCGCGGACCAGATCAAGAAGACCGGCAAGGTCAGCCGCGGCCAGCTCGGCGTGCAGGTGCAGGCAATCTCGGCCGATGAGGCGCGTGGCCTGGGCCTGCCGGATGCCGGCGGGGCACTGGTGTCGGTGGTCCTGCCGGGCAGCGCCGCCAGCCGCGCCGGCATCGAACGGATGGACGTCATCCGGGCCGTGAATGGTCGGTCGGTGAGCGTCTCCAGCGACCTGCCGCCGCTGATCGGCGGTTTGTCGCCCGGCTCGAAGGTGCGGCTGAGCATCCTTCGGGATGGCAAGCCTCGCGAGATCAGCGTGACGCTCGATGCGCTGAACGAGGCCCTGGCGGACGGCGCCGTCGACGAGGGTTCGGAGGACGGCACTCCCGCGCCCGCCACGCCGGGCGGGAAGAACGTCCTGGGGCTGGTGGGCAAGGACCTGAGCACCTCGGAACGGCAACAGTTGGGGCTGCAATCGAACGAAGGCGTGCGTTTGTCCCGCGTGGGCGATGCCGCCGCCGAAGCCGGCCTGCAACCAGGCGATGTGATCCTGTCGGTCGGCCGTACCAGCGTGGGCACGTCGGCATCGCTCGATCGCGCCCTCTCGGGCGTGAGGGACGGCCAGACGGTGATGCTGCTGGTTCGCCGCGGCAACGCGACCCAGTTCATCGCCGTTACCGCGGGCGAGGGCGAAGCGGCGGGCTGAATGCCCCATCGTGAATGCCCCATCGCGACCGCAAGCTGCGCCCGCCCGGGAAGGCGGGCGCAGCCGCGTATGCGATAATCGCCCGTTAATTTTCTCAAGACGGCTTCAAGCCGCCCGCATGCAACTGATCCGCAATTTCTCCATCATCGCCCACGTCGACCACGGCAAGTCGACGCTGGCCGACCGCATCATCCAACTCTGCGGTGGCCTCGAAGCCCGCGAGATGGAAGCACAGGTGCTCGACTCCAATCCGATCGAGCGCGAGCGCGGCATCACCATCAAGGCCCAGTCCGTGTCGCTGCCGTACAAGGCGAAGGACGGCAAGACCTACCAGCTCAACTTCATCGATACCCCCGGCCACGTCGACTTCAGCTACGAGGTCAGCCGATCGCTCGCCGCCTGCGAGGGTGCGCTGCTGGTGGTGGACGCGGCGCAGGGCGTGGAAGCCCAGTCCGTCGCCAACTGTTACACCGCGGTCGAGCAGGGCCTGGAAGTGGTTCCGGTCCTGAATAAGATCGACCTGCCCACCGCCGACGTCGACCGTGCCAAGGCCGAAATCGAAGCCGTCATCGGCATCGACGCCGAGGACGCAGTGGCGATCAGCGCGAAGACCGGCCTCAACGTGCAGGACGTGCTTGAAGCCATCGTCAAGCGCATTCCGCCGCCGAAGCCGCGCGATACGGACAAGCTGCAGGCGCTGATCATCGACTCCTGGTTCGACAACTACCTCGGCGTGGTGTCGCTGGTCCGCGTCATGCAGGGCGAGATCACCCCGGGCAGCAAGATCCTGGTGATGTCGACCGGACGCACGCACCAGGTCGACCAGGTCGGCGTGTTCACCCCCAAGCGCAAGGTGCTGACCAAGCTCGGCGCCGGCGAGGTGGGCTGGATCAACGCCTCGATCAAGGACGTGCACGGCGCGCCGGTCGGAGACACACTGACTCTGGCCAGCGATCCGGCATCGAAGCCGCTGCCGGGCTTCCAGGAAATGCAGCCGCGCGTGTTCGCCGGCCTGTTTCCCGTCGACGCCGAGGATTACCCGGCGCTGCGCGAGGCGCTGGAAAAGCTGCGCCTCAACGACGCCGCGCTGCGCTTCGAGCCGGAAAGCTCCGAGGCCATGGGCTTCGGCTTCCGTTGCGGGTTCCTGGGCATGCTGCACATGGAGATCGTGCAGGAGCGCCTGGAGCGCGAATACGACCTCAATCTCATCAGCACCGCGCCGACGGTGATCTACGAAGTGCTCAAGACCGACGGTGCGGTGATGCCGCTGGACAACCCGGCCAAGCTGCCCCAGGTCAATCTGATCGACGAGATCCGCGAGCCGATCATCCGCGCCAACATCCTCACGCCGCCGGACTATGTCGGCAACGTGATCACCCTGTGCGAGGAAAAGCGCGGCAGCCAGATCGGCATCACCTACATGGGCAACCAGGTCCAGATCAGCTACGAGCTGCCGATGGCCGAGGTCGTGCTGGACTTCTTCGACCGCCTGAAGTCGGTGTCGCGCGGCTACGCCTCGCTGGACTACCACTTCCTGCGCTTCCAGGCCGGCCCGTTCGTGCGCGTGGACACACTCATCAATGGCGACAAGGTCGATGCGCTGAGCATCATCACCCACCGCGCCCACGCCGACCGTCGTGGCCGCGAGATCTCGGAGAAGATGCGCGAGCTGATCCCGCGGCAGATGTTCGACGTCGCGATCCAGGCCGCGGTCGGCTCGCAGATCATCGCCCGCAGCACCGTCAAGGCCATGCGCAAGAACGTGCTGGCGAAATGCTACGGTGGCGACATCAGCCGCAAGAAGAAGCTCCTCGAGAAGCAGAAAGAGGGCAAGAAGCGAATGAAGCAGGTAGGCCGCGTGGAGATTCCGCAGGAGGCCTTCCTGGCGGTTTTGCAGGTGGACAGCAAGTAAGGCCGAAAGGCGGGCTCGGGGAACCCTCAGGTGCCGAAGGCGGTCATTCCGGATGGCATGCTGTGGCAGCTTGAGTGGCTCCAGCGTTTCCAGGCCCAACGTTCCAATCCAAAGTTCCGGCTCCCGAGGAGCAAGCATGAAGTGGTTTGAAATCATTCTCGTCATCCTGACGACCTTCACCGGCGTGGTGTGGCTGGTGGACAAGCTGTTCCTGGCCCGGCGCCGGATCGCAGGCGCCGGACTGCTGGACGAAGGGGAGGAGCCGGTTGTCATCGACTACTCCAAGGCGTTCTTCCCGGTACTGGCGATCGTGCTGATCCTGCGCAGCTTCGTGGCCGAGCCCTTTCGCATCCCGTCGAATTCGATGATGCCGACCCTGCTGACCGGCGACTTCATCCTGGTCAACAAGTTCGCGTATGGGCTGCGTCTGCCCATCACCAACAAGAAATTCCTCGACCTGGGCGAGCCCCAGCGCGGCGACGTTGTCGTGTTCCACTTCCCGGGGCGCACGCCGGACGATCCCAACAAGGGCGTCGACTTCATCAAGCGCGTGATCGGCCTGCCGGGGGATCGCATCGGATACCACGACAACCAGGTCCTGGTGAATGGCAATCCAATCCCCTACACGGAGATCGGGACCTACACCGGCAGGGGGCGGGGCGCCGAGATGACGGGCTCCCTCGAATTGCGTGAGAATCTTCCGGGGCGGCCGCACTCCGTCCTGGAATCCACGGCTTCGCCGTTCATGGATCCAGGGGAGGGCGATTGGGAAGTGCCGCGGGGGCATTATTTCGTGATGGGGGACAACCGCAAGAACAGCGACGACAGCCGATACTGGGGCGTCCTGCCGGAAGGTCAGCTTCGCGGCAAGGCATTCCTGATCTGGATGAGCTGGGACGGCGGTCTCGAGTACCAGCGGATTGGTACTAGCATCCGTTGACGTTGAAATAACTGGGGAGAGCTGGGATGAAGCGCAAGCAGAGTGGTTTGACGTTCATTGGGTTCGTCATCGTTTTGGCGGTTGCCGGCTTGTTCATCTACGTGGGCATGAAGCTTGTGCCGATGTACACCGAGTACTACTCGCTGAAGAAGGCGCTGGCCGGCCTTGCGAACGAGGATGGCATTGCAAACCGGTCCGCGCCGGAGATCAAGGAGCGATTGTTCAAGCGTTTGTACATGAGCTATGCGCTCGACATCAAGAAAGAGCATGTAAAGATCGAACGATATGAGACCAGCTGGAACGTGATCGTCGACTACGAAACCCGACGCGAGCTCATTGCCAACCTCGACGTGGTTGGAAAGTTCCACACGGAAAAGGTCCTCACGCGCAAGGCAGGCGGTTGAGCGATCTGGCTTATCGATTCTCGCGGCAGGACCTGCTCACCCAGGCCCTGACCCACCGCAGCGCAGGTGCCCCGCATAACGAGCGCCTTGAGTTCCTTGGTGATGCGCTGGTCAACCTGCTCATCGCCGAGGCGCTCTACCAGCACTGGCCGCAGGCCGATGAAGGCGCATTGACGCGCGCACGCGCCGAGCTGGTCCGCGAATCGGCGCTGGCACCGATTGCCAGGCAACTGGATCTTGGCGCCAAGCTGATCCTTGGTCCCGGGGAGATGAAGTCGGGCGGCCATCGCCGCGACTCGATCCTCGCGGACGCATTGGAAGCCCTGGTCGCCGCGATCTATCTCGACGCCGGATTTGAAACGTGTCGCGCCGTCGTGTTGCCATGGTTCCAGTCGGCGATGGAAGCCTTGCCACCCCCGCACAAGGTCGGCAAGGACGCGAAGACGCGCCTGCAGGAATGGCTGCAGGGCAAGCAGAAGCCGTTGCCGGTCTATGCCTTGCTCTCGGAGAGCGGCGACGACCACGCCAAGACCTTCCGCATCACCTGCACGCTGCAGCAGCCGGTCCTGGTCACCGAAGGCGAGGGTGGCTCACGCCGGGCCGCCGAGCAGATGGCCGCAGAAGCCGCATTGCAGGCCTTGGGCGCGTCCTGATTCCCTGCACGCCTACCTGACCTTGGCGCCGCGGTTTGCCCTCCAGCGCACCGGAGCGGACAATCCCCACATGAATTCCCCCACGCATCGCGCCGGCCACGTGGCCGTCATCGGCCGCCCCAACGTCGGCAAATCCACCCTGGTCAATGCACTGGTCGGCGCCAAGGTCAGCATCGTCTCGCCGCGCCCGCAGACCACCCGCCACCGCCTGCTCGGCATAGCCACCTTCCCCGAGGGTCAGTTGCTGCTCGTCGACACCCCAGGCATCCATCGCGAGCAGAAGCGGGCCATGAACCGCCTCATGAACCGCGCGGCACGCGGTGCACTGGAGGGCGTGGATGTCGCGCTCCTGGTGGTCCGGGCCGGGCAGTGGGATGACGAGGACACGCTCGCCTACGATGCCCTGAAAAACGCCGACCTCCCGGTGATCCTGGTCGTGAACCAGGTCGATCGCATCACCGACAAGACCAAATTGCTGCCTTACCTGGCCAGGGTCAGCGACGGTCGCGACTTCGCCGGCGTGCATCCGGTGTCCGCGCTCAAGCGCAGCGGCCTGGAAGCGCTGACCAAGACCGTGCTTTCACAGCTGCCCGAGCAGCCGCCGCTCTACGCCGAAGACGAAATAACCGACAAGAGCCAGCGCTTCCTCGCCGGAGAACTGGTGCGCGAGCAACTGATGCGCCAGCTCGGCGAGGAATTGCCCTACGCCACCACGGTGGAAATCGAGCGCTTCGTCGAGGAGCCCTCGTCCAAAGGCGTACTGCTGCGCATCGGTGCCGTGATCTGGGTCGAACGCGACGGCCAGAAGCTGATCGTGATCGGCAAGGGCGGCGAACGCCTGCGCGAGATCGGCATGAAGTCGCGCCTGCAGATGGAACGCCTGTTCGGCTCCAAGGTATTCCTCGAAACCTGGGTACGTGTCCGCGAAGGCTGGTCCGACGATGAGGCGGCTTTGCGCGCGTTCGGCTACCACGACTGACCGGCTCACCCGGATCGATGCGGCTCACCGCCGAACCTGCCTTCGTCCTGCATACGCGCCCGTGGCGCGAGAGCAGCCTGCTGGTCGAAGTCCTGAGCGCCGAACATGGGCGCCTCGGACTGGTCGCGCGCGGCGTGCAAGGAGCCAAGCGCCAGGTGTTGCGGGCCGCGCTGCAGCCGCTGCAGCACATCCGCTTCGACGCGGTACAGCGCGGCGAACTGGCGACGCTCTCTGCCGCCGAAGCACTGGATGCGGCACCACGGCTGCTCGGCGATGCGATGCTTGCCGGCTTCTATCTCAACGAACTCACCATGCGCCTCGCTTCGCGAGGAGATCCGCAGCCGGACCTGTTCATTGCCTATGCGGCAACGCGTCAGCGCCTGGGTGAATCCGATCCGCTTGCGTGGACACTGCGCCGCTACGAACGCGACCTGCTCGATGCCATCGGCTTCGGCTTCGACTGGGGCCTCGATGGCGAGGGTGCGCCGATCGACCCTGCCGCGCGCTACCGACTGGATCCGGAGTTCGGCCCGCGTCGCCTGCTGGCCGACCGTGGCCACGGTGATCGACGCAACGCCGCAACCGGACGTGCGCTGCTTGCGCTGGCCGAAGACGTGTTGCCCTCCGATGAAGACCTCGCGAGCCTGCGCCGGCCGATGCGCGAGGTGCTCGCTTTCCACTTGGGGCCACGCGGCCTGAAGTCGTGGGAGATGCTGGGCGAGCTCGCCCGCATGTCGGCGGGAGATTGACCAGGAAGCCGGCGGCGACGTGCCGTTTCAATCCCCACTGTCACCGGGCGCCGCATCCACCAGCGCCTGCGCCGCCGTCGTGAACGCCTGCAGTCCAGCTTGCGAGCGGTCGTCTTCGCCAAGGGTCTGCACTGCTTGCCGGAGCCGCATCGCTCCGACGAAACCGCAACTGGCGCGCAGCCGATGCAGTTCGTCGTGGAGCCCCCGGATATCCTCGTTGTGGAATGCATTCCGCACACGTTCGGTAACGCCCGGCAATTCCGCGATGAAGAGCATGCGTAGTGTCGCGATATGTTCGCGATTGCCATTCAGGGCGCGCGCTGCGGTTTCGTCATCCCAGAGCGGCAATGCGTCGCTGCCGGGTGTCATGCCGGGTATTTCGCCCGCTGGCTGAGGCTCCGCCTCGAGTCCGAGCACTTCCCGAAGGCCTTTCTGCACCGACTTCGCCGGTAGCGGCTTCACGAACACGCGCTGGAAGCCGGCTTCCAGCAACCCGGTTGCCACCTCGGCGTCGTGGGCGGCGGTGTGGGCGACCGCCGGCGTCCGTGCCTCGCGGGCACGCAGTCGCGAGAGCAGTTCCGCGCCGTGGCCATCCGGCAGGTTGGCATCGATCAGCCACAGGTCGTATCGGCCGGCAGCGGCCAGCGCCATCGCGGCCGCCATGCTGTCGGCGGCATCGACCACGGCCGGCAGCGCGTGGGCGGCTGCGCCAAGGAAGGCGCGACTGACGGGGTCGTCCTCGACCAGCAGGATGCGGGGCAGGCTGGCTGTCATGCGCTTTGCACTCCTGTCGGTATCCTTCCCGAATGTCGTGTCGGATGGTACGCCTGGTGTGTTGCCTCTGGATCGCCGCACTCGCGGCGGCGCCGGCGCATGCACGATCGCTGGGCGCGCGCATATCGAAGGTGACGACGCCGGTGGCGATGCTGCAGGACGTACGGGTCCGCCTCGACTGGCCGGCCTCCGCACCACAGGGCGCGCTTCGGCTTCGGGCCGCGCGCGTGGACGCCCCCGACCTCGGCTATCACTTTCGCGATGTCGACTGGCAATGCCCGTTGCAGCGCGACGGACAAGGGGGCTGGCGTTGCGACGGGACCTTGCACGGCGATGGTGCACCCGTGCACCTATCTTTGAACCTCGGCGCCGCCAGTGCCGATGCGCGGCTGTCGCGCGGCGCCGGCATGTTGTCGCTGCATCGTGACGCGGCGTCGCCCGACCGGACCGATATCGACCTGGTTCGTGTTCCATTGGCCTGGGCGCAGGCCCTGCTGGCGAGTGCATGGGCCGAAGGCCGCATCACGGGAGGCACCCTCGACGGCCAGCTTGCCATCGCGTCGTCGCACAGCCAGCCGGTCCGGGTCACAGGTCCCCTGAAAGTAGCGGGCGCGGCCTTCGACACGCCCGATGGAACCATCGCCGCCGAAAACCTCGGCGCGGAGCTGGCGCTGGACCTGTCCTTCGGCGATCGCGATCGTGCCGTCGTCGCAGGGCGACTGCACGGCGGAGAACTGCTCTTCGGCAACGCCTACGTTTCCCTGGATCAGCATGCCGTCGACCTGCGAATGGATGCAGCGAAGCAGGACGGGCAGGGCTGGCGGTTGCCGGCATTTGCCTGGCGTGATCGCGGCATTCTCGAGGCGCAAGGCAGCGCGGCATTCACGCCCGCGGGCAACCTAGATGCCCTCGACCTGCAACTGCGCAGCGCCGACCTCGCCCCCTTGCGCGACGCCTATCTCAGCGGTTGGCTCGGCATTGCCGGCCTGTCGCAACTGCAGTTCAGCGGCGCGACGGATGCGAGCCTGCACCTCGCTGCGGGAGTGGTGCGCGATTTCACTCTCACGCTCCATGACACGACGGTCGTCGACCCCGGGCAGCGCTTCGGCTTCACCCGCCTGGAAGGCGATCTTGCGTTTTCGTCAGGCGCGCCCGTGCAATCGGCTTTGCAATGGCAGGGCGGGCAGCTGTATGGACTCGCCTTTGGTGCGGCACGCCTGCCGTTCGTGAGCGACGACGGCAAACTGCGCTTCCGGGAATCTGTCGCGGTGCCGATGCTGGGTGGCCAGCTGCGCTTCGATCATTTCACCCTGCGCCCGCCTGCGGACGGGCAAGGACTCGACATCCGTTTTGGCCTGACCCTGCGGGAGCTGGACGTCGGGCAGCTGGCGAAGGCACTGGACTGGCCGGCATTCACCGGCGATCTCAACGGCGAAATCCCGCAGGCGCATTACGCTGCGGAACGGCTCGATTTCGACGGTGGCCTGCGCATGCAGGTTTTCGACGGCGACGTCGCCGTGTCGTCGCTGTCGATGGAGCGGCCCTTCGGCGTCGCGCCGACGCTGTCGGCCGACATTGCGCTGGATGACCTCGACCTGGAGGCACTGACCGGCGTCTTCGGTTTCGGCAGCATCACCGGCCGCCTCGACGGCAGCCTCAATGCGCTACGCATGGTCGACTGGCAACCCGTGGCCTTCGATGCGACGCTGCGCACGCAGCGCAAACCGGGCGTGAAGCAGCGCATCAGCCAGCGTGCCGTGCAGGACCTGTCGAGCGTGGGCGATGCGTCCTTCGCCACCAGCCTGCAGTCGCAGCTGATCGGCTTGTTCGACGACTTCGGCTACTCGCGCATCGGTATCTCGTGCCGGCTCGCGGACGACGTCTGCAGCATGGACGGACTGGGTTCAGCCGGGCAGGGATTTATTATCGTCGCAGGCTCAGGACTGCCGCGGCTGACCGTGGTCGGATTCAATCGCCGGGTCGACTGGCCGACGCTGGTCGAGCGCCTGGGCGCTATCGGCAAGGGCGACGTGAAGCCGGTGGTCGAATAACCTGTTGCTGGCGAACGAGCGCGAAACTTTGATTCATCACTGGAGATACGACATGCGTCGTCTGATGGGAATTCCGGCCGCCGCCGTGCTGCTTACGGCCTGCGTCACGATCAACGTGTACTTCCCGGCCGCCGAGGCGAAGGAAGCGGCGAAGGAATTCGTCGAGAAAGTGATCGGGGACGAAGCCAAGAACGTGCCGCCCAAGCCGTCGGACGGCGGTGGCATGGCGTTCCAGGCTCCGGCGGCGCAACGCAGCCTGTTCGCGCGCATCGACCCATGGAGCCTGGTCGGCATCGGCAGCGCCCATGCGCAGTCGCAACCGGACATCACCATCAAGACCCCGGCGATCCAGGCGATCCAGGCACGCATGGCCGAGCGCTTCGACTCGCAGTTGCGTGGGGGCTTCGATGCCGGGGCCCTGGGCTTCGCCGAAGACGGCTCCATCGTCGTGCGCGACGCCGCCAAGCTGGCACTCAAGGACCGCGTCGCGGTGAACCAGGCCGTCGCGGACGACAATCGCGACCGCAAGGCGGTGTACCGCGAAGTCGCCGTCGCCAATGGCCATCCCGAGTGGGAAGCGCAGATCCGCGACGTCTTCGCCAAGCAATGGATTTCCAGTGCGCGCGCGGGCTGGTGGTACCAGAGCGGCGGGGCGTGGAAGCAGAAGTAAGTTTTCCAGCCATGCATTTGAGAAGGCCCGCTCCTGGCGGGCCTTCTTTTTTTGCAGCTTTTTGCCAACGAGCCCGAGATGTATGGAAGGGCAGGTGGTGCCGGTGGGCAGGCGTGACTGTCAGCGGCATGGATGCCGCTGACAAGCCTCCATGGACGGATTCACGGCGTGTCACGCCTGCCCACCGGCGCCGCCTGCCCACCGGCGCCGCCTGCCCGTGCCGACCCCGCAAGCGGGCGAGGGAGGTGCCGCCTATTCCCGGCCGCCGCCGCGGCATCATTTGACGGGCGCTTTGGGTCGGTCGCGGGGCCTGCGACAATACGCGGCCCCGCAATATCGAATTCCCCCGTGGCCCGCATCGACCAGACCCCCTTTGAAGTTGACATCACCGGCATGAGCCACGATGGCCGCGGCGTGGCCCGCCGCGAGGGGGAGGGCGGCAAGGTGACATTCATCGCCGGGGCGCTGCCGGGCGAGCGGGTGGTGGCGAAGCAGACTTCGCGTTCGCGCCATTTCGACGAGGCCACGACGCTGGAAGTGCTCCGCGCCTCGCAGGACCGGGTGCAGCCGCGCTGCCCGCATTTCGGCACCTGCGGCGGTTGCGCGCTGCAACACCTCGACGAGGACAAACAGATCCTGGCCAAGCAGCGCGTGCTGCTGGAGAACCTGGAACGCATCGGCCACGTCACGCCGGAGCGCGTCCTGCCGCCGCTGACCGACGCGGCGTGGGGCTATCGCCGCAAGGGTCGCTTCTCGGTGCGGCGCGTGGAGAAGAAGGACAAGACCCTGGTCGGCTTCCGCGAACAGGATCCGCGTTTCGTCGCCGACCTGTCCGAATGCCATACCGTCATTCCGGAGATCGGGAGCAAGGTGTCGGCCCTCTCGGCGCTGGTCGATGGCCTGCAGGCGCGTCGCGACATCCCGCAGATCGAATTCATCGCCGGCGATCCGGCCGATGATTTCAGCGGCATCGCGCTCACCATCCGCCACCTGGCGCCGTTGTCGGAATCCGACCAGGCCGCGCTCGTTGCCTTCGGCCAAGCGCATGGCTTCGCGATCTTCCTGCAGCCCGGCGGTGTCGACAGCGTGCATCCGCTGTGGCCGGCGGAGCCGAAGCTCGCCTTCATGCTGCCGCAATGGAACATCGAGTTCGTGTTCCGCCCGCTCGACTTCATCCAGGTCAACGCGGGCCTCAATGGCAAGATGATCCAGTCCGCGATCGACCTACTCGATCCTCAACCGGAAGACCGGGTGCTCGACCTGTTCTGCGGCCTCGGCAACTTCACCCTGCCTCTCGCGCGGCGCGTGCGCGAGGTCGTGGGCGTGGAAGGCGAAGCCGGACTCGTTCGCCGCGCGCGTGAAAACGCCGCGCACAACGCCATCGCGAACGCCGATTTCCACGCCGCCGACCTCGGCAAGGACCTCAGTGACCACACCTGGATGCGCGACGGCTTCGACCGGTTGCTGCTGGATCCGCCGCGCTCGGGCGCCGACTTCGTCCTGACCCAGCTGAAGCTCAAGCAGTTCAAGCGCATCGTGTACGTGAGCTGCCATCCGGGTTCGCTGGCACGCGACGCCGGTTACCTCGTCAACGAGAAGGGCTGGAAACTGCGTGCGGCGGGCGTGATGGACATGTTCCCGCATACGGCGCATGTCGAATCGATCGCGATGTTCGAACAGCGCCGCGACTGAGCAGGCGTCCGGCTCATTCAAGCGCGTCGCAACGCGTGTCAAATTCAGGCAATGGGAATTGCCTTTCGGAACAGACGAAACCATGGCCATCGAAATCGAACGCAAGTTTCTCGTCACCGGCGACGCCTGGCGCACGGCCGCGCACAAGGTCGTGCCGATGGCGCAGGGCTACCTCAACGACATCGCGGCCATGGACACCGGCGCGATGAAGGCCTCGGTGCGCGTACGCATCCAGGGCGACGAGGCCTACCTCAACCTGAAGTCGCGCGAGCTTGGCCATACCCGGCAGGAGTTCGACTACGCGATTCCGGTCGAGGACGCGCGCGGCCTGCTCGCGCTGAGCGTCGGCGGACTGGTCGACAAGCGCCGCCATTACGTCGATTTCGGCGGGCACCTGTGGGAGGTCGACGAGTTCCTCGGCGACAACGCCGGCCTGGTGGTCGCGGAAATCGAACTCGCCTCCGCCGAAGAAAGCTTCGAAAAGCCCGCCTGGATCGGGCGTGAAGTGACCGACAGCAAGCGCTACTACAATCTGGCCCTGGCCTCGCGGCCGTACTCGCGATGGAGCGAGGCGGAGCGCGCGGGCACGGTGGACTGATTCCCGCGGGCTGAGCCACCCTCCCCCGGCCTCTCCCGCAAGCGGGAGAGGAGGAGTTTGTGCCGTGCAGGAACCCCTTCGCTGGTCACCATCGCATCTTTAGTTTTCACTGGATTTTGACATGTTGATTATTGGGCTTGCCGGCAAGGAACTCACCGCGCAGGAGCGCGACTGGTTGCAGCACGACGCCTGCGCCGGCGTGATCCTGTTCAGCCGCAACTTCGCGTCGAAGGCACAAGTGGCGGAGCTCTCCCAGGCCATCCGCGAGGCGGCGCCACGTCCCCAGCTGGTCTGCGTCGACCAGGAAGGCGGTCGCGTGCAGCGTTTCCGCGAGGGCTACAGCGTGCTGCCACCGCTGGAAGGCTTCGGCAAGGTTTACGCGCAGGATCCGCAGGCCGCGTTGAAGCTGGCCGAGGAGCACGCCTGGTTGATGGCCAGCGAAGTGCGCGCGACCGGCGTCGACCTCAGCTTCGCCCCGGTCGTCGACCTCGGCCGTGGCAACCGTGCGATCGGCAACCGCGCGTTCTCGGAGGACCCGGCCGTCGTCGCCGAGTTCACCCGCGCCTACGTGCGCGGCATGCACGCCGCCGGCATGGGCGCGACGCTCAAGCATTTCCCCGGCCACGGCTCGGTGCTGGAAGACACGCATTTCGACGAAGCCGTAGATCCGCGTACGTTCGAGGAAATCCGCGCGCTCGACCTCGTTCCCTTCATCGCCGGCATCGAGGCCAAGGCCGATGCGGTGATGATGGCCCACGTCGTTTATCCGGCGGTGGCGCCGGAGCCGGCGGGTTACTCGAAGCGCTGGATCGAGGACATCCTGCGCAGGGATCGTGCGTCCGGGGGGCTCGGTTTCCATGGCGTCGTCTTCAGCGACGACATCGGCATGGCCGCGGCGTTCTCCGCCGGCGGCGTCAAGCAACGCGTGGACCTGCACCTGGATGCCGGTTGTGACGTGGTCCTCGTCTGCCACCCCGAACTGGTCGCGGAATCGCTCGACGCCATCAAGGACCGCAAGCTCAATACCATGGCGCTCATCGGCCTGATCGGGCGCGGCGCGATGGGTTGGGACGGGCTGATCGCAGACGCTCGCTACGGTGAAGCGCGCAGCCGCCAGGAAGGACTGGCGTGATGGCCGATCTCCAGACCGCGCTCGCCAACAGCGACCTGGTCCACGACCGCGCGACGCTGGAGCGGGCGATCGCAGACATGGCCGCACGCATCCACCACGACTACGCCGGCAGCGTGCCGGTGTACATCACCGTGATGCACGGCGGCTTACCGTTCGCGGGGCAACTCGTATTGGAGCTGGGCGCCTGCGGCCAGGATGTCGAATTCGAGTACCTGCACGCCACGCGCTATCGCGGTACGACCTCGGGCGGTGAGCTCACCTGGAAGCATCGCCCGGCAACGCCGTTGCAGGGCCGCCGCGTACTACTGGTCGATGACATCGTCGACGAAGGCCACACGCTGGCCGCCATCCGCGACTGGTGCAACCAGCAGGGTGCGGCCGAGGTGCGCATCGCCGCACTGGCAGTCAAGAAACACGATCGCTGCGTGCCGGGGTTGTCCGCGGACTATGTGGGCGTGGAAGTGCCGGACCGCTACGTCTACGGCTATGGCATGGATTACCACGAGCAGGGCCGTGGTTTGCCCGCCATCTATGCGTTGAAGGAGTGATCATGGATGCCATCGAGCTGGCCATCATCGGCGGCACCGGCCTGTACAAGCTCGCCGAACTCCAGGACGCGGAAGCGCACCAGCCGGTCACGCACTACGGCGCGCTGTCCGGACCGGTTCGCGTAGGCATGCTGGACGGCCATCGCGTTGCCTTCCTCGCACGCCATGGCGAAGGCCATTCGCTTCCGCCGCACAAGATCAACTACCGCGCCAACCTCGCGGCACTCAAGGCGCTGGGCGCGCAACGCGTGCTGGCGCTCAACACCGTCGGTGGCATCACCGAGCGCTTCGGCCCGCGCGTGCTGGCCTGTCCGGACCAGCTGATCGATTACACGTGGGGGCGGATCTCCACGATCTGCGAGGAACCCGGCACCGAAGTGCTGCATGTCGATTTCGGCGAACCGTACACGCGATCGCTGCGACATGCGGTGCTTGCGGCGGCGGCCGGAGCAAACGTAGTTCTCGCCGACGGCGGGTGCTACGGCGCGACGCAGGGGCCGCGCCTGGAGACGCGCGCCGAGATCGCGCGCATGCGTCGCGATGGTTGTGACCTGGTCGGCATGACCGGGATGCCGGAAGCCGGGTTGGCACGCGAGATGGGCCTGGACTACGCCTGCCTCGCCATCGTCGCCAACTGGGCGGCGGGTGCGGGGCCGGACCCGGACGAAGTGATCACGCTGCAGGACGTGCTCGACAACGTTGCTGCCGCATCGGCGGGCCTTCCCGCGCTGCTTCGCGCCATGCTGGCCTCCTGATCGCGCCACCCGCAAGCGGCATCGCCGCATGCCGGACCCGGTTGCCTTCGTTCAGCAAGTTGGCATACTCGCTGTGCGCCGCCAGGGCCGGCGCTCGTCATCGCATCCAGCAGAGGTCAACAAGGACATGCAGTACGGTACCGTGAAGTGGTTCAACGACGCCAAGGGATTTGGCTTCATCTCACCCGAAGACGGCAGCGCCGATGTTTTCGTGCATTTTTCCGCCATCAATGCCAAGGGCTTCCGCAGCCTGCAGGAAGGCCAGCGCGTCAGCTACCAGCTGACCCAGGGCCCGAAGGGCGCGCAGGCGTCCGAAGTCGCACCGGTCTGATCAGGACCGGTGTCCGGGTCCAGTCGGGCCGGGAACACGACTTTCCAGGCCCCGCTTCGGCGGGGCCTTTTCTTTGCGCCGAAGGTTGCGGCGCCGCGCCCCCGTGCTGCGCTACATTCCAGACCTCCGCCGGAGGAGAGGCTTGTGACCGCATCGCCCTTCGACACACACGAAGTCGACAACCAGCCACCGGAATTCGCCGCCCGCGACCTGTGGGCCGATGACGCCGCCCTGCGCGAAGGCGTCGAACGCGAGGGCGCCGCGGCGTTCGCGGACCGGTTGCGTGCGTACGGCCAGTTGGCCGGTGGCGAACTGCTGCGGCTCAGCTTCGACGCGCACCGCGACCGCCCGCGCCTGCGTACCCACGACCGGTTCGGGCATCGCCTCGACCTCGTTGAATTCCACCCCAATTACCACGCTGTCATGGCGGCGGCGATCGAGCACGGTGTCGCCGGCCTGTCGTGGCAGGGCGTGCAATCGGGCAGCCACATTGCGCGCGCCGCTCTGAGCTACCTGCACGGGCAAGTGGAACCCGGTTCCAGTTGCCCGCTGACGATGACCCACGCGGCCGTGCCCGTGCTGCGGCGCGAGGCGGCATTGAAGGAGTGGGCCGACAAGGCCTGCGCGCCGCACTACGATCCGCGCGACGTACCCATCGCCAGCAAGCATGGCGTCACGCTCGGCATGGGCATGACCGAGAAACAGGGCGGCAGCGATGTGCGCACCAACACGACGCGGGCCGTTCCGCTGCCAGGGACGGACGAATACACGCTGGTGGGGCACAAGTGGTTTTTCTCCGCGCCCATGTCGGACGGCTTCCTCGTCCTGGCGCAGGCGCCGGGCGGGCTCACCTGTTTCCTGATGCCGCGCTGGCGGCCGGATGGCGCCAGGAATGCTTTCCGGCTGATGCGGTTGAAGGACAAGCTCGGTGACTGGTCCAACGCTTCGTCCGAGGTCGAATTCGACGGCGCATGGGCGCATCGCCTCGGCGACGAGGGACGCGGCATCGCGACCATCATCGAGATGGTGATGCTGACCCGGCTGGACTGCATGCTGGGTTCGTCCGCGCTGATGCGCATGGCGCTGGCCCAGGCCCTGCACCACGCGCGGCATCGCCGTGCCTTCGGCAAGCGCCTGGCCGAGCATGCACTGATGCAGAACGTGCTGGCCGATCTGGCGATCGAAGCCGAAGCGGCGCTGGCGCTATCTTTGCGCGTGGCGCGCGCGGTGGACCGTGCGCCCTCAGACCCCGGCGAAGCCGCCTTCGCCCGCATCGCCACCGCGATCGGCAAGTTCTGGATCTGCAAGCGCACGCCCGCGTTCGTCAACGAGGCCCAGGAATGCCTTGGCGGCGCGGGATACGTCGAGGAATCGCTGCTGCCACGGCTGTATCGGCAGGCTCCGCTCAACTCGATCTGGGAAGGCAGCGGCAACATCCAATGCCTGGATGTACTGCGGGCATGTTCGCGGGAGCCCGAAACGCGCACGGCCCTCATGGATGAACTCGAAGCCGCCAGCGGCCTGCACGCGGCGCTCGACGCGCAGATTGCGTCCCTGCGCCACGCCCTGTCCGATCTCGGAGATGCCGAAGCCGGCGCACGCTTCCTCGTCGAGCGCGTGGCGTTGGCATTGCAGACGTCCGTGTTGCTGCGCGCGGGCAGCCCGGTGGCCGACGCCTTCTGCCGCAGCCGGCTGGCCGGAAATCATGGGCTGGTGTTCGGCACGCTGCCGGGCGATGCCGGATTCAGTGCGCTGATGGCGCGTGCATTGCCCGACTGACGACCGCATCGAAGCACCGGGAGTGCTTCGGCCCGCGATCAGTCGAGAAACTGCAGTTTCGCCAGCTCCGCGTACAGGCCACCTTGCGCGAGCAACTGCTCGTGGGTGCCTTCGGCGACAACGCGGCCGTGATCCATCACGACGATGCGATCGGCCTTGAGCACGGTGGCGAGGCGGTGCGCGATCACGATAGTCGTGCGGCCCTGCATCAGGGCTTCCAGCGCCTGCTGCACGGCTCGCTCGCTCTGCGCATCGAGTGCGCTGGTGGCTTCGTCCAGCAGCAGGATCGGTGCGTCCTTCAGCAGGGCCCGCGCGATCGCGATGCGCTGTTGCTGGCCACCGGACAAGCGCGCCCCGCGCTCGCCCAATTCGGTGTCGAGTCCCTCTGGCAGTGCGTTGATGAAGTCGCTGGCGTGCGCATTGTGGACGGCCGTGTCGATCTGTGCGGCGTCGGCTTCGAGTCGGCCGTAGCGGATGTTGTCGCGCGCGCTGGTGGCGAAGATGGTCGGTTGCTGCGGCACCAGCGCGATGGCTTCGCGCAGGACGGCAGGATCGAGGGTGCGGATGTCGGTGTCGTCGACCCGCACCGTGCCCGAATCCGGATCGTGGAAGCGCAGCAGCAACGAGAACACCGTGCTCTTGCCGGCGCCCGACGGCCCCACCAGGGCGACGGTTTCGCCCGGCCGCACGCGCAGGTTGAAAGCGGTGAGCGCGGCGTGTTCGGGCCGTTGCGGATAGTGGAAAGTGACGTGGTCGAAGGTGAGCTCGCCGTGCACCGGCGATGGCAGGATGTTCGGCGATTGGGGCGCGGTGATCGCGGGGATTTCCTGCAGCAGTTCGCTGATGCGTCCCATGCCGGCCGCAGCGCGCTGCATCTCGTTCCAGACTTCCGCCAGCGCACCGATCGAACCGCCACCGATCACGGCATAAAACACGAATTGCAGGAGCACGCCGGCCTTCATGCGGCCGGCCACGACGTCATGCGCACCCAGCCAGAGGACGAATGTGATCGCACCGAACACCAGTGTGATGGCTACTGCCGTGACGATGGCCTGGGCGCCGATGCGCTTGCGTGCGGTGTTGACCGCGGTCTTGAGGGCGGTGCTGAAGCGGCCGCGTTCGTACGGCTCGCGCGCATGCGCCTGCACGGTGCGCACGGCGCCGAGGGTTTCCGAGGCGAGCGCATTGGCATCGGCGATGCGGTCCTGGCTCGCGCGGGAAATCTTGCGCAGGCGGCGACCGCCGACCACGATCGGCAGGACCGTCAGCGGGATGCCTATCAGGGCCCATGCCGCCAGTAGTGGGCTGGTCACGAACAGCATCACGATGGAACCGATCACCGTGACGACGCTGCGCAGTGCCACCGACATGGTCGAACCCACGGTGCTGCGCAGCAACTCGGCGTCGGCGGTCAGGCGTGAGACCAGTTCACCGCTGCGGTTGCGGTCGTGGAATCCGGCATCCAGCGACAGCAGGTGCGAATACAGGCTCGCGCGCAGGTCGGCGACGACGCGTTCGCCCAGTAACGAGACGAAGAAAAAACGCGCTGCCGTCGCAAAGGCCAGCACGAGCGCGACCGAGAACAGCAGCAGGAAGGCGCGATCGATCGCCGCACCGCCACCGCTGGCGAAACCCTGGTCGATCATCACCCGGGATGCAGCGGGCAGGGCCAATGTGGCGGCGCTGGAGCAGGCCAGCGCAACCAGCCATGCCACGAACAGTCCGGAGTGGCGCCGCACGAACGGCCACAGGCCGCGCAGACTGCCAACAGGGGCTTTGATCACGGGATCGGGCATGGAGGTGTCTGCTCGGGGTGGATGGGGCGCTGCGCACAACGTCAGGGCAAGGCCCGAGGCGTCAGTGTGCCGGCAAGGGTAGTCAGGAGCGAACTTCAGGCGGAACCGAATCGCACCCGGTCCCGGGTGGCGTCCCGCAACTGGTTTTTCAAGGCGTCGATGCGATCAGCCGGAAGGCGCAGGCGCAAGCTGGCGCCTTCGGCAAGGAAATTCTCAGCCAGTTTTTCGGCACCGAATTGCCCCAACGCCGCGTGCACCGCGCCCGTCACCTCGAAGGGGTAGGTGAGCGCCAGCTCGCCATAGGTAATCAGCGCCTGTCGCGATGCAAGTCGCAGGCATTCGGCCGCCGAGCCGCCATAGGCGCGGACCAGTCCGCCCGCGCCCAGCTTGATGCCGCCGTACCAGCGCGTCACGACCGCCATGACCTGGTCGTAACCCTGGCCCTCGATCGCGGCGAGGATCGGCCTCCCCGCGGTTCCCGCCGGTTCGCCGTCATCGCTGAAGCGGTACTGCGCGCCGATCCGGTAGGCCCAGCAGTTGTGCGTCGCGGCCGGATCGGCGACTTCGGCGAGGAAGGCCAGTGCGGCATCCGGGGCGGCCACTGGCGCGGCGTGGACGATGAAGCGGCTGTGCTTCACCTCCAGCGTGTGCATCGCCCGTGCCGCGAGCGTGTCGCTCATCGCTTGGTTTCGGCCAGCAGCTTGCGCAGATCGTCGGGCAGGTGGACACGGGGATATTCGCGCTGGAACAGCCGCAGGCTGGCGCGCGCGTTGTCGGTGTCGCCGTCATCGCGGCGCGCGCGGATGCGTTCGAGCCATTCCGCCGCGCTGAGGCGTGAGTCGTCGCTGACGGGAATCCTGGCCCACTCGATGTCCCCGTCCTGCTTGATGCGCGACCCGGTGACTTCGATGCGGTCCAGTGTCTGGGGTTCTTCACCCGCGGCAGCGGGTGCGGGTGGAGCTGCCGCAGCGACCGGTGCGGGTGGTGGTGCCGCAGCCGCAGCGGCGTGGGCGGCGTTTGCTGCCTGTTCGCGCCGCTTGGCGGTCGTATAAGTGGCGCGAGTCTTCCGCTCAACCGCGGGCGCCGGGGCTGCAGGCGGTTCCGCGACGAAACCGGACTCGGCGGTAGCGCGGGCAGCGCGGTCGGCTTCGCGCTTTTCCTCTGCGGATGCCATGGCCTGGGCGGCAGCGGATGCGGACGCTTCTTCAGCCGCTGCAGCATCAGCCGCTGCAGCGGACGCCGCGATGGCCTTGGCGGTGTCCTCGGAGGGCTGCGGGGCGGGCTCCAGTGTTGCCGGTGCCGCGCGCCGTGACCGTCGCGGGGCGGCGCCCGCAAGCGGTTGCTCGGCGGGCGCCGCCTTGGCGCTTGGGGCCGACGCGGTGGCGGCGGGTTCGGCAACCAGGATCACTTCCTCTTCGCCAGCATCGCCATGTGCGGTGACGCCGCTGTACTGCGGCCGCAGCTGCCATACCAGGCCGAGCGCCAGTACCGCTGCGGCGGCCACGCCCATGCCGGTGACCAGCGCCGGCGGCACGCCGAGCCACGCCAGATGGCGGCGACCGGGCGTACGCGTGGTCGCGGCGGCGTGCGCGGCTGCGAGGATCTTCGCGTCCAGCGCAGGCGGCGGCCCCTCGAGAGGACCGGTGCGCGCGAGCCGCGCCGCGAGGTCTCTTTCCTCGGCGTCCAGCGGTTCGTGGTGGTCGGGGACGGTGGTCATTCGTTCAATCTCTGGCGCAGCTTGTCCATGGCGTAGCGGAGCCGCGACTTCACGGTTTCCCTGCCGACGCCGGTGATGGCGCCGATTTCATCCAGGCTCAATTCCTGTTCGAGCCGCAGGACCAGCACCTCGCGCTGCTCGTCCGGCAGCTCCTCCATTGCGAGTTGCAGGCGGCGGCGCTGTTCGAATTCGGACAGTTCGCGCTCGGGCGTGGTCGGGTCGGGCACCCGCGCGGCGCGGTCGTCGGAGTCTTCGGGCGCCGGAGGGCGGTGCTTGGCCGCCCGCCAATGATCGTTGAGGCGGTTGTGGGCGATCCTGAATAGCCACGTGGCGAAGGCGGCATCCGGCTTCCAGCCGGCCCGCGCGGCGATCACGCGCTGCCACACGTCCTGGAAGAACTCGTCCGCCAGCGCCTGGTTGCGCACCTGGCGCAGCAGGAAGCGATAGAGCGGGCCGCGATGGCGCGCATACAGGATCTCGAACGCCGCCGTGTCGCCGCCCACCCAGGCCAGCATCAACAGGTCGTCATTGGCGTCCGCGCCGGGATTCATCGCGGTCAGGTTACGGGCTGGCGCGGATGGCGTGAAGCGGGTGGCCCGCTTCGTCTGCCGGGACGCGGGGCCAGGGGCGGGGGTATTTGCCGGGTGATTCGGGGTTGAAGGGATCAGCGGCGGCGCGAGGGCAAGCTCCATGTCAGGAATAACGCCCGGGACCGATGGCCGGGGTTGCACTTCCAATGGTGGTGCCTGCTGGGGTTATGCTCCGTACGTTGTCAGGGGATGGCCGAGGGGCTAGTGCAGCGATTGCGGGCGACGAAGGTCAAGCCGGCGGAGCCAGCCGAGTGCGGCAACGCACAGGCGTTGGCGGGCGTGCTCCAGCAGGGGCTCCCCGCGGGTTCGCAGGTGCTGGTGCGCTGGCGCGATGGCGCAGGCGCCCTGGGCCTTTCCATGTCCGGGGACGTGCCGGCGCGACTGCACGACGCCGCCGACCAGCTGATGGCCACGGGGCACATACATGAGGACGCCCAGACCCTCGCCCAGTTGTGGGAGGGCGAGGGCTCCCTGCGCGCGGCGATCGTGGCCCACGTTCCCGAGACCACGCCGCAGTCCGTCCGGCGCGGATGGCTGGCGATGGCGACGATGCTGGTCGCCGCGCAGCTTTCCGCCACCGAGGCGCAGGCGCGCGCCGAGTTGCTGGAGAAATCCGAGCGCCTGCAGCAGGCGCTGTACGAAATTGCCGACCTGGCCGGCTCGGATCTGGAGATGGCGGACATGCTGCGCCGGGTCCACGCGATCGTCGCCGGCCTGATGTACGCGGAAAATTTCTACATCGTGCTGTACGACGATGTCCGCGATTCGATTCGCTTCCTCTATTTCGCCGACCGGCAGGATCCTTACGTCGCCGATCCGTCGCTCGAAATCCCCGCCATCGACATGCCCAACAGCCTGACCCTGGCGCTGTTGCGGCATGGCGAAGCGTTGCGTGGTCCCTCCGACGTGGTGCGCGAGCAGTTCGGTGTCGCCCGCGACGCCGTCCATGGCCCCGATGCGGACGACTGGCTCGGCGTGCCGATGCGTCGCGCCGATCGCGTCAGCGGTGCGATCGTGGTGCAGAGCTACGACCGTCCCGATCTCTACAAGGATGAGGAGCGCGCACTGCTGAGCTACGTCGCGCAACACATCCTCACTGCGCTGGATCGGCGCCAGGCTCGTGACGACCTGGAGCGGCGCGTCGAGGATCGCACGCGCGCATTGCAGCACAGCAATCGCGACCTGCAGGCGGAGATCGTCGAGCGCCAGCGCGGCGAGCGCCTGCAGCGCGCGCTGTTCCGCATCGCGGAGCTTTCGATCACCTCGGAAACGCTGGAACGCTTCTATGCGCAGGTCCACGACGTGGTCGGCGAGCTGCTGTATGCGCGCAATTTCTACATCGCGCTGGTTGCCGAAGGCGGCGAGCTGATCGAGTTCCCATATTCGATCGACGAGCGCGACGCCGTGCGCCAGACGCGCCAGTTCGCCGCCGGCCTGACTGAATACGTCATTCGCGAAGGCCATGCGCTGCTCGCCGATCGCCCGCTGATCGAGGAGCTGCAGCGCGCGGGCAAGGTGCGCACGCTGGGCACGCTGTCGCATTGCTGGCTGGGCGTGCCCCTGTTCCGCGACGACGTCGTGGTCGGCGTGATCGCGGTGCAGAGCTATTCGCCGGCGATCAGCTTCACCAACCGCGACCAGGAACTGCTGACCTTCGTCGCGCACCACATCGGCATCGGCCTCATGCGCAAGCAGGCGCAGGACCGGCTGATGGTCGCCCACGGCGAGCTAGAGCAGCGTGTCACCTCGCGCACCCGCGAGCTGGCCGAGGCCAACACCGAACTCCTTTCGCAGATCGGCGAACGCCTGCGCGCCGAACAGCAGCTCACCTACCAGGCACGCCACGACGCACTGACCGGGCTGCCCAATCGCAGCCAGTTGCTGGAGCGCCTGGCCGCCGCGATCGCGCGTGCGCAGGCGGAGTCGGCGCAGGGACATTCCCCGGCACGGCACTTCGCGGTGCTGTTCCTCGATCTCGACCGCTTCAAGCTGGTCAATGACAGCGTCGGCCACTCCGCGGGTGACGAGCTGCTGATCGAAGCCGGCCGCCGCATCGTCGCGACGGTACGCGGCGGCGATACCGTCGCGCGCCTGGGTGGCGATGAATTCGCCATCCTCATCAACGATATCGATCACCTGCAGGTGGCGGAGGACCTCGCCCGCCGCGTGCTGGTCGCGCTGGGCGAACCGTGCTGGGTGGCGGGGCGCGAAGTGTTCCCTTCGGCCAGCGTCGGCATTGCCGCCTGGCATGCGCGTTACCAGAACGGCGCCGAACTGCTGCGCGACGCCGACGCCGCCATGTACCGGGCCAAGGCCAATGGCCGCAACAGCTGTGCGGTGTTCGACGAGGTCATGCGCGAGGAAGCCATGCGTATCCTCGACCTCGAGGCCGACCTGCGCCGGGCGATCAACAGCGACGACTTCGTCGCCTACTACCAGCCGATCGTGCGCCTGAGCGACCGTCGCGTGATCGGCCACGAAGCCCTGTTGCGCTGGCGCCACGAGCGGCGCGGCCTGCTGGCGCCGGGCGAGTTCATCGGACTCGGCGAGGACAGCGGCCTGATCGAGGAGGTCGACTGGCTGATGTATGCGCAGGTGGCCAAGCGCCTCGCGCGCGAGGATTTCGGCTATATCTCGGTCAATGTGTCACCGCGGCATTTCCTGTCGCCGGACTTCGCCGATCGCCTGCTGCGCCTGCTGGACGAAGCCGGCGCCAACCCGCACCGCTTGCGCATCGAGATCACCGAGGGCGCGCTGCTGGACGACACGGCGAGGGCGCTGCGCATGCTGCGCACGCTGCGCAGCAATGGCGTGCTGGTGCAGCTGGACGACTTCGGCACCGGCTTCTCGGCATTGTCGTACCTGCACCGCTTCCCGCTGGAATGCCTGAAGATCGACCGCAGTTTCGTGGCCGGCCTCGTGGGCGACACGCGGCCTGAAAGCATGGCCGTGGTGCGCGCCATCCAGGCGCTCGCCGGTTCGCTCGGCATCCATACGATCGCCGAAGGCGTGGAAAGCGAAGCGCAGCGCATCATCCTGCGTGAACTCGGCTGCCAGCATGGACAGGGCTACCTGTTCGGCCATCCGACAGAGCAGTTGTTGCCGATGGCGTCGTTGCGCTGACCAGCAACACGTAGCGGCATCCAGACGAAAACGGCTCCGGCGGTTACCGGAGCCGTTTCGTTTTTGGGGAGGGCTATTCGCTTACCTGCACGGCGACTCCGTCCGCAGACGTCAGCTTGCCCGCTTGTTCGACCAGTTCGACGAATTCCTTGCGCTGACCCCAGGGGTCGCTTCCGAGCGAGCGCTTCGCCATCGCGGCGATGTCATTCCAGCTCCATTGTCCTATCTGCATGCCGCCACGCAGCGCATCGGCGAAGGCAGCAACCGCGGTGGCGAAGCGCAGCGACTCGCTCGGCGTGGCCGCCAGCTGTGAACGCAGGATCGGGGTCTGGATCAGGCGGCTGGTGTCCTCGCCTGGGCGCTTGTAGCGGAGCCGCAGGTGGGCGAGTTCCTTCGCGTCGCCTGCGTTGGCAGCCTTGTCCCCCTGGCCGTAGCGCAGCGGCGGCAGGCGGTCCGCGCCGGAGCCTGCCGGCGTGATCTCGTACAGCGCCGTCACCTCATGCCCGGCGCCGATGTCGCCGGCATCGACCTTGTCGTTGGCGAAGTCCTCGCGGTTGAGGATGCGGTTCTCGTAGCCGATCAACCGGTACTCGGCCGCCACCGCCGGATTGAACTCGATCTGGATCTTCACGTCCTTGGCGATCGTCAGCAGGGTGGAACCCATTTCCTGCACCAGCACCTTGCGTGCTTCCATCGGCGTGTCGATGTAGGCATGGTTGCCATCGCCGACGTCCGCCAGCTTCTCCGCCAGTTCATCGTTGTAATTGCCCTGGCCGAAGCCGAGCGTGGTCAGGGCGATGCCGCTTTTGCGCTGGTCGGCGACCAGGGTCTCGAGCGCGTTGTCGTCGACCGTGCCCACGTTGAAGTCGCCGTCGGTGGCGAGGATGACGCGATTGACGCCGCCCTTGATGTAGGCCTGTTTCGCCATCGAATACGCAAGGCGGATGCCGTCGCCACCGTTGGTGCTGCCGCCGGCTTCGAGCCGATCCAGGGCTCCGAGGATGTCGTCGCGGTGTGCGCCCGATGTCGGAGGCAGCACGAGGCCGGCCGACCCGGCGTACACGACCATCGACACGCGGTCCTGCGGCCGCAGTTGCTTCACCAGCTGGCGCAACGCGTCCTTCACCAGCGGCAGCTTGTCGAGATCCTGCATCGAGCCCGAGGTGTCGATGAGGAACACCAGGTTGGCCGGCGGAATCTCCGCCTTCGGTACGTCATAGCCCTTGATGCCGATCATCAGCAGCTGGCGCTTGCTGTTCCATGGGGCCGGTGCGAGTTCGGTGGTGACCCGGAACGGAACTTCACGCGATGCGGGCGCCGGGAGGTTGTAGTCGAAATAATTGACGAATTCCTCCGCGCGCACCGCGTCCGTGGGCGGGCGGACGCCTTCGGTCAGCATGCGGCGCACGTTGCTGTAGCTGCCGGTGTCGACGTCGATGGAGAAGGTGGAAACCGGTTCCTCGGACGTGCGGTGCACCGGGTTGTCGTCGTTGTGCGCGTACTTCTCGGTGTTGGCCGGCTGCATCGGCGACGCCATCGGCTGCAGCGCCATGACGGCGGCTGGTGCCACCTGGTTTGCCGACACCCGCGAACCGGTGACGCTGATGCTATCCAGCGATTGTTTCGCCGCATACCCCACGGTTGCGGGCGGCGGTGGTGCAGGGGGCGGCGCCATGGCGACCTTGCGTTCGACCCCGCGGACGCTGCGTTCGCGACGGACCTGCGCCGCGCCGGCTTCGGCGGCATCGGCCGCGGCGATTTGCGCCGATTCGGTCGATGCGGCTGCTGCAGCGGCGTCGGCCTCCTCGGCATTGCCCAGGCTGGTGCGGGTGGTGCTGCATGCGCCCAGGGCCAGGGCGAAGCCAAGGGCCAGGGTCAAGCGGTGCGGCTGGGGCGAGCGTTGCATGGTGCGTCTCCACGGCTGGGTTGCCGATGGAAACGCATGGCTTTCGTGGACGGGGTTAGCCCCTGGAGAAAAAATCGCCGGGAGGGTTCAGCGGATCACCAGCAGGCGCTGCTCGGTCATGTCCTCGATCGCATAGCGCACGCCTTCGCGGCCGAGGCCCGAATGCTTCACGCCGCCATAGGGCATGTTGTCGACGCGGAAACTCGGCACGTCACCGACGATGACGCCGCCCACTTCCAGGCGATCCCAGGCCCGCATCGCATGCGTCAGGTTGCCGGTGAACACGCCGGCCTGCAGGCCGAAGTCGCTGTCGTTGACGCGATCGATCGCGTCGTCGAAATCATCGAAGGGCTCGATCATCGCGACCGGACCGAAGGCCTCCTTGCGATACAACTCGCTGTCGTGCGGGACTTTTTCCAGCAGTGCGGCCGGCAGCATGTTGCGCTTGCGCGGGCCGCCGGCGAGGACCTTGGCGCCACCCTTGCGCGCGTTGGCGATCCAGCTTTCCACGCGCTGCGCCGCCTCGTCGTTGACCATCGGGCCGATGAACGTTTTCTCGTCGTGGGGGTCGCCCATGGGCAGCCGGGTGACGGCCGCCTTCAGCTTGCGTCGCAGCTTCTCGTAGATGGCCGCATGCGCGTAGATCCGCTGCACGCTGATGCAGCTCTGCCCGGACTGGTAGTAGGCGCCGAAGACCAGGCGTTCGACCACGTGATCGAGTGGCGCGCCCGGATCGGCATCGATGATGCAGGCCGCATTGCCACCGAGTTCGAGCGTGACCTTCTTGCGGCCAGCGCGCGCCCTGAGGTCCCAGCCGACCAGGCCACCGGTGAAGCTCAGCAGGGCGATGCGTTCGTCCTCGACCAGGGCCGCGGCGTTGTCCGTGGTGCAGACGACGATCGAGAAGGCCCCTTTGGGCAGGTGGGTCTCGGCGAGGATCTCACCGATGATCAGCGCGCCGACCGGGGTCTTGTCCGCGGGCTTGAGCACGAAGGGGCAGCCGGCCGCGATCGCCGGCGCGACCTTGTGCGCGACCAGGTTGAGCGGGAAGTTGAACGGCGTGATGAAGCTGCACACGCCGATCGGCACCCGCTTCACCATGCCGCGATAGCCGCGTGCGCGTGGCGAGATCTGCAGTTCCAGCAGCTCGCCATGGCTGCGCGTGGCTTCGTTGGCGGCGATGCGGAAGGTGTCGATCAGGCGGGTGACCTCGCCACGCGCGTCCCGTATTGGTTTGCCGGCTTCGATGCACAGTGCCTGCGCCAGCTCCTCGAAGCGTTCGTTGAAACGGCGGACGCAGTGTTCCAGCACGTCGCGACGGGCATCCGGAGGGAACGCCGCCATCGCTTCGCGCGCCTTGTACGCAGCGACTATCGCCTTGCGCACGGTCGCCGCATCCGCGAGGGCCACGCGTGTGGCGCGCTTGCCGGTGTATTTGTCGAGGACGTCCAGTTCCTGCTTCGCACTCACCGGCTGGTTGGCGAGATAGTTGGGATAGTGCTTGGCGAGCATGGGATCCTCCTTGTCCCGCGAAGCCTAAACCATGTCCCCGGGGCGGCTCGTTATGCGCGCGTTGGCGTGCTCGACGCTACGTCGTCTTCACTACCTGCAGCGGCAGCGTGCCATCGGCCAGGCGCGCTTCGAGGCGATCGCCCGGCACGGCATCGAGCACGCTGCGCACGACGCGGCCGTCGGGATGGCGGAGGATCGTGTAGCCGCGCGCCACGGTGGCGAGCGGACTCACGGCTTCCAGCGAGCGGGCGAGTCCGCGAAGCCGCAGCATCTCGTTGCCAAGGCGGCGCACGATCGTGGCCTGCGGTCGCGACGACACCGCCGCCAGTCGCTCGCGCAAGCGCACGATGCGCCGCTGCGGATGCGCGGCACGCAGCACGGCATCCGCATGGCGCACGCGGGCGCGTTCGCGCTCGAGCCGTCGCTGCCACGCGGACGCGAGGCGGCGCAGTGCTTCCTCCTGGCGCCGGCAGAGCGCGTCGAGGCGCGCCCGCGGTCGCAATGCATTGAGGCGCAGGGCGGCGCGGTCCGTGCGCTGCATGGCGGCGCGCAATCGCTGCGCCTGCAGGTTGTGGAGGCGGGCGTCGAGCGCGCGCAAGCGGCGGGCAAGGTCGTCGCGGCTGGGTACCAGGAGCTCGGCCGCCACCGACGGCGTCGGCGCGCGCAGGTCCGCGGCGAAGTCGGAGAGGCTGAAGTCGGTCTCGTGGCCGACCGCGGAGACGACGGGTATGGGTGCCGCGGCAATGGCGCGCGCGAGGCGTTCGTCGTTGAACGACCACAGGTCCTCGAGCGAGCCACCGCCGCGCGTGAGAAGCAGCACGTCGTAGCGGCCCGAGGCCGCGGCGCGCTGCAGCATCGATACGAGCTGGGCGGCAGCGGCGGCGCCCTGCACCTGCACCGGCAGCACCTCGGCTTCCACCAGTGGAAACCGCCGCGCCAGCACGCTGAGCACGTCGCGCACGGCGGCACCGCTCGGCGACGTGATCACGCCGATGCGGCGTGCGAAGTGGGGCAGGGGGCGTTTGCGATCGCTGTCGAAGAGGCCTTCGGCGGCCAGCTTCGCCTTCATCTCCTCGAACGCGCGGCGCAGTGCGCCTTCGCCGGCTTCCTCCATGTGGTCGAGCACCAGCTGGTACTCGCCGCGGGCCTCGTACAGCGTCAGCCGGCCGCGCGCGAGGACGTGCACGCCCTCACGCGGAACGAACTTTAGCCACGAGCTCTTCGGCTTGAACATCGCGCAGCGGACCTGCGCGCGTTCATCCTTCAGCACGAAATACAGGTGGCCGGAAGAGGGACGCGAGACGTTGCCGAGCTCTCCTTCGACCCAGATCAGCGGAAAGGTGCCTTCCAGCAGGTCGCGCGCCAGGGTGTTGAGCTGGGACGGGGTGAGGACGTTGCTGGCGTCGTCGAGGTTCATGAATCAGGTGACCAAAACGGCCGAAAAGCGGGCCGCCCACCGTACCGCAGCCCGGGCGCCGGGTCACGCCGACGTTACAATGGCGGGCATGAATTCCGCCTTCGACCTCACCCCAGCCACGCCGCCCTGCGCGGGCATGAGTTTCGGCCCCCAGCCGCGCCGCAATACGCGCGCCGTCACCGTCGGTGGCGTCCAGGTGGGTGGCAACGCGCCGGTCGTAGTGCAGTCGATGACCAACACCGACACCGCCGACGTCGCCTCGACCACCCGGCAGGTCGCCGAACTGTGGCGCGCGGGCTCCGAACTCGTGCGCATCACCGTCAACACGCCCGAGGCCGCCGCCGCCGTGCCGCGCATCGTCGACAAGCTGGCGATGATGGGGTTGAGCGTCCCGATCATTGGCGACTTCCACTACAACGGCCACCAGCTGCTGACCGGCGAGCCGGCCTGCGCCGAGGCGCTGGCCAAGTACCGCATCAATCCCGGCAACGTCGGCTTCGGCAAGAAGAAGGACACGCAGTTCGCCACGCTGATCGAGTTCGCAATCAAATACGGCAAGCCGGTACGCATCGGTGCCAATTGGGGTTCGCTCGACCAGGCCCTGGCCACGCAGCTGATGGACGAGAACCATAAGCTCGCCGAACCCAAGGAGGCCGCCGAAGTGCTGCGCGAGGCGCTGATCCGCTCCGCACTGGATTCGGCAGCCCGAGCGGTCGAAATCGGCTTGCCGGCCGAGCGCATCGTGCTCAGCGCGAAAGTCAGCGGCGTGCAGGAACTGATCGCGGTCTATCGCGAGCTCGCGCGCCGCAGTGATTTCGCGCTGCACCTGGGCCTGACCGAGGCCGGCATCGGCAGCAAGGGCATCGTCGCCTCGAGCGCGGCACTGGGCGTCCTGCTGCAGGAAGGCATCGGCGACACCATCCGCATCTCGCTGACGCCCGAACCCGGCCAGTCGCGTACCACCGAAGTGATCGTGGCGCAGGAACTGCTGCAGACGATGGGCCTGCGCGCGTTCACGCCGATGGTTACCGCGTGCCCCGGTTGCGGGCGCACCACCAGCACCTTCTTCCAGGAACTGGCGCAGCGGGTGCAGGAGCATGTGCGCGCGAAGATGCCGGAATGGAAGATCACCCATCCCGGTGCAGAAAACCTCACCCTTGCGGTAATGGGCTGTGTCGTGAACGGCCCGGGCGAATCGCGCCACGCCAACATCGGCATTTCCCTGCCGGGCACGGGCGAGGCGCCGTCGGCGCCGGTGTTCGAAGATGGCGAGAAGACCGTGACGCTGCGCGGCGAGAACATCGCCCAGGACTTCGTGGGGCTGATCGACCAGTACGTTGAACGGCGCTATGGCTCCGCCGGCCCGGACTGAGCCCGCGGCACGAACAATCAAGCAGGACGCGCGCTTCGGCGTGGCGTTCCTGCGACGTTACTGGTTGCGCCTGCTGTTGCTGTTCATCGGCGTATTGCTGCCGTTGTTGGGGTTCGCCGGGTTGGTCGAGGAACTGCACGAAGGCGAGGCCTTCTTCTTCGACGATCCCATCCTGCATTTCGCCCACGGCATGGCCAACGCCGGCTTGGATCGGGTGTTCCTGCTGTTTTCCGCGCTGGGTTACCAATGGGGCGTGGTGCCCGCGGATGTGGCGCTGGTGCTGTTCCTCGCGCTCAGGGGACGGGCACGCGAAGGTTTGTTTGCCGGACTCGCGCTCGGCGGCTCGGCCCTGCTGAACCTGGCGACGAAGCAACTGTTCGCGCGGGAACGGCCGTCGCTGTGGGAGTCGATCGCGCCTGAGGGCACCTACAGTTTTCCCAGTGGCCATGCGATGGGCTCGATGACCCTGGCGTGGGTCTGCGTCCTGCTGGCGTGGCGCACGCCTTGGCGTTTGCCGGTCACGGCGCTGGCAATGGGGTTCACGCTGCTGGTGGGGTTGTCGCGCATCTATCTCGGCGTGCATTACCCCTCGGACATCCTCGCCGGCTGGGCAGCGGCTTCGGTATGGGCGGTGTCCTGCTTCCTTGTCGTGTTCCAGCACGCCCGCCATCCGTGGGATGCGCCAGCCGGCCCGGGCTAGGGCCCGGTCGTCACGGTGTTCAAGCGCTCATTCCGCCGGTTTTGCGGCTTCCACAGGCGCTGTGGTCGCGTGCTGCCGCGACAGTTTCGCCTCGCGATGGGCGATGTAGGCGTTCGCACAGAAGATGATCGCCGCGCCCAGTATCGTCCAGTGATCGATGCCTTCGTCGAAGAACAGGTAGCCCGCGAACGCCACCACCGGTAGCTGCATGAAACTGATCGGCGTCAGCGCGGAAACATCGCCCAGGCGCAATGCGCGCGTCCACAGCAGCTGGCCGCCCGTGCCGAACACCCCGATCAGTGCCAGCCAGGCCCACTCGATGCCATGCGGCCAGGTCCATGCGAACACGGCAGGGATCAGCGACAGCGGCACCCAGAACACGTAGGTATAGAAGACGATGGTGTCAGCGGGGTCCACGCGCGAAAGCTGCTTGATCTGGATCGCGACGATCGCGCTGAGTACCGCGGCGAGCACCGCAATCAGCGAGCCGTGCGAGAAGCCGCTGGTGCCCGGACGCACGATCACGAGCACACCGATGAAGCCGATGATCACCGCCGCCCAGCGCCGCTTGCGCACGGTCTCGCCCAACCAGATCACCGCGGCGATGGTGACGAACAGCGGCGTCGAATAGGACAGCGCGATCGCCTGCGACAAGGGCAAGTGGCCGATGGCCCAGAAGGCGCACAGCATCGAGCCGATCCCGATCGTGCTGCGCAGCAGGTAGCGCGGCAGTTGCCGCGTGCGCAGCGAGGCACCGCCGTGCAGCAGTACCGGCAGCAGCGCCAGCAGCCCGAAGGCATTGCGGAAGAACGCGATCTCGTAGGTCGACAACGTGCGCGAGGCGAAGCGTATGGTGATCGCCATCAGACCGAAGAACAGGGTGCTGACGAGCATCAGGCCCGCGGCGCGCAGGAAACGATGTTGCGGCGTTGCCGTTGCAGTCACCACCGCGCCGTCACCAGGTCGCGCCGATGACGCGCGGTTCCGGCTCCAGGACCACGCCAAAGCGCCTACGCACCGAATCGGCAATGCGCCGTGCAAGCGCCAGCAGTTGTGCGCCGGTCGCCTGGCCATGGTTGACCAGCACCAGGGCGTGGGTGGCGGCCACCCCCGCATCGCCGTCGCGATGCCCCTTCCAGCCGCACTGGTCGATCAGCCATGCGGCGGACAGTTTGCGGGTGCTGTCGTCGTTGCCGCGGAACACCGGCAGCGCGTCGTGCTCGGCCTTCAGCGCATCGGCCTGCGCCACGGCCACGATCGGATTCTTGAAGAAACTGCCTGCGTTGCCGATCACGGCGGGGTCGGGCAGCTTGCGGCGGCGGATCGCGATGACCGCGTCCGCGACATGCCTGGGCAGCGGGGAAGCGACGCCCATGCTGTCGAGTTCCTCGCGGATGCCCGCGTAGTCGAGTTTCAGCGCCGGTACCCGCGACAGGGCGAATTCGACGGCGGTAACGATGTAGCGATCGGGCTGCTGCTTGAACAGGCTGTCGCGATAGGAAAAACCGCATCCGGGCGCATCGAAGCGTTGCACCAGGCCCGTCGCGGGCTCGAAGGCTTCCACCGCGTGGATGAACTCGCGCACTTCCGCGCCATAGGCGCCGATATTCTGGATCGGAGCGGCGCCGACGGTGCCGGGAATCAGCGCGAGGTTTTCCAGCCCGGCAAAACCATGGCGCAACGTGCGCATCACAAAGTCGTGCCATTCCACGCCGGCATCGGCGCGCACGATGGTGCGCACGCCCGCTTCGGTGGGGACATCGTCGACATGGGTCACGCGCTTGCCGGTCAGGGCCAGCACCACGCCTTCCGGATTGCCCGCGAACAGCAGGTTGCTGCCGCCACCGAGCACCAGCGACAACCGTTCGCCGAATTCGCGGTCGGCGAGCAGGGCGGGCAGGGCAGCCGAATCGGCGACTTCCACCAGCACCGGCGCGGTCGCTGCGACGCCGAAGGTATTGCGGGATTGCAGCGGCGCGTCGCGGGCGATGCGGATGTAGTCGGTCATGGAGTGTGCGGTTGCTCTCAGACTTCCGGCGGCAGGTTGCCGCGGCTGGGCGCTTCCTTGCGGCGACGCATCGCTTCGACGCATTCGTACACGAGTTTCGGGCCCTGGTAGACCAGGCCGGTGTACAGCTGCACCAGCGACGCCCCCGCGGCCTGCTTGGTCGCGGCATCGGCACCGCTCATGATGCCGCCCACGCCGATCAGGTCGATCGACTCGGGCAGGCGCGTACGCATCATGCGCAGCACCGTGGTGGCCGGGCCCATTAGCGGCTGCCCCGAAAGACCGCCGGTTTCATCCGCGTGCGGTGCACCCTCTACCAGGAGGCGCTGGACGGTGGTGTTGGTGGCGATCACACCATCGACCTCGAGGTCGGTGAGCACGCGCGCGGCGGCGTCGACGTCGCTTTCGCTCAGGTCGGGCGCCACCTTCACCAGCATCGGCACGCACTTGCCATGCTTGGCCTGCAGGCGTTCCTGTTCCTCGCGCAGCGTGCCGATCAGGCGCCGCAGCGCCTGTTCCTCCTGCAACTCACGCAGGCCGGCGGTATTGGGCGAGGAGATGTTGATGGTGACGTAGTCGGCCAGCGGAAACACCCGCGACAGGCAGTACATGTAGTCGCCCGCGGCCGCCTCGTTGGGAGTGTCCTTGTTCTTGCCGATGTTGATGCCGAGCAGGCCGCGGCATTCGGCGCGTTCCACGTTGCGCACCAGCGCTTCGATGCCGTCGTTGTTGAAGCCGAGGCGGTTGATCACCGCGCGATGCCCCGGCAGGCGGAACATGCGCGGCTTGGGATTGCCCGCCTGCGGCTTGGGCGTGACCGTGCCGATCTCGACGAAGCCGAAACCCAGCGACATCAGCGCATCGATGTGCGCGCCGTTCTTGTCGAGGCCGGCGGCCAGGCCGACCGGATTCGGGAAGGTCAGGCCGAAGGCCTTGGTCGGCAACGGTTCGGGCTTGCGCGCCAGCAGCGGGTTGAGCCCGCTGCGGTAGGCAGCTTCCATGGCCGACAGGCCAAGGCCGTGTGCGGTCTCGGCATCAAGACCGAACAGGAAGGGGCGCGCGAGTCCGTACATGGGTTACAGATCGAACTTGATGCCCTGCGCCAGCGGCAGCGCATCGGAGTAGTTGATCGTGTTGGTCTGGCGACGCATATAGGCCTTCCACGCATCCGAACCGGATTCCCGGCCACCGCCGGTTTCCTTCTCGCCGCCGAAGGCGCCGCCGATTTCTGCACCGCTGGTGCCGATGTTGACGTTGGCGATGCCGCAATCCGAGCCCGACGCGGCCAGGAAAGCTTCGGCGGCCTTGAGGTTCTGGGTGAAGATCGACGACGACAGGCCCTGCGGCACGGCGTTCTGCATGTCGATGGCCTCGTCGATCGCCTTGAACTTCATCACGTAGAGGATCGGCGCAAACGTCTCGTGCTGGACGATCTGGGCGTCGTTGGTGAGGCCGGTGACGATCGTCGGCAGGACGAAGTTGCCCTTGCCCTCGATCGCGGCGCCGCCGGTTTCGATCTTGCCGCCCGCGGCCTTGGCCTTCTCGATCGCATCCAAGTAGGCGTCGACGCCGTCCTTGCTGTTGAGCGGGCCCATCAGGTTGGCCGGGTCGGTCGGGTCGCCGATCTTCTTCTCGACCTGCTTGTAGGCGGCGACCAGCTTGGCGAGCACGTCGTCATGGATCGACTCGTGCACGAACAGGCGGCGCGTGGTGGTGCAGCGCTGGCCGGCGGTGCCGACCGCGCCGAACGCGATGGCCGGAATCGCCAGCTTCAGGTCGGCGCTCTGGTCGACGATGATCGCGTTGTTGCCGCCCAGTTCCAGCAGCGAACGGCCCATGCGCTGGGCGACGCGCTCGCCGACCATGCGGCCGACCTTGGTCGAACCGGTGAAGCTGATCAGCGGGATGCGGCGGTCGTCGACGAACTGCTGCGCGAGGTCGCTGCCGGCGTCGTTGAACAGGAAGAAGATGTCGGGGAAGCCGCCCTTCTTCAGTGCCTCGTTGCAGATCTTCATCGCCGCGATGGCCGAGAGCGGGGTCTTCGGCGAGGGCTTCCACACCGTGATGTCACCGCAGATGGCGGCGACGAACGAGTTCCATGCCCACACCGCGACCGGGAAGTTGAAGGCGGAGATGACGCCGACGATGCCAATCGGGTGCCACTGCTCGTACATGCGGTGGCCCGGGCGCTCGGAGTGCATGGTCAGGCCGTAGAGCTGGCGCGACAGGCCGACGGCGAATTCGCCGATGTCGATCATTTCCTGCACTTCGCCGTCGCCTTCCGGCTTCGACTTGCCCATCTCCAGTGCGACCAGCGAGCCCAGCGCGTCCTTGTGCGTGCGCAGCGCGTCGGCGCACAGGCGGATGGCTTCGCCGCGGCGCGGGGCCGGGGTGGTGCGCCAGACTTTGTAAACGGCCTGGGCGCGCTCGATGATCGTGTCGTAGTCGGCCCTGGAGGAGGCCTGCACGCGGCCAAGCACTTCACCCGTGGTCGGGTTGACCGGTTCGATGACGCCCGCGTCCTTCGTGGCCGACCACTGGCCGCTGCCGAGATAGGTGCCGGATTCGTTGTCGGTCAGGCCGAGGGCGGTCAGGACGGGGTGGGTCATTGATGGAGCTCCAGAAGGGGGAAACCAAAGCATTTGGGAGTCCGAACATGTGCGGGGTTGCGCACACGGACGTGCGATCCATGAATGGCGGCCCCGACACGATTCGAACGTGCGACCTGTCCCTTAGGAGGGGACCGCTCTATCCAGCTGAGCTACGGGGCCGTAAGGCGCGGAATTATCGCAGAGAACCGGGCGTGGCCGTACCCCGGCGGCCGGTAACACTCTGTCTGAAAACGCAGAACGCCCGGATTTCTCCGGGCGTCCTGTCGATTTTCCACTGGCAGGGATTACTTCGAACCCTTGCTGCCCTTGTCGGCCTTGCCGGCCTTCGTCGCCGGCTGGGTGTCGTCGGCCGCCGGCGTGGCGTCCAGGCCACGGCGCACCAGCAGCGGCTCGATGTACGGATCGCGGCCGGTGAAGTCATGGAACAGCGCCAGCGCGTCCTTGCTGCCGCCACGCGAGAGCAGGGTGTCGCGGAAGTGGTCGCCGTTGGCGCGGGTCAGGCCGCCGTTCTGCTTCATCCATTCCACGCTGTCGGCGTCGAGCACTTCCGACCAGATGTAGGCGTAGTAGCCGGCTGCGTAGCCGCCCATGATGTGGCTGAAGTAGGGCGTGCGGTAACGCGGCGGCACCGGCGCGAAATTCAGGCCGTCCTTCTTCAGGGCCTCGGCTTCGAAGCCCATCACGCCGTCGGCGGCGGGAACCTCGTTGGCCGACTTCACCTGGTGCCAGCGCTGGTCGAGCATCGCCGCGCCGAGGTATTCGGTCGTGGTGAAGCCCTGGTTGAACTTGGCGCTCGCCAGCACCTTGTCCAGCAGTTCCTTCGGCATCGGGGCGCCGGTCTGGTAGTGCTTGGCGTAGTTGGCCAGCACTTCCGGCCAGTCGGCCCACATCTCGTTGACCTGCGACGGGTATTCGACGAAGTCGCGCGGAACGCTGGTGCCCGAGAAGTACGGGTACTTCACGTTCGAGAACATGCCGTGCAGCGCATGGCCGAACTCATGGAACATCGTGGTCACTTCATCCCACGTCAGCAGGGTCGGCTGGCCGGCCGGCGGCTTGGGGATGTTGAGGTGGTTGGCGACCACCGGCAGGAAGCCGGTCATTGCGGACTGGTCGATGTACGAGTTCATCCACGCGCCGCCCTGCTTGGACGGGCGGGCGTACATGTCGGAGATGAAGATCGCCAGCTGCTTGCCGTCCTTGTCGAAGACGTCGAACACGCGCACGTCGTCGTGGTAGACCGGCAGGTCCTTGCGCTCCTTGAAGGTCAGGCCGTACAGCTTGCCCGCGGCGTAGAACACGCCGTCCTGCTGCACGCGGTCGAGTTCGAGGTAGGGCTTGAGCTGCGATTCGTCGAAGTTGTACTTGGCCTGGCGCACCTTCTCGGCGTAGTAGGCCCAGTCCCACGACTGCAGCTGGAACTTGCCGCCTTCCTTGTCGATGATGGCCTGCATGTCGGCCGCTTCCTTGCGCGCGTTGGCGACGGCGGCCGGGGCGAGCTTGCCGAGCATGGCGTTGACGGCTTCCGGGTTCTTCGCCGTTTCGTTTTCCAGCGCGTAGGCGGCGTAGGTCGGATAACCCAGCATCTGCGCGCGCTCGGTGCGCAGCTTCACGACCTTCGACACGATCTCGCGGTTGTCGTACTTGTTGCCGCGTTCGTTGCGGATGAGCGAGGCTTCCTGCAGCTTCTGGCGCAGGGCGCGGTTCTGCAGGTAGGTTTCCTGCGGCTGCTGGCTGAAGTTCATCAGCGGCAGCACGTACTTGCCTTCGAGCTTGCGGGCCTTGGCGGCTTCGACGGCAGCTGCGATCTGGTCGTCGGGCAGGCCGGCGAGTTCTGCCTTGGTGTCGACCACCACGGCGAGGTCGTTCTTTTCGTTCAGCACGTTCTGGCCGAACTGCGTGCCCAGCGAGGCCAGCTCACCGTTGATCTGCTTCAGGCGTGCCTGCTGCTCGGCGGTGAGGTTGGCGCCGGCGCGGACGAAGTCGGTGTAGTACTTCTCGACCAGGCGTACGCCTTCGGCGTCGAGGCCGAGCGTCGCGCGGGTGTCGTACAGCGCCTTGACTCGCGCGAACAGCTTCGGGTTGAGGTAGATCGCGTCGCGGTGCGCGGCGAACTTCGGCGAGTAGTCGGCATCGAGCTTGTCGCGCGTATCGTTGGTGTCGGCGCCGACGAGGTTGCCGAACACGGTCGCTGCGCGGGTCAGGATGCGGCCCGACTTCTCCATCGCGATGATCGTGTTGTCGAAGGTCGGCTTCGCCTTGTTGTTGGCAATCGCATCGATTTCCTTCTTCTGGTCGGCCATGCCGCGATCGAAGGCCGGCGCGAAGTCGCTGTCCTTGATCTTGTCGAACTGCGGGTAGTGCAGCGGCAGCGGGCTTTCGCTGAAGAAGGGATTGGCCTGTTCGTTCACGGCGCTCGGTGCTGGATTGGAGGTGTTGTGGGCAAGGGCCGGGGCGGCTGCCGAGGCCAGGGCGATGGCGACGGCCAGCGCGAGACGGTGCTTCATCGGGTGGATCTCAGTGGAACGGGAGCCGGAGGGTAACCGATGGGGCATCGGCGATGCCCATGACAAAAGGCAGGGGCGGCGGGCTGTTCATGACCCTGTCACGCCGTGAAAACCGGGCCGCTTCCATGCTGGCGTCCCGCGCCCGAGGAGATCCGCCATGACCGTCGTGTCCGTGATGACACCCAATCCGGCCTGCTGCACGGCCACCACGCCGCTGCGTGACGTGGCCCGGATGATGCGCGACCACGATTGTGGGCAGATCCCCGTAGTGGACGCGTCACAGCGGCCCATCGGCGTGGTCACCGATCGCGACATCGCCATGCGCGTGGTCGCCGAGGGGCGCGACAGCAACGCCGCCACCGCCGCCGACGCGATGACCATGCCGGTGCGTACAGTCAGCACCGATACCAGCCTTGCCGATTGTGTCCACCTGATGGAAGCCGACCAGATCCGCCGCGTGCCGGTGGTCGATGCCAACGGGAAGCTGGTCGGCATCGTCGCGATCGCCGACCTGGCCCTTGCCGGCAAACCGAAGGCCACGGCGGAAGTGGTGAGGGAAGTATCGGCACCGATGCGGCATTGAAGTGTCGGCGAGGGCGGGCCACGGCCCGCCCGCATTGTCGGTACGGTGCGGGCCATGGCTCGCCCGCATTGTCGGCACGGCACCGCGCATTCGTAGTAGTCGAGAAGTGGGGCCCCGCGGATGGCGTTCGCGCGGGACGCGCCATGTAAGCCATGCATGTAAGTGTGCCCGGCGTTCCATCGGGAGTAATGCCGGGTACGATCCGACGCGGGGCGCAGGTTGCAGCCTGACGTGGCGTGACAAGCCAGGCAGGGTGGCCGGGGCGGCGATTTCCATGATTCGTCAGCCGACATGGCGTGAAGCTGTGTCGCGTCCCAACTTATGGCCTGGGCATGCGTGCCGTTTTGCGGCGATGCTGCGGGCTCCACTCGACCCTGACAAGGAATACCGGGAATGAAACGTGCACTGGCCCTGTCCCTGGCGATGATCCTCGCCAGTCCCGCATATGCCGCCGAAACGCTGCGCTACGTCGCCCTTGTCGACAACGGCAAGGAAGCCGGCCACCAGGTCGTGACCACCGGCGACGATGGCGTGACCCACGTCGACTACATTTTCAAGGACAACGGCCGCGGTCCCGAGCTGAAGGAGGACTACCAGCTCGCGGCGGATGGCACGTTCACCCGCTACCACGTGACCGGCACCACCACGTTCGGCGCGCCGGTGGATGAATCGTTCGGACGCGACGGCAACAAGACGTGGTGGAAGTCGACCTCCGACAAGGGCGAGCAGGACGTCGCCGGCACCGCGTTGTATTCGCCGCTGGGCGGGACGCCGGCCGGGTTCTCGGTCGCCTTCGCCGCACTGGCCAAGCGTCCCGATGGCAAGCTGCCGCTGATTCCCAGCGGCACGCTGAGCACGCGCAAGGTCGCCGAAGCCGAAGTCACCAACGGCAGCCAGACGCGCAAGGTGGACCTGCTGGCGATCACCGGCGTTGGCCTGGCGCCGACCTTTGCCTGGGCGACCCAGGGCGAGCCGTCACAAGGGGAATCGCCGCGCCTGTTCGCCTTCATCTTCCCCGGTTTCGTGCAGTTGATCGAGGACGGCTGGGCGTCGAACGCCGCCGCGCTCGAGACCCGGCAGAAACAGGCGGAAGCCGAAACGCTGCTGGCCTTCCAGCAGCGCCTGGCGCATCCGCTCAAGGGCACGACCCTCATCCGCAACGCGCGCGTCTTCGACAGCGAACACGCCACGCTCGGTGCCGCTTCCGACGTGCTGGTACGCGACGGCCGCATCGTTTCCGTCGGCAAGGCGGGCAAGGGCAAGGCCGACAACGTCATCGATGCGGGCGGGCGCGTGCTGCTGCCGGGCATGTTCGACATGCATGGCCACCTGGGCCGCTGGGACGGCGGCCTGAACATCGCCACGGGCGTCACCACCGTGCGCGATATGGGCAATGACAACGCCACGCTGCAGCAGATCATCGCCGAGGAGAAGGCGGGAACCCTGCTGTCCACGCATATCGTCCCGGCCGGCTTCATCGAAGGCGAGAGCGAGATGTCGGCGCGCAACGGCTTCGTGATCAAGAACCTCGACGAGGCCAAGAAGGCCGTCGACTGGTACGCCGCGCACGGCTATCCGCAGATCAAGATCTACAACTCCTTCCCGAAGGACATCCTGCGCGAGACCACGGCGTACGCGCACAGCAAGGGCATGCGCGTCAGCGGACACATTCCCGCGTTCCTGCGCGCCCAGGATGCGGTGGGCCAGGGCTATGACGAAATCCAGCACATCAACCAGGTGATGCTGAACTTCCTCGTCGACGACAAGACCGATACGCGCACGCTGCAGCGCTTCTACCTGCCGGCCGAGAAAGTCGCCGACCTGGATTTCGACAGCAAGCCGGTGCAGGACTTCATCGCGATGCTCGCGAAGAAGCAGATCGCGATCGACCCGACCCTGTCGACATTCGAGTTCATCCGCCAGCGTGCGGGCGAGGTGGCGGAAAGCTATGCGCCGGTCGCCGACCACATGCCGCCGGACATCCAGCGCGGCCTGAAGGTCGCCGAGATGAAGATCCCGGACGAGGCCACCGCGGCGCGCTACAACAAGTCGTACCTGAAGATGGTCGAGTTCGTCGGCCGCATGTACAAGGCGGGCGTGCCGATCGTGGCCGGCACCGACAGCATCCCGGGCTTCACCGTGCAGAGCGAACTGGAGTGGTACGTGCGGGCCGGCATGACCCCGGCGCAGGTGCTGCAGATCGCGACCTGGAACGGTGCCAAGTATTCGCGGACCCTCAACGACCGCGGTTCGATCACGCCCGGAAAGTTGTCGGACCTGGTGCTGGTCGACGGCGACCCCACCCGGAACATTTCCGACATCCGCAAGGTGGCGCTGGTCCTGAAGGGGGATACCGCCTACTACCCGAGCGAGATCTTCGATGCGATGGGCATCCGGCCCTTCGCCCAGCCGGTGAAGGCTGCCGCACCTTGAACCCTGGGTGACGCCCGGGATTTCCGGGCGTCACATCCCATGGCGTACGGGGGGCTTAACCCTGTTGTAACATTTGTCCACCAATCGACGCGTCGTGGCGGGCTTGCCCGCGCCGGTCATCAGGGGATGACCGCTGTCCCAAGCGCCAGATCGAGCAAAAAAACCCGACCTGGCTTTTTCCGACCCCGGCGGCCCCGTGCCGTCCTGCCGCGAGATCGACCATGCCTACGAAGCTTCACGCTCGTCCGCTGTCCCGCCACGCCCTGGCTGCCGCCATCGCCCTGCTGCTGCCGGCGCAGGCCGCACTCGCCCAGGACGCCACCACTCCGGCGCAAAAGACCGCCACTACCCTCGACGCCGTGCAGGTCACCGCACAGCGCAAGGTCGAGAACATCCAGGACGTGCCGGTCTCGGTCAGCACCGTGAGTGGCGAGAAGCTGGACGCACTGGTCTCGGGCGGCACCGACGTGCGCTTCCTGTCCGGCCGCGTGCCCAGCCTCAACATCGAGTCCTCGTTCGGCCGCGCCTTCCCGCGCTTCTACATCCGCGGTTACGGCAACACCGACTTCCGCCTCAACACTTCGCAGCCTGTTTCGCTGGTCTATGACGATGTCGTCCAGGAGAACCCGATCCTCAAGGGCTTCCCCGTGTTCGACGTCGACCAGGTCGAAGTGCTGCGCGGCCCGCAGGGTTCGCTGTTCGGCCGCAACAGCCCGGCCGGCGTGGTGAAGTTCGATTCGACCCGCCCCTCGCAGGACCTCAGCGGCTACGGCAAGGTCGGCATCGGCAGCGACAACATGTGGAACCTCGAAGGCGCCATCGGCGGCGGCCTGACCGACCAGTGGTCGGGGCGCGCGTCGGTGCTGTTCCAGCGCCGCGACGACTGGGTGGACAACACCTTCCCGGGCCCGAACGACGGTTTCGAGGGCTATGACGAATCCGCCGCCCGCGTGCAGGCCCTGTACGAGGGCGAGAGCTTCGAGGCCTTGCTCAATGCGCACGCGCGCCACCTCAACGGCACGGCGCGCCTGTTCCGCGCCAACATCATCAAGCCGGGCACCAACGACCTGGTCGATGGTTTCGACGAAGACAAGGTCTCGTTGGACGGCTTGAACCACTCCGAGCTCGACAGTTCCGGCGCCAATGCCCGACTGAGCTGGAAGCTGGGCGGTGGTTACACGCTCTACTCGATCACCGGCTACGAGACGCTCGATACCTTCAGCCGCGGCGACATCGACGGCGGCTTCGGCGCGGCGTTCCTCGGCCCAGGCAACTCCGGCCCAGGCTTCATCCCGTTCGCCTCGGAAACCGCCGACGGCATCCCCGACCACTCGCAGTGGACGCAGGAGTTCCGCATCGAGTCCGAAACCGGTACCGCCTGGAATTGGCAGGCCGGCCTGTTCTATTTCAACGAAGACTACGACGTCGAAAGCTTCAGCTACGACTCGCTCAACGGCGGCGCGCAGGACGGTTACGAGCGCATCAACCAGACCAACGATTCGTGGGCCGTGTTCGGCGCCGTGACCTGGCAGGCCACCGACCAGCTCGAACTGCGCGCCGGCATGCGCTACACCTGGGACCAGAAGGACCTGAAGGTCGAGGATTACTTCAATACCGGCTTCGCGCCGTGCATCGGCCCGACGCTCGGCATCCTGCCGCCGCCGGTGCGCTGCACGCTCGCCGACCTGGCCGCGGCCGAGCCCGATGGCGACCTGTCGGCTTCGACGGACGACCAGAAGTTCAGCTGGGACGTGTCGGCCACCTACGAGATCAACGACGACGTCAACGTCTATGCGCGCGTCGCCACCGGCTACCGCGGCAGCAGCATCCAGGCCGCCAGCGCCTTCAACTTCAAGTCGGTGGCCGAGCCCGAAAGCTCCACCTCGTTCGAGGCCGGCGTGAAGGCTGATTTCTGGGACAAGCGCGCGCGCCTCAATGCCGACGTCTTCTACTACGAGGTCAAGGACCAGCAGCTCACCGCCGTGGGCGGTTCGTCCAATGCCAACATCCTGCTCAACGCCGACAAGACCGTCGGTCAGGGCTTCGAGATGGACTTCCAGGCCTATCTCACCGACACCCTGCTGTTCACGCTCGGCAGCAGCTACAACGACACCGAGATCAAGGACGACGACCTGAGGGTGGCGGGTTGCGCAGCGTGTACCGTCACCGATGCGCCGGAGCTTGATCCGGTGACCGGCCTGCCGACGGGACGCTTCTTCATCGACGGCAACTCGCTGCCGCAGGCACCGAAGTGGTCGCACAACCTCACCCTGCGCTGGGGCCTGCCGATGGACAACGGCGGCGAGTTCTATGTCTTCACCGACTGGACCTACCGCAGCGAAGTGAATTTCTTCCTGTACGACTCTGTCGAATTCACCGGCAAGTCGCTGGTCGAAGGCGGCCTGCGCCTGGGCTACACCTGGGACAGCGGCAGGTATGACGTCGCCGTGTATGGACGCAACATCACCGACGAGGTCCAGGTCGTAGGCGGCATCGACTTCAACAACCTGACCGGCTTCGTCAATGAGCCGCGTGTCGTCGGCGCGGAATTCAAAGCCACGTTCTGACGGACGTACACGTTGCAACGAACAACGCCGGGGCCCAACCCCGGCGTTTTTCTTGGGGCATCGCCTGGCGCCGCGGCGCGCTATGCTCGCGCCAACGCATCCAGGGACGCCGTCATGACCACCGCCTACGACTTCTCAGCCACCGATATCGACGGCCAGCCCAAGCCGCTTGCGGATTACCGCGGCAAGGCGCTGCTGATCGTCAACGTCGCCTCGCAATGCGGCTTCACGCCGCAGTACACCGGCCTGGAGCAGCTGTGGCGTGACTACGGCCCCAAGGGGCTGGTGGTCCTGGGTTTCCCCTGCGACCAGTTCGGCCACCAGGAGCCGGGCGACGAAGCCGAGATCAGGAATTTCTGTTCCCTCAACTACGACGTCACCTTCCCCCTGTTCTCCAAGATCGACGTGAACGGCGACGCTGCGCATCCGCTGTGGAAATGGCTGAAGGACGAGAAGAGCGGCTTTCTCGGCATCGACGCGATCAAATGGAACTTCAGCAAGTTCCTGATCGGCCGGGATGGCGAAGTGATCAAGCGCTACGCTCCCAATGAGGAGCCCAAGGCGATCGCCAGGGACATCGAAAAAGCCCTGGCGTGATGCCATGTCCCACGCCGAGCGCGTTCCCTTCCTCGTCCGCTTCGAGCGGAAGTCGCCGCACCTGCGGGTGCAGGTAATCGGCGAGAGCACGCTCGAGAACACCCTGGCGTACTGGCGCGCGATCGCCGAGGAGATGCATTCCGAGCCGGCCGATTCGATCCTGCTGGTGGACGAATTGCTGGGCGAACCCCTCGGCCAGCACGAATGGCTCGGCCTGGTCGAACAGATGCAGGGGCACGGCCTGGAGCGCGTACGCATCGCCCATGTCCGCCCGCATGGCCTGGAGTTGATCGAATACTGCGAGATATTCGCGCGCGAGGCCGGCTTCAATGCACGCGTCTTCGACGACGAGCATGCCGCTGGACTGTGGCTGCGCTACGGCGAAACCTGACCGCGCCCCTTCCGGCGGCAGTGCCGGAATTTTTGCCCGGGCCGCACTCTGGCCCATTCATTTTCCTGAGTGGCCCGATCGCGGCCCCGGCCGGCCTGTCGCTCGCAAGACGTGCCCGGATGGGGGGCGTACACTCCGTCGCCTATGTCCACGCGCCCCCAGGATTTCGAACCGGGCGGGGAGATTGGCAGCAGGGGGGCAGGGAGAGCGCCAGCGGCCGATTTCGTGTCCGCCTTGTTCGCGGTGTCGAGCCTCGAAGAGATCGCGGCTGTGGCCGAACGCCAGGTCGAGGCGGCCTTCGGAGCCCGCAATGCCCGCCTGAGCTGGGTTCCGCGGGCGGCAGCTGAATCGGGTGTGGCAGGCGGGGGCGGCTGGGCCGGGAGGCCAGAGCCGCATCATCATGTCGAGAAAATCGAACCACGGCCGGGCTGGCGTCGCATCGTCGTGGACCTGGGCATCGAGGACGCCAACAAACACGCGCTGTTGACGGGCGACTGGCCGGCCGCGGACGGCGTCCCGACGCTTGAATCGTCGGCCTGGAGCCAGTTCTGCGGCGTCCTCGCTGCCCGCCTCGGCACGGCCATGGAACTGGCCGAGCAACGCCTCGCTGCGGAGCGGCTGGAGAAGACCGCGAAGTTGCAGACCGCGTTGTTCGCCATCGCCGACCTGGCGAGCAGCGAACTGGAAATGCCCGAGATGCTCGCGCGCGTGCATGGCGTCGTCGGTGAGCTGATGTACGCGGAGAACTTCTTCATCACGCTCTACGATGCGGCGCGCGACAGCATGCGCTTCATCTACTTCGCCGATGAACACGATTCCATGGTGGTCGATCCCAGGGAAGAAATCCCTGCGTCCGAAATGCGCAGCAGCCTGACGCTCGCGATCATCCGGCACGCCCGCCCGGCGATGGGGCCGTCGCGCCTGTTGTTGACGGAGTTCGGACTGGACTATCCGGACTCCGACCGCTACGGCCCCGACAGCGCCGACTGGCTCGGCGTCCCGATGATTGCGAACGGCACGGTGCGGGGCGCGATCGTGGTGCAGAGCTACGACGATTCGTCGCGCTATACCGAAGAGGATCGTGCGCTCCTCGCCTTCGTCGCCCAGCACATCCTCACGGCGCTGATGCGCAAGCAGGCCCATGAGGAACTGGAACGGCGGGTGGAGGAACGCACCCGCGAACTGACCGAGGAAGTGCGCGAACGCCAGCGTGGCGAGAAGTTGCAGGCGGCGCTCTACAGCATCGCCGACCTGGCCAGCAGCGAGCTGGACATGAGCGAGATGCTGCCACGTATCCACGACGTGGTCGGCGAACTGATGTACGCCAAGAATTTCTACATCGCGCTCTACAACGCCGAACGCGACACCCTGCAGTTCATCTATCACGCCGACGAAAAGGATCCCGGCCTGGTCCGGCCGGACGAGGAGATTCCAGCGGAAAGGCTGCGCAACAGCCTGACCCTGGGACTGATTCGCCTGGGCCGCACGGCGATGGGGCCGGCGCGTGAAGTCGCCTCCATGCTGCACGTGCCCGGCGGCATCGGCCTGGGCACGCCTGCGGAGGACTTCCTCGGCGTTTCCATGATCGCGGAAGGCGAGGTGCGCGGCGCGGTGGTCGTGCAGACCTACGACCAGGCGTTGCGATACACGGAGGAAGACAGCGCGCTGCTGGGTTACGTGGCGCAGCACATCCTGACGGCGCTGGAGCGCAAGCGCGTGCAGGGGGAGCTCGAACGCCGGGTCGAGGATCGTACGCGGCAACTTGCCGCGGCCGTCAGCGAGTTGCGCGAGCAGATCGCGGTACGAGAGCGTGCCGAAGAACAACTGGTGCACGAGACCCTGCACGATTCGCTGACCGGATTGCCGAACCGGACTTTCCTGTACGGCGCGCTCGAGCGTGCCCTGTCGCGGCAGCAACGCGATCCCGACCATCGTTTCGCCGTGCTGTTCCTCGACCTCGATCGCTTCAAGGTCATCAACGACAGCGTCGGTCATCTCTCCGGCGACCTGATGCTCAAGGAGGCAGGCAAGCGCCTGGCTGACTGCGTGCGCGATTCCGATGTCGTCGCGCGTCTCGGTGGCGACGAATTCGCCCTGCTGATCGAAGACGTGCAGCTACCCGAGGATGCCTGCCATACCGCGCAGCGCGTCATACAGTCGTTGAGCGAACCGATGCATATCGACGGCAAGGAGTTGTTCACTTCGGCCAGCATCGGCATCACCCTGGGCAACGCACGCTATGGCAAGGCCGAGGAACTCCTGCGTGACGCCGACGTGGCCATGTATCGCGCCAAGGCACACGGGCGGCACCGTTTCGAGATCTTCGACGAACGCCTGCACCAGGAAGCACTGCAGCTGCTCGACCTGGAGGTCGACCTGCGCCGCGCGATCCTGCGCGACGAATTCGAGCCGCACTTCCAGCCCATCGTGGACCTGCGCGGTGGCCATGTGCTCGGCTATGAAGCCCTGTTGCGCTGGCGCCGCCACGGGCGCGACCTGCTGCTCCCGGGTGATTTCCTGCGCGTCGCAGAGGACAGCGGCAGCGTGGAGCAGATCGACTGGCGGATGTTCGAACGCACCTGCCGCGAGGTGGTGCCGCTGGTCGGCAAGGGCGGCTACGTGACCATCAACGTGGCGCCGAGGCACTTCCGCTCGCCCGCCCTGGCACAGGAACTGCTCGATCTGCTGTCGGCGTACAACGTGCCGCCTGAACGCCTGCGGGTGGAAGTCACCGAAGGCGCGCTGCTGGAAAACCCGGACCAGGTGTCCGCCACGCTCGACACGCTTCGCAATGGCGGCGTGCTCGCGGCCCTGGACGATTTCGGCACCGGTTATTCGTCGCTGAGTTATCTGCACCGCTTCCCGCTGCATGCGCTCAAGATCGACCGTTCCTTCGTCAGCGCGCTGCGTCCCGGCGATCGCGGTGGCAGTTCCGCGGTGGTGCGCGCGGTGCTGGCGCTGGCCAACACCCTGGGCATGGAAGTGATCGCTGAGGGCATCGAAACCGATTCCCAGCGGGATTGCCTGCTGGAGATCGGCTGCGAGCAGGGCCAGGGCTTCCTGTTCTCGCGTGCGCGGCCGGCACAGGAGTGGACCGCGCGCGCCAACCAGGCCAGCTAGGCGTTCCGGCCCGGTACCAGCAGGCCACCGGCGCCACGCTCAGGCTCCGGGCGCACTAGCGGCTTCAATCCGAAGCAAGACTCCTGCGCTACGACGAAGCCGCCGCCAAGGAAGCAGCCCATGACGGATGGGACAGGCCGCCGCGCGCCCTCATCCGGCAAGGTGTCGTCCAACCAGGAGAAGCCCATGCTGGCGCGCGTACTCGCCTTCGCCTTCCTGCTCGCGTGCCTGCCCGCGGCCGCGGACGAACCCGTGCGCCCGCATACCGCCGGTCCGACCGTGCGCGTATTCGTCCCGCCGCTGCGCATGCCGCAACTCGGATACGCCCGCCGGCTGCGCGTGTACCTGCCGCCGGACTACGCGCAAGGCACGCGGCGCTATCCGGTGCTGTACATGTTCGACGGGCAGAACCTGTTCGACGACGCCACCAGCTACGCGGGCGAGTGGGGTGTCGACGAAACCATGGACAAGCTGGCGCGGGATGATGACTTCCCCGCGATCGTCGTCGGCATCGACCACGGCGGCGAACTGCGTTTCAACGAGCTGATCCCGTACCCGAACGTGCGCTTCCTGCCCAATCTCGGCAGCGCCTTCGTCGCCGATGTCGTCAACGTGGTCAAGCCCTTCATCGACGCCAACTACCGCACCCTGCCGGACCGCGAGCACACCGCGATCCTGGGCAGCTCGCTGGGCGGGCTGTCGGCGGACTACACCCTGCATCGCTACTCGCAGGTGTTCGCCAAGGCGGGCGTGTTCTCGCCGTCGTATTGGGTCTCCGACGAGCCCTTCGCGATCGCGTCGCGCAAGCCGCTCCCGGCCGGCTCGCGGGTCTACCTGTATACCGGCGGCCGCGAGGGCGAGGAGTCGGTGCCCCTGCTGGAGAAAATGGTGACCATCCTGCGCGCGCAACCGGATACCGTGGCGGTGACCGTGCACGTCGCCCCCGAGGCCGAGCACAACGAAACGGCGTGGCGCGCCGAGTTTCCGCGCGCGGTGCGGTGGCTGTTCGATCTGCCGGAGCAGGCGAGCGGGGCGCACTGACGAGTGGGGTGCACTGGATAGAGCGAAGGCCTACCACGCTGTTCTTTGATCCGGCCAGCTAGGCGTTCCGGCCCGGTACCAGCAGGCCACCGGCGTCACGCTCAGGCTCCGGAAGCACTACCGGCTTCAATCCGAAGCAGGGCCGCAGCCAGCGCACGCGGCGGATCACGAATTCGTGCAGCAGCGCGCAGCCGGCGACCGTACCGGCAAGCACCAGCAGCGGTTCCAGCACCGGGCCGAGGTGCAGCGGCAGCAGCCAGTACGCGAGCAGCAGGATCAGGCTCTGGTGCAGTACGTACCACGGGTAGACCGCTTCGTTCGCCCACGCCAGCCAGCGGAACGGCCGATTGAGACAGGCCTTGCCCCAGCCGAGGATCGCGCACAGCGCCATCCAGATGTAGAGGTTGCGCAGGGTGCGTCCGACCACCAGGACCCATTCCGGCAAGTCATCGGACAGGCCGAACACCATGGCCATGTAGGCCGACACCAGAACCAGCGCGCTGGCCAGTGCGTGCCTGCGCAGGCGCACCAGTTCGTCCCAGACGTCGTTGTCCGCGCCGAGCCACCAGCCGTACAGGAAGACGGTGAAATAGATGGCGTGGCGGTACCAGTCGTGGATCAGGTCGCCGGTTTCATCGAACAGCGGTTGCAGGGTCAGCGTCCACAACACGAGCGGCAGCGCGGGCAGGACCAGCAGCCAGCCGCCGCGCAGCCGCGCGAACGGATTGGGCAGACGGCGCAGCAGCGGCAGCAGGGCGGCGAACACCATCGTGTAGCACCACAGGTAGATCAGGTACCACAGGTGGTTCCAGGTGAAGCTGTGCTCCCAGCCGTCGAAGGCGTCCTGCGGCCACTGTCGCCCGCCGAAGTAATCGGCGAGGAAGTGCAGGTAGCCGGGTTCGACTGCCCCATGGGCGATGCCCTGCACATACGGCTGCACGGGCACCACCACCAGGCACCCGAAGGTCAGCGGAAGCAGCAGTCGCCAGCTGCGCTGGGCGATGAAGCGGCCGGGGCGCGTGTCGCGCAGCAGGAAATGCACGGACAGGCCGGAAATCAGGAAGATCAGGTCCATCCGCCAGCGGTTCACGAAGAGCATCGGGACCTGCAGCCAATCGCCGAGGTAGGTGCTCTTGAGGTGCCAGTCCCAGTCCTCGCCGCCGACGTACAACATGCACCAGTGGTAGAGGATGAGCAGGGCGAAAGCGAGGGCGCGCAGGGCATCGATGTCGTGGCGGCGCTGGTGCATGGCGGCAGTCCGTGGCGGGAACCATCACGATGGGATCGCGTGGGCATCCTGGCCACGCGCAAGTGATTGATTGCACGGCCGCGGGGACGAACCGTGGACCCATGGGACGAACCGGGGGCCGCTTTCGCGCCGGCTGGGCGAGAATGCGCGGCATGAATTCCCCCGTGCCGCCGCCTCCTGTTCCAAGCACCCATTCCGCCGACACCCTGTGGGACCGCTACCAGCCCTGGCGGCGTTCGGTGGAGTGGGGCTTCTGGATCGTCAGTTACCTGGTGGGCGGGCTGGCCAACAGCGTGACCGTGCTGATGGACATCCGTCGCCTGCACCTCGCGTTCGCCAGCTGGGAACCGGCCGTGTGGGAATGGACCAGCCACCTCGTCTCCCTGGCCCTGGTCCCGGCGGTGTTGTGGTTCACCCGCCGCTTTCCGCTGCATTTCGATACCTGGCGCCGCAACCTGCCATGGATGCTGTTGGGCAGCGTGGCGTGGTCGGCGCTGCACGTGGCGGGCATGGTCGGCCTGCGCAAGCTGGTCTATGCGACGCAGGGCGGCCACTACGACTTCGGTCCGTGGTTGACCGAATTCTTCTACGAATACCTCAAGGACGTACGCCACTTCGCCGGCCTGGTCGTGCTGATCGAGCTCTACCGCCTGCTGGTGCGCCGCCTGCAGGGCGAAGCGAGCGTGCTGGCCGCGCCCGACGACACGCCGCTGGTGGAGCAGCCCGAGCGCCCCGAGCGTTTCCTGGTGCGCAAGCTGGGCAAGGAATTCCTGATCGCCGCGGCCGACGTCGAGTGGCTGCAGGCTTCCGGCAATTACGTGAACCTGCACCTGCGCGGACGCGACTACCCGCTGCGCACGACGATGGCCGCGATCGAGGCCCAGCTCGATCCCAGGCGTTTCGTGCGCGTGCACCGCAGCTACATCGTCAACCTCGACTGCGTGGGTGAGATCGAACCGCTGGATACCGGCGATGCGCGGGTGGGCATGCGCGATGGCACCGCCGTGCCCTGCAGCCGGACCTATCGCGATGCGCTGCGCATCGGGACCGCGGCCTGAAAGTCCCATGTCCATGCGCCCCGGGCGGGAGTACGCTCAGGCGCGCGCCGTGATCACGGGATGCACATCCATGCCAGTGCCAGCACCGCTGCAGATCGAGGTGGTACCGCACCCGCTGGGCCTTCGCGTGCATGTGCGCGGCGAGGAGACCTTCGCCAATACGGTGGCCTGCTGGCGTTCCATCCATGCCCACCTGGCCGCCGCCAAAGGGGCGGGCCTGCTGGTTGTCGACGAGCTGCAAGGCGAACCGTTATCGGAAGCGCATTGGCTGGAGCTGGTCCTGATGATGGCCGACACCGGACTGAAGCGCTTCCGCATCGCCCATGTCAAACCCAAGGGCATGCACGAAATCGAATTCTGCGAGCTCTACGCGCGCGACGCGGGCTACGACGCCCGGGTGTTCAACAGCGAAGACGCCGCCGAGCGCTGGCTGCGCAACGGCTGAACGCCTTCACTTTTCCACGAACGCGCGCTCGAACACGTATTGCCCCGCCGTGCCGATGCGCGGCGCGGCGGTGAAACCGCGTCCATCCAGCAGTCCGCGGAAATCCGCGAGCATCTGCGGGCTGCCGCAGATCATGGCGCGGTCGTGTTCCGCGTCGAGCGGCTCGATGCCGAGCTGGTCCATCATCCTGCCGCTGGCCATGAGGTCGGTGAGGCGCCCGCGCTGGTCGTGGCCATTGAAGTCGAAGTCTTCGCGTGAAACGGCCGGGTAGTACTTCAGCTTGGCGCTGATCTGCTCGCCGAGGAACTCGTGCCGCGGCAGCTCGTTGACGATGTAATCGCGGTACGCCAGGTCCTGCACGTTGCGCACGCCGTGGCAGAGGATGACCTTGTCGAACCGGTCGTAGGTTTCCGGGTCCTTGATCACCGCCAGCCATGGTGCGAACCCGGTGCCCGTGCCGAGCAGGTACAGGTTGCGCCCCGGATGCAGGTCGGAGATGAGCAGGGTGCCGGTGGGCTTGCGGCCGATCAGCACGCTGTCGCCGGGCTGGATGTCCTTCAGGCGCGAGGTCAGCGGCCCGTTGGGCACCTTGATGCTGAAGAACTCCAGTTGCTCCTCCCAGTTCGCGCTGGCGATCGAATACGCGCGCAGCAGCGGCTTGCTGGCGCCGTCCTGCCCGTCTCCCGCAGGCACCTGCAGCCCGATCATGACGAACTGGCCGTTGTCGAAACGGAAGCCGTCGTCACGGGTGGTGGTGAAACTGAAGTAGGAGTCCGTCCAGTGACGGACATCCAGCACGGTCTCGGTGCCGAAAGCGGAGGACATGGAGGGGGGAAGTGCGACGCGGGGGAGGGCATTTTAGCTGGCCCGCCGTATTACTAGAAGTCGGGCGCCGCCGCTGCGCCGAAGGCGCCGATGACGGCTCAACGCGGCCCCGATTCCTCCCGCGGCCTGGCCCTGCGGTCGCGAAGCAGGGCACTCAGCACGATGCTGATCCCCAGCCCCGCCGCCACCACGAACAGCACCAGGGCCAGCGCCGGGTAGCCAAAGAGCCGGTACTCCGTCTCGATCCGCATGATCATCGCGGCCGCGATGATTAACGCCGCGACGATGAGCCCGGTGGTGATGCGGTTGGCGATCTTCTGCATGTTCTCCATCAACCGCGACTCCTCCAGCCCGCTGACGCGGATCTGGAAGCGGTTGTCGGCGAGCAGCGAGAGCATGTCCGAAAGCTTGCGCGGCGCCTCGCGCGTGAGTGTCTGCAGGTCCATCAACTCGCTGGCCACGCGATGCGGCGCAAGCGATTGCCGCAGGCGCTCGCCCATCACGCGGTCGAGATGGCGGTCGACCACGCGCTTCATGTCCATGCGCGGGTCCAGCGCGCGACAAACCGTTTCCAGGTGCGCCAGCGTCTTGCCGAGCAGGCTGAGTTCCGACGGCGAGCGCAGTCCGCAGGCGGTGCTGATGCGCACGATGTCGAACAGCAACCGACTCTCGCTCGCCGATGCGCTGGGGTGCGCGGCGTAACGCGCGACCAGCTGGCCGACTTCGCGCTGGTAACGATCCGCCTCGAAATCCTCCAGCCGTATGCCCATCCCGACGGCCTCGCGTGCGACTTCCTCGCCCCGTCCGTCGACCGCCGCGAACAGCAGGCGGAACAGGCGGTCGCGCTGCCGCGGCGGCACGTGCACGACCATCCCGAGGTCGAACAGGGCGAGCCGCCCGTCTTCCATCACCAGCAGGTTGCCCGGGTGCGGATCGGCGTGGATGTCGCCGTGCACCAGCACCTGGTCGAGGTAGCCGCGCAAGAGCGCTTCGGCCAGGTCGCGGACGTCGTGTTCGGTGCGGAACAGGCCACTCAGTTCGGTGACCTTGTATCCGGTCACCAGTTCCATCGTCAGTACGTGCCGGGTGCTGAAATCCCACAACGGCGCGGGCACGAACAGTTCCGGGTAGTCGCGGAAGTGGCGGCGGAAACGGCTGAGGTTCTCGGCCTCGGAGTGGTAATCCAGTTCGGAGAGCAGCGCCTTGCGGAACTCGTGTACCCAGTCGGCGAAGTGCACGCGGCGGCCCACCCTGGTCGCCATGTCGGCGCGGCTCGCAATGGTTGCCAGTGCATCGAGGTCGGTGTGGATCAGCTTCCTGATGCCGGGGCGCTGCACCTTGACCGCGACGTCACGGCCGTCCCGCAGCGTCGCGCGATGCACCTGCGCGAGCGAGGCGCTGCCGAGCGGCACCTCGTCGAACGCCTCGAAGAGATGGCTGGGGCGCACTCCCAGTTCGGCTTCGAGCACCGCACGGATGTGTTCGATCTGTACCGGCGCGACGTGGTCCTGGGTGCGTTCCAGCGCGGCGAGATACGCTGGCGGTACCAGGTCCGGTCGCGTCGACAGGGCCTGGCCGAACTTGATGAAGGTCGGACCGAGCGCTTCGAGGTCGACGACGAATTCCTCCGGCTTGCCCGTGATTTCCGGCGTGCCGCCGTCGGGCACGAAGTCGAAGTCGAGCCCGGTGAAGACACCGGCACCGCGGTATTTGAGCAGGAAGCGCAGGATCCGCGTCGTACGCGCGAGCCCGCTCGACGTATCGCTCATGGGCATCGACTCCCTGAACTGCCGCCAGCCTAGCGGGCCGGATGTAAAGACAGGTTCACCTGGGCGGGTCGAGGCGCAGCAGCTTCCCGTCGTCTTCGTCGGTCAGGACATATACGGCGCCCTCCGGGCCCACGCGCACGTCGCGGATGCGCGCACCCAACTCCTTGAGCAGGCGTTCCTCGCCCATCACGCGGTCGCCATCGAGCGTGAGCCGGATCAGGCTGGCGTCGGCCAATGCGCCGAGGAACAGGCTGTTGTTCCACTTCGACCGGGGCTGATTCACCAGGAATGCCATGCCCGACAGTGCCGGCGATTTCGCCCACACGTGGTAGGGCTGCTCCATGCCCGGCGCCGACGTGCCCACCGCCTCGGAAACTGGAAATCCCGAGTAGTCGATGCCGTTGGTGATGATCGGCCAGCCATAGTTCCTGCCGGCCCGCGGGAGATTGATCTCGTCGCCGCCGCGCGGCCCGTGCTCGCTTTCCCATAGCGTTCCCGAGCGCGGATCGATGGCCAGGCCCTGCATGTTGCGGTGGCCATAGCTCCAGATTTCCGGCCGCGCGTCCTTGCGTCCAACGAAGGGGTTGTCCTTTGGCACGCTGCCATCGAGGTTCAGCCGCACCAGCTTGCCCTGCAGCACCCCGAGTTGTTGCGCGAGCATCCGCTGTTGGCGCTCGCCCTGGCTGATGAAGACGTGGCCGCCGCTGCTTCCTGTAGGCGTGATGTCGAAGGCCAGGCGCGACCCGAAATGGTTGGAGCCTTCTAATTTCGGCGCCTGCCGGTAGATCACCTTGACCCCCTCGAGCGAACGCGCGCCCAACGTGGCGATCGCGGCTGCAGTGCCGGCGGTGTCGCCCTCGCCGGGCTCGGCATAGGTGAAATAGATGCGCCGGCTGGCGGCGAAATCGGGCGCCAGCGCGACATCGAGCAGGCCGCCCTGGCCTGTTGCGAACACGGCTGGTACGCCCGCCAGCGGCGCGGACACCGCTCCATCGGCGCCGATGCGTCGCAGGCGGCCCGGACGTTCGGTCACCAGGAATCCGCCCTGCGGCAGCAGCGCCACCGACCACGGATGCACGAGACCGCTGGCAATGGTGGTGACGCGCACTTGTCCCAGCCGGCTCGATACGACCTGCGTGGAGGGCTTCGTGGCCTCGGCCGCACCGGCCGAAGCGTTGGGCGCCTGGCAGCCGAGCATCGGCAGGAGCAGGACGGGGAGGGCGATGCCGAGCACCCGCAAGCGCAGCTGCTTTCCCGGCGGATGGCTAGCGATAACCCGCGGCCTGCAATTCAAAGAGCTCTGCATAACGTCCACCTTGGGCGATCAGTTCGGGATGCGTGCCGCTGGCTTCCAGCCGGCCTTCGTTGAGTACTAGGATCCGGTCCGCCATCCGCACGCTGCTGAAGCGATGCGAGATCAGTATCGCGGTGCGGTCGTTCGACAATTCCTTGAAGCGCTGAAACACCTCGAATTCGCTGCGCGCGTCCAGCGCGGCGGTCGGTTCGTCGAGGATCATCACCTGCGCGTCGCGCATGTACGCGCGTGCGATCGCGATCTTCTGCCACTGTCCCCCGGACAGGTCCACGCCGGTCTTGAAGCGGCGGCCGACGAGCTGGTCGTAACCCTGGGGCAGGGGTTCGATCACCTGGTCCGCCATCGCGCGCCGGGCGGCTTCGCGGATCCGCTCCCGGTCGTACATCGCATCGATCTGGCCGACGCCGATGTTTTCGCCGGCGGTGAGGTGGTAACGCACGAAGTCCTGGAAGATCACGCCGATGTTCGCGCGCAGGTCGTCGAGGTCGTAGTCGCGCAGGTCGCGGCCGTCGAGCAGGATGCGGCCCTCGTCGGGGTCGTACAGGCGCGCCAGCAGCTTGACCAGCGTGGTCTTGCCAGCGCCGTTCTCGCCAACCAGCGCCAGTACCTCGCCCGCGCGCAGCTCGAAATCCAGCGCACGCAGCGCCCAGCGTTCGGCGTCGGGATATCGGAAGCCGACGTTCTCGAACACGAAGCCCCGGCTGATCGGCTGCGGCACGGGCAGCGGATTTCGCGGCGAATGGATCTCCGCCTTGATCTCGAAGAACGAGAACAGGTCGTCGAGGTAAAGCGCCTGTCCCGCGACTTGTGAAAACCCCACCAGCAGGCCTTCCAGCAACTGCCGCAGGCGCCGGAAGCTGCCCGCCAGGAAGGTGAGGTCGCCGATGCTGAAATCCCCCTTCACCGTGCGCCATGCGATGTAGGCATACGCGGCGTAGTAGCCCAGCGTGCCCAGCGCCGCCAGCAGCGTGCCCCAGAACGCGCGCCGCCGCGCGAGCTTGCGGTTGGCGACGAAGAACTTGTCGGACAGCTCGCGGAAGCGCGTGATGAAGAAGCGATTGAGGTTGAAGATCTTCACCTCCTTCGCCGTCTCCACGCTCGCGCCCATCTGGCGGATGTATTCCAGCTGGCGCCGTTCCGGGGTCCACGCGAAGTTCAGCGAGTAGCCCAGTGCATTGAAGTGCGCCTCGCCGACGAACGCGGGCACCAGTGCCACCGCCAGCAGCACGATCAGCCACGGCGCGTACACCAGCAGGCCGGCGGCGAAGGTGACCACGGTGATCATGTCCTGCACCTGGCCGAACAGCTGGCTCATCAGGTTCATGCGCCCCATGGTCTGGCGGCGGGCGCGATCGAGCTTGTCCTGCCGGTCGGGATCCTCGAAGTCCTCGAGGTCCAGCGTCGCCGCGTGTTCCATCAGGCGCACGCTGGTGGCGTTGGTGAACAGCTCCGACAGCAAGGCGTCGCCATAACTGATCAACCGCCCCAGCAGGTCGGAGGCGATCGCAAGGGCGAACTCCACGACCAGCAACCACAGCAGGTGATCCAGTTGCCCGCCGTGCCATGCGGCGGCGAACGATTCGTACGAGGCTCCCGCGGCCACCAGGCGCACCGCTTCATCGATGATCAGCTTGCCGACGTACAGCGTGGCGATGGGCAGGAAGGCGCGGAGCACGCGCAGTCCCAGCGTGGCAAGCGTCAGCCCCGGACTGGTCGCCCAGATCTGCCTGAGGAACGGTGGCAGGTTGCGCAGAGCGTTGAAGCGGTCGCGCAGGCTGGGCTGCCCGGGGCGGGGAGCGCCCGTGCCCGTTGGAATCGAATCAGGTGAGGCTGCCATTGCCCGATTGTGCCCGCGCGTTGCGGCGAACGGGTGAAGCGCGCAGCCTCAACGCGGGGCTTGGCGCTCGATCTGCTCGAGCCTCGGCAGCGCGCGCCCCTCAAGCGGGGATAGCGTGACCGACAGGCGCCAGAAGAACAGGCCTACCAGGCAGAGCAGCAACACTGTCCAGGCCAGCCGGCGCCGGCTCCATCGCCTGGGCGGAGGCATGTAGGCGGCGAGAGCGAGCAGCGCGGCGATGACGGTGATCGCGTCGAAGCTGCCGCGTTGCCAGTAGCTGCCGCCCATGTGCAACCACATGCCGAACTCGTCGAAGGTGAGGGCCAATCCCACGCCGTAGGTCGCCGCGAGGACATCGCGCCATTTCCCGTCGGGAGGGGAAAACAGCAGCACCGCACCCACGATGGAGAGCAGGAAGATGCCGAAATTCAGGTGGTGTACGTGGGTGCCGCCGACGTGGAGGTAAAGGTCCGGGATGTCGCGGCTCATGATGAGGAACACTACGATCCGCGCGCACACGAACGTCACCACGAAACTGGTGAGGACGATCCGCTGGAGGCGACGGGTACGCATGGCTTCGAGCGGAGCCTCAAGCACGCAAGGCGATCGCGTCCTGTTCGAGCGCGCGACCCGTCTGGCTCATGCTGCCGGTGTCGGCGAGCTTGAGGAGCAGGGGGATGTCGTTCCAGTCGAACTCCATGCGGAGACCTCCGAGCAACAACTATGCCAGCGGGGACCGTCTCAACGCCGATCTGCCGGCGTTCCTGCAGTCCTGAGTATCATCGGCTTCGAGTTCATCAGCTACCGCCAGCGAGGTGTTCCAATGTTCGGCATGACTCCCTTCGGCATGTTCCATACCGCGATCAGCCTGGTGGCCGTGATCGCGGGCGTTGCCGCCCTGGTCCGCTACAAGGAGATCGCTACCGCAACATCCGCCGGACGCCTCTACTTCTGGGGTACGGTCGCGAGCTGCGTGACCGGGCTTTTCATCTTCCATCACGGTGGGTTCGGGGTTCCCCACGTGCTGGCGATCACCACGCTGGTGGTCCTGGCGGTGGCGTACGTCGCCGAGAAACACGCGACCTTTGGCCACCTGTCGCGGTATGTGGCGGTGGTGGGCTATTCGCTGACGCTGTTCTTCCACATGATCCCGGGCCTTACCGAGACCGGGGCGCGCGTGCCCGTCGGGCACCCGCTGTTCACCGGGCCGGAAGATCCGACGCTGCGCGCGGTGGTCGGTGTCTGCTTCCTCGTATTCCTGGTCGGGGCCTGGCTGCAGATCATGCGCATCCGCGCTGGACGGCCACTGGTCGCATCGCCATGAGCGCCGCCATGGACGCGCGTCCCAAAGCAATGATCACCGGCGCATCTACCGGAATCGGCGCCACCTACGCGGACCGGCTCGCACGGCTGGGCCACGACGTGGTGCTGGTGGCGCGCGACGAGGCACGTCTGCAGGCCCTGGCCGAACGCCTGCGTCACGACAGCGGTGTCGTCGCCGAAGTGCTGCGTGCCGACCTGCTGCTTCGCGCCGACCTGGCGCAGGTCGAGCAGCGCCTGCGCGACGACGCCAGCATCGCCATGCTGGTGAACAACGCCGGGATCGCCGGCAGCGGTCCGTTCGCCAGCGCGGATCCGGACAAGGTCGAAGCGATCATCGGGCTCAACGTGCTGGCGGTGACGCGGTTGGCGGTCGCGGCGACGCGCAACTTCGTCGCGCGCGGCGGCGGCACCATCATCAACATCGCTTCGGTAACCGCACTCATGCCCGAATCTTTCGAGCCGGTGTACCTGGCCACCAAGGCCTTCGTGCTGGCGTTGAGCCAGTCGATGCAGCAGGAACTGGGGCCCAAGGGTATCCACGTACAGGCCGTGCTGCCGGGTGTCACGCGCACGGAGATATGGGAGCGGTCCGGCATGGATGTGCAGGCCTTGCCGCCGGAGATGGTGATGGAAGCGACCGAGCTGGTGGATGCGGCACTCGCCGGGCTCGACATGGGCGAGACCGTGACCATCCCATCTTTGCCTGACATGGCGGACTGGGAAAACTTCAACGACACGCGTCGCCGGCTGCAGCCATTGCTGTCGCGTCGGCACGCCGCCGAACGCTACCGGCTGGCGGCGAAATAGGCATCGGCGCGCGGACTGCCCGAGCGCAACCCATCGCGCTGCCGCGAAGCTGGCGGGCGGCAAGCACGAGCTGACGGGTCGCCCGCGCCACGCCGTCCGCTAGATGCCTCGCTGCCGCCCGTCTTGGAGAACGTCTATGAACGCCTTCGCTTACTCCGCCAGCGATACCGCGCTGCTGGTCATCGATCCGTACAACGACTTCATGAGCGAAGGCGGAAAGCTCTACGACGCAACGCGCGCCACGGCCGAGGCGGCAGACTTCGACGACAACATGCGCAACATCCTTGCAGCGATCCGCGCGGCCTCGATCCAGGTGTTCGTGGTGCCACATCGCCGCTGGCGAGCGGGCGACTACGAAGGCTGGCTGCACATGACCTCGTCCCAGTCCGGCGTGCGCAAGGTCCAGCTCTTCGCGGCCGGCACCTGGGGTGGCGAATTCCATCCTGAATTCGGGCCGCAGCCGGGCGATGTGGTCGTGCATGAGCACTGGGCGCAAAGCGGTTTCGCCAACACCGACCTCGATGCGCAATTGAAGCTGCGGGGCATCCGCAGGATCATCCTCGTGGGCATGGTCGCCAACACCTGCGTCGAGTCCACGGGCCGGTTCGGCATGGAACTGGGCTACCACGTCACGCTGGTCAAGGATGCCACCGCCGCCTTCAGTGCGGAAGGAATGCATGCGGCGCACGAGGTCAACGGCCCGTCTTTCGCGCATGCCATCGTGAGCACCGCGGAGCTTCTGAACAGCCTGCCTCGCGCCGCGCGGTGATCCCGCTTCGCTGCCACCCCCGACGCGCAATTCCTACGGCGCGACCGGATACCGACTGGAGATCGCGATTCGATTCCAGGCATTGATCACGACGGCAAGCCACTCGACAGCCGCGATCTCTTCGCTTGAAAGACTGGCTGCGGCGAGTTCGTACGTGGAATCCTGCACCTGTCCGTCCGCAATCAATGTGATTGCCTCCATCAGTTCCAGCGCCGCGCATTCCTTGGCGTCGAAATACGCACTTTCCCGCCATGCCGGGAGAACGCTGATCCGGTCACTGGATTCGCCGTTGGCCAAGGCATCGCGGGTATGCATCCGGACGCAGTAGGCGCATTGATTGAGTTGGGACGCCCGGAGACGCAAGAGGTGGGCGAATCCCTCCGCCAGCCCGGCCGAGGCGATGGCTTTCGTAGCCAGTTTTTCGAGTCCGGCGACGGCCTGGTACAACTCGGGGGCCGCCTTCCCGAGATTCACTCTTGTTGACATGGCAGTCCTCCCGTTCACAACTGCGGGCGCAGGCCGCCTGCGCGCCAGTGGATTCGCATTCACTGCATGGAATGCAGCCCAATCATGTTGCCTTCCGTATCGGTTACCAGGGCGATGAAGCCGTACTTGCCGATGGAGAATTTGTCCTTGAATATCCTGCCGCCGCTTGCCGACGCGCGCTTCGCTTCCACCGCGCAGTCCGTGCAGGTGAAGTAGACGATGGTGTTGCTGCCGCCGGATGGATAGCCCTCCATCTTCACCAGCGAACCCGCGGCGCCCGGCTGTCCGGAATGCATCGGGAAGGACCACATCTCGATGCCCGGAGAGTCGAGTCGTTCCAGGTGGGCGCTGAAGACGGCTTCATAGAAGGCCTTGGCTCTGGGCATGTCCTGCACATAGATTTCGAACCAGCCCACGGGATTGCTTGCCATGGCACGCGCCTCGCCTGAAGTGGGCGTTCTTTGTAGTCGGGACTGCGCTTGTGCGAGGTGATGGTTTCGTCAGGATGCCCGTGCTCAACGCGGGCAGCACCTGGCGCGGAGCGCCATCAGCGTGCTCGCGCTTGTGCGCCGGCGTTGCGGCGGAGTACCGGGAAAGCGGCAAGGGACGCCGTTGGCTTGCCAACGGCGGACCGATTGGACCTCAGAAGCGGTAGACGTAACCCAGGCGCAGGCCGCTGTCCTTGAAGTCGACATTGCCGTCGAAGTCCGACTTGGTGGCATCGACCTTGATCTTGCTGATGGTGTAGTCCAGCAGGAAGCCCGAGCGCTCCCACGGGAACCATTCGATGCCCAGGCGCCCGAAGTACACGCTGCCGTCGACATCGTTCACGTTCACGGAGAAATAGCCGGCATCGGCCGACATGCGCCAGTCGTCATGGAACGCCCAGCGCCAGCTGCCGCCGATCGTGGGCGCCGGCAGGTCGGCGGACACGTCGTTGCTGATGGATCCGCCGACCTGGTTGCCATTCGCGTCGACTTCCAGCGCCAGACCCAGTTTTAGCCGGTACCAGACCAGGCCGAAACGCGGGCCGAGGGCCCAGCGCTCGTTCGAAGCGGCCCACCACACGTAATAGGCCTCGTAGGCGTCGATGTCGGATTCGGCGCGAACCGTGCTCTGGGCCTGGTAGAGGGTGCCGTCGAACTCGATATCCCGCTGGGTCACGCGGGTCTTGTCGGCGCTCTGGGTGTAGTAGCCCAGGCCGAACTCGTGGTGCTCCCACGGACGCCAGGTCAGGCCGATGTTGGCGATGATGTTGTCCTTGTCCAGGCCGAGGTCGCGATGCAGGTCGACGGGGGTGCCGCGCTCGGTCTCGCCGTCGGCCCGTACCGAAGTGTCGAACGTGCTGACGTAACCGCTGAGGCGGACGCTGAACGTGTCGAGCGGTTCCACCGCAAAGGCCTGCGCGGGGATGGCGAGCGCCAGGGCGGTGGCCATGCAGGCGAGGGGGCGTGCCGTGAAAGACATGGGCGTCTCCAGGAGGACGTGGGAAAGGCGTTCAGGAATTCCGGACTGGCACCTTCCTAGCTCGGAGAACGGTTTCCTAACCCCGGGGCGGCCAACGCGGCCGGGGTGGGTACAATTGCGTCCCCCTGCAGCCAGCCCGTCATCCGCCGTGAGCCGTACCTCCGCTTCGTCCGTGTCCGCTTCCACCCCCGTCGCGATCCGCCAGGAGGACCTGATCCAGTCGATCGCCGACGCCCTGCAGTACATCTCGTACTACCACCCGGTCGACTACATCCGGAGCCTCGCCGCCGCCTATGAACGCGAGGAATCGCCGGCCGCCAAGGACGCGATCGCCCAGATCCTGATCAACTCGCGCATGTGCGCGGAGGGCCATCGCCCGATCTGCCAGGACACCGGCATCGTCACCGTGTTCCTCGAGATCGGCATGAACGTGCGCTGGGACGACGCCACGATGGGCGTGGAGGACATGGTCCACGAGGGCGTGCGCCGCGCCTACAACCATCCGGACAACAAGCTGCGCGCCTCGGTGCTGGCCGATCCCGCCGGCAAGCGCACCAATACGAAGGACAACACGCCGGGCGTGGTGAACGTGAAAGTCGTGCCGGGCAACACGGTCGAGGTGATCGTCGCGGCCAAGGGCGGCGGCTCCGAGGCGAAATCGAAGTTCGCGATGCTCAACCCGTCCGACTCCATCGTCGACTGGGTGCTCAAGACCGTGCCGACCATGGGCGCGGGCTGGTGCCCGCCGGGCATGCTCGGCATCGGCATCGGCGGCACCGCCGAGAAGGCGATGCTGCTGGCCAAGGAAGCGCTGATGGAGCCGATCGACATCACCGACCTGCAGCAGCGCGGCGCGTCGAATCGCGCCGAAGAGCTGCGGCTGGAGCTGTACGAGAAGGTCAACGCGCTCGGCATCGGTGCCCAGGGCCTGGGCGGCCTGACCACGGTGCTCGACATCAAGGTCAAGGATTACCCCACGCATGCGGCGAACCTGCCGGTCGCGCTGATCCCGAACTGCGCCGCCACGCGCCATGCCCACTTCACCCTCGACGGCAGCGGCCCGGTGATGCTGGATCCGCCGTCGCTCGCCGACTGGCCGGAACTCACCTACGACGCGTCGAAGGGCCGTCGCGTCAACCTCGACACGCTGACCAAAGAAGACGTCGCCTCGTGGAAGCCGGGCGAAGTGCTGCTGCTCAACGGCAAGCTGCTCACCGGCCGCGACGCCGCGCACAAGCGCATGGTCGAAATGCTCGACAAGGGCGAGCCGCTGCCGGTCGATCTGCGCGGCCGCTTCATCTACTACGTCGGTCCGGTCGATCCGGTGCGCGACGAGGTCGTCGGTCCCGCTGGTCCCACCACCGCGACCCGCATGGACAAGTTCACCGGGCAGGTGCTCGCGCAGACCGGCCTGATGGGCATGGTCGGCAAGGCCGAACGCGGCCCGGTCGCGATCGAGGCGATCCGGAAGCACGGCTCCGCATACCTGATGGCAGTGGGCGGCGCGGCCTACCTGGTGTCGAAGGCGATCAAGGCGGCCAGGGTCGTCGGATTCGCCGACCTGGGCATGGAGGCGATCTACGAATTCGAAGTGCAGGACATGCCCGTGACCGTGGCCGTGGATTCGCAGGGTACGTCGGTGCATGAGACCGGCCCGCGCGAATGGCAGGCGAAGATCGGCAAGATTCCGGTGATCGTGGCCTGAGCTGTCGACAGAGTGCCGGGATGACCCGGCACTACAACTGCGACTTGAGCGGCAGGATGAACTTCTCGAACAGCTTTTCCTTGAGCGGCCGCTTCTGCCAGGTCTGGTAGGTGTAGCGCCGCGTCGGCTTCAGGTCGCTCTCGAACACTTCGGTCATCCGCGCCGCGAAGGCGCGGTCGTAGACATTGAGGCTGGCTTCGTCGTTCAGCCGGAACGAGCGCAGGTCGAAATTGGTGGAGCCCACCGACACCAGTTCGCCATCCACGATCAGCATCTTGTTGTGGAACATGGTCGGCTCGTATTCCCAGATCCCGATGCCGGCCAGCAGCAGCGGTCCCCAGCCTTCCTTCGACGCGACGCGGGCAGCATCGGAGTCGGTGTTCTTCCCCGGCACCAGCACGCGGATGCGCACGCCGCGGTGGCGTGCGGCGATCAGCGCCTTGGTGATGAGTTCGTCCGGGATGAAATAGGCGGCCTCCAGGTCGATCGTGTGCTCAGCCGCCGCGATCGCCATCAGGTACATCAGATGCATGCTTTCGCTGCCGCCCGCCGGCGAGCTGATGAACATGTGCGCATCCACTCCATTGGCTGCTTCCAGGGGCGGGAAGTAGTCGGCGCCGTTGAGCACCTGGCCAGTGGTCTTGATCCAGTTGTCGTTGAAGGCGGACTGGAACTGCGCGACCACCGGTCCCTCGATGCGGAAGTGCACATCGCGCCAGTGATCGGCATCCTGGGCATTGCCCTGCCACGGGTCGCCGATGCCGACGCCGCCGGTGAAGCCCACGCGACCGTCGACCACCAGCAGCTTGCGATGCGTGCGGTTGTTGAGGCGCCCCAGGTTGTACCAGTGCAGCGGGCGGTAGCGTTCGACGTGCACGCCCGCGTCCTGCATCTCCTGCAGCTGTTTCTCGTCCATGGTGATGCTGCCGGCCCAGTCGATGGTGACGTTCACCGCCACGCCGGCGCGTGCCCGTTCGGATAGCGCATCGGCGAATTCCTTGCCGACGCGGCCCTCCCAGTAGATGTAGGTCTCGAACGTGATCGTCTTCTGCGCGCCGCGGATTGCGGCCAGCATCGCGGGGAAGATCTCGTCGCCGTTTTCCAGGTCGGTGACGCGGTTGCCTGGCAGGATCGCCGGCCCAAGCAACACGCCCATCTCGCGCCGGAACTGCGGGTCGGAGACGGCGTAGCGGTGTTCGATCTTGCGCTCGAGCTTCTTCTCGGGGGCCACGAAGTTGAGCGACAACACGACCACCAACAAGGTCGCCAAGGCTGTGATTGCGATCGTCCAGAGCATGCGCTTGCGGGTCCAGGGCATTCGCGCACTCTGGAGAGCCGTTCCGCAATGCGGTGTGAAACCCGAGCGTCTCGGCGCGTGCGGCTCCGGCTCAGTACCACTCCAGCAGCGAGATGCCCAGGCCGAGGGACCAGGCCCTGTGGTCGTAGTCGATCAGGCTTTCGCCATAGCCATCGAACACCTGCACATGGCCGCGCAGGGTGCGGTTGATCGGGAAGCCCCAGTCGAATTGCGCCGCACCGCGTGCGTTGTCGCCGGTGCGCAGGGAGTGGCGCGCCATCAGCGCGAATTCGTGGTCGTTCCAGCGATGCACCAGGGTGACGTCGCCGCGGCCGATGTAATCCTCGATGCCGGGGTTCTCGTCGGCGTTGCGGCCGTCGGGGATGCGCCACCACGGACGCACCATCGCCGCCCAGTTGTCGCGATCCAGACCGATGTTGGCCACGATGCGGTTCCAACTGCGCGAGATCGGGTCGGCGCGGCCATTCGACTGGTGGTTCACGCCGAAACCGAGCAGGCGCCCGTGCCAGCCGCCGAGCGACCAGCTGTTGCGGAACACCAGCATCACCTCGGGTTCGTAGTCGGTCTCGCGGAACGGGCGCGATTCGTCGGCGTTGTAGACCTGCCAACGCGAGCTCTGGGTGTACGCCGCCCACAGGTCGCCGTTGTCCCCGAACAGGTTCTCCACGACCTTGGTCTTGAAGCTGAGCTGGAACTTGGCTTCGACCGGATCCAGCGATTGCCGTTGCGGCGGCACCCTGGTCGGGTTGGAGGAACTGGGTAATTCGTTGGTGTCGCTGGTCCAGAACGCGGGCAACAGGTAGACCGGCTTGTAGGCGCGGAAGTTGAAGACGCCCAGCTTCGAGTCCTTGGCCAGCTCCCAGCGGGTGTCGAGCAGCGAGCCCTTGCCGGCGTTGGCGATGCGTTCCTCGAAGACGGAGTCGTGCTCCTTGCGGAACAGGTCGCTGACCACGCGGCGCGTGCGTTCCTTCGCCGGCAGGTTCTCGCGTTCGAGGCGTTCGTACTGCTCGATGACCTGCCGGGTCGCCTTGGCATCGACGGCGGCCTGGTCGGCGGCGCTGGTGTCGGACGCGTGGCGTTTCATCGCGGCGTCATAGCAGGCCAGGCGGTCGGGATCGGCCGCGATGGCGACGCAGGCTTCCGGGTTGGGTGTCGGCGGTTGTGCCTGCTGGGCCAGGGCGGGAAGCGTGGAGCAGAGCAGGAACAGGGCGGCGGCTTTGACGGGCGCACCCGGCTGCCCAACGCTCATACGAACCACGCGATGGCGAACAGTCCGACCATCACGAAGGCCAGGCCCAGCTTGAGCACCGTGCCAATGACTATTCCCAGCCATGTCCCCAGGCCTACCTTGGTCGCCTGGCCGAGTTCGCGGCCGCCCATGCCGCGCAGCCAGACCAGCTCACCCAGCAGGGCTCCGACGAAGGGGCCAATGAACACGCCCACGAATCCGAACAGCAAGCCGGCGAAGGTGCCCAGGACCGCACCGACCAGGGCCGGCCTGCTGGCGCCGACCCGCTTGGCGCCAAGGGCCGTGGCCATGAAGTCGATGCCCAGCGAGAACAGTGTCAGCACCGCCAGTATCGCCATGGTCCAGCCACCGACCTGCTCGAACCCGCCGGCCCAGGCGGCGAGCAGCATTCCGGCGAAAACCAGGGGCAGGCCGGGCAGGGCAGGAAGCACGGTGCCCGCGATCCCCACCACCATCATCACTACCGCCAGCACGTAATAAATAGTCTGAAATTCCATCCCGCCTGTCCCCGATATCTGGTCGTTTTCTGGGTGCTTGCCGGTCCGCGCCCGCCGTTGCATTTTCACCGATCCCGGGGTACGGTGCGGGCGCTGTGTTTGCCAGGGTCACCGTGAACCGTGGCCCGATGCGGTTGATCCATAGATCCGCTACATCGTTGCACCTCGCTTCCTCCTTGCGAACCAGCACACGACGCAAGTCGTGTCACAACCAGCAAACGTTCCAGGGAGCAAGTAAAAATGTCGAACCGTGAAACCGGTACCGTCAAGTGGTTCAACGATGCCAAGGGCTTTGGCTTCATCAGCCGTGAAAACGGCGAAGATGTGTTCGTGCACTTCCGCGCGATCCAGTCCCAGGGCTTCAAGAGCCTGAAGGAAGGCCAGAAGGTCACGTTCACCGTCGTCCAGGGCCAGAAGGGCCTGCAGGCTGACGCTGTCGAACCGATGTAATTGTCCCGGCGCGGTCTGACCGCGTAACAGGATTTTTGAAACCCGGCCCCGGCCGGGTTTCTTTTGTTCTCATGCAAGCAGTAGGCCCGCGACTGCGGGCCTTTTCTTTACGGTCGAGCTGCGTATCAAAGCAACGTGTCAACGCAACGTGGCGTGTCCGTTGTAGACACGGACGTACGAGCCCTCATGGACGCCGTTGAGGTCGTTCTGCGTGACCGTCACCGTGCGGCCGTCGTCCATGCGGACATAGACGTTGTAGTGTGCGCCGTGGACGTTGCGTTCGATTGCGCTGCCAGCGACTGCACCAACGACCGCGCCAGCCGCTGTAGCCGTATTCTGCTGGCCCTTGCTCTTGTCGTTGGCGATCTCGCGACCCGCGGCAGCCCCGACGACGCCGCCGAGTACCGCGCCGGTCACGCCGCTGCTGGGTTGGCCGATTTGTTCGATATGGGTGACGGTGCCGCAGTCATAGCAGGATGCGCTCGAACCGCCGTAGCCGCTGCTGCTGTACCCGGGTGACGTGGCGCAGCCGGCCAGTGCCATCGAGGCCGCGGCAACGCAGATCAGAAGGGGATTGCGGATATTCATGCGACGCTCCTTGGTGGGGATACCGTGGCGGCGCATTACTTGATGTCATGCGATGTCATGCGCCAGGACCACGTGTCCCAACCTAGGCGGGACCGCGTGAACCGGCCATCAACTTTGGACCCTGCCCGCTGGTGCGTTCAGCCCCCAGCGGGAGAGGTCGTTTTTGGATCAGCGGAAATCCTGGTGACACGCCTTGCAGTCAGCGCCGATGTCCTTGGCCAGTGCCGCCACGCCTTCACAGTTCATCGGTGGCGCAGTGAGCGCACCGTCGAGCGTGCCGCGCAACTTGCTCGCCGCGTCGGCGAAGCGCTGGTCGTCGGCCAGCCCCGGGAACGCAAGTTCAATGTCGTCGGCCGTCATGCGCAGTGCCTTGAGATGGGGCAGCGTGTCCGTGGCGGCGCAGCGGTTCTGTTCCGTTGCCTTGACCAGCCGGTCCATGTGCCAGTCCTGCACATGCATGAGGCTTTCCGGGAAGTGGTCCTTGCGGGCATCCCAGGCGCGCAGCGCCATCACCACGCCGACGGCACCCACGACCAGGCCGAGCAGGAACAGGAAGAGGTACTTCGAGCCATGGCCCTTGCGGACTGCCGTACCGGGGTTGGGATCGCTCATGCGTGACTCCTTCGTTGTGCCGCGTGCCGCGGCGACTTGCCGCGCACCATAACAAGGCAACACCCGGATTCGCCACCGGTCGCCGCTTACACTATGCACATGACCACGCAAGCACTGGATCCCCGCTGGCAAGAGCGTTTCGGCGGCATCGACCGTCTCTATGGCAGGGGGGCCCTGCGGCGTTTCGCCCATGCCCGCATTGCCGTGATCGGCATGGGCGGCGTTGGGTCGTGGGCCGTGGAAGCGCTGGCGCGTAGCGGTATTGGCCACCTGTGCCTGATCGACGCCGACGACCTGTGCGTGTCCAACACCAACCGCCAGTTGCCCGCGCTGCAGGGCCAGTACGGCCGCAACAAGGTCGAGGCGATGGCCGAGCGTTGCCGCGCCATCAACCCGGGCATCGAGGTGGAAGCCATCCCCAACTTCCTCACGGCCAGCAACATCGAGACGCTGCTCGATCGCGGCTTCGACCTGGTACTGGATGCCTGCGACAGCTTCCGCAGCAAGGTCGAGCTGATCGCATGGTGCCGCCGGCGCAAGCTGCCCCTGATCGTGTGCGGCTCCGCGGGCGGTCGCACCGACCCCACGCTCGTGCGCGTGCGCGACCTGTCACGCACCGAACACGACGCGATGCTTGCGCTGATCCGCAAGAAGTTGCGCAGCGAGTTCAACTTCCCGAAGAACCGCGACCGCTACTTCGGCGTCTCAGCGATCTATTCGCTGGAGAACGTCCAATACCCGCAACCCGATGGCAGCGTGTGCGGCGTGCGGCCGCAGGTCAGTGGCGAGGCGGCCTTGAAGCTGGACTGCGGCGCGGGGCTGGGCGCGGCGACGCACATCACCGGCACGTTCGCATTCGCCGCCGTGGGCCGGGCGCTCGAGCTCCTGTTGAAGCCGCGCCGCGAGCCAGCCAGCAGCTGAGGTCCACTCAAACGCGCCGCGGGAAAACAGGCGCGATGCTGCGCCCTGTAATGGCCCGCGTGCAAGAAAGCATGCGCGTCAGTCAGGCGTTCTGCCCGATCCCGAACAGGCGCTCCGCGTTGGCCGTCGTAACCGCGGCGATGTCCGTCTGGCTCTGTTGCCGCAACTGCGCGATCACCGCCAGCACGTTCGCCAACCGCGCGGGTTCGTTGCGTTGCCCACGGATGCCGGCATCTGGCTGGTCCGGCGCGTCGGTCTCGAGCAGCAGGAATTCCAGCGGCATGGTGCCCGCCAGCTGGCGCAGGCGATTGGCGCGGTCGTAGGTGACCGGACCCCCAAGCCCGATCAGGAAGCCGAGATCCCACAGCTGCCGCGCCTGTTCGACGCTCCCAGAATAGCTGTGCACGACCCCGCGCAGCTTGCCCGTCTTGCGGATCGCGGCGATGACCGCATCCACTGCGCGGCGCGCATGCACGACGACCGGCAGGTCGAAATCGCGCGCGAGACGCAGCTGGCCTTCGAAGTAAAGCGACTGGGTGTCGCGGTCGAGTCCTTCGACGAAGTAGTCCAGCCCACATTCCCCGATGGCGACGGGCCGCTCGCGCTCGATCCATTCGCGCAACTGCGTAAGGTGCTCCGGCCGGTGCACGTCCAGGTACATCGGATGCAGGCCGTAAGCCGGGAACAGTCCGGTGCTGTGCGAACAGACATCGCGCAGCTTCGGCCAGTGGGCCGCATCGACCGCGGGAACGATCTGCCGCGTCACTCCAGAGGCCTGGGCGCGGGCAATCACCGCATGGCGATCCGCATCGAATTCCGCGGCATCCAGATGGCAGTGGCTGTCGACCAGCACCATCGATTCAGCGGTGTGATTCGCCTTCGATCACGCCCTTGGCGTTCTTGCCGGGCGACTCCGGTGCCTTGCGATTCTTGAAATTCGCCAGCAACAGGGTGCCGAGGCCAAGCAGGATCTCGTCCGCCAGCGGTATGAAATCGGGAATGACCAGGTCGATCACGAACAGGACGGCCGTGACCACGAACAGCCGCGGATAGCTCAGGCGGCCAAGAAAACCGAGGAGCGGGGCAAGAAGGGGATTGGCCATGGTAAGCGACCCGGAAATGATGTGTGCACGCTATCACGCTGTGAACAACTGGTTCATTTTCGTTAGGTTTTCGTTGCTCCGGCTGGGCGCTCGTTCAGGTTCCCGGTGCTGCAATGCAGCCGTCCAACAACACACGCGGGTTGACTCCCGCAGCAGGAGGCTCCAAATGAACAAGAACATGCTCGCCGTAGCACTGGCTTCGCTGCTCGTGGGTGGCGTCGCGGTGGCGGCGTACAACAGTTTCCGTGGCCATGGCGATGCCGCGGCCAGTGATTTCGCCACGGCCAATCCGCAGGCGACTGCCGGCACCGAAAGCGACCTGGCGGCCAACGGTGCGATCGAAGGCAGCAAGCTGGAATACGCCGATGTCGTCAACGTCAAGGAATTGACGGAGAAGAAGCCGCTCTACGCGACCGTGCTCGGCACCGAACCGGTCAAGGAGACCAGCACCACTTCGACCCCGCGCGAAGTCTGCGAGGACGTGGTCGTGCAGGAACGCGCCCCGGAACGTGATGGCAATGTCGGCGGCACCGTGGCCGGCGCAATCATCGGTGGCCTGGTCGGCAACCAGGTGGGCAGTGGCAACGGCCGCAAGGCCGCGACCGTGGCCGGCGCCGCCGCGGGCGGTTACATCGGCAACCGCGTCGACAAGAACCACGTGGGCGGCAAGGTCACCAGCCGCACCGAGCGCCAGTGCCACACGGTTTCCAACACCAGCACCTCGAGCAAGACCGTTGCCTACAACGTGACCTACCGCAACCCGGACGGCACCAAGGGCACGATGCGTACCGAAAGCAAGCCGGGTAGCCAGATCCGCCTGGGCAGCGAAAACGAAGTGGTCGGCTACGACGTGACCTACCGCTACAACGGCGCGGAGCAGACCATCCGCATGGATGAGAAGCCCGGCGACAAGCTGCCGGTGGTCAATGGCGAAGTGGTCACCCAGACCGCCGCCGCGACCGCGGACAAGACCCAGGGCTGAAGCACCCGGGGTTGAAACACCCAGGGCTGAAACACCCGGGCTGAAACCAGCCGCATGCAATACCCCGACGGGGCCGGACATCCGGCCCCGTCTGTTTTGGGACCTTGCCGAATCCGTGGCGTTGGGGTGCCGCGCCGCAACATGGGTCGATACAATGGGCGTCTTTCCCCCGCGCCCGAGCACCCGATGGCCCTGCCTTCCAACGATCTGTACGACGTCCGTTCCCTCCTGAGCGAAGAAGAGCAGGCCGTCCAGGACACCGTTGCCCGCTTCACCAACGAGCGCGTGCTGCCGATCATCGGCGACGCCTTCGACCAGGGCCGCTTTCCGCGGGAATTGATTCCGGAAATCGCCGAACTCGGCCTGCTGGGCTCCTCATTGCCCGAGAAATACGGCTGCGCCGGCCTCAACGCCGTCAGCTACGGCCTGATCTGCCAGGAACTGGAACGCGGCGACAGCGGCATCCGCAGCTTCGTCAGCGTGCAGTCGTCGCTGTGCATGTATCCGATCTATGCCTACGGCAGCGAAGAGCAGCGCATGCGCTGGCTGCCGTCGATGGCGCGGGGTGAGACCATCGGCTGCTTCGGCCTGACCGAGCCGCATGGTGGTTCCGACCCGGCCAACATGAAGACCAATGCCCGCAAGGACGGCGGTGACTGGATCCTCAACGGCTCGAAGATGTGGATCACCAACGGCAACGTCGCCGACATCGCCATCGTCTGGGCGCAGACCGACGAGGGCATCCAGGGCTTCGTGGTCGAGAAGGGCATGGCCGGCTTCGCCGCCCAGGAAATCAAGCACAAGATGAGCCTGCGCGCCTCGGTCACCAGCGCGCTGTACTTCGACAATGTGCGCGTTCCGGAAGCCAATCGCCTGCCGAACGTGAAGGGACTGAAGGGTCCGCTGGGTTGCCTCACGCAGGCGCGCTACGGCATTACCTGGGGCCCGATCGGCGCCGCCATTGCGTGCCTCGACGAAGTGCTGGCCTACACGAAGGAACGCATCCTGTTCGATCGTCCGGTGGCGGCGACGCAGAGCGCGCAGATCAAGATGGCCGAGATGGCCCGCCGCATCACCCTGGCGCAGCTGCTCGTCGTGCAGCTGGGTCGCCTCAAGGATGCGGGCAAGATGCAGCCTGCACAGGTATCGCTGGCGAAGTGGAACAACTGCCGCATGGCCATCGACATCGCGCGCGAATGCCGCGACCTGTTGGGCGGCGCAGGCATCACCACCGAGCATGCGGCGATCCGCCATGCGCTGAACCTGGAATCGGTCATCACCTATGAAGGCACCGAGACCGTGCACCAGCTGGTGATCGGCCGCGAGCTGACCGGCATCAACGCGTTCTGATATCCCGCGAAGCCGTCCCTGCCTGGGCAGGGACGGTGAAGCAGTTTCCAAGATGCACGGAGGATCCGGTTTGGCTGCTCCCGATGTCCAGCTTGAAACCCCACGCCTGGTCCTGCGCGTGCCGCGGATCGACGACTTCGAGCGTTACGCCGAGATGCTGGGGGACGAAAGCTCGCACCACATCGGCGGCCCGCTGCTGCGCCACGACGCCTGGCGCCGCTTCCTGCAGATGCCGGGGGCGTGGATGCTGCAGGGCTTCGCCATGTTCTCGGTGATCGAGAAGGCGAGCGGCCGCTGGATGGGCCAAGCGGGCCCATGGCAACCGGATGGCTGGCCCGGAACCGAAGTCGGCTATTCCTTCCATCCCGACGCGCGCGGCAAGGGCTATGCGACCGAAGCCTGCATCGCCGCCATGGACTGGGCGTTCGATGTGCTGGGCTGGAGCGAAGTGATCCATTCCATCGCGCCAACCAACACCGCGTCGCAGGCCGTCGCACAACGATTGGGCTCGCGCAATCGCGGGCCGGGCAAGTTGCCGGCGCCGCTGGATGCGCATGCCATCGATATCTGGGGCCAGACCCGCGAGGAATGGACCGCGCGCCGCAAGGAGGACGCCGCATGATCACCGTCTATGGTTTCGCGCCTTCGGGCAATTGCCACAAGGTCCGGCTGCTGCTGGAGCAGGTAGGTCGCGATTACCGCTGGGTCGAGAAGCGGAGCGACGACGGTTCCACGCGCACGGCTGAAATGCTGGCGAAGAACCCCAATGGCAAAGTGCCATTCATCGAACTCGACGACGGGCGCGTGCTGGCCGAGTCCAATGCCATCCTGCACTGGATCGCCGAGGGCACCTCGTTCCTGCCGGTGGACCCTTGGCAGAAGGCGCAGGCCCTGAGCTGGATGTTCTTCGAGCAGTACAGCCACGAGCCCTACATCGCCGTCGCCCGTTTCATCTGTGGCTGGACGCCGATCGATTCGCCGCGCCGCGCCGACCTGCCGCGCCTGCGTGAGCGCAGCCACCAGGCACTCGCGGTCATGGAGCGCCACCTGTCGGCGCATGCGTGGTTCACCGGCGACCAATACGGCATCGCAGACATCGCTCTCTTCGCCTACACCTGCGTTGCCGACCATGGCGGCGTCAGCCTCGAAAACTATCCCGCGATCCGCGACTGGCTGGCGCGCATCGCGCAGACGCCCGGCTTCGTGCCCATGCCTGAGCCCGACGCCGCCGCCGCGGCGCTGATCGCGCAGTCCAACTGATTCCCCCTTGAGCCTTCTCGCACGCGAGAAGCGGAGCCTTTGATGTCCATGTTCACCGCCATTCCCAATCCGATCCCTGCACGCATGAAAGGCCTCAACCGGGCCGAGATCTGCGACGTCAATTTCAGCGAGTTCGTGAACGGCTGGATCGGTACCCGCGACGCCAGGCCGGCGGCGCACGAGGCGATCCTCGATGGCAGCGCCCTGGACGCGCAGGGCTTCCGCGAGCTGTTCGAGTCGCAGCTGATCAGCCGCCATCTCGATCTGATGGCACGCGTGCTGCGCGTGCAGAACAAGGTTTTCTACACCATCGGTTCTAGCGGCCACGAAGGCAATGCGATGGTCGCGCGGTTGACCCGCCACACCGATCCCGCATTCCTGCACTACCGTTCTGGCGGCTTCATGGCCGAGCGTTTCCGCAAGCTGCCGGGCCTGGATCCGATCATGGATTCGGCGCTGTCGTTCGCGGCGAGCAAGGACGATCCGGCTTCGGGCGGCCGTCACAAGGTATGGGGCAGCAAGCCGTTGTGGGTCCTGCCGCAGACTTCGACCATTGCCTCGCACCTGCCCAAGGCGCTGGGCACCGCGGTCGCGATCGAGGCCGGCAGGCGCCTTGGCCACCCGTTGCCGATTCCGGACGACAGCATCGCCATCTGCTCGTTCGGCGACGCTTCGGCCAACCACGCCACCGCGCAGACCGCGTTCAACGCCGCCGCGTGGACCGCCTACCAGAAGCTGCCGGCTCCGGTGCTGTTCGTTTGCGAGGACAACGGCATCGGCATTTCGGTGAAGACGCCGTCGGGCTGGATCGCCAACCGTTTCCAGCAGATGGATGGCCTCGACTATTTCTTCGCGGATGGCCTCGATCTCGCGACGGGCTATGGCGACGTGCAGAAGGCCGTCGAGCATTGCCGCCGCACGCGCCGGCCGACCTTCCTGCACCTCAAGACCAACCGGATCATGGGCCACGCCGGCACCGACTTCGAGATCGAATGGCGTTCGATCGAGGAGCTGTGCACCGTCGAGGCAGGCGATCCGTTGCTGCGTTCGGCCGAAATCGCGTTGCAATCCGGCCTGATGTCGAAGGACGAAGTGCTGGCCCTGTACGAAGCCACGCGCAGGAAGTGCTTCGCGGCCGCGGCAGAGGCCGACCGCCGCCCCAAGCTCGACAAGCTGGAAGACGTGATCGCACCGCTCGCGCCGTATACCCCGGCGGCCGTGCAGAAGGAAGCCGCGCGCGATGATTACGCGCAGCGTCGCCTCGAAGTGTTCGGCAGCGAAGCCAAGCTGCCGGAGAACCAGGCGCCGCGCCACCTCGCCATCCAGATCAACAACGCGTTGCACGACATCTTCGCCAAGTACCCGGAAACCCTGCTGTTCGGCGAGGACGTGGCGCAGAAGGGCGGCGTGTACACCGTGACCAAAGGGCTGCAGAAGGCGTTCGGCCCACGCCGTGTATTCAACACGCTGCTCGACGAAACCATGATCCTGGGCATGGCGCAGGGTTTTGCCAACGTCGGCCTGCTGCCGATCCCGGAAATCCAGTACCTCGCGTACTTCCACAATGCCTGCGACCAGATCCGCGGCGAAGCGGCATCGCTGCAGTTCTTCTCGAACAACCAGTTCGCCAACCCGATGGTGGTACGCATCGCCGGCCTGGGTTACCAGCGCGGCTTCGGCGGGCACTTCCACAACGACAATTCGATCACGGCGCTGCGCGATATCCCGGGCCTCGTGGTCGGTTGCCCGTCGCGCGGCGACGATGCCGCGACCATGCTGCGCACCCTCACTGCGTTGGCCAAGGTCGACGGCCGCGTCAGCGTATTCCTCGAACCGATCGCGCTCTACATGGCCAAGGACCTGTACGAAGCCGGCGATGGCCAGTGGCTGACCACCTATCCCAAGCCGGACGAAGCGATGCCGCTGGGCGAGGGCCGCGTCTATGGTGAAGGCAATGACGACCTCGTCATCTTCAGCTACGGCAACGGCGTGCCGATGAGCCTGCGCGCCGCGCGCACGATCGAGGAAAAGCATGGCTGGAAGGTGCGTGTCGTCGACCTGCGCTGGCTGGTGCCGCTCAACGAGTCGTACATCGTCGAGCAGGCGAAGAACGCCAAGCGGATCGTCATCGTCGACGAGGGTCGCCACAGCGCCAGCGTCGGCGAGGGCGTGATCACGGCTATCGCCGAAGGCGGCCATGGCGCGCGTCCGTTCCAGCGCGTCGTGGGCAAGGACACCTATACGCCATTGGCGGGTGCGGCCTTCCTGGTGATCCCGGGCGACGACGATATCGTCGCCGCTGCCGACAGACTCTGATCGGGCAGGGCGGGGCTCCCCCCCCGCTGGGTGATGGGCAAGAGGGGCGGTCGCGGCGCGGTGGTCGAACAGCCGCCCCGTGATCAGCGCGCCAGGCCTTCGCCCAGCGGCGACTCCCATACGTCGGTGTCGCCCACCTGCAACGGCGCGGCTGCGCGCTCCAGCGGCACCACAGCCAGGGCGAGATGGCGATTGCCGTCGTCCGCGCACGCGACCACATGGCCGAGCGGCGCGCCCGCGGCCCGCAGGTCTTCGCCTGCGTGCAGCGCCGAGTCCGCCTCGAGCAATGCGAGGCCGCGCTTCACTTTGCCGAGGAAATGCGTGCGCGCCACGATCTCCTGGCCCGGATAGCATCCCTTCTTCACGCTGAAGGCATTGATGCGGTCCAGTGAGAGTTGTTGCGGTGTCCAATGGTCCGTCTGCGATGCGGGCAGGCGCGGCAGGCCGTGCCTGAGGTCGAAGGCGGCCCAGCGCCCGCCCAGCGCCGGATCGTGCAACGCCGTTGAAACCGACAGGATGCGCAAGGTCCGGGCACCGGCATCGGCGCCGAAATCGAGTTCCACGCCCGCGCCGGCGTCGCCACCGATGTCGGCGCCACGCGCCTGCGCGGGCGGAGCGAACGCCCCTTCCACGTGCAGGTCGTCACGCACCGCGATCCCTACCTTGCTGCGGAACACGAAGCGCTGCAGCGCAGCCGCCAACGTCACCGGATCGGCGTCGGGCAGCAGCAGCCAGAGGGTTTCCTCGTCGAGCTTGAGCAGCGCAAACAGCGCAATCACGCGCCCTTTCGGCGTCAGCCAGCCGCTCCAGTGCCAGCGGCCTGGCGCCAGGGTCTTGAGGTCGTTCATGAATTGCGCCTGCGCAAACACGGCTGCATCGCGCCCGGAAAGCGCGATCACGCGGTGGTCGGGAAGGGCAAAGGCCAGGCCTTCGGCAGCCTGCGGGTTGTCATGCATGGGGGCGGGAATTAAGCTTTTACGCTGAGATGATAGGCCAATCCCCCCAGGAAGCCCCGCCCGAGGACCTCACGGACCTACCCGCCGACGCAGGATCCAAGCCCGCAGCGGACGAGTCGACAGTGAAACAGGCCCCAAGGGAATGGGGCGGACGCGAAGGGCCCGAACCGACGCGCTACGGCGATTGGGAAAAGAACGGCCGCTGCATCGATTTCTAGTTCCAAACTCTTTCACATCACTTCCTCCCGCGGCCCTGCCGCCCAGCCGAGAGACACCGCACGCTCATGGCCGAACCCCGACGCGTTCGCGAACGTCCCTTGTCGCCCCACCTCCAGGTTTACAGCTGGCAGGTGCAGATGGTGACTTCCATCCTGCACCGTGCAACCGGTGTGGTCCTCGCCCTTGGCAGCCTGCTGATGGTCTGCGCGTTCCTCTCGCTCGCCGCGGGTCCGGAGCAGTGGGCCCATTTCAGCGCCTTCGCGCGTTCGCCGCTGGGATTCCTGATCCTGTTCGGCTGGAGCTGGTCGCTGGCGTACCACCTGATCAATGGCATCCGCCATCTGGTGCAGGACGCGGGCTACGGCTATGCGATTGCAACGTTCGTGCGCAACAGCTGGATCTCGGTGTTCGGCAGCTTGCTGCTGACCGCGCTGATCTGGGTGCTGGCGATGATGCAGCGGGGTGGCGCATGAGTGCCTCAAACAAGCGCCTGCGCACGCCGCTGAAGAATGCGCGCGGCCTGGGCTCCGCGAAGGACGGCACGCACCATTTCGTGCTCCAGCGCATCACCGCTGTCGCGCTCGTGTTCCTGTCGCTGTACGTGGTCGGCCTGATCATCTCGCTGGTCGGCGACGACTACGCCACGGTGCATGCCGCGGTAGCCAGGCCCTGCAACGCCGTACTGCTGATCGCCTTCCTGATTGCCACGTTCTGGCACGCCAAGCTCGGCCTGCAGGTGATCATCGAGGACTACGTGCATACGCCGTGGTCGGCGACCGCACTGCACCTCGCCAACATCTTCATCTGCGTCCTCGCGGCACTCGCCAGCGTGCTCGCCGTCATCCGCATCGCGCTGGGAGCGTAAGTCGTGGCTGCGTACAACATCCAGGAACACAAATTCGACATGGTCGTGGTCGGCGCCGGTGGCGCGGGCCTGCGCGCCACCTTCGGCCTCGCCCAGAAGGGCCTGAAGACCGCGTGCATCACCAAGGTCTTTCCCACCCGCTCGCACACCGTGGCGGCGCAGGGCGGCGTGGCCGCGGCGCTCGCCAACATGGGCGAGGACGACTGGCGCTACCACTTCTTCGACACCGTGAAGGGTTCGGACTGGCTGGGCGACCAGGACGCGATCGAATACATGTGCAAGGAAGCGATTCCGGCCATCATCGAGCTCGAGCACTACGGCGTGCCGTTCTCGCGTACCGACGACGGCAAGATCTACCAGCGTCCGTTCGGCGGCATGACCACCCGCTTCGGCGAAGGCCCGCCGGCGCAGCGCACCTGCGCGGCGGCGGACCGCACCGGCCACGCGATCCTGCACACGCTGTACCAGCAGTCGCTCGCGCATGACGCGCAGTTCTTCATCGAATACTTCGCCCTCGACTTGATCATGGACCAGCACGGCGCCTGTCGCGGCGTGCTCGCCCTCGACATGGCCGAAGGCACGCTGCACCTCTTCCGCGCGCAGGGCACGGTGCTGGCGACCGGCGGCTACGGCCGCGCCTACTTCAGCGCGACTTCCGCGCACACCTGCACCGGCGACGGCGGCGGCATGGCGCTGCGTGCCGGCCTGGGCATGCAGGACATGGAGTTCGTGCAGTTTCATCCGACCGGCATCTACGGCGCAGGCTGCCTGATCACCGAGGGCGTGCGTGGCGAAGGTGGCATCCTGCGCAACAGCAATGGTGAGCGCTTCATGGAACGCTACGCACCGAGCGTGAAGGATCTCGCCCCGCGCGACATGGTCAGTCGCGCGATGACCATCGAGATCCGCGAAGGCCGCGGCGTCGGCGAGCACAAGGACCACATCCTGCTCGACCTGACCCACCTCGGCCCGGAAGTCATCCACGAAAAGCTGCCGGGCATCGCCGAATCGGCGCGCATCTTCGCCGGTGTCGACGTGGAGAAGCAGCCGATTCCGGTGCTGCCGACCGTGCACTACAACATGGGCGGCATTCCGACCAATTACCACGGCGAAGTGGTGCAACTGCGCGACGGCAATCCCGACGCCGTGGTGCCGGGCCTGTACGCGATCGGCGAAGCCGCCTGCGTGTCGGTGCATGGCGCCAACCGCCTGGGTTCGAACTCGCTGCTCGACCTGGTCGTTTTCGGCCGCGCCGTCGCCAACCGCGCCGCCGAGACGATCAAGCCCAACGGTGACCAGGCCAAGCTCGCCGCCGATGCCTGCGATGCCTCTCTCGCGCGCCTGGACAAGCTGCGCAACGCCACCGGCGACACGCCGACGTCGGTCATCCGCGACAAGATGCAGCGCACGATGCAGGCCGATGCGGCCGTGTTCCGCACCGGCGAAACGCTGGCCGATGGCGTGCGGAAGATGCGCGAGATCCACGCGTCCTTCGCCGATGTCAAGATCAGCGACCGTTCCCTCATCTGGAACTCGGACCTGATCGAGACGTTCGAACTGTCGAACCTGCTCGACCAGGCGCTGGTGACGATCGTGTCCGCGGAGAACCGCAAGGAATCCCGCGGCGCGCACGCCCGCGAGGACTTCCCGGACCGCGATGATGCCAACTGGCAGAAGCACACCCTGTGCTCGGTCGACGAAGCCGGCAATACCAAGATCGACTACCGCCCGGTGCACATGTACACGCTGACCGATGACGTCGGCGTGGTGCCGCCGAAGAAGCGCGTCTACTGATCCGGAGCGAGCACCGTGGCTGAATTTTCCCTACCCAAGAACTCGCAGATCCAGAACGGTCGCCACTGGGCGTCGCCCGGCGCCAAGCAGCCGCGTACGTTCAAGGTCTACCGCTGGAATCCGGACGACGGCATGAATCCGCGCGTGGACACCTACGAGGTGGACATGGCGACGTGCGGTCCGATGGTTCTCGACGCGCTGATCAAGATCAAGAACGAGATCGATCCGACGCTGACCTTCCGCCGCTCCTGCCGCGAAGGCATCTGCGGTTCGTGCGCGATGAACATCGATGGCACCAACACGTTGGCCTGCACCAAGGCGATCGCCGACTGCAGCAGCAAGGGCGACGTGCCGATCTATCCGCTGCCGCACATGCCGGTGGTGAAGGATCTCGTGCCGGACATGACGCACTTCTATGCGCAATACGCGTCGATCAAGCCGTGGCTGCGCACCCAGAGCCCGACGCCGTCGGACCGCGAGCGCCTTCAGTCTCCGGCCGACCGCAAGAAGCTCGACGGTCTCTACGAATGCATCCTGTGCGCATGCTGCTCCACGTCGTGCCCCAGCTACTGGTGGAACGGCGAACGCTACCTCGGCCCTGCGATCCTCCTCCAGGCATATCGCTGGATCGTCGATTCGCGTGACGAGGACACCGGTGCGCGCCTGGACGATCTCGAAGATCCGTTCAAGCTGTATCGCTGCCACACCATCATGAACTGCGCGCGGACCTGCCCGAAGGGCCTGAATCCGGCGCTGGCGATCGCCGAGATCAAGAAGCTGATGCTGGCGCGGCGGGTGTGATCGGGTCGGTCTGAGTGGATCGGGTCTGATCGGATAGGGTGACAGCAGGTCAAGAGGCGTGCGCTGCACGCCTTTTGCTTGAGGAGAGTCGGATGGGTGACAACGCGATCTTCCTGCCGGCAGTGGCGATGGCGGTGCTGACCTTTGTCGTCTGGTGGCGCATGTATGCCACCCGCATTGCGCAGATGAAGCGCGAAGGCATCCACCCGCAGGCGGTGGCCACCTCGGCGCAGGCGACCGCGAAACTGACCGACAGTCGCGCCGCCGACAACTTCCGCAACCTGTTCGAATTGCCCGTGCTGTTCTACCTCGCGCTGGTGGTCGCGGCGCAGGCGCAGCTCTCGACCACGGCGGTGCTGGTACTAGCCTGGCTGTTCGTCGCCCTGCGCGTGGTGCACAGCTGGATCCAGTGCACCTACAACAAGGTCATGCACCGCTTCTACGTCTATGTCACGGGCGGCATGGTCATGTGGACGCTGTGGGGCGTGCTGGGCTACGGGTTGCTGCGCGGATGAGCGACGCCGACGAAGCCGAATTGCGCCGCCTGCGCTGGCGTTGCCGACGCGGCATGCGCGAGCTCGACCAGCTGCTGGGCCGGTACCTCGACCGCGAATGGCGGCAAAGTCCCGCGGCCGAGCGCGGTGTTTTCCTACGGTTGCTGGAAACCGAGGACGATAGGTTGTGGCATTGGTTCATGGGCCATGAGACCGCCGACGATGTCGACATCCAGAACCTGGTCGAACGCATCCGCGCCTTGCCGCCTTGAGTGGTGCTCCTCGCGCGCCTTCGCCGCCGCGTGCCTTGCACTGGGCATCCTCGCCGCGGTAGCCGCGACCGCCTCCGAGCTGCCCTGGCCGGTTTCCCTTCCGCTGGCCATTGCATCGGCTGTGCAGGGCGCCCGGCTGGCGATGCGCGAACTGCTCCGGCCGGCCGCCAACCTGGTGATTCCCCCGGGCGAGGCCGATGCGACGCTCGATGGCGAGGCGATGATCGACCTGCAGGTGCAGTGGCGCGGTCCATTGGCCTTCCTGCGCTGGCGCGGTGCCGCTGGCGGGTACCACCGGTTGCAGGGTTGGCCGGACAACCTCGATGCCGCCGCGCGGCGTGAACTGCGGCTGGCCATGGCCGACCGGGTGCCGGCGCGTTCACCGCGTTCGGTGGCACCATAGCCGCTTCGCGCCACGGCCTCGATTCAATCCGGCATGTTCAAACCCGTTCCCGTCGCCATCGGCCTGCGCTACCTGCGCGCCAAACGCCGCAATGGTTTCATCTCCTTCATATCCTTCGCATCGATCGTCGGCATCGCGCTGGGTGTTGCCATCCTCATCACCACGATGGCGGTGATGGGTGGGTTCCAGCGCGAGATCCGCGACCGGATGCTGCAGATGACCGCGCACGCGACGGTCAGTGGCTATGGCGAACCCGTGCAGGATTGGCCGCGCGCGGTGAAGGTCGCCCTGGTCGACAAGCGCGTGGCGGGCGCCGCGCCCTATGTCGAGAAGGAAGCGCTGATCTCCGGCGCGCGCAACCAGCCGGCGCTGATCCGCGGCGTCCTGCCGGCGGAAGAGGGCAAGGTATCGGTGCTGGCCGACAAGATGGTCGAAGGCAAGCTTGACCAGCTGGTACCTGGCTCATTCAACATCGTGCTGGGCCGTGAGCTTGCATTGTGGCTGGGCGTGGGCGTGGGCGACAACGTGATCGTCACCACGTCGGATTTCCGCAGCACGCCGATGGGGGCGATCGCCACCCAGAAGCGCTTCATCGTCAGTGGCATCTTCGAGGCGGGCTACAACGAGTTCGACAAAGGGCTTGCCGTCGTCAGCATGAAGGACCTGCAGCGCGTGCTGCGGATGGGCGAAGGGGTCACCGGCGTGCGCCTCAAATTGCACGACATGGACAAGGCCTTCGACGTCGCGCGCGACCTGGCGCTGGAACTAGGTGGTCCGTACAGCGTGAGCGACTGGAGCAGCGAGAACGCCAACCTCTTCCGTGCCCTGAAGATGGAAAAGACCATCATGGCCATCCTCCTGGCTTTCATCATCGGCATGGGCGCGTTCAACCTGGTCAATTCGCAGGTGATGCTGGTGACCGACAAGCAGGCCGACATCGCCATCCTGCGCACCCTCGGCCTGACGCCGCGCGGAGTCATGAAGGTATTCATGGTCCAGGGCACGCTGATCGGCGTGATCGGAACGACCATCGGCGTGATCGGCGGCATCCTGCTGACGCTCAACCTCGAACATATCCTGCGCGGTATCGAACAGCTGTTCGGCGTGCAACTCATGCCCGAAGACGTCTACTACATCACCGGGCTTCCCACCGACCTGCAGGTCAGCGATGTCGTCCTGACGGCGGTTGCGGCGCTGACCATGGCCTTCCTGGCAACGGTGTACCCCGCCTGGCGGGCGGCACGTACGGCCCCGGCGGAGGCGCTACGCTATGAATGATGCGGTGATCCACGCCGAGCAACTCGGCAAGACCTATGCGGAAGGCAAGCTGCGCACGCCGGTGTTCGATGGCCTGTCGCTATCGGTGGCGAAGGGCGAGACCGTTGCGATCCTGGGAGCCTCCGGCGCAGGCAAGAGCACGCTGTTGCACCTGCTGGGCGGGCTCGACACACCCACCGCCGGCGAGGTCTACGTCGATGGCCAGAAAATGAGTGCATTGTCCGATGCGGCACGCGGTGCACTCCGCAACCGGGCGCTTGGCTTCGTCTATCAGTTCCACCACCTGCTGCCTGAATTCACCGCGCTGGAAAACGTGATGTTGCCGGTGCTGCTCAACGGGACCGGTGTGCAGGATGCCTCGCAGCGCGCCAGGGCGTTGCTGGAGTCGGTCGGCCTGGGCCACCGCCTGGAGCACAAGCCCGGCGAGCTCTCCGGCGGTGAACGCCAGCGCGCCGCCGTGGCGCGTGCCCTGGTCAATCGTCCGGCTTGCGTGCTCGGTGACGAACCCACCGGCAACCTCGATGAAAAGACGGCTGCCACCGTGTTCGAATTGATGCTGGCACTCAACCGCGAGCACCACACCAGCCTCGTGCTGGTGACGCACGCACGAGCACTGGCGCGGCGCATGGACCGCGTGCTGGAACTGCACGAAGGCAAGCTCCGCGAACTTCGACGCGAAGAAATCTAGCCGTATGGACATCGTGGCAAGGACGCCACCCACCACCCCGCTCCTGGGAATCCCACTCCTGGGAATCCCCCTCCTGGGAATCCCCATCGTCCTGGCCCTGCTGGCCGGGGTGATGACCTGCCTGTGGCTGCCCTGGTTGGCGCCTTGGGAACTGTCGCTGGTCTTGTTGATAGCCGGATCGTCAGGCTGGATCGGCTGGCCGCGATTCCGGTTTCCCTGGCATGGCGTGGAGCGTTATGCGAACGCCAGCCGGCGTCGCGCTCTGGGCGCGTTCCTCTGCGGCTTCGCGTTGACGGGCCTGCATGCCGCCCATGCGCTGGATGTGCAGCTGCCAGCGTCGCTGGAAAAGCATGAAACGATCGTGCATGGCCGCGTTCTCGACCTGCCGCAGCATGAACCCAGGCGCACGCGTTTTCTCTTCGAAGTCGATGCGGATGAGACGATTCTGCCCGAACTGCGTGGCCGCACCCTGCGCCTGGCGTGGTACGACGACGAGCATCGGCATGACGCGCCGCACCCGCGCTTCCAGCTGAAGGTGGGTCAGCGATGGTCGCTGCCGGTGCGGGTACGCGCACCCCGCGGCCTGCGTAATCCGGGCGGCGCCGACGCCGAAATGTACGCGATGGCGCAACGCCTCACCGCCACGGGCTATGTGTACGCACCGGAAATGGCGCGGCGGCTGTCGGCGACGCGCGGCCTGGACGCATGGCGCGAATCGATGTCGGCGCGCATCGCACTGCAGGTGCGCACGCCAACCTCGCGTTTCGTGCAGGCGCTGGCCCTCGGCGACACACGCGCATTGGACGATGGGGATTGGGAGGAGTTGCGCGCCAATGGCCTGACCCACCTGATCGCGATTTCCGGTTTCCATGTCGGGCTGGTGGCGGGCTTCTTCGCGCTGATCGCACGGAGTGCGTGGTGGCTCTGGCCCGCACTGGCACGGCGCTGGCCCGCCCCGGTCATGGCGGCACTGGCTGCGGTAGCGGGAGCGACGGTCTACGCCGCCGTAGCCGGATTCGCGCTGCCCACGCTGCGCACCGTGCTGATGATCGTTGTCGTTGCGGCAGCGCGGGGCTGGCGACGGCCGTCGCGCGCGCCGCAGGCGCTGGCGCTTGCGGCGATCGCGGTGGTACTGGTCGATCCGCTCGCGGTTCTCGGTGCGGGCTTCTGGCTCAGCTTCTTGGGCGTGGCATGGCTGCTGTGGTGCCTGCCGCACGGTGGCGACAACCTGGTCCGGGAATTCCTCTCCGCCCAGGGCGTAGCGACGCTGGGACTGTTGCCGCCGAGTGCGGTGCTGTTTGGGCAGGCATCGCTGGCCGCGCCATTCGCCAACCTGATCGCGGTGCCGTGGTGGAGCCTGGTGGTCGTGCCGCTGTCGTTGATCGGTCTGTTGCTGGAAACCCTGCATCCGGGAGCGGGTGGGTGGGCGTGGCGTGCTGCTGCGTGGTGCTTCGACCTCAGCTGGCCGGTGTTCGAATGGCTGGCGCATTGCGGCCTGTCGTTGTGGTGGTTGCCCGAAGCGCGCTGGTTCGCGCTGCCCCTGGCCCTTGCCGGCGCGTTCTGGCTGCTGCTGCCCCGCGGCACACCCGGCAAGTGGCTGGCGTTGTTGCTGTGGTTGCCGCTGCTGTGGCCGGAGCGCGACATTCCCGCGCCCGGCGAAGCCGAGCTGGTCGTGATCGACGTGGGGCAGGGGCTCTCCGTATTGGTGCGCACCCACCGGCATGCATTGCTGTACGACATGGGTCCGGCCGTGCGCGATGGCTTCGATGCGGGCGATCGCGCGGTTGTTCCGGCGTTGCATGCACTGGGAGTGCGGCACCTCGATCGGGCTGTCATCAGCCACGGCGACAACGATCATGCCGGTGGCTTCCAGGCCGTGCGCGCCGAATTTCCCGTAACCGACGTATCCGCGCCTGAAGGCGTCCCACTGCCGTTCGCCACCGCTGCCTGCATTGCCGGGCGGCACTGGAAATGGGATGGCGTCGAATTCCGGTTCCTGCATCCGCCACCGTACTTTCCTTACCTGGCCAACGAATCCAGTTGCGTGCTGCGCATCGAAAGCGCCCAGGGCAGCGCATTGCTCACCGGCGACATCGGCGAGGTGATCGAGCGCGATCTCGTCCGCCTGAATGCAGGCGACTTGCAATCGGATGTGGTGCTGGTCGCCCACCATGGCAGCGCCGGGTCCTCCGATCCGGCCTTTGTCGCGGCCACGCACCCGCGCTTCGCCCTGGTCTCGTCGGGTCACGGCAATCGCTTCGGCCATCCCAGGCCCGAAGTGCTGCGGCGCTGGCACAAGGGGGCGCGCAGACCTTCGATACCTCCGCAGGCGGGGCCCTGCGCGTGCGGTTGCGCGCCCGGGACCTTCACGTGGAAACGCGACGCGGCGCACAGCCGCGATGGTGGGATGCCGCCAGACGGCCTTGACCAATGCGGGCCGATGCCTTGATTGCCCGGGTTTCGCTCCGAAATATCGCCACCGCCCGATCCGCTCCGTATGCTATCGGCCGGACTGACATGAAACGGCCATGGGCCGGGGGTTTGCGAGTGCTGGAACTGGTCAAGGCCGGCGGTTGGCCGATGATTCCGCTGATTCTGTTGTCGGTGCTGGCGCTGACGATCGTTGTCGAGCGCGCGTGGACGCTGCGGCGCCGCGCGGTGCTGCCGCCGGGACTGGGCAAGGAAGTGCGGACCTGGGCGGCAGGCGGCAAGCTCGATCCGGCCCACATCGAATCGCTGCGGGCGACTTCGCCGCTGGGTGCGTTGCTGGCGGCCGCGCTGGATGTCCGCAACCGGCCCCGCGACCAGATCCGCGAACGGATCGAAGACGTCGGCCGCCACCTCGTGCATCGCATGGAGCGCTACCTCAACACGCTCGGCACGATTTCCGCCGCCGGTCCGCTGCTGGGCCTGTTCGGCACGGTGATCGGCATGATCCAGATGTTCCTGGGCATCCTCGACCACGGCATCGGTGACGTGAACCAGCTCGCCGGCGGCATCGGCAAGGCGCTGGTATGCACCGCGACCGGCATGATCGTGGCGATTCCCGCGTTGATCGCGCACCGCTGGTTCCGTGGCCGCATCGCCGAATACATCGTCGACATGGAACACGAGGCGATCCAGCTGCTCGACACCATCGACCTGCGTCCGGCCTCGGCGCGCGTGGCGCCTGGCGCGCACGGGATCACGCCGCCGGTGAGCACGCCCTGAGCTCTCGCCGACAATCCGCATCCCAATGAGAATCCGCGACCACCGCAAGGACGACGAACCGGAGATCAACCTGATCCCGCTGATCGACGTCATCCTGACCCTGATCATCTTCTTCGTCGTCACCACAACCTTCGACGCACGCTCGGTGCTCAAGCTGCAGCTGCCCAAGGCGACCGGCGAAGCCGCGACCGACACCACGCGCGCGTTGAGCGTGCTGGTGAACGCCGACGGCCGCTACTTCGTGGACGACCGCGAAGTCCTGCGCGACGACGTCGAATCACTGAAGGCCACCCTGGCCGAAGTTGCTGGAACCGACCGCGAACGCAAGGTGTTGTTGCGCGCCGACGCACGCACGCCGCACCAGGCCGTCGTCACCGCCTATGACGCGCTGGGCCAGCTCGGCTTCCGCCAGGTCATGATCGCTACCGCACCCCAAACGCGCGCGCCAGGGAAGAAGCAGTGACCAGCTCCACCTCGCCGTGGGCGATCTATCGGCGATTGCTGGGACTGGCGCGTCCGTACCGGGCGGTTCTGCTCATCGCGTTCGTCGGCCTGATGCTCGAGGGCGCGGCGGCGGGTGCCTTCGGCCTGCTGACCAAGCCGATGGTGGACGAAACGTTCGTCGCCAAGAACCAGGAATTCAGCCTGCTGCTGCCGCTGGCGATCGTCGGCATCTTCGTCGTCCGAGGCATTGCCGGCTACGTCACCGACCTGTACATGGCCAAGGCGGGCCGCGGCATTTCGCGCGACATGCGCATCAATGCGCTGGGCAAATACCTGCGCCTTCCGGGCCTGCGCTTCGACACCGAGCCGGTGCCCTCGATGCTGATGCGCCTTGGTTCCGACAGCGACCAGGTCGCGCAAGCCGCCATCGACTCCGCCAAGGTGATGTTGCAGCAGTCGCTGCAGGTCATCTACATGCTCGCCGTGATGTTGTATGCCAGCTGGCGGGTGACCCTGGCCGTCCTGGTGCTGGCGCCGGTGATCGCCTGGATGATGGACAAGGTGGGGCGGCGTTATCGCCGCTTTGGCCACCGGGTCCAGGAAAGCGGCGCGCAACTGCTGCTGTCCGCGGACCAGGCGCTTTCCAACCAGCAGGAAGTGAAGGTCTACGGCGCGCAGAAGGCCGAGCTGAAGCGCTATTCGGACCAGGCCAACCATCACCTCAAGCTCAGCCTGAAGATCGAAGCCACCCGCAGCATTTCCTCTGCGGTCGTGCAGCTGACGGGCGCGGTCGGGCTTGCGCTGCTGCTGTTCTTCGCCGGGCGCGAGGCCGCGGCCGGACGCCTGAGCGCGGGCGGCTTCGTCCAGCTGATGATCTCGATGCTGGCGATCATTCCTGCGCTGAAACAGCTCACCAACGTCCAGGGATTGCTCCAGCGTGGCATCGCCTCGGCGGAACGATTGTTCTCCGTGCTGGATGCACCAGACGAACCCGACGCCGGCTCGCGGCCCATCGAGCGCGCCAACGGCCTGCTCGAATTCCGCGATGTCCAGGCGCGCTATCCCGGCCAGTCGCGCCCGGCGCTGGCGGGCGTCAGCTTCACCGCAGCGCCGGGTACGGTCACGGCGATCGTGGGGCGTTCGGGCAGCGGCAAGTCTTCGCTGATCAAGCTGATTCCGCGGTTCTACGAACCCGAGTCGGGCAGCATCGTGCTCGACGGCCAGCCGTTGCATGACTATCGCCTGGCGGACCTGCGCCGGCAGATCGCGATGGTCGGGCAGCAGGTCATGCTGTTCGGCGGCACGGTCGCGGAGAACGTCGCTTACGGCGAACTGCAGGATGCGAGTGGCGACGACCTCGATCGCGCGGTGCGCGGCGCCAATGCGATGGAATTCGTCGAGCAGTTGCCGGAGGGGCTGGCGACCCACATCGGCGCCAAGGGCAACAAGCTCTCCGGCGGCCAGCGCCAACGCGTCGCGATCGCGCGCGCGATGCTGAAGGACGCGCCGATCCTGATCCTCGACGAAGCCACGGCCGCGCTCGACACCGAATCCGAACGCCTGGTGCAGGACGCGCTCAACCACCTGATGCCCAACCGCACCACGCTGGTGATCGCGCACCGCCTGTCGACCATCGAACACGCCGACCAGGTGCTGGTGATGGACCAGGGCCACATCGTCGAACGCGGTACGCACGCCGAGTTGCTGGCGCAAGGCGGCCTGTACGCGCACCTGCATCGCATGCAGTTCCGCGAGGGCGAATAGCGTGCGCAACGGCCAGCGGCCCGGCTACTGGTATGGCGAAGCGCGCGTCCCGTGGGGCTCGCGCATGCTGTCGGCCGTGTATGCCGGCGTCACCGGCCTGCGCCGCCGGCTCTACGAGAAGGGCTTCCTGCGCAGCCGTCGCAGCGACGTGCCGGTGATCGTCGTCGGCAACATCAGCGTTGGGGGGACCGGCAAGACACCGCTGACCATCGCCCTTGTACAGCGCCTGCAGGCGGAAGGCTTCAAGCCTGGCGTGGCCAGCCGCGGTTACGGCCGCGAGGAGCCGTCGCAGCCGCGCTGGGTCGATCGTGAAAGCAGCCCCGCCAAGGTCGGCGACGAGCCCGCGCTCATCGCCCATCACACCGGTGCGAAGCTCCGCGTCGACCGCGATCGCGTGGCCGCGGCCACGATGCTGGCGAAAGCCGGATGTGACGTAGTGGTCTGCGACGACGGCCTGCAGCATTACCGCCTGGCGCGCGACATCGAGATTGAAGTCATCGATGGCCGCCTCCGCTATGGCAACGCACAGCGGCTGCCCGCGGGTCCGCTGCGCGAACCGGTGGAGCGGGCGGAACGGTGCGACTTCCGCGTGGTGAACCTGGGCGGCAACGCCGCACAGGTCAACGGCAAGGTCGGCGCCGGATTCGGCGAATGGCCGATGCGGTTGCTGGCCGAGCAGGCCGTGCCAATGACCGGCGGTCGTTCGCGTCCGCTGGCGTCATTCGCAGGGCAGCGCGTGCATGCGGTGGCGGGCATCGGCGACCCGGAGCGCTTCTTCACCATGCTGCGCGGCTTCGGCATCGCGGTGGTCCCGCACGCATTCGCCGACCACCACCGTTACAGCACGGCGGATTTTGAATTCGGCAGCCGCCTGCCGGTGCTGATGACCGAGAAGGACGCGGTGAAATGCGCGGACCTGGCCCGCGACGACTATTTCAGCGTACCAGTGCGCGCCGAGTTGCCCGAGGCGTTCTGGGTCGCGTTGCTCGACAAGGTACGGGCAACGAAAGGGTAGTGTTTGCCATCGCACCGCCTTGCGGAGCGACCACGACAGGGGCGAGTAACCCAGATGAATCCAGCATCCGACTTCGTTGTCGCCATTCCGGCCCGCCACGCCGCCACACGCCTGCCGGGCAAGCCCATGCGCCTGCTCGCCGGCGAGCCGCTGGTTCTGCATGTCGCGCGCCGTGCGCTGGCGGCAGGCGCGCGCGAAGTCTGGGTTGCCGCCGATGACCAGCGCATCGCCGATGCCTTGAATGGGAGCGGCGTACGCGTCGCGATGACGTCGACCGCGCATCCGTCGGGGACGGACCGTCTTGCCGAGTGCGCGCGCATCGCCGGCTGGAGCGACGACACCATCGTCGTGAACCTGCAGGGCGACGAACCCTTCGCTCCCGCGGAGGGCATTCGCGCCGTTGCCGACCTGCTCCGCGACAGCGGCGCCGAGATGGCCACGCTGGCCGCGCCGGTGACCGATGCGGAGACTCTGTTCGATCCCAATACAGTGAAACTCGTGCAGGCCGCCAACGGCGACGCGCTGTATTTCAGTCGCGCACCGTTGCCATGGCCGCGCGATGCCTTCGCGCGTGATCGCACCCGGCTGCCGGAAGGCGGCCATTGGCTGCGCCACATCGGCATCTACGCCTATCGCGCCGGCTTCCTGCAGCGCTTTGCCGCGATGTCGCCGGGCCGCCTGGAGCAGGTCGAATCGCTGGAACAACTGCGGGTGCTCGAAGCGGGGTATCGCATCGCCGTCGCACCCACACCGGCACCGTTCCCCCCGGGCGTCGACACGCCCGACGATCTTGCCCGCGCCGAAGCACGCATCGCCGGCCATGCCTGAGTCGCAGGCCCCGGTGCGTCTGCTGGTCGTGTGCCTGGGCAACATCTGCCGCTCGCCGATGGCGGAAGGCGTGCTGCGTGCACGCATCGCCGCGTCGACGCTGGCGGGGCGGGTGATCGTCGACTCGGTCGGGACGGGCGACTGGCAGGTCGGCCAGCCCCCGGATCCACGCGCGATTTCGACGGCCGCGCGGCACGGCGTCGATATTTCAGGCCTGCGGGCTCGCCAGATCAGCCGCGACGACTTCGCGCGCCACGACTGGTTGCTGTGCGCGGACCGGAGCAACCTGCGCGATGTCCGCGCCCTCGGCCCGATGGACGCCCATTCACGCTGCGCCCTGTTGCTCGAATGGGCCGGCGTGGCCGCGGAAACCGAGGTGCCCGATCCCTACCATGGAGGCGCGGCCGAGTTCGAGGCGGTTTGGGGATTGCTCGACCGCGCCGCACGGGGCGTCCTCGCCCGCCTTGGTCACCGCATTGCGTAGCCGGCGCTTGCACTCCCGCATAATCGGCCCCAGTTAAAGCAGCCGATGCATGCAGATTCAATGAGCTCCAATGTGCCAGCCTTTGACGGCAAGGCCTTCGTCAAGGGCCTGAACACCGCACCGGGCGTTTACCGCATGATCGCCGCCGACGACGCGGTCCTGTACGTCGGCAAGGCGAGCGCGTTGAAGAATCGCGTCGCCAGCTACTTCAACGCAACGCCGAAGTCGCCACGCATCGCCACCATGCTGGCGCAGGTCGCGCGCATGGAGGTCACCGTCACGCGCACGGAGACCGAAGCGCTGCTGCTGGAAAACCAGCTGATCAAGTCGCTCAAGCCGCGCTACAACGTGCAGCTGCGCGACGACAAGAGTTATCCATACGTCCTGCTGACCAATGAAAGCTGGCCGCGCATCGCCCTGCATCGCGGTCCACGCGCCGTGCCGGGTCGCTATTTCGGTCCGTATGCCAGCGTCGGCGCCGTGCGCGAGACGCTCAACCTGATGCACAAGCTGTTCCGCCTGCGCAGCTGCGAGGACAGCGTTTTCCGCAATCGTTCGCGTCCCTGCCTGCAGCACCAGATCGGACGCTGCAGCGCGCCCTGCGTGGGCCTGGTGTCCGCCGACGACTACGCCGAAAGCGTGCGGCGCGCCTGCCTGTTCCTCGACGGTCGCAGCGATGAACTGAGCGACGAGCTCGGCAAGGCGATGGAAGCGGCCAGTGGACGCCTCGACTTCGAGGAAGCCGCGCGCCTGCGCGACCTGATGCAGTCGATCCGCAGCCTCCAGGCCCGTCAATACGTCGATGGCCGCGCGGCCGAACTCGACGTGCTCGCCGTGGCGATGCAGGACGCCGCGGCTTGCGTACTGCTGCTTGCCTTCCGCGACGGTCGCAACCTCGGCACGCGCGCCTTCTTCCCCAAGACGGGCGGCAGCACCGATGCGGCGGAAGTGCTCGCCGCTTTCGTTTCGCAGTACTACGCCGAGCAGGCGCCGCCGCGCGAGATCGTGCTCGACCGCGACATCCCCGATCGCGAGTTGATCGAGCAGGCGCTCACCCTCACCGGCGACCGCAAGGTGCAGATCAAGACCAGCGTGCGCGGCGAACGCGCGGGTTATGTCGACCTGGCGCGGCGCAATGCCGAGTTGTCGCTGGCGAGCGAACGTACGAGCCATGCCGCCCAGCGTGCACGCGCGGAAGCGCTGCGTGACCTGCTCGGCCTGCCCGCACTTGCCGCGCGGATCGAATGCTTCGACATCAGCCACACGATGGGCGAGGCGACGGTGGCCTCGTGCGTCGTCTTCGACAGCGAAGGCCCGGTTCGCGGCCAGTACCGGCGTTACAACATCGCCGGCATCGAGCCCGGGGACGACTATGCCGCCATGCACCAGGCGATTGATCGCCGTTTCCGCCGCGCGGTGGAAGAGCAGGGCGTGATGCCTGACGTGCTGCTGATCGACGGCGGGGCGGGGCAGGTGGCGCAGGCGCGGGCCGCCCTGGACGACCTCGGCGTCGAGGGCGTGGCGCTGGTGGGCGTGGCCAAGGGGCCCGCCCGGCGGCCGGGGGACGAGGAACTGCTGCTGCCTGGCGGACGCATCCTGCATCCGGGCGCGGAATCGCCGGCGCTGCAGCTGGTCCAGCAGGTTCGTGACGAAGCGCACCGTTTCGCCATCACCGGCCACCGTGGCCGCCGCCAGAAGGCACGCAGCACTAGCCGGCTCGAGGACATTCCGGGCATCGGCCCGCGCCGCCGCGCCTCCCTGCTCAAGCATTTTGGCGGCCTGGGCGGGCTCAAGGCCGCGGGAGTCGAGGAAATCGCACGGGTGGAGGGGGTGAATGCGGCCCTGGCCGCGCGCATTTATGCTTCCCTGCACGGACTCGAGACCGCGGAGACGAAGGCCGAATGAAGTTGACCGTTCCCACCATGCTGACCCTGCTGCGGATCGTATTGATTCCGGTGCTGGTCCTGGTGTTCTACCTTCCCTACAAATGGACCAATTTCGCCGCGGCTTTCGTGTTCGTGCTGGCCTCGGTGACCGACTGGCTGGATGGCTGGATCGCGCGGGCGTACAACCAGTCCTCCGCGTTCGGCGCCTTCCTCGACCCGGTGGCCGACAAATTGATGGTCGCCGTCGCGCTGTTGCTGATCGTGCAGAAGCATCCCACCCCATGGATGGCGCTGTGGGCGGCGGTCATCATCGGCCGCGAAATCGCGGTATCCGCGCTGCGCGAATGGATGGCGGAGCTTGGCCAGCGCGCCAAGGTGAAAGTCGCCTCGATCGGCAAGATCAAGACCATCGTGCAGATGGTCGCGCTCGCCATCCTGCTGTATTTCGTGCCCGACAAGCTGAGCGACCCGCCGAGCATTCCATTCGTCATCGGCGACTGGATGTTGGCCGTTGCGGCGCTGCTGACCCTGTGGTCCGGGCTGGCCTACCTGCGCGCGGCGTGGCCGACCCTGCGGGAAGACGCCGGCTCAGGCTGAAGGATTCCCGTCCGGCCGAACGGATGCATGACAAATGTGCATTCAGGTGTTGACACTTTCGTTCCCATGCCTAAAATGTCGGTTCCTCTGCGGGAATAGCTCAGTTGGTAGAGCACGACCTTGCCAAGGTCGGGGTCGCGAGTTCGAGTCTCGTTTCCCGCTCCAGTTTGTTACGAAGCCCCGTTCGCGGGGCTTCGTTTTTTTCGCTTCGGCAATATCGCGGATTCCAGGATCCCGGTTTTGCGAAACACCTGCGGTGTGACAGAATCCGCAGCGTGTTTCCAGTCATCCGGCCGGGTGGCAGAGTGGTTATGCAGCGGACTGCAAATCCGCGTACGCCGGTTCAATTCCGACCTCGGCCTCCAGATGTAAATACGCGCCCCGCTTGAAGAATTCTTCATGCGGGGCGTTTTGTTTTTTGCCCATCATTTTCAGTTGTCCGGCAATTGTCCGGCGCACAGCCGCTCGACGGGGCTGGGATCGGTAGCCTGGTCGAAGGCTGGCAACATGGCTTGCAGGGCCTCCACGAGCTCGCCCGCGATTTCGTGCAGCCTCGCCGGCGTGGATGCGGATGTGTTCGGCCAAGCTGTGCCGGTCTAAGCTCATACAATGACTTGGTACGCCCACGAGTCGTCCTCGGAAATCGGGTGCTTCATCGCGCCCAGTGCGCGTGCCCCTGCCCCTAAATGACGGCGATGAACCCGCGCCATCGGATGCACCGCATGCTTCGACTGACCGATCTCAAGTTGCCGCTGGACCACCCCGAGTCGGCGCTGCGCGAGGCGATTGCGGCGCGACTGGGCATCGCCGCCGACGAGCTGACCGGCTACACCGTCGCCAAACGCAGCTATGACGCGCGCCGACGCGGCGCGATCGTGCTGATCTATTCGGTCGACGTGGACACCCCGCGCGAAGGGGACATCGTGCGGCGGCTGCAGTTGGACGCCGAAGCCGCGGAGTTCGCGCGTGCCGGCGACAGCGGCAGGGTGATGCGCACGCCGGACACGAGCTACAAGTTCGTGGCGCGCGCGCCGGAGAACCTTCCGCTGCGCCCCCTTGTCATCGGCATGGGGCCGTGCGGCCTGTTCGCGGCCCTCGTACTCGCGCAGATGGGCTTCCGACCCATCGTTCTCGAGCGCGGCAAGGCCGTGCGCGAGCGCACCAAGGACACCTGGGGCCTGTGGCGCAAGAAGGTGCTGAACCCCGAATCCAACGTGCAGTTCGGCGAAGGCGGCGCGGGCACGTTCTCCGACGGCAAACTGTGGAGCCAGATCAGCGACCCGAAGCATTACGGCCGCAAGGTGATCGACGAGTTCGTTCGGGCGGGCGCGCCGGAGGAGATCGCGTACGTCAGCAAGCCGCACATCGGCACATTCCGCCTGGTGTCGATGGTGGAACAGATGCGCGCGACGATCGAATCCCTGGGCGGCGAAATCCGTTTCAGCCAGCGCGTCGACGATCTGCTGGTCGACACCGATCGCGATGGCACGCGCCACGTGCGCGGCGTGACGCTGGAGAGCGGCGAGCAGCTGCGCGCCGACCACGTGGTACTGGCGCTGGGCCACAGCGCGCGCGACACGTTCGCGATGCTGCATGCGCGCGGCGTGTTCGTCGAAGCGAAACCGTTCTCGATCGGCTTCCGCATCGAACATCCGCAATCACTGATCGATACCGCCCGCTTCGGCGCGCAGGCCGGGCATCCGCTGCTCGGCGCGGCCGATTACAAGCTCGTGCACCACTGTCGCAACGGGCGCTCGGTGTACAGCTTCTGCATGTGCCCCGGCGGCACCGTGGTCGCGGCGGCCAGCGAACCCGGGCGCGTGGTCACGAATGGCATGAGCCAGTACTCGCGCAACGAGCGCAACGCGAATGCGGCGATCGTCTGCGGCATCACACCAGAGGATTTCGCGCGCTACGGCGAGGGCCCGCTAGCCGGCATCGAGCTGCAACGGCACTGGGAAGCGCGTGCGTTCGAGCTCGGCGGCGGAGAATACGAAGCGCCGGGTCAGCTGGTGGGCGATTTCCTGAAGGGTCGAGCGTCGAGCGCGTTCGGCACGGTGCTGCCCTCGTACAAGCCCGGCGTGCGCCTGGGCGATCTCGCGCCATCGCTGCCCGAGTACGCGATCTCGGCGATCCGCGAGGCGCTGCCGGCGTTCGAAAAGCAGATCCGCGGTTTTGCGATGCACGACGCGGTATTGACTGGCGTGGAGACCCGCACGTCCTCGCCGGTGCGCATCACGCGTGGCGAGGACGGCCACAGCCTGAATACGCGCGGCCTGTTTCCGGCAGGCGAAGGCGCTGGCTACGCGGGCGGCATCCTATCGGCCGGCGTCGATGGCATCCGCACAGCCGAAGCAGTCGCGCTCGATGTCGTTTCCCGCACAGCGCGCGCCGCGTAGCGTTCGCGGTCCACATACGGCCGAGTAGGCAGCATTTCCTCCAGGTCGTAGAGCACTCCCGTTTCCGATTCAGTGACATCGAACTCGGGCGTGGAACTCAACCGCCCGCCATTCCAGGAAATGTGGAAGCTGCGCTTGCGCTTCGTCCTGTCGCGCATGAACACGATTGACCCAGTCCCTGGGCCGGGGTTTGGCGGGCTTCTTTGCGCACTTGCGCTTCGGCACGGCGCGGCCCCTCCAGCAGAACGTGTAGTCCGGGCGATCGAACAACAGGACCATGTTGCCGCAGGCTGGCTCCGTTCTCTCTTTCACGCCGCAATCTGCATAGGGCTAAGGGCCAATTGTCGGACCACGGACGCAGGACTAGCGTCCGATGGATGCCGCGCTACCGCCGGAAGTCGTTGTCGTGGACGACACGAGGCGGGCTGCGCCTGTCCTGCAGTGCACCACTCCTTGGGCACGTGACTTGCAGGGCGAGGACGGCGACACCCTCTCCACACGATCGTGCAACCGCCAGCGAGGAGCACCATGAACGACGCCACTGAATCCAAGGGGATGGAACTGTCATCCGTCTTCGCCGCTGCGTCGGCACGTGCCGGGCTGTGGCGCCATCTCAATGCAATGGCACGCGCATGGGCCGGTGCTGCCGGCGCCGGGTCGCGGTCGTCGGAACTGCATGGAAAGACCGGCCGCCTGCTTCGCGCGATCAGCCGTTTCGAGTACTGCTGGGCCTACCCGGGGCAGCGCCTGTTGGAATCGATCCGCGCCGCGCATGAGAGTGGGGATGCCGCCACGTTTTCCCGCCTGGTGCAGAAGGTCTCGGGCGCCCTGCTGTCGGGCGATTACCGGCAGCATGAATCGGCCTGGCAGGCGGGCGCGGAGGGCGAGGCGAGCCTGCTCGACGTACTCCCCCCCGACACCGACGGCGGTCCGCTGGCCCGTCCCTATTTCGAAGTCCTTTTCGTCACGCCCGGCGATCCCTCCGGTTGGCAGCGATCGGCCGACGACATGCGGCGCATGCGCCGCAGCGACGATCAGTTCGTGTATTCGCCCGTGCACGTCGGCAGCTTCGAGGATGCCGCACTGGCCACCATGCTCAACACCACGCTGCAGGCCGTGGTGATCATCGATGGCTTCGGTTACGAGACGGCGCACGACATTCCCGACCTGGAGGCCTTCCTCGACCGCCATGTCGAAGTCGACCGCGACAGCATCGAGCCGGGGAAACTCGCCACCACGCTCGCGAGCGCACTCAAGCAGGTGCGGCCCGAGCTCGACATCTACCTGCTCTCCGACCGCGCGCCGGAGCTGCTTGCCGGCAGCGATGAGGTGGCGCCGATCCGCCGCCTGTTCCACCACATCGAGGAGCCGATGGAGATCCACCTGTCGCTGCTGGACGGCGTCAAGGACCGCTACGAAACCCCGTACTTCGACAACCTCAAGAAGTACGCACTGCGCCCCATCGGTACCTTCCATGCGCTGCCGATCGCCCGCGGCAAGTCGGTGTTCTCTTCGAACTGGATCCGCGACATGGGCCAGTTCTACGGCACCAACATCCTGTTCGCGGAATCGTCGGCGACGACCGGCGGGCTCGACAGCCTGCTGGAGCCGACCGGTACCATCAAACGTGCGCAAGAAGCCACGGCGCGGGCGTTCGGCGCCAAGCGTGCGTACTTCGGCACCAACGGCACGTCCACCTCCAACAAGATCGTCGTGCAGGCAGTGTGCAAGCCGGGCGACATCGTGATCGTCGACCGCAACTGCCACAAGTCGCACCATTACGGATTCGTGCTGAGCGGGGCACAGCCCTATTACGTCGAAGCGTTCCCACTGACGCAGTACTCGATGTACGGCGCGGTGCCGCTGCGCACCATCAAGCACGCGCTCCTGCAGTGCCAGGCCGAGGGCAAGCTCGATCGCGTCAAGGTGATCGACATGACCAACTGCACCTTCGACGGCCACATGTACAACCCGCGCCGGGTGATGGAGGAGTGCCTCGCCATCAAGCCTGACCTGGTATTCCTGTGGGACGAAGCGTGGTTCGGCTTCGCCCGGTTCAGCGCCCTGCACCGGCGCCGCACCGCGATGGGCGCCGCGGCGGACCTCACGCGCCGCTACCGCAGCAAGAAATACCGCGAGGAATACGCCAAGTGGCGGGCAGAGAACAACGACGGCAAGCTCGACGGCAAGGACGCCTCGCTGCTCGACAAGCGCCTGATGCCCGATCCCGACAAGGTGCGCATCCGCGTCTACCAGACCAATTCGACCCACAAGTCGATGTCTGCGTTCCGCCAGGGTTCGATGATGCTGGTGTGGGACGAGGACTTCCACCACGTCGAAGGCCCGTTCGAGGAAGCGTTCTTCGCGCATACCTCGACTTCGCCGAACCTGCAGCTCATCGCCTCCCTCGACCTGGCGCGGCGCCAGATGGAACTCGAGGGCTATGAACTGACGTTGCAGATGACCGATCTGGCGCTCCGCATCCGCCAGGCGATCAACACGCATCCACTGATCTCCAAGTACTTCCACGTTGCGACGCCGGAAGACATGATCCCGGCGGAATTCCGCGAATCCGGCATCAAGGACTACGGCGGCAGCGAGGGGAACTGGGACGAGATCGTCGAGGCCTGGAACAACGATGAGTTCGCGCTGGATCCCACGCGTCTCACGCTGGTGTGCGGCGCGGCGGGCTTCGACGGCACGCAGTTCAAGGGAATGCTGGCCGAACGCTTCGACATCCAGATCAACAAGACATCGCGCAACAGCATTCTGGTCCAGACCAACATCAACAACACGCATAGCGATGCGGCGCTGCTGATCAAGGCGCTTGCCGATCTGTCCCGGGAAATCGAATCGCGGCTGTCGCAAGAGGATGCCAACGGCAAGGCCGTCTTCGATGCGCGGGTCAAGTCGCTGATGACGGACGTGCCGGACCTGCCGAACTTCAGCCGCTTCAACGACTCCTTCCGCGACAACCCGAAGTCGGGCAGCAACGAGGGCCACATGCGACCGGCGTTCTTCATGGCCTACGACGAAAACAACTGCGAGTTCGTCAAGCTCCACAGCGCGGAGGTGGACAAGCGCCTCGCCGACGGACCGGAAATGGTGTCGGCCAACTTCGTGATCCCGTACCCGCCGGGCTTCCCGATCATGGTGCCCGGGCAGGTGATCACCGCGGACACCATCGCGTACATGCGCAAGCTCGACGTCAAGGAAATCCACGGCTACCACTCGGCGCAGGGCATCAAGTGCCTCAAGCCATCGACCCTGGCCGAGAGCAAGGCCTCGTCGACCCACTGAACCGAACACGCACCGTCGCCATACGGAGGCTGCCATGCAAGCGTTCTTTCAGTTCCTGCAGGAAAACCCCTACATCCTGTTGTTCTTCACGGTCGGCATGGCGGTCTGGGTCGGCAAGTTCGCGGTGAAGGGGTATGGCTTGGGCATGGTGGCGGCGGCGGTCGTCGTCGGCGCCGCACTGGCCACCTGGGCATCGACCTACGGCGTCAAGTTGCAGCTCGACAACTTCGCCAAGTCGCTCTTCTACTACCTCTTCATGTATGGCGTCGGGCTGCGGGTGGGGCCTGCGTTCTTCAACAGCCTGAAGAAGGACGGCATCACCTTCACCATCCTCGCGGTCGTGTGCGCGTGCCTGGGCCTGGCCCTCGTCGTGATCATGTCGAAAGTGTTCGCACTCCCGGCGGGCGCGGCCGGCGGCATCCTCGCGGGGTCGCAGACGATGTCGGCGGCGATCGGTACCGCGGAAATGGCCGTGGAGCAGGGCGCGTACAAGCTTCCGGCCGGCAGCACCGCCGAACAGGTATCGGGCATGATCGCGCTCGGTTATGGCGTGACCTACATCTGGGGCACGGTAGGCATCATCCTGATCTGCAAGTACCTGCCGCGCTGGTGGGGCGTCGATGCGAAGAAGGCGGCGAAGGAATACGAAGCGGCGCACGGCGTGAAAAACGTCGACGACGCGGCGCTTACCGGCTACCGCGCCGGCGGCCTGCGTTCGTATCGCATCGATAATCCGTCGACTGCAGGAAAGAGCATCTCGCAGTTCCGGCAGGCGCATCCGGAGTACCGCATCGCCAATGTGGTGCGCGGGGACGAAGCGCTGGGGGCGTCGCCCGATCTGGTGCTGAAGCAGGGTGACTTCGTTGCCCTCGGTGGCCGCCTGGAAGACCTGACTGCCAACCTTGGCCTGGTTGGCGAGGAAGTGGCGAACGCGAAAGTGCTGAACATTCCGCTCGACCAGGCCGAGATCCTGCTCACCAACAAGGATTTCGAGGAAAAGCCGCTGAAGGCGCTGGGCGCCACCGACGTCGGCGGGCAGATCGGCCTGAGCCGCATCGAACGCTCCGGCGAACCGCTGCCACTGGGCACCGACGTTACGCTCAAGCGCTTCGACGTGCTCTACGTCACCGGCCTGCGCGGCGCGGTCGACAAGGCCGGCGAAGTGCTGGGCAAGATCGCCCGCCCGAGCACATCGACCGACCTGCTGACACTGTCGGCGGGCATGGTGATCGGCCTGCTGATCGGCAAGATCAACGTGCCGGTGGGCGACTTCTCCGTGGGTCTGGGCAATGCCGGTGGCCTGCTGCTGTCGGGCATCCTGGTGTCGTCGGTGGTATCGCGCCTGCGCTTCTTCGGCAGCACGCCGAACGCCGCGCGCAACATCCTCGAGGACCTTGGCCTGGTGACGTTCATCGCGATCGTGGGCATCAATGCCGGTGCCACGCTGCTCGAGCAGCTGACCGGCGACATCGCGCTGAAGATCTTCCTCGCCGGTTTCATCGCCAGCACGATCCCGCCCTTCGTCACCTGGGCCATCGGCCTGCACATCTTCAAGATCAACCCGGCGGTGCTGATGGGCGGCGTGGCGGGCTCCCGGTCGCATTCCGGCCCGGCTCGTGAGGCTTCCAAGGAGATCGGCAGCAGCGTGCCGTGGGTGGGTTTCCCGGTCGGGTACGCGGTATCCGGCGTGCTCTACACAGTGTTCGGCTACTTCGCGATGGTGTTGTCGCAGTAGTTCCTTCATTGCGAGGAGGACTCATGGACGTTTTCATGCTCGACGATTCACGGCGCAAGGTGGGCGTACCGCTCGCCTTGACGCTGGCCTGCCTCGCGTACCTTGCTTCGATGCCGGCGCGGGCGCAGCAACCTGCGCCCAAGCCGGCACCGGGCGACGCAACGGAGTGGCCAGCGCTTGCGACGGCCGCGCCTGCGGCACCGGCTCCGCAGGCTGCCACCTGGACGGTGCAGCCCACGCAAACCGGAAATACTCCTCAGGTGGTCCGTTCCGCGCAGACCGCGCAGAGTCCACCGCAGGCCATGCAGGTCGCCCAGGCGACCCCGACTGCCCAGGCCGCGCAGCCCCCGCCCGCGAGCTCGCAACCGGTGGAAGAGGAAGCCGAGCAGACCTCGACCGAGCAGGGCCAGACGCACCTGGACGAAAGCTTCGGTCCGCGCTCGCACGACGAATGGGTGCGAGACACCCGCCGCAAGGCATGGGCGGATACCGACTGGAACATCCAGTTACGCTCGTACTACCTGGATCGCGACAAGTACGACGACTCGCAGAGCGAGGCCTGGGCGATCGGCGGATCCGCCGGCTTCAAGACCGGCTACTTCCGCGAGATATTTTCCCTGGGCGCGACGCTGTACACCTCGCAGAAGCTGCACGGCCCCGACGACAAGGACGGGACGCTGCTGCTGCAGCCCGGCCAGGACGGCTATACGGTGCTCGGCGAGCTGTACGGTGAGTTCAAGTTGACCGACGACATCCGCGCGACCGTGGGTGCCCGGGGATTGGACACGCCGTACATCAACCGCAACGACAGCCGGATGACACCCAATACGTTCCTCGCCGCGCTCGTGCAGGGCCAGCATGGCAACGGCACCGACGAGTCGCAGTGGCGCTGGGGCGCCGGCTACGTCGACAAGATCAAGGAGCGCAATTCCGACAAGTTCGTCTCGATGTCGGACGATGCCGGCGCGCCCGACGACGTCGACCGCGGCGTCTATGCGGTGGGCGGCAACTACAAGCTCGGTGAGCTTTCGATCGGTGCGATCGATTACTACAGCAACGACATCATCAACATCTTCTACACGGAAGCGAAATACGGCTTCCCGATCGGCGAAAGCCTGAAGCTGCGCATGGCGTTCCAGTACACCGACCAGCAGAGCGTGGGTGACGAACTGCTCCAGGGAACGGATTTCTCGGCCCATCAGTGGGGCGCGAAGACGGAGCTGGCCTTCGGTGGGGCGCTGTTTACGGTGGCCTACACCAGCGCCGGTGGCGACGCGAACATGCAGGCGCCGTGGAGCGGCTATCCGGGGTACACGAGCGTGCAGGTCGAGGATTTCAACCGCGAGGGCGAGGATGCATGGCTGGCACGCGTGGGCTATACGCCCAAGATGGTCCCGGGGCTGAGCATGTACGCCTTGTATGTCTCCGGTAGCGATCCCGATGACCCGGGGCAGTTCTCGCGCGACGAAACCGACTTCAACGTGCAATGGTCGCCGCCCGAAGGCGTGCTCAAGGGCCTGATGCTGCGCCTGCGCTATGCCAAGGTGGACCAGGACAACGACACCGACCTGAGCGACCTGCGCGTGATGGTGTTCTACGACGTGCAGATGTGAGGCCTGCCCGCTGGCTTTCCGCAGGAGTGCAAGTTCGGGTATAAACCGTGCAGCAAATCGGGTGGCAACCGGGATGGCGTCCTTTGCAGGCCACCGATTTGCGAGCCGGCTGGCTCGAGCCAATGAAGCCTGGCGTATGCCAGGCTTTTTTGTGCAGGTAAGCTTGTTCCATGCCTGGGTGGCGAAACCGGTATACGCAGCGGACTTAAAATCCGCCGGGGGCGACCCCATGCGGGTTCGAGTCCCGCCCCAGGCACCATCGCGTTCATGGCCGCACGCCGGTCGACAAGGACAGGACGAATGCTGGATCCCCGCAACGCGCGCATCGCCGTGGTCGGCTTGGGTTATGTCGGCCTTCCACTCGCCATCGAATTCGGCAAGCAGTACGACACCCTGGGTTACGACATCGACGCGCAGCGCGTCGCCAGCCTGCGCGAGGGCAGGGACGACAACCACGAAAGCAGCGCCGGGGAGATTGCCTCGGCGTCGAAGCTGCGCTTCAGTGCCGATCCGGCCGACCTGCCCGCATGCAACGTCTACGTCGTCACCGTTCCCACTCCGGTGGACGTCCACAAGCGCCCCGACTTCGCGCCGCTCATCGCGGCCAGCCGTGCCATCGGTGCGGTGCTGTCGCACGGCGACACCGTGATCTACGAGTCCACCGTATATCCGGGCGCCACGGAGGAGATCTGCGTGCCCGCGCTCGAAGCCGCGTCCGGGCTGCGCCTCAATGTCGGCTTCTTCGTGGGCTACAGCCCGGAGCGCATCAATCCCGGCGATCGTCGCCGCCGCCTGGTCGATATCCCCAAGGTGACTTCGGGCTCGACGCCGCAGGCCGCCGATTTCGTCGACGCGCTTTACCGCAGCATCATCACTGCTGGCACCCACAAGGTCTCGAGCCTGCGCGTGGCCGAAGCCGCGAAGGTCATCGAGAACACCCAGCGCGATGCCAATATCGCCCTGGTCAACGAATTCGCGCTGATCTTCCAGCGGCTGGGCATCGACACCACCGAGGTGCTGGAAGCGGCGGGCACGAAGTGGAATTTCCTGCCGTTCCGCCCCGGGCTCGTGGGCGGGCACTGCATCGGCGTCGATCCGTACTACCTGATCCAGAAGGCGCAGACGGCGGGCTACTACCCCGACATCCTGCTCGCCTGCCGCCGCATCAACGATGCGATGGGCGAGCATGTCGCCAACGAAGTCATCAAGTTGATGATCCAGCGCGACATCCCGGTGGCGGGATCGCGCATCCTGATCCTGGGCCTGGCGTTCAAGGAGAACTGCGCCGACCTGCGCAATACGCGCGTCGTCGAGCTGGTCCAGCGCTTCCGTGAATACCGTGCGAATGTGGACATCCACGATCCGTGGGTGGATGCTGCCATCGCCAAGGACGAATACGGCGTGGACGTGTTGTCTTCCGACCCGCAGGCCGGCAGCTACGACGCGATCATCCTCGCCGTGGCGCACGACCAGTACCGGGAACTCGGTGCCCGGGGCGTACGTCTATACGGGCGCAGCAACGCGCTGCTGTACGACATCAAGAGCCTGTATCCGCGCGACAGCGTCGACGCCAGGCTCTAGCGACCGGCTGCAACGGTGGCCGGGCACCAACCGGGAGGAGCCATGCGCCACGCCACCTATTACGCCTGCCTGCTGCTCTTCGCGATTGCGCTGGGCGTGGCCGCCTGGCAGGGCGGTGGATGGTGGGTGGCGGTGGTGGTGTTCGGCCTGCTTTCCGCCTTGGGAACATCGGATGTGATGCAGAAGCGCAGCACCCTGCGTCGCAACTATCCGATCCTCGCGCATTTCCGCTTCGGGCTGGAGTCCATCGGGCCGGAGATGCGCCAGTACTTCATCGAGTCCGATACCGCGGAGACTCCGTTCTCGCGGGACCAGCGTGCACTGGTATACCAGCGGGCGAAGGCGATCAACGACACGCGCCCGTTCGGCACGTTGCAGGATGTTTACGGCGCCGACTACGAATGGATCAACCATTCGCTGGTTCCCGCGCATCCGGAGTCGCACAACTTCCGCATCATGATCGGCGAGAACAGCGCGCAGCCGTATTCGGCCAGCGTGTTCAACATCTCCGCCATGAGTTTCGGTGCGTTGTCGGCGAACGCGATCCGTGCATTGAACCAGGGCGCGAAGCTGGGCGGCTTCTACCACGACACGGGCGAGGGTTCGATCTCGCCCTACCACCGTGAGAACGGCGGCGACCTGGTGTGGGAGATCGGCTCGGGCTACTTCGGTTGCCGCGACGATAAGGGCGGATTCGACCTCGAGCGATTCATCGCCAACGCACGCGACCCCCAGGTCAAGATGATCGAGATCAAGCTGTCGCAGGGCGCCAAGCCTGGCCACGGCGGCGTGCTGCCGGCAGCGAAGGTGAGCGCGGAGATTTCGGCCACGCGTGGCGTGCCGATGGGCGTCGATTGCGTGTCGCCCGCGCAGCACAGTGAATTCACTACGCCGATCGGGCTGCTCCAGTTCGTGGCGCGGCTGCGTGAAGCCAGCGGCGGCAAGCCGACCGGATTCAAGCTGGCGATCGGGCATGCGTGGGAATGGTTCGGGATCGCCAAGGCGATGCACGAGTCCGGGATCCTCCCGGACTTCATCGTCGTCGACGGCGCCGAAGGCGGCACGGGCGCCGCACCGGCGGAGTTCGTCGACCACGTCGGCGTGCCGATGCATGAAGCGCTGATGCTCGTGCACAACACGCTGGTCGGCCTGGACCTGCGTGGCGGCCTGCGCATCGGCGCCGCGGGCCGCATCACCAGCGCCTTCGACATCGCCCGCACGATGGCGATGGGGGCGGACTGGTGCAACGCCGCGCGCGGTTTCATGTTCGCGCTGGGCTGCATCCAGTCGCAGAGTTGCCACACCGATCGCTGTCCCACCGGCGTGGCCACGCAGGATCCGTCGCGCTGGCGGCACCTGGACGTACCGGACAAGGCGACGCGGGTGGCCCATTTCCACCAGAACACATTGAAGGCGCTGCGCGACCTGCTGGCGGCCGCGGGGCTGGAGCATCCGGGACAGGTCGGGCCCGAGCACATCCTGCGGCGGATATCGCAGATCGAAGTGCGATCGCTGGCGGCGATTTACCGGTTCCTCGAACCGGGCGATCTGTTGCGCAAGTTACCGGACCACGCGGTATTCCGGGACTTCTGGGCAGAGGCGCGCAGCGATTCGTTCGCCCCGCCTGATCGCGTGCGGCGCATGCGCGACAGCAAGGCCTGGTAGTCGGTCTGGACAGGCAGATCCCAGCGCCGGCGGGACAGGAATCTTCAGAGCAGCGTCAGCACCTGTTCCGGCGGACGCCCGATCACGGCGCGGCCAGCGTGCACGAAAATCGGCCGTTCGATCAGGCGCGGGTGCGCCGCCATCGCGTCGATCAGCGCGTCATCCGATAGCGAAGCATCGGCGAGCCCGAGCGCCGCATATTCGTCTTCCCCGGTACGCAGCAGGGCGCGCGCGGGCAGGGCAAGCAGCCGCAGCAGTTCGCGCAGCTCGTCGCGGGTCGGCGGCGTATCCAGGTAAGCGATCACGCGCGGCTCGATGCCGCGTTCATGTATCAGTTCCAGAGCGCCGCGCGACTTGGAACAACGCGGGTTGTGGTACAGGCGGGTGTCGTCCATTCCGGGCTCCGGAAACAAAAAAGCCGGCTTGCGCCGGCCTTCCGCGTACCTGCAGGCGAGGCCTGGCAGTACCAATGTGGTGGGCGGTGCAGGGTTCGAACCTGCGACCCTTGCCGTGTGAAGGCAATGCTCTACCGCTGAGCTAACCGCCCGAATGCAGTGCCCATGCAGTTGCTATAGCCCTGCCGGGGCCGCGCACTATACAGCAACTCCAATGGCGGATGCCAGCCATGCGGGTGGTTACACTCGCGGCGGCCAAATCCCGGAATCGCCATGCTCGACCTGCACTGCCACATCCTGCCCGGTATCGACGACGGCGCGGTCGACCTGGACATGGCCCTGCAGATGGCGCGCATCGCGGCCGCGGACGGCATCACCACGATCGCGTGCACGCCGCACATCTATCCGGGCGTCTACGACAACAACGCCAGCACGATCAGGAACGCGATCGTGGCCTTCCAGGCCGAACTGGACGAGCGCGGCATCGCCCTGCGCCTGCTGGAGGGGGCGGACGTCCACGTCGATCCCGACCTGGTCGCGGGAATCCGCAATGGCCGCATTCCGACGCTCGCCGGTTCGCGCTATCTGCTGCTGGAACCGCCGCACCATGTCGCGCCGCCGCGCTTCGAGGACCTGGTTTTCGAGGTGATGACCGCGGGCTACGTGCCGGTGATCACCCATCCTGAACGGCTGACCTGGGTGGAGACGCACTACGACCTGTTCACACGGCTCAGCCAGCGTGGCGCATGGATGCAGGTCACCGCGGGCGCGCTGACTGGGCGGTTTGGCCGGCGGGTGCGCTACTGGGGCGAGCGTTTCGTCGGCGACGGGCATTGCATGGTGCTCGCCACCGACGCCCACCACCCGGAGCGCCGTCCGCCGCTGCTGGCGGAGGCACGCGAAGCCGCCGCCGCCCTGGTGGGGCGCGAGGAATCCGGACACATGGTGCATACCCGCCCGCAAGGAGTCGCCGAAAACCAGCCGCCTGAACAGCTGCCATTGGCGCTCCATGCCACAGTTGGCTTCGCTCCGCCCAAAAGGGCCGCAGAAGGGCAGGTGTTGACCCGGCTGCTGCGGACTCTGCGCGGACGGTGAACGTCCTTTACTCTTTGTGCCGAGGCCCCAGCATCTGCATAATGCGTTTCGAATCAAGGGTTTCTGGGGATTCCGATTTGTTGAATTTTGTCCGAGCGGCGGCCGTCGCTTGCCTGCTGTTGTTCCTGTCCGGATGTGCGAGCAAGGGTAGTGTTCTCCCTTCGTCGTTCCCGCAGGTCGACAACGCAGTCGCCGTCGACGCCAGCGAGTACCACATCGGCTCGCGCGACCTCCTCACCATCACCGTGTTCCAGATCAAGGATCTGGATCGCGAAGTGCGCGTCAACAACGCGGGCCAGATCTCCCTGCCGCTGGTGGGCGCGATCAAGGCCGCCGGCCGCACCGTGGGCGAGCTCGAACAGGACATCGCGAGCGGCTATCGCGCGCACTACCTGCAGGACCCGCAGGTCACGGTCTTCGTCAAGGAATTCGCCAGCCAGCGCGTGACCATCAATGGCGCGGTCAAGAAGACGGGCATCTTCCCGATGACCTCGCGCCTGTCGCTGCTGCAGGCGGTCTCGCTGTCGGAAGGACTCAGCGATACCGCGAACGAAAACAACGTCGTCGTCTTCCGTCGTGCCGGCGACAGGCAAATGGTCGCGCGTTTCGACCTCGAGGCGATCCGCGAGGGCCGCAGCCCGGACCCCGAGATCCTCGGTGACGACATTGTCGTCGTCGACGAATCGGAAGGCGAAGTCTGGCTCAAGCGTTTCATCCAGATCGCGCCGATCCTGACGGCGTGGGTCTTCTACACCAACAACAATTGATGAACATCCAGACCCATTCGGGCATGAGCCTGCCCGCCGCGCCGCAAAACGAGCGCGACGCCGACGAAATCGATCTCCTTCAGTACTGGAACATCCTGCGCGACAACCGCTGGCTGGTAGCGGGCGTGATGGCGGCCGTGGTCGCCGTGGTCGTGGTCCTGACCCTGCTGGCCACGCCGATCTATCGCGCCAGTTCGCTGCTGCAGATCGAACGCGAAAGCCTGCAGGTCGTGAACGTCGAAGGCGTCGTGCCGCAGGAGCAGGGCTACTACGGCGACGACTTCTACCAGACCCAGTACGAGCTGCTGGCCAGCAACAGCCTGGCGCTGCGCGTGGTGCAGGACCTCAATCTCACCGCGCATCCGTACTTCAAGCCCATGCTAGAAGGCATCGGCGACGAAGACCGTGCCGCGGTGCGCCAGCAGGAAAAGCAGCGTGCGCTCGCCGACATGCTGCTGGGCGAGCTCAACGTCGAGCCGATCCGCAACTCGCGCCTGGTCCGCATCAACGTCGACTCGCCCGATCCCAAGATCGCCGCGCGCATCGCCGACGCCTGGGGCCAGGCCTACATCGCTTCCAACCTCGAGCGTCGCTTCGAAGCCTCGTCCTACGCAGGCAAGTACCTGGAAGAGCGCCTGGCGCAGCTCAAGGCCAAGCTCGAGGATTCGGAAAAGTCGCTCGTCCAGTTCGCCACGCGGGAGCAGATCGTCTCGGTCGGCGAGGACAAGCCGTCGCTGTCCGCACAGAACCTGTCCGAGCTCAATGCTTCGCTCGCGCACGCGCAGGATGAACGCATCCGCGCCGAAGCCGAGTGGACGCAGGCCGCGCAGGGCGACGGTTCGGGCATGCCGCAGGTCGTAGCCAACGCCCTGATCCAGCGCCTGCGCGAAGAGCGCTCCAAGGTGCAGGCCGAGTACCAGGAGAAGCTGCGCACCTTCAAGCCGGACTATCCGGACATGCTGCGCCTGAGCGGGCAGATCGCCGAGATCGACCGCCAGATCGGCGGTGAAGTGGCGAACATCCGTGCCTCGGTCAAGGCGCGTTACGACGCGGCCGTGGCCCAGGAAACGATGCTCACCGAGCGCATCGGTGGACTCAAGGGCGACGTGCTCGACCTGCAGAGCCGCAGCATCCAGTACAACATCCTCAAGCGCGAAGCCGAGACCAACCGCCAGCTCTACGACGGCCTGCTGCAGCGCTACAAGGAAATCGGCGTGGCCGGTGGCGTGGGCGCCAACAACATCTTCGTGGTCGATCGCGCCGAAGTGCCGGAAGGCCCGTACAAGCCCAGCCTGTTCCGCAACCTCGCGCTGGGCCTCCTGGTCGGCTCGATGCTGGGCGTGCTTGCCGCATTCGCGCGCCACTACCTCGACCGCACCATCCATTCGCCGAAGATGCTTGAGTCGCTGACACAACGTCCGGTGCTCGGCATCGTGCCGCGCCTCACCGGCGGCCTCACGCCGACGCAGGCGTCGACCGACCTGCGCTCGCCGTTCGCGGAAGCCTATCGTTCGGTGCGCACGGCGCTGCAGTTCGCGACTTCGCATGGCCTGCCGTACAGCCTGCTGGTGACCAGCGCGGGGGCGAGCGAAGGCAAGACCACCACCGCGACCGAGCTGGCACGCAACATCGCGCAGCTGGGCAAGCGCGTGGTCCTGGTCGATGCCGACCTGCGCAATCCGTCCCTGCACAAGCTGCTGGGAGCCTCCAATTCGGTGGGCCTGTCCAACGTCTTGGCCGGCGCGGCTGGCATGGAAGGCGCGGTGCAGGCGACGAAGGACGCCAACCTGAGCGTCATCACTTCCGGACCACTGCCGCCGAATCCGCCGGAACTGCTCGCCGGCGATGCGCTGGGTGCACTGCTGGAATCGCTGCGCCAGCACTTCGACATGGTCATCCTGGACGGCCCGCCGGTGCTGGGCCTGGCCGATGCGCCGCTGCTCAGCCACCGCGCCGAGGCCACGCTGCTCGTCGCGACCGCCGAGGAGACCCGCACCGACAACCTGCAGGGCGCGATGCAGCGCCTCCTCGGCGCGCGCGCCCACGTGCTCGGCTCGGTGCTCACGCGCTTCAACCCGCGCAAGGGCGACAACTACGGTTACGGCGGCTACACCCAGTACAGCTACGGCGGCGAGCGCTAAGCGGCAGGCCGGGCAGGGGATGAAGGTCGTGCGCATCGTCATCGTCGCCGTGCTGCTCGGCATTGGCGCATGGATGGCGATCGCGCTGTCGCACGTCGATGCGGACATCGGTGCGCCAGCGGGTCCCGATCGCCTGATGGGCGCGATCGACAGCGGTGCCGCCGCCGGCAAGGCCGCCATCGCCCGCGACATCCTGCGCGAGCATCCGATCGACGGTCGCGCCTTCCGCGTGCTGGCCCAGGCCGAAACCGATGCTGCCCGCGCCGACAGCTTCCTCGCCATCGCCGTGCGCCGTGCGCCGCGCGATCGCCTGACCCGCACTGCCGCCATCGACCGCGCCTTCGCACGCGGCGATGTCGAGAACGGTCTCCTGCACCTGGATGCGCTGTTGCGCGTGGCGCCCGGCGTGCGCGAGGAGATGTTGCAACGCCTGGCCGGTCTGCTCGAACACGAGGAGATCCAGGCCGCATTGCTGCCGCGCCTGGAGATGGCGCCCAACTGGCGTCCCGCGCTCGCCACGGTACTGAAGTCGCCACAGGTTCCGGCCGCCCCGGCCGCGACGCTGCTGGAGCACCTCGGCAAGCGCACCCCGTTGCAGCCCGGCGAAGTCCATGCCTACGTGACCCTGCTCAACCGCCTGGGCCGGAACGCCGAAGCGCGCCGCGCCTGGTGGCAGTCGCTGCCGCTTTCCGTGCGAAGCAGCGACGCCAACGGATTGTTCGACGGGGGCTTCGAGCAGCCCGATGTCGCGGGTGGCTTCGGTTGGCGCATCGGCACGCAACCGGGCCTGACGACTGCCTATGACGACATCGATCCCCTCGAGGGCGCGCGCTCCCTGGTGCTCGACTTCGATGGCCGCGCCGTCGCGGACCTCGGCGTCGAACAGCCGCTGGCATTGCGCCCGGGCCACTACCGGCTTGCGGCCGGCGTGGAAAACAACACCAGTGCGGCGCGTCCCTTCCTGCTCGAAGTCGCTTGCCAGGGCGCCCCGGTCCCGCAGCTGTCGCTCGAACTGCCCTCCGCGACGCGCACGCCGGACTGGCAGCGCAGCCAGGGCGAGTTCGACGTACCGGCCGCATGTTCCGGGCAGCTCCTGCGCCTCCGCCTTGCCGCCCGGTCGCTGCAGGAGCGGATGGTGTCCGGTACCCTGCGACTCGACGCCATCCGCTTGAATCCCTTGGGGAACCAAGGCCCGCAGCCGGCCGCGCAACCCTTGCGGTGACCGTAGGCTGGCATTACTCTTGCTACCGCAAAGTGCGGCATAGCGCACTCTTTTGGGGGGATAGCAACATGAAGCATTTGATCGCAGGTCTGGTCGCAACTCTTGCTATTGGCAGTGCGGCTGCGCAGCAGCCCACGACCCTGGTGCGTGCCAACGGCACCGTGCAGGTCCAGGTTACGGGCGCGGCCAAAGTGGGCGACAAGGCGATTGCCGAGGGCAGCAGCTTTGGTGCCAAGGCCGGTGACGTCGTCGTTGTCTCCAGCGGTAAAGCCAAGGTCACCTACAGCAATGGTTGCTCGGTGACGGTCGACTCGACCGCGCCTTACACGATCAGCGCCAAGGACCCGGTCTGCAGCCGTCCGGCGGTGGCCGCTTCGTCCGACACCAAGTACTACCTGATGGCCGGCGGTGCCGCCCTCCTGCTCGGCGCCGGTGCCGGCGGCGGTGGCGGTGGCGGGGACGACAAGCCCTCCAGCCCCTGATCCAGCGACGGACAGGCAAGCATCAACGGGCCGCCCAGTGCGGCCCGTTTTCTTTCAGGGGGTCATGAAAATGCGGGGGCACAGCGACAGGCAGGGAGCTCTCTCCGAGGGGAGAGGAGCCACGACGGGAATGCAAAGCCGCACCACAGGGTCGCTGTCGCTGCGCTCCAGCGACCTTGCCGCTGAACTCGCCGCCGGCCTGCTGCTGGCCACGGCCTTGTTGTTTGGCGGTGGCTCGCGCGGTACCGGCGACCTGATCGTCCACCTGGCAGCACTGCCCGCGCTCGCCCTCGGCCTCCTGCGTTGGCGCCATGCCGAAGCCGGTCGCCTGCAACGGCTGTTCGCCTGGTGGCTGCTGGCCGCGATCGTGGTCGTCGCCCTGCAACTCCTGCCCGTGCCTGCGTCCCTGTTCGCCGCATCGGCTCCGCGTGCCGCGGTCCTGGCCGATCTCCACCAGGCCGGGCTCCATCCCGCCTGGCTTCCCATGACACTCGACGTCTGGGGCTCCGTGCGTGCCGTGCTGGCACTGGCCACCTTCGGCGCTGCCTGGCTGCTCGTGGTCAGCTTGCCCGGCGAAGCGCGCATCCGCCTGCTCCAACTCGCGCTGTTCCTAGCGGTGGCCATGGCCCTGCTGGGTTTCGCCCAGGCGGCCGCCGGCGAGCATTCGCGGCTGCGGTTTTACGCCTACCACCATCCCATCGGCGCCATCGGCACCTTCGCCAACCGCAACCACTTCGCCGACCTGATGGCGATGCTGGTTCCCATGGCCCTCGCGTTCGCCTTCGCCGCGCAGCGCGAACGCCGTGTGCCGCAGGCGATCGTCTGGTCCGGCACGGCCGTCGTGCTGTTCCTCTCGGCAGCATTGAGTTTCTCCCGGATGGGCATCGTGCTGACCGCCATGGTCACGGTGATCGCCTTTGTGGTCATTGCGAGCCGGATCGAGGCGCCCGGTCGCGCAAAGTGGCACCTGCTGCCCATCGCCACTGTTGCCGTGGCGGCACTCGGCGTCGCCGTGTACGCGTGGGACGGCATCGCCCACCGCCTGGCCCAGGATCCCCTGGCCGACCTGCGCTGGCAGTACCTCCGATATGGCACCGAGGCGGTGAAGGCCTGGCTGCCGTGGGGCAGCGGCGCCGGCACGTTCCGGGATGTCTACGCCCCGTTCGAGCCGGTGCTTGCGATGCAGCAGGTCCACGCCCTTCACGCCCATAACGACCTGCTCGAAGTCGCGCTGGAAGCCGGAATTCCGGGCCTCGTGCTGGTCGCCGCGTTCCTTTGGCTCCTTTGGCACGCCGCCTGCATGCAATTCAGAAAGAGAACCGACGACAGGGGTCGGAGTTCGACGATAATGCCGGCCGCGGCGATTGCCGTTTTCGTGCCGCTGATCCATTCGTTCGTCGATTACCCGTTGCGCGCCCTGTCGGTGGCCATCGTGTTTGCGACCTTGGTAGCAGTACTCATGGCCAGGCCCGCAACAGCTCGAATGACGTAGGGGAGTCGGACGAATGGTAGTTACCTCGATAGCGCGCGCGCCGGCAGTGGGAGCTGGCATGCACCGCTTTGCCGCGCTCATCGCCCTGGCCATGCGCCTTGGTGACCTGTTCGTCCTCTTCGCCGCCGCATCGATCGCATACGGCTACCGGTTCGGCCACTTCGAACTGTCGCTGGAATACCAGCAGGTGGTCGCGCGTGGCGCGCTGCTGACCCTGCTGGTGTTTGGCAGCTCCTCGGTCTACCGCAGCTGGCGCGGTCTCAGCCTGTCGTTGGAAGCCTTCCACGTCGCGGCGCTGTGGTGCGGCGTGTTCGCCCTGGGGGTCGCCTACAACCTCGTATTCAAGGTGACCGGCGCCAATTCGCGACTGTGGTGGGGTGTGTGGTTCCTTGCCGCGACGACCGGCTCGGTGGCCATGCGACTGGCGCTGCGCGGCGCAGCAGCGTGGGTGCGTACACGTGGCCTCGACCTGCGCACCGCGGTCGTCGTCGGCTCCGGTAGCGATGCCAGTCGCATCGTCCACACCTTCGACCACAACCGCTGGGCCGGTATCGACGTGCATGGCTGGTTCAGCACTCCGGTGGACCAGGGCCAGATCAAGGGCAGCCCGCACCTGGGTTCGATCGACGCGCTCGCCCGCTACGTCGCGGACCACCGCATCAACCAGGTCTGGATCGCGCTGCCGATGAGCGCGCAGGACCAGATCAACCAGATCCTCGCAGCACTCGACCAGTGCACCGCCGACATCAAGCTCGTCCCGGACCTGTTCGGCATCCAGTTGCTCAACCAGTCGGTGGACCAGGTCGCCGGCCTGCCGGTGATCAACCTGCGCGCCAGCCCGCTCGACGGCAACGCACGTCTGCTCAAGGCGATCGAGGACCGCGTGCTGGCCCTGCTGATCCTGATCATGATCGCGCCGCTGCTCGCGGCGATCGCCATCGCGGTCAAGCTCAGCTCGCCCGGCCCGGTGCTGTTCCGACAGAAACGCCACGGCCTGGACGGCAAGATCATCAAGGTGTGGAAGTTCCGAACCATGCACGTGCACGCCGAGGCAGCCGGGCAAGTCACCCAGGCCACCCGCGACGACGCGCGCATCACCCCGCTGGGCCGAATCCTGCGCCGCAGCAGCGCCGACGAACTCCCGCAGTTCTTCAACGTCCTGCGGGGCAGCATGTCGATCGTCGGCCCGCGCCCGCACGCCGTCGCGCACAACGACCACTACCGCGAGGTGGTGGACAACTACATGCAGCGCCACCGCGTGAAGCCCGGCATCACCGGCTGGGCCCAGGTCAACGGCCTGCGCGGCGAAACCGACACCGTCGCCAAGATGGCCGCGCGCGTCGAGTACGACCTGTACTACCTGCAGAACTGGTCGCTGGTGTTCGACCTGCGCATTGTTGCGCTGACGATCTGTAAAGGTTTCCTCGGCCGGAACGCGTACTAGAACCCAATGAACGAACTTGTTTCAATTTTGGACCGCCCGGCCTCTGCGGATCCTGTGGATGATTTCGGGCGTCGACGTAACAACGGGCGCTTCAAGACGCTCTGCGTGTTCGGAACCCGCCCTGAAGCGATCAAGATGGCTCCGCTTGTGCTTGCGCTCGCCGCAGATCCGCGCGCCGACGCCAGGGTCTGCGTCACCGGGCAACACCGCGAAATGCTGGATCAGGTGTTGACGCTGTTCGGGATCAAGCCCGAGTTCGACCTGTCCATCATGAAGGCTGGGCAGGACCTCACCGATGTGACCACGGGCGTGCTGCAAGGCATGAAGACCGTGTTGGCGGAATTCAGGCCCGATGTGCTGCTCGTCCATGGCGATACCGCTACGACTTTCGCCGCAAGCCTCGCTGCCTACTACCAGCAGATTCCGGTCGCCCATGTCGAGGCAGGACTCCGCACGGGTGACCTCTACTCCCCGTGGCCGGAAGAAGCGAATCGCAAGCTGACCGGCGCCTTGGCGACTTGGCACTTTGCACCGACCGCGACGTCCCGCGACAACTTGCTGAGCGAAGGCGTTGCAGAGCGCGTTATCCAGATCACCGGCAACACCGTGGTCGATGCCCTGCTGGCAACCGTAGAGCGCCTGGAACAGGATCCGGGATTGCGCGAATCAGCGTTGGCCTCCTTGCGCGACATCGACCTGGATCGCCGCATCGTGCTGGTGACCGGACATCGGCGGGAAAGCTTCGGAGATGGTTTCGAGCGGATCTGCCTGGCGCTGTCGGAGATCGCACGGCTGCATCCTGACGTGGATGTTGTCTATCCGGTCCACCTCAATCCGAACGTGCGTGAGCCGGTAAATCGGCTCCTCTCTGGAATCTCCAACGTTCGACTGATTGAACCGCTGGACTATCTGCCGTTCGTCTATTTGATGAGCAGATCGCACCTGATCCTTACCGACTCCGGCGGAATCCAGGAGGAGGCGCCTTCGCTCGGCAAGCCGGTATTGGTGATGCGCGCAACGACCGAGCGTCCGGAGGCCGTGGAGGCTGGCACGGTGAGGCTCGTAGGAACCGACACCGCCCGCATCGTCAGCGAGGTTGGTCGCCTGCTTACGGATCCCGAGGCCTATGGCGCGATGAGTCATGCCCATAACCCTTACGGCGATGGCGCTGCGTGCTCACGGATAGTGGAGTGCCTGCTCGCCGAAACCAATCGAGTCGATGCCAGGATCGCCTGATCCCACTGCGTCAATTCGCGTCATCAATAGTTTTGTATCAGGTCGCAAAAATGCAGTTTGAAACCATTTCCGTCATTGGTCTGGGCTACATCGGCCTGCCTACTGCCGCCGTGTTCGCCGCGCGCAAGAAGAAAGTCATTGGCGTTGACATCAATCAGAACGCCGTCGACATCATCAACCGTGGCGAGATCCATATCGTCGAGCCGGACCTGGACATGGTGGTGCATGCTGCAGTCACGGAGGGCTTCCTGCGGGCCACGACGACACCCGAGCCGGCCGATGCCTTCCTCATTGCCGTGCCCACGCCGTTCAAGGACGGACATGAGCCGGACCTCAGCTACATCGAGTCTGCCTGCCGGGCCATTGCCCCCGTGCTTCGCAGGGAAAACCTGGTGATCCTCGAGTCCACGTCGCCCGTCGGCGCCACCGAACAGATGGCGCAATGGCTGGCCGAGGAGCGTCCGGACCTGAGCTTCCCCCAGTCGGCCGGCGAGGGCGCTGACATCCGCATTGCTCACTGCCCGGAACGGGTTCTTCCTGGACATGTGCTGCAGGAACTGGTGCAGAACGACCGCGTTATCGGCGGCATGACGACGAGATGCTCGCAGGCGGCTGTCGATCTCTACAAGACCTTCGTCCAGGGTGACTGCGTCGTTACCAACGCGCGAACCGCCGAAATGTGCAAGCTCACGGAAAACAGCTTCCGTGACGTCAACATTGCGTTTGCGAATGAGCTGTCGGTGATCTGCGACAAACTGGACATCAATGTCTGGGAATTGATCGGGCTGGCCAACCGCCACCCACGCGTGAACATTCTCAAGCCCGGACCTGGCGTTGGTGGTCACTGCATCGCGGTGGATCCCTGGTTCATCGTCAGCAAGACCCCTGAGCATGCTGACCTGATCCGCACCGCTAGGGAGGTAAACGACCGGAAGCCGGGGTGGGTGATCCAAAAGGTCAAGGAAGCAGTTGCGAAGCGCGCATCGGCACGAGCAGGGGCAAATGGCGATGTAACGATTGCGTGCCTCGGACTGACCTTCAAGGCGGACATTGACGATGTCCGTGAAAGCCCCGCGTTGCTGATTGCTATGCAGCTTGGGGAAATCTTTCCGGGGCAGGTCATCGCGGTTGAACCCAATATCGTGGAGTTGCCGCTTCCCGCGCGCGGTTTGCTAAGCCTTGCTCCCGCGGAGGAGGCGCTTGCAGTCGCCGACGTTGTCCTGCTACTTGTCGACCACAAGGAGTTCAAAGCGCTTGATCTCGCCCGTCTCGGCGCTGATCGACTCGTCGATACCCGTGGTGTCTTCGCATGACGTCTGAAGCGGGCATGACGCACGCTCGCTTTGCGCCGCCGCCAACACTGCGGGTCGGGCAGTTGTACCTGCGTCTCACCTGCTTGCTGGTGGGCGTTAAACTTCTTGCATCGGTGTTGCTCGCCGAAAATGACGATGCCGGACAGTCGGCGTATGCAGTTCTACCGAAGATCGTTGATGCGCTGATCTTGGCGTTGGGTGCCGCCGGCATTGCCGTCGCTCCCAGCACAAGGCGGAAGTGGCGGATCATTGGTGCGTCTCTGGCGCTGCTCGTGGTGGTCCTGTTTTCCCAAGCGCTCGCGGCAAGGAGCATGGTGGACGGGCTCCTCAACCTGGCCAAGTTTCTGGCCCCGTTGCTATTGCTTTCGGGAGGAATACTCACTGGCAAAATGCAGTACGTACGCAGCGCCGGTGCACGCGCTCTGGTCTGGTGGATCGGCGCCCTGACTCTCATCGGCCTGTTCGCTGTGGAGCCAAGTTTCAGAAACGGAAAGGAGTGGCTGCCTGCTTATTTCGGCGGCACCCATACCTCGGCCTACGTCGCGGTCTTGGCCATCGGGTTGGTCATGATCACCAGGACCAAGAGCTGGCATCGGGAGCCGCTCGTGCTGGTTTCCCTATTCATGCTCTACATGATCGTCTTGGGCTGGGGTGTGCGTACCGCGATGAGCGCGGGACTTGTTGCCAGTGCGTACCTGGTCCTTGCACAGGCTTCCGCGAAGCAGAGGTTCATGGTGCTCTTAGTGAGCCTGCTGGCTGGACTGTGTGGACTAATATTCGCCGTTTCTACGGGCTTGCTGTCAGCAGAATCACTGGAGTGGTTCAGTTCGGGCCGCACGTCAGTATGGATCGAGCGAATCGCAACCATTTCCAGGAGAGAGGTAGGTGAGCTTCTGCTCGGCACCGGGGCCGGTACCAATGTCACCGCAAGTAGCGTCTGGTGGTGGCACGACAAGGACAGCCACAACGACTTCATCGCCGTGGTTTATGAGCAGGGACTCCTGGGTCTCGTTCTGACCTGCGGATTGCTCGTCTCAGCGTATCGCCTTAGCCCGTTCTCGATTCAATGGAAGGCGCTATGGCTCATGTACCTGGCCTGTTCCGTCTTGAGCAATGGCCTCATGTTCCGCCCGACTCCCGCTTGCGTTTTTGCAGTGGCCGCCATCATGGCGTCGAGATCTCGCCCAGGAGTCGCATGAAAATCCTTCGATTGGACTCGGGCTCAGCGCAAAAGCTGTTGCTGCTGGTCGTTACCGCTGCACCGGGAGTTCAACGTCTCGCGTTCATTTCGGCCTTGTCTTTCATGCTCGCAACAACGGACGTCGGTATCGCTGCGGCTGATATCGGTATCGCGAGCTTCCTGGCATTACTGGCTGGTGGCGCGGCCTCAGGGCAGTTGATGGCTATTTGGGCTCGGTTTCCGGATCCGGCCATTCGCCGCGAAATGACGCGAAATGCACTTGTTTGGCAGCTGTGCATAGTCCCTGTAGCTGTAGTGGCCGCATTGGCGATGGATGCGTTTGGTCTCGTGGGGTCCGTGGGAGCGGTGATTGCCTTCTTCGCCGGCTTTTCGTTGTGGCAGGTCGAGCGAACCAAGCTGCTATCTGACAGAAAGCTGCTGCTTCTCGGCGTTTTCGAAATGCTGCTCATTGTTGTAGTTGCCAGCTTTGCATTTCTGTGCAGCGCCTCTGCTGCAGTGATTTCATATGGAGTCGCGCTGTTGGCGGCTGGGGCTGTCGCGTTGCTGGTGTCCTGGTCAGCAGATAGGGGCGGAGGTGGGCGACCTGAAGGTGGCGGAATGACATATCGCGAGACCGCAATGCTGGCGGCAAACGGAGTCGTTAGCACTGGACGCGAACAGCTCACCACCCCGGCCGTTCTGTTGATCTCAGGTGGCGCCATGGCTGGCGTGGTAGCGCAGGTGTCGTCGGTAGTGGCTGCACTGCTGCTGCTGCCAAGAGCATTGGCCAATAACTATGTCCCCGAACTGTCGCGCCATGCGGATTCACCCGCCCGAACCGGAGAGATATTGGTCCGTTACCGGCAGGCAATGAGGTACGGAATAATGGGGATTTCTGGAGCGTTGCTGATTCTTGTCTTCTGCGCCTGGTGCGCCGGAACGCAGGGGACGACTCTGGTTATTGCGCTATTAGCGGGACTTTCCTTAATCGCGGGGCAGCTTGCCCTGTTGCCGTCTACGGTCCTTACCGTTCGTCGTGCGACCGCTCCGATCCTGATGACCGCCCTATATGTAACCGTGGCGTGGCTTGCCGTGGTTGGAGTTCTATTTCTTGTCGAACTGCGCGGGGCACTCTCGGTAGCGCTGCTGCTCATTTTTACGACAGTCGCCGTTCTGTTGAGGGGCGTGATTCTTTCACGAGCTATTGAGAGGCCCTCATGTGCTCCCGCACTAAGGGAAGTGCGCTGACATGGTGCTTCGGTTGTATCGCCTATCTCACTGGCTTTGGAGCCTCAAAGTGCCAATCCTGCCAAGGATTATTTCAACTGCGATCAGGATTGTTTTCTCTGCTGTCGTGCCACCTTCGGCGACCATAGGCAGAGGGGTGGTCCTAGGGTACGGCGGACTTGGAATTGTTATCCATGCTCGGGCCGTTGTTGGGAATCGAGTACTCATCAGTCCGAACGTGACGATCGGCGGGAGGTCGGGAAAGCACGACGTGCCGGTAATTGGCGATGACGTACTTATCGGCGCGGGCGCAAAGATATTGGGGCCTGTCAAGGTAGGAGCGGGGGCAAGGATCGGCGCGAACGCAGTTGTATTGCATGACGTTCCGGATGGGGCAACGGCGGTTGGAGTACCGGCTACGCTCGTGGTTCCAAGTGGCGACAAGCAATGAGCAGTGTCAAGAATTTCTCCATGCGGATATCCCGCAGCTACCCCGTACTAAGCGAGTTGCTCCTAAGGGCGAATGCTACGCCCATGATATTTGGTCCCCGGTATGCTTCGCGCTTCCGGGGCTATTGGAAGACCGACAGCGAATCGCGGTTGCTTGCGGTTGTGGAGAGCGCGCTACGAGACGTGCCGTTCTACGCGCAGCGCTACAAAGGTATTCGCATCACCTCTGCGGCCGACTTCAAGGCTGCGTTCAGCACGATCGACAAGGATGTCGTGCTTGGGGACTACGAGGCGTTCACTTCCACGGCGATTGACCGTTCCCGCTACGACGAGTGCACGACGGGGGGGACATCCGGAAAGCCCCTGCGCCTGCTGTTGCCGCGAGATAGATATGTACACGAGTACGCCGCACTGCACCGGATGTGGAGCAAGGTCGGCTACCGGTTCTCACCAAGAGCGGTCGTTCGCAACGAGCGAATCGTTGGACGTGATTTCATCATTAACCCCATACTGCGTGAGTATGTCTTCGATGGCTTCCGAAGCTCTGAAGAATATCTCGAGCGCATCTACGAGGTGATGAAGCATCGCAATATTGGCTTCTATCATGGATACACCTCCAACGCCCACGAATTTGCACGTTTCTTATTGCGTCGTGGGCTTGATCATTCATTCCTCAAGGCCTTCATCACGACATCGGAGAATTTTTACCCTCACCAGAAGGCGGTGTTCGATGCACTGCCGGGGGTAAAGCACATGAACTTCTACGGTCATTCGGAGAAGTTAGTGCTAGCCGAATACTGCTCGGCGTCTGGTCTGTATCACTTCCATCAGCAGTATGGCTTCTGCGAACTTCTCGATGAGTTCGACCGCGATGTGGTCTCGATTGGGGAGGTCGGTGAGATCGTCGGGTCAACCCTATACAACGTCGGTATGCCGCTGCTCAGATACAGGACAGGCGACTACGCCCGTTACGCGGGAGTGGGGCAGTGCGCGCACTGCGGGCACCAGGGTATGTCGGCAACCGAGATCCTCGGCAGATGGGCCGGCGACCGCGTTTATAACGCGGATGGCAGCTATGTAACGACGACGGCGCTCAATCTCCATTCTGATCTGTACGCCCGCATCGCCGGACTGCAGTACGTCCAGAGCCAACCGGGTGAGCTGCTTGTCCGGGTGATTCCGGGAAGCGGCTACGACAGTAGCGTCGCTGAACGCCTGCGAGCGGTTGTAGCCGCGAAGATGGCGTCAGCCACCAGCGTTAGTGTCGAAGAAGTACGTGAATTGGAGAAGTCCGCGAACGGCAAGTTTCTACTATCCATCTCGCGACGTGACAAGGTGGCGTCGTGATTGACGGTCATCGTGGAAACAGGCAAACGGTGACGATGGTCGGCACCTCCCCAGCCGCGCAGGGAGGCGTTGCGGCCGTAGTGCGAGCGCTGACTTCAAGCGTTCTTTCAAACCGATATGTCATTGACTATGTTGAGACGCACGCCGAGGGTGGCACACTGCTGAAGCTAGCTATCGCAGTTAAGGCGTGGGTCACCCTGCAATTCAGGCTCCTGACCTCGGTCGGCGGCCTAGTGCACGTGCACATCGCCTCACGCGCCAGCTTCTGGCGAAAGTGTTTCTTGCTGCTCCCGGCGCTGGCGATGCGGAAGCCAGTCCTGCTGCATCTGCATGGCGGCGAGTTTAAGGTTTTCTATGAGCGGGAAAGTTCGACGCTCGCGAAACATGTTATCCGGTACGTTTTCGAGGCAGCTGCGGGTGTCATAGTTCTTTCGACCGGATGGAAACAATGGGTTGAAAGGTCGTTTCCGCGTTCAAAAGTACGGGTGATTTACAACCCGGCCCCCGATGTCGCCCGCTCTGCGTATGTGCGGGAACCTGCGACGCTACTTTTCCTCGGCAAACTTGGAGAAAAAAAAGGGGTAAACGATCTCCTGCGTGCGGTTGCGATGCTTGTTCCCGAGTTTGGCGAGATTCGGCTGCTGCTGGGTGGAGATGGTGACGTCATGGGTGCAAACCAGCTTGCGCGGAAACTCGAGATCGTGGAGTACGTGGAGTTCCTGGGCTGGGTCAGCGGTCAGCGCAAGCAGGAGCTATTGGAACAGTGCGCCGCATTCGTCCTGCCTTCGTACAACGAAGGGCTGCCGATGGGGTTGCTGGAAGCAATGGCCTATGGCATGCCCGTCGTCACTACACCTGTCGGCGGCATTCCGGAGGCCGTAACTGATGGCATGGAAGGGTTTTTGGTCGAGCCCGGAGATATCGATGCGCTGGCCGACAGGCTGGCGCGGCTGTTGCGTGACGAGGCTCTGCGTAGCGAAATGGGAACAGCAGGTGCGCGCAAGGTTTCTTCGACGTTTGCGATGGAGCGAATCATTCCGCAATGGGTCGCGCTCTACTCGGAACACGGAATTGCCCCCGCGGGCGATCCGGGCAAGGCCAACGGCTGATGGATACCGTCTCGATCAACTCGCGCCTCCTCGATGCCATGAGGAGAGAGGGCTATGCTGGCTACGATCCATTCGATCTTCTCAACAGTCGTCTGCTGCGCAGGACGCCCCTCTATCGAAGCTCCTGGTTCCGGCTTGCATGGCTGCAGCTCGGCAAGCGCCTGCCGGTCAACCTGCGTCCGGTCCTCCGTGTACCGAAAATGCGCAACCCCAAGGGCGTGGCGCTGGTAATAGATGGCCTGCTGGAGGATTACGCGCGAACGGGCGAGGGGGCGCTGCTTGGGCAGGCGCGTGAACTGGGCTCATGGCTCGTCGAGCAACGCAGCCAGCATGAAGAGTGGGCAGATCACGCATGCTGGGGATATCACTTCGACTGGCAGGCGCGCGCCTTCTACGTGCCCGCTGGCAAGCCAAACGTCGTCACTACCTGCTACGTGGCACGCGCGCTTTACCGGCTGGGCAACATCACAGGCGACCTTGGCGTTCAGGCTCTTGCCCTGGATGCAGCGCGTTTCATTTCCAAAGCTCTTTACACCGAGGCGGGTGGTCGCTGCTTCTATGCGTATATCCCGGGCGAAACCGCGTTCGTCCACAACGCGAGCCTATGGGGCAGCGCATGGTGTGCGTTTGCAGGCACCAAGCTGGGCGACGATGCCATGGTTGCGCAGGCGTTGACGGTTGCACGCCAATCCCTCCGCGAGCAGGCCTCCGACGGTTCCTGGGTGTACGGAGCGAGGGGGCATCATCAGTTCATCGACGGGTTCCACACAGGCTACAACCTGGAAGCGTTGTGCATGCTGCGTGATGCGCTTGGCACCGAGGAGTTCGATGACTCCATCCGAAGTGGGTTTGAGTATTACCGGGAAACTTTCTTTACGGAAGATGGCATCGCCAAGTACTACCGGGGCAACACGTACCCGCTCGACATGCACAGTTTCGCCCAAGCGGTCCTTACCCTGCTCAAGGTTGGCGGCAAAGAGCGCGACGTCGAGCTGTGTGGCAAGGTCGTGGCGCGTGCCATTGAACTGATGTACCTGCCGCAAACTGGACAATTTATCTACCAGCGCAGCAGGTGGCATGCGAATCGCATCAGCTATGCGCGCTGGACCCAGAGTTGGGCGTACTACTCTCTAGCTTTCTATAACCGATATCACGCTGAGTTAAGTCATGCAGCGAATTGAGCTTCTTGGTTGTCCCATGGATGTCGCTACCATGGAAGAAACCGTTGATGAAATAAGACGTGCTGTAGTCGCTGATGAGTTCACCCAGCATGTGGTGGTCAATGTTGCAAAGTTGGTTCACATGCGGAAGGACGCTCAACTGCATGAGTCGGTTCGAGCATGCGACATAATCAACATCGATGGCATGGGCGTCGTGCTGGGCGCGCGTCTCATGGGACATCCAGTTGCGGAACGCGTGGCCGGAGTGGATCTCTTCCATGAGCTGTTGGAAATGAGCGCTGCTAGTGGCTTTCCAGTGTTCCTTCTCGGTGCTACAGAGGATGTTGTCGCGGCGACCGCCCGCAAGGTGGGGGACCTGTATCCAGCCCTGAAGATCGCGGGCTATCACCACGGTTTCTTCTGGGACGAAGAAGGTGAGCTTGTTGAAAAGGTGCGTCAATCAGGTGCGAAGCTGTTGTTCGTTGCCATCACGTCGCCGAAGAAAGAGAACTTCATCAACCGTTGGCGTGACCAGCTAGGGGTCACGTTTGTGATGGGTGTTGGCGGCACGTTCGACGTTGTTGCGGGGAAGGTTACGCGGGCACCTCGCTGGATGCAGGAAGCAGGACTCGAGTGGCTGTATCGTGTTATCCAGGAACCGCGCCGGATGTGGAAACGCTACCTTACGACCAACTTGGCGTTTGCCGGATTGCTGGCCAGGGCGAAATGGCAGCAGCTTCTGGCGGGCAGAAGGGCCGTGCCGCGACAACCGGGAGCGCTATGAAGATTCTGGTTTGCGGCGGCGCCGGCTACATCGGCAGTCACACCTGCGTGGCGTTGGCGCAGCGTGGGCACGAGGTGGTGATCTACGACAGCCTTGTCAACAGCTCGCCCATCGTGGTGGAGCGCATCAGGGAACTGGCTGGGCAGCCGGTTGCCTTCCATCAAGGTGACATCCGCGACACCGCGCACCTTCAATCCGTGCTCGCTGACGGCTTCCATGCAGTCATCCACTTCGCAGCGCTCAAGGCGGTCGGCGAAAGTTGCGAGCAGCCGCTTGCCTATTTCGAGAACAACATCAGCGGCACGATCAGCCTGCTGAAGGCAATGGCGACGACTGGCGTCCATCACCTGGTCTTCAGTTCCTCTGCCACTGTGTATGGAAGCCCTGATGCAGTGCCCATCACGGAGGACGCGTCACTTAGGGTGACCAATCCGTATGGGCGTACAAAGCTGGTGATGGAGGACCTGATCCGGGATCTATGCGTGGCCGATCCTCGCTTCAACGCCATGCTGCTGCGCTACTTCAATCCGGTAGGCGCCCATCCCAGCGGTCGTCTCGGCGAAGATCCAGCTGGCATCCCCAACAACCTGATGCCCTATATCAGCCAGGTGGCCATAGGCCGGCGGGCGAAGCTCAGCGTATTTGGCGGCAACTACCCAACGCCCGACGGCACCGGCGTCCGTGACTACATTCATGTTATGGATTTGGCCGAAGCGCATGTACACGCGGTAGAGCGTCTGAGACCAGGCCAAGGTTGCCAGGCGCTCAATCTGGGCACGGGTAGGGGAGTTAGCGTGCTGGAACTGGTCCGGGCATTTGAATGGGCATCCGGCAGGACAGTCCCCTATGCGATCGTCGATCGCCGGCCCGGCGACGTGGCGGAGTGCTGGGCTGATCCGAGTCGCGCTGCCGAAGTGCTGGGCTGGCGTGCGCAATACGACGTCCGCCGCATGTGCGAGGACGCCTGGCGATGGCAAACGGCGAATCCAGATGGATACTGCTAGACCGTGGTTGGCGAGCGCGCTCTGCGGCGACGCTGGGTCGCTGCCTGAGCCGTCTGACGATGCGGAGGAATTGTTAGCTGTCGCCGAGGAGGAGGGCGTCGTTGCACTCGTTGCGCAGAGGCTCGCGGCGGCTCCGACCAGCAGGGTCAAGGCCGCCTTCGCGAGCCGTGCTCGCGCTATCGCCGCAGCGTCCCTTTTCCGGGACGCGGAATGCCGGCGCGTGTATCGGCTGCTGGCGAGCGAGGGAATAGCGCCGCTTATCCTGAAAGGCTACGCGCTGGGATTCTGGCTATATCCGGCTCCCTATCTGCGGGAAACGGCGGACTTCGACGTCTTGTTCGAATCGGCGGACCAGGCGAGGCGGGCGGCTACTATCCTGCGGGCGCAGGGTTACGCCGGTGGAAGCTACTTTGGATCGGAATCCCACGAGGCCACTGTTCGCCGGCAACTGACGCCAGCGCTGACGTTGGATGTCGACCTTCATTGGCGTCTCTTCAATTTTCCCGGGTTTTCAGCCGTGCTGCCAACCGCGCAGCTCTTTCCAGAAGCCATTCAAATCCCGGCGTTCGACGCCCGCGCACGCGGCCTCAATGCCGGGCACGCCATGTTGCATGCCTGCCTGCACCGAGCGATGAACCTGCACATGGGCGTGGGCGACCGCCTCAAATGGTTGTACGACCTGCATCTCCTGGCGGATCGCCTGTCGGCGGAAGATTGGAATCGCGTCCTCGATGTTTGTGGCAAGCATCGCGTCAGTACCTTTTGTGTGGATGCCCTTCGTGCGACGACGGAAACCTTCGGCACTGAATTTCCCGAACGAGCATTCCGGGAAATGGAGCGCCTGGCCGGAACCGAGGGAATTGATGCGCGCCGGTTGGAAAGCTGGCGCTACATGCAGCGGTTGGGGGTTTCCAGGATTCCGACTTTCGGCGGACGAATGCGCTGGTTTCTCCACAAGGCGTTCCCTCCGCTGGAATATCTGAGGTCGTTCTACGGTTCCGACCTGAGCTGGTGGCAACTGCTGATCGAACGCGGGCGCAGGCTCGTGTGGCGTATCCGGTAGTGCCTCGGAGCGGGCGAGGTGGACTCCTCGCATGCGGTTAAAGACGCACTCGCCGCAATACCGCACAAAAGAAAGCGCCGCTCAAGGCGGCGCAATGCACGGAGAGAGGGCAGGGCAGCGGCGCAAGGCGCGCCGTCAGGACTCAATCTGTGTGTTCGTAGCTGGCGTTGCAGACGCCGAGTGCGGCGGCGCCCAGACAGGCGCCTAACGACAGTCCAATCATGAAGGTCAACATGGGCGATCCCTCGTTTCGTAGGCGCCGGTGGCGCGACGGTCGGTGCTCGGCCCCCCTGTAGGCCTTGGCCCGATTCTTACGGGGTAATTGTTTTGGCTTCGTGGATGGGCGTCACGGTTTTGGCGTTGCGGGTGTTTTTTCTTGCCGCATTTGGTCCGCATTTGGTCCGCTTTGGGTGCTGGGGATGTGGTGTGGTGTTTGGGCCCGGCGGCCCCCATCCGCCCTGCGGGCACCTTCCCCCGCTGTGCGGGGGAAGAAAAAAGGAGTGCGGGGGAAGGGGGGAGGGACCCGCCGGTCGCCTCACTTGAGCACGGTGGACAGCGCCGGCTTCCAGAACTTTTTGGCGATGGATTCGAATCCCGCCGCCTTGGGGTGGATTTCGTTTTCCCATTGCTGTTGGGTCTTCAGCGCGCCGCGCGAGTCGATCAGGGTCATGTTGGCGGTCTGGGAGACGAGTGCGCGAAGCTCGCGGGCGAACTGGTCCACGAGCCAGTTGGTGACGACCCGTTGTTGGGCGGGGTTGGTGAGCCCCACGCCATCCAGGTAGGGCTTGACCCAGGGCTTCATCTTGAACGGACCCAGCTTGTAGCCGATGCCGCTGGGCCAGATGTAGTCGTAGGTATGCACGTAGACGATGGAGTTGCGCGCGTAGAGGTCCCGGCACTGGACCACGGACTTGATGTCCCTGATCGCGTATCGCAGCGCATGCCCGAAGGTATCCAAGTGGATGTGGTCGAAGACGGGGCCGGGAATTTCCCCCCAGGGCATATCGCCGGGGGATTGCGGGAAGGAAGATTCCTTGACGAATTCCTTCAGTTCTTCGCCGACGATGTCGTTACCGCCGGTGGAAAGCAGGATGGCGTCGAACTGGTAGGTGCCGATCTCGCGCTGGATGCGTGGCAGCGCGGCCTTCCACATGGCGCTGTCGCGTCCGGCCACGCCTTCGCGCAGGAACAGGGTCTGCTTGAACAGTTTGGCGATCTGTTTGTTGAGGTCGGTGGGATGGGGGACGTACTGGAACCAGGAGTCGCCGAAGCACAGCGCCCGCCTGGCATCCGGGTACTTGACCACCGCCTTGTCGAATTGCGAAAGCGTGAGGTTGTTCTGGCCGATGATCTTCATGCGTGCCTCCAGTGCTGCGCGGGCTTCGGCGCCAGCGCTTGTGTCCTTATCAAGGGCATCCAACGTCAAAAGCGCCCCTCATCGTCCTCTGGTCACCTGCTTCCCTGCGCGCCTCGCGCAGCAACGATGAGGGCAGGGCCCGGCGGCGCGCCGGGAAGCAGGCTACTTGGCGGCTTCCGCCGGCTGCGGCGTGTCGCGGCCTTCTAGCAACCACGCCTTGCGTTGCACAGGCTGCTCGCGTCCGGCGAGACGCGCCCCCAGCGCAGCGAACCAGTGTTCGGCCTGCAGGCCAATGGGTATCACCGCCATGCCCAAGCCGAGCACGAGCACCGCCGCGGCGGCGAAAGCGGCACGTCGCAGCGCGAGGCGCTGGCCGCGTACGGCGCGTAGGGCGAGCACGGCGGCGAGGCCGCCCAGGGCGAGGCCGGCCAGTACTTCCGACAGCGGATGCGCGTGGATCATCAGCCGCGACACACCACAGCCTATGCCGACCAGCACGCCGGTGGTGATGGCGAGCGCGCGCCACGCGCGCCGATGCGGCGGCACCAGCAGGCCGAGGAAGGCCGGCCACAGCAGCAGCGCCAGCACGGCGTGGCCGCTGGGGCAGGTGAGATTCCAGGCGCGGATGCCGGTGCCCCAGCCGTAGAAGGCGATCTTGCAGGCGATGACCAGCGTGACCGCGCCGGCGGCGGCCAGCAGCCAGCGCCGTGCCGCGCGCGCGCCGTCGCTGGAGTGGTGCGCCAGCAGCAGCGCCGCACACGCCAGCAATGGCAGCGCCAGCCCGGCGGCGCCGGGCAGGGACAACAGGTGCCAGTAGCCATGTGCGGGGGCGGCGGTCAAGCGCGCGTGCTCAGGCGTCGCGCAGTTCGTTCCGGATGCATGGGAGCACTGCGAAGGGAATCGGCGCATTTTACGGATGCGCGCGCGCTCCAGCACCGGATATCACCCCGCACATCGCCAATGCCCCCGCAATCCGTGAAAATGCGCGCATGGCCACGGCTTCCATGCCCGCGGCTTTTCCGTCACTTCCGAGTCCTTGCATGATCCCCGTCATCCTCTCCGGCGGTTCCGGTACTCGCCTGTGGCCGCTCTCGCGCGAAGCCTTCCCCAAGCAGTTCCTCAACCTGCTGGGCAAGCACTCGCTGCTGCAGTCGACGTGGGGCCGGATCGCGCCGCTGGCGACGTCGGCGCCGCTGGTGGTGGCCAACGAGGAACACCGCTTCATGGTCGCAGAGCAGCTGCGCGAGGTCGATTGCGTGCCGGCGGGAATCCTGCTCGAGCCGGTGGGCCGCAACACCGCGCCGGCGATCGCGATCGCCGCGCTGGAAGCCATCGCCGGCGGCGATGATCCGCTGCTGCTGGTGCTGCCCTCGGACCAAGTGATCGTCGATGCCGACGGCTTCCGCGCCGCGGTGCTGGCGGCGATGCCGTCGGCGCAGGGCGGCAAGCTGGTTACCTTCGGCATCGTGCCGACGGGACCGGAAACCGGATACGGCTATATCCAGGCCGTAGGTGGCCACGCTACGACTGACGCGGGCGTGCGCGCCGTGGCGCAGTTCGTCGAGAAGCCCGACGCCGATACGGCGGCGAAGTACGTCGCCAGCGGCGATTACTTTTGGAACAGTGGCATGTTCCTGTCCAGGGCGTCGGTGTATCTCGCCGAGCTCGAACAGCACCGTCCCGAGATGCTCGCCGCCTGCCGCGAGGCGCTGCAGAAGGCCAAGCGCGACGCCGACTTCATCCGCCTCGACAAGGCCGCCTTCGCGGCGTGCCCGTCGGACTCCATCGACTACGCGGTAATGGAGAAGACCGTGCATGCCGCGGTACTGCCGATCTCGGTCGGCTGGAACGACGTCGGCAGCTGGTCGGCGCTGTGGGAAGTCGCCGACCAGGACGGCAACGGCAACGCCCACCACGGCGATGTCGTCGCGCAGAGCTGCCGCAACACGCTGGCGTGGGGCGATGGTCGCCTGCTCGCGCTGCTGGGGCTGGAGAACGTGGTCGTGGTCGACACCGACGACGCCGTGCTGGTCGCGCACAAGGACCACGTGCAGGACGTCAAGGGGATAGTGGCTGAGTTGAAGAAGCGCCAGCGCCCCGAGCCGACCTGGCACCGCAAGGTCTACCGCCCGTGGGGCAGCTACGACTCGATCGACATGGGCGAGCGTTTCCAGGTCAAGCGCATCACGGTGAAGCCGGGCGCGGCGCTGAGCCTGCAGATGCACCACCACCGCGCCGAGCACTGGATCGTGGTCAGCGGCACCGGCCGCATCACGCGTGGCGACGAGACGATCATCCTCTCGGAAAACCAGAGCACCTACATCCCGCTGGGCGTGAAGCACCGCCTCGAGAATCCGGGCGTGATGCCGCTGGAACTGATCGAGGTGCAGTCGGGCAGCTATCTGGGCGAGGACGACATCGTCCGCTTCGAGGACGTGTACGGACGCGGGTGATGGACTAGCGTGCGCAGCCGCTTCGCGACTGTGCACGCTTCGCCGGATCGATCAACGCGGGCGCAGGGCCGCGACCGTCGACGTGATCCGCTCGATCACATCCGGCAGCAGCGCGTAGTCGCGCGGATAGCTCAGGGTCAACATCGGCGTCTCGCAAGCGGCCTTCGCCGCCTGCGCGAACAGGCATTCGACGTTGTCGTGATCGCCCAGATCGAGCTGGAAGCTGTTTCGTGTCAGCGCCATGCAGCCCGCTTGCGGTGCGAGCGATTCGATGACGATGGCGCGATCGTCGCGTGCCGGCTGTAGCAGCAGGATGGCGTCGATTGCGGCCGCTGCGCCGTTGCCGGCCGGCACAGGTTGGGCCAGGCGGCGCTTGTCGTTGTAGTGCGACATCGGCGTGGATTGGGTGGCGCGTTCGGCGAACAGCGCGCCCAGCGAATCGGGCCACAGGCGCAGGCCCGGATAGCCGGGTACGGCGCGGATCCCTGGCGGAGCGAAGTCGAGCAGCACGCCGTCGTCGCTGAGGACATCGGCACCGCTACAGGCAAAGGCCGACGCCAACGTGGATTTGCCCATCCCGCTGTCGCCGAGGATGACCAGCACGCGATCGCCCGGCGTGCGCACGGCGCTGCCGTGCAGGACAAGATGACCGCGTTGCGCCAGCAGACGCGGCAGCACCTGGTCGAGCAGGACGTGGCGGATGGATTCGATGCTGGCCGCGTCGTGCTGCCAGATCAGGATGCGGTCGTCCGGCGTGATGCGCACCTGGCCGATGCCGGGAAAGTCGAAGTAGAAGTCGCGATCGAAGCGCAGGCACCGGAACGCCAGGTCGCCGTGCGGATCTACGAAATCGTGTTGCCAGTCGGGATCAGTCGCCGCCGGGATTATGGCGTTGTCGCTGAGCGCAACGTGGAGGCTTGAATCCGGGGGGAGATCCGCTGGCGGGAGTTCCGGCAGCGGGATCTCGGATGCGATGCCTTGGGACGCGTAGCAGTGGTAGGTCGGCATATCGGCCGCAGGCCCGTCCACGCGCGCCGGGGATCAAGGATGGCGGGTCAGCTGTTGCGGCTTGAATTCGCCCTTCGAGCCCGAACCACCCGCAGTGAGATCGCGGACGCGACCGTAACCGATCAGTTTTGGCGCACTGTAGGCCCGCTGTGCCGGATGGTGGTTCTTCTGATCCTGCTGGTCCTGCATGTGAGCCCCCTGTGGCTTCTGGAATTCGTCGCGCCGGCCTGCGGCGGCCGTCGTCACGCGATCGTAACCGAGTGCGATGGAAATCACACTATGTAAACGACGGCAATCACATTCGTGAATAGGGGGCTCGCTCTACGGAGCGAGTGGCCGGGAACGGCAAAGACACGGGGTCGCGCGAAAGGTAGCGCCTTGGAAGCCGCACAGCCGGGATTTCGACACAGCACAAAAGTTTGGGCCGGCCCGCACGCGGACCGGCCCAACCGAAACCCATCACGCGTGGCGTGTGTACTGGTGGCCGGGCACCGTCTTTTCGCCCTTGGGGCCGGAGCCACCCGCCGTCAGATCGCGGACGCGGCCGTATTGGGTGAGTTGCGGCGCGCTGTAGTGCTGGCGCGGCTTGGTGTCGTTCGACGCGGAATCCTGCTTGGCCTGCATGACATCCCCCTACATCGGCAAAGTGAAATGTGACCCGCGTCTGAATTGCGGGTCGGCCCACTCTAGCTGAATGTGATGGGATTCACACAAATAATTTGACAAGCGTCGTCTTTATCCTGAACGACTCAGCCAGGCCCCCAGCGTCAGGGCCTCGCCGACGGCCTCGAAGGCCTCCGGGGTGGATGCGGCCAGGGCGGCATCGAGCTTGGCCAGGTCGACGTAGGGAGCCAGGACGCCGCGATGGGCCTGCAACTGCTCGCGGAGCGGGTACCGGCCGCCATCGGACAGGGCGGCGTCATTGAATCGCCAGCCCAGGCTGGTCTTGTCCCGGCGCATGCGGACCGCCTCCGGCAGGCGGTCGTGCATTGCCCTGCGTAGGATGGCCTTGCTCCAGCCATCGGACTGGCGTTGGCGGTCGGGGAGGGTCACGGCGAATTCGATCAGCTGGCGATCCGTGAAGGGATGGCGTGGCTGGATTCCGTGGACGGCGGCGACGCGGTGATAACGCTCCAGTGCGGTCGTCACATAGGGATGTTGCAGGGCGGCCACGGACTCCGCACCGGCATCCCTGGGTGGAACTGACGGCCGCTGCGAGCGCAGCGTGCCGAGGCGTTCGCCCAGGGCGATGCGGTTGGCGAAGTCGCGGGCGATCAGCGAGTTCGCGATGTTCCGTCCGACCTCGTCCCCTTTTCGCCGGTCGCGTACCGCCTGCAGCGCAGGCTTCGGCACGAGGGCGCGCACCATCGCCCGCCCCAGTTGCTGCAGCGTCGATGGGCCATCCGGGTACATGCGCCGATCCGCGCGTGCGTTGCGCAGCGCCTGCCCCCATCGCCCGCGGCGCATGTGCCGGGCCAGGCTGTCGCCGGCCAGGAACAGGCTGTCGCCATCGATTCCGTCCATGACGGCCTCCACGCCCATGCGCGCGGCCAGCAGGTACTGCGCATGGATCAGGGTCATGGTGCCGTCGAACGGTTCCTCCGAATCAAGCATGCAATCGCGCAGGGTGTCCGCGATGGGCGCGATGCCAGCGAGGTCGGCGATCGACGGCTGAAAGCCGGGCAGGGCGAGCATCGCCTCGACCGCCCGGGTTTCCGGGCAGTCGGGCATGGCGCTGTTGATCGCGGAAAACGTGGGCAGCGGGCCGCCGCCGCAGGCACTCAGTTGCTGGCTGGCCACCACCGCGAGCGACGAGGAATCCAGTCCGCCACTGAGCATGCAGCCGATGCGCGCCGGTCCTTCGAGGTGGCGCGCAACCGCGCGTTCCAGCACTGCAGTGAAGGCTTCGGCCCATTCGCCATCCGTCTTCGGTGGGTTCGCAGGTCGCAGCGGCTGCAATGCCCAGTAGCGCTGCCGGCGGCTGCCTTGCGCGTCGATCCACTGGCTGTGGGCGGGCGGCAGGCGCTCGATCTCGCGGTAGAAGGTCGAGGTCTTGTCGATGCCTTCGAGTTGCGTCACCAGGAAATCGGCGATGCGGCCCTCGTCGAGTGTCTTCGGCACATCCGGGTGCGCCAGGACTGCGCCGGCGCTGCTGGCGAAGGCGACGAATCGACCCGGCGCGTGATGGAAATAGAGCGGGCGAACGCCCATTGCATCGCGGGCGCAGAACAGGCCGGCGTTGCGTGGGTCATGGATGGCGAAGGCGAAATCGCCTTCCAGGTGTTCGACGCAGCGGCCTCCCCAGCGCAGCCATGCGTGCAGGATCAACCCGGCGTCCGTGCCAGTGCCGCTGTGCGCGGACAGGCCGAGCTTGCGTGCGAGCACGGCGGTGTCCTGAAGGCGGCTGTCGGCGGCGACGACGCAGCCGGAGCCTGGATCACGCTGCAGCAACGGCGGAGCGTGCGGCTGTTCACGGGAGGCCCAGTGGGCGCCGGCGAATGCCGCCGAACCGTCCTGCCACTGCTCGTGCACCGACCACGCCGTGCGCACCAGCGCCGACCGCATCGCGGCCAGTGGGGCGGCGGCGGCCGGTTGTCCGTCGAGGTGGAGGAAGCCACAGATGCCTTGCATGGAGAGACGTGCCCGTGTCGCTGGTAGCATCAGTGTGATGGATTTGCGATCCCACGTAATGACGCCACGACAGTGGCTGGCCGACGCGCTGCGCGACGATGCAGCCGCGTCGACGCCTTGGGACGGAGACGTAGGGCCCTTGCTGGAGGCGGCGCAGCTCGAAGGCGTCGTTGCGCTGGTGGCCGATCGTTTGCGGCGGATGCCCGCGGGAGATCCGGTGCGCGATGCCTTCCAGCAGGCCAGTCGTGCCGAGGCAATACAGGGTCTGCTGCGCGATACCGAATGCCGGCGGGCACTGGCGTTGCTCGAAGCCGACGGACTGCCGGCACTCCTGTTGAAGGGGACCACGGTGGCATGGTGGCTGTATGCCGAGCCCTACCTGCGCACGCGTGCCGACGTGGATCTCCTGTTCGCCTCGCCGGCGCAGACCGAACGCGCGGCACGGGTGCTGCGCCAGCATGGGAGCGGGTGCGGCGCCTGGGACAGCGGTTGGAGTGATGCCGCCTGGAGTCTGGTGACGCCACAGGGTCAGTTCCCCTGCATGTACAACACCGGCGGCAGTTCCCGCGACTGTGCGAGTGGGACGCCATCCAGTTCCACCCACGCGTGCGCATCCAGCTGGTTGCCGGCGCGCCGCGCGCCGATGCGCAGTTGCGCGGGCAGGCCGCGCCGGCACAGCCACCATTGCACGGCCAGTGCCTGGCGCAGGCAGGTGCTCTGCCAGGCGCCATGGCGCCCGGCGATGTTGGCGAGTTCGGCGATGCGCTGGGCATCCGCCATCACATCATCCGTGCGTGGCGCCGGCGCAGCAGGGGCGTGGGTCAGGCCGAGTAGCGATTGCGTGCGGCGCAGGCCCAGCGTGCGCAGGGCGATGTCGACGAGCGGCACCAGCACCACCAGCCCGAGCAGCCGTGCGCGATCCGTCCACGACAGGCGCCACCAGCGCGACCAGCGGCCGTCATTCGATGCTGACGAGTCCGGCATCGGCAAGTTGGGTGAGCAGGGCGAGCAGGTCGTGCTCCAGTTGCGCGGGCGCCACGTCGTATTCGTCCAGCAGCGTGCGGTAGGCCGCCTGCACGTCGGGGTCGTGCTGCAGCAACTGCATCATTCGGGAACCCACGGCATTCAGGCCGAAGTACTGCTCGCTGGCGAGGTCGAGGATCACGGCTTCGTCGCCGGTCTGTTGCATGCGCATCTGCGGCGACGGCCGCGCGCGGCATGCTAGCGTTGGGGCTGGATTGGGCACTTGGCGGCGGTTCGTGGATTCGGAAGAAACGGGAGCAGCGTACGGCCGCGCGCGCGCGCGAGTAAAGCCGGCGATGCAGGGGAGGGGATGAAGTGAAGCAGCACGAGGACTATGCCTTCCTTCTGGGTTTGGCGCGACCGTATGCGGGCGCGTTGCTGGGCGTGCTACTGCTGATGTGCCTGCAAAGCGGCGCGGCGCTCGCCACGCCCTGGCTGGCGGGTCGGTTCTCCGCGGCGGTGCTGGAGGCGCAGCCGGTGGGAATGCTGCTGGCAGGCTGGTTCGTGGTGGTCGTGGCGCAGGCGGTGCTGGGCTACGTCGTGGCGGTACGTTCGCAGGCGGTGGCCTCGCACCTCATCGCCGACGCCTCGATGCGGGTGTTCGACCATCTGCAGTCGCTGCCGCTGCACTGGCACGCCGGCCGCCAGCGTGGCGCGGTGCTGGCGCTGCTGACGCAGGATGTCGCACGGCTCGGGAACTTCCTGACTGGCACGCTGATCTCGCTGGCGCCATTGCTGCTGACGTGCGCGGGCGCGTTCGTGATGATGGTGCGGATCGATCCGGGCATCGGCATCGCGATTGCGTTGCTGGTACCCCTGCTGTTCATTGGCCTGAAGCTCGTCGGCCGGCGCCTGCGGCCGCTGGCCGAGGAGGAGGTCGAGGCCTACGCGCAGCGCTCGGCCCTGGCCGAGCAGAACCTGGTGATGCTGCCGATCGTCAAGGCATTCTCCGGAGAGGGAGCGGAGTCGCAACGTTTTGCCGAGCAGGCGCTGCGGCTGCATGCGCTGGAACTGCGCCAGAATCGCCTGGAGAACCTGATCGCACCGGTGGTCCGGGTAGTCGTGGCGGCGGCGGTGCTGGTGCTGCTGTGGTTCGCGAGCCGTCGCCTGGCCGGCGGCGCCCTGTACGCCGCCGACCTCGTCACCTTGCTGCTGTACGGATTGCTGCTGACCCAGCCGTTGAGCCAGTTGGCCAATGTGTACGGACAGCTGCAGAGCGCGCGCGGTGCCACGCGACGCCTGGTCGAACTGTTCGCGCAGGCGCGCGAGCCCGATGACGGCCGCCAGTCGCTGGCGCAGGTGCGCGGTGAGGTGGTTTTCGAAGGCGTTGGCTTCGCGCACCCCGGACGCGAACCGGTCCTGCGCGACCTCGACCTGCATGTGCACGCGGGCGAAACGGTAGCGCTCACCGGTGCGAACGGCGCAGGCAAGACCACGCTGGCGCACCTGCTGCTGCGCCTGGCCGATCCGCAGTCCGGTCGGATCACCCTCGATGGCGTGGACCTGCGCGAACTGAGCCTGCGCAGCCTGCGCGACCACGTCGGGCTGGTCGCGCAGAACGTGCTGCTGTTCAACGCCTCGGTGGCCGACAACATCGGTTATGGCAATGCCGACGCCGGTCGTGCCGACATCGAGCGCGCCGCGCAGGCCGCGCGTGCGCATGACTTCATCGTGGGCCTGCCGCAGGGCTACGACACCGTCGTTGGCGACCAGGGCGTGCGCCTGTCGGGTGGCCAGCGCCAGCGCATCGCGCTGGCGCGCGCGCTGCTCAAGGACCCGGCCATCCTTATCCTCGATGAAGCGACGGCGATGTTCGATCCGGAAGGCGAGCAGGAATTCATCGCCGAGTGCCACGAGTTGCTGCGGCAGCGCACGGTAATGCTGATCACGCACCGCCCGGCCAGCCTGGCGTTGGCCGATCGCGTGCTGCGCCTGCAGGACGGCGTGCTGGTCGGTGCGCTAGCTGCCCCCACTGCCCCCACCCTCCCCCGCGATGCGGGGAAGGGAGCGGAGTGAGGAGTGAGGAGTGAGGGGCTGCTCCGTCCCCCGCTGGCGGGGGAAGGTTGGGATGGGGGCGCGCGCCCTACTCGATCTGCTCCCGCGCGTACGCGGCGTCCAGTGCTTCCATCGCATCGACCGGCTTGATCTTCGCGGCCTTCTCGTAAGCTGCGGCTGCGTCGTCTTCCTTCTTGTCCCCGTACAGCAGCATCAGCACGTTGCCGTGCTCGATGTGGGCGATGGGGGAATTGGGGGTCAGCTTCAGCGCGGTCTTGATGTGCTTCTCGGCCTCGGCGGGCTTGGCGCCATAGGTCATGCCGCCGATCAGCGCGCCGATCTTGTTGACGATCTCGGCGTGATAGACCGCCATCGCGGTGTGCGCTTCGGCATGCTTGGGTGCGAGTTCCAGGGTGGTGTCCAGCGCGGTGCGGACCTTGGTCGCGATGCCTTCCTTGAGCGCCTGCACGATCGACAGTCCCTGGCTGTAGCGGCCCAGGGCGAAGGCGAGGCGGTAATGGCTGTTGGCCTCGGCCGGGAGCGCCTTGGCCGCGGCTTCGGCGAGCTGCGCCGCCTGCTCGAAGCGCTTGAGTTTTTCGGCATCGCTGCCGACGAGGTAGGTGGCGTGGATGCCGATCGCCTTCACCGCGACCGAGGCGCCGATGGGGCCGAGCTTCTCGCCCGCGTCGAAGGCGGCCTTGAAGTCGCCGTGGTGGAAAGCGCGCCACGCCCCCTGCAAGGCTTCCGCCAACGCATCGGCGTCGAGCTTGGGCGCGGCCTTTCCGGCTGCCTTGAGCAGGGCGGCGGCGTGCTTCGCATCCGGGAAGGGCTCGCAGTCACCGGCATGGAGCTGGGGCCATGCTTTCTTCAATGCGTCGCCGGCGTAGGCAAAACCCTTGGCGTCGTGCGGAAATGCAGTCCATTTGGCGGCCATGCGAACTCCTTCAGCCTGTAGGGCGGGTCTTGACCCGCCGCAGTGGTGGTCAGCGGATGGTCAAGACCCTTCCTGCATCAATCGATGTAGGCGCGGGTAAGGTGGTTGAGGTGCAGGCGTTCGGCGTCGCGCAGGAACGGCGCCAACAGCATCATCACCTGCACGATGCCGGCGCGGATCGCTTCGTGTTCGTCCTTGTCGCCGCGCGCCGAGGCGTAGTTGAGCCAGAACGTCGCGATCACCAGCACGTTGGTTGCGGTCGCGGCCAGTTCATCGCCGGAAGCGCGCATCACGCCGGCCTGCGAAAGCCCGCGCATGACCGAATGCGCCTGTTCGTCGGCGCGCCTGAGGATGCGAGCGAAACGCAGGCGCAGGCGACGGTTGCGGCTGAGGATCTCGACCAGGTCGCGATAGAGGAAGCGGTAGTCCCAGATCGACTCGAACACCAGGTGCAGCTGCAGCCAGATGTCCTCGAGCCCCGGCAGGCGGCCCTCGGGGGCGGCCAGCGCGGCGTCCATGCGCTCCTCGAAGCGCGCGAACAGCTGCTCGATGATGTCGTCCTTGTTGCGGAAGTGGTAGTACAGGTTGCCGGGGCTGATCTCCAGCTCATCGGCGATGTGGTTCGTGGTGACGTTGGGTTCGCCCTGCGCGTTGAACATGGCCAGGCTGGCATCGAGGATGCGTTGGCGGGTCTGCCGGGCCATCGGTCGCAGCGCCTCAGGCGCGCAGTTTCTTGACCAGGTCGACGTATTTCTTCATGGCGTCGTCCTGGCTGGTGCCCTTGAGCTTCGCCCACGCCTCGTACTTGGCGGTGCCGACGAAATCGAAGAATCCCGGCTTCGCGCCGGACACGTCGCCCTCGGAGCCCTGCTTGAACAATGCATACAGGCGCAGCAGCGTGTCGTTGTCGGGACGCTCGGACAGCGCGTGGACGTCCTTCGCGGCCTGTTCGAATTGGGACTTCAGATCGGCCATGGCGGCGGCTCCGTGCTGGTGAGGCGGCATCACAGCATGGGCCTATTGCACGGTCAATACGGGGAGGCATTGTCGGCTGTCGCAGGCTCTGGCAACGTAGCCCAAGGTCGGCAACCCCCGTTGTGCCGGCGTTCTCGGGAGAGCAGGGCATGAGCTACTTCGTTACCGGTGCCACCGGTTTCATCGGGCGCTATCTGGTCAGCAAGCTGCTGGAGCGCAAGGGCACCGTGCACGTGCTGGTGCGCAAGGACTCGCAGAAGAAGTTCGATGCCATCGCCAAGCAGGCGGGCTGGGACATGAAGCGCGTTGTCGTCGTCAACGGCGACATGACCGCGGCGAAGTGCGGGGTCAGTGCGGCGCAGGCCAGGGCGCTGACGGGGAAGGTCAAGCACTTCTTCCATCTGGCGGCGATCTACGACCTGACCGCCGATGCGGCATCCCAGCGTGCGGCGAACATCGACGGGACGCGCAACGCGCTGGACCTGGCCGCGGCCATCGGTGCGGGCTGCTTCCACCACACCAGTTCGATCGCGGCGGCAGGCCTGTACCAGGGCGTATTCCGCGAGGACATGTTCGACGAAGCCGAGGGCCTGGACGATCCGTACCTGGCCACCAAGCACGAATCCGAAGGCCTGGTGCGCAACGAAAAGCGCATCAAGTGGCGTATCTACCGCCCGGGCATGGTCGTCGGCCATTCCCAGACCGGCCAGATCGACAAGATCGACGGCCCGTACTACTTCTTCCCCCTGATCAAGAAGCTGCGCGAGATGCTGCCGCAGTGGATGCCGACGCTCGGCATCGAGGGTGGCCGCATCAATATCGTGCCGGTCGACTACGTGGTCGATGCGATGGATCACATCGCGCACAAGCCCAAGCTGGACGGCCACTGCTTCCACCTGACCGATCCGGAACCCATGCGCGTCGGCGAGGTGCTCAACACCTTCTGCCGCGCCGGCCACGCGCCGGAAATGACCATGCGCATCGACGCGCGCATGTTCGCCTTCGTGCCCAGCGGCATCCGTTCCGCGGTGGGCAACCTGCCGCCGGTGAAACGCTTCATCGGCATGCTGCTGCGCGACTTCAAGATCCCCAAGGAGGTGTTGAAGTTCATCACCTATCCGACCCGCTTCGACAACCGCGAGGCCGAGCGCGCATTGCGCGGCAGTGGCATCGCCGTGCCGAGGCTGGACGACTACGCCTGGCGCCTGTGGGATCACTGGGAACGCAACCTGGACCCGGACCTGTTCGTCGACCGTTCGCTGAAGGGCAAGGTCAAGGGCAAGGTCGTGGTGATCACCGGTGGCTCCTCCGGCATCGGCCTGTCCACGGCGCAGCGCGTGGCCGAGGCGGGCGCGATCACGGTGATCATCGCGCGCGGCGAGGCAGAGCTGTTCAAGGCGCGCGACGAGATGAAGAAAGCGGGCGGCAAGGTCTTCGCCTACACCGCCGACCTGTCCGACATGGCCGATTGCGACCGGCTGGTGAAGCAGGTACTGGAGGCGCACGGCCACGTCGACGTGCTGATCAACAACGCCGGCCGTTCGATCCGCCGTTCGATCGAGCTCAGCTACGACCGCTTCCACGATTTCGAGCGCACCATGCAGCTGAACTATTTCGGCAGCCTGCGCCTGATCATGGGCTTCATGCCCGGCATGACCCATCGCCGTCGCGGTCACATCATCAACATCTCCTCGATCGGCGTGCTGGCGAATTCGCCGCGCTTCTCGGCGTATGTCGCATCGAAGGCGGCGCTGGACGCGTGGAGCCGCTGCGCGCAGGGCGAGTTGTCCGGCAAGGGCATCTCCTTCACCACGATCAACATGCCGCTGGTGAAGACGCCGATGATCGCGCCGACCAAGATGTACGAGAGCGTGCCGACGCTATCCCCGGAAGAAGCGGCCGACCTGGTGGTCAAGGGGATCATTGAACGCCCCAGCCGGATTGCCACGCGCCTGGGCATCTTCGCCTCGGTGGTCAACGCAGTGGCGCCGAAGGCCTACGAAGTGGTGATGAGCACGGCGTTCGAGCTGTTCCCGGACTCGGCTGCCGCCAAGGGCGACAAGGCCGCGCTGCGCCGCGAATCGCAGCCGAGCAACGAACAGATCGCCTTCGCAGCGCTGATGCGGGGCGTGCACTGGTGAAAGGTCACGAGCCGCCCTGTCGGCGGCTTGTGCAGGCTTTCCGGCGCGGCATGGATGCCGTAGGGCAGCGATCCCAAGGCGACGAATGAAAAACGCGGCGCATGCGCCGCGTTCTTGTCTGTGCCGCTGTCGGTCGCTTACGACGCTCAGTACGTCGCGCACTGCAGGAACCGCGACGGCCGCGCCGCACCCGCTGGTGGCTGGAGATGCAGGCGCGAGGTGCGCAGGGACTCGTATTTCTCCATGACATCGCAGATGCCACGGACCGGATTGGCGTCTTCGTCGATGAGATAGACCAGCAGGGTCGAACGCGTGCTCCACATGGCGCGCTCGACGCCGGGCAGGGTCGAGACCATGCGGATCACCTCGTCGCGTTGCTCGCCCTCGCTGATAGGGGCGGCGGCGTGGACGGGAGTGGCCACCGTCGTCGTCGCTGCGTTGGCGGCCGGGCCCGGGGCGGCGGTAGTGGCAGCGGTAGTGGTAGCGGCGGCGATCGCGGGAGCGTCGTTTGCGGTTTCGCCTTTCGGCATCACCGCGGCACCCGCCAGTCCCAGGGCCAAGGCGCCTGCCCAGGCGATCGCAACGTGGCGCGTAGCTGCCTGCCGGGCCTTGCCGGCGAGTTCGTCCCGTACGCCCGGTGCCAATTGCGCCTGCACCATTGGCCAGAGCGTGTCGCCATCGATGAGGTCGACGCGGGCCGCAACCTTGCGCGCAGCCGGTTCGGTCACGCCGGGAGTGGCCACCACGCCACCGGCAGCGCCATGGAAGCGCACTGCGTCGGTCATGTCGCTGACGTTGGCCGGGGTAATGCGGTAGTTCAGGCCCTGCTTGCAGGCGAGGAGCCATTCCTTGCCGTCGCGCCTGAGGTGGATGACGGAATCCTGGCCCCGTTCGGCGGCGTCCTCGATGGCCTCCGGCTCGAAACCGCGACTGTGCAGGGCCGCGACAACCAGGCGGGAAAATTCACGCCAGCGCATGGCCGACAGCAGCCTCAGGCCTTCCTCGCGCTCCGTGCGGGGCTGCTGCACCAGCCACAACCAGGCGGTGGCGACGCCACCGATCAGTGCGGTCACGGCGAGTGCGAGCAACAACGATGAAGCCGTCATGGTGTCCTTCCGTAGAGCCGAGGCCGGAACTATACGTCAGGGTGCCGAGGGCGAGAATGTGAAGGGCGTCAGCGGACCCGAACAAAAAAAGCCCGCCAGTCCAAATCGCAGGGGGAGGGGAGCTGCGTGGCGGGACTGACGGGCAGGAGGACGGCGGGATGCCCGAAGGCGTCCCGATCGGTGCGGTTTGATCGGTGCGGTTTAATCGGTGCGGTTTAGATCGGTGCGTTACGCCGCTGGCGTGGTGCGGGTCTTGCGGACGGCCGGCTTCTTCTTTGCGACCTTGGCCGCCTTCTTCGCGGCCGGCTTGCCGCCCTGCTTGCGCAGCTCGGCGGTGAGGATGTCGACCTTGCGGGTGAGTTCGGCCAGGTCATCGCGGCCCGGCACGCCCAGCTTGGTCAGCGCGCGCTGCACGCGGTCTTCGAAGACCTTCTCGAGGCGGTCCCAGGTATCGGTCGCGCGTTCGCGCGCCTGGCCCACCTTGCTCTCGACGGCGCCGCGCACCGCATCGGCCTGGCCGCCGGCGAACTTGAGCGCGTTGTTCTCCAGCTTCAGGCCTTCCTTGATCAGGGCCTCGAACAGCTTGGTCCCTTCCGTCTGTGCGCGGCTGAAGGCGCCGACGCCGGCAAGCCACACCTGCTGGGCGGATTCGCTCAGGGTCTTCGAAAGCTGCTCGGCCTGCTTGCTGGTCGCCTTGGTCGCCTTGGTGGCGCGGGCGGTCTTCTTTGCGGTCTTCTTGAACTTCGCCATGACGATCCCTGAGGGTGGGTGATGTCGCCAAGATCGCGGCGTTGTCTAGAGTTTTCACACCAAGAAAGCGTCCGCCTGCGTGGCCCGGACAACCATCAGGTGCTTGCGCCGGTCAGTGCGTCCGTCGCGAGGCGACCATCGCGTCTATGTCGTCCAGCGCGCGGTGCAGACGCGCCGTCGTTTCGGTCTTGCGCGGGCGCCGGTCGAGCCCGTCGAGGATGGACCGCTGCGTGTCGGCGGCGATGTCCGCGCGCACGCTCAGCCCATGGGCGGCGAGCAACGGCGCCAGCGTATCGGCGCGATTGCGCAGGTCGGCCATCACGTTGCGGTAGGCGATCTCCGCGATGCGCTGGCGATTGGCGAAGCTGAAGGCGTTGCTGAAGAACAGCTCCCCATCCTGGGCGTTGGGTTCGAAGATCAGCTGGTCGATGTCCGGGAACTGCTGGCGGTGCTTGACCAGGCCGATCTGCATGCGCGACTGCAGCAGGGTACGGAACGTCTGCGACAGCACGGCGGGCAGGCCGCTCGCGGCGAGGCGACCGGCATGGGCCGTCGGCAGTCCCGCATCGGCGCCGGAATTGAATGCCACCAGCGGGTTCACGCCGAGCATCAGGTCGATACCGCGTTCCAGCACTACCGAGGCATGCATGGTGCGGCGCAGCGCGCCATCGACGAAGTGGCGGCCGCGCACTTCCACTGGCGGGTACAGGCCCGGCAGCGCGGCACTGGCTTGGATGGCCTGCGAGATCGGCACGTCGTTCCACTGGTCATCGCCGAAACGCACGGCCTCGCCGCTGTCGAGGTCGACGGAGATGACGAACAGGCGCGACTCGAGCTGGCGGAAGTCGTTGGTGCGGCCGCGGCGGGTGAAGACATCGCGCAGGAAGCGCTCGACCTCGGCATTGTCGAACAGGCCGGTGGGGACCAGTCCGCCGAAGCGGGTGACGAAGTCCGGCCAGCGCAGCTGGCCCGGCGAGAACAGCAGCTCGCGCCACCAGTCGCCGGCAAGGCGCGGCAGGCTGGAGGCGCGGCGCATGTATTCGAGGAAGGCCGGACGCATGAAGGCTTCCGACCGGAACTCCACGTCGTCGCTGTCGCCGGTGAGGAAGATGCGGCACATCTCCTCGGTGCCGATCCGGTTGGCCAGGGCCGCGGCGAGGAACGCGCCGCTGCTGACGCCGACGTAGCAATCCAGGCGGGACAGGTCGAGGCCTTCGATGGCTTCGTCCAGTGCGCGCAACGCACCGAGCTCGTACATGCCGCCAATCGGACCGCCGCCGGCGACGGCCAGGCCGATGCGGGGTGGGGTCTTGTCGGAAGCCTTGCGCGCCCGTTGACGGGCAGTGTGGAAGGACAGCATTCGCGCGGGTATGGACCAGGTCGGCCGAGTGTAGCCGACCCTCCCGACCCGAACCGCGATGGGCGCCGGGTTTGCGCCGGGCGGTTGCCACCCGCGCGTCCGCCCCGGATCATCCGGCTGGATGTCACGTACGAACGATCTCCCCAAGCGCCTGGGCTGCCTGCTGGCCCGCCACCAGGCCCTGCACGATCCGCGCCGCGAGCCGCGCAATGGCCTGCGCTGGGTGCCGGAAGTCCGGCGCTGGCAGGCCGAGCGCCTGGAGGCGAGCTTCGACCGGTTCCTGCGTGACCCGCGCCGGCGTCCCGCGGCGCAGTTCTTCCTCAATGACGTCTACAACGACCGCGACTTCAGCCGGCGCGACGCCGATATCGCCCGGGTCCTGCCGATGATGCAGAGACTGCTGCCGAGCGCGCTGCTGGGGACCCTGTCCGACGCGATCGAACTGGGCCTGCTCACGCACGCCTTCGACCTGCGGCTCGCCCGCGCGCTGGAGGAATCCGGGGAAGGGCGACGCACGCTGGACGCCGCGTTGTACGCGCAGGTCTATCGCGACGCCGGACTGCCGCGCCTGCGCACGCACCAGATCGACCTGCTTTCCCGCGTGGGCACCGGCCTGGCCGGCGCCCTGCGGATGCCCGGGGTGGCCCTGCTGCTCAAGCTCTCGCGCGGCCCGGCGCGCGCGGCGGGGTTGGCGGAATTGCAGGGCTTCCTCGAACGTGGCTTCGAGGCTTTCGCAGGGTTGGGCGATGCGCGCGGCTTCATCGACGAGATCGAAGCGGACGAACGCGACGTGGCGCGCCGCCTGTTCGCTGGCGTCCCGGATCCCTTCCGGGGACGCATGGCGTAAGGAGGCTAGCCGCGGTCCTTGCGGCACTCCAGCGGAGACTGGCCGACGAGTGCCAGGCTCACCTTGCCGGGGCGGCTCCAGAATTCGTTGCCCGCGGCATCGGCGAAACGCGCGCCGTCCTCGTTGGCCATCGACTTGAGTGTCAGGGTGCGTTCCGGAGTTTCGAGCGTGATGGATTCCAGCGAGTCGTCATCGAAGTGGGTGGCGACGCTGATGCCTTCGCAATGCCAGCGAGTCACGACCGATGCCGTCTTGTGCGTCGATGCCGGCATGGCCACGGCCGTATCGGCATCCGCGGGCGTCGCGGCCTTTTCGCTCGCCGGCTTGCACGCACTCAGCGAAACGGCAAGCACAGCGGCGAACAACAGTCGTGGGCGGAAGCAGGCGGCCATGGTGTAGCTCGAATGGAATGAGTGCAGAAGGCGACCGGCGCAGGCTACACCCGCGGCGATAGTGATCGTGCCCGCCGTGCGTGAGCGCAGTCACATTGCAGCGATGACGCGTTTGTTCATGGTGAGCGGTTCAGGCGCAGCACCGGATAGACGTTGTAGGACCGGTCCCAGGACGGATGCAGGCGGGCGAAGAACTCCAGCCGCGCCGCCGGATCCCTGGCGAAGTCGGGCTCGTCCCTCAGGCGCTGTTCGAAGCGCGCCTTCAGGGCCGGATCCTTCGCCAGCATCTCGCGTGCGACTTCCTCGGCAACATAGTCTTCCATGTATTCCTTGCGCTCGAAGGCGGTATTGAACTCGCCCCAGGCCAGCAGCGCGTCCGGTGCCTGGGGTTCGAGCAGCGCCATCAGCAGGCGCGCCTTGGCCTGCGCGATCGGCACGAACAACGCACCAGCGGCCAGGTCGCGCTGCTCCGGAGTCCATGCGCCCGTGGCATCGAGCCTCTGGTGGCCTTCGAAGGATTGCGCGGCGAATTTCGCCTTGTCCGCATGGAAAGCCTCGACGGCCGCACCGCGCACCGGCGCCTCGAGGCGGCGGAATTCGATGCCGTGTTGCTGCAGTTTCGCGCCCACCCAGGCTGCGTGCGCGGCCGGAACGAGGTAGCCCGCGCGCGGCGCGTCCACCACGTGGCCGGGCACGATCTCGTCGCGCAGCGGAATGTTCCAGACCTGTGGCCTGCTCTCGTCGTAGCGCGTCATCAGCGCGCCGGAAACCTCCGACGAGGTGCGCGTGTAGGCGTACCCCTGGAAGGCGATCGTGCGCGCCTTGCCGGTGGCCTTGTAGTCCAGTGCGACCGGTTGGCCGCCGAGTTTCGCGGCGCGCTCGTCCGCCGCGCGTTCCTGCTGCAGCCAGTCCTTGCCGTGCGCCGCGACCAGCCCGGCGGCGGCAAGCACCGTGTTGCGGGTGACGCGCACACGGGTCGGGTAATCCTTCCACGAATGTGTTTCGACCAGCATTCCGAGCCGGTTGCGCTGGGAGAAGTAGCTTTGCGAGAAGCGGGGTTGGGCGACGCCGTGCTCGAAGCCCGACGCGGGGTTGTCGCTCTCCACGAACGAGGGATAGAACGGCAGGGGCATCGAGCCCTGTTTCCTGAGTTGCGCGAGCACACCGTCGCGCCACGCCTTGCCGACCTTGCGCAGGGGTTCGTCGGCGCCTTCGGTGGGTTCGACATTGATCGAGACGTCGTGCTGGAACTTCGCGCCATCGGTGACGTGCAGGTCCATCATCGCCAGCGGGTCCCACTCGTTCACCAGCCGCAGCATCGCCTGCATCTCGGGCGCGTCGGCCTTCATGTAGTCGCGGTTGAGGTTGTAGTTCTGCGCCGTGGTGCGCCACCCCATTTCCTCGGGGCCGCGCTGGTTCGGACGGTTCCAGGCGCCGAAGCGTTCGTGGCCGTCGACGTTGAACACGGGCACGAACAGCAGCACGAGCCGGTTCAGGGGACTGTCCTTGACCTTGCCGGCCAGCAGCTCGCGCAGCAGCAGGAAACCCGCGTCCTTGCCGTCGATCTCGCCGGCGTGGATGCCGCCTTGCACCAGCAGCACGGGCAGGCCGGCATCGCGCGCCGCCGCTGCGTCCAGCTTGCCGGTGGTGCTGACCGCGAGCGCCTTCATCGGCCGGCCTTCCGGCGTGGTGCCGAAGTCGAAGCAGCGCACCGCTTCGGGATAGTGCTGCTGGAGGGCCGCGCATAGCGCGAGCACTTCTTCATAACGCCCGGTCTTGATGAAGCCGCTGCGTTCCGAGACGGTGGTGAGGCCGGGAGATGCGGACGCGGCCTGGGCATGGGCGTTCAGGGCGGCAGCGAGGCCGGCGGCGAGCACGAGGGTGCGGAGCATGGTCAGGTTCGCAGTCGAGGTGGGGGAGTGGGCGGATCGGAGGAGGCGACAGCGGCGCGATCTTAGCGGGGTGCGGCATGGGAAGGGCGGCGCCCGGCGTTTGCTGTTGCCGGCGTGCTGTCAGCAGCCGACACGGCCACTGCATGCGATCATCAGCGCACAGTCCTTCGGAGTTGTCGCATGTATTCGCTCTACTACGCTCCCGGTGCCGCCAGCATGTTGGTCCATTGGCTCCTGATCGAACTTGGCGTGCCGCACGAATTGCGTCTGGTCGACACCAAGTCGGGACAGCAGAAGTCGCCCGAGTACCTTGCGCTCAACCCCAATGGCGTGGTCCCGACGCTGATCGACAACGGCGCGCCGCGCTTCGAATGCGCCGCGCTGGTGATGATGCTCGCCGAGCGTCATGGGCAGCCCGGGCTGGTGCCCGAGGTGGACAGTCCGTTGCGCGCGCAGTACCTGCAATGGATGTTCCATCTTGCCAATGCGGTGCAACCACTGTTCCGGATCTGGTGGTATCCGCATGAGGTGGCAGGCGCCGAGAACGAAGAGGTCGCACGCGAATGCGTCCGCCCCCGCATCGAGGCCGCATGGGACCGGCTCGATGCGCACCTGGGCGCGCACGGTCCGTACCTGCTCGGCGACCGTGTCAGCCCCGCCGATTTCTATCTCACGATGCTGATGCGCTGGTCGCGCAACATGCCGCAGCCGGCAACGACGTGGCCGCACCTGGCGGCACTCGCGCAGCGGATGAAGACGCGGCCCTCGTTCGCGACGTTGTATGAACGAGAAGGCCTGACCGAATGGGCCTGAACGCCTGAAACAGACGGTGGCGTTCGCCGGATGCCGGCCACCGCCCCGGTGTTAACCTGCCGCGGGCCGGCGGGCTTGCCCCGCCGTTTTCCTGACCTTCGAAACTGCCGGCCCCAGGGGTCGGCGTGGACCCACGCGATCCCATGACAGCAGCCATCGAAACCGCCAGCGCCGGGAAGCTACCCCGGCAGATCCCCTACATCATCGGCAACGAGGCCTGCGAACGCTTCGGCTTCTACGGGATGCGCAACATCCTCACCCCGTTCCTTGTTTCGACGCTGCTGATGTACATCGCCTCGCAGGGCGAGCGCGAACACATGGCGAAGGATGTGTTCCACACCTTCGTGATCGGCGTGTACTTCTTCCCGCTGCTGGGCGGCTGGATCTCCGACCGCTTCTTCGGCAAGTACAACACCATCCTGTGGCTGTCGCTGGTGTACGTGCTGGGTTTCGTCTGCCTGTCCCTGTTCGTCGACAACCCCACCGGTTTCTACACCGGGATGCTGCTGATCGCGCTGGGGTCGGGTGGCATCAAGCCACTGGTTTCGGCCTTCGTCGGCGACCAGTTCGACCAGAGCAACAAGAGCAAGGCCAAGGTCGTCTACGACGCATTTTACTGGACGATCAATTTCGGCAGCTTCTTCGCCTCCCTGCTGATGCCGATCTTCCTGCGCGGCTTCGGTCCGGCGGTGGCGTTCGGCATTCCCGGCGCGCTGATGTTCTTGGCAGTGGTGATCTTCTGGGCCGGACGCAACAAGTACACCCACGTGCCGGCCTCGCCGCCGAACCCGCATTCCTTCCTCAACGTCGTGCGCACGGCGCTGACGGCGCGACAGGCCGGGCAGGGGCGCATGGGGCTGGCGATGGCGGTGCTGGGCGTGGTGCTCGCGCTGGGCGCGTTCGGAATGTGGCTGGCCGGTTCGCTGGAATTCGTTCCGGCGTTCTGCCTCGCCCTGGTGCTGGTGATGGCCTTCGGCGGCTTTGGCGCGGCGATGCAACTGGAGCGCGCACGCGGTGCGCATCCCGACGAGGCCGTCGATGGCGTGCGCGCCGTGCTGCGCATCCTGATCGTATTCGCACTGGTCACCCCGTTCTGGTCGCTGTTCGACCAGAAGGCGTCCACCTGGGTGATCCAGGGCGAGCTCATGACCAAGCCGGAGTGGTTCCAGGCTGCGCAGATGCAGGCGCTGAACCCGGCGCTGGTGATGCTGATCATTCCCTTCAACAACCTCGTGCTGTATCCGCTGCTGCGCCGGATGGGCATCGAGCCCACGGCACTGCGCCGCATGGGCACGGGCATCGCGTTCTCGGCCGTCGCCTGGGTCGTCGCCGGCTGCCTGCAGTTGGCCATCGACGGTGGCGATCCCGTGTCGATCGTGTGGCAGGTGCTGCCCTACGCGCTGCTGACGATGGGCGAGGTGCTGGTATCGGCTACGGGACTGGAATTCGCCTACAGCCAGGCGCCGACGTCGATGAAGGGAACGATCATGAGCTTCTGGATGCTTTCGGTGACGGTCGGCAACCTGTGGGTGTTGCTGAGCAACGCCGCGGTGCGCAACGAGGGCGTGACCTCGAACATCGCGCAGACCGGCCTGAGCGAAACCGCTTTCCTGATGTTTTTCTTTGCCGGGTTCGCGATGCTGGCGGCGCTGGCGTTCGCGTTGTACGCGCGACGTTATCCGATGCAGGACCACTACCGGGCCTGAGGTGCGCTGATTCGATGCGCGCGACTGAAACTGGAACGAGGATCGACTGAGCAATGCTGACCATCATCCTGATCGCGGTGACCGCAGCGGTGTCGTGGATGGCCTTCGAACGGCCCGCCGTCCTGCAGCGCCTCATCCTGTGGCCGCCGGCGATCGACAAGAACAAGCAGTTCGACCGCTTGCTCACGCATGGCTTCATCCACGCGGACTGGTCGCACCTGCTGTTCAACATGATCACGCTGTACTTCTTCGGCCGCGTGGTGGAATACGAGATGACCCGTTTCATCGGCCCCGTCGGCTTCGTGCTGTTCTACCTGTCGGCGATAGTCGTGGCAATCCTGCCGACCTACATGCAGCACCGGCACGATCCCCGCTACAGCAGCCTCGGTGCTTCGGGTGGCGTGTCGGCGGTGCTGTTCGCCTCGATCCTGCTCGATCCGTGGATGTGGATCATGGTGCCGTTGCCGGTGCCCGGATTCCTGTACGCGATCGGCTATGTCGCGTATTCGTTCTGGAAGGACCGCCAGGGTGGCGGCAACGTCAACCACAGCGCGCACTTGTCGGGTGCGGCGTACGGCGTGATGTTCATGCTGCTGATGGAGCCGAGCGTGCTGCAGTCGTTCCTGGTGCAGATGATGAATCCGCGGTTCCTCTAGGAGCCGCGCATGGGAGCCAGGAGCCGCGCGCAGTTCACGCGGCGTAGCGCACCCTGGGCGACGAGCCGGGCTCGGATGCGCCGTAGGCGGCAAACAACCTTGCCTGGATGACGGCGTCGATCGCGGCCAGTTCGTCCGCGTTTTCTTCCGGATGGTCGGACAGCTCGAAGTAGCGGCTCATCAGGACTTCGTCGCTGGACTGCTCGTAGGTGTGCGGATTGGCCATGGCTGGTTCTTCGCGGGTTGCGGAATTGAAGACAGCTGCCGGTACTTGGCTAGGGGGCATCCGGCGCCCGCTGTAAGCACATCAACGTATTCGGGTGACGCGGGCGGTCAGCACCTCCGCTCACTCCGCGTGAATGCCGCGCATGCTATCCGTCGCAGCCGCAAAGGCGCGCACTCGCGCTGACCACGGAGGCAGCATGGCAACGCGCAAGACCACGGGGACGACCCGCAAGACGGCCACGAAGACGGCGAAGAAGGCAGCACCCCGCAAGGCCGCGGCACGCAAGGCGCCCGCCAGGAAAGTGGCGAAAAAGGCGGCAAAAAAGGTGGCGAAAAAGACGGTGAAGAAGGCCGTCGCGAAAAAGGCCGTCCGCAAGGTCGCCAAGCGGCCAGCCGCCAGGAAAGTGGCGCGCAAGACCGCGGCCGCGCGCAAATCCGCAGCGAAGCCGGCCGGCAAGGCCGTCGTGGCGAAGGCGGGCAAAGTCCCGGCACGCAAGGTGGCGAAAGCCGCGAAGGCGGCGAAATCAGTGAAAGTGGTGAAGAAGGCTGCAAGCAAGGTCGCGAAAAAGGCGCCGCTGCGGCCGGCACGAAGCGGATCCATGCCCGCTCGCCCGGTTGCCGCCGTTGGCGCGCCACCGTCCCAGGCCACCGCAGTCCGCGCCGCGCCGCCGCGCAAAGCCCCACGCGCCCGCAAGGCACCGCACCACATCACGGCCGAACAAGCCCTGGCGAACACCCGTGAATTGCTGGAAGCCAAGCATGCCCGGGAGCGTGAGACGCCGCCCTGGCGGCAGCTCGACCCCGACCATGGCCATCCTGCGCCCCATGCCGCACCGGTCCGGAATGCGGAACAGGAAGCCGCGGCCCATGCCCACGCCGAGGACCTGCATCGGGCAGAGAGCCGGATGGACGCCACCCAGGGCAGCATCAGTGAACGGGATCGCCATCGCCAGGGACGCCAGGATGCGAAGCACTAGACTGGCTCTCTCGTTATTCCATCCGGAGCCCCCGCCTGAACGTCATGCAGCGCTATGAAGTCCACCACGACCCGGTCGCCCACCGTTTCACCACCGTCGTCGATGGCCTGGAAGCCGAGGTGACCTACCACTACGACGGCGACCTGCTCGTGATCAACCACACCGGCGTGCCGCGGCTGATCGAGGGCCGCGGCATCGCCTCCGAACTGGTGCGCGCGGCCTTTGAATTCGCGCGGGGTGCCGGCCTCAGGGTGCGGCCGGCGTGCTCCTACGCTGCGTTGTGGGTGCAGAGACACAAGCAGTACGGCGACCTGCTGGCGTAGCCACGCGATCGCCCGCGGCAAGGCGGAGGGCGAAGGGGCGTATCATTCCCGGCCGCTCCAGGACCCTGTTCCACTTCATGCGCCTCAACAAGCACATCAGCGACACCGGCTACTGCTCGCGCCGCGAGGCCGACCGTCTCGTCGCCGAAGGCCGGGTCACCGTCAATGGCCTGCGCGCACGCGTGGGTGCCGAAGTGGGCGAGGGCGACACCGTCCTCGTCGACGGCCAGAAGCTGCAGGTCCGCACCGCGGGCAAGGGCCAGCGCAAGCACGTCTATATCGCCTTGAACAAGCCGGTCGGCATCACCTGCACCACGGAGTCGACGGTCAAGGACAACATCGTCGACTTCGTCGGCCACGAAAAGCGCATCTTCCCCATCGGCCGCCTCGACAAGGATTCGGAAGGGCTGATCCTGCTCACCAGCAACGGCGACATCGTCAACGAGATCCTGCGCGCCGAGAACAAGCTGGAGAAGGAATACCTGGTCGCGGTAAACCACGGCGTCACCGACGAATTCCTGCGCGGCATGAGCCGTGGCGTGCCCCTGCACGGGCAGGCCACGCTGCCTTGCCGGACCGGCAGGCTGGGCAAGGTGGGGTTCCGCATCACCCTGGTGCAGGGGCTCAACCGCCAGATCCGCCTCATGGCTGCGCATTTCGGCTATCGGGTGAAGCAGCTGGTGCGGGTGCGCATCGGCAACGTCAAGCTGGGCCACCTCAAGATCGGCCAATGGCGCAATCTCACCGATGCCGAGCTGCGGGGCCTGCTGCCGCAACGCACCGACTGGTGACCCGCGGAGTGCCGGTTCAAGCGGCGATCCGCGTTCAAATGTGAATACGGAAATCACGTTCCTGCGCGATACTGTCGCGGGAATACAAGGACTTGCCCAATGCGCCGACCCCCACTGCGCGCTTCGTTGTTCCTGGCGTTGCTTGCGACAGCGTCGGTCCCAGGCTGCAAGCGCGAATCCCCGGAACAGCCGGCCATGCCCGCGAAGGCTCCGGCGGTTACGACAGCGCCTGCGACAGCGGTTGCGACCTCCGCCACCGACCTCAGGGACGTCACCGAGAACACCCCCGACTATGTCATCGGCATCAGCTATCCAGCGGTGGCGAGCCGGTATCCCGCGCTGGCCACGGAGCTCAAGCGCTACGCGGAAGCCGCGCGTGCGGAGTTGCTGGAAGCGGCGAAAGGGCGCGAAAAGGCCGGGAGCTCCGCACCGTACGAACTGGTGCTGCCGTTCTCCGAACTCTATGCCTCGCCGACGCTGGTGGCCGTGGGCGTTGACGGCAGCAGCTACACCGGCGGCGCCCATGGAGCGCCGCTGATCGCACGCTGGGTGTGGCTGCCGCAGCAGGGCAAGCAGCTGAGGATCGGCGATCTCGTCCCCGATGCCGGTGGCCTTGAAGCAATTTCAGGTCTCGTTCGCGAGCAACTGCACACCGCGTTGTCGCAACGTGTCGACGCCGACGAACTCCCGCCTGCCGAGCGCGTGGAAGTGCTCAAGGGCGCCAACAAGATGATCGACGACGGCACGTCACCCGACCCGGAGCACTTCAGCCAGTTCGAACCGCTGGTAGGTGCCAATGGCCGCATCCGTGGCCTGCGCTTCGTCTTTGCGCCTTACCAGGTCGGCCCCTATTCCGATGGGACGCAGACGGTGGAAGTGCCGGCGGCATCCCTTCTTCCCCATATCGCCCCCGCGTACAGGAGCCTGTTCGAAGGAGGCTGATCCCGTGCGCCCCTCTGTGAGCTGACCACCATGTCTGCGACGCAGCCTACCCATCTCGCGGCGATGCGACCGCAACCCTTCCGGCGGCGGCTGGAACGCCTGCTCGCGCCGGCTGACGTCCGCATCGACGGCGACCGCGACTGGGACCTGCAGATGCACGACCCGCGGCTGCCTACGCGGTTGCTGGCCCAGGGGTCGCTGGGGCTGGGCGAGTCGTACATGGATAGCTGGTGGGATGCGCGCTCGCTGGACGGCCTGCTGTACCACCTGCTGGATGCGCGCATCGACGAGCGCGTGCGCGGGATAGCCGACGTGCTCGACGCCATCCGCGCGCAGGTGCAGAACCTGCAGTCGCGCAGTCGCAGCTTCCTGATCGGCGAGCGCCACTACGACCTGGGCAACGACCTCTACGCGGCGATGCTGGGTGCGCGCCTGGTTTACAGCTGTGGCTACTGGCGACAGGCGCGGTCATTGGACGAGGCGCAGGAAGCCAAACTCGACCTGGTGTGCCGCAAGCTGGGCATGCAACCAGGCATGCATGTGCTGGACATCGGCTGCGGTTGGGGAGAGGCCTTGAAGTTCGCCGCGCAGCGGTACGGCGTGAGCGGCGTGGGGGTCACGGTGTCGCGCGAGCAGGCCGAATTCGCACGCCGGTTGTGCGCGGGGCTTCCGATCGAGATCCGCGTGCAGGACTATCGCGAACTCGACGACAAGTTCGACCGGATCTTCTCCATCGGCATGTTCGAGCATGTCGGCGTGAAGAACTACCGCCGCTATTTCGACGTCGCGCGCGCCTGCCTGGCGGACGACGGCCTGTTCCTGCTGCACAGCATCGGCAACAACGTCTCGCAGTACCGCACCGATCCGTGGATCGCGCGCTATATCTTCCCGAACTCCATGCTTCCTTCGGCGGCGCAGATCGCGCAGGCCGTCGAAGACCTGTTCGTGATCGAGGACTGGCACGGCTTCGGTCCCGACTACGACCGTACCCTGCAGGCCTGGCGCGACAATATCGAAGCCGCCTGGGAAAGCCTCCCGGCGTATGACGAGAGATTCCGCCGGATGTGGCGTTTCTATCTTGCCGGTTCGATGGCGAGCTTCCGCGCCCGGCGGATCCAGTTATGGCAACTGGTGTTGTCGCCACACGGCGTGCGTGGTGGTTACGACGCACCGCGCTAGCAAGCTGGTTCATCATCGGCCCCACGTCAGTTCATTCCGCCGGCAGCCGAGAAGGACCCCAATGCCGTGAGCCCCACCGAGCGCGCGAACAACCAGGGCCTGATCGTCATCGGCCACCGCGGCGCCTGCGGTTACAGGCCGGAGCACACACTGGAATCGTACCGGCTCGCGATCCGCCAGGGCGCCGACTTCATCGAGCCCGATCTCGTCGCGACCCGGGACGGGGTGCTGGTGGCCCGCCATGAGAACGATATTTCCGCCACCACCGACGTCGCGATCCGCCCCGAGTTCGCCGATCGCCGCGTCACCAAGACCGTGGATGGAACCATGAAGACCGGCTGGTTCACGGAAGATTTCACCCTGGCCGAACTCAAGATCCTGCGTGCGAAGGAACGCATTCCCGATCTGCGGCCGGCGAACGCACGCTTCGACGGCATGTTCGAGATCCCGACCTTCGCCGAAGTCGTACGCCTGGCGAAGTCGGAAAGTCGCGACGGCCGTGTGGTCGGCGTGTATCCGGAAACCAAGCATCCGACCTACTTCGCCAGCGAGGGTCGCCATCTCGATGGCAGCCCGATCGGGATTCCGCTGGGACGCAGGCTGGTGGAGACGCTGGTTGCCGAGGGTTTCACCGATCCGCGCCGCGTCTACATCCAGAGTTTCGAGGTCGCCAACCTGATCGAGCTGAAGCAGTCGATCATGCCCGCGGCGGGCGTGGGTTTTCCGCTGGTGCAGGTGTTCGGCGACATCCATTCGAGCGGACCCTACGACTTCCGCTGGAACGTCGCGCGCCGTGCCGACCTCGCTGCGATCTATGGCGGACTGTCGGCTGCGATCGGCGGCATCGATGCCATGACGCGATATGAAGCACTGGCCACCGAGGCCGCCCTGCACTGGATGAAGGCGAATTACGCCAGTGGCCTCGGGCCATCGAAGCGGGACCTGCTGTCGCACGCCCCGCACGCTACCCCCGACTCCGATCCGATACCCGCAATGCTGGCCCACGCGCTGAAGGCGGGATTGGTCGTGCATCCCTACACGCTGCGCGCCGAGGAAGCCCCGGTCCGGGCGCCACCGGGCCTCGAGCCGCCGGTCGTCGCCGAGGCCCTGCACCTGCTTGGCCTGGGCGTGCAGGGCTTCTTCATCGACCAGCCCGATCTCGGCGTGGCGGCTCGCGACCTCTTCCTTGGCGCCACGAAAGGCCCCTGAGCCGCGGCGCCGCACGGGCACGTCGCTCCGCGCTATCTAGTCCGAACGTCACATGCACCCGCCGTCGCGCTGCTGCTAGGGTCGGTGCGGACCGCCGGCTGTGACCGGGCCTTCCAGATCCAGGCGGCAACAGCCCTTCCACGGAGACATCCATGTCCGTTCCTTCGATCAAACCACTGGCCGCCGGCTGCATCCTCGGCGTACTTGCACTCGCCGGTTGCAATGCCGGTAAGCAGGCGGCGCCGGAGGCCCAGGCGTCCGCGACCGCACCCGAATTCAGGCTGGACGAAAGCAAGCTGCCGCAGGTGGCCGGTTTCATGGCGAGCGACCTGGATCCGGGCAAAGGTGCCTGCACCGACCTCGACGCCTACGTCAACGGCAAGTGGAAAGCGGCCAATCCCATCCCGGCCGACCGCACCGATTGGGGCCTGTACGAAGCGATTAGCGAACGCTCGCTCGCGGTACAGCACCAGCTCGCGGAGCATGCGGCGGCCGACAAGGGCACGGGCGTGGAAAAAATCGTTGGCGACATCTGGGCCACCGGCATGGATACCGCCAAGCTCAACGCGCAGGGCATCAAGCCGCTGCAGTCGCGCCTGGAAGCGATCAACGCGCTGAGCGACGGCGCCTCGATCGCCGAGTTCCTGCGCCAGTCGTTCGCCAAGGGGGAGGGGTTCGTCTTCAGCTTCGGGCCCAGCCCCGATTTCAAGGATTCCAACGTCAACATCGCCTACGTCACCCAGGATGGCCTCGGCCTGCCGGACCGTGGCTACTACTTCGACGCCGACAAGAAGGAGGCGCGTGACGCCTACCAGGCGCACATCGCCAAGCTGCTGGAAATGTCCGGCATCCCCGCCGCCGATGCGGCCGCGCAGGCGAAGGATGTGCTGGCGTTCGAGACGCGCCTGGCCAAGGTGTCGAAGTCGAACGAGGAGCTCTCGCGCGACACCGAGCTCTACTACCACCCGGTGTCGGCGGCCGATGCCGACAAGCTCACCCCGGCTTTCCCGTGGAGCAAGTTTTTTACCGCCCAGGGACTCGAAGCGCCGAAGATGTTCTCGCTGGCCATGCCCGAGTTCCAGCAGGAATTCGCCCGCATGCTCGGCGACGTGCCGGCGGCGACGTGGAAGAGCTACCTGCGCTTCCACACCGTCGACGACGCCGCGCCGTACCTCAGCGACGCTTACGCGCAGCAGTACTTCGAATTCCACAACAAGGCGCTCAACGGCCAGAAGGAGATCAAGGACCGCTGGAAGCGGGTGCTCGGCACCATCAACCGCGAGACCGGCGAGGCGATGGGCCAGCTGTACGTCAAGGCGGCGTTCCCGGCCGAATCCAAGGCGAAGGTGCTGGAGATGGTCCAGAACATGCGCGGGGTGCTGAAGACGCGCCTCGAGAAACTCGAGTGGATGGGCGATGCGACGCGGCAGAAGGCGGTCGCGAAGTGGGAGACCTTCACGCCCAAGATCGGTTATCCCGACAAGTGGCGCGACTGGGCCGGCCTGCAGACCAGCCGCGACAGCTACATCGGCAACGTGCTGGCCGCGAACGAATTCAACTACCGATGGAACCTCGGCAAGATCGGCAAGCCGGTCGACCGCACCGAGTGGGGCATGAGCCCGCAGACGGTGAATGCGTACTACAACCCGCAGCTCAACGAAGTGGTGTTCCCGGCAGCGATCCTGCAACCGCCGCTGTTCGATCCGAAATCGGATGACGCGCTGAATTACGGCAACACCGGTGCGACCATCGGCCACGAACTGATGCACGGTTACGACGACCAGGGCAGCCGCTTCGGGCCGAGCGGCAACTTCGAGAACTGGTGGACGCCGGCCGACGCCAAGGGCTTCGCCGCGCGCAGCGAGAAGCTGGTGCAGCAGTTCAACGGTTACGAGGCGTTGCCGGGCATGAAGGTCAACGGCCGCTTGACCCTGGGCGAGAACATCGCCGACCTCGGCGGCATCGAGGTGGCCTACGACGCGATGAAGAAGGCGGCGGGCAATACGCCCGACCCGATGGTCGAGGGCATGAGCCGCGACCAGCGCTTCTTCGCCAGCTACGCGCTTAGCTGGCGCAGCACGATGACGCCCGAGTCGCTGAAGGTGCTGGTGGCCGCCAATGAGCACGCACCGGCGAATTTCCGTGCCATCGCGCCGCCATCGAACATGCCGCAGTACGCCGCGGCGTTCCAGTGCAAGGACGGCGACCCCATGGTGCGCAGCGGCGACAAGCGCGTCGTGATCTGGTGATCGAACGGGCAGGGCAGGCGCCATGGGCGTCTGCCCTGGTCCGCTTCATGGGTCGCTCAGGGCGGACGATTTCAGGGGGATAATTCGTCCGTCGCGGTTGAAAACAAATCCTCCTGCGCCGACGCACTATCCGGATCGACGAAGCCCGACAGCCCCACGCCCACCAGGCGATAACGCGTGCGGCTCGGCAACTCCACGCGCGCGCGCAACTCGCAGGCTATGTCGGCGACCTGCCGCAACGACTCGGGACGCGACAGCGGCGTCAGGCTGCGCGTCAGCGTGCGGAAGTCGGCGGTCTTCAACTTCAAGACCACCGTGCGCGCCAAGCGCCCGTGTTCCGACTCGCGCTCACGTTCATAGCCGGCCCACGCTTTTTCCGCCAGCCGCCGGATGTGCGGCTCCAGTTCTTCCAGCAGCAGGTCGGTCTCGAAGGTGTCCTCGGCCGAGATCTGCATGGTCGGGCGTTCGCTCTGCACCGGATGGTCGTCGATGCCCAGCGAGAGCTCGTGCAGGCGCTGGCCCCAACGGCCAAAACGTTGTTCCAGTTCCTCCAGGCGCAACGCCCGCAGGTCGCCGACCGTGGTGATGCCGAATTGCGCGAGCTTGCCCTCCATCACCTTGCCCACCCCGGGCAGGCGGCCGACCGGCAGGGGTTCGAGGAAGGCGAGCACTTGGTGCGGCCGGACCACGAAGAGGCCATCGGGCTTGCGCCAATCGCTGGCGATCTTGGCGAGGAACTTGTTCGGGGCCACGCCGGCGGACGCCGTCAGTTGCGTCTCCTCGCGGATGGCGGCGCGGATGGCCTCGGCCGTGGCCGTGGCGGAGGGCAGGCCGGTCCGGGTGGTGGTGACGTCCAGGTAGGCTTCGTCCAGGGACAGGGGTTCGATCAGGTCGGTGTGGCGCGCGAAGATCTCGCGTACCTGTCGCGATACCGCCTTGTAGCGGGTGAAATCCGGCGGCACGAAGACCGCTTGCGGACACAGCCGCTCGGCCCGCACCGCCGGCATCGCCGAGCGCACGCCGAACTTTCGCGCTTCGTAGCTGGCCGCGCATACCACCGAGCGTGCCCCGCGCCATGCCACGACCACGGGCTTGCCGCGCAGGCCGGGATCGTCGCGCTGCTCGACGGAGGCATAGAACGCGTCCATGTCCACGTGCACGATTTTCCGCGGTGCGGCGGCCAGGGGCGGCGTGGTGGCAGGCGGGGAAGGCACCCGGAAAGTGTAGCGGCTGCGCCCGTTTTCCCGGCCGCGCGACAGCCGAGCTTGCCGTGGGCCCCTGCGCTTGGCAGCATCGCGGGCATGAACAAGCCATCCCCGAACCGGCGCCACTTCTCCATGATCCGCGGCTTCCACCTGGCGGACTGGTTCACGCTGGCCAATGCCTTCTGCGGCACGGGCGCGATCTTCGCGGCGATGCGGTTCCTCCAGGACGGCGTGGTGAGCGACTTGCTGGTCGGCATGGCGTTGATTCCCGCGGCCTTCATCTTCGACGCGCTCGACGGACGCGTGGCGCGCTGGCGGCAGTCCTCTTCGACGCTGGGGCGCGAGCTGGACTCGCTCGCGGATGTGATCTCCTTCGGCGTCGCCCCGGCCGCGCTGGCCTACGCCTGCGGCCTGCAGGGCGGCTGGGACTGGGCGGTGCTGAGCTATTTCGTCGGCTGTGGCGTGAGCCGCCTGGCGCGCTACAACGTCACGGCGGAACAGTTGTCGGGTGGCGGCGACAAGGTGAAGTACTTCGAAGGGACCCCCATTCCGACCAGTCTGGTGCTGGTTGTCGTGCTCGCGGCCGCCGCGTGGCAGGGGGCGATTGGCGAGAACGTATGGCTGGGCATGCTGCAGCTGGGCCCGTGGCAGTTTCATCCGCTGGTGCTGATGTTCGCGCTGTCCGGCTCGCTGATGATCAGCAAGACCCTGCACATCCCCAAGCCATAAGCGGCCGCAGCACAGCTGCAACAGGCGTGGCGTTATCATCCGTCGCCTTGACGGAGGAATGCGGATGGCCAGCGGATTCGATGAGTTTGAACGGCTCGCACGCCAGTACTGGGGTGCATGGGGCGATGCGATGCGGACGAACGCCGCGCCGAGCCAGCCCACGATGCCGAACTGGAATGACGCCCTGGGCTGGTGGTCGCAGTTGGCGAAGGGCGCCGCGGCGAACCCGGCCAGCGGCGCGGACGACGCGATCAACCGTTTCAATTCCCAGGCGCAGCAGTGGATGGGCCAGATGCAGCAACTGGCCGCGCAGTTCGCCGGACGCAATGCGCAGCCAGCGGATATCGCCACCGCCTGGCAGCGCATGCTCGGCGCGAACGGCGCCAATGCCTTCGCCGACATGTTCAAGGGCATGTCCGGACCGGGGCAGCATGGCGTCGAGCAATGGATGGAGCAGATGGGACCGATGCTGCAATCGATGCAGCGCGACGGCCGCAGCTGGCTGGGAATGCCGGCGTTCGGCTTCGCCCGCGAACACCAGGAACGCTGGCAGGCGCTGGCGCAGGCCCAGCTCGACTACCAGGAAAAGAGCAACGCCTATAACGCGCTGATGGCCGAAGCCACCCAGCTGGCGTTCCGCCGTTTCGAGGACAAGCTCGCCGAACGCAGCGAGCCAGGCCGCCAACTCGCCTCCGCGCGTGCGTTGTTCGACCTGTGGATCGATGCCGCCGAGGACGCCTACGCGGAGATCGCGCTGTCGCCACGTTTCCGTGGGACCTACGGCGATTACGTCAATGCGCAGATGAAGGTCCGGGCCGCCCTGCAGCGTGAGGTCGAGCAGTACTGCGACCAGGTCGGCATACCGTCCCGCACCGAGATGGATGCCGCCCACCGCAAGATCGTGCAGCTCGAACGCGAACTGCGCCGGCTGCGCGATGCGATGCAGGACCGTGCTCCCGCCCCGGATGCTGCTGCACCCGGAACGGCCAAGGCAACGAAGGCCAAGCCTGCCCAGGGCTCGTCGAACAAAACCCCGTCGAATAAGAGCCCGTCGAAAACGAAGGGAACGCGCGCATGAACGGTCTCGATCTCCACGGCCCCTTCGGCTTCACGCCCGAAACCCTGGCGCAGGAAGCGTTGCAGATGCAGGCCAAGCTGCGTGCCGGCCTGGACACGCTGCATGACGTCGACGAAGTGAATTACGGCGCCACTGCGCGCGAGGAAGTGTGGCGCGACGGCAAGGTCGTGCTGTACCGCTTCAAGGGCGACCGTGCGCCGACAGCCAGGGTGCCGCTGCTGATCAGCTACGCGCTGGTGAATCGTCCCTACATGGTCGACCTGCAGAGCGACAAATCCATCGTGCGCGGCCTGCTCGAGCGTGGCGAGGATGTGTACGTGATCGACTGGGGCTATCCGGACCGTTCGGACCGCTATCTGGAACTCGAGGATTACATCCAGCGCTTCCTCGGCGGTGCGGTGGACTACCTGCGCCGCGAGTACCGCATGGACTCGATCAACCTGCTGGGCATCTGCCAGGGCGGCGCGTTTTCGTTGTGCTACGCCGCGCTGAATCCGAAGAAAGTGCGCAACCTCATCACCATGGTCACGCCGGTGGACTTCCACGGCGACGACAACATGCTGTCGAACTGGGTGCGTTGCCTCGACGTCGATGCCTTCGTCGACACGCTCGGCAACGTCCCGGCCGACCTGATGAACTGGACTTACCTCACGCTCAAGCCATGGCGCCTGTTCGTGCAGAAATACGTCGGCATGGTCGACATCCTCGACAACAAACAGGCGCTGGAAGATTTCCTGCGCATGGAAAAGTGGATCTTCGATTCACCCGACCAGGCGGGCGAGGCGTTCCGCCAGTTCGTCACCCAGTTCTACCAGCGCAATGGTTTCGTCAATGGCGGCATCGAGATCGGCGGCCGCGCCGTGGACCTGGGCTACGTCGACATGCCGGTGCTCAACATCTTTGCCGAGCAGGACCACCTGGTGCCGCCCGGTGCCTCCCGGGCGTTGAAAGGGCTCGTTGGCAGCGACGACTACAGCGAACTCTCCTTCAAGGGTGGGCACATCGGCATCTACGTCTCGAGCCGTGCCCAGCGTGAAGTGCCGTCGGCCATCCACGACTGGCTGGCGCAGCGCCAGGGTTGACCAGACCATGCGCGCGAAGGCTGTGGTGAACCGATTCCTGCTGCTGGGCCTGCTCGGGGCGCTGCCGTCGATGGCCGCTCCGCCGCAGCCAGCGGCGCGCGAAATCGACCAGCTGATCGCCGGTCTCGGCGCGTCGGGGTGCGACTTCCAGCGCAACGGAAGCTGGTACCCGCCAAAGAAGGCGGAGGAACACCTGCGCCGCAAGTACGAATGGCTGCGAGAGCGGAACATGGTGGCCACGGCCGAGGAGTTCATCGAACGCGCCGGCACGCAGAGCAGCATGAGCGGCCGCGCCTACAGCGTGCGTTGCCCGGGCAAACCGGTAGTGAACTCGGCGGCCTGGCTGCGCGCGCGGCTGCTGGAAATGCGCAAGGCAAACCCAAGCCCGGCACGCTAGACTCGCCTTAACCTCCTGGGAGCGGCTCCCATGAATGTTACGAGATCGCTTTCCCGCTCCCGCCACGACCGCATATTGGCCGGCGTGATGGGGGGCATCGCGCAACGCTTCGGCTGGAATTCGACGCTGGTCCGCGTCATCTACGTCGTCCTGTCGATTGCGTCCGCGGCATTCCCCGGCATCCTCGTCTACCTGATCCTGTGGCTGCTGATTCCGGAAGAGGGCAGTTGAATCCAGTCCTGCGTCGCCTGGCGATCGTGCTTGGCCTGGTGTGGGCCCTGCCCAACACCGTTTTGGGCCTGATCGCGGGGATCGTGGGATTGGCTTTTGGCGCACACGCGCACTGGCGTCCCCGCGACCTCGCCCTGGTGTTCCACCGCTGGCCGTGGGGGCCAGGCGGGGCCCTGACGTTGGGCAATGTGATCCTCCATACCGGCGACACGCTGGATTCGACATGCGTGACGTACGCGCATCGCGCGGGGCATGGCGACGAGGCACCGATCGCGCTTGCCGACCACGAGCGCGCCCATGTCTACCAGTACATGGCGCTGGGCTTGATGTTCCTGCCGCTATACCTCGCATGCGGCGGCATCAGTGTGCGTAATCCGTTCGAGCGCGCGGCGGATCGCTACGCACAGACGGGCCGCGGCTGGTGGCCCTGGAGCCGTTAGTGGCAGTGACGATCGACAATTCCCCCTATGCACCGACGGCATCGCGGCCCGCGGACGGCGGCATTGCCCGCACAACGAAGGGCACCCTGCGGGTGGGGTTCGGGTTGGGCTGGGCGACGATCGCGTTCACGTCCCTGTGGGTCGCGGTCGCCCTTCCGATGATGGCCAGCTTTGCCGCTGGCAGGAACAGTCTCATCGAAGGCCTGGTGTTCCTGGCATTGCTGATCGTGCCAACACTGGCACTGCTGGGCTACTTCGCGCGTCGTCGGGAATGGATGGGGATGCTCGGCGCACTGCTGGCCTGGGCCAGCGCGGTTGCCCTGGTACTGCTGCTGCTCGCGGTCCTGCGCATGGGCTCGGGCTTTGCTGACTGAATGCGGGGCGGTGCGAAAAAGCGCGACTTGCAGGGGCTTTTTTGTGTACTGCCTAAGCTTGTCTTGATCCTGTAATAACAGGCGCTGCAGTACCCTCAGACTGTCGGAGAATAAGTAACGAGCCTGAAAACTCGCTACAACAACTCCGGCAACGGAAGGCTCAGCCACCAGAGGGTTTCAATCCTCGAAGACTGGGCCTTCTCTATGTCTGGCGACAGCACGCTGCATTCAAGCACGCCGCATTCAAGCACGCCGCGTTCGAGGGCCATCGATTCGCCCATGCCGTGCGGCAGTGGCGTACAACGCATGAGGGTCCTCCTTCACCTCGGTTCTCGCATCGATGAAACCGCATTGCGCCGCGCGGCGGATGCGATGACCGGGCTCGTGCCCACTACCGGTTCCAGAGTAATTGCGACGATGCTCAGGCCGAGATAGATCGGCCTCACGGTCTGGATCTCGATCCCGCTGACATCGCGGTCAGGATGAGGATTGGGCACGCGCAGCGCGTACAGGCGCAGCCTAATGCCGGCCGCGCGCGACTGTTCGGTCAGCGTGGGGCCTTCCCATCCCACCGGCGCCTTTGCGTTGCGGTCGTCCTCGTTGTGGCCAAAATCGGTGCCGAACCGAAGCGGCATCTCCGCCGGCGCGCCGCGGCGGTAATGCAGGCGGAGTATCGCCAGCCGCTCTCCGTCCGTGGCATCGCTGTATCCGGCGAAGCCGAGTAGGTCCATCGCCGCGATGCGTTGCGGCGTCAGGGGGACGCGCATCGACGCCGGAGAGAACGGCAGGTTGTTCGCTTCCAAAACGGCGCCGAGGACGACGCGGCCACGGATGTCGTAGTCGACGCCGAGGAACCGTTGCTGCCCGAAAGCCAGCTCGCAATGATTGGGGATGTCGAAGTCGTACCACAGCCTGGCCTTCGGACGCAGCGGCCGGTTGTAGTAAGGGCCGAGGTCGAGCAGTTGTGGCGGCGTGCTCGGCAGACGCGGAGGAACGATGTTTTCCGGCGCAACGCACGACCATGGCGAGATTGCAGCCGGTGCGACGACAGGCGTGGCTCCTGGATCGCGTGCGTGCAATACCGTGCGCAGTGCCCCGGGGGGCTCCACGAAGAGGCGACCTGGTTCGGGGGCCAGGACCGCGGCCTCGTCGGCGATCGCGCTCGCCGGGCGCCGATCGGCCTCCAATTGCCACACGAGCCAGCGGCCGAAGAACGTGCGGCCGAGCAGATGGGTCCCGTCGGCACCGAAGGCGATCTGGGCGACGAAGTCGGGCAATGCGAGCTGCACGCGCAGCGGCGGCCCCAGCGGAGAGCCATGTGCGATGTCGTGCAGGATCACGCCATCGCGAAGGGCCTGGGCGAGGACGCGACCGTCGGCGCTGAAAGCCTGTGCAGCCGCAAGCTGCCCTTGACGGGTCAGGTTGAGCGCGCGCTGGCGGCCATCGTGGTCGATCAGCAGGGCCAGGTTCTGGAACGCGGTGCCACTGCCCGGCATGGCATTGATCGCGGCCAGCCCATCGGCGCGCATCAGCAGACCCTTAGGCGTGATCTCCAGTCGTTCGCGTCGCAACAGTCGACCATCGTTCAACGACCAGCGTTCCAGCCAGACCTGCGCGGGCGAGTTGGGGTCTGTCTCCCATTGCAGTCGCAGTTGCGCGATTTCGTCGCGACCGGGCGCAAGGGCGAGATATTGCAGGTGCGAATGCGCGGGTTCGGGCTTGCCCAGGGTCCGGACCACCCGATCCAGCGCATCGAGCGCGCGAACGGTGATGGCGCCGTCGGCGGCGATAGCCACGAGCCGACCGTCAGGACCCACTTTCCAGTCGGTGATGCGCACGAGTGCAACCGGGCCGAGCGCCCGACCGTCGGCCAGTGCGTGCGCCTGGATCCGATCGAGATTGCCGACGCCGGCGCGGAATGCGGCGGTGCTGGTGAGCATGCTGTGACCATCCGCGCTGAGCAGCATCCGGGCGGGCGAGCCATCGAGCACGATAGGCGGATAGCGGCGTCGGCCGGTGCGCCAGTCGAATACGTGCACCTCGGGTCCGCTGCTGGCGATCAGGCTTCTGCTGTCGGGAGTGAGCAGGGCGAAGCCGACCGGCCGCGGCAATTCGATGATCGGCGACAGGCGGCGCTGGTCAGTGGCGTTGAATACCCAGGTCCTGCGGCCGTCGACGGCCACGAGATGTTCGCCGTCGAAGCGCAGTTCGTCCTCGCGTTGTGTGGCGGCCAGCGTGGCGCGCAATGGCGACGGCGGAAGCCGCCACAGGCGCAGGCTGCCTTCGGTGCCGCCGGTGGCCAGCAGTGCGTGCGCCGGGTCGAACGCGCTGGCGAAGCGGGGGATGTAGGCGGGATGGGTGATGTCCGGCGCCAGCGACACGGGCGCGCCAGCCAACTGCGCTGTACCGGCCAGCCCCCACAGCGACACGCGGTCCCAGTGCATGGCCAGGACAGTCGCGGTATCGCCATTGCGTTCCAGCTGATGCCCCCACAACTCATCGTCCAGGTGAAGCGGTTGCCCCAGCAGTTCGCCTTTGGCCACCGACCAGACGTGCAGGCTGCCGTCCTTGGCGCTGGCCGACAGCAATGCGCCGTCGGAACTGAAGCGAAGCCAGTTGATCGTATCGCGCGGATGGGGAAACAGGGCGCGTTGCGCTCCCGTGCGGGGATCGACCAGCAGCACTTCGCCATTGGCCCGGCCCAGTGCCAGCCAACCTGCATCCGGCGCCACCGCCCAGGCCATGGCGTAATGCGACCTGCCCAGGGGCATGACTTCATGACGTTTGCGCAGCGTGACAGGGTCGCGGATCGCGACGCTGGGCGCGCCGTCGAAGTCGCTGACGATGAACTTCGCCTGCGGAGCGATCAGCCACTCCGGTGCGTCCGCCGCCACTGCAGGACTGATCGGCTTCCAGGTCTGCGCATCGAACAGCTGTGTTTCGGGGCGCTGCGTCTGCCGGTGCAGGAGCACGTAACGGCCATCGTCGCTCCAGGTCTGGTCGACGTAACCCGTGTCGGAAGCAGGCTGCGTCTGGCGGCCATCGGTAACCGCCAGGCGCAGCATCTGGCCACTGGGTCGCATCGAGAGCAACGTCCAGTGCCGGTTCACCACCAGGTAGCGGCCATCGGGGGTGAACTGCAGGCGCCTGAGCTGGCCATCCGTATTGACGTCGCCGTCGCCGAAGGACACCCGAACGCGCCACTGCTGCCGTCCGGTCGCGAGGTCGTACATCGCCACCTGGAGCGGATTGAGGCCAAGTGCGATGTGGCGACCATCCGGACTGAGCACCATCGTGTCGATCGGCAAGCCGACATTGATCACGTCGATCAGCATCGGCATCTGGCCCAGCGCCAGGCCCAGGCGCAGCCGCTCTCGCTGCGCCGCATCGCGGTCGCCGGCGGATTCCTGCTCGCGCAGGTTGGCCGCCAGGGCCCCGATGGCGTGGTAGCCGCGATTGCTCTCGAACAGGCGCCAGGCGGTCTCGTGGCGTTGCGACCACAGGTTCTGCCGCGCCTGGATTTCGTGCGCCCTGGCCTGCTGCCACTGTTGGGTGGCGACGGCCAGACCGACCACCAGCGCGAGGACGGCGGAGAACACGGCCAGGGAGAGCCGGGGCTCGCGTCGTGCCCAACGCGCGGTGCGATGCAGGACGTTGAGTGGCCGCACGGTGACGGCGCGGCCTTCGACGAAACGGCCCAGGTCGTCGGCGAGTTCGCGTGCGGTTGAATAGCGCTGTGTCGGATCGCGCGCCAGGCACTTGAGGCAGATCGCCTCCAGATCGGCCGGCAGCGCACGATAGTGCGAAGGCGGCCGGATCTCGCCTTCGCGCAGCGATGCCAGTGCACTGGCGGAGTCGCTCGCTTCGACCGGCGTGCGGCCCGTCACCATTTCGTACAGCATCGCGCCGAGCGCCCACACGTCGGTGGCGGGCGAGAGCGGGGGGCCGTCGAGCTGCGCCTGTTCGGGCGCCATGTAGCCGGGTGTTCCCGAGATGCGCAGGTGCTCCAGTGCCTGTTCGAGCCGGCGAGACAGGCCGAAGTCGGCGACCAGGGGCTCGCCGTCTTCGTTGATCAACACGTTCCCCGGCTTCAGGTCCAGGTGCAGCACGCCGAGGCGATGCGCGTAGTCCACGGCCTCCGCGATCGTGCGCAGGATGATGGCTGTCTCGCGTGGCGGCATCGGCCCCGAGTCGTCGAGGCGCTGCGACAGGCTCTCTCCGCGCACCAGCTGCATCGCATAGAAGATCAGTCCTGCGTGCTCGCCCATCCCGTACACCACGACGATGTTCGGATGCTGCAGCATCGCCGCGTTCTGGGCCTCGAGACGGAAGTTCCCGACGAATTCTTCCGTGGCCCACAAGCCCGCCGACAGCAGCTTTACCGCCACCTCGCGGTTCAGCGCGTGCTGCCTCGCGCGGTAGACCACGCCCATGCCGCCGCGGCCGATCTCCTCGAACAGTTCGTAGTCGCCGAACTCGCGCTGGATCGGATCGTCCAGGTCGATGGCCGGCATGGCTTCAGGCGGAAGCGTGAGGCGCGTCGAACGGGTGGCCCGGCTGCGTGTATCCCTGCCGAATGCCACCCGCGCCAGTGTCGAATTGAGCCAGCCAGAGGCGGGGTTGCTGGAATCGTCGTCGTTCACGTCAGGTCCGGGACGGAGCCGTGCAAGTGCGGCACCCGGCTCCGTCGCGTGGTGGTCATGCGCTTACGGGGACCTTGGTCGCACCTTTGGCTTGACTCGCCATTGGTTGGAACGGCTGCAGGCCTTGCCGCCGGTCAGCCTGCCTACGCGGGTGCACCAATCTCTCCGATACGGATAACGGCGCGCAGGATTACACCGTCGGGGTCAGAAACGTTGCCGCCAGTTCGCGTACCAGAATCGCCCCGGTATGTCGTAGGCCGGGTCGTAGGAGTTGAAGACGTTGTAGGACACCGGCGGATCGCGGTCGAAGGCGTTGTTGACGCCAAGGCTCAACTCCGTGCCGTGGGCCGGTTGCCAGCGCAACTGCAGGTCGGCGTAGGTGCGCGGATCGATGATGTGCTCGGGGAATCCGCCGAAGACGGGGCTCGCGAAGTCGGGACGATCGCACAGGTCCAGCCGGTCGGCCCCCGCGGGCAACTCGCAGCTTTCATCGAGAGCCGAGTAGTAGCGCAATCGCAGCGTGGCGCCCAGTGAATCCCGCCTCCAGTCCAGCGACAGCACCGAGCGCAGGCGCCAGTCCGGATCCTGGAAGAAGTAGTTGCCCACCGTGCTCACGGTGGGGGCGCCACGCGGAATCTCCTTGTCGTAGCGGCTCAGGTAGACGCTGCTCCAGGCGAGCTGGAAGTCGCCCCAGCCGCCGCTCCAGCGATAGTCCACGGAGAAATCGTAGCCTTCGATCCAGTAGGTCCCGTAATTGAACAGGCGCGAATCGATGTCGGTCAGCACGCCGGTGGCCGGATCGCGCCCCAACTGCAGGCACGCGCTTTCGATGCCTTGCGCGTAGCACAGCCTGGGCAGATCGAAGTAGGGGATGTCGTCGATAGTGTTGCTCAGCTCGATCCACCACCAGTCCAACGTCAGGTCCAGACCGCTCAGCGCGGCGGGACTCCACACCACGCCGATGCCGCGATTGCGCGCCTGTTCCGGCTGCAGGTCCGGATTGGAACCGAAGCGCGTCTGCGGCCCGATCTGCGGATCGAAGCCTTCCACCGGCACGCCCGCGGCGTGGCAGCGTTCCGCGAGTTCACCGCTGATCTCGCCGATGCACGGATCGATGAACTGCACCTCGAACCCGGTCTGCTGGAACGATCCGCTGACGGCGAACAGCTCGCTCGTGGAAGGTGCCCGGTAGCCCTGCGACCATGTCGCGCGCAACAGCCAGTCCGCGTGCGGTCGCCAGGCCAGGCCCAGTTTGTAGTTGGTGGTGCTGCCGAACGTGGAATAGTCCGAGAGGCGCGCCGCCAGGTTGACGTCGAGGCTGCGCGCCCAGGTCTTCCCTGCCAGCAGCGGCAGGTCGAGTTCGAAGTAGGCCTCGTTGATGCGGATCTCGCCGTCGACCGGCTCCGGCACGATGCCGCCGAAGTCGAGGGCATCGTTGCTCAGCAACGGATCGGGCTCGACGCTGCCACCTTCGCGCCGGAACTCCAGGCCCGCCGCCAATGCCAGTGGGCCGGCAGGAAGGTCGGCTACGTTGCCGCTGATGTTCAGGCTGGCATCGGTCAGACGACGTTCCTCTTCGACATTCCCCTTTGCGGCGATGTAGTCGAACATGGCATCGGCGAAGCCGGTGCTCCCGTGCAGGAAATCCAGCGGCACGCAGTCCGCGATGGGAGAGGCCGGACTGCCGCAGCGGGGCTGGCCTGCGCTGTCGAGGAACGACGGGCCGACGCCCAGCCCGAGCCGGTTGAGGTCGTAGCCGCCGCTGATCGAGAAGTCCTTGTCGGTGTGCGCGTCGATGAAGTTCACATTCCAGGCGAAATCGCGGGATCCGATCCGCAAGCTCCCATCCAGGTCCAGCGACACGTAGCGTGTCTGCACGTCCTCCTTGAAATTGCGCGGCTGGTTCAACGGCCGGAAAGAGAAGAAGGTCACCGGCTGGCCGAACGGGTTGTAGAGACTGTCCGGCGAGATGTCGTACTGGTTCGCATCACCGCCGCCACCGAACTGGAAGATCGGCGTGGGCGCCTGCTGCTGGCGCGAGATCCGCCGCTGCAGCATCACGGTTCCGTGTAAGGCCACGCTGTCGGAAACACCGTAATGCCCCTGCGCGAACAGCGCCGTGCGTTCGTAGGGAGTGCGCAGGTAATTCTCGGGCGCGAAGTTGTAGGCATCGCTGCGGAGGTCGAACGGGCGGTGGCCGGACAGCTGCGCATCCCAGGTCAGCTGCCCTTCTTCGCCGTCGGGGAGCCGGTCGCCTCCCGGACCGAAGCCGATGCGGCCGTCCGGCGTATTGATCGAAGCCCCGGCGAAGGCGTCGTTCGGAGGCAGACCGTAGGTCGGTACGGCGGAGATCGCGCGGTCGCCGGCCCAGATCGGTTGCTGGTCGGCGTAGGACAGGTTCACGGACAGTCCGCCGCGCGCGCCCTCGCGCCCCCAGGTGATGTCGGCGGTGCGGCGCTCGCCGTCGCCATGCTCGCTGCTGGCGTAATACGCGCTGGCCTCGACGCCTTCGTAGCTGTTCCGCGTGATGATGTTGACGACGCCAGCGATGGCATCGGAGCCGTAAATCGCCGACGCGCCATCGGTCAGCACTTCGATCCGGTCCACGATCGGCAACGGAATGCTGCCCAGGTCCACCGCGCCGTCGAGCGAGGTGACATAACGATGGCCGTTGAGCAGCACCAGCGTGCGGTTGGCACCCAGATTGCGTAGGTCGACCCGTGTTTCGCCGTTGGCCGACGTTGGGTCGGCGTTGTAGTCGCTGTTGAGGTCGGACACGTGCTGCGGCAGTTGCTGCAGGATCTCGCCGACGTTGCTCAGGCCGGTGCGCAGCAGGTCGGCGCGATCGAGTACCAGCAGCGGCTGCGAAGTTTCGAACTCGACCCGGCGGATGTGGCTGCCGGTCACCTCGACGGTGCCCAGGGTCACCGGTTCAGCGCCGGAGGATGCCTGTGCGAACGCTGCGCCGATCGGCAGGGTCAAGGCCAGCGCACCGCCCAGGCGGAGACGCTGCCTCGCCATGATCCGGCGGTGCGTGTCGGGCTTCACCTGCTATGCGAACGCGCAGTTGGGCTGGCCTCGGCCAGCAGCACGTCTTTGTGCAACAAAAACCCGCGCTTCGGCGGGTTTTGTCGGCTCATTGTGTCGCGGGGTTCCTGAAATGCCCGTGGGTGCCGGAAGTGGGCACCACACTCACCCCAAGTTACTGATCTTCCGGAATCGTCGGCGCATCACCGACGTACTGTCCCCTCGAATCTTCCTCCACGTCATTGCGGGCAAGAATCGCTGCGACGGCTACCGCCAACCCCATGCCGGCGAATTGTGAGGCCATGAAGGCGGGAACGTCGGTGGGGCGGATGCCCGCGAAGGATTGTGTCAGGGAGCGCGCCAGGGTGACCGCCGGGTTCGCGAACGACGTGCTCCCCGTAAACCAGTACGCGGCGAAGATATAGGCGCCGACAAGCGCCGGCACGGCTGCCGGCCGGTGGGCGGCGCCCAGGAGGATGGTCAGCAGCAACCCGAAGGTCGCGACACCTTCGCTCAACCACTGTCCCGCACCTTCGCGCGCGTGCGTGCCCGGTTGCAGCAACGCCTGGTCGAACATCGCGTGCGCCAGTGCAACGCCGATGATGGCCGCGATGACCTGCACGACGACGTAGGCCATCGCAGTGCGGGTGTCGATCGCACCACAAATGCGCATGGCCAGCGTCACGGCAGGATTGAAGTGCGCGCCGGACGTTGGCCCGAAGACGACGATCAGGACGTAAAGGATCGCGGCAGTCGCGCCCGCATTCGCGAGCAGGGCAATCCCGTCGTTTCCCTGCGCCAGTCGAACCCCCATGATCCCCGAGCCAACGACCGTTGCGAGCAACAACAGGGTGCCAAGGGCTTCGGCGAGAAGCGCACGCAACAAGCGCATCACAGCACCGCCAGGAGCGCGCGCACGCGCGCTGCAATGTCATCGCGAACGGCGCGATACCCGTCGTCGTCCATGTGCTTGGGGTCCGCCAGCGCCCAATCCTCCCGGCGCTTCGCCGGCACCCACGGGCATTCGTCGCCGCAGCCCATCGTCACGACCGCATCGAATTCACCCTGGACTTCGTCGAGGGATTTCGAACGATGCGCGGCCAGGTCGTAGCCCAGCTCCGCCATGAAGCGGACGGCTTTGGGGTTCACCACCCCCGATGGCCGTGAGCCGGCGCTTTCGGCTTCCACGCCGGCGCCGCCCAGCATTCGGGCGAACGCTTCCGCCATCTGGCTGCGGTTCGAATTCTCGACGCAAACAAACAGGACGCGCTTCATCAGCAGCACCCGGATTCAGGCGAGCAGCACGACGTGCCCATGGTGGCGACCTTCGGCTTCATGGCGGCGACATCGGGTGTGCAGGCCGCGCCATCGGTCGCGCAGGCCGCTTCGGCCGCGTAATACGTCGTGGCGTCGCCGAAGGTGTGGAACGTCTCCCAGCGGGTTCCCTGCGGGTCCTCGGTCCATAGCTTGTCCGATTGCGCGTAACAGCACACCGCCGCGTCTTCGGGTACGACGGTGCCGCCGGCGGAGTCGAGGCGCTTGCCGAGCGCGACCAGCTCGTCGCTGGAGTCGACCTGCAACCCCAGATGATCGATGCCCGGTGCGCGGCCGGTGTTCGAGATGGCGAAATTGATGCGCGGGTCTTCGATCATCCATTTCGCGTAATCGCCCTTGCGGACGGTCGGCGGCGCAGCGAACAACTCGGTGTAGAAGCGGACGCTCGCATCGAGGTCGGCGACATTGAGGTGGAGGTGGAAGCGGCTCACTTTGACATTCCTTTCTTGCGCGGCTTGCAGGCGGAGGGCGTCGGATCGCATGCGCCGGAACCGGCGCAGCAGTTTTCGGTGAGGTAGGCAATGAGGGAGTCCATGCGCTCGTAGTTCGCGCGGACGCGAATGACGCGGCCTTCGCGCTGATCGAGCACCAGGTCGGCCGCGCGCAGCACGTTCAGATGTGCGGAAAGCGTGGCGGGCGGAAGGTCCAGATGGTCACGCAGCTCGCCGACGGGCAAACCGTCGGGGCCGGCCTCGACAAGACGACGGAAGGCGCGCAGCCGGGACTCGTGGCCCAGGGCGGCGAGGCAGGCGAGGGAGGATGACATTTCCATAATTCCAATATTATGGAAGCAATGCCGGACGTCAACCCTCCGCGCTTGCCGGCTGTCCTGCCGAACCGGGAACATCACCCCATGAACATCCGACCTGCCGGACCCGACGACGCCGCCGCGATTGCGGCGATCTACAACCATTACGTCGCAACCACCTGCATCACCTTCGAGGCCGATCCAGTGTCGGTTGCCGACATGAGGGAACGCATCACCGAAACGCTGGCGGCGAACCTCCCCTGGCTTGTCGCGGAGGGGGGCGGCGAAGTGTCGGGGTATGCGTACGGCTCCAGGTGGAAGGGGCGATGCGCGTACCGCTATTCCGTCGAGTCGACTGTCTACCTGGACGTATCGAAAACCGGGCAGGGCGTCGGCAAGGTGTTGTATGCCGCGTTGATCGAAGCACTGCGCGCGCGGTCGTTGCACGCCGTCATCGGCGGCATCGCGCTGCCGAACGAAGCCAGCATCGCGCTGCATGAGCGGCTAGGGTTCGAAAAGGTCGCGCATTTCAAGCAGGTCGGCTTCAAGCAGGACCGCTGGATCGACGTGGGGTATTGGCAGCTGCTACTCGCCTAGCCGCCTGCTGCGCTTGCTACGCTGGCCCAGCCATCCCGCTTTTCCTATTGACGCGTTATATCCCCGCCAGTTAGGCCGCTTAAGCGAGTCACATCGATGACCTACAACATGCACCTCGTGGAGAATTACCTGATTGCCGTTGGCGTCATCACCCAGATCATCCTGATTACCTTGCAACTCGGCGCATTTCGCAAAACCAAGCATCCCAGCCTCGCGGTGATGTCCGTCGCAAGCGCTTTCAACGTCCTATATGTTCTTACTTCCTACGGTGCCAGGCATTTTCCGGCATCAGGGCACAACCCGCTAGCCCTTTATCTTCTGGCTGCTGCGTTACTGACGGTTCAATCCGCTATTTTGGTATGGAGCGTCAGTTCATTGTTCCGCGCGTTTGAGCGGGCCTGTTCTCCACGAGACAGCGCCTAACAATTCATTCAAGCGGAACCCGCTTCGTGGCTCGGCTTAATCCAGGCGTGGGCGAATGGCCGCTTGTGGCCGTTAGCGGACATCCGCGGGTGCCGGCTCTGGCGCACAGTGCCCGCGTCCGCTTCCGACCCTAAGCAGACATTCGGGTTGGGCCAAGGCCAGCTCGCCATCAGCCCCGTAGCACTGAATCTGTTGAGTACCAGGTGGGTAACGACTTGCATAGATCTCGCTTCTGGACTGACGGGTATGTTCAAGTTCGCCATGACGAAGTAGAGGAATGCGATCGCGCACAGCGTCAGCGAACCATAGACCCATCGACGGAAGCGCTGCTCCGGAGAAACGTGCAGATTCACGAAGACCTCGAACTATCAAAAAATGGCCACAAGGGCAGCGCATAAAGGCCGGTCACGAGGTTGTCGGTTGTATAGGCCTTTGTGCGAACGACAATCGACCCATGGAAGCTTTGGATCGCGCCGAAACCTCGGGAGATACCGCCAGGTCTGCGCGATCCAGACACAGAGCCGGCGGTCCGCGTTCTTCAAGATCGCAGTGCATCCATCAGTGCTTGCTCGACGACCGCCCCAAGGCATGGTTCACGCGATGCTGGCGCCAAGGGCCGGAAACACGTCGCTGAACAACAAACCGATCAGCTGTTGCCCGGCGGGCGTAGACCAGTCCTGCGCTATTTCCGCCATCAGCGTGTTGGTAGCGGTGAGCACAACGCCCGCATCGTGCATCCGCTGACGGGAGAACTCTTCGGACAGATCGCTGGGCGAGCCCGAAGCATCCATCACGGCCTGCACGGCAAAGCCTTCGAGCGCCGCGTCGATTGACGGGAAGATCAGGCACACGTCCGTGGTCACGCCTGCCATGATCAGGTTCTTGCGCCCCGTGGCGAGCACGGCGTTGCGGAAGTCGGGATAGGCCCAGGCGTTGACCACGCCGGGGCGCTTGATGCGTGCCGCGTGCTCTTTGGGCAGGATCTTGGCAATTTCCGGAAGAATCGGACCTTGAGCATGATCTTCCTGACTGGACGTGATCACGGTCGGAATGTTGAGTATCTTCGCCATCTTGGCCAGCGCAATCGACTGCTTCGCGGCAAGTTCCTGGTCAATATTCTTGATCAATTGCATCGTGCCGACCTGATGATCGATCAGTAGCAATGCGGTGTTATCGGCAGTGAATCGTTCAACTTTCATGATGTATCTCCTAGGGGGAGTGAGGGGGCGCATGCCCCGGGCATACGGCGACTTGTTACAGCCGCCCAAAGTCGCCGCGACCGTATGCGGCGATTGCCGCGGTCAGGCTCTCCCGACTTGCAAAGGACAAGGGGCCATTCGAAAGCACGGGTTGACGCAAGGGTTCGCCGATGAACACGGCGACCTTGGCTCCGTCAGATTTGGCAACGAGCCTGTGTGGCGTCGCTTCGGTCGCAGCGGGAAGGATCGGGACGCTGAGATCGTCTAGGCCGAAGCTCTCGCCATTGACCTGAGCGCTGCCGAAGATCGGCATGACCAGAGCCCGTTGTCCCGCGGCCAACGGCAGCGCCAGTTCAGCGCCTGCCTCCAGCGAGATATCGAGCAAGGTGACCTCGGTCGGCGGCGCCAGCGGGGAGCGCACGCCGCCAAAGTTGCCAAACGGAACGCGGACCCGTGCGCCGGGGCGCTGAACCACGGGTACTTCCTGCGGATCAAGGCTCAGCGCAAACGGAGCCGCGCCCTGCCGTTCCTGATGGAGGTTGACGAAGATTTGCAGCAAGTGCGCGGTGCTTCCCGTCAACGCTGGATTCTCTTCATGGATCACGCCGCGCCCGGCGGCGGTCCAATGCACGCCGCCCGGTTGGATCAGCGTGTTGCTGCCCAGCGAATCGCGGTTGGCGATGCCGGTTTCCGAATCGAGGAACAGGTAGGTCACCGCAGAGAAGCCCGCGTGCGGATGCGGTGGGAATGTGGGAGCGCTCATCCAGGCGTGGTCGATACCCAGGAAGGGGTCGAGCAACGCTGGATCGGAGCCATCCAGCCTGTAGGCCCGGAAATGGCTTCCCCGGTTCGCGCGATGCATGTGGGCGGTGAGGGCGGTCATGACCGTTGGCCTCAGGCGACTTCGGCCACAGCCAGCGCCGGATAGTCGATGTATCCGTTGGCGGTAGGCGGTGCGAAGAAGGTGTTGCGGTCCGGCGTGTTGAGCGCGGCGCCCTGACGGAAGCGCTCCGGCAAGTCGGGGTTCGCGAGGAAGGCGCTGCCGAATACCGTAGCGTCGGCCTTGCCCTCGGCCAGCACGCCTTCGGCGCTGTGCTGGGTCAGCCCGCCGCCGATCAGATACGCGCCGTCGAAGCGCGGGCGCAGCAGGGCGTGGTAATCGAACTTTGCACCGAACAGGGCGACATGCAGATAGGCCAGGCCCAGTCCGCGCAGCTTGTCGACGAGATAGGCGTAGGTTTCCTGGGGCGCAGCATCGATGATGCTGTTGTAATTCATCTCCGGCGAGATCTTGATGCCGACGCGGTCGGCCCCTGCCTCCGCCACCATCGCGGCCAGCACTTCCAACACGAAGCGGGCGCGGCCTTGGATCGAGCCACCGTACTGGTCTTGCCGCTGGTTACTGCCTGACGAGAGGAACTGCTCGGGCAGGTAGCCAGAGGCCCCATGCAGCTCCACACCATCGAAGCCCGCGTCGATGGCACGTCGGGTTGCCTGGCGATAGTCGTCGATGACGCCGGCAATCTCGGTCAGGCTCAGCTCGCGGGGCGTGACGAAATCGACTTGGCCGGCAGGGGTCCGTGCTTGGCCCTCGGGTTTGATGGCCGAAGGCGCAACGGGTGTCGCGCCATTGAGCAGCGACGGATGCGAGACGCGTCCGCAATGCATCAGCTGCATGAAGATGCGGCCGCCGCGCGCGTGCACGGCCTCGGTCACCTGCTTCCAGGCCGCAACCTGGGCCTCGGTTTCGATGCCGGGGGTGTGCACATAACCCTTGCCCAAGGCGGACGGGAACACGCCTTCGGAGATGATGAGACCGGCGCTGGCGCGCTGGGCGTAATAGGTGGCCGTCATATCGCTGGGCACACCGTCGCCGTCGGCGCGCGAGCGGGTCATCGGCGCCATGACCAGACGGTTGGGAAGGGTGCGGCGCCCGATACGAACAGGGGTGAACAGTTGGCTCATGCCGCGCTCCAAAGTGGTTGCTTGGGAGCATGGTCCGCCGATCCACGTGCGGGATAAAGATGGCAAAATTGAAATAATTGATCCACTAGTGGGGCAATCGATGGACCTCAACGATATGGCCTTGTTCGTCGAAGTCGTCAAAGCAAAGAGCTTCCGCCGCGCGGCCGAGGCGATCGGCATGCCGAACTCGTCACTGTCTCGACGGATCAGCGCCCTGGAGAAAGCGATCGGGCTGCGGCTCTTGCATCGCACCACGCGCAAGATCGAGCTGACCGAGGCTGGCCAGCTCTATTACGAGCGCAGCAAGGGCATCGTCGACGAGGCGAGGCTTGCGCATGAGCAACTCGGCGAAATGCTGGCGCAGCCGAGCGGCGTATTGCGCGCCTCGCTACCGGTGGATTTCGCCAATGTTTTCCTGGCGCCGCTGCTCGCTGAATTCGCCCAGCGCTATCCCGGCATCAGCTTCGAGTTCGACCTTACGCCGCGACGGGTCGATCTGGTAACCGAGCCGTTCGATGTCGCCATCCGTATGGGGGAGCCGCCGAGCTCGAGCCTGATCGCACGCCAGCTCGGTCGTCTATCGCAAAGCCTTTACGCATCGCCACGTTATCTCGAACTTTCCGGCGAGCCGAGCCAGCCACTCGATCTGGCTCAGCACGAGTGTTTGCGCTTTTATTCTGCGAAGGGCGGCACATGGACGCTGCGTCGCGGAACGGAAACGGTAGAAATGGAGGTCGGCGGCCGCTTCCGTCTCAACAGCGTCGGCATGCTCCAGCGTCTTGCCATACAGGGACTGGGAATTGCCGTCCTGGCCGACGAAATCGTTGCCGAAGACCTGGCCAACGGGCACCTGTCTCGCGTGCTGCCACAGTGGAATGCGGCCACGGTACCTGTCTATGCAATTACCGAGACGCGCCTACTACCAGCGAAGACACAACGCTTCATCGAGTTCTTACGTGATCGCTTGGGACAGGGATCATGAAGACTATCGTCGACATAACCGTGCGAGTAGGCACCCGCTGCGACCGTCCGCTTCTGGCCGTTAGCGGACATCCGCGGGTGCCGGTTGTGCGGAGTCCGCGTCCGCTTCCGACCCTAAGCGGTCATTGCTTACGCGGCTTCGAGTGTGGGTCCATCTTCTCCATCGGGTCCATCCGCAGATTGAAGATGTACGGAACACTCGGATACGCCTTCGGGGCGAACCAGCTGCCAGTCGGTTTCACCCCGGTGTGCATCTTCCAGTTGCCGACGCGGACCGCCATCAGGTCGGTCTCGTCGTAAGGCGTGGGGCACCTGCGGCCGAGCTCCATAAGCGAGCGCTCGCGGACCCGATGCGAGCGGCATGGTTCCCGGCTGGTTCAAGGCGATGGTCCAACGTCCAATATCCCCCGCCTCACCCAGGCGTGAACGGTGAGGGCCGTTGCCGCTCGCGGAACCGCGAGGATTGTTTCGCTCAGCGGAAGAATGTCTTGCGAGCGACGCGGATTCACAAAAGCAGTGGGGCAAACCTAGATTTGTCGGGTCGCAAGCCGACGCCGTCGGCGCCGATTCCCTTCCCGCAAGAGTCTAGTCACTACCATGAGCACCCCCACCAAAGTCTCCATGATCACAGGCGCGTCGCAGGGCCTCCGTGCCGCCCTGCGTCCGAATCATCCTGGGTCGCTGCCCCTCCTTCGGAGAGCTGCCATCTCTTTTAGCTCTCGGCTCCGGACGCTGGCCACAGTTGGCGGCGTCGTCATCCTCGCGTGCGCGGGCCTTATTGCGCCGCGTGCCTCCCTGGCCCAGGAGCGCGGCGCGCCAGGCGCGCCGGCGAGCACGCCCTACGCCGACATGCCAAAGATCGCGCCTATCGGCGTTCGCATCGGAAAGTATTTCGATGTCCCGCCCGAGGCGCGCGGTCCGGCCGTGGATCCGGCCAAGGGCTATCGCCTGCAGGATCTCGGCGACGGTCTGTACATGGTCACCGACAACATCTATCAGTCGATGTTCCTCGTCTACGACAAGGGCGTCGTGGTGGTCGACACGCCGCCGACGTTTGCCGCGCACCTTCCGCAAGCGATCGCCGAGGTCACCAAGAATCCAGTGACCCACGTGATCTACAGCCACGCCCACAAGGACCATATCGGCGGAACGAAGGGACTCGGAGGCAAGCCGATCATCATCGCGCACGAGGAGACGCTCCGGTTGCTCAAGCGCGACGCGGACCCGGATCGCCCGCTTCCCACCGTCACGTTCAAGGACAAGTACACCTTGAACGTCGGCGGCAAGAAGCTGGACCTGTCGTATCACGGGCCCGGGCATCTCCCTGGCAACATCTTCATCAGCGCGCCTGAGCAGAAGGTGCTGATGGTGATCGACGAGGTTTTCCCAGGCTGGATGCCCTGGCGTCGATTTGCCGTGGCACAGGATGTGCTTGGATCGATGGCCCAGGTGGAAGAGATCCGCAAGATGGATTGGAACACCCTGGTGTCAGGGCACGTGGAACGCGCCGGCACACATGCAGACGTCGACATGCAGTCGGAGTTCTATGGCGACCTGAAACAAGCCGCTGCGAAGGCGCTGGGCTCGACCAAGCCCGGTGAAGGCGTCGATCCGGTCGACATGAAGAATCCGTGGGCGGTGTTTGACAATTACATCGACCGGGTGGCGGTCCAGTGCGTGAATACCCTGACTCCAAAATGGTCCACCAGACTTGCTGCCTACGATGTCTACATCTGGGATCAGTGCTACTCGATGGAGCAGACACTGCGTATCGAATGACTCGGCCACAGGCACGTTTTTCCGTCGTCGCAGCAGAAGATCGTTCTTGAGGTTGGCAGTCCCACCCATAAGATCTTCACCAGCACGAGGGTAGCCTCAAGTTCCGGAGAGGAGCGCGGCGGAGCTTCCACGCGCTCCTGGGACCCGTTGCCAACATGGTGTGGCGCCGAAAGCGGGCGCACCGCGAGGCCTTGGGTGGAACCCTCCTTTCAGAAAGGCTGTTTGCAGGATCGGCGAACCAGGCCGGGGAACATGCAGTTCGTTACGACATCGTTAGGGCATCGTACGTGCCGTACCTGGATTCCCCGGCTTCGTGACCGGTCAGACGTTCCACCCGGATGCTCATGGTGCCCCTCGCTGGGGCCAGGCCTGATCCTCAGTCCGAAACCAGCCGGAGCTACGGCTTCGGCCTGCTTCCGGCTCCGTGTGCGCTGCATCCCGTGGCGCATCATCCCCGCGGCAATACCGAGTACGTAGGCGCCCCCGGCAATCCCCTCGATTGCATCGCTGGGCGGAAGAATGTCTGCCGAAGTGCGTGGATTCGCAAACCCCTGTTGCGCTCCTAGATTAGTGGCTGTCGCAAGCGCCGACCGCATCGGCGGCCTATCGGCTTTCCCCCACAATCTTTGAGTAAAACCAAATGAGCATTGCAAACAAAGTCGCCATCGTCACCGGCGCATCCCAGGGTATCGGTGCCGGCCTCGTCAAGGCGTTCCGCGATCGCGGTTACCGCGTCATCGCCAACTCGCGTTCGATCAAGCCGTCCAACGATCCCGACATCCTGACCGTTGCCGGCGACGTCGCCGATCGTGCCGTCGCCGAGCGCATCGTCCGCGAAGGCCTGGCCAAGTTCGGCCGCATCGACACGCTGGTGAACAATGCCGGCATCTTCATGCTCAAGCCGTTCACTGCTTTCACCGCTGAAGACTACGCGGCCCAGATCGGCGTCAACCTGACCGGTTTCTTCAACATCACCCAGGCCGCCGTCGCGGAGATGGAGAAGCAGGGTAGCGGCCATGTGGTCACCATCTCGACCAGCCTGGTCGACCATCCGATCGACGGCGTGCCGTCGGTGCTGACCTCGCTGACCAAGGGCGGGCTCAACGCCGCCACGAAGTCGCTGGCCATCGAGTACGCCAAGCGCGGCATCCGCGCGAACGCCGTCTCGCCCGGCATCATCAAGACGCCGATGCATGCACCCGAGAAGCACGCCGCGCTCGCCGGACTGGCTCCGGTGCGTCGCATCGGCGAAGTCGACGACGTCGTCCAGGCCGTGCTGTACCTCGAGTCCGCTGGCTTCGTGACGGGCGAGATCCTCCACGTCGACGGCGGCTCTAGCGCTGGCCACTGACATCCACCAATGTCGGGCCGGATCCCGGCCCGACGTTCGCAATTCATCAGGCGGTCAGCACGCCGCACAGGAGGTTCCAGTGAACAAAGGTTATTGGGTCATTGCGTGGGGCGTCATCTCGGATCCAGTCGCCGTCGAGCGCTATGTCGCGCCTGCTACCGAGGCCATCGTTGCGCACGGCGGCAGGGTCGTCGTGGGCGGCGAGCCGGCGCGAACCTACGAGCAGGGATTGGCGTCACGCATCGTGGTGGTCGAGTTCGACAGCCTGCAGGCGGCCATCTCGGCCTATGAGAGCGAGGACTATCAGGCAACGCTGCATCATCTGGTAGGCGCGGCCACACGTGATGTCCGTATCGTCGAGGCCATCGGATGAGAACGGTAGCTGTGGTTGCTCGCGGCCAATGCGGCCGCTTCGGAGCATGGAAATGAACAGCGTGGCCATTGCAGAGATGACCGCGCCAATAATGGTTGGCGTGGTCAGGGAAGCCGCGCCCGGCGAGCGACGAGTGGCGCTGACGCCGACGGATGTGAAGCGCGTGGCAACCCGCACCAGGGTGCTCGTCGAACAAGGCGCCGGTGAGTCCGCCGGATATTCCGACGCTCACTACGTCGAAGCCGGCGCTCGCATTGTCGATGCCGCGCAGATACGCACGCAGGCGGACCTGCTTCTCGCGGTGCGCCCGCCGGCGCAGCCACAGGTACTGCGACGGAGCAGCGCCCTGATATCGCTCGGCGGGCGCGACGCCGCAATCACGGAGGCGCTAGCCGCCCGTGGCGTTCTCCACCTCGGCCTGGAGCGGATTCCTCGCACGACACGCGCACAGAGCATGGACGTGCTGTCCTCGCAAGCCTCGATCTCCGGCTATGCATCGGTGATCGAGGGAGCTCGTCTGCTCGACGTGCTGCTTCCCATGTTGACGACGGCTGCCGGCATCGTGCGACCAGCGAAGATGATCGCGCTTGGCGCCGGCGTTGCCGGGCTCCAGGCCATCGCCACGGCGCGACGCCTGGGCGCGGTGGTGCACGGCTTTGATGTGCGCGAGGCGGCACGCGAGCAGGTCGAAAGCCTGGGCGCTCGCTTCGTGTTTCCAGAAGTGGAGGTCTCCGCCGAAGGCAATGGCGGATACGCCGCAGCGCAGTCGGACGCGCAGCAGGAGCAATTGCGCCGCGCGCTCGCCGCGCATGTTGCGCAGATGCAGCTGGTAATCAGCAGCGCGCAGATCCCCGGAAAGCGCGCTCCGATCCTGATCGACAAACAAACTGTACATGGCATGGCACCGGGCTCGGTGATCGTCGATCTGGCAGCGGAAAGCGGAGGTAACAGCTCCCTTACGCGCGCCGACGAAATCGTCGAAGAGAATGGCGTGCGCATCTACGGACCGACCAATCTGCCCAGCCTCATGGCGACTGATGCCAGCCGGCTCTTCGGCGCGAACGTCCGCGCATTGCTGGAGCACCTGATCGATGCTGATGGCCGGCTTCACCTTGATCCCGCCGACGACATCACCGGCGCGCTGCTCGCCGGACAGGCGGCGACGCCAACTTTCCCCCTTGCCGCTTGATGAGGCTCCCAACATGTCCGAAACGATCTTGATCCAACTGTTTGTCTTCCTGCTTGCCGGGTATGTCGGCCTGCAGACCATCAGTCGAATCCCCCCTCTACTGCACACACCGCTGATGGCGGCAACCAACGCGATTAGTGGCATATCGCTGGTGGCCTCGCTGGTACTCGCCGGGAGCGGGGATGGCCTCATCGCGGCCATTCTCGGTGCAGTGGCCGTAGCCTGCGCCACCGCCAACATCGTCGGCGGATTCCTGATCACCGACCGCATGCTCGCCATGTTCCGGCGCGCACCTTCCAAAGACGAAGAAGAGGGCGGCGCCAGCGCCGCGGATGTATGAACGAAACCGCCATCCAAATCGCTTATCTGTTGGCCGCCTTCCTGTTCATTGCGGCGCTACGGGCGCTCGGGCGTCCGGATACTGCACGTCGCGGCATGCAGGTTGCGGCGCTGGGAATGCTGGTTGCGGTGGCCGCGACTCTGTTGCATGCCGGTATCGTCAGCTATGGCTGGATCGGTGCCGGGCTGGCGATCGGCGCACTGGCGGGATACCCGCTTGGCATGTGGGTCCCGATGACGGCGATGCCGCAGCGTATCGCCATGAGCCATGCGCTGGGAGCGCTTGCAGCGACGTTGGTCGGCATTGGCACCTATCGGCACGGCCTGGGCGCCGGCGAACTTGGCCACGGGCACATGCTGGCGCTGGGTTTCGAGGTGCTGCTCGGCGCGCTGACCGTTACCGGCAGTCTGATGGCCTTCGGCAAACTGCAGGGGCTGCTGCCGGGCCGCCCGGTAACATTCCCGCTGCAGAACATGGTCACTGCGGCGCTGTTCATCGCCGCCGCAGCCTGCCTGGTTGCGTTGGTGATAGCGCCGTTGTCGGTACCGCTGTTCGCGACGATGCTGGTGCTCAGCTTGGCTATCGGTGTAGCGGTGGTGCTGCCAATCGGTGGAGCCGACATGCCTGTGGTCGTGTCGCTGCTGAATTCCTACGCAGGCCTGGCGGCCGTCGCTACGGGCTTCGCCTTGGACAACAACATCCTGATCGTGGTCGGTGCGCTCGATGGCACCAGTGGCTTCATTCTGTCGGTGGCGATGAGCAAGGCAATGAATCGCCCATTCCGGAACGTGCTGTTCGGGGCTTTTGGCGCCCAGCCGGAAGGCGCCCAGGCGGCGAGCACCGAAGGCGGTGAGATGTCTCCGATCAATGCGGAGGATGCCGCTCTGCGGATGGCTTACGCCGAACGGGTGGTTGTCGTGCCTGGCTACGGACTGGCGGTCGCGCAAGCTCAACACCAGGCTCGCGAACTGGGCGACATGATCGAGAAGCGAGGTGGCGATGTGCGCTTTGCCATCCATCCTGTCGCCGGACGCATGCCCGGGCACATGAACGTCCTGCTGGCCGAAGCAGGCGTGCCATATGACAAGCTGGTAGACATGGAGGACATCAACGAGCGCTTTGCCGAAACCGATGTCGCTCTGGTGGTCGGCGCGAACGATGTAGTCAACCCTGCAGCCAACAGTGACCCGCAGTCACCCATCTACGGAATGCCGATACTGAAAGTGGCAGAGGCGCGAAGCGTCATCGTGCTCAAGCGAGGGCAGGGCGCTGGTTTCTCCGGCGTGGAAAACGCACTGTTCTACGAGGAAAAAACCTCAATGCTCTTTGGAGATGCAAAGCAGTCCCTGATCGATCTCGGAGTACAGGTCAAGGCCGCGTGACATCGGGCGGTCATCCGGCGGAGATGGGTAGCCCACGCGCGCCAGATGCCGGGCGGAAACGATCCAACCCCAGCCAAATCCAGGAAAAACCACCATGGCAATACTCACCATAGACATGCGCAGCGGTCGCACCAACGAGCAGAAGCGCAGGTTTGCGGCGGCCATTCTCGATGCGGTCAACCGGGCCACCGGCGAACCGCGCGAGAACGTGCACCTGATCATCCACGAGAACCCTGGCATAAACCTGGTCGAGAACGGGCAGCACCTGCCGGAGATCGCCAAGCCAGTACACGAGCAATAGCGCGAATTCTGGACGACACCATGCCGCTGATTCAATGCCATCTTTCCACGCCTCTGTCGACGGAACAGAAGCGGTCGCTCGTGACAGACCTCGTCGAGGCCACTGTCACCACACTCAACGCCGATCCGAGGACCATCACCGTCATCCTCCACGAGCACCAGGCGCCAAACATCCGCGAGCTCGACTTCGTTCCACGCACCCCCGGATGACGCGAGGGGCGGCCCCTGGCTTCGCAAGGCACGCAGCGACACTTGGCGCGGTCCTCGACGCGTTCACCTGCGCAGTGGTCAAATGCGACCGGACCAGGCCGGTTCGCTCCGCTTGAGCACGGTGGCGCATATGGATCGCATCGAGGCCATGAAAATCTTCATCGCCGCCCTCGACGAGGGCAGCCTCGCCGGCGCCAGCCGCAGGACCGGTCGCTCGGCCGCCGCGGTGAGCCGGGCCGTTGCCTATCTCGAGGCGCACGTCGGCGTGCCGTTGCTGCACCGGACCACGCGCTCGATCAAGCTCAGTGAAGCCGGCGAACGTTATTCCGCCGCATGCAGGAAAGTGCTCACGGACCTCGAGGAGGCGGACCGGCAGGCGGCCGGCGAGCGATCGACGCCGCGCGGGACCCTGACGATCACCTCCACCGTGTTCGTGGGCGTGGAGTTTCTGCGCCCGATCGTCGACGCGTTCATGGATGAATATCCGGCGGTCAGCGTGCGGATGCATCTGCTGGAAAGGCAGGTCAACCTGATCGACGAAGGCATGGACCTGGCGTTGCGCGTCAGCCCGCTGTCCGACTCGACGCTGGTCGCACATCGCATCGGCGAGGCACGGCGCGTGATCGTGGCATCGCCGGGCTATCTGGCGACGCACCCGCCCATCAAGGAGCCATCCGACCTGGCCACTCACCAGATCATCACGATGGCGCACCTGGGCCTGGACTCGTGGAGCTTTCCGCCTCAGGAAGGATCTTCGGTTCCTCGCGCGGTCTCATTCGCGCCACGGCTGGTGGTCAATAACGTGCACGCGGCGAAGGCATCCGCGGTGGAGGGGCACGGCGTGACCCGACTGCTGTCCTATCACGTCGCTTCCGAACTCGAACAGGATGCACTGCGCATCGTCCTGGCCGATGCCGAGCCGGTGCAGTTTCCGGTGCACCTGGTCTCGCCCTACGGGCGCCTGGCGGTGCCGAAGGTGCGCGCCTTCGTGGATTTCGCCACGCCGCGCCTGCGCGCGTCCTTCACAAACCTGAGTACGTAGACCACCCGCAATCCCCTCGATTGCATCGCTGGGTGGAAGAATGTCTGCCGAAGTGCGTGGATTCGCAGACCCATGCTTCGCTCCTAGATTAGTGGCTGTCGGAAGCGCCGACCGTATCGGCGCCCTACCGGCTTTCCCCCACAATCTTTGAGTAAACCTAAATGAGCATTGCAAACAAAGTCGCCATCGTCACCGGCGCATCCCAGGGTATCGGCGCCGGCCTCGTCAAGGCGTTCCGCGATCGCGGTTACCGCGTCATCGCCAACTCGCGTTCGATCAAGCCGTCCAACGATCCCGACATCCTGACCGTTGCCGGCGACATCGCCGATCGTGCCGTGGCCGAGCGCATCGTCCGCGAGGGCGTGGCCAAGTTCGGCCGCATCGACACCCTGGTGAACAACGCCGGCATCTTCACTGCCAAGCCGTTCACCGCTTTCACCGCCGAAGACTACGCGGCCAACATCGGCGTCAACCTCACCGGCTTCTTCAACATCACTCAGGCCGCCGTGGCGGAGATGGAGAAGCAGGGCAGCGGCCACGTCGTCAGCATCACCACCAGCCTGGTCGACCATCCCGTCGACGGCGTGCCGTCGGTGCTGGCGTCGCTGACCAAGGGTGGCCTCAATGCCGCGACGAAGTCGCTGGCCATCGAGTATGCCAAGCGCGGCATCCGCGCGAACGCGGTGTCGCCGGGCGTCATCAAGACGCCGATGCACCCGCCGGAGACCCACGGCTTCCTGGCCGCACTGCACCCGGTGGCCCGCATGGGCGAGATCAGCGACATCGTCGATGCGGTGCTCTATCTCGACTCCGCTGGCTTCGTCACCGGCGAGATCCTGCACGTCGACGGCGGCCAGAGCGCCGGTCACTAAGCGCTGGTCAAGTGTGTTCCCGGGGCGTACGCCGCCCCGAGAACACCAGGAGTGCAGTCATGCCAATGGTCAATGTCCAGATTACGCGTGAAGGGACCAGTCCCGATCGCGATGCGCCCACGCCGGAAGAGAAGGCGGCGCTGATCAAGGGAATCAGCGAAGTGTTGCTGAACGTCCTCAACAAGCCACTCGATTCGACCTTTGTCGTGATCGAGGAGGTTCCCTTGGATAACTGGGGCTGGGGCGGCTTGCCCGTGCCCGAGTTCCGGCGGCAGCGTCAGGCCGGAACGAAGTAACAGTCACGATGCTGGATGGCCAGCCGCCGCGCGGATGGCCATCCGGTATCGCCCGGATCCCGCCTTGAAGCAAGCAACCCGCCTGGATAGTCGCGACGGCCGATGAGCGTCGGCACGACGTAGGCGACGCGATGCAATGCACTGGACAGAACCTTCATTGCATTCCGCGGAAGAGTAGCTGCCGAACGACGGGGATTCAGTGCCGGAACGCGGGCACACACAATGTTCTCAACGAATCAACCGGGTTCCATCGCGACGCACAGCTCGCACGGCGCCCGTCACCCATCATCTGCAAACCAACGAAGGACAACACTTTGAACATCATGCACGACACCAAGTTATCCAACCGCACCTCGCTGCGCCTGCAAGTGGTCGCCGATGTGATCTGCCCGTGGTGCTACATCGGCAAACGCAGCCTTGATCTGGCGCTGGATCAACTCGCCGCGCAGGGCGTGGACGTCGAGATCGAATGGATCCCCTACCAGCTCAATCCGACCATCCCGGCGGAAGGCATGGACCGCAAGCAGTTCCGCACGATGCGCTTTGGCTGGGAGAACTCGCTGGCCATGGATGCACGCGCCATCGAGGCGGGCCGTCGTTTTGGCGCGGAGTTCAATTACCAGATCCAGACGCGCACGCCCAACACGGTGGCGGCTCACGCCCTCGCACGGCTGGCCTATGCCGAAGGCGGTGCCGTCCTGCAGGATGAGGTTATCGATGCGCTGTTCACTGCCTACTTCACCCAGGGCAAGGACATCGGCGACCACGCCGTGCTTGAGCGCATCGCCGAAGAGGCGGGGATGCAGCCGGGTGCCCTGCGCCGGTCGCTGTCGACACAGGACGAGATCCGCACGTTCGACGCGGAAATCAAGTCACTCGGCGTGAATAGTGTGCCCAGTTACCTGATGGACGGGCAGCTGTTGTTCAGCGGTTCGCAGGACATCCAGGGCTACGTGAACCTCCTCTCGCGTGCGGCGGGCCGCCCAGGCTGATGCGCTGTCGAAACCGATAGGCCACTCCCGTCAGCGCTTTGTATCGGGATGTATCCGCCCTGGCGACGGCCAAACTTCCTGACAAGAACCTGCGTTTCGCGACATGCGCGCGACACCCGGGAAGGTCCAAATAGGCCTTCGAAAACGCAAATTGCACCGCCGGCAACACCGGCCACCTACCCAGAAAACGCTATGTCCATCACCACCCAAAAACCTGCCCAGCCCCTGCTGTCCCGCGTCGACGGTGTGGGTCATTGGCTAGCCCCGCTTGGCCTGCGCATCCTGTTGGCCTGGGAGTTCTTCGAAGCCGGCCGCGAAAAGCTGCACGGTGAGAACTGGTTCGCCGACCTGGGCGACAAGTTTCCGCTGCCGTTCTCGCTGCTCGGTGCCAACGTCAACTGGACGCTGGCCACCTGGATGGAGCTCGTCGGCAGCATTGCGCTGCTGGTGGGTCTGGGCACGCGCTACACCGCCGCCGCCCTGTGGGTGCTGACCATCGTGGCGATCTATGCGGTGCACTGGCCGTCCGACTGGTCGAGCCTGTCCGAGCTGTGGCAGGGCTACGCCATCAGCAACGAAGGCTACGGCAACTACAAGCTGCCACTGATCTACCTCGTGATGCTGCTGCCGCTGATGCTCAATGGCGGAGGCCGTTTCAGCCTCGACCATCTGATCGGTGCACGCCGTACGCCGGTCGCTTCCGCCACCGCTGACAACACGGCCTGGGGCCTGGTGCTGTTCGCCATTGGCCTGACCATCTCGCCGTTGTTGCCGTGGGCAGGTGGCGTGCTGGCCGTCGTAGGCATCGTCCTGATGGCATGGCGGCGGCGCCGCACCCTTCACGCGGGACTGCTCGCGTCGGCCTGACCGTCTCGCGTCGCTCATTCCACCTTTCAACCCGAATTTGCGCCACATCCGCGGCGTAAACCTGCACGGCGGTGTCGTGCAACGCACTACCCCCCAACCTGGAGTAAAAGCAATGTCCCGTATCAACATCCGTAACACCACCGTTGGCGCCCTCGGCGTCGCTCTCGCCGGCCTGGTTCTCAGCGGCTCCGCGTTCGCCATGCAGCCGCTGTCGCAGGGTTACATGCTGGCCGCCAGCGACACCGCAGGTAAGGGCACCACCGTCGCCAAGAATGCCGCCAAGCCGGCCGCCACGAAGAAGACTGCCGAAGGCAAGTGCGGTGAAGGCAAGTGTGGCGACGCCTCGTTCGCCAAGAACGACAAGAACCGCGACAACTTTATCGATCGCGCCGAATTCGAAGTCGCTGCGCCGAAGCATGAAACCCTGTTCACGCAGTTCGACGCCAATGGCGATCGCAAGATCTCGGAGAAGGAAGCCTACGACTACCTGAAGCGTACCTATTCCGCCAACGGCAAGAAGATGCCGGCCGGCTTGTTCGCTGCGATCCCGAACTAAGCCACTGTCTGTGGCCATCCGCGCCCCGGAATTTTCGGGGCGCGCCCCCTTAATGGATGGCGCGGTGGGTTGCCCACCAATCCACTCCATCCCACATCGGAGTCACGATCATGAAAACTTCACTCGAAACCTTCATCTACACCGCACACACTCACGTCACCGGCGGCCGCAACGGCGTTGGCCGATCAAGCGATGGCGAGCTCGACGTCACGCTCAGCAGGCCTGGATCTGGTGAACCTGGCACCAACCCTGAGCAACTGTTCGGCATCGCCTATTCGGCTTGCTTCATCGGCGCCATCCAACTCGCCGCCACCGCGCGCAAGGTCCAGATGCCTAAGGACGCATCCATCGATACGGAAGTGACCCTGGGCAAGACCGCGGCCGGCGAATACCAACTGGCCGTGAAGTTGAACGTCAGCCTGCCAGGCCTTGACGAGGCGCTGAAGCGCGAGCTCGTGGAAGCCGCGCACCAGACCTGCCCGTACTCGCGCATGACGCGAGGCCTCGTGGAAGTGGAGCTGGCGGTTGCCTGAGGCCGGCACAGGTCGGCAGCCCTGCCGCCGCTTCGCAAAGGCGGCAGGGGCGGTGGTTCGAGTCAGAGTGTGCGCGACTTAGGAAGGCACAGACGACTCAATATGCGGACGCTGCAGTTGATCCGGATTGAAAACCATCGTCCCAAGTTCTCCGAAGGAGATAGTCTCCTCATCCTTACCTTAGGCCATAAGACGTGAATACATAATCGCGATTCTTCGCCGCCGTATGGCATGCCACACCACATTTCGCATCATTTCCCTGTGGCGGGTTGTCTGTCGTGGTTGCTGGCCTGAATTTTTTTGACGCTGGATCGTAGATGAACGCAGCGTAGCCCCATCCATTTCCGTCCGCGAATCGCTTGCTGTCCTTCACCATGAAGTCGACGTCATGCAGGGATCCGCCCACAAGAGGTTGACTAGGGGCCGCCTCGTTCTTCGTGGCGTTGTAATGAATCTTCGCCATTCTGGCGCCGTCAGGGAATGGCTTCCCATTCCCGGGAATGCCCGCCCTGTACGCATCAATCATCGCCTTGTTTCCGAGGATCACAGCCATGAGCGGTCCACTGTGGCTGATGTTGATGGCCTCCCATGACTCGTACCCTTTGAACTCAGAAATGGCGAGTCCGTCTTTGACTTTTACCGTGTACTTGTCCTGCACGGATATGGCTGCGCTGGTTGCGAGAGCGACCAAAATCAGTCCCACCAAGGCAAACTTTGTGGTCGTAATTGCGCCTTTCATGTGTCAGCTCCTTCCTGCGATGAAGCAAAAAGGCAACGGGTTGCGCGTCGATTGAAGCACGACTCAATTCCGCCGCCGGAGCATCAGAAAACCTCGGCCCATGCGCAACGATCTTGTCGGGCCCACCGAGGCCTGGCCAGTCCCGGCGGGAATCCTGCTTTGTGCGACTACGAAAAAGGGCCGGGCCAATGCCACTGACATGCTGGTCTTGTCACTGCCGCAGCGATCTGAATGCCGCGCGAACATCTTCTGTGTAGAGCTCGGGCTGCTCCCATGCCGCATAGTGGCCGCCTTTGTCATGCTTCTTATAGTAGACAAGCTTGGGATAGGCTTTCTCCGCCCAGTTCCGAGGAGCCTGGATAACCTCGTCCGGAAATGCGCTGAAGGCGACCGGGATCATCACGTGCTTTGCGGCGAAGAAAGCGGACTTGTTCTCCCAATAGATGCGAGCTGATGAGACCGCTGTGTTTGTCAACCAGTACAGGGTGATGTTGTCGAGGATATCGTCTCGTGTGAGCCCTTCGGACCCGCCTGCAAACACCCGCGAGATCAGAGCATAGCTGCGGTCATCGTGGTCGATCATCCATGCGGCCAGGCCAACAGGAGAATCGGCGATCGCATACATCGTTTGCGGACGAGTCGACATCTCCTGGGCGTAGCCTAGCCCATGCTGGTACAAGGAACCCAGCCGCTCGCATGCCAGCCGCTCTTCCGCCGACAGGCCCGCCGGCAGCGGACCACCGCTTTGGACGGCCTTGTCGATCTCCGGAGGCACCATGAAAGGCCAAGTGAGATGGACGCCGACCAGCTCAGGAGGTGCCTGCGCGGCCATCACATCGGAGACCATTGCGCCCCAATCGCCGCCTGAGGCCGCGAACCGGGAGTACCCAAGACGTTTCATGAGCGCAACCCACGCTTTCGCGATGCGATCTGGCCCCCAACCCGGGTTGGCCGGCTTGCCGGAGAACCCGTAGCCGGGCAGGGACGGAATGACCACATGGAAAGCGTCTGATGCCTTTCCGCCATGCGCGGTTGGATTGATCAGCGGGTCAATGATCTTCATTTGCTCGATGATCGACCCCGGCCAGCCGTGGGTGACGATGAGCGGCATGGCATTTTCATGCTTCGACCGAGCGTGGATGAAATGAATGTCGAGTCCGTCGATCTGCGTAACAAAATTCGGTAGCGCGTTGATTTTGGCCTCGACCTTGCGCCAATCGTAATCCGTCGCCCAGTAACGGGCGAGATTCTGAACTGTCGCGAGCTGCACGCCCTGAGATGGATCTTTTACGGTTTCCCTTTCAGGCAAGCGCGGGGCAGAAACGCGCCGGCGGAGCTCATCCAGCTCCTCTTGTGGCGCGTGGAAGGTGAACGGACGGATGGCTCCGTCATCAGCCGCCTGGCGCGTGGCGAGCCCCTCGGCGGCACGGGTTTCGGTGTCGGAAGTGTTCATGGTATTGGCGTAGAGAATAGGAAGTGCAAGGGGGCCGGCAGAGAGCGCGACAGCAGTACGAATAAGGAAGTGGCGCCGAGCCGGCGACGGCGGAACTGCGCCGCATGATCGATCAGGCGGAATGCAGCGCTTGTCCCGCGTGGGTGGCGGCAGCGAAGTCTTGAATGTCATAGGTCTGGCCTTTGCGTGAGTAACGGAAGCCCACGCCCGCGATTCGCGCCGAGCACGAAGATGCGGTTGCAGATGGGCCCGCACAGTTCGTCGGCTGCGGCATGGCTCGCAGTTCCATGTGCACCACGTGCGCCGTCATCAGACGCGCATCATCGCGGCAAGTCGATTGCACATTGGTATAGGTCGCTTTGGGTGCGTGGCATGAGTCGTGCCAACGCGAGGCGAATGTCGACACCAAAGTACTGTGGACGGACGGAGCTTGGGGCCGGCATCCTGCGATCCACGGGAGCCGGACTTTACAGAAGGTCAACCAGGGACAGATCATGTTAGTCACGGTGGTCGATGACGATCAGTCGATCCGTGAGTCCTTGCCTGAACTGGTGAGGGAGTGCGGGTACGCGGTCAGCGTGTTCCCTTCCGCCGAGGCATTTCTGGCATCCGATCTCGTCAACGAGACCCGTTGCCTGGTCCTCGACGCTTTCATGCCAGGAATGGGAGGCTTCGACTTGTTGATCGAGCTGCGAGAGCGCGGGAACAACACGCCCATCGTCTTCATCACCGGACGAAGGGACGAAGCCCTTCGTGCGAAGTTGCTGGCACACGGTGCGCTGGCTTGTCTGTTCAAGCCGTTCAGTGATACGGAGTTGCTATCTGCGCTGAAGGTCGCGATGGACGAACCAGTGGGGTGAGCGATGTCGGTTTCTAGGCGCGCCAAGGCAGAACTGCGATTGCCGACTCTCCAAGCAGAGCCGATCGTTTACGTCGTCGACGACGATGTTTCAGTGCGCGAGTCGCTCAAATCGTTTCTCGAGACTGCTGGGTTGTGCGTACACCCGTTCACATCGGCCTGGGACTTCCTCGCCTCGCCGCACCCCCAGGTGCCCGGCTGTCTCGTACTTGATGTGTCGCTGCCGGACCTCAATGGCCTCGAACTCCAGCAGCGGATCGCAGGCGATCGCGCCGACCTTCCGATCGTATTCATAACCGGGTGTGGTGACGTGCCGATGACAGTCAGGGCCATGAAGGCAGGGGCAATCGAGTTTCTTACCAAACCGCTGGACACCGATGCACTGCTGCGAGCCGTGACGGACGCCATCGAACTGAGCCGGCGGGCGCTTGCGGATGCGGCGGAAGCCTCGAGCATCCACCGATCCTATGCAACCCTAAGTCGCCGCGAACGACAGGTAATGGCCCTCGTGGTATCGGGTCTGTTGAACAAACAGGTCGCCAGCGAGCTCAGTATCAGCGAGATCACCGTGAAAGCCCATCGGGGAAAGGTGATGCACAAGATGGGTGCGCGTTCGCTGGCCGACTTGTTCAGCATGGCGCTGGTACTTAAGCTGCACCAGTCACCCGCGCCACCGGATGCCCCCGCTTATTAGCGCAATTCATTTTCGCTTGGTGCTGGGCCCGTTCCGACGCCTCCGCGGGCAAGAAACATGCCTGAGATATTGCTGTCCTCCGTTGCCTGCGGCCGACGCAAGATGGGACAATTCTAGTGTCGCCGGAGGGTTCGGCGTTCCGCGCCACTGCATCGGGCGGTGAGTTCACGTAGAACTTTCGTGGATTACTCCAATGCTGCAAGACGTTCTTTTGCTGGCAACGGTGAGCGATATTGTCGGCATGTTGGATTTTTTGCCGACGATGGCATGGACCGCACTTCCCGATGGCCGCATCGATTTCGTTAATCGGCGCTGGATCGACTACACCGGGTTGGCTTTCTGTGCTCCCGGTGCATGGGGGACGCAAACTGCCGTCGACTCGGCTGACATCCCGAAGATTCGCGAGCGCTGGCGATCGATACTCGCGTCTGGCGCTCCCGGTGAGATGGAAGCGCGACTGCGGCGCGCCGATGGGCGACTGCGCAGGTTTCGGATCGACGCGTCGCCGGTGCGCGATGACACCTCTCATATCACCATGTGGTGCGGCGTAGCCAACGAAATCAAAGGCCCACGGGTCACGGATCGGCCTGACGAAAACCCTGATAGACGGAGCGCGGTTGGAAATTCCGCCGCTCGAGAGCGGAATCTCGTAGAGTTCATCAACAGCATTCCTGCGATGGCATGGTCGGCCGGGCCCGATGGATCGCCCGAGTTCTTCAATCGACACTACCTAGACTACGTGGGCCGCCCGTTTGAAGCGATGACGGGCCGAGGCTGGCAGGACTCCGTGCATCCGGATGACCAGGCGGAGTTGGCTGCTACCTGGAAAGGAATGCGGGAGTCCGAGCAGGCCGGTGAAGCCGAAGCGCGGCTGCGTCGTCATGATGGCCATTACCGCTGGTTCCTGTTTCGCGCGAGTCCTCTACGGGATGACTGCGGACGAATCGTCAAATGGTGCGGCATCAATACCGACATCGATGATCGCAAGAATGCGGAGGCCGAACTCCGACGAAGCGAAGCCTTCCTCGCGGAAGGCCAGCACCTTGCCAGGATGGGCAACTTCTCCTGGCGCGTCGCCACGGGCGAGATTGCCTGGTCGGAGCCGCTGTACCGGATCTTCGGATTTGAGCCGGGTACACCCATCACGGTCGAGAACTCCACGACGCGTGTTCACCCGGACGACATCCAGTTGTTGGAGCGACTGATTGAAGCCGCGCGTAGCGGTGCGACTAGCTTCGAGTACCAGCACCGGTTGTTGATGCCGGACCGGTCCATCAAGCACGTGCACGTAATCGCACATCGGGCCGACTATTCGGGGCAGATCGAGTACATCGGCGCGGTCCTCGACATCACGCAGCGCCGGCTCGCTGAAGCAGCGCTCAACGAGGCCCGTTCCGAACTAGCGCACGTCGCCAGGATCTTGAGCCTGGGCGCTCTGACGGCGTCGATCGCGCACGAAATCAATCAGCCGCTGTCGGGAATCGTCACGAACGCCGGAACTTGCCTGCGCATGCTGGCCTCGGATCCGCCCAACGTATCGGGTGCCCGCGAATCCGCGCAGAGGATCATCCGAGATGGAAATCGTGCGGCCGAAGTGGTTGCGGGGCTCCGGTCGCTGTTCAGCAGAAGTCCTCCCATGATCGAAGCAATTGACCTCAACGCGGCGGCCGCGGAGGTCATCGCCATGCTCAAGGACGATCTCGACAAGATGCTCGTGAGCGTGCGAACCGATTTCGATAACTCGGCGTCGCGAGTCGGCGGCGATCGCGTCCAGCTCCAGCAGGTTGTCATGAACCTGCTGCGCAATGGAGCGGAGGCCATGAGTGACGTTCACGACCGCCCGAGGTTGCTCACCGTCACAACCGAGTGCGATGGGGATGCGACCGTTCGCCTGACGGTGAGAGACGTCGGTACCGGGTTGGATCGGGAAGTTTCAGAGCGGCTCTTCGATGCCTTCTACACCACGAAGCGCGAGGGCATGGGCGTCGGCTTGGCGGTAAGCCGATCCATCGTGGATAGCCACGGAGGGCGAATTTGGGCCCAGCGCAACGACGACTGCGGTGCTTCTTTTGCCTTTACGATTCCCATATATGTCGAGGGCGCACGTCTGACTGCGCCGCTTTGAGTTGTCCATCCAATAATTTCCGACGGCGACCCAGCCGATGATCACCCTCCCGGGTGATGCAACGATGCCCGAACCCTCCATCCTGGAATCCCGGAGTTGGGTCGACGAACAGGTCGATGCGTTCGTATTGATACTAAGGTCCAATCGCCCAGACGATTTGGGTCTGGTGAGATCGGAGGGGCTCCCAGGAGGGGCCCGTCATGAATACGAACCATCATTTCGGAATTCTTGCCTTGGCGGCCCTTTCGGGGCTTGCGGCGTGCACGAGGGCGCCAGCCCCGGCCGAGCCAGCCAAAGCCCAGGAGCCCATGAAACAGGAGTCCACGGCGGACGAGCCGGGCGCGCCCGGGCACACGCCATACGCGAACATGCCGAAGATCGCGCCGATCGGCGTCCGAATCGGGAAGCATTTCGACGTACCGGCCGGCGCACGCGGGCCAGAGGTCGATCCTGCGAAGGGCTATCGTCTGCAGGATCTTGGGAACGGGCTGTACATGGTGACGGACAACATCTACCAGTCGATGTTCCTGGTCTACGACAAGGGCGTTGTCGTTGTCGACACTCCGCCCAACTACGCCGCCAACCTGCCCAAGGCCATCGCAGAGGTTACCGACAAGCCGATCACCCACCTGATCTACAGCCATGCGCACAAGGACCACATCGGCGGGACCAAGGCCCTTGGCGGAAAGCCGATCATCATCGCGCAGGAGGAGACGGCTCGGCTGCTCAAGCGCGACAACGATCCGGACCGTCCGCTGCCAACGGTTACTTTCAAGGACAAGTACACGCTGGAGGTCGGCGGCAAGCGTTTGGACCTGTCCTATCACGGCAACGCGCACCTTCCTGGCAACATTTTCATTAGTGCGCCGGAGCAGAAGGTGCTGATGGTCATCGACGTGGCGTTTCCGGGATGGATGCCCTGGCGTCGATTTGCCGTTGCCCAGGACGTACTCGGGTCGATCGCGCAGCTCGACGAAATCGCGAAGCTGCCCTGGGAGACGCTGGTGGGCGGGCACGTCGCCCGCACGGGAACCCATGCCGACGTGGACATGCAGGTCGAGTTCTACAAGGACTTGAAGCAGGCGGCCGGACAGGCCCTGTCGTCGACGAAGCCGGGCGAGGGCGTCAACCCGGAGGACATGAAGAATCCGTGGGCAATTTACGACGACTACATCGACCGGGTGGTGGTGCAATGCGTGAATACCTTGACCCCAAAATGGTCGACCAGACTTGCTGCCTATGATGTCTACATCTGGGATCAGTGCTACTCGATGGAGCAGACCTTGCGCATCGAATGATCCGCAACCTGCCGCATCCCCGGTCCGAGCGTACCGGTGGGTCAGAGAGCGTCGTTGATCGCCGGGTGTGTGAATGGTGAGATAAGTGTTCGAGACGGCGTGCCGGCCTTCGGCTCCCAGGGCGCAACTGAGGCACAGGCGCGCGGAACGTAAGTGCCGTGGCCCAGATCGGACTCGGCCTTTGCGGCCCAGGCCTTGGCGTCGGTCAGTCGCTTGAAAGTGCGCGTGCGCGGCCTCTCGCCACGCAGGCGGATGCGGACACGGTAGCTGACGGTTTTCCCGTACGGACCCAGTGCGGGTTTCGATGCTGGCCATTGGCTGAAGTTGGCGGCGGTGGCCCAAATTTGTCCCATGGGACCAGGGGGCCAGTGCAACTCAGCTCGGCAAGTTATTGATTATTGGTGCCGGAAGTGGGACTCGAACCCACACGCTTTTAAGGGCGGCGGATTTTGAGTCCGCTGCGTCTACCGATTCCGCCATTCCGGCGCGGTCGCGCAGTATAGCCGAGGCCGGCTGGCCTCGGAACTCGGCGGGCCGGATTCAGAAACCGCCGTAGCGCGCCATCATCGCGGCGAAAACCAGGATCGCGGCGACCAGGGCCAGTTCGAAGCGGACGATCCGCGCCATCGAGGCGACTTCAGGGGCCGCCGGCACGAACTGCGGATTCGCGTGCAGGGCCTTGCGCCAGCGCGCGAAGCGGATCGTAGGCAGGATCGAAAGCAGGCCCGCCAGCACGAAGCAACCCAGCTTGGCGTGGAACCACGGGTTGTGCAGGTAGAAGTCAGCGCCCTTGATGCCATAGAAGACGCGCAGCAGGCCCACGGCCAGCAGGAGGCCGGCGACCATGCCGTAGCCGGCGTCGAGGCGCGCGAGGCGTTGCAGCGCGGGGGCGTCGACGGTTCCGCGCAGCAGGGCGGATTCGCTCACCAGCATGGCGATCAGCGCGAAGAACAGCAGGTGGTGCAGCGAGGCGAGCAGCAGGTCGGTAAGCATCCGTGTCCCCGGAATGCCGGGGTACCCGGCGTAGTTGTTGGCAGCTGGTGCAATCGGTTGCGGGCGCTAATAAAACGATGCCGGGGCAAGCCCGGCATCACGGCAATCAGTTGGTCGCGTCGGTGCACATGGTCTTGTCGAACCGGGAGAACCACTCGCCCTCGCGCGGCACGAACATCGAGCAGCACTCCATCGGCGCCTTGTAGATATGCAGCGAGATGGCGACGTTGCTGTCGCTGGCGTTGCGGATGGTGTGGTATTCGTGCGGCGGAATCAGGCTGCCGGCGCTGCCGGGGCCGGCGTGCATGCCGCCGGCGGCGCGAAAATGGAAGCGGTCGCCATCGCGCTCGAGCAGTTCGTACTGGACGATCTCCAGTTCGCCGTCCCAGACGCCTTCGACGCACCACAGTCCGGAATGATCGTGGACCGGCGTGCCCTGGCCCGGACCCCAGGTCATGGCGACGACGCTGTAGCCATGCTGCGGGCTGCGATACAGCTCGCGGCGCGCGTAGTGGTCTTCGATCGGGTCGTGCACGCAGGCGGGCAGTTCGACGTCACGGTCGCGGATCATGCGGCACAGCACATTGCGCAGTGCGGCGGTGACGGCGTGCTCGTCGCCAGCGGCGACGGCGGCATCGATGGCAGCGACCAGCTTGTCGTGGCCCCGGAAATCGAAGTCGGGCAGCGGGTCGGGCTGATGAGCTTGCGTTATGTCCATATAACCCATTCTAGCGGTCCAGCCGCTTGCGGGCGCGGGCCTGCGTCCAGATTCTGGCGTGCGATTCCGTCTGGAGGCCGCGCCAATGGGCGGGCGGCCCAAGGTTCAAAGCCCGGCGAGAAATCCGCCGACCGCCGGGCCGAAGCGGTCGATGTCGACCAGGAAGGCATCATGGCCCTGCGGCGATTCCAGCGGCAGGAAATCCGCGTCGGCGCCGCCCGCGCGCAGGCCGTCGGCGACTTCCTGCTGCTGCTGCAGCGGAAACAGGATGTCGGTATGCACGCCGATCGCGAGCGCCTTCTCCACGCGGATTTTCGCCAGGCCGGCCATGGCGTCGCCGCCGGCGTATTCGCCGAGGTCGAACCAGTCCATCGAGCGGCTGAGATAGAGGTAGCAGTTGGGGTCGTAGCGGCGCACGAAGCGGCGGGCATGGCCTTCGAGGTAGCTCTCCACCTGGAACTCGAGGCCGAACGGCTCTTCGTCGGGGCGATCGGATTCCAGGCGCACGCGGCCGAAGCGGCCGTCCCACTCCAGCGCGGAACGGTAGGTGATGACGCCGAGCTTGCGCGCCATGCGCATGCCGGATTCCGGGTAATGCGCGTCGGTGTAGTTGCCGTGGTTCCACTCCGGGTCGAGGCGGATGGCCTCGCGCTGCAGCGAGCGGATGGCGATCGAGAACGGCAGTGCGCGCGCCGCACCGGAGATGTTGATGTGCGTGCGTGCGATACCCGGGTGCAGCAGCAGCAGGGCAAGTGCGGTCATTCCCCCCATCGAATTGCCGACGACGCAGGCCAGGCACTCGATCCCGAGCGCGCGCACCACGTGCGCCGCGGCATTGGCGCCGTCTTCGACCGCAAGGTCGGGGAAATCGAGGCGGTAGATGTCGCCGGTAGCCGGATTGATCGAAGCCGGGCCGGTGGATCCCTTGCAGCTGCCCAGCGAATTCACGCAGATCACGAACCAGCGATCGCTGTCGATCGGCTTGCCCGGTCCCACCATCGGCTCCCACCAGCCGGCTTCCGGGTTCGCTTCGTTCGCCGCCGCATGCGCGTCGGGCGAAAGGCCGGTGACGATCAGGACCGCGTTGTCGCGTGCCGCATTGAGTTCGCCCCAGGTTTCAAAGGCGACGCGTGCATCGCGCAATTCGCCGCCGCGTTTCATTGCGAAGGGCGAGGGCAGGTCGAAGTAGCGGGTGCCTACGGGAATGAATTCGGTCATGGGGCCGAAGTTTAACAACGGCCGCCGCGATTCCCGCACGGCGGGCGCAATGCTGGCGCGCGTGGCATGGAACGCAGCGCGTGTCCATGCCATGCGCGGGACGAAATCACACGATGGTCAGGGTGACGTCGATGTTGCCGCGGGTCGCGTTGGAGTACGGGCAGACCTGATGGGCCTTGGCGACCAGGTCTTCCACGGTTTCGCGCGGCACGCCCGGAACCGAGATCTGCAGCTCGGCCTGGATGCCGAAGGCCTGGCCGACGGTACCGATGCCGACGTGGCCGGTGATCGCGGTGTCGGCGGGCAGGGCAACCTTCTCGCGCGCGGCCACCACCTTCAGGGCACCGATGAAGCAGGCCGAATAGCCGGCGGCGAACAGCTGCTCGGGATTGGTGCCGGGACCGCCGGCGCCGCCGAGTTCGCGCGGGGTGGAGAGCTGGATGTCCAGCACCTTGTCGGAGGAGACGGCGCGGCCTTCGCGGCCGCCGGTGGCGGTGGAGGTGGCGGTGTAGAGGACTTTGTCGAGAGTCATGGTTGCGGTTCCTTGTTGGGTGGGGGTGGGGCGGGGATTTGACGTCCTTGCTATTAAATAGCGCGCTACTTAATTGTCGTGCGTTGAAACTCTGCGCGTGCTGCGGGGACAGCCGCTACGGTTCTGCGTCGGTGTGGAGGTTGGCGCGCAGGCCTTCGAGCTCCGCCTTGAGCGTCACCAGTTGCTCCTTTGAGAGCCCGGCGGAGCAGTAGATGCCTTCGGGCACCTGCGCGGCCTTGGCCTGCAGGGCCTTGCCGGCGCGGGTGAGGCGGATCACGACCTGGCGCTCGTCCTGCGCGGAACGTTCGCGCGTCACCAGGCCATTGGCTTCCAGGCGCTTGAGCAGGGGCGTCAGGGTCGCCGAGTCCAGGAACAGGCGCTCGCCGATGGCGGACACGGTGATCTCGTCGTTCTCCCACAGCACCAGCATGACCAGGTACTGCGGGTAGGTCAGGTCCAGCCTGGCCAGCAGCTTGCGATAAATCTTGGTCATCGCCAGCGAGGTCGAATACAGCGCGAAGCACAGCTGGTTGTCCAGCTTGAGGGCTCGGGCGGCTTTGCTGTCGAGGGAGGACGGGGTGGCCATGGGTGCGCAATTTAGATAGCGCGCTATGTAATTGCAAGCGATTATGGCGGCGCTGGTGGAACGCTGTGGGCCGTGAGGCGCTGCGATGAGAGAGCAAGAGCAGCTCGCTGCGCTCGCCCCCTCACCCGCCCTTCGGGCCCCCTCTCCCGCGATGCGGGGAGAGGGGGAAGCACAACTACTGGGCGACGCGGTCCACGCGCAGCGTATAGGCCGCGCCGGCCTGGGCCTTGGCCGGCTGCGTGGCGGATTCGAGATCGCCAGTCGCGCGATTGGCAGTCCCCTGGCGCGACACGCGAGCGAGGATCTCGACCGCGCCGATCTGTGACAGCTTCATCGTCGGCATCGGGCTGTCGCCGTCGCCGAGTTCCACCGTGAGCGGGAAGCCGCTGGCCGGCACGCGCTTTACCGCGACCGGCATCGGCGGGCCGCCGGCCTGGCGCGCGATGACGAACAAGGCGTCGTTCTCGCCCAACTGCTTCTGCAGCTCGGGGGCCAGTTCGACGGTGACGCGCAACAACGTTGGTGCTTTCTCGACAGCAGGCGCCGGCAACGGCGCCAGTCCGGCTTCGGTGCGGGCTGCGTTGATCTGCTCGCGCAGGCTGCTGGCAGTGCTCGCGTCGACGATGCCGAGCAACGGCTCCCATGTCTTCGCCGCTTCCGCGGGTTGCTTGGCCTGGCGCTGGGCGATGCCGAGGAACCAGCGCGCCCGCTGGTGCATCGGCTGGATTTCCAGCGCATGGTGGAGCAGAGCAACGGCGTCGGCGTCGAAGCGACGGCCCTCGTTGGCCAGGGCGCGCGCTTCCGCTGCTTCGGCGAGCAGGTCGGGTTCGTCGGGTGCGAGTTTCACCGCGGTCGCATAGGCATCACGCGCCTGTGCCATGCGGCCTTGCGCGGCCTGTGACCGGGCGAGAAGGCGCCAGCCTTCGGGCTGGTTAGGGTTGCGCTGCAGTTCGGTCTCGAGCTGGCCGATCGCGTCGGCCAGCGTTTCCGGTGCGTGCCGCTGCGCGGGATCTAGCGCGCGTGGCGTGCCGACCAGCAGGTAGAGCAGGGCGGCGACCATGCCGATCGACGTGATCATGCCCATCGCAAGGCCACGGCTGCCGCGCCACAGGGGGCGCAGGACCAAACCAAGTACGGATACGACGATCACCGCCGCGGCAAAAACGAATAGCGTCACCTCACCACTCCTGTTCGTCGTCGGCGACTGCAGTCGCCGTGCCTGCGCGCCCGCGCACGACAGACGCAACGATGAACCCGCCTGCCAGCAGCACCAGTGCGGGCCCAAACCACAGCAGCCAGGTCTTGGACTCAACCCGGGGGCGATACAGCACGAATTCGCCGTAACGGGCGACCAGGAAATCCTTGATCTCGCGATCCGACTTGCCCTGCCGCATCAGGTCCAGTACTTCCCGGCGCAGGTCGCGGGCGATCTGTGCGTTGGAGTCCGCCAGCGACTGGTTCTGGCACATCACGCAGCGCAGTTCGGCGGCGAGGTGATGGAAGCGCGCTTCCTCGGCGCTGCTGGTGAACGCCAGCGGCACTTCCGGCTTTCCCGGCTGCGCAACGGCCAGCGACGCACACAGCATCAGGACGGATGCGGCCGCAAGCAGCGCAATTCGTGCGCGTTGGAAACCGGGGGGGGTCATCGGCCGCGCTCGATCTCGGCCAGCTTCGGCAGCAGTTCATCGGCAATGACCTTGTCGGTCAGCGGCCCGACGAACTTCCAGCGCACGACGCCCTTGCCATCGACGAGGAAGGTTTCCGGTGCGCCATAGATGCCCCAGTCGATCACGGCCTTGCTGTCGCGATCGGTGACGACGATCCAGTACGGATTGCCGAATTCTTCCAGCCAGCGCAACGCATCGGCGTGCTCGTCGTTCCAGTTGAATCCGACCACGCGCACGCGCTTGGTTTCAGCGAAGCGCGTCAGTACCGGGTGTTCGTCGCGACACGCCGGACACCAGCTGCCCCAGACGTTGAGGAGGTAGGGCGCACCCTGCAGGTCCCGGGTGCCGAAGAGACGACCGGCTTCATGCAGGACCGGCAGTTCGAACGCGGGCGCGGTCTTGCCGATCAGCGGCGAGGGCAGCGCCTCACGGTTGGGGTTGCGGCTCATCCACACGCCGGCGGCAAGCAGCAAGCCCAGTACGCCCACGACCAGCAATGGTGCCCAGCGCATCAACGGCCGGGGCACGATCGGCTTGGGTTCGCTCACGCGGTTGTCTCCATGGCCTCACCGGCTACCACCCGGCGTGTTTCGCTCCTGGCGAAGCGGCGATCGGTCGCCGTCACCAGTCCGCCCAGCATCATCAGCAGCGCACCGCCCCAGATCCAGCGCACGAACGGCTTCACGTGCACGCGCAGCGCCCACGAATTGCCGCCCAGCGGTTCGCCCATGGCCACGTACAGGTCCCGGCTGAAGCCGGGATCGATCGCGGCTTCGGTCATCACCTGGCCACCGCTGGTGTAGGCGCGCTTTTCCGGGTGCAGGACCGTCACGGGTGCGTCGTCATGGAACACCGTGACGGTGCCGCGATCGCCGATGTAGTTCGGTCCCTGGTAACGCTCCGCGCCGTCGAAGCGGAAGGCGTAGCGGCCGAGTTCGACGCTCTGGCCCTGGGCCACGGCGACTTCGCGCTGCTGACTCAGGCCTTCGGTCAGCAAGGCGCCGACCAGGAAGATGGCGATGCCGAAGTGCGCCAGCGTCATGCCGAGCATTTCGGCAGTGAACTGCCTGCCGGCCTGCGCGAAGCGCGTCCACACGAAGCGCAGGGTGCCGACGACGATCCACACGGCCGCCAGCACGCCCGCCAGCACTTTCCACGACGACTGCGGCGTCAGGAAGTAGGCGGCGACGCCGACGAGGAGCGCCAGCACGGCCCACGGCAACAGCATCGCCAGCGGCTTCGACACCTGCTCGCGCTGCCAGCGCGTGACCGGGCCGAACGGCAACAACAGGATCAGTGGCGCCATGAGCACCATGAACATCAGCGCGAAGTAGGGCGGGCCTACCGAGATCTTGCCGAGGTCCAGGGCATCGGCGAGCAGCGGGTACAGCGTGCCCAGCAACACCATCGCGCATGCCGTCGACAGCAGCAGGTTGTTGGCCAGCAGCAGGGTTTCGCGCGATGCCACGTTGAAGGGCGCGCCGCTGTCGTCCGATGGCGCGCGCAACGCATACAGCACCAGCGATCCGCCGATCACGATGCCCAGGAAGACAAGGATGAACAGCCCGCGCGCGGGGTCGGACGCAAACGCATGCACCGAGGTCAGCACCCCCGAGCGCACGAGGAACGTGCCCAGCAGCGACAGCGAGAACGTCGCGATGGCCAGCAGCAGCGTCCAGCCGCGGAAGCTCCCGCGTTTCTCGGTTACCGCCTGCGAATGCAGCAATGCCGCGCCCGCGAGCCAGGGCATGAAAGACGCATTCTCGACCGGATCCCAGAACCACCAGCCGCCCCAGCCCAACTCGTAATAGGCCCACCACGAGCCCAGCGCGATGCCGAGGGTCAGGAACGCCCATGCGACGTTGGTCCAGGGCCGCGTCCAACGCAGCCAGCGGGCATCGATGCGTCCGTCGAGCAATGCGGCAATCGCGAACGCGAACGGCACCGAGAATCCGACGTAACCCAGGTACAGCATCGGCGGATGGATGATCATCCCCGGATCCTGCAGCAGCGGATTCAGGTCGCGGCCTTCGGCGACCGCCGGCAGCAGGCGCTCGAACGGGTTGCTGGTGAAGATCAGGAAGGCGAGGAAGCCGAATGCCACCGCGCCCATCACGCCGAGCACGCGGGCGATGACTTCGGCCGGCAACCGCTGCGAGAACCGCGCGACCGCCGCCGTCCAGATCGACAGGATCAGCGCCCAGAGCAGCAGCGAACCTTCGTGCGAGCCCCACACCGCGGTGTAGCGATAGACCATCGGCAACAGCGAGTTGCTGTTGATCGCGACGTACTTGATCGAGAAGTCCTGGCTGACGAATCCGTACGTCAGCACGCCGAACGCGAGCGCGACCAGCGCGAACTGTGCGAATGCGGCGGGGCGGGCGATCGCCATCCACGCGGGAATGCCGCGCTGCGCGCCGATCAGCGGAAGGATGGCCTGCAGCGCGGCGACCAGCAGCGCGAGGATGAGGGCGATCTGGCCAAGCTCGGGCAGCACGGCTTACTTGGTCTCCGCCATGGGCGCCGCAGCTTGGATCTCGACGTCGTGCTTCTTGTGCGCCATGCCCATCTTGTCGGCGACTTCCTTCGGCATGTAGGTCTCGTCGTGCTTGGCGAGCACCTGTTCGGCGACGAAGTGGTTGCCTTCCATGCGCCCGGTAGCGATCACCGCCTGCTTCTCGCGGAACAGGTCGGGGAGGATGCCGGTATAGACCACGGGCATTTCCGCGTCGCCGTCGGTCACACGGAAGTGCGCCTCGAGCGAGCCTTGCGCGCGCTGGAACGAATTCGCGGAGACCATACCGCCGAGGCGGAAGCGCGCATGTGCGCCGGTCTCGCCGCGCAGCACTTCGCTGGGGGTGAAGAGATAGGTGATATTGCGCTGGATCGCGTAGGTGATCATCGCGGCGGCGATGCCGGCGGCGGCGACCAGTGCGGCGATCCAGATCAGGCGGTTGCGGCGGATGGGGTTCATCGACTCAATTCGTTGCGTGAAGTGCGTGCGGCTTCGCGCGAAGCGCGCAGGCGGGCGTTGCGAAGCTGGCGGCGGATCTGCAGGTGCGTGGCGACGTAGTCCCACCCCAGCACGATCACGAATACCGCATAGGCGGCGATCAGGTAATTGACATATGTCATGCCAGCGGTAGTCATGCGCGCGGCTCCGCCAGTTGCGCGACCCAGGCCTTGCCGGATTCGCGGCGCAGGTTGTCGGCGCGGGCACGGGCGAGCAGCGCGCCGATGAACCACAGCTTGGTGCCGATGATCATGATGACCAGCGGCGGAATCATGCTGGCGTCCATCGTCGACTTGCCCAGCAGGCTGATGGTCTGTCCCTGGTGCAGCGAGTTCCACCACACCACCGAATAGCGGATCACCGGCAGCAGCGCCACGCCAACGATGGCGAGGAAGCCGGCGGCGCGTGCGGCGGCGCGGCGATCATCGATGGCGTTGTAGAGGCCGATCACGCCCAGGTACATGAAGAGCAGGATCAGTTCAGTGGTCAGGCGCGGGTCCCAGTCCCACCACGTGCCCCACATCGGCTTGCCCCAGATCGAACCGGTGAGCAGGGTGATGAGGGTGAAGGCGGCGCCGATCGGCGCACATGCCATGGCGAGGATCTCGCACAGCTTGATCCGCCACACCTGGGCGATCACCGCGTACACGGCCATCAGCGCGTACACCGCCATGCTCATCCATGCGCTCGGCACGTGTATGTAGAGGATGCGGAAGCTGTCGCCCTGCTGGTAATCGGCAGGCACGTGGAACAGGCCCCAGTACACGCCGACTGCCATGAGCAGCAGGCCCAGCCCATAACCCCACGGCGCCCAGCGCGCGGCGAAGCGGTCGAAGTAGGGCGGTGAACCGAGTTGGTGGAACCAGCGGACGATTAAATTGGCGTTCCGATTCATGCGTTCACGTCCTTCCCGAACAGGGCCGGGAAGGTGAGTTGGGCGGTCGGTTGGATCGCGGTCAAGGACATCAGTTCAAGGCGATCCGGATCGCGGCGGCGGCGGCCAGCGGGGCCAACACCAGCGCCAGGACCAGCCCGGCCCCCAGCATCAACAGCGCTCCGGTGACGTCCAGTCCCTGCGCCGCCTGGACGACGCTGCCCGCTCCGAACACCAGCACCGGTACATAAAGCGGCAGCGCCAGCAGGGCTACAAGTATACCGGAGCGCCGCATTCCGACCGTCAGCGCGGCGACCACGGCGCCGAGCAGGCTCAGCAGCGGCGTGCCCAGCGCCAGCGATGCCAGCAGCACGTTCAGCTGCGAGTGCGGCAGGTGCAGCAGCTCCGCCAGCAGCGGCGCCGCGACCAGCAGCGGCAGCGCCGTCGTCGCCCAGTGCATGAACGTCCGCACCAGGACCAGCCAGGCCAGGGGCACCGGCGCCAGCATCCATTGTTCGAGCGAGCCGTCCTCGGCATCGCCGCGGAAGAGCGTGTCGAGCGCCAGCAGGCCGGCCAGCAGCGAGGCCAGCCACAGCACCGCACCGGCCGACTTCGCCAGCGTCGCCCGGTCGTTGCCCAGCGCCAGCGCGAACAGCGTCACCACGAGCAATGCGAACAGCGCCGGCTGCAGCGCATCGCCGCGCCGTCGCCACAGCAGGCGCAGGTCGCGCAGGAACAGCGCGCGCGCCGAGGCTTTCAGGCCGGGGGAAATCGCGTGCGTCATGCCGGCTTCCTCATCACCAGCATCCGCGTCCGTACCGGCGGCGCGGCATACGCGCCGTGCGTCGTCACCAGCGTGGCGCCGCCGTCCTGCAGGTGCGCCTGCACCATGCGGTTGACCAGTTCGATGCCATCGAGGTCGAGGTTCGCGTAGGGCTCGTCCAGCAGCCACAGCGGCGCCGGAGACAGCCACAACCGCGCCAGCGACAACCGCTTCTTCTGCCCCGCCGACAGCTGCCGCGCGAGTGCATCCTCGTAACCGGCCAGCCCGACCATCGCCATGGCCTGCTCCGGCAGCAGCTGCGCCCGCCGACCGTGCAGCCCGCACAGGAAATCGAGGTTTTCCAGCGAGCTCAGGTCGGCCTTCAGGGCCGGCAGGTGACCCAGATAGGCGATGGCATGCGAACGCTGGTAAGCGTCCGCCCTGCGGCCTTCGATCAGGATCTCGCCCTCGTCCAGCCGCAGCAATCCGGCCAGCACCCGCAGCAATGTGGTCTTGCCCGCGCCGTTGTCGCCCTGCACCAGCAGGGCTTCGTTCGCATCGACGGCCAGGTCCAGCGGCCCGAACACCGGTTCGTCATTGCGCGAAAAACGCAGGCCGCGCGCTTCCAGCAGTGGAGGGGCGGTCTTTGGCGGGGTGTTGTCCAGGGCGTTGTCCAGGGCCGCAACCGGGCAGGCAGCGGCAGCGGGCCGCGAAGCCGCGATTTTATGCGATCGGCCCGGGTCGCCGCCCGGTCATTCGGAGGTTCAGGCCCCGGCCCAGTCGATGCAGGCTTCCGGCACGGGCTGGGCAGGTCGAGGCATCAGCATCCGCAGCCGCACCGGCTCGCCGAAGGTCCAGGCCAGCACGCCCGCCTGGCCGAATTCGCGTCCAACCCGATCGAGCAGTGCCTCGTCGACGTCTCCGAGCAGCCACCCGGCTTCGCACCAGTGGCCGTCCTTGTCATACGCATGCGCCGGCTGGCGCGGCACGCCGATGGCATCGAGCCGGGCGATGAGCGCGGCATTGGCCGCTTCGTTGGCCGCATCCGAATGCGGCACCGATGCCGGATTCCACGCGGTGATGAAGCCGTATTGCCGTGCCGGCCAATACGCCTCCAGGTCCCGCGCCGGTCTGCCCACGCGCAGGAGCAGGGCATCGCCGTCGAGTGCGACGGCGTACTCGGCCCGGGCATAGGCCGCGGCCAGTTCCGCGGCATTGACGATTTGCAGCTCGCGCATGAACCCCAGTCTCCCCATCCTTCATGACAGGTATATCCATCGACAGCGGCCCATCGCCAACACTAGCGGGTTTGTCATTAGTCCGCAGCGGCGCCATTCCTTACACTCCGGACTTTCCCCAATCGCACGTCCCGCAATGACCCCGGAAACCAAGCTGCCCAAGGTAGGCACCACCATCTTCACCGTGATGTCGCAGCTCGCCGTCGAACACGGCGCGGTCAACCTCGGCCAGGGCTTCCCGGACTTCAACGTGCCCGAGCGCCTGATCGAAGCGCTCGACCGTGCGATGCGCGAAGGCAAGAACCAGTACGCCCCGATGACCGGCATCCCCGCGCTGCGCCAGGCCATCGCCGCCAAGACCGAGCGCTGCTACGGCTACCGCCCGGATGCCGACGCCGAGATCACCGTGACCTCCGGCGCATCCGAGGCCATCTTCGACGCCGTTCTCGCCATCGTGCGCCCCGGCGATGAAGTCATCGTCCTCGACCCCTGCTACGACTGCTACGAACCGGCCATCGACCTTGCAGGCGCCACCGCCATCCACGTCCCCCTGGATCCGCGGACCTTCGCCCCCGACTGGGACCGCATCCGCGCCGCGGTGAGCCCGAAGACGCGCATGCTGATGATCAACACCCCGCACAACCCGTCCGGCGCGATGTTCAGTGCCGACGACATCGCCCAGCTCACGGCGTTGATCAGCGGCACCCACATCTACCTGCTGTCCGACGAGGTTTACGAGCACATCATCTTCGACGGCGCGCGCCATGAGTCGGTGCTGCGCTATCCGGAACTGCGCGAACGCGCCTTCGTGGTTTCCAGCTTCGGCAAGACCTACCACTGCACCGGCTGGAAGCTCGGCTACTGCATCGCACCGCCCGCGCTGTCGGCGGAATTCCGCAAGGTCCATCAGTACAACACCTTCTGCACCTTCGCTCCTGCGCAGTGGGCGTTCGCGGAAATGATCGAAGCCGAACCGGCGCACTACGAAGGGCTCGGCGCGTTCTACCAGGCCAAGCGCGACCGTTTCCGCGAGCAGCTGCTGACGACGAAGCTCAAGCCGCTCGTCGTGCCCGGTGGCTACTTCCAGCTCGTCGACTACTCGGCCGTGAGCGATCTCGACGACGTGGCTTTCTGCCGCTGGCTCACCATCGAGAAGGGCGTGGCTGCGATTCCGTTGTCGCCGTTCTACGAAGCCGCGCCGGCGGGGCAGCGCATCGCGCGACTGTGCTTTGCCAAGAATGAAGCGACGCTGGATGCTGCGATCGAGCGCCTGCTCAAGCTCTAATCCACGCCGGCCACTGCCCACGGCGCGAAGTTGGACTGACTTGCTCAGCCTGCGCTGAGTCAGCGCTGCGCCGGCCTGCCGCCCATGGGTAGGCGGCAGGCTGGCACGCCGATCACTGCTGGCCGATCACTGCTGGCTGGCCGGTGCCGGTTTGGCCAGTCCTTTGTTCATGGCTTCTGTCAGCAGCTTGTCCATTTCACGCTCCGCCTGGTCGATGAGCTTTTCCTGCTGCTTGCCCAGGACTTCCATGCGCTTGCCGAGCGCTTCCATCGGCTTGCCGGCTTCCTCCATCTGGCGGCCCAGCGCCTCCATCGGCTGCATCCGGGCTTCCATGCGCGCGGATTCGGCATCCATCACTTCGGATTGCTGGTCCATCTGCCGGGACAGCGCATCCTGTTGCTGTGACAGCGTTTCCATCTGGCGTTCGATCTGTTCGCGTTGAGCGTCGGTGCCGTCGTGCATGGACGCTGCCAGTCGCGATTGCTTTGCCGCCAGCGTCTCCTGCTGCGCGGCCAGCAATTCCATGCGCTTTGCCGCGGCTTCCATCGCGGCGTTCTTGCCGCTGCCTTCGGACAGTTTTTCCATCTGGGCACCGAGCTGCTCCATCTTGGCCCCGTGTCCTTCCATCTCGTTGCCAAGCGCCTCCATCTGCGCGCCCAGCTTTTGGCTGTCGCGCCATGCGTCGTTGGCGCGCGCGACGATGCCCGGGTCCGACACCACATACGATTGCTTGTCGTGGCGGAACCAGATGAAGTCGGCATTGAGGCTGCGTTGGGCGCGCTTGATGGCGGGCAGGTCCTCGATGGAACCGGACATGGTGATTTCATCGCCGTCCTTGGGTACCAGTGCATAGGCTTCCCGCGGCACGCTGCCCACGTGGAGGCGCGTTGTCGGTGCGGAGGCAGGTGCCGCCTGCGCGACCTGGGTGACCTCGACGGGTTGTGAGGCGGGCACGGCTTGTGAGACGGGCGCGGCTTGCGAGACCGGCATGGCCTGGGTCGCGGGTGCGGCCTGGGATACCGGCACCGCAACTTCGACCTTGGCGGCTTCGACGCGTTGGGCATCGCCGATTTGCGCATGGGCATAGAAAGCGATGCACGCGGCGGCGACGCCGAGCACCGGGAAGGCGAGCCTGCCGGCGGTGCTGCGGCGGCCGGGACGGACGAGGTGTTCGATGCGCGACATGAGATGGCCTCCGTGGGCGGCTTGCGCGAGATGGAGCGAGGGGCAACGGGTGTGGCGGAGCTCGGACAGCTCGGACAGCGCGAAGGCGAGACGGCGCGGCTCGCCGGTCGCCTGCGCCGCCAGCTGGTCGGCGATGAGTTCGCGCTCGATGCGGATCCGGCGCGACAGCCACCATGTGACGGGGTGATAGAACAGCAGCGCTTCGACCGCGCCCTGCATCAGGTTCACCAGGTAGTCGTGGCGGCGGATATGGGCGAGCTCATGGGCCAACAGCGCTTCGATCAGGTCGACCGGCATGCGCGTGAGCAGAGCGGCAGGCAACAGGACCACCGGCCGCCACCAGCCCGCGGAAGCCGGCGAGTCGAGTGCATCGACCACGCGCAGGGCGACGCCGTCCAGGCCGAAGCGCGAGGCGAGGGCGTCCAGGCGTGCCTGCCATGCGGCATGCATCTCGCCCTGCGGTGTGTTGCGCAGGCGCTGGATCCAGATTACCCCGAGCGTCATGCGCAGCGACAGCGAGCCGGCCCCCGCTGCCCATGCGGCGACGATCCATGGCAATGCACGATCGAAATCCGCGGGCCAGGCATGAGCGGTGAACACCTGTTGCGTCGCCATCGTCACGGACTTTGCAGCGATGGCAACCATGCCAGGCGCTGCAACCGGCGAAGCAGCGCGCAGTTCGAGCAGTACGCCGAGCATCGGCACGAGCGCGCAGGCGAGCAGCGCCAGGCAGGCGACGGCGTAGCGCAGTTGCGGGCGAGCATCGCGCAGCAGTTGCAACACGATCGCGGCGGTCAACCCGATCAGCGCGCCTTGCCACAGGAAGTGCAGCAACGCATGGCCGAGCGCGGGTACCAGCAGTGTCTGCCACTCAGTCATCGGTGTTGTCCCCGGCCGCATTCGCCTTCAGGAGCTGCTTGATTTCCTCGCGCTCCCGGGCGGTGACGTGATCGCTCAGTGCCGCGAGCACGAGCTCCTTGCCCGAGCCGGCGAAGGCCTTCTGGATCAGATCCTTGAGCAGGTTGGTGCGCAGGGCGTCCTGCGCATGCGCCGTGCGGTAGACGTGCGAGCGCTGGCTTTCGTCCCGTAGCAGGAGCCCCTTGGCATGCATCACCTGCATCAGCCGCAGGACATTGGCATAGGCCAGGTCCGGACGTTCCTTCAGTTGCGCCTGGTGCGCGTCCTTCACCGTGGAAGGACCCAGGCGCCAGATCACCCGCAGCAGGTCCAGTTCGGCGGCGGTGGGCTTGGGTGTCTTGACGGACTTGCGGGGCATCGGGTCATTGCCGTTTCCAGGTCTGGCGCCAACCCTAGGACATGTAGAACTATTTGTCTAGATCTTTTTGTCTATGTCGAAAGTCATGTCCCTGCGGCATGCCATGATCGACTGCCGACCGCTGAGGGCCGGGATCGGGGAGGAAGAGCATGGGGTTTGTCTGCGGCCTTCGCGGCGTGTCATCCGGGCAGACGTACCCGGCCGACGTGCCCATGAACCTCGACCCCGTCGATGGCCGCCCGGTCGAGATGGTGCTCGACCTTGCGCGGCTCGCCCATGCGCATCCGGATGCCACCTGGTATCACCCGGCGCGCCGCGACATGTGGCGCTTCGGCGCACTGATGGCCCTCGACGCCATGGATCCTGTCGATGCCGCACACATCGTGGCGCTGGGCGAGGGGTGCACGCCGCTCCTCGACTACATCGACCATCCCGTCGCGATGGCTGCCGAGTTGACGCTGAAGGTGAAAGAGGAGGGGCGGGCGCATCCCGGGCATGGCGCGAATCCGACCCAGAGTTTCAAGGACCGCGGCATGGCCATGGTGGTGGCGCAGGCGCGCCGGCTCGGCCTGTCGCGGCTGGCCGTGCCGACACAGGGCAATGCGGGCGATTCGCTGGTGCGCTACGCACTCGCGGGCGGGCTGTCCGCCGTGGTGGCGATGCCGCCGGACACACCCGTACCGATCCTGGGCAATGTCGCCGCAGCGGCTCACCTGCATCCCGGCCGGATCGTGCTCGAACTCGCCGGCCCGACCATTCGTGAAGCGGGTGCGCTCATCAAGGACAAGTACCTGCCGCAGGGTTGGTTCTCGGTTGCCACGTTCCAGGAGCCGGGCTGGCGCATCGAGGGCAAGAAGTCGCTGGGCCTGGAGCTGGCGGAGCCCGCGCCCGGCGACACGCTCTGGTCGCTGCCGGACGCAGTGGTCTATCCCACGGGCGGCGGCACCGGTGTGCTGGGCATGTGGAAGGCATGGGACGAGTTGGAGGCGCTCGGCCTGATCGGCTCGCGGCGCCCGCGCATGCTCTGCGTGCAGAGCGCCGCGATGGCACCGCTGGTGCGCGCTTTCAATGCGGGCCTTGCCGATACGAGTGCGCAGACCGGCCCCGGCACGATCGCATTCGGACTCAACGTCCCGGCGGGTGTTGGCCATTTCCGTGTCCTGCAGATCGTGCGTGCGAGCGGTGGTGCCTGTGTTGCGGTGGAGGAAGCCGATATCGCCGCGGAGCTGTCGCGTGTATGGCAACACACCCGCTGGTGGATCAGTCCCGAGGGTGCCGCCTGCCTGGCGGCACTGCCACAACTGCTGGATCGTGGATTGCTGCGGCGGAACGAGCGGGTGGTCGTCGTGAACACCGGCTCCGCCGAGAAATACCTGCCGGCGATCCGGCACCTGCTCGCATAGCAAGGCGGCAGTTCACGTGGTGCGCAACGACCAAGCGTCAGCGCGAGACCGCCACCACGTGGGCCTGCAGCTCGCCCTCGATGGCGCCCTGGGTGGAGCCCGCGTTGGCGAGTGCCTCCGCGGTGGCGTCGACCGCGGCCTCCAGTTGTCCGTCACCACGCATCTCGATCTCGTTGCGCAACGGCGTGCCCATGCAGAACGCGATGGCGGCCAGCCGCGGCGTGTCCGCCCGGCTGCGCGCGGCGACGGTGGCGATGCGCGGCGGCGACTTGAAACCCGCGGCCGCCAGGTCGCGCGCGACGACATCCGGGTCAGCGTATCCGTGCGGAACCCGCGCCAGGAACCTGGGCGGATCGTCGGGGAACACCATCGCCAGCGTGCGCGTCACGATTTCCGGGAACGTGTTCGCCTCCAGGCGATCCCAGGTGTTGAATACCAGCGTGCCACCCGGGCGCAGGACCCGGCGCGCTTCGGCGAAGGCTTTGGCCTTGTCGGGAAAGAACATCACGCCGAACTGGCAGGCGACGATATCGACGCTGCTGTCTTCGAACGGCAGTTGCATCGCATCGGCCTGCTGCCAGGTCACGGGGCGCACGGTGCCTGTCCGGGCGGCGAGCTCGAGCATGGGCGCGTTGAGATCGGTAGCGATGATCGAGGCGTCCGCCGGCAGGTGCGAGGCCAGCCCGCGTGTCACCACACCGGTGCCCGCGGCGAGCTCGAGCACGCGTGTACCCGGCAGTGCGGCGATCCTGGCAACCAGGTCATCCGCGAAGGGCTGGAAGATCATCGGCACCAGCAGCCGTTCGTAGAGCTCGGCTATGGAGCCGCTGAAGCGTGCGTCGCTGGTGGATGCGTCCACGGCAGCTCCTGCTGGAGCTAATCCTGCGGGGACTGTGTCCGATGACGGCACGGGTTCTCCTGCATGCCGCGCCCGGCGGCTTCGTCGAGGGGTATGTCGCTCTCGCAGGCCGTGCCCGACTGCATCCGTTCGATGCGGCCGGGCGGGCTGCAGCCGGGCCAATTGGCAGCCGGGTCAACGACTCAGTGCTTGGTCTTTTCCTGCATGTTCTTGACCCATTCCTCGCCGCGACGCTTCATTTCCTCGGCGCTGACGTCTTCCTTATGGGTGCCCAGCATCCACTTGTGGCCAAACGGATCGAGCACGGTGCCCATGCGGTCGCCCCAGAACTGGTCCTCGGCGGGCTGTACCAGCTTCGCCCCGGCCTTTACTGCCCGGTCGATCGCCGCGTCCACGTCGGCCACATAGATCATGAATCCGCCGGTGGAGCCGCCCCGCGATTTCGGGCTGAGGGCATCCCACTCCTTGAATTCATCCGAGAGCATGAAACGGGAATCGCCGATCTGCATTTCCGCGTGGCCGATCTTGTCGCCCATGGGTAGGCGATAGGTTTCCTTGGCGTCGAATGCCTTTGTGTAGAACTCCATTGCTTTCTTCGCATCATCCACGACGGCCGATGGCGTGATGCTGTGGTAGCCGGAAGGGATTGGCTTGACGGCCATGACAAGGCTCCGTTGGTGGCTGACCCTTGAGGATGGAATCCATGGCGTTAGAACAGGATGAGAAACACATTCCGTGGATCAGTCCCTTTCCTCCGGTTTGGCATTCCACGTTGCGTGGCGGCGCCGGCCAGGTACGCATGCGGCGGAAATCGTTTCGACGACCTGGAGGCCCCCTGAACGGGTAGGTGTGCCTGAATCGGTGTCCGTGCGCCGGGGGGGCCGGCGTTCTTCCCGCTGCGATCGGATGAATTCCGCTCCGGTCACGCTGCGCGGATGGCCGCGCGGCAATCCTGCCGAGGAGTTGCGTCATGAAGCGTCTGTACGGGTTGATGGTGTGCATGTTGCTGGTGCTGTTCGCCGTGCCGGCACTGGCACAGGAGCGGCCATACAAGGACGGACCCGTCACGATCGTCACTTCGGTCAAGGTGGTGGACGGGCAATTCGAGAACTACATGGCGTATCTCAACGACAACTGGCGCCGCGTAATGGACGAGTCGAAGAAGGCGGGCCTCGTGACCGAGTACCACGTCTATGGCGCGCAAGCGCACAACCCGAACGAGCCCGATCTGTATCTGGTCGTGACTTATCCGAACATGGCTACGTTCGACGGGCTCGACGCGAAGATGGACCCGATTTCGGAGAAGGTCACGAAGATGAACTTCAAGCAGGCCGACGAAGCTTCGGGCAAGCGCACGGTGATGCGCAACATCATGGGCGATATGATGGTGCGGGAATTGTTGTTCAAGTGAGCAAAAAAACAGGGCAGGTTCATGTGCTGAACCTGCCCTTTCGTATCGGGTATCGCGACGCGGACCGGGTTATTTCTTGAGCGCCTTCACCGCGTCGAGCGTTTCCTGCACGTGCTTGTTGGGATTGAGCTCCGAATACACGGAAGCGATCGATCCCGACTTCGTGATCACGTACGAGGTCCGGTTGGACCACTCGGGCTTCTGCGAAAGGATCGCATCGTACTGCTTGGCGATCTTCGCCTCAGGGTCGGCGGCTACCGGGAACTTGCCGCCACAGTGTTCGGTTTCCCTGGAAAAATCGGCGAGCTGGTCCACGTTGCCGGCGGTGACGCCGATGACCGTGGCGCCTTCGGCCTTGAACTGGTCGATGGCCTGCGAGAACAGGTGCGCCTCGATGTTGCAGCCGGGGGTATGCGCGGCCGGGAAGAAGTACACCACTACCGGGCCCTTCTTCAGCGCGTCGGCGAGCTTGAAAGTGAACGGCTTGCCGGCCAAGTAGGCTGGTGCGTTGAAATCGGGAGCCTTGGTGCCGGGCTTCAATGCGGCCAGCGCCGGTGCCGCGAACGCGATGGTGCCGATCATGCCGACGGCGGCAAGCTTGAGCAGGTGTTTCATGTTGGTCGCTCCTGGTAGGTGCCACATACGATAAGGCACGCGGGGTTAACGGTGATGCGCCGTGCGTCGCGTCGGAGGCTAGGCCATGCAGGCGTCGACCGCGCCTGCAAGCGTGGCTTCGCAGTCCGCGTGGAGCTTGAGCGAGGCCAGGTCGTCCGCGCGGGTGACGCCGCGGGTAAGGATGGCCAGTGGCAGGCCGGCTTCATGGGCCAGGCGTGCGAAGCGGTAGCCCGAATACACCATGAGCGACGAGCCGACGATCAGCATGGCGTCGGCCTGCTGCAACGCGTCGGCGGCGACCGCCACGCGGGCACGTGGCACGTTCTCGCCGAAGAACACGACGTCCGGTTTCAACAGGCCGCCGCAGTTCGGGCAGGGCGGGGGCTGGAACCGGCTGAAGTCGAGGTGTTCCAGGTCGGCGTCGCCATCGGGTGCGGCGCTGGCGGTGATGGTGGTCCAGTCGGGATGTGCGTCCGCGAGCAATGCCTGCACCGACGCCCGCGGCAGGCGCGTTGCGCATTCGAGGCAGATGACCTGGTCGATGCGGCCGTGCAGGTCGATCACCGCTTGCTGGCCGGCGCGCGCGTGCAGGCCGTCGACGTTCTGCGTGACCAGCGCGGTGATCTTGCCCTGCGCTTCGAGCGTGGCCAGCGCCGCATGCGCGCGGTTGGGCCGGGCCTGCGCGACCACGGGCCAGCCCACGAAGCTGCGCGCCCAATAGCGCGCCCGCATCGCCGGATCCTGCACGAAGGCCTGGTAGGTGATCGGTGCCCTGCGCTTCCAGTGTCCGTCGGCCCCGCGGTAGTCGGGAATGCCGGAGTTGGTGCTGACGCCGGCACCTGTCAGCACGAACACCGACCGGTACGAGCGCAGCCACGTGCGCAGTTCCCGTGCGGTATCGAGGGCGACCCGGGTCGTCACGTGCGACCCGCACCCCGCGCGCGCAGCGTCAATCCCTTGAGGAAATTGCGCAGCATCTGGTCGCCGCACAGGCGGAAATTCTTGTGGTCGGGTTGCCGGAAAAGGGCGGTCAGTTCCGGCTTGGAAACCGGGAAGCCGGCGTCCGCGAAAGCCTGGTGCATGTCGACGTCCTTGAGCTCGAAGGCGACACGGAGCTTCTTCAGCACCACGTTGTTGGTGACACGTTTTTCCACCGGTCGTGGCGGCAGGCTCTCGTCCTTTCCGCGGCAGTAGATGACCAGTCCATCGAGGAAATGGGCGAGGACCCGGTCGCTGCACTCGACGTAGGCCTCGTCGTCGTCCTTCTTCAGGAAGGCCTGCACGTCCTCCTTCGTGATGGGGATGCCGGCGTCCGCCAGTTTGATGATCTCCACGACCCTGATGTCGCTGAGGTCGAGCAGGTAGCGGATGCTGCGCAGTACGTCGTTGTTGATCACTGGGTGCCCTGTGGTGCTGAAATCCGGGGCAGGTGGCTCGCGGGTGTCTGCCCGGCGCGAGAGCCGCTGCCTGGGTAGGCTACTCCCTCGCGCCCTTGCCTCGGCGTAGCATCACTGCTCCAACCGCCTCGAGGCCGTCATGGTCGGGTCGCAATCGCTTGCGCGTCGCCTGCTCCGGGGCCTGTCGACGGCGGTCGGGGTGCTGGCGGCCGTCGTGCTCGCGCTCATGCTCGCGGGCATCGTCAGTCCGTGGCCGTCGGCCCTGGCGATCCGCTGGCTATTCGAGCGCGATGGTGCCGCCACCAACCAGGCACTGCAGGCATCGGTGCCGGCGGGAATCCGCACCCAGGCAGCGCTCCGGTACGACCCGGGCGACCCCGACGCCCTCCTCGACATCCATCGTCCGGCCGCCTCCAAAGACAAGCCGCTGCCGGTGATCGTCTGGATCCATGGTGGGGGCTTCGTGGCCGGCAGCCGCGAGGAGGTGGCCAACTACGCGCGCATCCTCGCCGGCGACGGCTACGCAGTCGTCGCCGTGGATTATTCGTTGGCACCGGAGGCGCACTATCCAACGCCCGTGCTTCAGCTCAATCGCGCGCTGGCGTTCCTGGGCGCCAACGCCAGGCGCCTCGGGCTCGACCCGGACCACTTCGTGCTGGGTGGGGATTCCGCGGGCGCCCAGCTCGCCGGGCAGCTGGCGGCGCTGGTGTCGTCGCCGGACTACGCACAGGAAATGGGTGTGCCCCCCGCGATCACGCGCGCGCAATTGCGTGGCGCCGTATTGTTCTGTGGTCCGCACGATGCGCGGCTGATGGCGCGCCGGTCATCGTCGTCCTGGTTCCTGCGCACGGTCATGTGGTCGTACTTTGGTGCGCAGAAGCCCCCGCTGGCGACGATGGAGGAATTCTCCGTGGTACCGCATGTCACCGCCCGGTTTCCCCCCACGTTCGTGAGCGTCGGCAACGGCGACCCGTTGGCGCCGCAATCGCTGGCGCTGGCCGAAGCGCTGGAGCGCAACGGCGTGCGCACGGAAACGTTGTTCTACGCGGCCGACCTCGCGCCGCCGCTGCCGCACGAATACCAGTTCGACCTCTCGCACCCCGAGTCCGTCGACGCCCTGCGGCGCACGCGTGCTTTCCTGCGGACCTTGTGATGCCGGGCGGGACGGCCATGCATGTTCGATCTCGAGGGCAGGAGGCCACGCCCCCCATGTCCGCAGCGGATCTGGGCAGCGCCCTGCGCGGTTACGTGAGCGCCGAGCTCGAGGCCGCCGCGGCCGGGCTCGATGCGCGTGCAGGTCATCACTTGCACGCTGGCGTCCATCGCGCGCGCAAGGGCATGCGGCGCGCACGCGCGGCGTTGGCGTTGGGCGATCCGGTGCTGGGGCCTGGCGCGATCCTGCTTGAACGGGAATTGCGCCGGGTCAATCGCAGTCTGTCGGAGCTGCGCGATGCGCAGGCCCTGGTGGAAGTCCTGGGCCGGCTCGTCGGCAAGGCACGTGACGAGCCCACCCTGCGTGTGCTGCGGCGCGCGCTTCGCAAGGGCAAGGCCGATCGTGCCGCCATGGCGCGGCGACCGGAGCTGGCTGCGGACCTCGCGCGGGCCCGTGCGTTGCTGGCGACGCTGTGTGCGGCGCTGGCAGGGTTGCCCTGGGACGGGATCTCACCGGCGCAGCTGGCAGAGGCCCTGGCGCGCTCCTCGCAGCGCATCGATTCGGCCCGTGGAAAGGTCCGCGATGATGGAAGCATGGAGGACTGGCATCGCTGGCGCCGCCGCATGCGCCGACTCTCGCAGCAGCACCGCGCCTGTGTCGGGGCGGGCCTGGAGTGGGCGGCGTCGCTGTTCGACAAGAGCCTCGCCGAGCAACTGGGGGTAATGCAGGACCTGCGGTTGCTGCTCGAGCATTGCGGCAACGACTCGCCATTCGTTCCGTCCGACCGCGAAGCACTAAAGCGATTCGCGAAAACCGCCTGGTCCCGGCAGAGGGATCGCATTGCGTCGGTGACAAAAACGGAAATCGGCGCGGCGGAGAATTAACGCCGCGCGCTTCCCGGCGTAATGTCGTCATTTTCCCGTGCGAGTGATGTCATGACCACCGACGCTGACGACGCATCCCCCTACGACACCCGCCTCAACATCCTGTATCCGGCCGGGGAGGTGATTGATGTCCCGGCCCTGGTGAAGGCCAATACCCATCCCTGGTACAACCAGACGCTGTGTGCGGTGAACGAGTCCGTGGTGCGGCTGGGTGTGCTGCACGGTGAGTACCACTGGCACCACCATGAGACCGAAGACGAGTTCTTCTTCGTGGTGAGCGGGCGTTTCCTGATCGATCTCGAGGGCCGCACGGTGGAACTCGGGCCGGGGCAGGGATTCGTCGTCACCAAGGGCCTGCGCCATCGCCCGCGTGCACCGGAGAAGACCGTCGTGCTGATGGTCGAGACCGCGAGCATCGTGCCCACCGGCAGTTGACCGGCCGCTCCGCGGGCAAAAAGTGGCGCGCAAAAACCGGCGCGCAAAAAGAAAGCCCGGCGTTAGCCGGGCTTTCGGTTCTTACCAACGCCCGGAGGCGTTGCAGGTACTCAGAGTGCCTGGACTTCGTCGGCCTGCAGGCCCTTCTGGCCCTTGGCAACTACGAAGGAGACCTTCTGACCTTCCTGCAGGCTCTTGAAGCCCTGGGACTGGATCGCGCGGAAATGCACGAACACATCTTCGCCGTTTTCACGGCTGATGAAGCCAAAGCCCTTGGCATCGTTGAACCACTTGACAGTACCGGTTTCACGGTTGGACATCGTTGTAACTCCTTGGAACGGATGGAATGCCGCTGGTGCGGCGGAAAGCTGGTTGCAAGGAGAAGCGGGGTGCAACGATGTAGTGGAACCAGGATCTACAGCATCGGGCCACGATTCAGGGTGACCCTTGGCGAACTCAGCCCGGGCACGGTAGTGGTCTGAGCGCGATAAAGCAAATGTTGCGTGCTGCTCGGTTCAGGTTCAGGGGCGGAGAGCCGTCCGGATGGCACGGATCTGGAAGGCGTGAACGGGGCAGGACAGCGGTTCCCGGGGATGGCTGCCTGCGATCACCGCGTGTGCAATGAGATCAACGATGCGCGCAGCTTGCACTGGTCGAGCAACTGGCGAAGGCGCTGTTCAACGTACGGGAGGTCTTCCAGCTGCTGCGAGGCATACAGGGAATAGGTCGGTTTGTCGCTTCCGCGCGCGCCGTGCGTGCGCCCCACGCTGACGTGGGGTGTCTGGCAGGCGCTTGCCCACAGGGCCTGCAGCTGGGTAGGGCCGATGCTCTGGCCGTGGCCAAGGGTGAATCTGAATATCGCGATCTGGTGCTTCATGCGGGCGGTTTTTTCCTGATGCAGGCGGTGCGTGTGGTTACTGCCGGTCGCTATCGCGACTTGCGACTGCCGGCGCCGGGGCGTACGGGCGCGGCAGTGGGGGCGTCGGAAACGGCTTCGGTCCCGCCCAGTTTCTTGAGCACCTGGGTGATGCCGAGCACTTCGATGGCGCCGCCGGATTTCTCGAACGCCTGGAGGTCGTCGGCGATGCGCTCGCTGGTGAGCATCCTGGAATCCGGTTCCTTTTTCCGGAAGGTCCTGTCAGCAGGGGGGGGTGTGCGAGCCATCGGAATCTCCGTTAGTAAAGAACGAGTGGAATGCCGCGCGCGCGCCGATCGGCGTAGTCGGCGCGGATATCGAGGCAATAGGGGCCGCCCATGCGGAACCTGCGGCAGATGGCGGGGCGGCTTTCATAGATCGAACAACACATGCGCTTGCTGTCGAGGGCGACGCACCAGCCCTCCTCATCGCGTGCCATCACGTGCAGGCCGGCCTCGGTATGCGTGGTGAAGTGTCCGGCCACCCGGTCCTCCGGCTGCAATACGACGGTCAGGCGACAACAGACCGCATCGCAACTGGAACATTCGGCCTTGGCGACATCGGCCGATGCGGCTTGCGGCAGCAGCGCTGCGACGGTCATGCCAGCGCTGCCCGTGCGGTCCCGCGGCGATAGTGCAGCAGGCGACCACGATGCGGCGGCGGGTCGTCGTCGGACATGGGGCAACGCGACTCGTCCAGCGAATACGCCTGTTCCTGCATCAGCCGGGTGAAACGCGCGCTGTTGCCACGCCCCGGGTCGGTCACGAGCACCTGCGCGTCCGGATAGGCATGGCGGGCAATGACGTCGGTGATCAGCGCCGCATGTCCCTGCTCGTAGAGCACGTCGCTGGCGATGATGACGTCGAACAGACCGAGCGTTGGCAGCGGCGTATCCCAGCGCATCTGCCGGTAGTGCACCGCCGGCAGCTCGTTGAGCGCTGCGTTGTAGGCGAGAAAAGGTTCGGCCAGCGGATGGATGTCGCTGGCAACGATGTCGGCGCCACGCCGTTGCAGGACCAGGCTGGCCAGGCCTATGCCGCACCCCAGTTCCAGGATGCGTTCGTCGCCATCGAGTTCAAAACGTTGCATCGCCTGGGCCAGCAGCAATCCGGCCGGCCATACCTGCCCGAACAGGCTCCATTGCGCGCCGGAAATACCCATTCGTTCGCCATGTCCGTCGGGATCGCCGAACTGCTGCAGATCGCTGAGTACGCGCAGGCGCCAATCATGGCCGCCTATGGTCAGTGTGAGCTTGCGGGTGGAATAACCTGGCAATGGCGCTCCCATTGGGGCGTCACCCTGCAGGAGGGTGATGACGCGTGAGGGGGGAGCGAAGCGGTCGACCTGGGTCGGACGGGACGCAGCGGATGGAGCGGCTTGCCGTCCAAGCCTACACGACTGCCGCCGGGGTTTTGTGAAACCTAACTGCGCGATCGCTGCGCGAGCCACGTATCCAGCTGGTTGGCGAAGGCCTGGCGGTCGCGGGCATGGAAAGCGGCAGGGCCGCCGGTCTGGACGCCGCTGCCGCGCAGTTCTTCCATGAAATTACGCATCGAGAGGCGTTCAGCCATGTTGTCGGGCGTGTAGCGCTCGCCCCGTGGGTTGATGGCGATCGCGCCCTTATCCACCACCAGGGCCGCCAGGGGGATGTCCTGGGTGACCACGAGGTCCCCGGATCGGACGCGTTCGACGATGGCGCTGTCCGCGACATCGAATCCGCCCGGCACTTGCAGGGCGCGGATGAAGCGCGAGGGTGGGGTGCGCAACCACTGGTTGGCGACGAGGGTGACGTGCACCCCGGCGCGTTCAGCCGCGCGGAACAGGATGTCCTTGATCACGCCCGGGCAGGCGTCGGCATCCACCCAGACTTGTGCGGCTTGGGTCACCCGCGGGCAGTGGGGGCTTCCGGACGCGCGTCGGACTCGGCAGGAGTCGCAGCGTCCTTGGCCGCCTGCTTCTTCGCCTGCTTCTCGTCCTGCTTCTTCTTCTTGGCGATTTCGCGCTGGCGCTTTTCGAACGAATAATTGGGCTTGGCCATGGGGGCAGCTCCTTGGGGGCGATGTGCCAGTGTAGGCACGTGGAGGCAATTAGCGAAGCGATTACGCCCGATCCGGCCTGCTGGCAACCGCGTGTGCGGCCTGCCGGCGGCCGGAGCAGCGTTAACGCTCGCATAACTGTTTGTCCGGCAGCGGGCTTTGGCAGCCGTCCACCCGAAAAGGGGGAAGCCGGGGCGGCCGACATCCCCTTACAAGTCACTGGCTACGCTGGCAACGGCCACGCGCGCGCGACGCGTTGGCTGGCAATACTGAACACAGAACCTGGATGCTTCGCCGGTGAATGGTTCGCAGACCTATGACTTCGACCGCTTCCGCCTGAGTACCGTACGGCACGAGTTGTTCCGCGACGGACAACCGGTCGCGCTCGAGCCCAAGGCCTTTTGCGTACTCACCGAACTGCTCGAGCACGGCGGCGAACTGCTCAGTCATAACGCCCTGCTCGATGCGGTGTGGGGCCATCGCCATGTCACCCCCGGCGTGCTGAACCGCTCGATTGCACTGGTGCGGCGTGCGCTCGGCGACGACAGCGAGCACCCGCGTTACGTGCAGACCGTGCATGCGCTGGGTTATCGCTTCATCGCTCCGGTCACCCGTGTCGACGACGCGGCCATGCGCACCGGGCCGGCTGCCAGCGTTGCAATCGCGCCGGTCGCGAGCCCCCCGCCCGAGACCAAGAGCTTGGCTGCAGTGCCGGTCGCGGTGCTGCCGTTTGCCAACATGAGCGACGATCCCGGGCAGGCGTTCCTCAGCGACGGCCTCGCCGAGGACATCATTACCGAGCTGTCGCGCTGGCACATGCTGGCGGTGCGCTCGCGCGCGGCGTCGTTCCGCCATCGCGGCGTGGCCGTCGACGTCCAGGAGGTGGCGCGCGAGCTCGACGTCCGCTTCATCGTCGAAGGCAGCGTACGACGCATGGGCGAGCGCGTGCGCATCACCGCGCAGCTGATCGATACCGAGTCGTGCAACCACATCTGGGCCGAGAAGTTCGATCGCACCCTGTCGGAGATCTTCGACGTCCAGGACGAAGTCGTCGGCACCATCGTCGCCACGCTGGTGGGGCGCGTACAGGCCCGCGACGCGGAGCGCGCCCGCCGCAAACCGCCTTCGAGCCTCGCCGCGTACGAATGCGTGCTGCGGGGCAATGCGCTGCCCTGGGCCGAGCCGGAGGGACGCGCGGAGGCGACCAGGTTGTTCGAACAGGCGATCGCGCTCGATCCGGACTATGGTTTTGCGCACGCATTGCTCGCGGCCATGCGCTATGGGCAGTGGTATGACGATCCGGTCGGCGACGACGCCGCACTGGACGAAGCCTTGGCCCTGGCCATGCGCGGAGTCGAGCTCGATCCCGACGAGAGCACCTGCCATTCGATCCTGGCCCAGGTCTGCCACCTGCGCGGCGACTTCGACCTGTGCGCGCAGCACATCCGGCGCGCGGTAGAGCTCAATCCGAGCAACCAGTGGAATGTCGCCGACATGGGGATGATGCTCAACTACCTCGGTGAGGCAGGACAGGCGCTGGCCTGGTTCGAGCGGGCGCGGCAGATCGATCCGTACTTCGACCCACCGTGGTACTGGCGCGAATACGGCATGGCCCTGCTGCTGACGCACCGCTACCGGGAAGCAGCTGAAATGTTCAGCCATGTGACCGACCGCAATTTCCTGCACCTGGCTCCGCGGGCCGCGAGCAATGCGCTGCTCGGGGACATGCAGGCCGCGCGGCGCGATGTCGCCGATTGCATGGCCGAGCAACCCGACTTCTCGATCGAACGCTACTTCGCGAAGCTTTCGTTCAAGCGTCAGGCCGACATCGACCATCTCGCCGAGGCGCTGCGGCAGGCCGGGTTTCCCGAGTCGTGAACCTCACATCTCCGGCAACGGCAGGCATTCCATGATCTCGACCCCGTCGCCGGGGAAGACCGTGAAGTGCGGATGGTTCTCGAAGAGCCGTGCCGCCGCTTCGTGCGATTCGGCCTGCACGACCGTGTAGGCGGTCATGTTGTTGCGGGTTTCGGAAATGCCGCCGGGCGCTGCCCGCCTGGTTTTCCCCAACGGTGCTCCCGGGTCGACGATCGACGAACCGTTGTCGGTTGCCCACTTTTTCCAGGCTTCCATCCCCGCACGCTCTTTCGCGGCGCGCTGACCCGCGTCCATCGATTTCCATGTGTCCATGGACGCGGCCGAGCCGGTATAGATGGCAAGGAACTTTTTCATGGGGACTCCAGCCTGCGTGCGCGGATGCACCGGTGCGATGAAAACAGACCGTGGGTAGGCACTGCGTCAAACGGGCGTGGGTCGAACGGCATGGGTCGAAGGGCATGGGTGAAGGGGGCATGGGTCGAAGGGCCTGGACCGCGGATTGAATGTCGCTTCATCCTCCCGGCATGATGCGGCCCGGCGCGACTGCAACAAACCGCTGGTGTCGTCTGGTCGCGGCGGCAATGCGCATCGCACTAACATCCCACCGGGTAGCTTTTCGCGGATCACCGTCCACCATCGGAGCACCTCATGCCGACACCTCCACGCCAGCGGGCCAGCGACTTCGATCCGGAAGTGCTGCAACTGTTCGACCAGTACGTGCACGGCATCATCGACCGGCGCGGATTCCTCACCGGCGCGGCGCGCTTTGCCGTCGGCGCCACGACGGCGGCCGGTCTGCTGGCGGCCTTGAGTCCACAGTTCGCATCGGCGCAGCAAGTGAAGCCGGATGACAAGCGGCTCTCCGCGAAGTTCGTCGAGTTTCCCTCGCCCAAGGGCTATGGCAAGGCCCGCGGCTACCTGGTGAAACCGGCGAATGCGAAGGGACCGCTGCCGCAGGTGCTGGTGGTGCACGAGAACCGCGGGCTCAATCCGCACATCGAGGACATCGCGCGCCGGCTGGCGCTGGACGGCTTCATCGCCTTCGCGCCGGACGCGCTGTTTCCGCTGGGCGGCTATCCGGGCGACGAGGACAAGGCCCGCGCCGAGTTCGCCAAGCTCGACCAGGCCAAGACCCGCGAGGACTTCCTTGCGGCCGCCGACCTGCTGGCGCACGTGGAAGGCGGCAGCGGACGCATGGGCGCGGTCGGCTTCTGCTACGGCGGCGGCATGGTCAATTTCCTCGCGACGCGGCTGCCCCATCTCGCCGCCGCGGCGCCGTTCTACGGCAGCCCACCCGCGCTGGAGGATGTGCCCAAAATCAAGGCCGAAATGTTGGTGGTCCTGGCCGCGAACGACGAGCGCATCAACACGGCCTGGCCGGCGTACGAAGCCGCGCTGAAGGCGGCGGGGGTGAAGTACACGCTGTACCAGCCCGCCGATACGCAGCACGGCTTCAACAACGACACCACGCCGCGTTACGACGAGGCTGCGGCCAAAGAGGCGTGGCGCCGCACGATGGCGCTGTTCGACCGCACGCTCCGCGCGCACGGCTAGCCGTCCCGCGCTGGTTCGATGATCGCCGCAGCACCGAACGCCAGGCGTGCCGATCCGCGGTGCGCACGCCAGGCAATCCTTCATGGCTCGCACGGAGCACGACATGGCCCGCTTCGACACCACTGAGTTCGCGCAGTGCCTCGACAAGGCCCATGCGCTCGCGTCGGCCTACCTGCAGGACCTGCCGCATCGGCACGTCGGTGCGCGCCATGGCCGCGACGAAATGATGGCGGCGCTGCGTGCCCCCCTGTCGCGACAGGGCGAGGACGGACGCGCCGTGCTCGACCTGCTTGCATCGCAGGCGGCGCAGGGAACATCCGCGTGCGCGTCGCCGCGTTACTTCGGCTTCGTGATCGGTGGCGCCTATCCGGTCGCGCTGGCGACGGACTGGCTGGTGTCGACCTGGGACCAGAACGCGGGCATCCATGTCATTTCACCGCTGGCCGCAGCGGCGGAGGAGGTCGCCGCGCAATGGCTGCGGGAGCTGTTCGACCTGCCGCGCGACTCCGGCGTCGGTTTCGTCACCGGTTGCCAGATGGCGAACTTCACCTGCCTTGCGGCCGCGCGCCACGGCGTGCTGCGCAGGGCAGGCTGGGATGTGGAAGCCGACGGCTTGTACGGTGCGCCGCGCATCCATGTGGTGACGTCGGCCGAGTCCCACATCACCATCGACGTGGCACTGCGCTATCTCGGCATTGGCACGCGGGCCCTGCACCGGGTGGAAGCCGACGCGCAGGGCCGCATGTTGCCGGAAGCATTGCGGGAAAAGCTGGCGACGCTGGAAGGCCCGGTGATCGTCTGCGCCCAGGCGGGCAACGTGAATACCGGCGCCTTCGATCCATTGCGCGAGATCGCCGGGATCGTCCGCGCGCGCGATGCCTGGTTGCACGTCGACGGCGCGTTCGGCCTGTGGGCACGCGCCAGCCAGTCGCTGCGTGCGTTGGCCGATGGCATCGAGCTCGCCGACTCCTGGGCCACCGATGCGCACAAGTGGTTGAACGTGCCGTATGACTGCGGCGTCGCGATCGTGCGTAATGCCGAGGACCATCGCACCGCGATGACCTCCGTCGCCGCGTACCTGATCCAGACCGGCGGACTCGAACGCGATGCCGTCGACTGGGTGCCGGAATTCTCGCGCCGGGCGCGCGGGGTGCCGGTGTACGCGACCCTGCGCACGCTCGGCCGTGACGGGGTGGAATCGCTGGTCGACGGCTGCTGCGCGCGGGCGCGGCAGATGGCCGCATTGCTGGCCGCGGAGGAGGGCGTGCGCGTCCGCAACGACGTGGTGCTGAACCAGGTGCTGGTGCGCTTCGGCGAGGACGACGACCTTACGCGTGCCGTCGTGGCTGGCGTGCAGGACGAAGGCACCTGCTGGCTCAGCGGCACGACCTGGCACGACCTGGCGGCCATGCGCATCTCGGTGTCGAACTGGGCGACGACCGAAGACGACGCGGCGCGCAGCGCCGAGGCCATCGTGCGGGTGTTCCGGTCGTTGCGCGGGAGATAGGGCGCGGCCGCTTCCGGCCTGCAGGAAGCCTTCCGCGGTATGTCGATCCGGCGGCTCCCCGTTCGTCGTCCTTCCAAGAGCCGGCTTTCGGCCGGTCGTCGCCAATGACCACAGCAAGGAGTACCACGATGCGTTTTCTTTCGATGATCCGGATCAACGAGAACAACGGCCAGCAGCCCAGCGAGCAGCTGATGGCGGATATGGGACGCCTGATCGAGGAAATGACCCGGTCGGGCGTGCTGCTCGATACCGCCGGACTGCGGCCCACGTCCGAGGGTGCGATCGTGAAGCTCAAGGGCGGCAAGACCAGCGTGGTCGACGGGCCGTTCACGGAAGCCAAGGAAGTAATCGGGGGTTTCGCGTTGCTCAAGGCCGGGTCGATGGAAGAGGCCGTCGCGCTGACGCAGCGTTTCCTGCTGATCCACGGCGACGAGTGGGAGCTGGATTGCGAAGTGCGACAACTGGAAGAGCCCGACTTCGGGGCGGCCTGATCAGGATGTGCAGATCCATGATGTGCGAATCCATCATCGCGGGAGCAACGCCATGCAATTCATCCCCTACCTCGATTTCGATGGGCAATGCCGCGAGGCATTCGATTTCTATGCCCGTGTCTTCAATGCCCAGGTCACCATGCGCATGACTTACGGCGAGTCGCCGATGGCGGACGAAATGCCGCCGGCTACCCATGCACGGGTGATGCACTCGCGACTCGACAGCGGCAATGCAGTGCTGATGGGCGCAGATGGACCGCCGCAGCACGCATCGAACCGCGGCTGCGTCAACATCGCAATCGATACGCCGGCCGAGGCGGAACGCATCTACGCCGCCCTGATCGAGGGCGGCAGCGTACAGATGCCGCTGCAGGAAACTTTCTGGGCGCAGCGATTCGGCATGCTCACAGACCGCTACGGCAAGGCCTGGATGGTCAATTGCGCGAAGCCAGCTGGCTAAGCTGCGGAAAACAGGACGGATATTTCCGCGCGCGTCGCGGGCACAGGGAATGGGTCACAGTTCGTTGATCGCGTGCCGCGTCATGTAGATGAACGCGGCCGACATTCAGGCTTCACATAGCGATCACACATAGACTCTGGGCTGAAAGTGGGGCCCCCGACATGGGTTGCGCCGGTGAACGATCGCCGGCCGGTTCCTGCGATCCCTCCCCCCCGTAACAGCCGGAAGTCTCGTGCCTCGCCTCGATCTCCTCCTCATCCTTGTCCTGGCTGCCGTGTGTGCCGCGATTACCGCCGCCGCGACCGGTCATTTCGAACCTCTGCCCCTGTTTGCCGGCGTGATCATCGCGGGCGTGATGCGCAGCCTGCGCATGGCGCGGCAACGCGGCTGAGCACATTCAGTTCGACACCCTTTGCAGCTCCTGCAGCTGCGCGCGATAGGCGGCGCGCGTCGCGCCGTCGGTGAGTGCCTGCGCCCGTAGCAAGGCCTTGCCGGCACGGCGCGGATTGCCCGCCTTCAGGTAGACCCGTGCCAGCGCGGAATAGAAGCGGTGTTCGCCGGCGTGCAGCCGGATCGCGCGCCGGTAGTGCGCGATCGCCTGCGCATAGTCGCCGCTGCGCTCGAAATCCATTGCCTGCAGGAAGTGATGCAGCGGGTCCTTCTGCTGGACCTTCGCCAGCCGGCGCCGGAATTCGGCTTCGCGCTGCGCATCGCCCACGCGGTGGGCAAGGCTGACCATGTTGAACAACGCGCTGTCTTCCTCGGGGTTGAGGCCCAGCGCTTTCTGGTAGGCGCGCTCGGCGCCTGCCACGTCGCCGTCATGCAGGCGCAGGACGCCGGCATTGCTCCACAAGGCTGCGTAGGAAGGATCGGCGTCCAGCGCGCGCTGCATCAGGGCCAGGCCGTTGGCCGGAGTCCCGAGCGCCAGCTGCTGCATTGCCAGGTTGTTGTAGTAATGCGCCAGCAGACGCCGGTCGTCGATGGGTACGGGGCGATCCCTCGCGATCAGTTTGTCCCCGGCCGTATCCACGGTGAAGTTGCGCCCATTGGCCCGGACGCTCGCGTTGACGTGGTTGTTGCGGTAGATCATGCCGGCTTCCTGCCGCCAGGAAATCGTTTCGGCGATTTCCTGCGGCTGCACGTCGAGGCCTGCTTCGCGTGCCAGCACCACGAACAGCATGGTGAAGGACAGGCAATTGGCCGTGCGTGTCGCGTAAGTCTGCTCGACCGAATAGGTCGCGCCTTCTTCGTAGTTGATGCCCAGTCCGTCCGCGTCCAGCATGAAATGCGCCAGGCGATCGAGTCGCTCCTGCGGGGTAGACGGCTTGGCCAGTACCTCGTCGTGCAGGCGCTGTCGCAGCTGCGGCGGCAAGGCCATTACGGCTTCCGGCGCGGCGGGGGCGGGGACCGCTATGGGAGTCGTAGGCGCGGCTGGCATGTCGCCGACGGGCGCCGGGAGGTTCAGCGCAACCGCAAGGAGCAGGGCGTACACGGCGACCCTCCGCGCGCATCGGCAGCAAAGATGGCCTGGAGAGAGTGTAGTCCTGGCGCGGCGTGAACAGTGTTCACGGGCGGCTCGGCGGGCAGGGCTTTCTTGGCGGCAGCCGGCGGTCGCTTTCGCTCAGGGGCGGGCGAGGGCAAGCACGATCTCGAACACGATCAGCAGCACGATGGCCAGTTCCAGCAGTTCGGCGCGGCGGCTGGAGGCTTCATCGTAGAGCGCCGTGTAGGTGCCGCGGATGATCTCCAGCTTGCGGTCGACCGCGGCGCTCAGGCGCGGCACGCGGAACAGCTCCAGTGCCGCGCCATAGATGCGAGCCAGGTAGACGTCCTCGGTGACCTGCAGCGAGTTCTCGACCCGCTCGGTGAGCTCGGTGACTTCCGCCACCAGTCCATACAACTTCCGGGCCAGCCGGGCGGCACGGCGCGAGGCGAGCAGCGACAATCCGCCGCGCGCGCTCCCGACCAGGCCGTACATTGTGGCCAGCTCGTCATCGAGCAGTTCGTCGTAGTAGCGCATCTCCAGCAGCTGGGCATTGGCCACCTCGATGATGTCGACGACATCCGAGCCCCGGCTGGGTTCATAGAGGAAGGCGCGGTCCCAGGTGAGGACGACCAGGTCATCCTCGAAGTAGGAATACGCCTGCTCGGTGATTGCCGCGGCTTCCTGCGCGGAAAGTGGCCGTGTTTCACCCGACAACAGGGTGGCGAGGTTCGCCTGTTCGCGGACCTGCGTGCCGGTCATCGGCTGCGCGAAGGCATGGACGATGGCGAACAGGTAGTCCTCTTCCAGGTGCTGCGTTGCCGGGCGATGCAGCGCCGGGCCGATGACGTCCAAAACGCTGCGCAGTGCGTCGCGCCAGATCGATGTGTCGGCGGCGGCGGTGCGATCGAGCGCATTGAGCTGGTGGTTGAACGCTCCCCAGGCGAGTCCCTCCACCGGTATCCGCAGGGCGATGACGATCGCGCCGAAGTCGTAGATCCGCGCCGTTACCTCCGCCCGCGTGGGTACGCCCGCCAGCTCGATATCCACGGGCGGCATTGCCAGCAGTGCCGGCGGAACGCCGAAGGTGAGCTCATCCGGATCGGCGGTGGCCAGGCGCGTGCGGCGGCTTTCGCGCCCCTCATGCGACAGCCACAACGCCTCGGCGCGCGCCAGGTCGATTTCGTTGGCGACATCCAGCAGGCGATGGACGACCAGCGCGCCGGATTGGACGTGCAGGGCGGCCGGCATTCGGGACTCCACGTGGCTGGATGGCGCCAGTCTACGACGGTGTTTGGTGGGATCGTCGGAAACAAGAAGGCCCAGCGGCGAACGAGAGGTTTGGTCTCGCTGGCTGGGCCTTCCGTGCCGGAAACCACTGCTTCGGTCCTCGGTCCGTCGCGTTTTCTCCGGCGGGGGGAAGGTATCGCCGCGGATGTTATGACCGGGTCAACCAGCCGCTGGCGCCTCGATTAGGCTCCGGCGATGCCCATAGACCCTCGTGATCCCGCTTCCCTGGGCACCCTCAGCCGGGGCCGCTGCTTCCTGTACGTGTTCCCCTGCGCGTACGAGGACCTGCTGAAGCTCGGCTTTTCGCGCGATCCGTTGCAACGCCTGCAATCGCTGCACCGGCGCTGGTTCGAGTTCTTCGACCCGGACCGGATGGCGCTGGTCGAAACCGATCGGGTGCACGATGCGCGTGCGCTCGAACTGGCGTTGAAGCACGAGCTGGCGGAGTTCAATGCGCCGGTTCCCTTGACGGTCACGCGCGACGCAGGTGGCCACGGCGAGTGGCATCGGGGGGCAGGCGCCCATCTCGGGACGGCAGTGCAGCGCCTCGCAGCGCAGGGCTACGGCGTGCATGCGCCGGCGCGAGGCTGGCTGCGGCGCGAGTTGGAGAGGCGCTGCGAGTTGCTGTACTCGTGGTCCGAGGCGCTGCTCGACGTGGATGAACTGGACCTTCGCGCGGGTGATGCCCGGGCACAACAGGTCGCGCGGGACATATTGGATGCGTACCCGGCGTTCGATATCGCGCTGGAACCGTGGCTGCCCGCCTATGTGCTGCGTTGGTACGGCGCAGGCGGCCAATAGAACGCGATGTTCGCGGCGATTCAGCCCGACCCGCTATCCTTGCCACGAAACCGGTGATTTCGGGAGAACTTCCATGGCAACTGGCTGGGCAGGCGATGGCGCGGTGCAGGACCAGATCGATGCCACCATCAAGGACGCGATCCAACGTGTCCGCAGCCAGTTGCCGCAGGGCCCTGGGCTGATGCGCTGCGAGGAGTGCGACGCGGAGATTCCCGAAGCACGCCGCAAGGCTGTTCCCGGCGTGCGCCTGTGCGTGGACTGCCAGGAAGCGCGCGACCAGGAACAAGCCGGTTTCAGCGGCTACAACCGTCGCGGCAGCAAGGACAGCCAGCTCCGCTGATCTACTCGGCTGATCTCCACTGATGACATCGACGCAGACAGGCTGGCGTGCGTGGTTGGCGGCACTGTTCGGCGCGTCGCGCGTGGACGTGCCTCCGCATCTGCGCAAGCCGTCCATCCGGCGTCGCGGCGACACCATCGAGTTGCAGTTCGCGCATGGGGTGTCGCAAAGCCAGATGGTCACGCGCGACCCCGACCGCCTGATGATCGATTACACGCGCACCATGCTCGGCGCCCTCGTACTGGTGCCCCGGCCGCGCAGCATCGGCATGGTCGGCCTCGGGGGCGGATCGCAGGCGAAGTACTGCTACCGGCACCTGCACGACGCCCGCATCGAGGTCGTCGAGAACAATCCGCATGTGCTGGCGCTGCGCCGGCGCTTCCATGTGCCCGACGACGACGCGCGCTTTCGCGTGGTGCTCGACGACGGTGCGCATTTCCTGGCCGGGCGCCACGCCGGCTATGACCTGCTGCTGGTGGATGGCTACGACGAAACCGGTATTCCCGGCGCGCTTTCCACGCAGGCGTTCTACGACCACTGCCGCGCGTCGCTCATCGAGGGTGGCGCCATGGCCATTAATCTCTACTGCGAGGATCCGGCGATGCACGTCGACAGGCTGCAACGCGCCTTCGGTCCCGGGAACGTGCTGGTGATCGAGGAGCCGCGGCAGAGCAACCGCGTCGCGCTTGCGTGGACGGTCGGCACTGCATCGCTCGCTGCCGCGGATGACGCGATGGCGCTGTCGCCGACGGCGCGTCGCGACCTCGCCCGCGTGTTCGCGAACGTGCGCGAGGCCCTGGCTGCGCGCTAGATCCTGCGCACGCGGAACTTGCGGCCCTTGATCTTGCCGGCCTGAAGTCGCGTCAGCGCCTTGTCGGCCTGGTTGCGCTGGATCGCGACATAGCTGCGCGTGGCGAAGACGTCGATCTTGCCGATGGCCTCGACCGGCAGGCCGGCGTCACCCGTGATGGCGCCAACGATGTCGCCCGGTCGCAGCTTGTCGGTGCGGCCGGCGTCGATGCACAAAGTGACGGTCGCGGCGGGGGGCGCGGAACGGGGACGCAGTGCGGCGAGCGTGGGGCGCTCCCAGCGGATCGTCACGCCCAGCTGCTGCGCCAGCGCCGTTGAGCGCGGCAGTTCGCGTGGCGTGCACAGGGTCAGCGCGACACCGCTGCGTCCCGCGCGGCCGGTGCGGCCGATGCGGTGGACGTAGGTGTCGGCATCGTTGGGTACGTCGTAGTTGATGACCGCGCCGAGATCGTGGATGTCGAGCCCGCGCGCGGCGACGTCGCTTGCCACCAGCACGTTGCAGCTGCGGTTGGCGAAGCGGACCAGCACTTCGTCGCGGTCGCGCTGTTCCATGTCGCCGTGCAGCGCCAGCGCGGTGTAGCCCAGGTGGGCGAGGGAGGAAACGACTTCCTCCGTGTCCTTGCGCATGTTGCAGAACACCACGGTCGATTCCGGGTTGTATTCCATCAGCAGGCCGGCGAGCGCCGCGGGCTTCTGCGCCGGATCGACATCGAAGAAGCGCTGGTCGATCGCCGCCTGCTGCTGCGCGCCTTCGACCGTGACTTCCAGCGGATCGCGCATGACGTTGCCGGCGATGGCGCGGATGGATTCCGGATACGTCGCCGAGAACAACAGCGTCTGCCGGTTGCCCGGCGTCTTGCCGACGATCTCGCGGATGGGCTCCTCGAAGCCCATGTCGAGCATGCGGTCGGCTTCATCCAGCACCAGCATGCGCACGCCGCGCAGGTCGAGCGCGCGCTTGCGCAGCAGTTCCTGCACGCGGCCGGGCGTGCCGACGACGATGTGCGGTTCGTGCTGGGCGAGCGATGCCAGCTGCGGCGCCAGTGCGAGGCCGCCGGTCAGCGTGGACAGCTTGACGTTGGGGATGCCCGTGGCCAGCTTGCGGATGTGCTTGCTGACCTGGTCGGCGAGTTCGCGCGTGGGGCACAGCACCAGTGCCTGCACACGGATCTGGGCCGGTTCGAGGTGATGCAGCAACGCCAGCCCGAAGGCTGCGGTCTTGCCGCTGCCCGTCGGAGCCTGTGCGATCAGGTCGCGGCCCTCGATCAGGGCAGGCAGGCTTTGCGCCTGGATCGGGGTCATCTGTACGTGGCCGAGGGCGTCCAGGCCCTGGAACAGGGCGGGATTGAGCGGCAAATCGGTGAATTCGGTCATGCGCCATGATACGGAGGAACCGCGCTGGGCGGATTTTTCACGAATTTCGGCTTCGCGCGTCCTTCCGACCGGCCGGCCTAGAATCCGCCGGTATGCGATCCCAGCCCGCAACAAGCGCCCTTGCAGCCAATGCCTCCCGTTGTTTGCTCGGCATTGCCCTGGCCGTGGTCGCCGCGACTTCGGCCTGCAGCGAAACGAGGACGAACGCCATGTCGATGAAACTGGCCTCACCCGGCTTTGCCGACAATGCCGCCATGCCCACGCGCCATACCTGCGACGGCGGGGACATCTCGCCGGCGCTGCAGTGGGCGGATGTGCCTGCGGGCACCCGCAGCCTCGCGTTGATCGTGGATGACCCCGACGCACCCGATCCGGCTGCACCGCAACGCACCTGGGTGCATTGGGTGCTCTACAACCTGCCGCTCGCATCGCAGGGACTGCCGGAAGGCCTGAAATCCGGGCAACTGCCGGCGGGAACACGCGAGGGCCGCAACGACTGGGATCGCACCGGCTATGGCGGGCCTTGCCCGCCCAAGGGCCGGCATCGTTACTTCCACAAGCTGTACGCTCTCGACGTCGAGCTGCCCGACCTGCACCAGCCCGACAAGGCACAGCTGCTCAAGGCGATGGAAGGCCATGTGGTGGGGCAGGCCGAACTGATCGGCACCTACCAGCGCCCCGGCCACTGACCTCCACTATCCTGATGGCATCGACCCAGACGATGCCGTGGCAATGCAGGACGTACTAATTCCCGACGAACAGCTGGCGGCGTTGCAGGCCGCCTATGCCACGCCGCCGCGTGCGTACCACAACTTCACCCATGTCGAGCACGTGCTGCGCCATTACGAGGACGTCGCCAACGGACCCGGCTGGAACCAGCCCGCGGAAGTCCGCCTGGCGGTGCTGTATCACGACGCCATCTACGAAGCCGGACGCAAGGACAACGAGGCACGTTCGGCCGGACTGGCCAGCGAGCACATCGCGCGCTGGCTGCAGGGTCAAGGCATCGATGCCGCACGCGTGGCCGAGCTGATCAACCTCACCGCGCGCCATGGCGCCCTGGCTCCGGAGGATGTCGATCGCGACGCTGCGCTGTTCCTCGATTGCGACATGGCCATCCTCGCGGCCGACGAGGCCACGTTCGCCGCCTACGACCGTGGCATCACCACGGAATATCGCGGCCAGGTGCCGGCATGGCTGTTCAAGCTCAACCGGCGCCGCTTCCTCAAGGCGTTGCTGGCGAAACCGCGCATCTTCCTCAGCGACTGGTTCCACGAGCGCCTCGATGCGCAGGCACGCATCAACCTGCGGCGCGCGGTGACGGAAAAGCGCTGAGACTGCGGCAGGTCACGCCGCCACTCCCGCCGCGTGCCCGGACGCCCATGCCCACTGGAAGTTGTAACCACCCAGCCAGCCGGTCACGTCGACAACCTCACCGATGAAATACAGGCCGGGCACCTGCTTCGACATCATCGTGGACGACGACACGCCGTCGGTGTCGACGCCGCCGAGGGTCACTTCCGCCGTGCGATAGCCTTCGGTGCCACTGGCGACCAGCGGGAAGGATGCGAGCAACGCGGCGGCTTCGCGCAGTTGCGGCTCGTTGAATTGTTTCATTGGCCGGTTGGGCAGCCAGTGCTCGCACAAGCGCTGCGCGAAACGCTTGGGGAGCAGGTCGCCGAGGACGGTCTTGAGTTCGGCCGCGGGGCGCTCATGGCGCAGGCGTTGCAGCGTCTCCAGCGCGTCCAGGCCCGGCAGGAGGTCCAGGCGCAGGTCGTCGCCGGGTTGCCAGAACGATGAAATCTGCAGGATTGCCGGACCACTGATGCCGCGATGGGTGATAAGCAGGTAGTTGTGGAAGGCCTTGCGGTTGCAGTGCGCTTCCACCGGGAAGGCGACGCCGCTGAGGTCCTGCAGGCGTTCCTGGTGCTTGCCGCTCAACGTCAGCGGCACCAGGCCCGCGCGCGTGGGCAACACGTGGTGGCCGAACTGGCGCGCCAGCTCATAGCCTAATCCGCTGGCGCCCATGCTCGGGATGGACAGGCCGCCGCTGGCGACCACCAGGGCGGGAGCGGTGAATACGCCGCGCGAGGTATGCAGATGGAAGAGCCCGCTGTCGCCGTGCACCACGCGTTCGATGCTGCACGAAGTCTCGACGCGCGCGCCCACGGCCGCGCATTCGTCCAGCAGCATCTTCACGATCAGCTTGGACGACTCGTCGCAGAAGAGCTGGCCCAACTCCTTCTCGTGGTAGGCGATGCGATGGCGCTCCACCAGCTCGATGAAGTGCGCGGGCGTGTAGCGGGCGAGGGCGGATTTGCAGAAGTGCGGGTTCGCGGACAGGTAATTCGCGGGGGAGGCACCGGTGTTTGTGAAGTTGCAGCGCCCGCCACCCGACATGAGGATTTTCTTGCCGACGCGGTTGGCGTGCTCGATCACCAGTACCCGCTTGCCGAGCTGCCCCGCGCTGATGGCGCACATCAGGCCGGCCGCACCGCCACCGATGATGAGGACGTCGACGGTGGGGCCTTCTGTGGTCGTGCCTGCGGCGGACATGGAGGTCCCGGATGGAAGCGACCTCCATTCTACGGTGCGCCCTCGCCTAGGCTGCCGCCGCCTTGCGCAGGGCGTCCAGGTCGATCTTCTTCATCTGCAGCATGGCCTGCATGGCCCTGGGGTGCTGGATCAGCTGCGGCAGCTCGACGGGAACAACCTGCCACGACAGCCCGAACTTATCCTTCAGCCAGCCGCACTGCTGCGCCGCGGGATCGCCGCCGGCCGAGAGGTGGTTCCAGTAGTGGTCGATCTCGGCCTGCGATTCGCAGTTGACGACGAATGACACTGCTTCGGTGAACTTGAAGTGCGGGCCTCCGTTCAATGCGACGAACGGGCTGCCGTCCAGTTCGAATGCCACCGTCATCGCCGTGCCTTCCGGCATTCCCGACGCCTGCGCGGCGGCCTTGTCGTAGCGGGCAATCGTGCCGACCCTGGAGTCGTCGAAGATCGAGGCGTAGTAGTTCGCCGCTTCCTCGGCGCGGGTGTCGAACCATAGGAACGGGGTGATGCGTTGTGGTCTGGCCATGATCGGTCCTCCTTGGGTTGGCGATGGATGCGGTAACACGCCCGGGGTCAGGCATGGGTCAAGACCGGGCGTTTCACTATGTAGACGAACGATGTTGCGTGGATTCGACAGGCGCTGATTCGACAGGCACTGGAGCGATGAACGGCCGCGGCTTCGCGGCAGGCTGCGGTCATGCGCCGGCACTGGCGGGGCATGCTGCGAAGCGGGAGCATGCCGCCATGGTTGAAGAACGTCACCCGGACTATGCCCTGCACCTCGTCGAGCACGGTGACCACCTGCAGGTCCACGTCAGCGGTGATGTCGACGCCCAGGCGGTTCGCATCGCCTACTGGCGGGAAATCGTCGCCGAAGCCAAGGCGCGGGGCTTGCGCAAAATGCTGGTGACCGACCGCAAGAAGGGCCACCCCGCGAGCCAGGCCGAGCTCGCGGAACTGGCCCTGGTGTTCCACGAGGAAGGTCGGAACTTCGATCGCGTCGCCGTGATCGAGCCGACGCCGGAGTTCCTGCCTGCCATCGAATACGCTGAAATCTTCGGGCAGGGCATGGGCATCAACGTGCGCTTCTTCAGCGACCGCCGCGAAGCCGAGCGCTGGCTGCGGTATGGCTCGCCGGACGATTGAGCGGTCCGGCGGCGCGACGCCGTAAAATAGCCGCTTGCCATACCAGCACGTCCGGAGAGATTTCATGCCCGCTTCTCCCGCCTGCCCGCAATGCACCCTCGGGAATACCTACGTCGATGGGAGCAAATTCGTCTGCGCCGACTGCGGCTTCGAATGGCCGATGGCGACCGATGCCGCCGGGGAGGGCGGGGTGGCAGTGCGCGACAGTAATGGCAACCCGCTCGCCAATGGCGACACCGTGGTCGTGATCAAGGACCTGAAGGTGAAAGGCTCGTCCATCCCGCTGAAGCAGGGAACCGTGATCAAGAACATCCGCCTGGTCGAGGACGATGCCGAGCACATCGAAGGCAACTCGGACAAGATCAAGGGCCTGGTGCTGAAGACCTGCTTCCTGCGCAAGGCGTGATCGCGCCCGTTGTGGCGGAACCGGCCATCGACCGTGCGGCGTGGCACCCGATCCCCTGCACGAACCACGCCACACCAGCACGCTCGCACTCGATCGATCGGTACTCCGCTTAACGCGGGCGTTACGGTGGCGCTGTCTTCCCGCGATAAGCTGCGTGGAACCGGCGTCAGGAGGACCCATGTCCGCTTGGGCATCAGCGCGCAAGGCGTTGTTGGCGCCTGTGATCCTCGTGCCGCTGCTGGCGGTGCTGCTGGTCGGCCTGTATGCCGCGTTCGGGTTCTGGGGCGTGCCGCGATTGATCCATTCGCAGGCGGACAAGTATGTGCGCGAGGAACTGCATAAGGACCTGCAACTCGGGGAAGTCAGCTTCAATCCCTTCACTTTCGAACTCGAACTTCGCGATGCCGCGATCCTGGAGAAAGGGCGCCCGCTGGTCGGTTTCAAGCGCCTGTTCGCCAACTACCAGGCATCGTCGTTCTTCAGCAGCATGCACAAGCTGCGCGAGGTTGCATTCGACCAACCCTATGCGCGCGCGATCATCCGCCCCGATGGTTCGTTGAACCTGGCCGACCTGCTGCCGCAATCCGATCCCAACGAGCCGATCCCGAGCGTGCGGATCGAGGACCTCTCCATCCGCGATGGCAAGGTCGACTTCGCCGACCGCAGCCGCAAGCTGGAGCCGACCAAGACGCTGGCGCCGATCACGTTCCACTTGCGCGATTTCCAGACCACCGAGGAAGGGGGCGACCTCCGCCTCGACACGCGCACCGAGGACGGCGAGGGCCTGGCCTGGCAGGGTGATCTGGGGCTGACGCCGCTCGCGTCGAAGGGGCGTTTCGCGGTCAAGGGCCTGAAGGCCGGCACCGTCCATGAATTTCTCAGCGAAGAGCTGCCGATGGTCCTGACCGGCGGCAGCTTCGACCTGGCCGGCACTTACACCTTTGCGGTCAAGGGCAAGCAGGGCATGCAGCTCGAGGCCGTGTTACCGACGATCACCTCGAAGGGGCTGCGCCTGCGCGCCCGCGGTGTCGGCGAGGACTGGGTCCAGGTGCCGGAGGCGACGCTCGAGGCCACCCGCATGTCCCTGCAACGGCACGAGATTACGGTCGGCGCGCTGCGCGTGCAGGGCCTGCAGGCACAGGTCTGGCTGCAGCCTGACGGCTACCTCAACATTCGCAGCCTGTTCATGCCGCCGCAGGCGAAGCCGGCGGCCGCGGGGCCGGAATGGACCGTGCGCGTGGCCCGCATCGGGCTGGAACGGGGCAAGGTCGCGCTCGAAGACCGCACGGTGCAGCCGTCCGCGCGGTTCGCGCTGGAGCCGGTAGCCGCGACCGTCGACAACTTCAGCCTCGACTTCGCCAAGCCGGTGCCGATCACGCTGACCGCAACGGTCAATGGCCGCGCGCCGTTGCGGCTGAGCGGCACCGTCGCGCTGGATCCACGCGTGGCGGACGTGCAACTGGAGATATCCAAGCTGCCGGTGCAGGACGTATTCACCTACCTGCCGAAATACCCGACCCTGAAGCTGCGCTCGGGTGAAGTCAGCGCCAAGGGCAGGGTAGGCCTGCGCCCGGCGCCGGGCCCGGAACTCAGCTACGACGGCGATGCCAGCATCGATCGGTTAGACCTCGTCGAGGTGCCGAGCGGACGCGAGTTCCTCTCGTGGGACCGCGTCGAACTCAACGAGATCGCCTACGCCGCCGCGCCCGACAAGATCGAGGTCCGGCGGATCCTGCTGCGGAAGCCGGTCGCGCGGGTGGTGATCACGCCCAACGGCAAGCTCAACCTCACCTCGACCCTCGCCGCGCCGACGCCGGCGCCGGTGACCCAACCCGCCGCCGCCAGCGCAGCCTCGGCGTCGAGGCTGCCGCCGCTCAAGGTCGGCGAGGTGGTGTTCGACGCGGGCGTCCTGGGCTTCGCCGACTACTCGATCCTGCCCAACTTCCATGCCCGCATCGACGCGCTGCGCGGCAGCATCCGCAGGATTTCGACGCAGCCGCATACGGTCAGCGACATCGATCTCTCCGGTCACGTGATCAACAGGTATTCGCCGGTCACGATCAAGGGACGCGCGGTGCTGCTGGCTTATGACGAGCGCACCGACGTCGCCATGGCGTTCCGCAACATCGAGCTGCCGGTCTTCAATCCGTACTCGGGCAAGTACGCCGGCTACGCGATCGCTAAGGGCAAGCTGACCACCGAACTCGAATACAAGATCGACCATCGCCGCCTAGTCGCCGACCACCACGTCGTGATCGACCAGCTCGTGTGGGGCCAGGGCACCGACAGCAAGCACAAGGTCAGCCTCCCGATCCGGCTCGCAACCTCGCTGCTCAAGGACAGCAACGGCGTGATCGACCTGAAGCTTCCGGTGACCGGGAGTCTCGATGATCCGAAGTTCCGGATCGGGCCGATCATCTGGCAGATCATCAAGAACATCATCGTCAAGGTCGCCACGGCGCCCTTCAGGTTCCTCGGTTCCCTGTTCAAGGGGGCCGAAGACGCGCAGTACGTGGACTTCACGCCGGGCTCGGCGGAGTTGTCCGACAAGGCCCGCTCCGCGCTGCCGGAACTGGCCCGGAGCTTGTCGGACCGGCCCGACCTCAATATCGACATTCCCGCCGGTGCAGTGCCGGAGGCCGACGTGGCTGCGCTGGACGACCAGCGCTTCCAGGCCGCGATCGCAAAGATGCGCGAGGGCAAGCGCGGCTCGGCGAAGGCCTACGCCGACCTCGACGACGAGAACAAGATCGATGTGCTGAAGGACCTGTACCGGCAGGAATTCGGGCATCGCCCCGAATTGCCCGATACCACGGAAGGGGTGCCGGATGCAGTGTCGGAAACGGCAGGACCGGTTGCTGCCGATGATGCGACAGCGTCAGTGGCTGAGCCCACGACGACTTCCGCGAATGCGGCCGCCGATGCGCCCGCATCCGACGAACCCTTGGCCGCGGAGCAGCCGGCGGGCAGTGACATCGCCGCCGCCGATGAACTGTTGGCGGCGGAGGCTCCCGGGTTGCCTGCTGAAGTGCCCGCTCCGGAGGACGTCGCCGCTCCGGCCCTGCTTGCCGAAGCCGAAGAGACCGCAAAACCCGCGGCTTCTACCGTCGCACCCGCGAAGGAGATGACCCGCCGCGAGCGCAAGGCCTCGCGCCGGCAGGCCCAGGTCGCATGGCTGGAAGGGCAATTGCGCCCGCGCTTCAGGGCCGACCCATCCGCTGGCAAGGTGCTGGCCCAGGCGCGCGCAACCGCCGTTCAGGACGCGCTGCTGGCTGGCGGAGCGCTCGATCCGTCGCGGGTCTTCGTCGCCGGCAATCTGTCGCCGGTGGCCAAGGATGATGTCGTGAGGCTGGAACTTGCTCTGAAATAGCTGGCCCTGAGAGGTGGCTTGCGGACCGGCGCGCATTTCTGAACGTGAGCGGACACAGGGTTGTGGCTTGTACAACCGTATTCGCGTAGAGTTCGCCCCGTTTCGCGCACGGCTGATCCGTTTTCCTAGGTAAGCCCGCCGCTTCCGGCTCCGCCGGTCCATTGCGGCATATTCCCGTACGCCTTTCGTCGCGCAGACACGGCCCGGAGCTTCCGGAGCCGTTCAATCAGAACACTCGCAGCGCGGTTTCAAGGAAAGCTTCGAGTACGCCACCGGCCCAGCCGGTTGCGTTCCTTACGGAGCTACAACATGACCTTTGAATCGCTCGGGCTTGCGCCCGCGTTGCTGCGCGCGCTGTCGGAAAACAACTACACCACGCCGACCCCGATCCAGTCCGAGGCAATCCCGCTCGCGCTCGCCGGCCACGACGTCCTCGGCGGTGCCCAGACCGGTACCGGCAAGACCGCCGCGTTCGGCCTGCCGCTGCTGAACCGCCTGTCCAAGACCACGCCGCCGAACGGCCCGCGCAAGCCGCGCGCGCTGATCCTCACGCCCACCCGCGAGTTGGCGATGCAGGTGACCGACAGCCTGCGCGGCTACGCCAAGCACCTGCGCCTGAACATCACCGCGATTTACGGCGGTGCCGGCATGCAGCCGCAGGTCGACAACCTCCGCCGCGGCGTCGACGTGCTCGTGGCCTGCCCGGGCCGCCTGATCGACCACCTGGATCGCGGCACCGCGCGCCTGGACAACGTCGAAGTGCTGGTGCTGGACGAAGCCGACCGCATGCTCGACATGGGCTTCCTGCCGGCGATCAAGCGGGTGCTGGGTAAGGTCCCGCCGCAGCGCCAGACGCTGCTGTTCTCCGCGACGTTCGAAGCGCAGATCAAGGCACTGGCCCTGGAATTCATGCGCGATCCGCGCCAGGTCCAGATCGCGGCACAGAACACCATCGCCGAAACCATCACCCATCGTGCGCATCCGGTCGATGCCTCGCGCAAGCGCGACCTGCTGACCCAGATCCTGGCCACGCGCCACACCGAACAGGTGCTGGTCTTCGGCAAGACCAAGCATGGCTGCAACCGCCTGGCCGAACAGCTCGAAACGGCCGGCCTGAAGACCGTCGCGATCCACGGCAACAAGAGCCAGGCGCAGCGCACCAAGGCGCTGATCCAGTTCAAGACCGGCAAGGCCCGCGTGCTGGTGGCGACCGATGTCGCCGCGCGCGGCCTCGACATCCCCAACCTGCCGCTGGTCATCAATTACGACCTGCCGATGGTGGCCGAGGACTATGTGCACCGCATCGGTCGTACCGGTCGCAACGGCGCCAGCGGTGAAGCGCTGTCGCTGGTCGCGCCCGAAGAAGGCGGCCTGCTGCGCCAGGTCCAGAACATGCTCAAGGCCTCGATCGAACTGGTCACGGTGGACGGCTTCGCTCCGAGCCGCCCGATCCAGATGAACGCGCCGCTGCCCAAGCACGGTAGTGGCAGCCAGCGTCCGCAGCGCGGTCATCGCCCGCACGGCAAGCCGGCCCAGCGCCATGCCCACGCCGGACCGAAGCAATCCCGCGGCACCGGCCGCGGCAACGCGGCGCCGCGTCGCGACAGCCGCGTCTGAGCCCGGCAGCGTCCAGGTGCGTTCCCCGCGGGACGCGCTTGGACGCATGACAGTTCCCTCATGAACCAGGCCGGCGCGGTGTGCACGCTGCCGGATCCCAGGTAGTCCAAAGGCGCCCGCAGGCGCCTTTGTCGACCGGCTGTTCAGCCGCCGGCGATCAGGTTTCGCCCCGGCGTTCGCGCGTGGCTCCGTGGCGATTGCCCGAGGCTTCGCCGCCCTTGCGTCCGATTTCGGACATGTGCTGGCGGTCGCGACTTACGGCTTCTCCTCCCTTCTGCGCGATCCTGCGTTGCTGTTCCTGATCCATGCCGGCGAAGCCGCGGCCTCCGCTGTGGTTGCGGGTCTGGTTCGATTGGGTGGGCATCGGCTGCTCCTGTGGATTGCGATGGCGAGTTGCCCCGCTTCGATCCGCGTCTGCAGGATGATCACGGACACGCCGGAGACTAGCGGCCCGCGCGTTAGACGAACGACCATTGCGGGTTAAGGCCGGAGTAATCCAATGGCGATGCGACCGGTGCGGGCCGGCGTGGCATGGCGCGCCTGTCATGCCGCTCAGCCGCTCCCTCGGAAATTTTTTTGCCCCGCATGTCGAATCCGGGCGGCTCCGCCCGTCTACCTTGCAAGAGCGCAGGTAGCGCGGCCCAATGGTCCGGCGCTCTCCCACCCCCTGAATGAGGAGAAGAACATGCGAGTCCTGGTCATCGTCAAAGCCACCAAGGAATCCGAAGCCGGCGTCATGCCGAGCGAGAAGCTGCTGTCCGACATGGGCAGGTTCAACGAGGAGCTGGTCAAGGCCGGCGTCATGCTGGCCGGTGAAGGCCTGCACCCCTCGTCGCGCGGCAAGCGGGTCGATTTTTCCGGCGCCAGTCGCACCGTGGTCGACGGCCCGTTCAGCGAAACCAAGGAACTGGTGGCCGGTTTCTGGATCTGGCAGGTGAGTTCGATGGAAGAGGCGATCGAATGGGTCAAGCGTTGTCCGAATCCGCATGAAGGCGAATCCACCATCGAGATCCGTCCCCTGTTCGAAGCCGAGGATTTCGGTGACGCGATGACGCCGGAACTGGTCGCGCAGGAAACACGCCTGCGCGAACAGCTGGTGCGGCAGTGAGGAGGGCGGCCATGCAGATCAATGCCTACCTGATCTTCAACGGCAACTGCGAAGAGGCCTTCACCTTCTATGCGCGCTGCCTGCGAGCCGAGCTGGCGTTGCTGCAGCGGTTCGGCGACACGCCCGGCTGCGAGGACATGCCCGCCTCGCAGCGCGACAAGATCATGCACGTGCGCCTCCAGGCCGGAGACCAGGTGCTGATGGCGTCGGACAACCATCCGGACCATCCCTACGATGGCGTGAAGGGCTGTTCGATCGCGCTGAGCGTGGACACGGCGAACGAAGCGGACCGCATTTTCGACGAGCTGTCGCAGGGTGGCATCGTGGTGATGCCGATGCAGGAAACCTTCTGGGCCAAGCGCTTCGGCATGCTCACGGACCGCTTCGGGGTGCCGTGGATGATCAATGGCGCATTGCAGTCGTAGGGCGTCGTGCGCAACCGTGTTGCGGCGCCCGCGAAGGCGCCGCGCGTCCATCTGCAGGCCATCGCCATTACGACAACAAATGCACACCCGGTCGCTTGCGTCGTCATCGCCGCGATGATGTGATCGCGGCCCATGGCAGACACTCCCGACAACACGCGACAGCAGATTCGCCGGACCATCGACGCCGTCTGGCGCATGGAATCGGCCAAGCTGATCGCCACGCTCGCGCGCATGCTGCATGACGTCGGCCTCGCCGAGGAACTGGCCCAGGATGCGCTGGTGACGGCGCTGGAACAGTGGCCACGCAGCGGCGTGCCCGACAATCCCGGCGCGTGGCTGATGACGACGGCGAAGCACCGCGCCATCGACCGCCTGCGCCGCCACCAGTTGCAGCAGCGCAAGCATGAAGAGCTCGGCCATGAGATCGAACTGCACCAGCAGCTGCACGAGGAGGACATCCTCGACGCACTCGATGACCCGATTGGCGACGACATGCTGCGGCTGGTATTCACGGCCTGCCATCCGGTGCTCTCGCCGGAAGCACGCGTCGCGCTGACCCTGCGCCTGCTCGGTGGCCTTGCCACGGACGAGATCGCGCGGGCCTTCCTCGTGCCCGAACCGACCATCGCCCAGCGCATCGTTCGCGCCAAGCGGACGCTGGCCGAAGCGGACGTGCCCTATGAAGTGCCGCGCGGCGAGGAGTTGGTCGAGCGCCTGTCGGCCGTTTTGGCGGTCGTCTATCTCATCTTCAATGAAGGCTATTCGGCGACCGCTGGCGAGCACTGGCTGCGCCCTTCGCTGTGTGAGGACGCATTGCGGCTCGGTCGCGTGCTTGCGGAGCTGCTCCCGCAACAGGCGGAAGTGCACGGGCTGGTCGCGTTGATGGAAATCCAGGCCTCGCGCACCAGGGCACGGATCGGGCCGGCGGGCGAACCGATCCTCCTGCTCGAACAGGACCGCGCGCGCTGGGACCGGCTGCTGATCGGCCGCGGGCTCGCCGCACTGGAGCGGGCGGAAAGACTTGGCGCGCGCGGCTTGTACACGCTGCAGGCCGCCATCGCCGCCTGCCACGCGCGGGCGCTGCGGCCCGAAGACACGGACTGGGCACGCATTGCAGGCCTTTACGGCGAGCTGGCGCGCCTGACCGGGTCGCCGATCGTTGAACTCAACCGCGCGGTCGCACTGGGCATGCTGTTCGGCCCGGCCGCGGGGCTGGAGTTGGTCGATGCCCTCGCCGACGAGCCGAGGCTGGCGCGTTACCACCTGCTGCCGAGCGTGCGGGGTGACCTGCTGTTCAAGCTCGGGCGCATGGAGGAAGCGCGCAGCGAATTCGAACGGGCCGCGGCGTTGACCCGTAACGAACGGGAAAGGGCGTTGTTGTTGGAGCGTGCGGCTGGTTGCCGAATGGACTCGCGGTAACTCCCTCGCCCCGCTTGCGGGGAGAGGGACGGCATCGCGCAGCGAAGCAGGGTGAGGGGCGGTGGCGGCGCGATCCCGGGCAGGCAGTCGGCACCGGTGAGCAGTCGCGACACGCCGTGAATCTGTCACATCGTTCACCGCAGACACGCGCTGCGGCGCGTTCGAGGTAGTCGCAGCTGCTTTTCTCGGGGGCGCGGTAAAATGCGCCGGTGATCCTGAATATCGCCGCCTACCATTTCGTTCACATCGACGATCCCGCGGCCGTCGCCGCGCAGGTGCGTGGACTCGCCGAAGCCGGCGACCTGCGCGGGACCGTGCTGGTGGCGGAGGAGGGCATCAACATCTTCCTCGCCGGCGCGGAATCGGCCATCCATGTCTTCCTGGACGCGCTGAGCAGCGATCCGCGCTTCACCGGCATCGTCGTCAAGGAGAGCCGCAGCCGCACCCAGCCATTCGCACGGCTGAAGGTGAAGCTGAAGCAGGAAATCATCGCGTTCCGCCGGGACAGTGCCTCGCCGCTCGAAGGTCGCGCCCCGGCCGTGGCGCCGGAAGACCTGGCGCGATGGATCGAAAAGGGTGAGGACGACAGCGGTCGTCGCCTCGTCCTGCTGGACACGCGCAACCGCGAGGAAATCGGCTACGGCACCTTCAGCGGTGCGCTGACCCTGCCCATCGACAACTTCACCGACCTACCGGAGGCGCTGACCCCGCATCGCAGCGCGCTGGCCGACGCCGTCGTGGTCAGTTTCTGCACGGGCGGCATCCGCTGCGAGAAGGCCGCCCTGTGGATGCACGCGGAGGGAATGGCAAACGTGCTGCAGCTGGAGGGCGGGATCCTCGGGTATTTCGAACGCGTCGGCGGCTACGGCTACGACGGCCGCTGCTTCGTCTTCGATGATCGCGTGGCACTGGATGCGGAGTTGAAGCCGCTGGCCGATTCAAACGCATAATCACGTTGCGAAAAATCGGAAAAATCCTGTTCCTACGGGCGTGTTCCTACGGACGCGTTCCAACGGCCGTCGTGCCGAGATAGCATGGGCGCAGTTTCCGGCGTAGGGACCGGTCATGAAACTTTCTCCCTCGGATCTGCACGGTCCCCGCCTGGGTACTCTGGCGCTGTCCGGCGTGGTGGTATTCGCCACCGTCTGCATCCTCGCCCAGTTCGTGCGCGATGACCTCGACTGGATGCGTGCGCCACTCAGCTCGTATCTGCGCGGCGATTACGGCTGGGTCGTCAAGACGGCGTACTTCGCCCTGAGCGCCGCGCTGGGGCTGTTGGGCCTGGGCTATCAACGCACGCTCGCTGCGGCGGCGCGTAGTTCGATTCCCTTCCTCCTGTTCGTGGTCGGTGGTGTCGCGCTGGTGGTCACGGCGCTGGCCGATTCCGGCTCGCGCCTCGGCCCCCACGCGCTGGAGGCCTTCGTCCACAATCTTTCCGCGGCGATCGCATTCCTCTGCGTCACCACGGCCATGCTGCTGCAGGCCTGGTGGTTCCGCGTGGATGAAGCCTGGCGACAGCGCTTTGTCTTCGCATTCACGCTTGCCGTCGTGTGCTTCGTTTCGTTGCTGTGGTATGCGTTCCTGGTAGACCACCTCCGTGGGCTCGTGCAGAAAGCGGTGATCGCGATGATCGTGTCCTGGCTGGCGCTGGCGTCGAGCTGGTTGCGGGCACCGATGCCGGCGCTGTCGCGGGAGCAGGGCATGGACGAAGCCCCGCCATGAGCCACGACCGCAATCCCCAGGCCGAACAGATGGGCGACGAGTCGATGGCGCGCAACCTCGCGCACCAGGCCGAGGCCATCTGGCCGCAGGAACACGTGCTGTTCGACCGCTATGCCCTGGCCGGTCCGATCCACGTACTGGACCTGGGGTGCGGCACCGGCGAGATCACGCGGCGACTGGCTGACCGCTACCCGCAGGCGACCTTGGCCGGCATCGATATCCTGGAGAGCAATCTCCTGCTGGCGCGGCGCGACAGTGCGGGCTTCGCCGGTCGCATTAGCTACGAGCAGGGCGACGCATTCGCCTTGCGCTACGACAACGCCAGTTTCGACCTCGTCGTGTGCCGGCACATGTCGCAGGCGGTGCCGGATTTCCCGCTGGTGCTGGCCGAGATCACCCGCGTGCTCAAGCCAGGTGGCTGGCTGCACCTGCTGTCGGAGGATTACGGGATGCTGCACATGCCCGTGGTCGAGCGCGACGGCGTGCAGTTCGACCCCGACCGGTTCTGGAACCAGAACGCGATCGCGTACCTCAAGAGCATCGGCTGCGATGGACACATCGGCCGCCATTCGCCGGCGCTGCTCGCACAGGCCGGTTACCGGGACATCGCGCTGGATTTCGTCACCGTCGATACGCTGCGGGTGGATCGCGACACCTTTGCCGGGATCATGCGCGCCTGGCGCGACGGTTACACGCAGGCGCTGGCAGGGGCCTCAGGGCGCAGCACGGCCGAGGTCGCCGCCGATTTCGACACGATCATCGCGTCGATTGAAACGCCGCCGCACTACGCGGTCTGGCATGTGCCGGTCGTGTCCGGGCGCAAGCCATAGTCAGCGTTGCAGCCACGCCACCGCGCCGCGACCCGCGCGCAGGCCGCTGGCGAAGCAGGCCGTGAGCAGGTAACCGCCGGTCGGCGCCTCCCAGTCGAGCATCTCGCCGGCGCAGAACAGGCCCGGGATGCTTTTCACCATCAGCGCCTCATCAAGCGCTTCCAGCCGCACGCCACCGGCGCTGCTGATCGCTTCCGCAATCGGTCGCGGCTGTCGCAGCGTCAACGGGAGTCGCTTGATGGCAGTCGCAATGGCGTCGGCGTCTTCGAGTTGCGGCTTCGACAGGACCTCGCGCACCAGCGCGGCCTTCACCCCGGTCATGCCGGCCTGGCGGCGCAGGTGTTCGCTGAAGCTGCGCCCGGAACGTGGTTTCGCCAGGTCGCGCCGCAGGCGCTCCAGGTCGCGGCCGGGAGCCAGGTCGAGATGCAGCGTCGCGGTTCCGTGGCGCGCGATGGTGTCGCGCAACGTGGCGGACAGGGCATAGATCAGGCTGCCTTCGATGCCGCTCATCGTGACGACGCATTCGCCCTGCAGGCTGTGCTCGCGGCCGTCGAGGCTGCGCCAGTGCGCGATCACCGGCTTCAGCGGCGCACCGGCATGACGTTGCGCGACGTGCTCGCTCCAGCCGATGTCGAAGCCGCAATTGGACGGTTGCAGGGGGGCGATATCGATGCCGCGTTGTTGCAGCCATGGCGCCCATGCGCCGTCCGAGCCGAGCTCGGGCCAGCTGCCGCCGCCCAGGGCCAGCACGGTCGCTGGTGCGATGACCTCGAGTTCGCTTTCGGGCGTGGCGAACCGCAACGCTCCGGTTCCGCCCCAGCCCAGCCAGCGATGCTGTACGTGGAAGCGCACGCCCTGGTCGCGCAGGCGTTTCACCCAGCCGCGCAGCAGCGGTGCGGCCTTGCGATCCATCGGGAATACCCGGCCGGACGTGCCGATGTACGTGTCGATGCCGAACCCGCGCGCCCATTCGCGCAATGCGCCGGCATCGAAATCGTCGAGCCAGTGCGCGACGTCGCTTTGCCGTTCGCCATAACGCGCATCGAAACCAGGCCGCGCTTCCCCATGCGTCAGGTTCAAGCCGCCCTTGCCGGCGATGAGGAACTTGCGGCCGACCGAGCCCTTGCCTTCGAAGATATCGACTTCCACGCCCGCGGCGCGCGCGACCTCGGCGGCCATCAAGCCAGCGGGTCCGCCGCCGATGACAACCAGGCCGGAAGTGGTGAACGGTGCGCGTGACATGGCGGGCGTGCTCGGAAAGGCCGCACATTATGCGGCGCCGCGGAAGACCTTCGCCTGCGGGGCGATGCAAGCGCGCCGCCGCGCGCGGGAAGAGTGGGCGTGCCCGTCGTGGACAGCGCCCGATGCCTCGTCCAGGCCGCAGCGGGCGCGAGTGCACTTGAAGTGCTAAAACAGGGGCCGCCCGTGCATCAGGACAACCATGCGCATTGCCATCACCCGCGAAGTCAGTCCCAGCCTCGGCGATTGCCAGCTCACCCACGTCGCACGCGCGCCGATCGATGTCGCCCGTGCCGATGCGCAGCACCGCGCCTATCAGCGGGCGTTGTCCGCCCTGGGGTGCCGCGTGCTGGTGCTGGAAGCCGAGCCGTCGATGCCCGACGCGGTGTTCGTGGAAGACGTGGCGATCGTTCTCGACGAAGTCGCGGTGATGACGCGTCCCGGCGCCGAGTCGCGGCGCGGCGAAGGCGCGAGCGTGGCGGAATTGCTGCGTCGCTATCGCCCGTTGCGGGCCATCGAGTCGCCGGGGACGCTCGACGGTGGCGACGTGCTGCGCGTCGGCCGCACCCTCTACGTCGGCCAGTCCGGGCGCAGCAATGCGGAAGGCAGCGCGCAGCTGCAGGCCGCCATCGAGGAATTCGGCTACCACGTCCAGTCCGTGCCCATCCACGGTTGCCTGCACCTGAAGTCCGCGGTGACGGCGCTTAGCGATGACACCCTGCTGCTGCAGCCGGCCTGGATCGATGCCGCGTCGTTTCCGGGCTTCGCCGTCATCGAAGTCGACCCGGCCGAGGAGCACGCGGCCAATATCCTGCGCATCGGCGATGTCGCGGTGATGCCAGCCTGTTTCCCGCGGACGGCACAGCGGATCCGTGATGCGGGATTCGAGGTGGTGACGGTGGATGTGACCGAGCTCCAGAAGGCGGAAGGTGCAACGACCTGCTGCAGCCTCATATTCGAGGGCGCAGCTGCATCTTGATGCAGGCGCGACGACAGGGGCGATAGCTTGGAACCATCCATCTGCACGGGAGGCGTGGCATGAGCTGGTTGGGCATCGCACTCGTGGTGATCGGCCTCTATCTCGCGTTCAAGGTCGCCGGGTTTTTGCTGAAGCTGCTGATGTGGCTGGTGGTCATCCTCGGGATCTACTGGCTCGCCGCTCTGTACCTCTGAACTGCTGAAGAGCGATCCGGTTGGGATCCATTCACGGTGAGGGGCCATGCCGACTGTCGTTCATTCGGCGCGATCTTGTTGCCGCCATAGCGCGAAGCTGTTCGCAACCCCTGTGCCGCTTCCCGCGCGGCCTGGATTTGTTACGGCTCGTTGGACAAGTCCGGGACAGATCCTTCACAAGTGCTGTGCGATTGATACGCCTCGCCATCCTGAATCGCACTGGCGCTTGCTCCCCGACTGGTCGCCCGGCACCGCGGCCCGCTGGAAGCGGACGCGGCCCCCCGGAAAGGAGAACGACCATGCCCCGCAAATCCCTTCGTACAACCGCACTCGCCATCGCCGTCGCGACGATCGCGCTCTCCGGTTGCGCCAGCTACATCAAGCGCGACGAGTTCGACAGCACCATTGCCGACCTGCGCGCCACCGACCAGCGCCTGCAGTCGCAGATCGAGGAGCTGTCGCGCAAGCACGATGCGCTCGTGACCGAGATGCAGGGCCGGATCCGCGTGGAGACCGGTGCGCATTTCGCCACGAACGACGCGACCCTGAGCGAAGAAGACAAGCCCCTGCTCGATGACTTCGCCCGTGCGATCAAGAACAATCACAGCGATGCCGTGGTGACGGTGGAGGGCTTCGCGGACCCGGCAGGTTCGGCCGCCTTCAACCAGCGCCTGGGCCAGCGTCGTGCTGAAACCGTACGCGATTACCTCGCGAACACCGGCGGACTCGGCGGCCAGGTGCGCGCGGTCAGCTATGGCGAAGCCACGAACCGCCAGGTGCGGCCGGGCGCCACCGGCGACGCGGGACGCGACAACCGCCGGGTGTCCCTGGTGGTCGACTATGCGGGCATGGGAGGGATGCAGCAGCCGATGCAGGAGCAGACGCCGCCCGAGCAGGCGCCGCAACCCGAGCAGCCGCAAACCGACTCCGGGACCTGATGGACTCTCGCGTGCGCCGGCGTGGCCGGACGCACGTGGGGCACGGTGCGAGATGGCAGCGCGCGGCCAGACGGCTGCGCGCTTGTGCGCGTCCTTAACAGAGGCTGGTATTAGATAAGGCATCGAGGCAGCCGGCAGGCTTGCCATGAGATCGCTTGGTTACGCACTGCTGTTGGTTTTCGGCTTGTGGGGGGCGCCGCTCTTCGCAGAACACGTCCCGGCGGGTTCGGTATTCCTGCTCGACATCAAGGGCGGGATCGGCCCGGCCACCAGCGACTACGTGCAGCGCGGTCTCAAGCGGGCTGCCGACACCCAGGCCCGCGCGGTGGTATTGCGGATCGACACGCCCGGTGGTCTCGACGCGGCCACTCGCGACATCAACCAGGCCATCCTGGCCTCGGATGTGCCGGTGATCGGCTGGGTGGCGCCGGAGGGTTCGCGGGCCGCCAGCGCCGGCACTTACATCCTCTATGCCTGCCACCTGGCCGCCATGGCGCCCGCCACGTCGGTGGGGGCGGCGACTCCGGTGTCGATCGGCGGTCCGGGCGCGCCATCGACACCGGCCACTGCTCCCGGGGATGGTCAATCCGATGGAGATCGCGACACGGCCGATTCGAAACATGGAGGATCGGAACAGGAAGGGCCGGAACAGGAAGGGCCGCGCAAACCGCAAAGGAATGGCGAAACCGCCATGGAGCGCAAAGTCATCAACGACTCCGTCGCCTATCTCCGCGCCCTGGCCGAACTGCGCGGCCGCAATGTCGAGTTTGCCGAGGCCGCGGTACGCGGTGCCGCCACGCTCACCGCGAGCCAGGCGCTGTCGCAACATGTCATCGAGCTGATCGCGCCCGACCTGCCATCGCTTTTGCGCCAGGCCAATGGCCGCGAGGTGAGGCTGGGACAACGTCGGGCTGTGCTGAAACTGGAAGGCGTTACCGTCACGGCGTTGCGCCCCGACTGGCGTGCCCGGCTGCTGGGTGTATTGACCGAGCCCACCGTCGCATACCTGCTCTTGCTGGTCGGACTGTATGCGCTGGTGATCGAGGCCTACACGCCGGGAGCACTGTTTCCGGGCGTGACCGGTGCGATCTGTTTGTTGCTGGCGTTGTACGCACTGCAGGTCTTGCCAGTGAACTACGCCGGCGTGGCGCTGATCGTATTGGGCGTGGCCCTGATGGCGGCGGAATTCGCGATGCCCAGCTTCGGTTCGCTTGGCATCGGTGGCCTGGTGGCGCTGGTCGCCGGATCGCTGATCCTGTTCGACACCGACGTGCCGGGATTCGGAGTGCCGGGGCAATTGATCTTCGGCATCGCCTTTGCCAGCGCGCTCGGATTCATGGCCCTGATCTGGCTGGCGGCGCGGGCGCGCAGGCTGCCCGTGGTTACGGGCATGCAGGAACTGGTGGGGCATCTCGCCATCGCCACCGGTGATTTCCAGGGACGCGGCCAGGTACGGATACGGGGTGAAGTCTGGCAGGCCGTGTCGCTGTCGCCGGTTCGGCGCGGGCAATCCGTGCGTGTCCAGGCGATGGCTGGCCTGGTGCTTGAAGTCGTCCCGCTCGACCAATGACCCTGACGGAGCGCGCGCCATGAACATCATCCTCTACCTGCCCGCGATCGTATTGTTCGCCGCCATCCTCTTCAGTGCGGTCAAGATCCTGCGCGAATACGAACGCGGCGTGGTGTTCCAGTTGGGCCGCTTCTTCAAGGTGAAGGGGCCGGGCCTGATCCTGCTGATCCCGATCGTGCAGCAGATGGTGCGTGTCGACCTGCGCACCATCGTCATGGATGTACCGCCCCAGGATGTGATCTCGCGCGACAACGTCTCGGTGCAGGTCAATGCCGTCGTGTACTTCCGCGTGATCGATCCGCAGAAAGCGATCATCAACGTGGAACACTTCTATGAAGCCACCAGCCAACTCGCGCAGACCACGCTGCGCTCGGTGCTGGGGCAGCACGACCTGGACGAGATGCTGGCCGAGCGCGAGAAGCTCAACGACGACATCCGCAACATCCTCGATTCGCAGACCGATGCCTGGGGCATCAAGGTCGCCAACGTCGAGATCAAGCGGGTCGACCTCAACGAGATCATGGTACGCGCGATCGCACGCCAGGCCGAGGCCGAGCGCCTGCGTCGCGCCAAGGTGATCCACGCCGAAGGCGAGAAGCAGGCCGCAGCAGCGCTTGTCGAAGCCGCGCGCCTGCTCGGCGGTGATCCGCGTGCGATCCAGTTGCGTTACCTGCAGACGCTCACCGAAATCGCCGGCGAGAAGAGTTCCACCATCGTCTTCCCGCTGCCGATCGATGTGATCGAGAAGCTGCTGTCGCGGCGTGACGATTCGTAGCCGCTTTCGCAAGCGCTTCCGGCGCTCGGCGCCGATGCGCGGTCTAACAGCGGCGTTTGTGGAAATACACCTGTTCTGCGGCCCAGCGCAGGGGCGGGGAATGGAGTAGCAGGTCGAAGGGCCAGTCGAACTGCAGGCGATCGTAGGCCCAACGCAGGGCACGCTTGGCGCGGAAGCGGGGGGCAGATTCGACGGCGACGCATTCGGGTGGCGGGCCACCATCGCGCAGGCGCGCGGCAATCGCGCGGCCCACGGCCCAGCCATGTTCCCAGGCCGAATGAATCCCGCCCGCCGTGACCGGTGACACGATGCCGGCGGCATCGCCGGTCAGGATCACGCCATCGCCCGTCATAGAAGCGACGGGGCCACTGCACGGAACCAGTCCGGCGCGCGTGTGGCCGGGCTTGAGGTGGCGCGGTAGTCCGCCGGCGGCGCCGACCCGCCGCAGGAAACCGTCGATGTCGGGGATGCGCGCATGGCCGGGGTCGTGGCGCTGTGCCAATCCTGCCTGCACACCGGTGGGGTTCTGCGCGATCCAGCCGATGTAACCCGGTGCGTAGCGCTTGCTGATGAAGCAATGCAGGGCATCGGCATTCGCCAGACGCGCGCCGGGAAATTCGTATTCGATGCCGTAGAGGAACTGCCGCACTTCGCCGAGCCCGCAGCGTTCGGCAACGCGCGAACGGGCGCCGTCGGCACCTACCAGGTAGCGCGTACGTCCCAGGCCTTCGACCTGCCAACCATCATCGGCGCGGGTGCATTCGGTGAACGACGTGCCCAGCCGCAGGTCGATGCCGTTCGCGCGCAGTTGCTCTGCCAGCCAGCGCATCACGCCTGGCGTATCGGTCGTGAGGAAGTAGTAGCCCGGTGCCGCCAGGGCGACCTGCTTGAGGCTGGGTGCATACAGGCGCACCTGTTCGACGCGGCGCGTGAGGTGCGCGGGCACCTGGTTGAGAAGGGTCTGCTCGGCGGCTTCCTTCACGATGATGCCGGTGGTGCGCAGTTTGTCGCCGGGGTCGCGCTTGCGTTCCAGCACGCACACGCGCAATCCGCGTTGCGCGGCTGCGAGCGCGCATGCCGAACCAGCGAAGCTGGCGCCCACGACGGTCACGTCGAAGTCATGCGTATCGGTGCCCGCTGCCATCCTGTCGTCCCATGCCTGAGCTGGGGCGCAGGATCATCGATGCAGGTGAGGCTGATGCGGGTGGTGTGTGAAGCCAGGGCGAAGCGTGACGGGCGGGCTCGCAAGCGCGTAGCTGCAATCGCCGAATACAGTGCCTAATGCTTCCCAAGGGGAAGGTAAATCACCGACCTCAGATTCCTGAGGTGTACGACCCCTTTCAAGGTCAGTGACCAACCGGCGGCCTCTGCACGAATGAGTTCCTGTTCGACCAGCGATGTGGAATCACAGCCGTCGGGGATCCCCTGTCCCTGCTCGATGGAGTCGAGGAACGTCATGACGAGCAGGTCTGCATTCGAGAGGGCCATGGAGCGCTGGGCTGTCAGTGCGAAACCGCATCTCTCGTGTACGCCCATTGCTTTGACGATAGAGCGAAGGCGGCTGTACAGGACACGCCGCTTTCACCCAACGGGCGCATGCCATGGCTCAATGTGCTGTTGGTTGGCCCGTTTACCAGCCTGAATATTCAAGGCGGGTCGATTTCGACGGCTTCCGCAGTGGTCTTGTTCACGTCCGAATTGGGGCAGCAATACTTGTGCTCGATCGCGCCATGATCCAGCGGCGACCTTCCTTGGTGACCAGGAAGCCGCTGAGTCGATCAGCAGGGCATCTGGAAGTTGCCGAGCCCGAACGGGATCTCGACCAGCCCACCGCTTCGCACGCTCGACGCATACAACACGATGAGTACGCCCGTAATAAGGGCCGCGAATTTCGCTGGAGTGCGCATGCCGGTTCTCCGCGTTGTGCCGGGTTGCGCATAGCACACGGTAAGGGAATGTCACGCGAAGCGGCTGTGAGCGGGGCTTAATGAATCGCCTGCGGGAAACCACAAAGACAAAAGGCGCCGAAGCGCCTTTTGTCTTTGTCGCGAATGATTCGATCAACCGCCGGAATGGCGGCCGCCGCCGGGACGTCCACCACCGCGCGGACCACCAGGACGGGGGCCAGCCGGACGCGGGCCGCCCGGGCCGCGATTGCCACCGGGGCGATTTCCGCCGGGACCGGCAGGGCGACCGCCTGCAGGACGCGGACCGCCTCCCGCAGGACGCGGACCACCCGGGCGTCCGCCCGGACGCGGGCCGCGCGGCTTGTCGCCGTACGGATTGAAGCCGCCCGTGCCGGCATGGTCGGACGGGAAGTGCGGTGCATTGCCGGGATGGCCGTAGGGCTTGGGCGCGCGACCCGGTCCCTGGCCACCACCGCCACCGGGGCCACGCGGACCGCGCTCGCCACCGGGGCCGCCGGGGCCACGCGGACCGCGTTCGCCGCCGTAGCCGCCGCGTCCACCTTCGCCCTGGCCCTGGCCGCCGAAGCCGCCTTCGCGACGCGGGCCACGGCCTTCACCCTGACCGCCGCCAAAGCCACCTTCGCGACGCGGTCCGCGATCGCCGTAACCACCACCGCCGCCACCGCCGCCACCAGGACGCTTGTTGCCGTAAGGCTTCTGGGGGCCACGGTTTTCCGGATTGCGATGCCCGGTCGGGCCGGTCTCGACGCCTTCGGGCACGTACCAGGTACGGAACGCGGCGGGATTGCCTTCCGGCAACGGACGCGGACCCTTTTCCTTGCGCTGCTTGAACGGCTTCTGCGATTGCTTCGCCGCCATTTCGCCGCTGACGGTCAGGCCGCCGTGCGGCTTCTTGCCACCGCGGCCACCGCGGCGGTCTTCGCGCACATGGTCGAAGCGGCGCAGTTCGCGGCCTTCGTCGGCGGTGTTGTGGCCGCTGACGTAACCCTGCGAGCGGGCGCGGCCGGTGAGGTCGATGGTCGACTTGGTCGCCTTGCGCTGGCCGATCACCGGCTGCAGCGTCAGGGCCGAAGGCGTATCGCTCTCGAGGCCGAGTTCACTGCGCAGTGCTTCGACCTTCTCGGAGGCGAGTTCCTGCGACTGGCCGCGCAGCAGTTCGCGCGGTAGCGCGACCTTGCCGTAGCGCACGCGCTTGAGGCGGCTGACCTGGCAGCCCTGCGATTCCCACAGGCGGCGCACTTCGCGGTTGCGGCCTTCCTTCACCACGACGCGGAACCAGTCGTGCCGGCTCTCCTGAGGCATGTTGCTGCCGCCGACGCGTTCGATCTCGTCGAACTTGGCCGGGCCGTCTTCCAGCGCGACGCCACGGGCGAGGCGGTCGACGAGGTTGTCCGGCACCACGTCCTGGCCTTCCGGTGCGCGCACGCGGCAGACGTATTCGCGGTCGACTTCGAACGAGGGATGCATCAGCGCATTGGCGAGTTCACCGTCGGTGGTGAGCAGCAGCAGGCCGGTGGTGTTGATGTCGAGGCGGCCGATCGCGATCCAGCGCGCGCCCTTGAGCATCGGCAGCGACTCGAACACGGTCGGACGCCCTTCGGGGTCTTCGCGCGTGGTCACTTCGCCTTCGGGCTTGTTGTACATCAGCACGCGGGCGGGTTCGGTCAGCGCGGTAGCGACAAAGACCTTGCCGTCGATCTCGATCTTGTCGCCGCCGGTGACGCTCTGGCCGACCGTGGCGGTTTCGCCATTGATCTTCACCAGTCCGTCGGCGATGCGCTGTTCCAGCGCGCGGCGCGAGCCGAGGCCGGCCTGCGCGAGGACCTTGTGCAGGCGCTCCTCGAGCTTGGGGGCGTCGGCGTTCTCTGCGCCGGGGCGCTTGAGGGTGAGCTTGCGGCTCTTTTCTTCAGTCATTTTTCTCTTGCTCCGACGATGCCTGCTCCGCGAGGGAGGTTTCGGCGTCGTCATCGGTCATCGGAACGGTCGTCGTCTCGACGGCGTTGTCCTGGAAGGATTCTTCGTCCAGGAATTCGTTCTCGTCCGCCGCGCGCATTCCCGGCGCGGCTTCGGGATCGCCATCGCTGGCGTGTTCGTTGTGGTCGTCGGCCTCGCCGAGGCCTTCGGTGTCGTCGTCTTCGTGCTCGTCGGCGTCGAGGTCGTCGGCGTCGAGGTCGTCGGCGTTGGCAGCGTCGGCTTCAACACCGGGTTCGTGCCCGATGCCGCCGGCTTCGATCGGCGTCGGGTCGCTCATCACGTTGTCGAACTGCAGTTGCGGTTCCAGCTCGCCAATGTCCTTGAGTTCCGACAGCGGCGGCAGTTCGTCCAGGCGCTTGAGGCCGAAGTAATCGAGGAAAGCCCGGGTGGTGCCGAACAGCGCCGGCTTGCCCGGCACGTCGCGGTGGCCGACGACGCGGATCCACTCGCGCTCTTCCAGCGCCTGGATGATGTTGCTGCTGACGGCCACGCCGCGGACCTGTTCGATCTCGCCGCGGGTAATCGGCTGGCGGTAGGCGATCAGGGCGAGGGTCTCGAGCGTGGCGCGGGTGTACTTGGTCTTGCGGTCGGTCCACAGGCGCGACACCCAGGCGTGCACGTCGGCCTTGACCTGGTAACGGAAACCGGAAGCGAGTTCGACCAGTTCCACGCCGCGTACTTCGCAGGCATCGCGCAGGGTTTCCAGTGCAGTCTCGACGCTGTCGTTGGGCGCGGGCTGCTCCTCGGGAAACAGCGAATGCAGCTGTGCCAGCGTCAGCGGCTGGTTGGCCGCGAGGAGGGCGGCTTCGACTATGCGGGTGATGAAATTCTGATCCATGGATGCTCGGGGGCTCTGGCCTTAAGCAGCGTCCCGCGGGTGCGGGCGGTTGGGATGGGTTGTCGGTTCGTGGCGTCAGCGCGAATCGTCGTTCGCGGCCGGTGTGTCGAATTCGCTGCTCAACTCGATCTCCTCGCCTTCCTTCATCAGGGCCAGCGACTTGACGTAGATCGGCTGCAACGGGCCTTCCTGCACGATTTCCAGCAATTGCTCCTTGGCCAGCGTGAGCAGGCCGAGGAAGGTCACCACCACGCCGAGCTTGCCTTCCTCGGCGGTGAACAGCGACTCGAAGCGATGGAAGGCGCCGTCCTTCAGCGCCTCCAGCAGGTCCGCCATGCGCTGGCGGACGCTCAGCGCATCGCGCTTGATCGCGTGCTGGGTGAACAGCTCGGCGCGCTTGAGCACGTCGTGCAGGGCCAGCAGCATCTCCTTCATCTCGACCGGCGGCGGCAGCTTCACCGAGGCGCGATCCGGGACGAAGGCGGTAGCCGGCGTGGTATCGCGATCCTGGCGGGGCAGGGCATCGATGTCTTCGGCGGCCTTCTTGAAGCGTTCGTACTCCTGCAGGCGGCGCACCAGTTCGGCGCGCGGGTCGTCCTCCAGGCCTTCCTCGGTCGGCGCGCGCGGCAGCAGCATGCGCGACTTGATCTCGGCCAGCATCGCGGCCATGACCAGGTATTCGGCCGCCAGCTCGAAGCGCATCTCGTGCATCGACTGGATGTACTCGACGTACTGGCGGGTGATCTCCGCCACCGGAATGTCGAGGATGTCCAGGTTCTGCCGGCGGATCAGGTACAGCAGCAGGTCCAGCGGGCCCTCGAAGGCTTCGAGGATGACCTCGAGCGCATCCGGCGGGATGTAGAGGTCCTGTGGGATCTGCAGCACCGGCTGGCCAAGCACCATCGCCAGCGGCATTTCCTGCTGCTGCGGCCGGTTGTTGCCGTTGTGGCTGTTTTCCGGCGCGGCAGGCACGCTGCCATCGCCGGTTACATCGCCGCTGTTTACGTCATCGGTCATTCGAAGCCGGCCCCTCCGGGCCCTGGCATTGGCTGGCATCGGCGGTGCTGGCAGGGGGCAAGGCCCGGTCTGCACGGCACGACCGCAAGGTGCTACGGACTGCAAAAGTCGAAAGCTGGTCCCAAGTTGCCCGAATGGACTTCAGCCTGCGCACCCGCATGGCGGGGCGATGGAGGTGAAGTGGATTGCGGGCGTGGGGCGGGAAGGCGCAGCGATGCACGTCGATGTGCGTGTGGCGACGGCGTGGGGCCCCAGTCGCGACGGCCGCTGCTTCCGGCCTCAGGTAGTTGCCGTCAAGGGTACGGGGCCGGGCAGGGCGTGTCCAGCGACTTCCACTGCCGCGTGGGCTGCGATTTCATGCGCGGCTACAATTCCTCGACCCCGCGCACAGGAAGAATGAACACATGTGGTACGTGATCGAAGGCCACGATGGCCCGGATGTCCTCTCCAGGCGTGTCGCGGCGCGTCCGGCGCATCTTGCCCGGCTGACTGCGCTTCGCGACGAGGGTCGCCTGATGCTGGCCGGTCCCTGTCCCGCCATCGACGCCGAAGACCCGGGCCCGGCCGGCTTCAGCGGCAGTCTGGTCGTGGCCGAATTCGGCTCCCTGGAAGATGCCCGTGCCTGGGCCGACGCCGACCCTTACATCGAAGCCGGCGTTTACACGCGCGTCGACGTGCGCCCGTTCAAGCGGGTGCTCCCCTGATGCTTGCACGCGAACAGCGGGCCGATGCGATCCGTGCCGCCATCGAATCCGCCCTGGCCCCGGTGCTGCTCGAGATCGAAGACGAGAGCCACAAGCATGCCGGCCACGCCGGAGCGCGCGACGGCCGCGGCCACTTCCGCGTCGACGTGGTCAGCGGCGCCTTCGTCGGCATGTCCCCCATCGCCCGCCACCGTGCGGTTTATGCCGCCGTGGGGGAGTTGATGACGACCGATATCCATGCCCTCGCCATCCGGGCGCGTACGCCGCAGGAAGCGGACACACCTTAGATATGCGGGACGACTTCCGCGGTTCCGTGCGCAGGCCCCTGTCACGCGCAAACCGGCCCGCTATACTCGCCCACAACTCCGGCTTGCAAGTCGGGAGCCGTCTATGTGAATCAATCACTTAGGCGAACTATTTAACCTGTTTCAGAATTAAGTGGCGATGCCTGCAATGGCCTCGCCCGGGGCACCCGCGCCACATGCGTCTTTCCACCATCAAGCTCTCCGGCTTCAAGTCGTTCGTCGATCCGACCACTCTGCACCTGCCGACCAACATGACCGGCGTCGTTGGTCCGAACGGTTGCGGCAAGTCCAACATCATCGATGCCGTGCGCTGGGTGATGGGCGAGAGCTCGGCCAGCCGGCTGCGCGGCGACTCGCTGACCGACGTGATCTTCGCCGGTTCCTCGGCGCGCAAGCCGGTATCGCAGGCGCAGGTCGAGCTGATCTTCGACAACTCCGATCACACGATCACCGGCGAGTTCGCCGCGTTCAACGAAATCTCGGTCAAGCGCGTGGTCAGCCGCGACGGCCAGAGCCAGTACTACCTCAACGGCGCCAAGTGCCGCCGCCGCGACATCACCGACCTGTTCCTCGGCACCGGCCTGGGCCCGCGCAGCTACTCGATCATCGAGCAGGGCATGATCAGCCAGGTCATCGAGGCCAAGCCCGAAGAGCTGCGCGTCTATCTCGAGGAAGCTGCCGGCATCTCCAAGTACAAGGAGCGCCGCAAGGAAACCGAGACCCGCATCCGCCACACCCGCGAGAACCTCGACCGCCTCAACGACCTGCGCGAGGAGGTCGGCAAACAGCTCGAACACCTCAAGCGCCAGGCGCGCCAGGCCGAGCAGTACCAGGCGATCCAGGCCGAGCGCAAGGTGAAGGACGCCGAGTGGAAGGCGCTGGAGCACCGCGTCCTCGACCAGAAACTGCAGACCCAGCGCGAGAAGCTGGGCCAGCAGGAGACCCGCCTGCAGCAGTTGATCGCCGAGCAGCGCGAAGCCGAGCGCGAGATCGAAACCGGCCGCGTGCGCCGCGAGGAAGCCGCGGAGAACCTCAACAAGGCCCAGGGCGCCAGCTACGAAGTCGGCGGTGCACTGGCGCGCATCGAACAGCAGATCCAGCACCAGCGCGAGATGTCCACGCGCCTGCAGCGCGCCCGCGACGAGGCGATGACGCAGCTGGCCGAGATCGCCTCGCACATCGGCAACGACCAGTCGAAGCTCGACGTGCTGAGCAACGCCATCGAGGAAGCCGAGCCGCGCCTGGAACAGTTGCGCGAGGAAGACATCGCCCGCCAGGATGCGCTGCGCGACGCCGAAACCAGGCTCAATGAGTGGCAGCAGCGTTGGGATACGCATACCCGCGCGCAGTCCGAAGCCGCCCGCGCCGCCGACGTCGAACGCACCCGCATCGAACACCTCGACCGCCAGTCGCTCGACGCCGATCGCCGTCGCGAATCGCTGACGGCCGAGCGTGCCGGCCTCGACCTGACCGCGCTGGCGGAAGCCTTCGCCGGTATCCAGGAGCAGCACGACACCCAGAAGGAATCGCTCGACAGCCTCACTACCGAGCTCGAGACCCGCAAACACAGCCTGACTGAACTGCAGGACCAGCAGCGCGCCGCGCAGACCGAGCTCGCCGAGGTCCGCAAGCAGGCGCAGACCTCGCGTGGACGCCTGTCCTCGCTGGAAACGCTGCAGCACGCCGCGCTGGGCCAGGAGCAGGGCGCCGCGACCGAATGGCTGCGCCAGCGTGGCCTCGATAACGCGGCTCGCGTCGGCGAAAAGCTGGTCGTCGAGCCGGGCTGGGAAAACGCCGTCGAAGGCGCGCTCGGCCAGCTGATCGAAGGCGTACTGGTCGAAGCCCCCGAGGCGCTGGTCGACGCGATCGGCGATCTCGGCGAAGGCCGCCTCTCGCTGGTCGATCCGCACAACGAGGCCGTCACGTTCGCGCCGACGTCGCTGGCGTCGAAGGTGCAGGGCCCGATCGCGATCCGCCGCATCCTCGCCAAGCTGCACACCGCCGAAACCCTGGGCGAGGCGCGCGCGCTGCTGCCGCAGCTCGGCGACGGCGAGTCCGTCATCACCCGCAATGGCGAGCGCCTCGGCGCCGGCTGGGTGCGCGTGTTGCGCTCCGGCGCCGCCAAGCAGGGCGCGCTGCTGCGCGAGCGCGAGATCCAGACGCTGCGCGCGCAGATCGAAGAACTGCAGCACCGCGAGCACGAGCTCGAGCGTGGCATCACCGCCTGGCGCGATCGCCTGCTTGCCGCCGAACAGCATCGCGAAGACGCCCAGCGCGCGCTGTACATGGCACACCGCAGCGTGTCCGAACTGGCCGGCCAGCTGCAGAGCCAGCAGGGCCGCCTCGATAACGCCCGTGGCCGCATCGAAAAGATCGATGCCGAACTCGCCCAGCTCGTCAGCTCCCTGAGCGGTTCGCGCGAACAGGCCAGTGAGGCCCGTGCGCGCCAGGAAGAGGCGGTCATGCGCATGGCCGAACTGGAAGACGTGCGCATTGCGCTCGACGCCGAACGCCGTGCGCTGTCCGATGCGCGCGAACAGGCCCGCAACATGGCGCGCGAGTCGCGCGATGCCGCGCAGGCGCTGCTGCTGTCGGTGGAAACCCAGCGCGCCCAGATCGCCGGCCTGATGCAGGGCCTCGACCGCATGGGCGGCCAGCGCGGCCAGCTTGATTCACGCCTGGGCGAACTCGCAGAGCAGCTCGCCGAGGGCGACGAGCCCGTGCTCCAGCTGGACCAGCAGCGCCAGGTCGCGCTGGAGCAGCGCGTCATCGTCGAACAGAACCTCGCTGCCGCGCGCACCACGCTCGACGGCATCGACAACGAACTGCGCCAGTTCGAGCAGACGCGCCACGCCCGCGACGAGCAGGCGATCTCGCAACGCGAAGCCATCGGCCAGCGCCGCCTCGAACAGCAGGCGCTGGTATTGAAGGCCGAAACGCTGAGTGCGGCGATCGTCGAGGCCGGCTTCGTGATCGAGGACGTGGTCAACACCTTGCCCGACCATGCCGATCCGTCGGCGTGGGAGAAGGTCGTCACCGACCTCGACGGCAAGCTGCGCCGCCTCGAACCGGTCAACCTGGCCGCGATCGCGGAGCACGCGGAGCAGGCCCAGCGCAAGGAATACCTCGACGCGCAGGACGCCGACCTCACCATGGCACTGGAAACGCTGGAAGAGGCCATCCGCAAGATCGACCGCGAGACCCGCGGCCGCTTCAAGGACACCTTCGACCGCGTCAATTCCGGCGTGCAGGAGTTGTATCCGCGCCTGTTCGGCGGCGGCCATGCCTATCTGGAACTCACGGGCGAGGACCTGCTCGATACCGGCGTCGCGATCATGGCGCGCCCGCCGGGCAAGCGCGTGTCGAACATCTCGCTGCTGTCCGGCGGCGAGAAGGCGATGACCGCGGTCGCGCTGGTGTTCGCGATCTTCCGTCTCAATCCGGCGCCGTTCTGCCTGCTGGACGAAGTGGACGCGCCGCTCGACGAAGCCAATGTCGGTCGCTTCACCGCCATGGTCAGCGAGATGAGCGAAGCGGTACAGTTCCTGTTCGTCACGCACAACAAGGCAACGATGGAAGCCGCGCAGCAGCTCTCGGGCGTGACCATGCGCGAGCCCGGTGTCAGCCGCCTGGTGTCCGTGGACCTGGCCGAAGCCACGCGCCTGGCCGGCGCCGCGTAAATCGCGATAAAGAACGGAGACCACGCACGATGTCCGACACGACCCTGCTGCGCATCGCGATCGCCATCGCCGGACTGATCCTGATTGGCGCCATCGTCTTCTTCGGCAGGCCGCGCAAGCAGGAACAGGGCAAGCGGGTCCCGCGCCCCAGCATCGCCGATGCGTTCGCGCCACGCGCGGAACCGACGCTCAACAGTGCCAGCGGCAATGGCGAGGTCGTGGACAACTACGACGAACGCGCCACGCAGGCTGAGCTGGAGCTGGCAGCCGACGCCGCTGGCACCGGTCCAGGCCAGGCGAGCAGCGACCTCGGCAAACGTTCGGATGAGAGCTTCGAAAAGATCGTGACGCTGTATCTCGCGGCGCGCGCCGGCGCGAAGCTGCACGGCCCGGACATCGTGGTTGCCGCGGAAAAAGCGGGGCTGTCCTATGGACACATGGGCGTGTTCCACCGCCTCATCGACAACCATCCCGAGCGCGGACCGGTCTTCAGCGTCGCCAACATCATGAAGCCGGGCAGCTTCGACATGGCCAACATCCAGGCCATGGAAACCCCGGCCATCGCGTTCTTCCTCACCCTCCCGGCACCCACGGCCGCGCTGGACGCATGGGAAACCATGTTGCCGACCGCGCAGCGCATGGCCGAACTGCTCGACGGCGTGGTGCTCGACGAGTCGCGCAATGCGCTCGGCCGCCAACGCATCGCCCATATCCGCGACGAGTTGCGGGCCTGGGACCGCCAGCGCGAAGTGCCGCCGCTGACCAGGCCGGGGCGCTGGTAATACCTCGATCCAGGCATCGGCGCAGCCGGCCTGGGCGGTCGATTCCCCCGCGGCAGGACGTCCGTCCCTGAGATTTTTTGCGGTCCGCCAACAGCGGGTCCACAAGGCGGCGCACTACTGCGCACTACAATCGGGGATCGCCGCACCATCGAGCGCAGGATCCACGTGACCCAAGGCCCCGCCCGCCGCACTGCCGAACTGCGCCAGCAGATCGAAGACGCCAACTACCGCTATTACGTCCTTGACGATCCGAGCATTCCGGACAGCGAGTACGACCGCCTGCTGCGCGAGTTGCAGGCGCTGGAAGCCGAACATCCCGAGCTGGCTTCGACCGACTCGCCGACGCAGCGCGTAGGCAACGCCCCCTCGGCGAAGTTCGCCGAAGTCCGCCACGCGGTGCCGATGCTGTCGCTGGCCAATGCCTTCAGTCCCGAAGAAATCCACGAGTTCGTCGCCCGCATCGGTAAGGAAACCGGCGATTTCGAGCCGGCGTTTTCCGCCGAGCCCAAGCTCGACGGCCTGGCCATCAGTCTGCGTTACGAGCATGGGCAGTTCGTGCGCGGTGCCACGCGCGGCGACGGTGCCACCGGCGAGGACGTCACCGCCAACCTGCGCACGGTGCGTGCGATTCCGCTGAAGCTGCGCGGCAAGGCGCCCTCCGTGCTCGAAGTGCGCGGCGAGGTCTACATGCCCAAGGCCGCCTTCGAACGCTACAACGAGTGGGCGCGGAAGCATGGCGAAAAAACGCTGGCCAACCCGCGCAACGGCGCCGCCGGTTCGCTGCGCCAACTCGACCCGCGTGTGACCGCGCAGCGGCCGCTGGCGTTCTTCGCCTATTCGCTGGGCGAAGTGGAAGGCGTGAAGCTGCCGCCCACGCATTCGCAGACGCTCGCCCTGCTGCGCGAGTTCGGACTGCCGGTAAGTCCGCAGGTCACCACGGCGCGTGGCGCCGGGGGCCTGCTCGAATACTTCGAACACATCGGCCAGCAGCGCGACGATTTGCCCTACGACATCGATGGCGTGGTCTACAAGCTGGATCGCTACGACCAGCAACGCGCCATGGGGTTCGTCTCACGCGCGCCGCGCTGGGCGATCGCGCACAAATACCCGGCGCAGGAAGAAGCCACCACCGTCGAATCGATCGAGGTCAACGTGGGCCGCACCGGCGCGGTGACGCCCTGGGTGCTGATGAATCCGGTGCACGTCGGCGGCGTCACGGTGACGCGCGCCACGCTGCACAACGCCGACCAGGTGGCGCGCCTGGACGTGCGCAAGGGCGACGTGGTGATCATCCGCCGGGCCGGCGACGTGATTCCCGAAGTCGTGCGCGTGATCGAGGAGCGACGCCCGCGCGACAAAGAGGGCAACCCGCAGCATCCGCCGTTCGTGATGCCGTCGCAATGCCCCGCTTGCGGGTCGGCGGTCGAGCGGGAGGAAGGCGAAGTGGTCGCACGCTGCACCGGGGGACTGTTCTGCCCGGCGCAACGCATCCAGGCGCTGTTCCACTTCGCATCGCGCCGCGCCATGGACATCGAGGGTCTCGGCGAGCGCTTCATCACGGCGCTGGTCGAGCTCGATCATGTGCACACCGTGGCCGACCTCTACAGGCTGACGCTCGATGATTTCCTCGAGATGAAGCGCCGCGCCGACGAGCGCGATGGCATCACCCCGGAAACCGTAAAGGCCGGCAAGGTGGCAACGCGATGGGCGGAAAACCTGATTGCCGCCATCGATGCCAGCCGCAACACCACGCTGGAACGCCTGCTGTATGCGCTGGGCATCCGCGATGTGGGCGAGTCCACCGCCAAGACCCTGGCCAAACACTTCGGCGCGCTCGCTCCGATCATGGAGGCCGATGTGGAAACGCTGAGGCACGTGCCGGACGTCGGTCCCGTCGTCGCAGCCCGCATCGCCCATTTCTTCGCCGAGCCGCATAACCGCGAAGTCATCGCCGCACTCGGCGCCAATGGCGTGCACTGGAAGGAAGGCGCACCGCAACGCGCCTCCGAAGGCCCCTTGTCCGGCCAGACCGTCGTGCTGACCGGCGGCCTGGAGGCGATGTCGCGCGATGAAGCGGGAGCCAGGCTGGAAGCCCTCGGGGCGAAGGTGTCCGGCAGCGTGTCGAAGAAGACCTCGTTCGTCGTCGCCGGTGAAGCGGCAGGTTCCAAGCTCGCCAAGGCGCAGGAACTCGGCATCGAGATCTGGGATGAAGCGAGATTGCTCGCCTTCCTCGCCGGGAACGGACAGTGACCGGAGACTGGCAGCCATCGGCTTCGTTCGCGGCCCTGCGCCTGCGCGCGCGCCTGAACGCCGCCATCCGCGATTTTTTCGCCGAACGCGAGGTTCTCGAAGTCGAGACGCCGGTGTTGTCGCGCGCCGGCAATACCGACCCGAACATCGCCTCATTCTCCCTCGAATTCAGCGGCCGCACCGATGGAGCGCCGCGCAGGCGCTGGCTGCGCACGTCGCCGGAATACCCGCTCAAACGGCTGCTGGCCGCGGGCCTGGGCGACTGTTACGAGCTCGGCCGCGTATTCCGCGATGGCGAAGCCGGTGGCCGCCACAATCCCGAGTTCACCATGCTCGAGTGGTATCGGGTCGGCTGGGACCATCGCCGGCTGATCGAGGAAGCGGCGGCGCTGGTCAACGCCGCGCTGGCGCTGGTGGGACGCAGCGCGGAGTTGAAGCAGGTGAGCTACCACGATCTGTATCGACAGCAGCTGCACGTGGACCCCGCAACCGCAAGCGAAGCCGAACTGCGCGAGGCATTGGGTGATGTCGTGATCGACCCGCAGGGCCTGACCCGCGACGACTGGCTCGACCTGCTCATGACGCACCGCCTGCAACCTGCGTTTCCCGCCGACCAGCTGCTGGCGCTGTACGACTATCCGGCCTCGCAATGCGCGCTTGCCCGCATCCGCACTGGCGTTCCATCCGTAGCCGAACGCTTCGAGCTGTACCTCGGTCCGCTGGAGCTCGCGAACGGCTACCACGAGCTCGCCGATGCCGCGGAGCAGGGGATGCGCTTCGACCATGACCTGCGGCGGCGCGCGCAACGCGGCGATGCGCAGCCACCGCGCGATGAGCGCTTGCTGGCGGCGCTGGATTCCGGTTTCCCCGCTTGTGCCGGCGTTGCACTCGGAGTCGATCGTCTGATGATGGCCATGCTCGGTGCGACGCGCATCGCCGATGTCCTGGCGTTCGACTTCGGCCGCGCGTAGTCGCCCCGCGGCTGTTGCATCCACAGGGCATACAATTGCCCCATGGACAACACCATCGACTTCGACCGCTACGACCGCATCCGTCCCATCCGCTGGACCGGCGAGGCCCTGGAGCTGCTCGACCAGCGCAAGCTGCCGTTCCACACGGAATACGTGCGCTGCGAAACCAGCGACGAAGTCGCCGCCGCCATCCATTCGCTGACCGTGCGCGGTGCGCCGGCGATCGGCATCGCGGCTGCGTGGGGCGTGGTGCTCGCGGGCATGAAGATCGAAGCCGCCGACGGCGCCGAAGCCGCGCGCAAGCTCGAGGCGCCGATGCAGCGCCTCAACGACGCTCGTCCCACCGCCGTGAACCTCGCCTGGGCGCTGGCACGCATGGGTCGGGCACTGGGCGCGGCGGGCCCGGACTGGCGCGATGTGAGCGTGCGTGAAGCGCAGGCGATCAACGATGAGGACCTGGCCGCCAACCGCCGCATGGGTGCGCTCGGCGCGGCCCTGATCGCGCCCGAAAGCGGCGTGCTCACCCACTGCAATACCGGCTCGCTCGCCACCGCCGGTTTCGGTACCGCGCTGGGCGTCATCCGCGCAGGGGTCGCCCAAGGCCGGATCGGCCGGGTATACGCGGGCGAGACCCGCCCGTGGCTGCAGGGAGCCCGCCTGACCGTGTGGGAACTGCAGCAGGACGGCATCCAGCCGACCCTGATCGCCGATGCCGCGGCTTCGCACCTGATGAAGACGGGCGCCGTGCAGTGGGTGGTCGTCGGCGCCGACCGCATCTGCGCCAACGGCGACACCGCCAACAAGATCGGGACCTACCAGCTGGCCATTGCCGCCCGCCACCATGGGGTGAAGTTCATGGTCGCCGCGCCGTCCTCCACGGTCGACATGGCCACGCCGTCCGGCGACGCCATCCACATCGAGGAACGCGACCCGGGCGAGATGTTCGCCATTGGCGGCGTGCGCACGGCCGCGCACGACATCGGCGCCTGGAACCCTGTTTTCGACGTCACCCCGCACGACCTGATCGATGCGATCGTGACCGAAAAGGGGGTTGTCGAGCGCCCGGACGAGGCCGCCATGAAGGCCGCGTTCGGCGCCTGATCCGGCGCCATTCCGCCGGTCCTGCGACTGGCCGGCGGGGCAGGTTCAAAACGGCTTCTGAAAAGGCGCGTAAGTGCCTGTTTCTGCGTGGGAATCAGGGGCCCTTGAAAGGCCGATTCATGCTAAGATTTCACGTCTTTTGAAGCCGCCCTGAGCGAGCCGCAAAACACGCCCGCTCGGGCATGGTTTTGCCTCGCCTCCGGGCCCGATGCAAACGCACCCATACGGAACCCGAATGGCAGAACTCGCCAAGGAAATCATCCCGGTCAACCTCGAAGACGAGATGCGCCGCAGCTACCTCGATTACGCGATGAGCGTGATCGTCGGCCGCGCGCTTCCCGATGTCCGCGATGGTCTCAAGCCCGTGCATCGCCGCGTGCTGTTCGCGATGACCGAGCTCGGTGCGCACAGCAACAAGCCGTACTACAAGTCGGCGCGTATCGTCGGTGACGTCATCGGTAAGTACCACCCGCACGGCGACACCGCGGTGTACGACACGCTGGTGCGCATGGCGCAGCCGTTCTCGCTGCGCTACATGCTGGTCGACGGGCAGGGCAACTTCGGTTCGATCGACGGCGACTCCGCCGCGGCGATGCGTTACACCGAGGCGCGCATGTCGCGCCTCTCGCACGAGCTGATGGCGGACATCGACAAGGAAACCGTCGACTTCCAGCCCAACTACGACGAAAAGGAACTCGAGCCCACGGTCATGCCGACCCGGGTGCCGAACCTGCTCGTCAACGGTTCCGCCGGCATCGCGGTCGGCATGGCGACCAACATCCCGCCGCACAACCTCGGCGAAGTGGTCGACGCGACGATCGCGCTGATCGACGATCCCGCGATCGACATCGACGGGCTGATGCACTACATCCCCGGCCCGGACTTCCCGACCGCGGGCATCATCAACGGCGTCGGCGGCATCCAGCTCGCCTACCGCACCGGTCGCGGCCGCGTGCGCATGCGCGCCAAGGCCGATATCGAAGTCAACGAGGACACCGGCCGCGAAGCCATCGCGGTGACCGAGATCCCGTACATGGTCAACAAGGCGCGGCTGATCGAGAAGATCGCCGAGCTGGTGAAGGAAAAGAAGCTCGAGGGCATCAGCGAGCTGCGCGACGAGTCCGACAAGGACGGCATGCGCATCTTCATCGAGGTCAAGCGCGGCGAGTCCGCTGAAGTGGTGCTCAACAACCTCTATCAGCAGACGCAGATGGAGTCGGTGTTCGGCATCAACATGGTGGCGCTGGTCGACGGCCGCCCGCAGCTGCTGAACCTCAAGCAGATCCTCGAAGCCTTCGTGCGCCACCGCCGCGAAGTGGTGACGCGCCGGACGATCTTCGAACTGCGCAAGGCCCGCGCCCGCGCGCATATCCTCGAAGGCCTCACCGTCGCGCTGGCCAACATCGACGAGATGATCGAGCTGATCAAGACGTCGGCGAACCCGAACGAGGCGCGCGACCGCATGCTGGCGCGCACGTGGGAGGCGGGCCTGGTCGGTGCGTTGCTGGCCGCCACCGGCGCCGAAGCCTCGCGTCCGGAAGACCTGCCGAATGGCGTCGGCCTGATCGATGGTCGCTACCAGCTGACCGAGGCCCAGGCCCAGCAGATCCTCGAGATGCGCCTGCACCGCCTCACCGGGCTGGAGCAGGACAAGCTGACCGAGGAATACAAGCAGCTGCTCGACACCATCCGCGGCCTGATCGAGATCCTCGAGAACCCGGCCGTGCTGCTCGACGTGATCCGCACGGAGCTGCGCAACCTCAAGGAAGAATTCAACGACCCGCGCCGCAGCGAGATCCGCGCTTCGGAAGAAGACCTCGACATCCTCGACCTGATCGCGCCGGAAGACGTGGTCGTGACGCTGTCGCACTCCGGTTACGCCAAGCGCCAGCCGGTCAGCGCCTACCGCGCGCAGAAACGCGGCGGCAGGGGCCGCAGTGCGGCGTCGACCAAGGACGAGGACTTCATCGACAAGCTCTGGCTGGTCAACACCCATGACACCTTGCTGACCTTCACCAGCGCCGGTCGCGTGTTCTGGCTGTCCGTGCACCAGCTGCCGGATGCCGGTCCGAACGCGCGCGGCCGCCCGATCATCAACTGGATCCCGCTGGAAGCCGGCGAACAGGTCCAGGCGGTGGTGCCGGTGCGCGAGTACGCGGAAGGCAAGTACGTCTTCTTCGCCACCCGCAATGGCACGGTCAAGAAGACCCCGCTCACCGAATTCGCCTTCCGCCTGCAGAAGGGCAAGATCGCGATCAACCTCGACGAGGGCGACGCGCTGGTCAACGCCGAGCTGACCGACGGCACCCGCGACATCATGCTGTTCGCAAGCAACGGCAAGGCCGTGCGCTTCGCGGAGAGCGAGGTGCGCTCGATGGGCCGCACCGCCACCGGCGTGCGCGGTATCCGCCTGGCCGAAGGCGAGGGCGAGGGCGAGGGCGACGAGGCTCCGAGCGGCGCCAAGGTCGTCAGCCTGATCGTGGTCGACGGCGACGGCGACATCCTCACCGCCAGCGAACGCGGCTACGGCAAGCGCACCCCGGCCGAGGAATACCCGCGCAGGGGACGCGGCACCCAGGGCGTGATCGCGCTCAAGACCACCTCGCGCAACGGCCTGCTGGTCGGCGCGGTGCAGCTGTCCGACCACCATGAGGTTCTGCTGATTTCCGATGGCGGCACCCTGGTGCGCACGCGCGCGGCGGAGATCTCGCAGGTCAGCCGCAACACCCAGGGTGTCACCCTGATGCGGATGGCGGCGGACGAAACGCTGCAGGCGATCGAACGGCTGGACGCGTCGCTGGACGACGAGGGCGATGGCGAACCCGTTGCCGCGCACGGGGTGGAAATCGCTGCGCACGGCTCCGAAGCGACGATGGACCCGGTGGACTGATCCAGGTCGGTTCCGGGTTCCGGAAACGCCGCCTTCGGGCGGCGTTTTCTTTTCCAGGCCAGGCCCGGAAGCCCTTGGCCGTCGCAACCGGTAAACCGCGTAACTGCTCTTCTTTGGGTTACTGCAGGCGCGAGGTGGCAATGCTAAACGTCAGTTCACTGGCGTGCTTCCTGCTACCGCTCGACGCCATTGTGTGACGCGCCTCCGGTTCTATACGCTTGTGCGCAAACTTGGGGAGAGTCGCATGAAGCGCGTTCGGTGTTGGGATGGATCCTTGCAGTCCCGTTTGTCCTCCGTTCGCCTGCAGTGGCACGTCCTGCTCATGCTGGCGCTGCTTGCCCTGTTTGCCGTTGGCGGGTGCAAGCGCGAGGCCACTGGCCAGCTTCCCGAAGTTACCGGCGAAAAGATCGCGGGCAAGCGGGAAGCCGTGAAGGGCTTCGGTCTGGTCGCTGCCTACCCCGACCAGAAGGACGACGATGAACTTGCCCTCGCGCTGGAGTTCAGCCGGCCGCTGGTGGGTTCGCAGGAATTCGACGCGCTGATCGCCGTCACCGACAAGGATGGTGCGCCGGTCAAGGGCAGCTGGGTGCTCGATGACGACGGCGATGACGAGGCCAGGGTCCTGCGCTTCCCGCACGTGGAAGCCAGCAAGGAGTACGTCGTAACGATCAAGGGCGGGTTGACCGCCGCGGACGGCAACCGCCTTGGCAAGGAAGAGAAACGCACGGTCTACACCGGCCCCCTCGAGCCTGTCGTCGGTTTCGCGTCGCAGGGCAGCGTGTTGCCGGCCCGCGAGAGCCGCGGCCTGCCGGTGGTATCGGTGAACGTGCCGGAGGTCGACGTCGAATTCCTGCGGATCAGGGAGAAGGACCTGCCCAGGTTCTTCTCCGAATTCCAGCGCGGTGGCCGCCGCAGCGCGTGGGACCTCGAGCGCGACTATTCCTGGGACGACGATGCAGGCTTCGAGCACAGCCGCGCGCCGCTGTCGGAGCTTGCCGAGCCTGTCTACGTCAACCGCTTCGTACTCGGCGGCAAGAAAAACGAGCGCGTGCTGACCTACCTGCCGCTGCAGGACATCGAAGAACTGCAGGCCCCGGGCCTGTACTTCGCGGTGATGAAACGTACCGGCACGTTCAAGGAGGAGTTCGATACCGCCTTCTTCACCGTAAGCGACCTGGGGCTGCATACGCGCGCCTACAAGGACAGGTTGTTCGTGCACGCCGCCTCGCTCGAAACCGGCGGCGCGATCAGCGGCGTGGAACTGAAGATCCTCAACGGCGCGGGCGAGCCGGTGATGAAGTCGGCGACCGACCGCAACGGCAACGCCATGCTCGACTACAAGCTCGACGCCGCGCACGTGCTGATCGCCCAGCGCGGCGGCGACGTGTCGATGCTGCCGTTCAACCAGCCGGCGCTGGACCTGTCCGAGTTCGCCGTGGCCGGTCGCGAACAGGCCTGGTTCGACGTCTTCGCCTGGTCCGGCCGTGACCTCTACCGCCCCGGGGAAACCGCGCGCCTGTCCGCATTGCTCCGCGACCAGGATGGGCAGCCCGTTGCGGCCAAGGGCAAGGCACTGCAACCCGTGTTCGTGCGCTACGTGCAACCGGACGGCAAGACGTTCCTGGAAACGAAGGTGCAGCCCGACGCGCAGGGCTTCATCCGCGATGCGCAGGTGATCCCGGTCGATGCGGCCACTGGCCGCTGGCGGGTGGAATTCCGCACGGATCCCGCCAGCAAGGAAGCGGTGCAGGGCATGACCCTGCGCGTGGAAGAGTTCCTGCCCGAACGCATGAAGCTGGATCTCGCCGCGCAGGACATCATCAAGCCTGGCGAACCGTTGCGGCTGCAGGCAACCGGCGCCTACCTGTATGGCGCGCCCGCGGCGTCCAACCGTTTCACGGCAAAACTCACCGTCGCGGTCGAGCAGCATCCGCTCGAACAGATGCCCGGCTGGTTCTTCGGCGATCCCACGCTGGCCCTGCCGAAGGAGGCCAAGGACGTCATCGACACCCAGCTCGATGCCGAAGGCAAGTTGCAGCAGGACATCCCGCTGCCGGCCGAGGCCAAGCCGGTCAGCACGATCGCCGCGATGCTCACCGGCAGCGTGTTCGAAACCGGGGGGCGCAGCGTCAACCGCAGCCTGAAGCGCGTGCTGTGGCCGGCCGATGCGCTGGTCGGCGTGCGGCCGTTGTTCGACGACAAGGAAGGCGCCGATTCCAATGCAAATGCGGTTTTCCAGCTGAGCCGCTTCGGCAGCGACGGCAAGGTCCGGCCCGGCAAGGGACTGCGGGTGACGCTGGTGCGCGAGCATCGCGATTACCACTGGAACTGGAGCGACGACAGCTGGGATTACGACTTCACCCGCCGCTACGAAGACATCACTACGCGCGTGGTCGATGTGGGGGCATCGCCGGCAAGGATCGATTTTCCGGTGGAGTGGGGCGAGTACCGCCTCGATGTCTACGATCCCGCGACCAGGCTCACCACGCGTTACCCGTTCAAGGCCGGCTGGAGCTGGAGCGACGAGAACCGCGGCCTCGATGCACGGCCCGACAAGGTCAAGCTTGCCCTGGACAAGACCGGCTACAAGGCCGGCGACCGGCTCAAGGTCACCCTGACGCCGCCGCATGAAGGCAAGGGCCTGCTGATGGTCGAAAGCGACCATATGCTCTACGTGCAGGACATCGAAGCGAAAGCAGGCAGCACGTTCGAAATCCCGGTCACCAAGGATTGGGAGCGCCATGACGTTTATGTCACCGCGCTGGTATTCCGTGGCGGCAGCGCCACGAACAAGGTCACGCCCGCCCGCGCGGTGGGCATCGCGCACGTGCCCATGGACCGTCGCGACCGCACCGTCGCCGTGGGCCTTGCCGTGCCGAAGCAGATGCGCCCCGAGCGCGACCTGCCGGTGACGGTGAGCGTCCCGCAGCTGGCGGGGCAGGAGGCGTTCGTTACCGTGTCCGCGGTCGATGTCGGCATCCTCAACATCACGCGTTTCCCGGTGCCCGATGCCAGCTCGCACTTCTTCGCCCAGCGTCGCCTTGGGGTGGATGCGTACGACGTCTACGGACGGGTGATCGAAAGTTTCGAGGGCGGCACGGCAAAGATCCGTTTCGGTGGCGACATGGCGCCGCTGGCGTTGCCGCAGGCCCGTCGTCCGACGGCGCATGTGCAGACCGTGGACCTGTTCAGTGGCCCCGTGAAGCTGGATGCGAAAGGGCTGGCGCGGGTGAAGCTGGCGGTTCCGGACTTCAACGGCACGCTGCGCGTTTCGGCGGTGGTCTATTCGGGCAACAGGTACGGCAGCAAGGACAACGAGACCGTCGTGCGCGCGCCGGTGCTCGCCGAAGCGAGCCTGCCGCGCGTGCTGGCGCCCGGCGACCGCAGCAGCGTCACGCTGGACCTGCAGAACTTCACCGGCAAGAACGGCGACTTCAAGGTGCGACTCGATGGCATCGGCCCTTTGTCGCTCAGTGACGCGACGCGCATGGCCAGGCTCGCCGTCGATGGCAAGACGACTTACACCTTCCCACTGGTTGCGCGCGAGGGCTACACGACGGCGCAGGTACGCGTGCGAGTGGATGGCAACGGCTACAGCGTCGACCGCAAGTACGACGTGCCGGTGCGCCCGGGCTGGTCGCAGGTCATGCGCTCGCGGACGCGCGTTCTCAACGAACTTGCGGCGGTGCAACTGGGCACCGACCTGACCGACGGCCTGATGCCCGGCTCGGTGCAGGCACGCATGGTGGTCAGCGCGCTGCCGCCGATTCCGTTCGCCGCCGCGCTGGAAGACGCGTTGAAGTATCCCTACGGCTGCGCCGAGCAGACCACCAGCAAGGGCTATGCCGCACTGGAACTGGACGAGGCTACCGCGAACATGCTCGGCGTGACCGGGCTCAGTGCGAAGCAGCGGCGTGAGCGCATGGAGGGCGCCTTCGGGCGACTGGCCTCGATGCAGGTCAGTTCGGGCCACTTCTCGATGTGGGGCGACGGCGACTACGTCAACCAGACACTGACGCCGTACATCGCCGAATTCCTGCTGGATGCGCGCGACGCCGGCTTCGCCGTGCCCGAGGCCATGCTGCAGAAGACCCTGAAGGCGCTGAACGAGGATCTGCTGGCAGGCGGCGCACCGTTCTACGGCTATGACAACCGCGACCATCTCAAGTTTGCCTACCAGGCACACGCAGGCTATGTCCTTGCGCGCGTCAACCGGGCGCCGCTCGGTACGCTGCGGGCGCTGTACGACAACAATCGCAAGCAGAGCATGACGGGCCTGCCGCTGGTGCACCTGGGCCTGGCCCTGTCGCTGCAGGGCGACAAATCCCGTGGCGCCAAGGCCATAGCCATGGGCTTTGCCATGGATCCGAAAAACCGTCCGGTGTATCTCGCCGACTACGGTACGCGCCTGCGCGATGACGCCCTGATGATCGCGTTGCTCCACGAGCGCGGTTACGCCAGTCCGGAGTACGACACCCGCGCGGTCTCGCTGGGACGCGAACTCGACGCACGCCGCAGCGAGCGCTGGTTCTGGCTGAGCACGCAGGAGCAGGTGGCCTTGGCCCGGCTCGGCAAGGCCTTGATGGCCGACCAGAAGAAGATGGTGTCGGGCCAGTGGAAGGTGGGCGCTGAAACCTCCGACGTCGCGGCCACGCGTATCACCGGGCGGGTTTTCGACCATGACGCGCTGGCGCGGGGCGTGAGCTTCGTGCCGCAGGGCCAGCCGCCGCTGTATGCCAGCCTCGAGGTTGCCGGCATACCGCGCAACGCACCCGAACCGGATGCCAGCGTCGTGTCGGTCGCGCGCAAGTACTACAACACCGACGGCAGCGAATGGAGTGGCGGCACCCTGGAGGAAGGCGACAGTCTGATCGTGCAGCTCACCATCAAGAGCAGCGTCAACATGCCCGACGCCCTGGTGACGGACCTGTTGCCGGCGGGCCTGGAGATCGAAAACTTCAACCTGGGCGATGCCAAGCAATGGGCCGGTGTGGTCGTGGACGGCATCGAGATCGCCGATCGCGACGAGGCGGCGGAAGTGCGGCACGAGGAGTATCGCGACGACCGCTATGTCGCTGCGTTGAAGCTCAGCACCTACGACACGGCGCGATTGTTCTACCTGGTACGCGCGGTGACTCCGGGTACTTACACCGTGCCGCCCTCGCTGGTCGAGGACATGTACCGTCCCGACATGCGCGGCGTCGGCAAGGCGAGCCCGGCGATGCTGACGGTGAAGCAGCCCGGGCGGTGAGCCGAATTCTGTGTCGTGCTCTCCAACCCAACGAAACGAGCCGTGGGTTGGAGGGATGGCCGGAATGAAAGGGATCGTCATCCCGGCGAAAGCCGGGATCCATTTTGCTGTTGTCGTTGCTTCCAATGTTCAAGAGAAAAGCCAACAGCAAAGTCAAAATGGATCCCGGCTTTCGCCGGGATGACGAGCAACAGCGACACCGCGAAGGCGCGGTCGACGCTGGCGCGGCGCGTTTCCATTTCTTCGGTCCACTCCGCATCCATCGCCGCTTCCCGCTCCATTTCGCGCTGGTCGCATTGCTGCTCCTCACCGCGGCGATGCTGCTCGACCTGGCCTTTCCGCTGCCCTTGCCGAAACAACGCGATGCCGGCGCCGTGGTGCTCTCGCGCGAAGGCACACCGCTGCGCGCATTCGCCGATCGCGGTGGCATCTGGCGTTATCCCATCACCACCGGACAGGTCTCGCCGCTTTATCTGCAGGCATTGCTGGACTACGAAGACAGATGGTTCTGGCACCACGCTGGCATCAACCCGGTCGCGCTGTTGCGTGCCGGCGGCCAGTGGCTGCAAAACGGCCGCGTCGTCTCGGGCGGGTCGACGCTGACCATGCAGGTCGCGCGCATCCTCGACACCTCGGCCAATGGCAGGTACGCGCGCACGCCCTGGGGCAAGCTCAAGCAGCTGGGACGCGCGATCCAGCTCGAGGTCCACCTGGACAAGCGCGAGATCCTCACGATCTATCTCAATCGCGCGCCTTTCGGTGGCACGGTGGAAGGCATCGAAGCCGCGAGCTGGGCCTATCTGGGCAAACCCGCCGCGCGCCTCTCGCACGCCGAAGCCGCATTGCTCGCCGTGCTTCCGCAATCGCCCAGCCGCTTGCGACCCGATCGTGAACCCGAACATGCACGCCTTGCCCGCGACAAGGTCATCGCCCGCATGGCCAGCCTGGGTGTGTGGTCGCCACAGGACGTCCGCGATGCGCGCATGGAGCCCGTCGTCGCGCGCTCCCTGCAGCCACCACGCCATGCCTCGCTCTTGGCGCAACGGCTGCGCGTTGCCAATCCCAAGGCAGTCCGGATCGACTCCACCATCGATATCGACCTGCAACGCACGCTCGAAGAACGTGTTTCCGCTTATTTTTCCGATCTTCCCGAGCGGACTTCCGCCGCGTTGCTCGTGGTCGACAACGCCACGCTGGAAGCGCGCGCCTACGTTGGCTCGGTCGAGTTCGCGGACAAGGCACGCCTCGGTCATGTCGACATGGTCAAAGCGTGGCGCTCGCCGGGTTCAACGCTGAAGCCGTTCCTCTACGGTCTCGCCATCGACGACGGGCTGATCCATTCCGAAAGCCTCCTCGTCGATGCGCCGCAGGCGTTCGGCGACTACCGGCCCGGCAATTTCGACATGGCGTTCAATGGGCCCGTCGGCGCGGCCGAAGCATTGCGCCTGTCCCTGAACGTGCCGGCTGTCGACCTGCTCGATCGCGTCGGTCCCTCACGCTTCGCCGCGCGCCTCGCGAATGCAGGGATCGACCTGAAATGGCCTGACGGCGGCAAGCCCAACCTCGCCATGATCCTAGGCGGCACCGGTGCGCGGCTGGAAGATCTCGTCGGCGCATACGCCGCATTGAATCGCGCGGGAGTCGCGGGACGCGTGCGCTACCAGCCAGGCGCGCCGCGCGTGGAGCGGCGCCTGTTGTCGCCGGGTGCGGCATGGATCATCCGCGACACGCTCGAGGCAAATCCGCGCCCCGGCAGCGTCGCCGACACCTTCGAGCAGTACGGCCGGCCGCGCGTGGCGTGGAAGACGGGCACCAGTTACGGATTCCGCGACGCATGGGCGTTGGGCAGCACGCGGCGCTACACGGTGGGTGTGTGGGTGGGGCGTCCCGATGGCACGCCGCTGCCTGGCCAGTATGGCGTGGTGACGTCGCTGCCCCTGCTGTTCGAGGTCATCGACAGCCTGCCGGCGCAGCATGGCGATGGCGCACTGCGCCCGCCGCCGCGCAACGTCGAGCAGATCGACATCTGCTGGCCACTGGGACTGCCCCCCGATCCCCAGGCCCCGAAGCTATGCCGCAAGAAGCTGAAAGCGTGGACGCTCGACGGCGTCGTGCCGCCGACCTTCGCCGAACGCGATGCGCGGCTGTGGAACGCGGGTCGTGAGCGGTTCGATGTGGATGCCCACTCGGGCCTGCGCCTGTCCGCCGATTGCGCCCAACCGCATCAACGACGCGCGGGCGAAATCGCGCGTTGGCCGGCATTGGCCTCGCCGTGGTTGTCGGTGGAAGCGCGCACGGCGGCCCGGCTGCCGACGCTTTCGGCCGACTGCGCACCAGACGGGCGCGATGCCAGCGAAGAACTGCGCATCGAAGGCATCAACGACAAGGCCACCCTCGCGCGCGCGCCCAACAGCACCCATCCCTTGCGCTTGTCGGTGCGGGCCATCGGCAGCGAGGCGCGCATCCGCTGGCTCCTGGATGGGCGCTTCATCGGCGAGTCCCAGGGCGCGGGCTCCTTCCTGCACGACTTTGGCGACCCGGGCGTGCATGCGCTGACGGCGCTTGCGGATAGCGGTGCCTGGTCACGCGTGGAATTCCGCGTGCTGCGCTGAGCGCGGGTCGCGAACGGCAGGCCAGGATTTCTTGCCGATTGCCGCGGCTATGACGGCCGACGTCACGGCTGGGTCGCGGCCGGGGCAGAGACCGGTGCCGTGGCTCGGCACCGATCTCCGCTCCGGGCGGGAGGGCTCCATCGCCAGGAGCGCGCCAATGAATTTTCAGCTCAGGGATTCTGGGCGAGTACGCGCGCCAGAAACGTCAGTGCTTCGTCGGTGTCGGTCCTGGTGGCGGTATTGGTCGCGTAACACGGTATGTCGCCGCTGCTCGTAACACCGACCACATAGTCGACTCCACCGATCTGAAGCAGGCTGGGGCCGCCGGAATCGCCATTGCAGGCACCTTCTTCGCCCTGGTTGATGCGTTGGCTCTCGTGGAGGACGTCTTTGTCGAGCGCGAAGAACCCCAATAAACCCACTCGACGTCCGCCGGTGAACTGGCTCACCCATTGGCCTTTCGGCTTTTCGATGATGCCGTATCCAAGCACGGTGAAAGTGGCAGTGCGCAGGAACTTGCTGGCCTTGAGCTCGTCCAGGATGTTCGTCGGCGGCAAAGCGGGCAGCGCGGCGGGGGCCACGTTGATTGGCGAAGCGAGCACCAACGCCGACACATCGTGGTCATACCCCTGCTTATATAGCGGATTCAATACGATGCTGGCGGGGGCCTGGGCCGTGGTCAACGAAGGAATGGGCAGCCATCCACCACTGTCCTGCTGGAGCTGGGAATCGTTGGTTACGAGGATCTGCCAGCCCGCCCGTTGGGCGGCTGCCAGGCAATGACTGGCGGTCAGCACGACTTTGCCGGACAGCAGGATCCCCGAGCAGAAAGGCCGGGCCCAAAAGCCGTCGGTCCTTAGCAGTGCCACGGTGGCAGGATGGTCATTGCCATCGGCTGCGGCGCCGCTGGTCATCCCCCAAGCGGGTGCAAGCAATCCATTCAACGACAGCAAGGCAAGTGCGAGCAGTCCGCGCAACTTCATGGCGTTCTCCAAAGCGTGAAAAGCAATCGGAATTCGTGGGTTCTGGCAGAGCGACGATCGGTGAGCCCTCACCACGCGTCGCTGGCGTTCCGTCGCCTGTCGAACAACGGTAGCGGTCAGCGCTGGCGGCCATAAGCGCGTTGGAAACCACTGTTCACCCACCCGGACAGGTGAGCGCTTCGCGCATGTGCAACTTCACGTGCGTGCGCAAGTTGCTTGCGCGATTCACCAGGGACATGAGGATGTGGACATGCTCGTAATCGCGAGCGCGCCAAGGGATGCCAATGAGGATTGGCGACGGGATCGTCGCGTGATGGCGGAATCCGCTCGAACGCCGGCATCCGAGGTCAGTTACTGCGCGCTGGACTGACTGGCACCCAGGGGCGTGACGGTCCAACGGCGGCGCGATAAAGTTGAGCCATGAAAAACCTCCGCGTATCCCTGATCCAGGGCGAGACCCGTTGGCATGATCCGGCCGGCAACCGTGACTACTACGCCGACCTGATCGAACCCCTGCACAACACCACCGACCTGGTGATCCTGCCGGAGACGTTCACCAGCGGGTTCAGCAACGAGGCCATCACCGATGCCGAGACCATGGATGGGCCGACGGTGGATTGGCTGCGGCGGCAGGCCGACAGCATCGATGCCGCCATCTGCGGCAGCGTGCAGATCCGCGCGGAGCAGGGCGTCTTCAACCGCATGCTGTTCGTGAAGCCGGATGGCGAGGTCCAGAGCTACGACAAGCGCCACCTGTTCCGCTATGCCAGGGAGCACGAGCGCTATGCGGCAGGACGCGAGCGGTTGACGGTGGAGTGGAAGGGATGGCGCATCTGCCCGCTGGTCTGCTACGACCTGCGGTTTCCGGTGTATTCGCGCAATCGCTTCAATGTCGAGCGCGAAGAGATGCTCGATTACGACCTGCTGATCTACGTCGCCAACTGGCCCGCGGCGCGCAGCTACCCGTGGAAGACATTGCTGCGCGCGCGCGCGATCGAGAACCTGTGCTACGTCGCGGGCGTCAATCGCGTCGGCACCGACGGCAACGGCCTGGCCTATTCCGGTGACAGCGCGATCATCGACTTCCTGGGCCACCCGATCACCGAGGCGACGGACGAGGAAGTGGTGTCGACGATGCTGTTGCAGGCGGCGCCGCTGATCCAGCACCGGGAGCATTTCCCGGCGATGCTCGACGGCGACAGCTTCGAGCTGCGCTGAGACCCGACGACCTGGCGAGGCACGGGCCGATCAGGCCCATTCGCGCGAAGGCAGGGTGTGGCGTCGCTGGGGTCGGCCCACGAGATCGAGGAAGTTGTTGAACACCGCGTCGGCGTGCCGCTGCATGGTCGCGATGTGTGCCCGCGTCTGCGTGCGGATCGCGGCGTCATCCGTATGGCCGAGCTCCGCCAGTTCGGCGCGATAGGCGGGATTGGCCAGCCAACGTTCGATCAGCGGTTCGTCCATCTCCAGGTGGAACTGGAAGCCGTAGGCGTTGTCGCCATGGCGAAAAGCCTGCGATTCACAGCCGTCGGTCCGCGCGAGGTGTGAGGCGCCCTGCGGGATCTCGAAGCGATAGCTGTGCCATTGGAATACCGGGATGCCGTCGCCCAGCGGCGCGAGCACCGGGTCGCGGCGTCCGGCCTCCGTGGTCCGCAGGCGATACCAGCCGATCTCCGGTTCGGGATTGCGCTGCACCGGTGCGCCCAGGACGTGTGCCAGCAGTTGTGCGCCCAGGCAGATCCCCAGCACCGGCTTGTCCTGCGCCAGCATGCGTTCGATCGCACGCAGCTCGGTGCGCAGGTGCTGGCGGTGCGTCTGGTCTTCCACGTTCATCGGTCCGCCCAGCACGACCAGGCCGCGGTAGCGGTCGACGTTGGGTTCCGCTTCGGGCTGCCGTTCGAAATTGGCGAAACGGATGCGGTGGCCGCGTCCGCGGATCAGGGGATCCAGCGTGCCCAGGGGCTCGGCCGCGACGTGCTGGAAGACGAGGATGCGGGACATGCCCGATAGGGTGCGGCAAGCCGGGCGTGCTTGCACGGCCGGCTGGTTATCAGGTCATGCCGCGGGGCGGAGCGGGGCTCCGCCCTTTGTTTTACCGGGGATTACCGCGATGCGGCTTGCGCGGTCCGGCGCCATGCGGCTTGCCGCCGCGCGGGCCATCGAAGCGACGCGGCGGACGTGCGTCGCCGTCGTCATCGCGGCCGTGCGGACGCGCCTCGCCATCGCGGCTGATGCGCAGCGGCTGGCCCGCGACACGCACGCGCTTGAGGTGGTCCATGATCTCGCGCGGCATGCCCTCGGGCAGGTCGATCAGGCTGAAGTCGTCGCGGATGTCGATGCGGCCGATGTAGCGGCTCTCGAGCTCCGCCTCGTTGGCGATGGCGCCGACGATGTTGCCGGGCTTCACGCCATGGCGATGGCCCACTTCGATACGGAAGGTTTCCATGCCCGCTTCGGGGGCGCCGTGCTCGCGATGTTCGCGCGGCGGACGCGGGGCGCTGGGCGCGTCATCGTTGAAGAACGACTCCGCCGCGTTGTGGCGGCTGGCCGGTGCAGAGGAAGCCGGGGCAGGGGTGGCCGGGGCCCAGTCGCTGCGCTCCGGTCGCGGCCGCTCGCGGTCGAACTTGCCACCGGGACGGCGTTCGCCACCGTGGCGATCCTGGCCGCCACGCGAGTCGCCGAACGGGGCCCTGTCGAAACCGGGCTTGTCGAAGCCGGACTTCTCGAAGCCGCCGCCTTCGCGATGCGGGCGCAGCTGCTGCGCCGTGACCTGCAGCAGCAGCGGCATGTCGCCCTGCACCAGCTTGGCCAAAGCGGCGGCGATCTCCACCGCCGGGACGTTCTGCTCGCGCTCGTAGCGCTCGACCAGGTCGCGGAACATCGCGAGTTCCGTGCTTTCCAGGGCGGTGGTGATGCGGCCGAGGAACTTCGACACGCGCTGCTCGTTCACCGTCTCGATGCTGGGCAGCTCCATCTGCTCGATCGGCTGGCGGGTGGCCCGCTCGATCGCGCGCAGCATGCCGCGTTCGCGCGGGGCGACGAACAGGATCGCCTCGCCCTTGCGACCCGCGCGGCCGGTGCGGCCGATGCGGTGGACGTAGCTCTCGGTGTCGTAGGGGATGTCGAAGTTCAGCACGTGGCTGATGCGCTCGACATCGAGGCCGCGCGCGGCCACGTCGGTGGCGACCAGCACGTCGATACGGCCGTCCTTAAGCTGGGCGATGGTGCGCTCGCGCGCCTTCTGGTCCATGTCGCCGTTGATGGCGGCGGCGGAAATGCCGCGCGCGGACAACTTGTCGGCCAGTTCCTGGGTGCCGAGCTTGGTACGCGCGAACACGATCATCGCGTCGTAGGGTTCGGCTTCGAGGATGCGGGTCATCGCATCGAGCTTGTGCACGCCGCTCACTGCCCAGTAGCGCTGGCGGATGTTGGCGGCGGTGGTGGTCGTGGTCTTGATCGCGACCTCGACCGGCTGGCGCAGGTACGTCTGCGCGATGCGCTTGATCTGCGACGGCATGGTCGCCGAGAACAGGGCGACCTGGCGCGTCTCGGGAACCTTCTTCAGCACGGCTTCGACGTCGTCGATGAAGCCCATGCGCAGCATCTCGTCGGCTTCGTCGAGCACCAGGCAGCGCAGCTGCGAGAGGTCGAGCGAGCCGCGATTGAGGTGGTCGATCACGCGCCCGGGTGTGCCGACCACGACCTGCACGCCGCGCTTCAGCGCCGCCAGCTGCGGGGTGTAGCTCTGGCCGCCGTAGATCGGCAGCACATGGAAGCCGGGCAGGTGGTTGGCGTACTTCTGGAAGGCTTCGGCGACCTGGATCGCCAGCTCGCGCGTCGGCGCCAGCACCAGCGCCTGCGGCTTCTGCTGGGCGGGATCGATGCGGGCCAGGATCGGCAGGGCGAAGGCCGCCGTCTTGCCCGTGCCGGTCTGGGCCGTGCCCAGCACGTCCTGTCCGGCCAGCAGCGGCGGGATCGTGGCGGCCTGGATGGGTGAGGGGCTCTCGTAGCCGACATCGGCCAGGGCCTTGAGCAGCGGCTCGGGCAGGCCGAGGTCGGTGAACTTGATGGACGTTGCGTCCGAGGGGGAATCTGGGGCGCTCATGGCGGCCTCGATGGCGCCGGCGCATGGGCCGGTCTGGGTGGCTATTGTAGCGGTTGGCGTATGAGCTCCGGCTCCACAGCCTCGGCACCCCCACAGGAGTAGCCCATGAATCCGCAATGGAACGACGATGTCCGCGAGATTCCGAGCGTGATCCGCGCGATCTACGAATGCATCTCCGGCCCGGCCGGCGCACCGCGCGACTGGGAGCGCTTCCGCTTCCTGCATCGGCCGGAAGCTCTGAGCCTGCGCACGGTGGTGCAGCCTGACGGTTCGACTCGCGCGCATGTGTTCGACCAGGACAGCTACATCCGCGACGTCGAGCCGTTTTTCGCCGTCAACGACTTCTACGAGATCGACATCGCCCACCGCATCCAGCGCTTTGGCCAGGTCGCCCATGCCTGGAGCCTGTACGAAGCGCGTACATCGCCTGATTCGCCGGTGGTGCTCAAGCGTGGCGCCAACAGCATCCAGCTGTGCTTCGACCACGACCGCTGGTGGGTGGTCAGTACGATCTGGGACAACGAACGGGAAGGCGTGCGCTTCGATCTCTGGTGAAGCGCATCGCCGGTGGTCGAGCGGGAGCGGATCACGTCGAGGGAGATTCGTGCCCGCTACGATAGTCATATCGACCAAGAGGACGCGTTCGGCAAATGCTGGATGTCAGTTTCGACAATGCCTTCGTGCGCGAACTGCCGGGCGATCCGGAAGCCGGGGCGCGCATCCGCCAGGTGGAAGGCGCGCTGTGGTCGCGGGTGACGCCCACTCCGGTGCAGGCGCCGCGGGTGCTGGCGTACTCCCGCGAGATGGCCGCGGAACTGGGGCTGGACGAAGCAGAGGTGCAATCCCCCGAATTCGCCCGAGTCTTCGGTGGCAACGCGCTGCTGCCCGGCATGGAGCCGTACGCCGCGAACTACGGCGGCCACCAGTTCGGTCATTGGGCCGGCCAGCTCGGCGACGGCCGCGCGATCACCTTGGGCGAAACGGTCAGCGCGAACGGCAAGCGGTGGGAGCTCCAGCTCAAGGGAGCAGGATTGACGCCGTATTCGCGCACCGCCGACGGCCGTGCCGTACTGCGCTCGTCGATCCGCGAGTTCCTGTGCAGCGAAGCGATGCATCACCTCGGTGTACCGACCACGCGTGCGCTCAGCCTGGTCGGTACCGGTGAGATGGTGGTGCGCGACATGTTCTACGACGGGCATCCGAAGTCGGAGCCCGGTGCGATCGTCTGCCGCGTGGCGCCGTCGTTCCTGCGCTTCGGCAACTTCGAACTGCCGTATTCGCGCGGCGACCTGCTGCTGTTGCGGCAGCTGCTGGAATTCTGCATCCGCCGTGATTTCCCCGAGCTGGAAGGCGAGGGCGAGCAGATGTACGCCACGTGGTTTGGCGAGGTGTGCGTGCGCACTGCGGTGATGATCGCGCACTGGATGCGCGTGGGCTTCGTGCACGGCGTGATGAACACGGACAACATGTCGATCCTCGGCCTGACCATCGACTACGGTCCCTACGGCTGGATCGACAACTACGATCCGGACTGGACGCCGAATACGACCGATGCGCAAGGCCGTCGTTACCGCTTCGGCTGGCAGCCGAAGATCGCGTACTGGAACCTGATCCGGCTGGCGCAGGCGATTTCGCCGCTATTCGAGGATGCGCAGCGCCTCAACGACGGTTTGCAGCGCTATGCCGATGTCTACACACGCGAGGATCGCGACAACACCGCACGCAAGCTGGGACTGGCGGAGTGCCACGATGCGGACGTGGAACTGGTGCAGGACTTGCACACCCTGCTGGCGGATGCGGAAGTCGACATGACGTTGTTCTTCCGCGCGCTGGCGCAGGTCGATATCGCCGCTCCCTCCTTGGAGCCGCTGGCGCACGCCTTCTACGACGAAGCCAAGCGCGACGCGGCGCGCCCGTCCTTCGATGCCTGGCTGGCGCGCTACGCAACCCGCGTGCAGGCGGACGCGACGGACGCGCCCGTGCGGGCGGCCCGCATGAATGCGGCCAATCCCAGGTATGTGCTGCGCAACTACCTTGCCCAGCAAGCCATCGACCGGGCCGAGCAGGGTGACGTCACGGGCATCCACGAACTGCTGGATGTGATGCGCAGGCCTTATGAAGAGCAGCCCGGGCGCGAGGCGTTCGCCGCCAGGCGACCGGACTGGGCGCGCCAGCGCGCGGGCTGTTCGATGCTTTCCTGTAGTTCCTGAACGCATCCCCCGATCGGGGGAGCAGGGCGGGTCCGCGAAGCCGGGTTTTTTGGGCGCATCATCGTGGCGTCCCGGTTTTTGCGGGGGTTTCATGGCTGGCACGCCAACTCGATATCGGCGGGCCGCACGGCACACGTGCTGGCTGGCGGTCTGTCTTGTCGCGATGACGGGTGGCGGCAGGGTGGCGAGCGCGGGTGGTCCCACCGACCGGGGCCACGTGGTGGGCACCCTGACGCGTGTGGACGCCAACAGCCATCGCCTGATCCTGAGCCGCGACACCCAGATCGGCAGCCGGGTAGGGGAGCGCGGCCCCGTGAATGTCTATTACGACACCCCGCTTGCGGCCAACCCGGCTGGCGGCACGGCGTCGATCGCCGAACTCGCGCACGGCGACCGCCTGCTGGTGGAAGTCCGGAAGGTGGGGGCACGGCTGCAGGCCGGCGAGATACGCGTACTGGCCACGACCACGGCGGATCACGTATGGGGAAGTTACCTGCACGGCACCGTCCACGAGATCCGCACGGGCACGCGTACGCTCCACGTCGACGAGGCGGACTCCCACATCTTCAATCGCATCGGCTACGACGCCGCGACGAAAGTCGAAGCGCTGGACGGAAAGCCGCTCGACGTCCAAGGCCTTGATGGCCAGGAAGTCGATATTGCCCTGCGGCGCAACGAACGCATCCCCATGGCGTCCAGGATCGTGGTGCTGGGTCCGGCTGCGGCGCGCTGACGCTGCCCTGGGTGTGCGCGACGGACTCCGGAGAATGTGCTGAGCCGTGGAGCCCTCGCGGGCCGGCGCGGCTCAGCCGATGGGGCTCAGCCCTTGTTGGACTTCTTGTCCTGCTTTTCGGCGCGCTTTTCCTTCAGCGTCTTCGCCGGCTTCTTCTTCTGTTCCTTCTTCTTGTCGAGCCCTTTTGACATGGTGTCCTCCGCTGGACGTTGGATGTCGCGCGGCGATGTGCCGCGCGTCGGGATCAGTATGCGCCGGGAGCGGGGCATGCGGGACCGGTAGAATGGGGCATATGTCCCTGATCACTCTGCAAAACGTCGACTACGGCGTCGGCGGCCCGCTGCTGCTGGCAAATGTCGGCCTGTCCATCGATGCCGGCGAACGCATCGCCCTGATTGGCCGCAACGGCGCCGGCAAGTCCACGCTGCTCAAGCTGCTGGCCGGCGACATCAAGCCCGATGATGGCGAAGTCCGCGTCGAGGGCGGGGTGCGCATCGCGCGCCTGGAGCAGGAAGTGCCGGCGGGTGCGGAAGGGGACGTGTGGGACGTTGTCGCCGCGGGCCTGGGCCAGCTCGGCGCCTGGCTGGCCGAATACCATCACCTCAGCCATGCCGACCACGTCGATACCGATGCGCTCGCCAGGGTCCAGTCGAAGATCGAGGACGCGGAGGGCTGGTCGCTCGACCAGCGCGTCACGGAAACGCTGACCCGCCTCGACCTCGATGGCGATGCGCTGTTCTCCGGCCTCTCCGGCGGCATGAAGCGGCGCGTGTTGCTGGCGCGTGCCCTGGTGTCGTCGCCCGACGTACTGCTGCTGGACGAACCGACCAACCACCTCGACATCGCCGCGATCGACTGGCTCGAAGGCTTCCTCAAGGCCTGGCCGGGCGCCCTGGTGTTCGTCACCCACGACCGCCGCTTCCTGCGGGCGCTGGCCACGCGCATCGTCGAGATCGACCGCGGCCAGGTCACCAGCTGGCCGGGCGACTGGGCCAATTACGAGCGCCGCCGCGAGGAGCGCCTGAACGCCGAAGCGCAGGAGAATGCCCGCTTCGACAAGCTGCTGGCGCAGGAGGAAGTGTGGATCCGGCAGGGCATCAAGGCCCGCCGCACCCGCGACGAGGGCCGCGTGCGCCGGCTCAAGGCGATGCGCTCGGAGCGTTCGCAGCGCCGCGACCTCACCGGCAACGTGCGCATGGAAGTGGCGCAGGGCGACGCCTCGGGACGCAAGGTCATCGAGTTGAAGGACGTGTCCTTCGGCTACGGCGGACAGGCCATCGTGAGCGATCTGTCCACCGCGGTCATGCGCGGCGACCGCATCGGCCTGATCGGGCCCAACGGCAGCGGCAAGACCACTTTGCTGAAGCTGCTGCTGGGCGAGTTGGCGCCGACGTTGGGCACAGTGAAGCTGGGCAGCACCCTCCAGGTCGCCTACTTCGACCAGTACCGCGCCACGCTGCGCGAGGACTGGAATGCGATCGAGAACGTCGCCGAGGGCCGGGAGAGCGTCGAGATCAATGGCCGCCCGAAGCACATCATCGGCTACCTGCAGGACTTCCTGTTCACACCGGAGCGCGCGCGCGCTCCGATCACGCGCCTCTCGGGTGGCGAGCGCAACCGCCTGCTGCTGGCGAAGCTGTTCGCGCAGCCGTCCAACCTGCTGGTGATGGACGAGCCGACCAACGACCTCGACGTGGAAACGCTGGAGCTGCTGGAAGACCTGCTGTCCGACTACCAGGGCACGCTGCTGCTGGTCAGCCATGACCGCGACTTCCTCGACAACGTCGTGACTTCGACACTGGTGATGGAAGGCGCGGGCCACGTCGGCGATTACGTCGGCGGTTACACCGACTGGCTGCGCCAGCGGCCGGAAACTGCGGCTTCCCTGCAACCGGCCGCCAGGCCGGCAGCACAAGCGGTGGCGTCGGCAACGCCCGCCGCCGCAGCGGCGAAGCGCAAGCTCAGCTACAAGGACGCACGCGAACTCGAGCAGCTGCCGGTCCGCATCGAGGCCCTGGAGACCCGGCTTTCGGAACTGACCGAGGCGATGAATGCCCCGGCCTTCTACCAGCGCGGCAGCGAGGGCATCGCGACCCACAACGCGGCGCTGGCCGCCACGCAGGCGGAACTGGATGCGGCCTACGCGCGCTGGGCCGAACTCGACGGCTGAGTTCACTTGCACGCCGCTGGGCACCGCGCGTTAATCGGCGCTCTGTCTCCGGGATCGGCCATGCGAACCAGCATCGTGTTGACAGCGGCCATCGCCGCAATGGCGTGCGGCGCGGTACGGGCCGAGGTCAAGGATTCGACGCCCAACGGTTTCACCCTCGAGAACTCGCAGGTCGTTCCGGTCGATACCAAGACCGCGTGGAAGGCGCTGGTCAACGACGTCGGCCGCTGGTGGCCCAAGGACCACACCTGGTGGGGCGATGCCGGCAAGCTTTCGATCCAGCCGCGTGCCGGTGGCTGCTTCTGCGAGATCAACGGCGCGCGGCAGGCATTGCACATGACCGTCACCTTCGTCGATCCGGAACACACGTTGCGCATGACCGGCGGTCTGGGCCCGCTGCAGGGCATGGGCCTCGACGGTGCGCTGGAGTGGCGCCTGGCCAAGGTCGAGGGTGGCACGAAGATCACGCTGTGGTACCGCGCCGGCGGCTACACGCCCGACGACCTGCGCAAGTTCGTACCGGTGGTGGACCAGGTGCAGGGACTGCAGCTGGGCGGCCTCGCCGACTACCTGCGTGCGCAGGCGAAGAAATAACGCGCCCTGGCGGCTTCAGCCGATGAAGCCGCCGCCGTTGACGTGGATGAACTGCCCGGTGACGTAACTGCTGTCGTCGCAGGCCAGGTAGACATAGGCGGGGGCGACCTCGCTCGGCTGCCCGGGCCGTTTCATCGGGGTGTTGGTGCCGAATTTCCGCTGTTCTTCCTTGTCCATGCTGGACGTGATCAAGGGTGTCCAGATCGGACCGGGTGCCACGCCATTCACGCGTATGCCGCGTTCCACCAGGTTCTGCGCCAACGAGTAGGTAAGGGTCTCGATCGCGCCCTTGGTGGAGGCGTAGTCGATCAGGTGCTTGCTGCCGCGGAATGAAGTCACCGAGCCGGTGTTGATGATGATCCCGCCGTCCCCGAGATGCTTCAGCGCATGGCGGATCAGGTAGAAATACGGATAGAAGTTGTTTTCGAAGGTGAGCCGAAGCTGCTCGCTGCTGATGTCCTCGGGCTTGTCCTGCGGTACCTGGTCTGCCGCATTGTTGACCAGCACGTCCAGGCGCCCCAGCTTGTTTACCGTTTCCTCGATCGCCGACTTGCAGAAATCCTCGGAGCGGAGGTCGCCGCGGATCAGCAGGCACCGACGTCCTTCCCGGTCGTTCATTACCTGCGTGTCCTGGGCATCCTTGTCCTCGCTCAGGTAGACGATCGCGACATCGGCGCCTTCACGCGCGAAATGCACAGCCACGGCACGGCCGATGCCGCTGTCGCCCCCGGTGATCAGGGCGATCTTGCCTTCAAGCTTGCCGCTGCCACGGTAGTTTTCACGAATTGTTTCCGGTTGCCGCTGCATCGGTCGCTGCTGCCCCGGCATATTGATTTCCTGCGCGGACATGTTCGTTTCCCATGCGTCCCGTTTCGGCAATGCTTGCGCGAAGGGTGTCGCCAGCGCATGAAGCACTACACTGGGCGGATGCACGATGATCTGTTCGGGTCCGCGTCCACGACCGCGGGCGAAACGGCCAGCCATAATGTCTTCTTCGCCCTCGTGCCCGACGCCAGCGCACGCGATCGCACGGCGCGCACCGTCGAAGCCCTGGGCGGAAGGCATGCGGTGCAAGGCCGCTGGGTATCGCCGTCGCGTTACCACATGACGCTGCACTTCCTCGGCATGTTTTCGGAATTGCCGAGGGAGCGCATCGACGCGGCATGCCGCGCCGCGCAAGCCCTGGAACTGCCGGCCTTCGACCTGGTCCTGGACCGTGCGGGCCATTTTCCCAGGGGGATAGGCTGGCTCGGCTGTGCGGAGGCCAGCGCTTCGTTGCAGGGCCTGTGGGAGGAATTGCGCAAGGCCCTGTCCAGGCAGCACGTGGCAGTGCAGGGGCACCCCACGTTCAAGCCGCATGTCACCGTGTTGCGCGGCGCAAGCTCGCCCTTGCCGATCGAAGCCATCGACGCGGTGACGTGGCCCATACGCGAATTCGTGTTGATCGACAGCCTGCTGGGGGGGCGCAACGAGTACCGCACGCTGGGCCGTTGGCCGCTGGCAGGCGTGCGCTGAAGGCGCCGCGGACGCCGCGACGCAAAGGTTTCAGGCGCGGAGCGTGATGGTCGGATCGTCCTCGACCGTTCCGTCGGGCTTGAGGATCGAGAAGCCCTTCCGGTCGCCATCGACCAGCACCGGGATCGCCTCCTGGAACAACGGGCGGCGGACGAACCGCAGTTCGCATCCAAAGCGCTCCAGCTCGGACAGCGTCATCTGCTGGTCCTCGTTGAGTTGCGCCCGCAGCGCGTCGGAATGCGCGTTCTGGCCTTTGCGGCGCTCGCGGTCGGACATGGTCTTCCCCCTTCCTCTCCACGAACAACGCAGGGCAGGGGCAAAATAGGACGCCATCCAGATTCCCGGGGAGTTGCCATGGGTCAGCGCGATCCGCGCGTCGATGCCTATATCGCAAGATCGGCGGAATTCGCCCGCCCCATCCTGCTGCACCTGCGTGAGGTCGTCCATGCCGCCTGCCCGGATTGCGAGGAGACGCTGAAGTGGAGCGCACCCAGCTTCACCTACCGGGGCAGGATCCTGTGCGGCATGGCGGCCTTCAAGCAGCACGCGACGTTCGGCCTGTGGCAGGGCGCGATGGTCGTCGGTAGCGATGGCAGGGAAGACGCCATGGGTCAGTTCGGCCGGTTGACCGGGGTCGCGGACTTGCCGGGCAAGCACGAGCTGACCGGTTACCTCAGGCAGGCGATGAAGCTGATCGAGGACGGCGTGAAGCGTCCGGCGAACAGGGACGCCAGGCCCAAGGCGCCGGTCGAGGTCCCGGACGATCTGGCGGCCGCGCTGAAGAAAAATGCAAGGGCGCGCGCCACGTTCGATGCGTTCCCGCCCAGTTGCCGGCGGGAGTATGTCGAATGGATCACCGAAGCCAAGCGTGAGGAAACCCGGATCAAGCGCCTGGGACAGGCCGTCGAATGGATGGCCGAAGGCAAGCGCCGCAACTGGAAATACGAGAACTGCTGAGACGCCTGGAGCATCTCAGCCGAAGCGTTCGTCCAGCACGCGCTTGATCTCGCTCTCGATCGTTCCCTTGAAGGCGGACATCAGGAAGCCGAGGTTGGCAGTCACGCGCAGGCTCTTGGGGGCCAGGTCGATCTTGCCGTCGACGCCGCTGCGGGCGAACTTGAGGGTATCGCCGTCCCAGTCGTAGCCGATGCCGAAGCGTTCGGCGAGTTTGTCCGCGACTTCCTGTACCGCCTTGCGCGCTTGCGCATGCGGCAGGGAATGAGCGTGCCGGATATCGATGCTGGACATGGTGGTTCCTCCTGTGCGGCGCATTGTGCGGGCAGAGGCGCGTGCATCCAAGCGCCGCCGCGCATTCGTGCGGCGGCAAACGCGGTGCGGCGTGCTAGATTGCGGCCGCGCCATATCTCCTGCCACATGACCCACCTGAGACTGCGGTTTCCCAATCGCCAGCAGCCGGACCTGGTCCTCGGACCGGGCGTGCATTCCATTGGTCGCGATCCCACCGACCGCCCGGTCATGGTTGACGATCCTGCGCAGGCGATCGCGCAGTTCTGCGTGGATCGCCGGGGCGTCTGGCTGCAGTTGCGCGAGGGCGCGCGTGGCCTCCACGTCAACGGCCGGCCGGTGCGTCGCATGGCGATGTTGCGTGCGGGCGATGCCGTGTTCGTCGACGGCAACGAATGGCTGCTGCTCGGCGATACGCCGCCTTCGGCGCCGGCCGAGGCGAGACCGGCTTCGAGCGATCCCGGTGCCGACCCGCGGATGGTGTTGCGCGGCATCGGCGGCCCGCATCACGGCCGCAGCATCACCCTGGACCAGCCGCGCCTGGTCGGACGCCTGCCCGAATGCGACATCCGCATCGATGATCCCGCGTTCGCGGATCGCCATGCGCGCCTCGAGCCGCACGCCGAAGGGCTGGTGCTGCGCGACCTGGGTTCGCACGAAGGCAGCCTCGTCAACGGATGGCCCGTACGCAGCGCCTTGCTGCGGGCGGGAGACCAGGTGGTGTTTGACACGCAGCGATTCCTGGTCGAAGCACCCAACCGCGGCACGCCCGGCGAACCCAGCAAACCGGCCCAACCGGCGCCGGTCGAAGCGCCTGCCACGCCGGCAGGCGAATCGAAGGGTCCTTCCTCGATCCGTCGCGTGCCCTGGTTATTGCTGGCGGCGCTCTGCCTCGCCGCCGCGCTCAGCCTGCTGCTGCTGTACGGCGCACGTTAGCGCGCCGGTCACGCAGGCTTTTCGCGACGCGCCAACCCAGCAGAGTGGCAAGGATCGCCGCATACAGCGCGGGTTCGCGCACGTCGGATTTCACCAGCCACCAGAAATGCAGCACGGCGAGCACGCCAACGGCATACACGAGCTTGTGCAACCGCCCCCAGTTGCGGCCGAGCCGGCGAATGGCCGCCTGCGTGGACGTGACCGCCAGTGGTACCAACAACAGCCATGCGGTGAAGCCGACGGTGATGTAGGGGCGTTTGGCGATCTCCTCGAAGATCTGCGCCCAGTAGCCACGCAGGTCGAGCACGAGATAAGCGGTGAGGTGCAGCGTCGCGTAGAAGAAGGCATACAGCCCGAGCATGCGGCGGAAGCGCACGAATACGGGCTGGTGCGTCAGCTGCCGCAGGGGCGTGATCGCCAGCGTCAACATCAGGAAGCGCAGGGCCCACAGCCCGAGGCGATGTTCGATCTCCGCGACCGGATCCGCGCCCAGCCCGCCGCTGCCGGTCAAGGCCTCCGCGCGGATCTGCCAGCCCAGTATCGCGGCAGGTACCAATGCGAGCAGCTGGACGACGCTCTTGGCGGCGACCACGCCACGTGACGTGCGGGCGCCGCGCGTAGCAGGGTCCATCTCAGAACCACTTCCGCAGGTTCATGCCCGTGTACAGCCCGGCGACCTGGTCCGCATAGCCATTGAACATGCGCGTGGGGATGCGTTCGGCGAACAGCTTGCTCTGCGTGCCGGCGATGCGGCGTTCGGTCTTCTGCGACCAGCGCGGATGGTCCACGCTGGGGTTGACGTTGCTGAAGAACCCGTACTCCTGGGGCTGCGCATCGTTCCAGCTGGTGAACGGCATGGTCTCGACGAAAGTGATGGCGACAATCGACTTGATGCCCTTGAAGCCGTATTTCCACGGCACCACCAGCCGCAGCGGCGCGCCGTTCTGCTGCGGCAGCGGCTTGCCGTACAGCCCGGTGACGAGGAAGGCGAGGGGATGCATGGCCTCGTCGATGCGCAGGCCCTCGCGATAGGGCCAGTCCAGCGCGCCGTATCCCTGGCCGGGCATCTGCTTGTGGTCCTCGAGCGTGGTGAAGGCGACGTACTTCGCTTTGGAGTTGGGTTCGAAGCGCCTGAGTACGTTCGCGAGCGGCACGCCCCGCCACGGAATCACCATCGACCAACCTTCGACGCAGCGCAGGCGGTAGATGCGTTCTTCGGGCGTGGCGCCCTTGAGCAGGTCGTCCAGCGACATGACGCCCGGCTTCGCGCACTGGCCGCCTACCGCCACGCTCCATGGCTGCAGCCGCAGCGTGCGGCCGGCGCGCGACGGGTCGCTCTTGCCGGTGCCGAATTCGTAGAAGTTGTTGTAGGTGGTGACGTCCTCGTAGCGCGTGAGTTCCTCGCTGGTACGAAATCCGGCGCGCGCCTGTTCCGGCGTGATCGTCACTGTTGAAGGGGGTGGCGGCGGGGCTGCGTCGCTGCAGGCGGCCAGGCCAAGTCCCGGTACCGCCGCCAGCGCGGCCAGCAGGCGGCGACGGTCGCGGTAGACCGACTCGTCAGTGAGTTCGGAGGAGGGAATGCGTAAGACATCGCGTAGGGACATGACCGGCTCCGGCGACTGTGGTTCGACTATATGTCCAGAGGGAATAAGTGGGCGAAAAGTTGCGCGGGCAACTCTTGATCCATGCGTGTTGCGCTGCGGCATACTAGAACGGCTGCACATACCCCGCCTGGCCTGCCATCCCTCGCCTTGCCAACCCTTTGGTTCGCCCACCCTGGAGCGAATCCCTGTGCCGCAAGAGACAACTTTCGCCAAGCCGAGGAGATCCATGTCACGCGTACACAATTTCAGCGCCGGTCCCGCCGCCCTTCCTGAGTCCGTCCTGCGCCAGGCGCAGGAGGAAATGCTCGACTGGCATGGCGTCGGCGCGTCCATCGTCGAGCTGAGCCATCGCGGCCCCGAGTTCATCCAGGTCGCCACCGAGGCCGAAGCCGATCTGCGCAGGTTGATGTCGATTCCCGACGACTACGCCGTGCTGTTCCTGGGCGGCGGCGCGACGACCGTGCAGGCGCTGCTGCCGCTCAACTTCGCCGAGCCGGGCCAGGCGGCTGACTATGTGCTGACCGGCCATTGGGGCAAGACTGCGATCAAGCAGGTCAACCCGTATGTGGCCGCAAATATCGCCGCCAGCAGCGAGACCGATGGCTTCCGCAGCATTCCCGCGCGCGACACCTGGCAGCTTTCGAAGAATGCGGCCTACGTCCACGTCACCGCCAACGAGACCATCCATGGCGTTGAATTCCGCGACATCCCCGAGGTAGGCGACGTCCCGCTGTTTGCCGATTTCAGCTCGAGCATCGCCTCCGAGCCGGTGGACGTGTCGAAGTTCGGCGTGATCTATGCCGGCGCCCAGAAGAACCTCGGGCCGGTCGGCATCACCGTCGTGATCATCCGCCGCGACCTGCTCGAACGCGCCGGCCAGCCGCGCGCCGACATCCTCGATTACCGCTCGCACGTCAAGGGCGAATCGATGCTCAACACGCCGCCAAGCTGGAACTGGTACCTGCTCGGCCTCACAGTGAAGTGGATGCTGGCCGAAGGCGGCGTCGAGGAATTCGCCCGCCGCAGCGCGCGCAAGTCGGCGCTGCTGTACGACGTGATCGACAACTCCGGTGGCTTCTATCGCAACGAGGTCGACAAGGCCGTGCGTTCGCGCATGAACGTGCCGTTCTTCCTGCACGACGAGGCGCTGGACAAGGCCTTCCTCATGGAAGCGCAGGGCGCCGGCCTGATCTCCCTCAAGGGACACCGCGCGCTCGGCGGCATGCGTGCTTCGATCTACAACGCGATGTCGGAGGCCGGCGTGCAGGCGTTGGCCGACTTCATGCGCGACTTCAGGCAAAGGCATGGGTGAGCGGCCGCGCTTGGCCGATGCCCTATCGGCATCGGCCGCGGCCGCGAACGCCCGGCCATGGATGGCCGGGCCGGGCGATCCGGAGCCCGGAGTGCATCGCCATGGACGGCATTGGTGAGCGCCCGGATGTAAAAAAGGCATGGGAATGACAAAGAAAGGCACCAAACAAACGCAGCGCAAGGCCAGCGGCCGCGTCCCGGAATCGGCGAAGTCCGGCAAGAACGAAGCCAAGCCCGACCTCGCCGAAGTCCGTGCCCACATCGACGGTATCGACCAGCGCATCCAGGCGCTGATCATCGAGCGCGCCAACTGGGCGCACCAGGTCGGCAAGGCCAAGGGCAAGCTCGCGGCGGCGGTGGACTACTACCGCCCCGAGCGCGAGGCACAGGTGCTGCGTCGCGTCGTCGACCGCAACGACGGTCCGCTGAACGACGAGGTGCTGGTGCGGCTGTTCCGCGAAATCATGTCGGCCTGCCTGGCCCAGCAGGAGCCTTTGAAGATCGGCTTCCTCGGCCCGGAGGGCACGCACTCGCAGCAAGCGGTCTACAAGCACTTCGGCCATTCGATCCATGGCCTGCCGCTGTCCAGCATCGAGGAAGTATTCCAGGAAGTGGAAGCCGGCCACGCCGATTTCGGCGTGGTCCCGGTGGAGAACTCCACGCAGGGCACGATCCAGTCGACGCTGGACATGTTCCTCACCTCGAGCCTGAGGATCTGCGGCGAGGTCGAGTTGCGTGTCCACCAGCACCTGTTGTCGCGCGCGGGCCGCCTCGAGGACATCGAACGCGTCTATTCGCATCCGCAGTCGTTCGCGCAGTGCAAGGCCTGGCTGCGGCAGTACCTGCCAAAGGCCGAGAAGATCGCGGTGACGAGCAACGCGGATGCCGCCAAGCGGGCGCGCAACGCCGATGATGCGGCGGCCATCGCCGGCATCAGTGCCGCGACCGTCTATGGCCTCAAGTCGCTGGCCGGCCCCATCGAGGACCGGCCCGACAACACCACGCGCTTCCTGGTGCTCGGACGCGAGCTGTTCCCGCCGTCGGGCAACGACCGCACCTCGCTCCTCGTCTTCATCAAGGACCAGCCAGGCGCGCTCTACCACGTGCTGGCCCCCTTCGCGAAGCACGGCCTGAGCATGAACCGCATCGAGTCGCGTCCTGGCCATACCGGCCTGTGGCAGTACGCCTTCTTCATCGACATCACCGGCCATGCGCAGGAAGACGCGATGCGTCGCGCACTGGACGAAGTCGAGGCGTTCGCACAGGAGGTGAAGGTGCTGGGCTCCTATCCGGTGGCGATTTCGTAATGGGTGAAGCAATGCATGACGAAGCCTGGTTCGCCGCCCGCGCATCGCGCGGCGTGCAGGGCCTGCGCGCCTATGATCCGGGCCACGACCTGGTCGCGTTCCGGCGCAAGTTCGGCGAGGACAACCTGGTCGAGCTGGGCTCCAACGAGAACCCGTACGGCCCATCGCCAGCCGCGCGCGTGGCGATCCTCGACCAGTTGCATTCGCTGCACCGCTATCCGGATCCCCTTGGCCTCGACCTGAAGCGGGCACTGGCGGCGAAGCATGGCGTCGACGTCGGCCAGATCCTGCTCGGCAACGGCTCGCACGAGCTGTTGATGCAACTGGCGCAGGTCTTCGCGGGCGAGGGCGATGATGTCGTGTATTCGCGCTACGGTTTTGCCGTGTTCGCGCTGGCGACGCAGTGCGCTGGCGCAAATGCACGGGTGGTCGAGGCGCTGCCGCGCGATCACGCGGCCATGCCGCTCGGTCACGACCTCGACGCGATCGCGGCGGCGGTCACGCCGGCCACCAAGCTGGTGTATGTCGCCAATCCCAACAATCCGACCGGGACCTGGTTCGGGCGCGATGCGCTCGAAGCCTTCGTTGCCCGCATTCCGGACCACGTCATCGTGGTCTTCGACGAGGCGTATGCGGAGATGGCCGATGCTCCGGATTACGCCAGCGCATTGCCACTGCTGGCGCGGCATTCCAACCTCGTAGTGACCCGTACCTTCAGCAAGGCGTACGGCCTGGCCGGCCTCCGCGTCGGCTACATGCTCGCTGCCCCCGGTCTGGTTGCGGTGATGGAACGCGTACGGGAGAGTTTCAACGTCAATGGCCCCGCGCTCGCCGCGTGCGAGGCGGTGCTGGATGATGCGGCGCACCTGCAGTGGTCGTTGGAGTGCAACGCGGTCGAGCGTGTCCGGCTCAGCCAGGCATTGCAGCAGCGCGGCCTGCGCGTGTTTCCGTCGCAGACGAATTTCGTCCTGGTCGAATTCGGCGCGAATACGGCGCTCTTTGAGGCGGCCCTGATTGCGCAGGGTGTCGTGTTGCGTCCGATGGCCGGCTACGGCCTCGGCGACTGCCTGCGCATCACCATCGGTACGCACGACGAGAACCAGCGCCTGCTGGCGGCACTCGACACGGTGCTGGGATGAACCGCGAAGCGCCTGCCAGGCAATGGATCGCATCCCCTGGAACTGAGCTCCGCGGTAGCGTGCGCGTCCCCGGCGACAAGTCGATTTCGCATCGTGCGGTCATGCTTGCCGCGATCGCCGAAGGGACCACGCATATCCGCGGCTTTCTAGAGGGCGAGGATACGCGCGCCACTGCGCGGGTATTCACGCAGTTGGGGGTGCGCATCGAGGCGCCCAATGACGGTGAACGGATCGTGCATGGCGTCGGCCTGCATGGACTGCAGGGCACCCCTGCGTCGCTGGATTGCGGCAATGCCGGAACCGGCATGCGCCTGCTGGCCGGCCTCCTGGCAGCGCAGGCATTCGACAGCACGCTGGTCGGCGATGAATCACTGTCGAAGCGGCCGATGGGTCGGGTCATCGATCCCCTCGCGGCGATGGGCGCGCAGGTCGACAGCGCACCGGGTGGCCTGCCGCCGCTACGCATCCATGGCGGCGCTCGCCTGCGCGGCGTCGAAACCGCCACGCCGGTGGCCAGCGCGCAGGTGAAGTCCGCATTGCTGCTCGCGGGGCTGTACGCCGACGGTGAAACCGTCGTGCGCGAGCCGCACCCGACACGTGATTACACGGAGCGCATGCTCGCCGCCTTCGGTTGGCCGGTCGAGTTCGCGCCGGGAATCGCGCGCCTGCCTGGGGGGCATCGGCTTTCCGCGATCGACATTGATGTACCCGCTGATTTTTCCTCGGCTGCATTCTTCATCGTGGCGGCCACGCTCGTTCCCGGATCCGAAGTGCGACTCGAAGCCGTGGGCATGAACCCGCGCCGCACCGGCCTGCTGGCCGCCTTGCGGGCGATGGGTGCGGACATCCGCGAGGAAAACCGGCAGGAACAGGGCGGCGAACCCGTGGCGGACCTGGTCGTGCGGCATGCGCCGTTGCGCGGCATCGACGTACCCGTGGAGATCGTGCCGGACATGATCGATGAGTTCCCGATCCTGTTCGTCGCCGCCGCGTGCGCACAGGGCCGCACCGTCGTGCGGGGCGCCGCCGAATTGCGGGTCAAGGAATCCGATCGGATCGCGACGATGGCCGCGGGCCTGCGTGCGCTCGGTATCGCCATCGAGGAAGCGCCCGACGGTGCCGTGATCGAAGGCGGGCGCCTGGCTGGCGGTGTTGTCGAAAGCCACGGCGATCACCGCATCGCCATGAGCTTCGCCGTCGCCGCCCAGCTGGCCGGCGGCGACGTTCGCATCAACGATGTCGCCAACGTCGCGACCTCGTTCCCCGGCTTCGACACCCTCGCGCGTGCAGCGGGCATGAGCCTGCGCGAGTGACGGATTCGCCCGCCGTCAATTCTCGAAACTGATCGGCACCTGCACCCGGCCCGCGGTGGGCCGGCCATCGACCATCGCCGGACGGAAGCGCCAGCGTCGTACTGCATCCACGGCAGCACGGTCGAGTTGACGCGATCCGCTGCTCCTGGCCACGCCGACGTCCGTTGGCACGCCATCCGCGCCAATTTCGACGCTGACCGTCACCGTGCCGCGCTCGCCGTTGCGCAGGGCCTGCGCCGGATACTTCGGCGAGGGCGTGGAAATCGGCTGTGGTTGCGCCGTGGCCACCGCCGCGGCAGGGGGCGCCGGCGGTGCGGGCGCGGCAGGCGGGGGTGGCGGCGTGGTCTCGACCAGACGGGGTTGCTGCTCATCCCCGCGTTGCGACGGGGCGGGTGCCGGTACGTCGCTGACTTCATCCGAGCCCGCCGCCACGGGGGCAGGCAATGGCGCGTACTGCGGACTGGCCGCCGTGGGCGCTGCCGGCCCGGCGCGATAGAAGTCGCTGTCGCTGTTGCTCCGCCAGACCAGCAGGAACAGCAATAGCCCGAGTACGAACGCGCCCAGCACCCAGAGCAGGGCCCGGCGGGACGGGCGCCAGGCCGCGAAGTCGAAGCGATGAGGCGGTTGCGACGCGGAAGGGCTATGGGTCATGGGGCAGCGGACAAGGGGGACGGTCCGATGGTGACGGGGCGCTTGTTAATAATTGGGCAATCGACGCAACAAGCCTGCGATAATCGCGAGCTTCGTCACCTTTGCCGCCACGCCCGCCATGCTCGACCCGACCCTGCTGCGCCAGAACTCCGCCGAACTCGCTGCGCGCCTGCGCGAGACTCGCGGCTTCGAATTCGACGCCGCTGCGCTCGAGGCGCTGGAAAGCGAGCGCAAGCAGATCCAGATCCGCACCCAGGAGCTGCAGAACCTGCGCAACACGCGCAGCAAGGCGATCGGGCAGGCCAAGGCCAAGGGCGAGGACGTCTCGGCGTTGATGGCCGAGGTCGCCGGTTTCGGCGAGGAGCTGAAGACCTCGGAGCACCGCCTCGAGGACATCCGCGCCCAGATCGAAGCGATCGCGCTCGTCATCCCGAACATCCCGCACGAATCGGTACCGCTCGGCCAGGACGAAGCGCACAACGCCGAACAGCACCGCTGGGGCACGCCGCGCGCGTTCGACTTCGCAGTCAAGGACCACGTCGAACTCGGCGCGCGCAACGGCTGGCTCGATGGCGACACCGCCGCCAAGCTCAGCGGCGCCCGCTTCACCGTGCTGCGCGGGCAACTGGCGCGACTGCACCGCGCGCTGGCGCAGTTCATGCTCGACCTGCACACCGGCGACCATGGCTACCAGGAAACCAACGTTCCGCTGCTGGTCAACGCGGATTCGATGCGCGGCACCGGCCAGCTGCCGAAGTTCGAGGACGACCTGTTCGCCACCACCGTGGGCGAGGGCGAGCATGCGCACAAGCGCTACCTGATCCCGACCTCTGAAGTGCCTCTTACCAACATCGTCCGCGACGAGATCGTCGAAGCCGACGCGTTGCCGCTGCGCATGACTGCGCATTCGATGTGCTTCCGCGCTGAAGCCGGCAGCCACGGCCGCGACACCCGCGGCATGATCCGCCAGCACCAGTTCGAGAAGGTCGAGCTGGTTTCGATCACGAAGCCGGAAGAGAGCTACGAAGAGCACGAGCGCATGACCCGCTGCGCCGAAGTCGTGCTGGAAAAGCTGGGCCTGCCGTACCGCCGCGTGCTGCTGTGCACCGGCGACATGGGGTTCGCCGCGACCAAGACCTTCGATCTGGAAGTCTGGTTGCCGTCGCAGGACACTTATCGCGAAATCTCCTCCTGCTCCAACTGCGAGTCCTTCCAGGCCCGCCGCATGCAGGCGCGCTGGCGCAATCCCGCCACCGGCAAGCCGGAACTGACGCATACGCTCAATGGGTCGGGCGTCGCAGTGGGCCGCGCGCTGATCGCGGTCATGGAGAACTACCAGGAAGCGGATGGTTCGATCACGGTGCCCGAGGCGCTGCGCCCCTACATGGGCGGCGCCGAACGCATCGAATAACCGATCGCCTGCTGCAAAAGGAACGGGCCCGCAATGCGGGCCCGTTTGCGTTTCCGGCGCAGGGGAGGGCGTGGAAACGCGTGACTGGAACGAGTTGCAGCTTCAGATCACGCAGCTTCGCGCAACGGCACCTGGATCGCGGCCTTCGCGCCTTCCAGCGCATCGGTGCGGTGCTGCGGCGAATAGGCAACGCCTTCGGCGCGCACGAACTCGATGTCGGTGACACCGAGGAAGCCAAACACCTGGCGCAGATAGGCTTCCTGGAAGTCCGCCGGGCTGCTGTCGCCGTACACGCCGCCGCGACCGCTGGCTATCACCATGCGCTTGCCTTTGGCCAGCCCTTCCGGGCCGTTTTCGGTGTAGTGGAAGGTGCGGCCGGCCACCGCTACCCGGTCGATCCACGCCTTCAGGGTGGAGGGCACGCTGAAGTTGTACATGGGCGCGCCGAGCACGATGACGTCGCTGTCGAGGAACTGCTGGAGCACCTGCTCGCTGGATTCGGCGGCCACCTGGTCGACCTTGGTCAGGACCGGACCGGTGAGGTGGGGCAGCGGTTGCGCGTCGAGGTCACGATAGGTAACCGACAGGCCAGGTACGGCCTCTTGCCAGCGTGCGACGATGGTAGCGGTAAGCTCGCGGGTGACGGAGCCGGCGCCCGTGGCGGCGGAATCGATATGCAGCAGTTTCATGGAACCTCTCCCGATGGGTGCGGCAGGGCCGCGTTGGGGCGTACTTTCCACTGTTGCGTGAGTAGGATAAAGCTGGTTTAATATCACTGACTGTTCTGATTGTAGGATAATCGCCATGCAGGACCTCAACGACCTCTATTACTTCGCCGCCGTGGTCGACCATCAGGGTTTCGCCGCCGCGGAACGCGCGCTGGGTATCCCCAAGTCGCGCCTGAGCCGCCGCATCAGCCAGCTCGAGACCGACCTGGGCGTGCGCCTGCTGCAGCGTTCGACGCGCCGCTTCGCCGTGACCGAAGTCGGGCACAGCGTGTACCGCCATGCGCAGTCGATGCTGGCCGAGGCACAGGCCGCGCGCGAAGTCGTCGACCGCCTCAGTGCGGAACCGCGCGGCGTGATCCGCGTGAGCGTGCCGGTGGGAATGGCGCAGCAGCAGATGCCGAAGCTGCTGCCGGAATTCCTGGCCAAGTACCCGCAGGTGCGCGTGCAGCTGCACGTCAGCAACCGCCGCGTCGACATCATCAACGAAGGCGTCGATGTCGCCCTGCGCGTACGCAATCGCCTCGACGACGACGGCAGCCTGGTGATGCGCAACTTCGGCCAGATCCAGGAGCTGCTGGTCGCCAGCCCGGCCTACCTCAAGCGCATGGGACGTCCGGCCAATCCGGACGATCTCGCCCAGCACGTCACTCTCAGCATGAACGAGGACGAAGCCCACCAGCGCTGGGAACTGCACGGCCCCAACGGTGAAGTGCGCCGCGTCGAACTCAAGCCGCGCGTGGCCGGCTTCGACTTCCCGATGCTGATGGCGCTGGCGACGCAGGGCGTGGGCATCACCATGCTCCCGGAAACCGTATGCGCCGAAGCCGTGCGCAATGGCGAGCTGGAAGTCGTGCTGCCGCAATGGCGCCTGCCGCAGGGCATCTTCCATGCGGTGTTCGCGTCGCGCCGCGGCCTGTTGCCGGCGGTACGGGTGTTCATCGACTTCCTGGCCGAACGCGTCCCAGGCCTGGTGGAATCGGCGAGGCTGCAGTGCGGCGATATTCCGGGTCCTTGCCCGGATGGGGTGAAGAAGGGCGCACACGCCGCCAAGGAAAAGGCAGCAGGCAAATCGCGCGAGCCCACCGTCGAGCCGGCGTGAGAGAATGCGCGCCCCGCGGCTCGCCGCGGGGCAGTACTACGGAAGCGTGGCCGAGCGGTTTAAGGCACCGGTCTTGAAAACCGGCGATGGGGAGACCCATCCGTGAGTTCGAATCTCACCGCTTCCGCCACAGTCCCTACCTTCCTCCCTGCAAGGCCAGATAGGGTTGCAACAGCCTATTGGACTCTTGCCGCTACAGACCGCTGCCAGTCTGCTACTTCATCTTGAGGGGCCGATTCGAGCCGAAGCGGGCCTTCCGAGCCTTTTGCCGCCGGGTCCTCCGTCGCCGTTCGATTTGCAGCACTTCGCTACGGCATTCGGTGCACCGCGTCGGCACTTGTGGTGCCGACTAGTCGGTCAATAGCGTGCGCAGCCGCGGCGCCGCAAAATCGATGAACGCCCGGATCTTGAGCGGAAGCGGCTTACGCGGCGCGTACATCAGGTTGACCGGACTCGGCGCCGAGCGGAACTCATCCAGAACGTACTGTAGCCGTCCAGATGCGATGGCGTCCTTGGTCTGGTACGAAAGCAGGTACCCGATCCCCAGGCCCTGTAGTGCAGCCCCCAGCGATGCTTCGGCCGTGTTCACAGCAATCCGGCTGCGTACCGGGCCGTCATAATCAAGCCAGCCATGGGCGAAGTCCCAACGGCCTGTCGATCCAAGCGATTCCAGGACGATGCAGTGGTGGTCGGCGAGGTCGGTGATGCTGCGGGGCACGCCATGCAGTGCGAGGTACTCGCTGCTGGCACACATGGTGCGCCGTACGTGCCCCACAGGAACGGCGACTAGTCCCCCGTCCTTTGGCGCGCCGAGCCGAGCCGCAACGTCGACCTGTTCCTCAACGAGGTTCACGCTGTAATCGGTCTGCTGGAAGCGCACGCGGATGTCCGGGAAGGCGCGCAGGAAGTCACACACGATTGGCAGCACATGCGTGCGCCCGAACACATGACTCACGCTGACGACCAGCTCACCGGTTGGCGCAGCATATTCCCCGGACACCACCCGTTCGGCTTCCGCGATGTCCTCGAGTATTCGCCGGCAGGCTGCCACGTAGCCTGCCCCAGCTTCGGTGAGGCTCAGCTTGCGGGAACCGCGCAGTAACACCTGTGTGCCCAGGTGCTTTTCGAGTTCGGCCACCTTCCTACTCATCGTCGCCAAGGGAACTCCCAGCGACCGGGCCGCCGCCGACAGGCTTCCCGCCTCCACCGCTGCGGTGAGCGCGGTCATCGCCTCTAGCCTGTCCATAAAACCCTCCACAGAGTGGGAGTCTGGTTGCCAAAAATACCGGCTACTCGCCCTAATCGGAAGGCTCTACGTTCTCGTGCTGCGTATCCAAGGCCTGCGACAGGACCACGGCCGAGGAAAAAGCGGCCCTAATCAAAGAGGTAAGCGAAGCTGCTGCTGAACGCACTGAACAAGCCGCTAGACTCGACCTTTGTTGTGATTCTGAAGAGTTGGGGAGTTGGCGGCTTGCTCGTCGCCGAGTTCCGACGACAGCAGCAAGCCGGGGAGAAATGATTGACCCGGGATGCCGCTCGCTTCGGCCAGAGTGTCGACAGCGAGCCGGGATCCGAATCTTTCAGCAGGCACGTGCGTGACACGAATTGATCATCGCCATCAGGCGACTCATCCCTCGTTCGTATCGCGCCATGATCACGTACTCGACCAGCAGAATGGAGTCCGAGGTCAATGCCATCACGATCATGGTGAAATCAGTCGAGAAGAGGTTTTGAGATCAAACCGACTCACGCGGTCGGCGGCACCGCAGAGATGCCGGATTGAGGCGACATGGACGCGTCAGGGTAGGTTGAGCATCAGCTTGCGATTGCCGCGCAGCAGCAAGCGAGCTTTCAAATGCTCCCTCCAACTCCGAAGGTCGTCGGCGACGGACACACTTCGGGCCGGTCCATGGCCCTTTCACTCCATGAAACGATTCCTCTCGAATTTACGGCTACTCGGCGAAGCGAACAGGGAGTAGCTTTGCGCCACGCTCGGTCACGACGGTTTTCCGAAATCGCGGAGACGTCCACGTACAAAGGCGTCTGACCAAAGTTGACTAGCCGACCTCTCGTGCTTTGCGCGTCGATGTCCGGTTTCCGAAAGTATCTGCAGCCATCAACGCTTCACAAAAGGATATAGCCCAATGACCATTTTGATTAAAACGCTTGCCGCCGTAGCGGTAAGCACTATGCTCGTCACCAGCGCCTTCGCTCAGAGCGCGCGGGAGATCCGCGGCGGTTCACCCTACGTCGCGATCGAAAACGAGCCGGCGCCTAAGCTGATCGTGGATCCTCCGCTCCCCGAGGGACTGGCCCAAGGCGTCTACTGGGCCCAGTACCGAGTGGAGAACTTGCGCATCGTAAGCGTGTTCGGGGAGAACGCCGCCAAGGTATCTCCACGTATCGGACATCTGCACGTGACTGTCGACGATCTGCCTTGGTGGTGGGCGGACGCGAGTGACAACAACACAGTCGACATCGCCGGTCTGAAGCCCGGCCCGCACAAGGTGACGATCTCGTTGGTCGACGCTGGTCACAACGTATTCCCCGGACAGGTCGTGACACAGGAGTTCATTGTGACTGGCTCGCTTCAACATCCGCATAAATAGTCGGCTGCAACAGGTGCACGCCCAGCATGAAGACGAATACCCGCCAAAAGCCGGACGGCATGCTAGACATGGTCGGCAAGAAGGGCCGCAGCCTCCGATCGTCATCTCAAAGATCCGGTAGCGAGCTTCTGACCGAAGCGATGCCTGCACGGCGATCCGCGCAGGCCAAAGCGAAGCGCTTGTTCGGCGATGACGGCGCCTCTGTCATCGTCAATTTCGCCACCAACCTACCGTAGATTTCATAGCCGGCTGATCATGTTTTTAACGTTGCATATACACCAGAGTCAGGAGAAACATCATGACCATCATCAAAGCCGCCGCCGTTCAGATCAGCCCTGTGCTCTACAGCCGTGAGGCAACTGTCGAAAAGATCGTCCAGAAGATCCACGAGCTTGGCCAGCAGGGAGTGCAGTTCGCCACCTTCCCGGAGACCGTGGTGCCTTACTACCCGTACTTTTCCGCAGTCCAGACGCCCTTGCAGCTCCTGTCGGGAACTGAGCATCTGAAGCTGATGGACCAAGCCGTGACGGTGCCCTCTGCTGCCACCGACGCGATCGGCGAGGCCGCCCGGAAGGCCGGCATGGTGGTGTCCATCGGCGTCAATGAGCGTGACGGCGGAACTCTATACAACACGCAGTTGCTCTTCGACGCCGATGGCACCTTGATCCAGCGCCGCCGCAAGATCACGCCCACCCATTTCGAACGCATGATCTGGGGCCAGGGTGACGGATCGGGCCTGCGCGCCGTCGATAGCAAGGTCGGCCGCATTGGCCAGCTGGCTTGCTTCGAACACAACAACCCGCTGGCGCGCTACGCACTGATGGCCGACGGTGAGCAGATCCACTCGGCCATGTATCCGGGTTCCGCCTTCGGCGAGGGTTTTGCCAAAAGGATGGAAATCAATATTCGCCAGCATGCCCTGGAGTCCGGCTGCTTCGTCGTGAACGCAACGGCCTGGCTGGACGCCGATCAGCAGGCGCAAATCATGAAGGACACGGGCTGCGAGATCGGTCCGATCTCGGGCGGTTGCTTGACCACGATCGTGGCACCCGACGGCATGCTGCTAGGCGAACTCCGGTCGGGTGAGGGTGAGGTCATCGCCGACCTCGATTTCACGCTGATCGATCGACGCAAGTCATTGATGGACTCCGTCGGCCACTACAACCGTCCCGAGCTGCTCAGTCTCCTGATCGACCGTACGCCGACCAGTCACGTACACGAGCGCACTACCAATACGACTGCCCAATCGGCAGAAAATCGCAACCGCGAAGTCTTGTGAATCGACAGCCTTCAACTAATGAGTGAGCGGCGTAGGTCATAAAATCGACTTTTCGGGACAAGTGATCTCAACCGTAGCTCCTCCACTCAAACTGGTGATGTGCCTGCATTAGAGTGCGCGCCGTACTGACTTGCTGAGGGAGGGATCGCCAGTTGAAAGCGCATTGCGCATCGTTCTGTTGGAGGACGATGCCGAACTGCGCAATCAGATCCTGTTGCCTGGAGTCGCGACGGCAGCCGCGTTATACGAGTGCCTGCGGCTACAAGCGCCCGACATCGTCGTTCTGGATCTTGGCTTGCTGGATGCCGATGGCTTCAGCGTAGGGCAGGCAGTGCGCGCACTGCTGCCCCCATCATCATCCTCAGCGGATACATGGAGGTCGCCCATCAACTGTGTGCCCAGCCCAAGGGGCAGACGTGTATCTCGTAAAGTGATCTCATGACGGAAGAACTCCAGCAAGTTCTCCGCGTTCCGCTTCGACGCCGCATCGGGGAGGTCGAAGGGCGTATTGCGGTCCGGCGCATCGGTCTCGACGACGGCGACGACCTTGTCGGGATCGCACTGCAGCCACGGCTCGACAATGCGGCTGTCGGGACGAAGGAGCGGGATCGGCTTGCGGTTCGGCGGCAATGCCGTGCCGTAATAGATGTCGTGCACCCCGCGCAACGCGGTGGGCTGCCAATGATTGACTTCCAAGATCACGCGCCCGGCCTGTTCGAGCCATGTCTTGTTGTCCGACGGAGGACGAGGGAACGAGATGGCCGTCTTCGTCGATCGAGGTGACTTCGACGACGGCCACGTCGATCGGGCCGAAGTACCCGAACCACGTGTACTGCGCGACGTGGCTCAGGTGCAGGTCGATGTGCTCCAGTTCGCCCGCATTGATGCGCTCGCGCAACACGGGGTCCGACTGGTAGGGCAGGCGCAGCTCGATGCCTTCCGCGCGCGACAGCGGCTACACCGGAGTCAAGGCTCACAACGCCGCCCTGTCGGCTGCGTGATGCGCAGCCGGGCAGGGCGGGTGAAACTCAGGCTTTAGCTGTGTCGCGCGAACGGTCGACCAGCAGGAGCATGCCGCCGAAGATCGCCAGGTTCTTCAGGAATTGGGTGAGCTGGTCCTGGAAGCTGGCGGCATCCGCGCCCCAGAACGCATGGAACACCAAGGTGACGGGAACCAGGAACAGGGCGAGCACCACGGCGGCCAGGCGGGTGTGGCGTCCGATGATCAGCAGCAGGCCGGCGCCGACTTCGATGGCGATGGTCAGCACGAGCAGCGGCTTTGCGAAGGGCAGGCCAGAACTGGCCATCCAGCCGGCCACGCCGGCGAAGCTGAAGATCTTGCTCAGGCCCAGGATGAAGAAGATGGCGCCAAGCGAGGCGCGCGCCACCGGGTAACGGATCTTGTTGAGGATGTTCATTGGTGTCTCCGGAATGGGTCAGGGAAGATCGAAAAGGAGGACTTCGGCGTCCGAGCCCTGATCGAGGGTGATGCGTTGCTCCTGCTCGATCTTCAGGGCGTCACCGGCACGCAGTTCCACGCCGTTGACCTTGAGGGTGCCACGGGCCACGTGGACATAGCCTTGGCGATTCGGTGCGAGCGTGTGCTCGACGTGCTCATCGCCATCGATGAGCGTCGCGAACAGGAACGCGTCCTGGTTCATCCGCAATGACCCGTCGCGACCATCCGGTGAAACGACCAGTCGCAGTTGCCCGCGCTTGGAGGACGGGTCGAAATGCTTTTCTTCATACCCTGGTTGGAGGCCGCCCTTATCGGGCATCACCCAGATCTGCAGGAAATGCACGCGCTCGGTCGGCGAGTGGTTGAACTCGCTGTGGCGCACGCCTGTCCCGGCACTCATCCGCTGGACATCGCCGTAACGCAGTACCGAACCGTTTCCCATACTGTCGCGGTGTTCCAGGGCCCCGTCCAGCACGTAGGAAATGATCTCCATGTCCTGGTGGCCGTGCGTGCCGAAGCCTTGTCCGCCCTGGACCTTGTCCTCGTTGATCACGCGCAGGGGCCCAAAGCCCATGTGGCGGGGATCGCGATACTCGGCGAACGAAAAGGTGTGCCTGGAGCTCAGCCAGTCATGCTCGGCGCGGCCACGCTCTTCGCTCTTACGGATCTGCATCATGTTGTGCTCCAATCGCTATGTGCGAATAATTCGAAGTTAGCCGAATGGCTTGATATCGGCTTGGAGAACAGTATGTGGACGGAATTGTTGAATGAAAAGCGAGTAGATTGCCGTCCTATGATCGAGAAAATCGAATGCTCAGGTTGAGTCTGGACGCCCTGGAGATGCTCGATGCCATCGACCGGCGCGGGTCTTTTTCCGGGGCGGGCAAGGAGCTTCACAAGGTCCCTTCGACGATCTCCTACACGGTTGCCAAGCTGGAAGACGACCTGGGCGTCCAGGTTTTCGAGCGGCTGGGCCCGCGTGTCGCGCTGACGGCAGCAGGGCAGGAACTCCTCAAGGAAGGGCGCCATCTCCTCAAGGCCGCGCAGGACCTGGAACTGCGTGTGCGCCGCGTGGCTTCGGGCTGGGAGACCGAGTTCTCGATCGGCATGGATTCGGTGTTCTCGCCTCTGGCACTGGAGGCGGACATCCGGGATTTCTATGCCGTCGCCGACAGCACGCGCCTGCGCGTAGCGCTCGACCAATTAACAGGGACATGGGAAGCGCTCATGGAGCGTCGCGTCGATCTGCTGATCGGCGCCACGGGCGATGGCCCGTCCGGTGGTGGCTATGTTTCGGAGGTGATGGGAACGATCGAATTCGTGTTTGCCGTCGCACCGTCACATCCGCTTGCGGATCGCGACCGACCGTTGGGAAAAGCGGACCTGCATGAGCATCGAGCGATCGCCGTGGCCGATTCCGCACGCAAGCTGTTGCCGCGAACCGTCGGCCTGCTGTTTGGACAGGACACGCTGACCGTGCCCGACATGCGCACCAAGCTCGCCTTGCAGATCTCAGGGCTGGGCTTCGGATTCTTGCCCGAACCAGTGGCGCGCGGCGCTATCCGTGCCGGATTGCTGGTCGAGAAGCAGGTTGAAGAGCCGCGCGCCGCCGAGACGGTCCGTCTGGCTTGGCGCAGTGGCGAAGAAGGCGCAGCTCTTGCGTGGTGGATAGCCCGCATGAGCGGGCAGGGCACGCTTGGTCGACTGATTGCGTTTCTGCAATGACAAGATTTCCTGCACGGATCCAGTAGCCGCCAGCGCAGAGTCATTTGAAAGACGTTTGTCGCAATTGGACGGCATGCTCCTGCAAGTTGTCTATCGAGTCGTTTCGATGCCGTACGTGGTTGATCTGTTGCCCGGCCCACGTGTCATTCGCGTGGTCTTTGACGGGGAGGTTTCACTTCAGGACAGGAGCGGTGCTCTTGCAAACCTGATCGAGCTCCAGGCTGAATCATCGTTCCGGAACGTGCTCGTGGATCTGACGAAGGCTTCCTTGATCGATGCCTCGAATTCGGAGACGCTCGAGTACGCCGTGCGCCTGGCCCGCGAGCCTATCGTGCGGCACGTGCATATCGCCTATGTCGGCGACCCCGCGCTCGGAACGAGTGTGGAATGCGTGGCGGCTACTCGAGGCTACTTCTACCGGCGATTTCGCTCGCAGGCTTCGGCACTGCTTTGGTTCAGCGCTGATCGTTCGAGACGCGCGGCCTGACCGCTGGCGAGCACTCATGCCTCCACGATGGCGGTGGCGCCAAGGCCGCCAGCGGCACAAACAGAGACCAGCGCCCGCGCCGGCTTTCCGGTCTGGATGCGATGCAGCATCAGCTGTTTGGCCACGCTAGCCAGGATTCGAGCACCGGTCGCCGCAAAGGGGTGTCCAAGCCCTACCGAGCCTCCCCGCACGTTGAGCTTGCTCCGATCGATGCTGCCAAGCGCGTGCGGCAGTCCGAGTCTTTCGCGGCAGTAGTCCGGGTCTTCCCATGCCTTCATCGTGCACAGTACCTGGCCTGCAAAGGCTTCATGGATTTCGTAATAGTCGAAGTCCTGCAGGCTCAGTCCATTGCGCTTGAGCAAGCGTGGAACGGCATATGCTGGTGCCATCAGAAGTCCTTCTGCGTGCGGACCGGCGTACTCCACGGCTGCGGTTTCCGCGTCGACCAGCCAAGCCTGCGGGCGTATGCCATGCAGGTCGGCCCATTCGGCGGAGGACAGCAGGATTGCAGCGGCGCCATCGGTAAGCGGTGTGGAATTGCCCGCTGTGAGGCTGCCATGACCGCTGGTGTTGTCGTATGCCGGCTTGAGCTTGGCGAGCTTTTCCATCGAAGTGTCGGGACGCAGGTTGTTGTCGCGCTGCAGGCCCTGAAACGGAACCACGAGATCGTTGTAGAAACCTTCCTCGTAGGCTGCAATGCCGTTGCGGTGGCTGGCCAGCGCCAGTTCGTCCTGGGCTTCCCGGGTGATGCCCCACTGCTTGACCATCAACTCGCAGTGCTCGCCCATTGACAGGCCAGTACGTCGCTCATTCACGTTAGGCACGGACGGCCGAAACATCGAAGGCCGAAAGCCGGCGAGAATGCGCAGACGCTCGCTACCTGTCTTGGCGCGATTCAGGGCGAGGACCAGTTGGCGATAGCTTTCGCTGAGTGCGACAGGCGCATCGGAGGACGAGTCGACGCCACCTGCGATACCGACTTCGATCTGTCCCATGCCGATCTTGTTGCCCACCAGGATGGCTGTCTCGATCGATGTCGCGCAGGCTTGCTGCACGTCATAGGCAGGAGTCTGGGGTGCCAGTTGGCTGGCCAGGACGGCTTCACGCGTCAGATTGAAATCGCGCGTGTGCTTGAGGACGGCGCCGGCCGCGACTTCGCCAAGCCGTTGGTCCTGCAGGTTGAAGCGATTCACGACGGCGTCGATGGTGGCCGTCAGCATCTCCAGGTTGGACGCACGCGTATAGGCGGTGTTCTGGCGGGCGAAGGGAATGCGCTGGCCACCAAGGATGGCTATGGGACGACGTGTGTTCATAGGGTGGCACTAGTCGAAGTGGGAGGGACCGGGTAGACGACTGCTACGGGGTTGAGTTTCCCCGTGATCATGGATGCTTACCGAAGCGTGCTTTCAAGGCTGCGGCGATGGCCTTCTCCTTGCCGTTGCGGGCAAGATCCTTGATGTCTTGTCCGTCCTTCAACGGGTGCTTGCTGAGGTATTCGTTCAAGGCGTCGGCAGCGGCCTTCTCGCCTCCGGCATTCTTCAGCTGTTCCTTCAAGGCGTCGGCAATAGCCTTTTCGCCGCCGGCATTGCTGATCTGCTCCTTCAACGCATCGGTCATGGCCTCCTCGTTGCCGCCGCGCGTAAGGGCGGCGATCTCGGGCCGGTCTTCCAGGAGCTTGCGGACGTCGCTGGAGCCGTCTACCGGAGCGCCATCGGCGACCACGGACGTCTTCGTGCCTTCGGCGGCCTGCTCGGCATGGGCGGGGGAAATGGCCGCGAAAGCAAGAAGTGCGAGGGCGGCAAGGTTGCGCAGCGTGTTCATGGTCGTTCTCGAATAGGAACAGGGGACAGCGGTAGCGGGCGGCTCTATGTCGGTCTCGCGATGATTGTTATCGCGATAATCAGTAGATTACGCCTCCGATATCACTTGTCAAGATATTTTTTATCGTGATAAGCTATTCATAACCAAATTGCTGATCCGCATGGATTTTCAGGAGCCACCCATGGAGATGAACGGGCCGCTTCCCCTGGGCCGCCAGCTTTGCTTCTCCCTGTACGGCACCAGCATGGCCATCACTCGGGCCTACAAGCCGCTCTTGGACGACCTGGGCCTGACCTACCCGCAGTACCTCGTCCTCAACGTGCTCTGGGAAGAGGACGGCCAGACTGTCAGCGCAATCGCGTCGCGGCTGGCATTGGAGTCGAGCACCATCACCCCGCTGGTGAAGCGGCTGGAACACGCCGGATTCGTCGAACGGCAACGCAGCGCGGCGGACGAGCGCCAGGTGCATGTGCGATTGACGAAGTCCGGCCGGGACGTGCGCACGAAGACAGGCTGCCTGGTCGAGAGGCTGTTGCACCGGTCGGGAATGACGCGCGAGGAACTCGCCGCCCTCAATCAGCAGGTGCAGAGGCTGCGCAATGCACTTGCAACGTCGACGGCTTGAGATGACAAACGGAGACCAAGGCAGTTCGCTTGATTCCGGGAAGCTTCCGGGCGCTTTCACGTAAGTCGTGCCCGTCGGGCCGACGCCGGTGATTTGCAGCACCACGGCCGTATCACCGGTGCGGGCGAAATGAGTCTCCCCCGGCGGCTCGGTGTAGAAACTTCCGGGTGGCAGCGCCTTTAGCGCGCGCTCGTCGAATTTCTTGCCGTAGCCGAACTACCAAGTTCCGGAAATGACCGTCGCCACGCGATCGTCTGGATGGTCATGCGCGGCGATGCTTGTGTGTGCCGGGACCGTAAGCAGGATCGCGTATAGAGACCCTTTCTCGCAGGCTTCCCCTTCAGCACCCGGGTTTCGATTCCCGCGACGCCGGACGTGCCGTTGGCGGACATCGCTTTCCGGCACGACATGATGCATGCCGCGCACGAACTGAACGGACCCACGTTCGCCCACGTCATCGCGACCACTGACGAACTCGTCGCGAACCTGACCCGGGACTGAGCTCATGGCCCGGCGACGCGCGGAGCGGTGACGACATCACTGCCCGACGGCAGGGGCGTCGCCGTTCTGGTCGAAAACTGCCAGAACCCCGATGGCATCGTCGTCGACGCCTCGCGATCAGCTCAACTACGTCGCCTCGCGACACGCACTGTCCAAGGCATCGGTGGGCCATGACCAGTCTTGGCTTCTAGACATCAGCCCATCCGTTTGTATCTGGATGTATCCGCGCCAGCGGCGGCTAACTTTCAAGACAAATCCATGGGTTGTGCGACACCCGCGCGATACCTCGCGACCTCGAAATGGCGCCACACGAAATACAGGGCCCACCAGCCCGAGGAGACCGCGATGTCTAACCGTGACAACCACAACCAGATCCCCCTGATGTCCCGCGTCGATGGCGTGGGACAGTGGCTGGCCCCGCTCGGCCTGCGGGCCCTGCTGGCGTGGGAATTCTTCGAAGCCGGCCGCGAGAAGCTGCAGGGACAGAACTGGTTCGCCGACCTGGGCGACAAGTTCCCGCTGCCGTTCTCGCTGCTCGGCCCCAACGTCAACTGGACGCTGGCCACCTGGATGGAACTGATCGGCAGCCTGGCGCTGCTGGTGGGTCTGGGCACGCGCTACGCCGCGGCCACCCTGTGGGTGGTGACCATCGTCGCGATCTACGCGGTGCATTGGCCTTCCGACTGGTCGAGCCTGGCCGAGCTCTGGCAGGGCTATGCCATCAGCAACGAGGGCTACGGCAACTACAAGCTGCCGTTGATCTACCTGGTGATGCTGCTGCCGCTGATGCTCAACGGCGGCGGCCGCTTCAGCCTCGACCACCTGATCCGGACGCGTCGCTCGTCGATCGTCGCCACGACCGCCAACACCACGGCCTGGGGCCTGGTGCTGTTCAGCATCGGCGCGACCTTGTCGCTGCTGTTGCCGTGGGCGGGCGGCGTGCTGGCCATTGCCGGCATCGCCCTGATGACCTGGTCGCGGCGCCGCGCGAGTTCGGCCGGCCGACTGGTCACGGCCTGACCTTCCCGTTCTTTCCGACTCTCCATTCGATTCACCGAGGCAGCGCATGGGTTGCTCCACACGGCTGACCCTGGATTTGTATCTGAATGTATCTGCCGCGCCGGTGGCCAACTTTCCACACAAATCCATGGGGTGGACGACAACCACGCGATACCTCGAGGGTTCGAAATGGCGCCACTGAAACTCTTCCGTTCCATTCGCACCGCAGCCGCGGTGCACCCCACCCGGAGTAATGCAAATGTCCACTATCAACACGCGTAACACCACCGTCGGCGCCCTCGGCGTCGCCCTGGCCGGCTTGGTCCTCAGCAGTTCCGCGTTCGCCATGCAGCCGCTCGCGCAGGGCTACATGGTGGCCGCCAGCCACGCCGCCGCCGAAGGCAAGTGCGGTGAAGGCAAGTGCGGCGGCAATGAAGCCAAGCCGACCAAGACCACTGCGGTCAAGAAGACCGCTGAAGGCAAGTGCGGCGAAGGCAAGTGCGGCGACGAAAAGTTCGCGCAGATCGACACCGACGACGACGCGCGCGTCTCGAAGGCCGAGTTCCTGGCCGTCGCGCCGGGCCAGGATGCCGTCTTCGCGCAGAAGGACACCGACCACGATGGTTACATCTCCGAGATGGAGTCGTACGTGTCCATCAAGGCCACCTACGAGTCCAACGGCAAGAAGCTGCCGAACGGCCTGTTCGCCAAGCATCCGCAGCAGTAAGGCGGCCGCTTCGTAGTTCCAAAGCGCCCCTTTCTCTCCCCGCAAGGGCGCTCATTTCCAACGCGGCACAGCCGCATCCCCAACTGGAGTAACACAATGACCAACAACACCCGCAACACCACCATTGGCGCCCTCGGCGTCGCCCTGGCCGGTCTCGTCCTCAGTGGTTCCGCGTTCGCCATGAAGCCGCTCGCACAGGGCTACATGGTGGCCACGAGCCATGCCGCCGCCGAAGGCAAGTGCGGTGAAGGCAAGTGCGGCGGCAATGAAGCCAAGCCGGTGACGAAGGCCCCCGCCACGAAGGCCGCCGAAGGCAAGTGCGGCGAAGGCAAGTGCGGCGACGCCCGCTTCGCCCAGACCGACACCGACGACGACGGTCGCGTCTCGAAGGCCGAGTTCCTCGCCGTCGTGCCGAACGGCGACACCTACTTCGCCCAGATCGACAAGAGCAGCGACGGCTACATCAGCGAGAAGGAAGCTTACGACAACGTCAAGCGCGCCTTCGAATCCAACGGCAAGAAGGTCCCGGTCGGCCTGTTCGCCAGCTACGCCAAGTAAGGCGAGCGAGGCATTGCCGCTTTGTAGTCCCCCTTGCGCCCCCTCGATTCTCTCTCCCCCACGAGGGGGCGCCTTTTTCCACAGGACTTCGTCATGCGCACCATCAGTTCTCCCACTTCCGCCGGCCTGGGCTTGCGCCGCGGTCTGCTGCCGCAACTGCTGGCCATGAAGGACGGTGCGGTGGATTTCCTCGAAGTCGCGCCGGATAACTGGATCGGCGTGGGCGGGCAGTTCGGCGAGCAGCTGGCGCAGCTTGCGGCGCGCTTCCCGATCAGCGCGCACGGCCTGTCGTTGTCGCTGGGCGGCACCGAGCCGTTGGACATGGACCTGCTCCAGCGCACCCGCGAGTTCAACGACCGATTCGACGTGGCGCTTTATAGCGAACACCTGAGCTACACGTCAGACGACGGGCAGCTCTACGACCTCATGCCCATTCCCTTCACCGACGAGGCGATCCGCCACGTCGCCGCGCGCATCCGCCAGGTGCAGGACGTGCTCGGCCGGCGCATCGCGGTGGAAAACGTCTCGTACTACGCCGCGCCCTACCAGGCGCTGGCGGAGATCGATTTCATCAACGCCGTCCTGGTCGAGGCCGACACCGACCTGCTGCTGGACGTCAACAACCTGTACGTCAATTCCATCAACCACGGCTACGACGCCGAAGCATTCCTAGCGCGCTTGCCGCGCGAGCGCATCGCCCAGTACCACATCGCCGGCCACTACGACGAGGCCATCGACCTGAAGGTCGACACGCACGGCGCGCCGGTGAAGCCGGACGTCTGGGCGCTGCTGGCCAGTGCTTACCGCCGCTTTGGCGTGCGTCCGACGCTGCTGGAGCGCGACTTCAACTTCCCGCCGCTCAAGGAGCTGCTGGACGAGACCGGGCGCATCCGCATGATGCAGGTGGCCTATGCCGACCGCGCGCGCCTGCTGGAGCAAAGCCGTGTTGCCTGAAACCGACACCCTGCGTGAACAACAGTTCACCCTGGCGCGCCACCTGCGCGACCCGGACGCACATGCGCCGCCGCCGGGCATCGAAGCGCGCCGTCTTCGCGTGTATCGCGAGCTGTTCTTCAACAACATCCAGAGCCTGCTCGGCAGCGGCTTCCCGGTGATCCATGAAATCCTCGGCGAAGCGCGCTGGAAGGAGCTGGTGCAAGCGTTCTACGCCGGCTACCGCAGCCGCACGCCCCTGTTCACGCAGATCGCCGTCGAGTTCGTCACCTTCGTCGAAGAACGTACCGACACGCTTGGCGTGCCGCCGTGGCTGCCCGAACTGGCGCACTACGAGTCGGTCGAGCAGGCGTTGTTCGTCAGCGACGCACAGCCGCCGGAGCACGATCCCGAGGGCGACCTGCTCGATGGCGTGCCGCTGCTGTCGCCGCTCGCTCTCCCGCTGGCGTACCGCTGGCCAGTCGCGGAAATCGGTCGGAGCCATGTCCCGGACGCGCCGCCCGCCGAGCCGACCACGCTGCTTGTGCATCGCGACGCCGCCCACCAGGTGCACTTCGCCCGCATTGCGCCGCTGGCGTACCGGCTGCTGGCCTCGCTGCAGGCGAACCCGACGACCGGCCGCGAGCACTTGGCCGCACTCGCGGCGGAAACTGGCGCCGATCCAGCCGAAGTGCAGGCGCACGGTTTGCTGTTGCTGCAGCAGCTGCGCGCGCAAGGCGTGGTCCTGGGAACTCGCACGGCGGCGGCGCGGTAGTAACGCGAGCACGAACCCACCACCATGAGACCTGGCGCCTTGGACAAAGGCTCGTCGATTCCATCCGGCGCATGTGACGCCGGGTAACCGCGGCGGAATTACGCCTTCGTCTGGCCGAGGACTCCCAGCAATGCCTCGGCCGTGGCTTCGGATGATGCGGGGTTCTGCCCGGTGATCAGATGGCCGTCGACAATCGCCAGACTCTGCCAGTCGTCGACTTTCTCGAATCGACCACCGAGGCGCTTGAGCTCATCCTCGACAAGGAACGGCACGACCTTCGTCAGCTGCACCGCCTCTTCCTCCGAGTTGGTGAATCCCGCAACCCGCTTTCCCTTGACGATGGGCTCGCCCTTGTACTCAACGTGGCGAAGCACGGCGGGGGCGTGGCAAACCGCGGCAACGGGCTTGCCGCTGTTGTAGAAGCTCTCGATCAATTTGATCGAGACCGGGTCTTCCGCGAGGTCCCACATGGGGCCATGGCCGCCAGGGTAGAAGACAGTGTCGTAATCTTCTGCCGATATCGTGTCCAGCCGATGGGTATTGGCTAGAACCGCTTGCGCCTTTGCATCGGCCTTGAAGCGATTCTGGGCCGGTGTCTGATTGGCCGGGTCGTCGCTCTTGGGATCTATCGGGGGCTGTCCACCCTTGGGCGAGGCCACCGTGACCTCGGCTCCCGCATCGGTAAAGACGTAGTAGGGGGATGCGAACTCCTCCAGCCAGAATCCGGTTTTCTCGCCGGTGTTGCCGAGCGTGTCGTGGGAAGTTAGGACCATGAGAATCTTCACTTGAGTTCCTCCTGAGATCGATTTCGAAAGTCGCCGGAAAATCCTGGGGCAGTCAGCTGACTTGGGCGCCGATTTCCGCGTGCCACGCGCATTCCCGCTGGTTCGTCGTCGTCCAGGCGATAGCTCGCGAAACGGCGCTGCGCGGGCGAGCCCAGAAACCAGTGGACGCGCAGCTTTGGCGTGCGTCTTGCGTGTGGAGGCCCATTCACCACGTCCATTGGCGCGGGCTGACGCCCGCTACTCTTATCGCCGATTGGGTTAGCGCGTGGTGATGCGGCCGGGGCCAATTTCGACCCATTGCCTCGTCGTCCCATGTCCATCAATGTGGTCGATGCTTCCTATCGCCTGGCGCTGTTGCAGCGGTGCGTGCGCTCCTAGATTACGCGTGTCGGATTCGTCGATCAGTTCGACTTCCGCCACCCCACAATCCAGCAGTCAAATCACCGTGAACAATGAACGTAAAGTCGCCATGGTTACCGGCGCACCGCATGGCATTGGCGCAGGCTTGGTCCAAGCATTCCGTGATCGCGATTACCGCGTCATCGCCAACTCCCGCTCGATCAAGCCGTCGAGCGATCCCGATGTTCTCGCCATCCCCGGCGATATCGCCGACCGCGCCGTCGCCGAGCGCATCGTCCGGGAAGGCCTGGCAAAGTTCGGGCGCATCGATACCCTCTTCAACAACGCGGGCGTCTTCATCGCCAAGCCGTTCACGCAGTACACGAACGAAGATTATGCAAAGGCGCTCTCGGTCAATGTGGCTGGTTTCTTCCATATCACCCAGGCTGCCCTGGCGGAGATGGAAAAGCAGGGCAGCGGCCATGTCGTCACCATCACGACGAGCCTCGTCGACAATGCGATCGATGGCGTTCCGTCCGTGCTGGCGTCGCTCACGAAGGGCGGACTCAATGCCGCGACCAAGTCACTGGCCATCGAGTATGCCAAGCGCGGCATCCGCGTGAATGCGGTGTCGCCTGGCTTTGCATCCGCCCGAGACTCACGAGTGGCTGGCTGCGCTGCATCCGGCAGACCGAATGGGTGAAATCAGCGACATCACGCAGGCCGTTATCTATCTCGAGTCGGCCGGGTTCGTGACGGGCGAGATCCTGCACGTCGACGGCGGGCAGAGCGCCGGCCACTAAAGCAACCCCGGGGCGGGGCATTCCTTGCCCCGGGTCAACCAGGAGAACGATCATGCCTATGGTCAATGTACAAATTACGCGTGAAGGAACCAGTCCCGATCGCGACGCACCCACGCCGGAAGAGAAGGCATTGCTCATCACGGGCATCAGCGAAGTACTGCTGAACGTCCTCAACAAGCCGCTCGATTCGACCTTCGTGGTGATTGAAGAAGTCCCCTTGGAAAACTGGGGTTGGGGTGGACTGCCCGCTCTCGAATTTCGACGACAGCGGCAGGCCGGAACCAGATAGGACAACTGGATGCTGGTTCGTTCTGGTTTCTTTCCCGAACGAACCACCATCTCACGCTATGTGTTCGAGGCCTGACCCGGATCCTTGATCGTTATGGTTGCCGCGAGGCCGCCGCCCGTACGATTACGTAGCGTCAACGATCCGCCGATCGACGTCGTGAGTTGCTGGGCAATGGCCAGCCCCAGGCCGGTTCCGCCGGTGTCGCGGTTGCGCGAAGCCTCCAGACGATAGAAGGGCTGCATGGCCGACTCCAGCTGATCTTCCGGAATGCCGGGGCCGCGATCGAGGATCGCGATCGAAACCGATCCATCGCCGGCTTGCGTGTTCACTTCAGCGGCGCCGGCATACTTGATCGCATTGTCGACAAGGTTGCCGACTATCCGACGCAACGCCTGCGGACGCGTGGTTACCGGCCGCCCGACATGGCCCGACAGGGTGACCGCCTTTCCGGTGTCCTGGTAATCAAAGACCAGGCTGTCCAGGAATGCATCCAGGTCCACTCGCTGGGACGGCTCGGAGGCGCCATGAACGCTGCGCGCGTAGGTAACGCCGTCGCGAACCAGGTGTTCCATCTGCGCGAGATCATCGATCAGTTTTCCACGCTCTGGTGAATCGTCCATCGCTTCGGTCCGCAACTTCATCCGCGTAATGGGTGTCTGCAGATCGTGCGAGATCGCGGCCAGTATCTGCAGGCGCTCCTGCAGGTGGCGGGCGATGCGGTCCTGCATTGCGTTGAAGGCGACCATCGCCTTGGCGACTTCCACCGGGCCGTCTGCCTGCAGGCGCGGTCCGTCGCCACTGGGGCTGAGCGACTCGGCGGCGCTGGCCAGGCGCGCGAGCGGCCGAGTCGCCAGCCGGACCGCCATCCAAGCGCAGAAAAGCAGGAGCAGCAACTGGGCTGCGAACACGTACGGCAGCCATTGGGCGATCGGAAGGGCGGAAGGAACCACTTCAATGGTCAGCGGACTACGGTCGCTCAGCCTGAGATGGAGTTGGAAGCGTTCCGGCGTGGTCGAAATGGCGCCCGCCTGGATCGGATACTTGCTGCCCAGCACGCGCGAAGTGAGGTTGGCGATCTGCTTGGACCGCTCGCTGGCCAACGCTCCTCCGGCTTCGCCCGCCCCGAGGATGTAGTGATAGGTGCGACGTTCGAGGATGGGCAGCCAGTGTTCGCGTTCGGATGCGGGAATGTGGTCGAGCACCGCCACCGATGTCGCGATATCGCGCTCGTAGTTGCTGAGCATCATCGATGTGGCGGAGACGTAGCGCTCGTAGAAGAGCAGGCCAAAGGACAGCGCATGGGCGATGAGCAACCCTGCAAACAGGATGAGGTACAGGCGCGACGTCATCGTCCTGGGCAGCCAGCGCGACAGCGGAGAGCCCGGGTGCGTGCTCATGCGTCGTCGCCCACGAGGGTGACCGGCAAGCTGAACACATAGCCCTCGCTCCGTACCGTCTTGATGTAGGCCGGTTCGCGCGCGTCATCCAGAAGGCGCTGGCGCAAGCGGCTCACCAGCAGGTCGATCGACCTGTCGAAATGCTCCGCATCGCGCCCCTGGGTGAGGCTCATCAGCTGGTCGCGGCTCAGCACGCGTTGCGGGTGATCGAGGAATACCCGTAGCAGCCGGTATTCCGCGCCGCTGAGCGCGACCACCACGTCCTGCTCATCGACCAGATGGCGCGCAGTCGTGTCCAGGCGCCACTTTCCGAAGGCGAGCACCCGGCTCATCTCGGTAACCTGCAGGTTGGGCGGCAGCATCCGCGTACGCCGGATCACCGCCTTGATCCGGGCGAGCAGTTCGCGCGAGGAGAACGGCTTGACCACGTAATCGTCAGCGCCCATTTCCAGGCCGATGATGCGGTCGGTCTCGTCGTCGCGGGCTGTCAGCATCAGGATCGGAATCGATCGGTGCTTGCCGGCGCGCAGGTTGCGGGAGAGCACCAGCCCGTCTTCGCCGGGCATCATTACGTCGAGCACGATCAGGTCGATCGCGGTGGTGTCGAGGACGGCATGCATCTCGCGTCCGTCGCCCGCCATCGATACGCGCAGGCCGTTTTTCTTGAGGTAGTCGGCCACCATCTGCCGGATCTCGCGATCGTCGTCGACGACCAGGATGTGATCAACGTTTTCCATAGGATGAGGTCCCGGCTGCTTGACGCATCGGCGAGTCGATTCGCCGATGCGTACTGTCCACGTGCCTAGCGCTTGCCCAACAGGTGCTGGATCCTGGCCTCCGTATCGGCATAGCCGCCCTCGCCGAAGTGCCGGTAAACGATGCGACCGTCCTGGTTGATCAGATACTGCGCCGGCCAGTACTGATTGCCGAAAGCGTCCCAGGTCTTGTAGTCGTTGTCCTGCGCGACAGGATAGCGGATGCCGAATCGCTTCACTGCGTTCTCGAGATTGCCGAGGATCCTCTCGTGGCCGTACTCGGGCGTGTGCACACCGACTACTACCAGGCCTTGTGCCGCGTAGCGCTCATGCAGCTGCTTCATGTGAGGCAGTACATGGATGCAGTTGATGCAGTCGTAGGTCCAGAACTCGACCAGGACGACTTTTCCGCGCAGCTGCTGCATCGTGAGCGGCGCGCTGTTGATCCAGTGGTTGATTCCCGTGAATTCCGGGGCCATGGGCGCGGGAGCGCTGCTGGTCGGCTGGACGGGATCGTCGAAGGCCCCCGCCGTGCACGAGGCGGCGCACAGGCAGGCGGCGAGGAAGGTGATGATGAGCTTGAGCACGTTCAAAGTCCTGTCGAAAAGGAGGGGAGCCACTGCGTTGCCCAAGCCGTGAAGGCTACGTCGTAGTGGACAAGCTGGAGCAGGGCAACCGCGATGGCGATGGCACCAAAAGTCGTGCGGAAAAGGTTGGCCCGGCGATTGAAGAACGAGAGGCGTGCCGACACCCAATTGCCGCCGTAGGCGATCGCCAGCATGGGCAGACCGGCGCCGATGGCGTAGATGCCAAGCAGGGCGGTGGCCTTGCCAGGGGCGTGGGAACTGGCCGCGAGCGCCAGTACCGAAGCCAGGACCGGGCCCGCACAGGGCGTCCATGCCAGGCCCAGGGAGGCGCCCACCAGCAAGGCGCCGGTTCTGCCCTCCGTCGGTCGCGATGTAAAGCTTCCACGGCGGGCGCGCCACTCACGCACGCGCATCACCAGCCAATCGAAGGGCGCCGTCCAGACGCAGGCCAGGCCGGCGACGAGCAGGAGCAGGATCGAGCCGGTACGGATGGCCTGTTGCAGTTCGCCCGACGAAGCCGCCAATGCGCCGATCAGGATGCCACCCGCGGCGAACGTGGCAACGAAGCCGGCGATGGTCAGCAGGGGCTCCACCTTGCTGCGTCCGGCGGTAGTCGCCAGCACGATCGGCAACATGGGCAGGATGCAGGGCGAGGCGATGGTGGCCATGCCGGCCGCGCCGGCCAGTGCGTACTCGATCACGTGGTGTGTCCTCTTGCTGGAGTTCGTAAGCCGGGAACCGGCCTGCCGGGGCGGGGCAGGCCAGTGCCGGAGACGCCGGAACTAGACCAGGTTGATCTCGACGTCGATGTTGCCGCGGGTGGCCTTGGAGTACGGGCAGGTCTGGTGTGCGGCATCCACAAGCTGCTGGGCGACATCGCGCGGCAAGCCCGGCAGACTGACGTTGAGGCGCGCGCCGAGGAAGTAGGCATCTCCGGTGTTGCCGAGATCCACCTCGGCGTCTACGGCGCTATCGGCGGGGAGAGTGACCTTCAGCTTGGCAGCCGCCAGCCCGATCGCGCTGAGGAAGCAGGCAGACCAGCCCGCGCCAAACAGCTGCTCCGGGTTGGTGCCGGTACCGGTACCGGGCGAAGAAAGCTTGATGTCCAGCCGGTCGTCGGAGCTGCGCGACTTGCCCTCGCGGCCGCCGGTGGTGTGGGTCTTGCCCGTGTAGAGCACTTTGTCGATCTGGTTGATCATGGCGATGGTTCCTGTGTGATGTGGTTTGGTATCCACCCCCGCTAGGGCTTGGAGCTAATCGGCATTGGGGGTGGGCCGGCCGATGTGGGAAGTCTTTCAAGGCCGTTTGCCGCGGATGTGTTCGAAAACCGGCGCTTGTGCAAGGTTGTGTATGCGGAGCAGCCGTTGATACATGCCGGTACAAAACCCCCGCATCGCTCGTTATCGCGGCGAGCGCTGATCACGCGCTGATTGCCGGAGCGCCACGGCTGAACGACGCGCACCTGCGGGTGCGCTGTTGGACGCCTTCGTGACCGGGCTGGTGCAGCGGCTGGACTCTTCGACCAGTCGGCACTGCCGAGGCAGGCGGATTCGCAACTCGCCTCATGCGATTACTGGAAGGCGTGGCCGCACTCTTGTGGCCCGCACCGCGCCTTGATGGCTTTAATGCGAATCCGCAGACGGCGTGCTCGGTGGCGCTACTTTCCGCATCAGCGGCACCATGGCGGTGGTCAACACGAAGCACACCATTACCGCCAGGAACGTATCCGAGTACGCGAGCGTCTGCGCCTCGCGATAGGTGATCTGCCAGAGTGGGCGAAGCACAGCATCGGGGGCTACGGCACCCAGGCGTTCGGTTGCGCCTGCGATCCAGAGGTTCATCGCTTCGTTGGTGCTGTTCAGGTGTTCGGCCAGGCGGAAGAAGTGCAGGTTGGTGCGGTCATTGAGCAGCGTTGCGCATGCCGCGATGCCGATGGCACCGCCGAGGTTGCGCATCAGGTTGAACAGACCCGACGCGGCCTTGAGGCGCGCCGGCGCCAGGCCGCCCAGCGTGAGCGTCACGATCGGCGCGACCGTGAGTTGTTGTGCCGTGCCACGCAGCGCCTGCGGGAACAGCAGTTGTTGCGCGCCCCAGTCATGGGTGATGGGCGAGAATTCCCACATCGAGATTGCGAACAGCGCCAACCCGGTCATCATGATCCAGCGCAGGTCGACGCGTGGCGCCAGCCACGAGTACAACGGCACGGCGAGGATCTGGAACACGCCCGTCGAGAACACCGCCTCGCCGATCTGCAGCGCGCTGTAGCCGCGCACACGTCCCAGGAACAGCGGCGTCAGATAGATCGTGGCGAACAGGCCGATGCCCGTGACGAAGGAGAAGAAGCTCCCGAGTGCGAAGTTGCGATCCCGCAGCGCGCGCAGATCGACCAGGGGATTGGCGTGCGTCAGCGTGCGGGCGATGAAGCCAACGCCGCCGATCGCGGCGATCCATGCCGTGGCCTGGATCGTGCCGTCGCCGAACCAGTCCCAGCGTGGGCCTTCTTCCAGCGTGTATTCCAGGCAGCCCAGGAACAGCGCCAGCAGGATCATGCCGAGGTAGTCCGCGCCGCGCAGCAGGGACAGATCCGCCTTGTCGATGTTGACGAGGATCGGGACCACGATGGCGACGAACAGGCCCGGCACCAGGTTGATGAAGAACAGCCAATGCCACGACGCATGCTCGGTGATCCACCCGCCCAGCGTTGGCCCCAGCGTCGGCGCAAGCGAAGCCAGGCCGCCGACGGTTGCAGCGGCGAGTACTCGCTGCTTGCCATCGAAGAAGATGAAAGCGGAGGTGAATACCATCGGGATCATCGAGCCGCCGAGGAAGCCCTGCAGTGCGCGGAACGCGATCATGCTCTGGATGTTCCAGGCGAAGCCGCACAGCAGGCTGGCGGCCGTGAAGCCAATCGCCGAGCCCGCAAACAGCCAGCGCGTGGAAAACACGCGCGACAGCCAGCCCGATAGCGGAATCACGACTATTTCCGCGATCAGATAGCTGGTCTGCACCCACACCGTTTCGTCCGCACCGGCCGAAAGAGCGCCGCCGATGTCGCGCAGCGAAGCCGACACGATCTGGATGTCGAGCAGTGCGATGAACATGCCCAAGGACATGCTTGCGAAGGCCAATACCTTCTGCGCAACGCTTGGCACGGCCGGAATGGCCGGTGCGGCAAGCGGCGGTGCGGCCGCATTCACAGCGCCCCCTTGCCCTGGCCGCCGCGGGTGTCGATCTCGACGGCGACGGAAAGTCCCGGACGCAGCAGGCCGAGCGTCCCGTCCTTCGGGTCCAGGACGATGCGCACGGGTACGCGCTGCACGATCTTGGTGAAGTTGCCCGTAGCGTTCTCCGGCGGCAGCACGCTGAACTGCGCGCCCGTCGCTGGCGCCAGACTCGAAACATGGCCGTGGAAGACCTTGTCCGGCAGGATGTCGGCGCGGATCTCGACCGGCGTGCCTTCTTGCATGCGTGCGAGCTGGCCTTCCTTGAAGTTGGCATCGACCCACAGGCCGCTCGCGGGGACGATGACGAGTTGTTGTCCGCCCCCCGCCGCATAAGCGCCGAGGCGGGCGCGACGATTGCCAACCACGCCATTCACCGGCGCGCGCACTTCTGTGTAGCCCACCAGTAGCCGTGCCGCATCGCGTTCGGCCTTCGCCTGCACGAGGGCGGCTTCGGCCTGGCGCTTCTGCGAGGCGATCACTTCGATCTGTCTTTCCGCCGCGCTCAGGCCCGCCTGCGCGTGCTCGGTGTTGGCCAACGCGGTGTGATAGGTGGCGTCGGCGCGCTGTGCGCTCTCCAGGGACACGAGTTGCTGCCCTGCCAGCAAGGCGTAACGGGCCTGGTCGTCCCTGGACCGCACGCCCTCGGCAGCGGCCACGTCGATACTGGCGCGTGCCTGTCGAATGACCGCGTCCTGCAGATGCGTCGTGGCATCGAGGTTCGCCAGCAATGCTTCCTGTGCGGCGACGGCGCCTTCCGCCTTGGCCAGCGCGGCTCGCAACTCGCGGTCATCGATGCGGAACAGCAGGTCGCCGGCGCGGACACGCTGGTTGTCGTGCACCACCACCTGGGCGATGTAACCCGAGACCCGCGGTGCGATTACGGTGACGTCGCCACCGACGTAGGCGTCATCGGTGTCTTCGATGAAACGGCCCACGTTCCACCAATGCACCCCGTACACGCCGACGGCGATCGCCGCGGCGGCAGCCAGTGCCTTGACGAGCATGCCCTTGCGGGACTTGGGGACGTTCGGAACTTCCGTGTTCTCCGGGAGAGTTCCGACAGCGGATAGGTTGGTCATGGCGATACCTGGATTCGTTGTCCGCGGCGGCCTGTGCGGATCGGTGCTCAGGCCGCCGGTTTCGGTCACTGGTCGTTGGCGGCGTAGCGCGGCGCCGGCACGGCGCGCGACAGGCTCGGGCCAAGCGCCTTGCGGGCCTGCTCGTATGCATTCCACTCGGCAACATCGGGCAGGGCGGGGATGGTCACCACTTCGCCCTGGGCGAGGCCGGCCAGCGCGGCGTCGACCATGTCTTCGGCCGACATCACGATCTCGCGGGGCAGGTGCTCGACCGGCATGCCGGCGACGTCCCAGAACTCGGTCGCGGTGGCGCCGGGCAACACGGCCTGCACGCGCACGCCCTTGTCGGCCAGTTCGTGTTGCAGCGACTGCGAGAACGCGAGCACGAACGCCTTGCTGCCGCCGTACACCCCGTTGAGAAGCTCGGGGGCCAACGCGACGACCGAGGCGATGTTGATGATCGTGCCGGTGCCGCGGGCGACGAAGCCCGGGGCGGCGGCATACGCCAGGCGCATCAGCACGTTGACGTTGAGCGTGATCATCCGCTCCATGTCGGCAACGTCGGATAGCAGCAAGGGTGTCGTCGCACCGACGCCGGCATTGTTGACCAGCACGGTGATGCTTGCGTCGCGCTTCAACAGGGCTTCGATCCTGGTCAGATCGGCCGGGTCTGTGAGGTCGGCGGCGACGGTTTCGACCGAGCGGCCGGTGCGGTTGGTGAGCTCTTCGGCCAGTTGGCGCAGCTTGTCGGCGCGTCGGGCGACCAGGATCAGGTCATGGCCGGCGCGGGCGAGGCGTTCCGCATACAGGGCGCCGATGCCCGAGGAGGCGCCCGTGATCAGCGCAGTACCTTTGTTGGTGGTGGTGTTCATGGCGGTTCACATTGCCGGCGGTCGCCGGGTTCGGACGAGAATGTAGATTCGCTTGACCGTGGCGTAAATGTCGTATATACCTCGTTTTAGGTCATACCCGTATTTCCGGCCATGCTCACCATCGGCTTCGCTCTTCCTCCCGGGTTCCAGATCATGGGGCTGGCGGCCGCGTCGGCCTTCGAGCTCGCGAACGCCAGCGCGAAAGACTCGCTCTACGGCATCCGACTGTTGTCGGAGCAGGGTGGTCCAGTGCCCAATTCGTTCGGGATGTCGATCGAGACGCGCCCGATGGCGCGACAGAAGCTCGACACACTGATCGTCAGTGGCCGGCTGCGCCCGGAACCGTCCAGCCCCGGGCTGATCAAGCAAGTGCAAAAGGCAGCCGAATCAACGCGTCGTATCGCATCGGTCTGCACCGGCGCCTTCATCCTCGGCGAAGCCGGGCTTCTGGACGGCCGGCGCGTCACCACCCATTGGGTCCATGCGCGCAACCTGCAGAAGCAGTTCCCGAATGCGCACGTCGAAGACGACCGCATCTTCATCATTGACGGTAATGTCTGGACGTCGGCTGGCATGAGTGCCGGTATCGACCTGGCGCTGGGCATGATCGAGAAGGATTTCGGTATCGAGCTCGCCCGCGTCGTGGCGCAGAAGATGGTCGTCTATCACCGCCGCGCAGGTGGCCAGTCGCAGCATTCGGCGCTGCTGGAGATGGATGCCACGTCCGATCGCATCCAGGGCGCACTGGCGTATGCGCGTCGCAATCTGCGCGCGCCACTGTCCGTGGAAGAGCTGGCCGAAGCCGCGCACCTGAGCCCGCGCCAGTTCAGTCGCGCATTCCGTGCCGAAACCGGGCAATCGCCGGCGAAGGCGGTCGAGCACCTGCGTGTGGAAGCAGCGCGGGTGATGATCGAACAAAGCCGCCACACGCTGGAAGAAGTGGCGAACGAGACTGGCTTCGCCGATCCGGAAAGGATGCGCCGTGCGTTCCTGCGGACTTTTGGCCAGCCACCGCAAGTCATGCGACGCAACGCCCGCCTGGCGGCAGGCTAGGGTGACGGTCATATAATTCAATCGAGCAATAAGGCCGCTCGATTCACGGCCCGTACGCCGGGAGCGGGTATCTCCGTTGTGGAGTTCGGATGGTCCGATGCGCACCCATCTCGCCAGCGGAACTGTCGGTGCGAGGCATTCACTTAGCATCATCAGGCTGCGCGCGCTCTGGCGCCTGCTTGGCAACGAGGTTGGCCGTCACGCAGGCTTGTACCTGCCGGAGGACTACGATCCGGACAAGCGCCCGGTCGTGATGATTCATGGCTTGGGAGGCAGCCCACTCGCGTGGGTGCGACTGTCGAATGAACTACGCGACAGTCCCGAACTCCGCACCCGCTTCCAAGTGTGGCATGTGCTCTATCGCGCCGATGCACCGATGCTGGTGATACGCCGCCGCGTGCAGCGTTATCTCGACGATGCGTGGAATGTGCTCGACCCCAAAGGCAATGCCCCGGCGCGATCGGGCCTGGTTTTGATCGGACACAGCCTTGGCGGCGTGGTCGCGCGAATGCTGTGTGTGGAAAGTGGCGATGCGCTATGGTCCGCCGCGTTCACCGTGCCGCCCCAAACTGTGCAGATAAACGCGGCGAATGGGACCGATATTGAAAGCGTCTTCCGATTTCAGCCTTATCCGGGCGTTTCCCGGGCCATTTTCATGGCGGCACCGCACCAGGGCAGCCCCAGCGCCGACCGATGGCTCGGGCGGCTGTTCCGCGCCTTGATTGGTGGAAAGGCGCCGGAAATACAGTCGCTTAGCCGTTTTGCACGTGACCACCCTGACATGGTGCGGGAGGAGTTGCGCGTGAACTATCAAAAGGCCAGGTTCAACAGCATTACCAGCCTGCAGACATCGCAACCGGTTCGTCGCGCTGGCCAGTCGCTAATGCCTGCAGGCATTCCCTATCACACCATTGCCGGCGTCCTACCAGGGAGTGAGCCGGAAGGCGATGGTGCGGTGCCGCTCAGTAGCGCCATCCTTCCAGGCGCGGAATCGACCCTGGTAGTGGAATCGGGGCACAACCTTTACGACCACGACGAAGCGGTGGCGGAAGTGCTGCGAATTCTTCGAGAAGATCTCGTCGAACGTTATGAGTTCGAACCAGGCTCCTCGCAGTCTCCAGAAAAGTTGGTCTGACTCGCACACGACGACGTCGCAAGCGCATTGCGCAGCCTTTGCACCTGCTGATTGAGGGCGGCGAGTTCCTCGCGCGTCATCCCCGATCGCTGCAACAGCCTCTCGACCAGGCAGCCCGTCTTCGTGCGCACGTCCCGGCCGGACTTCGTCAATCGCACATGCACCTGGCGCTCGTCCGTCGCGCTGCGTTGCCGTTGGACGAATCCGGCGTGTTCCAGCCGCTTCACCAGCGGGGTGATGGTGCTCGACTCCAATGCCAGCCGCGACGCGATGGCGCTGACCGTCTGGCCGTCCTCTTCCCAGAGCACGTTGAGGACGAGGTACTGCGGATAGGTCAGACCCAGGTCGTCCAAGAGCGGCTTGTAGGCCCGAGTGATGGCCATGCTGGTTCCGTACAGGGAGAAGCAAAGCTGGCGGTCCAGGGGAATCGGCCCGTTCATGTCCATGGGTGGCTCCTGAAAATCCATGCGGATCAGCAATTTGGTCATGAATAGCTTATCACGATAAAAAATACCTTGACAAGCGGTATCGCGGGAGTAATCTACTGATTATCGCGATAACGATAATCGCAAGATCTAAGTAGAACCGCCCGTCACCGCCGCACCCCTGTTTCTATTCGAGAACGACCATGAACACGCTGCGCAACCTTGCCGCCCTCGCACTTCTTGCTTTCGCGGCCATTTCCCCCGCCCATGCCGAGCAGGCCGCCGAAGGCACGAAGACATCCGTGGTCGTCGATGGCGCTCCGGTAGACGGCTCCAGCGACGTCCGCAAGCTCCTGGAAAGCCGGCCCGAAATCGCCGCCCTTACCCGCGGCGGCAACGAGAAGGCCATCGCCGATGCGTTGAAGGAGCAGATCAGCAATGCCGGTGGCGAGAAGGCCGTTGCCGACGCCTTGAACGACTACCTCAGCAAGCACCCGTTGAAGGACGGACAGGACATCACGGACCTTGCCCGCAACGGCAAGGAGAAGGCCATCGCCGCAGCCTTGAAAGCTCGCTTCGGCAAGCATCCATGATCACGAGTGAATCAATAGCGCCGGCTTGGCAACGCAAACTTTGACGCGCCGTCGACGGCGAACTTGCAGCGAAGGCCGTTCGTTCCGCCATGTCGATGGTGTGGAGTTCCACCCTTCAACCTGTGGGCTGGTCCTGGTGGACGCAGCCTGATCAATCCCCTGAGGTTATTTGTCATGAAGATTCAAGAACTGCTGAAGTCCAAGTCCGGTGCCGTGGTCACTATCGATGTTGGCGACACAATCGGCGCGGCAGCCCAGAAGATGACGGCCCACAAGATTGCGGCGCTGGTCGTTACCCGCGGTTTGCATCCAGTGGGCGTAATATCCGAACAGGACATCGTGGCCGCCGTGGCCGAAGATGGCACGCAGGCGGGCAGGCGCCCCTTGAGCCAGATCATCAAGAGTGCCATCGAAAGCATTGCGCCGGACACCAGCCTCAAACAGGCGATGTCGATGATGACGCACGCACGCCTACGTCATCTGCCCGTGATCAGCAACGATGTGCTCGTGGGCATCGTCAGCCTAGGCGACATCGTCAAGAACCGGCTCGATGAACTCGCGCTCGAGCGGGATGTGTTGCGTGACATCTACATCGCCGCGCATTGATCCGTGCCGTCATCTTCGTTTCACCCTGCATGACTCCACGTCACCGGCTGATGCTCCGCCGCGTCTGCGCAACGGGTTATTCGCCGCGCGGGAACGGCTTTCCGTTGAGTCGCCCTTCGACGTAATGAAAGAGCGCCTGGTCAACGACGCCGTGCGTCAACTCGGATTGACCAAGGTCATCGTGGCGCACCGGCCGGAGACCATCGCCAGCGCCGACCGGATTCTGCTCATAGGGCAGGGGCGGGTCGTGCGGGATTTTCGGCTTCAAGCTCACGCGGCTGCCGTCGGCGGCGCAACGGAGGAACGACATCCCGCTGCGTCGTCGGCGCTGTGATCGAAACGCGCGGTAGCCAGTACCCACGGAAAACGTTCGCGAGGCGCGAACGCGATGTTTCCGTTCGAACTCTGGGCGTGCGCAGTGCGCTCCGTAAGATCGGTATGCGGCCATGGCGGCGTAACCAGTTGGTTTGCCTGCGCCAGTCTGCCTGCCACTCAACCAGAGAGTGCCCATGTTCAACCCGTTCTTTGGCAAGACCGAACGTATGCGGCGTTGGTCGATTGCCATCGCCGGTGCCGCCTTGATGGGGTGGGGGTTGGTATTGCTGTTGGGTCCGCCACTACTGGGCGTCTCCCTCTACTTCATCGCGCTCTCGTTTCGATTCCTGGCCGATTGGATGAACGGCACGGGTCCCGACGATGATGACCCTTGAGCAAACCATGTCGAACCCTTGCAGCGAGGTTTAGACCGAACATGCGACCAGGTATGAAATTCACCTTCGAAGGTGAACAGCTGACCATTTCCGAGATCCGCAAGCGGGTGCCGATCCTGGCGAATAACACCATTCGCAGTCATTTTGAATGCGGGCCGCAACACGCGGATCTCCATGCTCTCCTATGACCCGAGGATCGGCATGGCGAAAGGTGGGCAACGTGCGGCACGCAAGAGTGCTCGAACGGACGGGTACCCGACTCCCCAAAAGGCTGCTCTTGTTGAATAGAGGGGAATGGTTGAGAACGAGGAAAGAGCAGGACGCCTGTAGGGCGCCGCTTACGCCAAATTCTCTGGCGTGTCTCCGGTCCTGCCAGCTGAGCCGTTCAGTTGCCGGCTGCTGCATCTGTTGAATGCCCGCGGACAGCGGAGTAAAGATGCATTCCCCGCAGAGGCAATGAGTCATGGCGTACATGTCAGCGCACCGCGATGGAGTCTTGTTGAATGCCGTTCTTCGTGTCGCACATGAGGAGTGTTCGCACGGCGACTGGGACCAGATCGAAGCCGCCCTGGCGGCAACCTGGGAACGATTGCGCAGCCCCACCTGCCCGCATTGGGAAGAGGTGGCGGAGCGTGTCCGATATTGCTGTGACAATGAAGGATTGCTGCATTAGCTGAATCCGGCGGCGCATGCCGTTGGTGCCATGCTCGATCGGGTTCACGCGCCGGCACGGTGGGGCTGGGCGGCGGCGGTCTGGTCCAGGAAATTCCGGCGCCGTTCTTGATGGATGCGGCTGCGCGGTGATCGCTTCTCGGCCATACTCCGGCGTAGCTACCGCCCCGGATTGCCGTCATGGATATCGCCGCCACCACCCCTGTCTCCGAGCTTGCGCCGACGCTGCACCGCCTGCGCCAGGCGTGGTTGAAGCAGCGCCCGGACTACCAGCAGCGTCGCGATGATCTGCAGCGCCTGCGCAAGGCATTCCACGCGCGCCTCGACGAAATGGCGGCTGCGGTCAGCGCCGATTTCGGCCATCGCTCCACGCATGAAAGCCTGCTGGCCGATGGCATGACGGTGCTGGCCGAACTCGACCACATGATCGCGAACCTGCGCCGCTGGATGCGCCCGCAACGCCGTGGCGTGGGCTGGCGCCTGTGGCCCGCGCGCGCGCAGGTACGGCATGTGCCGCTGGGCGTCGTCGCCGTGATCGGGCCGTGGAATTACCCCGTCAACATCTCACTGGTGCCACTGGCGACCGCCATCGCGGCGGGCAACCATGTCTACCTGAAGCCTTCCGAGTACAACCCCCGCACCAACCAGTTCCTGTGCGAACTGCTGGCCGAGGTGTTCCCACCCGACCGCGTCGCCGTCGCCCTGGGCGGCGCCGACGTGGCCGCGGCGTTCGCGGCGCTGCCGTTCGACCACATCATGTTCACCGGCTCGACGTCGGTGGGGCGCAAGATCATGGCCGCAGCCGCGCCGAACCTGACGCCGGTGACGCTGGAACTGGGTGGCAAGTCGCCTGCCGTGATCGGTTCGGATGCGCCGATGGATACGACCGCCGCGCGCATCACCACCGGCAAGCTCTTCAACGGTGGACAGACCTGCATCGCGCCCGACTACGTGCTCGTGCCGCACGCGCGCCGCGACGAATTCGTACAGGCCTTGCGCCGGGAAGTGGCATCGCGCTATCCGGACCTGGAAAGCACTTCCGACTACACGACGATCATCAACGAGCCCAATTACCGTCGCCTGCGTGGCTATCTGGATGACGCCCGCGAACGTGGCCTCGAAGTAATACCGCTGGTGGAGTTGAAGGACGCGCAGCGCGCCGAGGCAAGGCGCCTGCTTCCGCCCACCCTGGTGATCGAGCCGGGCGACGACGCCAAGGTCATGCAGGACGAGATCTTCGGACCGATCCTGCCGATCCGCACTTATCGCCGCTTCGATGAAGTGATCGACTACATCAACGCCCACGATCGCCCGCTCGCCCTCTACCATTTCGGCCACGACAGCGCGGAGATCGAGCGGCTGCTCGGCAACACCGTCGCTGGCGGCGTCTGCGTCAACGAGACACTGCTGCAATACGCCTGCAGCAACCTGCCGTTCGGCGGTGTGGGTGCCAGTGGCATGGGCCATTACCACGGCCATGATGGCTTCATCACGTTCAGCAAGGCCATGCCGATCCTGCGGCAGGCGCGCTGGACGCTGTCGGACAAATTGAAGCCGCCCTACGGCGGCTTCCCGGCGAAGATGCTCAAGCTGCTGCTGCGCTGAGCTGCCCCTATTGCGAGGTGGCGGGCGCGGCCGTGGAGTCCGCATCCCAGCGGCGCAGGGCGGCTTCCACCGCGTCGACGCCGTGCGCCGCTGCATTGGCGTCCACTTGTGCCAGCGTGTCGCCATCGGTGTGGATGACCTGCATCACCTTCGGCACGGACGTGAGCTTCTTGCCGTCATAGGCGGCCAGTATTGCCGTGATCTCGTCGCCGCCGACGAGTGAGTAGGAAACCGCCGGCCAGCCCGATTTGAGGAAGGCGAGGTGATCGGTGGGCGGGTAGTGCTCGCCCGCCGTGAGCTTCAGTCCGTTCGCGCTTGCAGCCTGGCGGCTTGCGTTGGCCAGGCTGTCGTCGGCGTCGGGCGTCATCATCCATACCGTGTCGCCCCAGGCGAAGACATCGAAGTTGACGTACAGCGCGGGTTTGACGCTGCGGTCGGCGACAAAGGCCTTGGAGCCGAGCAGCCCTTTTTCTTCGAGATCCCAGAACGCGATCGCAACGCGATGGTGGACGAGCGGCCTGGCCTTGAGGCGCTCTGCCAGCGCAAGCACGGTCGCGCTGCCGGAAGCGTTGTCGGTGGCGCCTTCGCCCTTGCTTACCTGGTCCGAATGCGCGCCCAGCAGGAGAAGCGGCGCTGCGCTGTCGCCGGCGACGTCGGCGAGGATGTTGGTGCCGTGCTGGCCCTCGATCTCGAACGGGCTGTTACGCCATTTGATGCCGAGCGTGTCCAAGCGCCTTGCAATCGCGTTGCGTCGTCCGGCGGTGGCGTCGGCATCCGCGATGGCGCCCACATCGGCCAGCCAGCTTTTGGCCGCAGGGGAGTTGGGCGCCGCGGCTTCCTGGGCGGGATGCGCGCAGGCGGGCAGGGCAAGGATGCAGGCAACGAGGACAGGGAGGAGGTGGGGGCGCATGGCGGGCCGAATGTTGGACGAGCCTGCAGTTTGCAACAAAAGGGCGCGGTGGCGAATCGGCTTCGGTGGCGGCGGTTGCACGCGTCTGTCGTGCCCGCTAGCCTCGGCCGCAAGGAGTTTCAACCAAGGAAGGATAGAAAGATGGGTATTCGGGTTTTCATCGTGGACGACCACGCGCTGGTACGCGCGGGCATGCGCCTGATCCTGTCGGCGCAGACCGACATCGAAGTGATCGGGGATGTCGATACCGGCGAGGCGGCGTTGCCGCTGATCAGGCGACTCAGGCCGGACATTGTCTTGTGCGACCTGCACCTGCCGGGACTGAGCGGCCTCGAGGTCACCGAACGCCTGACGCGTGGCGGGCACGGTCCCCGCGTGATCATCGTGTCGGTGCTCGAGGACGGGCCGATGCCGCGAAGGCTGCTCGAAGCGGGTGCTTCGGGCTACGTGGGCAAGGCCGGGGATGCGCACGAACTGCTGGATGCCATACGCGAAGTTGCACGCGGCAAGCGCTATCTCGCCCATGCCGTCGCGCGGGGCATCGCACTGTCCGGAGTCGTCGGCGGTGCGACGCCGATCGACAGCCTCACCGCACGCGAGCTCGAAATCGGCCTGCTGATGGCGCAGGGCATCCGCCAGAACGATATCGCGCAGCGATTAAGCCTGAGTCCCAAGACCGTCAACACCCACAAATCGCGGCTGTTCGACAAGCTCGGGATCGGCGACACGGTGGCGCTGGTGCGCACGTTGAAGCAGCACGGTCTGCTTGATCCAGCCCTGCCGTTCTAGGACGTGCCGTGATACAGAAAAGAAACGGCCGCGATGAGCGGCCGTTTCTGTCGAACCGGGCAGTAGCGCTCAGATGCGCTGTTCGCCACTTTCCTGCTCGATCGCTCTGGCCGCGGCATCAGCCGGAGGCGGTGCGATCGGCTGCGGCACGTCGTCGAACAGGCCCGCCGTGCGTGGCAGTTCCTCCACCGGCAATTGCGAGGCGGCAGCGGCGGACTCGTCCTCGTCGATGCCAACTGCCGGCGTCGAGGCGGGTTCGACTTCGGCGCTGACGTTGGCAACCACATGGCCGCTGTCACCAGGAAGCGTGTTGGTGACAGCGCTCGCGTCATCCGTCGATTCGACGACGTCGACAACGGTGTCGGTGACGATTTCGGGTTCAACCGACTCGGGCGTCGGGACGATCACGGGTTCGACGACCTCGTCGTGGACGACGACGGCGGGTTGCCCAGCGCCGGCCGGTCCTTCGACCGTCCCGCCAGTACCGCCGGCCTGCAGTGTCGGCTGCGCCTCGCTGATGGCCTCGGCGGCGGAGTCGGCCGGGGTCTTTTGCGCTGGTGCGGCGGGCAATGCGTCGATGGCATGGGCAACCGCGACAGCGAGAGGCGCTACGGCCAAGGCCGCCTGCGTCTGAGCGGTCTGAGTCTGAGCGGTCTGAGTCTGAGCGGTCTGAGTCTGAGCGGTCTGAGTCTGAGCGGTCTGAGCCGGCTTGGCAGGTGCGATATCGTCGAACTCGAACTCGGGCTGGGCGCGGTCCACCGAAGTGACCGGGGTCGGTTCTTCGCCGTCGGCGGCGATGTCGTCGCCATCGTCGGCGTCGAAATCGTCGCCTGCCATCATTTCATCCTGCAGCGCATCGCCTGCGGAAATCGCACCGGCTTCAGCGGCGCCACCACCGCGACGGCGGCGGCGACCACCACGACGGCCGCGACGACGGCGGCCCGCGCCTTCGCCGGCAGCTTCGCTACTGGCAGCAGTCGTGCCCGCTTCGATCGGGGCAGGTGCACCCGTTTCCGCCGGAGCGGCGGTCACGGTGTCGGCAGCGATCGTCGCGGCACTGGCGACGGCGATCGCGGGCGCGACATTCACCAGTTCAGGCGTTGCGGCAAGGGCAGCGGTTTCAGGCTCGACGGCCTCCTGCCTGGGCTGCTGCGGCTTGGGCTGCTGCTGTTCGCGGGGCGGGCGAGGGGCCTGCGTCTGCGCGCGTTCCTCGGTCTGCTGACGCTGCGCGTTCTGCTTCGGCTGCTGTTGCTGCTTCTGCTGCTGGGGCTGCTGTTGCTTCTGCTGCTTGGGCTGCTGTTGCTGCTGCGGTGGCTGGGCACGGCGCTCGTCGCGACGCTGCTCGTCGCGACGGCTGTCGCGTCCCTGCTTGGCATTGCGGCCATCGCGACCCTGGCCATCGCGGCGTTCATCGCGACGTTGGCTGCCGCGATCGCCGCGAGCCTCCTGCGGACGGCCCTGCGCGCGCTCGACCCGCGTCGGTTCAACCGTGATCGGCTTGCTGCCGCGGAAGAAACCGAGGATGCGCTCGACGATGCCGACCGACTGCACGGGTGCAGCCACCGGCGCCGGAGCTGCAACCACTGCCGCAACCGGCGCCTCGCGCGGTTCACGCGGTTCGCGCAGCGGTGCGGGCGAGGCCGGCCTGACGTTGGTGACGACCGGCAGGTCGGGGATGTTGAGGTGGGCCTTGGTCAGCGCATGCGTCGGCAGCTTGCGCGGGGTGCCGCGGTGGTAGCTGGGCTTGCTCGACTCTTCGCCGAGTTCGTTTTCGCGGATGCGGGTGACTTCGTAGTGCGGCGTGTGCAGCTGCTCGTCGGCAACGATCACGATCGGCGAGTCGTGGCGCTTCTCGATCTCGCTCAGTGCGCGGCGCTTTTCGTTGAGCAGGTAATTGGCGATCTCGGTCGGAGCCTGCACCAGCACCTGGCCGGTGTTCTCCTTCATCGCGTGCTCTTCGGCTAGGCGCAGGATCGACAGTGACAGCGATTCCACGCTGCGCATGCGGCCATGGCCCTCGCAGCGCGGGCATACGATCTGGCTGGATTCGCCCAGCGACGGCCGCAGGCGCTGGCGCGACATCTCCATCAGGCCGAAGCGCGAGATGCGGCCGAGCTGGACGCGGGCACGATCCTGCTTGAGGGAGTTCTGCAGGCGGTTCTCGACCTCGCGCTGGTGCTTGTTCGAGGCCATGTCGATGAAGTCGATCACCACCAGGCCGCCGAGGTCGCGCAGGCGCAGCTGGCGGGCGGCTTCTTCGGCCGCTTCCAGGTTGGTGTGGAACGCGGTTTCCTCGATGTCGCCGCCCTTGGTGGCGCGCGCCGAGTTGACGTCGATCGCGGTCAGGGCTTCGGTCTGGTCAATCACGAGCGCGCCGCCGGAGGGCAGGCGCACTTCGCGTTCGTACGCGTTCTCGATCTGGGATTCGATCTGGAAGCGGTTGAAGAGCGGCGTGTCGTCGGTGTAATGCTTCAGCTTGCGCTGGTTGTGCGGCATCACCTGCTCGACGAACTCGCGGGCCTCGGCGTACATCTCCGGCGTGTCGACGAGGATCTCGCCGATGTCCGGACGCATGTAGTCGCGCAGCGCGCGGATGATCAGGCGTGATTCGGCGTAGATCAGGAATGGCGACGGCTTGGTCAGCGCGGCTTCGGCCACCGCCTTCCACACCTGCAGCAGGTAATCGAGGTCCCACTGCAGCTCTTCGGCATCGCGGCCGACGCCGGCGGTGCGGATGATCACCCCCATGTCGTCGGGGATGGTGAGCTTGTCCATCGCTTCCTTGAGCGCGGCGCGGTCGTCGCCCTCGATGCGGCGCGACACGCCGCCAGCGGTGGGCGAGTTGGGCATCAGCACCATGTAGCGGCCGGCCAGCGAGATGAACGTGGTCAGGGCCGCGCCCTTGTTGCCGCGCTCTTCCTTGTCGACCTGGACGACGATTTCCTGGCCTTCGCGCAGCAGTTCCTTAAGGCCGGCCTTGTTGTGGTCGACGCCCGGCTGGAAATAGTCGCGGGAGATTTCCTTCAGCGGCAGGAAGCCGTGGCGTTCCGCACCGTATTCGACGAAGGCGGCTTCGAGGGAGGGCTCGAGTCGGGTGATCTTGCCCTTGTAGATGTTGGACTTCTTCTGTTCCTTCGACGGCTGTTCGATATCGATGTCGTACAGGGTCTGGCCGTCGACGATGGCGACGCGCAGTTCTTCCGCCTGCGTCGCGTTGATGAGCATTCGCTTCATTGTTGCGTCCTCGCGCGCTACACCCTGCCCGAAAGCAGGCCGCGCGGAACGCCGTGGGCGTTTCGCCTCTGGATACCGCAAGCCGACTGGCGCGGGGCTGCATCTCATCGATGTGCCCGACTGCCGAACTGCTTGACCGCGCGTGGCATGCGCAGTCGGCTTCAATTTCCAGCGCTACGACACCACGGCAAACCGCGGGAGCGCTTCTTGTTGCTGTTCCTTAAGGCCGGCGACTATGGAAGCGGGAACCGATCGTACGGAGGCGAGCCAGGCATTGCGCTGTTGCTCGTCCCTCGGTGCGTCGTTACCAACTCCCGTCGCACGGGTCGTTGTTCATCTCACGGCGGTTTGACCCGCCGGGCGGGAGCCGGTTCCGCCGGGCCGTCGCTGCTAACATGGCTGCCCCCAGGGCAGTGGTCAGGCGCGGACCGGATCGCAGGAGCGGGGCTTTCGGCCCCAAGCCTTCAAAAGCATGGCTTTTGGAAGCGTGCCTCCGGATCGACCGGGGGTTGTGGCAACTCCAGCGAAATCAAAACCTTATCTCGCGCGCTCAGTGTAGCAGATCAACCAATCCTATGACCCGTTCAGACCCCCCCGCCTCGTCCGGCCCGGGCGCGCGCACCGTTCGCGTGCCCGACGACCGCGACGGCCAGCGCCTCGACAACTTCCTGCTGGGCCAGCTCAAGGGGGCCCCGCGCTCGCTGGTCTACAAACTGGTGCGCTCGGGCCAGGTCCGGGTCAATGGTGGCCGGGCCAAGGCGGAGCGCAAGCTGGCCGCGGGCGATGAAGTCCGCATTCCGCCGGTTCGTCTCGGCGAGCCGAGCGACAAGGGGACGCCACCGGCCGGCTTCCTGAAGGCGATGGAAGCGGCGATCGTGTTTGAGGACGCGCGCCTGTTGGCCCTGAACAAGCCCTCCGGCGTTGCCAGCCATGGCGGCAGCGGCATCTCTTTCGGCGCGATCGAGACCATGCGCGCACTGCGCCCCGAGCAGTCGCTGGAGCTCGTACACCGGCTCGATCGCGACACATCCGGCCTGTTGATCATGGCCAAGAAGCGTTCGGCCCTCACCGAGATGCAGGCCCTGATGCGCGAGGAAGGCGGGATCGCCAAGCGCTATCTCGCACTGCTGACCGGTCGCATGCCCGACGGCGTGATGAGCGTGGACGCGCCGCTGCACGTCGGCCTGCGCCAGGGCGGCGAGCGCCACGTGCAGGTCAATGCCGCCGGCAAGGCCTCGCTGAGCCATTTCAGGGTGCTGGAACGCCGCGGCGGGCAGTCCTATTGCGAAGTGCGCATCGAAACCGGCCGCACCCATCAGATCCGCGTGCATTCGCAGCACATCGGCCATCCGATCGCGGGCGACGACAAATACGGCGAGGCCGAAGCCAACAAACGCCTGCGCGAGCAGGTCGGCCTGAAGCGGATGTTCCTGCATGCCTCGACGCTCGAATTCGCGCTCGATGGCGGCAAGGCCCCTTATCTGTTGAATGCACCGCTGGTGCCGGAATTGCTCGACGTGCTCGACCGTCTGGCCTGAATGGCGCGTGCCTGAGCAGGACCGCTACAGGTACTGGTTGCACTCGTCCGGCGGCGGATTCGGCGGCGAAAAGGTGACGGGCACCTGCACCTTGCTCGGCGCGGGCTGGCCGCGAACAGTGGCAGGCCGGAACTTCCAGCCGTGCACGGCCGTCACCGCCAGGTCGTCCAGTGCCTTGGTGCCGCTGCCCTTGGAGACGTCGATCTTGACCGGATAACCGTTTGCCGCCAGCGCCACGTCGAGTACCACCGTGCCGCCGATCCGCTTGCAGGCATATTCCGGAGGGTAGTCGGGTGGCGGCGTGTCCTGCGCCATCGGTGGAGTGGGGGCCGGCGGAGCAGGTTCCTGCGTTTGCGGGCTTTGCTGGCAGGCAGCCAGCAGGGCGAGCAGGGACAACATCCACCAGGCACCCGGTCCGCGGAGGACCGTGCCGCCATCGGTTTTCGGGGAGCAGTGCCGGCTGGACATGGTTCCTCGCTCAGCCCCTCAGGGCTTCGGCTTTGGCCGCGCAGATGAAATCATTCTCGCTCAGCCCGCCCACGTCATGCGTGGAGAAGCGCACCACGCAGCGGTTGTAGTGCACGCCGAGATCGGGGTGGTGGTCTTCGCGGTGGGCCATGTAGGCCAGCGCGTTCACGAAGGCCATGGTTTCGTAGTAATTCTTGAAACCGAAGGTCTTGTTGATCGCGTGGCCATCCTCCACCAGCTCCCAGCCGGGGACCTCCGGAAGCAGTTCGCGCACCCGCGCCGCGCTGAGGCGGTGTTCGCTGCCGCGGCGGGGCAGGCAATGGGCCTGGGAGAGGGGAACGAGGTCGCTCATCGGAGTCTTCCTGGAATGCAGGTGCGTCCGCTTCAAAACGAAGGTTCTGAACGAAAACGCATCGGCCGGTATCGTAGGGTAGGCACGGGGCGGCTTAAGGCCACGTGGACCCCGGTAGAATAGCCCGATGATCAATATTTCCGAATCCGCCCAGACCCACTTCCGCAAGCTGATCGAGCGCGAAGCGCTGCCCGGCCTTGGCGTGAGGCTGTCGGCAGTGAATCCGGGTACCGCGCGTGCGGACGTGCGCCTGGAATTTGCCGAGCCCGCGGACCTGCAGGGCGACGAATGGGCGGTGGATTGCGCGGGCTTCACCCTCTGGCTCGATTCCGGCAGCGTGAGTTATCTCGACGGGGCGGAAATCGACTATGAAACCCGCGACACCGGCGGCCAGCTGCAGATCCGCGCCCCGAAGATCAAAGGCGTGGTGCCGGGCGATTCGGCATCCCTGGTCGAGCGCGTGCAATGGCTGGTGGAGAACGAGATCAACCCGCAGCTCGCACAGCATCGCGGCCACGTGTCGGTGCAGGAAGTGACTTCGGACGGCGTGGTGGTGTTGCGTTTTGGCGGTGGCTGCCACGGTTGCGGCATGGCCGACGTGACGCTCAAGCAGGGCATCGAGAAGACCCTGCTGGAAAAGGTCCCCGGTGTGATCGCGGTGCGTGACGCGACCGATCACGACACCGGCGCCGCACCTTACATCCCACGCGACGCGGCGTAAGAGGACCGCGGCGCTTGTTCACCGCCGCCGACCTGATCTTCGTTCTGCAGCGGCGGCTGCAGTTACTGCCCTCCCACCTTCGTCGCCCACCCGGTGAATTTCCCCCGGGGTGGAAGCAATGGTTCGAATCCATGCCGGCGCGTGTCGGCGCGGTTACCGGTGCCACCGCGCAGGCCCTGGTCGACATCTTCCTGCAACGTCCACTCGCCGAGCGCCCGCGACGGATGGGCGAGCTCACGCGCTGGCAGGCATTCAATACGTTGTGGCGCCAGGACTGGCATGCGCCCGAGCCGGAAGACCGCAAGGTGCGATGGTTCGCCGGCGCAATCACCGCGGTATGGCACGTGGTGCTGTGCATCCTGCTGTTGTGGTTCTGGTACACGCAGCTGCAATTCATCGAAGAGGCGAGCAAGCGACGCGGCGAGGAAGTGGTGCAGGTCGAATTCATCGGCCGTGGCACGCCGGAAGAAGTCGGCGGCGGCCAGACCCAGGAACCCGCGCAGGAGACCCCGCAGGCTGCGGCCGCTCCGGAGGAAGCAGCTTCCGCTCCGGCAGCACGAGCCGTCGCGACCGAGGTTCCGACCCCGCCGGCGCCTGCGATCGACGCGCCCATCCCGGAAGTCCCGCAGCGCGATGTCCCCGAACCGCAGCTCCCGCCGGCACCGCCGGTGCAGCAGAACGTCGCGGTGAGTGCGCCTGTTCCCGAGGCCAGCGAGTTCGTGCTGACCGCGCCGACGCCGCATGTCGCGCAAGCGCAGATCGCCGTGCCCGAAGTCGCGATGCCGACCGCGCCGGTACGGGCCATCGAAGTGCCCGAACCCGTCCAGCCCATCCATCGCGAAGTGGCGCAGCGACCGATCACCGCGCCACAGATCGAAGCGCGCATTCCCGAAGTGGTGCAGCGCGAGGTCGCCGCGCCGGTGGCGCGCCGGGAGTTGCCGAAGGTCGCAACACCTGCGATCGCACAACCGACCGTGCGTGCGCCCGAAGCCAGCGTGCGCATGCGCGATGTGCCCGCGCCCGCTGCGCCAGCCGCAGCGTCGACATCCACTGCAACGTCGGCGGCTCCGCATCCCGCCGCATCCGGCACGGCGCCGGCATCCAGCGCAAGTAACGCGCCGAAACCGGCGGCAAGCGGTACCGCACCCACGCCGGCGCAACCAGGGAGCACGTCGCCATCCACGGCTGGCGCGGGGCGGGGACCCAAGCCGGTAACGGCGCCAGGCGGTTTCCCAACGCCCGCCAAAGCCGACGATTGGGGCGCCTCCACGCGCAACGTGCCGGGCGGGCAGCGCGGCGAGCCGCTAGGGCTGTACAACGCCGAGGGCGGGCCTCGGCTGACCGAAGAGCCGGTGAACACTGGCCAGCCACCAGGCACGTTGGATGACCGCATCGTGGACCTGGACCGCTCGGGTACCTGGCTCAAGCGCAAGCCGACGGGCTACGAACCGACCACGTTCGACAAGTACTGGATTCCCAGCGAAACGCTGCTCGCGGAGTGGGTGCGCAAGGGCATAAAGAAGATGGCGATCCCGATCCCGGGCACCAACAAGAAGATCGACTGCGTGGTGTCGATCCTGCAGTTGGGCGGTGGTTGCGGCATCTCCGACCCCAACCTCAACGACCAGCCCGCGGAAGCGCGTCCGCCGCCGGATATTCCGTTCAAACCGCAGCTGCAGGAAGACAACGGCAGCGTGAAGCCGAAGCAGGGCGGGTGACCTGTGTGTGATGTCGACCGAAAAAGAAAAGGCCCGCGATGCGGGCCTTTTGCTTGGCGTCAACCGGATGCTTACTGCACGCCGTGCAGGTCGCGCAGGTTGCCGGTACGCGAGCTGAAGTAGGCACCCAGGTCCGAGATCTGCTGGTCGGTCAGGCCGGCGGCCTGGCTCGACATCAGCGCGTGTTCGCGCTTGCCGTCGCGGTAGCCCTGCAGTGAGTGGGCGATGTAGTCGCCGTACTGACCGGCCAGCTTCGGATAGGACGCATCGATGGGTGCATTGCCTTCGGCACCGTGGCAATCGACGCAGGCCTGGCCGGTCTTGGCGTTCTTGGTGCTGGCGAGCGTTTCGCCGGCGGCGATATTGCCGGCGGGCAGGCCAGCGGACGACGACCTGGCTTCATGCTCGCCCGCTTCAGCGGCGCCTTCGGCGGCTTCTTCGGACTTGCTGCAGCCAGCCAGGGCGACGGCTGCGGTGAGCAGGGCGATGGCGAGAATCTTCTTCGTCATGGGGTGTCTGCTCACTTGATGGTCGAGAGGTAGGCGGCGATGTTGGCGATGTCCTGGTCAGAGAAGCTCTGCGCCTGGGCCTGCATCGTCGGGTGCTTGCGCGTTCCCTTCTTGTATTCGCCCAGCGCATTGAGCAGGTACTGCTCGGACTGACCGCCGAGACGGGGCACGTGATAGCTCGGGTAGGCGTTCTTGTATCCCGTGATGCCGTGGCAGCCCTGGCAGGTGTAGGTGAGCTGCTTGCCGGCGGCGGAATCGCCCTTGATGGCTGGGGTAGCCGTGGCGGCCGTGGCGGCGGGTGCGGGCGCTGCCGCGGTGGTGGTGGCGGCCGGCTCCTGCTTCGGTTCGTCGGCAAAAGCGACGGCCGTAGTCAGGGCGAGGCAGGCGGCGATCATCAGCGGTCGCATCATGTAATCCGCACTCTCGAAGGGCTGAGTTGTTGAAGGGCTGCGTTGTGAAGCAGGTAATGCGGCCGATCCGTTGTCCCGGGGGCGCGCACAAGTCGGAAAGTATAGCGGCCCGTCCCCTCCCGAAGAAACGGACACACCAACCGGGCGCCGGAATCCGCATCGAATGAGTGCAACCCGCGTGCACCATCCTGCATCCATGTAGCAGCCACCACGCCGAAGTGGAGGCCGAGTTACGGCCGACCAGCGGCCGCGCTAAAGCCGTGGCGGCAGTCACCATGACCTTCGGCGGATGGCTGGCGTTAAGGTAGGTGATATACCTATGTACAACACCGGCATACAGCCAGCAAAACAGCCGGAAACCCGCAATTAACCGCTTGCCCCCAGGGACCGATTCCATGCGCCAGACCCCACTCAGCCGCGTACCTACCGTGTTTGCCAGCCTTCTCGTGACCGGGATGCTGGCCCTGTCCGCCTGCAAGGGAGGTGGTGCCGGAGAAGCGGCCGCCGATGGCAAGGATCCGAAGAAGAAGGGCCCGGAAGCGGTCCCGGTCGAAGTCGCGCAGGCCTCGCGCCGCGCCGTGGCGGCCAGCTACACCGGCACCGCGCCCTTGGAAGCCCGCGCCGAGGCCCAGGTCATCGCCAAGGTCTCCGGCGTCGCCCTGCAGGTGCTGGTCGAAGAAGGCCAGTACGTCCATGCCGGCCAGACCCTGGTCCGCCTGGATTCGGCCCGCACCGCCCTGGTCGCCGCCCAGAGCGCCGCCCAGCTGCGCAAGCTCGAAGCCAACTACGCCCGTTCCAAGCAGTTGGGCGACCAGAAGCTGATGAGCGCCAACGACATCGATCTGATGCGCTACGACCTCGAGAACGCCAGCGCTGCCAACAAGGCCGCGAACCTCGAACTCGCCTACGCCAACGTCACCGCGCCGATCTCCGGCGTGATCGCTTCGCGTTCGATCAAGTCCGGCAACTTCGTGCAGATCAACACGCCGATCATGCGCATCGTCGATGTGTCGCGCCTGGAGGCCGTGCTCAACGTGCCCGAGCGCGAACTGGCCACGCTGAAGGCCGGGCTGCCGGTGCAGCTCGCGGTCGACGCACTGCCGGGCAAGGGCTTCACCGGCACCGTCGACCGCGTGGCGCCGGTGGTGGATTCGGGCAGCGGCACCTTCCGCGTCGTCTGCACTTTCGCGGATGGCAACCAGCTGCGTCCGGGCATGTTCGGCCGCATCAAGATCGACTACGACCAGCGCGCCGATGCCCTCGTGGTCCCGCGCGCCGCGCTGCTCGAGGACGAAAGCGATCCGGCCGTGTTCGTGGTGCGCAACAAGAAGAGCGCACGCGTTCCGGTCAAGCTCGGCTACATGGACGGCGAATGGGCCGAAGTGCGCAGCGGCATCAAGCAGGGCGACCAGGTCGTGATCGCAGGCAAGAGCGCGCTGCGTGACGGCACCGAAGTGCAGGTGATCGGCCAGCCGGGTGCGAAGAGCCAGACCGCCGCGCCCGCCACTGCTACAGCGCAGCGCTGAGCCGGAGGCTTCACGTGAGCCACACCTCCCAAGCCTCATCCGGCCTGATCGAGTTCGCCACCCGTCGCCGCGTCACCGTGGCGATGGTGACGCTCACCTTCGTGCTGTTCGGCGTGATCGCGCTGTTCGGCCTCAAGGTCAACCTGCTGCCTGACCTCAGCTATCCCACGCTGACGGTGCGCACCGAGTACACCGGCGCCGCGCCGACTGAAATCGAAACCCTGATCAGCGAGCCGGTGGAGGAAGCCGTCGGCGTGGTGAAGGGCCTGCGCAAGCTCAAGTCGGTGTCGCGCACCGGCCAGAGCGACGTGGTGCTCGAGTTCGCCTGGGGCACCGACATGGACCAGGCCAGCCTGGAAGTGCGCGACAAGATGGAAGTCGTGCAACTGCCGCTGGAAGCCAAGAAGCCGGTGCTGTTGCGCTTCAATCCGTCGACCGAGCCGGTACTCCGCCTCGCGCTGACCTCCAAAGCCGATGGCGACTCGATCCGGGCGCTGACCTCGCTGCGCCGGTATGCCGACGAGGACCTGAAGAAGAAGCTCGAGCCCGTCGATGGCGTCGCCGCCGTCAAGATCGGTGGTGGCCTGGAAGACGAAATCCAGGTCGACATCGACCAGCAGAAGCTCGCCCAGCTCAACCTGCCCATCGACTCCGTGATCCAGCGGTTGCAGCAGGAAAACATCAACATCTCCGGCGGCCGCCTGGAAGAAGGTACGCAGCGTTACCTCGTGCGTACCGTCAACCAGTTCGCCACCATCGACGAAATCCGCGAGATGCTGGTGACGACGCAGGCCGCCGGCGCCGGTGCCGCGGCCAATGCGGCCGCCGAGATGGCGCGCGTTGCCGCAGCCAGCGGCAATGCGGCGGCCATGGCGGCCGCGCAGTCGGTGCAGAGCGCGAACTCGTCGAGTTCCTCTTCCGTGGCCGGTGGCATGCCGGTCCGGCTCAAGGACATCGCCGACATCCGTCAGGGCTACAAGGAACGCGAAGCGATCATCCGCCTTGGTGGCAAGGAAACGGTCGAACTCGCCATCTACAAGGAAGGTGATGCGAATACCGTAGCCACGGCCGACGCCATCGAGGCCAAGCTGAAGGAAATCAAGGACCAGATTCCGGCGGACGTCGAACTGACCACCATCGACGACCAGTCGCAGTTCATCCGCCACGCCATCAGCGACGTCAAGTGGGATGCCGTGATCGGCGGCTTCCTCGCGATCCTGATCATCTTCCTGTTCCTGCGCGATGGCTGGAGCACCTTCGTCATCGGCCTGTCGCTGCCGGTTTCGATCATCGCGACGTTCTTCTTCATGGGACAGCTCGACCTGAGCCTCAACGTGATGTCGCTGGGCGGCCTCGCGCTGGCCACGGGCCTGGTCGTCGACGATTCGATCGTGGTGCTGGAATCCATCGCCAAGGCGCGCGAACGCGGACTGGGCATCCTCGATGCCGCCATCGCGGGCACCCGCGAAGTCAGCATGGCCGTGGTCGCCTCCACGCTGACCACGATCGCGGTGTTCCTGCCGCTGGTGTTCGTCGAGGGCATCGCAGGCCAGCTGTTCCGCGACCAGGCATTGACCGTGGCACTCGCCATCGCGATCTCGCTGGTCGTGGCGATGACGCTGATCCCGATGCTGAGCGCGCTCAAGGGGCGTGCGCCGATGTCCTTCCCGGAAGAAGCGCCGCATCCCAAGTGGACGCCGGCGTCGCGCGTGCTCAAGCCGGTAGCGGCAGTGGAGCACGGCATCGGGGCCGCCTCGCGCGGTGGCTTCTTCGGCATCGCATGGCTCGTCGTGCGGGCCTGGCGCGGCCTCAGTGCCATCGTCGGTCCGATCATGCGCAAGGCCAGTGACCTGTCGATGGCGCCGTACCATCGCGCCGAAAGCGGCTATCTCAAGCTGCTGCCGGCGGCGCTGCGTCGTCCCTGGCTGGTGCTGGGTTCGGCCGCCATCGTGTTCGCGCTCACGCTGCTGGTGGTGCCGATGCTCGGCGCCGACCTGATTCCGCAGCTGGCGCAGGACCGCTTCGAAATGACCGTCAAGCTGCCGCCCGGCACGCCGTTGCGCGACACCGATGCACTGGTGCGCGAACTGCAGCGCCAGCACGCCAAGGACGACGGCATCTCGGTGCTGTACGGCGTGAGTGGTAGCGGCACGCGACTGGATGCCAACCCCACCGAGAGCGGCGAGAACATCGGCAAGCTGACCGTGGTGATGGCCAATGGTGGTAGCAAGGAAATCGAGGCCGCTGAAACCGAACGCCTTCGCAAAACCATGGCCGACCATCCCAGCGCGCAGGTCAACTTCGCGCGTCCCGAGCTCTTCAGCTTCTCGACGCCGCTCGAAATCGAGTTGCGCGGTGCCGACCTGGCGACGATCGAGCGTGCGGGCCAGCAGATGGCGGCGATGCTGCGCAAGAACCCGCACTATGCCGACGTGAAGTCGACGGTGGAGCAGGGCTTCCCTGAAATCCAGATCCGTTTCGACCAGGACCGCGCGGCCTCGCTGGGCCTGACCACGCGCCAGATCGCCGACGTGGTGGTGAAGAAGGTGCGCGGCGACGTCGCCACGCGTTACAGCTTCCGCGACCGCAAGATCGACGTGCTGGTGCGCGCCCGCGAAGCGGATCGTGAATCGGTCGAGAGCATCCGCCACCTGATCGTCAATCCAGGCAGCGCACGCCAGGTGACGCTCGATTCCGTCGCCGATGTCATCGCCACCACCGGTCCGAGCGAGATCCATCGCGCCGACCAGGAACGCGTGGCGATCGTTTCCTCCAACCTGCGCGACATCGACCTGGGCGGCGCCGTCCAGGAAGTGCAGGACATGGTCGAGAAGCAGCCGCTGGGTGCCGACGTGCGCATGCACATCGGCGGCCAGGGCGAAGAGCTGGACCAGTCGGTGAAGTCGCTGATGTTCGCGTTCGGACTGGCGATCTTCCTGGTCTACCTGGTGATGGCATCGCAGTTCGAATCGCTGCTGCATCCGTTCGTCATCCTGTTCACCATCCCCCTGGCCCTGGTCGGTGCGGTGCTGGCGCTGCTGCTGACCCGCTCGCCGGTGTCGGTGGTGGTTTTCATCGGCCTGATCCTGCTGGTGGGCTTGGTGGTGAAGAACGCGATCATCCTGATCGACAAGGTCAACCAGCTACGCGAGGAGGGCGTGGCCAAGCGCGATGCGCTGGTCGAAGGTGCGCGTTCGCGCCTGCGACCGATCGTCATGACCACGACCTGCACGCTGTTCGGCTTCCTGCCGCTGGCGCTGGCCTTTGGCGAGGGTGCGGAAGTGCGCTCGCCGATGGCGATCACGGTGATCGGCGGCCTGCTGGTCTCGACGATGTTGACGCTGGTGGTGATCCCGGTGGTGTACGACCTGCTGGATCGCCGCGCCGACGAGTACTACCGCGAACGCGGCCTGCGCGCGCGGCGCGAGAAGGCCGAAGTGACCGCCGCCATCGATGCCGATCCGGAGGCTGCAGGATGATTTCCTTCGCCATTGCCGATCGAACCATCGCCCGCCTGGCGCAGGGGAGCGCATCCGCATGAGTATCGCCGAGCTCAGCATCAAGCGGCCCGTTACGGCGATCATGTTCTTCATATCGCTGTTCGTGGTGGGCCTCATAGCAGCGGTGCGCCTGCCGCTCGAGGCCTTCCCCGAGGTCTCGCCGCCTTTCATCTTCGTGCAGATTCCCTATGCCGGTTCCACGCCGGAGGAAGTCGAGCGCAACGTGCTGCGTCCGGTCGAGGAAGCGATGTCGACCATGAGCGGCATCAAGCGCATCGAGTCGGAAGCCAAGGCCGACGGCGCCACCGTGTTCATGCAGTTCACCGACTGGGAACGCGATGTCGCCATCGCCGCCTCCGAGGCGCGCGAGCGCATCGATGCGATCCGCGACGACCTGCCGGACGACCTGCAGCGCTATTTCGTGTTGAAGTTCTCCACTACCGACCAGCCCGTGCTGCGCGTGCGCCTGGCCAGTGAGTCGCAGAACCTCGTCGGTGCCTACGACCTGATCGAGCGCGAGTTCAAGCGACCGCTGGAGCGCATCGCGGGCGTGGCGCGGGTGGAGATTTCCGGTGCGCCGGCCAACGAGGTCGAGATCGCGATCGAGCCGGATCGCCTGACCGCGCACAACATCGGCCTCAACGACCTCACCAAGAGCCTGCAGGCCCTGAACTTCTCGGTCTCCGCGGGCGAGATCGAAGACGGTGGACGCCGGTTGCGGGTGCAGCCGGTCGGTGAGTTGACCGACCTGCAGCAGCTGCGCGATGTGGTGGTCGCCAACGGCGTGCGCCTGGGCGACATCGCGCAGGTGCGGCTGAAGCCGGCGCGCATGGACATGGGCCGGCGCCTGGACGGACACCCGGCCGTGGGCCTGGACATCTTCAAGGAACGCAACGCCAACCTCGTCGATGTGTCGAAGAATGCGCTGGCCGAAGTGAACCGGATCCGCAAGGAACCGGTGATGGCCGGCATCCAGGTCAAGATCATCGAAGACCAGGGCGACAACGTCACCACGTCGCTGCTGGAGCTCGCCGAAGCGGGCGGCATCGGCCTGATCCTGTCGATCGCGGTGCTGTTCTTCTTCCTGCGCCACTGGCCGTCGACGCTGATGGTGACCCTGGCGATCCCGATCTGCTTCGTGATGACGCTGGGCTTCATGTACTTCGCCGGTGTCACGCTGAACATCCTGTCGATGATGGGCCTGCTGCTGGCGGTCGGCATGCTGGTCGACAACGCCGTGGTCGTGGTGGAAAGCATTTACCAGGAACGCGAGCGCATGCCAGGCCAGCCGCGCCTGGCTTCGATCCTGGGCACGCGCCACGTCGCGATCGCGCTGTCGGCGGGCACCTTGTGCCACTGCATCGTGTTCGTGCCCAACCTCTTCGGCGAGCGCAACTTCCTCAGCATCTACATGGCGCAGATCGCGATCACCATCTCGGTGTCGCTGCTGTCCTCGTGGCTGGTGGCGGTGAGCCTCATCCCGATGATCTCCGCGCGGCTGAAGACGCCGCCAGCGGTGAAGGGCCAGGGCGGCCTGATCCCGCGCATGCAGCACAAGTACGCCGGACTGCTGCGCTGGACGCTGGAACATCGCGGCAAGAGCATCCTGGGCATCCTGCTGATCATCGCGGTGAGTTTCGTGCCGATGAAGATGACCAAGGTCAACATGTTCGGCGGCGAGGAAGGCAAGGAAACCGAGTTCTACTACCAGTGGAACGGCAGCTACACCAAGGAGCAGATGTCGGACGAAGTGCTGCGGGTCGAGAACTTCTTCGACGCCAACCGCAAGCGCTTCCACATCGAGCAGATCTATTCCTGGTACAGCGAGCAGGGCTTTGCGGGAACGCGCGTCACGTTCGCCGACGACGCCGGTTCGATCAAGCCGCTGGTGGACGCCATCAGCAAGGAACTGCCCAAGTCGGCGCGCGCCACCATCGGCGCGGGCGACCAGGGTGGTCCGGGCGGAGGCGGGCCGGGCCAGAAGGCGCAGGTATACCTGGTCGGCGACTCGACCGAGACACTGTCGGAACTCGGCCGTGACCTCGTTCCCATCCTGTCCAAACGCAAGGAACTGCGTGATGTCCGCGTCGACATCGGTGATACCAACAGCGAACTGAACGTGCGCGTCGACCGCGAGCGTGCGGCGGCCTTCGGCTTCAGCGCGCAGCAGGTGTCGCAATTCGTGGGCCTGGCCCTGCGTGGCGCGCCGCTGCGCGAGTTCCGCCGTGGCGAGAACGAGGTGCCGGTGTGGGTGCGCTTTGCCGGTGCGGACAATTACGGCGTCGAGGACATCGCCTCGTTCACCGTGCGTGCGCCGGACGGCCGCAACGTGCCGTTGCTGGCCATGGTGGATGTCAAGGTCACGCCGGCCGCAACTTCTATCAAGCGCGCCAACCGCCAGACCACGCTGACCATCACGGCAGGCTTGCCGGACAAGGTGACCATGCCCGAGGCGCGCAAGGCCATCGAGGACACCCTGAAGTCGATATCGTTCCCGGCCGGGTACAGCTACACCTTCGAGGGCGGCGGTTTCGGTGACGACGATGAGGCAATGGGCCAGATGCTGTTCAACCTCGGCATCGCCCTGGTCCTGATCTACATCGTGATGGCGGCGGTGTTCGAGTCGCTGCTGTTCCCCTCGGCGATCATGAGCGGCGTGCTGTTCTCGGTGTTCGGCGTGTTCTGGTTGTTCTGGATCACCAATACCGAATTCAACATCATGGCCTTCATCGGCATCCTGGTGCTGATGGGCGTGGTGGTGAACAACGGCATCGTGATGATCGAGCACATCAACAACCTGCGGCGGCGTGGCATGTCGCGCACGGAGGCGTTGGTGGAGGGCAGCAAGGAGCGCCTGCGCCCGATCCTGATGACGATGGGCACCGCAATCCTCGCGATGGTGCCGATCGCGATCGGCGGCACGCAGATGGGCGGCAATGGCCCGGCCTACTTCCCGATGGCGCGTGCCATCGCCGGCGGCCTGGCGTTCTCGACCATCGTGAGCCTGCTGTTCCTGCCGACCATCTACGCGATCCTCGACGACCTGCGCGCCGGTACGACCCGCGTCATCCAGCGTGCCCGCGGCAAGACGGATGTTTCGATGCCGGGCGCCTCGGTCGCCGCGATCAACGTCGACTAGGCCTGCATCACGGGGCGGTTCCGCTGGCGCGGTTCCGCCCCGTTCGCATCAGACGCAGACCAGCAAGGTTACGAAGGCATGCGGGCCGTCCTGGCCGATGTGCTATGCCGCAGCCGGGTTTCGTACTGCACAGCGCATCCCGTCGATGGAAGCGGGAGCGTCATTGATGTCCGGGGGCAAGAAAGCCGCGGACAACTTCTTCGCGAAGAGCGCGGCGCCCTACCTGCAGGACTGCACGGGCTGGTCTTGCGTTGAGTGCGAAGCAACGGCGGATCGTCCGCCGTCCTGGCTTCATCCAACGAATCTGCCCAGGATGCGTGCGAGGCCGATCCACTCGCCGGCGATCGTGCCGAAACAGGTCAGCATGAAGTTGAGCAACACGCGCGAGACGCGATTGCGGTACCAGCCGCGCAGCGTCTGGGCATCCTCGCGCAACGCGAGGAAGTCGGCGTAAGTGGGCTTGCGCAGGCGAGCTTCGACCAGGGCGCTGAAGGCGCCAGATGGCATCGCGGGCCGGAACGGCTTGAACGGGGCCGCAGCGGCGCCGGCGAGGATGCTCAGAGGGTGGCCGCCCGCAAGCGCACAGCCTACGGCGGTGAGGCTCGCGGTGATCGCGATCCACTGCAACAGCACGTCGGTGCCTACCTTCAGGCCGCCGTGGCTGAAGCCCCAGACCAGACCGGCCAGCAGGATCGCTGACAACACCAGCGTGAACCAGGGCACCTTGCTCTTGCGGTGCACGACTTCCAGTTCCTCGCGGATGGCTGCCGGATCGCGTGTTTCCTCGCGCAGGTGCTTTGCCAGGCCTTGCAGGTGGCCGGCACCGACGACGGCAAGGACTTCACGCGCGTCGCCATGCGTTTCGCGCAGGCGCGCGGCCATGTAGCGGTCGCGCTCGGCGATCACGCCCTCGTACAGCTCGGGACTGCTGCTGGCGAATTCACTGAAGCTCGCCTCGAGCATGTCGCCTTGTTTGAGCTTCTCGATTTCCTCCGCGCCGACCTCTTCATTGGCGAACAGGCCGGTCACCAGGCCGCTGCCCAGCTTCATGCGGCCCCAGAACCCCAGCTTCGCAGCGGCGCGCTTGAAGGTAAGGCCGACTTCGCGGTCGATCAGGTGCACCGGCAGGTTGCGCTCGCGTGCTTCCAGCACCGCCTGCTTGAGTTCGGCGCCGGGCTCGATGCCGAGCTGCTCGGCGAGGCGGCGCTGGTAGGCGGACAACGCCAGGTTGGCGGCGAACATCGCCACGCGCCCGGTGCGGATTACCTGGATGAGGTCGAGCTTGGCCAGGGCTTCGGGATCGGTCAGCGCCTGCAGGCGCGGCGGATCGAGTTCGACCGCGACGGCATCGAAGCGTCCGCTGCCCACGGCTTCCTTGACCGCGTCGACACTGGCGCGCGAGACATGCGCGGTGCCGAGTAGGGTGTAGCGCACGCCGTCGCGTTCGACGATGGCATGCGGCTGCGTGGCGAGGAAGTTTTCGGGCGTTGAGAGGGTTTCAGCGGTCATCGATGGGTCGGCTTGCTGCGGAACGCCGGGATTCTCCCGGTGGTCGCGCAGCATAGTCGTTCCGGCGCAGCGGTGCCCGGTGCCGCGCCGGCATTCCGTGCCGAACGGTTCAGGCAAACCCGTAGGGCAGGTTGGGGCTGGAAACGACGCGGTCGCCAACCGCTTCTCCCCGCAGGAAACGCAGCGTGGCGGCGATGACGCCGGCATCGTCGGCGACGCGGTTGTGGCCCAAGCCACGCGTGCTCAACAGGCGTGAATCCCGCCAGAACCGCGCGTAGCGCTCGCCTTCCGACCACGGGACTTCGCGATCCTCCACGTCGTGCACGATCAGCGCCGGACGCGCGATTTTCGGCGCGTTGTTGTGCGCCTGCAGTTCGCCGGCGTCGAACCCCATGGCCTGCTCGAAACCCGCAAACATGCGTCGCCCGACGTAGCCCGCGAGCCAGACGAAACGGGAAAAGCGTTCTACGGCCGCAAGCGGGTCCGCTGCCGGTGCGATCAGCACGGCGCGTTGCGCCTCAAGCCCGCGTGCCAGCGCAAGCGCGGCCGCCGCGCCGCCCAGCGAATGCCCGATGACGGCGGCCGCTGGGCCAAAGTGGTGGCCCACCGCGAGCAGATGGGAGGTGAAATCGGGCAGGGTGGTGTGCGTGCCGCCGCTGCGGCCGTGGGCGGCCTGGTCGAAGGCGACCACGGCGTAGCCGGCGTCCCGAAGCGGTTTCAGCCAGGAGGCGACCCGCGTGCCGTAGCTCGACCAGCCATGGGCGAACAGGACATAGGGCTGCCGGCTGGGATCACCCCACACATAGGCATGGATCGGCGTGCCATCGACATTGAGTTCGAGTTCCGCAGCGCCGAGGGTAGGTGCAGCCAATGCCCGCTCGCGTGCGGAGCGGAACGGGCGCGTGAACAGTTCGCCGGCCCTGCGGGCCATGGCCTCGGGGGCAATCGGGCCGCCCAGGAGAAACTCGAACCGCAACGCGTAAAGCGGAACGGCAGCGCGAACGGTCGTGCTAATTTTGGACAAGGAAGCAGGCATGGGGCACCTCATCAGCGCTCAGGCAGTGGGGGAGTGATTGGCGATCCAGCGCTCGACGGCGGTGTCGCCATGACGGCGGGCCTGTTCGTAGCCGAACAGCCCGGATTCGTGGTGGACGGCGAGGGGGATGGCATAGAGCTCGAACGCGTACTGGTCGGTATCGCCATCGCGCAGGTGACCGCAGTCGATGGCGAGCTGGATGGCGCGGCGCAGTTCGGTACGCCAGCGCTGTTCGTTGAGCAGTACCTGATCGCGCAGCACGCCCGGACGGTCGTCGTACTCGGTCACCGAGCCCAGCAGTACGCATCCGCCGGAATTGCCGCGCACCCATTCGAACCAGTGATGCATTACCGCGCGCAGGCGCGGCAAACCGCGCGGCTGCGACAGGGCCGGGAGCAGGACCGCCCCGGCGAAGCGCGTGGCCGCCGATTCGATCACGGCAAGCTGAAGGTCCTCGCGAGAGCCGAAATGGGCGAAAACGCCACTCTTCGACATCCCGACCGCCTGTGCCAGGGGGCCGATCGACAGCCCTTCCACGCCGGAAAAACGGGCGATCTCGTAGGCCCGCTCGATGATCGCGTCGCGGGTGGCGGCACCCTTGCTGGTGGCGGTCAGGCTGGTCATGCCGGGAAAATAGCACGACCGATCGTTTTATGTCTGCCGTTCGTCGGGCGAAGAAGGGCCGCCCGCTGGCGGGTCACGCTGGCAGGGTCTAGTCCCGGTACCGCTTGAGCAGGTCGCCGTACGCGTCGATCCGGCGGTCGCGCAGGAAGGGCCAGATACGGCGGACGTGCTCGCTGCGCTCCATGTCGACTTCGCACAGCAGGATTTCGGGCTCGTTCTGGTTGGCTTCGGCGAGGAATTCGCCCTGCGGTCCCAGCACATGGCTGGATCCCCAGAACTGGATCCCCGACGTCCCCAACGGCGAGGCTTCATGCCCGATGCGGTTGCACGACAGCACCGGCAGGCCATTGGCGACGGCATGGCCCCGATGGCTGAGAATCCAGGCGTTGCGCTGGCGATCCTTCTCGGCCTGCTCGTCTTCGGGATCCCAGCCGATCGCGGTCGGGTACAGCAGCAACTCCGCGCCAGCCAGCGCCATCAGGCGCGCGCCCTCGGGATACCACTGATCCCAGCACACCATGACGCCAAGTCGACCCACCGAGGTATCTATCGGCTCGAAGCCGATGTCGCCCGGCGTGAAATAGAACTTCTCGTAAAAACCCGGATCGTCCGGGATATGCATCTTGCGGTACTTGCCAGCGGTCGAGCCGTCTTTCTCGAAGACCACGGCGGTGTTGTGGTACAGGCCGGTGGCGCGCTTCTCGAACAGCGAACTGACCAGCACCACGCCATGTTGCTTCGCCAGCTTGCCCAGACGTTCGGTGCTGGGGCCGGGAATGGTTTCGGCCAGGTCGAATTCGCTCACGGACTCGTGCTGGCAGAAGTACGGGCCGTTGTGCAGTTCCTGCAGGAGGACCAGGCGCGCACCGCGCTTGGCCGCCTCGGCGATGCGGGCCTCGATCACCGACAGGTTGGCATCCGCATCGCCATGGTTGCGTTCCTGGATCAGGGCAACGGGCAGGGTGGTCTTTTTCATCGGTCTGCAAGTCCAGGAGGGCGCGGACATATTGTAAGTAAGCCCCTTAGTAAGGGGCGATTCGTGCCGAAGACACGAATGGGGAATGGAGGAAATGGAGCGGGGCCCAAAGTTTGCGCAGCAAACTTTGGGGGATTGCTGGGCGTTAGGCCAGCAGTCCGCTCGGCAACTGCATGGTGATGCAATGCAGGCTGCCGTTCTGCCAGATCAGCGGACGGCACGGCACCGGGACGACCTCGCGGTCCGCGAAGGCTTCGGCCAGCACTGTCTGTGCGCGGGCATCGGCTTCATTGCCATAGGCGGGCATCAGAACGGCGCCGTTGATGATGAGGAAGTTGGCATAGCTGGCAGCCAGGCGTCGATTTTGATCGATGATGGGTCTGGCCCAAGGCAACGGAAACACGCGGTAGGGCTTGCCGTCGCGGGTACGCAGCGCCGCGATTTCCCTGGCCATCGCATTGAGCTCTGCATAGTGCGAATCCGTCGGGTCGTCGCAGGCCTGGAACACAATGGCGTCCGGGGCGGCGAAGCGGGCGAGAGTGTCGATGTGGGCGTCGGTGTCGTCGCCCTCGAGGTACCCGTGATCCAGCCACAGGACCCGGTCCTGTTGCAGCCAGCCCGCCAGCTTGCGGGTGATGTCGTGGCGACTGGCCGCCGGATGGCGCTCCTGCAAGCACCGCCACGTGCTCAGCAGCGTGCCGTCACCGTCGGTTTCGATGGCGCCGCCTTCCAAAGCAAAATCAATAGGTTGCCGTGAACTGTTGAGGAATATTCCAGTCTGGTCGAGTTGCTCGACCAACTGATCGTCGCGGCTGGCTTCGAACTTCCCGCCCCAACCGGTGAAACGGAAATCGAGGAGCTGGAAGCCGTTTCCGTCTTTCAACGAAATCGGCCCTGAATCGCGCAGCCACGTGTCGTCGTACTCGGCCGACACGAAGCGCACGCGCGACAGGTCGATCCGCGCCGAGCGCAGGCGGGCTTCCGCGTACGTCTGCAAGTCGTCGTCCGCGACGCAGATAAGCACTGGCTGGAAGCGGGTGATGGCCGCAACCAGCGCGATGTAGGTTTCCTCGACATCACCCAGGCGTTCGGCCCAGTCGGTATCGGCATGGGGCCAGGCGATCAGGATGGCGGACTGGGGTTCCCATTCCGCGGGGAAGCGCGCTGTGGAAGCTGGATTCATGGGTGCCTGCAAACGCAAAGCGGGCCATGACGGCCCGCGGAGAAACAATGCCGTCCCGGGCGCCGGATGAAGCCGGCGCCCGGGCGGGGAATGTTAAATCATCGGGCCGAGGGCCCGGTTACTTGATCGGCGGCTTCGGGCCGATTTCCTCTGCGTCGGCCTTGTTGGCGACGACGTCGATCACGCGGCTCTTCTCGAAGTACACGGTGAAGCTGGGGTACATCCAGCGATTGATCGTCGGCCACTGGTGCTTCTGGCCGCCTCGCGGATCGAGCTTTTCAGTGGGAGCACCGTACTTGGCCTCGACCTCGGCCATCGTCTGGCCACGGACTGGCATCGCGGCCTTGTTTTCCTCCTGCACGCGCTCGATCAGCAGCGTGCTGGTGGTGGTATCGGCGCTGGTGGTGGTATCGACTTGGGGCGCTTCGGTCTCGGTCTGGGCCGAGGCGGCGCCGGCCAAGGCCAGCAGGGCGAACATCGGGACGGCAGCAATACGAGCTTTCATGGCGTGGCACTCCCCAGTGGACGGGCGATTGTACGCATAAGCCTGCGCGGGTCGGCAGCAAGACGCCGTCACGGTTCTGGTTGCCGCCGCCTCCGTGGAGCCACGCGTTGAAACGCGAAAGGCCGCCTTGCGGCGGCCCTTCTGTCGAATTCGCACCCGACGACTGTCGGGCAGGCGAAGCGTCGGATCAGCGCTGACGCGCCTTGAAACGCGGGTTCGACTTGCAGATCACGAAGACCTTGCCACGGCGGCGAACGACCTTGCAGTCGCGGTGACGGGCCTTCGCCGACTTGAGGGAGGACAGGACCTTCATGACAGACCTCGGACGAATACGTAAGGGTGGAAAAACGGAGTGGTGCGAAACGAAGTCCGCAATTCTAGCGGACAAATCGCCGGAGGATCAAGTGGTTGCGTGCTCGCCCCACACCGGGGGCGCCGGGAGCGCCGTCTTTCGAGGCGCTTTAAGCATAATGGGTGGATGAACGACCCCATTCCCGTCCTCACCATCGATGGTCCCTCCGGTTCCGGCAAGGGCACCATCAGCCGCCTCGTCGCCCAGCGCCTGGGCTGGCACTACCTCGATTCCGGGGCGCTGTACCGGGCCGTCGGCGTCGCGGCGGGCTGGGCCGCGATCGACCTGGACGACCATTCCGCCCTGGTTCGCTGCACCTTCGATACCCGGATCGAATTCCGCGAAACCGGCACCGAGTTGCGGGTGCTGGTCAACGGCCAGGACGCTACCGATGAGTTGCGCACCGAAACCGCCGGCGCCGCCGCCTCGGCCATCGCCGCAATCCCGGAGGTCCGGGCTGCACTCAAGGATGCCCAGCGTGCCTTCCGCCAGCCGCCCGGCCTGGTAGCCGACGGCCGGGACATGGGGACGGTCATCTTCCCCGATGCCGCCCACAAGGTATTCCTGACCGCCAGTGCCGAGGAAAGGGCAGAAAGACGCTATAAGCAGTTGATGGAAAAAGGGGTTTCGGTTACATTGAGCGGTCTGCTGCGGGAGATCCTCGCCCGTGATGCCCGTGACGCCCAGCGTGCCGTAGCACCGCTGCGGCCGGCCGATGACGCCGTCCGCATCGACACCACGGGGCTGGGAATCGAAGCGGTCGTCGAGCAGGTGCTGGGCTTGTTGCCACGGCACTGAGCGCCTCGCGCGGCAGACAAGAATGCCCGTCGCAATCCCGCGGCGGGTCCATCCACAGGTGCGAATCCTTCGCGCCGCACAACGGGTGGGTCGCCGGATCCTGGTGGACTGTGAAGTCCCCGTCCCCCGTCTGCGACCCGTGTGTTCAACCGAGTATTTTTCAATGACCGAATCATTTGCCGAACTGTTTGAACAGAGCCAGACCAATCTGGCCAAGCTGAAGCCGGGCTCCATCGTCATCGGTACCGTCGTCGAAGTTCGCGGCGATGTCGTGGTGATCAACGCCGGCCTCAAGTCCGAAGGCATCGTGCCGATCGAACAGTTCCGTAACGACGCCGGCGAAATCGACGTCGCTGAAGGCGACGAAGTAAAGGTTGCCCTCGACTCCATCGAGAACGGCTTTGGCGAAACCGTGCTGTCGCGCGAGAAGGCCAAGCGTTCGATGGTGTGGGACGAACTCGAAGAGGCCCTGCAGGCCAACGCCACCATCACCGGTCGCATCAGCGGCAAGGTTAAGGGCGGCTTCACCGTCGACATCAAGGACGTCCGTGGCTTCCTGCCCGGTTCGCTGGTCGACGTGCGCCCGGTGCGCGACTCGTCCTACCTGGAAGGCAAGGAACTCGAGTTCAAGCTCATCAAGCTGGACCGCAAGCGCAACAACATCGTCGTCTCCCGCCGCGCGGTGGTCGAGAGCGAGCATTCGGAAGAGCGCGAGCAGCTGCTTGAGAAGCTGGTCGAGGGCGCCGTGCTGAAGGGTGTGGTCAAGAACCTCACCGACTACGGCGCGTTCGTCGACCTCGGCGGCATCGACGGCCTGCTGCACATCACCGACATGGCGTGGAAGCGCGTGCGTCATCCATCCGAAGTCGTGGAAGTCGGCGCCGAGCTCGACGTCCGCGTGCTCAAGTACGACCGCGAGCGCAACCGTGTTTCGCTGGGCCTCAAGCAGCTGGGCGAGGATCCGTGGGACAACATCGCGCGCCGCTATCCGGCCAACACCCGCGTGTTCGGCAAGGTCTCCAACGTCACCGATTACGGCGCGTTCGTCGAGATCGAGCCGGGCGTCGAAGGCTTGGTGCACGTCTCCGAAATGGATTGGACCAACAAGAACGTCAACCCGGGCAAGATCGTCCAGGTCGGCGATGAAGTGCAGGTCATGGTCCTCGACGTGGATGAAGAGCGCCGCCGCATCTCGCTGGGCATGAAGCAGGTCACCTCGAATCCGTGGGAAACCTTCTCCGTGCTGCACAAGAAGGGCGACAAGGTGTCGGGCCAGATCAAGTCGATCACCGATTTCGGCATCTTCATCGGCCTGGATGGCGGCATCGATGGCCTGGTCCACCTGTCCGACATCAGCTGGAACACCACCGGCGAAGACATCGTGCGCAACTTCAAGAAGGGCGACACGCTGGAAGCCGTGGTGCTGGCCGTTGATCCGGAACGCGAGCGCATCTCGCTCGGCGTGAAGCAGCTGGAACAGGACCCGATGGGTACGTTCGTGGCGACCAACGCCAAGGGCTCGATCGTCAAGGGCATCGTGAAGGAAGTCGACGCCAAGGGCGCCACCATCGAACTCGATGGCGGCATCGAAGGCTACATTGCCGCGCGCGACATCTCCCACGACCGCGTGGACGATGCCAGCAAGGTGCTGAAGGTCGGCGACGAAGTCGAAGCGAAGATCGTGGGCACCGATCGCAAGGGTCGCAGCATGCAGCTGTCGATCAAGGCGAAGGACCAGGCCGAGCAGGCCGAGGCCCTGGCCGATTACAACCGTGCGGCCGCCGATGCTTCCAGTGGTACCACCAAGCTGGGCGCGCTGCTGCGCGAACAGCTGGGCAACAAGGGCGAGTAATCGCTGCTTCGTTGAGGTAGGTTGTTGAAACACCGAAGGCGGCCCGGCAGTCCGGGTCGCCTTCGGGCTGTAAGCCGGTCCTGCATTGAACGCATGGCGTGTCATCGCAGGGTCGTCAAGGAGGCGCAAAGGGGTGCGTCCTCCAGCAAGTCAGGGGAGTAAGGCCACATCATGACCAAGTCCGAACTGATCGAGATCCTGTCGCAGCGTCAGGCGCACCTGAAGGGTGACGACGTGGATCTGGCGGTGAAGGCCCTGCTCGAAATGATGGGCGGCTCACTGTCCAGCGGAGAGCGGATCGAAATCCGCGGCTTCGGCAGCTTCTCCCTGCATTTCCGCCCGCCGCGCCTGGGCCGCAACCCGAAGACGGGTGAATCGGTCGCCCTTCCGGGCAAGCATGTCCCGCATTTCAAGCCAGGCAAGGAATTGCGCGAACGCGTCAGCGGCGTGATTCCGGTCGAAGAGAACGATTGAACCGGCAGGGCGCATCAGGCGCCTGCGAGTCCATCCGACGCTACGAGTGCCGGGCGCGTGCAAGGCCCCGGGCTTCGATTTCGCCTGATTGCGCGTCGCTTCGTCGCAACGCGTCCGTTAAGCTACGTCAATGACGACATGGCCGTTGGAGGCCGTCATGCGCGTGCTACGCCTGCTGATTGCGTTTGCCTGCATCGCACTGGGTGCGATCGTGGGTGCATTGAACCGCCAGGCGGCGATCATAGATCTCGGCGCTGCGCGTATTCCGACGACACTTGGCGTGGCCCTGCTGGTTGCCTTGCTGCTGGGCGTGGTTCTCGGAGGGGCGGCGATCGCAACCAGCGTCGTCCTGCCATTGCGGCGTCGCCTGGCTCGCTGCGAACGCCAGGCCATAGCACCTTCCACTACCAGGGCATGATCGATGGAATTCATCAACGAATGGTTCTGGTTCTTCCTCCTGCTCCCCGTCGCCGCCGTCAGTGGCTGGGTGATCGGTCGTCGCGGTGGTGAGCGCCACAGCGACAGCCAGGTAAGCAAGCTGTCGACTACGTACTTCCGCGGCCTGAATTACCTGCTCAACGAACAGCCCGACAAGGCGATCGAACTGTTCCTGCATATCGCCGAACTCGACAAGGACACCTTTGAAACCCAGGTGGCCCTGGGGCATCTGTTCCGCCGCCGTGGCGAAGTCGACCGCGCCATCCGCCTGCATCAGGCGCTGGTGCAGCGTCCTGGCCTGAGCGACCAGCAGAAGGTGCAGGCGCTGCTGGCGCTTGGCGAGGACTACATGAGATCCGGCCTGCTGGATCGTGCTGAAACGGTCTTCAGTGACCTGGTCGCGCTGGACATGGCGCCGCTGGCGCTCAAGCATCTCATTGGCATCTACCAATCGGAGCGCGACTGGGACAAGGCGATCGAGAATGCGCGCCGTTACGAAGCCGCCACGGGCGAGCCGATGGGCAAGCTGATCGCGCAATTCGAGTGCGAGGTCGCGGAGCGCCAGCGTGCAGCGGGTGATACCGGAGCCGCAAGCGCGGCGGCCGCGCGCGCATACGAAGCCGACGCGAATTCGGTGCGCGCGGGCATGATCGAAGGGCGCATCGAACTCGATGCCGGCAATGACCCCGGCGCGATCCGCGCCTTCGAGCGGGTAGCGCGCGCCGATCCCGACTACTTGCCGGAAATCCTGCCGCCGCTGCTTTCCGCCTATGAGCGCGTTGGTGACAACCCCGGTGCGCGAGCCTTCCTGGCGGAGATGTGCGAACACTATCGCGGCATCGCACCCGTGCTGGCCCTGACCCAGATGGTTGAAGCGGACGAAGGCGTGTCCGCAGCCCGCGCCTATCTGGCGCGCCAACTCAAGGATCGCCCTTCCGTGCGCGGCGAAGCGGCGCTGATTGACCTCACGCTGGCGGAGCAGGCCGACCCACTGGCGACTTTGAATGACCTGAAGCACATCACCGACCAATTGCTCGTGCGCAATCCGAGTTACCGCTGCACGCGTTGCGGCTTCGGCGCGCGCAGCCACCACTGGCAGTGCCCGAGTTGCAAGGAATGGGGCACGGTCAAGCCACTTTTGAACTACGCGGTGGTCTGAGCAACATGCTGTTCTGGCTTTCCCTGCACTTCATCATCGGATTGACGGGCACGTGGATGGTGCGCGGCTATGCACTACGGCGCGACCTTCTCGACCACCCAGGCGAGCGCCGCAGCCACAATATCCCCACGCCGCGCGGCGGCGGCGTGGCCATCGTCATCGCATTGCTGGTCGCCGCATGCGTGCTTGGCTGGCGCAATCCACACCAGTTCATCCTGATCGCTGGATTTACCATGGGGCTGCTGCTGGTTGCCGGGGTGGGGATGATCGATGATCACCGGCCTTTGTCGCCGTGGCTGCGGTTGAGCGTACAGGCGATGGCGGCGGGCATATTTGCGCTGGCCGTCGCCGGTACATGGGGCGACCTGTCGATGGCGGTGCTCGCGTTCGTTGCTGTCATGGTCCTGACCAACATCTGGAACTTCATGGATGGCATCAACGGCATCGCCGCCAGCCAGGCGACCCTGGTGGCGGTCGGGCTGGCTTTCGTACTGGGCGGTAGCTGGTTTTGGCTGACCCTGGCGCTGGCCGCTGCCTGCCTGGGATTCCTGCCGTTCAATTTCCCCAAGGCGCGGATTTTCCTCGGCGACGTCGGGAGCGGGTCGCTGGGGTTCGCGCTTGCCGCCTTGCTGGTAACCGCTTTGGCAGGGCTGGGCCAACCGTCGCACGGCATCCTGCTGCTGCTGCCCTTGTCTGCCTTCCTGGTCGATAGCGGCTTGACCCTGCTGCGACGCCTGCTCATGGGCGAGCGATGGTGGACGCCGCACGTCCAGCACGCTTACCAGCGTTGGGCTGCCGGTGCCGGTACTCACGCGCTCGTGACATTGATGTACGCAGGCTGGACCGCCGCCGCGTGGATGCTCGCCTGGTGGCTCGCAACCAGGACAGAGGGGCAAATGACGCTTTGGTGCGCTCTCTGGTTCACAATGACGGCCGCCCTTTGGGGGTGGTTGCAGCATTCGTATTCGAATCGCAAGGAGCCGCAGGCTGCGGCGATAGGGAAGGGCAGGAAATGAGTTCCTGGTTTGAGCAATGGAAGAACCTCCTGCCGCGCCAGGCGGTGGTGGTACACGATCTTTTCATGGTGTGGGTGGTGTGGCAGGGCCTGTACCGCCTGCGCTGGGGCATGGCCATCAATCCCCCGGAAATCGCGCTGTGGAATACGGAAATCGCGCTGGTGCTCGCGGCACAGGGACTCGTGTTCTGGCAGATCGGTCTGTACCGGGGGCTCTGGCGTTTCGCCAGCGTGCCTGACCTCTGGAACATCGTTAAGGCCTGCGTGCTCGGGCTGTTCGCGATCCTGCTGGGCCTGTTCCTCTACAACCGGCTCGACATGGTGCCGCGCACCGTTCTGGTGATGTATCCGCTTGCGCTGATGGCGCTGCTGGGTGCGCCGCGGTTGCTGTATCGCGCGTGGAAAGACAACCGCATCGAAGGCAGGGGCAGGGAGGGGAGCGTTCGCACGCTGATTCTCGGCGCCGGCCGCGCGGGTGAGGCGCTGGTGCGCGATCTGCGCCGGGTCGGAACCTACCAGCCCGTCGGTTTCCTCGATGATGCCTCGGCCCTGCGCGGCAGCAAGGTGCAGGGTGTCCCGGTCCTTGGAACCGTGCAGGACGTAGCGGAAATCGCGCGCGAGACAGCGGCCAAGCTGCTCGTCATCGCGATGCCGTCCGCGGATGCGCGCGCCATGCAGCGCGTGTTGACCGCCTGTGAACGCACCGGGCTGCCATTCCGGATGGTTCCGCGCCTGCAGGACGTACTCGAGGGACGCTCCCTGCCGGGCGAACTGAAGGAAGTGGCGATCGAGGACCTGCTGGGCCGCAAGCCCGTATTGCCCGACTGGAAATCCATCCGTGGCTGGCTCGGCGCCCGCACGGTGCTGGTGACGGGCGCGGGTGGTTCGATCGGCTCTGAACTGTGTCGTCAGTGCGCGCGCCATGGTGCGCGGCGCATCGCGTTGATCGAGATGGACGAGATCGCGCTGACTACGACGGTGGCGAAACTCCGGCGCGACTTCCCCGACATCGAATACGTACCGCTGCTGGGCGATTGCGGCGATCCCGCCCTGATCAACCATGCGCTTTCGCGGACCGAGCCCGATGCGGTTTTCCATGCCGCCGCTTATAAGCAGGTTCCGTTGCTCGAAGAGCAGTTGCGCGAAGCGATCCGCAACAATGTGCTCGCGACCAGCACGGTGGCCCATGCCTGCCGCGAGCATGGCGTGGGTACATTCGTGTTGATCTCCACCGACAAGGCCGTGGATCCGGTCAATGTGCTGGGTGCCACCAAGCGCCTGGCGGAAATGACCTGCCAGTCCCTGGCCGACCATCGCTCCACGCGTTTCGTCACCGTCCGCTTCGGCAATGTGCTCGACTCGGCCGGCAGCGTGGTGCCGTTGTTCCGCGAGCAGATCCGCAACGGGGGGCCCGTCACCGTCACCGATCCGGAGGTGACGCGTTTCTTCATGACGATCCCCGAGGCCTGCCAGCTGATCCTGCAGGCTTCGGCGATCGGCACGCACGAGGCGATCTATACGCTCGACATGGGAGAACCGGTCCCGATCCGCCTGCTCGCTGAGCAGATGATACGGCTGGCCGGCAAGCAACCCGGTCGCGACATTGCCGTCGTCTACACCGGCCTGCGGCCGGGCGAAAAGCTGCACGAAACGCTATTCCACGCGGACGAGCGCTATCGGCCTACCGCGCATCCCAAGATCCTGCAGGCCGAACCACGCCAGGTTTCGGCGCAGGTCATCGATCACGCGATTTCGCAGCTGCGCGAGGCCAGCGCGCGTTACGACGTCGAGGCGCTGAAACTCCAGTTGCGCGCAGCGGTACCGGAATTCGAGCCGGTGGGTTCGCACGGCGTGCATTACGAAGCCTCCACGGTAGTGGCATTCCCATCTCGTAACGTCAGGAAAGTTTGATGTCTCCCGTGTCAAAGCAGACCCGCATTCGTACTGCTGTTTTCCCGGTAGCCGGTCTCGGCACGCGCTTCCTCCCTGCCACCAAGACAGTGCCCAAGGAGATGCTGCCGATCATCGACAAGCCGCTGATCCAATACGCTGTAGACGAGGCGGTGGAAGCAGGTTGCGACACGCTGGTGTTCATCACCAACCGCTACAAGCATGCCGTTGCCGACTACTTCGACAAGGCCTACGAGCTCGAACAGAAGCTGGAACGCGCCGGCAAGTCCGAGCAGCTCGATCTCATTCGCAACGTGCTGCCGCCGCACGTGCGCGCGGTGTTCGTGACCCAGGCCGAAGCGCTTGGCCTTGGCCACGCTGTCCTGTGCGCCAAGCCCATCGTCGGCGATCAGCCCTTTGCCGTGTTGCTACCGGACGATCTGATCTGGAACCGTGGTCCTGGTGCCTTGAAGCAGATGGCGGATGTCGCCGAACAGACCGGCGCCAGCGTCATCGCCGTCCAGGACGTGCCGCGCGAACAGACCGGCAGCTACGGCATCGTCGCCACCGACTCGTTCGAGAATCGCCGCGGGCGAATCAACGCCATCGTCGAGAAGCCCCAGCCCGATGTCGCCCCGAGCACGCTGGCGGTCGTGGGCCGCTATGTCCTGACGCCGCGCATCTTCGAGCTCCTGGAGTCCACGAAGCCCGGCGCCGGGGGCGAAATCCAGCTTACCGATGCCATCGCCGCATTACTGGCCGAAGAGTCGGTCAATGCGTACAGGTTCCAGGGCACGCGTTTCGATTGCGGCACGCACATCGGCTTGATCGAAGCCACGATCCGCTACGCGCTGGATCACGAAAAACTCAGTGATTCAGCACGCCGGCTGATGCAGAACGCCTTGGACGAGCTCGGCGTCGAAGACCTGTAGAACCGGGTGTCGGGGCAGGGCGGCTCGACCGCCCACGCTTCCCAAGGCTCAGGCGCCAAAACGCCACCAGGCCCAGATCGACCAGCCGATCAGCAAGCCGGCCAGCGCCAGTGCGGCGACGCCCGCAGCTTCGATCCTTTTGGCCCACGCCAGCCCGGCGGCATCGCGCAACACCCGCACGTCGCGCAACGTCTTCCATTGCGCAGGCGGAAACCGTCCCTCCAGTCGTGCAAGATAGCCCATCTGCCGGAGCGTCAGGCCCAGGCCGATTGCCGGTATCGCCAGCGCGACTCCAAGCGCGCACAGCAGCAACCGCACCCACGCTCGCACGGTGTCCGGGTCGTGGCTTCCCAATTGCACGGTCAACTGGTCCAGCCACGCGTGCAGTTGCCATAGCAGCACACCGCACATGAGCACGATTCCGGCAAGCAACCACAGCGCCCGCTTGCGATAGGCTTTGTCCGCGTGATGGATTTCCATTGAGCATCTCCCCAAGCGCTGCAATCACACCCGTGGCGCGCGCCCATGTCCATACCTCCCGTCAGCTATTAGCGCGCAACCGTCACAGAACGGGGATTGGTGGCACCGGGTCCGGTGGGCTGGAGGACGACTGCACCGTGGGTGGTGGGTTTACATCGATGGACGAACGGCTGGTTCCGAATGGCGCACGCGTGAAGGCGCACCGAGCACAACCGATGCGTGGATGAAACGGATTTAATCTTCGTGTCATCGTCGCGAAAGCCGGGCGCGCCTAGCCTCGAAGCTCCACCAGACGAGGGTCCGCCGATGCGCCGTTTTCTGATCCCAGCCGCCGCCTTACTGGCGTTTGCCAGCCTGAATGTCATGGCGGCCACGCCCGCGGCCAGCGCGGCCGCACCTGCCAAGGCTGTTCCCACGGCCAGTGCTGCCGCACCCGCGGCGAAGACCGCGGCATCGGTCCGATGCCGGGACGCGAAGGGCCACTTCATCGCTTGTGCGAAGACGGCCGCGCCGCAGCACTGTCGCGATGCCAAGGGCAAGTTCGTGGCTTGCCCGAAGTAGGTTCCAGCGGGTGCGTCAACGACGAAGGGCGGCCTTGAGCCGCCCTTCGTATTGCTGCCTTGGAGGCAGCTTGCTTACAGCGCTTCGAAGATGCCTGCCGCACCCATCCCGGTGCCGATGCACATCGTCACCATGCCGTACTTCTGCTGCCGGCGGCGCATGCCGTGGACGATGGTCGCGGTGCGGACCGCGCCGGTCGCGCCGAGCGGATGGCCAAGTGCAATCGCACCGCCAAGCGGATTCACCTTGGACGGATCCAGTTGCGAATCACGGATCACTGCCAATGCCTGTGCGGCGAAAGCTTCGTTGAGTTCGATCCAGTCGAGCTGGTCTTTCGTAAGGCCCGCCTGCCTGAGCGCCTTCGGGATTGCGGCGATCGGGCCGATGCCCATTACTTCCGGGCGCACGCCAGCCACGGAGAAGCTCACGAAGCGTGCTAGCGGGGTCAGGCCGTAGTCCTTGATCGCCTGCTCAGAGGCCAGCATCACGGCGGCGGCGCCGTCGCTCATCTGCGACGAATTGCCTGCGGTCACGGTGCCGCCGAACTGGGCATTGCGGAATACCGGCTTCAGCTTGGCCAGGCCTTCCAGCGAGGAATCGGCGCGCGGGCCCTCATCGATTTCGATCAGCGCCTTCTTCAGGCGGATCGCGTTGCCGGCGAGATCGGGCAGGTGCGATACGACTTCGTACGGCGAAATCTCGGACTTGAACTCGCCCGCCTGGATCGCGGCGATGGCCTTCTGGTGCGAGGCGAGGGCGAATGCGTCCTGGTCCTCGCGCGAGACCTTCCATTCCTCGGCGACTTTCTCGGCGGTGATGCCCATGCCGTATGCGATGGCGACGTTCTCGTTGTTGGCGAAGACACTCGGTGACAGCGCCACTTTGTTACCCATCATGGGCACCATCGACATCGATTCGGTGCCTCCGGCCAGCATCAGGTCGGCGTTGCCCAGGCGAATCTGGTCCGCAGCCAGCGCCACAGCCTGCAGGCCCGACGAGCAGAAGCGGTTGATGGTCTGCGCGGCAATGGTATTGGGCAGGCCGGCGAGCAGCGCGCCGATGCGCGCCACGTTCATGCCCTGCTCGCCTTCGGGCATCGCGCAGCCAATGATCGCGTCGTCGATGCGGTTGACGTCGATGCCCGGTGCCTGCGCGACCACGCTGCGCAGCACGTGCGCGAGCATGTCGTCGGGACGGGTGTTGCGGAACACGCCGCGCGGGGCCTTGCCGACCGGGGTGCGGGTGGCGGCGACGATGTAGGCGTCTTGAACTTGCTTGGTCATTGTCTTGATTCCTGTGTCGTCGTCGCTTAATTGCGCAGCGGCTTGCCGGTCTTGAGCATGTGCCCGATGCGTTCCTGCGTCTTGGGCATCTGCGCCAGGGCGACGAAGTGTTCACGTTCCAGGCGGATGAGCCATTCCTCGTCCACCAGCGTGCCGCGATCGACTTCACCGCCGCAGAGGACCGTGGCGATGCGGGAGGCGATCTCGTAGTCGTGCGGCGAGATGAAGCGGCCTTCCAGCATGTTCACCAGCATCATCTTGAAGGTGGCGATGCCGACGTCGCCGGCCACCTGGATGCGGCGGGCGGGCAGGGGCGGGCGGTAGCCGGATTCGCTCAGTGCACGTGCCTGCTGCCGGGCGACGTGGAGCAATTCGAACGCGTTGAACACCACGACGTCGCTCTCTCGCGCCAGCTTGAGCGAGCGGGCTTCGAAGGCCGAGGTCGACACCTTGCCCATCGCCACGCTCTCGAATGCGGTCTTGAGCTGCGCGAACACGTCGCCGCCCGGACCGGCCGCTTCGGAAGCACGCACTGCGAGTTCCTTCAAACCTCCACCGGCCGGCAGCAGGCCCACGCCCGCTTCGACCAGGCCGATATAGCTTTCCAATGCCAATACGGTCTTCGCCGCATGCATCTGGAATTCGCACCCACCGCCCAGTGCCAGGCCGCGCACCGCGGCCACGACCGGGACCTGCGCGTACTTGATGCGCTGGCTGGTCTTCTGGAAGTTGGCGACCATCGCCTCGAAGCCTTTCACGTCACCGGCTTGCAGCAGGCCCAGTGCGCCCGACAGGTCGGCGCCCGCGGAGAAGGGTTCCTTCGGCTGCCAGATCACGAGCCCACGGAAATCGCGCTCGGCGATCGCGATGGCTTCCTGGAGGCCGTTGAGCACATGGTCGTTGACCGTGTGCAGCTTGGTCTTGAAGCTGACTACGGCGATATCGTCGCCCTCGTCGACCCACATGCGCACGCCATCGTTCTCGTACACGGTGCGGCCCTGCGAGAACTTCTCGCCGACCAGCGCATCGGGGAAACGCTGGCGCGCATACACCGGGTTGCCAGAGCGAGGCACCATCGCGTTGCGGCCCGGGCTGTAGCTGCCGGCGGTGCCGTGCACTCCGTCGCGGCCATCGAACACCCAGTCCGGCAGCGGCGCATTGCTCATCGCCAGGTCTTTGACGATGTCGTCGGCGATCCATTCGGCCACCTGCTTCCAGCCCGCGGCCTGCCAGGTTTCGAACGGGCCCAACGACCAGCCGTAACCCCAGCGGATGGCGAAGTCGACATCACGTGCAGTGTCGGCGATGGCTTCCAGGTGGTAGGCGCTGTAGTGGAAGGTGTCGCGGAAACAGGCCCACAGGAACTTCGCCTGCGGATTCTCGCTGGCGCGCAGCGCGGCGAACTTCTTCGCCGGATCTTTTTCCTTGAGCAGGGTGGCAACGTCGGCATCGAGCTCGCCGGCCGAGACACGGAAGTCCTGCGCCTTCAGGTCGAGGACGAGGATGTCCTTGCCCTTCTTGGTGTAGAAGCCGGCGCCGGTCTTCTGGCCCAGCGCGCCTTTTTCGATCAGGGCGGCCAGCCATTTCGGCGCCTGGAAGTACTGGTGCCAAGGATCTTCCGGCAGCGTATCGGCCATAGTCTTGATGACATGGGCCATCGTGTCCAGGCCGACCACGTCTGCCGTGCGATAGGTCGCCGACTTCGGGCGGCCGACGGCCGGGCCGGTCAGCGCGTCGACGGTGTCGAAGCCGAGCCCGAACTGCTCGGTGTGGTGCATGGCGGCCAGCATCGAGAAGACGCCGATGCGGTTGCCGATGAAGTTCGGCGTGTCCTTAGCGTAGACCACGCCCTTGCCGAGCGTGGTTGTCAGGAAGGCTTCGAGACTCTCGAGCACCGCGGCGTCCGTGGTGCGCGCGGGGATCAGTTCGGCCAGGTGCATGTAGCGCGGCGGGTTGAAGAAGTGCACGCCACAGAAGCGGTGGCGCATTTCTTCCGGCAGCACCTCGGCCAGCTTGTTGATGCCCAGGCCGGAGGTGTTGGACGCCAGCACCGTATGCGCGGGCACGAAGGGGGCGATCTTCTTGTACAGGTCCTGCTTCCAGTCCATCCGCTCGGCGATGGCCTCGATGATCAGGTCGCAGTCCTTCAGCAATTCCAGCCCAGTTTCGTAATTGGCCGCGACGATGCGTTCGGCCAGCGCCTTGTCGGCGAGCGGGGCGGGGCTGAGCTTGGCCAGGTTGGCGATGGCTTTGGTCACCACGCCGTTGGGGTCGCCTTCCTTCGTCGGCAAGTCGAACAACACCGTATCCACGCCGGCGTTGGTCAGGTGGGCGGCGATCTGCGCGCCCATCACGCCTGCGCCCAGTACGGCCGCGCGGCGCAAAAGTAGTTTATTAGACATGGTTCATAAGTCCTTGTATTAACAACAAAGTCGTTTGATCTATACGAAGCTGAAGTCGAGGCGGGCTTCTGCCGCTATGAATTGCGGAAGCCGGCAGCCGCGAACTCGATCAGTTCGCGGGCGGCACGTTCACGGTGCGCCGCCTCGGTGACACCGGCAGGACGCTTGATCAGGCCGAAATCGGCCATGGCGTAGGTCAGGGCCCCGACCACGATGTCGAGGCGCCAGTACAGGGATTCCTTGCTCAGGCCGGGCAGGCAGGTGCTGATTGCCTTGGCGAACTCTCGCAGTACGTGGCCGTAGTGTTCGGACAGGAACCTTCGGAGAACGTCGTTCTTCTCGGCGTAGGCGCGCGCGACCATGCGGGCGAAGGCGCCGTTGTGGCGGTCCTGGGCCATTGCCAGGGCCGGTTCGACGAAGGCGGCCAGGATCGGCTCCAGTTCACCCGGATGCTCCTTGACTGCGCTTTTGAGCGCCGCCAGCCGTCGCTGGCTCATTTCGTCCATGCGGCGCCGGAACACCTCGTTGACCAGGTTTTCCTTGCTGCCGAAGTGGTAATTCACTGCCGCTATGTTCACGTCGGCGCGGCTGGTGACCTGTCGCAGCGAGGTTCCGGCGAAACCGAACTGGGCAAAGAGCTCTTCGGCGGCGCCGAGGATGCGGTCCTTGGTGGAGAAGGGATGCGGGGTGGCCATGGCGTGGAAGCGTCGTTCCAAAGGTCGATTCAAACAATCGTTTCAGGCTAGAACCATACCGCACCGCACGTCAACTGCCGTTGGCGAAAAAATCTCCAAACCAGCCCGTACTTCCGTTAGAATTTCCCCCAGCCATATTGGCTAAACCCGCGATTCGACGCGGGTTTTTCTGTTATTCTCGGGCGCGAACAAGGACTGTCCCGCGGCCCGCCTATCCGGAGAAATTCCCATGGCGCTGGAGCGCACCCTTTCGATCATCAAGCCCGATGCCGTCGCCAAGAACGTCATCGGCGAAATCTATTCGCGTTTCGAGAAGTCCGGCCTGAAGGTCATCGCCTCGAAGATGACGCAGCTCTCGCGCGCCGAAGCCGAAGGCTTCTACGCCGTGCACCGCGAGCGTCCCTTCTTCAATGCGCTGGTTGAATTCATGATCAGCGGCCCGGTGATGATCCAGGTCCTGCAGGGCGAAGGCGCCGTGCTCAAGAACCGCGATCTGATGGGCGCCACCAATCCGAAGGACGCTGCGCCGGGCACCATCCGCGCCGACTTCGCCGACAGCATCGACGCCAATGCGGTGCACGGTTCGGACTCGCTGGAGAACGCGGCGGTCGAAGTCGCCTACTTCTTCCCGGCGACCGACGTCTTCGCACGTTGATCTGAAGCCATGAACCAGACCCGCGACATCGCCATCGACATCGTTCCCATCGGCGCAGCCGCCGACGAGGCGACGCAGGCGGCGCTGCGCGAGCCTGCCGGCAAGACCGCGTCGGAGTCGAAGACCAACATCTTCGACTTCGACCGCGCTTCGCTGGAGCATTTCTTCGAGCATGAGCTGGGCGAGAAGAAGTTTCGCGCGCACCAGGTGATGAAGTGGATCCATCACCGCTACGTCACCGACTTTGCCGATATGACCGACCTCGGCAAGGCGCTGCGCGCCAAGCTCGAGGAGCGGGCCGTGGTGCACGCCCCGCAGCTCATCTTCGACAAGGAATCCACCGACGGCACGCACAAGTGGCTGCTCGGCATGGATCCCAAGAACGCGATCGAGACGGTTTACATCCCCGACAAGGGACGCGGCACGCTGTGCGTGTCTTCTCAGGTCGGCTGCGCGCTGAACTGCCAGTTCTGCTCGACCGCCACCCAGGGTTTCAACCGCAACCTGTCGACCGCCGAGATCATCGGCCAGGTCTGGATCGCGGCGCGCCACCTGGGCAACGTTCCGCACCAGCAGCGCAAGCTCACCAACGTGGTGATGATGGGCATGGGCGAGCCGCTGGCGAACTTCGACAACGTCGTGCGCGCGATGAGTATCATGCGCGACGACCTCGGCTACGGGCTGGCCAACAAGCGGGTCACTCTCTCCACGGCCGGCATGGTGCCGATGATCGACAAGCTGGGCGAGGTGAGCGACGTCTCGCTGGCCGTGTCGCTGCATGCGCCCAACGACGAACTGCGAAGCGAACTCGTACCGCTCAACAAGAAGTATCCGATCGAAGCGCTGATGGAAGCCTGCGTGCGTTATGCGCTGCGCAAGCGCGGCACCTCCGTTACCTTCGAATACACCCTGATGAAGGGCGTGAACGACCAGCCGCAGCATGCGCGCGAACTCATCCGCCTGCTGCGCGCATTCGACAATGCCGTGCAGATGAAGGACGCGGCAAAGGTCAACCTGATTCCGTTCAATCCGTTCCCGGGGACGCGTTTCGCGCGCCCGGACGAAGAGGCGATCCGCGGCTTCCAGAAGCTGCTGAACAACGCGGGGATGATCGCGCCCGTGCGACGTACGCGCGGCGACGATATCGATGCGGCCTGCGGCCAGCTGAAGGGCCAGGTCATGGACCGCACCCGCCGCCAGGCCGAATTCCGCAAGCGACTGGACGCACAGGAGGCGGGCGATGCTGCTGCGTGACATCCGCGCCGTTGCCCTGGTCGCAGTCGTGGTCGCCGTCAGCGGCTGTGGCAGTGGCGGGAGCTATGTGAGCACCAGCCTCGGCAAGGAGCATCACATCGAGCCGGCGGTCAATCGCATCAGCGAGGGCAAGAGGCACGAGGACGGCGATGCAGGCATGCAGCGCGACGTTGCGGAAATCGGCAGGGCACTGGCCATCGGCGACTTCGACGCCGCCAAGCGCCAGGCCACCGGCCTGCTCAAGCGCCAACCCAACTCCTTCGAAGCCCACACCTATCTGGCCGTGGCGCTGGACAAATCCGGCGACAGTGCAGGTGCGGGCAAGCATTACCTGCGCGCGACCGAGCTCGCTCCGAAGAACGGAGGCGTGCTCGGCAACTACGGCATCTGGCTGTGCGAGCAGGGGCGGGCGGGCGAATCGCTGGACTGGTTCGATCGCGCGCTGGCGCTCCCCGGCTATGCGGATTCCCCCGTGATCCTGGCTAATTCCGGTGCCTGCGCCAGCACGGTCGGACAGCAGGAGCGGGCCGAACGTGATCTGCATCGCGCTGTCGAGCTCGATCCGACCAACCCTGTGGCGCTGGGCTCGCTCGCCGAGCGCAAGTTCCGCGCAGGAGACGCTTTCGAGGCCAGGGCATTTTCGGAACGGCGTCTCGCTGCTGCACCAGCGGACCCCAAGGCGTTGTTGCTTGCGTCACAGATTGAACAAAAACTCGGAGACAGTGCTTCAGCTGCGCGCTACGTTTCGCGCCTGAAAACGGAGTTCCCCGATGCACCGGAAGCACGGAACTCCGTAATGGGGGATGGTGGCAGGCAATGATGGATTCCGACCAGGCGGTACCGGGCGTGAGTGCGGGCTGCGGCGCAGTCCTTAGGCAGGCACGCGAAGCAGCGGGCATGTCCATCGAACAGGTGGCATCGCAGCTGCGCATGACCGTGCGCAGCGTTGCCAACCTCGAGTCCGACGACTGGACCTCCCTGGGCGCCCCGGTATTCGTGCGTGGCCAGCTGCGCAGCTATTCGCGACTGCTCGGCGTCGACATCGAGCCCTATATCGAGCAGGCCCCGGTTGCGGCGGTTGCACCGTCCACCCTCGTCAGCCATGCCCATACACCAGGCTACCAGCGCCTCGCCGAGCAGATCGGCCGGCGTGCCATCTATGTCGCGATCACCGCAGCGATCGCCGTACCGGTGTGGCTGGGTACCCGTTCGCATTTCGGCAATGGCGACCTGGCCGTGCAATCGCTCGATGTTCCCGCCACGATCGAGCAGGCGGAAAGCGCCTCGCCCGAACAGGCGGCTCCCAGGCGCACGCCGCTGGTGGCCTCGATCGCCTCGCTGCCGGCTGCCCCGCAAGCAGCCGGTGCATTGACGATCACCTTCAACGGCGACAGCTGGGTCGAGATCCTCGCGGCCGACAACCAGCGCGTACTGGAGCGTGGCCTGCTGACCGCCGGACAGCAGCGCAGCTACGCACCTGGCGAAGTCGGGCGCATCAAGCTCGGCAACGTCAATGCGGTCGAAGTGAAGCGCGGGGGCGCGATTGTCGACCTGGAACCGTTCAGCCGCGCGAATGTGGCGCGCTTTACGCTATCCTCTGACGGTTCCCTCGCGCCGGTCGCCAACTGACCCGCGACGCGGGTCGACCCTCCCACCGGCGCAAAACCGGTTCCTGATGAACCCTGCCTTCCGGGCGGGGTGAGATTCCATGGCGATCGACGAACTACTAGACGAACACGAACAGAGCGAGCGCGTCCGCGAATGGCTGCGCCGCAACGGCAGCGCTCTTGTCTTTGGCATTGCGCTCGGCCTCGCAGCGATTGGCGGCTGGCAGTGGTGGCAGCGCCACCAGGCTGACAAGCAGTCCAAGGCTGCCAGCGACTACCAGGCCGCCGTCGATGCCATCCAGGCTAGCGACAAGGCGGCCAGCGCCAAGGTCCAGGCGGTGCCGGAAGGCATCTTCCGCGCACTGGCGCAGCTGGAATTGGCCAAGTCCCAGCTCCAGGCCAACCAGAACGACGCCGCCATCGCGACCTTGCGTTCGGTCAGGACGAGCGATCCTGCGCTGACGGCGATCGTCAACCAGCGCCTGGCGCGCGTGCTGATCAATGCGAAGCAGGCCGATGCCGCGCTCAAGCTGGTCGCCAACGGAGACTCGCTGGTAGTGCTGGAGATCCGCGGCGACGCGCAACTGGCCCTGGGCCAGCGCGACCAGGCCCGCGACAGCTACAGCAAGGCCCTGCTCAAGGCCGAAGTCGGCACGCCACAGCGACGCCTGATCGAGTTGAAGCTGATCCAAGCCGGCGGTACTCCCCCCAAGACCGAGAGCCAGTCCTGATGACGTCGATCAAGCGCCCGACCTCCCGCACTCCGGCCGTCGCGGCCACGTTGCGTACTTCCGCCGTGCTGATGTGCGTTCTCGCACTGGGTGGCTGCTCGACCGTCAAGGGTTGGTTCGGTGGCAAGAGCGAGGCCAAGCCGAACGAGCCGGCGGCGCTTACCGACTTCACCCCGACGGTGACGGTGGCCAAGATCTGGTCGGCGAATGCGGGCAAGGGCGAAGGGCGCGTCGGGGTCCGACAGGGACCGGCCGTGGCCGATGGCCGTGTCTATGCCGCGGCCGTTGAGGGTGGCGTGCGCGCCTTCGACCTGCAGACCGGCAAGCCGGTCTGGCATTACGAAAGCAAGCTGCTCCTGTCCGGCGGTCCCGGTGCAGGCGACGGCCTGGTGGTGGTTGGCGGCCTCGATGGCCAGGTGATCGCCCTCGATGCCGCTACCGGAGCCGAGAAGTGGCAGGCCAAGGTGCCGGCCGAAGTCATCGCGGCCCCGACGATCGGCCTCGGCAGCGTCTTCGTCCGCTCCAACGATGGCCATGTCACTGCTTTCGACGCCGCCAGCGGCGAACGCAAGTGGTTCTGGGTCTATGACGTGCCGACCCTCAGCCTGCGCGGTAACGACGCCGTGGTGCTGGGGCCTGGCTACGTGTTTTCCGGCAACGACGATGGTTCGGTCAGCGCGCTGTCGGCCACCGATGGTCATTCGCTCTGGAACGTGGCCGTTGCGCAGCCGGAAGGCCGCAGCGAGCTGGATCGCCTTGCCGACGTCGACGGTACGCCGGTGCTGGAGGGCAGCACGCTGTTCGCCACCAGCTTCAAGAAGCAGACAGTAGCCATCGATGCGCCGAGCGGCCGGGCCCTGTGGGGTAGCCAGTTCGGTGGTGCCGGTCGCCTGGGTGTCGCCAGCGATCGCGTAGTGGTGGCCGACGCCTCGGGCAGCGTCTACGCACTCGACAAGAGCAGCGGCGCCTCGTTGTGGCAGCAACCTGCGCTGGCTCGTCGCCTGCTGACCTCGGCAGTGGTCCAGGGCGATTACGCGGTGGTCGGTGACTATGACGGCTACCTGCACTGGATGAAGCTGGACACCGGTGAACTGGCCGCCCGCGCCCGGATGGGCGGCGACGCGCTGCGTGGCTCGCCCGTGGTCGCCGACGGCATCCTCGTGGCCCAGAACATCGACGGTGAACTGGCAGCGTTCCGCCTCGGCCAGTAATCGACGTTTTCGCTTACCGATGACCCCGGCCCGCGGCCGGGGTTATTGTTTCCGGGTACCACTCTGTGGCCCCGTCCGGTTCGTCCCTCGATCCGGACCCTTGATTGGCAGGTTTCCATGCTTCCCCTCGTCGCCCTGGTGGGCCGCCCCAATGTCGGCAAGTCGACGCTGTTCAATGCGCTGACGCGTACCCGTGACGCGCTGGTGCACGACCAGCCGGGCGTGACCCGCGACCGCAACTACGGCGTGTGCCGGCCGGAAGGCCAGCGCCACTTCGCCGTGGTCGATACCGGCGGCATCGCGGGCGTGGATGAAGGCCTTGCCGGCGCCACCGCGCGCCAGGCCCGGGCGGCAGCGGAAGAAGCCGATCTCGTCCTGTTCGTGGTCGATGGCCGCGAAGGCGCGTCGTCGCTGGACGACGACATCCTGCAATGGCTGCGCAAGGCCGCACGGCCGACGGTGCTCGTGGTCAACAAGACCGATGGCCTCGATGCGCGCGCCGCGATGGCCGAATTCGCCCGCTACGGCTTCAGCGATGTCATCGCGATCTCGTCCGCGCACCGGGTCGGCCTGGACGAGTTGCTCGTCGACATCCAGAAGCGCCTGCCGGAAGCCGGCAGCTCAGTCGAACTCGACAGCGACCCCAACCGCATCCGCGTCGCCTTCATCGGCCGCCCCAATGTCGGCAAGTCGACCCTGGTGAACCGCCTGCTCGGCGAGGAACGCATGATCGCGTCCGAAGTGCCGGGCACGACGCGCGATTCGGTCTCGATCGACATGGAGCGCGACGGCCGCCTGTACCGCCTGATCGACACCGCCGGCCTGCGCCGCAAGTCGAAGGTGGAGGAGGCGGTCGAGAAATTCTCGATCGTGAAGACGCTCGCCGCGATCGAGGAATGCCAGGTCGCCGTGGTCATGCTCGATGCGGGCGAAGGCGTGACCGACCAGGATGCCAGCGTGCTCGGCTACGCGCTCGATGCGGGCCGTGCGCTGGTCGTTGCGGTCAACAAGTGGGATGGCCAGACCGAATACCAGCGCCAGCAGACCGAAAACCTGCTGGTACGCAAGCTCGCGTTCGTCGAATGGGCCGAAGCGGTGCGCATCAGCGCCAAGCACGGTTCGGGCCTGCGTGAGCTGTTCAACGCCATCCATCGCGCGCACAAGTCCGCGACCACCGAACTGGGTACCAGCGAGGTGACCAAGGCGATGGAAATCGCCTACGAAACCAACCCGCCGCCGGTCGTTCGCGGCCACGTGGCGAAGATGCGCTTCGCCCACCCGGGTGGCGTCAATCCGCCGACCTTCATCATCCACGGCACGCGCCTGCGCACGCTGGCGGACAGCTACAAGCGCTATCTCGAGAACTTCTTCCGCAAGCGCTTCAAGCTCGTGGGCACGCCGGTGCGCTTCATCTTCAAGGAAGGCACCAATCCGTACGAAGGCAAGAAGAACGTGCTGACCGAGCGGCAGGTGGCGAAGAAGCGCCGCATGATCCGCCACGTCAAACGCGGGAAGTGATGCGAGCGTGCCTGCGCCCGGCGGACGCGACGACGAATCGATAGCGGCTGCAATCCGCGCCGTGGACATCACGCTGGGCATCCTCGCCGGCGGCCGTGCGACGCGATTGGGCGGTATCGACAAGGCCTGGATGGAGCGCGGCGGCGTCCCGCAGGTGCTGCGCTGGCAGCGCCGCTTCGCACATGAAACGGGAGCGCTGCTGGTCAGCGCCAATCGCGACCTGCCGCGTTACGCGCAAGCCGGCCTGCATGCGGTCGCGGACCGGATCGCAGGCGACCGTGGACCCATCGCCGGGCTGGACGCCTTGCTGGCAGGGTGCCGCACACCGTGGCTGCTGACCCTTCCCGTGGACCTCGTCGGCGTCAACGATTGCCTGTTGCCCAGCCTGTGCTCCGCGCGTGGCGAAAACGGTGCGTTCGCCATCGATGATGACGGTCCGCAGCCGCTGGTCGCGCTGTGGCGTGTCGAAGCCGCAACGCTGGCACTCTCCCAGGCCGTCGAACGCAATGAAGCCGCGATCCACTCCTTGCACGGACGCCTCCGCATGACGGGCATGCGTCTTGAAGGCGTACGCTTCGGCAACCTCAATACGCCCGATGACCTGCACGCCGCCGGCGTGACGCCGGAATCCCGCCATGACTGATTTCCCGACTGGTCTGTTGTTCGATGAAGCCGTGGCTGTGCTGCGTGATATCGCGGCGCGACACCGGCTCGAAACCGAATCGTTGGCGTTGGCCCGCTGCCATGGCCGCGTGCTGGCCCAGGACCTGGTCGCGCCGATGGCGCTGCCGCCGTTCGACAACAGCGCGATGGACGGCTTCGCATTCCGCCATGGCGACCTGGAAGACGAAGAGACCGCGCTGCGCCTCGTTGGTGAGCAGTTCGCGGGCATCGCCAACAACCTGGCGCTGCAAGCCGGCGAATGCATCCGCATCACCACCGGCGCGCCGATGCCGCCCGGTAGCGACAGCGTGGCTATCAAGGAGAACTGCCGCATCGCGGGCACGACGGTGATCGTCCCGGGCGCCACGCCCATGGGGGCGAACGTGCGTTGTGCAGGCGAGGACGTGCGCGAAGGCGATGGTGTCCTGCGCGCGGGCGACCTGCTCACCCCGGCGCGCGTGTCGCTCGCCGCCTCGCTGGGCGTTGCATCGCTGCGCGTGTCGCGCAAGCCCACCGTGGCTGTATTCACCACCGGCGACGAACTGGTCGAAGCCGGCCTGCCGCTCGCACCGGGACAGATCTACGACAGCAATCGTGACCTCTTGATGGGGTTGCTGCGCGCCGACGGACTGGAACCCACCGCTTGGCCGCGCCTGCCCGACGATCCGAAGCAGGTCGAAATCGCGCTGCGCGATGCGGGTTGCGCTTTCGACCTGATCGTCACCGCCGGCGGTGTATCCGCGGGAGAGAAGGACCACCTGCCGGGCGTGCTTGCCGAGTTCGGCGAGACGCATTTCTGGAAGGTGAAGATGAAGCCGGGCATGCCGCTGTTGTTCGGCAGCCTCGACCAGGCACGCGTGCTGGGACTGCCGGGCAACCCGGTATCCGTGCTGGCGACCTGGCTCACGTTCGGCCGCGCCCTGATCGACGCCCTGCAGGGGCGCCGGGAGCCGCGGCCGACATGGCAGGCGCAACTGGTGGCGCCGCTGGACAAGCTCCATCCGCGCCGCGAGTTCATCCGCGGCCATCTGTTCAGCGGCAGCAACGGCGCGTTGCACGTGGAGGCCAGCGCAGCGACGGGTTCGCACCGACTGCGTGCCGCGGCGGATGCGAATGCACTGATCGTGGTGCCCGAGGGGGCGCAGCGCTATGCCGCGGGTGCCGTGGTCGAGGTGATGCCGCTGTAACCGCCGCGTTGGCGCCGGACCGCACGGGCGTCGATAATCCCTGCATGGCCATTGCAACGATCTCCCCCGCAGAAGCGCTGCGCCGATTGCAGGCGGGCGCCGTGCTGGTCGATGTGCGCGAATCGCATGAACGCGCCACCGGTTTCGCCACCGGCGCCCTCGGCATCGCGCGGGTCGAGCTCGAGGCGGATCCCGGGTCCGCGATTCCGGAGCTTGGCAGCGAAGTCCTGCTGATCTGTCAGTCGGGCGGTCGCTCGATGAAGGCGGCCCAGGCATTGGAAGCCGCGGGTTACACGAATCTCGCCTCCGTGGAGGGCGGGACGACGCGGTGGCTCGCCGAAGGCCTGCCGGTCACCCGGCCCGACATCGACGCCGATTTCTACGACCGTTATTCGCGCCACCTGCGCCTGCCGGAAGTCGGTGAGGCGGGGCAGCGCAAGCTCGAGGCCGCGCGCGTGGCCATGGTGGGTGCGGGCGGACTCGGCTCGCCCGCCGCGTATTACCTCGCCGCGGCGGGCATCGGCACGATCGTCCTGGCCGACGACGACGTGGTCGACCGCAGCAACCTGCAACGGCAGATCCTGCACACCGACGCGCGCATCGGGATGGCGAAGGTCGAGTCCGCGCGCGCCGCGTTGTCCGCGTTGAATCCGCGCCTGACGATCGAAGGCTTCGCCGAGCGCATCACCGCCGACAACGTCGAACGGCTCATCGCCGGTGCCGACGTGGTCATCGACGGCGCGGACAACTTCCCCGTGCGTTACCTGCTCAACGACGCGTGCGTGAAGCTGGGCAAGCCGCTGGTATATGGCGCGGTGCATCGCTTCGAGGGGCAGGTGAGCGTGTACGACGCGGGCCGGCACCGTGGCCAGGCGCCGTGCTACCGCTGCCTGTTTCCCGAGCCGCCCCCGCCGGAAGCGGCGCCTAATTGCGTTGAAGCAGGTGTGCTCGGTGTCCTTCCAGGGGTCATCGGCCTGTTGCAGGCGACGGAAGCGATCAAGCTGATCCTCGGAATAGGTGAACCGTTGCGCGGGCGGTTGCTGAACTTCGATGCCTTGGCGATGCGTTTCCGGGAGACCAGGCTGCGGCCGGACCAGGATTGCGTCGTGTGCGCCCCGGGGCGTGAATTCCCTGGCTATATCGACTATGCGAGGTTCTGCTCGGGAACCTGACGGAGGTCATCGATGGGCAGTCCAGGCGATCGGAAAGGATGTCGAATCGTTCGCCGCCTGGTGTTGTCTGCCTCGCTCATCCTGCTGGCCTGCAGCGCGCTGATTCCGGCGCGCGCGTCGGCGACCCAGATATGCAGCCAGATCCCGCAATCGCCGCCGTCGTACGCGACGCGCATTGCCCTGCTGGCCTGCACCGAGAACGCGCTCTGGTACGCCCCCTTCATCGATGTACAGGGGCGACTGGCAAGCCTCACGGTCTCTGAAACCGAACGCGTGCGTTTGCACGACGGCACCACGCCTGCGTGGCAGCGCGTCGCCGAATACTGGAAGGGCAGCGGCCTGCTGTCGCAGATGTCCAATTTCGCCGGCGCGACCGATTGCAGCTATGGCGGCTACGGAGTCCTGCAGTCGGCTTCGTGCCGGGCCTTCCTGAGCGACACCCCATGGTCCGCGGTGTTCGTGTCGTACGTGATGAACCGGGCCGGTTTGCCCGGTTTCAGGAGTTCGGCGAGCCACATCGATTTCATCCGGGACGCCTATCGGACTCCTGCCTTGTCGCCCTATGTGTTCGACGACCCCGATACCACCGCGCCGGCGGCCGGCGACCTGCTGTGTTTCGCGCGTGGCCGCAACACGATAGGACCGCAGGGATTGCGTGATTTCCTAGGCAACGGATCCGGTGAAGGCTTGAACATGCATTGCGACATCGTCGTCGCAGCCAATCCCGGTGGCGACGGCAAGGTCTACCTCGTGGGCGGCAACGTGCTCCAAGGCGTGACCATGCGCGTCCTGCCTTTGAACCGGAACGGCGCGATCTTCAATTTGCCACGGCGCCTGGGTGTTCCCGGCGACTGCCAGCCCGGCAATGAGGGGTTTTGCAGTTTCAACCGCCAGGATTGGGTGGCGCTGCTCAAGCTCAAGCCATTGCCCGCACCGCAGGGAATGCTGCCGCTGCCCGGAATCCGGCCCCAGCAGTGCTGCACCCTGTGCCCCTTGCCCATGCCGGAAAACATGAAGCGTTGCCCGGTGCTGCAGCGGCCGGTGGATGCGCCGCCCGCGCCAGCGGACCATCCGCGCTGATCGCAAGCGCGCAGGTCGTCGAGGGGCGTTGTCGGAGCGTGGCAGGTGGATCAGGTTACGCGTTCGACGCCCGCGGCCGCGGTCCTGCGCCGCGGCTTCGCTCGTGGGTCCAACTGGATGTTGAGCACGACGTTGCAATGGATGCAGCTGTAGCTCAGGCAGCGGATGTCATCACTGTCGTTGTTCTGGCCGAGAACGCTCTCGATGCGGACGTGGAACAGTCGCTTGCCGCACTTCGGGCAGTCGCCTTGGTTGATCATGTGATTTCTCTCCGGGGGTGATGCGGACTTGTGCGGTGGTGTTCGAGAAGGCAGGGGCTTGGACCTGCCGACCCGGACCGCGCAATTTGGGCCGAGGCTTGCCGGCACTCGGATCGACGGGCGCGAAGAACGTCCTGAGCGTTCGCGCCAGCGCCGGCGAAGAGGCGATGTTGCTGTGATCGGCGGATCGCAGCTCCAGCACCTGCGGTGGACGGGGAAGGGAATCGATCAGGCGCTGGGTGTTGGCGGCGGGGATGACCTTGTCCAATCCGGCACGGACCACCAGCAATCGACCGGTATAGCCGGACAGATGGGAAATCGAGTCGTAACGGTCACGGGCGAGCAGGCGTATGGGCAGCCAGCGGTAATACGCCTGTCCCAGGTCGGCCAGGGTGTCGTAGGGGGTGACCAGGGCCAGGCGGCGCACGGGCCGTTTGGCCGCGACGTGGGCGGCGACCCCGGAGCCGAGACTGCGTCCGATCACATCGATGTGGGCGCCCGGATGCCGCTGTTCCACATGGTCGTACAGGGCGAGCGCATCGCCGGTGATTCCCGCTTCCGTCGGCGCGCCTTCACTCGCCCCGAAGCCGCGATAGGCCACGAGATAGACCGTATGGCGTGGGAACCAGCGGGCGAAGCGCTCGCGGTTGACCTGCACGGGTTCGGAGTTTCCGCCGAAATAGACCAGCGCCTGTGCCTGTCCCGGGTTGACGACCCAGCCGCGCAGCGTGACGCCCTCGCGCACCAGCGCAAAATCCGTCTGGGAGGCTTCCACCCGTGTGTCCTGCGGGCAATACACCAGCTCACGCTGGCGGACATACATCAGGCCGCAAGCTCCCAGGTACACCAATGACAGCGGTAGCGCGATCCAGAACATCGCAGCACCTGTTTTATCGACGCGGCCCTGGGAGAAGCCTGCCCCCGGCCACGTGATGCGGATGCATGTGGATGCGTCCGTTGCGTCGCCGAAGGAGGCTAGCTCTTGTGCAAACGCTGTGCCGTCTCGAACGCGGCCAGTTGTTCCGGGGTCGCCTCGCGCTGGTGCTTCGCCTTCCATTGCGCGAAGGGTTCGCCATAGACCGACTCGCGCGCCTCGTCCCGGGTCATGGTGATGCCGCGATGCTCGGCGGCTTCGCGGTACCAGTCCGCCAGGCAGTTGCGGCAGAAGCCGGCCAGGATCATCAGGTCGATGTTCTGCACCTCGGGCCGCTCTTGCAGCAGGTGGTCGCGGAGCCGGCGGAAGACGGCGGCTTCGATCTGGGTGGTTTCGAAATCGGTATCGGACATGGGGGACGCCGGCGAGGCCGGATCGATGGAGTGTTGGGCGATAATGTGCGCCTTCAGAGTCTGGATTCCCATTGGCCACCGCATGACCGCCCGCATCCTTGACGGCAAACGCATCGCCGAAGACCTGCTCGACAACCTCAAGGCGCAGGTCGACGCCCGTATTGCCGCCGGCAAGCAGGCGCCCGGACTGGCCGTCGTGCTGGTGGGCAACGACCCGGCCTCGGCCGTGTACGTCAAGAACAAGCGCCGGGCCGCGCAGAAGGTCGGCATCCGCGCCATCGACCACGACCTGCCGGCCGACACCAGCGACGAGCAGTTGCTGGCCCTGATCGACCGGCTCAATGCCGACCCGGAGGTCCACGGCATCCTGGTCCAGTTGCCCTTGCCGGGGCACCGCGACGCGACCCGGCTGATCCACCGCATCGACCCGCGCAAGGACGTCGACGGCTTCCATCCCGAGAACGTCGGCCACCTGGCACTGCGCCAGTTCGGCCTGCGCCCGTGCACGCCGCGCGGCATCACCACGCTGCTGGCCTACACCGACCGCCCGGTACGCGGGCAGAGCGCGACGATCGTCGGGGTCTCCAACCACGTGGGCCGGCCGATGGCGCTGGAGCTCCTGATCGCGGGCTGCACGGTGACCAGTTGCCACAAATTCACCCCGCCCGAGGTGCTGGAGCAGTCCGTCCGCAACGCCGACATCCTCGTGGTGGCCGTAGGCAGGCCCCAGCTGATCCCGGGTGAATGGGTGAAGCCGGGCGCCGTGGTGATCGACGTGGGTATCAACCGGCTCGATGACGGCCGCCTGGTGGGCGATGTGGGCTTCGACGCCGCATCCCGGCGCGCCAGCTGGATCACCCCGGTGCCGGGCGGGGTGGGGCCGATGACGGTGGCCACGCTCATGCAGAACACCCTGGAAGCCGCCGAGGCCGGCATCGCCTGAGCGGTTCCGCAACACCTTGTCCTGCCGGGACGAGCGCCGGGACATCGAAACACGATAGAATGACGCGCTTCATCCATCCGGGACCGCCCATGCTGCGAATCCAGGCTGAAGCGCTGACCTACGACGACGTCTCGCTCGTCCCCGCGCATTCTTCCGTCCTGCCCAAGGACGTCTCGCTTGCCACGCGCCTTACCCGCAACCTGACCCTGCGTCTGCCGATCGTCTCGGCGGCGATGGACACGGTCAGCGAAGCCCGCCTCGCCATCGCGATGGCACAGCTCGGCGGCATCAGCATCATCCACAAGAACATGAGCCTGGAGGCGCAGGCGGCGCAGGTCGCCCACGTCAAGAAGTTCGAGGCGGGCGTGATCAAGGAGCCGTTCACCGTCGGCCCCGACACGACGATCGCCGAGGTGCTCAAGCTCACCCGCGCCCGCAACATCTCCGGCGTGCCGGTGGTGGAGCACGGCACGCTGGTCGGCATCGTCACCAGCCGCGACATGCGCTTCGAGAAGAAGCTCGACGATCCGGTCCGCCACATCATGACCAAGAAGGATCGCCTCATCACCGTGCGCGAAGGCGCGTCGGACGATGAGGTCGTGCAACTGCTGCACAAGCACCGGATCGAGAAGGTATTGGTGGTCAACGACGGCTTCGAGCTGCGCGGCCTGATCACCGTCAAGGACATCCAGAAGAAGTCCGACAATCCCAATGCCGCCTACGACAGCAGCGAACGCTTGCTGGTCGGCGCCGCCGTCGGCGTGGGTGGTGATACCGAAGCCCGCATCGAGGCACTGGCTGCCGCGGGCGTCGACGTCGTGGTGGTCGACACCGCGCATGGCCACTCGCAGGGCGTGCTCGATCGCGTGAAGTGGGTGAAGAAGAACTTCCCGCAGCTCCAGGTCATCGGCGGCAACATCGTCACTGGCGATGCGGCGCTCGCACTGATGGACCACGGCGCGGATGCGGTCAAGGTCGGCGTAGGTCCCGGTTCGATCTGCACCACGCGCATTGTTGCTGGCGTGGGCGTGCCGCAGGTCACCGCCGTCGACATGGTCGCCGAAGCGCTGCAGGACCGCATCCCGCTGATCGCCGATGGCGGTATCCGCTACTCGGGCGACATCGGCAAGGCGATCGTCGCGGGTGCATCGACGGTGATGATCGGCGGCCTGTTCGCCGGTACCGAGGAAGCGCCGGGCGAAGTCGAACTGTTCCAGGGTCGCAGCTACAAGAGCTACCGCGGCATGGGCTCGCTGGGAGCGATGGAACAGGGGTCCAAGGACCGCTATTTCCAGGATGCCTCCGACGCCGACAAGCTGGTGCCGGAAGGCATCGAAGGCCGCGTTCCGTACCGCGGCCCGTTGCGCGGTGTCGTGCACCAGCTCGCCGGTGGCCTGCGCGCCACGATGGGTTACGTCGGTTGCGCGACCATCGAGGAGATGCGCAAGAAGCCATCCTTCGTGAAGATCACCAGTGCCGGCGCGCGCGAGAGCCACGTGCACGACGTGCAGATCACGAAAGAACCGCCCAACTACCGGGCCGGTTAAGCACGCCGAAGAAGGGAGACGACAGTTTCCATTCTTCGTTTCAAGCCTTCGATTTTCGTATCGCCGAGCCCATGACCACCAATATCCACAGCGACAAGATCCTCATCCTCGATTTCGGCGCGCAGTACACGCAGCTGATTGCCCGCCGCATCCGCGAGATCGGTGTCTACTGCGAAGTCTGGGCGTGGGACCACGACCCGGCTGAGATCGCCAGGTACGGCGCCAGGGGCATCATCCTGTCGGGCGGCCCGGAATCGACCACGGAGTTCGGCGCCCCGGCGGCGCCGCAGGAAGTCTTCGACAGCGGCCTGCCGATACTGGGTATCTGCTACGGCATGCAGACGCTGGCCGCGCAGCTTGGTGGTGCCACCGAAGCGGCCGATGCCCGCGAATTCGGTCACGCCGAAGTCGAGCTAATCGCGCACGACGCGCTGCTCGGCGGCCTGAGCGACCACGATGGCGAACCGCGCATCGACGTGTGGATGAGCCACGGCGACCATGTCGCCAAGGCACCGCCGGGCTGGACGATCACCGCAACCACCGATCGCATTCCCGTTGCCGCGATGGCCAACGAGGAAAAGCGCTGGTATGGCGTGCAGTTCCATCCCGAGGTCACCCACACCAAGCAGGGCCAGGCGCTGTTGCGCCGTTTCGTCGTCGACATCTGCGGCTGCCAGACGCTGTGGACCGCGGCCAACATCATCGAAGACCAGGTTGCCCGCGTGCGCGAGCAGGTCGGCTCGGACGAAGTGATCCTCGGCCTGTCCGGTGGCGTCGACTCGTCTGTCGTGGCCGCGCTGCTGCACAAGGCCATCGGCAAGCAACTGACCTGCGTATTCGTCGATACCGGCCTGCTGCGCTGGAACGAAGGCGACCAGGTAATGGCGATGTTCGCCGAACACATGGGCGTCAAGGTCATCCGCGTCAACGCGGCCGACCGCTATTTCGACAGGCTCAAGGGCGTCAATGATCCGGAAGCCAAGCGCAAGATCATCGGCAACCTCTTCATCGAGATCTTCGACGAGGAATCGGCCAGGCTCGCCAATGCCAAGTGGCTGGCGCAGGGCACGATCTACCCGGACGTGATCGAGTCGGCCGGCAGCAAGACCGGCAAGGCGCACGTCATCAAGAGCCACCACAACGTCGGCGGCCTGCCCGAGGACATGAAGCTCAAGCTGGTCGAGCCGCTGCGCGAGCTGTTCAAGGACGAAGTGCGGCGCCTGGGCGTCGAACTCGGCCTGCCGCGCGAGATGGTCTACCGCCATCCGTTCCCGGGCCCGGGCCTGGGCGTGCGCATCCTTGGCGAAGTGAAGCGCGAGCACGCCGAACTCCTGGCCAGGGCCGACCACATTTTCATCGACGAACTGCGCAAGGCCGGCTGGTACGACAAGACCAGCCAGGCGTTCGCGGTGTTCCTGCCGGTGAAGTCGGTCGGCGTGGTTGGCGACGCACGTGCCTACGAATGGGTGATCGCACTGCGGGCGGTCGAAACCATCGACTTCATGACGGCGCATTGGGCGCACCTGCCTTACGAACTGCTCGGCACGGTGTCCAATCGCATCATCAATGAACTGCGCGGTGTTTCGCGCGTCGTCTACGACATCAGCGGCAAGCCGCCAGCGACGATCGAGTGGGAGTAATGTTGGATGTGTGGCTGGTCCTATTGACAGCCAACCATCCCGTTGACAGCCAACCATCCCGCTCATCCTGAGCCTGTCGAAGGATGCCCCGAGAGCTAGCCGTGACATTCTGGACCTACATTCTCAAATGTGCGGACGGCTCCTATTACACGGGCCACACGGACGATCTCGAGTTTCGATTGGCGCAGCACGATCAAGGCGCGATACCGACGTGCCACACGTTTTCGCGTAGACCGGTCGAGCTGGTTTATTCGCAGGCCTTCGATGAGCGGGAGGATGCCTTCCGCGCGGAGCGCCAGATCAAGGGATGGCGGCGGGAAAAGAAGGAGGCGTTGATAACGGGGCGTTTCGACCTGTTGCCATCACTTGCGAGAACAGCGCGGCGCGGCGTCCTTCGACAGGCTCAGGATGAGCGGGTCCTTCGACAGGCTCAGGATGAGCGGGTCCTTGGACAGGCTCAGGACGAGCGGGTGAGCCAGCCGGATGCGCGCTGGATGCGCCACGCACTCGACCTGGCGCTGCGCGGCCAGCATGAGGACGACGAAATTCCGGTCGGCGCGGTCGTGGTGTCCGCCGAAGGCGAGCTGCTTGGCGAGGGTTGGAACCGCAACATCACCCAAAGCGACCCGACGGCGCACGCGGAAGTCGTGGCGATGCGCGCGGCAGGTGCGAAGGTGGGTAACTACCGCCTGCTCGGCGCAACGCTGTACGTCACCCTCGAACCCTGCGCGATGTGCGCGATGGCGATGGTGCACGCGCGCGTCAGCCGCGTGGTCTACGGCGCGACCGACCCGAAGACGGGCGCGGCCGGTAGCGTCTTCGACCTGCTCACCGACCCGCGCCACAACCATCGCGTGGAAGTACAGGGCGGGGTGCTGGCGGAAGAGGCCAGCCAGCGCCTCACGAACTATTTCCGCGCCAAGCGCGGCCGCCCGTTGATCTGAGCGGAAGCTCAGCTGCGCTTGCGCGCCAGCTCCTGGTCGAGCTCGTCGTCGAAGCTGCGTACCGCCAGGCTGACCTCACGCCACAGTGAAAAGCTCGCGGCGAGCAGGAACAGAACGCCGACGACCGCCAATAAGGTAGGCACTACGCCCAGGCGGAAACCCAGGAATGCGTCCATTGCGAGCGTCAGGCTCGTGCCCACGAAGCTGGCCAATGCCGCGTAGAGCATCTGGCACGCCCGCAGCACCAGGTGCGCGCGCAGCCGGTGCCGGGTGATCTGCTCATCGCGTTCGGAGCGATCCGGTGCCTCCTCCTCCCAAGCCACGATCAAGGCCCTTAGCCGGTCGACCACGCGTGCCAGCCGCGTGTTGGCCGACGCCAGCAATCCGGCTGTCGCGGTCAGGAAGAACGCCGGTGCCAGCATCGCGGTGAGGATGGCGTAGTGGACGTAAGTCGGATTCGAAAGCATGGCGCCGGGACGGGACGGAGGCTGGGCTATGATGCGACGTCCTGACGAGCAGCGCGAGCGCATGGCAGCCAACCCGCAAAAGGAACAACGCCTGATCTGGATCGACCTCGAGATGACGGGGCTCGATACCGACAACGACTCCATCCTGGAGATCGCCACGATCGTGACCGATGCGCAACTCGAGATCCTCGCCGAGGGTCCCGAACTGGCCATCGCGCACCCGGTGGAGCGCCTCCAGGCGATGGACGAATGGAATCGCAACCAGCACAGCAAGTCCGGTCTATGGCAGCGCGTGCTGGAGCAGGGCGTGACGATGGCGGACGCCGAAAAGCGGACACTCGATTTCCTGGCGCAATGGATTCCGGCCAACTGTTCGCCGATCTGCGGCAATTCGATCTGCCAGGACCGTCGTTTCCTGCACCGCTGCATGCCGCAGCTGGAGAAGCATTTCCACTATCGCAACCTGGATGTCAGCACGATCAAGGAGCTGGCACGCCGGTGGGCGCCGGACGTCCTCAATGGCGTGCGCAAGGACGCCAAGCACACCGCGCTCAGCGACATCCACGATTCGATCGCCGAACTGCGGCATTACCGCACGGCGATGGGCAAGCTCGGCGGGCTGGGCTGACGATCAGCCCGCGGGAGTGTTGGTGCCGGGATTCCCGATGACCTGGCTGCCCAGCACTTCGTCCAGCGCACGGCCGTCGGCGCCGTGGTGGTAGACGCGCACGTCGCGCACCGTGGCTGGCAGGCCAACGCCCAGCTCGACCATGCCGTTGCGCACGGCTTCGGTGAGATCGCTGCGGAGCTGCTGCACATCACCGGTGCGTACCCAGGCCCGTAGCTCGATGTTGATGCGGTTGTCGGCGGTGAGGCCGGTTGCCAGAACCGCGGGAGCGGGCTCCTGCAGGATGCGCGACTCCGTGCGGGCGATATCAAGCAGCCGCGAACGCGCCGCCGCCAGGTCGTCGCCATGGGTCAGCGAGGTGGCAATGTCGATGCGACGCTTCATCGTCGCGGTGAAGTTGGTGATCGCCGCCGCGGTGACCAGGCTGTTGGGCAGGATCACCACGCGGTTGTCGGGGGTGCGCAGGCGGGTCTGGAAGACGCGCACCTGTTCAACGGTGCCCTCGACATTCGCCGCCTGCACATAATCGCCAGCCCGGAAAGGGCTCTGCACGATCAGCTGCAAGCCGGCAACGAGGTTCGACAGCGAATCCTTCAGCGCCAGGCCGATGCCGAGGCCTGCCGCGCCCAGGACTGCAAACAGCGAGGCTGGTGCGAAGCCCAGGAACTGCAGTGCAGCCAGGATCACGATGACCACCATCGCGCCATACGCGATATTGCGCAGGAAACCGCGCAGAGTGGTCTCCGTATGCGTGCGCTCGAGGACCCGGTCGAGCGCGCGCGCGACACGCTTGGCTAGCCACAAACCGATCAGCAGGATCAGCACTGCGCCCACCAGCTTCAGGCCGTAGGTCTCACCCAGGGCGCGCCAGTGATCCAGCGAGTGCAGTTCCTTCAGCGTGGTGGCAGCGGCGGCCTGCTCCATGGCGGTGCGATCAACCCGCCTTGACCTTGGCCAGGCGCAGCCAGGTATCCACGACCGTGTCCGGATTGAGCGACACGGATTCGATGCCTTCCTGCATCAGCCATTCGGCCAGGTCCGGATGATCGCTCGGGCCCTGGCCGCAGATGCCGATGTACTTGCCCTTGGCGCGTGCCGCCTGGATGGCCATGGAAAGCAGCTTCTTCACGGCCGGATCGCGTTCGTCGAACAGGTTGGCAACGATCGCCGAGTCGCGGTCCAGGCCCAGCGTCAGCTGGGTGAGGTCGTTCGAACCGATCGAGAATCCATCGAAGATGTCGAGGAACTCGTCGGCCAGCAGCGCATTCGACGGCACCTCGCACATCATGATGATCTTGAGGCCGCCTTCGCCCTTCTTGAGGCCGTTGGCTGCCAGCACCTCGATGACCTTGCGGCCTTCCTCCAGCGTGCGCACGAACGGGATCATGACCCAGCAGTTGGTCAGGCCCATCGTCTCGCGCACCTTCTTCACCGCGCGGCATTCCAGCGCAAAGGCCTCGGCGAAGCTGGGATCGACGTAACGGCTGGCGCCGCGGAAGCCGATCATCGGGTTTTCTTCATGCGGCTCGTAGCGCGCGCCGCCGAGCAGGTTGGCGTATTCGTTCGACTTGAAGTCGGACAGGCGCACGATCACCGGGTTCGGCGCGACCGAAGCTGTGATGGTGGCGATGCCCTCGGCGAGGCGGTCGACGTAGAAGTCGACCGGACTGCCGTAACCGGCGATCTTCGCGTCGATCTTCTTCTTGGTCTCTGCATCCTGCGATGCGTATTCGAGCAGCGCCTTGGGGTGGATGCCGATGTGGCTGGCGATGATCATTTCCAGGCGCGCCAGGCCGATGCCGGCGTTGGGCAGCATGGCGAAGTCGAACGCGCGTTCCGGGTTGGCGACGTTCATCATCACCTTGAGCGGTGCCGGCGGCATCTTGTCGAGGTCGGCGACGTGCCGCTCGAAGGGCAGGGCACCGGCGTAGATGAAGCCGGTGTCGCCTTCGGCGCAGGAAATGGTGACCTCCTGGCCGTCCTTGATCGTGTCCAGCGCGTTGCCGGTGCCGACGACGGCAGGCACGCCGAGTTCGCGCGCGATGATCGCGGCGTGGCAGGTGCGGCCCCCACGGTTGGTGACGATCGCGGCCGAACGCTTCATCACCGGTTCCCAGTCCGGGTCGGTCATGTCCGCGACCAGCACGTCACCGGGCTGCACGCGGCTCATGTCGTCCAGCGAACGCACGATGCGGGCAATGCCGCTGCCGATCTTGTGGCCAATGGCGCGGCCTTCGGCGATGACGTCGCCGCGCTTGCCCAGTGCATACCGCTCGATCTGCGTGGCGTGCGCGCGCGACTTCACCGTTTCCGGGCGCGCCTGCACGATGAAGAGCTTGCCGGTGACGCCGTCCTTCGCCCATTCGATGTCCATCGGGCGGCCGTAGTGCTTTTCGATGACCAGCGCCTGCTTGGCGAGTTCGTGCACGTCGGCGTCGTTGATCGAGAAGGTGTTGCGCAGCTCGGCCGGGGTCTCCTCGGTCCGTACGCGCTCGCCGGGCTGGTCCGAATAGACCATGCGCAGCTGCTTGGCGCCGATCGAGCGGCGCAGGATCGCCGGCTTGCCCTGCTGCAACGTCGGCTTGTACACGTAGAACTCGTCCGGATTCACCGCGCCCTGCACGACCATCTCGCCAAGGCCGAAGCTCGACGTGATGAAGACGACGTCGCGGAAACCCGATTCGGTGTCCAGCGTGAACAACACGCCGGACGAACCGACGTTCGAGCGGACCATCAACTGCACGCCGGCGGAGAGGAACACGTCCTCGTGCTTGAAGCCGTGGTGCACGCGGTAGGCGATGGCGCGGTCGTTGTAGAGCGAGGCGAAGACTTCCTTGACCTTGTGCACGACATCGTCGGCACCGGTCACGTTGAGGAAGGTTTCCTGCTGGCCGGCGAAGCTCGCATCGGGCAGGTCTTCAGCGGTCGCGGAGGAACGCACGGCGACGGCGACATCAGAGCCGCCATTCTCGTCGCACAACTGCTTGTAGGCCGTGCGGATGTCCGCATCCAGGTCGGCCTGCAGGGGGGCGTCGATGACCCAGCCGCGGATCTCGGCGCCGGCCCTGGTGAGGGCGGGCACGTCCTCGACGTCCAGCGTAGCCAGCTTGTCGTAGATGCGCTGGTGCAGGTTGTTGTGGGCGATGAAGGCCTTGAAGGCTTCCGCCGTGGTCGCGAAACCGCCGGGAACGGAGACGCCGAGGTTCGCAAGGTTGCCGATCATCTCGCCGAGCGAGGAATTCTTGCCGCCCACGCGGGCCAGGTCGGACAGGCGAAGCGCGTGCAGCCAGAGGATGTTCTCGTTCAAGACGGGGGCTCCGTGGGGGTAGGGCCGGAGGGCCTAACGTGGCGAAACCGTTATTATCGCCGCTGCATCGGGCCCAGACAAACGCAACCCGGTGGCTTTCTGGCGATGGCGAACCCTTGACGAGGTGTGTGATGCCCGGAGTGCGGCCGGTTTTCTATGTGTCCGACGGCACGGGCATCACCGCCGAGACCATCGGCCACAGCCTGCTGACGCAGTTCACCCAGACCCGGTTCGTCACCGAGCGCTATTCCTTCGTCGACAGCGTCGAGCGCGCTGCCGAGATCGCCCCCAAGATCCGGGCCGCCGCCGAGGAGTACGGGGTCCGTGCCGTGGTGATCAATTCCTGCGTCGACAGCGTCGTGAGTAGCGCGCTGGCCGAGAGCGGGGCACTCATGCTCGACGTGTTCGCGCCCTTCATCGAGCCGCTGGAACGCGAATTGGGCGAGGCGCGCGAACGTCGCATCGGTCAGGCGCACGGGCTGGTCAATTTCGAGACCTACCACCGCCGCATCAACGCGATGAACTTCGCATTGACCCACGATGACGGCGCAGCCACCGATTACGCCGGCGCAGACGTCATCCTCGTGGCCGTCTCGCGCGCGGGCAAAACGCCGACCTGCGTGTATCTCGCCCTGCATTACGGTATCCGCGCGGCCAATTATCCGTTGACCGAGGAAGACCTCGAGCACGATCGCCTGCCGCCGCGTCTGCGGCCATGGCGCAACAAACTGTTCGGGTTGACCATAGACCCTGTCCGCCTGCAGCAGATCCGCCAGGAACGCCGGCCGAACTCGCGCTATGCCCAATTCGATACCTGCAAGCGGGAAGTGGCGGCGGCGGAAATGATGTTCCGTGGCGAGGGCATTCCGACCCTCAGCACCACGCATACCTCGATCGAGGAAATCGCCAGCAAGGTGCTTACGACCCTGGGCATCCACCGCGAAATGTTCTGAGCGGGGCCTGAACTGCAGGCGTCAATTGGCGCGGGAGAACTGTGACGATAGGCGCGTTCATCGTGTCCGTCAACGCTGCGCCACGCGCATTGCGCGTGTAGCATCGGGTCCATGCAGCAGCTCGTTTCCCGCGCCACGCATGCCGACGCACTGGGCCGTCTCCGGCTCGGAAAGTTCGGCTGGCTGATGGCGCTCTATGCGGAAAACCATGGCCGCCTGCAGCGGCTGTTCGAACCTGCGGATCTCGCCCCGGGCCGCTATGCATCCGATATCGGGGATGGCTTGCCCCTGCAGCTGGACGTGCTCGGGCAGCATCGTTACACCACCGAATTGCGCCTGACCTACAACATGCTCGATCCGGTGACCGGAGAGCCGGACCCGTCGGCGTATCTGCGTGTCTACCACGATGCCCGCCAGGTCGAAGCCACGCATTGCTACGTCGGCCGCCGCTGGCAGGACGTGATCGGCATGTATCCGCCACCGGCTGAAGTGATCGGCCATCGACTGCGGATGAACACGTTCCTTGGAAAATGGTTGCAATACCTGGCCGAGAGCGGCCACGGCGTTGCGACCTTGCGCCTGCGTGCAGAGGCGGATGTGAAAAAAATCGAAAAGGTGGCTTGACGGTCCTGTATCAGCCCCCTAAACTTGCCGTCTTTCCAGCGCCGTGGGGCCATAGCTCAGCTGGGAGAGCGCCTGCATGGCATGCAGGAGGTCGGCGGTTCGATCCCGCCTGGCTCCACCAACTTCTGGAACACGTTTTCTAGAAGCACGTTTTCAGAAGGCGCATCGGAAACAAGTTTTAAAACAGGCCGGCTTTTCAACGAAGTCCATCTCGGTGAAAGCAAAGTTCTACAGCGTCCCCATCGTCTAGAGGCCTAGGACATTACCCTTTCACGGTAGCGACCGGGGTTCGAATCCCCGTGGGGACGCCAATTGATTCAAACACTTAGGGCTGCCGCGAGGCGGCCCTAATTGTTTTTAGGTAACGGTTAGGTAACGCCGGACATCGCACACGTTTCCGCGGTTGGCGGCGGTGCCCCCGAGTTGGCTCAGCCTGGGCCTGCGCCTTCGCGGCAGATTTCTCGGGAGAGCCATGGGTCAATATCCGTTTGGTCCGGAACCGCATCGACGGCCTTTGGGGGTCGGCGTTCAATGCTCGCTATGCGAGACTTCGAGGATTGACGGTGCCATAGGGCCACGATGCTCGAAGATCCTTGCAAGGTTTTCTGCGAACTAGCGCAGACCACTTGGAATTTGCTCGGCCAGTGTCATGCCTTAAAAATTCGACTGGACGAAGACGCGATAACCACGTTGTTGCTGACGAATATCGCCACAAGGCTGAGATCGACTGTCTTGTATGCGGACTCGAGGGCACGGGAAGCTGAAACCGGTTGCGACCTTGAGCTTCTGATCGGCTCAGCGACTGATGGCTGGTGCCGCTTTGCGCTCCAAGCCAAGCGCATTTCAGTGCCCACGGGGACCTACCACAAGCTCGATCACAAGGTCGGCAAGGCAAGGGTGCCCCAAATAGATTTGCTGAGGTCCTACGCGCGGAAGCACAAGGCGTTCCCTCTGTACCTTTTCTACAACCACTTGGTCAGCGCCCCTGCGCTCTATCCAAGCGCATTCGGCTGCTCAATTGCCCCCATTTCGGTCGTGGGGGGTGCTCTGGCAACCTGGGGGGCGCGAAATTTCGACTGGATCCACCGGCAGCCGGGGACAGTTCACTGGTCGAACTTGGTATGTCCGAGCGGTTCTTCGCCTTATAGCGCGCGCAAGTTGCATTTCCAAGCCCGAATAGTTTCGCCGGGCTTGGACGGGAGAGGGCCTTTCAGGGAGGAAATGCCAGAGTCGGACCGGCCACCTCCCGGCCTAAACAGACGGGAGCCTTCCGCCCCAGAAATGCCGCAAGAGATGGACTGGCCGGAGTTTTTCACCCGAGAAATTCCGCCGGACATACGAGCATGGCGTGAGAAAGGCAAATTTGGGTCTTCTGAAAGTCCACACGACACACCTTTGGCGCTGGCCATCATTGACACGGAACGCTCAATGCCGTGATCTCGCGCTATCTGAAGTTTGAACTGCGGCACTACTGTCAGGATGAATAAAAAGAATGAGTCAGCCAAGTTACGTCCATGAACTTGTCGAGCGTTTTTCGCTGGACGCCGAACCGTCCGACCGAGCTGAAGTGATCACCTCATTGAAGGCGAGACTTTCAAAACTTCATCCGGACAAGACTGGTGGTCAGTTCACTTCCGAAGAGGATAAGCAGCAATTCTTCTCGATACAGGCCGCACTAGCGAAACTGGAAGATGCAAACGATTCGGCGTTGGTCCCGTTAGAGCATGTAACGGCGTTGGTTGAAACATTGGCCAAAGCAGTTGCGCCAATGGGGGCTGTGCAGAACGAGATGCTGCAAGCCCAGCGCAAGCAGGAAATTCGCAATCAAGTTCGAGCGCGTTATGCGCAAGTGAAAGTTACATCCGGCACGTTCCTGGCGATCAGCACGGCGATCCTAACCTTCATGGGGACTCTGAAAGACAATCCCGTCCTAGGAGACTTGCTCACGGTGCCTAACGTGCCCGCGTATCTCGCGGCCATTTGGCTCACCAGCTGTGTTCTATTTGCCATGACTTGGCTTCGAGAGCGAAAAGCCGCGGCAACGGCGGAGTATCTAACTACAGAGAATGGACTTGGCAGGGCATTTGGTGATCTGTGCAGGCACATTCGCGAGCGAGGTGATGGCAATTTTGTGTTTTCTCGCAGGGATTACGTCGAGATGCTCGCATCGCCGTGGATGGGGTCCGTCGAGCGTATTTTCGGTAGCAGCCTCGACCACGCCACTGCTGAGCCTGTTGTAACCGTCCATATCGAGAGGTTGCTTGATCGAGGAGCGATCAAGCGTCAACCGCGCAAGGGCGTGCTGGAATGGTTTGAGGTGGATGAGGAGATTCTCGCCGAGGCCGCAAAGTTGAGCCGTTGGTAGACGCCACGGTTAAAGGCATGCCCACGTGTGCGCAGCGCATCGGGTGTCGAACGCATGGGGCAACGACGGGTGGTAGATTTAAATCCGATTGTCTAGGGGGATGGGGATGGCATTTAGTTCGGAGCGTATGGAGATTGAATACCTAGCAGCTGCGCCGGCTCACGACGTTTTGACTTATCTCGATAAGAAGGGTTCGTCGCACCAGCCAAGCTTTTTTGATAGGCAGTGTGTGTCCGAGTCGCTAGAGAATTGCTTGCTTGCCAGAAACGAGCGGCTTGTTGACATTGCACTGGCGCTAGTTTGTCGGGCGGAAGTCATCGAGCAGATCCTTGCGCGGCGTGCTACCAATTCCGATTCCAGTGTCGAAGGTTCCTTGGAGCCTGATGCAAGTGTGATGATTGCGGCGCTGACAAATTCGACTGCTCTTTCGTTCATTTTCGCCAGCAAGTGGTTGATGAAATGGATGCCCTGGATTGCCCGAAACGGTTCCACAGAGCACCTGCAAGCGTTGTTCTTCAATCCCAACGTTCCAAACGAGGTTGTAGATCATGCGCTGAGTGGGAGCGGAGCGTTCGAGGGCCTCTCTCAAGACCGCCGTCGGGAGGTTGTTTATTACGCACTGAGGTCCAAGCCAGTAGCGAATGGCCCCGACGAGAAGAGTCACGATTACGACGCCGCGGGTCACCACACGCAGGGGTGTGTATGGAACCTATTCATCACCGTTGATCCTCACGATCAGGGGATGGCGGGCGTCCTTGCTGACGCGCTGCCTAAGTTGCCCGGATTTGATGTGCCCTACGAATGGGTTAGATCGATCAACGGGGACAAGAAGACTGACTGGAAGGAAGATCAAGTTAAGTTTCTTCAGGTCGTTCTTGATCGCTGGTGTACCGATGTCGATGGGTCCAAGAATAGTGCTCGTGACTGGATTCCTCAGCGAATCATTCGCGAGATGATTGCTTCGCGGGTTCCGTCCTACAACGAAGCAGCAAGGAAGTTTGTTTTGGATCATCCAGACGTGTATGTCCGTCGCGGCTACTACCGCGGTTTGAGTCGCGAGACGCTGGAGAATTTGAAGCGTTATTTCGAGAGGGATGGCAGCGACTTCTGTGAATCTGCTGTGCATAACCCATTTTTTTATGAGCGATCCAATAGAGAGATCGTTCTTTGGTTCGCCCAGCGAATTAGAGAGTGTGACCCTCCAAAGGACGAGTACGCCGACACTCCTGGCGGCACGTATGTCGAACGGCAAGAAGAGTTTTTTAAGCAGTCGCCCGCGAAGTATTTTGAAAGTCGATGGGAAGCTGAAGACCCAGTAGGTTACGCGGCTTCGAAGCGCGAGGGCGCTGACGAGATGGAGGGGCTTGATCAGCGCGAAAGGATGTTTCACGAGAAACTTAACGAGTTGTCGGCAACCGTCCGCGATGTGGTGCAGTCTCGGAATTGGCTAACGGTTGGTCTCGCAGTAGCCGCCGGTTTTTTAGTTGCAAAGCTATAGCCAAGTAGGGCTGCGGTTAGGTTCGATCTTCTTCTAATGGAGATGGCATGGATAATGGAGATGGCATGGACGAAGGCGCTGAAAATTCAAATGATCATCGAATACCGGAGAGCGGCAAAGCTGCGAAAATTTCGCGTGGAGCTTTGCAGGTAATAAGCGGTGCGGTGCCGTTTGCTGGTGGTGTCCTCTCAGCGATAGCGAGCGTCTGGTCGGAGGGTGAACAAGAGCGCGTGAATCGGTTCTTCGAGCACTGGGTCCAGATGCTGCAGGACGAACTGAAGGAGAAGGCAGAGACCATTGTTGAAATCATGGCGCGTCTCGACCTGCAGAATGAGGCGATTTCTGCGCGCGTCGAGAGCCGTGAATATCAGTCGCTAGTCAAGAAGACTTTCCGCGACTGGGCCGGATCTGAAAGCGAGAAGAAACGGGTCTATATCAGAAACATCTTGTCGAATGCTGCAGCGACTCGGGTCTCGAGCGATGACGTGGTCAGAATGTATCTTGACTGGATCGACGCCTACTCGGAGATGCACTTCGATGTGATTGCTGCTATCTACAATTCGAATGGAATCACACGGGGGCAAATCTGGAAGAAGATCGGCAGGGAGCCTGTTCAGGAGTCATCAGCGGACGCTGATCTCTACAAGCTGCTAATCCGTGATCTAAGTACGGGCGGCATCATCCGGCAGCATCGTCAGATTGATTATCACGGTCGATTCATCGCTAAGACTCCACAGAAGTCAAAATCTGATGGCCCTAAGCCTATGGTGTCCGCGTTTGACAATAACGAACGATATGAACTTACTGAGCTAGGTCAGCAGTTTGTTCACTATGCCATGTCGGATATTCCGCCGAGAATTGAATTCGGCGATTAAGGCGTTCGCGACGCCGCCGCACTTAAGCCGGGGCGCAGCGGACTGGGATTACGCCAAGGCTGACTCAATCGCGGCTGGTGCTTCTTCTAGCTTTGCGACAACCTTCGTTCCGTACTTCGAAGCATGCAGGGAAACAATTGGCGACATGTACCGGTCGCCCCGGAAGACATCCACATACGGGGCATACATGGAATGGATGGCGTCAACGAAATCGTTGGGCTTCGGCTCGCGCGCAGTATTTCCGATTGAATTTCGCAGCGACGAGTGGGTGACTCGAATGCACATGGCGATTCCAGGACAATAGTTGTCGACCGTTCCCGCGTCCGTAAACTTCGAGGCGCCGGTAGAGACAGCGAGTGCGACTCGGTTGATCACAGTTAGGAGCAACTCATCTTGCGACCGCTGCCATCCTAAGGTCGTCAATTGATCACCTAGGGGGTTTTTCCCCGTGACCCGCTCATGCTGAAGCGCGCGCGCGGCAGCGCCGGCGACCGAAACCATCTGCGTGGTGAGCTTGCGAGCGGGGCCTCGTACCCAGTCTCCGACCACTCCGAGGCGATCATGATGCTCGCGAAACCAACGCATCATCCACCTTGGGTCACGAAGACTTTCTAGGAACGCTTGATCTGCTCGTCTCGCGCTGACCTTGCCGACGACGTACTGCATTATCACTTCGGCGTCCTCGCGACGCATCGGATAGACCTTAAGGATTTCGTCCATGTTTCCGTTCCCGAGCGCGTCGAGCGCGGCCGAGCGAAACTTGCCTCGCCTAGTGGTCCTGCTTTGTAGCGCCCTTCGCTCCTTTCGGCTCAGGCCAAGTTCGTTTGCCTTGTCATCCAATGCTTTAACTGCGTCGATGGCCTGCGCCGGCGTAACAATCTGGCCGATATCGGGGAACCAATTTCCATCGCCTGAGATTGCGTCGACCGGTTCGGAAGAGCGGTTGATTAACGTTTGTATTTCAGCCGACATAAGTCGGTCGAAGCTTATCAAGCACCTTCGCTTGCACAGTGAGACAAGCAAATCTGTGCGCCGCGCGGCTGCATCTGCGTAGCGTGCTTCCAGTGGTGCCATCTCACTGAGGTGCGCCCCCGAGAATACGAACTTCACGCGCGGGTGTTGCGCAAGCTCAAGAAGCCTATCGCGCGTTTGTTGCAAGATCGCAGGCGCACGTGGGTCGGAAAGATGGGAGAAGTCGCTGCTATCTAGATAGACGTTAACTGGACGCGCAGTCATGCTCTTTACCAGAGTGCAGCCGGGCAGGGGATGGGGCATGCCCACCCTAACCTCAATTCGCGATCACGCAAAATGCGTGGTGCACGCGGTCTCGCGCGAGTGGCCGTCGAACTTTTACCGCCCCCACGGGTGGGGGCCTAACGCCCGTCTGCACTAGCGACTCGACTTCAACAAAAGCTTCGTGAATTCGAGCGAAAAGTCTAATTGCTCCTCGAGTTGCACGGCCTCTTGTTGCGACAGGGCTGCTGCGTCTGACAGCCTGGCCAATGTGTCAATCTCCATTTGTACTGCTCTTTCCGACTCAGGCGATTCATGAGCCGCAATGAATTTCTTTTGCATCAGGTTAAACTTTTGCTTCGCTGCTGCAAGACCTGTACATGTTGCAGCCTTTGAATATGCGATGACTGCATGGCGCTGCATTTGACATGCGGCGGAGTAGAGTTGGCACTTGCTTTCGTATGTGCTGTTTGCAGGGCTAAGTGCGCTCAATGAATCACGTAGCGAATTTAGTGAGCTAGTTAGCTTTCTAATGGCCTCTTGATGCCTGCTCAATTCTATTGCGTCGAGCCACAAGGGACTAAACTCATTGGTCTCCCTGGCTCTAGTGGTTAGTGGTTCGGTTTGCTCAAATACTTTTCTGTAAGTTTCCGCAGCATCTCGGAACTGTTCGTCACCCTCGTTACCTTCCGGGCGACGAAAGAAGTCTGCAACTTTAGTGATTATGCTCATGCATCCCTCACAGATGGAGGTGGTGTTTCTAGCGGCCTGGCCGAGTCGCTAAGCGGCTTTGGCTTGAATGAATTGTCAGCGCCCATCCGGGATGGCCTCGGGCGCTTTGGGGACGTTACGGCCAAGTTTGGCGTAGAGATGGTTATGAAGAAGAACCGGGATGCCGCGGCAAGCAATGTCAAGGTGCTGATCTGTCCACGCCTGCGAGAAAGAGTTATCCGTAATGTGGGCCATCCCTTTATTGGCTAGCTCAAATATCGCTAAGAGAGCGTTCTCAGCATCTGCTTTTGGGCCAGGATAGGCCGCTAGTGCGACGTCTGGGTGAACAATTGCTAGTGGGTACTGCGGTGTTGAAAAGTGCTCAATCGCAATATCTCCAGTCTTGCGCTTTTTAATCCGTGCAAGCCGGCCATTTACTGAGCATAGCCCGAGGAACTCAAGCAAAGCTCTTGCGTGAATCAAGCCTGCCTCAATCATTGGGTTGGCGATCATTGCCACATTGCCCCGGATCTTTAGCTGACCGTTCATTACGACGTCGACTGAACGTGGCGCGGAGCTTTCGTCAGCCCATTCCCAGGCAAACTCCAGCATCTCAACTGCCTGCAGCCGGTAGGGGATCCATATTTCCAAGACGTCTTCGAGAGTCATGACGGGCGCTAGGTCTGAATTAAGCCGAGCCGCGAAGCGGCTTCGGCTTGAATGAATTGTTAGGTGGCACTCTGCCGCAAATGAGGGCTGCCGGTCTCATCGAGGCGATCAGCTTCAGCAGCAAGTAGCGATGCCATGTCCCGCAGCACGGTTTGGTCCAAGGGCAGGTAGAACGAGAACGGGTCAATGGTGCGTGGATCCGTGGTGTTGGTGAGGCGCATTTCTAAGGCGTACGGGTTGCGCTGCACGGCGATTGCGTCGTAGACGCCAGCGTGAACGAGCGCAGGCACCTCTTGGCGAGGCACCGTGAGCGTCACAGAAAAAGGGAACCTAACGGTGTGGCTGACGTTCTGCAGCGGTCTGGCGAAGTAGCCAAGAAGACTGTCCCTAGCCCACGAGACTGCAGCAATGAGCGCAAAGGCGGCAATCACCCAGAAGAAAGTTTCCATTGCGACGATCCCCTGTGCCGCTAGCGTTCGAATTGCGAAGCGGTCTCGGCTTGAAAGAATTGTTAGAGCGCACTCTGACTGAACGCACCAACGGCTTGTTGTGCAATAACGTTTGTCAGGTACGCCAATCCAAGCGCAATCAGACCAGATACAAGATCTCGGTGATGCTTAGTCTTTATTGCAGCTACCTGGATCTTCGAGCTAAAGAACCCGTACGCATACAAGAGAAGGGACAGATAGCCTAGGAGCAGTAGCCCTAGGACGACGACTGACTTTGTCTTTGCATATACGAACTGAGTGGCCCCCAGAGCGGCGATCCACCCAAACCATTCGAAGAGCTTGGGCGTGGCTGTAAGCCAGAACCGATAGAACCTGGTCTCAAGCGATTGTTTGGCTTCTTTAGAAGCGTCCATGTTCACTGCGCTCTAACGCCTGAATTAAGCCTCCGCGAAGCGGCTTCGGCTTGAGTGAATTGTTAGATCTCAAAGTGGCACTCCTCGTCCATTTCTCGCTGCTTCCAGACTGTGTCCCAAGACTCTTTTGCCGACACAAAGCGCCGGAAGTGCGCTGGAGGTGGCATTGGCTTCTTGAAGATCATCGTGAACTCCGAGACCTGGCGCTTGAATTAGGCCGAGCCGCTTCGCGGACGGGGCTAAGGTTGTTTTCCATCAATCAGCGTCCGCTGAGCCGAGTTGGGGTAATGCTGCCGGATTAGCTCGGCATAGTTGTCTGCCGTGGCCTGGTGCCCAACGTCTCTCGCGGCGAGATACCCAGAATACAACTGCTCAACAGACGCAATCCGGGATGCGGTTTGAACGTTTTGAGTATTGGACTGGGTGGGCTGGGTGCGATCTGCGCCCGCCATGATGCTGGCGCCACCAAAGATTGCAACGCAAGTCACCAGCGGTAAGGCGATCAACGCCAAGATGATCCAGCCGATGATCATCCATGGGTTGGTTGGGCGCTTCATGTATCGAGCAGCGATGAGTGCGCTACAGGCGGGGCAGGACGGAGCGGTATTGCTCACTTGCCGCCCGCAATCAGGACATTGAATAAGTGCCATTAGCTCCCCCAAGCTATGTGAACTGCAAAAGTGTACCGAGCGCCCTAACAGCCCAATGGACGGACCCCAAGACCGGCTATACATCGAATCGCTGCACCATGACGGGTGGACCGGGCGTGGTCAACTGGTTGGGCCTACTGGCGCATAGCCCAGGGCGCGACAGTGCCCCCCGATGTCGCAGCGGTCGAAAGCCGGTCCAGCAATGCTTCGATTTCGTTCATGAGTGCGGCTCCGTTTGTGAGCCGGATCGCTCAAGGTCTGGCCGGGAATCAGGCGACTGCCGCGCTAAGGTGTACGATTTTTCCGATTCGACCCCGGAACGTCGGGGTGATGCCTCCAGGCGACTGGCGTCCCATCTCGTCAGCCAGAGCCGCGGGTGCTCAAGGCAACTGGCAGTCGCGCCCTGCAAGGGCCTTCCCGGCGCGCGCGCCACGGTTCTCGCCAACGGCCGCCAGGAAGCTGCACGGCGGCGCCCAGCGGCCGCCTAAAGTTGTCCGCGACAAGCTCATACCCTTGTCGGACGCGCGCCAGATCAGGTCGGGGTGCGGCGTGTGGTTGGCGGCGCGGACGTGCATGGCGTGATTGTCGCCTTGCGAGTCTCGCTCAATGCGACGGCTTGACTCGCATCGACTGCGATTACGTGAGCGGTGCAGGTCACCTTGGCTACTCGGGCTAGCCGTAAGCATTACGTAAGCAATGTCAGCATGACAGTCATGCGATATCAGCAACGTCACCGACCTCGCACCCAATGTCACCCGATGTCAACAATGTCAACGGCCTGACCACTGCCAAGGCTCAACAGGCGGGGTTACCCCTGACCTCTGCATGTTCGGCTTGCTTGCCTGCGCTGCCGCCTCTTCGTCTTGTAGTGCTTCACCTAACCAAGGCTTGGTATAACTTAGAAGGTGCCCGGCTGGCGGGGTTGAGCGGTGCCTCGTTTAGACGCCAGCGAATGGAGATGCACAATATTGTTTCCCGTCTGGCGGGGCGCGAAGCGCCTACCGCCCCGCGGGACGGGCATTGGCTCCCCATCTGGCGGGACACCAGTTGCAATTTTCCAGAGATGGCTCGGCTTTCGCTCGGCTTGGTAGGAGTGCTTACCGGGACACTCATCCAGCGTCCACCAAGTAATTGCATACAGGTTGCATCCGACATGCCGACCTCCTTGTCGAGTACGGACAATCCAGCCGTGATTCTCTAACCACTTCAGCTTGGTAGGAAGGGTGTCTTTGCTGGCAAATCCGCGATTTCTGAGCATGTTTACCGTCGCGCTCAGATCGCCGTTATTGTTCCCCTTGTACTGGCGAGCAAGCTCGAGCAGCAACTTCATCGCATAGGGGTCCATTCGCCCCCACTGAGGTGATTCGAGTACGAAGTGGGGTATCCGGATGAAGGATGCCTCGGATGCGCGACCTAAGTGTCGCTTTCGCTTGTCAATTGCCAATGGCTTATTCCTCGTGGTGCGGCGGGCGACATTCCCGTACGCGCTTTTGCATTGCATTTGCCCGAGGCCGGGCGCTGATAGCGCCCGGCTCGTTGTAAGACGCAGGCGACTTGCGCTATTTCTAGGCGGCTTGCGCGTCGTTTCGATACGGAATCAAAAGCGATTCCGCCATAGCGCGATGGGCATCGCTCTCGTCGTCGGTGCGCAGGCCGGACATTGCGCACGCGATATGAATCACGGCGATTCTCAACCGCATCCGCGACTTTGAAGAAACATCGAAGCCAAGAAACCTTGACGCTTCGATCTGCGCGCTCTTTTTATGCGGCTTGACCAAGGGGTTGTCTTCCAATAATTCAATCTCCTTCAACAGCAGTTCAGTCACCTCCAGCAATTCGGTCACCTCCAGCAATTCATCGGTCTGATTAGTGGCGAATGTCATGCGATACCTCGATGCGTGCGGTGATGAGCTTCTGGAGTTCGAATTCAGGGATGCGGGTCGAGATGCCGAACTTCACGACTTTCAGCTCGCCTGAGCGAATCAGTTGATAGAGTGCCGAGCGACAGATTTGCAGACGCTGGCATGCGTCTGGAATCTTGTGCAGCAGAGGGGAGGAGTTGTTCAATTTTGTTCTCACGTTGCGTCCGTATGGATGCCGGTGGACCGGCCGTGAGAAATTACGCCGAGGTGCATCGGCGGTCTTTCTACTTCTTTGGTGGTTTTTTAGAAAACCATTTATTCCATTTGTAGTAAGCCGCGCGAGCAGTCTCGTACGAGACACAAGCCTTGCCCGCTGCCTCGCTAAGCGCGATCGTTACCCTGGCTCCATCGCGGTGACGTCTCCACACGTCATTGGCCAAGTCGAAATCCCGCTGATCCTTCGGTGACATGTGGCCCCACGCTGACCCGCGGCCGGGCAGTTCAATGGCATCGTCCCACGCCTTGCCCGCGAGAACGTCCTTGAATACGCCAGCGACGTATCTCAAGATGAATGGCTCTACGTCCTCGCCTGCGGTTACCCGGTCTGTGAAACGGGTCAATACAGCCGCTGGATAAAGCTTGACGAAATGAAGGGCCTCTTCCTGCCTGTCCGGAAGCATTTTCTTTTGGGCCAGGTCACGGACAGTTGCGAATATCAAATCGCAATCCGCAAGCTCGTCATCATCAAGCAGGCTTGGATATTCTGGATACGGAGATTCCTGAACCGTCAAGAAAAATGGAGGTGCGTTCGGCGAAGTGCCATTTCGCTTTGCCATATCGATCTCCACCTACTTCGAGGTGCTGCGCTTCGTCCTGACGCGGGATTTGCTAGGTTCAGCAAAGATTCCCAAGTTGGACATCTTCGCAATGCCAGCCTTCAATTCAGATGGCAGCAATGCGGCGTAATGTTTGCGCGTAATGCGGCTATCGCTGTGCCCCAATGCTTTTGCCACCAACTCGATGTCCTTGGTGGCGATCAGCAGCAGTTTTCCATAGGTCGCACGCATGGTTTTAAACGAAACATCCTCCAACCCTGCAGCCTCGACAGCGGCGGTCATCGGCTTCTGCACGTCCGCCTTGCCCCATGGAGTGCCGTTCGCACGGTTAAAAATCAGATCGTCCTTGAGCCGCCCGCCGTAAGGGAATTGAACAGCCTGACACCCTCGGGGGTCAGGGGCTGGATGAGGGTCTTGTATGTCTTCGATTGGCGGATGGTTACGGTGTGGTGGTCAGGATCAAAGTCCCGCGTGCGCATCGTTCGTAGCTCGCCGTAGCGGCATCCGGTCATCAGTGCGCCCTGCAGCAGCAATCGCAGATCAGTCGGCGCTTTGTTGAGCAGAGCGCTGATCTCTTCGGTATCCAGCATGCGCGGAATCGGATCATCACCTAAGCCGAACGGCGACACGTTGCGCCACCAGTCCGGCATATCGTCGGGCAGGCCGTCATGCTGACGCGCCCAAGACATCGCCGCTTTAGCCATGGTCAGCACACGGTTTGCCGTCGATCTGCGGCTGCGGAGCTGTTCGGGGTCGGCAGGGTCGAATTTCTGCGCCTTACCCCGGACTGTTGGCGGCACTGCGGCCATGCCGGCGTGCCATTTCCGCAGGGCCTTGGCATCCAGCGCGGTGACCAGCTTTTCGCCGATGCCCTTGCGGGCATGCCGTCCCCAGACTTGCGTGGACATAAGAGCGGTCGACTGAGGCAGCACGCGATTGAAGCGGCCCCCGGGGGTCGTCTGGCGCTGCTTGATGTAGTCGTCGAACACCTGATTTAGCGTCATGCCATCGCTGTAATGGCGGGGAGCCGGCTTGCGCTCTTCCAATTGGGTGGTGACGGCCAGCGAGACCGCCTGTGCGTGATTGAGCACCACTTGGCCGTCGGCCTTGACGTGATCGTCCGCCGTGCCGATCCGGCGCTTCACGTACCGAGACCCCACGCGCTGGCGGACATACCAGCAGGCATCCCGCGCGCCCTTGTAATACCCCAGCGCCGTACCAGGCGTAATGGTTACCCAATACGGTGCGTTGTCGGCACAAAGGGCCAGCTTGGCGCGAGCCTCCGCGGAATTGATCCGGATGCCCGTCTGCTTGTTCTTGGTCGGCGCTCTGGCCATGTCGCGGCTAACCCTGTGCGGCGATCCTAGGTAATTCTAGGTAATAGGCCGTCACGAATAACGGCAATCGCTACCGTACATGAGTGGACAAAAAGCGCAACTATTAGCTGAGCTAATATGGATAGCGGCGAACTTAGGTAATCAGGTGCGGACGCTAATTTACACCCTTTCACGGTAGCGACCGGGGTTCGAATCCCCGTGGGGACGCCAATTGATACAGCAACAAGGGCTCGGGAAACCGGGCCCTTGTTGTTTTTGTGCTTTCGTGCCGGTTGTCGGATCGGTAAGAGCTGTTCGAGCTGCATTGGAATGCGTCCGGCGGCGCATTCCTGGCAATGATCATCATGAGCAGGCAAGTGGCAGCGTGAATGCTCGCCGCATCGATCCCATCCGCATGCAGTACCTGGTGATTTCAGCGGGTACTGGACAGTGATTGGAGCCCAGCCCGCGCACGCTGCATCGACGAATCACGAATCACGAATCCTCAGTGCGTCAACCCGAGCAGGCGCGCACGGTCGACCGCATGCTTGCGATTGCCAGCCGAGAGCTTGAGGAACAGATTCTTGAGGTGCCACTTCACGGTCTCGCCGCTGATGTCCAGGATGCGGGCGATTTCCTTGTTCGACATGCCCTTGTCGATCAGGGACAGGATCTGTGCTTCCTTCGAGGTGAGCAGGCCATGCCGTGGTGGCGCCGCGCGGATTGGCGTCGGGGCAGGGGGCGGCGTCTGGCCGCCGGAAGGCGGGTGCAGTTCGGCTGCCATCTCCACCGCCAGCGGGTGGGTGTCGACCAGCAGGCGCGCGTAGCCGGCAATCTCGGCCAGCTCGAGGACTTCCTGCAGCAACGGCAACGCATCGGCGCTGCCGCGCTGGCGCGCGATGACCGCGCGTAGCACTTTGACCGTGAGCGCATCGCGGCCACGATTCAATTGCGCGGCGAGCCGGCCGACTGCGGCGACCTCCGACTCCGCTACATCCAGTTCCCGCTTCGCCAGTGCGGCATGGGTGCGCGCGAGCGATGCGATGAGCCGGTATTCCAATGCGAGGGGGTGCAGTTGTTCGTGCTCGAACGTAGGCGCCAGCTGCTCAAGGGCAGCGAGCAGTGTGGCGACGGTTTCGTTGCGACCACGCAGTGCATGGATACGGATCTGGTCAGCCAGCGCATATGCGCGCAGGCGCGGCAGCTGCCGGCGTTCGGCGACGGCTTCGAGGTTGCCGAGCACATTGAGGGCACGACGCTCGTCATGCTGGCTGAGCGCCACGTTGGCGAGCGTGCGGTAGGCCAGCAGGACGTTGTCCGGAAAGCCACTGCGTTCGATGACGTCGAGCCGGTTCGCGAGGACGGCCTGCGCGGCCGCGGGCTGGTCGCGGCCGAAGAGCGCAGCGGCGAGTACCGACGCCAGGAGCGAGGCCGCCATGCCGCGGCGCCGGCCCTCGCGTTCGGCCTGGGCGAGTGCCGGCTGGATCACCGCCTCGGCCTGGCAGGCATCGCCCTCCCAGAGATGGCTCAATCCCACCAGCATGTGTCCGACTTGCGCCGATAGCCTCAGCGAATCGCTGTTGCCGAATCGGGCCGCCTGCGCGACCAGCGCGCGGGCGTCGCCGGTCGCGCCCTCATGCAGCGCGACGAGCGCGCGGAAATTGAGGTGCGTCACGGCATGGAGCGGCTCGCCGCCGCACTCGTGCAGGCCGGGCCAGCGCGCAACGAAATCCGGCATGAGGCCCAGGTGGTCCGCGTAGGCTGCTGCGCCGGCGGCGACGCGCAGCGCGACCGCCAGCGTTGCCGGCGGGGTCGCCGGGTTGTCGATGACCTCGCGCGCGATCTCCAGTGCGGCTGCGTTGCGGTCGCCCAGCGCGAGGATCCATGCCGCGGCCAGGCGGAGATCGAGGTCGCCGGCCAGCGCCTCTGGCGGAATACGGTCGAGCCATTCGCGCGCCTCGGCGTACTTGCCCGAAATGCCGAGTGTCCAGAGCGAGCGCGCCGCATGGGATTGCGCAAGCGCGTGGTCGCCTGCCGCAAGCGCATGGCCGGCCGCCTCGTGGAAACGCTTCCTTTCGGTGAACCACGATGCGGCGCGCGTGTGCAGCGCCGCCTGCTCGGCCATCGGTAGCCGCTCGAAGCGCGCCAGCAGGAAATCCCGCGCCAATGGGTGCAGGCGGATCCAGTCGGTGCGTTCGCCCTGGATCATGATCGGCGTTTCCGTGGTCAGCTGCGCCAGCAGCCCGGCGGCATCGTCGGCGCCCGTTACCGCGGCGCATAACTCCGGGTTCATTCGATCGAGGATGGCGATGCGGGTCAGGAACTCCGTCAGCGCCGGCGACAGTTGCGCCAGCAGGGATTCGACGAAGTAATCCTGGATGGTGCCGTGGCGCGCCGAGAGCGACGCCAGTGCGCCCACTGGATCCGGGGCGTGCTCTACAGCCGCGATCGCCAGTTGCAGTCCGAGCGGCCAGCCTTCGGTGGTTTCGTGCAGGTGGGCGCGCGCGTCCACGCTCAGTTGTGGCAGGCGCTTTTCGAGCAGTTCGATCGACTCCTCCAGCCGCAAGCGCAATGCGTCGGTCGCCAGTGTTGCGAAGTGGCCCTTGGCGGCCAGTTCCGCCACCTGCAGCGACAGCGGCACGCGCGAGCCGAACACGAGATGCAGGTTCGCCGGGGCGTTGAACAGCAGGTACTGGACTGCACCGCGCAGCGTGGGCAGCGGCAGGCGCTCCGCGTCGTCGAGCATCAGCACCGTTTCGACGCCCTGCTGGGCGACTTCGGACAGCAATGCGGTCAGGGCTTCCATCCCGGTCTTGCCGGCCTGCCGCGCGACGCCCGGGGTGGGGCGTCCGCCCGCCGCGCGCATCGCCTGGCACACGCCTTCGGCGAAACGCACCGGATCGTCCTTGGCGTCGGCCGTCAGCCACGCGACGCGCGCGCCCTGCTCGAGCCAACGACGTCGCCATTGCAGCAGCAGGGTCGTCTTGCCGAAGCCGGCCGGTGCGACCACCGCGATCGCGGTGCGGTCGTGCACATCGACCCAGAACCGCTGCAGCCGCCCGCGCTCAAGCGCCGTGCGCGGCATGCGAGGCGGCGTGGCCTTCAGGGCCAACTCGGATTCGGACAGGACCAAAGGCTGGTCGCGGCATGGATCCGCGTTGGCCACCAGAGCTAGCGCAGGCCCATTACGGCGCGCCAGTTCCTCGCCGGTCTCGAGGGCAGGGGTGTCCACGGGCACGGCGTGCCCCGAAGGCATGGCAAAAGAGCGCATGACGCTGGCCTCAGGCGGCTGGGTGCGACGAGCGGTGGATATGCGCGGTGACGCCCGCGCGCAGGAATCGGGTGGTCATGGGGGGCGTTCTCGAGGGGGAGGGCAGCCCGTGTATTTGGGGAGGTACGGACCCCCGCAGCGCCCCCCCATGGCGGGGGGGACGCCGTGACGGCCGTAGCGGTTACGGCTCCATCCGGTCTGGTCTGGACGTCTCTGCGTGACGCCCTGCGAGAGTCGCCCGCCCACCTCGCTGTCGACGACCCAAAAAAGAACCCGCCGAGCGGCGGGTTCTCAATGCGGTCACGCATCGCGCCGCCCCTACGGGGACGACGCGACGTAGGCCCGGTCTATCAGAAGACGCTCACTGCGGCCCAGGCATCGGCGACGGCCTGCTGCTCCCGCGAGCCGGCACCGTACAGGTCGGCGGCCGCGCTCAGGGTGGCGGCACGCGCACCGGCGTAGTTGGTGTTGGAAACCATGTACTGGGTCAGGGCCTTGTACCAGATCTGCTGGGCGGCTTCGCGGCCGATGCCCACCAGGGCGGTATTGCCGTTGCAGACCAGGCTGGCCGGGGTCAGGTTGGCCGGCGTACCGGCGTCGTAGCCGGCCGGCACCACCGCGCCTTCGGCGAGCAGGTAGAAGAAGTGGTTGGCCACGCCCGAGGTGTAGTGCACGTCCATCATCGACCACTCGCTCATCGGTCTGTTGCCCGTTCCCGCCGGGTTGGCAGCGTTCGGGTAGCAGTCCGGCGAGGTCTTGTCCAGGTAGGGCTTGAACATCGTGCGGATGAACTTGTTCCAGGCCGGCGTGGCGAAGATCTGCTCGCCGATCACGTAGTTCGGCGGCTGGTTCGCATTGTTGGCGTAGTACTCGATCATCGTGCCGAAGATGTCCGAGTTGGCCTCGTTCAGGCCACCCGACTCGCCGCTGTAGATCAGCTTGGCGGTGGCCGCGGTCACGCCGTGGCTCACTTCATGGCCGACGATGTCGATCGCCACCAGCGGGCGGACGGTGGTGCCGTTGCCGTCGCCGAAGGACATGCAGAAGCAGTCGTCGTTCCAGAACGCGTTGACGTAGTTGATCGAGTAGTGGACCGCGCCCATCGCGCCGACGCCGTCGCCGCGGATGCCCACGCGGCCGAAGGTGTTCTTGTAGAAGTCCCAGGTCTTGGTGAAGCCGTAGGACGCATCGACGCCGGTGCTGACGCGATCGCTGAGGGCGGCGTTGCCCCACTTGTTGTCGGCATCGACCATCAGCGTGCCGGCACCGCGGTAGCCGTTGCCCATGTCGGTGATGGCGGTGTTGCCGCGGGTCGAGTCAACCAACTCGTAGATGCGACGGGTCGCGTTCCACTGCGTGTTCAGCGGAACCGTGCCTGCGAACAGCGAATAGCCCGGGCCGGACGCAGGCGTGACGGACGGCGGAGGCGGCGTCGTGCCGGTCTGGGCGCCGGTGCCGGGCAGGATGCCGGTCTTGATGGCGTCTTCCTTGGCCAGGATCGCGCCGTCGAGGGCGTCGACGTAGTAATGCATGCGCTGCGGCGTGCCGTCCTTCGCGGTGCCGGTGTACAGCACGTCATAGGCGAGCTTCGGGTTGGCGCTTGCCGCGAAGACGACCAGGCTGGCGCTCGGCACGGCCTCGAACTGGGTGCCGAACTGCACGCCCGCGGCGGTGATGGCGGAATCGACCGACAGGGCCGGGGTGACGCCGACGTTGATCGGCTTGGCCAGGGTCACACTGGTGCCCTGCAGCACGCCGGCGCGGGAATGCACGACCATGTCGCCACCGATCACGGGCAGGCCGCGGTAGGTGCGGTCCATGCGCACGTGCTCGGTCCCGTTGGCGTCGACGATCACGCTGCGCGCGGTGAAGGCGTCGGCAGCGGACAGGCGGGTCGCCGCCGGGTTCAGGCGGACGGCGGTCAGGGCGCGGTCGACCGCGGCCCCGTTGATGGCCGCGGCCGACTGGCCGGCGGTACCCATGAGAATGGCCACTGACAGGGCCTTGGCAAGCGACGACATGTGTTCCCCTCGAATATGTTGGATGACGCGAGATAACGCGACACGCGCAGACTCGCGCCTGCCGAGGCCCGCCCGTCCCCCCCAGCGCGGGGGGGTGAACGGCCGTCGGTGGGGTGGTCCACTGTCCGTGCGGTCCTCCCCCCCGCGATCCGGCATTCGTCATGCAGCAAATCGATCTCCCGGCCCTGTGGCAGCAGGCCCTCGCCCACTTCCAGCAGCAGCGCTACGCCGAGGCGGAAGCGCTGTGCTTCCAGCTGATCCAGCATGCGCCCGGCAATCCCATGGCCTACACCATGCTGGCGAGGACCTGCCACGCGGTTGGACTGACCCGTGAGGCCACCTCCAATGCCTTCCTGGCCGGCCAGCGCGTCGCCAACGCAGCCGCCGCTGATGTCCTCGAGGTCGCATCTGTCCTGACCGAGCTCGGCGAGAACCAGCTGGCCCACGCCGTGCTGGGGTTCGTGAGCCCCGAGGACCCGGCCAACGCCGGCGTCCTGCTTCCGCTGGCCAAGCTGTACAGCACTCTCGAAGACCAGCCGATGGCCCTGCGCTGCATCGAGCTGGCCCGCGCCCGCGGCGATGACAGCGCGTTCGCCGCGCATATCCAGGGCATCGTGCAGAGCTTCCTGGGCCCGATCGAGGCCGCGGTCGCAGCCAGCGAGGAAAGCGTCGCCAAGGACCCGCACCATGGCCACGCCCACTGGTTCGCCGCCCAGGTCGGACGCAAGGACAGTGCACGCGAGCGCCTGGCGCGCATGCGCGAGGTGCTGCAGCACCCCGGCCTCGACAACGACGACATCACCTACCTGCATTACGGGTTGTTCAAGGAGTTGGACACCCTCGGCGAGACCGACGAGGCATGGGCATCGCTCATGGCAGGCGCGCACGCGCGTCGCAGCGTCACCAAGCACGATGCTGCGCAGGAGACCGCGGCCTATGACGCCCTGATCGCGGCCACGCCGAAGGGCTTCCTCGACGCCTGCGGCGACGTCCCCCGCGACGCCACGCCGATCTTCGTGGTCGGCATGCCGCGTACCGGCACGACTCTGCTCGAGCGCATCCTGGGCAACCACCCGCAGATCAAGACCTGTGGCGAGCTCAACGACTTCCGCCAGCAGATGCAGTGGGTCAACAACCGGCGGCTGTCGCTGACCCTGGATCCGGGCATCGGCGACTACGTCGCCCGCCTGGACCCGACGCTGCTCGGCAACCGTTACCTGGCCAAGACCGCGTGGGTCGCCGACGGCAATGCGTTCTACGTCGACAAGCATCCGATGAACTTCCAGTGGTGCGGCGCGATCCTCAAGGCACTGCCGCACGCCAGGATCATCCACCTGCGCCGCCATCCGCTGGACAGCTGCTTCTCCAACCTGAAGGAGCTGTTCGCGCACCACTACTATCCCTACAGCTACGCGCTGGACGAGCTGGCCACGCACTACCGCAACTACGCGCGGTTGATGCAGCACTGGCATGCCATCGCGCCGGGACGGATCCTCGACGTGCGCTACGAAGACCTCGCGTCGCAACCGGACGTCGAAGCGCGGCGCGTGCAGGCCTACCTGGGACTGCGCGAAGTCGAGGGCGTTACCGATATCCTCGCCAACAAGACCGTCACCACGACCGCGAGCACGCTGCAGCTGCGCCAGCCGATCCACACCCGCAACATCGGTGGCTGGCGCCGCTATGCGGCCGGCATGGCGCCGGTGCAGGCGCTGCTCGCCGACTTGGTCCACGACTACGAAGCCGAACTGGCGCCTGCGCTGCCGCGCGTGGCGGCCGGCGACGCCTGAGCCTGCGCGGGCCGCCCTGGGCATTGCCAGGCGCCCGCTCACGACGCATGCGTGGAGCCTGCCGATGATTCCCGCCATCCCGCCGCGGCCGCGGCCGACGCTGCCGCTCCTGCCTTATCGCAAGCCCAGCGCAAGGGCGCGACTACTGGGTGTTCGACGACGTCCTTCCCGTGCGCGAGCGCTCGCTTGCGCGCACCGACTGGGTGCTCGGATATCCGCATCGTCCGGAGGGCTGGCCGGGCATGCGCGTCATGCCCGGCCTGGAACTGGCGATCGTCGAAGGCCTCGTGCGCAAGGCGACCGGCTGCGACCGCCTCTGGGTCGAGACGGCGCCCGACGGCGCGCAGCTCAACCACAACTGCATCCAGCTGGTTGGCGTCGATGAGTGCGGACAGCGGCCCCACACCGATTCGCGCGCCCTGTGCCGCTTCGCCGCCGTGCTCTACCTCAACCCCGGCGCGCCCGACGAGTGCGGCACCAGTTTCTTCCGGCAGCGCCTGCCCGGCGGGCAACGCGGCGGCAACGTCGTGATGCCGCCGCACAGGAACCTCGTCGAGGCGCTGGGGACGCGCTACGTGCCGGAGGACTCCTTCGTCGAAGACCTCAGCATCCCGCACCGCTTCAACCGCCTGCTGGTCTACCAGGCCAACCTCCTGCACAGCGCCACCGCCTACCACGGCCGTACCCAGCAGGAGAAACGCATGGCGGCGGTCTTTTTCTGGATGGCGAAGGCCTGAGCGATCCGGCGGCGGCGGCAGTTGCCCGCCGCCAACCCAGAGCTTGGCGCTAAAGCGTTTGACCTCTGGAGCTCCATCGTTGATCCCGGAGGCTCGCCGAGGCCTTGAGCTCCGTCGTTTGGCCTTTGCGCTCCGTCGTTCAGTCGTTTAGCTCGGTCGTTGAGCCGTTTGGCTCGGTCGTTGAGCCTTTGCGCTCCGTCGTTGAGCCTTTGCGCTCGGTCGTTGAGCCTTAGCGCTCCGTGGCTGGACCTTTTCGCCCCGTCGCTGGGCCTTTTAGCTCCGTCGTTGGGCTCCAGAGCTCCACGTCCGAGGCTTCGAGACCTGTCGTTGACCCTTCGAGCTCCATCGCCACCCGGGGTCGCACGCCCGGAGCGTCAGCTCCAGTGGCTGCGCCCGGATCGACGACGTCCTTGCCTGCCGTTCCGCGAGCCGACGCCGCGGCCCGCGACCGTCCGCCGGGTTCGCCTGCCGCCGCAGCCACCCCCAAAACAAAAAAAGCCGTGCCGGTCCAAGTCGGACCGGCACGGCAACTCTCCGGATTGCATCAAGCGCGGCGCCTCAGGGAGGCGCCACGCCGGCCTCGATCAGAGGTCGATGCCGAAGCCGGCGCCAACCGACTGGTCATCGCTGCTGAAGGCGCCGCCCAGGCTGAACGACGCACGCTCGCCGATCTGCTTCGAGTAGCCCACCGACAACGCGCTCTCGCCGTTCTGCCAGCCGGCACCGACGCCGATGCGGCCACGCGAGCTACGGCTGTTGGCCGTGTTGATCGCCATGTTCATCATCGCCGCGCTCATCGCACCTTCGCGGTCGATGCGCTGGTCCTGCTTGTCCAGGCGCGAGCCGATCTGCGTGAACTGGTCGTTCATCAACTGCAGCTGGGTGTCGGTGTAGCTGTTGGCGCGGGTCAGCGTCTGCGTGGCGGTGGTGTCGGTGTAGGTCCGGGCCGAAGCCAGCGTTGCAGCGTCACCGGCCTGCATCTGGCCGACGTTGGCGGCGTCGGTCGCGGCGGTGCCGGCGGCGACGTTGGTCACGCGACGCTGCTGCGTGGCGCTGCCCACCGACACGGTGTTGGCCTGGTCGGCCACCGAGCCCTGGCCCAGTGCCACCGAACCGGCGGCGCTGACCGTGGCACCCTGGCCAATGGCGGTGCCACTGGCGGCGCTGACGTGGGTGTCCGCACCGATGGCGACTGCATTGGTTGCGGCGGCGTCGATCACGCTGTTGCTGCCGACCGCGGTGCTGCCGTCGGCATGCACGGCGGCACCGGTACCGTAGGCGGTGTCGCGGGTGTCTTCCGCGTGGCTGCCGTTACCGATGGCCAGGCCGTTGCCGTCGCCCATCGGCAGACCGTAGCCCGGGCTGCTCTCCATCCAGCTCATGCGCGTGGTCAGGCTGCTCAACGACGAATCGAACGCAGCGAAGGCATCGCCGACGCTGTAGTAGCTGCCGCCCTGGATGCTGTAGTTGGGCGAAGCGAGCAGACCGTTGCCGTCGATCATGGCGCCGCCACCGAGCGCGGCAGCCACGCTGTCGAGCTGGGCGAACGTGTCCGCGCCGACTGCGGCCAGCCTGGTGTTGAGCTGGGCGAGGTTGACCGCATCGGTGTCTTCCGTACCCGCCGCGACGTTGGTGATCTGGCGTTCGGCACCAGCGGCGCCGACCGAGACCGTGTTGGCGCGATCGTTGTACGAACCGGCGCCGAGCGCGACGGCATTGTCGATGCCGAAGTCGACCTTCGCGCCCGAACCGATCGCGGTGCTGGCCACGCCACGCGCCTTGGCATTGGCGCCGAGCGAGGTCGCATCGTCCGCCGAGGCCGAGGCCGAGAAGCCGACTGCCGTGCCGTTCAGGATCTCGACGATATTGCCCGGGCGGCCGCCCGCGCCGGTCCAATCGAAGTCGCCGCCCGCGAACGCCCACGTGCCCAGCGCCGTCGTGCCCTGGCCGAAGGCCAGCGCCGAACCGAACGCCGCGCTGTAGGCGCCGCGCGCTTCAGCAAGGGCGCCGACCGCGGTGCTCTCGTAACCGTAGGCGTACGCGCCGCCGCCGAGCGAGGTGGCGAAACCGTCGGTCGCCTGCGCGCCGGTGCCGAAAGCCGACGACCAGAAACCGGTCGCCTTCGATTCCGCGCCCGATGCGACCGAGCGGCCGCCGGTGGCGTAGGCGGCATCGCTGCCATCGAGGGTGCCTTCCGCAACGAAGTATTCGCTGACGCCGGCCATGGACGCTGCGAGCGAGTCGAGCTGCGACTTGTTCACCGCGTCGGTCGATTCGGTGCCCGCGGCGACGTTGGCGATCTGGCGTTCGTAGCCAGCCGAACCCACCGACACCGTGTTGTCGCGGTCGGCGACCGAGAACGAGCCCAGCGCGACGCTGTCCCTGCCGATGGCATTGCTGTTCATGCCGATCGCCGAGGCGCCGTCGCCCGAAGCGGTGGCGTAGTAGCCGGTCGCATTGCTGCCCAGGCCGGTGGCCATGCTGTAGGCACCGAGGGCGGTGCTGTAGTCGCCGATCGCGGTCGCAGTGTCGCCGAGGGCGGCGCTGGAGACGCCGCCGGCGACGGCCAGCGAGCCGACAGCGGTGCTGAAGTCGCCGACTGCGAGGCTATAGGAACCGGTGGCGACGCTGTTGTGGCCGCGCGCCTGCGCATACGCGCCGTCGGCGGTGCTCATCGTGCCCAGTGCCGTGCTGTACGCGCCGGTGGCGCTGGCGAAATCGCCAGCCGTCCAGGCATAGGCACCGGTCGCGTTGCTGAACGCGCCGAAGGCGTTGGAGTAGGTGCCCACCGCGGTGCTGGCGAAGCTGTAGGCGTTGGCGAACGCGCCGATGCCCGTGGTGTAGTCCTCGGCCGCCGTGGACATGAGGCCCATCGCGACGCCGGACTTGCCGGACGCCCAGGAGTACGTGCCCACGGCAATGGAGTCCTGGCCGATGCCCCCCGCGGAGTAGCCGATGGCGGTTGCGTAGTAACCGTTGGCGAATGCCTCGTTGCCGATCGACATCGCACCGTTACCCGTCGAGTACGCGCCGGTACCGATGGCGATGGCGTACTGGTTCAGCGCACGGGCATAGGAACCCACGGCGAGCGCATTCTGCTGCGTGGCATGCGAGTCGTTGCCATACGCGATGGAGAACTTGCCCGCGGCCTCGGACTGCGGGCCGACGGCGGTGCCGAACAGGCCTTGCGCGCGCGAAACCGCGCCGATGGCGACGCTGTAGCCACCGCTGGCGTTGGCCGAGTTGCCCATCGAGGCGCTCCACATGCCGCTCGCCTTGGCACTGCTGCCGAGGGCCGTGGCGTTCGCGCCAGAGGCGATGGTCGATTTGCCGATGGCGGTGGCACTGTTGCCACTGGCGTTGGCGCTGGCGCCAAAGGCCGAGGCCTGGGTATTGCTGGCGATGGCATTGAAGCCGGCCGCGATGGACTGGCTGCCGGTGGCCTGCGAGAGCCTGCCGAAGGCGGAGGCGTTGGTGTTGCTGGCGATGGCGCCGGAGCCGAAGGCCGAGCTGTCGTTGCCGGTGGCGCTGGCGCCGTTGCCGACCGCAGTGGCGTTGTTGATGGTGGCGGTGGCGCTGCCGGCGGTCGTGCCGGTGCCGATCGCGGTGTTGTTGCTGCCGCCCAGGGCCTTGGCGTTGTAGCCGAACGCCGCGCCGTTGGTACCGGTGGCGGTGGCGAGGTTGCCGACCGCGGTGGCGAATGCGCCGGTGGCGGAGGCGCCGGCGCACTGGGTCTTGTCGACGGCGGTGCCGAGGCAGTCCTGCGCCATCACGATGGACGGCGCCAGGCCCATGGCCACGAGCAAGGAAGCGGTGAGGTTCGCGCGGTGGAGGGACTTGGAGCGCGCGTTACGAGCGGTTTTCACGAAAGGATTCCCCAGGAAGAGATGGATCGGCGACGGCCGGACCTACGTTGGGCCTGACGCGCCAACGGTCGGACTTTGCTGCCGCCAGCGCCGCACTGCTCCCCCCCGCGGTGGGGGGGAGTGCGGGGGGCGGCGCCGGTGCCCAATAGCGCCTCCCCCACTGTCCGGTAGATGCCCCCGTGCGCCGACTTCTTCCCGCTGCTTTCCTCGCCCTTGTCGCCATTGCTCCCGCGTCTGCGTTCGCGCGCTCGTCCGTGCCCGTAGCCAGCGTGCCCGTAGCCAGCGTGCCTGCCCCCAGCGCGCCTGCAGCCGGCGCGAACGCGAGCGCGTCGCCCGCCGCCAGGGAAGCCGCGCAGGTCGTCGACGCCTTCATGACCGCGCTGGCCAGCGGGCAACTCGACAGCGCGCGACAGTTGATGGCGCCCCATGCCGTCGTCATCGCCAACGGCCATGTGCTGGGCGAACGCGACGCCTACATCGACGGCGCCGCCAAAGCCGACGCTGCCGCGCTGGGCAGCGTCCCGCGCGAACTGCTGCGCCGCGACGCGCGCGCCGGCAGTGATGTCGCCTGGGTCCTGAGCGAGAAGCGCCTGCACACGGGCGCGGCGCAGGGACCGAGCGAAGTGGTCGTCGAATCCATGGTGCTCGCCAGGACCACGGCGGGCTGGAAGATCACCCACATCCATTGGTCCGGCCGGCACGGCTGATACGACAGAACAATTGCGCCGGCAGCCATAGGGATGGCTGCCGGCCTCAACGGTGGGAAGGGGTTGCCGGTATCTCGGGGGAGTTCCGGCAGCCTCTGGCACGTGCCGGCGCGTCGACTCATTCGGCGCGCCGGCGCGTCCCCCTTCGGGATGCGGCGGCCTTCGTGCCGCAAACGAGGAATAGGGCGGAGCGATGACGCTCCGCCCCGAGTCGCGGTTTACTTCTTGCCGTGCGCCGCCTGCTCGATGAGCTTGGCTACGGCTTCCGGCTTCGACACATAGATCGCATGGCTGCCGGCAACTTCGACCACCGTTGCGCCTGCACGCTTGGCCATCATCTGCTGCGCCGGCGGCGGGATCATGTGGTCTTCGGTGGCGACCAGATACCAGCTCGACTTCGACTTCCACGCCGGCTCGGTGACGGCGCCGCCCAGCGCCTCGACACCCCACGGCACCTGCGAGTTCGCCATGAAGTCGGCTTCGTCGGCGGAGACATCGCCGGCGAACGAGGCCGCGAACTTCGCACGATCGAGGAACAGGAAACCATCCTGCGGCGGCAGGATCGGCGGCTGCGGCGCACCCGGCGGCGGATTGGCGATCAGGGTCTGCACCGACTCGCCCTTGTCGGGCGCGAACGCGGCGATGTAGACCAGGCGGTCGACCTTGGGATCGGTGCCGGCTTCGGAGATGACGACGCCGCCGTAAGAGTGGCCGACGAGCACGACCGGGCCGTCCTGCTGCGCGATGGCGCGCTTGGTGAACGCAACGTCGTCCGCGAGCGTCGTGGTCGGGTTCTGCACGATGGTGACGTTGTAACCGTCCTTCTTCAGGATGTTGTAGACCTTGGCCCAGCCGGAGCCGTCGACGAAGCCGCCGTGCACCAGCACGACGTTCTTGACGGCTTCAGGGGCCTTGGCGGGCGCGGCATTGGAGTTGGAGGCAAGGGTCATGGCGGTAGCGGCGGCGAGGCCGAGCATCTTGATGTTCACGGAGTGAGCTCCAGAGGTTAGGTGGCGAGGCGAGGCGGGGACATACATCAACCGGGGGAGAGCGGACATCGCGATCACCCTCGAAGCGCAGATTGCGCTCCGCCCCCCGTGCGCACCATCGGTTGAATGACCGAGGCCGCTGCGGAGGGGAGGGCACTAGACTTCCCGGCCCCGGTACAGGTACTTGATCCGCCGTGAACGTTTCCACCGTTCCCCTGCTGGATGTGATCCGTTCGCTCGCGTTCGTGGGCGACCTGGCGATGGGGCAGCCCACCGACCACTCGCCGCGCGCTGCCTGGCTGGCCGGGCAATTGGCCAGGGCCGCCGGCGCCGATGACATCGATTGCCGGGAAGCCACTACCGTCGCCCTGTTGCGCTGGTCGGGCTGCACCGCCAACGCGCCCGAGTTCGCGCAGTTGTTCGGCGACGATGTGAGCGGACGCAAGGCACTGCTCGCCATCCAGTCCCCCGGCAGCGGGTTTCGTTCCGGCACGCGCCACAAGGGATCGGCATTCCTCTCGCTGTCGCGCATCCACTGCGAAGTGGCGGGCGACATAGCGGTGCAGTTGGGGCTGGACGAAGCGACGCAGTTCGCGTTGCGCCACCTGTTCGAAAGCCACGACGGCAGCGGCGCTCCGGACGGCCTGCGCGGCGAGCAGGTGCCCGCTTCGGTCTACATGGCCGCGCTTGCCGGTGATCTGGATATCTTCAATCGGCTGTATGGCCTCGAGCAGGCATGCAAGCTCATCGGCCAGCGGGCAGGCGCTCTGTATCCGCAGGCGCTCGCCAGCCTGGTCGTCGCACATGCCTCGCGCTGGCTGATGGCGCTCGACGACGATCCGACGTTGTCCGGTCCGTGTTCGCTCGACGCCGCATTCGCCGACCGCACCACGTCATTGGAAATCCTGGCGCACGTCATCGACCTGAAACTGCCGTGGATGACCGGCTATTCGCGCGCGGTGGCGCAACTGGCCAGCAATGCGGCGCTCGAACTCGGCCTGGGTGCGCCCGGCCAGCAGAAGGTGTACCGCGCCGCGCTGATCCATGGCATGGGCCGCGCCGCAGTGCCCAACATGATCTGGGAAACCCCGGGCAAGCTCGCGGAGTCGGCATGGGAGCGCGTGCGGTTGGTTCCCTACTGGACCGGACGCGCCGCGCGCCAGATCGGTTCCCTCGCGGGCGAGGCGGAAATCGCGTCGTATGCCTATGAACGACCCGATGGTTCCGGCTATTTCCGCGAGGCGAGGGCAGACGGCATTTCCATCGAAGGACGCATCCTTGCCGCCGCCGCGGCGCTGGCCGCCCTGCGCGTCGCGCGTCCCTGGCGCGATGCATTCGCAGAAGACGCCGCCGGCTCGCTGCTGATGGCCGAAGCCACCGCCGGGCGCTACGACGTCGATGTCGTCCGTGCCCTGTTGAACAAGGCGCGACCGGTCAAGGGCAGGGTGCCCACCGCACCGTTGACCAGTCTCCTTTCGGAACGCGAGCGGGATGTGCTGCGCTGGATCAGTCTTGGTGCAAGCAACAAGGTTGTCGCGCAGAAGCTGTCCATCAGCCCAAGCACCGTGCGCACCCATGTCGAGAGCGTGTTCCGCAAGCTTGAGTGCACCACGCGTGCCGCGGCTACGTTGAAAGCCACGCAACTGGGTTTGCTGTAGACGTCAACGTCCGCTTTTGGCCGATAGAGGCCATTGCCCCCAGCTCGCGGCCGCCCTTAGGTCGCATCGGCCTTCATTCGAAGAAGAATCGAGCAACCTCGGTTTCGAGATCCAAGAAGATGATCGCCAGCGCAGTCAGGTCGAACGCGGTGTGTGCGCACATTAGCATCCAGATCCGGCCCGTGGCCGCGAAGACCGTTCCGAACGTCAGCCCGACGATGAATCCTTGTTCGACTCCCGACAGCCCTTGGTCGGCATAGTGGCTTAGACCGAACCATGCGGACGTGATCACCACGATTGCGATCCTTGCGACGAGGTTTGATCCCAAGAGCTTTCCTAGTCGTTCGAACAGGTACCCGCGAAACACGGTCTCTTCCGCGAAGCCCGCCACGATCATGGCCCACACGGCAGCTGGAAGCATCGCCCAGTTTCCAACCAGATGGTGATACGCATGATTGATCGGATCCGCACCGAGTAGCGGCATGACAACGGCTTTCATCATGAGTTTGAGCACAACGCCGAGCACGATCCCGATGACCAGCCCGCCGATCCAGCTCTTGGGCCGAACGTAGCCGATCTCATGCCACGCCGTCCGCGACCACCGGGCCCACAACAGCACCAGGACGGCGCCCAGTGGCACCACGACAGTGCCAACGAATACATTGCCGGAGAGGACGATAAGAAGAACCGCGGCTATTCCAGCTGGCCCGAAGCCGCGTAGAGCCGCGGCGAAACGATCGCCGTATACCGGCTCGGCCCGTGCTCCGCCTGAGCTCGTGGAACCGTTCTCCGACGACGCTGGTCGATGCACGTTGACCTCTCCACCACGGCCGCCGACGAGGGACCGGGGCCACCGGCTAATCGGCGATGAGTGGAGGGTACTCGCAGCGTCCGTGCGCGCGCCGCTCCTTGACGGCTGCTTCTGGTCAATAGCGGTCACTGTCAGGAGCGTGTGCCCGGTAGGGAAGGGAGCGGCCGCTTCCGGACAGAAGCGGACATAGACCAACGCCAGAATTAAGCTGAGCCGCGAAGCCGCTTCTGCTTGATAAATTGTCAGACCTGCTCACTGAGCAACTCGACGGAGCAATGCCGAGGAGACGGATGTCTGAGTTAAGGACGCATGCTCCTGGACCTTGGTGGGTCTACGAGCTGCCAAGATTAGACGTTACGTCTGACCTGATCCCCACCGCATGGGAAGCCACGGGGTGTGCTGCACACTAGCAGAAGAGGCCGGGCCACGAGCAGCATCAGCTGCTGCGCTACACCAAAGGCAATACGCCAACGCGCCCTTCACTGGTGGGCGGACCGTGCGCGTCTTCCATCGTTTTGTTGCGCAGTAGCGCGACTTTGCACGAACTCCGGAAAGGTCTCCGCTAGCGGCGCCGTGTCCGGCAAGATATAGAACACCCCGCCATGCTCGAACGTCGGACGGATGATCTGCTCGTAAAATTCGGGCGGGACGTTGATGCAGCCATGAGTGATGCGGTTGTCGTCCGGCGCAGGCGATGCAAGGCGTTCGGCGCGTCTCTCGGCCGGGATGCCAGTAGCCGTGGGGTGCATGGAGATCGCGGAATCGTAGTCCACCCACAGCACGCGCCCAGCGTCGATTGATGGGCCGAAACCGCCCACAAAGCGACCAGCAGGCGTCGTGCGATCCCGGCCCGGAATTTCGCGAAGCGCGAGACCGGCGATGCCGGGGGCCGAATGATCGCCGATCGCCGAGCCAAAGAGCCCAGACGCCGCGCCGCGAAGCCGGCCGTCGCCGCCGAACACCAAGACCTGTGCAGCGGCCTTGTCCATGATCGCGAACGGATAGCCTTGGCTGTCCCTGGTTGCGACAACCCAGCCCGCGAGCTCGATCACCGTGCCGGACACTTCTTGGCCTGGCGGAAGCTGGTCGACGGCGGCCACCGGTTGCGCGGCGGTTTCCTCGGCGCTGGCCGCGTCGAAGCTGGCGAACGCCAGCGCCAGCACCAGCGCGCCACCATAAGCGGCCCGGATCGCAGGATGTAGGCGCGTAATGATGGGACGATTCCTTGGAACGAAGACTGGGTGAAGAAAACCGGTGGTCAACAGAGGCCACCGGGAAGGAGCTCAAAGCGTTCGACAGAAATTGCGCAAGAGCGACTAACCGCGCGGCTTGCGGCGCGGCGCCGCTTCGATCTGCTGGACGCGGTTTTCCAACTGATCCAGCCGTTGGTTGGCCTGCTGCGCGGACTGGTTGGCCTGCTGCGCGGACTGATTGGCGGATTCGGCGCTCTGGGCTGCGGTCTGCACCTTCGCGTCGAGTGAATCGAGGCGCGAGTTGATCGTTGCAAACTCCTCTTTATAGGTGGCGCAGCCGCCAAGGCCCACGGCGGCGACGATCGCCACACCGAGCGTACGCGCCAGATTTTGCTTGGTCATAACATTCTCCTTCTTCTGGGTCGGAAATATCGCGGGTTAAGCTAGTGAGCTCCGGCAGATTGCGTCGGAATACGTAAATGGATTGTGAAGGAGTGGCAACTCGCGAGTTGCGGCTTGAATCCCAAAATAGCGGGCCGTTTTTGCACCGACTGATCTTCGAAGACTTTTTTCGACTCCTCCCACCTCATCAGTAAGGAAAGCTATACCGGCTCTCCTCCAATGCGTATAGACGGTCGACATAGTCTCTCCCGGCATCACTACCGCCCCGAGCGCAATGTCCGCTTCGGGTCGCCAGCGGCCATCGGGCTGCCCCCTGGGCAATAGAGGCATGTTCGAACCTCCACCCTGGAGTCCGATATGCAGAACGCTGGCGCTAACCCAGTCCCTTGGAACAAGGGCAAGCTTGTGGGCCGCAAGGCTCCGTTGAAGCTCCGCGATATCTGGGCCATCCGGGTACGCCTTCAGCTTCGGCAAGAGTCCCGCGAGCTGGCACTGTTCAACCTGGCTATCGACTCGAAGCTTAGGGCATGTGACTTGGTCGCCCTCCGAGTGCGCGACGTCCGACACGGTATCGCCATCGCGGCTCGAGCAACAGTTGTCCAGCGCAAGACAGCTCAGCCCGTGTGCTTTGAGATCACAGACCAGACTCGGGAGGCCGTGGCTGCCTGGCTGGACGGCTCTTGTGTGCCCGGGGATGCCTATCTGTTCCCAAGCCGCCTTCGCCGGTCACCCCATCCATCAACCAGGCAGTACGCGAGGATCGTCCATCGCTGGGTTTCCGAGATCGGCCTCGACAGCAGTGCCTATGGGACACATTCGCTGCGCCGAACCAAAGCAGCCTTGATTTACCGCCGAACGAAGAACCTACGTGCCGTCCAGTTGCTCCTGGGGCATACGAAGCTGGAGAGCACAGTTCGCTACCTCGGAATCGAGGTCGATGACGCCTTTGAGCTAGCGGAGCAAACAGAAGCCTAAGGGAGATGGGCCAACGGTGCTGCCGGCGCCGTTGGCTTGGCGGACGGCTGCTTCCGACCCATTGCGGCCAGCCACAAGCGGCCACCATGACGCTCCTGTCCTGTTCACCGGCCGCTTCAGTCATGGCTTACGATGGCCCCCCTTGGGAGTGGACGCACGGCATGAATAGCGGGTTTGCAGACTTCATCGAGCGTCATTCCGAAACGATCATCGAGCACGCGATCACCTTCGCGAAGACCGTGGAAATCGGCACGCCAATGGACGACGTCGCACTGCGCGACCACTTGCCGGAGATCGTGGCAGCGATCGTGGCGGACCTGCGAACGCCGCAGACCACCGCCGAGGAGATCGAGAAGTCCGAGGGCCGCGCGCCGGCTCCAATCGGGCACCCCCGCTCCGCAGCAGGGACGCACGCACTGCATCGCGCCCATAGCGGATACAGCATCTCCAACCTGGTGTCCGAGTACCGCGCCTTGCGTGCGTCCGTGTTGCGTTTGTGGGCCGCGACGCCCGATCGGCAGTCAACCTTCGTCGAGGAGGTCACCCGCTTCAACGAAGCGATCGACGAAGCGATCGCCGAGTCGGTGAGCCACTACGCGGTGGAGGTGGAGCGGTGGCGCAACATCTTCCTGGGCGTGCTGGGTCACGATTTACGCACCCCCCTCAGCGCCATCGTGATGACGTCCCAGATGATCGCGCACATGAAGGTCGATGCCCCGGTCGCAACCGCTGCTCAACGACTGATTCGTAGCGGTGCGCGCATGCGCGAATTGCTGGACAAGTTGCTGGTGTACAGCCGCGCGCAAATGGGAATGGGGTTCGAGGTGGAGAAGGCAGATGTCGACCTCGCCCGGGAGTGCCGCGATGAGATCGAGCTGCTGCAGTCGTCGATGCCCGGAACACGCATCCATTTCGAGGCCCCTGAATCGTTGCGCGGGATGTTCGACGCCGGGCACATCCGTGAAGCGCTGGCGAACCTGGTGGTGAACGCGCAGAAATACGGCACGCCCGGTGGCGAGATCCGTGTCGAGCTCCGCGAAGGAGAGAACAGCGCAGAGCTGGAAGTCGGCAATGCGGGCGACGCGATTCCCCGCGAAACGCTGGACCTAATGTTCGAACCCTTGCGGCGCGGTGGTGTCTCCGGTGGCGAAGCGGAGCAGGCCAGCCTGGGGCTGGGGCTGTTCATCGTGAGCCAGATCGCGCAGGCCCATGACGGCACCATTCGCGCGGAATCGGCGGAAGGAAAGACAACTTTCAAATTGCATCTACCCCGGATCTGACAAGCGTCCTGAAACGTCCGCTTTTGGCCGTTAGCGGACATGCCGGGGCGCGGGGCGGCGGCGGTGACCGCTTTCGACCCGAAGCGGTCCTTCACCAGAAAACAGGGTTCGGGATGCAGCCCGGGAAACCTTTGGTGGATGGAACTGCAAGGACACGGAAACGGCAGGCGGTTTAAAGTGCCTGCGCTCGAAGCCAGCCCCAACGGGAGGGCGATTGCGCGCGGCAGTACAGCCCGACGGCTTTCTATCCCGGGGAGCACGCATCTGCTTCCGCCAGCATCACGCAATTGCGACCTGCCGCCTTGCCCCGGTACAGCGCCCTGTCCGCGCGTCGCAACAGCGAGCCTTCGTCTTCGCCCAGTACGAACTCAGCGACGCCGAAGCTGGCGGTGATGGCTTGCGTCAGGGGAGGAATGATCCTCTGCGCCAACGTCGCCCGCATGCGTTCCACGCACGCCCGGGCCTCGGTTGCGCCCACCTCCGGCATGAGGATCACGAATTCCTCGCCGCCAAAGCGCGCCACCAGGTCCGTATCGCGGCAATGGGCGCGGATGAGGTGGGCGAATTCATGCAGCACGCTATCGCCGACCTGGTGTCCATGCTCATCATTGACGCGCTTGAAGTGGTCCAGGTCGGTGATGACGGCCGACAGGCGGCCACCATAGCGCTGCACGCGGTGAACCTCGCTGCGCAGTGTTTCGTCGAGCCGGCGCCGGTTGGCCAGGCCGGTAAGCGGGTCGGTCAAGGACAATGCGCGAATGGCCGCTTCGCTCTCGCGCAGCGCCTGCTCGGTACGCTTGCGCTCGGTGATGTCCAGCACCACGGCGGTCATCCCGACCACCTCGCCGCTGTCGGACTTGAGCGGGAAGTAGCTGGCCAGCCAGTCGTGGTCGGTTTCCGGGTCCATGTGCGTGCGCCCGTGGATCTCGATATCGAGGACCGGCTCGCCACGCTCGTAGACCGGTCGGTAGATCTCCTTGAGCTGGTCGGCCAGTTGCGGAACCATTTCCCAAATGGTCTTGCCGATGTGCGCCTCGGGCGGGAACCCGTTGATCTGCGCCAGGCGATCGTTGATCCGAACGTAACGGTATTCGCGATCGAAGTTGCAAAGCCCCACGGGCGCGTACCGATAGATCTGTTCGATTTCCGCCAGACGCAGGCGCACCAACTCGGTGCTTTGGCGAAGCGCCTGCCTTGTCAGCCTGCGTTCGGTGATGTCGAAAACCGTGGACCGGCTCATGACATACCGGCCCGCCGCATCACGCACGATCGTGGCACTCAATGACACCGGCAGGACGCTGCCGTCTTTCCGGCGCAGCTCGAACTCGATGTCCTTGATCTCGCCGTGGGACGTAAACCTGGGAACGGTCTCCTCGAGGACCTTGCGGCTCTCGGGTGTGAGCAGGTCCCGGAACTTCAGCGTGCCGACGACTTCCTCGCGTGCATATCCAAGCCACGAGAGTTCGGTGTCGTTGATGCGGACAAACGCACCGTCGGCATCCAGCGAGTGGTACCCGCAGGGCGCGCGTTCGTACAGGTCCCGCACCTCGTCGGCGTATTCGCGCAAGGCGGCTTGCGCACGTCGCGCCTTCATGTCTGCTACGTCCAGCCGGCGCGCGTTCCACCAGATCACCAGGACGAACAGCGTGACCATGGTGACCACCATCAGGTCGACGCCCATTCCGGCCGGGTAGAACCCGGCCTGCTCGCCCTCCAGCCGCAGCCAGCCGAGCGCCAGCGGAGTCACGAACGCGAACGGCAGCAGGCGTCGCGACAACCTGCCGCCGGCACCGGCGCTGGCGAGCAGGGTCGTGAATCCCCTGGCCGGCTGGATGGCGAGGATGCCGCCGGCCAGCAGCAACATTGCGGCGAACGTGTGCAGGGCGACACCATGGAATATCGGTATCGCCCAGAGCGAGGCTTTCCCATACAGGAAGGCGAACAGCCCCATCAGCAACATCACCGAGGTCGCCAATGCCATCAGTCGCGCGATCCGCTGCGCGGTCCTCGAATCGAGACGGATCAGCAGCAGCGCCGCGCCCAGCAGCCCGAATCCCAGCGCGCCGACCAGGGACATGCGTCCGGGGTGCGCGGCCTGCACCTCTCGGCCCGGATCTGAAAACAACAACTCGTCGATGCCGAGGCTGATGTGCAGCAGGTACTCCGCGAGCGTCAACAGGCTGATGGCGAGAACGGCCCACGGCAACACGCGCGCCATCCATCCCCACCAGGTTCCGTCGTAGTCGGGATGCAGCAACCACAGGGTGGCGCCGGCGAGCACGAACGCCATCGCGCTTGCGGGCGCCATGGCACCCAGGTCGGAGTAGATACTCTTGAACAGTTCGACGTCGGCTTGCCAGCCGACCAGCACGAGTGCGCCTACCGTCGTTACCATCAGCGCACAGATCTGCGAGGCGTACAGCAATCGCCTCACTACCTCGCCGTCCACAAATTCGCCGAACGATGCGATTGCGGCAGAATCTGGAGTGTGGAACGCAGCGATCACAGCGGATGGCGGCCGGCTTTCTGGCTGAATAGACTGCTTCGCATTCTAGTAGCGCGCGTCACTCACGGCGTGAATGCAGCATACGACACCCGCTGGGGGGAACTCCTCTTGCTGCGGCCGTGGAACTCGCCAGAGCCGAAATCGGCTTCACGGGCCTGATTTATCGAATGTCCGCTTCTAGCCGAAAGCGCATATAAGCACCGGACGGGCAGAGGGCCAACGACATGCGATAAGCCTGTGGCCCTGGCATGTCGAAGGTGGGAGTTCGACCATGCGCCCCAGGGGCGGAGCGAGCGCCGACTCGGCCTCATACTGCGAAGCACCTTTGGCATCGGTCCGGAGTCTTCATGCGTCGTCGCGACTTCCTCACTGCGGCTGTAGCCGCCACCGGCACCGCATCCACTGCGCTCATGCTGGCCGGCCGGTCGGCTCAGGCTGCGCCTGCCGCAAGGGCCGGATTGGCCTCCATGACCGCCGGCGCCAAGCCGATTTCGGTTGAGGAGCGCCTGGCGCGGATCGCCAAGCTGCAACGGCTGATGGTCGAGCAGAAGATCGGCGCCTTGATCCTGGAGTCGGGCTCGAGCCTGGATTACTTCACCGGCGTCCAGTGGCATCGCTCGGAGCGTACGACGGCCGCCGTGATCCCGGCCCGGGGTGACGTCGTCGTCGTGACCCCGGCCTTCGAAGAACCCTCGGTCCGCGAGACTCTGGCGGTGGGCGGCGACGTGCGGCCCTGGAATGAGCATGAAAGCCCGTTCGCACGCCTGGTTGGCGCGCTTGCCGACCGCGGCGTTACCTCCGGCCCGATCGCCTTCGAATCCACCACGCGTCTGTTCATCGTCGATGGGGTGCGCGAGGCAAGCGCCGGAGCCTACCGTGTGGTTTCCGGCGACGCCCTGGTCAAAGCCGTCCGGCTGATCAAGTCCCCGGCCGAACTCGCGCTGCTGCAAACCGCCAATGACGTCACCCTGGCGGCGCTGCGCCACGTCCATGGCAACGTCCGCCCCGGCATGCGCCCCGACGAGGTCGCCGCCATGACGAACGCCGCCACCGCGGCCCTGGGCGGCGTGCCGGAATTCGCCCTCGTGTTGATCAACGAGGCCAGCGCCTATCCGCACGGTTCAAGCCAGCCGCAGACCGTGCGCGAGGGCTCGGTCATCCTGGTGGACGTGGGCTGCAACGTGCATGGCTATCAATCGGACATCTCGCGCACCTGGGTGATGGGCGAGCCAACCGCGAAACAGCGGAAGGTCTGGGATACCGTCAAGCGGGGCCAGGAGCTTGCGTTGGCGACCGCCAAGCTGGGCACCCCGGTGGGCGCCATCGACGACGTCGTGCGCGCCTACTACGAAAAGGAAGGCTGGGGCCCTGGCTACCATCTGCCCGGTCTTCCTCACCGCACCGGCCACGGCATCGGCATGGACGGCCACGAGCCGCCGTATCTTGTACATGGCGACGCCACACCGCTGGCACCCGGCATGTGTTTTTCCGACGAGCCGGGAATCTACATTCCCGGCGAATTCGGAATCCGGCTGGAAGACTGCTGGTACATGACCGAGACCGGTCCGAAACTTTTCACCAAGCTGGCGAGGTCGATCGAAGACCCGATCTGATGGTTTCGCGGCAAGGCATGGAGTGGAAGCCATTGAGCGTCTGCTTTCGACCCATGGCGGACATTCGCCATCTGAAGAGCGTATGCCCGATGGTCAGAACTCGATGCTGGCCATCAGCATGAAAGGGTCGCCTTCGAGCCGGTTCTTGACATCGAACTCGTGCACCCAGCGTGCCGAGAATTCGGCTGAGCCCCCGTCCCACTTCTTGTCATACGTGACAATCGGACCAACGCCCAGCGAATGGCCGCGAAAACCGTCGAGGCGATCGGCAATCGCGGCGTCGTCATCCTGGATCTGTTCGATCCAGCCTCCGACGGCACCGACCCCCCAACCGTTTGCGAAGCGCTTGATCAGCAGCGAGTCGACACGGAAGTCCGCGCCGTTCTGGTAGTCGGTGGCGTCATTCTTGGTGTAGAAATCGATCGCCGCCGTGGTGCTCCACTCGAGCGTACCCTCCTGGAACAATTGGGTGTAGCCGACGGTGGGCGAGTAGACCCAGGTGTTGAGGCTGAGCACGGCCAACCGGCCCTCCTCATACGAACCGGTCGGGGCAGAGATGTAGAGGGCCAGCGACATGTGCTTGGTCGGGCTGAAATGGCGGCTGGCCACGACCGGCACAAAGGTCATGTCGAACAGGCCGGTGTCACTGTCGCTGACGCTGCCGCTTGTCGACCCAATCCGCAGGTCGACGCCGGCGTCGATCTTGGCGAGCGGAACCGCAGCGACCGAGGCAAAGTTCCAGGGCCCTTCGCCGGTGTCCCAGACGTAAACGGCACTGATCGAGAGCATCTGCGCCGTAAGGTTCAGGCCCAGGGCGCTGCCACCGCCGGGGATCGGACTTTCCCTGTCGGCTCCGATCTCGCCGGCATAGTAGAGATAGGAGACCGCCATGCTCCAGCCCGGAGTTGACGGCACCACGCCGGAGAAGGAGCCAGCCTGCATGCCAGTGATAGGGCGCCCTAGGCCGCCTTCGGTGGCGCCCGCCGAGAACGCGGCGCCCCATGCCAGGACGGCTAGCGTGACGCCAAGGGGGCGTCGCATGAGCAGCCTTGCGGGACCAGGTTGGAGGGCGCCTTCCGACTTTGTGCTCATTGGAAATCACCTCGATGGCTGCTCGGCCTTTTTTTAGCCGTGAAGTCAGCCGGGCTTGCAGGAGCCGGCGGATGATCCCCGCCTGTCCGGCTGCAAGTTGCGCCGCCGACGTGAGCGGAGCCCGCATGCTCCATTGCGCGCACTAACGCTGACTCGGATTGAAACCGGTGCGCTCATTGCGTTGCCATGGCCATGCGTGCATGGGCCTCGTGCTGGGCAGCGAGCTGTTCGAAAGTCGCCTCGCTGACGTCCACCATCACGCGATGGATCGTCCCGGTAAAGGCGAACGGGGTTTCGTAAAGATTCGAGACGGGCGAACAGGTGTCGCAGCCAATGTCGAAGCTTTCGTTGGCCGTATAGAAGCCACCGATCTGCTTGTCGAAGCGACCTTCGCCAATCTTGTTCTTTCCGAGCCGCAAGGTCACCGAACCACCGGTCTGGAATTTTCCCTGCTCGTCGACCTTCACCTCGACGGAGAGCGTCTGGCGACCTGCGGGGATCGTATCGGTGGACGAGACGCGGTAGCGGACCTCGTTGTAGTAGTTGTGCTCCCAGTGCAACCGGCCGTCCTTCATGAAGACGGTGAAGCCACCCCCGAGGCCGCCGCAGCAGACGAGCACGCCTTCGGCCCCTCCCTGCGGTATTTCCACCTCGGCAGCAATCGTATGGTGAAGATTCTTGGTGTAGGGCGATGACCGCTCGGGCACGCGTACCGTGCCCGCTGGATAGATGAACTTCGTCTTCCCGCGCAGATGGCTGGGTTTCAGTGCAGGATCGGCGCGCTCGGCGAAGCGGTCATCGAGAGGAAGTACATTGAATTTCGCGGCCTCGGCCATGAAGCGATCCTGCAACTCGCGCAGTTTCGCAGGCTCCTTGCTCGCCAAGTCGTTCGCCTGCGAAAAGTCTTCCTCGATGTTGTAGAGCTCCCATTGGTCGCTATCGAAGCTGGCGCTGCCCGCGGTGACCCAGGGCAGCCGGCCATGCTGGCAGCCCGCGACCCATCCGTCGTGATAGAGCGCGCGGTTTCCGAACATCTCGAAGTACTGGGTCACTCGCCTGCCGGAGGCATCCCCATCGGCGAAGGTGTAGGCCATGCTGACGCCCTCGATGGGTTTCTGGGCCACGCCATCCACTTCGCGCGGTTCGGGGATGCCGGCGACTTCGAGGATCGTCGGTGCGATGTCGATGGCATGGTGGAACTGCGAGCGCAGGCCGCCACGCTCTGCAATACGTTTCGGCCAGGACATGACCATGCCGTTTCGGGTGCCCCCGAAGTGCGATGCGACCTGCTTCATCCACTGGAACGGTGAGGATCCGGCCCAGCACCATCCGACGGGATAGTGGTTCTCGAACTGGGCGCCGCCGATCTCGTCGATATGCCCGAGCATCGCCTGCACGTCGTCCGGCAGGCCCAACATGGTCTTCATCACGTTGAGCGTTCCGGTCAGGGTGCCTTCGGCGCTGGGGCCGTTGTCGCCGACGATGTAGATGATCAGGGTGTCCTCACGAAATCCCATCTGCTCGATGGCATCCACGACCCTGCCGATCTGCGCATCGGCGTGCTCCAGGAAGCCGGCGAACACTTCCTGCATGCGCGCATAGAGCCGTTTCTCGTCCGGTGAGCGGGACTCCCACGACGGAATGGAGTCGGGCCGAGGCGTCAGCTTCGTGTCCGTCGGGATGACACCGAGCTGCTTCTGTTTCTCGAAGGTGTCCTCGCGCTGGTGGTCCCAGCCGGTATCGAATTTGCCCTTGTACTTGTCGGCCCATTCCTTGTGAACGTGATGCGGGGCATGGGCGGCGCCCGGTGCGAAATAGATGAAGAACGGCTTTTCCGGCGCGGCAGCCTTTTGCTGGCCGATCCAGCCGATTGCCTGCTCGGCGATGGCCTCCGAGAAGTGCCACTTCGGGTTGTCGTGCGGCATCTCGATGGGTGCGGTGTTCTCGAAGAGCGGTGTGCACCACTGGTTCGTCTCTCCGCCCTGGAAGCCGAAGAAATAGTCAAAGCCTTTTCCGGTCGGCCAACGATCGTAGGGGCCGCCGACGCCAAGTTCGTGGTCGGGTGTGTTGTGCCACTTGCCGAATGCGGCCGTGGCGTACTGGTTGCCTCTGAGGATCTCGGCGACGCACGCCGCTTCTCCCGGCCACTGGCCGTCGTAGCCGGGAAAGCCGGTCGCCAGTTCCGTGATGCAGCCGGTGTGCACGGAGTGATGGTTACGACCGGAAAGCAGTGCGGCCCGCGTCGGCGAGCACAGTGCGGTCGTGTGGAAGCGGTTGTAGCGCAGCCCTTCGTCGGCCAGCCGCTGCAAGGTCGGCGTGTGTACCGGTCCCCCGAAAGTGCTGGTCTGGCCGAAGCCGACGTCGTCGAGCAATACCAGCAGCACGTTGGGTGCGCCCGGCGGTGCGGTCGGCAGCGAAATGACATCCGCCTCGGAGTCGGCGTAGGTGCTGCCGATGCGCCCTTTGAAGCGAGGTTCCGGCAGCGGCAGGATGTCGGACAGCAATGGAGTGACTGGTTTGCCTGTGTTTGTGCTCGGAGGGCTGATCTTCCGGTCGTCCTGTTTTCTAGTTCCCATGTCGAGCGTCCTGTGCAAGCCGAATGCACGCGCAAAAATGCACCCCCCGGCGTTACCTTCACGTCAACTCAACCCGGCCCGGGGCACTTTCCCAGCGCTTAGGCAGGCAGGAATACCTGGATCGCTCCGAGCACGAACTCCCGGGAGAAGATCGATGAGCGCAATCCGTCCGAACATCGTCTATTTCCTGGTGGACAACCTCGGATTCGGTGAACTCGGATGCTATGGCGGCGGCATCCTTCGCGGGGCCGACACGCGCCGCATCGATGCGTTCGCCGGTCAGGGCAAGACGCTCCTCAACTTCGCACCGGAGGCGCAGTGCACGCCATCGCGGTCCGCCCTGATGACGGGCCGCTACGCCATCCGCTCTGGGAACCATACCGTCGCCATGGCAGGCAGCGAGGGTGGCCTGGTCGCGTGGGAAAGGACCATGGGCGACGTGCTGTCAGAAAATGGCTATGCGACGGCCTGCATGGGCAAATGGCATATCGGCGCGTCCGATGGACGCTGGCCGACCGACCATGGTTTCGATGAGTGGTATGGCATTCCCAGGACGTGGGACGAGAGCCTATGGCTCGATGACCCGTGGTACGACCCGGAGCGCGATCTGGTCAGCCATGTCATGGAAGGGAGAAAGGGAGAGCCGGTCCACCCGGTCACGCAACTGACGCTCGATGTCAGAAGGGATATCGACCTTGAGTTCATCGCCCGCAGCAAGGCATTCATCAAGCGCAGCGTGGACGCGAAGACGCCGTTCTTCCTCTACTTCAACCACTCGTTGATGCATCTGCCCACCATCCCGCGGCCGGAATTCAAGGGAATATCGGGGCAGGGCGACTGGGCCGACTGCCTGCTTCAACTCGATGCCGATTTCGGCACGATGCTCGACTACCTGGATGAGCTTGGTATCGCGGACGACACCATCGTCGTCTTGTCCGGTGACAACGGCCCCGAAGAGGTGCAGCTCTGGCGCGGCCATTCCGGTTTTTTCTCCGGTTCCTACTTCACCGGGATGGAAGGGTCGCTGAGGACGCCTTGCGTGGTGCGTTATCCGGGCAGGGTTCCGGGTGGGGCGAAGAGCAACGAGATCGTGCACATCACTGACATGTACACCACGCTATTGCGCTGGGCCGGAACGGACGCGCCTCAGGATCGTGTCATCGATGGTGTCGACCAGCGCGATTTCCTGGAGGGACAGGGGGCATCCGCCCGCGAGGGCTTTCCCTACTGGATGGGCGACGTCCTCTACGGCGTGAAGTGGCAGAACTTCAAGCTGGCGATGTATTCCCAGAGGACGCTGACCGAGCCGGCGCAGAAGCTGGCCTCGCCGTATCTGATCAACCTGACCACCGATCCGGGCGAGCGGGAATCGTTCGATCTGCCCTACCTGCATTCCTGGGTGGGCGTGCATTTCGCGAAGATCCTTGGGGATTTCGCCCACAGCGTGCAGCGTGAACCACCAATTCCGGCAGGCGCGCCGCTGGATCATGTTCCGCTGCTGAAGCACGCTTAGCTATGCCACATCGGAGCCCTTCACCCAGCTGCTTTTCGTTGGGTGCGGAACTAGATCTGTTCGAAGTCAGGCAACGGCCAGGACCGGTCGAAGTAGGCCTCGGTCGGCTGGTAGAAGCGGAAATACGCGAACCAGTTCCTGCCGGGGACGGTGGGTATCCAGTTCTGTTCGAATCCGGCCGGTGCCTTCGGCCCGACATAGATGTCCACCGAGCCGTCCGCGTTCTCTCGCAGGTCCATGCGCGAGGAACGATCGGCGATCTTTTGCTCGTTGAGGATAAGGGCGCGCGTGTCGACGTCGTACAAGGTGACAGACCAGAACAGTTTGATCGGGGCATTGGGCGGAACGCGAAGCCGATACGACGTGCCGCCGTCCAGCCACTTGCCGGCCTTGTCCTTGTATGCGCTGAGGTACGCCGACGAAGGACCGGGGCGCTTGGGTGCCATCGCCGGTCCGGCGCCGACGGCCTCGTAGAACCAGGAGGCGCGTTCGTCGAGCAGGTTCCAGTAGGCGGCGGGGTCGTCGGGGTCCAATTGCAGCGCGAAGTCCCAATGCGCGTCGGGGCGGTACTTCACTCCCGCGAAGCGGCGATCGGCAGAGTTGGCCTTTGCCATGGCCTCACCGACCAGCGCAGCCTCGGTCAGGATTTTCGTCTGCCGCGCGTCCGGTTTGAACGGCTTGCCTTTTTCCAGGCCGAGCGGCCGCAACATCGCGTGGAAGAAGGTGTCGCGCGGCTCCAGCGGCTCACGCTGAATCACCTCGTCGAGCCGCTGCCAATACTCCATCCCGCGCGGCGGCCGGCCGCTCCATGCCTTCGTGCCCGAGTCCAGGATCTCCATCTTCGGCGGATGGTCGCGTTGCGCATAGGGATACAACTGCAACTGCGCCAAGGCCTGCTTCGCGCGCGCCGGATCGGTGTCGGTCAGTCGCACGCCGAGGAAGATGTTGAACGTCGGCGAGTGGCGCACCGCGTAGCCGGCGACATCGTCCGGCACCTTCTGGCCGGGTCCCAGCAGGAGATATCTGGCCGGCGCTTCCGAATCCGGAATGTTGTTCTGCCAAGCGTCGGAAATGCCGCCTTGCACGCCGCTGGCCGGCATCTGCATCACCAACGGCCCGGAGGAGAGATCGGCGAATCCCAGGTAATACGGCGTGGTGGCGTTGGCGGTCAGGATGCCGCGCCTGGCCTCGTAGGACAGGATCGAAACGATCTGACCGTTGCGCGCGCCGAGTCCCTGCGTGACGCCGCGTTGCCACGACGCAAACGAGACCGCCGGCAGGGACCACAGATAGGCCTGGCAGGCGCGTTGGAAGTCGCGCTCGTCATAGAGCTTGTCGACGGTGGCGTCGGTCGGATAGCCGTTGGCGAAATCGTGGGTGAACTCGAGCGGGCCGATGCGGGTCTCGATCGTCTGCGGACCGGTCGTTCGTGGCGCCTGGTCGCGAGCGGAGCTTTGAGGCGCAACAGCGGTCGGCTTGGGTGCGTCGGCTTGTTGCGTGCAGGCAACGGTCGAAACGAGCAGTACGGCGAGAGCCGGTAGCTTCATGGCACTTCCTCGATGTCCGGCAATTTCCAGGTCTTGTCGTACAGCGGCTTCTCTGGACCGTAGAAGCGGGCGAGGACTTCGAACTCCCCGCCGGGTTTCGTCGGAACCCAGTTTGCCTCGCCCAAGGCAGGCGCCTTCGGACCGAAGAACACTTCGACGGAACCATCCGCGTTCTTCTTCGACCCCGGCGTCTGCGACGAGCGGCTCGACCACGGAAGATCGCGGATCAGCGCATGCGTCGCCCGGTCATAGGCGGTGGCCGACCAGTACTGCGTGACCGGTGCATTCGCGGGAACCGTCAGGCGATAGGTCTTGCCGCCGTCGAGGAATTTCCCCTGCTTATCCTTGAGGGTCATCAGGTAGTACTGCCCGGCGCCGAAATGCTTGGCGCTGAAGAACGCATACGCATAGGTGACGCCGCGCGGATCGATCGGATAGCTGTCCGGGTCGGCGTAGTTGCTCTGCAGGCCCTTGGCCAGCTCCGGCTGTACGGGAACGGCCCACCGCGCGCCTTCGTAATACGGCTGCGAAAACAGCGTCACGTATCGCGCCTCGATCCAGTCATGCGCCTCTTTCGCCGCGGCGTCCAAGGTCGCCTGCAACTGCGCATCCGGCGTGAAGGGTTTTCCCTTGTGGATGCCGACCGAGCGCAAGGGATCGATCATGGCTTTGTCGCGCTCCAGGAACGGTTCGGTCTGGATCATGCGATCCAACGAGGTGAAGAAACGCCGGTCGTACGGAATCGTGGCGTCGAAGACGGCATCGATCGCATCGACGAAGGTCGTGCCCGATGGGTTCGCCGCTTGCGACAGGGGATACAGCTTGATGCGCTTCGAATAGGCCACGGCCTTGGCGACATCCTCTGCGCTGCCGCTCTTCAGGATCGAACGCAACAGCGCGTAGCCCTGATAGTTGCCGGAGGGAAGCGCGATGTAGCCGGCCGGCACCGGGTCTTTGTGGCCCGGTGGCAGGATCAGGTACTTGCCACCCTTGCCCTTGTCCACGCCGGCGGGCCCAACGTCTTCCAGCGCCGTTTGCCAGCAATCCATTATCGATCCGGTGATCGACCCCTCATCCGCCGGTGGAATCTCAAGCACGACCGGCCCCGCATCCTTCGTGTTGAAGAAGGGCATCAGGTAGATGGAATCGGGATTGGGCGTGAGGGTCTGGTTCTTCCAGTCGGGAAGACGGGACCAGTAGACGATCTGGTTGTCACGTGCACCGAGCTTGACCGCCGCCTGGTACATCAGATCGAAATTGACTGCCGGCATTCCCCAGTTGACGACCTCGACGGCGCGACGCTGCACCGCGCGTTGCGTAACCTGTTCCGGGGTCAGGGCCGGCGCGGCCTTCGCATCGGATTGCGTAGTCGCCGCAGGCTGGCCGGGTGCGGGCAGCTGAGCCTCCTGCCGTTGGCAAGCCACGCTGCCTAACGCGAATGCCAACGCGAACGAAAAGGTTGAGATCCGCTTCATGATTGCTTTCCTTGGAGCCAGAGCGCGCGGATCGCACTGCTATGCACGCGATCCGGTTACAGCGCCTGAATGATCCTGGTCAGGCCAGCGCCCTGCGCCGTTGAACTTTGCGATTGCCTCACTGACGAACAGTGTCGTCGGCTCTCGTTTCTACAGGGTCCGGCTCAGCGGTCGTCATTGCTTCGCCATCGCCATGCGCACGAAGTCCTCCGGTGGGATGAGGTGGTTCTTCGCGTCCGGTTCCTTGGCGTCATCGGCCGTTGGGGCCGCGGAGTTGCGCTCGGGAATCGGCAGAACTTGGCGGGGTAATTCGTCATGGCTGGCCATGAGCACCTCCGGTTGGGTATGCAGGACTCCAGGGTCCTGATGGGGATGGCTATTGCCGCGCCATCGCAATGCGGTATCGCTCCTCGGCGCCGATCAGGTGGTCGGCGTCCTTGGCCGCGGCGTCGACATCGATCTGCACCCAGTGGATCTTGCCGCTGAACTGATTGTCGCGCGGGCCGTAGTCGGGCGACACGGGCTCGCCCGCCTCGGAGCCGACGTCCATCGTCTCGTCCATCGAGAACAGATAGGCATGCGTGCGTGCGACGCGCCCTTCGCCGACTTTCGCGCCATCGACGTAGAGCGTGATGCCGGCCCCTTTGCCGAGGCCGCCGCCGTCGTAGGCGAATTCCATCCGCACCTGGTGCTTGCCTGCCGGCAGCTTCGAACTCGCGGTTACTTCGGAGCGCAGCAAACCGAGGAAGTTGTAGTGGTACTTGAGCGTGCCGTCGTGGGCGTAGAGGCTCCAGCCGCCCATATGGCCGCCGTGGGCTGCGATCACGCCCTTGGCGCCGGTTTGCGGAATCTCGATCTCGGCCGTGACCGAGTGGGACTTGTTCTTGGTGTTGATCGCCGTGTTCTCGCCAATCCGGCGCATGCCGGAAAAGAGCAGTTGCGTGCTGCCGCGTACGACCTGCGGGCGGCCAGCGAGGTCCGGATTGGTCCTTTCGGCCTTGCGGTCGTCGAGCGGGAACACGTTGTACTTCGAGGCCTCGAGGTCGAACAGGCGTTTGAGCTCGGCGACCTTCTCCGGCATCTCCTTGGCGAGGTCATGCGCCTGCGACCAGTCCTTGCTCGTGTCGTAGAGCTCCCAGACATCATCGCTGAGTGGTGGCTGCGCGCCCACGACCACCCAGGGCAGGTTTCCGTGGCGGGTCACCGCGGTCCAACCCTTGTGGTAGAGGCCGCGGTTGCAGACCATTTCGAAATACTGCGTCTCGTGCCGTTCCGCCGCCTTCGCGTCGTTGAACGAATACAGCATGCTCACGCCATGCAGCGGTTCCTGCAGCACGCCGTTGACGAAGGTCGGCTGCGGCAGTCCGGCCGCTTCCAGGATCGTCGGCGCGACGTCGATGACGTGGTGGAACTGCGAGCGGATCTCGCCCTTCGCCTTGATCGCCTTCGGCCAGTGGACGATGGTGCCGTTCCGGGTGCCGCCGAAGTGCGATGCGACCTGCTTGGTCCACTGGTACGGGGTGTCCATCGCGTGCGCCCAGCCGACCGCGTAATGGTTCTGCGCATCCGCCGTGCCCAGTTCGTCGACCTTCTCGATCAGGAGCTCGGGCGTGGCCAGGTCGGGCGCCTCCGCGCCCGCTTTGTCGTTCCAGGCGCCGATCAGCGAGCCTTCGGCCGAAGCGCCGTTGTCGCCGATGATGTAGTAGATGAGCGTGTCATCGAGGACCCCCAGCTCCGACAGGGAATCGATGACGCGGCCCACGTGATGATCGGCGTACTCGAGGAATGCCGCATAGATCTCCATCTCGCGCGCGAGCACCGGATGCAGCCGCGCCTCCATCTTGTCCCAGGCCGGGATATCGTCGGGCCGCTTCGTGAGCTCGCAATCCGGCGGTATGACACCGAGCTTCTTCTGGCGCGCGAAGGTTTCCTCGCGCAATTTGTCCCAGCCCTGGTCGAACTTGCCCTTGTACTTCGCGATCCAGTCCTTCGGCACATGGTGCGGCGCATGCGTCGCGCCCGGTGCGAAGTAGACAAAAAACGGCTGGTCGGGGGCGATCGCCTTCTGCTGGCGGATGTAGCCGATGGCCTTGTCGGCGAGATCCTCCATCAGGTGATAGCCCTCTTCGGGCGTGCGATCCGGCTCTATCGGGGTGGTGCCGTCGTAGAGCTCCGGGTAGTACTGGTTGTTTTCCCCGCCGATGAAACCGAAGAAGCGCTCGAATCCAGAGCCGGTCGGCCAGTGATGGTACGGGCCGATCGGGGTCGCTTCGAAGACGGGCACTTCGTGGCACTTGCCGAACTGCGCGGTCGCGTAGCCGTTGAGCTTGAGGATCTCCGCCAGCGGCGCGCAGGTGTTGGGTCGCAGTGAGTTGTAGCCAGGCGCCGACGTGGCGATCTCGGTGATGCCGCCCATGCCAACCGCGTGGTGGTTGCGGCCCGACAGCATCGCAGCGCGCGTGGGCGAGCACAGCGCCGTGGTGTGGAAGCGGTTGTACTTCAGTCCGCTGATGGCAAGTCGCTCCGCCGTCGGCGTCTGGCATGGGCCGCCGAATGCGCTGGAGGCACCGAAACCAACATCGTCGAGCAGGATCACCAGGACATTCGGCGCGCCAGCTGGCGGCCGCAGCGTCGTGATCGGTGGGAATTTCGTGTCCGGATCCTTGGCGTCGTAGGTGGTTAGGCCAACCGGCTTGCGGTCCGGGATCGGCAGGACTTCGCGTGGAATCGTGTCGAGGCTGGCCATACGTGCCTCCGCCATGGAGATGACCCGTGGTGAATGCGCCCGCCTACGTTCAATGCGTGTGAATGTCCGCTTCTGGCCGGAAGCGGACCAGGGGTGAGGCGAGTCCGTCGCTAGACGAGGTCATCAACGGCCGCTATCGACCCGAAGCGGACTTGCGCCGATTCGCGAGTGGCCCACAGAACACGAGGCTGAATAGGTGGTGTCGGAGTCCGACAACGGTCCGGACCCAAGACCACTCAACCTCGCCCAGAGTGGACGCTCATGGCCTCGAGCGCGGCGGCGGCCCGTTTACGCCGCTGGCTGCGTTTTCCTTCTTGATCCCCCCAGGAGCATCCGAATGAACCCACCGTGGCGCATGCTTCGGGAGCGGGGGCACGTTGCCCGAATGAGCCATCGCGCACGGCCATGTTGACCATCCACCAGTTGCGCAAACGCAAGGTCGCACAATGGGTGCTCGGCTACACGGCGGTCGCGTGGGCCCTGTTGCAAGGCGTCGGGCTGTTGACCGACACCTACGGCTGGTCACCCACCGTAATGCGCGTTGCCGTGGCGCTTTCAGTGCTCGGGTTCTTGCTCACGCTGGTCATCGCGTGGTTCCAGGGCGAGCGCGGGCAACAGAAGGTCACGCGCCTGGAGGTCGCATTGATCGCGATCGTCGTGCTCGTAGGCGGCGCATGGTTGTGGCAGACGGTGCGCTCGACGCCCGAATCGGCGGTCGCCTCCGGGACGACCGTGGGCACCGACATCCCGACGATCGAAAAGGACCCCTCGATCGCCGTGCTGCCGCTGGAGAACATGAGCGCCGACAAGGAGCAGCAGTATTTCTCCGACGGTATTTCCGAGGAACTGCTCAACGTGTTGAACAAGGTGCCGGAGTTGCGCGTGATCGCACGCACGTCGAGCTTCGCGTTCAAGGGCCAGGACCTCGCCGTGCCGGAGATCGCGCGCCGCCTCCATGTGGCGTCGATCCTGCAGGGCAGCGTGCGCAAGTCGGGCAATCGCGTCCGCATCTCGGTGCAATTGGTACGCGCCACCGACGGCGCGCAGCTGTGGGTGGAGACCTACGACCGCAACCTCGACGACATCTTCCGGGTACAGGACGAGATCGCCGCGTCCGTCGTGGACCAACTGAAGATCAAGTTGCTGAAGGCGCCCACCGTCACGCCCGTGGATCCCAGGGTTTACCCGATGGTGCTACAGGCGCAGGCCCTGCTCGACCAGCAGAGCAAGGAGGGACGCGCGCAGGCGCTGCTCTTGTTCAAGCAGGCACTGTCCATCGCACCGAACGAAGCGCGCGCGTGGGCCGGCTTGGGGCGCGTGTACGTTAATCAGTCCATCTACAGCGAGCTGCCGCCGGCGGAAGCGGCGAAGCTGGCGCGCGAGGCGCTGGACAAGGCGCTGCGCATCGATCCGAACAACGTCATCGCCGTCACCGGCCTGGCTCGCCTGGCCGCGGACTTCGACTTCGACGCGCAGGCGGCCGCCGATTACAACCGGCGCGCATTGCAGATCGAACCGAACAACCTCGTCGCCATCAATACCCTCGGCATCCTGCTCAGCAACATTGGTCGCTTCGACGAGGCCCTGCCGCTGTACGACTATCGCGTCGCGCACGATCCCGCGAATCCGACGGCCTACAACAATCGCGGCATCACCCGTTACTACGCGCGGCAATGGGATGCGGCAATCGACGACTTCCGCTCCGCGCTGCGCCTCAGTCCCGCCTTTGTCGGCCCGCACACCGGCATCGCATCGTCGCTGCTGTTGGGCAAGCGGGACGCGCGGGGCGCATTGCGCGAAATCGAAGCGGAGCCGGACGAAGCTTCGAAACTCCAACTGCGGGCACTCGCCTTCCACGCGCTCGGTCGCGCGCGCGAATCCGAGGCGGCAACGCAGGAGCTAATCCGCGGGTATGGCGAGGCGCAACCGGCACTGGTCGGGCTGGTGTACAGCTATCGCGGCGATCGCGACGCCGCCTTCAAGTGGCTGGACAAAGCCGCAAGCATCCGCGACCCCGCCGTCACGTCGGTGGCGTTCGACGTTCTGACCGACCCGCTGCGCGACGATCCGCGCTGGCTGCCCTTCCTGCGCAAGATCGGATACGCCCCGGAGCAGCTCGCGGCCATCCGGATCGAGGTGCCGAAGCCGGAGATGTGACGCAGCGGGTCAGGCCCACCCGGGTGGGGGATTCGCAACGGCGAGATTTCATCGTTCTCTGTTGGGATTGCCGCCGACCTCCCGTTCCGGCGCTGCGGAGCACAACATGCAGATCAAAAGTTCGCATTTGCTGCTCGGCCTGGCCCTGGCCCTGGCCACGGCGGCAGCCCTCGCCATTAACGTCGGCATTCCCAAGTTCCTGCGCGCCCCCAGCGCCCAGCTCGGCTCGCCCAAGGTCATCGTGAGCTGGATCGAAATCGGCCTCGGCAACCCCGACGGCAGCGTCAACTACGTCGCGAGCGCAACGGCCGCCGCCCGCTACCAGTGCGTCAACCGCGGCAACAATTGCCCGGCCGCGGCGAACAAGGAAGACGTGCTGGCCAACCTCTCCGTGGGCGGCACCTTCGAAATCGACAAGAACGGAAGGATCTCCAACACCCTGGTCATCCCGGCGCCGCCGGGCACCCTGCAATGCCCGGGCAACCAGCGCGTGGGCGTGGTTTCCGTCGTCTTCACCAATATCAGGTTGACGGATACGACCAACGGCATTTCGTCGCCGACCAACCCGTCGGCACTGTCGTACAACGGACCCGAGTGCCCGTGACACGGCAATGCGTTACGCAAAGAAGCCCGCACTAGTTGCGGGCTTCTTGTTTTCGCAACTTCGCGGGATTCACCCGCACGGGCGAATCCCCGAGAATGTCCGCTTATGGCCGAGAGCGGTAATGGGATCGGGCTCGGCGGCCAGGACAGCAGTAACGTCCACTTCCGCCCCGAACCAGCCGGTCGATATTTTCTGATCGATTGACCGGTGTACCTGCAGGCCGACGCACCATCGAGAGGTGCGCGGATGCTCGCTAGCGCTCGACGCTATCAGCCAAACGCTGTGCGAAGCCCTTGATCGCTTCGATGATCGGCGCCGTTTCGCCTAGCCACCACCAATGCGCTGTCCCGGGCAATTCGAGCCACTGGGCCCCGGAAATAGCAGTCGCGACTTGGCGGCCGGCGTCGACGCGCACGGCGCGGTCGCCCGTTCGATGCATGACAAGCGTCGGCACGCGCACCTGCGGCAGCAAAGCGCGTACATCGCTCAGCGCGAGCGTGCGCAGGACGGCTTGCATGCAGCGCGGGCTGGAGCCGAGGCGCAGCATGCGCGCCCACCAGCGCTGCACCAGCGGATCGCTCGCGTGGTCGGGCGCGAAGGTGTCGATTGCAGCCGGCCGCCCCCATTGCGCGACGAGCGCATCGAGCCAACGCTCAAACTGCTCGGCGGTCAGTGCCCATGGATAGTCGTGCGCGGCGGTACCTCGCGCAAGCGTTGCCCAAAGGGCCAGCCCCGCAACGCGCTCCGGATGCTCGACCGCGAGCCGAATCGCGATCGGCCCGCCTTCGGACACCGCGAACACGAGCGCGCGTCGGCTGCCCACGGCGTCGAGTACCGATAGCGCGTCGGCGCTACTCACCGACGTATCGGCGGGATCGACGGTGCGATCCGATAGCCCGACACCGCGCCGGTCGTAGAGGATGAGCCGAAAGTCGCGCGCGAGTTCGAGGAAGAAGGCCGCGGGCCCACCAGGCTCCCAGGCCTGCTCCAGATTCGAGACGAAACCGCTGATAAGGAGCACATCGAGTGGACCGGAACCAAGCACTTGATAAGCGAGATGAACGTCGCCGCTGCGCGTGTACCGCACCGCCACCGGCGCGGGCGGGTTGTCGGTAAGCGTCGTCGTGGCGGCGTCGCGGCCGCGCATTTCATCGGCGCGGATCTCATGGGCACGGATCTCATGGGCACGTACCTCACCGGCGACCTGGAGCGTCGCGGCTTCCGGCTCGACGCCGAGTTCGTCGTGCAGGACCTCCCGGCATCGCTCGAACTGTTGCAACGCTGCGTGGGGCTGTCCGACGGCGGCATACAGCCGGATGAGCTGGCGCTGCGCAGCTTCGTTCAGCGAATCGATCGCTACCAGGTCTTGCGCATGGTGGAGCGCGCGCTCGTGCTGCTGTGCGCCTTCGAGCCGCGTGACGAGCTGCGCCAGCACCTGCGCGCGCGCCTGGCGCAACGATTCGCGCTGTCGTTCGAGCCACGCCGACAGCTCGTCGCATTCGTCGAGCGCCAATCCCTCCGCGAACTCGGCGGCGGCCAGGTGCGCCGCGTGCTCGAGGGCGGCGAGGCTCTCCTCGCTCGCGTCCCCGGTCGAGCGATACAGTCCTTGCGCGAGGGAGCGGCGCAGCGAAGCGAGATCGGTGGCGGCACACACATCGTCCGCGAGCACCACCGTTTGACGATCAGTGACGAGCGTGTCGTGTCCCACGCGGCTCGACAGCTCGTGCAACAACCGGCGCATGCGCCCGCGCGCGTCAACGTCGCCGGCATCGGGCCAGAGCATGGCAGCGAGGCGGGCGCGACTCATCGGACGCGCCTCGGCGGCGAGCAGGGCGAGGAGTGTCTGCTCGCGCCGTGCGCCCGGCTCGAACGCCCCCGATTCGCGTTCGAGCCGCACCGGCCCGAGCACGCGAAGCGCGAGACGTCCCGCCGCCTCAGGGCTCACGCAACGGCCTGCTCGAGACATTCGACGTTGGCTCGGTGAAAGCCCACCCAGGCGGTGATTTCAGCGACCACCTCGTCCGGACTCCGCGCCCAGGAAAAGTGGCGCCGCCACGGCGCGTCGGCCGTGACGCCGTCGATCTGCCGACGCTCGATCGCGCAGGATGCGAGCTTCGCAAGCAGCTCGGTCGTCGCGCCCGTCGGCGCCACGGGATCGGCACGGATTTCGATCGACAGGACGGGCAACACGAGGTCATCCAGCGCCTCCTCGTAGTCGATTCTACTGCCCGCGCAGCGATACCGGCCGGTGCTGGCGTTGTAACTCCAATCGGCCATCAATCGACGCGGCTGATCGCCGCCGAAGCCCAGCAGCCGGCCCGGGTACCAGGGCAGCAATGCAGCCACGACGCGGACGGCATGCACCGCGATGCCCGCGCGCCACCGCAACGCTTTTGGCCACGCGCGATAGTGCGCGGTGCCGCTCGCCACCAGGATCAAACCCGCGAGTCCGGGCGCCGCGTGCACTGCCGCGAGACTGCCGAGCTGGCCGCCCAGGCTATGGCCGACGAGATAAATGGGCCGGCCGGGGAACTGCGCGGCGATCGCGGCGATCAACGACGGAATGTCCTGCGCGACGATTTCCTGATAGCCGAATCGCGCGCCGCGTCGTGCAAGCACCGGGCTGTCGCCCTGTCCGCGCAAATCGGCCAGCACCGCGGCGCCGGCGGCGGCTTGCGCAAGCGCTTCCGCGAACGGTGTATAGAAGCTCGCGGCGACACCCATCGCCGGCAGGCAGACGAACACCGGCGCGTGTGCGTGCGGCCGGGAATGATTGAAGATGACGACGGTCGCCTGATCGTCATCGGCGAACAATGTTCGGTTGGTATCGAAGATCGTCATGAGAGCGGCTCCAGGTTCGAGGAGCCGCGAGCGTAGCGAGCGAGCGTCCGCTAATCGTCCGCTGGCAGCTGGGCTCGGGGCGTGGAGCCGGTCGAATCGGCTCTGGGGATCAGGCAGCTTGGAACACAGTGGCTTTCCGAGCGCGTCAGTGGCAGCTCATGGCAAGCGGTGCTTCAGAGGTAGCGCGGCTTCAGTTCATCGTCGTGCTGTCAGTGGAAGTCGCGTGAGTTCGTAACCAGGCCCGACAGCAGCGGCGTCAGGTTTTCCAGGCGCACTGCGATCAGGTGTTGCACGCCGTCGGCACGTTCGATCCGTCCTTCAATGGCCATCAGCCTGGATTCGAGGAATTCGCGCCGTTGCCGTTCGGCAACGTGTTGCCAGACCACCGCGTTGACCAGGCCGTCCTCGTCTTCGAGGGTGATGAAAGTGACGCCGCTGGCGGTTTGCGGCCGCTGCCGCATGGTGACCAGGCCGGCGAAGCTGACACGTTGGCCATGCGGCAGGTCGCGCAATTCCGAGGAGCGTTTGAAGCGGCGCGCGCGCAGTTGCTTGCGCAGCAGGCTCAACGGATGCCGGCCCAGGCTGAGTCCGGTCATGGCGTAATCGGCATGCACATCCTCGGCCGTGCTCGGCAGCGGCAGGGCCACCGCGGCTTCGGCCGTGGCACCGATGGCATCGAACAAGGGGCGCTGCGCTTCCACGCCCGCCACGGCCCAGCGCGCCTTGTGGCGATGGCCTGCCAGCCCGCGCAAGGCCGCGGCATCGGCCAGGATGCCGCGCAGGCGCTGGTCCAGGTCCGCGCGCTGGCACAGGTCGGTGACATCGTGGAAGGCCTGCCGTGCGCGGGCCTGCTCGATGCGCAATGCCGCGTCTTCCCGGAAGCCATTGACCAGGCGCAATCCAAGGCGCAGGGCAGGCTGCGTTGCTGGATCGATGGAGACCGGTTCCAGCGTGCAGTTCCAGTTGCTGTATCGCACATCGACCGGACGCACTTCGATGCCGTGGCGCCGCGCGTCCTGCACGATCTGGCCGGGTGAGTAGAAACCCATCGGTTGCGAATTGATCAACGCCGCGGCAAAGGCTGTGGGCTCGTGCCGCTTGAGCCAGCTGCTGGCGTAGGCGAGCAGGGCGAAACTGGCGGCGTGGGATTCCGGGAAGCCGTAGCTGCCGAAGCCCTTGATCTGCTCGAACAGGCGCGTGGCGAATTCGAGCGTGTAGCCGCGCTTGAGCATGCCGTCGAACAGGCGCTCGCGATGCGATTCGAGTCCGCCGTGGCGCTTCCACGCCGCCATCGATCGACGCAACGCATCGGCTTCGCCGGGCGTGTACCCGGCCGCGACGATGGCGACCTGCATCACCTGTTCCTGGAACAGCGGCACGCCGAGCGTGCGCCTGAACACTTCCTCCAGTTGCGGCGATGGATAGTTGACCGGCTCCTCGCCATTGCGACGCCGCAGGTAGGGATGGACCATGTCGCCCTGGATCGGCCCCGGGCGCACGATCGCGACCTGGATCACCAGGTCGTAGAACGTCTTCGGCTTCAGCCGCGGCAGCATCGCCATCTGCGCGCGCGATTCGATCTGGAACACGCCGACGGTATCGGCGGCCTGGATCATTGCGTAGGTCGCCGTGTCCTCGCGCGGGATGTCGTCCATGCTCATGTCGCGGCGCCCGCTGTCGCGCAGCAGGTCGAAGGTCTTGCGGATGCAGGTCAGCATGCCCAGCGCCAGGCAGTCGACCTTGAGCAGCTTCAGCACGTCCAGGTCGTCCTTGTCCCACTGCAGGACCGTGCGCTCGTCCATCGCCGCGTTCTCGATCGGCCCGATCGTCGACAGCGGTCGTTCGGAAATCACGAATCCGCCCGGATGCTGGGACAGATGCCGCGGAAAACCGAGCAACTGCGCGGTCAAGGCGATCACGCGCCGCATCACCGGCGACGCCGGATCGAAGCCATGCTCGCGCAGGTATTCGGCGGGAGGCACGTCTTCGCCCCAGCGGTCCATGGTCTTGGCGAGTTCCTCGACCTGGTCCGATGGCAGCCCCAGGGCCTTGGCCACGTCGCGCACCGCGCTGCGCCCGCGATAGCGGATGGCGACGGCGGTCAGCGCGGCGCGTTCGCGGCCATAGCGGTTGAAGACGTACTGCAGGACTTCCTCGCGACGTTCGTGCTCGAAGTCCACGTCGATGTCGGGCGGCTCGTCGCGCTCTTCCGAAACGAAGCGTTCGAACAGCAGCTCGGTCTCGCCGGGTTGCAGCTCGGTGATTCCCAGCGCATAGCAGACTGCGGAGTTGGCGGCGGAGCCGCGGCCCTGGCAGAGGATGTCCCGGCTGCGTGCATGACGCACGATGTCATGCACGGTGAGGAAGTAGGACTCGTAGCGCTTCTTCGCGATGATCGCGAGCTCCTTGCGGATCAGTTCGATGGCTTTCGCCTTTTCCTTCCTGCCGGATCCGGTTTTTTTCCAGCGCCTGCGAATGCCCATCCGCACCAGGCGGCGTAGCCAGCGGGTGGCGTCGTAGCCGGAAGGCACCAGCTCATGCGGATACTGGTATTCGAGTTGCCGCAGGCTGAAGGCGCAGCGCGCTGCGATGACAACCGATTCGGCCAGCAAGGCTTGCGGGTGGATCGCCGCCAGCGCCTGGCGCGTGCGCAGGTGGCGCTCGCCATTCGGGAACAGGGCATGGCCGGCCTCTGCCAGCGTGGTGCGGAGGCGGATGGCCGTCATCGTGTCCTGCAAGGCCCTGCGGCCGCGGACGTGCATGTGGACGTCCCCGCAGGCGACGGCGGGAATGTCCAGTTGCCTCGACAGTTGTTGCAGTGAATGCAGGCGTCCGGCGTCGTCGGGGCCGCGGTGCAGTTCGATGGCCAGCCAGGTGCGATGCGGGAATTTTGCCTTCATCCAATGGGCTTCATCCGGCTGTGGCTCATCGCCGGGAATCCACAGTGCCAGCAGGCCGTCGTTGGCGCCTTCGAAATCCTCGCGCAGGGCACGGTACGTCCCCTTCCCGGCGCGGCGTCGCGCGATGGTGATCAGCTGGCATAACCGTTGATAGCCGGCCAGGGTTTCGGCCAGCAGCACCAGCTTCGGGCCGTCCTCGATGCGGAATTCGCTGCCGACGATCAGTTTGAGGTCGGTGGCTTCCGCGGCCTCCAGTGCGCGCACGATGCCGGCCATGCTGCATTCGTCGGTGATGGCCAGGGCGGCATAACCCTGTTGCCTGGCGCGTTCGAACAGTTCCCGGGCATTCGAAGCGCCGCGCTGGAAACTGAAGTTCGAAAGGCAATGGAGCTCGGCATAGGCGGGCAGGGCGTTCATGCGAACCACCCGTGCAGCATGAACGGCCCGGCCTGCTCGCCGGCGATGCGGAATGCCCACGCCCGTTGCCCCTGCGCGGTTTCGACAAGGTAGTAATCGCGACGGATGTCTTCGTCGTCCCACCAGCCCGACTCGATGCGCTCGGGGCCGGCAAGAACGTGCTGGACGCGATCGCGAAGCGGCATGGGTTGCGGCAGCAGCCAGCCGGGGCGAAGCAGGGCAGGCCCGTCCGGTGTCCTGCGCAGTGGCGCTTCGCTGGCCACGCGTTCGGGCCGATGGTCGGGCAGCCAGCCGACGTTGTGCACGGCGTCATCGCCCAGCCGTGCACGCAGGCGTTCGCGCAGCTGCGTCCATGGCACGGCCTGCTGCGGGCGTGGATCGAACAGGTCGCGCTCGGCGGGAACGAACGCAGGCAATTCGCGCGCGACCAGGTGCATGCCGCGCACCGGCGCAGGCACCTGTGCCTGCTCGATGCGGCCGCGTGCGAGTTCGAACAGCATCGTCGGTTCGCGCTCGGCCGCCAGCAGGCCGATCTCGACTTCGCTGTGCGCCATGAGTTCGTGTTCCAGCACCACGGTGAAGCGCTGCACGCCGCCATCGCGGCCGGCGAGGAAAGCCGCGAGATCCGCGGTGAGCCGGCGCAATGGGAACAGCAAGGCCTGGCTGGATTCGACTTCGTGGTCGAATTCGATGCGGCCTTCGAACACATCCGGCGGCTGGTACCAGGCCAGCGGTGCCTCCGCGCCACGCAGGCGATCGAGATGCTGCAGCACCTCGCGCGGGAAGCGCCGGTTCAGCGCATCGCGCGGCAGGGCGAATACCTGCCGCAATTTGCGCAGGCCCATGTGCGACAGCGAACGCGCCACGTCCGTCGCGAAACCGGCACGCTCCACCGGCAACTGGCCCAGCGCATTGAGGAACGTGCTGTCGCCCACGGCCAGCCCGTCATGGACGTTGGCCAGCACGCGTGCCGCATGCGGGTTTGGCGCCGCGACGAGATGGTGGCGGAAACCGAGTGCGCGCAGTTCCTCGCGCATCTGTGCTTCCAGGCGCGGCCAGGGCCCGAACAATTGCAGGCTGTGGCCGACTTCGAGCACGAGGGCATGCGGAAGATCGGTGCTTACCTGCGAACTGAAGCGATAGGCCCATGCGGCCAGCAGTTGGCGCCAGCGCTCGGCATCGAGTGGATCGTGCTCGACGGTGGCGAAGCCATTGCCCAAAGCCTGCGCGGCGGCAAGCGGCATGCCCGGCCGCAGGCCCAGTGCACGCGCCGCGGGATTGACGGCATGCAGCACGCGGCGTTGCGCCGGGCCGCTGATCAAGACCAGCGGCGCTTCCGGGGCGGGATGACGTCGGAGGACGCCGTCGATCGCCAGTTGCGGCAGGAGCAGGCAGGCCCAGCGCATCGATCAGGCCTCGGGGGCGCCGATCCTGGCCGATGCGTTCCGCGCGGATGCGAGCGGGACCAGCTCGGCGAGGCGCGGGAAATGCCGGGCATCGGAAACCGTTCTTTCCCGTGCAACGGGGAATTGCTGCGCGGCCGTGGGGAAGACGGCGCCCTCCCGGCGTTCGGGCTGACGCGAAGGCAACTCCGGATGTCCAACCTGCGGAAAAGGAATCGGCCGCGCCGGCGGAATACCGCCGCGGCACTTGAGCACGCGCAGCTGCCGCGGCGATGCATCCAGGGCGATGCGCAGCGCCGCCGGTGACGGATTCACCGCGGCTTTCATCGGCCGGAAGGCAAAGCCCAGCGCCTGGCCGGTTTCCGCGGCGACCTGCAGGCGCCGCAGGGCGCGATCATCCGCCTGCTGCGGCCAGCACAGCACGGCATTGCATGCGCCGGAGCGCAGGCACTGCTCGGCGGCCCACAACGCATCGCGTGGTGTCTTCGTCCGGATCACCTGCAAGGCGCCCAGGCGCACGCCTGCGGCATGCCATGCCGGCGGATACGGAAGGTAGGGCGGAGCGATCAGTGCAATGACGCCATCCCTGGGCTGGCTCAAGCGCACGAGCGCGGGCCACAGCAGTTGCATCTCGCCAATGCCATCGGCTGGCAGCAGCAGTTCGCTCAGTGCAGCGTCGGGCCAGCCGTGCATGGGCAGCACTGCATCGAGTGCGGGCCATCCTGTCGGGTGTTCGAAGGCCGGCGTGACCGCGGACGACTGCCCGCGCCACACCCGGCGTTGCGAGATCAGGCCATCGAGGGAAGGTGTGCTCGCGCCTTCCGCTGCGGTTCCACCGAGTGCCGTCACCGAGCCCATGACGGCAGGTCTCGTGATGTCGGGCGAGGGCAGGAGAGATGCATGTTAGTAATAATACTAACAATGCAGTCTCACATATCAAGACTAGTTATTTCAGTCGGTTACGAGTACTACTTCCAGTTGAAGGCGAATTTATTCGTGGCGGCAGCGGAGCCTAGCGCGGCCTTGCTTGCGGACAGACAAGTGGGCGCCCTGCGTCCTTCCGCCACGCGCGGCCAGCATCCGAGGCGTCCGTTCTGCCAGCGGCAAGGCGTTTGTTTCAGGTACGGCGCCGGTGCGGCGTTGACGGCAGGATCCATGCTGCAACTCAAAGCCAACCCTGGCTTCGCGGATACGCGGTGGTCATGCAAAACGTTGCGCGAGGCGTTCGAAAGCGCGTTGAAGGAATCGGGCTGGAGCGCGACGGCGGACGCCTGTGTGCTCGTGGGGCTGTTCGATCTCGATGACTGGCTGCCGTGGCTGGCGGGCGCCTACGCGATGCTGGATGCGCAGGAACAGCAGCGCGTGCAGCGCCGGCGCGCCGTCGTGGATCGGGACCAGCTGGCACTCAGTTACGCGCTGCATCGCCTGCTGCTGGGCAAGGCGCTGGACTGCGATCCCGCCGAGGTACCGATTGGGCGGGATGCGGCGGGCTGTCCCTGCCTGCCAGGTGGGATCCTGTGCACCAGCCTCAGCCATGCAGACCGTCGCGCCTTGGCACTGGCGATTACCGCAACCGGACGCGTAGGCGTGGATATCGAGTCCTCGAACCGCGCATCGGTCATGCCGGAGCTGGCCGAACGCGTGTGCCATCCCCACGAAATGGCTGAATTGAGGCTACTGGCGGAGCCCGCGCGAAGCGAAGCCCTGCTCGCGCTTTGGGTGCGCAAGGAGGCTTACCTCAAGGCGGCGGGCATCGGCCTGCAGCGTGAGATGGGGACCTTCGCGGCGCCACGGGATGCGCTGCTCGAATTGCCCGGTGGCGAGCTGACACGGGTGCGAATGCTCGAGGTGGGTCCGCACTGGATCGCCGCGGTGGCGGGAGCGCCGGAGGTCCCGATTGCAAGCAGCTGGCTGCGGATTTGCACCGCTGGGACTGAATAGCACTGCGATCGGTTGCTAACCCGTTCGGGCTAGTTATCGCACCGCCGCGCAAGCGGCCGGGAAACGGCGTTTCTGTCGTTTCACTAATCGAGCCAACCCGTTTGGTTCGCAGCATCGGCCTGCTCAGGCACCACAACTTTGGGGGCGAAATGCGTCGGCAGGCAAAGCGTCTGGGGTCACAAGCCCTTTCGGCCCCCGTTGTAATGTGCGAGCAGTCCGGCGCCATGGTGCATTGCCATCGTGAACGAGTGGGCGCCGCTGCTTTCCGCGCGCAGCGGGTGACGCCATGAGCATCGCCCTGGCAAGCCGGAAGAGTCGTGCATTGGTGCTGCTATGGCTGGCAGAGATGGGGCTGCTGATGCTTGCCGTCATCAGCGCGGCCGGGTTGCGCTTCCTGCGCAATTCGGAAGGCTACGCAGTCTTCTTCGAATCCGCGCCGGAACGGGCTTTCCTGTTCGCTGCTTTCATCACCGTATCGATGGTGGCGTTCGGCCTGTACCAGGTGCATGTACGCCACAACCGCATGGAGTTCTTCATTCGACTGTTGCTGTCGTTCGCGTTCGGCGGCGTCTCGTTGCTGGTCCTGTATTACCTGGTTCCGCCTGCCTACATTGGCCGCGGCGTGCTGGCGCTGGCGCTGGCAATCGGCCTTGTCGCGGTGGCGGCGCTGCGCATGGCCGTCGGGCGCCTGGTCAAGACGGACATATTCAGGCGCCGGGTGCTGGTGCTGGGCGCGGGCCAGAATGCCGATCTCATCAACAGCCGCCTTCGCCGACGCTCCGACAGGCAATCGTTCGTGGTGGTGGGATTCCTGGCAGTGCCGGACCAGCCCGTGCTCGTTCCGGAAAAACTCCTGCTCAATACGGACTTTTCCCTGTCCGAGATAGCGGAATGGCTGCAGGTCTACGAAATCGTCGTTGCTCCCGACGAACGACGCGGCGCACTTCCGATGGAGGAGATGCTGAAATGCGCGCAGCGGGGGATCACCGTTACCGATCTCTCGACGTTCTTCGAACGCGAAGCGGGAATGGTCAAGCTCAGCGTGGCAGACCCGTCGTGGCTCGCATTCGGCGGCGGCTTCGACCACTCGATTCCGCGTCGCCTCAACAAACGGTTCTTCGATCTGGTGGCGGCCTGCGCCCTGTTGCTGGTCGCCTGGCCTGCCATGCTGGTAGTGGCGGCATGCGTCGCGCTGGAATCGCGCGGCCCCATCCTGTATCGACAGACACGCATCGGCGAGAACGGACGAAGGTTCGAACTGATCAAGTTCCGCAGCATGCGCGTGGATGCCGAAGCAGATGGCGTTGCCCGCTGGGCCAGCGAGGGCGACGATCGTACTACCCGCGTTGGACGGATCATCCGCCTGGTGCGCCTCGACGAACTTCCTCAGCTGTTCAACGTCATCCGTGGCGACATGAGCTTCGTCGGCCCGCGACCCGAGCGCCCGCAATTCGTCGACATGCTCAGCCAGGAAGTGCGTTATTACAACGTCCGCCACTGCGTGAAGCCCGGCCTGACCGGCTGGGCGCAGCTGCGCTATCCCTATGGCGCATCCGTGCAGGATGCCGAGGAAAAACTGACGTTCGATCTCTTCTACGTCAAGAACCACGGTCTGGTGTTCGACCTGTTGATCCTGCTGCAGACGGTCGAAGTGGTGCTATTCCACCGCGGCTCGCGTTGAGGCGTGCGCCGGCGCGATGACCGGCCTGGACGCCGTCAAAATCCAGTTCCACTTCACCGTAGCGTCCGGCGATGTGACGCATCAGCGCGTTGATGAAGAAGATGACACCGGCCATTTCCATGGCCTCTTCGAGGGTGACGAGCGCGTGATAGGCCACGTTGCGGTGCCCATATGCCTCCTTCCACGCACCTTCGAACAGTTCCACGCCCAAGGCGCCGCCGAGGTAGATCGCTGCGGATAGCGCGAATGCGATTGCGGTCCGGCGAGGGAGGCGGAGCATGAAGGGAAGGAAGAACATCCCCAGGGCGGCGACGAGGGCAATGCCCGGAACGACCCAGGCAAAGTAGAGAAGACCGAGATGTTCGCCACCGAGCAGGTGGCGCATCGGATCGATCAGGTGCTCGTGCAGCGAAACGGCCTCGTCCACGCTCATGAATACAAAGCCTGCGGCCAGGATGGCCCATTTCGGCGCATCGAATTCCCGGTGTTTGCGTTCGAGGGTCGCAATGAGGGCAAGGAGCGCGGCCGCGATCAACAGCAATACCGTCGAGAAATGCGCGGGGATGTTGTGCTCGCGGTCCAGGCTCATCATCGCAAGGCCAAAGATGCGCTCGCGATGGATCGCGAGCCGGTACAGCTGCATTCCAAAGCTGGCGACCACCAGCAGGGCCGCCATCAGGGTCAGCAGCCAGGTGATGGCCCAGGGATCGATCGAGACCTTGCTGGTCAGTCGGGCATTTTTCGGGTGTACGGCCATTGACGTGATCCCCTGTCGCCTATTTCGACAAACGGGGCTGCCACGTATCTGCGGTCAAACCCTGGCGTGCCCGAAGGCACGAGTCACTGATGGGCGGGGCGGGTGCCGGGTCCTACCACCGCGGATCACCTCAGCCACTCACCCGAGGCCATGGCGAGCAGGACAAACAGCAAGACAAGGAGCATGACGGCCAGGGCCAACGCGATCCGAGGCTGCGATGACGCGCGATTGCCGGAAGGAGGAGGGCTATCGTCCTCCACATACCTTCGCCGGGTACCGACGGCGGCGGAACTCCACACGCCTGATTGATGTGGCGCTGCGCCCGGAAGACGTCCGTACCGTCGGTAGAAGCGGTTTGCGGTGGTGTACAGACCGATCAGTTCACGCAGCACAGCAGTGGACTCTGGCGATTGCGCGCCGCCGGTGCGATTGGGCTGCAGTTCGGAGATCCGTCGACGGTACGCGAGCTGGAGCTCCGCCAGGCTGCAGTTCGGCTTCAGCCCCAGCTCGGAGTAGAGCATGGTGAGGTCGGGTTTCATGGCGTGCCATCCATCGACCTATCGTAACGCGGGCCAGCCTTGGAAATGCCCCCAGGAGAGGGTCGGAGCGGTCATTGCGTGGCCGCATGGGGTGTCCCAGGACGTTTGCCCGGACATCAGCGCGATCTCTTCATGACCGCCCGGCCGGCGCGAACCGGGGACGACTTGAGTGGGGCATCACGAATGACAGGTTATCCCTGGTGGTGCAGCGCGGGCATTGGAAGGTGGGCATGAACAGGCAATCCGACGGTCCTTCACCGCGTAATTTTCCAACCAACTTGGCATCGTGCATACCGCAACAGATCGAGCAGCAGGCCGCGAAACAGCCGGATGCGATAGCGGTCATCTGTGAAGGCGCCAGCCTGACCTACAGGGAACTCAACAGCCGGGCCAATCAGCTGGCCCACCGGCTGCGCGCGTTGGGTGTCGGCCCGGAAACCCTGGTCGCAATCGGCCTGGAACGCTCGCTGGAAATGGTGGTCGGGCTTCTTGCCATCCTCAAGGCGGGCGGGGCGTACCTGCCGATCGATGCCGCATATCCACGCGAGCGCGTGCAGTTCATGTTCGAGGATGCGCGTCCGGCGGTGTTGCTGACATCGTCCGGGCAGCGCGACTCCATGCCGGCCAGCGATGTGCCGACCTTGCTGCTGGACCAAGGCTGGGAGCAGTTTGCAACGGAGCCTTCACACGATCCGGCGCCGCTGGCGCAGCCGGACAATCTCGCCTATGTGATTTACACCTCCGGTTCGACCGGAAAGCCGAAGGGCTGCCAGGTCACGCATGCCAACGTCGCGCGCCTGTTCACCGCGACCCGCGACTGGTTCCGATTCGGGCCACAGGACGTGTGGACGTTCTTCCATTCCCACGCCTTCGATTTTTCGGTGTGGGAGATTTGGGGTGCACTGATCCATGGCGGCCGCGTCGTCGTGGTCCCGTACCTGCACACCCGCTCGCCAGAGATGTTCCACGCTCTGCTTGTACGCGAACGCGTCACCGTGCTGAACCAGACGCCGTCGGCGTTCCGCAACCTGATCCATGCCGATATGGCTTCCGGCATCGCACCTTCCGCGCTGTCTTTGCGATACGTGATCTTTGGCGGGGAAGCGCTCGAACTGCAGATGCTGCATCCCTGGTTCGAGCGCCATGGCGACCAGCATCCGCAACTGATCAACATGTACGGGATCACCGAAACCACCGTCCACGTCACCTACCGCCCGATCAGCGTCGCCGACCTCCTACGCAATGCCGGCAGCGTCATCGGAGAGCCCATCCCGGACCTGCGCCTGTTCGTACTCGACCCTGGCCTCGTGCCCGTCCCGGTTGGCGAAGTCGGCGAAATCCACGTGGCCGGCGCCGGTGTGTCGCGTGGCTATCTCAACCGTCCGGAATTGACGGCCGAACGATTCCTGCAATGGCAGTCTCCCGCCGGCGAATCCCTGCGCCTCTACAAGACCGGAGACCTCGCACGCCAACTTCCGGATGGCGACCTCGAATACCTGGGCCGCAGCGACCACCAGGTGAAGATCCGCGGTTTCCGCATCGAGACGGGTGAGATCGAGAGCGTTCTTGCCCGCCACCCATCCGTGCGCGCATGCGCCGTGATCGCGCGCAACGACAGCGCTGGCGGCGAAGCAAGACTGGTGGCCTACGTCGTTCCCCGGGGAGCAGCGGCATCGCACGCATCGCTGCGCGCGCACCTCGCGCCGTCATTGCCGGATTACATGGTTCCCAGCGCCTTCGTCGAACTCGAGGCGCTGCCCCTGACGGAGAACGGCAAGCTCGATCGTCGCGCGCTTCCGGCACCCGCGCGGCAGCGCCCCGAGCTGGCTAATGCCTACGAGCCGCCGGTGGGGCCGATGGAAACCTTCCTGTGCGCTTCGTTCGGTGACCTGCTTGCGATGGACAATGTCGGCCGGCACGACAACTTCTTCGAATTGGGGGGCGACTCGCTGCTCGCGGCGCGCCTGTTGCAGCAGATCGGCAAAGTGCATTCGCGCGAATCCGGCGGCGTGATTCCGACATCGCTCCTGTTCCGCAATCCCACCCCGGCGACGCTTGCCGCGTCGCTGGAAGGGCGTGAAGGCACCGGGATCGAACCCAAGCGCTTCGCGGCGGCACACCGCGCCAACAGCCAGATCGCAGCCGAGCCCATCGCCATCGTTGCGATGGCCGGTCGTTTTCCAGGGGCCCAGGACGTGGAGGCGTTTTGGCGCAACCTGTGTGAGGGCCGCGATTCGATCACGATGTTCGGCCCCGATGACCTCGATCCCGCCGTCAGCGCGCAGGAGCGCAACGATCCGGCCTATGTGAAGGCGCGGGGCGTAATCGAGGGCGTCGAGCAGTTCGATGCAGCGTTCTTCGGCATTGGCCCGAAGGAAGCCGAACTGATGGACCCGCAGCAGCGGATCTTCCTTGAACTGGCGTGGGAATGCCTGGAGCGGGGCGGCCATGTTCCGGATGCGACATCGGGCCCGGTCGGCGTATTCGCCGGGATGTTCAATGCCAGCTACTTCCAGCGCCACGTCTCCGGGCGTCCGGACCTGATCGACAAGGTCGGCGCTTTCCAGGTGATGCTGGACAACGAGAAGGATTTCATCGCCACGCGCGTCGCGCACAAACTCAACCTCACCGGTCCCGCGGTCAGCGTGCACACGGCCTGCTCGACATCGCTGGTGGCGATCTGCCAGGCGATGGACAGCCTGCGCCTCGGTCATTGCGACATGGCGTTGGCGGGTGGAATCACCGTGACCTGTCCGCCGCGCAGTGGTTATTTCCACCAGGAAGGCGCAATGCTGTCGCCCGACGGTCATACCCGGCCGTTCGCTGCCAATGCGCAGGGCACGGTGTTCAGCGATGGCGCCGCGATCGTGCTGCTCAAGCGTCTGTCCGATGCGGTGGCCGACGGCAACCAGGTGTTCGCCGTTCTCCGCGGCGGCGCCGTCAACAACGACGGCGCCGGCAAGGCCAGCTTTACCGCACCCAGCGGCGAAGGGCAGGCGGCAGTGATCGCAATGGCCCACGATCGCGCCCAGGTCGACCCTCGCACCATCAGTTATGTCGAAGCCCACGGCACCGCCACGCCAGTGGGGGATCCGATCGAGATCGAAGGACTGACACGGGCCTTCCGTCGCGCGACCGACGACAGCGGGTTCTGCAGGATCGGATCGGTGAAGAGCAACGTCGGCCACCTGGTGATCGCCGCCGGCGCCGCCGGCGTCATCAAGACCGCTTTCTCGCTGGCCGAGCAGCGCATTCCGGCCAGCCTGCACTTCGATGCACCCAACCCGACCATCGACTTCGCCACGTCGCCGTTCGTGGTCAACGCTACGCAGAGCGAGTGGCCCCTGGCAGAGACGCCGCGCCGGGCCGGCGTGAGTTCGTTCGGCGTGGGCGGAACCAACGCCCATGTGGTAATGGAAGAAGCGCCGCAATTGCCGGCATCGGAACCGGCGAGCGGTCCGCAGCTGCTGGTGCTGTCGGCGCGCACCTCCACGGCGCTTGCCAACGCCGCCACGCAACTGGCCGACCATCTCGAAGCGCAGCCGGATGCCAACCTCGCCGATGTGGCCTGGACGCTCGCCGTCGGCCGCAAGGCTTTCGCCCAGCGCATCGCCGTGGTCGCGGCTGACATCAACGATGCGATCGCACAACTCCGCAGCTCCGAGCTCGCCTCGGCTGCCGCGCGCGGGCTTCCGGCACGACAAGGCGATGTGGTGTTCCTGTTCCCGGGGCAGGGCGCGACCTATCCGGGCATGGGGCGCAACCTGTATGAATCGGAGCCCGCCTTCCGGGTGGCGTTCGATGATTGCGCCGACGTCTTGCGCGCGGAACTCGGATTCGACCTGCGCGAACGTGTTTTCGCCGACGATCCGGAAGCGTTGCTGCCCACTGCGATCATGCAACCGGCGACGTTCGCGATCGAATATTCCCTGGCCCAGTTGTGGATGAGCCACGGCGTCATGCCGAAGGCGATGATTGGCCACAGCATCGGTGAGTTCGTGGCTGCGACGCTGGCCGGGGTTTTCACCCTGCCGGATGCGCTGCGGCTGGTCGCGCGCCGCGGTGCGCTGATGCAGGCACAGCCTGCTGGCGGCATGTTGTCCGTGCGGCTGCCGCTGGACGAGCTGCTGGCGCGGCTCCCCGCAGACTTGTCGCTGGCGGCGGAGAATGCGCCGGGCAATTGCGTCGTGTCGGGCCCGCTCGAGGCGATCACGCGATTCCAGGCGCAGCTCGAAGCCGATTGCATCGCCTGCCGGGCGTTGCGGACGTCGCACGCCTTCCACTCGCAGATGATGGACTCCGTGGTTGCGCCATTCCGTGCGGAAGTGGCGTCGCTCGAGTTGTCCGCACCGCGCATCCCCTTCGTTTCGACGGCGACCGGCGACTGGCTCGATGCGGCGCGGGCGACTTCGCCTGATTACTGGGCTTCGCATCTTCGTGAGCCCGTGCGGTTTGCGGCGGCACTGGGCCAGGTGCTTGGCACGCCCTCGCGCGTCCTGCTGGAAGTAGGACCACGCGCCACCCTGTGCACGCTGTCGCGCCAACATCCCGGCGTCCAGAAAGACCACGTACCCAGCGTGGCAACGCTCGCTGACAACCCGGAAGGAGAGCTGGCAAGCGTCCGGCTGGCCGCGGGCCAGTTGTGGACGCAGGGCATCACGCTCGATCCAGGCATGTTCGATCGGCGCCACGTGCGCCGGCGCTTGCGGTTGCCGACCTATCCGTTCGAACGCCAGCGTTTCTGGGTCGATGCCATCCCCGCAACGGACAACGTCGTGTCGCTGCCGGGCGTCGTTGCCGCGGAGTCGGAACTGCACGTGGCTCCACCGCCGGCCGCCGAACCGCCAGCCGTGCAGCAACAAACGGGCGACCGGCGTTCCCGCCTGATCGCGCAGCTCAGGGACTTGTTCGAGGACGTGGCGGGTTTCGACCTGGCCGACGCCGATCCCGATGCGAACTTCATGGAACTCGGGTTGGACAGCCTGATGCTGACCCAGGTCTCCCTGCAGTTGCAGAAGAGCTTCCCGGTCAAGATAAGTTTCCGGCAGTTGATGGGCGAACTTGCGAGCCTGGATCGACTGGCCGCTTTCGTCGATGCGCAATTGCCCGCAGAAGTCGTGACGGCCCCGGAGCCGACTCCGTTGGCGACGCCAGCGGCGGCGACTCCCGCGCCCGGCCCGTCAGGATTCCAGGCGGCGCCGATCACGGGCGGCGACATTGCCATGCAGATGCTCCAGCAGCAGATGCAATTGCTGACCCAACAGCTGGCCCTGTTGACCGGTGGCGCGGCACCCGTCGCGGCGCCGGCGAAGGTGGTGGCTCCGGTGGCCGCGGCGGCGGCGGCGCCCGCCGATGACGAAGCCGAACTTGCCCACACCAAATACGATGTCAAGAAAGCCTTTGGCGCGATCGCCAGGATCACGACGACCGACAAGCAGGAACTGAGTGCAGTCCAGCACGAAAAGCTCGGCGCATTCATCCAGCGCTACGTCGCCCGTACCCCGAAATCCAAGGAATACAACCAGGCCAACCGGTCGCACATGGCCGACCCGCGAGTGGTCAACGGCTTCCGTCCTTTGCTGAAGGAGATCATCTACCAGATCGTGATCGAACGCTCGAAGGGCGCGCACCTGTGGGACATCGACGGTAACGAATACGTCGACGCCACCAACGGCTTCGGCATGAGCATGTTCGGATGGCAGCCCGACTTCGTGCTCGAGGCGGTGCGACGCCAGCTGGACCTGGGCTACGAGATCGGGCCACAGCATCCGCTGGCTGGCGACGTGACCCGACTGGTATGCGAGCTGACCGGGCACGACCGGGCCGCGCTGTGCAATACGGGATCGGAGGCCGTGCTCGGAACGATGCGGATCGCGCGCACCGTCACCGGGCGCGAGACGATCGTGCTGTTCAACGGCTCGTATCACGGAATTAACGACGAAGTGCTCGTGCGTGGCACGCGGAAGCTGCGTGCCGTGCCCGCCGCACCGGGCATCCTCAGGAACACGTCGGAGCATGTGCTGGTGCTCGACTACGGCACGCCCGAGTCCCTGCAGATCATCCGCGAACGCGCGCATGAGCTGGCCGGCGTGCTGGTCGAACCCGTGCAGAGCCGCCACACCGACCTGCGTCCCGTGGAGTTCCTCAAGGAAGTGCGTGAGATCACACGCGCCGCGGGTGCCGTCCTGATTTTCGACGAGGTGGTGACCGGCTTCCGCTCGCATCCCGGCGGTACCCAGGCCCTGTTTGGCATCAAGGCCGATATAGCCGCATACGGCAAGGTGATCGGCGGCGGCAACCCGATCGGGGTCATTGCGGGCAAGCGCGAATACATGGACGCGCTCGATGGCGGCGCCTGGCAGTTCGGCGACGAATCCGTGCCCACGGTGGGCGTCACCTATTTCGCAGGTACGTTCGTGCGGCACCCGCTGGTGTTGGCATCCGCAAAGGCGGTGCTGGAAACGCTGAAGCGCGAGGGGCCAGCGTTGCAGGAGCGTTTGAACGCGCGCACGACAGCGATGGTCGAGGAGATCAACGCCTTCTGTGCGGAGGTGGGTGCTCCGGTCCTGGTGAACCACTTCGCATCCGTGTGGAAAACGGCGTTTCTCGAGGAGCATCCATTCCAGGACCTGCTGTTCGCGATGATGCGTAGCCGCGGCGTCCACATGCTCGACAATTTCCCCTGCTTCCTGACCACCGCGCATGGGGACGCGGAGTGCCGCCACATCGTCGAGGCGTTTCGCAGCTCGATACTGGAATTGCAGGACGCGGGATTCCTGCCGCGTCGCGCTATGCGCAGAGTGATGAAGGCCGCGCAGCCCGTGGTGCCCGGCGCACGCCTTGGCCACGAACCCGATGGACGTCCAGCGTGGTTTATCCCTGATCCGGACCAGCCCGGCAGGATTCTCAAGCAGGTTGCTCAAGGTGGGGACATGAACACTGCAGCACTCATGACGTCGCGTGCGTTCGAGCCCGTGGACTACGACCCCTTCGCCCGGGGTGAACTGGCCATGGTCGTGCCATCGACCGAACCGCAGCGCGAAATCTGGCTCGCCGACCAGTTGGGCCGTGAGGCTTCGCTGGCGTTCAACCAGTCGATTTCGTTGCGACTGAAGGGCGTGCTGGATGTGGGCGCGTTGCACCGCGCGCTCCAGGAACTGGTCGACCGGCACGATGCGTTGCGCGCGAACATCACTCCTGATGGCCAGAGCCTGACCGTTCTGAAGCGCCTGGAGCTGCCGCTTCCGAGCGTTGACCTCGCGCACCTGGGCGATGCCGCGCGCGATGAGGCCGTCGCAGCGCATGTGCGCTCGACGGTGGAGACCCAGTTTTCGCTCAGTACCGACCCCTTGTTGCGGGCCGAGCTGCTGCGTCTGGGCGACCAGGATCACTTGCTGCTGCTCACCAACCACCACGTCATCTGTGACGGATGGTCCTGGTGGGTGCTCGTGCAGGAACTGGGAGTGCTGTACGGCAAACACCGCGGGCTGAGCACCGAACCCCTGGGTGCGCCGGCCAGCTTTGCCGAGTATGCCTTGAATGAGTCCGAACAGGCGTCGGACGCGACGCATGTCGCGGACGAGGCGTACTGGCTGTCGCGCTTCGAAGGCGCGGCACCGGTACTCGAATTGCCTACCGATCGGCAGCGACCAGCGCTGCGCAGTTTCGCTTCTGCCCGCGAAGACCACGTGCTCGATGCTGACCTGTTGACGGCCTTGCGCAAGCTGGGCGCCCGCCGTGGGGTAAGCATGTTCGCCACCCTGCTGGCCGGCTTTTCAGGATTGCTGGCGCGCTTGAGCGGGCAATCGGACATCGTGGTCGCCATCCCGTCTGCCGGGCAGCCGGCCGCGAGCAGCGACTCGCTGGTGGGACATTGCGTCAATGCATTGCCGCTGCGCTTCGATATCGATACATCCGCGCCCTTCGCCAGGCTGATCGAGGGGGCGCAGGCGGCCCTGCTCGATGCGATCGAACACCAGGGATACACCTTCGGCACTTTGCTCAAGAAGCTGCGAGTCCCGCGCGATCCCGCGCGGATGCCGCTGGTGAGCGTGATGTTCAATGTCGACACGGGGTTCGACCAGGAAAGCACGGGCTACCCCGGCCTGAAGATGGACTACGAGAGCAATCCACGCACCTGCGAGGCGTTCGAATTGTTCATCAATGCGGTGCATACGCAGGGAAAGCTGGTGCTCGAGTGCCAGTACAACACCGACCTGTTCGATGCCGCCACCGTGCGGCGCTGGTTGCGTGCCTACGAGACCTTGTTGCGTGCGGCAGTCGAGGGCGAGGCCAACCAGTTCGCCAACCTGCCGCTGGTCGATGCGGTGGCGCGCGCGGAACTGGATGCGCTGCAACCGGCACCGGTCGCCTATGAACGTGCCCGCCGGATGCATCAGTACTTCGAGTCGCAGTGCGATCGGACGCCGACGCGCATTGCACTCAGTGCAGGCAGCATCGTCCTGAGCTATGCCGACCTAGAAGCACGGGCGAACCGGGTTGCGCACGTGCTGCGCGGTCATGGCGTGCGGCGCGGCGTGCTGGTCGGGTTGGCGCTCGATCGGAGTGCGGACATGCTCGCGGCGCTGTTGGGCATCCTGAAGGCGGGCGCCGGTTACGTGCCCCTGGATCCGCAGTTTCCGACCGAGCGCCTTGCGTACATGGCCGCCGATGCCGGGCTCGCGATGTTGTTGACCACACGGGCGCACGCTGAGCGTTTCGACTTGCGTGGCAGGCCGGTGCTGCTGCTCGACGATCACGCCGCACAATTCGCTGCGGCTGCAAAGACGCGCCTGGATGCCGATGACGGCGCCGCGCAGCCCGAGGATCCCGCGTACGTCATCTACACCTCCGGTTCAACCGGACGCCCCAAGGGCGTTGTCGTGCCGCATCGCGCGGTGTCGAATTTCCTGCACAGCATGCGTCGCGAACCAGGGCTGGCAGAGCACGACCGCCTGCTCGCCATCACGACATTGTCGTTCGATATCGCCGTGCTCGAATTGATGCTGCCACTCGCGGTGGGGGCGCAGATCGTGCTGGCGGACAGGGATACGGCCGCCGATGGCAAGGCGCTGCGGACGCTGCTGGAAAACAGCGCGGCGACGGTTATGCAGGGCACTCCATCGAGCTGGCGCCTGCTGGTCGATGCGGGCTGGCCAGGCTCGAGTGAATTCAAGGCGCTGTGTGGCGGCGAGCCCATGGCGCCTGAACTGGCGGCATCCCTGCTGTCGCGTTGCGGATCGTTGTGGAATGTATACGGACCTACCGAAACCACGGTGTGGTCGACCTGTGCACGCATCGTCGCCGCGCCGGATGGACAGGCGCCGGACGTCCACATCGGCCGTCCGATCGACAACACCAGCGTCTGGATACTCGATGCGCATGGCGAGCTATGCCCATTCGGAGTGCCCGGTGAGATCTGCATAGGCGGGCAGGGCGTCACCAAGGGATACCTGCAGCGTCCCGAGCTGACCGAGGAACGGTTCATCGCGGATCGTTTTACCGCCTCGCCGGGCAGCACGTTCGCTCTTGACCCTGCATTGCTCTATCGCACGGGTGACCGCGGCCGCTGGCGAGCCGATGGCAACCTCGAACACCTGGGACGCCTCGACCACCAGGTCAAGGTACGCGGCTATCGCATCGAGTTGGGCGAGGTCGAGGCGAATCTCGCCACTCGGGCCGAGATCGCACACGCGCTCGTGATAGTGCGTGAGGACCGCGTGGACGATCAGCGACTGGTCGCTTACCTCGTCGCCAAGCCTGGCGCGACCATCGACGAGGCTGCCTTGCGCGCGCACCTGCGTGAGTTGCTGCCGGCATACATGTTGCCGCAGCACTTTGTCGTGCTCGACGAGATTCCGCTGTTGCCCAACGGCAAGGTCGACCGGAAGGCCCTGCCACCGGCCGTTGCGATGGACGCGGCCGCTCCATCTCCGTCGAGCGCGATCGGAGCGGACATCGACCCGCGCGTCCGCTACCTGTCGGATGTCTGGTCCGGTCTGCTCGGCCTGCCCGCCGGGCCGGACGACAACTTCTTCGACCTGGGCGGCCACTCGATGCTGGCGGTGCAGATGGCCAGTCGAGTCGAGCGCGATACGGGCCACAGGATCAAGCTGATCCGCCTGGGCGCGGAAACCCTGGCCCAGGTCGCGGCGGCGCTACCGGTTCCGACCGACGAAACCACGCCGGGTGCAAGTGGGCGCATCAGCAACAAGCTGCGACGACTGTTCCGACGCACCTCGGGAGCGCGTCCATGAGCCGCGCCGACTGCACACCCGGGAGCCATCGGAGGCGATTGCGATGAGCATCGGCGACTGGGAGCCGTTCTGGCTGGGGCCGTCTTCGCGCCGGCTCTACGCCGCATTGCATGGCGTGCATGGCTCGCCTTCGACTGGCGTCGTCCTCGTGCCTCCGTTGCTGCACGAGATGCCACGCAGCCGGCGATTCATCGCCGAGGTGGCCCGGGAGTTTGCAACGATCGGGCTGCCCTCGCTGCGCTTCGACTTCCACGGCACCGGTGATTCCACCGGCAGCGGGGACGAATTGGATTTCGCGTCCATGCATCGCGATCTGGACCTGGCGACAACGGCATTGCGTGAAAGGACCGGTGCCAAGCGGCTGGTCCTGCTCGCGTGGCGCGGCAGCGCGCTCGCCGTGCGCAACTGGCTGGGTCGCGGTGGCGTGGCCGACCTCGTCGTGCTCTGGGAACCGGTCGTCGATGGCGGAACCTGGCTGCAGGAACTAGTGCAAGGCGATGCCGGCGAGCGTGCGATGCGGCCACCGCCGCGCGCCGGCGTTCCCCGCATAACGGACCCGGCAGACGGTCAGCTGATGGGTTTCCCTGCGTCATCGCGACTGCGTGGTGATCTTGCGCAGGCACGCCTGGATGACGGCAAGGCAACGGGCACTGCGCCAATGTGGGCGCTGGTCCGGGCGCAGGTGACCGCCATGCCGGGGACCATCGCCCGCGTGCTGCCACTGCCGGAAAATACGCCCAGTTTCGACATTGGCGCCGCAATGGATGCGACGTTCTTCCTGACGCCGCCGGTCCGTGATGTGGTGAACCAACTAGGGCACGCGATGCGTCAGGAGATCCGGGCGTGAATGCCGTGCTGGACGCCAGTCCCGCTGAGGTGGATATGGAGCAAGAGGTGCTCGTGCGCTTCGGTTCCGGCGGCCAATTGGCCGGCGTGCTGAGTGGCGTGTCGTCCGGAACGGGACTGACGCTGTTGCTTCCCAGCGCCGGCTTGCAGCCGCGTGCGGGTCCATTCCGGTTGCATGTCCTGCTTGCGCAGAGGCTGGCGGCGAATGGCATCAGGACCTTTCGCTACGACGTCCCGGGCGTTGGTGAGGCGCCGCGCATGCCGGCATGCGACGCAACGCTGGCGACGGTAGCCGCGATGGACCAGCTCGAAGCGATGCACGGCTGTCGCGACTTCGCCATTGGTGGCATCTGCAGCGCTGCCGATACCGGCTGGGACGTGGCCAACCTGGATCCACGCGTATCGGCACTGCTGCTGCTGGACGGCATCTGTTTCACTGGCCCCTGGCATCGCTACGCCCGCATCCTCGGGCTGATGCGCCGCATGCCGAACGAATGGCGGCATTTTGCACGCAAGGCGACGGGGCGTCTGCGCGGTACCGCGAGCCTGGATCCGGATTCGTTCCGCACCTGGCCCAGCCATGCACAGGCGCGCGAACAGTTCGCACAGTTGGTGGCGCGCGATGTGCGGATGTTGTGGATTTTCAGTGGCGGTTATGCAGAGCACTTCCTGCATCCGCGCCAGTTCGGATGGTCGTTCGGCCCGCCGGCAAACGATGCGCGGGTGACGATGCATTACTGGCCTGACTGCGACCACACCTATTTCGGTCGTGCGCAGCGCGACCGCCTGGTCGAGGCAGTGGCCGGCTGGATGGTTGCGCTGGCGGCGAAGAAGGTCCCATGAAGCACGCGGGAGCTACCGTGAAGACGCCACTGTATGCAGTGCCGGAAGGTGCCAGGAAGCCGCTGCGCGTGGTGATGGTCGGGCCCGCCGAGATCCCCGGATGGTTGCGTGCGTTCCATGACCTTGCCGCTGGCTACGACTGGATCGAACTGCGGACAGTGGTGGTTCCGGAAACCGTAATTCCCCAAGTGCGCGACGTGCCGGCCGACGTGCGCGCCGTCGTCGCGCTCGAGCACGCGATGCTTGGAGACAACAGCACCCTGGCGCCGGTGCCAATGCCCTCGGTTCCCGGTCATGCCGACGCCATGCCCGATGCGTCGCTTTCCCTGCGGGTCAGCGCGCTGAGTCCCGACCTGATCCTGCTGCTGGGGCCGCGCGAATCGGCAACCGCGCTGGCCGCCCTTGCGCCTCTGGGCTGTTGGCGCGTGGATGCCAACCTGGTCGACGCGCGATATGCGGGGCTTTCCCTGCTTGCACCGATGTTGCAGGGCGAACACACGACGCAGATGGCACTGATGTTGAAGCAGGCGGCGGGCACGCCGATCGACCTGACTGTCAGTTGGGGCCGGACGCGCCCGAGTTCGTTCATGAAGCAACGGGAGGACGCCTTCCTGAAGCTGCCGGGCCTGTTGCTGCGTGCCTTGCACCGTCTCGCTGGCGGCTATGTTTCCGTGGTTCCCCACTCGGTGGCGACGCTGGACCTGCGCTCGCAACTGCCCATGGGGCGAGCAGTTGGACTGCGGGTGCTCGTCCTGCTGTTGCAGGCTGGCTTGCGCCGGATCACAGGCAAGCGCAGGGACGGCAGCATCGGCTGGACCCTGGTATTGCGCCTGAACGGGACTCCGCTTGATCCGCAGGCGCCGGTCATGGGGTCGCACGTACTGCTCAGGGCCGAGAAGGGATGGTGGGCGGATCCGTTCGTGATCACGGTGCAGGGACGCCGGCTCGTGTACGTGGAAGAAATGATCAATCCGAAACGCAACGTCGCCAACATTGCCTGCGTGGAACTGACGGAGGGCGGGGCACGCCGGTTGGGCGTGGCACTCGACGAACCAGGCCACCTTTCGTTCCCGCAGGTCTTCGCCTGGCAGGAGCACTGGTACATGACCGTCGAGTCGAGCTACGACCGGCGCGTGAGCCTGTACCGGGCTACTCATTTTCCCCTCGGGTGGGAACGCGTACGGGACCTGGTCACTGGACGGGTATGCGTCGATCCCACGCTTCATCACCACGAGGGTCGTTGGTATCTGTTCACCAATGTGGCGGAGAACCGCAACAGCACCAGCGACGAGCTGTTCCTGTTCGTGGCCGACAGTCTCGAAGGCGAATTTTCCCCGCATCCCGCGTCTCCCATCGTCTGCGACGTGCGTCGCGCACGCATGGCGGGCAGGCTGTTCCGCCACCAGGGCCGTTTGATCCGGCCGGCCCAGGACTGCGGCCCCGGCTACGGAAACGCCGTGGTCTTCAACGAGGTACTCGAGTTGGGACCGACGACCTATCGGGAACGCCAACTCTCGCGATTGGGGCCTCAGCTGGCACGGCCTGTGGGCGGATGCCATACCTACAACGTCGATGGCGGCGTCGAAGTCCTCGATGTGTTTGGACGCCGGCCCACCGGGCCGGCGTACCTGAAGATATTCGACGGCCCCCGGTCCCAACCTGAGAGGAGCATTGATCCTGCCGTGGACAACAAAGTGGAGCAGTTGGCTTCCGCTGTCCTGCAGAAGACGGGTGACCGGGCGCAACCCGGCGCGCCACCCCGTTGATGCGAACGATGGCGGATTGCACCCGATGAACAGCCAGGCGGAAATTACCCGGGACGACGGCAAGGGCGCGCAGGCGCCAGCCCAGCAGCGCCCGGACATCGGTACGCATTACTTGCGCTATTTCGTCTCGAATGGCGTCGTGATGCTCCTGGGATTCATCTCTTTCCCGATCCTGACGCGGTACCTGGACAACACCCAGTTCGGCATCCTCAGGTATTACGACACGTTGATGCTGTTGGGCGTGGCGCTCCTGAAGTTTGGAACGCCGCACGCGATCGTGCGCTTCTATCCCTACGACGGCGACCCGGTCCGCATGCGGGACTTCGGCACCAACATGGTGTTCCTGCCCCTGCTGTTGTCCGGGTCGGTGTGGGCCTTGAGTGTCATCGTCCTCATGCTCTGGGGATGGCTGGGAGGGGGGAATTTCCAACCTCTCTTCTGGTGCGCGGTGATGCTGGTTCCGATGCTCGCTGCCACCAACATCGTGCAGATGGTGGTTCGCGCCAGCGAGCGTTCGGACATCCTCATGGCGACACGCGTCATTGCGCGCATGCTCGAGCTGGTGTTCGTGCTTGGAGCAGTAGTGCTGATACAGCACAGCGCGCTGGCCGCGTACGGCGGCAAGCTCATCGCGGCGGCGCTGATGCTGGCCTGGCTGGCGCAGTGGATGTATCGCAACGTGCATGTCGCGCGCGATTCGATCGACCTGGCCGCCTTCCGCACCGGAATGATGTATGGCTTCCCGCTGATGGCCAACGAGTTGGCGTCCAGCGTCCTGGCCAACATGGATCGCGTATTGCTCAAGCACATCACCGGCGACTTCGCGGTAGTGGGCATCTATGCGATCGGCTATTCCCTGGCCATGCAGCTCAACGTCTTCATCAACGCGACCCTTTCGGAGGCGTTCACGCCGGTGGTCATGCGCGCGTACGAAACGGGGGGCAGCGTTGCCGTCCGTGAGCTGAAGGAGCAGGTCCTGCTGCCGATGACCTATGCAGTGGTCGCGATCATCGTGATGCTGCTGGTATCCGGCCAGGACCTGCTGGTTGCGCTGAGCGGCGCCGACAAGGCGGCATCGGGTGAAGTGTTTGTCGTGGTCGGTATTACGCTGTCGACATTCGCGTTGTTCAACATAGCCAATTACGGCCTGCAGCTGAAGAAGCGGACCATGCAGGTATTGACGATCACGTTCATCGCCGCGCTGCTGAACATCGCAATGAACTTCATCCTGATTCCCCGCATTGGGTACATCGGTGCTGCGTGGGCGACGGCGATCGCCTACGGCGCATTGACCGTTGCCCAGTTCATGGTCTGTCCGAAGGGATTGGCGCGCCTTCCCGACGCACGTTCCGTCGTGGTGTCCGTGGCCTGCGGCGCGGCGCTGGTGGCCGTGGCGCGCGGCACCGACCTTTTCGGGTTGCACGGCGCCTGGCTGCGCCTGCTCGCGGGTGGCGTGCTGTTCGTGCTCCTCTATGCACTGCCAGTCCTGGCGCTCGACCCCAAGCTTCGCCAGATGATGCGGGCCCTGAGATCGCGGCTGGATTGACTTGGTCACGTGGCTGCTATCGCCGCTGGCGTGGTTGCTGCTCGCGTTCGCATCCATGCCATGGGCCTGGCGCCATCACCGGCAACGAACCTGGCCGACCATTGCGTGCGGCCTGGTGATCGTCATCGCTCTGGCGGCGATGACACCGCTCGTGGCGAACATGTTGTCGCGGCCGCTGGAGCGCCCCCTCGCCGAACCAGCGGGCTGCAGGTCGGCGCCGCCATCGACCGCGGTCGTACTGGGCGGAGGCATCGACGGCCGGCCTCGAAGCGCAATGGACTACACCGCCCTGAACCTCGCGAGTCGGCGCCGCGTCGATCGCGCAGTGGACTGGTGGGGCGAAGGCGGGGGCAGGCGACTGGTGCTCCAGGGCGGCACCGGCAACCCTCCGCTGGCCGAACTGATGGCCGCCTACGCCGGGATGCGGGGTGTATCCGCATCGGCATTGCAGCTTGAAAAAGGTTCCTTCGATACCTGGAGTAATGCGCGCCAGGCCGCGCAACTGACGCCGCGCCTGCCGCGCCGTATCGTGCTGGTGACGTCGTGGATCCACATGGCCAGGGCGCAGGAGGCTTTCACCAGTGCCGGCTTCGAAGTGTGCCCGCTCGGGACTGATCTGCGCCGGCTGCCGTCGCGGTTGCCGTGGGCGCTGGTGCCGCGAACCAGCGGCCTGGCGAATTCCGAAGTTGCGTTGCACGAATGGGTAGGACTCGTGAACTACCGCTGGCGCGGGCGGCACGGAATCGAGCGGACCGCCGTGGCCGGTGAAACGGGCCAGTAACTGCCAGAACAAAAAAGGGCCCCGGATTACGGGGCCCTTTGAGGTGTTGCAGCTTTATGTCGTCAGCTGATTACTGGTAGACCGAGAAGGAGCTGGTCGTGGTCTTGGTCAGGCTGCCGGAAGTCGCCACCGTGGTCAGCTGGTAGGTTCCGATCGAGCTCGAACCCGTGCCGGACACGAACGACATCTTGGCATAGCCGTTGCTGTCGGTCGTCACGGTCTTCTCGATCGTGTTGACCTTGTTCGGCTTGAGCGCGGTGAAGCTCACCTTCGCTCCCACGACAGCCACGCCACCCTTCAGTACACGAGCGGTGAGGTAAACCGTTTCACCCGCCTTGTAGCTGCCCTTGCTCGAGGTCACCGTTTGCGTCAGGCCGGAAGCGGCGGCGACGGCATAGGTGCTGGAAGCATTCGCGGTGTGGACGCTGCCAACCGTGCTGCTGGTACCAACGCCGATGGCATTGCTGCCGGTGGCGGTGGTCGGCGACGTCACGGCGAGCGTGGCGCTGCCGCTGGCACCCGGGGCGAGCACGACCGAGGCAGCCGACAGGGTGCCGGTCCAACCCGACGGAACGCTACGAGCCAGGGCGAACGTGGTGTTGCTGCAGGCGCTGCTGTCGTTGTTCTTCACGCTGAAGGCGTAGCTGTTCTTGGTGCCGGCGGCGACCGCGGTGGTCGGGCCAGTCAAGGTCAGCGTCGGCGCCGCATGGGTGCAGGTCGTGGGCGTCGTCGGCGGCGTGGTGGGCGTGGTCGGCGGCGGAGTCGTGGAGCCAGCGCCGTACTCGTACGCGCCGACGTCGTTGGCGGCACCCGTCGGACGGGCACCCATCACGAAGTCGGTGGTCACCGCGCTGATCATCGGGGCCTTGTCGATCACCGGGCTGCCGGCAAGCGGCTCGGCATCGAAGCCAGCCAGCGTCTCATTGGTCAACTTCGGATCGGTCGAGCACGTGGTGCCGCTCGGGCAGGTACGCACCTTCCAGCCCATGTTGCCGGAGAAGCTCTTGGCCGCCGGGGCGCCGCCAGCAGTCATCAGCGTCTGCTTGGTCGAATCGGCGTAGTACGGGAAGCCAACCACCATGTTGTTCTGGATGTAGATCTTGTCGGTGGACGTACCTTCGCCATACGCGATCTGCGCATCGCCTTCGCCGGCGATGGTGTTGTGGCGCACGGTCGCGACGTCGTTACCGGTGAGGATCAGCAGCAGCGAGCTGCCATAGGCGCGGCACAGGTCGCCCGTGGTCATGTAGAACTTGCCACGGAAGTAGGTGCACTGGCCGACGAGAACCGAGTTCTCGATCAGCGAGTTGCCCTTGAGCTTGACCTGGTTGCCGGCGTTGGCCACCGAGTACACGCGACGCAGGGTCACATGGGTGGTGTCGGCGCCGTTCATGTAGCGCAGATCGATACCGTCGGAGGTGTTGTGGTGCACGAACGCATCTTCGATCAGCCAGTCGCCGCCGGTTTCGGTGGTGCCCATGCCGTCGCCGTAGCCGCCGGTCTGCTGCGCCCAGCAAGCCCACACCGCGCCGGTGGCGACCTTCTCGCCGCAGCCGTTCCACGCGATCTCGATGTCGCGCATGACCATCTTGCCGGAGTTGGACGCACCGGTACCGATGTTGCCATCCCAGCCCGCAGCGCCGTTCTTGTTGAGCTTGAAGCGCTCCATCGTCCAGTTGGTGAGGCCACCGGCGTTCATGCCGTTCTTGGCCATGCCGTGGATGTTGACGTCGTGCACCCAGACGTTGCTCGAGGCACGGGCGTACAGGCCCACGCGCGCCCACGGCATGCTGCTGGTGCAGGCAGCCGAGGCGTTGGAATGGTTGAAGACGCAGTCGCTGTTGTCGGTGACTTCGAGGTTACCGAGTTCGACATTCGAGCTGCCGTCGAGGTTGAGCACGCGGTGCACGCCGCCGACGCCGATGAGCTTCGGGGTCGTGCCCGACTTGCCCAGGATCTTGGTCCGGGCCGAGCTGGTGCCGCTCGGGATCGGCTGCATGTAGCCGCCGCTGCCGATCTGGTAGGAACCGGCGCCAATCAGCAGGGTGTCGCCACCAGCGATGCGCGCGGAGCCCGACGAAGGCAGGGCAATGTTGGGGTTCTTCCAGGCGCAGGCCTGGGCGGTGCCGCTGCCCGGATAGGCAGCATCGGAGCGGCCATTGCACTGGCTGGCATCGCCACCGTCGGCGCGGACGTAAAAGGTTGTGGCTTGTGCGGAACCGATGGCGGCGAGGCCAACCGACGGCAGAAGAAGCGAAAGGAAAAGCTTGGACAGCTTGCGATTGCGAATAGTGGGAACAGTCATCAAAACGCACGTCTCCGTAAGACAAAGGGGGCGTGGCCAAGAGCTCCCTCCCTCGACCAGGAGGCGGACTCTACGGAGGGGGTACAGGGGGGTTTGTGCGACGCGGCACACTTCGCCGCCCGTTCGGGCGGCAGGCCCGTCTCAGGCGCTCAACGCCCTGACATTGCGCGAGAAATTCAGCTGGGATTTCGATAGATCAAAATCATGAACAGGGTTTTGCCTGTTCAGTGTTTTCTCGCGCGTGCGCGGTCGCGCGGATTCTATTCGTGAAGGCGCAATAGAGCTGGTCAGGAAAGTGTGCCGTGCGTCACATGTGAGAATTCCGGGCTTAAATCGTGCCAACTTTTGGTGCCGACTGGCTCCAAGAAGCACGGAAAAAGATCGCCGGATTTCGACCAGCTTCGATGAATGCGGCTTGGTCGAATGAGGTGCCGCGCCTAGGGAGCGGCGGCTTTGCCGCACGTCACGGCACCGGCCTTGCCATTGGCCGGGCTGCCGGAAAGCGGTTTCGCATCGAAGGTGCCGAGGGTCATGTTGGTCAGCTTCGGGTCTTGTGTGCACAGCGTGTCGCCAGGACAGGCTGCGACTTTCCAGGCCATGTTGCCGGAGTAGCTGATGGCTGCCTTTGACTTGCCGCCATCGAACGCAGAGAGCCGGATGGGATCCCCGTAACGCGGATAACCAATCACCAGGTTGTTGCGGATGTCTATCCTGTCCGAAGTGTCGCCCTCGCTGTGGCCAATCTGCACGGCTCCTTCGCCGGACAGGGTATTGCGGCGCACGATCGCCGTGTTGTGGCCGGTCATCACCAACTGCAGTGTGCTGCCATCGGAGCGGCACAGGTCGCCATCGGTCATGAAGAACTTGTTCCTGAAGAAGCTGCAGCTGCCGACCATCACCGAGTTCTCGATCAGCGAGTTGCCCTTGACCTTCACCTGGTTGCCGGCATTGGCGATTGCGCGGATGCGGCGCAGCGTCACCCTGGTGGCGTCGGCGCCATCCATGTAACGCAGATCGAGGCCATCGGAAGTGTTGTGATGGACATACGCATCTTCGATCAGCCATTGGCCCCCGGTTTTGGTCGTGCCCAGGCCGTCGCCATAGCCGCCGGTCTTCTGCGCCCAGCAGGCCCACGGCTCGCCGGTCGCAACGCGTTCACCGCATCCGTTCCAGGCGATCTCGATGTTGCGCATGATCATCCTGCCGGAGTTGGGACCTCCGCCTTCGATGTTGCCATCCCATCCGGCGGTACCGTTCCTGTTGAGCTTGACCCGCTCCAGCGTCCAGTTGCTGAGGTCGCCGGCGTTGATCCCCCGTGCCGCCATGCCATGGATGTTGAGGTCGTGCAGCCAGACGTTGTTGGAAGCACGAGCGTAGAGGCCGACGCGTGCCCATGGCATGGCATCGGTGCAGGCTGCCCCGGCGTTCGAATGCTTGTATACGCAATCGCTCCTGTCGGTGATCTCGAGGTGGCCGAGTTCGACATTGGAACTGCCATCGAGGTTCAGGACGCGATGGACTCCATTGACGCCGACCAGTTTCGGCATCGCCCCCGCCTTGCCCAGGATGCGCGTAGGCGCATCCTTGCTCGGTCCACTGGGAACCGGCTGCAGATAGTCGTCTTCACCAATGGGATAGGTGCCGCTGGCAATGCGCAGGATGTCGCCACCTTCGATGCGCGCAGGGCCCGAGTGGGGCAGGGCGACGCTGGGATTTTTCCAGGCGCAGGCCTGGGCAGTGCCATGGCCGGGATAGGCGGCATCCGCGCGGCCATTGCACTGGTTGGCGTCTCCGCCGTCGCTGCGGATGTAATAAGTCGTCGTATTCCGCGACGCCAAGGCGACCGGGATATCCGAGTTGCCCGATCGACCCGAGGGGCAGAGCTCAGGCGCCGGGACCGCATCCGCCACGCAGGCGGCCATGGCAACGCATGCGCACGCAGCGAGCGTTATCCGCGCTCCCTCATGCATGTCAGCGAAGCGCATCCCTGAGCCTGGCGAGCCCGGGCACTGCGCGCACGGCCAGTGGAAAACGCGTGCTGACGGGGTCCAGGGGGGCTGTCGGTTCGGCTTCGGCTGACAGCGCGGTGGAGTGCGCCTTGATCCGGCCGTAACGTTCCATCAAGCCGCACAGGACCCAGAAGTTGGCCATGATCACGCTGTCGAAGTATGGGCTGCCATACATGTTGCCCAAGGCCATCGAAATGACCGCCAACGTGAAGCCCAGTTCGAACGTGCGCAACTCCGGCTTCGCTGCTCCCGGGGAACGGCGCAGCCATCGTGACAGTCGCCATAGCCGCCAGAAAACCCACAACAGCGCCAGCAGACCCAGCGGACCGCACTCGGCCAGTGTCAACACGAAACCGTTGTGCGCATCCTTGGGCCGGCCATAAGGGGTGTAGTCGCCGATATGCCTGTCGAAGCGTCCCAATCCCACGCCGGCCGGATGGTCGCGCAACATGTTCATCGTGCCGTTCCAGATCACGAAGCGACTGGAAGTGCTGGCATCGAGCGTCACGGCGCCGGTGGCGTCCACTTGCTGCGTTTCCTGGACGCGCTCGACGACGCTTGACGGCAGGAAGCTGGCTGCAGTCGCCACCAGCAACACGGCCGCCAGCAACGCAGCGGGAATGCTGCGCCAGACCAGCAGGACCATCATGCCGAACAGTCCGATCAGGTATGCCTGGCGTGAGTAGGTGAACAGGATTGCAAACGCCAGGATCACGCTGCCCGCGATCGCTGCCAGGCGCACGGATCGGCGCTGGTTTGGCTGAAGCACCAGCGCCACCAGGAATGGCAGGAACATGGCAAAGAACACGCCGGCACGGTTGGCCATGTTGATCGGGCCGAATGGACCGGTGGCGCGTTCGGTGTTGGAGAACGAGCCCAGGTTGAAGCTCAACCCTTGAAAGACGGCTTCGAGCCCGGCAAGGACGGCCACCAGCAGCATCAGCATGATCATCTGCCGGGTGCCTTTCAGGTCCAGCCCGCATCGCCGGTACGCGAGGTAAAGGAACGGAAAGAGCACCGCGACTTTGGCTTCGCGAAGGTCTGCCCCGAAGTTGGACAAGTCGTTCCATTGCGCGGCGACGAAGGCAATCAGCATCGCCAGGAACAGCGCGATGAGCGGGGGAAGGAGATAGCTGGCACGCGCGAGATAGGGCTCCTCGCGGTCGCCCAGGAGTATGGCGATGACGATCGCGGCGACCGAAACCGACACGCTGACATTGGACGGCAGGTGCGCCGCATTCGGCAGCAGCACGATGGGGATGGCGTAGAGAAGGCGCATGGGTCAGCAAACCTTGCCGGCCATGCCGGTCGCATTGGGCGGGTTGGCGTTGCGTCGGCAGCCTGCGTTCATTTCATCGGCCCTGGTCTGCGTGTGCCAACGTGCTAACTGCCGCCGGACCCGCGTTAAGGAGACAACGCTCGTAGACCGCCGTCGTCCCGGCGACGAGCGCGGCCTGGCTGTGGTGCTGCTCCACATGCTGCCTGCCCGCCAGTGAGAGGCTCGTGCGCAGGTCTGGATTGGCCATGCGCGCGATCAGTGTGGCGAACGCACCGGCATCGTCGCTCGGGAACAGCAGGCCAGTGCGTCCATGCTCGATCAATTCGACACTGCCGCCGACCGCCGAAGCGATCACCGGGCAACCGGCGGCCATGGCTTCGAGCAAGGCGTTGGACAAGCCCTCGAAATGGGAAGGCAGCACCAGGAAGTCCGCTGCCTGCATCAACTGCGTGGCATCTGGTCGTTCGCCAAGGAAGCGCAGGCGCGAAGCCACGCCATGGTCCGCGGCAAGCTGGGCTATCGCGTCGCGCAAGGGGCCGTCGCCAGCCAGTGCCAGCCAGGGCCGTTGTGCGGGCGCGAGCATCGCGAGCGCACGGACCAGGCATTCCAGGTTCTTCACCGGAACCAGCCGCCCGACGAAGAGACCAAAAAGATCTCCTTCCGGCGCGCCAATGGATTGGCGCATGGCGGCTTTATCTTCAGTGGAAACGGGCGCGGGCAGGCCGACGTCGTTGGCGATGGTGGTGAACAGCGACGCCGGCATTCGCGTACGTTGCGCTGTCGAGTGCGCGCCTGCTTCGGAATTGGCGATTACTGCCGCGCTGCGGCCGAGCACGATGCGTTTGAGCCACCAGTACCACGCCGGCCGATCGTTCCGGACCGAACTGCGTTCGGATGCCACGAGTACCGGTCGAAGACCGGACAGGAATCGCGCCGGCAGGGTCCACAGCTCGGCCGTCAACGAATAGGCATGCACGAGCGCATAGTTCCTCTCGCGCAGCAGGAGGGCGTAGGAGGCAAGGAAACGCATGTCGAGACGGCCGCGCTTGGGCAGGTAATGCACGGTGATGCCGCTTGCGCGAATGGCATCGACCAGGAACGAGTCGCTGCGGAAGTAGGCGAGCTCCGGCTCCCAATGCTGCCTGTCCAGTCCGTCCAGCAAGTGTTGGACCTGGCGCTGGCTGCCGCCAACTTCCATGCTGTCGATCACCACGAGCACGCGCCGCCGATCATGCATGGCACAGCGCCCTGAAGTGTTTGAGCAACCGTCCGGCCTCGATGCGCACGTCGAAATCACGTTCAACCTTGCGCCGCCCGGCCTCGGCAAAGGACTCGCGTTGAAGGGGCGCGTCGAGCAGCGCCTGTACCGCATTGGCCAGGGCTCCCACGTCGCCTGCCGCGACCAGGCGTCCACTGACGCCGTCCTCGACCAGTTCGGGAATTCCGGATATCCGTGTGCTGATGACGGGTAGCCCGGTTGCCATTGATTCCATCAGGACATTGGGGATCCCGTCGGACTGCCCATTGGGGGCAACGACGCAAGGCAGGACCATCAGTGACGAGTCGGTCATGTGCCGGGTGACCTCGCCCTGGGGCATCGCTCCCGGGAATTCCACGAGCGCGTCGAGGCCAAGTGCACTGCGCATGTTTTCCAACCGTGTCCGCTCGGGGCCTTCGCCGATGACCGTGCAGCGGAATTCGATGCCGCGATCGCGCAGCTCCGCCAGCGCCTTGAGCAGGATGTCGAAGCCCTTCATCGGAACCAGCCGGCCGACGGAGAGCAGCTTCCGCGGATCACGTCCGGTGCGAACGTACGGAAGTTCGGCAAGGTTGAGCGACGAGTGGATGACGTGCACGGGGATCGCGCCCGGTGCCGGCATCCAGCGCTCCATGAAGCGGACGTTGTGCTCGGTGATGGTCACGGCGAGCGCGGCACTCTGCAGCTTGCCCGCCATCATGTGGTCTTCGATGAAGATGTCGTGTGCACGACTGGTGAAGCTGTAGGGAACTTCGAGTACTCGCGACAGGAACCACGCGACCGTCGCTGGGTAAGTGGCCCAGGAGGCATGCAGGAGCTGCGGGGAGAACGCACCGATCTCATCGATGCGGCCCAGCGCGCGGAAGATCGCCGCCATGCTCTTGGCGAGTGCAGCAGGCCGGCGCCACAACTCGCGCAACATGATTGCGAGGAAGGTAAGGCTCTCCGACGGTCGATGCAGCAAGGTGGCGAATGCCGCGCCGAGAGTTTGCAGGCCGCTCGCGGGATGCATGACCCGATCGAGCAGTGCTTCCGCTTGCGGTTGGACGATGGGTTCCCTTGGCTGTTTCAGCGACAGCACGCGGACATCCACGCCCCGATCGATCAGGGCTTGGATTTCGCGGACGATGAAGGTCTCCGACAGGCTCGGAAACTGCGAGACCACATACAGGATGCGCTGCGGGGAGGGGGCTACCGGGGCCTGCGACTCTGCCCATGGCGCCTGCGGCGCCGGGGCCGGGGCCGGGACGCCATCAGGACCGGCAGCGTAGTTGTTCTCCGTCGACTGCATTCGCATTGATCCAATCCCGCTCTAGGGAAAAACGTCGCGGGGCGCCATCCACGGCCAGTCATCCATCGCTGGCTGCCGATACAGCGCGCCGTTCTAGCGTAACGGAGTCCATGTCACGACCCGTTCACCGCGCAGGAACCGGAACAGGCTGACGGCGGACGCGAGGTTGGTCAGCAGGAAGTAATACGGTTGGGCGAGCAGGCGCGACGTACCGAATGCACGCAGCGACGCGAACCCGAGCAGTCCCGACAGCAGCAGCACCAGCTGCATAGTCAGCAACCACAGATAGCGTCCTTGCAATGCCAGCGCCACGTTCGCCAGGAGCGCGACCGCCCAGAACACCGGCGACAGATATCGCAGCAGCTTGTGCGACCACAGCTGCCAGGCAAATACGCCGTAGCGGAACGGATTCAGGAACTGCTTCCGGCTGGCAAGCGCGGCCAGGCTGCGCATGCCAACGCGCACGCGCATGGAAAGTTCGCGATCGGGGTGGTCGAGGGTCTCTTCGTAACAGATCGCGTCCGGCTCGAGAATCGTGCGCAGCCCTTGTTCCCGCACCACCATCGCGATGACGAAATCGCTGATCAGTTCAGGGGCGATCGCGCGATAGGCGCTGCGTCGCACCGCATACAGGCAGCCGGAGACACCGATCAGTGAGCCCAGCGAGCTCTCCGCCATCCGCAGCATGATTTCGTAGTTCCAGTAGGAGGTGCCGCCGTTGCCGGTTGCATCGTCCTGGTTCGCAACATACGTGAGGCGACCGGCCACGCAGCCCACCGAAGGATCATGGAAATTGCCGCAGATCGCCCGCAGGGCGTCCGTCTCGATCAAGGTCGTGGCATCGGTGAAAACCAGGATGTCCCCTGAAGCGGCCGCGGCAGCGGCGTTCTGGCAGGCGGTCTTGCCCAGGCGTCCCTCCACCCGCAGCAGGCGTACGTTCGTGGCATTGAACGCGAGCACGATCTGGTCCGTGGCATCGCTCGATGCATCCGACGCGACGATGATGTCGACCAGGTCGTTCGGATAGTCGAGTTCGAGGACGTTCCGGATCTTCTGTTCGATGTGCTTTTCTTCGTTGAACGCGGTGATGATCACCGTGACCGCGGAAGAGATGGCGCCCTTGTGTGCGGGGCGTGGCCAGATACGGGCGATCGCGATCGCCAGGACCGGATAACCCACGTAGATGTACCCCAGCAGGAAGATCGCGCTCCAGAGCAGTGCCTCTAACATTTCGCCGGCTCCGATGTCAGCGCTGCCACCAGACCTTGAATTGCACCGCGTTTTCCTTGTAACGCGCCTCGGGTACATCCGAGCTGCGGTCGTTCTTGAAAACGTCGGCCCGCCAGCCCCAATGCCTGGTCAGCTGATACTCCATGGCCAGGCCGTAGACGTGGTCGCGGTCGGTTTCGTCCTGCGTCAGGAATTCACGCCGGCGCTCGGCGCCGTCGAGCATTACGGTCATCCTCGGGCGAAGGCGGTAACTGGCCTGGAACACCAGGGCGCGCTCGGTGCGATCGCTGTTCCCCGGGTCGACGTAGCGCAACTTTCTGTATAGCGGGCGGGCGCGGAAGCCGAAGCGTTCTCCGGAAAAGCGGTAATCGAGGTCGTAGTAGTTCTGGCGATAGGTCCCGGACGTCACGAGCGAGTCCGAGGGTGCCATCAGGTCGGGGATCAGTACCTCGTCGGAGTCCCTCAGCCGGAGGACGATGTCCTGGACCGCGTCGGCGAACTGATGGCGCGCGCGGAAGCTCAGCCGGTTGTGCGGGTCGGGATGCCATTGGACGGTGGCCCGGCCGATGGCGGTCGATTCATCGCTGGCCAGATCGCGCTTCAGGCGCGAATAGCCCCCATCCAGTTCATAGTCGATGTTGCGCAGCTTGCCGTTGTATCGGACGAAGGCGTCCTCCCGGTCGTAGTCGATCGCAATCGCCGGATCCGAATCGTCGAAGTCGACGTTCGTATACGCCAGGTTGAGCGAGACCTTCGACGTGCTACGGATATCGTGCTCCAGCGCCGCGGCCGCGCCATAGCGCTTGCTGTCGAACCCGGCCGTCTCCTCGGCATAGGTGTCGGCGCCGCGAACGTCGAGTTTCAAGCGCGTGGCATCGCCGAAGCGGGCGAAGAAAGTCGGCCCCGCGACGAAGACGTTCACCTGTTGCAGGTTGCCGGGAAATCGCCCGTCGCGGAAGTTGATCGGCTCTTCGCTGAGGTAGTCCTCGACGACCAGGTTTAGGCGCTCGGGAAACAGCGACCAGTTGAGCTGACCGGCGAAGCCACTGCGGGTTTCGTCGTCGAATGCATTGCCGCTGTAGAAGCGCCGTTCGATTTCTCCGCGCGCCTGGATTTCGACCGCCGAGCCTTCCTCCTTGAAATCGAACGCGAGGCGGGGTGCGAACACGGTCTCGGCCTGTTCGTCGCTTTCGCTGAGATTGATGTTGTCGCTGTGGAGCCCAAGGCCTTCCAGCCGGTAGTTGAGGCGTGCCGCGTTCGCGCCATCGCTGAACGCAGCGGCCAGGATTGCAACGCACAAGGCCGTCGGGCGCACATGCACCCGGGACAGGGATGGGCGGCCGTTGCGGCGCTCAGGCGTTTTCATTGAAAACCACGCCGGCGAACTTGCGGGGATCGAAGTTGGCCGCAGCCGCGGCGATATCGGTCGGCGTGTTTCGTGCGTAGCCTGCAACGAGAATCACCACGTCCGCCAGTTCCGACAACATGCGTGCATCGGGTGCGCCCAGGGTAGGCGGGCTGTCCAGGAAGATGTAACGGTCCGAATAACTGCTGCGCAGGGAATCCAGCAAAAGGCGCATGCGGAACGACGAGAAATATTCAGACTCCATCTCGCCGTAGGACGAGCGGCCCGCCGGAATCAGTTTCAGGCGCGGGATGCCGGTGCTGTACAGCATGGATTCGACCTCGGCCTCCGGGTCTTCGAGATAGTTGATCAGCCCGCCGCGGGACGTATCGATCTTCATCGATGTGTCCTGGGATGGATGGCGCAGGTTGCAATCGATCAGCAGCGCGTTCTTGGACTGGTCGAACGTCATCGCGAGCGCGAGGTTGCGGGCGACAAAGCTTCCCCCGCATCCGTCGGTGACCGGCGCGATCAGGGTGATGAAGTTGTCGTTCGAGGTCGCCAGCAATCGTGTGCGTAGCTCCCTGAACGAGTCCACCAGTTGCCTGTTGGCCCCATCCACGTAAGGAATGATGGAGCGTTCTGCCAACTGGGCAGGCGTCAGCGAGGTGGATTCGTTCCTCCGCGCGACGCTTCGATGTCCGGCGTCAGTCATCTTGTCCATGGCATTCACAGTCGAGTGGTTGAAGTCATTCATAAGACGTCCACCAGTTTCAGCATGAGCACCAATCCATAGATCAGCGGCACGGCGACGAACAGGGCCGATCCCAGCCTGGTTCGCTTGTTGCGCTGTTCGAATTGATCATGCGTGAGGTGCAGCGGGATGGTTCCCAACACCGGCAGGCCGGCATCGCGTTCGATCTGCAACGGGAGTCGCACGCGGGGATCATGCTTGACCAGCATCGACAGGAGCAGCAGCGGGATCAGTATCGCGACCGAAATTCCGGCCACCGCGAAATGCATCAGGCGCAGGCCAGTCGGTATGGCGGGGATCGATGCGGGTTCCTGGATCTGGAAACCAAGGCTGCGTCCGTCCGCGTCCAGGCTCATCGAAACACGGGCGTTTTCGCGCCGCTTGAGCAGGTCTTCGTACATTTCCTTGTTGACGTCATGCGCACGGGTCAGCGCCGAAACCATTCCTTCGGAGCCGATGATCCTGCGGCTGCGTTCAAGCTCGTCACGCAGCAGAGCCTGGGCGGTGGCGACGCGCGAGGCCGCCGCGGCACCCTGGCGCCGTACTTCAGCCAGTTGTGTCCGAAGTTGCTCGTAAACCGGATTCATCGTCGGGCTCGAGCCCGGCAGGACGGATCCACGCATGCGGCCGCCTCGCACCTGCCCCTGCAGTTCGCGGATCTGGTTGCGTACCCGGACCACATCCGGATGCTGGTCTGTGTAGCTGAGCAGCAGTCGGCTTTCTTCAGCCTGCAGTGCGCCCAGTTGTGCATTGGCCTGCGTGGAGCGCGAGATGGTGGTGATCTGGCTTTCGCGGGAAAGCATGCCCATCAGTTGGTGCTCCTGGGCACCGACGTCCGCGAGGTCCATGCTGGCGTTGTCGGCGGCCCGGCGCAGTTCCCCGATGCGTGCGCCCACGTCCGTATCCACGCCTGGCACCGCATCCGGATTGACGCTGCGATAGTCCTGCAGTTTCTTGTCCGCCTCGCCGAGCGCCACCTGGTATTTCTCGACCTGTGCATCGATGAACTGATAGGCGGATTGGCTGGCCTGTGCCCTGGACTCGAGCACCTGCTCGATCAGGGCTTCCGAAAAGCGCTTGGCAACGGCGTAGGCGCGCTTGGGATCGGAATCCGCGTAGGTGATCTTGACCAGGCTCAGCTTCGGATCCGTCGAACGCACCTGGGTGCGCTCGGTCACCAGGACCTCGGTATTCCCGGTGATGGTGTCGACCAGCTTTTCCTTTTCCGCCGGGCTGAGGCTCTCGTTATCCCAACCGCCCGCCTTCAGCACTTCGTCCATGACGCGGTGACCGAAGAGCACGTCGCGCGAGATGGTTGCGCGCGCGGCTTCGCTGGGCGCCGCGGTGCGTCCTTCCATCAGCGGGGCGATGGGGGTGTTGTCCTGGACCAGCACCGTCGCCGACGACTTGTAGGTCGGCGGGTTGAGCAATCCCCAGGCGAGGAAGAAAAGCGCTATGCCTGCGAAGATGGTGGCGAACGGCAGGAGATAGCGACGGAATTCCTTGCGTGCGAGGGACAGCATCGCGAACGCCGGCAGGCGGTCGGCTGCGGGACCAGGCAAGGCAGGTTGCCTGTATGCATTGTTCACAGTACGCGCTCCGGCACGGTGATCACGTCGCCGGGGGCGACCTTGTAGTTGGTGCTGAGGTCGCCGTTGTCGAGGATGTTGCCCAGTTGCACGCCGTAGGCCTGCGCGCCGTTGCCAGTCTTGCGGTGCAGGCTGGAATGGTCAGGTGCGGCGAACTCGGTAACACCACCGGCGGCGAGCACGGCGTCCAGCACGGTCATGCCCTGGCGGTACGGGATCGAAACCGGCGTGCGCACGGCACCGGTGACCCGGACGCGGGACAGGTATTCGTGGCTGCGCAGCTCGGTGAGGATGACGGTGACCTGGGGCTCGCGCACATAGGCGCCCAGCTTGGTCTGCAGGTCCTTGGCGACCTCGTCGGGAGTCCGGCCACCGGCGACGACGTCGCCGACCAGCGGAACCGAGATCTTCCCGTCGGGGCGTACCGGGGCGGTGATACCCAGCTCCGGATTGCGCCAGACCGACACCTGGACCATGTCGTCGACACCGATCTGGTAGTCGTCGGCAGGGGCGGGGGCGGGCGGGGTGCCTGTAGAGAGGTTCGCCGAGGTGGCGCAACCCGCTAGCAGGAGGGACAGGCCGAAAGCCCGAAGGGCTGATGCAAGTTGCATGGCAATTCTCCAATAGACCCCTCTTGAACAACGCCGAGGGCGAATGCTCCCGGCCACCTGATCAGGGGAGGAGGTCATTCCTCATACCCCGTGATATTCGCGGTACCAGTCGACGAATCGCGCCACCCCGACCTCGATCGGGGTGGAGGGCGAGTAGCCGACATCCCGGCGCAGGGCCTCGACGTCGGCCCATGTGTCGGGCACGTCGCCCGGCTGCATCGGCAGCAACCGCCGTTCGGCCTTGCGTCCCAGACAGCGTTCCAGGACCTCGATGTAGCGCAGCAGCTCCACCGGCTGGTGGTTGCCGATGTTGTAGACCCGATAGGGCGCGTTCGAGCTCGCCGGCGTGGGCGCCTTCGGGTCGTGGTGCGGGTCGGGGGCCGGGATCCGGTCGAGCGTGCGGACGACGCCTTCGACGATGTCGTCGATGAAGGTGAAATCCCGGCTGTGGCGCCCGTGGTTGAAGACGTCGATCGGCTCGCCGGCGAGGATCCTGCGGGTAAACAGGAACAGCGCCATGTCCGGCCGGCCCCATGGGCCGTAAACGGTAAAGAAGCGCAGACCGGTGGTCGGAAGCCCGAACAGATGGCTGTAGGTATGCGCCATCAGTTCGTTGGCTTTCTTCGTCGCGGCATACATGCTGACCGGATGATCGACGCTGTCGTCGACCGAGAACGGAAGCTTGCGGTTGGCGCCGTACACCGAGCTGGACGATGCATAGACCAGGTGTTCGATCTTGCGATGGCGACAGGCTTCCAGGATGTTCAAGAAGCCGACGACATTGCTGTCGACATAGGCCTGCGGATTGTCGAGCGAGTAGCGCACGCCAGCCTGCGCCGCCAGGTTGACCACGCGCTGCGGTTCGAACGCGGCGAAGGCGCCGTCCAGCGCCACGCGATCCTCGAGCGAACCGCGCGTGAACTGGAAATTGGCATGCGGGAGCAGACGCGCGAGTCGAGCCTGTTTCAGGCGCGGATCGTAGTAGGCATTGAGGTCGTCGAAGCCAAGAACCTCGTCGCCGCGCGCGAGCAGCACTTCGCTCAGCTTGGCGCCGATGAAACCTGCCGCACCGGTGACGAGCACGCGCATGCGGTTACAGGCATCCGTCGACGCTGGCGCGTGGCAAGGCGCGCTTGACGTCGAACAGGACCGCTCCAGGCGTTCCGAGGCTTCGGATCCGATCCGCACCCATGGCGACGAATTCGCCATGCGCAACGGCGAGCACCACCGCGTCGTATTGGCCGGTCGCGGGCTCGGCGATCAGGTCCACGCCGTATTCCGCACGCGCATGTTCCACGTTGACCCAGGGGTCGTGGACGTCGACCTTGGCGTTGTAGCAATGCAGTTCGCGAATGATGTCGACGACCTTGGTGTTGCGCAGGTCGGGACAGTTTTCCTTGAAGGCCAGGCCCAGGATCAGGATGCGCGCACGGGTCATGTCCTGGTTTCGCTGGCGCATGAGCTTGACCACCCGGCGCGCGACATGGCTGCCCATGCCGTCGTTGATCCGGCGCCCGGCAAGGATCATGTCCGGGTGGTAGCCGATCTGTTGCGCCTTGTGGGTGAGGTAATAGGGATCGACGCCGATGCAGTGCCCGCCGACGAGGCCGGGGCGGAAAGGCAGGAAGTTCCACTTGGTGCCGGCCGCTTCGAGCACCTCGTGCGTATCGATGCCGAGCCGATGGAAGATCAGGGCCAGTTCGTTGATCAGGGCGATGTTGACGTCGCGCTGGATGTTTTCGATGACCTTGGCCGCTTCGGCCACGCGGATGCTGGATGCCTTGTGGGTCCCGGCGGTGATGATGCTGCCGTAGAGGCCGTCCACGAACTCGGCCGCTTCCGGTGTCGAGCCGGACGTGACCTTCATGATGGTTTCCAGGCGATGCTTCGGGTCGCCGGGATTGATGCGCTCGGGGCTGTAACCTGCATAAAAATCGCGGTTGAACACCAGTCCCGATTCGCGTTCGACAATGGGAACGCAGATCTCCTCGGTCGCACCGGGATAGACGGTCGATTCATAGACCACGATGCCGCCGCGTCCGATCGCACGCCCGACCGTGCGGCTCGCCGACTCGAGCGGATGCAGGTCGGGGCGTTTGTACTCGTCGATCGGCGTGGGCACCGTCACGATGAAAACGTTGCAGCCGGCCAGCGCAGCCGGATCGCTGCTGAATTCCAGCAGCTTCGCCTCGCGAAGGTTGTCGGCCGTGACTTCACGGGTGTGGTCGTGGTGGCTCTTGAGTTCGGACACCCGCGCCGCGTCGATGTCGAATCCGACGGTCGGGAAACGTTTGCCGAATGCCGCGGCGAGCGGCAGGCCAACGTAACCGAGTCCAAGGATTGCGATGCGGGCCTGGTCCAACGTGGCCAACGGGGCATTACTTGCCAAGCAGACCTCCCCTCTGGGTCGACGTCCTGGTTGATCCGCGCGTGAAGGCGGCAGTGCTCCAATTGGTAACGCCAATCGTGTGATGCCGAGGACAAGGTCCGGGGGTAGGGCAGGGAAAGCAGGGGGTGAGGGGAGGGGGCGTTCCAGCCTGGACGCCCACGCGGCCATTCCGCGTTCTCTTTGGAAACGGGACAGAGCGAGGCAGATGCAGATGGCGGAGCAGGCACCGATGTGCATCCTCGTGTGCGGCGGCGCCGGCTACATCGGCAGCCACACCTGCGTCGCCCTGGCGGAACAGGGGCACCGGGTCGTCATCGCCGACAATTTCACGAACAGCTCACCGCGCGTGTTGCTGCGCCTGCAGCGCATCATGGGTACCCCGGTGGAGTGCGTGCGGGTGGACCTTCGCAACAGGACCGCCGTGGCGCGGCTGTTCGCCCGGCACCGGTTCCATGCCGTGATGCATTTCGCCGCGATGAAGGCCGTAGGCGAGTCCTGTGCCAAGCCGCTGGAGTACTTCGACAACAACATCGGCGGCACAATCAATCTCCTGCAGGCAATGCAGGAGGCATCCGTGGAACGACTGGTGTTCAGCTCGTCGGCCACGGTCTACGGCGATCCGGAGCGCGTGCCGGTCGCCGAGCACTCGCGGCTGGACGCGATGAATCCCTATGGCCGCACCAAGCTGATCATGGAACAGCTGATCGGCGACCTGTGCCGTGCATGCTCTTCGTTCCGCGCCGCCAACCTGCGCTACTTCAATCCGGTGGGCGCGCATCCTTCGGGGCTCATCGGCGAGGATCCGACGGGCGTTCCCAACAACCTGATGCCCTACATCTGCCAGGTCGCCGCGGGGCGTCGCAGCAAGCTGAGCATCTTTGGTGGCGATTACCCGACGCCGGACGGCACGGGGATCCGTGACTACATCCATGTCGTGGACCTGGCCCGGGCCCACGTGGACGCGCTGGAGTACGTCATGCGTTCGGATGCCAACCTCACCGTCAACCTGGGTACTGGCCGTGGCGTGAGCGTGCTTGAGCTCGTGCACGCGTTCGAACGGGCGTCCGGTTGCCACATCCCGTATGAGATCGTGGCGCGGCGCCCGGGCGACGCGGCCCAGGTCTATGCGGACCCGTCATTGGCAAACCGGCTGCTCGGCTGGCGGGCCCGATTCGACATCGATGAGATGTGCCGGGACGCCTGGCATTGGCAGTCGCTGAATCCGGACGGCTACGAACGGGGCAGCCCGGAAGTCGCCGGGCCCGGGCAGCATCAGTCTGCTAGGACATGATCGTTGCGCCGCGAAGGCGGGGACCGACCTTGGAGGCCGCCCTTGGGCGGCCTCGTTCTTTGGATTCGTCATCAAGTGACTTCTAGGCTAGGCAACTAGCTTGCCGATGGCGATGCCTATGGCAATCCCTATGCATAGGCCCGCGAGGAATCGACGCATTAGAGGGTCGGACACTCCCCAAGCGTCAGTTCGTGGCATGGCAGGTCTATAACTACCAGTAACGACCACACTCACGCCAATCAGCGGATAGGTCCCCACGCTGGCGCTGTCATACCCGCGAAGACTGCACCGCACCCGATGCCAAGCCGACTTCTTCGATGGTCAGTTCACGCATGGGGTACTCCTTCATAGCCCGGAAGTGGAAACTCCGTGTTCGTACTTTGAGAACAACTCCTGCCGGTCAATGAAGCTGGCAATGAGCTAGCCGGCGGCTAGACCGTTGGTTCGGCGCTCCTGAGCCTTGCGGCGATGGGCATAGCCCGGAAGCGACAGAGCTCCAAAGACTCGCGCCTGCGCTTGCCGTCATCCGAAACGAGGGGATTGCCGCGCGCACACTACCGTGTTTACATAATAGGCATTATGCGAAGTTATGGGTTGAAGTTAGCGGTCCTCGCTTCGAGCCCATGGGACGCTTCCGGCTGGCCTGAAGGTCGCAGCTCTCCATTCGAACCGCGCTGCCCCGCCGTGTGCACACCACTTTTGCGGCAACCGCGTTGGTCCAACGGCCAATTGGAAGCCGGTCAGGCTCGGGCTACGGTGTGTGGAGATGGGCTCCATTCTCCAATGTGCTGCCAGTCATGCCGGTCCCCGGCGTGGACATCGGTGGAGCCAGATGGCTCGGATTGGTGCCCAAACGTTCCGCCTCAGCCGAAGACCGAGGCTGTTCGGACCACGGTCTTGCCCATCGGGCGCTCCCTGCTCGCTGCCCCGGCCACTGCGTGGCCATGGCACGCGCTTTGCCGCGTTTGAATCAAAGGCGTATGAAGCGTCGCTTTTGGCGTTCCGTCTTCCCTCGCAGATTGCCGCCGCCAGGTTCTGTCTGGAGCGATCTGAACGTGATTCGCATTGATAGCCTGCGCTTGGCACCTGCCGCTGCAATCGCGTTCCTCGCGTGTGCCGGCACCAGTTGCGTGCTGGGCCCGGATTACGTGCGACCGACGATCGATGCGCCAGGCGCCTACCGCTTCGGGGCGGAGGCACCGACTACGACCCTGGCCGATGTCGCTCCCTGGTGGCAGGGCTTCCACGACGAAGCGCTCGATTCGCTGGTACGTGAGGGCCTCGCGAACAATCGCGACCTTCGCGTCGCGGTGGCGCGGGTCGACGAATTCGCCGCACGCCTGGCCGCCGTGCATGGGGAGGCCTTTCCCCAGGTCGGCTACGGGGCAAGCGCCAGCCGCCAGCGTGCAAGTACGCGCGGGGCAACGCCATTTCCATCCGGTGTCGATCCGATCAGCGAAAGCTACAGCGTCGGGCTGTCGGCAAGTTGGGAACTGGATCTCTGGGGCCGGATCAGGCGCGATACCGAAGCTGCCCGCGCTGACCTGCTCGCCACGGACCACGCACGCCGCGGCGTCGCGTTGACGCTCGTCGCCTCGATCGTGGTTGGCTACATCAACCTGCTCGACCTCGATCGCCAATTGAAGGTGTCCCAAGACACGGTCACGGGCCGCAAGGCTTCGGTGGATCTGTTCCGCACTCGCCTGGAAGGCGGCGTGATCTCCGACTTCGAGATGCAACAGGTGGTGGCCGAATACGAAAGTGCGGTCGCGGCCATTCCGCAGCTGCAGCGGGTCATCGCACAACAGGAGGATGCACTGTCCGTTCTGGTCGGTCGCAATCCCGGTCCGATCGTCCGCGCGCAGAGCCTGAAAAGTCTTGGCATGCCGGCAGTACCGGGAGACCTGCCCGCCGAGCTGCTGGAGCGCCGGCCCGACATCCTGCAAGCCGAACAGCAGCTGGCCGCCGCGAATGCGCGGATTGGCGTCGCACGTGCACTCTACTTCCCCAGCATTTCATTGACCGGTACGGGCGGCTATGCCAGCGCCGACCTCGACTCGTTGTTTACCGGACCGGCGCGTACGTGGTCATTCGTCGGGCAACTGCTGGGCCCGCTGTTCGCAGGCGGCAGCATCAAGGCCACGAATCAACAGGCGGAGGCCCGCCGCGAGCAGGCGCTTGCCACCTACGAATCGACGATCCAGAACGCGTTCCGGGATGTCGACGATTTCCTCATCGCGGTGCGCACCACACGGGAAGTGGAAGCATCGCTCGACCGACGTGTGACCTCGTTGCTGCGGGGCGTCGAGCTGGCGCGCATACGTTACGACAATGGCTACAGCGACTACCTCGAAGTACTCGATACCGAGCGCAGCCTGTTCTCGGCCCAACTCGCGCTGAGCGGTGCGCAGGGCGACAGCTATCGGGCGATGGTGGGGTTGTACCGGGCCATGGGAGGCGACTGGGATGAGATGGCCACGTCACAGCCCGTGTCCGCGGCGCCGGCCGCAGGCACAGAGAAGGCACGTTAATGAGGCCATGGGGCGCGCTCCTGGACTGGCCCCGCGTCGCACCGGCGAGGATGAACGATGACTTCCGCGCGTGAGACCCCGGGGGACAAGACGGCACCAGCTGAAGCTGGGGCTGCCTCCAACGGTGCGCGGAAAAAAACGCCCCCCTCCCCTGCCCCGAATCCCGCGCGCCGGGTGATCCAGATTGCGCTGATCGCATTGCTGGTGTTGTTCATCTACCACGTAATAGCCGACCGGCTCACGCCATACACCGCGCAGGCTTCAGTGGACACACCGTTCGCGCAGGTTGCCCCGCAGGTGAGTGGCCAGGTGATCGCCGTGGAGGTCAGGGACAACGCACCCACACGCAAAGGCCAGGTGCTGTTCCGGATCGACCCGCAGCCCTTTGAAATCGCGCTGCGGACCGCCGAAGCCAACCTTGCCGTTGCCATCCAGGGCGCGGACGTATCCGAACTCGATGTCAGCTATGCCAAGGCAGACCTGGAGAAGCAGCGCATCGAGCTCGCTACGAACAACAAGCTGGGCAGGATCGTGATTGGGCTCTGGGAAAAGCAGGCCGTGTCCGAGACGACGGCGATACGGGCACGCTCCGCCATGGACACCACAAGCGCCGACGTCACGCGTGCCGAGGTCCAACTGGAGCGCGCGCGCAGCGCACTCGGCGAAACCGGGGACAACAACGCCAAGGTCAAGCAGGCACGAGCTGCCGTCGAGCAGGCAAAGCTGGACCTGCACAACACCACGGTGCTGGCACCGGCTGACGGCGTCATCACCAACCTGCGACTGTCGACCGGACAGTTCGTGAGCCGTGGTGCGCCGGTGCTCACGTTCATCGAGCACGGCCGACGCTGGGTGACCGCGGCGATGCGCGAAAACCAGTTGGGCAACATCGATCCGGGCGATGAAGTGGTGGTCGCATTCGACGAACTCCCTGGCCGCCTCTTCAAAGGGCACGTGGACAGCCTCGGCTGGGGCGTGACCCAGGGGAACGAAGTGCCAACGGGACAACTGCCCGATCTCGCGGCGCCGAGCGGTTGGCTGCGTGAGCCGCAACAGTTCCCCGTGCGCATCGTCGTGGATCCGGTGGACGACCGCGAAGCCGCGCCGCCGCTCGGCCGCAGCGGTGCCCAGGCGAATGTCGTAGTGCTTGCCGAAAAGGGGTCCATCTTCAACCCGGTCGCGCGGCTATGGATGCGCGTGATCACCTTGCTGAGCTATCTGCGGTAATCCAATGGCGCGACCGGTGCCAATGGAGAAAGGCCCCGCCGACGCGGCAGCGGTCGAGCGTATGCATGCGGCGCTGCGGTTTGCGGTCGGGGTCAGCATGTCGTTCGTCGTCTGCGAAGCGATGGCATGGCAGCCGGCATACCTCACGGCGATACTGACCGGCGCGTTGCTGGCCAATCTGCCTGGCCGGCCACCGCTGAAGTTGGGGGTGGTGATAGTCGCGGCGATGACCCTGTCTGCCGCGCTCGCCTGGTTGCTGTCGACTCTCCTGCTGGACATGCCGTGGGTGCTGTTCGGCGCGATCACCCTGTTCCTGTTCATCGGGTTCCTGGCGTTGCTGACCGGTGGTCCAGCGGCGACGCTTCCCGCCACGCTGCTGCTGGTCTGCCTTTCCACGATTCCGGTCGTGGCGCTGGCCTATCCGAGCCAGGCCGCTGCACTGCCCCAGGCGCTGGTTCGCGGGATGGTACTGGCCATGCTGTCGATCTGGCTGGTTTACGCCATCTGGCCGCGCGGGATGGCGCCTAAACCCGCTGCGCCGCCGGCGCGCAATCCCGCACCCGTGGCGACCGCGCTACTCGCGACCGGCATCGTGGTTCCGATCATGCTGGTGTTTCTCCTTTTCGTGCCGGCGCACGCATTGGCGGTGCTCATCAACACGGTCTTGATGGTCGCGAACTTCGATCTGCACCTGAGCCAGAGTTATGCAATAAGAAAGATCGGCGCAAACGCCGTTGGCGGCGTGATCGGCCTCATTGCCTTCTGGACATTGCTGATCCATCCGACGCTGCTCACGCTGGGCCTGATCACGTTCATCGTTACTTTCCTGATCGGCCTGCGCGTGGCCGAAGGTGGTCCGTCGGTCCCCACGCTGGTGTTTGGTATGACTGCGATGCTCTGCATTTTCGGCACCCTGGTCACATCGGGCCCGGGCGAGCCGGGGATATGGGTGACGCGCATCCTGTACTTCAGCCTGGCCGGCGCGTTCGCCGTCGGTGCCATGTACCTGGTGTGGCACTGGCTGGAGCCCAGGGCAGCGCGGCGTGCCGCAACTGGCGCGAAGACGCTCTGACGGCGCAACGGGTTCATCGGACGAGTGATGAAAGGACGGCGGTGTCGTGCTCTTCGCCGAAACCCGGACCTGCGCACTTCGTACATGAGCATGAAGACTTCCCGCCTGGTCTTGTTGTTGACCTTACGCAAGATGCATGCCGGGTTTCCTTCGTTGATGAACCGACATGCGTTGCAAATGTGAAGGCACTTCAGTCCGCGGAATTCGGCGCCTAGACTTGGCCCGTGTGTGCACCACGTGACGTTGGATTCAGAGCCTGGCCCAGGCGCTACAACTCCCCCGATGGAAGCGACCGCCGCCACCGTATTCATCATCGATGACGACTCCTCCGTCCGGAAGGGACTTGTCCGGCTGCTGCGCAGCGCTGGCTGGAATGCGGAGGCCTTCGCGTCGGCCGAGGCTTTCCTGGCGCGACCGGACCATGAGGACATCGGCTGCATCGTGCTCGACCTGTGCATGCCGGGGATGAGTGGGCAGCAACTGCAGGACCTGCTCCAGGAACGCAACATCGTCCTGCCGATCGTCTTCCTTACCGGCCAGGGCGACGTAGCCAGCAGCGTCGTTGCCATGAAGAAGGGTGCAGTGGATTTCCTGCTCAAGCCGATCGATTCCCACGCCTTGTTGCAGGCGATTTCGGAAGCAACCCTCCGGCACGCCGCGGCATTGGAAAAGAGCCACGACATCGCTTCGATCGACGCGAGAATGGCGCGGTTGTCGACCCGGGAGCGCGAGGTGATGGAACAGGTTCTCACGGGACGGCTCAACAAACAGATCGCCGGCGTCCTGGGCATCGCCGAGAAGACGGTCAAGGTCCATCGCGGTCGCGTGATGGCAAAGATGGAGGTGCACTCCGTCGCCCAGCTGGTCCACGAATGCGAACTGGTCGGCATCAACTCCGATTCGCGGGGGACCGTCCAGACATCGGCCGCTGTCCGGTAAAAGCGTTTCCGGATTACGTGGGATCAAGGTCCCATATCGATGGGCACGTGTTGGCATTAAGGTTCCCTATCCCAAGCGGGAACCAGGCAGTTGGAAGAGAATGCCGACCAGTTGATCGTCTATATCGTGGATGACGATGATTCGGTCCGGACGGCGCTCGCGCGATTGATGCGCGCGGCGGGACTCGAGCCGCGTCCTTACGCGGAATCCGAGCGTTTCCTCGCCGAAATACGCGATATCGCCAATGCCGTGATCCTGCTGGACCTCACCATGCCGCGTCAAAGCGGGACCGATATCCTGATCAAGCTGCGTGAGCGTCAAATCGGGGTGCCGGTCATCGCGGTCTCCGCGCGCGACGATGACGACACCCGCAAGAACGCCCGCGAACTGGGCGCCCGGTTGTTCCTGCACAAACCAGCCGACAACCAGGCGTTGCTCGATGCCATCCAATGGGTGATAGGCAACACTGCAACGAGCTGATCCCTCTTCCGTGCATCCCCCGCCCTGCCCCGGCAGCGGGCCTACCTCCATCGCCGGCCTTGCCGCTAGACTCCGGGCAACACCTCTGGGGTTGCCGGGATGAGTTGGATCGACATCGCCTGGCCCATGATGGGCGCCGCGAGTCTGACGCTCGCGCTGGTCTATTTCCTCCTGTGGGTCGGGCAGCGCCGCGAATACCCCTATCTGATGTTTTCGCTGGCCGCCTCCTCCGTCGGGGCGCTCGCCATCCTCGAACTCCTGGCCATGCGGACGACCAGCGTCGCCCAGTATGGCGAACTGCTGCGATGGGCCAATGTCTTCATCGCCGTGCTGGCCACCGCGCTGGTCGGCTACGTCCGGCTACGCTTCCGCGCGGGATCGCTCTGGCTCGCCTATGCGGCCATCGGGTTGCGCTGGCTGTCCCTCATCCCGAATTTCTTTTCCGGCGCGAACCTCAATTTCAGTTCCATCCATGCACTGACGCATGTCGGGTTCCTGGGCGGCACCGTGGCCGTGCCATTGGGAACCGCCAGCCCCTGGGCTTTGCTGGATCAGCTCTGCCGCCTCCTGGTACTGGCATTCCTCCTGCACGCCATCGTCGAAGTATTGCGACGTGGTGATCCCAGCGAGCAACGACGGGTAGTCGTCGTCTGTGGTGGCATCACGACGTGCTACCTGGCCATGACCGGCCTGGTCGCGCTGGTGAACTTCGGTCAGCTGCGCGCGCCGATCACATTCAACTTTCCCGCGCTGATCATGATCGCGGTCATGGCATATGACCTGGGCGCGCACCTGGTCAGGTCGTCGCAACTCACGGTGGCGCTGAAGGGAAGCCAGTTGCAGCTGCGCGAAAGCGAGCATCGCTTCCGCATGGTCTTCGAAGCCTCGCCCACCGCGTTGCTGATGGTCGATACCGGGGGGCTCATCGTCCTGGCAAACGCCCAGGCCAGCAGCGTGTTCGGCTATCGCATCCACGAATTGATCGGCATGGATGTCGAAGCCCTGGTGCCGGGCCGCGTCCGTGCAGCGCACATCGCTTATCGGGAACAGTTCATGGGCCAACCCCAGGCACGGAACATGGCGGTTGGACGCGAACTGCATGGCCTGCGCAAGGATGGCAGCCAGGTGCCCGTTGTCGTCGGGCTCAGGCCCATCGCGACTCCGGAGGGTCTCTTCGTCCTGGCATCCGTGGCCGACATTACCGAGCGGTTGGCGCTGGAACGCGAGGCGACACTCCAGCGCGAGGAACTGGCGCACCTGTCGCGCGTGGGCATGCTGGGCGAACTTTCAGGATCGATGGCGCATGAACTGAACCAGCCGCTTGCGGCGATCCTGAGCAACGCGCAGGCAGCGCAACGGTTCCTTGACCGCGCGCAGCCCGACCTGGACGAGGTCAGGGCCAGCCTCGCCGACATCGTGGCGGACGACAAGCGTGCCGGCGAGGTCATTCGCCGGCTGCGCGCGATGCTCAAGAAACAGGCTGCGGTGCATAGGCCCCTCTATGTCAACGACCTGGTGCTCGAGGTACTGCGCATGGCCAGGAGCGATCTGCTCAATCGCAATGCCAGTGCGCACATCGAACTCGCGTCCGGACTTCCGCTCGTGAACGGCGATCAGGTCCAACTGCAACAGGTCCTCATCAACCTGCTGTTGAACGCCGGCGACGCCATGCTCGGGAGCGAGGACCGTGACCTCACCATCCGGTCGAGACTGACGAACCAGGGCTGGGTCGAGGTCTCGTTCATCGACAGCGGCCCGGGCATCCCTCCGGACGATCTGGAACGCATCTTCCAGCCGTTCGTGACCACCAAGCGGGACGGCATCGGGCTGGGCCTGGCGGTGTGCCGCTCGATCATCGCGGCGCATGGCGGCCGGCTCTGGGCCGAAAACAACGGGGCACGAGGGGCAACGCTGCGCTTCGCGTTGCCGCCGAGCGTGACGGCATCCGCCTGACGCTATCGAGGGGGATTTTCCTCGGGCGGGGGCACGGGTTCGGCAGGCACCTGCGCCGGCTCCCCTGGGTTGACGACAACATAGACAACGTCGTCGCCCTGCATCTGCTCCTGATAGTAGATGCCACCGCAGTAGTAATAGGGGTCCATCCACGGGCACCCGTAGGGCAACGAGTAGTAATACATATTGCGCGCGATGGCCGCCGTCGTGAGGATTGCGGCCGCGGCCGCGATCGGGTGGTGGTGGTCGATATCGACATCGATATCCCAGTCGCCGCGGGATCCGTCTATGTCGATGTCGACATCGTGCCAGCCGCCCCAGCCGTCATGATCGATGTCCACGTCGCGGTCGCCGAGATTGCCGCGATCGATGTTCGCGTTGTCGCCGCGATTTCCAGGAGTGCGGTCGCCGGGAGTGCGGTCCCCCGATGGCAGCGTGCCGGCGGCCAGCCGGTCGCGCGATCCAGATCCAGATCCAGACCCCGGCCGATCCGGGTTCTGGACTCTTCCGCTTCCGCGACTTGAATCCATGCTCCGGCCGGAGCTGGCGCGATTGGCGCCGCTGACGGAGCTACGCGCCATTCCGCCGCCACGCATCCCCATTCCCCCTCCTCCGCGCATGCCACCGCCACCGCGTCCTCCCCGCGCATCCGCGCTGTCGGGAATGATCATCGCGGCGCACGCGAGCAGGGTTGCAGCGATGGCAGCCAGCCGCAGCGGGCGGGTGGAGTGTGTCTGGAAAGTCAGGATGTTCATGGCGATCCCCCGTCACGGCCGGTCATCGGCGGAGGTGATGACGCCCGCGGGGCAAAGAAAGGAATTTGTTTCGCCCCGCTTGCCGGGACGAATTTGAAAGTGGAGGAGTTGATTTTCGGCTTCGTGTTCCAGTCGAGGACGACCTGGTACTGCGGGTCGCCCAGCTCGTAGCGGGTGGTGATCAGCAGCTTCTTGAGCTGCCCGTTCTTGGCCACCCAAAGCTGCCAGTCGATGGTGGACTGGCGGAAAGCGAGATGGTCGGTATCCACGCCATCGATGGTCGAATCGCCGACCCGGAGCCCATAACGCACGCCCTCGAGCAGGCTTCCCTGGAAGGCCTGCCTCAGGACATCGATCAGCGGCATTTCGACGCCGGCGTTGAGCAGTCCGTTGACCACTTCGCCGACGGTTCCCGGCGCGTCGGTCTGCGCATACACGCCCTGTTCCGGCACCAGCATGGTCAGCTTGGACCCGTCGTAGTAATAGGAACGATGCTTGATGTCGCCATCGACATCGACGCGCAGCTTGTTGGGGCGCTGCACGACCATGAGTGCGGACTCGTTGTTCTGCAGCTTGTAGCCGTACGGGAGCACCTCGTCGCGCGAGGCGTTCGCGGTCACGGAAAAGGCCTGCAGGGAATTCAGATAGTTCTGCATGCGGTCGAGAACGGCGCGAGCTTCCGGCGTGACGACAGCAGCCGGCTCCCTGAAGACGGTTTCGCCGCCCTTGGGTGCCGACTCCTGCGCCTGGGCGGCCAACGGGCTCGCAACGGCAAGCGTGGTGAGCAGCGGAACCAGCCTGGAGAGGGAGAACGTTCGAGTCGACATCGCGGACTCCTCAGCGAAGAAACGCCGTCACGGCGTGAACCGACAGCGTTGCCCGGACAGGCTGCAGGCGGCGAGGCACGCCGGTCGGGGCATTGACTGCCGCCGTCTGCCTGATCCTTTCACCTGCTCCGCAATGCGGCAATTGCCCCAAAGCCTTACTGGTTCGCTTGTCGCGGCGACAACCTGATCCCGGCCAGTGCCGAATAAAAATTCAGGACCGGTCGTCGCGGATCCAGAACATGAGCAGGCCGGCCGCGAGCAAGGCGCAGGCGGCGCCAAAGGCGAAGGCGGCGAAGACCGAAACCGATTCCCATAGCGCGCCGAACAACAGCGAGGCCGGCAGCAGGGTGATGCCAAGCGTGAGGTGGTACCAGCCGAACGCGGTCCCGAGTTGCTCCCGTGGCACGAGATCCGCGACCAGCGCTTTTTCCGCACCCTCCGTCGCCGCGATGAAGAGGCCGTAAGCGACGAACAGTGCCCACACCCCCCAGGGTTTCACTCCGGCCCATCCCAGCAGCAGGTAGATGGCCGCATAAGCAATCCAGCCCGCGATGATGAGGCGGCGCCTTCCCAGACGGTCCGACAGGGCGGACAGCGGGGTGAGGAATACCGCCGCCACCCCCGACATCGTTGCCCAGAGCAGCGGCACCTGCGCCTGCGGCAATCCCAGTTCGCGCACGCGCATCAGCAGGAACAGATTCGACGAGTTGCCGAGCATGAACAGCCCCAGCACGATGAGGTAGCGGCGGAACCGCGGCGGAAATTCACCCAGGTGCCAGTTGAATCGCGGCGACTGCACCAGCGCTTCGGCTTCCGGCTCGCGCAATTGCAGGGTGGCGACGAACACCACCACCGCGGGAATCGCCGCGCACCAGAACACCGTACGCAGTTCCATTCCCCATCCCAGCAGGGCCGCCGCGACCAGCGGGCCGAGCACGGCACCCGCGTTGTCCATGGCGCGATGGAAGCCGAATGCCAGTCCGCGTTGCCCCGGTTCCACACTGCGTCCGAGCATCGCGTCGCGCGGCGAACTGCGCAGCCCCTTGCCGACGCGATCGGCCAGGCGGCACAGCAGGACGAACCACCATCCGGTCGCGGCCGCGATCAGGGTGCGTGCAAGACCGGCCACGCCGTAGCCCATCACCACGAACGGTTTCGCGCGCCGGGTCCGGTCGGACCAGATGCCGGAGGCGAGCTTGAGCAGGCTGCTCACCGCTTCGGCGAGTCCCTCGATCAATCCGAGCACGCGCGGGCCTGCACCGAGCGTGCCGACGACGAATAGCGGCAGCAGCGGATAGATCATCTCGCTGGCGGCGTCGTTCATCAGGCTGATGAAGCCCAGCAGCCAGACGCTGCGGGGCAACAGCCGCAGGCTGGCGATCAGGGACGCCAAAGATGGGCGATTCGCGCACCGCCCCAGACCAGCAACAGGCCCAGCAGCACGGTCAGCAGCAGATAGAGGAAGGCCAGCTCCGTGCGCGACGAGCGCGAATAGAGGAGGCATTCGATCATCAGCGCCGAATACGTCGTCAAGCCACCCAGTAATCCCACCACCAGGAACGCGCGCCAGTACAGCGCCGACGCTCCCCGCCCCTCCAGCCAGACCGCCAGGAAGCCGCCCGCGAACGCACCCACGAGGTTCACGGCAAAGGTGCCCCAGGGGAACCCGTCACCCAGCTGCCGCAGCATCAGGCCACCGACGAAATAGCGTCCGCCTGCACCCAGGGCGCCGCCCAGCATCACCAGCCACAGCTGTTGGAACCAGAGATTCATCCGCCCTCGCCTACCGGGTTGCCGCATCAGCACGGTGGCCGATGCTAAGCCATCGATCGGTTACTCGTCGTCACGGCGGGCGGCTTCGCGTGCGGAACGCAACGCGTCGAGCTTTTCCTTGAGCTTGATTTCCAGCCCGCGCCCAACCGGCTGGTAGTAGATACGTTCGCCCATGGCATCGGGGAAACCGGTCTGCCCGAGCGCGATGCCGCCCTCGACGTCATGGTCGTACTGGTAGCCCTTGCCGTAACCGAGTTGCTTCATCAACCGTGTTGGCGCGTTGCGGATGTGCAGCGGAACTTCCTGGGTGCCGTATTCGCGCACGTCGTCGCGGGCCGTGTTGAATGCGGCGTAGGCCGCATTGGATTTCGCCGTGGTGGCGAGATAGATGGTCAGTTGGGCGAGTGCGAGTTCGCCTTCGGGGCTGCCCAGTCGATCGAAGGTTTCCCACGCATCGATCGCCATCTGCAGGGCGCGCGGATCGGCCAGGCCGATGTCTTCCACGGCCATGCGGGTCAGGCGGCGCGCAAGATAGCTCGGGTCGGCGCCGCCATCGAACATCCGCGTCAGCCAGTACAACGCCGCATCCGGATTCGAGCTGCGCACGCATTTGTGCAGCGCCGAGACCTGGTCGTAGAACTTCTCGCCGCCCTTGTCGAAGCGGCGCGTGCGGTCGGCGAGCACCTGTTCGAGCGTCGATTCGGTGATCGTGCCGCCCTCGCCCGCCAGGTCGGCGGCGATCTCGAGGAAGGTCAGGCCGCGACGCACATCGCCGTCGGCAGCGCTGGCGACCAGGTGCACGAGGTTGTCGCTGATCTGCAGTTCGCGGTCACCGAGGCCGCGCTCTTCGAGCAATGCACGCTGGAGGGAGATCGCGATGTCGTCCGCGGATACCGCTTCCATCACGTGTACGCGGCATCGCGACAGCAGCGCGGAATTCAGCTCGAAGGAAGGATTCTCGGTGGTGGCGCCGACGAAAATGATCGTGCCGCGTTCGATGTGTGGCAGGAACGCATCCTGCTGCACCTTGTTGAAGCGATGTACCTCGTCGACGAACAACACGGTACGGCGTCCGGAGGTGAAGCGCTGGGCGGCTTCGGCCAGCACTTCCCGTACCTGGGGAAGACCGCAGAGGACCGCGGAAATAGCCTGGAACTCGGCGTTCGCATACTGCGCGAGCAGCAGGGCCAGCGTGGTCTTGCCGCAGCCCGGCGGGCCCCACAGGATCATCGAATGCACGTGTCCGGACTCGATGCCCTTGCGCAACGCGGAACCGGACGCGAGCAGGCGGCGTTGGCCGACCATTTCGTCGAGCGTGCGCGGCCGCATGCGTTCGGCGAGCGGACGCAGGTGGTCGGTGTCGACGCTCAGCAGATCGGTTGATTCGGCCGGCGAAGGAGTACGTCGAGGCATGCCGCCATTGTAGGCGGCGGCAATGGCATGTCGCCTGCCCGCGTCATTCAGGGGATGACCAGGCCGGTCAGCCGCCGCCGATCACGTCCACGCCCTTGGGCGGCGCGTAGCGGAAGGTGCTGGCGGGGAAAGCGGGATTGCGCTTCCAGCCGCTGAAGCTGATTTCGGTGCGCTGGCCCAGCGCATCGACCACCTGCATCTTGACCAGGCCCGCCTTGGCGAATCCCAGGCGCGCGGAGCGGAAACTTGCCTCGGCCGCATCGCCCTTCGGCGTGAGCAGCAGCCAGTCGAGACCGTCGGCCGTGCCGTCTTCCTTGACGACGAACTGCGCATCGAGCTTGCCGGGATCGATCAGCGCCGACAGCGGACTGTTCTGCTCTTCCGCGCCTTGCGGCCGCTTGGTGACCTGCTGCAGGTCCGGGTCGTAGACCCATACCGTCTTGCCATCGGCCACGATCAACTGGGGATAGGGCTTCACGTATTCCCAGCGGAACAGGCGCGGCGCCGAGAGCGCGACCTTGCCGCTGGAGCTTTCCTTGAGCTTGCCCTTGGCATCGAACACCTGCTGGGCGAACTGGCCGTCGAGTCCTTTCAGCCCTTTGGTGAAGGCATTGAGGTCGTCACGCGCGCCGGCGAAGGCACTGGTGGCAAACATGGCGACCGCGAGGCCGATCACGGGGATGCGCATGGGATGACTCCTGGAAACATTGGCAGCGAGTTTGATCTGGAGTCCCTGAATGGGCTCTCACGAAAATCCGAATCCGCCCTGAATTATTTCGGCGGCGGTGGCGCCAGCACGCTGCGATCGCCATTGTGTTCCGGTGGCGTCACCACACCCGCCGCCTCCATCGCTTCGATAAGGCGCGCGGCGCGGTTGTAGCCGATCTTCAGGCGACGCTGCACGCCCGAAATGGAAGCACGGCGGGTTTCAGTGACGATGCGCACGGCTTCGTCGTAGAGAGGATCGGACTCGTCCCCTGCCCCGCCGCCGCTTTCCGGCAGGCCGGTGGCGCCAACCACCACGCCTTCGCCCAGCGTCTGCACTTCGTCGAGGACGCCTTCGACGTAATCCGGGCCGCCGCCGATCTGCTTGAGGTGCTCGACAACGCGATGCACTTCTTCGTCCGACACGAACGCGCCATGCACGCGTTCTGGCAACGCGGTGCCCGGCGGCAGGTAAAGCATGTCGCCATGGCCCAATAGCGTTTCCGCGCCGGACTGGTCCAGGATCGTGCGCGAATCGATCTTGCTGGACACCTGGAACGCAATACGGGTCGGGATATTGGCCTTGATCAGGCCGGTGATGACGTCCACCGACGGCCGTTGCGTGGCGAGAATCAGATGGATGCCGGCAGCACGCGACTTTTGCGCCAACCGCGCTATCAGCTCTTCGACCTTCTTGCCGACGATCATCATCATGTCGGCGAATTCGTCGATGAAGATGACGATGAACGGCAGTGGTTCCAACGGCCGCGGTGCTTCGCTCAGCTCCGCGTTCGGCTTGAACAGCGGGTCCATCATCGGCTGGCCCGCGTCGATCGCGTCCTTCACCTTCTTGTTGAAGCCGGCCAGGTTGCGCACGCCGACCGCCGACATCAGCTTGTAGCGCCGTTCCATTTCGGCTACGCACCAGCGCAGGCCGTTGGCGGCTTCCTTCATGTCGGTGACGACCGGCGCCAGCAGGTGCGGGATGCCCTGGTAGACCGAGAGCTCCAGCATCTTCGGGTCGATCATCAGCATCCGCACGTCCTTGGCGGAGGCCTTGTACAGCAGTGACAGCACCATCGCGTTCACCGCGACGGATTTACCCGACCCGGTGGTACCCGCAACCAGCAGGTGCGGCATGCGTGCAAGGTCGGCCACTGTCGGGCGGCCAGCGATGTCCTTGCCCAGCGCGAGCGTGAGCGGACTGCCGGACTTGTCGTATTCCTTGGAACGCAGCAGTTCGGAGAGGAAGATCATTTCGCGCGTCGTGTTCGGCGTTTCCAGGCCGACCACCGACTTGCCCGGAATCACGTCGACCACGCGCACCGACTTCACCGACAGGCCGCGGGCGATGTCCTTGTCGAGCGAGCTGATCTGGCTAACCTTCACGCCCGGGGCGGGTTCCAGTTCGAAGCGGGTGATCACCGGGCCCGGGTAGGCCCCGACCACCTGTGCATCGATGCGGAAGTCCTTGAGCTTGAACTCGATCTGGCGAGACAACGTTTCCAGCGTTTCTTCGCTGTAGCCCTTGGGTTGCGGCTTGGGATCGTCGAGCAGCGCGAGCGGCGGGATGCCGGTGCCGTCACCGACGTGGAACAGCGGGATCTGCTGTTCGCGCTTGGCGCGATCGCTTTTTTCCACCACGGGTGCAGGCGGCGGCTCGATCTTTACCGGTGCACGCTTGGCGCGCATTTCGGTTTCGATCTTGCGGGCTTCTTCACGCTCCTCGCGGAACGCGCGCGTCTGCTGCCATTCGGTCGCCTGCTGGCTACCCTGGCGGAACAGCTTGCTGAGCAGCGGCGGGATCGCGAGCGTCCATTGGCCGAGCTTGTCCATCACGGTCAGCCACGACAGGCCGGTGGCCAGCGTCACCGAGATCAGCAGCAGCGCGAACAGGAACAGGTTTCCGCCCATCGGACCGAAGCCGTTGTAGAGCGATTTCCCGACAAGACGCCCGAGGATGCCCCCGGCTCCCGCCGCGAAATCCGGCGCGGATCCCACGCGCAGGTACAGCAGGCCGGTAGCGGACACCAGGAAGCCGACGATGCCGATGAGGCGAAGCGCCGGCCCCAGGTCGGCATCGCCGTCCCCGTCCGTGTCCATGCCGAATAGTGCGATCCAGGCAATGAGCCCGAGCATGATCGGCAGCAGGAATGCCACGTAGCCGGTGAGGAGCAGGAGCACGTCGGCGGTCCACGCACCCACGCGACCACCGACGTTGTGCAGGGGTGCGGTCACGCTGCCCGAATGCGACCAGCCCGGGTCGGTAGGCGAAAAGGTGAAGAGGCTCGCCATCAGGTACAGCAACAACGGCGCGATCAGGATCAGCGCGATGTCGCGCATCAGCCGCTGGCGGCGTGGCGACGGCGGTGCCTTTTCCGCCTTGACCTTCTTGCGGGTTGCTGCCGGGGCTTGCGCCACTGTGAGGATCTGCCTGAGCTAGGTACTGTTAGTACTTGAAGATACGGGAAAAAGCGCCCGCGGGGAACAAGGAGGGCCGGAATAACCCCCGTTCGTCGCGGCCCCCGTGGAGCATAGCCGGGAATGAAGAAGGGGCGCACACGGCGCCCCTTCCTTGAACCGACATGGCCGGGAAAGTCCGGCCTGGGAGCGGTTTAGAGCTTCATGCCCTGCAACGCCGGGTGCACCAGCTTGCCGCCTTCGACATTGATCCCGCGCACGAGGGCTTCGTTGGAGCGCCAGTTGCCCGAGGCCAGCTTGTTGACCCACGGCAGGATGGCCGCGCAGATCGCCTGCGAGCTGGTCTGCGGCACGGCGCCCGGCATGTTGGTCACGCAGAAGTGGGTCACGCCCTCCTCCACGTAGGTCGGCTCCTTCCAGGTGGTCGGGCGCGAGGTCTCGAAGCAACCGCCCTGGTCGATCGAGATGTCGACCACCACGCTGCCGTCCTGCATGCCCTTGAGCATCTCGCGGGTCAGCACGTGCGGGGCGCGGGCGCCGGTGACGAGTACGGCACCGACTACGAGGTCGGCCGAGGCCACTTCGCGCGCGACGACGTCGGCGTACGGGTACAGCGTGGTCACGTTGTTGCCCAGCTGCATCATTTCTTCCATGCGGTCCTGGCGCATTTCGAACACGACCACGTTCGAGCCGCCCGCCGCGGCGAGCTCGGCCGACGCGCGGCCGGCCTTGCCACCGCCGAATACCACGACCTTGCCGCGCTCGGTCGACGGGAGACCGCCGAGCAGCTTGCCCTTGCCGCCTTCGGGCTGGTGCAGCAGGTGCGTGCCGACCTGCACCGCGATCTTGCCGGCAATCACCGACATCGGGGCCAGCAGCGGCAGATCGCCATTGGGGAGTTCCACAGTCTCGAACGCAACGCCGGTGAGGCCGATGTCGAGGAGTTGCTTCGTCAGGACCGGCTCGGCCGCCAGGTGCAGGTAGCAGAACAGCAGGTGGTCCTTGCGCAGGTGCTGCAGGTCGCCGGCGATCGGCTCCTTCACCTTCACGATCAGTTCGCCCTTCTCATACAGCGCGGCGGCATCGGGAGCGATGTTCACCCCGAGCTTGGTGTACTGCTCGTCCTTGAAACCGCTCTTCAGGCCCGCGCCCTGCTCCAGCCACACTTCGTGGCCACGCTTGACAAGGTCACCGGCGGCGGCCGGCACGAGAGCGACGCGACCCTCGAGGGTCTTGGTTTCCTTGGGTACACCGATGCGCATTGCGGTTCTCTCAAAGTAATGCCCTGGGTCACCGCGAATAGCGGCGATCGGGCGGATTGTCATAAGGCGGGCGGGTGCGAACGCAACACTGCAGTCCGTCGACCTTGCCTTGTAATGCCGGGACGCCAACGCCACTCTATGGCGGTCACGGATGCATCCGGCGCGCGTCGAAAACGCCTTCCGTACCATCCATCCCGCACCGTACGGTGCGCGTCCAACAGCACGCAATTATACCCATGACCCCATCGAAGCACTCCCGCCTGATCATCCTCGGCTCCGGTCCCGCTGGCTGGTCGGCCGCCGTTTACGCGGCTCGCGCCAACCTCAAACCCGTGCTGATCACCGGCCTGCAGATGGGCGGCCAGCTGATGACCACGACCGAAGTCGACAACTGGCCTGGCGACGCCCACGGCCTGATGGGCCCGGACCTGATGACGCGCATGCAGGCGCATGCCGAGCGCTTCGACACGGAAGTCGTCTTCGACCACATCCATACCGCCGACCTGTCGCGACGTCCCTTCAAGCTCAAGGGCGACAGCGGCGAATACACCTGCGACGCATTGATCATCGCCACGGGCGCGACGGCGAAATACCTCGGACTGCCGTCGGAGGAAACGTTCAAGGGCCGCGGCGTCTCCGCATGCGCCACGTGCGACGGCTTCTTCTACAAGGATCAGGATGTCGCGGTGATCGGCGGTGGCAACACGGCCGTGGAAGAAGCGCTGTATCTCTCCAACATCGCCCGCAAGGTCTACCTCGTGCATCGCCGCGACACGCTGCGCGCCGAGAAGATCATGCAGGACAAGCTGCAGGCCAAGATCCAGGCCGGCAAGATCGAGGCGGTGTGGCACCACACGGTCGACGAAGTGCTGGGCAACGATGCCGGAGTGACGGGCGTGAGGGTGAAGTCGGTACAGGACGGCTCCACGCGCGACATCGCCATCCATGGTCTTTTCGTGGCCATCGGCCACACGCCGAACACGACGCTGTTCGAAGGCCAGCTCGACATGAAGAACGGCTACATCAACATCCGCACTGGCCTGGCCGGTGAAGCCACCGCCACCACCGTTCCGGGCGTGTTTGCCGCCGGCGACGTCGCCGACCAGGTCTATCGCCAGGCCATCACTTCCGCCGGGTTTGGCTGCATGGCCGCGCTGGATGCAGAGAAATTCCTGGACAAGGAAGGCTGATGGCGCAAGCGCGCATCGTCAGCGCGCTGTCAGACATTCGTGCAGGGCAATGGGACGCACTGCACGACGGTTCCAATCCGTTCGTCTCCCACGCTTTCCTGTCCGGCCTTGAGCACTGCGGTTGCCTGCGCGAGGAATGGGGATGGACGCCGCATCACCTGACGCTTTGGGAAGGCGATCAGCTGATCGCCGCCGCTCCCGGGTACCGCAAGACCAACTCGCATGGCGAGTTCGTCTTCGACCACGCCTGGGCACATGCCTACGCACGGAACGGGATCGAGTACTTCCCCAAGTGGCTGTGCGCCGTGCCCTATTCGCCAGTGACCGGCCCCCGCCTTCTCGCGACCGGCGCAGCGCATCGCCACCGGTTGCTGGAGGCGATGAGGACCCTGTGCGGGACTGATTTCTCCTCGGCGCACGTCAACTTCCATTCCGAGCCGGACACCACGTTTGGCGGGAAGTGGCTGGCCCGGATCGATGTCCAGTACCACTGGCAGAACACGGCGGGCTGGGGAACCTTCGACGACTTCCTGGCCGCGTTCGATCATCGGCACCGCAAGAACATCCGGCAGGAACGAGCGAAATTCGCGCGCGCAGGCATTGGCTTCCGGGTGATCCATGGCGACGAAGCCAGCGACGCCGATCTTGCGACGATGCACGGCTTCTACCTGCAGACGTTCGCCGAATACGGAAATCATCCGGCGCTGACGCTGCCTTTCCTGCGGCACCTTGCGCGGGCAATGCCACGTTCCCTGGTCCTGGTGCTGGCCGAGCGCGGAGGTGAAGCGGTCGCGGGCGCGTTGTGCCTGCGCGGGGGCGACACGCTGTACGGCCGCTACTGGGGCGCCAGCGAGCACATCCCGGGGCTGCATTTCGAAACCTGTTACTACCAGGGAATCGAATACTGCCTGCGCGAAGGCCTCACCCGTTTCGAACCCGGCGCTCAGGGCGAACACAAGCTCGCCCGTGGATTCCTGCCGACCCTGGTCCACAGCCACCACTGGATTGAACACGAAGGCTTTCGCGAGGCGCTGCGCGAATGGTGCGCACAGGAAACGGCTTCAGTGCGGCGCTACGCCACCACACTGGCAACCCATTCTCCGTTCAAGGCTGGTTGAGCCGGGGCAACGCGACTCGCGTGGTCTTGCGGCGTGGGCGATGATCGCGGCATGACGATCCGGCTACCTGCCCTGTCACTGGATCCCCACGATCCGTTCCCGCCGGCGGACGCCGCACTGCGTCATCCCGATGGCCTGCTGGCCATGGGGGGCGACCTGGCGCCGGCGAGGCTGCTCAACGCGTATCGCCACGGCATCTTTCCCTGGTACTCCGACGAACAGCCGATTCTGTGGTGGTGCCCCGATCCACGCACCGTGTTCCAGACCGACGGCGTGCGCCTGCCATCCCGATTCCGGCGCTGGCTACGGCGCAGCGACTGGGTGGTGCGGGCCGACACCGCTTTCGCGCAGGTGATTGAGGCCTGCGCGACTACGCCACGCGCGGGCCAGCGCGGCACCTGGATCACACCGGACATGCGAGCCGCCTATGAGCAGATGCACCGGCTCGGGCATTGCCATTCCATCGAAGTGTTCGACGGGGAGCGCCTGGTAGGGGGGCTATATGGCGTTGTCGTCGGCCGGATGTTTTTTGGCGAAAGCATGTTCAGCGCGGAATCGGGTGGTTCCAGGGTCGCCCTGACCGCCCTCGCCCACCGCCTTCGGGAATGGGGCTGGCCCCTGCTGGACGCGCAGGTAGAAAACGACCACCTGCTGTCCCTGGGGGCGGAACTATGGTCGCGGGAGCGCTTCCTTGCCGCGGTTACCGAACTGACAGCGCTGCCTGAACCCGCCGTCGGCTGGACCCAGCGCTTCGGGACGATCGCGGTGGCCGGGCTGGCACCTGCCCGCCGCGGATGAACAATCAGGGCCGCGGCGCCATCGCCCCGGCATTTGTGGCAGAATGCGCGGCTTCGCGGGCGCGCTGCGCCTGCTCTTCATGCTCAACCCGGGAACTTCATGGCAAAAGACGATGTGATCGAATTCGAGGGCACGGTGGCGGAAACCCTTCCGAACACCATGTTCCGCGTGCGCCTCGAGAACGGCCACGAGATCATTGCCCATATCTCCGGGCGGATGCGCAAGAACTACATCCGCATCCTGACCGGCGACAAGGTGAAGGTCGAAATGACCCCGTACGACCTCACAAAGGGTCGTATCACCTACCGCATGAAGTGAGTGCGGTAATAATTACATGAAGAAAAAGGCGGCCAATGGCCGCCTTTTTCATGGGCTGGAGTGTGCCCCGGCTACACGGTGACCGGCAGGAGCTTCTCCGGTTCCGCCTGCGCCTCGACGACCAGTTCGTCTTCCCTGACGTCGATGGTGACGCGACCGCCTCCCACCAGCTTGCCGAACAGCAGCTCGTCCGCCAGCGGCCGCTTGATCCGGTCCTGGATCACGCGGGCCATCGGGCGCGCGCCCATCAGCGGATCGAAGCCATGCTGGGCCAGCCAGTCGCGAGCCGTCGGCGTGGCCGAGAGGCTGACGTTCTTCTCGTGCAGCTGGGCTTCCAGCTCGATCAGGAACTTGTCGACCACGCGCAGGATGTGATCGAAGCCCAGCGCCTGGAACTGCACCACCGCGTCGAGGCGGTTGCGGAATTCCGGACTGAAGGCCCGGCGGATGATTTCCATCGCATCGGTCGAGTGATCCTGCTTGGTGAAGCCGATGGAACGCCGCGATGCCTGCGCCGCACCCGCATTGGTCGTCATGACCAGTACGACGTTCTTGAAGTTGGCTTCGCGTCCGTTGGTATCGGTGAGGATGCCGCGATCCATCACCTGCAACAGGATGTTGAAGATGTCCGGATGCGCCTTCTCCACCTCGTCCAGCAGCAGCACGCAGTGCGGCGTCTTGACGATCTTCTCGGTGAGCAGACCGCCCTGGTCGAAACCGACATAGCCCGGAGGCGCACCGATCAGGCGGCTCACCGAATGCGGCTCCATGTACTCAGACATGTCGAAGCGGACCAGCTCGATGCCCAGTTGCAGTGCAAGCTGCTTGGTCACCTCGGTCTTGCCCACGCCCGTGGGGCCGGCGAAGAGGAAGTTGCCGATCGGCTTGTCCGGGTTGGCCAGGCCGGACCGGGCGAGCTTGATCGCTGAGGTCAGGGTCTCGATCGCCGGGTCCTGCCCGAAGATCACCATCTTCAGGTTGCGCTCGAGGTTCTTGAGCACGTCCTTGTCCGATGCGCTGACCTGTTTGGTCGGAATTCGCGCCATCTTGGCAACGATGGTTTCGATTTCCTCGGTATCGATCAGGGTCTTGCGCTCGTTGTCCGGCAGCAGGCGCTGGCGGGCCCCGGCTTCATCGATCACGTCGATGGCCTTGTCCGGCAGCAGGCGGTCGCCCAGGTGCTTGACCGACAGGTCGACGGCAGCCTGCAGCGCCTCGTCGGCATACGTGACGCCATGGTGCAGCTCGTACTTGGGCTTCAATCCCTGCAGGATTTCCAAGGTCTCGCCCACCGTCGGTTCGACGATGTCGATCTTCTGGAAGCGCCGTGCAAGGGCCCGGTCCTTTTCGAAGATGCCGCGGTATTCCTGGAACGTGGTGGAACCGATGCAGCGCAGCTCGCCCGATGCCAATGCCGGCTTGATCAGGTTGCTGGCGTCCATGGTGCCGCCCGAAGCGGAACCGGCGCCGATGATCGTATGGATCTCGTCGATGAAGAGGATGGTGTCGGGCAGCTTCTTCAGCTGCGCGAGCACGGCCTTCAGGCGTTTTTCGAAGTCGCCGCGGTACTTGGTGCCGGCGACCAGCGCGCCCAGGTCGAGCGAATAGATGGTGGCGTCTGCCAGCACTTCGGGCACTTCGCCATCGACGATGCGCTTGGCCAGGCCTTCCGCGATCGCAGTCTTGCCGACGCCTGCTTCGCCCACGTAGAGCGGATTGTTCTTGCGGCGGCGGCAGAGCACCTGGATGGTGCGCTCGACTTCGTTGATTCGTCCCACCAATGGGTCAATCCGGCCTTCACGCGCAAGCTGATTGAGGTTCATCGCGAACTCGGCAAGCGCATCTCCCTTCATCTCGCCGTCACCACCATCGCCCTGGCGCGATTCGCTGTCGTCCTGGTGGGACGACGGCTCCTCGCCTCCGTGCTTGGCGATGCCATGGGACAGGTAATTGACGACGTCGAGGCGAGCGATGTCCTGCTGGTTCAGGAAATAGACGGCGTGCGAGTCCTTTTCGCCAAAAATCGCCACCAGCACGTTCGCGCCGGTGACCTCCTTCTTGCCGGAGGACTGCACGTGGTAGACGGCCCGCTGCAGCACGCGCTGGAAACCGAGCGTCGGCTGGGTGTCGCGGCCGTCGTCGTCGGCGAGCCTGGCGACGGAGGTGGAAATGGCCTGCTCCAGATCGCCGCGCAGGCGCGCGAAATCGGCGTGACAGGCTTTGAGGACAGCTTCGGCCGACGGGTTGTCGAGCAGCGCCAGTAGCAGATGCTCGACCGTCATGAACTCATGGCGCGCTTCACGGGCGCGCTTGTAGCACTGGCCGATGCTGTATTCGAGGTCCTTGCTGAACATGGGGCGATAGCCTCCGGGATTACTGCGACCCTATCTGGGGACAGCAACCAGCGATTTCCATGCCAGCCCCATAGGACGTTCGGAACGCTGCGTGGCACTCGTAACACAATCGGTACAACGTCCTTACTCGCACTTTTAGGCCTTTTCCATCGTACAGAGCAAGGGGTGCTGGTTGAGTCTTGAATATTCGTTCACTTGCGCCACCTTGGATTCGGCTACTTCGCGGGTGAAGACACCGCAAACGCCACGGCCGCGGGTATGGACATGCAACATGATCTGGGTCGCTTTTTCCGCGTTGAACGAGAAAAAGCGCATCAATACTTCCACCACGAAATCCATGGGTGTGTAGTCGTCGTTCAGCAACAGCACGGAGTACAGCGGCGGCCGCGCCACTTCCGGCTTGCTGGTTTCGACCATGACGCCATGGCTTTGTTCGTGTTCGGTACGTTTCGTCATGGGCGAATTATAAGGAACCCACGCGGGCGGACGCCTCGATGGACGCCCCGAGTGCCCCCTTGCACAATGGCGGCATTCGATTGCCCCGGGGGGCTGATGCGTACCTTCGCTGTCTCCATGCTGCTGTGTTTTTCGGTCTCATCCGTCGTCAACGCGGCGGAACGGGCCACTCCGGCCAAACCGGGGCCGGAGGGCGACCCGGCTGTCAGGCAGCTGCTGGACAAGCTGAAGTACCAGTACGAAGTCGACGAAGAAGGCGACTTCCGCCTGACTTTCGCCATGGATGAGGACAAGGGTGGCCGCAGCCAGCTGGTATTCGTGCGTTCGCCGGTGGAAACCTACGGCTCCCATAAGGTTCGCGAGATCTGGTCGCCCGCCTACGTGTCGGCGACCGACGAATTCCCGGCCGATGTCGCCAACCGCCTGCTGGAGGCCACGCAGGAAAGCAAGCTGGGCGCATGGGCGAAACAGGGCCGCTACGCGGTGTTCGTGGTGAAGCTGGCTGCGGATGCGGGCATTGACGCACTCGATGATGCCGTCGACGCGGCTCTGCGCTCGGCAGAGGAGATGGAAATGGAGCTCACCCCCGGCAAGGACGCGTTCTGATGGACACGATCCGATGACCTATCGCGAGGGCCGCTTCTGGCAACCCGACGTGACCGTGGCGACGGTCGTGGTCAACGACGGCCGCCTGCTGGTGGTCGAGGAAAACGCCGGCGGCCGGCGGGTGCTCAACCAGCCGGCCGGCCACCTCGAACCGGACGAGAGCCTGATCGAGGCGGCGCTGCGCGAGACGCTAGAGGAAACCGGCTGGGACGTACGGCTTACGGCGTTCGTCGGTGCTTACCAGTGGAAAGCACCGGAGACCGGCCGCCATTACCTGCGCTTCGCGTTCGCCGCGGAGCCCCTGACGCACCACCCCGCCCGCGAACTGGATGAAGGCATCGTCCGTGCGCTGTGGCTCACACCCGGTGAATTGCAGGCGGAAACCGCCCGCCACCGCAGTCCGCTGGTCTGGCGCGTGGTATCCGATTTCCTGGCTGGCCGCCGGCAGCCGCTCGAATTCGTGCAGCACCTGGGATGAGCCAGGCGCGCACCATCGTGGGCATGTCCGGGGGCGTGGATTCGTCCGTCGCCGCATTGCGCCTGCGCGATGCTGGCGAGCCGATCGCGGGCCTCTTCATGCAGAACTGGGCCGACGACGGCAGCGGCGATTGCCGCGCCGAGGACGACCGCCGCGATGCCGTCGCGGTCTGCGGGCGGCTCGGCATCCCGATCCACTTCCGTGATTTCTCGGGCGAGTATTGGGACGGTGTTTTCGCCCATTTCCTCGCCGAATACGCCGCGGGTCGCACGCCCAATCCGGACGTGCTGTGCAACCGCGAGATCAAGTTCAAGTATTTTCTCGACGCCGCGCATGAGCTCGGCGCCGATTTCATCGCCACCGGGCATTACGCCCGCGTCACGGAGGCCGACGGCCAGTGGCGCCTGCTGAAGGCGGCCGACCGGAGCAAGGACCAGAGCTACTTCCTGCACCAGCTCGGACAGAAGCAGCTCTCGGCGACAAAGTTCCCGCTGGGCGACTTGCTGAAGACCGATGTGCGCGGCATCGCGCGCGAAGCCGGACTCGCCACGCATGCGAAGAAGGATTCCACCGGCATCTGCTTCATCGGCGAGCGCGACTTCCGCGAGTTCCTTGCGCGCTACCTGCCCGCCCGCGCCGGAGAAATGCGTACGCCGGATGGCCACGTCCTGGGCCAGCATCCCGGCGTGTTCTATTTCACCCTCGGCCAGCGTGAAGGCTTGAACATCGGCGGCGTGCGCGGTTTCGAAGCGGCGCCGTGGTATGTCGTCGGCAAGGATGTCGCGAACAACGTGCTTTACGTCGACCAGGGTGTCGACAGTCCGTTCCTGTACGCGAATCTGTTGTGGTCGGAGGCCGCGCACTGGATCTCCGGTGCGCCCCCTTCCTCCCGTTTCCAGTGCCAGGCGCAGACCCGCTATCGCCAGCCGGACCAGGCCTGCGAGGTCAGCGTTCGCGCCGATGGTTCGCTGGAAGTGCATTTCGCCGCCCCGCAACGCGCGGTCACGCCGGGGCAATCCCTGGTGCTTTACGACGGAGACGTCTGCCTGGGTGGCGCCGTGATCGCCGCTACCGACGCCGTGCTCGAACAACGGATCAAGGAACACGCCGCATGACCGACAGCCCAAATCCGATGTCCGAACGGGTCCTCGCGCTCGCCGGCCTGGCGCAGGCGCTGGCCCAGGTGCGGCGAATCGCCGATACGGGACAGGCACATGCGGACGTACTTTCGACCGCGCTCGATTCGGTGTTCCGCATCGACGCGGACGACACGGCGGGAGTCTATGGCGGCACGGGGTCGTTGCGCACGGGGCTGATGCTGTTGCGCGACTACTTCGGCGGCGCGATGCCCGATGACCAGCTGCCACGCCTGGCACTGGCGGTGCTCCAGCTGGAGCGCCGCTTCGTGCGCGACGACGACATGGTGTCGCGGGTCCTCAGTGGCATCCGCGCCCAGAGCGGCGCCGCGGAGCGACTGGGAAGCACGCATCCCGAGGTGCTCAGCGCGCTGGCTACGCTGTACGCGGACACGCTGAGCCATCTGCGGCCGCGCGTGCTGGTGCAGGGCAATCCGCATTATCTCGGACAGGCGGCGGTGGTCGCGGAAGTCCGTGCGGTGCTGCTGTCCGCGGTGCGGTCGGCGGTGCTGTGGCGGCAGATGGGCGGCAGCCTGTGGGACTTCATGCTGCGCAAGCGGGCCATGGGCGATGCCGTGCAGGAATTGCTGGCCTGACCGGCCGGCAAGGCCGCTCATAAAAAAGCCCCGGTCACCCGGGGCTTTTTTGTTGCAGCGATGAAGGCCGTTTACGCCGCTTCCACCTTGTCCGCCACTTCGCGGTATTCCTCGATCTGGTCGAAGTTCATGTAGCGGTAGATCTCGGCGCCCTTGCTGTTGATCACGCCGATGTCCGCCATGTACTCCTCGCGGGTCGGGATGCGGCCCAGGCGCGAGCAGATCGCGGCGAGCTCCGCCGAACCCAGGTACACGTTGGTGTTGCGGCCCAGGCGGTTCGGGAAGTTGCGGGTGCTGGTCGAGAACACCGTCGCGCCTTCGCGCGCCTGCGCCTGGTTGCCCATGCACAGAGAGCAGCCCGGCATTTCCATGCGCGCGCCGGCGGTGCCGAAGGTGCCGTAGTGGCCTTCCTTCGTGAGCTCCGATGCGTCCATCTTGGTCGGCGGCGCGACCCACAGGCGGGTCGGGATGTCGCGCTTGCCTTCCAGCAGCTTCGCGGCGGCACGGAAGTGACCGATGTTGGTCATGCACGAACCGATGAACACCTCATCGATGGCCGCGCCGGCGACGTCGGACAGCGTCTTCACGTCGTCCGGATCGTTCGGGCAGGCGACGATCGGTTCGACGATCTGGTTGAGGTCGATCTCGATGACCGCGGCGTATTCGGCATCGGCATCGCCTTCCAGCAGCTGCGGGTTGGCCAGCCAGGCTTCCATCGCCTTGATGCGGCGCGCCAACGAACGCGGGTCGGCATAACCTTCGGCAATCATCCACTTCAGCAGCGTGATATTGCTGGTGATGTACTCGATGATCGGCGCCTTGTCCAAATGCACCGTGCAGCCGGCAGCCGAACGCTCGGCCGAAGCGTCGGACAGCTCGAACGCCTGCTCGACCTTCAGCTGCGGCAGGCCTTCGATCTCGAGGATGCGGCCGGAGAAGATGTTCTTCTTGCCCTGCTTGGCGACGGTCAGCAGGCCCTGCTTGATCGCGGCCAGCGGGATGGCGTTGACGAGGTCACGCAGGGTCACGCCCGGCTGCATCTCGCCCTTGAAGCGGACGAGTACCGACTCGGGCATGTCCAGCGGCATCACGCCGGTGGCCGCGGCGAACGCGACCAGGCCCGATCCGGCCGGGAACGAGATGCCCACCGGGAAACGGGTGTGCGAGTCGCCGCCCGTGCCGACGGTGTCGGGCAGCAGCATGCGGTTGAGCCAGCTGTGGATCACGCCGTCGCCCGGACGCAGCGAGATGCCGCCGCGGTTGGAAATGAACTCCGGCAGGGTGTGGTGGGTCTTGACGTCGACCGGCTTCGGATAGGCCGCGGTGTGGCAGAACGACTGCATCACCAGGTCGGCCGAGAAGCCCAGGCAGGCCAGGTCCTTCAGCTCGTCACGGGTCATCGGGCCGGTGGTGTCCTGCGAACCCACCGAGGTCATCTTCGGTTCGCAATATGTGCCCGGGCGCACGCCTCGCTGCACACCATCAACTTCGGGCAGGCCGCAGGCGCGACCGACCATCTTCTGCGCGAGCGAGTAGCCCTTGCCGGTATCGGCCGGGTTCTGCGGCAGGCGGAACAGCGTCGACGGGGCCAGGCCGAGGGCCTCGCGCGCCTTGGCGGTCAGGCCACGGCCGACGATCAGCGGAATGCGGCCACCGGCGCGGACTTCGTCCAGCAGCACGTCGGACTTCAGCGCGAACTCGGCGATGACCTGGCCGTCCTTGAGCGCCTTGCCCTCGTAAGGGCGCAGCTCGACGACGTCGCCCATGTTCATGCTGGACACGTCGAGCTCGATCGGCAGCGCGCCGGCGTCTTCCATGGTGTTGTAGAAGATCGGCGCGATCTTCGAGCCCAGGCACACGCCGCCGAAGCGCTTGTTCGGGATGAAGGGAATGTCCTCGCCCGTGAACCACAGCACCGAGTTGGTGGCGGACTTGCGGCTCGAACCGGTACCGACCACGTCACCGACGTAGGCGACCAGGTGGCCCTTGCCCTTGAGCGACTCGATGAACGCCACCGGGCCACGCTTGCCGTCTTCCTCGGGCACGATGCCGTCGCGGGCGTTCTTCAGCATCGCCAGTGCATGCAGCGGGATGTCGGGGCGCGAGGTGGCGTCCGGGGCCGGCGACAGGTCGTCGGTGTTGGTCTCGCCGGTCACCTTGAAGACGGTGATGGTCAGGCTTTCCGGCACTTCGGGACGGCTGGTGAACCATTCGGCGTCGGCCCAGCTCTGCAGCACGGCCTTGGCGTTCGCATTGCCCTGCTGCGCCTTGTCCTGCACGTCGTGGAAGGCGTCGAACATCAGCAGCGTGTGCTTGAGCGCATTGGCGGCGACGGTGCCGACCTGCGCGTCGTCGAGCAGCTCGACCAGCGGATGAATGTTGTAGCCGCCGAGCATGGTGCCCAGCAGTTCGGTGGCGCGCTCGCGCGTGATCAGCGCGTTCTTCTCGGTACCGAAGGCGATGGCCGCGAGGTACGAAGCCTTGACCTTGGCGGCATCGTCGACGCCGGCCGGCACGCGCTTCGTGATCAGGTCGACGAGGAAGGCTTCCTCGCCTGCCGGCGGAGCCTTGAGCAGCTCGATGACGTCGGCGGTCTGCTGCGCGGTCAGCGGCAGGGGCGGAATGCCCAGCGCGGCGCGCTCGGCAACGTGTTGGCGGTAGTTAGACAGCATGTCGCTGGAGAGCATGAAAGTCCCGTCTGCTGAGGCGGAAGAACACCGCGCCCGCGCTGTGCAGCCGTCCGCAGGGACGTCCGTCGGCAGGATTGGTGGGGGTCGAGTCGGCCGACGCCCGGTTGCAGGGCGGGTTCGATTCTCGGCCGCGTATTTTGCCCGAAACACCGACTTCCGGCAACGCCAGAATCGGCAAATTCCTAGTCTCGGCAGGGACTTACGACACGAACGGAACGCAGCGTCGACGACTTTGGCCTCGTTAACGCTCCGCCCTGCCCCGACTTGTTCATAATCGACACGTCATGTCGTACGGCTCCGTCCGGCGGCAGGCGTGCCAGCCCCGCAGGCGCCCCACCTCGCCCGCCGCACACAACAGGGAGCACCACATGTCGTTCGACTCTTTCGCCACCCGCGCCCAGCTCGCGCTCAACGGCAAGTCCTACACCTACTTCAGCCTGCCCGAGCTCGGCAAGCGCTTCGACCTGTCGAAGCTGCCCTACTCGATGAAGATCCTGCTCGAGAACCTGTTGCGCCACGAAGATGGCGGCATGACGGTTGCCAAGGAGCACATCGAGGCCGTCGCCCGGTGGGATGCGAAGCAGGAACCCGAAACCGAAATCGCCTTCATGCCTGCGCGCGTGGTGTTGCAGGATTTCACGGGTGTGCCCTGCGTCGTCGACCTCGCAGCGATGCGCGATGCGGTGACCCGGCTCGGCGGAAGCCCGAAGCAGATCAATCCCCTTATTCCTTCCGAACTCGTGATCGACCATTCGGTACAGGTCGACGTATTCGGACGGGCCGACGCGCTCGACCTCAATGGCAAGATCGAGTTCGAACGCAACATGGAACGCTATGCCTTCCTGCGCTGGGGCCAGAAGGCGTTCGGCAACTTCAAGGTGGTGCCGCCCAACACCGGCATCGTGCACCAGGTCAACCTGGAAAACCTCGCACGCGTCGTGGTCGAACGCGACGTCGATGGCGTCCTGCAGGCGTTCCCGGACACGGTCTTCGGCACCGACTCGCACACCACGATGATCAATGGCATCGGCGTGCTCGGCTGGGGCGTGGGCGGCATCGAAGCCGAAGCCGCAATGCTGGGGCAACCTTCCTCGATGCTCATTCCGCAGGTGGTGGGTTTCAAGCTCACCGGCAGGATGCCTGAAGGCGCGACCGCGACCGACCTGGTGTTGACGGTCACCCAGATGCTGCGTGCTCTCGGCGTGGTCGGAAAGTTCGTCGAGTTCTACGGTGACGGGCTGCAGCATCTGCCGCTCGCCGACCGTGCCACCATCGCCAACATGGCGCCGGAATACGGCGCGACCTGCGGCATCTTCCCGATCGACGCCGAGGCCATCACCTACCTGCGCCTGTCGGGCCGCAGCGAGGAACAGATCGCCCTCGTCGAGGCCTACGCCAAGGCGCAGGGACTGTGGCACGACGCGAACTCCCCGCATGCCACCTACTCCGCCATGCTCGAACTCGATCTCGGCGACGTGAAGCCGTCGCTGGCGGGCCCCAAGCGCCCACAGGATCGCGTGCTGCTCGAGGCGGTGCGGGACAACTTCCACCAGAACCTCGAAGGCCTGATCGCCAACCGCAAGCCGCGCCACGAAACCATCGGGCGGCTGGTGGGCGAAGGCGGCGACCAGCCGCAGGCCGAGCATCTTGCCGCGAAGCCGAAGTCGAAGATCCGCATCCACGACATGGACTGCGACCTCACCGACGGCTCGGTGGTGATTGCCGCGATCACGTCCTGCACCAATACCTCCAACCCGGCGGTGATGCTCGGCGCGGGCCTGCTCGCACGCAACGCGGTGAAGCTGGGGCTGAAGGCGAAACCCTGGGTGAAGACATCGCTCGGCCCGGGTTCGCTCGTCGTCACCGACTACCTGAAGAAGGCCGGCGTGCTGCACGACCTGGAGAAGCTGGGTTTCTACGTGGTCGGCTACGGCTGCACGACCTGCATCGGCAACTCCGGCCCACTGCCCGACGAAGTATCGAAGGGTATCGCCGAGAACGAGCTCGTCGTCGCGTCCGTGCTTTCGGGCAACCGCAACTTCGAGGGCCGCGTGCACCCCGAGGTGAAGATGAACTACCTGGCCTCGCCACCGCTGGTGGTCGCCTATGCCCTCGCGGGCACCGTCGACATCGACCTGAGCCAGGACCCGGTTGGCCATACGCCGGAGGGCAAGGACGTCTTCCTGCGCGACATCTGGCCAACGAACAAGGAAATCGGCGATGTCATTTCCGCGACCGTCGGCCCGGAGCTGTTCGCGCAGAACTACGCGGATGTCTTCAAGGGCGACTCGCGCTGGAACCAGATCGTTTCGCCGGAAGGAGAATCCTTCCGCTGGGATGCGGCGTCGACCTACATCAAGAATCCGCCCTACTTCGACGGCATCACGATGCAGGTCGGCACCATCGACGACGTGCATGGCGCCCGGGTGATGGGCATCTTCGGCGACTCGATCACCACCGACCACATCTCCCCGGCCGGCAACATCAAGAAGGAGTCGCCCGCCGGACGTTTCCTGATGGAACGCGGCGTGCAGCCGGTCGACTTCAACAGCTACGGCTCGCGGCGCGGCAACGACGACGTGATGGTGCGCGGTACCTTCGCCAACATCCGCATCAGGAACCTGATGCTCGGGGGCGAGGAAGGCGGCAATACGATCTACCACGGTGCGCACGGCGCCACCGAGAAACTGTCGATCTACGACGCCGCCATGCGCTACAAGGCCGACGGCGTGCCGCTGGTGGTGTTTGCCGGCAAGGAATACGGCACCGGTTCGTCGCGCGACTGGGCGGCCAAGGGAACGAACCTGCTCGGGGTGAAAGCGGTCGTCGCTGAAAGCTTCGAGCGCATCCACCGCTCGAACCTGGTCGGCATGGGCGTGCTGCCGCTGGCCTTCAGCGACGGCCAGAATGCGCAGAAGCTCGGACTCGACGGATCGGAAACCATAGCCATCACCGGCCTCCAGGATGGCGCATCGAAAACCGCCACGGTGACGGCGCGCAAGCATGACGGCCGCGAGGTGCGATTCGAGGTCAAGGTGCTGCTGCTGACGCCCAAGGAAACGGAGTACTTCCGCCACGGCGGCATCCTGCACTACGTGCTGCGGCAGTTGGCGGCGCGGAAGCCCGCCTGAGCGGATTGAACGGCTGCTGCCCTGCATTGCGAGGGGCAGCCGGGCGGCAGTCGCGCTTGCCGGCTCCTGCCTTGATCGCAATGAGCGTACGCGCACGGAATGCCCGCCGGGATGTGCCTTGCCAGCCTCTAGTGCCTATGCTCCAATCGACCGGAAACCGTACGGCAGCGCATTCGCCGCGGCGTACGACAAATCGCCGATTAAAGAGGGGATCGCGATGAGCAATGAACGTCCTTGGCTGGCCGAATACCCGGCAGGCGTGCCGGCGGAAATCGACGTCAATGAATTTCCGTCCGTGGTATCGGTGCTTGAGAAGGCCATCGACACCTATCGTGACCGCCCGGCGTTCGCCAACCTGGGCAAGGTCCTGACCTATGGCGACATCGACCGCCTGAGCAGGCAGTTCGCCGCCTACCTGGTGGGCGAACTCGGCCTCAAGAAAGGCGATCGCGTCGCGATCATGATGCCCAACTGCCTGCAGTACCCGGTCGCGATATTCGGCACGCTGCGCGCCGGCCTGACCGTCGTCAACGTCAATCCGATGTACACGGCCCGCGAACTCAAGCACCAGTTGGTCGACTCCGGCGCCAGCGTGCTGGTGGTGCTCGATAACTTCGGCCATACCGTGCAGGAAGTGGTCGCGGAAACCTCCGTCAAGCAGGTGATCACCACGGGCCTAGGCGACATGCTCGGCTTTCCCAAGGGCTCGATCGTCAACTTCGTGCTGCGCCACGTGAAGAAGATGGTGCCGGACTACGACATTGCCGGCGCCACCCGCTTCCGCGATGCGCTCGTCATCGGCCAGCTCAAGACATTGCCTGCCGTGCAGATCGGCTCGGATGACATCGCGTTCCTACAGTACACCGGCGGCACTACCGGCATCTCGAAGGGGGCGATGCTCAGCCATCGCAACCTCGTCGCCAACATGCAACAGGCATCCGCGTGGATCAACGCCAACATCAGGCTGGGCGAAGAGATCATCATCACGGCGTTGCCGCTGTACCACATCTTCGCGCTGACGGCGAACTGCCTTGCCTTCATGAAATTCGGCGGGCTGAACTACATGATCACCAACCCGAAAGACATGCATGGGTTCGTGAAGGAACTGAAGAAAGTGCCCTTCACGGCGATTACCGGCGTCAACACACTGTTCAATGGCTTGTTGAACACGCCCGGATTCGACCAGGTGGACTTCTCGAAGCTGCACCTCACGCTCGGCGGCGGCATGGCCGTGCAACGCGCCGTGGCCGACCGCTGGAAGCAGGTCACCAAGGTGCCATTGATCGAGGCTTATGGCCTGACTGAAACCTCGCCCGCGGCTTGCATCAACCCATTGGACCTGAAGGACTACAACGGTGCGATCGGCCTGCCGATCCCCTCCACCGACGCCTGCTTGAAGGACGAGGACGGCCGCACGCTGGCCACCGGCGAAGTCGGTGAACTGTGCATCAAGGGTCCGCAGGTCATGAAGGGTTACTGGCAGCGTCCGGAGGAAACCGCCAAGGTCATCGACGGTGAAGGCTGGTTGCACACCGGCGACATGGCGAAGATGGACGAGCGCGGCTACTTCTATATCGTCGATCGCAAGAAGGACATGATCCTGGTCTCGGGCTTCAACGTATATCCGAACGAGGTCGAAGACGTGATCGCCATGATGCCCGGCGTGCTGGAAGTTGCCGCCGTAGGCGTACCGGACGAAAAGTCCGGGGAAGCCGTCAAGGTCGTGATCGTCAGGAAGGATCCTTCCCTGACGGTCGAACAGGTCAAGGCCCACGCGCGCGAGAATCTCACCGGCTACAAGCATCCCAAATACGTGGAATTCCGCACCGACTTGCCGAAGACCAACGTGGGGAAGATCCTGCGTCGTGAGTTGCGCGACCCCTCGCGTGCCGCCTGATACGGCAGCGAATAAATCTTCCTTCTTGCGCCCGCAAGGCTCACGCCTTGCGGGCGTTTTGCTTCAGGGGCATGCAGCAGCGGATCGAAGTACAGCGGTACGGCCGTCAGCCAGTGCGGTGATGGCGATCCGGACTAGGTCCGGACTTGGATCATCCGATCACTTCGTACCGGGGCGCCTTGCGATGCGGGAATAGCGCTGACAGATGTCTTCGAGGCGCTCACGGCTGCTGATCAGGCTGTCCACGCATCGCGGGTCGAACAGTCGTCCTCGCTGCGCATGCAGGTAGCCCAGCGCCTCTTCCATCTCCCACGCGTGCTTGTAGGGCCGGGGCGAAATCAGGGCGTCGAAGACGTCGGCCACCGCCACGATCCGCGCCTCCAGCGGGATTTCGTCCCCGACGAGCCCGTCGGGATAGCCGCTGCCGTCGTAGCGCTCATGGTGGCGCAATGCAATCACCGCGCCGGCCTGGATGAAGCGGTTCTGGCTGCCGCTCAGCAGTTCGTGCCCGATGCGGGGGTGCTGGCGCATGACGGCGACCTCGTCTTCCGTCAGCGGGCCCGGCTTGAGCAGGATCGAGTCGGGAATCGCGATCTTGCCGACGTCATGCAAGGGCGCGGCCATTTCGACCAGGCGGGCCTCGTCCTCGGACATGCTCAGTTGCTCGGCGATGAGGCCGGCCACGTGCGCCATGCGTTCCAGCCAGGCACTCGTGCCGGCATCGCGGTATTCGATCGCGCGTGCGAGGCGGTGCAGCGTTTCGCGTTCGCGCTCCTCGACCTCGTGCATGCTGGCCAGCAGTCGCTGCTCCAGCGACATCGCACGCTGCTTCACGTTCTCGGACTGCTGCCGGAGCTGCAGCAGGTTGCGGCAGCGTGCGCGCAGCTCGCGCGGACGCACCGGTTTCACCAGGAAATCGATCACCCCGGCATCGAGGGCAGCCTGGCGCACGGGTTCGTCGCCTACGACCGTGACCAGGATGATGGGAATGTCGCGCTGCAGGGGGTTGCGGCGGAAGCGGCGCGCGAATTCCAGTCCATCGATGCCCGGCATGCGGTAGTCGAGCAACAACAGGTCCGGCTGGTTCGACTCGCACCAGTCCAGCGCGACCGCCGGCTCGCCGAAATCGTGCACGCGCAGCTCGGAGCCAATGTCTTCGATGATGTGGCGCAGCATGGTCCGCGCCGACGTCTGGTCATCGACAATTACGACATCCACGCATCATTCCCCTAGTGGCCAACGCCGCGGTGCCTTGCAGCTAAGCGGAGCATAGCGCGGCCGGGCAGCAATTGGGCAGCGGTACCGCCTGCCTTGCCCGGGGATTCGCGTGCGTTATTGCGTTCAGGCCTCGGGGCGCATGTAGGGAAACAGCAATACGTCGCGGATCGAAGCCGAGCCTGTCATCAGCATCACCAGGCGATCGATGCCGATCCCCAGGCCACCCGTGGGCGGCAGGCCGACTTCGAGTGCGCGGATGTAGTCGGCATCGAAATGCATGGCCTCATCGTCGCCGCCCTCCTTCGCCTCCACCTGCGCCTGGAATCGGGCAGTCTGGTCTTCGGGGTCGTTGAGCTCGGAGAATCCGTTGGCCAGTTCCTTGCCGTTGACGAACAATTCGAAACGGTCGGTGATGCCCTTCTCGGTGTCGCTCTCGCGCGCGAGTGGCGAGACTTCGACCGGATAGTGCGTGATGAAGGTGGGCTGCTCCAGCTTGCCTTCGACCGTCTTCTCGAAAATTTCCAGCAGCAGCTTGCCCCAGCCATAACCGGCCTTGACCGGAATGCGCAGGCGCTCGCAATGCTTCACCAGCGCGTCGCGGTCGCGGCAATCGGCAACGCTGATTTCCGGATTCTTCTCGCGCACGGATTCGTCCAGGCGCCAGCGGCGGAAGGCCGGGCCGACGTCGATGGTGGCGCCGTCCCATTCCATCGCCATGGTGCCGAGTACCTCGACCGCCACGTCGCGGATCAGGTTTTCGGTCAGGTCCATGACTTCGTTGTACGTGGCATAGGCCTCGTACAGTTCGAGCATGGTGAATTCCGGATTGTGGCGCGTGGACACGCCTTCGTTGCGGAAATTACGATTGATTTCGTAGACGCGCTCGAAGCCGCCGACCGTCAGGCGCTTGAGGTACAGCTCCGGGGCCACGCGCAGGAAGAGCTCGAGATCCAACGCGTTGTGGTGCGTGACGAACGGCTTCGCCGCGGCACCGCCGGGGATGTAATGCATCATCGGCGTTTCGACTTCGAGGAACCGGCGCGCGTCGAGCCATGCACGAATCGCACGAATGATCTTGGAGCGCTTCACGAACACTTCGCGCGATTCCGGCGACACGATGAGGTCGACGTAGCGCTGGCGGTAGCGTTGTTCGACGTCGGCGAGCCCGTGGAACTTGTCGGGCAAAGGACGCAGCGACTTGGTCAGCAGGCGCAGCTTGTCCGCCCTGACCGATAGTTCGCCGGTCTTCGTGCGCGTCAGCACGCCTTCGGCAGCCACGATGTCGCCGGCGTCCCAACCCTTGAACACTTCATAGACATCGCCCAGCACGTTGCTCTGCAGGAACAACTGGATGCGCCCGGTCTCGTCCTGTATCTGCACGAAGCTGGCCTTGCCCATCACGCGCTTGAGCATGATGCGGCCGGCGACGGCGACGCGGTGCGCCTTGGCCTCCAGTGCTTCGGCGCCCCACTGTTCGACCCCGGCGTACTGGTCCTGCAGGTCGCCGGCGTAATCGGCACGACGGAAGTCGTTCGGAAACGCCACGCCCTGTCCGCGCAGCGCCGTCAGTTTGGCGCGGCGCTCGGCGATCAGGAAGTTCTCATCGGGCGGCAGGGTCGTGGCGTCGGTCATCGTGGTGTCGAGTGAGTGGTATTGCGATTGGCCCCGGGAGCATCCCGGGGCGGAAGGGCTGGCGCGAATCCGCGCCGCCAAGGTATCAGGCCGCGTCGATGCGTTTCGAGCCCGCTTCGAGGCCCGCCTTCAGGCTGGCTTCGACGAACTCGTCGAGGTCGCCGTCCAGCACCTTCTGCGTGTCGCTGCGTTCGATGCCGGTACGCAGGTCCTTGATGCGGCTCTGGTCGAGCACGTAGTTGCGGATCTGGCTACCCCAGCCGATGTCGGACTTGGTCGCTTCGACCGCGTCGCGTTCGGCGTTGCGCTTCTGGATCTCGAGTTCGTACAGCTTGGCCGCCAGCATCTTCATCGCGTTATCGCGGTTCTGGTGCTGGCTGCGGCCGGTCTGGCACGCCACCACTATCCCCGACGGAATGTGGGTGATGCGCACCGCGGACTCGGTCTTGTTGACGTGCTGGCCGCCGGCGCCGGAAGAGCGATAGACGTCGGTGCGCAGGTCCGCCGGATTGATGTCGATGTCGATGTTGTCATCGACTTCCGGTGACACGAACACCGAAGTGAAGCTGGTATGGCGGCGGTTGTCGGAGTCGAACGGCGACTTGCGCACCAGGCGGTGCACGCCGGTTTCGGTCTTGAGCCAGCCGTAGGCGAAGTCGCCCTCGACGCGCACGGTCGCCGACTTGATGCCGGCGACGTCGCCGCCGCTGGCTTCCATCAGTTCGGCCTTCCAGCCGCGCGATTCGGCCCAGCGCAGGTACATGCGCAGGAGGATTTCGGCCCAGTCCTGGGCTTCGGTGCCACCGGCGCCGGCCTGGATGTCGACGAAAGCGTTGGCCGAGTCCATCTTGCCGGAGAACATGCGCCGGAATTCCAGCTTCTCCACTTCCTTGGCGTAGCTCTCGACGTCGTTGACCACCGCCACGGCGGTGTCCTCGTCGTCTTCCATCTCCGCCAGTTCCAGCAGTTCGCCGGCACCGACGAGTCCGTCGGTGAGGTCGCGGATGCCGTTCACGACCCTTTCCAGCTGCGAGCGTTCGCGGCCCAGGGTCTGTGCGTATTCCGCGTTATTCCAGATGTCGGGGCTTTCCAGCTCCCGGTTTACTTCTTCGAGACGTTCGACCTTTTGGTCGTAGTCAAAGGTACCCCCTAAGCGCATCCAGCCGACCACGAAGGTCGGCGATGCGCTGGCGGACGGGATTGAGTTCGATCATGTCCGGTTTGGTTCGATCAGGAAACCGGAAATTCTAACAAACCGCCCGGGACCGTGCCCTCGGATTTTCCCTGTCAGGAGACCTTGAATCCGGGCCGCCAGCCGGTGTTCGTATAGCTGCGGACCGATCCGTACCCGCTGCTGCTCCCGTATCCCCGCCCGAAGCCGGACTCCGACTCGCGTTCACGGCGACGGCGCATGCGTTCCTGCAACTCCTCGCGGCGGCTGTCCAGCCAGTTCGCCCGGCCCACGGTGTCCGGCGCCAATCCACGCCGGTCGGCCTCGTTCTGGCGGAATTCGCAGAAGTCGGCATAGGCATCGATCTCGTGCTGCAGCTCACGGGCGGACAGTTCGATCATGATCGCGTCGTCCAGGAAGCCCAGGACCGGCACGTCGTCCGGAATGGCGTCGCCCGGCACGGCAAAGTAGACCAGGGCGCAGCGCACATGCTTGGCGTCCGCCTCGGACATCGCCCAGCCTTCGTCCCGGAGCATGGCGATCAGCGTGTCCAGCAGGAACAGCCGCTGCTTCACGAATTCGGGCGGATCGCTCTGCTGCGCATTCGACAGCAACTGCGTCGCGCCATCGATGATCTCCTTGTTGGACTTGCCCTCGGCCAGCGCCCGCGCTTTATCGGCAGCGCGGTTGAAGTGCTCGAGATCCTTGTCCGACAGCTCGATATTGACGGTCATTGGCATGGCACGGCTCCATGGGGGAACATTCAGCTTATGTCCACGTTTGTTGGCTTTCCGTCAATTGGACAAACGGCTGATCAGGGCTCCCGGAGGACCACCACCAACTGCACGGCCTGGCCGCCTCGATAGTCGTCAGGTTCGAGCCTGTACGCGATCCGGACCCGCCCCGGCGGAGGCTCACCGCCCCAGCCACCGAACTCGATCGCATTGAGGCGCCTGCCGGCCAGCCCCAGTTCGAACTTGAGATGGCGCTCGCCCAGTACCCGCCAGGACAGCACCTCGAATTCGCCATCGAACTGCGGCTCGGGGAACCCCTGCCCCCACGGTCCGCCGTCGCGCAGCGCCTCGGCCATGGCACGGTCGAACTCGTTCGCCGCCAGCTCGCCGTCGCTGAGCACATCGGCTTGCAGCAGTTCCGGAGTCAGCGCGGCGGCCGCGCATTGCTCGAAGGCGTCGGTAAATGCCGCCAGGGATTCGAGATCCAGCGACAAGCCGGCAGCCATGGCATGGCCGCCAAAGCGCCCGATCAGGTGGGGATGACGCGCGGCGACGTCCGCCAGCGCGTCGCGGATATGGAAGCCCGGGATCGAGCGGGCTGACCCGCGCAACACTTGGCTTCCCGGCTCGGCCGGCGCGAAGGCGATCACCGGCCGGTGCAGCCGTTCCTTCATCTTCGACGCCACCAGCCCGACCACGCCCGGGTGCCATTCGGGGTCGTAGAGGCAGACCGCGCTGGGGGCGAGTCCATCCAGCGGCGCCACGCGTGACAGCGCCAGTTCCGCTTCCGCGGTCATCTGCTGCTGCACGGCGCGACGCTCGCCATTGATCTCGTTGAGCGTGGCAGCGATGTTGCGGGCCTGTTCGAAGTCGTCGGTCAGCAGGCACTCGATGCCCAAGGCCATGTCCTCGAGCCGGCCGGCGGCATTCAGTCGCGGGCCGATCGCGTAGCCGATATCGGCGGCGGTCAGTCGCGACGGGTCGCGCTGCGAGACTTCGATCAGGGCACGCAGACCGGCGCAGCCCTGCCCCGCGCGCAGGCGACGCAGGCCGGCACTGACGAGGGCACGATTGTTCACGTCCAGCGGCACCAGGTCGGCGACGGTGCCGACCGCGACCAGGTCCAGCAATGGCAGCAGGTCCGGCTCGCCCGTAGTGAACCGGCCTGCGGCGCGAAGATGCTTCCGCAACGCCAGCAGCACGTAGAACATGACGCCGACGCCGGCGAGCGCTTTGCTGGGGAATGCGTCGCCACGCTGGTTCGGATCGACGATCGCATCGGCCGCCGGCAACGTGTCACCAGGAAGGTGATGGTCGGTGACGAGCACCTTCCAGCCTTGCGCCTTCGCGGCGGCAATACCGGCATGGCAGGCGATGCCATGATCGACGGTCACCAGCAGGTCGGGCTTCAACGCCGCGAGCTCTTCCACCAGCGAAGGCGACAGACCGTAGCCATGCACCATTCGATTGGGCACCGCATACGAGACATGTTGCGCGCCGAGCAGGCGCAGGCCGCGGACGCCGACCGCGCAGGCGGTCGCACCGTCGCAATCGAAATCGCCGACCACGACTATATGGCTGCCATCGGCCATGGCATCCGACAGCAATGCGATCGCCGCATCCATCCCGAGCAGATCGGGCGGCAACAGTTTCGCGAGTCTGGGCTGGGCCTGCTCCAGGTTGAGGGCCCCGCGTGCCGCATACAGACGCGCAAGCAGCCCCGGAACCCCCTCGGGCCAATCGTTGGTCCCGGCCGGCGGGCGGCGGACCAGCCGCGGTTTCGCTTTCATGCCGCGATCGACGGCAATGGGCGGCGCCAGAAGCGCCAGCGTTGACCTGCGCGCAGCACGAACCGGGTTCCGTCGGCGAATTCGAGCGAAGCGGTTGCGACGTCACCGGAACGCAGCGCGCCGAGCAGCGGCTCCATCCATTGCGACTGCAGCAGCGCCAGATCGCGCACGTACCGCAAGTCGAAAACGCTCTGGCCCTCCACCTGCCCGAACCGCCCGGGCAGCGGCATCGCCACCGCCTTGGCCATCGCCGCGAAAGCCTGCACGGCGTCGTCGTCGCTGAAGATCGCGGTGTGCGTCGTGGTGACATGGTCCGGCATTGCACTCGCCCCCCAGAACCACAGCGAATTCACCGGTGCCTTGCCGGCCGCGGCGCGTCGGGCATTTACGGGGTGGTTGTGCAGGACGACCTGTGCCTCGCTCAACAGGGCACGCCAACGCCGGCCCTCGGGACCGTCCGGCAGATGCTCGAACAGGTCCGCGCCCAGCGCCTCATCGGGACCGTGGAAGACCGGCAGCCGTGCTTCGCGAGGCAAACGCAGGTACCAGCGCGAGGGCACAGGGGCGTCGATCGTGAAGCCCGAATCTCCGAACAGGGGCCGTAAGGGCCGCAGCAGTTCATCGGCTTCTTCCGGTGTCAGCGCGAGCGCGGCGCCATAGGCCAGCAACCGCGCGCCGTTGATGTCCGGTCGCACGTAGGCCGGATCCGCACGCAACCAGGCGGACTGCGAAGCGTCACCGGCGTCGCGTTGCCGCGTCACGGCCGCCACGGGCCAGCCGCGCGGCAGGATGTCGAACAGGCGTGCGTGCTGTGCGCCCGCCAGCGAGCGATCACCGCGGCCAAGCGCTTTCGCCACCTCCGGCGTCAGGCGCTGCCCGCCGAAACTGTCGCGGGCCGGCAGCAGCAGTGTTGCCGAGGTCATCCGGGTCAACGGCTCAGGCCTGGTAGCTGACGCCGATGATTTCGTATTCGCGGGTGCCGCCCGGCGCCTCGATGGTGACGGTATCGCCCTCGTGCTTGCCGATCAGGGCGCGCGCCACCGGCGAGGAAATCGCGATCAGGCCCATCTTGATGTCGGCTTCGAGGTCGCCAACGATCTGGTAGGTCTTTTCTTCGTCCGTGTCGGCATCGGCCAGTTCGACGGTCGCGCCGAAGACGACACGGGAACCGGCGTTGAGCGACGACACGTCGATGACCTGCGCATGCGACAGCTCGGCCTCGAGCTGCTTGATGCGGCCTTCGATGAAGCCCTGCTGCTCGCGGGCAGCATGGTACTCGGCGTTCTCCTTGAGATCGCCATGGGCGCGCGCTTCGGCGATCGCATTGATCACGGCCGGGCGCTTGACCGACTTCAGTTCGTCCAGCTCGGCGCGCAGGCGTTGCGCGCCTTTCATGGTGATGGGTGCTCGCATTTTCCTTCCAGGTGCCTGCCGCGCGTCAGGCGGCATTTCTGTGGCGATTCTGGCCCAGATCGCCCGGGCCGTCATCCCGTCATGCGCCGCTATCAGGGCGAAATCAGGCTGTTCCGTTCACTTCAGCGTGGAGTTCCTGCAACGACCACACCGGGCCGGTGCCGCGGTAATCGAGCGAATTCACCAGCGCACGGGCGCCGGAAACCGTCGTCGAATACGTCACGCGCTGCTGCAGGGCCTCGCGCCGGATCGAGAACGAGTCGGTGATCGCCTGGCGGCCTTCCGTGGTGTTGACGATATAGACGACCTCGCCGTTCTTGATCAGGTCGACGATGTGGGGGCGGCCTTCGAGCACCTTGTTGATCCGCTCGCACGCGAGCCCGTTCTCCGTCAGGAACGCGTGCGTGCCGGACGTGGCCACCAGCGCATAGCCGCGCTTGATCAGGTCCTGTGCCACCGGCAGCACGCGCTGCTTGTCGGGATCGCGCACCGAGATGAAGACCTTGCCGGTGGCCGGCAGGGCCTTGATGCCGCCGGCTTCCTGCGCGCGGGCCATCGCCGCGCCGAAGTTGCGTCCCACGCCCATCACTTCGCCTGTCGAGCGCATCTCCGGGCCGAGGATCGGATCCACGCCCTGGAACTTGGCGAACGGGAAGATCGCTTCCTTCACCGAGTAGTAGTCGGGAATGATCTCCTTGACCGCGCCCTGCTCCGCCAGCGTCTGCCCGACCATGCAGCGCGCCGCGATCTTCGCCAGCGGCATGCCGGTTGCCTTCGACACGAACGGCACGGTGCGCGAGGCGCGCGGATTCACTTCGATCAGATAGACGGTGTCGTTGCCGGCTTCGTCGAAGGTGATCGCGAACTGGGTGTTCATCAGGCCGACCACATTGAGCGCTTTGGCCAACGCCACCACCTGCACGCGCAACTTGTCCTGCACTTCCTTCGACAGCGAGTACGGGGGCAGCGAGCACGAAGAGTCGCCCGAGTGCACGCCGGCTTCCTCGATGTGCTCCATGACGCCACCGATCAGGACGTTGCCGTCCTTGTCGGCGATGACGTCGACGTCGACTTCCACGGCATTGTCGAGGAAGCGGTCGAGCAGCACCGGCGAGTCGTTCGATACCTTCACTGCGTCGCGGATATAGCGGGTCAGGTCCGAGTCGCCATGGACGATTTCCATGGCACGGCCGCCGAGGACATAGCTCGGGCGAACCACCAGCGGATAGCCGATCTGCGAGGCGAGCAGCAGCGCCTCTTCCGGATTGCGCGCGGTGCGGTTGAGCGGTTGCGCCAGGCCCAGGTCCTGCACCAGCTTCTGGAAGCGTTCGCGGTCTTCGGCCAGGTCGATCGAATCCGGCGAGGTGCCGATGACCGGCACGCCATTGGCCTCCAATGCGCGGGCTAGCTTGAGCGGAGTCTGTCCGCCGTACTGCACGATCACGCCCTTGGGCTTCTCCAGGTCGCAGATCTCCAGCACGTCTTCGAGCGTCAACGGCTCGAAATACAGGCGGTCCGACGTGTCGTAATCGGTCGACACGGTTTCCGGATTGCAGTTGACCATGATGGTTTCATAGCCGTCCTCGCGCAGGGCGAGCGCGGCATGCACGCAGCAGTAGTCGAACTCGATACCCTGGCCGATGCGGTTCGGGCCGCCTCCGAGCACGATGATCTTGTTGCGGTCGGTCGGCTCCGCTTCGCATTCGTCCTCGTAGGTCGAATACAGATAGGCGGTGCTGGTGGCGAACTCGGCAGCGCACGAGTCGACGCGCTTGTACACAGGCCGGACCTTGAGCGCGCGGCGCAGCGTGCGCACGGCGGTTTCGTCAGTGGCGGTGAGCTGGGCCAGGCGTGCGTCGGAAAAGCCCATGCGCTTGAGGGCGCGCATGCGCTTCGCACCCAGCGACGCGAGTCCGCCGGCGGCGACGTCCTTCTCGGTAGCGATGATTTCCTCGATCTGGTCGAGGAACCACGGATCGACGAAGGACATCGCATGCACGTCTTCGACGCTCATGCCGGCGCGGAAGGCGTCGCCGATATGGAACATGCGCTCCGGGCCCGGTTCCTTCAGTTCACGGCGCAGGGCGGCGAGGCCGACTTCGCTGGTGAGATCGAGGCCGGTGGGATCGAGTCCGACCTTGCCCGTCTCCAGCCCGCGCAGCGCCTTCTGCAGCGACTCCTGGAAGGTGCGGCCCATCGCCATCACCTCGCCCACCGACTTCATCTGGGTGGTGAGGCGTGCATCGGCCTGCGGGAATTTCTCGAAGGCGAAGCGCGGGATCTTGGTGACGACGTAGTCGATGGTCGGCTCGAACGATGCCGGGGTCTTGCCGCCGGTGATCTCGTTGCGAAGTTCGTCAAGCGTGTAGCCGACCGCCAGCTTGGCCGCGATCTTCGCGATCGGGAAGCCGGTCGCCTTCGACGCCAGCGCCGAGGAGCGCGAGACGCGCGGATTCATCTCGATGACGACGACGCGGCCGTTGGTGGCGTTGATGCCGAACTGCACGTTCGAGCCGCCGGTGTCGACGCCGATCTTGCGCAGCACCGCGATCGAGGCATCGCGCAGGCGCTGGTATTCCTTGTCGGTGAGGGTCTGCGCCGGGGCGACGGTGATCGAGTCGCCGGTGTGCACGCCCATCGCGTCGAAGTTCTCGATCGAGCAGACGATGATGCAGTTGTCCGCCTTGTCGCGGACCACTTCCATCTCGAACTCCTTCCAGCCCAGCACCGATTCCTCGACGAGGATCTCGTGCACGGGCGACAGCTCGAGGCCGCGCTTGGCGATCTCCTCGAACTCTTCCTTGTTGTAGGCGATGCCGCCGCCGGTACCGCCCAGGGTGAAAGACGGGCGGATGATGGTCGGATAGCCGACCTTGGTCTGGATTTCGACGGCCTGTTCGAACGTCCGCGCGACTTCGGCCTTCGGGCAATCCAGGCCGATGTCCTTCATCGCGATCCGGAACAGTTCGCGGTCTTCGGCCATGCGGATGGCATCGCGCGAGGCGCCGATCAGTTCGACGTTGTACTTCTCCAGCACGCCGTTGTCGGCGAGGTCCAGCGCGCAATTCAGCGCGGTCTGGCCGCCCATGGTCGGCAGCAGCGCATCTGGCTTCTCCTTGGCAATGATCTTCTCGACCGTCTGCCAGTTGATCGGCTCGATGTACACGGCGTCGGCCATGTTCGGGTCGGTCATGATCGTTGCGGGGTTGCTGTTGACCAGCACCACGCGGTAGCCCTCGTCGCGCAGGGCCTTGCACGCCTGGGCGCCGGAATAGTCGAATTCGCAGGCCTGTCCGATGACGATCGGACCGGCGCCGATGATCATCACGGTCTTGATATCAATGCGCTTGGGCATGGTGTCCTCAGTAAAGTCGTTCCCGCCACGCGCGGGGCGCGAGCCAGGTAATCTGCTCGGGCGACCTTGCATCGATCGCGCCATTCTTCACGGCAGCAAGCACGGCTTGCTGCATTGCATCCCAGCTATCGGCCGTCGCGCCTATGCGCGCGCCGAGCTGGTTGTTGTGCGCGTCCATCGCACGGGCGGCATTGCCCTGCCCGCCCTGCTCCATCACCGCCGTTACCCAGTCCACGCAACGCGGCGACAAGGTGTAGGCAACGATGGCGCTGGCAAGCGAGTGGCGGTAGGCGTCCGCCGGGCCGTTGCGACCGCCTGGCAGGCCGGCCTTGAACCACTGCGTGTACGTCGCCGTCATGACGAAGGCAGGGTACGCGCCAAGCAACACCGCAATGACGGCCATCCTGATAATGGCTGGCCGGCGCCAGAAGCGCTTGCGGGTCGGCTTGGCGGCAACGGCCTTCACTTCGCCTGCATCGACGCGACGAAGCGGTCGAACAACGGTCCTACGTCATGCGGCCCGGGACTCGCTTCCGGGTGGCCCTGGAAGCTGAAGGCCGGGGCGTCGGTCAGTTCGATGCCCTGGTTGCTGCCATCGAACAACGAGCGATGCGTCACCCGCACATTGGCCGGCAACGTGGACTCATCGACCGCGAAGCCATGATTCTGCGAGGTGATCATCACGCGGCCGCCGGCGAGGTCCTGCACCGGATGGTTGGCGCCGTGATGGCCGAATTTCATCTTCACCGTCTTCGCGCCGCTGGCCAGGCCGAGCAGCTGGTGGCCCAGGCAGATGCCGAAGGTCGGAATCCTGCGATCGACGAACTGCCTGATCGCGGTGATCGCGTAGTCGCACGGTTCCGGATCGCCGGGACCATTCGAAAGGAACACGCCATCGGGATTCATCGCCAGCACATCGGCGGCCGGCGTCTGCGCCGGCACCACGCTCACGCGGCAGCCGCGCTCGGCAAGCATGCGCAGGATGTTGTGCTTCACGCCGAAGTCGTAGGCGACCACGTGGAACTTCGGATCGGCGTGCACGAAGACGTTGTTGTCGAGATCTAGCTGGCCGTCGCTCCACTCGTATGCGGTGGGCGTGGTGACGACCTTGGCCAGGTCCATGCCCTTGAGGCCAGGGAACTTGCGCGCGGCTTCGAGCGCCTTGTCCACGTTGATCTCGCCCGCCATCAGCGCGCCGTTCTGCGCACCGGTATCGCGCAGCAGGCGCGTCAACTTGCGCGTATCGATATCGGAGATGGCGACGATGCCGCGCTTGGCCAGCCATTCCGGCATCGATACCTGACTGCGCCAGTTGCTCGGACGGCGCGGGACATCGCGGACGATCAGGCCGGAAGCCCAGACCTGGTTGGCTTCGTCGTCCTGGTCGGTCATGCCGGTGTTGCCGACGTGGGGATACGTCAGGGTGACGATCTGGCGGGCGTAGGACGGATCGGTGAGGATTTCCTGATAGCCGGTGATGGCGGTGTTGAACACCACCTCGCCGACCGAAAGGCCGGGCGCGCCTGCGGAAATGCCCTCGAAGATCGTTCCGTCTTCGAGTGCAAGGATTGCGGGTTCAGTCACGGGGATCGCCTTGGCAGCTGGGGGGACTGACCCCACCAAGCCGGCAACCGCGCATTCGGAAGTACGGAACGCAGGCTGCAGCAAACCGCGGACTCGGGTCAGTACCGGTCCGACGGGTGGGGTTCAGGCGAGCGGGAATTGTAGCGATGGCGCGGCGAATACGCCAGCGCGAATTTCACCCGCCGCAAAGCTGCGACGGCATGCGGCTGCAAGCGCTCGGCCGGGACGACCCCGTGGCGTCAGGCGGTGGCGATACCCGGGGGCGAACCTTCCGCAACGGAATCGGCGGGGGCCGGGGTTGTACTCACCTTGAGTTTCCCCATCACCTGGTGCATGGCGTCTTCGAAGGCCGTGCCGGCTTCACGCAATTGCAGGCGACCAATCCGCGCCATCGCGGCCAGTTCCTCGGCGGAGGCCACGAGCACACGGATGCCGCGCCGGTTCACGAACAGCAGGCGCGAGGAGATCGGACTGATCCACGACACCTTGGCGGGCTCGACCCGCCCGCTTTCGCTGGTCAGCTGCACCCAGGTGCCGACTTCGAGCGCACGCATGCGTTCGGCCATGTCCGGATCGAATTCGAGATTGTCCTTGCCTCCGACCAGCTGCAGTTCTGACGGATCGGGAGCCGCGGTCTCGGGAGCCGGAACCTGCGACATCGGAAGCTGCTCCGCGACCGCGGCGGCACTTTCGCCCGCCGATACCCGCTGGAGGGTGCGTTGCAGTGTTGCGAGCACCTCATCGGCCGCATGGCCATGGACGCCCGAGCTCTCGAGGATCGAAGCCATTACCGTGCGCGGCAACTCAGGGAGTTTCTCGAACGGCACGCCCAGTTCGGCATGGTCGAAACTCACGAGCAACGAAGTGACCGCGTTGATCGCTTCGGCGTAACGCGGCGCGTCCTTGCCCTCGCGCAGGACAAGCTGGGTGAGATGGTGGGCGGTATAGCCATTGATGAAGGCATCGAGCGCGGGCGGCAATTCGCGTGTGTCGCGGCTGACGGCCAGGTCCCCGGCAACGCCCTCGCGTGCCTGTTCAAGCCGCTCCTTGCCTCGCTGGGCTTCCGCGGCGCGTCGCTCGGTGACTTCGATGCGCTTGCGGTGCTGCTCCATGAAGGAACGCAGCTCCTGCTCCAGCGTCTCGAAGATGGCGACATCCTCGTTGAATTCGGCCACGAGCCGGTCGATGGTGCCGTCCACGCGCGCCATCAGCTCGCGTTCCTGCGGGCTTTCGCCGCGGTTGCCTTCGCTGGCCTCGGCGACCACGTTGAGCAGCCGGCGGGCCGGATGCGCCTTGTACAGGAACAGGCGACGGTCCTTTACTGCGACCTTGATGTACGGCACCAGCAGGCGGTTGATCTTGGTCCGGACGTCGGCTTCGAAATGACGCTCATCGAGCAGCACGTCGAACAGCATGCCGACGAGATCGACGGCGTCTTCGTCCATGTTGGACAGGGTCAGGTTGTCGCCGCCCATGCCCAGGCGGCGTGCGCCGGTCAGCAGGTCGCGGCGCAACTGTTCGGCCAAGGGGACACGGGAATCCGTGGCAACGTTTTCGTATGGCTTTGCCGGCTCGTGCTGCAACTTCGACAGCACCGTCATGACATCCGAGGTGCTCATGCTCGGTCCGGTTTCGGCCGTGCGCCCCGGATTCATCGCCTGTCGCCAGGATTGCAGCAACCCCAGCAGGCTGGAAAACATCATCTGGTCGCCCGGGCCGGTCATGCCGAACTGGGTGGCGACCGCGTTGGCGACAGCCACGGTCGCGGCGTCCCCCGCGGCCGCTTCCCCGGCCTGCTGAGTGGGCTGCGGGAGCGGCTCGGCGCGCTTGGTCGGCTTGATGTGCGGCAGGATGCCTGCGGAAACCAGTCCCGAATTCAGCCGGTCGTACAACGGGGCCAACGCGGACGAAAGCTCCCGCTCGAAGAACTTGTACAACACGATGCGCACGCCCGTGGTCACATCCAGGGCTGTCAGCGCCGCACCCAGGCCTTCGGCAAGGTACTTGGGGCCCACCGGGTTATCGCGGGCGGCGAGCACCGGGCGTTCGGTCAGCGCCGCCAGTCGCTTGTCGAGCAATTCCAGCGCAGGTGCGTGGTATCGGCTCAGGCCATCGATGACCTGTTCGGTAGCGAGCTGCTCTTCCAGGGCATCGTCGGATACCAGGGTGAGCGCGGATGCGTCGACGGCGCGCGTCGCCATCGGTGCTTCCCCCAGCCGGCGGAATGCTCCGGCGATAGCCTGGTCGAAGCGTTGGGATATCTGGGCGCGAGCGCGGCGGAGGTCGCGAAGCGACGTGAGCTCCGTGCCCGCGCCGGTCTGGCTGCTGTCGAACAGGTAATCGTCCGCGCGGCGCAGGATGCGCTCGAGCGCGAGGCCCAGCTGTTCCTGGCTGATGCGCTGCATCGCGGCGAGCAACAGCTGTGGATCTCGGCTTCCTGCCGGAAACGAATCTCCCTGCGTCGTCATGCTTTACCCCCTGGTTCAGACCGCATCCTATCGGCGCCCAAACTTGCGGCATGGTGACGCAGTTCATGAAGCGTTTACTTGCCGTCCGTCGGGCGCGTCGCGCAAGTTCGGGAACGTGCGCGCGGTCACGGTCGGTACAGGGCCTGGAGCACGCTGGGTCAGTCCAGCAGATCACGCAATTGGTATCGGCCCGGTGCGCGGCCGGCAAGGCGCGACGCCGCGTGCAGCGCGCCACGGGCGAAGATGTCGCGATTGGTGGCGCGATGCACGAGCTCGATGCGCTCGCCCAGCGTCGTGAACTGGACCAGGTGCTCGCCAACGATGTCCCCGGCGCGCAGCGAGGCGTAACGCGGCTGGGCCCCACCGCGCTCGGCCGCGGCTCCAAGGGCGAGCGCGGTCCCGGACGGGGCATCCTTCTTATGGACATGGTGCGATTCGACGATGTCGCAGTCCCAGCCGCGCAATGCCGTAGCGGCGCGCTCGACCAGGTCACTGAGCACCGCGACACCGAGACTGAAATTCGCTGCCCAGAGCACCGGAATCCTGGTTGCCGCAACTGCGATAGCTTGGCGTTGTTCCGGCGCCAGCCCGGTGGTTCCCGACACCAGCGCCGCCTGGCGCTCGACGCAGGCGCCCAGGATGCCGTCGAAGCCTTCCGGCAGGCTGAAATCGATTGCGACGTCGAAGGGGGGCAGCCCCCCCAGTTCGGTGACGGCGAACTGGGGAATTCCGTCGATGGCACGCGACTCCACCCGGCGCGAAACCGCGGCAACCACCGTCAACTCGGGCCGTTCGCCCGCAAGGCGCAGAAGGGATTGACCCATGCGCCCGGAGGCACCGTGGATGACGAGGCGTACAGAGGAGTCAGCGGCCATGCGTGCAGGCTATCCCGAGGAAAGTGAATTTGCAGCCATTGCCAACAGACGGACCATCAGCCCGCCTGTCGGCACGGCGCGACGCTAAAGCGTGGTGTAGACCACCTGTGACTTGAGATTCGAAAGCACCTGTTTCATGAGGGCGGCGTACTTTGTGTTGTATTCAGGAGAGCAGGTCGGCCCCGGGGTGCGATCGTCCAGGACGCGGCGGACCTTCAGCAGGTTGCCTTCGAGTTCGTACGTCGCCTCATAGCTGGCCGCATCGCTGGAAAGCGATACGTTGGGAGGAATCGCCAGCACCTTCAGTTCCTTGGCGAACTCATACGTGTATTCCTCCTCGGAATGGCCGCTGCCGCACGCCGACTCGAAGTGCTCATCGACTTCGTCGTTGCCCTGCTGGGCAAAATGATCGACGCCAGCGATGCTGAAAAACGGCGCGCGGATCTGGAAAGCACCCGGCACGGCCAGTACTTCCTTGATCGCGAACTGGGCATGGAAGGCGTGCTTGTCCAGCAATGGCTTGGGATCGTCCCACCCGACGTTCCCCGAGGCATCGTGACCAGTGCCCTGGAAATAGTTCTTGACCATGTCCTTGCGCTGCTCTTCGGACACGTTGCGGAAACCGGCCCGCGACAATGCCGCGTACAGTCCCTCCACTGCCACTTCGGTCTGTCCCGAGATCGAGCCGTTGGCCTCGATCTTGAGAGTCGACTTCATCCGCTGACGATTGCTCCCGACCGGCACGGGCGGCGTACGGGCACCGTCACGATACTGCTGGACGAGCAGCACGGGCTTGCCGGCGCTGGACACCGGCAGCATGCCGAACGGCGTATCGGATGAGGTCGAATCCAGGTAAAGGTCCATGGACGGGATGTAGGTGATGACGTGGTTCACCATCGACACCACCGGCACCTTGGGTAGCGCATAGGAGCCCCCGGCATTGATCAGGGCTTGCTGGCTGGCGATGCCCTTGGCGCTGAGCAATGCCTGCAGCAACGTCGCGTGGTCCTTGCAATCGCCCATGCGGTTGTCCAGCACGAAATCGGTATCGCGAGGCACCACGGCACCCAGGCCGATGCAGTTGCCGGCGTAGGTGATGTTGGTTGCCACCCAATCGTATAGCGCACGCGCAATCTCCCGGTCGCCCTGCTGCCCGGCGGAGACCTTGTCGGCAAGTTCCTGGATGCGCGGGGTGACCGCCGCCTTGGGCTGCGCGCGTTCGCCGTAGGCGCGGGCGATGCTGGCGTAGTCGCGGAAGGTCGAATACGCAAAGCCGGGTGACTGCTCGATGTCGTAGACGGACCAGTTCTTGCGCCCGCTCTTCACGGGGTTCCGGTTTTGCCAGGACCACTCGACAAACTTCCGATCCCCCTTCTGCCCGCTGCGGACTTCCTTCAGCTGCCATGCGCGCTGCTGCGTCCACAAGGACGCCGGGGCCTCGACGCGGATATGCACGTCGCCCATGTAGTTGGCGGGATTGAAGCTCTCGACGGTGGAGAAGTGCCCGTCGAACATCGGCTTGCTGCCGGTAAGGCGATATGAGAAGACAACCGTGTCGTTGACTGCCACTTCGGGAAACAACACGGTCATCGTGGTGACATCCGAAAACGCCGGTCCGCCATCCCCCTGGCCGCCATTGGTCTGGACCTGGAAGCCCGACTTGGGCACGTCCACCCGGCGCCCGTCGGCCTTGAGCGTGTAGGCCGCCAGGACGTCGGCCTTCTGGATGCTGGTGCTGTAGCTGATGGAAGCCGTCTTCAGGTACTCGACCGCCTGCTCCGCCACCACTTTGACTGCCCATTCGCGGCTTTCATCATACGAACCGTCAGCGTTGACGTTGTATTCGATGTTGTAACGCTCGGTCTTGGCGTAAATCTCCGGCGCTTCGTCCTTTTCCCCTGCAAATGCCACACCTCCGACCAGCCAAAGCAGCATGGCGAGCCCGCAAGACATTCCTGATTTCATGCAATCCATCCCCGAGTGGTGAAGCCACGCGGGGATGCTAGCAGGCGATGTTGTCCGCGGGCAGCAAGGAGCCGTCCGCAGCGAGGCTTACGACGTCATCCGATCCCAGAAGCCCTTCACGCCATCGATGAAGGTCGACGAGCGCGGCGAATGCTTGCGCGCGCCGTCGCCGACGAAAGTCGCCTCGAACTGCTCCAGCAATTCGCGCTGCTCGGTGGTCAGGTTTACCGGTGTTTCCACGACGACGCGGCAATACAGGTCGCCCGGGGAGCGGCTGCGCACCGACTTGACGCCACGATCGCGCAGGCGGAACTGCTTGCCGGTCTGGGTCTCGGCCGGAATGCGCAATTCGACTTCGCCATCGAGCGTGGGCACGCGTACGGAGTCGCCCAGCGCGGCCTGCGAGATGCGGATCGGCACGTCGCAGTGCAGGTCGTCGCCGTCGCGTTCGAAGATCTCGTGCGGACGCACGCGGACCTCGACATAGAGATCGCCCGGAGGCGCACCTGCCGGGCCGGCTTCGCCCTCGCCCGTCAGGCGGATGCGGTCGCCAGTGTCGACGCCCGCGGGAATCTTGACCTGGAGGGTCTTGGTACGCTCGACCCTGCCCTGCCCGTGGCAGTCGCCACAGGGGCTGGCGATGGTCTTGCCGCGACCACCGCAATGCGGGCAGGTCTGCTGCATCGAGAATATGCCGCGCTGGAAACGCACCTGTCCGCGGCCATGGCAGGTTTCGCAGTTCTCCAGCTTGCCATCGGAAGAACCGCTGCCCTTGCAGGATCCGCATTCGTCGAGCGTGGGGATCTCGATTTTCCTGTCGATCCCGCCGACCGCCTCCTCCAGCGACAGCTCCATCACGTAGCCGATATCGGCACCGCGGCGCGGGCCACGGGCACCCGTGCCACCGCCGAAGATGTTGCCGAAGATGTCGCCGAAGATGTCACCCATGTCGGCGTAACCCGCTCCCGGACCACCGCCGCCGCCCATGCCGTGTTCGAACGCGGCGTGGCCGTGCTGGTCGTACATGCGGCGCTTGGAACCATCCGACAGGACTTCGTAGGCTTCCTTGCATTCCTTGAACGATGCTTCGGCAGCGTGGTCGCCCGGGTTGCGATCCGGGTGGTACTTCATCGCGCAGCGACGGTAAGCCTTTTTCAGGTCTTCATCGCTGGCCTCGCGGGCCACACCCAGGACTTCGTAGTAGTCGCGCTTGCTCATCGTTGCTGCCATTCCCCGTCACTCCGAAACACCGACGGGCAGACCTTGGCCTGCCCGTCGTATTGCTGTCATCTATCCAGTTCGCCTCAGGACTTCTTGTCGTCCTTGACTTCGGTGAACTCGGCATCGACGACGTCATCCTGCGACGGACCTGCACCGGCCGGGCCCGCGCCCATGTCCGGGCCCGCCTGGCCAGCGGAGGCCGCAGCGAACAGCGACTGCGCGGCTTCTTCCAGCGCCTTGGCCTTGGCTTCGATCTGCGCCTTGTCGTCGCCGCGCATCGCGGTCTCGAGCTCGGCGATCGCGCCTTCGGCACGGCCGATCACGTCACCCGGCACCTTGTCGCCGTTGTCCTTGATCGCGCTGCGGGCAGCGTGGATCAGGCCATCGGCGTGATTGCGGGCCTGCACCAACTCGTGGAACTTCTTGTCCTCTTCGCGGTGGGCTTCGGCGTCCTGCACCATCTTCTGGATTTCTTCGTCCGACAGACCGGAACCGGCCTTGATCTCGACCTTCTGTTCCTTGCCGGTCTTCTTGTCCTTGGCGGTCACGTGGACGATGCCGTTGGCGTCGATGTCGAACGACACTTCCACCTGCGGCATGCCGCGCGGCGCCGGCTCGATGCCGGACAGGTCGAAGCGGGCCAGCGACTTGTTGTAGCGGGCCTGTTCGCGCTCACCCTGCAGCACATGCACGGTGACGGCGGACTGGTTGTCCTCGGCGGTCGAGAAGACCTGCGAGGCCTTGGTCGGCACCGTCGTGTTCTTCTCGATGATCTTGGTGAAGACGCCGCCCAGGGTCTCGATGCCCAGCGACAGCGGGGTCACGTCGAGCAGCAGCACGTCCTTGACGTCGCCCTGCAACACGCCGCCCTGGATCGCGGCGCCAACGGCGACGGCTTCGTCCGGGTTGACGTCCTTGCGCGGCTCCTTGCCGAAGAAATCGGTGACGGCCTGCTGGACCTTCGGCATGCGGGTCTGGCCGCCGACGAGGATCACCTCGGAGATGTCGGACGCGCGCAGGCCGGCGTCATTCAGCGCGACGCGGCACGGTTCGATGGTCTTCTTGACCAGGTCATCGACCAGCGACTCCAGCTTGGCGCGGGTCAGCTTGATGTTGAGGTGCTTCGGGCCCGAAGCATCCGCCGTGACGTACGGCAGGTTGACTTCGGTGTGCTGCGCGGAGGAAAGCTCGATCTTGGCGCGCTCGGCCGCGTCCTTCAGACGCTGCAGTGCCAGCGGGTCCTTGCGCAGGTCGATGCCCTGGTCCTTGTTGAACTCGTCGACGAGGTAGTCGATGACGCGCTTGTCGAAGTCTTCGCCGCCAAGGAAGGTGTCGCCGTTCGTCGACAGCACTTCCACCTGCATCTCGCCGTCGACGGACGCGATCTCGATGATCGACACGTCGAAGGTGCCGCCGCCGAGGTCGTACACCGCAACCTTGCGGTCGCCGCCCTTCTTGTCCATGCCGTAGGCCAGTGCGGCTGCGGTCGGCTCATTGATGATGCGCTTGACGTCGAGGCCCGCGATCCTGCCGGCGTCCTTGGTCGCCTGGCGCTGGCTGTCGTTGAAGTAGGCCGGGACGGTGATGACGGCTTCGGTGACGGTTTCGCCCAGGTAGGCTTCCGCCGTCTTTTTCATCTTGGCCAGCACTTCGGCCGAAATCTGCTGCGGCGCCATCTTCTTGCCGTCGGCGGTTTCCACCCAGGCATCGCCGTTGTCGTGCTGGGTGATCTTGTAGGGGACGAGGCCGATGTCCTTCTGCACTTCGGCATCGGTGAACTTGCGGCCGATCAGGCGCTTCACCGCGTAGAAGGTGTTCTTGGGGTTGGTCACCGCCTGACGCTTGGCCGAGGCGCCTACCAGCACTTCGCCGTCCTTGGTGAACGCCACGATCGACGGCGTGGTGCGATCGCCTTCGGCGTTCTCGATGACGCGGGCCTTGCCGCCTTCCATGATCGCCACGCACGAGTTGGTCGTACCCAGGTCGATGCCGATGATCTTTGCCATTGGTGTTTCCTCTTGCGAATCTTGGTCGTTGATGGCGGTGTGAACCGCTGATGTGCGCTATTTGGGGCTGGGGGGCGGTCGGTTCAAGCGTCGGGAACAGCTCGTGTCTCGATGCCCTCACGCGCTGCGGCGCGTTTGAGCTTGTCGCAGACCGACTGCGCCCGCGGCGCCAATCAGTCGTGCTTGCTGATGGTCACCAGCGCCGGACGCAGCAGGCGATCGTTCAGCAGCCAACCCTTCTGGTAGACCTGCACGACGTGGCCGGGCTCGTGGCCGTCGCCATCGACCATGCCCATGGCCTGGTGGTGTTCGGGATTGAAGGGCTTCCCGGCGGGATCGACCGCGACCAGGCCGTTGTCGCCGGCCACCTTCATCAACTGGCGCAGGGTCAGCTCCATGCCTTCGCGCAGGTGCTGCGCGGTGTCCGCCTTTACGGCGAGGCCGGCCTCGAGGCTGTCGACCACTGGAAGCAGGTCGCCGAGCAAGCGCTCATTGGCGAACTTGCGGGCCATCTCGATATCGCGGGCGAGGCGCTTGCGCTGGTTGTCCAGCTCGGCGCGCTCGCGCAGCGATTCTTCGCGCAGTTGGGCCAGTTCGGCCTTCAGTGTTTCCAACTCGGCGACGAGGGGATTGGGAGGGGTGACGGCGGGATTCTCGCCGGTGGCTTCTTGCATCGGTTCGGTCGTCATCTTGGGCGTGGGTCTGCCTTGCGCGAAGTGCGCACCCTGCTGCAATGGGGCCGGGGCAAAGCCGATTCAAGCGCCCCGGGCCGCGACTGCACGACGATCGCGGTCCTATCGGGACGGCCTACCGGGACGGCTCGGGCTGGATCGCGGCCCCGAGCGCCTCCGCAGCGGCCTGCACCACCGGGATCACGCGCTCATAGGCCATGCGGCTGGGGCCGATCACTCCGAGCACCCCCAGCACCTGCCCTCCCGCGGCGTAGGGGGCGGTCACCAGGGACATTCCTTCCAGCGGCGCCAAGCCGGTTTCCTCGCCAATGAAGATGCGCACGCCCGTCGCGCGGACCGTGCGCTCGAGCAATTGCAGGATCTCGCGCTTGCGGGCGAAGGCTTCGAACAGGTCGCGCAGGCGGTCGAGGTCGGCCAGTTCCTGCACGCCCATCAGCCGGGTCTGCCCGGCCAGCACCATGTCATCGTGGCTGGGGGCGAGTACCTGTTCGGCCAGCTCAACCGACTGCGCAAGCAGCGTTTCCATCTCGTCGCGGGCGCTGCGCAGCTCGCGCAGCAGGCGGGCGCGGATATCCGGCAGCGTCCGCCCGGAGAAATGGGTGTTGAGGTAGTTGGCGACACGCTCCAGTTCGCTGGCATCGTAGGGGCGGCGCGTCTGGATGATCCGGTTCTGCACCTCGTTGTCCGAGAACACCAGGATTGCAAGCACGCGCTGCGCGTCCAGCGGGACGAATTCGATGCGACGGAAGGCGAACTGCTCGCGCCTGGGCACACTCACCACGCCCACGAAGTGGGTCATCGCCGAGAGCAGTTCCGACGCGCTGCCGAGCAGAGCCTGGGTCCCGGAGCCCGCCGGCAGCTCGCTGCGCAGGCGTGCGACCTCACCTTCGGGCAATGGCCGGACCTGGAGCAGCGAGTCCACGAACAGGCGGTAGCCCTGGGCCGTGGGAATGCGCCCGGCCGAGGTATGCGGTGCGCTGAGCAGTCCCACTTCCTCCAGGTCCGCGAGGATGTTGCGGATCGTCGCCGCGCTCACGTCCAGCCCCGCGTGACGGGCCAGCGTCTGCGATCCCACCGGCTCACCGCTCTGGATGTAGCGGCCGATCAGCGTGCGGAGCAATTGCCGCGCACGGGGATCCAGGCTGGTGTAGTCGGGGAAATGACGATTCATGTTGGCCATATAAAGGCGGCAGGGGGGGTACGCAAGCTCCTGGGCGCCGATCGTTTCAATTTGTGAGACGCAACCCGGCTACATCTTGCCTCGCTACCCTTTTCCGAAACTGGCCGCCGCTACAATCACGCCCCATGCTCGTCCACCTCGCCATCAAGGATTTCGCCGTCGTCCGTAGCGCGGAACTGGATTTCGCCCGCGGACTCACCGTCATTTCAGGCGAGACCGGCGCCGGCAAGTCGCTGCTGGTCGACGCCCTCGGACTGCTCTCGGGCCTGCGCGCCGACAGCGGCGTCGTCCGCCACGGCGCCGAGCGGGCCGAGCTGACGGCGGGCTTCGTGCTCGATGACGCCTCCGCCGCCCTCGCCTGGCTGCGCGAAAACGCCCTGGACGAAAGCGAAGACGACTCCGTTTGCCAGATCCGGCGCGTGATCCGTGCCGATGGCGGTTCGCGCGCATGGATCAACGGCCGCCCCGCCACCGTCACCCAGGTCACCGAGCTGGCCAGCCTGCTGGTCGAGATACACGGCCAGCACGAGCACCAGGCACTGCTTGCGCGCTCCAGTCAGTTGGCCCTGCTCGATGCCTACGGCCGCAACGCCGCCGAACTCATCGTGGTGGCGAAGGCGGCCGAGGCCTGGAGCGAGCTGCTGCGCGAGCGCGAAGCCCTGCTCGCGCAGGGGGACGTCTCCGATCGGATCGGCTGGCTGGAACACCAGTTCGCCGAACTCGACCGCGAGGCCCTCGAGCCCGATTCCCTGCTGAAGCTGCAAGCCGACCACCGTCGCCTCGCCCATGCTGCTGGCCTGATCACCGCCTGCGATGGCGCCTTCGCGCAGTTGGGGGGTGACGAAGGCCCCTCGCTCTCGCGCGCGCTGCACCACGTTCGCGGTGAACTGCAGCGCGTGGCGGAGCACGAGCCGCGACTGGTCGAGGTCGATGCGATGCTCGACGCCGCCGCGATCCAGATCGACGAGGCGCTGGTCATGCTCGACCGGGTGCGCAGCGACCTCGATCTCGACCCTGACGCCCTCACGCAGTTGGAACACCGCCTCGGCCGGATCCATGAACTCTCGCGCAAGCACCGCCTACCCGCCGAGCAACTCGCTTCCCAACGCGATTCGATCGCCGCGGAACTGGAACGACTGCGCGGTGCCGACGAACGCCTGCAGCGGCTCGATGGAGACATCGAGCGGGCCACGGCGACCTGGCGCCAGGCCGCCGGCATCCTGGGCGCGAAGCGCCGCACAGCTGCGGCGGCACTGTCGAAGGACACCACCGCCCTGATCGCCGAACTCGGCATGGGCGGCGGTCGTTTCGATGTCGCGCTGGAGCCGATCGAAACCGGGCGCCCCGACCCGCAGGGTGGCGAGCGTGTCGAATTCCTGGTCGCCGCCAACCCGGGCCAGCCCGCACGTCCGCTGCGCAAGGTCGCCTCGGGCGGCGAGCTTTCGCGCATCTCGCTGGCGATAGAAGTCGCCGCCCTGGGCCTCGATGCCGTGCCCACGATGGTCTTCGACGAAGTCGATTCGGGCATTGGCGGCGGGGTCGCCGAAATCGTCGGTCAGAAACTGCGCGCACTGGGCGCTTCGCGGCAGGTGTTGTGCGTGACCCACCTGCCCCAGGTGGCCGCGCAGGGGCATGCTCATTACCGGGTCAGCAAGGCCGCGAGCGAGGGCGTTACCCAGAGCGCGGTGCAGTCACTCGACGCGAAGCAGCGCGAGGATGAACTCGCGCGGATGCTGGGCGGCGTGGAGATGACCCGCGAGGCGCGCGCAGCTGCGAAGCGCCTGCTGGCGGATGTGGAGTGAGTTGCCCAAGCCCGGCGACTCGATAACCCCGCGCGCTGCGGCGCGTTCATCGAATCGGTGGCGGATGATTTACCGCGGCGCCTTCTTGCGCACGTAGAGCACCAGCGAGTGCTCTTCGATCTCGTATCCGTGCTGCGCGGCGATCTTGCGCTGCAGCTCCTCGATCTCGCTGCTTTCGAACTCGGTGATCTTGCCCGTATCGACATCGACCATGTGGTCGTGGTGGTGGCCCCGGTCCAGCTCGTAAACCGACTGGCCGGCCTCGAAGTTGTGTTTCAGTACCAGCCCGGCCGCCTCGAACTGGGTCAGCACGCGATATACCGTCGCGAGGCCAATGTCCTCCCCGTGCTCCAGCAGGTGGCGGTAGATATCTTCGGCCGTCATGTGCCGGGGCTTGGCCTGCTCAAGCAGGCTGAGGATCCGCAGGCGCGGATGGGTGACTTTGAGTCCGGCGTTGCGAAGGTCTTCGGATTCCATGGGTTTCCTTCTGTCCGGATGGCCGCGATCGACAAACCGGGTGCCGCGGGCGCCGCGGGAAACGGCCCGGAACGGCGGATGAACATGTCCGCGGCCGGGCCGCGTGGTGATGGCTTCAGTGTATCATCGGCCCCTGTTTCTACTGTCCGCCTGTCGCGAAGAACACGATGCGTAAGCTCCTGCTGGTCCTTATTGTCGCCCTGTCCACCGCGGGCTGCGGCATCCTCTACAAGCAGCCGATCTACCAGGGCAACCTCCTGGAAAAGACCAACGTCGACCAGCTGCAGACCGGCATGAGCAAGCAGCAGGTGCTGGTGCTGCTGGGTACGCCTTCGATCGAAGACCCCTTCCACCACGAGCGCTGGGACTACACCGCCAGCCAGCGCGTGGGCCGCATGGGCCGCACCGAAATCAAGAACTTCACGCTCTACTTCGAAGGCGACACCCTCGCCCGCTGGGAAGGCGACTACTTTCCCGAGCAGGACGAGGCCCTGGCCAAGGCCGCGCCGAAGCAGTTCGGCCGCAACCTGGCCAAAGACAAGGACAAGAAGCGCCGCCGCTGATCCATGCCGGTGGCAGAAAAAAAGCGGAGCCAGGCTCCGCTTTTTTTATGGTCATTTTTTCGGCAGGCGGCGTCGCTCTTCCACGCGTTGCCGCCGTGCGTCCTTCGGATCGGCAAGCAGCGGCCTGAGCAGTTCGACACGGTCGCCCTCGCGCAGGATCGCCGAGCCCTCGGTCCGCTGGCCGAAGACGGCGTAGGCCACCGCTTGCGGATCGTCGCCCCACGCGGCCGCGTCGAGTGCCTCGCGCACGGTTGTCCCCTCCGGCAATTCCAGCTCGACCCGCTCGTAACGGCGGGGCCAGGCCCGCACCAGTTCCACTTTCATGACATGCGGCTCGGCACATCCGCTTCCGCCGAATCGGCAATGCGGACGAAGTCGTCCACCATGCGATCGGCCAGGCTCTGGAACCCTACCGCCAGTGCAGGGCCGAGCAACTTCACGGCCGGCTCGAAGTCGAGGGTCAACGTAACCTTGCACGCGGACTCGTCGAGCGCGTGGAATTCCCAACGTCCGCTCAATTTGCGAAAAGGGCCGTCGACCAGCTTCAGGTCGATGTGGTGCGGCGCCTTGAGCGTGTTGTGGGTGGTGAACCAGGTGCGCAGCGCGCCGAGCCCCAGGTCCAGCCGCGCGACCATGTGCTCATCGTCGGCTTCGAGCACGTCGGCGGAATCGCACCAGTCAAAACGGCGTGGATAGGCCGCCACGTCATTGACCAGCGCGAACATGCGCGCGGCGGAGTGTTCGACCAGGGCGGAGCGGCGAATGGTGGGCATTGGGCTGTGTGTTCCGGTCGCTGCACATCACGCCCGCCAGCATGGGACAATGGCGCGATGGCAAAGAATTCCAGCAGCAAGGGCGGCAAGGATAAAGGAAAGGGAGGCGGTGGCGACGCCACGGCCGTGAAGACCATTGCCCTTAACAAGCGTTCCCGCCACGAATACCACCTCGAAGAGCGCTTCGAGGCCGGCCTGGCCCTGCAGGGCTGGGAACTCAAGGCGATCCGCGCGGGCCGCGCCAATATCGTTGACGCCTACGCGATGATCCGCGAAGGCGAGATGTTCGTGTATGGATCCCAGATCACGCCGCTGATTTCAGCCTCCACCCACGTCGTCGCCGAGGACCGGCGCACGCGCAAGCTGCTCCTGCACCGTCGCGAGATCGACCGCCTGGTCGGCCGCGTCCAGCGCGACGGCTACACCGTGGTGATCACCGCCCTCTACTGGAAGGGCAACAAGGTCAAGGCCGAGATAGCGCTGGCCAAGGGCAAGCAGACGCACGACAAGCGCGAAGCCAGCAAGGAACGCGACTGGGCGCGCGAGAAGCAGCGGGTCATGCGTCGCCACAACAAGAACGCCTAGCGCCTTCGAAGCCGGATGCGGCAGGCGTCAGGCGCCCTGCCGCGAATCCGTGGCGGGTTCGACGGTCTCGGGCAACGTGAAGTAGAACACCGCGCCCTCCCCTTCGCGTCCTTCCGCGCGGATGAGGCCGCCATGGCGCTCGATGATGCGTTTCACCGATGCCAGGCCGATGCCGTGCCCGCTGAATTCATGCAGGGAGTGCAGGCGCTGGAAGGGACGGAACAGCTTGTTGACGTACGCCTGCGGGAAGCCGGCGCCATTGTCGCGGACGTAGAACTCGACGTCGCCGCCAGGTTGTTCGTTGGCGCCGAACTCGATCATTGCGTGCTCGCGGCCGCGCGTGAACTTCCACGCGTTGCCGAGCAGGTTGCCAAGCAGGTTGCGCAGCAGAGTGGCATCGCCGACCGCGGCCATGCCCGGCATGATGCGCACGGCGAGCTCACGACCGGGATCGCCGGCGCGCAGCTCGTCGATCACCTCCACCGCCATGCGACTAAGGTCGACCGACTCGCGACGCAGCTCGGCGCGGCCGAGGCGCGAGATCTGCAGGATCGCGTCGATGAGCTCCCCCATGCGCGTGGCGGCCTTGCGCACCCGGCGCAGGTAGTCCCTGCCGCCTTCGTCCAGCTGGTTTTCGTAGCGCTCGATGAGTACACGACTGAAGCCGTCGATCGAACGCAATGGGGCGCGCAGATCGTGCGAGACGCTGTAGGCGAAAGCCTCCAGCTCCTGGTTTGCCTGGCTCAGCTCGCGCGTGCGCATGGCCACGCGTGCTTCAAGCGTGCGATTGAGGGCATGGACACGGGCTTGCGCGCGAACGCGTTCGGTTACGTCTTCGACCTCGACCAGCCCGGTGATGTCCTGCCCGATATTGCCCGGCACCGGCGCATAGGTGAGTTGCGCCTCCCGCGGAAGGTCGCCTTCGCGACGGAGGTGCCGGGTAACGCGATGGATTCCATTGGCATCCGTCGTCCCGTCGCCATTCGGCCGCAGCGAGGACTCGTCGTCCTCGAACAGCGATTCGAACGCCTGCCCCTGCAGCGATTCCTCGCGACGCCCAACGATCCGGCATAGCGCAGGATTGACTTCAACCATTCGACCTTCGCTGTCCAACAGCGCCTTGCCAATCGCCGAGTGCTGCATGGAGCTGCGGAAGCGCTGCTCGCTGCGGCGATAGTCCTCGGTCATCCGCGTTGCGATCACGACAGCGCGATCCTCCGTGCGCGCAAGCGTCCAGGCCACGCCATAGAGCAGCAGGGCGGCGACCATGCCCAATGCAAGCATGCTTTCCAGGCCCCTGACGTGGGGCGCGGCCACGGCTTCCGGTGGCGAATCGAACTCCAGGCGCCAGTGGCGACCGTATCGGGCCATCGTCACCTGGTGGTGGAACGCTGGCTCCGCCTGCCCTCCCTTGCTGGCAAAAAGCAGCCGATCCCCGCCATCGGTGTCGAAAATACGCAAGCCAACGTCGGCATAGGCCGTGCCCAACGAAACATCGACATAGCGGTCGAGATCGAATGGCAGGTACACCCAACCCTGCATCGACAGTTCCCGCGCCGCAGGCGTGCGCGGACGGTCGCCATCCCGGAAGACGGGGACGAACAGCATGAGGTCGCTTGCATATGCCTGCACCGGACCGCTCAGGCGCGCCTCTCCCGTGTCCAGCCCCGCCTGCAGCGCTTCGGCGCTGGCCGGATCGCTCAGCAGATCCAGGCCGATGGCCGCGACGTTGTCGGGCGTGCGTGGTTCCAGGTAGAGGACGGGGGCATAGCGCGCACGCATCCCGTGCGGGCGCACATTCAATTGGCCGTAGCCGGATTCGCGCCATTCGATCTGCAGGTCGTCGAGGCTGTTGTTGCTGACGTAGCCCACGAAACCAAGGCCTTCCGCTGCAGGAAACCGCGCACGCAGATTCAGGCTGTCGACGTAGTCCGCCCATTGCTGCGGCGTCGGTCGCGCCATCGATGCGAACAACGCCGTGCCGCCACGAGCCACCAGTTCGTAATACACGAGCCGCTGGTTCAGGCGTTCGACCATTTCGGTCGTCCGGGCTACGAAGCTGGCTTCTGCAGCACGCAATTCGCGTTCGCGCGCGTAGTGCCAGGCGACCAGTACGAAGACCAGGGAACCCACCAGCACCATCAGTGCCAGCAGATATCCTCCCCGCGGCATCAGGCCGGAGCGATGACTGTCCGAGGTCCGTATGGATCCTGTCCCCATCGCCCAAGCATACAAGCCCGAGGGGGCAGGCAAAAAAAAGCCCGCCGAAGCGGGCTTTTTCCTGATTGGTGGAGGTGGGGGGAATTGAACCCCCGTCCGAAGGCACTCCATCCCCGGCACTACATGCTTAGCTCACCGTTGGATCTCGTCCCCGGACAGCACGGTGCGCGAAGCGCATCCGGGGACCAGCCTGCTTTAGGTTGACCGGAAGCTGACAGGCAGCCACTTCCAGCGATTCCGTGATGATGACCCTACGCTGCTAGCACGGACACAGGCAGTTTCGGGGCTTACGCCTTAAGCGGCGAGAGCGTAGTTGTCGTCGTTGGCAACTAGAGTTTTGCAGCTGGATTTACGAGGAAAGCTACCCCCTCGGCATGCGCCAAGCGACTTTGCGACCCCCGTCGAAGCCAGTGCACCCCCGGGGACAGTCAAAAACGCTGACCTGTCCAGTATAGGGGCGCATGGGCCGATCTCAAGCTTTGTTTCGGCGTTGCCTGAAGGTCTGCACAGGCGGAATCCACCGTGCGGATCCGCCGCTCCTGGACCTGATTGGCAGGACGTGCACGGGGCGGTTTCCCGCCCCGCTCGACACCACTCAGTGAATCAGCCCTGCACCGGAACCAGGGTGATTTCCACGCGACGGTTCTGCTGGCGGCCCTCTTCGGTAGCGTTGCTCGCGATCGGGTGCAACTCGCCCGCGCCCACGATCATGAGTCGCTGCTGCAACACGCCATGGCTCTGCAGGTAAGCCGCAACCGAGTTGGCACGGCGCACCGACAGTTGCTCGTTGTACGCGTCGCTACCGACGTTGTCGGTATGGCCCGCCACCTCGACCACGGTCTGGTTGTATTCGGTGAGGGTGCGCGCGACGTCATCGAGGACCGGATAGAACTGCGACTGCAGGTTCGCGTCATTGAAGGCGAACGTGACATTGCCCGGCATGCTCAGGGTGATGTTGTCGCCCTGGCGCACCACACCCACGCCGGTTCCGGCCATGCGCTCGCGCAGCTCGCGTTCCTGACGGTCCTGGTAGTTGCCAATCGCTCCGCCCGCAAGGGCGCCCACGCCGGCACCGACCATCGCGTGCTGGCGACGTTCGGTGGCATCGCTGCCGCTGAGCAGGCCAGCCGCCACGCCCACGGCGGCGCCAATCAGCGCGCCTTTCTTGGTCTTGCTCATTCCGGCTTGCTGGCCGGCCGGTTGCGGCTGCTGGCTCTGTTGCGGCGGCGGGTTGCTGCCGTAATAGCCGCCCTGCGTCGTGCAGGCGGCGAGCAGCGCCGTGAGTACGCCGGCGGCGACCAGATTACGTGTATTCATTCCTTTCTCCTTAGGGGCATGCGACGACGACACCATCGCAGTGATTGCCTGAACAGGGCTGAACGCGAATCACGGTCGCGTAACGCCCAGTGGGACGTGCCTGCCTCAACAGCGCATGCATAGTGAGCCGTCAGCCGGCTGTCACGACCCTGGATACGTGCGGTGCGTCATTCGGCATCAGTGCGTCGGCCGCAGGGCCATCGAGCCGCTCATCCCAATTGCTCATCAGCGAGAGGTACAGCAGCTTCTCGAATTCGGCACCGAAGCGCTGTATCACGTGCTCTGGGTCGGGGATCAGCTTCGCATCTGCGATCAAGCCGAAATGCACGCGCCCGTTGTAGCTGAGGATCGAAATGCCCACGCCCACGGAACCGGTCTGCGGTACCCAGAACATCATCTCGCGCAGTGCGCAGCTGGCCAGGTAGAGCGTCTGCGGCGGGCCGGGTACGTTGGTCGCGACCACGGTTGCCTTCCGGCTGAAGAGCTCTAGCGCCAAGCTCTGTACTGCGGTTGGCGCCATGCCAATAGCGGCAAGAAGTCCAAATGAAACAATAGCTTGACGTGATGTCTTAAGGTTATTCATGCACTCGGCAACCCGCTCGACCCGGCGAATCGGGTTGTCCTCGCCCACCGGCAGTTCGAGGAAGACCAGGCCGAAGTGGTTGCCCAGCTTCTTGGCGTGTTCGAGCGGACGCAGGTTCACTGGAACGGTGGCGCGCAACGTCATGCCGTCGACGTTGTCGCCGCGTTCGATCATGTACTGGCGCAACGCCCCCGCGGCCGTCGCCATCAACACGTCGTTGACCGTGCATTCGCAGGCGCGGCCGACGGCTTTGACCTCCTCCAGGTCCAGCGGCTCGGCCCACGCGACCCGCTTGCTTACGCCGAGTTTGCCGCGCAGGAGCGAGGGCGGATCGTCCGGCAGCGTCACGGCATGCAGCAGCTCGCGACCGATCTCTCCCCCCTCCTTCGCCAGCACGGCGGCAAGCGTGGGATGCCGGTACATCTCCATGCCCTTTTCGACCATCTTGGTACCGAACTTCATGTAGCGCTCGGCCGCGCCCACGCGCCGGGCGACATGGGCGCCATCCTGCTTCAGCCACGCCTGCTGCAGGTCGCTGCCCTTGACGGGTTCACGCGTGGTGTCGGTGAGCGAAAGCAGGACCTGCACGAGGGCGATGCCGTCCGCATAGCTGTGATGGATGCGGGCAATCAGGACCGAGCCGCCGTCGTACTTCTCCACGAGGTGGAACTGCCAGAGCGGCCGCCCTGTATCCAGCGGCGTTGACGCCAACTGGCTGACGAACCGTTCGAGTGCGCGCTTGCCACCGCGACCTGGCAATGCAGTGAGTTGCACGTGCCAGTCCAGATCGAGGTCATTGTCCGTCTGCCAGAACGCGCCCGCCGCCGTATCCACCGCCTTCTGGCGGAAGCGGCGATACGCCAGCCAGCGTTGCTGGATGACCTGGCGCAGATCGGTGATCGACATCGCTTCGGCGAACATCAGCACGCCGGTGATCATCATCGGGTTGGTGGGCTGCTCCATGCGCAACCAGGCAGTGTCGACCTTGGCCATGGGTTCGCGCCGCGTGGCGCGGATGCGCTTCGCACGTGCCTTGACGGTCCCCTTGTGTGGTCGAGCGCTGGCCATGCCGGTTCTCCATTCACCTCGGGCGAGTGAATCACGCAGGCGCAAACAGCGTCAACGCGCTCCGGGAGCGGAGAAGCGGAACGAAGAAGCCCGGCGCGCAGGCCGGGCTTCTTCGTCCAGGGAGCTATCTCTCACTGGCCCTGCAGTTCTTCCAGCGCCGCCTTCGCCTGCACCAGGCCCCAACCGAAACTGGTGTCGTAACCGGATGCCCCCAGGTCCTGCGCGGTCGCGTCCAGCGCTGCGCGCACCTGCCGATTGGTCCACGACGGATTCGCGCTCCAGATCAACGCCGCCACGCCGGACACGTGCGGCGTGGCCATCGACGTGCCGCTCATGAAGGCGTAACCGTTGTAGTTCAACGGCAGACGGGTATCGACGGTCGTCGTCTGGCCGACATGCGCCTGCAATGCCACCCCGCTGGCCTGGGCGATACCCACAACCGGGATTGGCGGGATGATCGACAGGTCGGTGCCGAGGGTACCGTTGAGGTCGCCCGGCACGTTGTTGTAGATCACCGCCGCCGTGCCTCCGCCAGCAAAGACGTTGCCGGCCTTGGTGACGAAGGTCGCGGCCCCGCGCTGGCAGAGCACCACCTTTCCCGACCAGCTGGTATCGCCGGCGGGGAGCGGCGTATTGCACAGGCCGCCGTCGACCAGTGGCGCGGTCGACCCGCCGACGAAGCTGTTGGTCATCGGAATGGCCGGATACGAATCGGCACCGGACCTCACCGGTTCGGCCGGCCCCAGCGGATAGGTGCTGAGTACGGACACGCCAGGTGCGGCGATTTCGGTCTGGTCGTTCTTCGCCGAGAAGCCCGCCAGGGCCTTGTTGCTGTCGATGGCGGCCACCGAGACGACGCTGTCATAGGCCGCCGGATACGAATAGGCATCGGTCGGCGTGGTCGGCACGCCCTGGTTGCCTGCGGCGGCGATACTCAGCACACCGCGTTTTTCGAGCGCCCGGAACACCATCTCCTCGCCTTGGCTTCGCTCGGCTCCGCCCAGGCTCATGCTGATCACCTTGGCGCCCGCGTCCGCGCAACGGTTGGCCGCATCCATCAATTGCGAAGAGAAGGACCAGGTGCAGCTGGTCTGCACGTCGTTGCCAAACACCTTCACGATGAACAACGAGACCTTGCCCGGGCTGACCCCGACCACGCCGAGGTCGTTCTGCGCCGCGGCGATCGTGCCGGCGACATGCGTCCCGTGGCCGCAGTTGTCGAAGAACCACTTGTCCTTCGGGAAGCCGCCGACGATGTCGACCCCCCGGAAGTCTTCGTGTCCCGCATTGATGCCCGAGTCGATCACGCAGACCCGCATGCCCTGGCCGGTTGGCGCACCTGGGTCGAGCACGTCGTTGTGGTCGGAATCCCACACATCGCGCGCCTGCACCATGTCGATGCCATAAGGGATGGTCTGCGCCGCCGGGCGCCGGATGCGATCCGGCTCGACGAACTCCACGTTCGGGTTGTTGCGAAGCCCCTTGAGCGCCTGCGCCGGCACCGTCGCGGCGATCAGGTCGTCGCTGTCGAAGTTGTAGTGGACCTTCGCATTGCTGCGTTTGAGTTCGCCCTGTACGGCGGCCTTGGCGCCTTTCTTGAACTTGATCAGCACGCGCTCCGGCGGCGGCGCTGCGGTGGAAGTGGAGGTGATGGCCGCGGCACCGAAGACCAGCACCAGGCCTGCGCCCAGCGCGCTTACAAGCGACTTCTGCTTCATTTGACACCCCTTTAATTGGACCCCAATGGAGATACGCTCAAAGCCGCGGAAGGCCGGCCGCAAGCGTCGTGCCAGCATCAACAAGGGGTGTGAGTTTCGTGTCGCGATGACAAATCACATCACGAATACGACCTAACTATTTGAATCAAATAAGATGGCCGCGGCAGCCACGCCCCCTTTCCACGGTTTGAGGTAACGCCGACTCTGCGGCGCCCACGCGGGAGTCAGATGCCGCGGTACTCGCGCGGAATGCGGTCGTTGAGGCCCACCAGGATCTCGTACGGGATCACACCGGCCTGCTGCGCGAGCGCTTCGACGGTGAGGACGTCGTCGCCCTGCGAACCGATCAGCACGACTTCGTCTTCGTTCCAGGCGCTGTCCTGGTCGATGTCGACCATGAACTGGTCCATGCACACGCGCCCGACGATGGGATAGCGGTGGCCACGGATCAGCACTTCGCCTCGGGAAGACAAGGCTCTTGGGTAGCCATCGCCGTAACCGATGGGAATGGTCACCACGCGAGTGTCGCGCTCAGGAGCCCACGTCGCCCCATAGCTGACCGTATTCCCGGCCTTGACCACCTTGAAGTAGACCACCTGGGAGGCCAGCGACATGACGGGCCTGACATCGACGCTGCGTCGCGAGGCCGGGTCGGGTTGCACGCCGTACAACAGGATGCCTGGCCGGACCATGTCCAGCCACGTTGCCGGAAAATGCAACACGCCGCCGGAATTGGCCAAGTGGCGCAGCGGCATCGGCGCCCCGGTGCGCTCGATATGCGCGCAGGCTTCGAGGAATCTTTCCAACTGCTGCCCGGTCATCGGCGACTGCGGATCGTCGGCACAGGCCAGGTGCGAATAGATGCCTTTGAGGATGCACCAGTTCGAAGCTACCGCAGCCTCGATGAAGGGGCGCGCGGAATAGCTGTGCACGCCGATGCGTTCCATCCCGGTGTCGACCTTCAGGTGGATCACGGCCTTGCGGCCGAGCGCCTGCGCGGCGGCCTCTACCTGCCGAAGTTTGTCCAGCGAGGAAACGGTGATTTCCAGGTCGTGGAGGATGAACTGCGCCACCTGGCGGCCAAAGATCCCGCCGAGCACCAGGATGGGCACGGTGACGCCGGCCTGGCGCAACGCGATGCCCTCCTCGACGAATGCCACGCCCAGTTGCTCCACGCCCTGGGCTTGCAGGTGCAGCGCCACCGACACCAGACCGTGACCGTAGGCGTTGGCCTTGACGATGCCCATCACCGGCACGCCGACATGCGCGCGAATGCTGCGGAGGTTGAACGCCAGATGGTCGAGATGGACCGCGATGCGAGTCGGACGCTCGCTGGCGGCAGGAGGCATGCCTGGAATCTGGTGCACTTCGTTCCCGGAAGTGGGGTTCGCAGGACCATTCTAAGGCCCGCGCCCGCCTACGCGCGCATCCACGCGGGAAACGAAACGGGCCGGCGAATCGCCGGCCCGTACTGACACCAAGACGAGAAAACATTACGGATCGCAGCGACGCTCGGTCACCGTCCCGGTCTTGTTCTGCTGGTTTTGCTGGATCTTGCGACCGGCATAGGCGCCGCCGGCGGCACCGGCCACGGTCGCGACCTTCTTGCCGCTGCCACCGCCGACCTGGTTGCCGAGCAGGCCACCGGCCACGGCGCCGAGCGCGGTACCGGCGACCTTGTGGGTGTCCTTGACCTCCTTCGGCTTCTCCACCTGCACGTCGTAGCAGTGCGGTGTCTTGGTGCTGGAGCTCTTGGTCGAGGTGCTCTTGGTCGACGTCGACTTGGTGCCGGACGTCTGTCCGCCCGCGTAGGCCGTGCCAGCGAGCGAGACCGCCACCGCGATGGCGATGAGGAAGGGAGTGCGGGCGCGCATGGCGAGGCTCCTGTGGGAAGGATCCATCCAACCTGCGCCGGGCGCCGTTATTGGCACGTCAAACCGCCCGGAGGCTTATTCGAAGCTGCCCACCGAGTCGTGGGACAGGTTGTCGAAGCGCGTGTACTCGCCGAAGAACTTCAGTTTGACCGAGCCGGTGGGACCGTTACGCTGCTTGCCGATGATGACTTCGGCCAGTCCCTTGTCCGGCGAGTTTTCCTTGTTGTAGTAGTCGTCGCGGTAGATGAAGACGATGACGTCGGCGTCCTGCTCGATTGCGCCCGATTCGCGCAGGTCTGCCATCACCGGGCGCTTGTCGGCACGTGTTTCCAGCGAGCGGTTGAGCTGGGACAACGCAACCACCGGCACGTTGAGCTCCTTCGCCAGCGCCTTGAGCGAGCGCGAGATCTCGGAGATTTCCGTCGCGCGGTTTTCGCTGTTGCCCGGAACCTGCATCAGCTGCAGGTAGTCGATGACGATGAGGCCGAGGTCGTGCTCGCGCTTGAGCCGGCGCGCCTTCGCGGCCAGGGCCACCGGCGACATCGCCGGCGTATCGTCGATGAAGATCTTGACGTCGCGGAGCATGCGGATCGCGCTGGTGACGCGGCTCCAATCCTCGTCTTCGAGCTGGCCGGTGCGCAGGCGCGTGGCATTGATGCGGCCAACCGACGAGATCAGGCGCAGCGCCAGCTGGCTGGCGGACATTTCCATCGAGAACACCGCCACGGCCTTGCGCGTCTTCAGCGCGCCGTATTCGGCCATGTTCAACGCCAGCGTGGTCTTGCCCATCGACGGGCGCGCCGCAAGGATGATCAGGTCTGTGGGCTGCAGGCCCGCGGTCATCTCGTCGAATTCGGTGTAGCCGGTCGGCAGGCCGGTGACGCCGCCGCCGTTGGCGTAACGTGTCTGCAGTACGTCGAAGGCTTCCGACAGCGCCTTGTTGACCGCGGTGAAATCCTGCTTGCCGCGCGAGGCGCCCTCGGCGATCGCCAGGACCTGCTTCTCGGCTTCCTCCAGTATTTCGCTGGTATCGCGGCCCTCGGGCATGAAGCCCTCGTTGACGATGTTGGTGCCGACGTCGATCAACTGCCGCAGGACTGCCTTGTCGCGGACGATCTCGGCATAGGCTGTGATGTTGGCGGCGGACGGCGTCGTGCTGGCCAGCTCGATCAGGTAGGCGCCGCCGGCGACCTGTTCGCTCAGGCCCATCGATTCGAACCACTCACCGAGCGTGACCGCGTCGTAGGGGCGGTTTTTTTCCGCCAACTCGCGGATGGCGCGATAGATCAGCTGGTGGTCGCGGCGGTAGAAGTCGTTGTCGGTGATGCGATCGGCGATGCGATCGTAGGCGTCGGGGGCCAGCATCAGGCCGCCGAGCACGGCCTGTTCGGCTTCGATCGATTGCGGCGGTATGCGGAGTTGTTCTACGCGCTGGTCGCGGCGCGTCTGGAAAGCAGGATCGGGGCGCATGCCCTGGCGCGCGCTCATCAGTGCGGTGACTCCCCTGTGCGGGCCGTCGTCGCGGCCCGGTTCTTGTAGGTGTTCGGGTGGTTGGTGCGGATGAAGCTGGCGGGCCATCCTAGTCGTCCCGAGCGCGATGCGTTGCAGACAACTCTGTGGATAACCGGTGGGAATCTCAGAAGCTGCGACCCGACCGCCCGCATGCACTCAAGGTATTCGTCCTCGCCGACGAACGGCCGGGACAATCTGCCTTGCTTCCGGTCCGGCAAAAAGAAACGGGCGCCTTTCGGCGCCCGTCCCGGGATCTTGCCGTCGCGTCTTAGGCGACTTCGCCGACCACGATGACCTTGACCGTTGCGTCGATGTCGGCGTGCAGGTGCACCACGACTTCGTGCTCGCCAGTCCGGCGCAGCGGGCCTTCGCCCAGCACCACTTCCGACTTCTCGACCTTGTGACCGTGCTTGGTCAGCGCCTCGGCGATGTCGCGCGGGCTGATCGAGCCGTACAGCTTGCCTTCGGTCGAGGCATTGGCGGTGAGGGTGACTTCCACGCCATCCAGCGCGGCCTTGCGGGCTTCGGCGCCGTCGAGCTGGGCCTTGGCCTTGGCTTCGTATTCGGCGCGCTTGGCTTCGAACTCAGCCAGGTTGGCCGTGGTGGCCGGCACGGCCTTGCCCTGCGGGACCAGGAAGTTGCGGCCGTAACCCGGCTTGACGTTGACCTTGTCGCCGAGCTTGCCGAGGTTGGTGACGTTCTGCAGGAGGATCAGTTGCATGGTGTTGCTCCGTATTCGTTAGCGAGGCGCGCGGCCCCGCAGCGGATGCTGTCCGAATGACAGGTGAGGCTGCCCCCACCCCAATCCTCCCCCGCAAGCGGGAGAGGGAGTCAGGATCAGGCGTTGTGGTTGTCGGTGTACGGGATCAGGGCCAGGAAACGGGCGCGCTTGACGGCCGTTGCCAGCTGGCGCTGGTACTTCGACTTGGTACCGGTCACGCGGCTCGGCACGATCTTGCCGGTCTCGGTGAGGTACTGGCGCAGGGTGTTGAGATCCTTGTAGTCGATCTCCTTGACGCCCTCGGCCGTGAACTTGCAGAACTTGCGGCGGCGGAAAAACTTGGACATATCAGTGCTCCTTAGGCGGCTTCGGCTTCGTCAGCGGCGGAGTCGGCATTGCCGATCGCGCTGTCGCTCTCATCGTCACGGCGACGACGCTCGGGCTTGTCGCCCTTCTCGTCCTTGAACTTCATGATCAGGGACTGTTCGGTGTCGGCCGCGTCGCGCTTCATGACCAGGTGGCGCAGCACCGCATCGTTGAAGCGGAAACCGTCGACCAGCTCGTTCAGCACGCTCTGGGTGCACTCGATGTTGAGCAGGACGTAATGGGCCTTGACCAGGTTCTCGATCGGATAGGCCAGCTGGCGGCGGCCCCAGTCTTCAAGACGGTGGACCTTGCCCTCGCCGCCCTCGATGAGCGACTTGTAGCGCTCGATCATGGCCGGCACCTGCTCGCTCTGGTCCGGATGGACCAGGAACACGACTTCGTAATGACGCATGTTTTGTTTCCTTGTGGATGCCAGGACGCGGATGCGCCCCGGACAGCCCCCCGAACGGCCGGGATGGCCGTGGTGGAGCAAGGTCTCCCACGACCGAAGCCGCGGGAGCCGGAAAGTATGGCAGGTTCAAGGGGTTAGGTGCAAACCGCCCCACCCCGACCTACCCCTTGCTGGCGGCGATCCAGGCGTCGATATGCCGTTCCAGCGCCTGCAGCGGCACCGAACCGGTCGAAAGCACCTCGTCGTTGAAGGCCCTCACGTCGAAACGCTCGCCCAACTGGGCCTTGGTGCGGGCCCGGAGCTCCGAGATCTTGAGCTGGCCGACCTTGTAGGCCAGCGCCTGCCCCGGATCGCCGATATAGCGGTCGATCTCGTTGACGATGTCCTGGTCGGTCTTGGGGGCATTGTCCTTGAAGAAGGCGATCGCCCGCTCGCGGCTCCAGCCCTTGGCGTGCATGCCCGTGTCCACGACCAGGCGCACGGCGCGCCACATCTCATAGGCCAGCTGGCCCATGCGGTCGTAGGGATCGTCGTACAGGCCCATGTCGAAACCGAGCTGCTCGGCGTAAAGCCCCCAGCCTTCGCTGTAGGCCACGAAGTAGGCAGTGCGGCGGAACATCGGCGCATCGGGAAGTTCCAGCGAACGGGCGAACTGGAAGTGGTGGCCCGGCACGGCCTCGTGCAGCGACAGCGGCATCATTTCCCAGGTCGGCCGCACCTCGGGCTTGAACAGGTTCACGTAGTAGAAGCCGGCGCGGCTGCCGTCGGAGGCACCTGCCTGGTAATACGCCGTGGTGGTATCCGGGGCGATGTTGTCCGGGATCGGCCTGACACCATAGGGCTGGCGCGGAATGATCCTGAACGCCTTCACCAGCTCCGGATCGATGCGCTTGGAGATGTCGCGGTAGTGCGTGAGCAGCGCTTCGGGGGTCTTCTCGAAGAAACGGGGATCCGTGCGCAGGAAGGTGAAGAACTCCGGCAGCGAGCCCTTGAAACCGACTTCCGTCTTGATCTTCTCCATCGCGGCGCGGATGCGCGCGACTTCCTTCAGTCCGAGCGCATGGATCTGGTCCGCGGTGAGGTCGGTAGTCGTGTAATAGCCGGCCAGGTAGTCGTAATAGGCCTTGCCGTTGGGCAAGGCGGCCGCGGCGATGGAGTCGCGCGTTTTCGGCAGGTACTCGTTGTTGAAATAGGTCTGGAGCGTGCGATACGCGGGCACGACGCGGTCGCGGATGACGCGCTGCGCCTCGGCCTGCAATCCGGCACGGTCGGCCTGCGGGACGCCGTCGCGGAACTTCTTGAACGCGCCGTAGAACGGACTCTGGGTCGGATCGTCGACGATCTGCGCCGCGATCTGCCGCGGCACGCGCTGCATCAGCACTTTGGGCGGCATGCTGCCGGCCTTCACGCCTTCGCGCATCAACGCGATGGTCTGGTCGACGAGCACCGGCAAGGCGTCCATGCGCTTGAGCCAATCGCGGTAGTCCTTGGTCGTTGCGAATGGCAGCACCTCCGCCACGCCGTCCAGGGTCTGGACCCCGCCCTGGTGCCCGAGCGGCTGCAGCCAGGTCCGGAACTTCTGCCTTTCCACGCTTTTTTCCTGCAGCCACAGGAAGGTGTCGTAGTTCAACTGCTCGGCGGGCGACAAGGCATTGCGGTCGATGGCGCGAATGCGCGCCAGGGCCGCACGGTCCGCGGCCTCGCTGGCCTGGATCGCGGTGAGGCTCACATCGGACCAACGGTCGTTGTAGCGCGTATCGCCCTGGTAGCTGGCGTTGACGGGGTTCTCGCGCAGGCCGCGTTCCCATTCCTCGTCGAAGAGCTGGTGCAGGGTCCGCGTCGCGTCGGTGGACTGCGCCTGCGTGGGCGGCGCGGCGAACGCGACCAGCATCGCCGCGGCCGCGGCAAGGTTTCGGATCATGAGCAACTCCCCGGATGTCGACGCCGGAGTCTAGCGCGGCGCTTGCGCGCGCCACCCTGCCGAAGGTTGGGAGTCGCGACCGCGGTCAGGCGGCGCGGTCGGCTTCCGTGGTGAAGCTCTCGCCACAGCCGCATTCAGCGCTGGCGTTGGGATTGCGGAAGACGAACTGCTCGCCGAGCCGCTGCTTGATCAGGTCGATCTCGGTGCCGTCCACCATCGGCAGGCTCACCGGATCGACATAGATCCGCACGCCGTCCTGCTCGAACACATGGTCCCCCTCGCGCTGGTCCTTGGCCAGGTCGGCGAAGTGCTGCCAGCCCGAGCAGCCCGTACGGGTCACGCCGAAACGCAGGCCGAGCGCATCGGGCGCCTCGACCAGGTAGCGCTGGACACGGGCAAGAGCGGCGGGAGCGAGGGTGACGGCCATGGGTACTCCAAGGTGGTGCGGGAATTATAAGTCGTGCAGTTCCGTGCGTCGCCGCTATCAGCCGCGCGCGGCGGCTAGACCGACCCGCCGATTCATTTGATCCGCAGGCGGGTAAACTTCCCGCTTTCCCCATATCGGCCCGCGGCGGCCAGGATTCAAGGCATGACGGTGGTCAGCGTCGAACATGCGCTCGCAGGCAAGCTGCCTGCCGGCGGCGAAGTCACGGTCCGCGGCTGGGTACGTACCCGACGCGATTCCAAGGCCGGGCTGAGCTTCGTCAATGTCAGCGACGGCTCCTGCTTCGCGCCGATCCAGGTCGTGGCGCCCAGCACCCTGGCCAACTACGAATCCGAGGTGAAGCACCTCACCGCCGGTTGCGCCGTCATCGCCACCGGCACGCTGGTGCAATCGCAGGGCCAGGGCCAGGCTTTCGAGATCCAGGCCTCGAAGCTCGAAGTCGTCGGCTGGGTCGAAGACCCCGAGACTTACCCCATCCAGCCCAAGGCCCACTCGCTGGAATTCCTGCGCGAAGTCGCCCACCTGCGTCCGCGCACCAACCTGTTCGGTGCAGTCACGCGCATCCGCGACTGCCTGGCCAAGGCCGTGCACCGCTTCTTCCACGAGCAGGGCTTCTACTGGATTTCGACCCCGATCATCACGACGTCGGACGCCGAAGGCGCCGGCCAGATGTTCCGCGTCTCCACGCTGGACGTGGCCAACCTGCCGCGCGACGGCAAGGGCAACGTCGACTTCGGCCGCGACTTCTTCGGCAAGGAAACCTTCCTGTCGGTGTCCGGCCAGCTCAATGTCGAGGGTTACTGCCTTGCGCTGAGCAAGGTGTACACGTTCGGCCCGACCTTCCGCGCCGAGAACAGCAACACCTCGCGCCACCTGGCCGAGTTCTGGATGATCGAACCGGAAATCGCCTTCGCCGACCTCACCGAGGACGCGAACCTCGCCGAAGCCTTCCTTAAATACCTGTTCCGCGCCGTGCTCGACGAGCGCATGGACGACCTCACCTTCATTGCCGAACGCGTCCAGCCCGACGCGATCACGCGCCTGGAGGCCTTCATCAACGCGCCGTTCGAGCGCATCGACTACACCGATGCGATCTCGCTGCTGCAGAAGTCAGGCAAGAAGTTCGAATTCCCGGTGGAATGGGGCCTGGACCTGCAGACCGAGCACGAACGCTGGCTCACCGAGGAACATGTCGGCCGCCCCGTGGTGGTGATGAACTACCCCGAGCACATCAAGGCCTTCTACATGCGCCTCAACGACGACGGTCGTACCGTCGCCGCGATGGACGTGCTGGCCCCGGGCATCGGCGAGATCATCGGCGGTTCGCAGCGCGAGGAACGCCTGGACCTGCTCGATGCACGCATGGCGCAGTTCGGCCTGGATGCCGCCCACTACGGCTGGTACCGCGATTTCCGCCGCTACGGCACGGTGCCGCACGCGGGCTTCGGCCTCGGCTTCGAGCGTCTGGTGGTCTACGTCTGCGGCCTGAGCAACATCCGCGATGCGATTCCGTACCCGCGTGCGCCGGGCAGTGCGGAGTTCTGACGAGCGATGCGCGGAACAGCAACGTCGTTCGGCTTCGTCATCCCGGCGCACGCCGGGATCCAGTCGTTGCCGCTGCCTTCCATCCAACTCGCCTCACGAAAAAGCTGGATCCCGGCGTACGCCGGGATGACGAGTAAGACATGATCCTGTTCTTTGCCCTGCTCTTCGTCGCCACCGCCATCGCCGGCGCGTGTGCGTTCGTGATCTTCTGGCCGCTGTCGCTGGTGCATATCCGTGACCGGCACCCCGCGATCGGCGCCAAGCTCGGTACCGGCGCCTTCCTCAATCCCACCGCACTGGGCTGGCTGCTGCGCGGGGGTTACCGGGAAGCCAACGACCGCAACCTCACGGGGCTCGCCTCGCCAGCACGCATCTCGCTGCTGACGATCATCATCGCCCTGATCCTGGCCGGCCTGCTGTGGGCCCTGTCGACGGTGGTTTCCGCATGAGCAGCATTCCCGAAGGCGCACGCGACGAATGGTGGCTGGCCACGCTCGGCCGCACCGTGATCTGGGCACGCTTGCGCGTGCTGGAGGCCGGCACGGCGGAAGTCTTCGACAGCGATGGCGCCATCCTGCCCTACGACAGCGAGGACACCGCGCGCGCGGCGCTGATGGATGCCGAATTCGTCGCCCTGGATGGGCTCGACGAGGACGATGCGGCCGAGCGTGGCTTCGCGCTTGGCGAACTGGTCCCGCCCCAGTCCGACGATGACGACACGCTGCGCGCCCTGATGATCCAGAAGCTGCCGCCGCGTCACTGAACATGTATCGGCCCGCCTCCTTCGTCGAAACCGATCTGGCGGCGCTCGATGCGCTGATCGAACGCGACAACTTCATCACCCTGATTACCGTGCGCGATGGCGTGCCCATGGTGAACCACTTGCCGGTGCTCTATCACCGCGATGGCGACTCGGTCCGGCTGCGCGGCCACTGGGCGCGCCCGAATCCGCAGGCGCGGCACGCCGGTCCCGCCACCGTGGTGGTGCATGGCCCGCACGCTTACGTATCGCCGTCCTGGTATCCCGACAAGGAATCCGAGGCGCGCGTACCGACCTGGAACTACGCCATTGCGCACCTGACCGGAACGCTGGAGACCTTCGACGACGAGGCCTCGCTGGCCGCGCTGGTCGACGACCTCAGCCACCAGCACGAGGCCCGCGTCGGCCGCGACTGGCGCTTCGAATACGGACGCGACGACCACCGCAGCCAGCTGCGCGGCATCATCGGTTTCCGCTTCCACGTCGACACCGCTTCGCTGAAGTTCAAGCTCAACCAGAACCACCCGATCGCCAACCGCCTCGCGGTTGCCGAACAGCTCGAAACGCAGCAACGCGACGACAGCCGCGACATCGCCGCGCTGATGCGCGCCCGCACCCCACTGGAAACCTGAAGCCATGGATCTCAACCTCAACGGCAAGCACGCGCTCGTCTGCGGCGCCAGCCAGGGCATCGGCCTCGCCACGGCGAAGGCCCTGGCCGAACTCGGTGCCGACGTCACCCTGCTCGCCCGTCGCGCCGACGTGCTGGAACAGGTCGCCGCGCAGTTGCCGCGTCCGCGCGCATCGCAGGCCCATGGCTGGATCACCGCCGATACCGCCGACCTCGAGCGCCTGCGCGCACAGGTCGAAGCGCTGTGTGCCGGCAAGCCCGTGCACATCCTCGTCAACAACAGCGGTGGCCCGCCGCCGGGCACCGTCCGGGGCGCGGAAATCGCCGCCTTCGAAGCCGCCTATCGCCAACACCTGCTCGCCAACCATGTGCTCGCCGAATCCGTACTGCCCGGCATGGAACGCGACGGCTACGGCCGCATCGTCAACGTCATCTCCACGTCCGTGAAAGAACCCCTGCGCGGCCTGGGCGTCTCCAATACCACGCGCTGGGCCGTGGCGAGCTGGGCCAAGACCCTGGCCGCCGAAGTCGCGGCAAAGGGCATCACCGTCAACAACGTGCTGCCGGGTTCGACTGAAACGCCGCGCATCGAGCAGATCATCGAATCCACGATGGCCAAGACCGGCCAGGACCGCGACGCGGTCTACGCGAAGATGGCCGCGGAGATCCCCATGGGCCGCTTCGCCAGGCCCGAGGAAACCGCGGCGGCCATCGCCTTCCTGTGTTCGCCTTCGGCGTCCTACATCACCGGCGTCAACCTGCCGGTCGATGGCGGACGTACCCGCTCGCTCTGACCGGACCTCCCATGAACGCCATAGCCCCGAGCGAACGCCGTGACGGCGACCGCGTGCCCTACGCCTCACGCGTGATGATCGTGCGCGGCGAGTCGGCCTGGTTCGCGCAACTGCTGGATCTGTCCGAGGGCGGCTGCGGCGTTTTCCGCCCGGACGGCTGCGAATTGCGGGAGGACGAAGTCGTCCGCCTGTTCTTCTACCAGGACACGGAAACCAGCGCGGTGATCGTTCCCGCCCGCGTTGCCCGCATCGATGGCGTGCGAATCGGCATCGAATATCACGAGCCCCAGGCCATCCCCCCACGTTGAGTGGGTGCCGTCGATACGCCCGGCCGGTTAAGCTTGGCGGATGCGTCTGACTCACTGGATCGGCGGTAAAGCACACGAAGCGGCCGATGGCCGCTGGCTGGAAGTATTCGATCCGGCCACGGCGAAACCCTTTGCGGAAGTCGCCCGCGGCACCGCCGGCGACGTGGAAACCGCGATCGCCGCGGCGCAGGGCGCGTTTCCTGCGTGGTCGGCATTGCCCACCACGGAACGTGCGCGCTGGCTGGAAAAGCTCGCCGACGCGCTTGAAGCCAGGCTGGAGGATTTCGCCCACGCCGAATCGCGCGATGGCGGCAAGCCGATCCGCCTGGCGCGCGAAGTCGAAATCCCCCGCGCCATCGCCAACCTCCGGTTCTTTGCCCACGCCGCCACGCAGTTCGCCAGCGAGTCGCACCATGGCCAGGCCGGGCTGAACTACACGCTGCGTTCGCCATTGGGCGTCGTCGCCACGATCTCGCCCTGGAACCTGCCGCTATACCTGTTCACCTGGAAGATCGCGCCGGCGTTGGCCGCGGGTAACACCGTGGTCGCCAAGCCGTCCGAAGTCACGCCGGTGACAGCGACGATGCTGGGCGAACTCGCGGCCGAAATCGACTTCCCGGCAGGCGTGCTCAACATCGTGCACGGGCTGGGGCCGGAAGTGGGCGAACCCCTGGTGACGCATCCCGGCGTGAAGGCGGTCTCCTTCACCGGCAGCACCGCCGTCGGCAAGCGCATTGCCACGATGGCCGCGCCGTTGCTCAAGAAGGTTTCGCTGGAGCTCGGCGGCAAGAACCCGACCCTGGTGTTCGCCGACAGCGACTGGCGCGCGCAGCTCGATACGATCGTGCGTTCCGCCTTCCAGAACAGCGGCCAGATCTGCCTGTGCGGCTCGCGCATGCTGGTCGAGCGCCGCATCTACAACGAATTCCGCGATGCGCTGGTCGAGCGCGCCGTGGCCCTGCGTGTCGGCGACCCGATCGACGAGGACAACAACCTCGGGCCACTGGTGTCGCAGGTCCATTTCGACAAGGTCATGGCTGCCCTGGGACGCGCGCGCGACGAAGGCGGCCATGTGCTGTGCGGTGGCAACGCGCTGGATCGCCCGGGCTGGTTCGTGGCACCGACCGTGATCGAGAACCTCGGCCCGGATTGCGCCAGCAACCGCGAGGAAATCTTTGGCCCGGTCGTGACCTTGCAGCCCTTCGACAACGACGACGAAGCCGTGCACTTGGCCAATGCCGGCGATTACGGCCTCGCGGCCTCGGTGTGGACGCGTGACCTGGGTCGCGCCCATGGCGTCGCCGCGCAACTGCGCATCGGCATGGTGTGGATCAACACCTGGCTGATGCGCGACCTGCGAACGCCCTTCGGTGGCACCGGCGCTTCCGGACTCGGTCGCGAAGGTGGCATGGAAGCCATGCGTTTCTTCACCGAACCCAAGAACGTGGGCATTGCCCTTGCGCCCGCAACCACCGGAGCCTCGCGGCGATGACGACACTCGACGAACTGCTGCGCAACAACCGCGACTGGGCGGACAGCGTGCGCCGCGAAGATCCCGCGTTCTTCAAGCGCCTTTCGCAGCAGCAGGCGCCGAAGTACCTGTGGATCGGCTGCTCTGATTCGCGCGTACCCGCCAACCAGATCCTCGGGCTGGCGCCGGGCGAGGTGTTCGTCCACCGCAACATCGCCAATGTCGTGGTGCACGCCGACCTCAACTGCCTGTCGGTGATCCAGTTCGCCGTGGACCTGCTCAAGGTCGAGCACATCCTCGTGGTCGGCCACTACGGCTGCAGCGGCGTGCATGCCAGCCTGACCGGCAGGCGCGTCGGGCTCGCCGACAACTGGCTGCGGCACGTGGGCGATGTCGCCCAGAAGCACATGGTCCTGCTGGACGAGGTCGAGACCGACTCGATGAAGCATGCCCGCCTGTGCGAACTGAACGCGATCGAGCAGGTAGTCAACGTCTGCCAGTCCACGATAGTGCAGGACGCTTGGGCGCGCGGGCAGCCGTTGTCCGTGCACGGCTGGGTGTACAGCCTGCTCGACGGCCGCGTGCGCAACATGGGCATGGACGTATCCGCGCCGGAGGAACTCGCCGGCGCGTACGACACCGCGCTGGAGCGGCTGAGCGGAAAGCGCGGAGAAGACGAATGAGCGACGTCATCCGGGCCAGCGCAGCGCCCAAGCCTGTCGGCACGTACCCGCACGCACGCCGTGTGGGCGACCTGCTATTCCTGTCCGGCATCGGCCCGCGCGATCCGGCCACAAATGCGATTCCCGGCAATGAATATTTTGCCGACGGCCGCGTGCGCAGCTACGACATCACCACACAGACCCAGGCCGTGTTCGCCAACGTACGCGCTGTGCTCGAAGCCAGCGGCGCCTGCTGGGAGGACCTGGTTGACGTGACCGTCTACCTCACCGACATGGCGCGCGACTTCAAGGCCTACAACGCGGTCTGGGCCGAATACTTCCCCGACATCGACACCGCGCCCTGCCGCACGACGCTGGGCATCACCGCGCTGCCGACGCCGATCGCGATCGAACTCAAGTGCACCGCCGTGGTTCGTGCCGACAACCGCCAGGATTAAGCCCATGCTGCCCGCCCCGTTGAACCTGCAAGCCTGGATCGAGGAACACCGCCACCTGCTCAAGCCGCCGGTCGGCAACAAGTGCATCTACGACGGCGACTTCATCGTGATGGTCGTGGGTGGTCCGAACCAGCGCACCGACTACCACTGGGACGAGGGCCCGGAATGGTTCTACCAGCTCGAAGGCGAGATGGTGCTGCGCATCCAGGAAGAGGGTGCCGTGCGCGACATCCCGATCAAGGCGGGCGAAACCTTCCTCCTGCCGCCACGCGTCCCGCATTCGCCGCAACGCATGCCCGACTCGATCGGCCTGGTCATCGAACGCAAGCGCCTGCCGCATGAGCTGGACGGACTGCAGTGGTTCTGCGAGCAGTGCAACGAAAAGCTGTACGAAGAGTTCTTCCCGCTGAAGAACATCGAAACCGACTTCCCCGCGGTATTCGACCATTTCTACTCCTCGCGCGAACACCGGACCTGCCGCAATTGCGGGCACCTGAATCCAGCGCCGTCGAAGTACGTAATGGCGGATACGTGATGCCGCACACCCGAGTTGCCTGATGCTGAAGATCGACACCCACGCCCACTATCTGCCGCGCGACTGGCCCGACCTCGCGCGCAAGTACGGCGACGACCGTTTTCCGGTCATCCACCATACCGACGACGGCCGCCATCGCATCTACAAGGACGGCAAGTTCTTCCGCGAGATCTGGTCCAAGACCTGGGACGCGCAGGAACGCATCGACGACTACGCCCGCTTCGGGGTGCAGGTGCAGGTGATCAGCACGGTACCGGTGATGTTCAGCTACTGGGCGAAGCCGCAGCACGCGCTGGAACTGCACCAGTCCCTCAACGAGCACATGGCCGACACCTGCCGCAGTTACCCGCGCCACTACGCAGGCATTGGCACGGTGCCGCTGCAGTCACCGCGCCTGGCCGTGCAGGAGCTGGAACGCTGCATGGATCAGCTCGGCCTCCAGGGCGTCCAGATCGGTTCGCACATCAACGACTGGAACCTGGACGCGCCGGAGCTGTTCGAGTTCTTCGAGGCGGCGAGCGAACTGGGCGCCGCGATCCTCGTACACCCGTGGGACATGATGGGCACGCCATCCATGCCGAAATACTGGCTGCCCTGGCTGGTGGGCATGCCGGCGGAGCAGTCGCGCGCGGCGTGCTGCCTGGTGTTCGGCGGCGTGATGGAGCGCCTGCCGAAGCTCAAGATCTGCCTGGCGCATGGCGGCGGCAGCTTCCCGTACACCATTGGCCGGATCGAACACGGATTCAACATGCGCCCCGACCTGGTCGCGACCGACAACCCGCGCAACCCGCGCGAGTACCTCGAACGCTTCTACTTCGATTCCTGGGTCGCCGATCCCCGCGCGCTGCGCTACCTACTCGACACCTGCGACGTTTCCCGGGTCATGCTCGGCACCGATTACCCCTTCCCGCTCGGCGAGCAGACCCCGGGCGCGGGCATCGAAGCCCTGCAACTGGGCCAGGCCGAGCAGGCACGCCTCTACCACGGCACGGCTCTGGAATGGCTGGGCCTGTCCAAGGCCCGCTTCGACGTCACGCCCTGAATGAAGCGTCGCTTCGCTTCGAACGAACCAGTGCGGACACGCACGAGCCCACGATGACCGATCTGTTTTCCCTTGCCCACGCCGATGCACTCGACGCCGCCGATCCGCTGCGCGGCCTGCGCGACGAGTTCCTGATCCCGAAACACGAAGGCCACGACCAGGCCTACTTCTGCGGCAACTCCCTCGGCCTGCAGCCGCGCGGCGCACGTGCCCACGTCGAGGAAGTGCTGAACAAGTGGGCGATGGAAGCCGTCGAGGGCCACTTCACCGGCAACGCGCAGTGGATGCCGTACCACGAACTGGTGCGCGAGCCGCTGGCGCGAGTCGTCGGCGCCCTGCCGTCGGAAGTCGTGGCGATGAATACGCTGACGGTGAACCTGCACCTGATGATGGTCAGTTTCTACCGGCCGACGCGCGAGCGCCCCGCCATCCTGATCGAAGCCGGGGCGTTCCCCTCCGACCGCCACGCGGTCGCATCGCAGGTGTTGTTCCACGGCTTCAGTCCCGATACCGACCTGATCGAACTGGAGGCCGACGAACCCAACGGCACCATCTCGATGGCCGCGATCGCGCGCGCCATCGCCGAGCATGGCCATCGCCTCGCGTTGGTGCTGTGGCCGGGCGTGCAGTACCGCACCGGGCAGGCGTTCGACCTGAAGGAAATCGCGCGCCTCGCGCATGCGCAGGGCGCGATGTGCGGCTTCGACCTGGCCCACGGCGTCGGCAACCTGCAGCTCGAGCTGCATGACAGCAATGCCGACTTCGCCGTGTGGTGCCACTACAAGTACATGAACTCCGGTCCGGGTGCCGTGGGCGGCTGCTTCGTGCACGAGCGCCATGCCAGTACCGACAAGCCGCGCTTCGCCGGCTGGTGGGGGCACGACGTCAGCACGCGTTTCCGCATGGGGCCGCAGTTCGTCCCGACCGCGGGTGCGGATGGCTGGCAGTTGAGCAATCCGCCGATCCTCGGACTGGCACCATTGCGCGCGTCGCTCGAACTGTATGACCGGGTCGGCATGCAGGCACTGCGCGAGCGTTCGCGGCGCTTGACCGGTTACCTCGAAACACTGATCAACGCGCGCCTGGGCGAAACGCTGCAGATCGTCACGCCGGCGGACCCGCTGCAGCGCGGCTGCCAGCTTTCGCTGCGCGTCATCGGTGGCCGCGGCATGACGGGTAGAAGCGCTGGCCGCGCCCTGTTCGAATACCTGCAAACCAACGGCGTGCTGGGCGACTGGCGCGAACCCGACGTGATCCGCATCTCCCCCGCCCCGCTCTACAACACCCACAACGACGTGCTGCGCTTCGCGCAGGCCGTGGAGAACTGGCGTCATGGCTGAACGTCGCATCACGATCGTCGGAGCCGGCCTCGCCGGCGCGCTGCTGGCCACCCTGCTCGCGCAGCGCGGCTGGAAGGTGGATGTCTACGAAAAACGTGGCGATCCGCGCGTGCAGGGCTATGGCGGCGGCCGTTCGATCAACCTGGCGCTGGCCGAGCGCGGCCGCCATGCACTGCGCATGGCCGGTGGCGATGACGAAGTGATGGCGCAGGCGGTGATGATGCGCGGCCGCATGGTGCATTTCCTCGATGGCCGCACCGACCTGCAGCGCTATGGCAAGGACGACAGCGAAGTCATCTGGTCGGTGCATCGCGGCGAGCTCAACCTGATCCTGCTCGACCTCGCCGAGAGCGCGGGGGCCACGCTGCACTTCCAGCGCGGCCTGGCGGACGTCGACTTCGACAGCCGCACCGCACGCTTCAGGGACGACCGCGACGGCGGTCTGCACGAAACGGCCTTCGATTCGCTGGTCGGCGCCGACGGCGCCGGGTCTGCCCTGCGCGCCGCGATGATGAACGTGGCCGACCTGGGTGAGCGCACCGAATTCCTCGGCCATTCGTACAAGGAACTGGAAATCCCGCCGTCGCCCGAAGGCGGATTCAGCATCGAACCCAATGCCCTGCATATCTGGCCGCGCGGCCGTTACATGTGCATCGCGTTGCCGAACGACGAGCAGACCTTCACCGTCACCCTGTTCCTGCCGAACGAAGGCGATCCCAGCTTCGCGACGGTAAGGAATGGCACGGATGCTCAAGCGCTGTTCGAACGCGACTTCGCCGACGCGGTGCCGCTGATTCCGAACCTGCAGCGCGACTTCGAACAGAACCCCACCGGCCTGTTGGCGACGCTGTACCTGGACAACTGGCGGATCGACGATCGGGCCGTGCTGCTCGGGGATGCCGCGCACGCCATGGTGCCGTTCCATGGCCAGGGCATGAACTGCGCTTTCGAGGACTGCGTGGCGCTGGCGAACCACCTGGAGCGCAATGCGGATCGCGCCGCGGCCTTCGCCGCCTTCCAGGAGGAGCGCCTGCCGAACGCGCGCGCCATCCAGCAGATGGCGCTGGAGAACTACCTGGAGATGCGCGACCGCGTCGACGACGAGGATTACCTGCTGCAACGCGCGCTCGAGCGGACCCTGGCCGAACGCCACCCCGACCGTTTCGTGCCGCGCTACGCTATGGTGACGTTCCGTCGCCTGCCGTACGCCGTGGCATTCGAGCGTGGGCAGCTGCAGCGCGAGCTGCTGGTGGAGCTGACGCGGGGCCATGCGTCGCTGGACACGCTGGACTGGGACGCGGTCGATGCCGTCGTCCGCGAGCGCCTGAAGCCCTTGCCGGTGGAAGCCTGACTTCCACGGTTAGCCGCCCCTCTTCCTGTCGCGCCGTTCTCAGCCCCTGAGACCGGCCCGCGCTATAGCGTCGCCCATGCCTGCCAGCTTCCTGTTCTACGACCTCGAGACCTTCGGCGCGGACCCGCGTACCACCCGCATCGCGCAATTCGCGGCGATCCGCACCGATGCCGACCTCAACGAAACAGAAGAGCCGGTCAACATCTTCGTCAGGCCCGCGGACGACCTGCTGCCTTCGCCGGTCGCCACGCTGATCACGGGCATCGCGCCACAGGCGGCACTGCGCGAGGGAATGAACGAAGCGCAGGCTTTCGCCCTGATCTTCGATGAAATGGCACGCCCAGAGACCTGCACCCTGGGCTACAACTCGTTGCGCTTCGACGACGAATTCGTGCGCCATGGCCTGTTCCGCAATTTCTACGACGCTTACGAGCGCGAATGGCGTAGCGGCAATTGCCGCTGGGACCTGTTGGACGTACTGCGCCTGGCCCACGCACTGCGACCCGAGGGCCTGGTCTGGCCGCAACGCGAGGACGGCACGACGTCCTTCAAGCTCGAGCACCTGGCCGAAGCCAACGGCGTTCGCCTGGGCGACGCCCACGAAGCCTTGTCGGACGTGCACGCGCTGATCGGGCTGGCACGCAGGTTCAAGCAGGCGCAACCCCGACTGTGGGAATACGCGCTGAAGCTGCGCGACAAGCGTTTCGCCGGGAGCCTGATCGATGTTGCCTCGATGACGCCCGTGCTGCATGTCTCGCAGCGCTTCCCCGCCAGCCGCCTGTGCGCCGCACCGGTCGCCCCGCTGGCCCGGCATCCGCGCATCGACAACCGGGTGATCGTGTTCGACCTGGGACAGGACCCGTCGGCCCTGCTCCGCCTGTCGCCGCAGGAAATCGCCGATCGCCTGTACACACCCGCGGCCGACCTGCCCGAAGGCGAGGCACGCATCGCGCTCAAGGAAATCCACCTCAACCGTTGCCCGGCGCTCGTCGCATGGGACCACCTGCGTGCTGCCGACCTCGCGCGCCTGCGTATCGACAGCGCCGAAGTCGCCCAGCGCACTGCGATGCTGCGCTCGGCGGGGCCTACGCTGGCCGAGAAAGTCCGCCAAGTGTTCTCCGGGGAACGAGACCGCATCCCCTCCGATGTCGACGCCTCGCTCTATGACGGCTTCATGGGCGACGGCGACAAGCGTGTGTTCGCGGAAGTACGCGCCACCCCGCCCCAGGCCCTGGGCATGAAGACGTTCGGCTTCCGCGATACGCGCCTGCCCGAACTCCTGTTCCGTTATCGCGCCCGCAACTGGCCGGACACGCTGTCGACGGATGAACGGGCGCAATGGAACGACTACCGCCGCCGACGCCTGCGCGATGAAGGCGGCTTGTCCGAATACAGCTTCGAATCCTTCCGCGCCGAGATCACGGCGTTGCGGATGGCAAACGCCGGCAACGGCGCCAAGCAGGTGCTGCTGGACCAGTTGGACACCTGGGGTCTGGAGATCGAGGCAAGCCTCGCCTGACAGCGGGCGGCCGGCGTTCCGTAAAATCCTTCCATGGCCACCTACTTCTCCGACGCCAGCTTCAAGTTCCTGCGCGGCCTTGCCCGCAACAACGAACGTGCATGGTTCCTGGCACACAAGGCGGACTACGAGGCCCACGTGCGCGGGCCGTTCCTGAGCCTGCTCACCGACCTACAACCCGCACTGGCACAGGTCAGCGAGCATTACCGCTCCGAGCCCAAGGGCAACGGCGGCTCGCTTTTCCGCATCCACCGCGACACGCGCTTTGCCAACGACAAGACGCCGTACAAGAACTGGCAGGGCGCGCGCCTGTTCCACGCACGCAACAAGCAGGTAGAAGCGCCTGCGTTCTACCTGCACTTGCAGCCCGGAAACTGCTTCGTCGCCGCCGGGGTGTGGCATCCGCAGCCGGAAACACTGCGCCGTATCCGGCATTTCATCATCGACAACCCGGGCAGTTGGAAGGCAGCCGCGCACGGCGCAAGCTTCCGCCGGCGGTTCGACCTCGATGACGACGAGATGCTGACGCGCATGCCGCGTGGCTTCCCGCAGGACTTCGAATTGGCCGACGACCTGCGCCGGAAAAATTTCGCCGCGTTCCGCGCCATCGACGACGCCACCATGACCGGGACGCGCCTGCGCAAGACGATCGAAACCGACCTGGCCGGCCTCGCACCCTTCGTCGATTACCTCTGCGCCGCGCTCGATCTGGAATTCTGACCCTGCTGTCATGCAGGCGCCGACGAACCGGCAGCGTGGGGATGGACTGCAGGTGGCAGGCGATCCGGCTTTTTTGACGCGGTATGCTGGATGCAGGCACCGCGGAGTCCGCGCATGAAGAAGTGGCCGATCCTGGTCGTCATCATCCTCATGGCCATCGCGGGCTGGATCGCCGCAGGCCCCTTCCTCACCATCCACGCCATCCGCAGCGCGATACAGGAACAGAACGCCGCCAAGCTGTCGCAATACGTGGATTTTCCCGCACTGCGCACCAGCCTCAGGCAGCAGGTCGACGATTACGTCGTGCGCCGGGCTGGACCGGACATGCAGGCCAGCCTGTTCGGCGCCGTGGCATTGCAGTTGGCGAGTGGCGCAACGGACGGCATCGTCGATGCACTGGCGACACCTGCAGGCCTCGCCGCGGTCATGGAAGGCCGCAACTTCTGGCACCGGTTGAGCGGCCAGCGCAGGGGCGAGGACTCCCTGGCGACCACCGCACCACGCGATCCGCTGGAAGGCGCACGTTATGCGTTTGAGTCGCCTTCCCGCTTCACCGCCACGGTGAAGAATGCGGATGGCGATCCTGTGGTGTTCGTGCTCGCGCGACGCGGCTTCTCCTGGAGAGTAACAGAGGTCGTACTTCCCTTGGCCGTCGAGGCAACGCCGACGGACGGCAGCTGATTTTTACATCCACGTAATCGTTTCTGGTGCATTTTCCGGCGACGGCCATCGCTCTCCGGGGGGCGCCATCAGGCGCATCCATGCTCGGCACTGCCAAGTCCGTGCGCTGCTCCGCACGCGCGGTGCGCATATTCATCTTCTGCCGTCGACACACTGCCTCTACGTCGCAGGAGGCACGATCGGGTCTGCATTGACCCTGTAGCTCCCCATGAAGATCGCCCAGATTGCCCCCTTGTACGAGGCCGTTCCGCCAAAGCTGTACGGTGGCACCGAACGCATCGTCGCCTATCTCTCGGATGCGCTTTCGGATCTTGGCCACGACGTCACGTTGTTCGCGAGCGCGGAAGCGGAAACGCGTGCAACGCTGGTACCCGTGCGCGACCAGGCGATCCGGCTCGATCCGGCGCCGTTGAAATCCGATCTCGCGGCGCACCTGGCGATGCTGCACGAAGTGCGTCGCCGTGCGCACGGCTTCGACGTGCTGCATTTCCACGTCGACCTGATCCACTTCCCGATGTTCGAGGACATCGCCGATCGCACCGTCACCACCTTGCACGGCCGCCTCGACCTCAAGGACCTGCCCAACGCGTACTGGCGCTGGCCCATGTTTCCACTGGTATCCATCTCCGACCACCAGCGCAGGCCACTGCGCTTCGCGCGCTGGCTCGGCACCGTGCAACACGGCATTCCCGCGTCGCTGCTGCCGTTCTCGGCAAGGCCCGATGGATACCTGGCGTTCCTGGGTCGAATATCACCGGAAAAACGCCCGGACCGCGCGATCGCGATTGCCAAGCGCGTTGGCATTCCGTTGAAACTGGCTGCCAAAGTCGACCCTGCCGATCGCAACTACTTCGCCAACGAGATCCGACCGCTGCTCGACGATCCATTGATCGAATACATCGGCGAAATCAATGACGCCGACAAGGGCGCCTTCCTCGGCAACGCGCTGGCATTGCTGTTCCCGATCGACTGGCCCGAGCCGTTCGGGCTGGTGATGATCGAAGCCATGGCCTGTGGCACGCCGGTGGTCGCGTGGCCCTGTGGCGCCGTGCCTGAAGTGATCGAGGACGGTATCACCGGCCGCATCGTCGACACCGAAGATGCCGCCGTTGCGGCCGTCGCCGATGTCGCGGGGTTTGATCGCAGGCGCATCCGCCACGTATTCGAACGCCGTTTCTCCGCCGAGGTCATGGCGAACAACTACGTATCGCTCTATCAGCAGCTGATCCACAGCGGCGATGCCGACCGCGTGCGCACGGCCTGAGCATGGAACCTATTGCGAGCAGCGCTCTCTCGTACGTCCTGAAGGACGGCGACTGCTTCATCGTGGCGAACGCGGCCGGCGATATCGAGGGCGGCAGCGATGGCTTCTTCCACAACGACACGCGGCTTCTCTCGCGCTTCAGCCTGCGCCTGGGCGAGTCGCAGCCCGCGCTGTTGAGCGCCACGGTGAGCCGCGACAATGTCATGTTCGTGGCCCATCTCACGAACCGCCCCCTGCCACCGCTCGGCGGCAGTCCCGCGGCCCAGGGCGTGATCCACCTGCAGCGTGAACGCTTCCTGCGCGGCGACCGCCTGTACGAACGCATCGCCTGCGTGAACTATGGCCAGGGCATCGTCCGGCTGCCGCTACGGCTTTGGTTCGCTGCCGACTTCCGCGACATGTTCGAAGTGCGCGGGAGCGTGCGTGCGGCGCGCGGTGAACTGTGCGCGGTCGACCCCACTCCCGACGCCGTGCACTTCCGCTATCAGGGGCTGGACCAGGCCTGGCGATCGTCGGTGCTGTCGTTCTCGAGGCAACCTTCACTGTTGTCCGAGGAGATGGCCGAGTTCCTGCTGGAGCTCGGGCCCGGCGCTCGCGAGGAGGTGTACATCGAATGCGGCCTTACCGCGGCTGCGTCTCCTTCGTCCAAGCACTTCCGTAACGGAGCGGTGCAGGCGCGCGTGGCCATGCGCACCCGCCAGCGCCGCAGCAGCCAGGTCCGCAGCGGCGGACCGCTGTTCGATGCCTGGATGGACAAGTCGCGCGCCGACTTGGCCCTGTTGACCAGTGAACTTGAAACGGGTCCGTATCCCTACGCGGGCATCCCCTGGTTCTCGACGCCGTTCGGCCGCGATGCGGTGATCACGGCACTGCAGACGCTATGGCTCGATCCCGGCATCGCACGCGGTGTGCTCGCCTTCCTCGCGCACCACCAGGCCCAGGAGGAATCGGCCTTCCTCGATGCGGCCCCGGGCAAGATCATGCACGAGACGCGCAAGGGCGAAATGGCGGCGACGCGCGAGCTGCCATTCGGCCGCTATTACGGAGGCGTAGATACGACACCACTGTTCGTCACGCTTGCCGGCGCTTTCGCGGAACGCACGGGCGACCTGGCTTTCATCGAACGCCTGTGGCCCGCGCTGCGTGCGGCAACGGAATGGATAGAACGCGTGTGCGATGCCAACCGCGACGGGTTCCTCGACTATGCGCGGGGCTCGGAGACCGGGCTGTCCAACCAGGGCTGGAAGGACAGCGAGGATTCCGTCTTCCATGCCGATGGCCGTTTTCCACCGGGTCCGATCGCGCTGGTCGAAGTCCAGGGCTACGCCTATGCCGCGTTCCGCGCGATGGCGATCCTGGCGAAACGCCGCAACGACGTCGATGTCGCCATGCACTGGCAGGAACGCGCAGAGCGCATTCGCGAAGCGGTGGAGAACCGTTTCTGGATGAGCGAGTTCGGCTTCTACGGCATCGCCGTCGATGGCGATGGCGAACTTTGCCGGGTGCGTTCGAGCAATCCCGGCCACCTGCTCTTCGCCGGCCTGCCGGAACCCGAGCGCGCGGCATCGGTCGCGGCGAACCTGCTGACGCCCGCGTTCCACACCGGTTGGGGACTGCGCACGCTCGCGTCGGGCGAAGCGCGATACAACCCGATGTCGTACCACAACGGGTCGGTCTGGCCGCACGACACCGCGCTGTGTGCCGCTGGCATCGCGCGCTATGGCGATCGCGCCGCGGCCGTGCGGCTGCTGCGGGGAATGTTCGAAGCCGCGGTGCACTTCGACCTGCGCCTGCCGGAACTGTTCTGTGGCTTTCCTCGCGCGCAGGGTTCCACCCCTGTCGCCTATCCGGTGGCCTGCCTGCCGCAGGCGTGGGCGGCGGGCTCGGCCTTCATGCTGCTGCAGGCCTGCCTCGGCCTGGAGATCGATGGCTGGCGCGGGGAGATCCGGGTCGAGCGCCCGATGCTGCCAACGGGAATCGACTACGTGGCAGTGCGGCGTGTTGCCGTGGACAACCGGCGCGTGGATGTGGTGTTCCAACGCCAGGGGGAGCGAGTCAGCGTGCACCTGGAAGGACGTGATGCGGCGGCGGTGCCGCTGCGATTCTTCGGAGGGTGACGCCGCGGCTGCGGCACCGGCGCTTCACGGCTTGTTCGCAACGCCATGCGGCACGTGGCCGGCGGCGACGTGGTCGCGCGCGGACACGATGTTGTGCTCGGAGTCGTCGAAGAAGATGTCGGCACCGAACGCCTCCAGGAACGGCCCCTTCGAGCGGCCGCCGAGGAATAGCGCCTCGTCCAGGCGGATTCCCCACTCGCGCAGCGTGCGGATGACGCGCTCGTGGGCCGGCACCGATCGTGCCGTCACCAGGGCGGTGCGGATCGGCGCGGCCTGTCCCGCGGGAAACGCCGCCTGCAGCCGATGCAAGGCATCGAGGAACCCGCGGAACGGCCCGCCCGACAGCGGTTCGCCTGCGTGGGCACGCTCGTGCGCGGTGAAGGCCGCGAGTCCACCCTCGCGCGACACACGCTCGCCCTCGTCGTCGAAGATCACCGCATCGCCGTCAAAGGCGATACGCAGCTGGTCATGGCGTTGCAACGGGGCTTTCGCCGGCAGCAGCGTGGCCGCCGCGATCCCTGCCGCCAGCGCACTGCGCACATCCTCGGCATGCGTGGACAGGAACAGGTCCGCTCCGAACGGGCGGATATAGGGATATGGTGCGGCGCCATTGCTGAAGGCGGCGCGCTTGATCGCCAGGCCGTGGTGCGCGATCGAGTTGAAGATGCGCAGCCCGGTATCGGCGGAATTGCGCGAGATCAGGATGACCTCGACGCGCGGCGCCTCGGGCGGCGCGCCCTCGTTCAGTGCCAGCAGCTTGCGCACCAGCGGGAAGGCGATGCCCGGCTCGAGGATGTCGTCCTCGTGCGCGCGCTGGAAGTCGGCATAGGCGGCAATGCCCTCGCGCTCGAACAGCGCATGGCTGTCCTCCATGTCGAACAGGGTGCGCGAGGAGATCGCGACAATCAGCGGATCGGCGTCACGGTCGGGCATGCGCCTATTCTGCCCTGATCCCGGTCGCGCGGGTTGCGACGGATCCGCGATTGCAACCAAGCGCCATCGGGAATGGGGCCGCGTCCGCGGCCGGCAGCGGCGCCGCTGGCCATGGAACGATTGCAAGACCCGCCAGCCAAGCTCACCCGCTGGTGAACTGCTCGGCGAGGATCCGTTCCTCGAGGTTGTGCTCGGGATCGAACAGCAGTGTGACCGTGCGATCGCGGGACTCGCGGATGGTGACTTCGACGATGTCGCGGACTTCATGCGAATCGGCGGTAGCGCTCACCGGGCGCTTGAACGGGTCGAGCACGCGGAAGCGCACCTCGGTATCCGCCTTGAGCACGGCGCCCCGCCAGCGGCGTGGGCGGAAGGCGGCGATCGGCGTCAGCGCGATCACGTTCGCGCCCAGCGGCAGGATCGGGCCGTGCGCGGAGAAGTTGTAGGCGGTGCTGCCCGCGGGCGTGGCAACCAGCACGCCATCGCAAATCAGTTCATCCAGGCGGGTCTGGCCGTTGAGATCGATCGACAGGTGCGCGGCCTGGCGGGTCTGACGCAGCAGCGAGACTTCGTTGTAGGCGAGCGATCCGACGGTCGCCCCGGACTCGGTCTGGGCCACCATTTCCAGCGGCCGCAATACGGCGGGTTCGGCGGCGTGGATGCGCCCGATCAGGTCCTCGCTGCGCTGGTGGTTCATCATGAAACCGACCGTGCCCAGCTTCATCCCGTATACCGGCTTCGACAGCCCGGCGTGGCGATGCAATGTCTGCAGCATGAAGCCGTCGCCACCGAGAGCCACCAGCACGTCGGCATCCTCGGGCGCGTGCTCGCCGTAGCGTTCGGTCATCTGCGTGAGCGCGCGTTGCGCCTCTTCGGCTGGACTGGCGAGGAAAGCGAGACGTGGCGTCGCGGTCATCGGCGGCTCCGTTGCGATGGGCGGAGGATACCGCGGAGAGGTGACGAGGCAAGCATTTGCTCGGACCGACAAACGAAGCCGATGTCGCCGGGACATCGGCTGCGTGCGTCCGAGGCGGCAAGCCACCCCGGTTTTCCCTCATCGCGCGCCGCGGCGCGTTCGCCTTCGATGTAGCTTGACCATATCGCGGCGCGGCCGGGCGTTCGCAAACGTAGCCGATGCCAATAAGGCATCGGCTAGGCGCGCTCGCTCACCCTCGCGAAGCCAGTTGCGACAGGCGCTGCACCGCCACCGAGGCCGTCGGATAGTCGAGTGTCTTCTGCGCCGCCAGCTCGTTGAGCATCGACAGCGTGAAGCGCAGCGAGGCATCGTCGCGGTCCAGCCAGGCGCGCACCTTGGCATCCGGGGTGGAACCCGGCATTGCCAGAGCCTGCTGCACCAGCGCACGCTGCTGTGTCGCCAACTCCTCGCGCAGCACGCCACGTGCCACGGCGTGCCAGCGGCCGTCGACGGCGAGGTCCTCGATCTGCGCCACCAGCCACGGCAGGTTGAGCGCCTCGCCAAGGCGGAAGTGGACCTTGGCGACTTCGACCACCTTCATCTTGCGCTCGCGGGCCAGTTCGATGATGTCGCACGACGGCTCGAGGTACGGCAGTGCAGCCAGCTGGCCACCCAGGTCCGCGGGCAGGCCCTTGGCCTTCCAGTCGCGGATCGCGGCCTCATAACCCGGGCGCTGCCCCGGGCCGAGGATGTTCTCGCCGGCGCGGATGTCCTTGTAGCCATCGTGGTAGCGGCTCACCGCCGTGGCGATGTCAGGAATCGCGCCCGGACGCGACAGCAGCCAGCGCGTGAACGAGCGCTGCAGGTTCCAGATGACCTGCAATGCGTCGATCTGCACGGACTCATGCACCTTGCCGTCGAGCGCGTCGATCTTTGCCCACAGGCTCCGCGCATCCAGTGCTTCGCGGGTGATCGAGAACGCCTTGGCCACTTCGCCCGGCGTGCGGCCGCTGTCCTCGGTCATGCGCAGGGTGAACGTCGCGCCCATGCGATTGACCATCGAGTTGGTCACCGCGGTGGCGATGATTTCACGCTTCAGGCGGTGGCCTTCCATCGCCTTGGCGTACTTGTCCTGCAGCGGCTGCGGGAAGTAGCGCACCAGTTCCTTCGACAGGTACGGGTCTTCCGGCACGTCGGACTCGACCAGTTGCTGGAACAGCACGATCTTCGAGTACGACAGCAGGATCGCCAGTTCCGGACGGGTGAGACCCTGGCCGCGCGACTTGCGTTCGACCAGTTCGGCATCGCTGGGCAGGTATTCGATCTGGCGATCGAGCAGGCCCTGCGATTCCAGCGTGCTGATGAAGTGGCGCTTGGAACCCATGCGCGACACGCTCATCCGCTCCATCAGGCTGATCGCCTGGTTCTGGCGGTAGTTGTCGGCGAGCACGAGGTGGGCGACCTCGTCCGTCATCGAGGACAGCAGCTTGTTGCGCGCGTCGAAGGTCAGCTTCTTCTTCTGCACCTCACCGTTGAGCAGGATCTTGATGTTGACCTCGTGGTCCGAGGTGTCCACGCCGGCGGAGTTGTCGATGAAGTCGGTGTTGAGCCGCACGCCATGCTGTGCGGCCTCGACGCGGCCGAGCTGGGTCAGGCCCAGGTTGCCGCCCTCGCCCACCACCTTGCAGCGCAGCTCGCGGCCATCCACGCGCAGCGCGTTGTTGGCGCGGTCGCCGACCTGCTGGCTGGTTTCGCTGGTCGCCTTGACGTAGGTGCCGATGCCGCCGTTCCACAACAGGTCGACCGGCGCCTTGAGGATGGCGTTCATCAGCTCGTTGGGGCTCAGCGCCGTCACGGCGCCGCTTCCATTGGCACTCTCGATGCCCAGCGCGGCGCGGATTTCCGCCGACACGGGGATCGACTTGGCCGAGCGCGGGAACACGCCGCCGCCCTTGCTGATCAGCTTCTTGTCGTAGTCGTCCCACGACGAACGCGGCAGCTTGAACATGCGGTCGCGTTCCTTGAAGGAGATCGCGGCGTCCGGGTTGGGGTCAAGGAAGATGTGGCGGTGATCGAACGCCGCCAGCAGGCGGATGTGCTTTGACAGCAGCATGCCGTTGCCGAACACGTCGCCCGACATGTCGCCGACGCCGACGACGGTGAAGTCTTCCTTCTGGCAATCGCGGCCCATCGCGCGGAAATGCCCCTTGACCGACTCCCAACCGCCGCGTGCGGTGATGCCCATGCCCTTGTGGTCGTAGCCGACCGAACCGCCCGAGGCGAACGCATCGTCCAGCCAGAACTTGTGCGCGGCCGCGATGCCGTTGGCGATGTCGGAGAACGTCGCCGTGCCCTTGTCCGCGGCAACGACGAGGTACGGATCGTCCCCGTCATGGCGCACGACATTGGCCGGATACACGATCTTGCCGTCCGGCGTGATGTTGTCGGTAATGTCGAGCAGGCCGTTGATGAAGCGCTTGTAGCAGGCCACGCCCTCGTTGAACCACGCGTCGCGGTCGACGGCAGGGTTGGGGGACTGCTTGCAGTAGAAGCCGCCCTTCGAGCCCACCGGCACGATGACGGTGTTCTTCACCATCTGCGCCTTCACCAGCCCCAGCACCTCCGTGCGGAAGTCCTCGCGGCGGTCCGACCAGCGAAGGCCGCCACGCGCTACCGGGCCGAAGCGCAGGTGCACGCCTTCCACGCGCGGGCCGTAGACGAAGATCTCGCGGTACGGACGCGGCTTGGGCAGGTCCGGCACCTTGCTGGAATCGAACTTGAAGCTGACGTAGTCGGCCGGGCCGCCATCGGCGCGCACGCCGTTCTTGTACTGGATGTAGTAGCTGGTGCGCAGCGTGGCATCGATGACGCCGAGGAAGCTGCGGAAGATGCGGTCCTCGTCGAGGCTGGACACGCGATCCAGCAGTCCCTTGAACGCATCGCGCGTGGCTTCGAGCTGCGCGTCACGCTTGCCGGCGCGGGCTTCCACGACGGGCTGCACCGCTGCCAGCATGGCCGCATCGGTGCTGGCGAGCGCGGCGAGCTGCTGGCCGAAGCGCTCCATGCCGGACTTGATCTCGGCCTTGCTCTCGTTGCCGGTGCTGGGATCGAACTTCGCCTCGAACAGCTCGACCAGCAGGCGCGCAAGAATCGGATAGCGCGCGAATGTGGCTTCGACGTAGCTCTGCGAGAACGGCACGCCGACCTGCAGCAGGTACTTGCAGTAGCCACGCAGCATTGCGACCTGGCGCCACGACAGGCTGGCGCCCAGGATCAGGCGGTTGAAGCCGTCATTCTCGGCATTGCCGCGCCAGATCTGGGCGAAGGCGTCCTCGAAGTTCACATCCAGGTTGGAGAGGTCGAGCTCCGCCCCCGTGGTCTCGACTTCGAAATCCTGGATGTAGAAGACCTGGCCGAAGACGTTGAGCCGATACGGGTGCTCGGAAATCACCCGCAGTCCCATGTTCTCCATCATCGGCAGCGCATCCGACAACGGGATGTCGTCGCCCTGGCGATAGAACTTGAATCGCAGGCCACCCGCGCCCTTGTGCGTGCGGCGCAGATTCAGGCGCAGGTCGTCCGGACCGGTCAGCGCGGCGAGGTTGGCGATGTCCTGGGCGGCGGCTTCGGCACCGACCTCCTCGATATAACCCGCCGGCAACGCGCGGCCATAGCGGTTGGCGAAAGCGAGGCCCTGCTCTTCGCCGTGAGTGGCGACCAGCTTCTCGCGCAGGTCGTCCTGCCAGTTGCGGATGATCGCGGCGAGCGCAATTTCTATCGCGGCGTTGTCGACTTCCACCACCTCGCCCGCCTTCGGACGGATGACGAGGTGCAGCTGCGCCAGCGGCGATTCGCTGAGCTGGACGTTGGTATCGACGAACTCGCCGTGCAGCATCTGCTTGAGCAGCGCCTCGATGCGACGGCGCACGTCGGTGTTGAAGCGGTCGCGCGGGATGTACACCAGGCCCGAGAAGAAACGGCCATAGCGGTCGCGGCGCAGGAACAGCTTGCTGCGCACACGTTCCTGCAGGCCGAGGATGCCGGTGGCGGTGCGCAGCAGCTCGGGGCCGGTGGACTGGAACAGTTCGTCGCGCGGCAGGGTTTCCAGGATGTGGCGCAGCGCCTTGCCGCTGTGGCTGTTCGGCGCGAGGCCCGATTCCTGCATCACGAGATCGTGGCGCTGTCGCACCAGCGGGATGTCCCACGGACGGCGGTTGTAGGCGCTCGATGTATAGAGGCCGACGAAGCGCTTCTCGCGCACCGCCTTGCCCTTGGCGTCGAAGTCGAGCACGCCGATGTAATCCATGTAACCGGGCCGATGCACGGTCGAGCGCGCATTGGTCTTGGTCAGGATCAGGGTATCCGCGCCAGCCTTGTTGACGCTGTGCGCCGGAAGCGATTTCACCGAACGCGGCTTGCCCGCATCGTGCCCACGCATCAGGCCTAGGCCGGTGCCGTCGACGGCGCGCAGGACTTCGTCGCCGTCCTGCTTCACCACCTCATATTCGCGATAGCCGAGGAAGGTGAAATGGTTGTCGGCGGCCCAGCGCAGGAACTCTTCCGACTCGTGGCGCTCCGCGGGATCGGCGGGAAACTTGCGCGAGCCCAGTTCGCCTGCGGCCTGCAGCATGCAGTCGCGCATCTGGCTCCAGTCGCGCACGATTGCGCGCACGTCCGCCAGCGCGGCTTCGACCGCCTGTTTGATCTTCGGCATCTGGTCGACCGACTGGCGGTCGATCTCCAGGTGCATCAGCGATTCCGGCGTGCCATTGCCGACCGCCACGAGCTTGCCGCCCTTGTCACGCTGGAAGGTCACCACCGGATGACCCAGCACATGCACGCCGATGCCCTGCTCGGCCAGCGCCATGGTCACGGTGTCGACGAGGAACGGCATGTCGTCGTTGGCGATCTGCAGGACGGTATGGGCGGACTCCCAACCGTGGCTCTTGATCGTCGAGTTGAACAGGCGCACCAGCGCCGTACCCGGCTTGCGTGCACGGGCGAAGTCGAGGAAGTCGACCGCCAGCGCGGCCCAGCCATCGGCGCTGTGCTGCGGCAACTCGTCCTCGCTCATGCGGCGGTAGAACGAATTGATGAACGCCTCGCCTTCGCCGTGGCGCGCCTTGGGCAGGCGCTTGCGCATGGCGGCGAGGATGGGCTCGAGCGAAACGGCCTGGCTGCCGTTGGCGGGCGCGGCCTTGGTGGCGGTGACGTTCTTGCCGGCGACGCTCTTGATGTTGGCGTTGGCGGCAGTCTTGGCTGCTTTGCGAGGAGCTTTGGGTGCGGTGCTCATGGCAACGTGGGAGTCCAGTCCGTGATGGGGTTAGTGCAAATACGTCAGACGAGGGGCGAAGCAATCAGGCCCGCACTTTTGGTGCGGGCCCCGGGGGTCAACCTGTTCAGCGCAAGCCGGTTTCGTTGCGCGCAATCACCAGGCGCTGGATCTCGCTGGTGCCTTCGTAGATTTCGGTGATCTTGGCGTCGCGGAAGTAGCGCTCCAGCGGCATTTCCTTCGAATAGCCCATGCCACCGTGGATCTGCACCGCCTGGTGGGTGATCCACATCGCCGCTTCCGAGGCGGTCAGCTTGGCGATCGCGGCTTCATTGCTGAAACGCGCGCCGCCCTTTTCGAACTCGCCCTTCTGCCAGGCCGCGCGCAGCGTCAGCAGCGTGGCCGCGTCGAGCTTGCACTTCATGTCGGCGATCTTGGCTTGCGTCATCTGGAAGGTGCCGATCGGCGCACCGAAGGCCTTGCGTTCCTTCACGTACTCGATGGTCTTCTCGTAGGCGGCGCGGGCGATGCCGATCGCCTGCGAGGCGATGCCGATACGGCCGGCATCGAGCACGCTCATGGCGATCTTGAAGCCGTGGCCTTCCTCGCCCAGCACGTCTTCCGGCTGGGCGACGTAATCGGCGAACTCGATCTCGCAGGTGGCCGAGGCGCGGATGCCGAGCTTGGGTTCGGTCTTGCCGCGGTGGAAACCGGCGCGGGTCGTGTCGACCATGAATGCAGTGATGCCGCGGGCGCCCTTGTCCGGCTCGGTCATCGCAAACAGCACGATGTACTTGGCGACCGGACCGGAAGTGATCCAGCTCTTCTTGCCGTTGATCAGGTAGGTGCCATCGGCCTGCTTGATGGCCTTGCAGCGCATCGCGGTGGCGTCCGAGCCGGACTGCGGCTCGGTCAGGGCGAAGGCGCCGATCTCGCGGCCCTCGGCGATCGCGCGCACGTACAGCTGCTTCTGGTCCTCGGTGCCGAACTTGAGGATGCCGTTGCAGAACAGCGAGTTGTTGACCGACACGATGGTCGAGTGCGCGGCATCGCCCGCGGCGATCTCGATCATGGCCAGCACATAGGACACCGGATCCATGCCCGCGCCGCCGTATTCGGCCGGCACTTCGATGCCCATCAGGCCGTTTTCACCAAGGGTGCGGATGTTCGCCAGCGGGAACTCGCCGGTCTGGTCGTGGTGTTCGGCGCTAGGCGCGATCTTCTCCTGCGCGATACGGCGCGCCACGTCCTGGATCATCAACTGCTCTTCGGTGAAGCGGAAATCCACGTCGGTACCCTTTGCTGATTCGGCGAAGACGCGAATTGTAGCCCTCGCGGGGAAATAACCCCACCTTTTGACCCCGATTGCTTGACCCACGGCACGCGCCGGCCCACACTTATCTCTATATCGCGATAGGTTGATAAAGGCTTTCCACATGGATCTCGAAGGCTGGTCCACACGCCTCAAGGTTTTCGCCGACGCCACCCGCGTCCGCCTGCTCGCCCTGCTCGAGCAGGAAGAGATGACCGTGGCCGAGTTGTCGGCGATCACACGGCTGGCGCAGCCGCGCGTTTCCACCCATCTGTCCAAGCTCAAGGAAGCCGGGCTGGTGCGCGACCGCCGCTCCGGGGTGTCCGCCTACTACCGCTTCGACGAAGGTGCACTCGACGCTGCCCAGGCTGCGCTCTGGCAAACCCTGCGCGAGGGCAGCGACGATCCCCTGCTGCGCCAGGACAAGGATCGCGTCGCCGCCGTGCTGGCCGCACGCGCCAGCGAGCAGAACTGGGCGGACTCGGTGGCCGGCGACATGGAACGCCACTATTCGCCGGGCCGCACCTGGGAAGCGCTGGCGCGCTCGGCCGTACCGCTGCTGCAGCCGGGCGACGTGCTCGACATCGCCTCCGGCGACGGCGTGTTGGCCGAGCTGCTGGCCCCGCATTCGAACCGCTACGTCTGCCTCGACTCGAGCACCAAGGTCGTGCTCGCCGCATCCGAGCGCCTGCGCAAGCTGGAGAACGTTGAAGTCCGTGAAGGCGACATGCACGGCCTGCCGTTCACCGCAGCGCAATTCGACCTGGTGGTACTGATGCACGCGCTGACCTACGCCGAGCATCCGGCGCAGGCCGTGGCCGAAGCCGCGCGCGTGCTGCGCCCGGGCGGCCGCCTGCTGTTGACCAGTCTGGCGAAACACGAACACCGCCAGGTGGTCGAGGCCTTCGGCCACGTCAATCTCGGCTTCAGCGAGAAGGAACTGCAGAAGTTCGTCGCCAAGGCCGGTCTCGACATCATCAGTAGCGAAACGATCACCCGTGAACGCCGGCCTCCGCATTTCGAAGTCATCGCGCTGATGGCCCGCAAGGCGGCCGACCCCACCCCGATAGCGCGCAAGAGCACGAAGAAGAACTGAAATGAACACGCTACCCTGGCTCCACCCCGCCCGTGTCGAGGCGCTGCAGCGGCAGCTGCGCGACCGCATCCTGGTGATCGACGGCGCGATGGGCACGATGATCCAGCAGCACGAGCTGCAGGAAGCCGACTATCGCGGCACGCGCTTCGTCCACGGCTACGACGACCACCAGGCGCCCTCCGACCACGCCCATGGCGATGGCTGCGGCTGCGCGCGTGACCAGCGCGGCAACAACGACCTGCTGAGCCTGACGCGCCCCGAGATCATCCAGGACATCCACGTGCAGTACCTCGAAGCGGGCGCGGACCTGATCGAGACCAACACGTTCAATTCCACGACCATCTCGCTCGCCGACTACGGCCTCGAGCACCTCGCCCGCGAACTCAACGAGACCGGGGCGCGCCTCGCGCGTGCGGCCTGCGATGCGATCGAGGCAAAGGATCCCTCGAAGCCGCGCTTCGTCATCGGCGTGCTCGGCCCGACCAGTCGCACCGCATCCCTGAGTCCGGACGTGAACCGTCCCGGCTTCCGCGCCATCAGCTTCGACGAACTGCGCGTGGCCTACCGCGAAGCCACCGACGGGCTGATCGACGGCGGCAGCGACGTGATCATGGTCGAAACCATCTTCGACACGCTCAACGCCAAGGCCGCGCTGTTCGCGGTCGAGGAAGCCTTCGAGGCACGCGGCGCGCGCCTGCCGGTGATGATCTCCGGCACGATCACCGACGCTTCCGGCCGCACCCTGTCCGGGCAGACGGCCGAGGCGTTCTGGTACTCGCTGCGACACGCGCAGCCGCTGTCCATCGGGCTGAACTGCGCCCTGGGCGCCAAGGATCTGCGTGCGCACGTCGACGTATTGGCGCAGGTGGCCGATACCTATGTCAGCACGCATCCGAATGCCGGCCTGCCCAACGCGTTTGGCGGTTATGACGAAACGCCGGAAGACATGGCCGGGATGCTGCGCGAGTTTGCCCAGGCCGGCCTGCTCAACCTGGTCGGCGGTTGCTGCGGCACGACCCCGGCGCATATCGCCGCCATTGCCGAAGCGGTTGCGGATGTCGTTCCACGCGCGGTTCCGCAGCTCGTGGACGCCGCCTGATGTCGCAAGTGCTGCCCCGCCAGACCCGTCTCAGCGGTCTCGAGCCGCTGCAGATCACCCCGCAAAGCAACTTTGTCAACGTCGGCGAGCGCACCAACGTCACCGGCTCGGCCCAGTTCAAGAAGCTGATCCTCGAGGGCCGCTACGACGAAGCCGTCGTCGTGGCGCGCCAGCAGGTCGAGAACGGCGCGCAGGTCATCGACGTCAACATGGACGAAGGCATGCTCGACTCCGAGCAGGCGATGGTCACCTTCCTCAACCTGATGGCGGCCGAGCCCGATATCGCCCGCGTGCCAGTGATGGTGGACAGCTCGAAGTTCAGCGTGATCGAGGCCGGCCTGAAGTGCCTGCAGGGCAAGGGCATCGTCAACTCGATCTCGATGAAGGAAGGCGAGGCCGAGTTCCTGCGCCAGGCACGCCTGGTGCGCCGCTATGGTGCTGCCGTCGTGGTCATGGCGTTCGACGAAGTGGGCCAGGCCGACACGATCGAGCGCAAGGTCGATATCTGTTCCCGCGCCTACAAGCTGCTGACCGAGGAGATCGGCTTCCCGCCCGAGGACATCATCTTCGATCCCAACGTATTCGCGATCGCCACCGGCATCGACGAGCACAACGACTACGCGGTGGCCTTCATCGAGGGCACGCGCGAGCTGAAGCGCCGCTTCCCCTTCAGCCATGTCTCGGGCGGCGTGTCGAACGTCTCGTTCTCGTTCCGTGGCAATGAGCCGGTGCGCCAGGCGATCCACGTGGTTTTCCTCTACCACGCAATCCGGGCTGGCATGGACATGGGCATCGTCAATGCCGGTGCCCTGCCCCTGTACGACGAGCTCGACCCGGACCTGCGCGAGCGCGTCGAGGATGTGGTGCTCAACCGCCGCGCCGATGCCACCGAGCGCCTGCTCGAGATCGCCGACCGCTACAAGGGCAGGAAAGGCGAGAAGAAAACCGAAGACCTGGCGTGGCGCGAGAAGCCCGTCCGCGCACGCCTGTCGCATTCGCTGGTCCACGGCATCGACCAGTACATCGAAACCGATACCGAAGAGGCCCGCGCGCAGTCCACGCGCCCCCTGGACGTGATCGAAGGCCCGTTGATGGACGGCATGAACGTCGTCGGCGACCTCTTCGGCGCCGGCAAGATGTTCCTGCCGCAGGTAGTGAAGTCGGCGCGCGTCATGAAGAAGGCCGTGGCCTACCTGCTGCCCTACATCGAGGCCGAGAAGCTGCGCACCGGCGATGTCGGCAAGTCCAACGGCAAGATCGTGATGGCGACGGTCAAGGGCGACGTGCACGACATCGGCAAGAACATCGTCGGCGTGGTACTGGCTTGCAACAACTTCGAAGTGATCGACCTGGGCGTGATGGTCCCGGCGCAGACCATCCTCGACCGCGCCAGGGCCGAAAACGCCGACCTGATCGGCCTGTCCGGCCTGATCACGCCGTCACTGGAAGAAATGAGCCATGTCGCCCGCGAGATGCAGCGGCAGGGCTTCGAGATGCCGCTGCTGATCGGCGGTGCGACCACCTCGCGCGCGCACACTGCGCTCAAGATCGACCCGCATTACAAGCAGCCGACGGTATGGGTGAAAGACGCGTCGCGCGCCGTAGGCGTGGCGCAGTCGCTTATCAGCGCCGACCTGCGCACGCCATTCGTCGCTGCCAACGACGCGGACTACGCGGAGATCCGCCAGCGTCATCGCAACCGTGGTGACGGCAAGCGGCTGGTGTCGCTGGAGAAAGCCCGCGGCCAGAAGTTCGCAGGCCACTGGAGCGATTACACACCGCCGGTGCCGAAGCAGCCTGGCCTGCACGTGCTCGACGACTATCCGCTGGCCGAACTGGTCGATTTCATCGACTGGACGCCGTTCTTCAACACCTGGGAGCTGGCGGGCAGGTATCCCGCGATCCTTACCGACGAGATCGTCGGCGCCCAGGCCACCGAGCTGTATCGCGACGCCCGCGCGATGCTGAAGAAGCTGGTCAAGGAAAAGTGGCTGACCGCCCGGGCAGTATTCGGCCTGTGGCCGGCGAACTCGCTGGGCGACGACGTGGTCGTCGAAACGGACGGAAAGCCAACGACACTCTGCTTCCTGCGCCAGCAGGTGGACAAGCCCGCCGATCGGCCCGACTTCTGCCTCGCCGACTTCATCGCGCCGAAGGACTCCGGCAAGCAGGACTGGCTCGGCGGATTCGCGGTTACGGCGGGCATCGGGATCGAGGAGCACGTCGCACGCTTCGAAGCCGACCATGACGACTACAACGCCATCCTGCTCAAGGCCCTGGCCGACCGCCTCGCCGAAGCGTTCGCCGAGCGCCTGCACGAACGCGTGCGCAAGGAGTTCTGGGGCTACGCCGACGACGAGTCGCTCGACAACGTTTCGCTGATCGACGAAAAGTATCGCGGCATCCGCCCCGCTCCCGGCTACCCGGCGTGCCCGGAACACAGCGAGAAGGCAACGCTGTTTCGCCTGCTCGATGCCGAGCGTAACGCCGGGGTGAAGCTCACCGAGAACTTCGCCATGTATCCGGCGGCCGCGGTATCGGGCTACTACTTCAGCCATCCGCAGAGCCAGTATTTCGTCGTCGGCCGCGTGTCGAAGGAGCAGGTCGAGGATTACGCGCGGCGCAAAGGGGTGAGTCTGGCGCAGGCGGAGCGATGGCTGGCGTCGAACCTGGATTACGATCCCGAGTAGTCATTCTCCCAACGCGCGGCGGCGCGACATGCATCGCTGCCGCTTAGTGGCTGAGGCGGCGCGGACTACGATCCGGAGTAGTCATTTTTTCCACGCGCGGCGGCGCGGCATGCACCGCTGCCGCTTAGTGGCTTAGGCAGCGCGGACTACGATCCCGAGTAGTTATTCTTCCCACGCGCGGCGCGACATGCATTGCTGCCGCTCAACGGCTAAGGCAGCGCGGCTGAGGCAGCGCGGTGTAACGCTGCTGCTTACCAGACCAGGTCATCGGGGACCTGGAATTGCGGGTCGGCGTAGGGATCGTCTTCGGCCGGCGCATCGGGATCGACCCTGAGCGCGATGGCCGCGGGAAAGATCTCGGCTGCCTGCGCCATCAGCTCGGACGAGACCAGCACGTAGCGGCCATCGAGCTGCAGCACGCCCAGTTCGCCCGCGTTGAGCGCTTTCAACTGTTCGGCGGTGACATAGACGCGCTTGATCTTGCCGCCATAGGGAAAGTGGCGGGCGATGTCGGCATCCGCGTTGTTCAGCGCCTTGTCCTTCACCAGGTCGGTCAGCTTGGCGCGGGCTTCGCGGCGCTTGCGGGCTTCCTCCTGCTTCGCGGCTTCGGCGGCGATGCGTTCGTCCTTCTCGCGTTGGGAGCGCAGCGCATAGGCCTTGGCGAGGTCGATCTCCTCGCGCGAACGCTGAGGCTTCGCGCCCGGCTTGTGTGCAGGGCGTTGCTGCGGCTTTCCGGCCGGAGCTCCACCCTGCCGGCCATGCGATGGCTTGCCGTGTTGCGGCTTGCCCTGCGATGCGCCGGGCTTGTTGCCCGCGGGACGTTCGGGTTTGGGCGCCGGCTTGAAGCCGAGGCCGAGAAGTTGGTCGCGAAGACTGTCGCTCATTGCATGTATTGCTGCGTTGCCGATGGGGGACTGCGGGGAGGATCAGTAATGCGGAGGCGGCGGTTCCTGCGAGGCATCGCCGGTCAACGGGGTAGCGGACAGGGTACTGCGGATCGCCTTCAGCTCTTCCAGGGCGCGATGCAGCAACAGCGCCGTGCGGCCCTCCTCGTCTCGCGCGGCAGCCAGCGCGTCGCTGAGGTCGAGCAGGGCCTGTTCCTGGAAAGCGACGCGCGTTTCCAGGTCGGCCAGGCGGTGTTCGAGTTGTTCTGGCGTCATCGCACGCATCCCAGGCTCAGGAGGAGCCATTACCCTTGATCGAACGGCCACGGCCAATGCCGTAGTACGCCAGGCCCGCCTGTTCGACTTCGTGCGGGTGGTACAGGTTGCGGCCGTCGAAGATCGCCTTGTCGGCCAGCGCCGCGTGCAAGCGGCCGAAGTCGGGGCTGCGGAACTGCTTCCACTCGGTGACGACGGCCAGTACATCCGCCCCATCGATCGCATCGCGCGCCGATTCGCACAGCACCAGGTCATCGCGCTTTCCGAAAATGCGCTCCGCCTCGTGGCTCGCCTCCGGATCGTACGCACGCACCCTGGCTCCGGCTTCCCATAGGCGTGCGAGCAGCGTGCGGCTGGATGCTTCGCGCATGTCGTCGGTGTTGGGCTTGAACGCAAGGCCCCACACGGCGACGGTCTTGCCGGCGATATTGCCGTTGTAATGGGCGTTGATCAGCTCGAACAGGCGATGCTTCTGGCGTCCGTTGACTGCTTCGACGGCCTCCAGGATCTGCGCGTTGTAGCCATGCTGCCGTGCGGTGCGCTCCAGCGCCTGCACATCCTTGGGGAAGCAGGAACCGCCGTAACCGGCGCCGGGATAGATGAAGCTGTAGCCGATGCGCGGATCCGAACCGATGCCGTGGCGCACGTGCTCGATGTCGGCGCCTACGCGTTCGGCGATGTTCGCCATCTCGTTCATGAAGCTGATCTTGGTCGCCAACATCGCATTCGCGGCGTACTTGGTCAGCTCGGCCGAGCGCACGTCCATCGCCACGATGCGTTCGTGGTTGCGGTTGAACGGCGCGTACAGGCGCTTGAGCTGTTCGATCGAAGCAGGGTCGCTGGCGCCGATCACGATGCGGTCCGGGCGCATGCAGTCCTTGACCGCATCGCCCTCCTTGAGGAATTCGGGATTGGAGGCGACGTCGAACGCGATCTGCACGCCGCGGGCTTCAAGTTCAGCCGCGATCACCGCACGCACCTTGTCGGCCGTGCCGACGGGCACCGTGGATTTGTCGACGATCACCGCGGGCTGTTCCAGGTTCTGCCCGATCGTCCTGGCGACTGCCAGTACGTACTTCAGGTCGGCGCTGCCATCCTCGTCGGGCGGCGTGCCCACCGCGATGAAGATCGTGTTGCCATGCTGGATGGCAGTGGCGGCGTCGGTGGTGAAGTTCAGGCGTCCGGACGCATGGTTGGCCTTGACCATCGGTTCGAGGCCAGGCTCGTAGATCGGGATGATGCCGTTGTTGAGGCCTTCGACTTTCGCCTTGTCGATGTCGACGCAGACCACGTCATGGCCGACTTCGGCCAGACAGGTTCCCGTGACGAGGCCGACATAGCCGGTGCCGAAGATTGTGACGCGCATGGACTCGTATCCTTTCCTTTGCGGATGACAGCGGAAGCGGGGGGCAATCGCTGGAATCCGTTCCGCGAGTGTCCTGCGACACTCGCGACCTTGGCGGTGGCGGCTTCACGGCGAAGCCGCCCCTCTCGTTATGGAGACCCTTATTTGGCTTCGGGCTTCACGATTTCAAGCAGTTCGACTTCAAACACCAACGTGGCGTTCGGGCCGATCGGGCCACCCTGGGTGCCCGCTTCGCCATAACCGATCGACGCCGGGATCCACAGCTTGTACTTGCTGCCCACCGGCATCAGCGCGAGGCCTTCGCGCCAGCCCGGGATCACGCCGGCCAGCGGGAAGGTGGCCGGCGTACCGCGGTCGTAGGAACTGTCGAAAGTCTTGCCGTCGAGGAGCGAGCCCTTGTAGTGCACGCGAACGACGTCGCTGTCCTTCGGCTTCGGGCCCGTGCCTTCGGTGATGACCTGGTACTGCAGGCCCGACGGCGTGGTCTTCACGCCCGGCTTCTTGGCGTTCTCGGCGAGGAACTTGGCGCCGGCTTCCTTGTTGGTCTTCGCGTCCGCCATCATCTTGGCGATCTGCTTGGCCTGCATCTTCTGGCCAAAGGCTTCGGCGATCTGCTGCGCCTGCTTCTCGTCCATCAGCATCTTCTCGCCCGCAACCGACGACTTGATGGCCTTGGTGAGGACCTCGACATCGACCTCATCCTTGACCTGTTCCAGCGACTTGCCCATCTGCATGCCGATCATGTAGCTGACCTTGTCCTTCTCGGTCGGCAGGCCGGCGATCTGCGGACCGGAATCCTTGGCGCTCTCTTCGGTCTTGACGTCGGACTTGGCCTTGTCCGCGGGAGGGTTGCAGGCGGTGACGGTGACTGCGAGTGCGGCCGCGGCAAGGGCCACGGAAACGTGGCGGTTAAAACGGGTCATCAGAAGCTCCTGGGGATTTCACATTTGGCAAGGCCGGACACGCTGGGGGCGTCCGGCTGAACATCGCGTAAGAACGCGGGCGATTCGCGCTTGGACGGTTTACTGGGGCGTGATCGCCAGCAGTTCGACATCGAACACCAGCGTGGAGTTCGGGCCGATGCCACCCTGGGGCATGCCCTGGGGGCCGTAGGCGAGGTCGCCGGGGATCCAGAAGCGGTACTTGGCGCCCACCGGCATGAGGGTCAGGCCCTCGGTCCAACCCTGGATCACCTGGTTGAGTCCGAATTCGGTCGGCTGGCCGCGTTCGTAGGAGCTGTCGAACACGGTGCCGTCCAGCAGCGCGCCCTGGTAGTTCACACGGACATGGTCCGAGGCGCGCGGACGCGGGCCGGCGCCCTGGCGCAGGACCATGTACTGCAGGCCGGAAGGGGTGGTGAATACGCCCTTCTCCGTCTTGTGCTTGGCGAGGAAATCGGTGCCCGCCGCCTTGTTCTTGTCCGCCGCGACCGCGGCCTTTGCCTGCAATTCCGATTGCACCTTCTGCGAGAAGGACTCACGGATCGCACTCAGTTCCGCTTCGCTCAACAGCAGCGTGCCGTTGCCCATCGCGGCGCGTACGCCCTGCAGGAACACCGGAAAATCGATTTCCTCATGGATCGGTGCCAGCGAGCGGCCAACGTCGGCGCCCACAAGCAGGCCGACCTTGTCCTTGCCGATCTCAGGAACCTTGCCACCGTCGGCCGGCGGGCTGTTGCGCGCGCTGATGCGCGCCATCAAGGCCTGGCCGGTGCTCTTGGCTTCGTCGGGGGTCAGCAGCGGCTTGCCGCCCGTGAAGGCGTTGCGGACGGCTTTCTCGAACGCGGCCATGTCCAGGTCAGGGCCAACGGGTGCGATCGAATGACCGATGTCGGTACCGACCATGTAGCTGGCCTTTTCGCGGTCGGTGGTCAGCACGGTCTTGTCCTGGGCAGAGGCAACGGTGCCGAACAGCACCGCCGCAGTGGTCAACAGCGCAGCAACGCCGCGCAGCAAGGGCTTCATGAAGACTCCTGAGGGACACGCCGCGAGCGCGGCGCGAAGCCACTATTGTCGCGGCCGATTGCGGCAGGGGCAATGCGGCGGACCCACGGAGTCCCCGATCTGCGGCATGCGCCCCGTTCGATCCCGGGTGAACCCATCCCCGCAATTCAGCGGTCGGAAAAATTCGGAGCTCTTTTGATCTCCTGACTTGTTCCTTCGCAAGTCAGGGACAGAAGCAAAGCAGCACGTCCCGCCGCGTCAAATGCGGCTTCTTGAGGGCACTCGTGACTGCTGGCGAGCCGGACCAAGCGCCCATATTCAGCGCATTTGGTGGGGGACCGGCCGCGCCTCCCGCCGGGCGGCGCGGCTTCGCCCGACCGGCATTGGGAGCCGAGCTCTCACCAAAGACGAATAACCTGTTGATATGTATGCAAATTTCGCAGAACGACCGGCTTGGCCCGGCGATGACCCCTACCGTGACTTCAGTTGGGGTGCGTCCTTGTTGACGTCACGTGTTTAGGTGTTATAGTTGCATACAACACCGGTCTACCAACGAGCAGGACGTTCGCCATGAACAGCAAGCTCCGCAACTCGCTCTCCGCCTTCGCAGCCTCCTGCGCCACGCTGGCCATCGCCCTGATGGTCGCCGTGCCCGCCGGCAACACGCCTGTGCAGGACGTCGTGTCGCAGGACCTTTCCCCGGCCTCGGCCACCCGCCAGCGCGCCAATGAAATCGACTCGCTGGCCAAGGCCGTCGCCCTGTCCGCTGAAATCGCCGCCGCTTCGGCGTTGGCGCTGGAATCGAACAGCGGCATGGATGCCCAAGCCAAACCGCGCATGCCCCTCCAGGGCTCGCGCCACCGCCGGCAGACCGTCGTCATGCCGTACTTCTCCTTCTCGCCGCGGGGCTGAACCATGACCGCAATCCAGTGGAGCGACAGCGCTCCCATCTACCGCCAGCTGAAGGAGCGTGTCATCGCGATGATGCTCGATGGCCTGCTCAAGCCCGGCGACGCCCTGCCCTCCGTGAGGCAGGTGGCCGCCGAGTATCAGCTCAATCCAATCACCGTCTCGCGCGCCTATCAGGAACTGGCGGACGAGGCTCTCGTCGAAAAACGCAGGGGTCTGGGCATGTACGTCACAGAAGAAGCCGCAAGGAAGTTGCTGTTCAATGAACGTGATCGCTTCCTGCGCGAGGAGTGGCCGCAGGTGGTCGAGCGCATCAAGCGCCTGGGCCTGAAAATCGAAGAACTGCTCGCGACCGGCGGCCTGGAAGGTGTGCAATGAACGCTCCCTCCACCATCGCCACTGGCACGGTCGTCGACGCCCGCAACCTGCGCAAGCACTACAAGAACAAGCTCGCGCTCGACGGCACCAACTTCCATATCCCCACCGGCCGCATCATCGGCCTGATCGGTCCCAACGGCGCCGGCAAGACCACCGCGCTGAAGGCGATGCTGGGCCTGATCCCGTTCGAGGGCGAACTTTCCGTCCTTGGACGCGATCCGCGCACACAGCGCGATGACCTGATGAGGGATGTCTGCTTCATCGCCGACGTGGCCGTTCTGCCGCGCTGGATCAAGGTGAAGGAAGCCATCGAATTCGTCGCCGGCGTGCATCCGCGCTTCGATCGCGCCAAGTGCGAACGCTTCCTCGCGCATACCCAGCTCAAGCCCGAACTGCGGGTGCGCGAACTCTCCAAGGGCATGATCGTGCAGCTGCACCTGGCCCTGGTGATGGCGATAGACGCCAAGCTGCTGGTGCTGGACGAGCCGACGCTCGGCCTCGACATCCTCTACCGCAAGCAGTTCTACCAGCGCCTGCTGGAAGACTACTTCGACGAGGAGAAGACCATCATCGTCACCACCCACCAGGTCGAAGAGATCGAACACATCCTCACCGACGTCATGTTCATCCGCGACGGCAAGATCGTGCTCGATGCACCGATGGAGGCCATCGGCGACCGCTACGTCGAACTCCTGGTCAATGGCGACCGGACGGACGAAGCGCGCAACCTCAAGCCCATCGACGAACGCGCCCTGCCATTCGGCAAGACCGTGATGCTGTTCGACGGCATCGAACAGGCCCGCCTGTCCGCGCTGGGTGAAACCCGCACCCCGGGCCTGGCCGACCTGTTCGTCGCCACCATGAAAGGGACCTACGCATGAACGCCGTTGCAGAAACCCGCACGCATTCCGCGGCTGCACCCCACCCCACCCACAAGATCAAGCTGCTGCTGAAGCGCGAGTTCTGGGAGCACAAGGGCGGCTTTTTCTGGGCGCCGCTGGTGGCCGGTGGCATCTCGCTGCTGCTCACGATCCTCGGCATCATCTTCGGCGAGATCACCGCGCGCCGCGCCATGGCGGACGGCAAGCTCAAGTTCGATGACGGCGTCGTCATCAACGGCCTCGACCTGGGCGCCCTCACCGGGCGGCTGGGTCCGGAAGAGATGAGCAAGCTCGGCCACGGCATCGACCTGAGCCTGTTCGTCGCCTCTTCCTGGCCCTTCATCGTGCTCGGCTTCGTGGTGTTCTTCTATTGCCTGGGTGCGTTGTACGACGATCGCAAGGACCGCAGCGTGCTGTTCTGGAAATCGCTGCCGATCTCGGATCGGGACACCGTGGTCTCCAAGGTCCTGAGTGCGCTGCTGGTCGCGCCGATCCTGGCCCTCGCGGCTTCGTTGGTGACGATGGTCGGCTTCATGCTGGTGCTGAGCGCAGTCGTGCTGCTGCACGGCGGCAATCCGTTCACCCTGCTGTGGAGCCCGGGCAGCCCGCTCTCCGTGGTAAGCGCGTTCATGATCGGCATCCCGGTATACGCCCTGTGGGCACTGCCTACCGCCGGCTGGTTGCTGCTGTGCTCGGCCTGGGCGCGCAGCAAGCCCTTCCTCTGGGCGATCATGATCCCAGTGTTCTCCGGCATCTTCGTGAGCTGGTTCGATCTCACCAGGCTGTTCAACCTGGACTCGTCCTGGTACTGGAAGCACATCGTCGGTCGCATGCTGCTGGGCACCTTCCCGGGCACGGACCTGCTCTACCAGGACGACTTCGGCAAGGGCGTTGGCGACGTGGCCGGCTCGCTGCACCAGATCTCGGCGGCGACCGCACTGCACAGCCTGGCCATGCCGGAACTATGGATCGGCGCGGCCGCCGGCCTGGCAATGATCTTCGGCGCGATCCGCCTGCGCCGCTGGCGGGACGAGGGGTGAGCCCTCGTTTTTTGCACCGCTCCACCAAACGAGGATGACCATGAACCGCAAGCACATCGCAGCCCTGTTCGTCGCCCTGTCGCCAATGGTCGCGCAGGCCAGCACGGTACGGACCGAAGTCGCGAAAGATCTCGACGAAGCGCGGCAGGAAGTACGCACCGAAATGGCGCAGGAGCGCGCCAAGCTGGACAGCGAAAACCTGTCCCTCGACGGCCTGCATTTCGGCAAGGACGGCAAAGATGAGGCCACGAAGAGTCGGCCCCCGCTGAAGGGCGAAATCACCCCGCGCGGCGACCTGTTGATCGACGGCAAGCCGGTCGCGCTCGCCGCCGGGCAGCGACGGCAGCTGCAGGACTACCGCGCGCAGGTAATCGACATCGCCAGGACCGGAATCGATGCCGGCGAACAGGCGGCGATGCTCGCGATCGACGCCACCGACGTATCGCTGTTCCGCCTGATCGTCGGTGGCCTCACTGGCAGCCTCGAGCGCAGGGTGGAGGCCACGGTGCAGCGGGAAATCCAGCCGCTGGTGCTGCAGATCTGTCATCGCCTGCCGCAACTTCGTGATTCGCAGCAGGCGTTGGCCGTGAGCGTGCCCGAGTTCCGACCCTATGCCACCCTCGACGCCGACGATGTCGAGAATTGCGAACGCGACATCCGCAAAGACCTTGTGGCGCGCTGAGCCACCACAACCTAGGAAAGATGGCAATGAACAGGATCCGCACTTTCGCCTGCACTGCGCTGGTTGCGTCCTTGGCCGCCTGCCAGGGCAGCGCGCCCTCGACATCGACCGCGTCCAAGCCACCGGCTTCCACCACGCAACCGACCAGCTCGCTGGGCAAGATGGTGGACAAGGAAATCCGCCAGGCCCGCGAAAAACTCGCCACCGAAAATGTCAGCGTGGGCAGCGTCCACGTCCACGGCAATCACAGCGGCGTCAACATTTCCACCGATGACAACGACAATCTCCCGAAAGCCGAGATCACGCCCAAGGGCGACTTGCTGATCGAAGGCAAGGCCGTGGCCATCAATGCCGACCAGCGCGCGCTCCTGATGGAATACCGCGCGCATATCATCGGCATCGCCGAAAGCGGGATGGACATCGGCATGCAGGGTGCCGACCTTGCCGCCAAGGCCGTGGGCGAAGCCTTCAAGGGCATCTTCTCCGGCAAGTCGGAGCAGGACATCGAGAAGAGCGTCGAAGCCGAGGCCGCCGGGATCAAGATGGCGGCAGCCAAGCTGTGTGGCCGCCTGCCGGACATGATGGCATCGCAGCAGAAAGTCGCCGCCGCCGTACCGGAGTTCAAGCCCTACGCGACGATGACGAAGGAAGACATCGAGGATTGCTTCGAGGAATCGAAGCAGCACGCCAATTCGTCGATGAATGCCGCAGAGCGCGCGGCAGCCGCCGCGACCGAAGCGAACACGCAGACGAAAGCGGCGACGAAAGCGCCGACGAAGTCGAACTGACGCACGTGGAGCCGAAGCGTGGGCGCAGGGCGCCCACGCTTTTCCGGTGGCCTAGCCGCCGCCTCCGGCTCCGCCGCCCTGGATTCCTCCCTTCGTCAACGCCGTGGCATCGAGCATCTTCCGCAACTGCGTTTCCGGCAGGCCGCTGCGCTCGACCGCCACCTCCAGGACCGGACGACCTTCCTTGTAGGCCTGCTTGGCGATCGCCGCGGCCTGCTCGTAACCGATGATCGGATTGAGCGCCGTGACCAGGATGGGATTGCGGTCCAACGCCTCGCGCACGTGGTCCGCACGCACGCGCAGGCCGGCAATGGCGGTATCGGCCAGCAGCCGCATCGAGTTGGATAGCAGCCGGATCGAATCCAGCAGGTCGTAGGCAATCAGCGGCAGCATGACGTTGAGCTGGAAGTTGCCGCTCTGCCCCGCAATGGTGATGGCGGTGTGGTGCCCCATCACCTGGGCGCACACCATCGTCAGCGATTCGGGAATCACCGGATTGACCTTGCCCGGCATGATCGAACTCCCGGGCTGCAGCGCCGGCAGTTCGATTTCACCGAAGCCCGCGATCGGACCGGAGTTCATCCAGCGCAGGTCGTTGGCGATCTTCATCAATGCCACCGCCAGCGCGCTCAATTGCCCCGAGAGTTCGACCGCGTCGTCCTGGGAGGCCAGGCCCTCGAACTTGTCCGATGCCGATTCGAACTTCGTGCCCGCCAGCGACGACAGCGCGCGCGCCATCGCACGACCGAAACGCGGATCGGCGTTGATTCCGGTGCCGATCGCGGTGCCACCGATCGGCAGCCTTCGCAGCCGCTTGAGCGCATCGTCGATACGGGACTGCGCGGAGGCGAGCTGCGCAGCCCATGCCCCGAACTCCTGCGCGAAAGTGAGGGGCATCGCATCCATGAGGTGGGTGCGGCCGGTCTTGGTGACCTTGCCCAGCGCCTTCGCCCGGCGCTCGATGGTCTTGCGCAGGTGACCAAGCGCTGGCAGCAACTGCTCCGTCACCGACAGTTGTGCGGAAACGCGGATCGCGGTCGGGATGACGTCATTGGAACTCTGCGCCAGGTTGACGTGGTCGTTGGGGTGGACCTTGGTGCGGCCCGAGCGCGAAGCGAGCGTCGCGATCACCTCGTTGGCATTCATGTTGCTCGACGTGCCCGAGCCGGTCTGGAAGACGTCAATCGGAAACTGCGCGTCATGCCTGCCCTCCGCCACCTCCAGTGCCGAGGCCCTGATCGCCGTCGCCGCGCCCTTGCCCAGCAAGCCGAAGCCGCCGTTGACCTCGGCTGCGGCCGCCTTGATAAGGCCCAGCGCGCGAATGAATTCACGCGGCATCGGGACGCCTGATACGGGAAAGTTCTGCACGGCACGCTGGGTCTGCGCACCCCACAACGCGTCGGCGGGTACGCGCAGTTCACCCATGCTGTCGTGTTCCAGGCGGACACCAACCGTGGTCTTCTTCGCCATGCCGCTCTCCTTGTTCGAGGCCATGGCCAGCTTACGCCGCGCCGGGGTACGGCTGCAGCGGCGGTTCGCTCCAACGCGCCGCCACGCGGGAGGATGAGGAAACCATCGTTTGCGCTCGGTCCAGCCGGGCTGGGCCACCCGACCATGTCCGGCCCTGTAGAATCGCGGTTTGCCTTCGCTGCCCCGGCCGCCATGTCCGTCGAAACCCAGCTCCTCGCCCTCTCCCCGCTCGATGGCCGCTATGCCGGCAAGGTCGATGCCCTGCGGCCGATCTTTTCCGAATTCGGCCTGATCAAGGCCCGCGTGAAGGTCGAAGTGGAATGGCTGCTGGCGCTGGCCCACGAGCCGGGCATCACCGAGTTGACGCCGTTTTCCGAAGTGGCGACCGAGCGGCTGCGTGCGCTGGCCGACAACCTCAGCGTCGCCGACGCGGCGCGGGTGAAGGAAATCGAGCGCACCACCAACCACGACGTCAAGGCGGTCGAGTACCTCATCAAGGAAAAGCTCAAGGGCGATGCCGAGCTCGGTCCGGCGCTTGAGTTCGTCCACTTCGCCTGCACGAGCGAGGACATCAACAACCTCAGCTACGCCCTGATGCTCAACGAGGCACGCCAGGAAGTGCTGCTGCCCAGGCTCGACCAGCTGATCGAGAAGCTGCGTTCGATGGCGCACGAACACGCGGCCGTGCCGATGCTCTCGCGCACCCACGGCCAGACGGCATCGCCGACCACCGTTGGCAAGGAGCTGGCCAACGTCGTCGCCCGCCTGCAGCGCCAGGGCGAAGTGCTGGCCGGCCTGCCGATGCCAGGCAAGATCAACGGTGCGGTGGGCAACTACAACGCGCACGTCGCCGCGTATCCCGATATCGACTGGACCACCTTCTCGCGTCGCTTCGTCGAATCGCTGGACCTCACCTGGCAGCCCTACACCACCCAGATCGAGCCGCACGACGGCGTCGCCGAGCTGTGCGACGTGTCCAAGCGGATCGACACCATCGCCATCGACCTGTGCCGCGACATCTGGGGCTACATCTCGCAGGGTTACTTCAAGCAGGCCGTCAAGGCCGGCGAAGTCGGCAGCTCGACCATGCCGCACAAGGTCAACCCGATCGACTTCGAGAACGCGGAAGGCAACTTCGGTATCGCCAGCGCGCTGTTCGAACACTTCGCCGCCAAGCTGCCGATCAGCCGCTGGCAGCGCGACCTCACCGATTCGACCGTGCTGCGCGCGCTGGGCACCGCGTTCGGCCATATGCTGATCGGCTTCGAGTCGCTTCAGCGCGGCCTGAACAAGCTCAGCATCAATCCTGAGCGCCTAGCCGCCGACCTCGATGCCGCCTGGGAAGTGCTGGCCGAAGCCGTGCAGACGGTGATGCGCCGCCATGGCCTGCCCAATCCGTACGAGCAACTGAAGGCACTGACCCGCGGACAGGGGATCACCGAGGCCTCGATGCGGGAATTCATCGCGTCCCTGGACCTGCCCGCCGATGCCAGGAAGCGCCTGCTGGACATGACGCCAGGCAGCTACATCGGCGTGGCCGATCACCTCGCCAGGGACGTCTGAGTGCAACGCGGCTAACCCGACCGCAACACGCGCCAAACCCGCCACGAAGTAGAATCCGCGGCCTCGCCTCCGCAGGGTCGCCGCCGTGAAGTTGCTGCTCAACATCGACGTCCCTGAGATCGCGACCGCAGAAGCCTTCTACGCCGCGGCCTTCGGCCTGCACGCGGGTCGGCGCTTCGGCTCCGACGGCCTTGAACTGCTGGGCCTGGAAGTACCGCTGTACCTGCTGGCCAAGCCGGAAGGCAGCGTCGGAGCCGGCGATTCGCAACGCAGCTACGCGCGGCATTGGTCGCCGGTGCATTGCGACTTCGTGGTCGACGACCTGGACCTCGCGCTCGTCCGCGCCATCGCCGCGGGCGCGGTGCAGGAAGGCGCCACGCGCGACGCCGTATGGGGCCGCATCGTGCAGATCGGCGATCCCTACGGCCATGGCTGGTGCCTGATCGAGTTCCGCGGCCGCGGCTACGATGAAATCGCGACGAACTGAGTTCGTCCCTCACCGGCGAAGACCATGGCACGACAGAAATCCAAGCACCCCACCCGAAGCAGCGCCAGGCAAGCCAAGGCACCGCCGATCGAGGTCGATGCCTCCGCCCAGCCGCCCCTCGGCATGCCGCCCGCACGGTTCCTGCGCGACTACTGGCAGAAGAAGCCGCTGCTGATACGCAACGCCTTCCCCGGCTTCGAATCGCCGATCCAGCCCGAGGACCTCGCCGGCCTGGCTTGCGAGGAAGGCACCCTGTCGCGCATCGTCGCCCACGATCGCGCACGCGACGCCTGGTTGCTGCGCCACGGCCCCTTCGACGAAGGCATGTTCCCCGACATGCCGCACCACGATTGGACCTTGCTGGTGCAGGACGTCGACAAATGGGACAGCGACATCGCCGCATTGCTCGACGCGTTCGACTTCCTGCCGCGCTGGCGCATCGACGACGTCATGGTGTCGTTCGCGGCGCCCGGCGGTTCGGTCGGTGCGCACGTGGACCAGTACGACGTATTCCTGCTGCAGGCGCTGGGGCATCGGCGCTGGCAGATCGACGCCGGCGACAACCCCTCGACCGAGTTCCGCAACGACGTCGAACTCAAGCTGCTGCGCGAGTTCCATCCCACGCACGAGTGGCTGCTGCGTCCGGGCGACATGCTGTACCTGCCGCCGGGTGTGCCGCACCACGGCGTGGCCGAAGACGCGTGCCTGACCTTCTCGGTGGGGATGCGCGCGCCGAGCGCGGCCGAACTGCTGGGCGATTTCGTCGACACCCTGGCCGCCGACGCCGATGACGGCCTGCGCTTTCGCGATCCCGACCTGGCGCCGGCGAGCGATCCGGCCCTGATCGACGACGATGCGATGCGCCGCGCGATCGAGGCGCTGAACATGCTGCGCATGAACGACCCCGATCGCCTGGGCGACTGGTTCGGCCGCTTCATCACCCTGTACCGCAATGCCGGCGAGGTGATGGCGGCGCCCGCCGCCGAGAGCGGGCGTTCGCGCATCGAGATCGAATGGGACCTGCAGCACGGCGCCGCGCTGGTGCGGCATCCCTATTCGCGCATGGCATGGCGCAAGGCCGGGCGCGGGGCGAAGCTCTATGTCAACGGCCAGGACCATGACTTGCCGGTGCGCGATGCGAAATCCGTTGCCAATGCCAAGGGGATCGATGGCGCGACGTATGCGGCGCTCTCCGAGGCGGGGCGCGACCGCGTCCACGAATTGCTGCAGGCCGGCCACTACAGCCTGGCCATCGAGGGCGAGGAAGAGGAATGAGCGTCGTGACCGCTCCGGAACAGGCTTTCACCGTCGAAGCCGTCGACTACCAGGCCGCGCTGCCCCACCTGCGCGCCGTGCGCGACGCCGTCTTCGTGCAGGAACAGGGCGTGCCACGGGAGTTGGAGTGGGACGAACTCGATCCGCTGTGCCATCACGTCCTTGCCCGCGATATGCAGGGCCAGCCGATCGGTACGGGCCGGCTGACGCCCGAGCACAGGATCGGGCGCATGGCCGTGCTTCCGGATTGGCGTGGCCGCGGCGTCGGCGACGCCCTGCTGCTGGCGTTGATCGATACCGCGCGTACGCTGGGCTGGCATGACTTGTCGCTGCATGCGCAGGTATCGGCGTACGGTTTCTATGCGCGCCACGGCTTCCTGCCCTATGGCGATCGCTTCGTCGAAGCCGGCATCGACCATCAGTCGATGCGGCGCCTGCTCGATGCCACCAACGCCGTGGAAACGCATGACGCCGCGATCGCCGCCCTGCTCGGCATCATCGGCACCGCGCGCCGCGAACTGTGGATCTACAGCCGCGAACTCGACCCCGGCCTGCTCGACCAGGCGGACGTGCTCGCGGCGCTGCGCCGTTTTGCCACCCAGCGCGGCGTCGCCCACATCCTGCTCCAGGACGCACTCGCCCCGCAGTCGGCGCATGCGCCCCTGATCGGGCTGTCACAGCGCCTGCCGAGCGCGTTCCTGTTGCGGGCCATCGAGGAACCGGTGGATCGCGCCTATGCCGCGGCGTTCATCGCCAATGACCGCGGCGGGTGGTATTTCCGTCCGCTGGGCCATCGGCCCGAGGGCGAGGCGCGCATCGACCAGCCGGCGCGGGCGAAGCAACTGCAGAACGTGTTCGAGCCGGTATGGGAGCGGGCCCGACCTTGCAGCGAGTACCGCACCCTGGGGATCTGACGGGCGCGTGCCCGAAACTCCGGACCACCCCGGACCGCACCTGCGGCCACGCCCCCATCCCAACCTTCCCCCGCCGCGCGGGGGAAGGAGCCAAGAACAACAGCGAGCCAATAACCGCGGCATTTTCCGTGTGAAAGGCACGTCGTTGCGGCTTTCCGGCCTTGGAACGCTGGCATGTGCGCCCATCTCCTTCGCGGGTCGCGCGGCACTCATGCCATAACTGCTTGATGCAGCGCGACATTGGCTGCGGCTATAATTTTGACCCTTTCGCGTCCCCCGCAGCCCGACGCACCGGCGTTCCCCTGAAATCCTCGCCGGATCAACCGCTTGCCCTACAACTTGGATCTTCCCGACATTATCGTGGACAGTCTTCTCAAGCAGTTTGCCCAGTCGTCGCAGCTCGGCGCCAACGCCGCCTATATCGAAGACCTGTACGAGCAGTACCTGGTCGACCCCGACAGCGTCGGGGTCAAATGGAAGACCTATTTCGATGGCCTCAAGGGCCGCGAAGCCGGTGATGTGCCCCACTCGGCCGTCATCGACCAGATCGTCATGGCCGGCAAGCTCGCCGCCGCTGGCAAGCTGGCGGTGGCCACCGGGGGTGGCGATGAGCGTGAACGCGGCGTCGGCAAGCTGATCACCGCCTACCGGTCGCGCGGCCACCTTGCCGCGAACCTCGACCCGCTGGGCATGATGGCCAAGACCGAAGCCCCGGACCTCAACCTCGGCTTCCACCACCTGTCCGAGAGCGACCTGTCGGCCGAGTTCAGCACCGCTGGCGTCGGCGGCAAGGACCGCATGAAGCTCGGCGACCTCGTCGCCCTGCTCAAGGCCACCTACACCGGTCCGATCGGCGCCGAGTTCATGCACATCACCGACGTCGAGCAGCGTCGCTGGATGCAGGAGCGCATGGAGACCGCGGGCGGCAAGTTCGGCCGCACCGCCGAAGACAAGAAGCGCATCCTCGAGCGCCTCACCGCCGCCGATGGCTTGGAGCGGTACCTCGGCACCAAGTACGTCGGCCAGAAACGTTTCTCGCTCGAAGGTGGCGACGCCCTGATCCCGCTGATGGACACCACCATCCGTCGCGCCGGCGAACAGGGTGCCAAGGACGTGATCATCGGCATGGCCCACCGCGGCCGCCTCAACGTGCTGGTCAACACGCTTGGCAAGCCGCCACGCCAGTTGTTCGACGAATTCGAAGGCAAGTTCGAGCACGTCCACAACGACCTCGCCCACCAGGGCGACGTGAAGTACCACATGGGCTTCAGCGCCGACATCGCCACCCCCGGTGGCCCGGTGCACCTGGCGCTGGCATTCAATCCGTCGCACCTGGAAATCGTTGACCCGGTGGTCGCCGGTTCCGTGCGTTCGCGCCAGACCCGTCGCGGCGACAAGGGCCGCAAGCAGGTCGTGCCGATCCTGATCCACGGCGACGCGGCATTCGCCGGCCAGGGCGTGGTGATGGAACTGTTCCAGATGTCGCAGGCCCGCGGTTTCCAGGTCGGCGGCACGATCCATCTCGTCATCAACAACCAGGTCGGCTTCACCACCAGCGACCGCCAGGACGCCCGCTCGACGCTGTACTGCACGGACGTCGCGAAGATGATCAACGCGCCGATCCTGCACGTGAACGGCGACGATCCCGAAGCCGTCGTGTTCTGCGCCGAACTGGCGCTCGACTACCGCAGCCGCTTCGGCCGCGACGTGGTCATCGACCTCGTTTGCTACCGCCGCCACGGCCACAACGAAGCCGACGAGCCGGCCGCGACCCAGCCGCTGATGTACCAGGTCATCCGCAAGCACAAGACGCCGCGTGAGCTGTATGCCGCGAAGCTCGTCAGCGAAGGCGTCATCACGGAAGCCGATGCACAGGCACTGGTCGACGGGCTGCGCCAGAAGCTCGACGACGGCGTGGTAACCACAGAACTGGTCGAGACCAAGGCGGACGAGTTCACCATCGACTGGTCGCCCTATCTGAAGGGCAAGCTCAGCGACAAGGTCGACACCACGTTCGACGGCAAGAAGCTGAAGAAGCTAGCCGAAACGATCAACGACGTGCCGGCCGAAGTGAAGCTGCATCCGCGCGTCGCCAAGATCTACGAAGACCGCCGCAAGATGACGGCCGGCGAACAGCCGGGCGACTGGGGCTTCGCCGAGAACCTCGCCTATGCCACGCTGCTGGAGGAAGGCTACAAGCTGCGCCTGGTGGGCCAGGACTGTGGTCGCGGCACGTTCTTCCACCGCCACGCGATCCTGCACGAGCAGACCACGGATGAATACGTGCTGCCGCTGCGTCGCCTGGTCAAGAACCCGTCCGACGTCACCATCATCGACTCGCTGCTGAGCGAGGAAGCCGTGATGGCGTTCGAGTACGGCTACTCCACCGCCGATCCCATGACGCTCGACATCTGGGAAGCGCAGTTCGGCGACTTCGCCAACGGCGCGCAGGTGGTGATCGACCAGTTCCTGTCCTCGGGCGAGGCCAAGTGGGGCCGCCTGTGCGGCCTGGCCCTGTTCCTCCCGCATGGTTACGAGGGCCAGGGACCGGAGCACAGTTCCGCGCGCCTGGAGCGTTTCCTGCAGCTGTGCGCGCTGGAGAACATGATCGTCTGCACGCCGACCACCCCGGCGCAGGCCTACCACATGATCCGCCGGCAGATGCGCATGACCACGCGCAAGCCGCTGGTGGTGATGACGCCGAAGTCGCTGCTGCGCCACAAGCTCGCGGTGTCGACGATGGACGAAATGTCGAAGGGCGGTTTCCAGACCGTCATCCCCGACAAGACCGCCGATGCCAAGAAGGTCAAGCGCGTGGTCGTGTGTGGCGGCAAGGTGTACTACGACCTGCTGGAAGAAGCGCAGAAGCAGAAGCTCGACAACGTCGCCATCGTCCGCGTCGAACAGCTGTATCCGTTCCCGCGCGTCGAACTGGTGGCCGAGCTCAAGCGCTTCAGCGCGGCGACGGATATCGTCTGGTGCCAGGAAGAGCCGCAGAACCAGGGCGCGTGGTACCAGATCCGCCACCACCTTGTCGCGAGCCTCACCGCCAAGCAGTCGCTGCATTACGCGGGTCGCGCACGCTCACCATCGCCGGCGGCAGGCCATTTCGCCGACCATGTCATCGAACAGACGGAGCTGGTCGCGGATGCACTGGTCAATCCGCTGCGTGGCGAGAACGGCTCCGAATAACCCGCCTTGCCGATCAACAGATTCCTGCTTCGTTCGAAACGCATTCCCTTCTTAAGGACTCATCCATGAGCACCGAAATCAAAGTCCCGGTCCTGCCGGAATCCGTCTCCGATGCCACCATTGCCACCTGGCACAAGAAGGTCGGTGACGCGGTCAAGCGCGACGAGAACCTGGTCGACCTGGAAACCGACAAGGTCGTGCTGGAAGTGCCCTCGCCGGTCGACGGCGTGCTCAAGGAAATCAAGTTCACCGAAGGCACCACGGTCAACAGCCAGCAGGTGATCGGCGTGGTCGAAGCCGGGGCCGCGGCGGCTGCTGAAGCACCGAAGGCGGAAACCGCGAAGGCCGCGTCCGACGACGCCAAGAACAAGGCCGCCACCACCGCCGAAGCGCAGCCCGTGATGTCCAAGGCCGCCGCTGCCGCCGCTCCGGCCGCGGCCAAGTCGGCGGGTGTCGAGTTGCCGCCGGGTGCGCGCTTCGCCGCCGCCACTGCCGCGGTCGATGCCGGACAGGTTGAAGGCACCGGCCGCCGCGGCATGGTCACCAAGGAAGACATCGTCAACTACGCCTCGGGCAAGACCCCCGGCGTGGGCGGTGGCGCGCGTCCGGAAGAGCGCGTACCGATGACCCGCATGCGCGCCCGCATCGCCGAGCGCCTGATGCAGTCGAAGAACTCGATCGCCATGCTCACCTCGTTCAACGAAGTGAACCTGGGCAAGGTCATGGCCATGCGCAAGGAGCTGGGCGAGCAGTTCGAGAAAGCCAACGGCATCAAGCTGGGCTTCATGAGCTTCTTCGCCAAGGCCGCCGCCAATGCGCTGCAGAAGTACCCGGTCGTCAACGCCTCGGTCGATGGCAATGACGTCATCTACCACGGCTACGCCGACATCTCGATCGCGGTGTCGACCGACAAGGGCCTGGTCACGCCGGTCGTGCGCAACGTGGAACGCATGTCGTTCGCCGACATCGAAGCGCAGATCGCCGAATACGCCAAGAAGGCGCGCGACGGCAAGCTCGGCCTCGACGACCTGCAGGGTGGCACCTTCACCATCACCAACGGCGGCACTTTCGGCTCGCTGATGTCGACGCCGATCGTCAACCCGCCGCAGTCGGCCATCCTCGGCATGCACGCGATCAAGGAACGCCCGATTGCCGAGAACGGCCAGGTCGTGATCGCGCCGATGATGTACATCGCGCTCTCCTACGACCACCGCATCATCGACGGCAAGGACGCGGTCCTCTTCCTGGTCGACATCAAGAACCAGCTCGAGAACCCGCACCGCATGCTGCTGGGCATGTGATTCGCTCCCTCCCCCGCTCGCGGGGGAGGGCTGGGGCGGGGGCCGTCGTGGCGCCCACACCCCCATCCCAACCTTCCCCCGCCGCGCGGGGGAAGGAGCCAAGAAACAACAGCGAGAAGAAAATGAGCGAACAGCAGAATTTCGACGTAGTCGTCATCGGCGCCGGCCCCGCCGGATATCACGCGGCCATCCGCGCCGCGCAGCTCGGCCTGAAGACGGCATGCATCGACGCCGCGCTCGGCAAGGACGGCAAGCCCGCCCTGGGCGGCACCTGCTTGCGCGTGGGCTGCATTCCGTCGAAGGCGCTGCTCGACAGCTCGCGCCAGTTCTGGAACCTCGGCCACATCTTCGGCGAGCACGGCATCAGCACCAAGGACGCGAAGATCGACGTCCCAACGATGATCGGCCGCAAGGACAAGATCGTGAAGCAGTTCACCGGCGGCATCGCGATGCTGTTCAAGGCGAACAAGGTCACCACGTTCTATGGCTTCGGCCAGCTGCAGCCGGGCAACGTCGTCAAGGTGAAGCAGCACGACGGCACCGAGGTCGAGCTCAAGGGCACCAACGTCATCATCGCCGCCGGTTCGGATTCGATCGAACTGCCGTTCGCCAAGTTCGGCGAGCACATCGTCGACAACATTGGCGCGCTTGATTTCGAAGCCGTGCCCAAGCGCCTCGGCGTGATCGGCGCCGGCGTCATCGGCCTGGAACTGGGCAGCGTGTGGAACCGCCTCGGCTCGCAGGTCACCATCCTCGAAGCGCTGCCGAACTTCCTCGCCGCCGCCGATGCCGAAGTGGCCAAGGTGTCCGCGCGCGAATTCAAGAAGCAGAACCTCGACATCCGCCTCGGCGCCAAGGTCAGCAAGGCCGAGGTGAAGAAGGACGGCGTCCATGTCACCTACACCGACGACAAGGGCGAACAGGCCATCGTCGTCGACAAGCTGCTGGTTTCCGTCGGCCGTCGCGCCGCGACCAAGGGCCTGCTGGCCGATGGCACCGGCGTGAAGGTCGATGCGCGCGGCATGATCGAAGTCGACGAGCACTGCCACACCGGCGTCGACGGCGTCTGGGCCGTGGGCGACTGCGTGCGCGGCCCGATGCTGGCGCACAAGGGTTTCGAGGAAGGCATCGCGGTGGCGGAACTGATCGCCGGCCTGCCTGGCCACGTCAACCTCGACACGATCCCGTGGGTGATCTACACCGAGCCGGAAATCGCCTGGGTCGGCAAGACCGAGGAACAGCTCAAGGCCGAAGGTATCCCCTACAAGGCTGGCAGCTTCCCATTCGCCGCCGTCGGCCGCGCCGTGGCCATGGCCGAACCGGCGGGCTTCGTGAAGGTTCTCGCCCATGCCGAAACCGACACCGTGCTCGGCATGCACCTGGTCGGCGCCAACGTCTCCGAGCTCGTGCACGAGGGCGTGCTGACGATGGAGTTCAAGGGATCGGCCGACGACCTCGCCCGCATCTGCCACGCGCACCCGAGCATGTCCGAAGCCGTGCACGATGCGGCGATGGCGGTGCACAAGCGGTCGATCCACAAGGCCAACTAACGTTGGCTTTGTGAATGACCGAAGTTTGCGTTGCAAACCTCGGTCTCGTGGTCGTACTCCACACCCGCCCTTTCGCGCCTGCGGCGCGAACCGCCCCTAACTTAGGGGCTAGGGCAAAAACCCATCCTGCACGGGTTGCAGTACATTGGAACGGCGCGCCTCGGTGCGCCGTTCTGCTTTCCGGCCACCTGCTCTCACGCACGGAGTTCGCCCATGACATCGGAAAACCCGATCCGCAACGTCTCCGACACGGCGCTGTGGGTAGCAATCTACCGCGCGATGGAAAGCGAGCGCCCCGACGCGATCTTCCGTGATCCCTATGCGCGTCGCCTTGGGGGAGAGCGCGGCCAGGCGATCGTCGATGCCATGCCGCGCGGCAAGGTCATGAGCTGGCCGATGGTCGTGCGCACCGCGGTGATGGACGAGATCGTCCTGCGCTGCGTCCGGCAGGGTGCGGCGACGGTGCTGAACCTGGCCGCCGGGCTCGATGCCCGCCCCTATCGCCTGGACCTCCCACCGACCCTGCGCTGGCTGCACGTCGACCTGCCCGACATGGTCGACTACTTCCGTTCGCACATGGCCGGCGAGACGCCGCGCTGCGAGCTTGAATTCATTGCTGCCGACCTGCGCGAAGCCGACGCACGGCGCGACGTGTTTGCGCGTGCGGCCGAACACGGCCCGGTCCTGGTGATCACCGAAGGGCTGCTGGTTTACCTCGAACCGGAAAACGTCGCCGAGCTGGCGCGCGACCTGCACGATGTCGCCAAGGCCCGGTGGTGGCTCTCCGACCTCGCCTCGCCGATGCTGCTGAAGTACCTGGAGCGACAGTGGCAGCCGCTGCTCAAGCAAGGCAATGCCCCCTTCCGCTTCGGCCCTGCCGAAAGCACGGGATTTTTTGTGCCCTACGGCTGGCGCGAACTCGAATATCGCTCCCACTGGGACGAGTCCCTGCGCCTGAAGCGCACCATGCCCAACATGTGGATGTGGAAAATCCTGCGCTGGCTGCAGCCGAAGAAGCGCCGGGACGCAATGAATCGTTTTTCCGGCATCATCCTGCTCGAAGCCAACTGAGCTGCCACACATGCGTTCCGTCTGCGTCTATTGCGGCTCCAATGCCGGCAACAAACCCATCTATGCCGAGCGCGCCATCGCCCTCGGCAATCGCCTCGCGAAAGAACGCCTGGCGCTCGTCTACGGCGGTGGCAACGTCGGCCTGATGGGCATCGTCGCCGATGCGGTCCTCGAAGCCGGCGGCGAGGTGATCGGTGTGATTCCCGAGCAGCTGGTCGAATGGGAGGTCGCGCACAAGGGCCTTACACGACTCGAGATCGTCGCCAACATGCACGAGCGCAAGGGACGCATGTTCGACCTCTCCGACGGCTTCGTCGCCCTGCCCGGCGGTTTCGGCACGCTGGACGAAATGTTCGAAATGCTGACCTGGCGCCAGCTGGGCATCGGCGACAAGCCCTGCGCCTTCCTCGACGTGGACGGCTTCTACGCACCGTTGCTCGCGATGCTGGATCGCATGGTCGAGGAACGCTTCCTCCACGCGGACCAGCGCCGCGATCTGTGGCATGGCGACGACATCGAGGCGATGCTGGGCTGGATGCGCGCCTACCGTCCGGCGGATGCGAACAAGTGGATGGACGAGAAGCGGCGCAAGGACCTGCGCTGAGGCTTCCCCTCGTCATCCCGGCGAACGCCGGGATCCAGCCTTTGTTTTCAGGATTGTCGGAGGCGAAGGATGCGCGAAATCCAACCCTGTGTTTACATCATGGCCAGCCGCTGGCACGGCACGCTGTATGCCGGCGTGACCTCGGACCTCATCAAACGCGTGTGGGAGCATCAGCACGATGCTGTTGAGGGGTTCACAAAGAAATATCGTGTGCACACACTGGTTTGGTTCGAGCAGCACGCGACCATGGTGTCGGCCATCAGCCGTGAGAAAGCCATCAAGGAATGGCGCCGTTCCTGGAAGGTAGATCTGATCGAGGAAACCAATCCGAGCTGGCGCGATCTGTATCCTGATCTGCTTTGATACCCCCATAGAAAAGTCAAATGCATTCGCCGGGATGACGGCTGGAGAGATGACGCGATGACCCTGCCGACTGATTTCAACGCCTTCCGCATCCACAACGACGCTCATGGCTACCGCAGCGGCATCGAGACGATCTCGCTCGACGATCTCGCCCCCGGCGAAGTCGTCATCAAGACCGCTTACTCCTCGGTCAACTTCAAGGACGCCCTCGCCGGCACCGGCCAGGGAAAGATCCTGCGCCGGTTTCCGCTGGTGGGTGGCATCGATGTCGCAGGACATGTGGTCGCATCGAGCGACTCCGGGTTCAAGGAAGGCGACGCGGTGCTGGTCACCGGTTGCGGCCTGAGCGAGACGCGTGACGGCGGTTACGCGGAATACGCTCGCCTCGAATCGAAGTGGGTCATCCCGTTGCCCGCTGGGTTGAGCCTGCGCGAGAGCATGATCCTGGGCACCGCCGGCTTCACCGCCGCGCTGGCGTTGTACCGCATGAAGGACAACCGGCAGACGCCGGAGCTGGGCCCTCTGGCCGTCACCGGCGCCACCGGTGGCGTGGGCTCGCTGGCGGTGGACATCTTCAGTCGCGCCGGCTTTGAAGTGCATGCCGTGAGTGGCAAACCCGACCACGCGGACTATCTCAAGGAGATCGGTGCCAGCGAGGTATTGGGTCGGGATGCCCTCGGCACCACGCGCTCGATGGAGTCGGCGCGCTTCGGCGGCGGCCTGGACAACGTCGGCGGCAACATGCTCGCCAGCTTGCTGGCGCAGACCACACCCTATGGCAATGTCGCCAGCGCCGGCCTCGCTGCGAGTGCCGAGCTGCCGACCTCGGTGATGCCGTTCATCATCCGTGGCGTGTCGCTGGTCGGCGTGGCCTCCGCCGGTACCGCGCGCGATATCCGCGAAGCCGTCTGGCAACACCTCGCCACCGACTGGAAGCCGCGTCACCTGGACCGCATCTGCACGCGCGAAATCACGCTGGCGCAACTGCCCGGAGTGTTTGCGACCATGCTCACAGGCGGCTCGTTCGGCCGCACGCTGGTCGCCCTGTAACGGCTTGCGGCGTCATCTGGCCGGGCTACAATCGGTTCATGTTCATGGGGAAAACCTGATGGCCCGCATCCTGATCGTCGACGATTCGCCTTCGCAGCTGATGGGCATCCGCCGCATCGTCGAGAAACTCGGCCACGAAGCGCTCACGGCCGAGGACGGCGCGGCGGGCGTGGAAGTGTGCACGCGCGAACTGCCCGACCTGGTGCTGATGGACGTGGTGATGCCGAACCTCAACGGGTTCCAGGCCACGCGTTCGATCAGCAAGAACCCGGCGACGCAGCACATCCCGGTCATCCTGGTAACCACGAAGGACCAGGACACCGACCGCGTCTGGGGCATGCGCCAAGGCGCAAAGGCCTACATCACCAAGCCTTTCAGCGAGAGCGATCTCGCCGACATGATCGTCCAGGTGATGAACAAGTAAGCGGGGAAAGGCGGGCCGAGGCCCGCCTTTCCCCGCCCGCGACCCAGATCTACGCGCGACGCCAGTCGTCGGCGAACGCATCCCGCATCGCCTCGTAGGCCGCACGCTGTTCGGGTGTGTGCACCTTGGGCGCCAGGATTTCGAGCTCCACGATCTGGTCGCCCGGCGGCGTGCCTGGCAGACCGCGGCCACGTAGCCGCAGCTTGCGGCCGCTTTCGGACTGCTGCGGAATCTTCAGGTCGACCGCCCCCCCCAGCGTGGCCACGCTGATCGTCGCCCCCAGCGCCGCTTCCCAGGGAGCCACGGGCAGTACGTAGATGATGTTGCGCCCATCGACTTCAAACTGGGGATGCGCCGCGTATTCGATTTCCAGCAGCAGGTCGCCGCGCGAGCCATCGCGCCCCGGGTTGCCCTGCCCGGCAAGGCGGATCACCTGGCCTGGCTTGATGCCTTTCGGGATGCGGATGTCCAGCGTGCGGTTACCCACGCCAATGCGCGCGCTGCTGCCTTCGTAGACCGATTCGAGCGACACCGCGAGCTTGGCCCGCGTGTCCCCGCGCGGCTGTGGCGCCGGACCACCGCCGAACCCGCCCGCGCGCCCGCGGCCGAACAGTTGCTCGAAGAAGTCGCTGAAACCACCACCGGCACCGCCACCCGCGAATATCTCATCGAAATCCACGCCGCCGTGGCCCCCGCCAAAACCGCCCGGTGGTGGTTGCACGTCGTCGCCTGGTCGATAGCCGCGTGCCCGCAACTGGTCGTAGGCCGCGCGCTTCTGCGGATCGCGCAGGGCCTCATAGGCCTCGTTGACGCCCTTGAACTTGTCCTCGGCGCCGGCCTCCTTGCTGACGTCAGGATGGTACTTACGCGCGAGCCGGCGGTAGGCGCTCTTGATCTCCGCGTCGCCAGCACCGGGCTCCACGCCGAGGATTTCGTAGTAGTCCTTGAATTGCATGTGAGCCTTATCCGGCACTTGGCCCGCGGCGGGGCTCCAGTGAAAAGGTTAGCCCATGGCGGCGGAATCCGTTGTCATGCCGCGCGCGCACGGAGGCCGGGCGCGGCAGTTGACGCTTTTTTCCCGTCCGCGGCCTAGACTGGAGAATGACCACTCTAGAGTTCCCCGCATGGCTATCCAGGTAGGCGATCGCATCCCCGAAGTTAACCTGCAGCGAATCCGCAACGGCGTCGAAGTCGTCGATACGCCGACGTTGTTCGACGGCAAGAAAGTGGTGCTGTTCGCCGTCCCGGGTGCGTTCACGCCGACCTGCTCGGAGCGGCACCTTCCCGGCTTCGTGCAGCATTTCGACCAGTTCAATGCACGCGGCATCGACGTGCTGTGCATGTCCGTCAACGATCCATTCGTGATGCAGGCCTGGGGACAGAGCCAGCACGTGCCCGAAGGCTTGTTGATGCTGGCCGATGGCAACGCCGACCTCACCCGCGCGTTGGGGCTCGAACTGGATGCCAGCGGGTACGGCATGGGCATGCGCTCACGCCGTTTCGCGCTGTACGCCGAAGACGCTGTGGTAAAGAAGCTGTTCGTGGAATCGCCTGGCGAGTTCAAGGTGTCGTCGGCGGAATACATGCTCGGGGAGCTGGCGGAACCGGTCTGACTCCAATGTCGGATCGATGGACACGGACGCCGGCCTGGGCCGCTTCCGCCCCTGGCGTCCGATGCTTGTTCAACCGCGCTACGGCCGTACGTAGGGGACCCCGAAGCCCGACTTCAATTCGGCCAGGTCCAGGTTGCCGTCGGTGTTGCGATCGAGCTGCTGGAACCTTGCCTCGGCGGCGCGACGAAGTTCCTCGTCGCTGATTTCGCCGTTCTCGTTGAGATCCACCTGCCGGATCCGATCGTCCGCGGACGGGGCGCCGTCCCGCTGCGGCCCAAGGACCGCTTCCAGTTCGTCCGCGGTGATCTTGTAGTTGTGGTTGCTGTCCAGCTTCGCGAACAAGGCGGAACTTAGGTATTCGGACTTGTCCACCAGGCCGTTCTTGTTGGTATCGAGCGCCTCGAACGAGGCGGCTGCGGTGGAAGCAAGGACCTGGGCGACGCAGACGCCTGCCGGAACGGAGCCGCAGACGAGCAGCAGGGCGGAGTAGCGGCAAAGGGCGGACATGGCGGGTTCCCGGGCGCGGAGGGCCTGCCTGATTCAACGCCGCCGGTCGGGCAGAACGGACAAGGCGGCCTCACCCGTTCGGGTGACCGGGCAAAGATGGCCGACGAAAGATGCGTCAATACCTGCCGCCCTCCCGCCTGGCCTGGCGATTGTGCGAAGAAGTAGCACCGCATTGCCTCGCGGCCATCGCCGGTTTCGCAGCAGGGTGACCCCTTCCATTGCAGTCCGTATCGGAGCACGCCCATGAATGAAGTGCCCTCCCCCGATTCGATCCTCCAGCTTGGCTTCGGATTCTGGGGCTCCAAGACCCTTCTGAGCGCAATCGAACTGGGCGTTTTCACCGAACTCTCCAAGGCACCGCTCGACGACAAAACGTTGGCACAGCGGCTCGGCCTCCACCCCCGCAGTGCGCGGGACTTCTTCGATGCGCTGGTGGCGTTGCGCATGCTCGAACGGATCGGTGATCGCTACTCGAACACCGCCAACGCCGAACTCTTTCTCGACCGCAACAAGCCCTCGTACGTTGGCGGAATACTCGAGATGTGCAACAAGCGGCTGTATCCGTTCTGGGGATCGCTGACGCAGGCGCTGCAGACCGGCGAGCCACAGAACGAAGGCAGGAAGGGCGAGAACTTCTTCGCCGCGCTCTATGCGGACCCCGGCCGGCTGGAGGACTTCCTCAAGGCGATGAGCGGCATCAGCCTGGGTTCGGCGAGGGCCATCGCGCAGAAATTCCCGTGGCACGAGTACCGGACGTTCATCGACGTGGGCTGTGCGCAGGGCGCGGTTCCCGTGCAGCTTGCATTGGCGCACAAACACCTTTCCGGTGGCGGCTTCGACCTGCCGCAGGTGCGTCCGATATTCGAGCAGTACGTCGCGGCCAATGGACTGAGCGACCGGTTGCGCTTCCATCCGGGCGATTTTTTCAACGACCCCATGCCCGGCGCGGACGTGCTCATCATGGGACACATCCTGCACGACTGGGATCTCGACGAAAAACGTCGCCTGCTCGCCAAGGCACACGATGCCCTCGCGCCGGGCGGCGCGCTGATCGTCTACGAGGCGCTGATCGACGATGACCGCCGCGAGAACGCGTTCGGCTTGCTGATGAGCCTGAACATGCTGATCGAGACGCCTGGCGGGTTCGATTACACCGGCGCGGACTGCGTGGGCTGGATGCGCGAAGCGGGCTTCCGAGAGGCACGCGTGGAGCACCTGTTGGGGCCGGATTCGATGGTGATCGGCATCAAGTAGCGGGCATGTCCTGCGCCGCCTGAACTATCACGCCTCGCTAGCGCGCCGGTCCGCAGAATTCCGCGCCTTCACTCCAGCACCAGGAACCCGCCATGTCCACGATCCATGCCTGGGCCGCGAAAGCGGCCGGTGCCCGCCTCGAACCCTTTGAGTACGATCCCGGCCCGCTCGGCGACGAGCAGGTCGAAATCGCGATCGAACACTGCGGCATCTGCCATTCCGACCTGTCGATGCTCGACAACGAATGGGGCATGACCGTGTATCCGTTCGTGCCGGGCCATGAAGGCATAGGCCGGGTGGTGGCGTGTGGGCCACAGGCACTGGGGTTATCGGTCGGCCAGCGCGTCGGCATCGGCTGGAATGCGCACAGCTGCCTGCACTGCGCGGAATGCATCGCCGGTCGCCAGCATCTGTGCGCGCAGGTCCAGGGCACGATCACCGGACGCCATGGCGCGTTCGCCGATCGCGTGCGTTGCCACTGGGTGTGGGCCGTGCCGCTACCCGATGCGCTGTCCGCGGCGGAGAGTGGTCCGTTGCTGTGCGGCGGCATCACCGTGTACTCCCCGCTCGAACTGCACGGCATCCGTCCGACCGACCGCGTCGGCGTCATCGGCATCGGTGGACTGGGACACATGGCGCTCAAGTTCTGCCATGCCTGGGGCTGCGAGGTCACCGCCTTCACGTCCAGCGCCAGCAAGGAGGAGGAAGCACGCGCTTTCGGCGCGCACCGCGTGGTTTCCAGTCGCGACACGGCGGCGATCAAGGCGTTGGCCGGAACGTTCGACCTCATCCTCGACACCGTCAACGTGACGCTCGACTGGAACGCGCTGCTCGCCGCGCTCGCGCCGGGCGGCCGCCTGCATGTGGTCGGCGCCGCCCTCGAGCCGATCCCGATCCCTGCCTTCGCCCTGATCTCGGGGCAGAAGAGCATTTCCGGTTCGCCGACCGGCTCGCGCGGCAGCATCGACGCGATGCTCGCCTTCGCCGCCCGCCATCGGATCGCTCCGCAGACGGAGCACTTCCCGATGAGCCGGGTCAATGACGCCATGGATCATCTGCGCGCAGGCAAGGCGCGCTATCGGATTGTGCTGGATGCCGGCTGAGGGGCGGAACTGGAGTTGCGGCGACAGATCGCGGACGCGGGCTTCACAACTGCGAGTGCACCGGCAGCCAACGGGTCAGCCAGGCCTGCAGGCGGCGGCTGATGCCGGCCTGCGGATCGCGGGTCCAGGTGGTCTGGCCGTCGCTCCAGCGCAATCGGCCATCCATCTGTTGCACCTGCCAGGCGTGCTCTCCGGCGAGATGCTCGTCGAAGATGAGCGTGAGCTCCCGCGCCAGGTCCGGGTTGGCGATCAACACGCCCTGCTCGGTATTGATCGCCGTCGAACGCGGATCAAGGTTGTAGGACCCGATGAACACGTGGCTGTCGTCGATCACCATCGCCTTGGTGTGCAGGCTGGAACCGGACGAGCCGCGCAGGCTGAACTTTGACGGAGCCATGCCGCTGTCGGGCTTGAGCTCCCACAACCGCACGCCGCCGGCAAGCAGGTCATCGCGGTAGCGCGAATAGCCACCGTGCACGGCGGCAACGTCGGTGGCGGCCAGCGAGTTGGTCAGGATGCGCACGTCGATGCCGTCGCCGGCCCTGGCGACAAGGAAGTCGGTGCCGGCGCGGCCCGGCACGAAGTACGGCGAGATCACGTTGAGCGTTTGCCGTGCGGCCTGCATCGCGGGCAACAATGTCGCCAGCACCAATGAGCGCTGCCTCGGCGCGCCGCTGGCTTCCAGTTTGAGCGGATCGTCGCTCGCGAAGGACCAACGTTCGCTCCAGTGCAGCGAACCCTCATTGGCCAACAGCCGCTGCACGTCCGGGTCCTCGCGCAGTACTTCGGCGTAGCGGCTGGCGGCCAGTTCGGCCGGCACCGCATCCAGCAGCACGCGCAGCCGGGCCAGTGCCTCGGGCGTGGCCGGACCGGCATTCACCAGGGCGATGGGGTAGTTGCTGGTCGCGTTCCAGAATCGATCGAACGTGACGCTGACCTCGCGCACCACCGGCCCCACCATCAGCACGTCGAGGTCGACGAAATTGCCGTTCTCGTCGGCGCCGAAATATTCGTTGCCGAGGTTGCGGCCGCCGACCAGGGCGACACGGTTGTCGACGATCCAGCTCTTGTTGTGCATGCGGTGGTTGAGCCGGCGGAAGCCGGTACCGAACTCGCCCATACGGCGCAACGTGCCGCTGCGGCTGGCGAAGGGATTGAACAGCCGCACCTCGATATTGGGATGGGCGTCGAGTGCGGCAAAGCCGGCATTCTTGGCGCGCGCATCCAGGTCGTCGATGAGGATGCGCACCTGCACGCCGCGATCGGCGGCGGCCAGCGCACGCTGCGCAAGCATCTTGCCGGTCAGGTCGGCGTGCCAGATGTAGGTCTGGATGTCGAGGCTGCGGGCGGCGACCTGGGCGCTGAACATGCGCGCGGCATAGGCCTCCGTCCCGTTGCTGACCAGGCGGAAGCCCGATTGTCCGGCGTGCTGGGCCTCCGCCGGAATCGTACGGCGCGCGAGTTCGCCATCGCTGGCCGGCGGCAATGCGAATGCCTCGGCCATCGGCGGCCGCGGCGGCAATGAGCTGCAGGCGGCGAGCAACAGCAGGCAGGCGGTGACGAAAAACCGGGCCTTGCGCGTCATGTGTTGCGCCCCGTGTGTGTGCGGCTGCACGGATGGTACAGCGCAGGGAGCTGCACGACTTCGGCGGTGCACGCCCTCCCCGGCCGTCGCCCCTCGCGAAATAGGCCGGGCATTCTCTGGAAACTCGTTCTCTCACATGGCAGTAATGCCGCGGAACCCAAAGTTGGGCCCTTCAATTGTGTGGCCACCAAGGAATGCCATGAGGACCATCGCTCTCGCTGTTGCCTGCTGCGCCATGATGCTGGTCGTCGCACACGATGCCGCCGCGCGCGAACGCAACGAGCCCGTGGCACAGGTCGAGGTCTCGAAGCCGGCGACCTCCCTGCCGGGTACGCGCTATGCGTGGGTCGAGATGCCGGCACAACTGGCCGTGGAGTTCGACAAGCGCGTGCAGGATCCGAAGCTGCGCACGCGCCTGCAGGCGGCGCTCGACAAGGCGCTGCGAGGCAAAGGGTATCGGCGGGTCGACAGCACGCAGCAGGCTGACATCTTCGTTGCGTATCGCGTCGGCGTGCGCGACGTGCAGCAAGCCACCGTTCGCGACAACGGCCTGCAAAGCGCACGCGAAACGGCCATCGGCTGCGGTGGCGGCGGCTGCTCCCAGATCGTGACGCAGGGACCCAATGGCGTGCCGACGATCAAGATCGACACGGTGGACTTCGTCGAGGGCGGCCTGTTGTTCGAAGTACTGGAGCCGGGCCAGATCCGCGTGCTGTGGCGCGCCCTCTACCGGGGTTCCGTCCGCGCGAAGGGCGCCGCACCGATCAACCTGGATACCGTCGCCAGCAAGACCCTAGCCGCGCTGCCTAAGGCGGGCGCGGCGCCTTGAAGCCCGCATATCCGGGGCTGCACCAGGATGTCGCTAGCGGGGCCGTTTCACGTCGGAAGCCCCCCGTTCGGGTGACATGCTGGCCCCGCCGGTTCCGACATTATTCCGACAAATCCCCCGTGCTCGGCGCGCGTCATGCAGCCATCCCATCCCCGTGGCCTCGGCGGGCTTGCGAGCATCCCGGGACGACACGCGCCTGATCGTTTCTTCGCACGCCATCTGGTGTGGCCGTTGCTGGCGTTCGCGCTGGCAGCCACCACGCTCGCCTTCTTCGATGGCGATCGCCAGTGGGCCGATCGGTTGTATGCATGGCAGGGCCATGCATGGACGCTGAGGTCTTCCTTCGTGGCGGACGCGCTGGTCCATGACGGCGGCCATCTGCTCAGCCTCGCCTCGTGGGTGATAGTGCTGCTCATATGGATCGCCTCGCAGGCGCACGCGCACTTGGTGCCGTGGCGCAGGCCACTGGCCTACCTGCTGCTGGCCACGGCGGCCGCGGCCCTGCTGGTGGGCTGGATGAAATCGTGGACCGACATGGATTGCCCTTGGGACATCCTGGGATATGGCGGAACCCGCCCGTACCACGGCCTGTTCGCACCGCGCACCGGTCCTCGCGGCGCATGCTTCCCGGCCGCCCACGCCAGTGCCGGGTACTGCTGGATGGCGCTGTACTTCTTCTTCCTGGCCACACGACCGCGTCTTCGCTGGCTCGGCCTTGGCGTGGGACTCGCGCTCGGCCTGCTGCTCGGCTTGACCCAGCAAATGCGCGGCGCGCACTTCCTGTCGCACGACCTCTGGTCACTGATGCTGTGCTGGCTCACGGCACTGGCGCTGTACATGGCGATGCTCAGGGGCAAGGAAGTGGAATCGGAACGCGGAGCCGCCAGTCAAGCTTCGCATTCGATCCGATAGCACGCGCCGCCTGCCCTGCGACTCACCGGGCCGAAGTGTACGGGGCGCAAGATTACATTTTTTCCGACCAACGGCACCGTGCCGCGATTTCGCGCGGTTGAAGCCGTTTTCCAGCTGATCACGCACAACATCGCACCCCCCTACGGGGAATTTGCATGCGCTGCAGTCCACTTCAAGATTGCCGCGAGTGTCGGCCAACCACTTTTAGGGGGAACAACGCATAAGGGACTGCGACATGCCCTGCAGCCACCGCGTACTGTCGATCCTGCGCGCCCGCTGCGAGGCAAAGCGATCCCTTCCGTTGTTGTTCTGCATTTTGTTGTTGGCAGTGGGGATGCCGGCGTCGCAACTGGCGCATGCGGATACGTTCTATGTGCGCGTGGACGGCGGCGATGCCATCCAATGCACGGGCCGGAGCGATGCGCCGTATCCCGGTAGCGGTACCGGCCAGGCGTGCGCGTGGAAGCATCCATTCCATGCGCTGGCACCCGACGGCACGCGGCGCATCGCGGGAGGCGACACCCTCTTCATCGGCAGCGGCAGCTACGTGATCGGCCAGGGTGCGCCGGGTGCTGGAAACTGTCTTCCTGCCAACTGTTCGATGGCTTCGATACCGAGCGGAAGTGGCGCCAACAGGACGCGCATCCTCGGCAATGCCAGCAATCCGCCGCGGCTGTTGGGCACGCTGGGCGTTACCCGCATCCTCAGTCTGGATGGCAGTTCCAACGTCGAGGTCGGCTATCTGGAAATAACCGACCAGGACGACTGCGTCTACAGCCACACCAACGCGGCAGCCAAATGCGCGGCGGTCGGCAGTGGCAACTGGGGCAAGTACGGGGTGTATGCGCGTGCATCGAGCAACGTCTGGTTGCACGACCTCGACATCCATGGCCTGGGACACACCGGGCTATGGGCCGGTGGACTCACCGATTGGACCATCGAGCGCGTCAAGCTCAATCGAAATGGACGTGCGGGCTGGGACGCCAACACGCCTGCCCCCGCCTCCAACTCGGGCGCGATCACGTTGCGCGACATGGAGATCGGCTGGAACGGTTGCGGTGAGCGCTGGCAGACCGGCGCGGCATGGGCCTGCTGGGCACAACAGGCCGGCGGCTATGGCGACGGATTCGGCACGGTCACCACCGGCGGCCAGTGGCTCATCGAAGATGTCTTCGTGCACCACAACACTTCGGACGGTCTCGACCTGCGCTTCCTGGACGGCGCCGACAGCACGCGCGCCACGATGCGCCGGATCTACGCGGTGGGAAACGCCGGAAACCAGGTCAAGGTCAGGGGGAACGCAACGATCGAGAACTCGGTACTGATCGGCAACTGCGGCTATTTCAAGGACCAGTTCTTCATGCTGGCAGGCGACAACTGCCGTTCCGATGGCACGACATTGATGCTTGCGTTCACCTCCAACGACAGCGTGACCGTCCGCCACAACACCATCACCGGCGAGGGATATTCGCTGGTCGGCGCCGCCGAAGGCGATGCCAGCGGTCATGCACTGATCCAGAACAATGCCCTGATCGGCTTTCCCTGGTTCCTCAAACCCGCGGACCTGTCCAGAGTCCAGGGCGGAACCTCGCCCGCGATCGTCACCCACGCAGGCAATCTGGTCTGGAACGTCTATGCCAGTGCGTGTCCTGGCGACAGCATCTGCAACCAGGACCCCAAGCTGACCCGCATGACCCTGGCCACGTTCGACGCGGAACCACTCGCGGGCTCACCCCTCGTCGACATGGTCGCGCCGCTCACCGACCTCACTACCGACTTCGTACTCAATCCGCGCCCGCGCGGTGTGGCGAGCGACATCGGCGCGTATGAGATGCAGGTTGTCAGTGCCTGCGTTCGGGGCACGCCTGCGATCGAGCTGAGTGGTGGCAGCGCCGCGGTACCGGCCGGCGATGCCGTCACCTACACGCTCACGCTGACCAACAACGACAGTGCCGCCTGCACGCCGACCAGTTTCAGCCTGGGCGATTCGGTGCCGAGCGGCTGGACCGGGTCGCTCGGCACCGCGAGCCTGAATCTCGCACCGGGCGCCAGCGGCAGCACCACGCTCACCATCACTTCGGCCGCGAATGCCACGGCCGGCGGTCATGTCATCGGCGCTGATGCGAGCAGCGGCGTCGGCGCCGTGCATTCCGCCAGCGCCACGGCAACCTACACAGTGGCCACGCCGACGCCGGTATGCACGCGTGCCGCCCCGACGATCGACTTGAGTGGCCCCACCTCCTCCGTGCCGGCCGGCAGTACCGTCACCTACACGCTGGCGGTCACCAACAACGACAGCGCGGCGTGTCCCATCACCAGTTTCAGCCTGGCCAGATCGGTTCCGAGCGGATGGACAGGGACATTGGGCGACGCAAGCTTCAATCTCGGGCCGGGAACCAATGCCACCACCACGCTCAGTGTGACGTCGGATGTCGACGCCACCCCCGGCAACTACACGATCGGCGCGGGGGTGAGCAGCAGCGTTGGTGCCGTACACACCGCCAGCAGCTCCGCATCCTACGCAGTCGCCGCGCCGACTCCGGTATGCACACGCGCCGCACCGACGATCGACCTGAGCGGTCCTGTTCTCTCCGTGCAGGCGGGCAGTACCGTCCCCTATACGCTGGCAGTGACCAACAACGACAGCGCGGCCTGCTCCGCGACAGGTTTCATGCTGGCCAGATCGGTTCCGAGCGGATGGACCGGCACGCTCGACAATGCGAGCTTGAACCTGGCGCCAGGCGCCAGTGGCAGCACGGCGCTCGACGTTACGTCCGACGCCGACGCCGCCCCCGGTGGCTACACCATCGGCGCTGGGGTGAGCAGCAGCGTTGGTGCCGTGCACACCGCCAGCAGCACGACGTCCTACACAGTGGCCGCACCGGCGCCGGTATGCACACGTGCCGCACCGACGCTCGAACTGAGCGGCTCCGCTTCCTCCGCACCCGCTGGCAGCGCCATCAGCTACACGCTTGCACTTACCAACAACGACAGCGAGGCATGCACCACCACCAGTTTCAGCCTCGCCAGGTCGGTTCCCAGTGGCTGGACCGGCACTCTCACCGCGACGACCCTCAGCCTGGCGCCGGGCGCCAGCGCGACTACCACCCTCGACGTGACCTCGGACGCCGACGCCGCGCCAGGCGGTTACACCATCGGTGCCGGAGCGAGCAGCAACGTCGGTGCGGTGCATACCGCCAACGCCAGCGTGATCTTCACTGTCACCGCGCCGCCGCCTGTGTGCACACGGGCCGCTCCGACCATCGGTCTCAGCGGACCCACGGCCGCCGTACCGGCCGGCAGCGCCGTCACCTACACGCTGGATGTCAGCAACAACGACAGCAGTGCGTGCGCCGCGACCACGTTCAACCTGGCCGATTCGGTTCCCAGTGGATGGTCCGATACGCTCGGCAGTGCCAGTTTGAATCTGGCGCCGGGCGCCAGCGGCAGCACCACGCTGAGTGTGACCTCCGCCACCAGCGCGACCGCAGGCGGCTACACCATCGGCGCCAGCGCCAGCAGCAGCGTCGGTGCCGCGCATGACGCCACTGCGACAACGACCTACACGGTCTCGAACCCGCCACCGGTGTGCACACGGGCCGCGCCGACCATAGGTCTCAGCGGACCCACGGCGGCCGTACCGGCCGGCAGCGCCGTCACCTACACGCTGGATGTCAGCAACAACGACAGCAGTGCGTGCGCCGCGACAACGTTCAACCTGGCCGATTCGGTTCCCAGTGGATGGACCGATACGCTCGGTAATGCCAGTTTGAATCTGGCGCCGGGCGCCAGCGGCAGCACCACGCTGAGTGTGACCTCCGCCACCAGCGCGACCGCGGGCGGTTACGCCATCGGCGCCAGTGTCAGCAGTAGCGTAGGTGCCGCGCACGACGCCAGCGCCACCGTTTCCTATACGGTCTCGACCCCGCCACCGGTATGCACGCGCGCCGCACCGACCATCGGTCTCAGCGGTCCCACCGCCGCGGTGCCGGCCGGCAGCCTCATCACCTATACGCTCGCGCTCACCAACAACGACAGCAGTGCGTGCGCCGCGACCAGCTTCAATCTTGCCAGGACGATTCCGACCGGGTGGACCGGCACGCTCAGTAGCGCAAGCCTGAGCCTTGCTCCAGGCGCCAGCGGCAGCACTACGCTGAGCGTGACCTCCGCCACCAACGCCACCGCGGGCGGCTACGCCATCGGCGCCAGTGTCAGCAGCAGCGTCGGTGCCGCGCATGACGCCAACACCACCGTTACCTACACGGTCTCCACCCCGCCACCGGTGTGCACGCGCGCCGCGCCGACAATTGGTCTCAGCGGACCGACGGCCGCGGTACCGGCCGGCAGCCTCGTCACCTACACGCTCGCGCTCACCAACAACGACAGCAGCGCATGCACCACGACCAGCTTCAACCTCGCCAGGACGATTCCGACCGGGTGGACCGGCACGCTCAGTAGCGCAAGCCTGAGCCTTGCTCCAGGCGCCAGCGGCAGCGCCACGCTCAGCGTGACGTCCGCCACCAACGCGACCGCGGGCGGTTACACCATCGGCGCCAACGCCAGCAGCAGCATCGGCGCCGCGCACGACGCCAGCACCGCCGTGACGTACACGGTTTCGACACCGCCACCAGTGTGCACGCGCGCCGCACCGACCATTGGTCTCAGCGGACCCACCGCCGCGGTGCCGGCCGGCAGCCTCGTCACCTACACGCTCGCGCTCACCAACAACGACAGCAGTGCATGCACCACGACCAGCTTCAATCTCGCCAGGACGATTCCGAGTGGCTGGACTGGCACGCTCGGCACCGCCAGCCTGAGCCTTGCTCCAGGCGCCAGCGGCAGCACCACGCTCAGCGTGACCTCCGCCACCAACGCGATCGCCGGCGGCTACGCCATCGGCGCCAGTGTCAGCAGCAGTGTCGGCGCAGCGCACAACGCCAGCACGACAACCACCTACACCGTTGCCGCGCCGACCTTCAGCCTGCAGACCGACACGAGCACGGACAAGGCGACCTATCTGCGCGGCGAACTCGTCCGTATCAATGCCCTCGTACGCAACAACGGCACTCCGGTCAGCGGCGCGACGGTGACCTTCACCATCATCCGGCCGAGTGGCGGCAACATCGTCCAGACCGCGGTCAGCGGCAGCGATGGCTTCGCCCGTACGACCTATCGCCTGAACAAGTCCAAGACCGCAGCGGGCCAATACCGGGCGCAGGCCAGTTGGAGCCTGGGAGGCGCGACCAGTTCCGGCACTGCGACATTCGTCGTCCAATAGCTCAGGAGCACGTCTGCAGGGATAGCCAGCAATCAAGCGCAATCAATTACTTCCGCGCACTTGTCGCCATGCTGGATTAGTTCTCCTCGCGATGGCCCTGCACGTGACGGCCTGCGGCGGCCGCGGCTGACGTTCAACCAGAGGCGTTCCCACCCAGCTTCACGAGGAGTACTCCATGAGCGACCTGCATTCCGGCACCTGCTTCTGCGGCGCCGTGGAAGTCCAAGTCACCGGCGCGCCAGAGGCGATGGGCTATTGCCACTGCGCCTCCTGCCGCTCCTGGTCGGCGGGCCCGGTGAATGCCTTCACTTTGTGGAAGCCTGAAAACGTGAAGGTCCCCCGCGGCGCGGAGCACATCGGCCATTTCAGGAAGACCGACATGAGCGATCGCCAGTTCTGCACGCAGTGCGGCGGGCACCTCATGACCAACCACCCGCCGCTCGGCCTGATCGACGTCTATGCCGCGACGATTCCCAGCATCGACTTCAAACCCGGCGTGCATGTTAACTACGCCGAGACCGTGCTGCCCATGAAGGACGGCTTGCCGAAACTGAAGGACTTCCCCTCCGAATTCGGCGGGTCCGGAGAGGCGATACCGGAGTAGCAGCACGATCCTGCACGGTCTCCATTGCATTCACGCCGCGGCGCATCGCCGGGCCGCACTCTGTGCGCGTGTTGCGAGGAGACCCCCCATGCATCGGAAGGAACGGCGCAGCAACAAACCGGTATCGCTGGACCCCGAGGCCCTGGAGCGAGGGACTCGATCCCGCCCTTCAAGACGCTTTCCACGCTGAGGCACTTCCACTGGACGCTGAAGTTCGTCCGTCGGCCGATGTTCCGACCCGGTACCGGTGCTGTTCGATCGCGACAACAAACGCCTGCTGGTCATCGAGCCCGACGGCGCGATCAATGAAAACCCGGATCTCGTCCTGCGTGGTGAGCGGGCCGAGGAGGCCTGATCACGGAAGCCAGCCGGCTCGTCGTCCATGCAGCATCGAGCGACGCGATGCGACGCTCCCATTACGCGAAAGGCCCGCTTGGAGAAGCGGGCCTCGCGCGTCCAACATGGATTCATCGTTCGCTCTGCGTCAGCCTCCCTTGGGTGGCATCTTGCCGCGCTGCGCGTCGACTTCGGTCCGCGACAGGGTTCCGTTGCCGTCCTTGTCGGCTGCGGAGAAACTCTGCAGCAGCGGATTGGTATCGGTCAGCTCGTCGCGGGAAATGACACCGTCATGGTTGGTGTCGAGATCGTCGAACGAGGTGGTCGCGTCAGCGGTCGTCTTGGTGGTGCCGGTCATGCCAGTCGTCGGCGCCGGGGTTGGCGTCGTTGATTGAGTGCCCGCGACGCTGCTCGTGTCAGTTGCCGCGGTATTGGTGCCTTCAATAGCGGGCGGCGGGCTGGTCGCTGGCGCCGTTGGCTCCGCTGTGGAGGGCGCGGTCGTTTCCGGCGTGCTGCTGGCGGTGGCGGCCGGCTCGTTCTTGTCCGTGGACGCGGCCTTGTCACTGCGATTGCAGCCTCCCGCGAACGTCAACGTCGCGGCCGTCAGCGCAATGGCGAGTATCGAAAGCTTGCTCGGTTTCATGGGGTCTTCCTGTTGAAAGTCAGCGCATCTTGCAGGCGCAAACCTCGCAGCACCCATGTAAACGAACGGTGAGACTTCCGGAGCAAAACGTATCGAAAAAGTAATCGCCGCCTTCATCTCCATTAAGCGGAGAGAAATATCGTTCCGCAGGCTCCTTGGGGCGGCCTTCCGGGCAGTGCATCGTTCATCCATCAGCGAGCAAAACCAGCGGTCGCAACCGGTCTTTTCCAGAAGTGCCGAGCCCGGATGCTGGCATCGACGCCGCCGACTCCTGGGGGGCATCCAGCGCGCCCGCCCCCCCGGACCGCAGCGTGTGGCCGCACCACAACCCAACCGTGCGCCGGCTCGGCATTCCCCAGCACATCCGTTACGCTGGGCCATGACTACCAACCTGCCCCGAATCGATACGGACTTTGCCGCCCAGGGCACCGTCCTGCCGCACGATGCCGAGCCGCCGGTCAAGCACATCTGTGTCGTCGGCGGCGGCACCGCGGGTTGGATGACCGCGCTGCTGCTGGCGAACTCGGCCTACGGGCGACGCCTGCAGATAAGGGTGATCGAATCGCCCCAGGTCGGCACCATCGGGGTCGGCGAAGGCTCCACGCCGTGGCTGCGTGGCTTCTTCGAAGGCCTGGGTATCGAGGAAGCCGAATGGATGCCGGTGTGCAACGCCACCTACAAGGCGGGCATCAGATTCGACGGCTGGTCGACCCGGCCCGGGTTCGAGAGCTACTTCCATCCGTTCGCGTCGATGCTCGACAACCTGACCATGACCCAGTTCGTGCAGAACGTGCATGCACGACTGGACGGCGCCGACGTCCATGCCCACCCCGACCGGTTCTTCATCGCCCGCCGGCTGGCGGACGAATGCCGGGCTCCCAAGCCCCAGCGCAGCTTTCCGTTCGACGTCGCCTACGGCTACCACTTCGACGCCGGACTGCTGGGGCAGTTCCTGCACCGCAAGGCGCTCGAACGCGGAGTGCACCACGTGCCGCGCCACGTGGAATCGGTATTGCAGGACGAACGCGGCGAAATCACCGGCCTGCGACTCGAAGGCGATGAAACGCTGGCAGCCGACTTCTTCGTCGACTGCACTGGCTTCTCATCGCTGTTGATCGGCAAGACGCTGGGCACGCCATTCGTGCCGTTCGCCGAGAACCTCTTCAACGATGCGGCGGTCGCCATGCCCACGCCGATCGACGGGCCGATCATGACGCAGACGGTCTCCACCGCGATGGACCACGGCTGGGCCTGGAAAATCCCGCTGACCGAGCGCTACGGCAACGGCTACGTCTACAGCACCCGCTTCTGCTCGGCGGACGAGGCCGAAACCGAGTTGCGGACCCGCATGGGGCTGCTCGACGCCGACACGCCTGCGCGGCATCTGAAGATGCGCGTCGGCCGCGTCACCCACGCCTGGAACCGCAACTGCGTGGCCAATGGCCTGGCCCAGGGCTTCATCGAACCCCTTGAAGCCACGGCCCTGCTATTCGTGCAACGGACCGCAACCATGCTGGTGTCGGTGCTCGAGAAAGGCGACATGGGCGAGGACGCGCGACGCGCGTTCAACGACACCATCAACGGTCAGTTCGAGGGCACCCGCGACTACATCGTCTGCCACTACAAGACCAACAGCCGTACCGACACCGAGTACTGGCGCGCCAATGCCGCCAACACCCATCTGTCCGAGCCGCTGGTGCAGTTGCTGCGCACCTGGCTGGACCGCAAGCCGATCATCCCCGGACTGAAAAGCAATACTTTCGGCCGCGCCTATCCGATCGTGTCGTGGTACTGCCTGCTGGCCGGCATGGGCATCTTCCCCGATGCCCAGGAGCTCCGTGCGCCAACTCCCAAGGAGGCGCAGCACAACCTGGCCGCGCTGGACAACATGATCGAACGCAGCGCGATGAACTACCCCGATCACCGCACCCTGCTGCAGGAGATTCCGGCGCGGGTGCACGAGGAGACGCTGCAGCTTTATCTGTGGTGAGCGGGCTTGTGGTGAGCGTGCTTGTGGTGAGCATGTCCCGCAGGTAGGCAGTGATGCCCATCATTGCGATGGATCAGGTCGATGGGTTTCGCGCCTCGGTCCCTGCTAGGGCCCGCTGGCGAACGGCTGCACCATCGCCTGCAGCAGGCTGTGCTGGTCGTCGTCGCCGGTTAGCTCCCACATGAAGACGCCACGCAGGCCACGATCCCTGGCGACCCGGGCGCGGATGGCGACCGACTCCGGGTTCTCGAAGCTGACGAAGATGCGCTCGCCGGGATGGAAGAGCCACGGCGCCTGCGCGATCAGGTGCCAGTGCTGCTGCCATTGCAGATCGGCCAGCAGCTTGTGCTGGATGGTGCGCCAGTCGCCGGCTTCGAACGGCGCGTTGTAGGGCTGGTAGAGGCCCTCATTCGTTGCTGACGAGACGCGGAAACCGCGGCCGTAGAACGGCACGCCGAGCACCAGCTTGTGGGCGGGGACGCCGTGCTGGCGGTAGTAGTCGATGCCGCCTTCGACGTTGTTCCAGCGGCGCAGCGCCGGGTCCAGCGGATCGGCGGGGTCTTCCCGCAGCGGCGCGTTGAAGGTGGATACCGCGGAGAAGCCGGTGCCCATGTCGTAGGTCATCAGGTTGATGAAATCGAGCACGCCCGCCAGCTTGCCGAGCTCGAAGCTGCGCGCGGGATCGTACGGGCCCGCGGACTGCAGGCGCCCCGCCGGCAACGCCGCGGTGAGCAGGAACGCCTGCCCACGCTGCCGGCCCAACGCATCGAGCTGGCGGCGGAATTCGCGCGCAAGCAGCGTCATGTTGCGCCGGTCCTGCGGTCGCGCGGTGATGTGCGGCGGCCCACCGTACACGGGAAACTCCCAATCGATGTCGACGCCATCGAAGCTGCCGCGATGCGCGTCGAAGAACAGTGCGATGCACGACGCGACGAAGCGTTTGCGGCTGCGCGCGCTGAGTGCGGCATCCGAGAACCCGCCCGCCTCCCAACCGCCGATCGAGATCAACGTACGCAGCCGGGGATGGCTGCGCTTGAGTTCGGCCAGTGCGGCGAAATGCCCGCCCGCTTCCGCACCGGCGACGCAACGGCCGTCTTCGATCCGCGCGAAGGCATAGAACAGGTGCGTGAGCCTGTCGGCCGGAATGCGCGACACCGGATAGCGGCCGGCGGAGCCGCCGGGGTAGTAGGCGCCGATGACATTGGCTGGAACAGTCCCGGCCGCCTGGGCGACCGTCACGACCATGCTCGCGACGAGGATGGCCAGGGTAAGCAGGATTCGGCGAAGCACGTGGCCCTCCTCGGTGACGATCACACCCCGTTCGAACGCGGGAACTCGAAGGCCTGAGTATCCAGCTCCAGCCGGGGAGCATGGAAGCGGCGGGCGTCGATGCCGCGCGGGTCGTGAAGCACTGCCCGCGCCGCTGATCGCTACACTGCGTGTCCTGTTTCCCCGGCCCCTGTCATGTCCGCTCCGGTTCGCCTTGCCCATCGCGTCGCCGAACTGTTCGGCTGCTCGCGCGCCGACGCCGAGCAGTACATTCAGAACGGTTGGGTGTCCGTCGACGGCCACGTGGTGGAGGCGCCGCAGCACCTGGTGTCCGGCGAGCAGGTCGAACTCGACCCGGATGCGCGCCTGGAAGCAGTGGAACCCGCCACCATCCTGTTGAACAAGCCACCGGGCTTCGATGCAATCGGCGGCCGCAGGCCCGCCGCCGCACTGGTCACCCCGGCGACGCGATGGGCCGACGATCACTCCGGGGTGCGCCTCCTGCAGCGCCACTTCCAGCGCCTGACGCCGCTCGTACCGCTGGACACCGAGGCCAGCGGGCTCATGGTCCTGACCCAGGACGGCCGCGTCTGGCGCCGCCTGACCGAGGACGCCGACCAGATCGAGCACGAGTACCTCGTGGAAACCAGCGGCGAGATCGCCCCCTACGGCCTGCACAAGCTCAACCACGGCTTGCGCTACAACGGCCGCGCCCTGCCCCCGTGCAAGGTCAGCTGGCAGAACGAGATCCGCCTGCGCTTCGCCATCAAGGGCGTGCAGGACGGACAACTGCGCGACATGTGCGCACAGGTCGGACTGGACGTGGTGTCGATCCGGCGCCTGCGCATCGGCAAGATCCCGCTGGGCAAGGGCCCAAATGGCGCGATGCCTCCCGGTGAATGGCGCTATCTGCCTGTAGGCGAGCGGTTCTAGCGGCAGTGGATTCACGCCGCGCAGTAGTTGCTCCAGCAGCGACGGATGCGGATTGATTTCCGCCGCTTCCACGCAACGCCAAGTGCACGCAGCTGTAACGAAACGGTACCGATGATGCGCGGAGTCGGGTCCTTGCCTGCAGCGATCCGAAGGCATCGCGGATGTCCCGTTTGCGACTTGGCAGATGGCTCCTTTGCGCCGCGCTGGCGCTGTTCGGCGCAGGTGGCTGCGCGACGATGTCCGGCGGTTCGGCTTGGGGCGCCAATGCCACGCTGACTCCAGGCTGGGAGCGCATCCGTGCTTCGGCGGTCAATGCGGCGAAAGACCCCTACGTCTGGGTGCCTGTGGCCGGGGCCGCGGTCTTCCAGATCGGCGACTGGGATCGCGAAGTGGCCGACTGGGCCCGACGCGAGCAGCCGATATTCGGGAACGACGCCGCGCAGTGGAGCGACGACCTGCGAAGCGCGTCGAGCATCGCCTATGTCGCCACCGTGCTGTTGACGCCCGGCGGCGACGAACCCGACGAGTGGTTCCGTAACAAGGCAAAGGGCCTTGCCGTCGGTCTCGCCGCGCGCGGCGCGACCAGCCTGACGACACAGGCCCTGAAGCAGGGCGTCGGTCGCCAGCGGCCCGACGGAAGCGATCACCTGAGTTTCCCGTCCGGGCACGCCTCGGCATCGGCGGCCAACACCCGCCTTGCGTCGCGCAACCTGCAGTCGATCGAGATGACGGACACCACGCGGCGCGTCCTGGATGTCGGCCTGGTGACACTCACCATCGGCACATCGTGGGCACGCATCGAAGCGGGCAAGCATTACCCCTCGGACGTCCTGTTCGGCATGGCACTAGGCAACTTCTTCGCCGCCTTCATCAACGACGCCTTCCTCGGCCAGCCTGCCGACAACCATCGGGGCATCCTGCTCGAAGCGCTTCCCGGGGGAGCGGCCGTTCGGTTCTACGTGATCTATTGAGGCCGGCACCGGAACCCCCGGCGTCGCAGATGGATTACCCGCTGCAACCACCACAACAGATCGATGGGATTTGGTGGACCTGATCGGGAGTCACTGGGTATCCGGCCTGCGCCAGCAACGAGACCAGTTCGCCCATGTCCAACCATGCAGTCACCCGCAATGCCTGGTCGACGGGATCGATATCGACCAGCGCCGCAGGGTCGACCATCCGGATAGCCTCATCGATCACGGCGGCATCGGGAGCCGTCAATGTCACTCGAAATTCCATGGACTCACCTCCAACTGGACGATGGGCAGGCTCCGTGGGTCGCGCTTCGCACCGTCCCCGGCTTTCTTCCGGGCTTGCGCGTGCTTGCCGCGCATCTTGGCGTGCCGGGCAAACTCGCCGCGACCTGTCGTGCCGCGCCGTTCGAGGTCGATGGCGCTGGAATTTTCTTCCTGGGCGTTGCTTGAGTCCCTGGCGACGGAGTGTCCCGCGGACCAGGCAGGCGCGCAGGCTAACGCCAGCACGAGAGCGAGGGCGGAAGACCGGGATTTCATGGGATTTCCTTCTGATCTGGAACCGCCGCCATGCTGGCAACCCGCGCCGCCCCCTGCGCTGACCCAGGTCAAGCGGGATGGCATCCCGGAAAAGAAAGAGGCCAGGCCCTCTCATCGCATGCGGATGAGTGAACCCGGCCCCCATTCAAGATCCATCGTCAGGCGAGCAACCAGGCTCGCTTCATTCGGATCCTTTCAGCTCCTTACCAGATCCGCACGCGCTGCTCCGGCGGCAGGTACAGCGCGTCGCCCGGCTTCACGTCAAATGCGGAGTACCACGGATCGAAGTTGCGCACCGGACCGTTGGCGCGGAACTGCCCCGGCGAGTGCGGGTTGGTCTTGATCAGATTGAGCAGTGCCTCGTCGCGGTATTTGCCCTTCCATATCTGGCCGAAGGCGAGGAAGAAGCGCTGGTCGCCCGTCAGTCCATCGATCACCGGCGCCGGCTTGCCACCCAGGCTCATCTTGTAGGCCGTGTAGGCCATCGAGATTCCGCCCAGGTCGCCGAGGTTCTCGCCCATGGTCAGCGCGCCGTTGACGCACTGGCCCTGCAGCGGGCAGTAGGCGTTGTACTGCGCACCGAGCGCCTTGGTGCGCACCTCGAAGTTGGCGCGGTCTGCGTCGGTCCACCAGTTGCGCTGGATACCGGCGAAGTCGGACTTGCTGCCCTGGTCGTCGAAGCCGTGGCCCATCTCATGGCCGATCACCGCACCGATGGCGCCGTAGTTCACGGCCGCGTCGGCGTTGAGGTCGAAGAACGGCGGCTGCAGGATCGCCGCCGGGAACACGATCTCGTTGAAGGTGGAGTTGTAGTACGCGTTGACCGTCTGCGGCGTCATGTGCCACTCATCGCGGTCGGTACGGGTACCGATACGGCGGTTCTGGTCGTCGCGTTCGTAGTGGCGGAACTGCATGGCGTTGGCCATGAGGTCGCCGGGCACGATGGTGACGCTGCTGTAATCCCGCCACTTGCTCGGGTAGCCGATCTTCGGGCGGAACGTTTCCAGCTTGTGGTAGGCCTCGGCCTTGGTCGCCGCGCCCATCCAGTCGAGCTGCTCGATGTTCTTGCGCAACGCCACGCGCAGGTTGGCCACGAGCTGGTCCATCGCCGCCTTCGCCTGCGGCGAGAAGTGGCGCTCCACATAGAGCTTGCCCAGCGCATCGCCGAGGCCGTCCATCCCGCCGACCATCGCCACCGCACGCTTCCAGTCGTCGCGCTGCGCCTTCTGTCCACCCAACACGGTGCCGTTGAATGCGAACGCGGCGTCGTCGATTTCCCGGCTCAGCAGCGGTGCGTTGTTGTCCACCGCATGGAATGCCAGGTAGTCGCGCCACACCGGCAGCGGCGTCTTCGCGATCACGTCGAGGATGGGCTTGAGCGCGCTCGGGGTCACCACGTTGACGCGGTCGAACTTGCCCATGCCCTGGGCGCGCGCCTGCGCCGCCCAGTCGTAGCCGGGGTACTGCTTGCCGAGGTCGGCGAAGGCCACCACGTTGTAGGTCTTGTCGCGGTCGCGGATCTGCGCGCGCTCCCACATCGGCTTGGCGAGCTCGGTCTCCAGCGCAAGGATGGCCTCGGCGCGTGCCTTGGCATCCTTCACGCCGGCGAAGCCGAGCATGCGCTGGATGTGTTCGACGTACGCACTGCGGATGGCGACGAAGCGCGCGTCCGTATTGAGGTAGTAATCGCGGTCCGGCAGGCCCAGGCCGCCGACGCGCAGGCTCACGAGGTACTGGTCGGGATCCTTGCGGTCCAGGTCGACCGACAGCGACAGCGGCGCGCTGCTGCCATCGAGGTCCGCCTGGCCGAACGCCGCCACCAGCGCGTCCGCGGAGCGGATCTTGTTGATGCGGTCGAGTGTCGGACGCAGCGGCGCGATGCCGGCGGCATCGCGCGCAGCGCGGTCCATGTAGCTGGCGTAGTAGTCGCGCACCTTCTGTGCGTCGCTGCCGGCGGCCAGGTCCTTGCGCTGCTGCAGTTCCTCGATGATCGCCTTGACCTGGGCCTCCGACTGGTCGCGCAGCGCATTGAACGAGCCGTAGCTGACTTCGTAATCCTTGAGCTGGTAGGTCTCGATCCAGTGGCCGTTGACGTAGCGGTTGAAATCGTTGCCCGGCTTGGCCGACAAATCGCGCGCATCCAGGTCGACGCCGAACGTGCCCAGTTGCGGCTTGGCGGCGGCGGAGGCGGCGGTGTCAGCCGCGAGGGAGGGAACGGCGGCGGCAACCGACAGCGCGGCGGCCAGCGCGAGGCTCAGGGAGGATGACTTCATGTGCGACCCGTTGGTGAGAAGTTCCGGCACGCTACACCGGCCCGGTCGGCCTCGTCCCGTGACTTAAGTCCGCATCGCTTTGCATCAGAAGGCGGTATGCCCAGGGACCACCGGGCCCGACTTGGCCGGCCGCGAACGGTTCCGGCAGGCGCCGACGCGGTCGCCCTGGCCCAGGCGAGAGCCGCGACGGCCTGTTTTCCCGGGCATTGGCGTTCCTCCTGTTACCCGGGCATGGGTTTTCCCCATGGAAATCGAGAGACGCCGTCATCCACGCCGCGACACCCTGACGGCCATCATGGTCGCGCCGAATGGCAACGAGCACAGTGCCGCCGTGATGGACGTGTCCGCGGGCGGAGCGCGCATCTGGCTGCCGGAGGACGACTGGACGCCGTCTGCCGGCGCTGCCCTGCGCCTGTCCTTCGAAGTCGACCCTGCCCAGACTTTCGTGGTCCGGGGCGAGGTGGTTCGCGTCTGCGTCGACCACCTGGGCGTGCAGTTCGCTCCCGACCAGGAGCAGCAGATCGCCGATTTGCTCGTGAGCCTCAACTAGGCCGAACAGTCGCTCGCAGCGCCCTGCCGTTTCCCTACGCTTCGGCTTCCGCTGCTGCCTCGCGGCCCTGCTGGCGGATCAACGCTTCCTCGCGTGCGTCGTTGATGGCATGGCGGACGCTGTCGAGGTCAACCGAGGATTCGTCAGGTTCGAACTCGCCTGTCAGCTCCATCTCCGGATGCAGCGCGCCGGCTTCGAACAGCGCCCACATCTCCTCGCCGTACCAGGTGTCCAGCAGCTCGGGCGCCCAGCGGCCGAGGCTTGCGGTGAGGTTGTTGACGTCACGCAGCAGCATGGTGCGCGCGGCATTGTTGCCCCCCGCACTGACCACCTGCGGGAAATCGATCACCACCGGGCCATCCGGTCCGACCAGCACGTTGTAGGCGGACAGGTCTCCGTGGATCAGGCCGCAGCACAGCATGCGTACCACCTGCCGCACCAGGACGCGGTGGAAGTCGCGTGCCTGCTCCGCATCGAGTTCGACTTCACCCAGGCGCGGCGCGGAGAAGCCTTCGGCATCCGTGACCAGCTCCATCACCAGCACGCCGTGGAAATAGCCGTGCGGCTCGGGTACCCGCACGCCAGCTGCGCGCAACTGGTACAGCGCATCGACCTCGGTGTTCTTCCAGGCGGTTTCCTGTTGCTTGCGGCCGTACTTGCTGGCCTTGCCGACTGCGCGCGCCTCGCGGCTGCCGCGCACCTTGCGACCTTCCTGGTACTGCACGCGCTGCTGGAAGCTGCGCTGCGCCATGTCCTTGTAGACCTTCGCGCAACGCACGTCGTCGCCGCTGCGGACCACGTACACCGCGGCTTCCTTGCCGCTCTTGAGCGGACGCAGCACTTCATCAATGACGCCGTCGTCGATCAGCGCCTGCAAGCCTTGGGGGGTCTTCACGGAATCTCAGGGGAACGGCTGACGCGGCGATGCCTGCGCTACCGGGGCGCGAATCTTCGCATCTTCGGGTAGACGGGGCCATCGGAGGGACACGGGGACCGCGCCCGGCCTACCTGACTGGGGCCGGCAGGTCCGGAAGCCCGGCAACTCCATGGGCGTTTTCAGGCTATTGGTGCGCCAACGCGTAATCGATGGCCGCGCATACCGCCGCCGCCTGCGCTGCATTGCATTGCGCGGGCGTGGCGCGGGGGCTGTCGGGGTAGACCTCGGTGGTCGTCTTGTAAGGCGCATCGGTGATCCCGGCACACAGGCCGAGCTGCCTGACCGGGTAGTTGATGACGCCCGCCGCCACCACGGGCGAGCCGATGATCTCGCCGTTGGCATCGGCCGGGGCGATGTGGGTGACCTTCGCCACCGCCTCGATCACCGCCTGCTGGAACCCGGGTTGCGGATTCTCGCTGTCACCGCACAGGTAGAAGCCGTCGGGGATCTCCCCGGGCTCATGCGGCTTGCCATCGCGGGCGGCGAGCGCAGGCCGGAACTCGGACTCATCGGTATCGGTAGTTTCGTGCAGGTCGATGTGCACGAGCACGCGATCATGCAACGGTGCGACCAGTTGCATGAGCGCGGCCGATTCCTGCGCGGGGCTGTTGTCGCGGAACGAGCGGTTGGGATCGATGGCGTTCGCATTCCAGCGATGGATGCGTTCGTAGGCCCATGGGCTGATGCACGGCGCGACCAGGAGGTTGACGCGGCCTGCATAGTCGGCCGCATGCTGCTCGACGAACTGCAGGGCGCCATGCACGCCGCTGGTTTCGTAGCCATGCACGCCGCCCGTCACCAGCGCAGTGGGCAAGTCGTCGCGCCAGTCGCGGCTCCTGATCGCCAACAGCGGATAGCCGTCCGGGCCGTAATCCAGGCGGCCGTACTCCACGAGGTCGAAGTGCGGACGCAGCCGCTCGATCACGCTGAGCACATCTGTTGTATAGCTGCGCTGGCGGGACTGACGCGCCAACCATTCGGCCTTCTCCGCTTCGCTCCAGGGTTGGCCGGGCGTGCCGATGGGATGAAAGGCCTGGGAAGTCATGACGTCGCTCGCTCTGCGTGTTTCGTGGAAGGCGGAGACTCTATCACCGGCGCGAAATGCGCCCATGGACAGCACTCCACTCGCTGACCCCGGCGCCCGCCAGCCAGATGAAGCTGCCGCCCTCAAGGGCCACGGAAGTTGGCCCAAGGGCCAATAGCAGCCCAAGTGCGGTTGTGGAACCCTGCCCTTGCCCCCGGCCTTGCCCGCCGGGCAACTCGCTGTTGGCTGATACGTATCGATGCAACCCGCCGATACGAAGACGCAAGCCTCTTCAGCTTGCTTCACGTATTGGTCCTCCCCCCGCTTTTCGAACGGCCCAGAGGGGCACCCGTCATGATTACCAGGAAGCATCCGAAACAACTGATGTTGATCGCCGCGTTCGTGGCCATGCTGGCTGCGTTGCCGGGCTTTGCCGCAGAGAAGAGCACGATCCGGGGCATGATCACCGCGATCCAGGGCGATACGATCACCGTCAAGGACAGCAACAACGCCGAACACACCATCACGGTTTCGCCGGCCACGACCTACAAGAGGACCAAGGGCCTCACCGGCGCCATCAGGGAGTCGGCCGAACACAGCGCGCTGATCCCGGGGCTCCCGATCATCGCCGATGGCATGGTCGAGGGTTCGACCTTCAACGCGACCGCGATCTCGTTCAAGTCGGACGACTTCAAGACCGCGCAGCAGGTCCAGGCCGGCGTGGCGCCCACTTCGACCCGCGTGGACGAAATGGGCAAGCGCATCGATGACTTCGGCAGCTACGAGGCGCTCGCCACCACCGAAGTGCACTTCGCATCGGGCAAGACCGCGATTTCCGAGAAGGGCAAATCGGACCTGATGGCCCTGGCGGCGAAGGCCAAGGAAACCAACGGCTACCACATCGTGCTGCAGGGCTTTACCGACTCGGTCGGTAATGCCGCCGCCAACCAGCGGCTCAGCACGATGCGCGCTGCTTCCGTCGCGAACTTCCTGCAACAGAAAGCCGGCCTGATGCCCGGACGCGTCCACGCCGGTGATGGCATGGGCGTTGCCACTGATGCCGGCTCCGGCAGTAACGCCGACGCGCGCAAGGTCGTGGTGAAACTGGTGGTCGACAAGGGCGTGAACGCCGCGAAGAAATAGGCGACTACGCCACGCGCTGACACTGGAAGCCCCGCTTCGGCGGGGCTTTTTTCGCTTCGTGGATCGTCTTTGCCCCTGCGCTCATGGCTGCTGCGTTGCAGCACCCGCGGATTGAAAGCCATGCACGAACCACAGTAGCTTCGAAGCGAGGGCCACATGAAGCTGTGGAAAGAGGAGAACGAAGATGGGCAAGCAAAGGTTGTTCGCATTGGCCTGTGCACTCGCGCTTGGCGGGTTGTCGGCGGGCGGTGCACTTGCAGGTGAAGTGAAAGGTCCGCCGGGCACGCTGGACAACACGAATTTCACCGGAGCCCCTGCGCACGCCAACTCGAACTGCGCCTATAGCGGGTTGAATGACTTCGACACGCACGATCCGATGGGACAAATGTTGTCGAAAGTGCAGACCGCGGCGGACTCCTGGAAGATCTACGGCCTCGAGCACGGCTTCCCCGGCAAGGACGGTGCCTGCAGGGGTGGCACCAACGAGTCACGTCAGAAGTAGTACGGAACACCCAAGGCGTGCGTTCTGAAGGCCCCCCGATCGGGTAAATGGTCAAAGCAGGCAAGACCTACGCAGACTGCAGGGTTTCGCTGAATTGGGGTTTCCCGGCACGGCGACAGGGATGTGAACCTGGGACGGCGACATGCGACGAACACGCCCAGGTTCGCTTGCCGTGCAAAAGCAAAGCCCGCCAACTGGCGGGCTTTGCATTCGCGGGATGTCGGCCATCAACCGAAACCGGACCGCGCTGCATCACCGCACGGCACTAATGCCGCGTCTGCACCACGTGTTCGCCCACCGGCGGCCGCGCCAACGTCTCAATCAGCACGCCCTGGTCCAGCGAAGGCGCGTACAGCCAGCCCTGGATGCGGCACACGCCGAGGGCGCGCAAGGCGTCGCGCTGTTCGGTGCGTTCCACGCCTTCGGCGACGACGTCGATCTCCAGCGCCTGCGCGAGTTCCCGGATCGCGGTTACCAGCGCGACGTCGAAGCGTTCGTCCGGCAGGCCGGCGACGAAGCTGCGGTCGACCTTGACCGCGTCGATCGGGAAGGTCTTGAGGTAAGCCAGTGACGAATAACCGGTGCCGAAGTCGTCGACCGCCAGGCCCACGCCCAGGGCCTTGAGCCGCTCCATCGTGCGCAGTGCATTCGAGGTGTCGTGCATCAGCGTGGTCTCGGTGACCTCCAGGCACAGCCGCTCCGGCGCGAGCCCACAAATCGCCAATGCAGCGGCTACGTCATCCACCAGGCCGGGGGCATCGAACTGCTGCGCCGACACGTTGACGCGCAGGGTCAGCGGCGGCTCCTGCGCCGGCCACGCGCATGCGTCGCGGCAGGCCTGCTCCAGCACGTAGCGGCCGAGCGGCAGGATGAGGCCGGACTCTTCGGCAATGTCGATGAACGCGCCCGCGCCCACCAGCCCCTGCGGCTGGCGCCAGCGCACCAGCGCCTCCGCGGCGACCCAGCGGCCCGAGCGGACATCGCACTCCGGCTGGTACTGGACCAGGAAATCACCGTGCGCCAGCGCGTCACGCATCGCCTGCTCCGTCCGCAGGCGCTCGACCAGCGCCCGGTGCTGGCCGATATTGAACACTTCGTAGCGATGGCGGCTCTGCATGCCCGCGCGTCCGCTCGCCAGTTCGGCATTTCGCATGAGCACGCGCGGGTCGCTCTCTTCCAGGTCGCGGGCAAAGGCGACACCGACGGCCGCGCTCGCTTCCACGCCATGCCAACCGGACACGCTGCGCACCGCTTCGACGCAGCGTTCGGCAATGCCGATCACCTCACGCTCGGGCAGAACGCGATTCAGCAGGATCGCGAATCCGTCGGCGCGCACGCGTGCCAGCACGCCCTCCTCGCCTACGGCCCGGCGCAGGCGGACGGCCAGCTCGGCCATGACGTCCTCCGCCGTGGGCGCGTTCGCGGGCATGGCGGCGGCGTACGGAAACTCCACGTGCACGTGGACCACAGCAACCGTGTCCCGTGCATCGTGCGGCCTGGCCAGGCGTTCGCGCACGTGCTCGAGCAGATGGTCGCGGTTGGGCAGGCCGGTGGCCGGGTCGTTCAGGCGCAGGTACGCCAGCTCATGCTCGGCCCGGTGGCGGCGCTCGATCTCGATGGCCATCGCGACGTAGTCGCCCATGCTGCCGGCAAAGGCGACCTCCTCCGGTGTCCATGCGCGCACCGCTCCCACCATCTCGTGGCAGATGACGCCGACGAGTTCGCCTTCCACACGCACCGGCGCATCCAACAGCGAGCAGATGCCGTGCTGATGCAGGTAGTCGCGCAACGCGCCATGCGAGGTCGCGGTGCTCGGATCGACGTCGACGTCCGCGACATCGATCGCGCGTACGACCTGGAGGAATTCGACGTACTCGCCGTCCATCGGCAGGGTTTCGAGCGCCCCGGACGGCGCATGTTCATCGGTGGAAAGGTCGTAGGCGTGGACGCACTTGAGACGCAACGGGTCCGGCAGCAGGCGCCAGACATTCACGCGTTGGACTTGCAAGGCATGTGCCCCGGTCCGGCAGATCACCGCGAGGGCGTCCTGCAGCGTGCAGTCGGGTTGCCAGACGGCCCGGGTCAGTTCAACCAGCGCGCGTGTGTAGCGCGTGCCGGGGGTGTCAGGCAGTGGGGCATCGCGACCCAGGATGGCGGACATTGCAGCCTCCTCGCGGAACTGCCACAGCCCATATCCGGCGGCGGCCAGCACGGGACTCTAGCACCGGGAATGTCGGGGCAACGTCGCGCAAGCCCATATGGCTTCGTGCACCATATCCCCATGAGCCGGAGCGAACTGTCACTCGCGCTTGATCAGGGCGGTAGCGCCAGTCGCGCGTTGGTGTTCGATGGCGAAGGCGCTGAGCTGGCAGCGTCGCGAGTCGAAGTTGCCGATCGTCGGCCGCGACCTGGTTGGGTCGAGCAGGATCCGGAAGCCGTCGTCGACTCGTTGCGACAGGCGGCCAGGACGGCCTTGATGCAGCTCGATCCAGCGCAGCGCGAGCGCGTCCAAGCCTGCGGCCTGAGTTGCCAACGTTCCAGCCTGGTCTGTTGGGATCGCGATAGCGGACTCGCCTTGTCGCCGATCCTCAGTTGGCAGGATACCCGCGCCGCGCAATGGCTGGCCGCGCAGTCATTGGATACCGAAGCGATCCGCGCGACCACCGGCCTGTATCCGAACGCCCATTTCGGCCTCAGCAAAATCCGCTGGTGCCTGGATCACCTGGACGACGTGAAACAGGCGGCCGCCGACGGCCGACTGCTCATCGGACCGCTGGCCGCCTTTCTCGCTTTCCGCCTGCTTGAGCAGCGGCCGTGCCTGCTCGATCCGGCCAACGCCTCGCGCACCCTGCTGTTCGACCTGGCGCGCGGCGATTGGAATGGCGAGATGCTTGACCGCTTCGGCATCGATCCGCGCTGGCTGCCGGAAATCGCGCGCAGCGATGCCGAATTCGGCGACCTGGTCGTGCCGTCGCTGTCGAATGGCGTGCGCTCGTTGCACCTGCCGCTGCGCCTGCTCAGCGGCGACCAGTCGACGGCTGCCTTCGCCTACGGTGAACTGCGGCCCGAAGCGGCCTATCTCAATGTCGGCACCGGCGCCTTCGTCTATCGCCTGTCCGAGCAGGCGCCAGCGCCAGCGCGACTGTTGCGCAGCGTCATCCACTGGAGCGAAGCGGCGCAGTATGTGGTCGAGGGTACGGTCAATGGCGCCGGCTCAGCGCTCGCCTGGTTCGCCGGGCAGCACGACATCGGCGATGTTGCCGCGACTCTCGACGAGCACTGGGTGGGCGACGCCCCAGGCGATACCTTGTTCCTCAATGGCGTCGGCGGACTGGGGTCGCCCGATTGGCGAGCCGGGTTCGAATCGCGCTTCATCGGCGATGCGACGAAGGAACAGCAGTTCGTCGCGGTGGCCGAGAGCATCGTATTCCTCATCCAGCGCAACCTCAGCCTGCTCCAGGATATCGGCACGCCCTGCACCTACATGCTGGTCAGCGGCGGACTATCGCACTCAAACCAGTTCTGCCAGGCGCTCAGCGACCTGAGCGGCCTGCCCTTGCGCCGGCCCGCGCAGTGCGAAGCCTCGGCTCGTGGCAGCGCATTCCTCCTCGCAGGTCGACCCGCAAGCTGGGCGCGGCTACCGGAGCAGCGCTTCGAACCGCAGCACAGCCCCGCGTTGCTGGCCCGCTACCGGCGCTGGAACAATTACATGGCGTCAGCGCTGCTCGATCAACGTTAGGGAGCAGCTTCGGGAACACGCTTGCCTTTGAGCACCATGACGTAGATGGCAAGAGTCACCAGCCAACAAACGGCAAGCGCCCAGAGATCGTGCGAAAGGAAGTGCGCACCACGCAGCTGCTGGACGAAACCGAACAGCAGACCGAAGCCGATCGCGATGCCGAATCCCAGCCAACGCAGATTGGGCCGAGTTGCGAGAAAGAAGAAGTACAGCGACAACCAGCAGTAGCCGGCGCTGGCATGGGCGGCGGGGAAGCATTCGCCCTTGGGCCCGGCAGGCCGGGCAGCGAACAGCCCGTGGTACACACGTTTACCACCGAAGTCGGTGAGGTCCCAAGGGCAGTTCACATTTGTCCATGATTTCATCCAGGCGACGGTAAGCGCCGCCATGGCAGTCGCCAGGAGCAGATACGCCAGGGGCCGCCTCCAACTGGAGAGCGCTTGCCGTGCCATTGCCCTGATCCACAGTCCGAGTACCACAAACCATGCCGCCACACTCAGCATGCGTCCAAACGTGTGCACCAGTGTCTCGGTGACAAACGACGACTTCCATATCCAGGCATGCCCTTGCCACGCGTACAACTTCCCGGCCCACCAGCGATCGATGTCGAACCAGGGCAGGACAAATGCCATCAGCGCGAACGCCACCATGGGTATCAAGAGGTGGCGCGCATAAAACTGCCGGGACGCAAGGGTGCCGGGCTGGCTGCCGGGTACGGCCGTGAATTCGGGGTCTTCCGCTACTTCAGATTGCATCGGCGAAGCCCTCTGCCTGGGCAACGCCGAATGTTGGAGAGGAGATGTCGGAACAGTGTCGGAATACCAATGGCCACAGGACTAGGGAGACGCCGTCCGCTTCCTCATCAAGGAAGCGGCAACGCAGGCCAGGCTCCACGTTGCCGAAGCCTTGCCGGCATCCGGGTCACAGTCATCGCCCGTTTGGGTCGGTGCGCCGTGCGCGCTGCGGCAACAGGACGACGCCCGCCGCGATCAAACCCAGCAGGACCAGCGTCGCGGAATAGCGGCTCAGCTCAAGGCCGCCCTTGGCGACTGGCTTGTCGAGAAAATCTCCCACCGCCGCCCCAAGCGGCCGGGTGAGGATGAAGGCCGCCCAGAACAGCAGCGTGTGCGACACCGCCGTCCAGAAATAGAGCGCTGCTACCAGCAGCAAAAGACCAGAGAAGACGAGGGCCGCGCCCAGGTAACCCAACCCCGCGGTATCGGCCGTCCAATCGCCCAGCGCCGTGCCCAATGTCTGCGAGAACATGATCGTCAGCCAATAGAACAGCTCCGACTGCGGCGAACTCACCGAAGCTACATCCACGGAGCCCAGCACGCGATGCCACAGGAACAACGACGCGAGCACCAGTCCCAGCAGGAGCAACGAACCTCCGGGGTAGCCGATGCCGAGGGAACGATCGGCGAAATCGGCGAGCGTGGTACCCACGGTGGTCGAGGCGATGATCGTCGTCCAGTAAAGGGACGGACTGAAGCGCTTGACGGCGATCTGTGCCGCGACGGCTGCGACGAACGCCGTCATGAAGATGGCGGTGCCAATCAGATAGCCCAGCCCCATCGACATCGAAACGGCATCGCCGCCCGTTTCGCCCACGGTGGTGGCCAGCACCTTGATGGCCCAGAACCCCAAGGTGATTTCCGGGACCTTGCTCGCTACGTCGCTCCGCGCCGCAACAGCGGCCGGCATGCCTGCCATATCCAACCTCCAATCAGCACCAGGGCGATGCTCTTGGTTGGCATGTCGGAAATCGGTCGGGCGTCTCGTGCTCACGGGCGCGCCGTTTCCCATCAGACGCGCACACAACGTTAACAATGCCGACGGGCCCGGGAATTGGCCCAGAGCAGAACCCGACAAATTTGCGACACCGCGCTGACCAGAGTTGGCCACGCGGTTCGCGCGGCTTTCAGCGCGGCGCCCGCCCCTATCCGCCAACTGGACGGAGTGGAAATGGTTCGCCAATTGAGCAGGCGAGCGACTCGCCTGTTTCCATTGTCAGTTCCAATGTTGCGGATTTCTTCGCGACAGCAATTGTGGTGCCTGCTCGCCTTCGCCTGCATCGTGCGCCTGCTCACGCTGGGCGCATATCCGCTCACGGACACGACCGAGGCGCGCTACGCCGAGATCGCGCGCAAGATGCTCGAAACCGGCCAGTGGATCGTGCCGCAGATCGAATATGGCGTTCCGTTCTGGGGCAAGCCACCGCTGTCGTTCTGGTTGACGGCGGGTTCCTTCAGGTTGTTTGGCATCAATGAATTCGCTGCGCGCATTCCAGCGCTGCTTCTGGGCGTTGCGGTGTGTGGCCTGACGTACGTGCTCGCGGCCAGCCGGCGCGGCACGGATTTCGGGCTTCGGGCCAGCCTGGTGCTGGCGACGACATTGCTGATGATGGCGAGCGCGGGGGCGGTGATGACCGACCCGACCATGATGCTCGGCACGACACTGTCGATGGTTTCCTTCTGGTTGGCGATGACTACGCAATCGCGGCGCTGGGGCTATCTGTTCTTCGTCGGCCTGGCCATTGGCCTGCTGGCCAAGGGGCCAGTGGCGACGGTACTGACCCTGGGGCCGATAGGTGCCTGGGCGCTGCTGAGCGGGCGTGTCCGGGAAACATGGCTTCGCCTGCCATGGCTGTCCGGCGCGGTGCTGACGGCGGGTCTGGTCGTACCCTGGTATTGGGCCGTCGAAGTGCGTAGCCCCGGGTTTCTGCACTATTTCTTCATCGGAGAACACTGGCAGCGTTACACCGTCAGTGGATGGAAGGGCGATCTGTACGGCTCCGGTCATGCATACCCTCGGGGAACGATCTGGCTCGACGCATTGCTCGCAACTCTGCCGTGGTCGCTATGGCTGTTGTGGCAGCTGATCCGGCGGAGAGTGGACATCCCCATTCGGCCGTCTCTGGCCGGCGATGGCTGGGGGCTCTATCTCGTGTGCTGGGCGCTCGCGCCAGCCGTATTCTTCACGATGTGCCGCAACATCCTGCCAACCTACGTACTGCCTGGCCTGGTGGGCTTTGGCTGCCTGGTGGCCGAAGCGTGGGAGCAGCGGATCTCACAACGACCTTCGCCCTGGATACTGCAATTGAGTACATGGGCACCGGTCCTGTTCGCATTGCTCGTCATGGTGGCGTGGCCACGCGTGGGCTTCCAATCGCAGAAGGAAATCGTCACGGCCTGTGAGGCGTCGCTCACGAGACGGCCGCTCTTCATCCTCGACCAGAGGCGCCAGTATTCGGCGGATTTCTACGCGCGCGGACGCATCCAGCACGTCGACGGGGACGATCAACTGCGTCGGGTTCTGGCGGAGCACCAGATTGCCTACATCGGCGCCCGGCGCCCCACCTTCGACCAGCTTCCCGAAGATCTGCGCGCGGAGCTGACCGTTGTGACGACCACGTACAACGGTCAGTACCTGCTATTGCGCCATGCGCCCAATCAATCGGGAATCGGGGCTCCCTGAAGGGCATTGCGCCGCAACGGCAGCGTTGCTCGAAACTCCTGCAATGCTTCACAACAGAAGGCCCGCTTGCGCGGGCCTTCTGCTTCATCGATGCATGCGCGTCACCACACCTCGCAGCGATCCTTCTCAGCGCGCACCATCGGCGCATCCGCCTTGCACTGGAACGCGTCGCGGAATGCCGGCAGGTTCGACAGTGGTCCGTTGACGCGGTACTTGGCGACCGGGTGTGGGTCGCCCTGGATCATGGTGCGCTGAGTTTCCATGCGCGTCTCGTCGCCGCGCCATTGGCCCCAGGAGAGGAAGAACTGCTGTTCGGGGGTGAAGCCGTCGATGGTCGGTTCCGGACCCTTGCCCTCACGCGACTTCAGGTAGGCGCGATAGGCGATCTTGGCGCCGGCGAGGTCGCCGATGGATTCGCCCAGCACCAGCTTGCCGTTGTGGTGGACGCCTGGCTCGATGAAGTAACCCTCGAACTGGTCGACCACGCACTGACCCTTGGCCTGGAACTGCTTGTTGTCCGCGGGCGTCCACCAGTTGGCCAGGCGGCCCTGCGCATCGAACTGCGCGCCCTGGTCGTCGAAGCCGTGGCTGATCTCGTGGCCGATGACCACGCCGATGGCGCCGTAGTTGACCGCGTCGGTGGCGGTCACGTCGAACGCCGGCGGCTGCAGGATGCCGGCCGGGAACACGATCTCGTTCTGCGACGGGTTGTAGTACGCGTTCGAGGTCGGCGGCGTCATGCCCCAGCGGCTGCGGTCGGTCGGCTTGCCCACCTGGCTGCGGTTGTCGGCAACGTTCCAGCGCGAGGCGGCGACGACGTTGTCCCACGCCGAATCACGCGATATCACCACGCCCTTGTAGTCCTTGAACTTGTCCGGATAACCGAGCTTGGGGAAGAAGGTCGCGCGCTTCTCCAGCGCCTTCTTCTTGGTCGCCTCGTCCATCCAGTCCAGGCCGCGGATGGTGTCGTCCATCGCCAGCAGGATGTTCTTCACCATGTCCTGCATCTTGGCCTTGGCTTCCGGCGGGAAATACTTCTCGACGTACTTCTGGCCGAGCGCTTCGCCGAGCTGGTTGTCGGTGGCTTCCGCGCAGCGCTTCCAGCGCGGCTTGATCTCGGTGGCGCCGGTGAGGAACTTGCCGTTGAAGGCGAAGTTCTCCTCGACGAACGGCGTGGACAGCGAGTCGGCGGCGGTATTGAGGACGTGCCACTGCAGGTAGGTCTTCCACTGCGGGAGCGGCGTGGTCGCGAGTTCTTCCTCGACCTGCTGCAGGAACCTGGGCTGGGTGACGTTCAATGCGTTGCGCGGCATGTGTGCGGCATCGAAGTACTTCGCCCAGTCGAAGCTCGGCGCCAGCTTGGCCAGGTCGGCGAACGCGGTCGGGTTGTCCAGCAGCTTCGGGTCGCGCAACTGCACGTTGTCGAACGAGGCCTCGGCCAGGCGCTTCTCGAAGGCGAACACGGTCTGGGCGTTCTGCCTGGCCTGCTCCGGCTTGGTGCCGGCGAGCTCGAACATCTTCGCCACGTGCTCGAGGTATTTGGCGCGCGTATCGACGAAGCGCTGGTCGGGCTTGAGGTAGTAGTCGCGGTCGGGCATGCCCAGGCCGCCGGCATAGATGTGGGCGACGGTCTGCGAGGGCTCGTGCAGGTCCTCGCCGGCATACACGATGAAGGGAACGAACACGCCCACGTCGTGCAGCTTGCCGATCATGCGCTGCATGCCGGCCTTGTCGCGGAGGGCGTCGACTTCGGCGAGCCAGGGCTGGATCGGCTTGCTGCCCAGCGCGTCGACGCGGGACTCATCCATGCAGGTGGCGTAGAAGTCGCCGGCGAGCTGGCCCGCGCTGCCCTTGGGCCAATCGGTCTTTGCCGACAGCTCGTTGAGGATGTCGCGTACGTGTTCCTTGTTGAACTCGCCGGATTGCCAACGGCGGCTCCAGCGATCCATGTAGTTCGGGATCGGGTTCTGCTGCCGCCACGCGCCGTTGGCGTAGTCGAAGAAGTCGGTGCAGGCGTCGCCGTTGCGGTTGATGTCGGCGGGATTGATTCCGTGCACCGCACCTGCCGATGCGGTGGTGACTGCTAACAAAGCGACGAGCGGAAGACTGGACCTGATCACGTCTACGTCCTTGCTGGGTGGGTGCCGGCCACTATAGCCGCGCGGTTTGCCGCGACCCGTCCCAGAAGTCCTGCATCCGCGAACTGCTATGCACCTCGCAGTGCATCGACTTCGGTGCAGACATCCATCACCAGCGCGCGCAGCCAGCGATGCGGCGGATCCGCTTCGAGCCGTGGATGCCAGAACAGGGAGACCGTGAACTCGGGCACTTTCACCGGAAGCGTGAAGCGGTGCATCCCTTCGCACAGCGTGTACGTGTGCTTTTCCGGGACCGTCGCGACCATGTCGGATGCGCGGGCCAGGGCGAGCGCCGCCGAAAACCCGCCGACGGTCGCGACCGCATTCCGGGCCAGGCCGAGTTGCTCCAGGGCCTCGTCGACAGGTCCCATCTCCAGCCCTTTGCGGGAGACAAGGACGTGCGGACTGCGCGCATAGCGGTCCGGCGTGATGCTTCCTTTCGACAGCGGATGTCCCTGGCGAACGACAGCGACGAAGCGGTCCCGGAACAGGCCGTGCGTGCGAATCTCGGGCCCCATCGTCCGTCCGGTAACCCCTGTCTCCAGATCGACGGTGCCGTCTCGCAGCGCCGTACTGTCCTTGTCCGGTTTCGGCATGAAGCGCAGGCGCACACCAGGCGCCTGTGCGGCAGCACGCGCGATGAGCGCGGGTCCGAAGTTCTCGACGAAGCCTTCGCTGCTGCGAATGGTGAAAGTGCGAGCGAGAGTCGTCAGGTCGAGCATCAATGCAGGCCGCAGCACGGACTCGGCGGCGTCCACGACCTGGCGCACCCGATCTCGCAACTCGAGTGCACGCGGTGTCGGCACCAGGCCACGCCCGGCGCGAACCAGAAGTGGATCGCCCGTCGCTTCCCGCAGACGCGCCAGCGATCGGCTCATGGCAGACGGGCTCAGCTGGAGACGCTCCGCCGCACGAGTGACGCTGCCCTCCGACAGCAGGACATCGAGGGTGACCAGCAGGTTGAGGTCAGGCGTCGCCATGGGCGAAGAAGTACCACGGATGGGCCGCGACATGGCGTTTCATGCACGAATGGATTGCGAGCCATGCGTCTTCCGCCCGGCCAGGTGCAGACCTAACGTGACCGCATTACCTCGCTGCCGGCGCCCCCATGCCCCTCTCGTCCTCCACTGACGCCACGCCCGAACGGCCGACCGCCTCAGCCGGGCGCGGGGCGCTTCTGGCCATGTCCCTGACCATGCTGCTGTCCTCGTTGGGAACGAGCATCGCCAACGTCGCACTGCCGACGTTCGTCCACGCGCTGGACGCATCGTTCCAGGCCGTGCAGTGGATCGTGCTGGCCTACCTGCTGGCCGTCACCACCCTCGTCGTGAGTGTCGGCCGACTGGGCGATCTGTGGGGCCGCCGGCGCCTGATGCTGGCCGGCATCGGCCTTTTCACGGTCGCTTCGGCGGCTTGCGCCGGGGCGACCGGACTCTGGATGCTGATCGCGGCACGTGTCGTTCAAGGCCTGGGCGCCGCCATCATGATGGCCCTGACCATGGCGCTCGTCGGGGAGGCTGTCCCGAAGTCGCGCGCAGGAAGTGCGATGGGACTGCTGGGAACGATGTCCGCTGTCGGTACCGCACTGGGTCCGTCCTTGGGTGGCGTGCTGATCGCGGCGTCCGGTTGGCCGGCGATCTTCCTGATCAACCTCCCGCTCGGTTGCGTCGCGCTGATCCTGGCGTACCGTCACCTGCCGCTGGATCGCCAGGCCGTTGCCCGCCCCTCGTTTGATTACCGGGGCTCTTTGCTTCTCGCCATGACGCTGGCCGCCTATGCGCTCGCCATGACCCTGGGGCGCGGCAAGTTTGGTGCGCTCAACGCGGTGCTGCTCTGCATCGCTATCGTCGGCGCCGGCCTTTTTGCTGCCATCGAATCCACTGCCGCGTCGCCGCTCGTGCGTCCCTCGCTGTTCCGGGATCGAACCGTCCGTACCGGCTTCATCACGAGCGCCCTGGTCACGACGGTCGCGATGACGACGCTGGTGGTGGGCCCCTTCTACCTGTCCGGCGCGCTCCGTCTCCACGCGGCTACCGTTGGGCTGGTGATGTCGATCGGACCGCTGGTAGCCGCGCTCGTCGGCATTCCAGCGGGCCGCGGCGTTGACCGTCTCGGTGTCCGCCGCATGACCTTCATGGGCCTGGCCGCGATGGCGTCAGGCGCGGCAGCACTGTCGGTGATGCCGCTTGTGTCCGGGATCGCCGGCTATGTCGTGCCCTTGGCCACCCTCACCGCGGGGTTCGCGATCTTCCAGGCCGCGAACAACACCGCAATCGTGACGGGCGTGGAGCCCAGCCAGCGGGGCGTGGTGTCCGGCCTGCTCAACCTGTCCCGCAACCTTGGCCTGATCACCGGGGCGTCGGTCATGGGCGCAGTCTTCTCCCTCGCGTCAGGGACCACGGACATCGCCGCGGCTGGCGTCAACGCCGTCGTGTCCGGAACACACGCCGCCTTCGGCGTTGCCGCTGCGCTGATCGCTGCATCCATGGTTCTGATTGCCCGCTCAGCGCCGCATGCGCCGGCCGTGGCGGCATAGAAGATCGACTCCGCTGCTTTTCACGAGACGGGAGCCAAACACGCGTTCTAGGCTCGCGATCCTTTGCTCTTTGGTACCGCATGCGTGGTGTTGTAAGCCACCGCCGCGCGCAGCAACGCCTTCAGCGCGGTCTTGTCGATCTTGTCTCCCTCGAAAATATCCATCGCCCGCCACTTGCTCCCCAGCCCCGCGTTGAAGAGCTGCTTGGGGTCGGGGAGCTGCGCTCCTTGGAAGAACGTGAGCTTCACCTTGCCCTTGTGTGGATTGGCGAGGGCGTACATTCCCTCGTGCGACCACACGGGCGTGCCCATCCATTTCCATTCTTCGACCACTTCGGGGTCGACCTCGTGGATGAGCTGGCGGATTTCGGCCAATCGCTCGCCTCTCCAGTCGCGCAGGTTTGCGATTTTCTCGTCGATCCGCTGGGATGCGCTCCCGGCGTCTGCTGCCTTGGCGGCCGCCTTGCGCGGTTTTGCTGCCTGCGCAGCGACCGGCCTGGCGCTGGTGGTCTTCGTTGCGACCTTCGCGGGCTTCGTGGACGTGTTGTTGGCCATTGTGTTCACTCCAGGACTGCGGTGATTTTGAAGTTGAACGGCACGTTGGTTGCTCACCGCGCCTGGATCATCTTCCAGCCGTTCCCCGACGGATCGCGGAAGCTGGCATCCACGGTGCCGTAGCGTTCCTCGGGCTCCTGCGTGAACTCGACGCCGCTGGCGCGCATGCGCCCGCACGTGGCGCGGCAGTCGTCGACGATGAGCACGAGCGGCGGCATGGCGCCTTTCGCCACGATCTCGCGCACGGTCTGCGCGGTCGCCGCGTCGAGCGTCGGTGGCTGCGGCGCGAACAGGCCGAGCTGGAAGGACGGCTGCTCCGGATGCTGCACCGTCAGCCAGCGGTAGTCGCCGTTACGCGCGTCGGTATGGACGCGGAATCCGAGCTTCCCGACATAGAACTCGAGGGCTTCGTCCTGATCGCGAACGTACAGCCCGACTACTCCGACACCCTGGCTCATGTGATCTCCTTCGTTTCGATGGAACCGGTTGGTTCGGCGGCATTCTTACCGCCCGCATCCTGCCGGCGCTTCTCCGAAACTGCGATCGTGAGGTCGGGCCGGTGGGCGGCGCTGAGGTAGCAGCCCGGCACCTGCTCGCGCGCGTGCGGTGCGACCTGTTCGCGCGCGCGCAGTTCGCTTGGGCTCTCGCCGGTGATGTCGCGGAACGTACGTCCGAACGTGCCCAGGCTGTTCCAGCCCGTCTGCAGCGCGATGTCGAGTATGGGCAGGTCGGTGTCGCGGAGCAGCACCGTGGCCCGTTCGATGCGACGCGTGAGCAGGTACCGGTGCGGCGGAACGCCGAAGGCCTCCTTGAACGATCGCGCGAAGTGGGCCGCGGAAACGTGGCTCACGCGCGCCAGCCGCTGGACGGGCCACTCCTCGTGCGAGGCGGCATCCATCCGGTCCTTCGCGCGCAGCAGGCGGCGCAACAGCTCGGGATCCAGCCCTGCCTGCCCTCGTCCTTGGTTGTTGCCGCGTCCTGTTTCCATGGGTGACCGATCAGGTGTTTCGTCGAGGATCGTAGCCCGCATCGAAGTTCAGGGTGTCCGGCCGGGTCGCACTGGCGCGCGATCACCATTGGTATCGGCGAAGTGGACCCGGACTCCGCCGTCATGGCCGATTGGGCAACCGGGGCCGGAGCCCCGGCGGTGGTATCCGCTGAACGGCGCTTGCATATTGTTTTTCGATATGTTTAATATCGTTTTGCGATAACCAAAGAGGCCGAATCCCGTGACCAGACCCCCGAACGCCCTCCCCCTGGCCCGCCTGCTGATCCGCGGCCTGATCGTCCTCAACGCCCTCTACGCCTGCGCCATCGGCGTGCTGCTGGTCGCCACCCTGATCCATCCGAAACTGCTGTTCGACGCCCTCATCGGGCTGGACGGCGCCGACGCCTGGCAGGTGCGGGCCGCGTTGCGCGCGATAGTGATTGTCGGCATCGCCGGCGCGTACGTCGTGTATCGGGTGCTGCGCGAACTGCTGGCGATCGTCGATACCGTGCGCGATGGCGACCCGTTCGTCGCTGGCAACGCCCGCCGCCTGCAGGCGATCGCCTGGTGGGTGCTGGCCGGCGAAGGCTTGCGGCTGCTGGTGGGCGCGATCGTATTGGGCGCCTCCCGGTTCGTGCCGGCCATCGACAACATCGACGTCGGCTTCTCGTTCGCGCCGTGGCTGGCCGTGCTGTTGCTGTTCGTGCTGGCACGCGTGTTCGACGAGGGCACGCGGATGCGCGCCGACCTCGAAGGCACGGTGTAGGCCATGGCGATCGTGGTTCGCCTCGAAGAAAAACTGCACGAGCGCCGCATGACGCTGACCGAGCTGTCCGAGCGCGTCGACATCACCGTCGCCAACCTGTCGATCCTGAAGACCGGCAAGGCCAAGGCGATCCGCTTTTCCACGCTCGAGGCGATCTGCGCCGTCCTCGATTGCCAGCCGGGCGACCTGCTCGCCTTCGATCCCACGCAGCCGCCCCAGGAGGAATGACATGTATACCCTCGCCCGCTTCTTCGCGTCCGACCCGCAGCGCCACGAAGGCGTTCGCCCCGTGCAGATCTGGGGCCTGCGGCTGTTCTATTTCCTGATGCTGATATTCGTCGCGCCGGCCGCGTGGCGCGTGCTGCTGACGCATAACGGCCCTTGGGATCCGCTGCGCGCGATCGCCTTCGCCGTCTGGGCCACCTACCCCGCGCTCGCGCTGTTCGGACTGATCCACCCGCTGCGCTGGCTGCCGCTTATGTTCTTCACCATCGGCTACAAGGCGATCTGGCTCGCATTCGTCGCCTGGCCGCTGTGGCAGGCCGGCACGCTGTGGGGCACGCAGACTGGCGAGATCGCCAGCTCGTTCCTCGCGCTGCCGCTGCTGGTGGCGGTGGTGCCGTGGGGGTATGCGTTGCGGACGTACGTGGCGTGGCCGGGGCGCGCCAATGCCATGGCACCGCTGGGCACGTGACGGCGTCGGCAAAACGGTCTCTGCGTTCGAGAATATGAAACTCGAAATCTACTCTGCCGCCCGTGCGTGGCTCGTCATTGCCGGATGAACACGCGGATGCATCCACTTCACGCCCGGGCGCGCTTTATTTTCCGGTGCTTCCGAAGGAGGAACACGCCATGAAACCGCGCTTTTCGCCGTTGCTGCTGGCCAGCATCCTGATCGCCATCGCCGCCTGCACGCAGCCCTCCGCACCTGCGGCGCCAGCCGTAACTGCCGCCCGCGCGGCCCCCGCTGCCACCGCCATGCCTGACCGCAAAGCGGAAACCCGGACCGCGATGCGCAAGCTGTGGGAGGACCACATCACCTACACGCGCAACTACATCATCAGCGCCCTCGCCGGCCTGCCCGACACCGACGCCGTGGCCGCGCGCCTGATGAAGAACCAGGACGAGATCGGCGCGGCCATCAAGCCCTATTACGGCGATGCCGCGGGCGACAAGCTTGCAGGCCTGCTGCGCGACCACATCAGCCAGGCAGCAGAGGTCGTCAAGGCCGCGAAAGGCGGCGACAAGGCGCAACTGGACGCGGCCCAGGCGAAATGGTCCGCGAACGGCAAGGAGATCGCAGCCTTCCTCAGCAGCGCGAATCCGAACTGGGTGAAAGCAGACCTGGAAGCGATGCTGCAGAAGCACCTGGACCTGACCAGCGGCGAAGTCGTCGCCAGGTTGCACAAGGACTGGGCCGCCGACATCAAGGCCTACGACGAAGGCCACGAGCACATGCTGATGTTCGCCGACGCGCTCACCGACGGAATCGCCAAGCAGTACCCGGAAAAGTTCCAGTAACGCGCCAGGCCCAGGATCGCCATGCCTTCATCGCCGCCATGGCGACGGCGACGCGCGCGGCGCTCCCTACAACCCGCCTCCCCAGCGGTACTGCCATGCCACGCCGAGCGCGTCGAAGTTGTTGCCCGTGCGGGCGGACACGCCACTGCTCGCGGAGAACTTGATCGAGTTCAACGGGCCCACCGGGATCGCCAGGATCGCGCCCACGCGCCAGTTCTGCTGCAGGTCGTTGTTGAGCACATCGTCGATCCGCGAGCGCCCGCCAGTGAAGTAGGTGGCATCGACCGACAGCCATTTGCCCGACGCGAAGCCGTAGATCACATGGCCCTGCAGTGAGTAGAGCGGATCCTGTGAGCGCGTGGTGCCGCCGTAGAAGTCGCCGTTGTCAGCGAAGTAGGTTGCCGCCGCCTGCAGTTCCAGGGTCCAGCTTCCGATGGCCTTGGAGAGACCGACCTCCGGCTTGAACGACCAGCGATGGCTGCTGATGTTGACGATGCGGTCGGCGTCGTACTGCCCCCAGGGCGGCGCGACCTGGAGGCTCGCGCCGATGATCAGGTCCTGCTTCCAGGTGCGGAACTCCTTCAGCCCCAGCGCCGGCGCTCCGTGGAGGTTGACCGAAATCCGGAACGCGGGCCGGGCGAACCCCTCCACCTGCCGCTCCAACGGCTGCCCCAGGTAGTCGGCCGTTCCCTCAAGGCGGGTGTACGGCACGATCGCGTCGAACTTGCCCGACTTCCCCCACACATCAAGCGACCTGGCGTAGGCGAGGACGAGGCTGGTCGTTTCAAGCTTCGCATCGGTGATCGGTATCGAGGAATCGAACGACAACCCGCCCCGCGTCCGCACGACGCCGGCAATCAGGAAGTTCACGCCAACCGGCGCGTTGGAATACGCGCGCGGCTCGATGTCCTGCGCCCACGCGTTCGCTGCGGATACGGCCAGCACCAGCGCGCCGGCCAGCCGGATCGCGTTGACGGCACAGGCTCCAACCCGTGGCAGGCGCATCGGTTGCGTGCTCCTCTTCCTGGCGACCGTCCGCGCATTGGCCCCGGCAGCGGGTCATCGGGCGCGGGCGCCTCGGGATCAGCTTATGGAACGGGAAATCGCCCGCGATGCGGGCATTCTCCGTTAGCCGAGCCCTTTTTGCGGACCCCGGCCGTGCGCGACGCGTAGCGGACCCTGGTGCTTCGATTCCCAGCAAAACCATGTTTGCACGCGTGCACTTGCGGCATCGGCGATGATATTCGCCACTCCGTCCCCACGAAGAAATCGAACGACATGCCGCACTATTCCGGCCCCCTGCTCACCCGCGCCATCGGCGAAGCCCTGCTGGCCGCGCGCGATGCAGGTGCAGGCACATGGACCGGATCGCTGGACCTGGGCAAGTCGAGCGGCGAAGCGATGCTGGAAGCCGATGCCTGGCAGTGGCGCGAGCAGCGCTATCCGTACCCGCACAAGCTGAAAGACCGCACCCTCTATTACTGGGACGGCGATGGGTTCGAGCCGGTGTCGCGCTACTCCGGCGCGCTGATCAAGCTGGTGCCGACCGAATGGGGCGCGCCCACCTTCGAGATCGACGGCATCAAGATGCTGCCTACGTCGAAGGAGTCGCCCTTCGAGGACGCACGCCGCAAGGTGGCGCTGGTGGAACCGAAGGGCAAGGCGATCCTGGATACCTGCGGTGGCCTGGGTTACTTCGCCGCGCTCTGCCTGGAAGGGGGCGCCGCGCGCATCCAGTCGTACGAGAAGAACGCCGACGTGCTGTGGCTGCGCACGCTCAACCCGTGGTCGCCGGATCCGGATGCGCCCGCCAGCGGCGGCCGCCTGCAACTCACCCATGCCGACGTGTCGCAGGCGATCGCGCAGATCGGCGACGCCTCGGTGGACGCTCTGCTGCACGACCCGCCGCGCTTCGGCATTGCCGGCGAGCTTTACTCACAGGCGTTCTACGAGCAGCTTGCGCGCGTGCTGCGGCGCGGCGGCCGGCTGTTCCATTACACCGGCAGCCCGAACAAGCTCACCACCGGGCGGGATGTGCCACGCGAAGTGGCCAAGCGGCTCGAAAAGGCGGGCTTCAAGGCGCAACTCGCACTGGACGGCGTGCTGGGGACGCGGCGCTGAAACAACAGCGAAAGCGTGCGCCCACCTCAGTCACCTTTGCGGCTTCACTGAACATCACCACTACCGCGCACCGGACACAGCCCCGGGTGCGCTTCGCTTACCCGGGCTACGCCCGGCACACATCGTTGTCCGAAAGTGGCCTGTACCATCGGCATGCATCTGCGACCATCGCGGATCTTCCGACTGCCGAGGCTTCCCATGCGCAATGCCGACCATGCCGCCCTTTTCCGCAGCCTGCATGCGCAGGGTCTCCTGCGACTCGCCAATGCGTGGGACGCCGGTAGCGCGCGGCTGATCGAGAGCCTGGGCGCGCCGGCGATCGCCACCACGAGCGCCGGCGTGGCGTGGAGCCGGGGTTACGCGGACGGCGACCAGCTCCCCATCGAACACCTGCTCACTGCGACCGCCGAGATCGCACGCGTCATCCGCGTGCCACTGAGCGTGGACGTGGAAGGCGGTTATTCGGACGATCCGGATGTCGTCGCCGGCAACGTCCTGCGGTTGGCGGAACTCGGCGTGGTCGGGATCAACCTGGAGGACGGCGCCGGCGCGCCTGCGGCGCTGTGCGCCAAGATCACGCGCATCAAACAGACGCTGGCCGCGCGCGGCCTCGACGTCTACGTCAACGCGCGCACCGACGTGTACCTGCGCGGGCTCGCGCCAGCCGAACGCCGCGTCCACGCCGTGCTCGGGCGCGCCGCGCAATACCGCGATGCGGGCGCCGACGGCCTGTTCGTGCCGGGCCTGGTGGAGTCCGGTGCGATCCGCGACATTGCCGCTGGCGCAGGGCTGCCGCTCAACGTGATGCTGCGCCCGTCGTTGCCGGGGCTGGCCGAACTCGAGGCGCTGGGCGTACGCCGGCTTAGCGCGGGTTCGGACCTGGCCGAGGCGGTGTTCGCGCATGTCGGCCAGCTGGCGGGCTCGTTCCTGCAGGACGGCCGCGCCGCCGCTGCGCCGCGCATGGCCTATGGCGAGATCAATGCGCTGTTCGGGGCGCGATAGTTCCGTACAGGCGTAATGCGCCGCTCAGCGTTCGTCCGCAGCGACGAAATCCTGCAGGTCGATGAGCGGTTGCTGCGTCACCTTGATGAAATCGGGTCGATCGAGCGATGCGATCAGTGCGATCACCATGCCGAAGGAAATGGCGACGATCCACGTGGCCTTGGATCGCTTCGATCCGGCGATTCCGGCGTGGTAGCCCATGCTCACCATGCCGAGGATCGTGAGGCTGTAGAGCGTGATCCAGATGCCCAGCGGTACCCTCGCGCGCACGCCGATCGCCAACCTCATGGTCTGTACCGAGCTCAGTTCGTTGAGCGACGCGATGTAGAGCGCGCCGACATCCGAATTCATGTCCCGCTTGGCATTCGCCACGGCAATGCGCCACAGGCGACGCTGGGTGCGATCCGTTTCAGCAAGCAACGGAGCAAGATCGCGCCCGATGCTGCCCTGGTGGGCAAACGCCAGCCGCTCGTCGAGGTAGGCCTTGAGCAGGCGCTTGCTTTCGCCGCGACCAGGCTCCGGCAGGAAGTCGGCGCGGACGTAAGCCACCCGGATTGCGTTCGCATCTTCGCGCACCAGGCCTTTCCGGGCCTGGTAGCGTTCCGCGACGATCGCGAACGTGAAAGCCATGATGAACGCGGTCAAGCCCAGAACGGCGCCTGCGACGCCGGAAACCGGCGTTTCCTTTTCGTCTGCCGACTTGCGATGGGCGACTTTGCCCAACAGGTATCCCACCTCGATGAATGCCATCACGAGGAGAATCGTGCCGAGGAAAAAAGCCCAGATGGGCACCGAGTCCAAATTCATAGCTGTCCCGGGTTGCGCCGCGTGCCAGTCGGACGGTTGGGCTGCAATTGCAGGGATCACCGATACGGGAACCGGGCAATCCCACCGGGCCAACGCGGCCAGCACGGGCGAGCGGCCAAGCTTCCGGACATGGCCGAACCGTCGGCGCCACCAGGTACGACATTCCGATCCCGATGCCGCCGCTGCGGCAACAGTGACAACCCGTCGAGCGCGGCAACGCTCTTCCCGTTAGCTCGCGCTCGCGCCTACAGCGTCGAGGTCACATCGCCGCCGTGGGCGCGCAGCAGCTCCGCGGCCTGATGACGCTGTTCCGCGGAGAACGCGTGCACGACGACCGTCGTCTTGCCGGCCGCCATCGCGTCGCGCGCGGCCTCCACGTAACGGTCGTGATCCGGCCGCAGCGAGACAAACCCGCCGAGGAAGAGGCCCGCGACCGTACCGAAGAACAGCATGACCAACCCCGCCGCTACGGGCGAGTTGACGATGAAGGGCAAGCCCGCCGCATATAGCGCGGCGAACACCAGCAAACCGGCCACCGCGCCGGCAATGCCCAACCGCACATGGGCGACGACAATCGTGTGCCAGATGCCGCGGCTCTCCGGCTCCAGCTTGCGGCCCGGGTGAGGTTCGGCCGGCGTGATCACCTGCACCTGCGCCGAGCCCAGCGACAGCGCCGCGGACACCGCCTGCGCTGCATCGCGCGCGGCGGACTCGAGTGGGAACACGCCAGCGACCTTGCTGTTCGACAACTCACCGGTGATGGGAGAGGTTTCCGACATGGGAATTCTCCAAGGGGTCCGACGGCGACAGGATCGCAAAAAGCCGGTCTCCGGCGCGTGAGTGATTGTTCCCTGCGCACTGGAGAAAGCGCATCAGAGCCCGTTCTTTGCGTGGTCAGGCAGCGATGGCTGGCCCCGGTTCATGCCTGGGCGGCATCTCGTACCGCTTCAATCCCTTCAATCCCTTCAATCCCTTCAATCCCTTCAATCCCTTCAATCCCTTCAATCCCTTCAATCCCTTCAATCCCTTCAATCCCTTCAATCCCTATCCGGCGCACCCAACGGAAAATACGCACGGTACGGCCGTGCTTCGTCCACGGCGCGCTTGAACGAAGGGCGTGCGAGCAGCCGCTCGCGATACGCGCGGACGTGGGCGAAGCGGGCGTCGATCGCGTGCGACCAGTCGGCATAGAAAAGGAAGGGCGCCGCGGCGCAGTCGGCCAGGGTGAAGGTCGCGCCGACGGCCCATTCGCGCGTGGCCATGCGCCGATCCAGCCAGGCGTAGGCGGTCTCGAGCATCGCGCGGGCCTCCTTGACGCCGTACGGGTCATGGTCGGCTTCGGAACGCATGCTGTCGAAAACCAGCTTCTGCTGCGGGGTGGAGACGTAGTTGTCGAAGAAGCGGTCGAGCATCCGCACTTCGAGCGCGCTGTCGCGATCTTCCGGGATCAGTTTCACCGGGCCGGGGTAATGCAGGTCGAGGTATTCGATGACGCTGGTCGCTTCGATCACCGTGCGGTCGCCATCGACCAGCACCGGGAAGCGCCGCATCGGCCACAACGCCGCCAGCTCGGCGTTGGCTTGTGCGTCTTCCAGGTTGCGGTATTCGAACTCGGTCCGGTTCTCGTACAGCGCGATCAAGGCCTTCTGGCTGTAGGAGGAAAACGGGTGGGCGTACAGGCGGGGACGGGCAACAGGCATGCGGAACTCCGGGTGGGTTTGCCTATATGACGAATGGGCGTGCCGCGCGTCGACATTCGGACAAGAAAAAGGGACGGAAGCAAGCATGTCGATCCGCCGCTCCCCCGTTCGTCGACAAGGCAAGAGCACCGAATAGTCCACAGTGGAGGTGCTTCCCCCAACCCAAGGAGCCGCCCCATGTCCTTCCAGGCCTATCTCGACAACATCCAGACCAGGACCGGAAAGTCCCCCGCCGACTTCCGCGCCCTCGCTTCCAGGAAGGGCTACGCCAATGCCAAGGGGTTGCTGCCTGGCATCGAGGCAGGTGAGATCGTGGCATGGCTGAAGCAGGACTTCGCGCTGGGACACGGTCACGCGATGGCGATCGTGGCGCTGCTGAAGGGCATGAAAAAGGAAGGAGACAAGTAGCCGGGCAATGAATGCCCTGCCCCCTGTTTTTTCTTACGCGAGTTGCGCCGCCTTCGGTGCCAGTCGAAGCCTGGCTCTTTCGATCATTCCCGCGTAGCGCGGATAGGACCGGATGCCGTCCAGATCGGAGTCGGTCTCGATCCAGCTCAGCATGCCCAGCGAGGACCGGTCGGCCACGCCCTGCAGGATGTTGAGCGCCTCATCGTGCTCGCCAAGCAGGGACATCGCGCACGCCAGGTTGTACTGCAGGTTCGCGTTGTCGGGATCGATCAGGCGCGCGCGCGTTGCCCACTCCATCGCCCGCTCCTTCTGCCCCAGCGTGACCAGGATGGAGACGCCGAACCCGATCGCCCGGCCATGCCCAGGATCCTCGGAAACGATCTTTTCGATCCGCTTCATCGCCTTGGCTGCCGCCAGTTGCGTGGCCTCCTTGTCGTTCATGACTTCGTGGCATTGGACGATGAAGCTGGCGGCCGTGAAGTCCGACTCCATCAGCGCAGCCGCGGTCTCGAAGTAACCGATCGCCTGGTCGTACACGCGCAGTCCCATGCAACTCAGGCCGGCGAGCCGGTTCGCCACGTAGGACGTGGGTTCGAGTTCGACGGCCCGCTTCGCCGCGATCAGGGCGCCCTTGAAGTCCCCGGCGCTGCGCTTCACCGCGGCCTGTGCGGCATGGGCATCGGCCAGGTGCGGACCGAGTTCCAGTGCGCGCATCGCCGGGTATTCCAGGTCTTCCTGTTGCTGGTCCACCTGCCAGAACAGGTTCCATTTCGCCAGGCCCATCGTTGCCCAGGCCTGGGCATAGTTCGGATCCAGTTCGACCACGTGCCTGCAGATGCGGATGACGATCTCGTTGTTGCGCTCGTTGTCGCGCAGCCAGAACTGGCGCGCCATCAGGTAGAGCTTGTAAGCCTCCGCATTGCTGGTGGAACGCTGCGCCAGGGCCTCCTTCTCCTCGGGCAGCAGGGTCAGCTTCAGCGCGGAGACGATGGCCTTGGAGATCTCATCCTGCAGCGCAAAGATGTCGTTGAGTTCGCGGTCGTAGCGCTCGCCCCAGACCTGCGCATCCTTCGCCGCATCGATCAGCTGCGCGGTAATGCGCACGCGCTCGCCGGCCTTGCGCACGCTGCCGGTCAGCACATGCGTAGCGTGGGTCTTGCGGCCAATGTCCGCCACGCCCCCATTCGCGCCCTTGAACGAGAACGCCAGGTTGCGCGACACGACCGACAACGCCGATACCTTGCCCAGGTCGGTGGTGATGTCCTCGGTAATGCCGTCGGAGAAGTAATCCTGCTCCGGGTCGCCGCTCATGTTGGCGAACGGCAGCACGCAGATGCTGACCTGCGTGCTTTTCGGCATCGCCACGGCCGGGGGTTTCGCCGCTCCCAGCTTGGCCTCCAGCGCCTTGCAAAGACTCAGGAACGCGACGTGGCGGGGATCTTCGTTCCAGTCGTCCAGGTCGGTGGCGTGCAGCGCGCGGAAATCGATCGGCAGCTTGGCGTGCTCGAAGCGCACCGTGACCAGCACGCCGCGGTCGGCCGCATCGCGCGCCTCGCCGCGGACCCAGCGCGATTCCACCGAGTGCGGCGTCCAGACCACGATCAGGGTCCTGGCGGCTTCGAGTTCGCGCGAAATCAGCGAATCGAATTCCTCGCCGGGGGAGATGTCCGGATCCCACCACACCGACCAGCCTTGCGCTTCCAGCGCCTTCACCAGTGGCGCCACCCGGTCGCGGTCGTGGCGGGAATAGGAAACAAAGATGTCAGCCAAGGAAGCGCCTCCTGAACGGATTACGCCATCACGCGCCGCATTCGGCCCTGCCCTGGTCCGCCCGTTTGCACGGTGCCGTGAGTCACGCTTTCCGTCGCGCCGGCAAAGTAGGCGCCCGATTTCGGTTCGGGTCAATGACGTATAAGCGTGCAGTGCCAAACGCCACCCGGTCATCGCCATGTCAGCAGCCGGACTGGCCGCCGCCACCCACCCGATGGCATCACCCAAATCAGCTACGCCGGCAGGCCCATCTTCCGCACCAACGCGGCGAATCGCGGGTCGGTGCGGAGCGAGGCCAGCAGGGGGTCGACCTTGATGTCGCACAGTCCGCCATCCCGCTGCGCGTAGGCACGCTGCAGCCACTCGAACGCCTTGTCCTTGTCGCCGCGCCAGGCATACACGTCGGCGATCTGCATGGCGTAGTCGTGTGCGTAGCCGGCGATCAACGCGTCCAACGCGCGTTGTGATTCGCGCGAATGACCCAGGGTGTGCTGCGCCATGGCCACGCCGTATTCGCGGAACCCGTCGTCTGCCTTCTGGTACATCGCCAAGGCCTTCTGCGCGTTGCCCTGCAGCAGTTCGAGCATGGCCAGGTTGGAGTGGGCGAAGCTGCTGTCCGGATTGATCGCCAGCGCGCGATTCAACGCCTGCCGCGCCTCGGGCAGGTTGCCGCTACCGATCAGGTAGTAGCCCAGGTTGCCCCAGCTGCCCGCCGCCATGGGATTGGTTTCCGTCGCGCGCGTGATCTCGGCGATGGCTTCCGGAAGTCGGCCCTCACTGCCCAGCAACTGCCCAAAACGGGCCTGGATGAGGCTGTTGCCCGGGTCGAGCGCCCTCGCCTGCTGCAGGTCCGAGTGCGCCCCGGCCCAGTCCCATGCGAAGTTCGACCGCATCCAGCCACGCACGGCATAGCCGTCAGCGAGCTCGGGCGCCAGCGCGATAGCCTTGTCCGCGGCATCGAGCGCGCGTTGTTTCGCCGCGGTGTTCTCGGCCGCCGTCTCCGCGCTGTCCGCCGCGAATACTTCCGCCGAGGCCAGCCGCGCGTACGCGGGCGCGTACGCGCGATCGATGGCGATGGCGCGCCGATACGCCTCCACCGCCTGGCGATAGCCCTCTGCATTGGAGCGGCTATAGAACTGGTTGCCCAGCAGGTACTGGTTGTAGGCCTCGGGATCGCGCGTCTGCTGCGGGTTTCCGACCTTCTGCGTCGGCAGCAGCTTGACCTTGAGTGCTGCAACCACGTCGGCGGCGATCTCGTCCTGCACCTTCAGCACGTCGGTGAGTTGCCGGTCGTACGTCGCCGACCACAGGTGCGAGCTGTCGGAGGTGCGGATCAGCTGCGCCGTGATGCGAACCATGCTGCCGGACTTGCGCACGCTGCCTTCGAGCACGTGGGCGACGTTGAGCGCCTTGGCGATCGTCGCAACATCGACCGCCTTGCCCTTGAACGAAAACGACGACGTGCGCGCGATCACCCGCAGCTGCGGCAACTGTGCGAGCACGTTCAACAGCTCTTCCGACAGGCCATCGGAAAAATAGTCCTGCTCCTTGTCCGACGTCATGTTGACGAAGGGCATCACCGCGATCGATCGATCGTCGGGAACCTGCCGGACAGGAACGGGGTTGCCGGCATGGGAAGCGACAGCTGGCGCCGCCACGTCGCTCGCGCGGAACCCCGGGCGTCCCTGGATATACCAGCCCAGCGCCAGCACCACGAGCAGCGCAGCGAAGCTGGTCAGGCGCTTGGTGCCGCTCTTCGCCGGATCGAACCGCACGCCGTCGGGCGTCACCACGAAGAGCCAGGCGAGGAGCAGCGTCACCGGAAACCCGAGCAGCGCCCCCAGGATGAAGACGCGCAGGCACCAGGGCGGAACGTCGAAGGCCGGGAATCCGATCGAAGTCGCCTGCACCGCCAGCCATGCCACGACCAGGTAGGCGGCGCCGACCTTGAAGACCTTGCGCCGCTTGAGTTCGGCTATCAGTCCCATCCCGTCCCGCCTGGAGGCGTTTGCATCCTGTGAGAGAACGCTCTGGGGGGCTGCCCGCGGACACCTGCCGGCCTGTCCGCAACAAACGGGGGCAGGTTCATTTCCGATCCGGAATCGTGAACCCTGCTGGTCGAACCCCGCGCCCATGGCCATGAAGCGGGCGCGGACTATCCCAATGGATTTGTCAGTCAGGTGCCACCTACGACACCGTTTGGATCCAGAAAAAACATACGCTTCCAGCCCTGCGTGGCGTTGCTTATCCGCCACGGCCTGGGCAACAGCGACGTGATGGCGTAGTGCAGGTGCGGGGGCTTTCCGGCTGCATTGCCAGAAGTGCCGACCTCCCCGATTAGCTGGCCGCGAGAGACGAACGAAAGCGGCGACACATGCCATTGACTGAGGTGCGCAAAATAGTGGAAGCGCCAGCGAGGACCAAGAATGATGATGGCGCGGCCACCCATCCCCATATCCCCGCGAAACAGCACGATGCCGCCAACGGGTGCGACGACAGGCCTGCCGTAAGGCGCAAAGATATCTATCCCCTTGTGTACGCCGGACCGGCCCCACGGCTCATACCAGAAGGAGCTTGGGTTCCAGTCGCGCTTCGATGCGCCTTGCACAGGAATGATTGCGTGCTCGGGAATCAAATAGCCGACGGCAAACACCGCAATCATTGCTGCGAGTGAGGCTTTGAATATTCGTGTTCGCCAGAATCGCATCCGTGGCACGCCTACGCCCCCTTCGATTCGATCTGCGCCGCCTTACGGAACAACTGCGCCGACGCCAGCCATGGCACGACGAAGCACGCCGTCAGGAATGCCTCCCGGCCGATGCCCGGCCCGCCCCGCTCGTCCATCCCGACCGTCAGGCCGATCGCCAATCCGACCGCGGCGGCCAGCATCTGCGCCACCGCCGTCGCGCCCATCGCGCGCGCCATGCCACGGGCACGGAACCGGGCCAGCAGTGCGCCCAGCGCCGCCACCAGCAGCACGCCCGCGAACATCAGATTGAGCGGGTTGTGCTCGCTGCCGAACATGCCCACCGCCAGGTTGACCCAGACCGTCAGGAACCCGGCCATCGCCGTGATCCCGAAGGCCGCCCGATACGCCGGGTTGCCGCTCAGCCACGCGCCGAGTTCGTAAAGCGCGCAGCCGCTCGCCAGCATCGCGCCCATGACGACGAAGTCCGACGCGCTCCAGTTCACCTCCCCGGTGAAGCGCATGGCCACGGCAGGCACCAGCAGCACGACGGCCGCCATGCCCCAGATGAAGGGACGCAGGCGGTTGTGGCCGCGGCGCGCGTCAGGGGTGGACGGGGATGCCATGTGGTGCCTCCGTGTCGAGTGGGCTGTCACGCATGGAGCCGCCAGGCAGTCCGATCCCGCGCTGCGCCGCTCGGAACCAAGACTCGCCCGCGCCGATGAAGCCGCAATGGCTTGACTGTGAAGCGAGGACGAAGTCGAGGCTCGCCTGAATCGCGCCGCCCCCGCCTCGATCATGGGCATACGGCGCAAAACCTGCAGGCCGGCGTGCGGCGTGACCGGCGGCACGGGTCGCGGCATCGCTCCACCTGCTAGTTTGCGCGCTGTATTTGGCACAAGGACGAGGACTCCACATGACCAGCTGGTACTTCCATTCCGGCAGCGGCGATCGCATCGGTCCGCTCGACGACAGCGCCGCGCAACAGTACGCGCAGCAACATCCGGCCCACTTCTGCTGGCGCGAAGGCTTCACCGGCTGGCGGTCCATCGCCGAGGTCGGCGAACTGCGCCCGGCCGCACCCCACGAACACCTGCCACCGCCGCTGCCCAGCGCGGGCGCGCGCACGACGCCGCGCAACGACGACATCGACTACCGCATCGTCGGCAACGACATGCAGTTCGTCGAGGTCGAACTCGATCCGGGCGAGAGCGCCATCGCCGAAGCCGGCGCGCTGATGTACAAGGACGCGGCGGTGGAAATGGCCACCGTCTTCGGCAGCGGCGCACAGGCCGGCCAGGGCGGCGGCTTCCTCGACAAGCTCATGACCGCGGGCAAGCGCGTGGTCACCGGGGAGAGTCTGTTCACCACCGTCTACACGCACACCGGCAGCGGCAAGGCGCGAGTCGCGTTCGCGGCGCCCTACCCCGGCACGGTGCTGGCGATGAAGCTGGACGAGCACAACGGCCGCCTGGTCTGCCAGAAGGACAGCTTCCTCGCCGGCGCGCGCGGCGTGCAGGTCGGCATCCACTTCCAGCGCAAGATCCTCACCGGCCTGTTCGGCGGTGAGGGCTTCATCATGCAGAAGCTGGAAGGCGACGGCTGGGTGTTCGTGCACGCCGGCGGCACCGTGGTCGAACGTGAACTGCGCGCGGGCGAACGCCTCGACGTCGACACCGGTTGTGTCATGGCTTTCCACGACACCGTCAACATGGACGTGCGTGCGGTCGGCGGCATCAAGAGCATGCTGTTCGGCGGCGAAGGCGTGTTCCTCGCGACGCTCACCGGACCAGGCAAGGTGTGGCTGCAGTCGCTGCCGTTCTCGCGCATGGCCGGTCGCATGCTCGCCGCGGCGCCGCAACGCGGTGGCGGCCGCGACGAGGGTTCGGTGCTCGGCGGACTGGGCCGGCTGCTGGACGGCGACAACAACTTCTGAGCCACACGAGCTGAAAGCCGGGGGCAAGCGCACCTTGCTCCGGCCTCGCCAATCCGACGCAGCGGCAGCTATCGGCCGACCGCTGGATAACGGGCTCAAAGTTATCCCGTTCATCGCGAGCCCCGTCTTTCGGCGGGGCTTTCTGTCTTTGGACCTGGCGCGAATAACGGCTACCAGCAGGATTCGCACCCCACCCGCGCGACGGCGTGCACTCATGAAGGGAGCTTTCACGCCACATATCCCTTCCGGCGCGAATCATATGCACTTCCCCTGCGGGAGTCCCGGCGCATGAATACCCGACCCGTCCTTCTCACCATCGCCTGCGTGCTGGCCTTGTCGGCTTGCGGCAAGTCGCCGCCGCCTGCCAAGGAGACCGCCACCGCGCCGGCGACCACGCCCGAACCCGCCCCGGCTGAAACGCCGCCCGCCGCCACCGCAGCTCCGACGCCCGCCGCCACCGAAGCCCCGGCGCCCGCCCCTGCCACCGAAAGCAAGCCCGCTGCCGTGGTCGCCAACTGCGGCACCACGATCGAAGGCAACGACGCAATGCAGTACAACGTCGGTTCCATCGCGGTGCCCGCCTCGTGCGGCAACTTCACCATCAACCTGAAGCACGCCGGCAAGATGCCGGTGGCTGCGATGGGCCACAACGTGGTGATCGCGAAGACTGCCGACCAGCAGGCCGTGTCCGCCGATGGCATGGCCGCCGGCGCGGCGGCCAACTACGTCAAGGCCGACGACGCCCGCGTCATCGCCCACACCAAACTGGTGGGTGGCGGCGAGAGCACTTCAGTCACCTTCCCGACCAGCAAGATCAAGACGGGTGGTCCGTACGAGTTCTTCTGCAGCTTCCCGGGCCATGCCGCAATGATGAAGGGCACTATCGCGGTGCAATGACCCGGCAACCTCCGGGTTGATGTGTCCTTTCCTTCCAGGAGGACGCCATGACAAGCATGCATTCGAGCGTACTTTCCTCGCATCCGGGCCACGGAAGCGAGCACATCGCCGTAGGCGAACCGTTGCGCTGGGTTTCGCAAGGGCTGCACGATTTCCGCCGCGTGCCCGGCTTGGGCATCGCCTACGGAGTGATGGTCACGGTGATGGGCTGGGTGGTCTTCGCACTGGGCAACCATCCCTACTTCATCGCCGCGGCCGTTTCCGGCTTCCTGCTGCTGGGGCCGATCCTGGGCGCCGGATTGATCGAAGCCTCGCGCGCCATGGCCGCGGGTGAGACCCCGACCTTCGAGACCTCACTGCAAGGACTCAAGCGCAACCTCCCAGCGCTGGAGCGTTTCTCCTTCGTCCTGCTCGCCATCGCCGCCGCGTGGCTGGTGATCTCCACAGTGGTGCTGAGCGCAACGATGGGGCCCATCGCCCCCAGCGTCGAGCTGTCGCTATGGGACAACGCGCTGCGGATGATGTCGTCCGGACAATGGTTCGCCTGGGCCGCCATCGGCGGTGTGCTGGCCGTGGTGAGCTTTGCGGTCTCCGTCATCGCCGTGCCGTTGATCCTCGACCAGGACGCCGGCGCCGGTGATGCGGTACGCGGCAGCCTGCAAGCAGTCGCCCGGCACCCGGTGGCGTGCGCCGGTTGGGCGCTCGTAATCGTGCTGCTCACGGCCGTCGGCATCGCAACTGCGCTGGCAGGCCTGATCGTGATCTACCCGGTGCTGGGGCACGCCAGCTGGCATGCGTATCAGGCGCTGCGCGATTAGGCCCAAAAAAGCAGCGTCAATCACTAAACATCGCAGCGTGCGGCTCTGGAGCCCCGCCTTTTGGCGGGGCTTTCTGCGTTTGGATCTGGGCGATGCACACAGCGTGTCGGTTTAAACCCTGTGCGCCCGAGAAGCATCCCAAAGCTGGCGCAGGCACGTGACCCGCCTCGTCGACCGACAGCCGCCGCGCCGTCGCACGCTGTTTGCCAGCAACAGGGAGCAATGAACCATGCCGCACCCATCCAGGGCCATCGCGACGATCCTCGTGGCCGCGCTGGCACTCGCCGGTCCGGCCATCTCACGACCGAAAGCACCCGCCCGGCCGCAGTCGGCTGCATCGAACGGGAGCGCGCAGCGCCTCGACCTCTTCCAGCGCCAGGTCGAAGCCGACCGCAACGCCCTCGGCATCCCCGGCCTGTCGATGGTGGTGATCGAGGATGGCGACGTGCTTTCGGCCCGGGGCTTCGGTTATGCAGACATCGAACACCGCATTCCCGCCACCGCCGACACGCTCTACCACATCGCCTCGGTGACCAAGACGTTCACGTCGATCCTGGTCATGCAACTGGTGGAACAGGGCAAGCTCGACCTCGACGAGCCGGTGTCGCATTACTCCAGCGACTTCAAGGACGACTCGGTCAGGATCAAGCACCTGCTCAGCCACACCTCGGAAGGCACGCCCGGCGAGAAATTCAGCTACAACCCCGAACGCTTCGAGTACCTGAAGGCGGTTCTCGAGAAGAAGACGGGCAAGCCGTTGCGCCAGCTGTTCGTCGAGACGTTCCTCGACCCGCTGAAGATGCGCGACAGCGTGCCCGGTCCCGATGTCGCCGACGACGACACGACTTGGGCGATGCTGGGCAAAGCCAACCTCGCCCGCTACCGGCAGAACCTGAAGAACTCCGCCCGGCCCTACACCTACTGGGGCGACGGCGAAATCGTGTACCCGGGCTACCCGCCCCGCGATTTCTGGGCTTCGGCCGGACTGCTGTCCACCGTGCGCGACATGGCTAAGTACGACGCAGCGATCGACAACCATGTGCTGCTGAAGCCGGAGACGCTCGCGCGCGCCTGGACGCCGTTCCGCTCCAACTCGGGACAACCACTCGCGATGGGCCTGGGCTGGTACGTCACCGACTACCGTGGCGAACGGCTCATCTGGCACTACGGACACTGGGGCACCGGCTTCTCCGCGCTCTACCTCAAGGTGCCGGCGCGGCACCTCACGCTCGTCGCGTTCGCCAACAGCGAGGCGCTCGCCGACCACCATTACAAGGTGGGCGAGGACGTCACCAACGATCTCTTCGCCTGCGACTTCATCAACACGTTCGTGCCCGAGGTCGCTCTTCGCGGGGGCGGCTCCAGCCACGCTGCCATTCCAGAAGGGATCCCGGACTCGTCCCGCAAGACGTTCACCGCCGGCCCCGCTTCCGACTGCATGCTGAGCTCTCGCACCGCGCTGGCGAACTGGAAAGCCGACCGCCACGCCAAGGCACGCAAGGCCATCCCGCTCGAGCGCGACGTGCTCGCCGCCCACGCTGGTGGCTACAAGCTTCCCCATCGCGTGATCACCGTCTCGCAGGAAGACGGCCACCTGTACATCGACGTCCCCCAGGGGGAACGTTCGGAGCTGTTCGCCGAAACGCCGACGCAGTTCTTCCTGAAGATCCGGCCATGGACCCTGACCTTCGTGAAGGAGGGATCGAAGGTCGTGCGGCTCGACATCCTCGACAGCGGGGAAATTGTGAGCGGGCCGAAGGTCGATTAGCAGCGCGGGACTGCGGCAGGCGACCGTTCGAAAGGTTCACCCGAAAGGGTGAAGCGGGCCGTCTACCGTCCTTCCCGGGACGCGAAGATCGTTGAACCCACTAGGACGCATTGCATGCGTTCCCATAACGGGGATCGGACCTTCGGGTACCTGGGGTTCCTGTCCAAGTCAGCGCGCTTGCTCGCCATGCGCGGCCAGGCGACGCGGCCGCAGGAAAAGTCCGATAGCGGGACAGGATGGTCACGATGCACGCAGAACACCACCTCGCTGTGCGTTCAGACGCAGTCGCTTACTCGGCGCCGATTGTCATCGAGGAGTTCGGTGTCCCGGCAGCCATCACGGTCATGACCGCTTCCGACCGCAAGGCCCTGCATGCGCGCTGGCTGTCCATGCTGGGATGCGGGTCCGGCATCGAGATCGCGGGCGAGCCGGTAATGGACTCGACCTGCCTGGCGACCTGCGTGGAACGCCACCATCCCAGGGTGCTGCTGCTGGACAAGGCGTTGGCGGACCGTCTGGACCCGCTGTCGTTGCGAAGGATCCACCAGTGCCGCCCTCAGGTGCGCGTGCTCCTGGCGTCGGAACAGCTTTATCGCAGCGTGGTGACCGAGGTGTTGCGCAAGCGGTTCCACGGGTTCCTGCTGACGACGAGCCCGCCCGATCTCTGCCTCAAGGCGGTCCGCGCGGTCAGCAAAGGCGAACTGTGGCTGTCGCGCCGGTTGATGGCCAAGGTCATCACCGACTCGACATGGCCGTTGGAAGCCGGGACACCCGCCGGTCCGGAGCGACTCCACGCCATGGAAACGCTCTCGCGAAGGGAGTTGCAGGTCGTCGAGCGACTGCATCGGGGCTGCAGCAACAAGGAAATCGCACGCGAACTCGGGATCATGGAAGACACGGTCAAGAAACACCTCAAGAGCGTCTTCGCCAAACTCGGCGTGCGCCGCCGCTCGCTGGTGATCATCCAGGCGCCGGTTAGCGCTTGACCCACCCTTGGTCCGAACTGCATCGAGTGACGTGCCGGTTTGGTCCGACCGGACGCAGATGCGCAGCGCCGTCGAACGGATGATCCCGCTCGACCAGAGCTGCGCCTCTGCCCATCTTTCTTCGCGTCTTTCCTGGCGCGTGTCTCAGTTACCAGGCTCATCCGGCTGCGGAATGACCCGCGTCGCCAGGCATTCCACATTGGACGCTTGATGGGGGCCGATCACCGAGGCCAGGTGCAGCGGTGGATCAAAAACTATCTCGACGAAACCATCGCCGTGGGCAATGTGAGCCGCCGCGGCGGTGTCACTGGCTCCGATGATGATCCCGAGGAAGTGGTTCGGGGTAACGAGGATGGATCCGCCCCCGTCGAGAGAGTACGAGCAGTTGCCGGTCATGTCGCAGTTGGCGCCGAGGTCCCGCGGTCCGCCAATGTTGTGGCAGATGACGCCCTTCTCCGGCGGCGGCTTTGTATCGCCAGCGCAGGCAGTGCCGGCAATCAAGGTCGCGCTGACGCCCAGCACGGCCGTCATCAATGATTTCCTGGTAAGCCCAATCATTTCAGTCTCCTTGTCTCAGGTTGGTTGAACGTATGTCCGTGCCCGTGGGACTGGCTTGTAATGACTCGGCGCCTGCGTGTTCCTTCTGTCCCGACTGCACGGTGCCAGAGTCGAAATCGTGGGGACATTCCACGAAAGAGGTACGCCGGTCGTCCTACACCAGCCGGGTTACTGCGTGACCCTGAACCCATTGGCCAGGACGCCGCCGCCGCCGACACGCACGTTCCAGAGCGGATCCTTGGTGCCCTTCCCTTTCTTCACAGGCACGGTCACGGTCGCCCTGATCGTGTCCAGCGAGTCGGTGTCGGACGTCAGTTGCACGTTGCTGGCGACAGGCTGTGCGCCCGTGCCGCCAGAGAAACTGACGCTCATGCCCGGAGTGAATCCGTAGCCGGTGATGGTGACCTGCACGCTGCTGCCCTCGCGCGCCGAGGCCGGGGTGATTGATACCAACGTCGAGCATTTTCCGCTGCTGTCGAGCACGGTCACGGTGCTCGGCTTCTTGATGCTGAGCAGCACGCACGACACGTTGTCGTTCTCATTGGACTCAATGAGTAGTTTCTTTGGGTCGACCTCGATCTTCAGCTGGTAGATGCCATCGGCGTCGCCGGTGAAATCGATCGACTGTCCCTCGAGCTGGGAACCGTAGGTGTCGCCCCACCCGACCGACATGCCCTGCAGGTCACGCCCGCACACGCTGTAGAACGACCCCCTCGGTGCGCCCGGCAATCCAAGATTGACCGGGGTGGTATCCATGATGCAGAACGTGGTCTTGGCGCCCGTGCGCAACGACCCACCCGGCGCATTGACCGGCTGCAGCGAGTAGAGCGCGTAGTCGTTGAAATGCATGTGGTTGTGCGCGGGGTGGTATTCGAAGGCGCCCGCGAAGTGGAGGATCGGAGGGCCGCTGGTCTGGTACACAGCCTGGTAGACCCGGATCTTTCCCTCTCCGGTTACTACCTCCCCGGCGGCCAGTTCCAGCGGTCCGGTGCCGCTGTTCCAGCTCGTGGTGCTGAACCGAAGCTCGGAACGGCCACCGGCATCGGTCGACAACGTCATGCCGAAGGCCCCCAGTGGGATCAGGTTCGGTGTCAATGCCGTCTGCGCAGCGGCGGTGCCGGCAAGCGAGAGAGCGCCGATGAGGGCCGATGCCAGCCACGGCGCGCGCCTTCGAAATGAATTCATGGCAGCACCTCCAACGATGGCGTCAGGTTCCCGGCGATGAGCCACTGGTGCTTTGTTCATGGGTCCTTTCCTCCTGGCCCGGTCATGCCAGCCTCGTCGTGCAGATCGAGGGCCGGGGCGCGCGCCCTTCATGACCGATGGATGCGGCAGCCCACGCCGCTGCCCGGCGGCCAACGCGCCGGACCGGCGATTGGTCCACCCAAGCTGTCAGCGTCGGCCGGGGCCGGCAATTCCACTAAAGGGGAATCCGGGGAGCCGGCACGTCCTGCCTGCGCGGGTTGACGCATTTCGCTGTTTCGCGCTGACCGGCCCCGCTGCCACCGCTTTCCGGGGACAATGCGCGCCCCGTTTTCGAGGCTGGTGGTCCATGGAGTTGTCGCTTGAAGTCATCGCGTTCCTGATGTCCGTCGCCTTCGTGGCCGGCACCATCGACGCCATGGCGGGAGGCGGCGGGCTGCTGACCATCCCGGCGTTGCTGGCGGTCGGCGTGCCACCGGTGTCCGCGATCGCCACCAACAAGCTGCAAAGCGCGATGGGCACGACCGGCGCCGTCGTGGCCTTCGCCCGCAAGGGGCACATCGACTTCCGCCGCTTCGCCCTGCCCGCCTTCGCTGCCTTCGTCGGCTCGGCGTGCGGCGCCTGGCTGCTGCAGCGCCTCGACCCGTCGTTCCTGGGCGGGATCATCCCCGTGCTGCTGATCGCGATGGCCGGCTATTTCGTGCTGGCGCCGCGCATGAGCGAGGACGACCGCCACCACCGCATCGGCCCGTTCGCGCTGGCCGGCGTGATCGGCGCGATCGGCGTGTACGACGGCTTCTTCGGTCCGGGTACCGGCTCGTTCATGACTACCGCGCTGGTCGTGCTCGGCGGCCTGGGCGTGGTACGCGCGACCGCGCAGACCAAGTACTTCAACCTCGCCAGCAACCTCGCCGCGGTGGCGGTGATGATCAGCGGCGGCCATGTCCTGTGGACCGCCGGCCTGGCGATGGCGGTGGCCAACATCCTGGGCGGGCAGATCGGCGCCCACCTGGCGATGCGTTTCGGCGGGCGCGCCGTGCGCCCGGTGCTGGTGACGATCTGCTTCGCCCTGACCGTGAAGCTGCTGTCGGACCCGACCAATCCCTTGCGGGTGGCGGTAGCTGGCCTGGTCGCGAGCTGGACGGCGTAGCCAAGGCCACGACGCCCTGCCCCATGTAGATCTCGGGCGGCAGCTATCGCTTCCAGTGCACGGCGAAGGCACCTTCCGCGCTCGCCTCGACCTCGCTGCCCAGCGCGCGGCACTCACGCTGCAACATGGCGAGGAGCCAGGCGCGGTCCTCGCCAACGGCATGGTTGACCTGGAACCGGCGTATCCGGGTCGGGACCAGTGCGAGTTCGTGCAGGCGACCCGTGGCGAGATCGAGCGTCGGGAAATACATCAGGCCGAGTTCGCCACGGTACGCGTCGTGCCCCTCGATGCCTTCGTAGTCGTTGATGAAGTCGCCGCAGCCGTACAGGATCAGACGGTCGCGATACACCTCGATGCCCTTGGGGTGGTGCGACGAGTGACCGTGGACGATGTCGACGCCCGCCTCGTCGATCAATGCATGCGCGAATGCGCGTTGCGCGTGGGAGATCGCGTAGCCCCAGTTGCCGCCCCAGTGCACCGAGAACAACACGCGATCGCCGGGCCGACGATGATTGCGAACGACGGCGGCGATCCGCACCACGGTCTTCGTCGACAGGTCCGGCAGGCGATGCACGCCGGAACGCCCTGCACTCGCCGCCCACTGCGCGGGCACGCCGCTATCCTCGGTAGCCGCGGCGAACACCAGCAGGCGCGCGCCCTCGCCCAGCGGCAGGACGGCCGGCGCCTGGGCGGCTTCGAGATCGGCACCGGCGCCTGCGATCGCGATCCGCGCGCGCCGCAGCGTGGCGAGGGTCTCGGCCAGTCCGTCGCGCTGCCAGTCGAGCACATGGTTGTTGGCCAGCGTGCAGCAGTCGATGCCTGCGGCCGCGAGGCAAGCGACATTGTCCGGATGCATGCGGTAATTGATGCCCTTCGGCCAGGGCGTGTCGCTGCGGGTGACGCTGGTCTCGAGGTTGATGATGCGGGCAGCGGGCCGGCGTCGTTGCAGCTCGGCCAGCGCATCCCCCCAGATGTACGCAAGCGACGCCGGATGCGGTATGTCGCCGCTGGCCCGCTCGGCGAGTCCCAGGTAGCCGCGTGCGTCGTGCATGTACTGCTCCTGCAATCCCGGCTTCGACGGATGCGGCAGGATCTGGTCGATGGCGCGTCCGGTCATGACATCGCCGCAAAGAAACAGCGAAACGGGCGTGACGGCATGGGACATGCGTGATGGCCGCGGCTGCGGCGCAGTTGCGGGACGGGCGACGCTGCGCAGTGCGAACGCCGCAGCTCCGGCCGCGATACCGCCCAGCCACCGGAGGAAGCGGCGACGCCCACGCATGCGGAAAGCATAGGCGCGAGTCCGTTATCTCGGCATGCCGCCGTGACCGCGGCCGCGCAGCAACCGCCTGCCTCGATCAGGAAAGCAGTGCCCGGTCGTGCGCGGCCTACAATGCCTCCATCCCGGCGCATCCCGGGCGCCACCACCGCTGCCCATGAAGGTTTTACTGACTGGAAGTTCCGGCCGCATCGGCCGCGCCATTTTCGGCGCGATGGCCGAAGCGCACGAGATGGTCGGGCTGGACCGGCAGCCCTTCTCCACCACGCGCTTCATCGGCGACGTCGCCGACGCGCGTGTGCTGCGCGAAGCGATGTCGGGCGTGGAGGCCATCATCCACACCGCGGCGCTGCATGCGCCGCACGTGGGCATCGTGGACGAAGCGGAGTTCGCACGCGTCAACCTCGAGGGGTTGCGCCTGCTGGTCGACCTGGCGGTCGAGCGCGGCGTGCGGACGCTCGTGTACACCAGCACCACCGCGCTGTACGGCGATGCCGTAGAACCGGACCGCTGCACGTGGATAGACGAGGCGACGGTGCCGCGCCCGAAAACCGTCTACCACCGCACGAAGCTCGAGGCCGAATCGCTGCTCGAAGCCGCGGCCGGCGCGACACTGGCGGTACGCGTGATCCGGATGTCGCGCTGCTTTCCCGAAGCGGCGGACCAGATGGCGCTGTACCGGCTCCACCGCGGCATCGACGCGCGCGACGTCGCCGATGCGCACCTTGCCGCGCTGGGTGCCACGGGCGCGGCGTTCCAGCGCTACATCGCCAGTGGCCGCACGCCCTTCAAACCCGAAGATGCCGACGCCCTCGCCCGCGAACCGCGCGAGGTACTGGCATTGCGCTGCCCCGCGCTGGTCGACGCGTTCGAGCGCCGCGGATGGCCGCTTCCCCGCACCATCGACCGCGTCTACGACGCCAGCGCGGCAAGCCGCGGCCTGGGCTGGGAGAGCCACTACGGCTTCGAGGAAGTGCTGGCGCAACACGACCAGCGGAGCCTGGAGGTGCTGCCGCGTTCGCACTGGCATCGGGATCGCACCACGGAGTAGTCCATCCGATCGCGCACGCGGTTTCCTGCCGGCGCCGGCGCCGTCACCCTTGCATCGTGGCGTCGCAGGGCGAACCCGAGCCCGCCTTACGCGGGTTGAACATCTCCCGTGCTATGGGAGACGACGCACTGCGGCGATACCCGCTGCAGGCACCCATCCGGATCCAGGAGATCCCCGATGATCAGCAAGAACACGATCTGCCTGTGGTACGACGGCACCGCGCTCGATGCCGCGACCTTCTACGCCGGGACATTCCCGGACAGCACGGTGGGCGCGGTCCAACGCGCACCCGGCGACTTTCCATCGGGCAAGGAAGGCGACGTCCTTACCGTCGACTTCACCGTGCTGGGCATCCCGTGCCTGGGATTGAACGGAGGTCCCGCGTTCAAGCACAGCGAGGCGTTCTCGTTCCAGGTAGCGACCGACGACCAGGCCGAAACGGACCGCTTGTGGAACGCGATCGTCGGCAACGGCGGCCAGGAAAGCGAATGCGGCTGGTGCAAGGACAAGTGGGGCCTGTCGTGGCAGATCACGCCGCGCGCGCTGACCGAGGCGTTCCACGACCCCGACCGCGCGGCGGCCAAGCGTGCGTTCGACGCCATGATGGGCATGCGCAAGATCGACATCGCCGCGATTGAAGCGGCGCGGAAGGGCTGACATTGCATGAGGGTTGTAGCACGGGTAAGGCCGAAGGCCGCACCCGGGGCTTGTGGGCAGGGGTCACCGCGCCCGACTCTTCCCTCGCGCTGCGGCGCGCTGGTCTCGCTCGTCGCCGGATTTCCTCGCGGCGCGTCTTACGCTTGCGGCAGGAACTTCGCCACGTCGAGCTTCAGGCCTTTGCCGGGCAATGCCATCAGCGTCGAAGTGCCGTGCGCAACCAGTTCGCCGGCTTCATCGAACACGCTGGCCTCGGCGTAACTGATCTGCCTGCCCGCGCGCAGGCAGCGTCCCTCGGCGCGCAGGTGGCCGCCCGTTACCGCCTTGAGGTAGTTGAGCTTGAGGTCGACGTTCACGAGCCCGGCGTCCTCCGGCAGGCGCATGAACACAGCCCAGAACGTCGCGGTGTCGATCAGCGTGGCCAGCACGCCGCCATGCACGATCCCGAACGGCTGCATGTGGCGCTCACCCAGCACGAGGGCGATCCGGCAGCTGTCGAATTCGAGCGCGGCGATCGTCATCCCGATGAGCTGGGGATACGGCGCTGCGCGCACGCTGTCCTGGATGGCGGCGATGTAAGCGGGATTGGGAGTCATGGGCCAAGCCGTCACATGTGCGAGCGGTATTCGCCGCCAATATCGTACGCACCAAACCGGTCGGGTTCACGGATGTCGATTCCCCACCCCGCCGCTCGTCGAGGAAGACAGGCGGACATTCCAACCCGCACAGGAAGCCCGACATGAGAAAGCTCATCGTTGCCGCCATGGTCAGCCTCGATGGCGTGATGCAGGCGCCCGGCGGTCCGGAGGAAGACACCAGCGACGGCTTCGCCTACGGCGGCTGGGTCTGGCCCTACTATGACGACGCAGGCGAAGACGCGATGGGCGGAGCGTTCAAGCACCCGTTCGAGCTGGTGCTCGGACGCCGCACCTACGACATCTTCGCCGCGTACTGGCCACACGTGCCCAAGGGTGCGCCGCACCAGGACATCGCCGACCTGTTCAACGGCGTCACCAAGCACGTCGCCACCCACCATCCCGAAACGCTCGCGTGGCAGAACAGCCGAGCCCTGGGCGCGGACATCGGTGCTGCGTTGCGCGAGCTCAAGCGCGGTGACGGCCCCGACCTGCTGACCCAGGGCAGTAGCGAACTCGCGCATCAGATGCTCGCCACGGACCTGGTCGACGAGCTGCGCCTGCTGGTCTACCCGGTCCTGCTCGGCCGCGGCAAGCGCCTGTTCGACGACCACGCGCAGGCGGCGGCATTCCGGCTCGACGAGTCGAGGAGCTCGTCCACCGGCGTGCTGGTCACCCGCTACGTCCGCGCGGGCGAGGTGCGCACCGGCTCGTTTGCGTAGCGCGGACGAAGCCCGCCTCGCACAGGTTGACCAAGTTCCCCGAGTGACCGCTTTCGACCCACAGCGGACATTCGGCTGCCCGGTTGTCCGCTAGGACGCCACTGTCCCCATCAGTCTCTGGCGATCGCCGCCGCGAATCTTTGCTCCACGTCCAAGTAGACGTCATCGGCCACGTCGAAGACCACCTTTAGAATAGTCCCGGCGCTGAACGGGAACTGGGACTTGTACGAAGACGACACCGCGTCGCCACTGTCTCGGCCGACGCAAAGGCCTTCGCCGGCAAGCGAGTAGTGTCCACTCTGCGTGCGGAACTGCCCTTCTGCAGCGACTTGGTCGTCTACGTATAGTTCCATCGGACCAAGCCCCTCGTGGAACTGGCCGAAATTCTCGCGCCGGAAGTCGACCCCGACGATATGACGTCCTTCAGTGGGCGCAGCGGTGCTCAGGTGCTGCTCCTCCATGCCGAGGAAGTTGAAGACGAACTTCAGATCCCCGTCCTTGACGAACAGCGTGTAGCCGCCGAATCGAGACCCCTGCGCGACGATAACGCCCTGCGAGTCCGGCGCGAACTCCACCTCGGCCAGGATCTTGAATGATGAGCCCAACGTCCGCGCTGCGGATGCCTCGGGAACCTCCGTCGTCCCCGGGTAGTAGACGTAGCGTCCGGTTGCCGGCGCCCTGACCTTGTATTCGAGTTCGCGGAAGGCAACGAGCCCGAGGTCGTTGAGAGGTAGCACGTTGTTCTTCTGCGCCTCGGACAACCACAACTCTGCAAGCGCCTTGACCTTGTCTGGATGCTGCGCGGCAAGGTCACGGGATTCAGAACGGTCCTCGTCGACATGGAACAACTGCCACGTTTCGTTCTGGAAACCACCCTCATCGACGAACGGAGCGTGCTCGGTCGCGGCCTTCCAGCCTTCGTGCCAGATGCCCCGTGTGGAGAGCATTTCGTAGTACTGAGTTTCCTTCGCTGTGGGCGCATCGGCGTTGTCGAACGAGTAGCGCATCGACACGCCCGCCAAGGGGCTCTGCTTCACGCCGTCCACCACCTCCGGCATCGGAACTCCGCAGCAGTCGAGGATCGTTGGGACGATGTCGACGCAATGGTGGTACTGGTGGCGAGCCTCGCCCTTGGCCTTGATGCCCTTGGGCCAGTGGATAATGAGGGGATCGCAGGTGCCGCCCGCGTAGCTGGAGTACCGCTTGAACATGCGGTACGGAGTGGAGAACGCGACCGCCCAGCCGGTCGGGTAATGATTGTAGGTGTCCGGAGATCCCAGACGATCCAGCATGTCCAGATTGCGCTTGATGTCGTCGGGATAGCTATTGAAGAAGAGGTTCTCGTTGACCGAACCGTTGGGGCTGCCTTCGCCCGAGGCGCCGTTGTCCGCGCAGTAGAGGACGAGGGTGTTGTCGAGCTGGCCGGATTCGTCGAGATAATCGATCAGACGGCCGACCTGCACGTCGGTGTACTCGGAGAACCCTGCGAACACCTCCGCCATCCGGCAAAACAGCCGCTTCTCATCTTCGGAAAGAGTCTCCCACGGCCGCACCAGGTCGGCTTCGGGACACTTGCCCGCGCTCATCGGATTGAGGGGCGTCAATTGCGTGTCGGCTGGAAGTATCCCGCGCTCGATCATTCGCTTGAGCACCCACTCGCGATAGGCCTCGTATCCGTCGTCGAACTTGCCCTTGTACTTGTCGATGTACTCCTGGGGAGCATGGTGCGGCGCGTGGTTCGCGCCGGGGCAGTACCACATGTACCAGGGCTTGTCCGGCTGAGACTGCCTTGCATCGCGGATGAAGGTGATCGCCTTGTCGGCGATGTCCCGGGAGAAGTGGTAGCCATCCTCTGGTTGATAAGGCTGTTCGACGAAGTGGTTGTCCTCGATCAACTCGGGATACCACTGGTTGGTCTCGCCGCCGATGAAACCGTAGAAGCGGTCGTAGCCCAGCCCCAGCGGCCAGCGCTTCTTGCTCGAACCCATGTCGAAGGCATCGACCGGCACGTTGTGGTTCTTGCCGATCCAAAACGTGCTCCATCCCGCATCGCGCAGGATGGTCGCCATCGTCGCGTTCTCCAGCGGAATGTGTCCGGCGTACCCCGGAAAGCCCACGGCGGATTCGGCGATGGTACCGAAGCCGTTGGCGTGGTGATTGCGGCCGGTGAGGAAGCACGAGCGCGTCGGTGAACAAACCGCCGTGGTATGCCATTGGGTGTAGATCAGCCCATTCTTTGCCAGCCGATCGAGCGTGGGCATTTCTACACGCCCACCATAGGGTGACCAGCACGCCTGTCCGGTATCGTCGTACAAGATCACCAGAACGTTGGGTGCGCCCTCCGGTGCCCGTCGCTCCAAGTAGGCATCCCAGTCCGGCTTGGACTTGCGTATATCGAGCGCAATGGTTCCTTCGAACGGCCGTGCCATGACCCACTCCCTCGGCGTCCGCCTGCTGGCATCAGGACAGGTATCAACGCGCCGCAAGCGTTAGCTGTCGGTGAAGGCCGACGAATGTCCGCTTCTGGCCGAATGCGGTCGCTCGATTCGCTCGCCCTTGCACGCAGCCGCTCTGCTAAACAAACGCCCCGGCAAGCCGGGGCGTTCGTGTCCTGCATTGGTGCGCGCCGATCAGGGACTGGTGCGCAGCGTCAGGTTGTACGCCGACAGGATCGGCAGGAGCGGCTGGTAGAAGCTGCGGGTGCGGCTGTTCGGCTGCTTGCCCTTGCAACTGCCGCTGCCGCCCGACAGCACGCCCTGGGCCTGGCCGGGGCCCGTAATGAACGAGCCGCCCGAGTCGCCGCCTTCGGAACAGGCGGTTGTGCGCGTCAGGTTGAGGATCGTTTCGCCGCTGCTGTAGTTGACGGTCTGGTTCTTGGCCTCGATCGTGCCGCAACGCCAGCCCGAGGTACGGCCGGAGCGGCAGATCGCGGCACCGACGGCGGCTTCGGTGCCGCCCCTGACCGTGACGTCGCCCTTGCCCCAACCGTAGATCGCCGGCAGCAGCGTGTTGCCCGCGTCGACCCTGACCCAGGAGTAGTCGTTGCCGGTCTGGCCCGGCTGCGGGAATTTGGACGCGGCGAACGTGCCGATCCTCGGCCCGACCGTCCATTGCGGTGAGAGCTCCAGATACACCGGCTCGTTGGCGGTGCCGCAGTGGCCGGCGCTGACGTAGCCAGGAGTGCTGCCCTGGGTGACCGTGAAGCCGATCGAGCAGGCATAGAGATAGCCGTCGCCGGGGTTGCGAAGATAGCCCAGCCCACCTTGCAGGGTGCTGCGCAGGCTCGGTTGTTCGTCCTCGGTCACCAGGCGCACGTTCTGGACATCGACGCCGCTGGCGGCGACGAAGTCGATGCCGGCCTGCTGCGCGCCCTTGCCGACGCTCACAACGACGCTGTTGCTGGGTAGGTCCACGTACCAGCCGTACACGCCTTTGGGCACCTTGCCTCCGCGCGCCTGCACGGCGTCGAGTTGGGCCTTGGACGCGTCGAGATCAGCCAGGCTGTGGCGTGCGTTGCGGACCTCGACGCCGGCGCCTGCTTGCTGCGGGCGGATCGTGGTGGTCGCGACGATCAGCTTGAAGCTGCCGTTCGCCTGCTCGATCCAGCTGCCGGCGAAGTTGCGCCCCTGCGCCTTGGCCAGTTGCTTCTCCTGCTGCGCCGCGAGGCGTTCGATCTTGAGGTATTGGGACAGCTGGGCCGAGGTCAGGCCGAGGTCACGTTGCATGGCAGCACGCAGCGAAGGCGACACCGAGTCGGACGGTCCCGCCGCCGACGCGGCCATGGTGAAGGCGAGCGGGAGTGGCGAGAGCACGATCAGGCCGCGCTTGGCCCAGGAGGCAAACTTGCGCATCTGCAAATCTCCAGTCGGATTAGGTTCGGATTGCAGGACCCCTGTCGCCCCCTGCGATGAGAGAAACGCAGTTCGCGACGTAGCCCGGCCGGGGGATGCTGATCACGGGCCTATGCAGGCGGCGTGAAGCGTCGAGGCATGGAACGGCAAAGACCTCATGGATTGCGGGTGGCCAGGTGAATTATTCATGGGCGACGCCCGGGGAGACGGCTACACGTTGGCCCGGTGCGGGAAAGCGTCGTCATTCGTTCGCGACCACCTCAGTCCGGCGTTGGCTGGCCTGGACGCATTAGCTACTGAGTCAGGAGCTTGTGACTGCGCCGATCCAACTCCATGCGAGCGCAACGATGCACGCAAGGATCAGCACGATGCTTATCCAGCCTGCGAACACCGAGACTCTTCCCGATCGGGAATCACCCATGATCCCTGGATCGCGGGCCAGCAGTTGGAGCGCGATCACATGCAGCGGCAGCATCACCGCATTCACCACCTGGCTGCTGTAGATGAGCGGGATCAGCGGCACGTCCGGCAGCGAGACGACGCTGGCGGCCGCCACCGTCAAGACCACGAATGCTGCGTAGAAGATCCGGAAATGGTGTGTATCCAGGTCCAGCGAGGCCGGGGAGCCGACACCTTCGGCAATCGAATACGCGGTTGCAAGCGGGACAATGGCCGCCGCCAGCAGTGACGCACCCAGCAATCCGGCGCCAAACAACACCGTTGCAAATGAACCGGCCAGCGGGCGCAGTGCCGCGGCGGCGTCACGCGCATCGTTGATGTGCACGCCGGCGCGATGAAGCGTGGCCGCGCACGCGACGGCGATGGCCAGCCCGATGACGCCGGTGAGTATCGAGCCGATGACGACGTCGATTCGCTCCCAACGAAGGTTGGCCAGCGTGATCTTCTTGTCGACGGCGTACGACTGGATGAAGGCCAGGCCCCAGGGCGCGAGCGTCGTGCCCAGGGTTGCGGCGATGGCAATCCAGCCGAGGGAGTCCCGCGGAAAATGCGGCACGATCGAGTTGTGCCAGACGAGCGGCCAGTCCGGTTTCGCCAGGACGCCGTCGATCAGGTAGAGGCCCAGCGTGGCGGACACGATCAGAAGAACGCGTTCCACGCGATGGAACGAGCCCAGGACGACGACAAGCGAGATCAGTGTCGCGGCGATCGGAGTACTGATCCAGGGCGGGATGCCGACGAGCGAACACGCGGCGGAAATGCCGGCGTATTCAGCGCAGATCGTCCCGAAATTCGCAAACACCAGGCCGGCCACCGCGGCATACCCCCATCGGTGGCCCCAGCGTTCGCGAATGATGCCGACGAATCCCTTGCCCGTCGCCGCACCGATCCGCATCGCAATCAGGTGGAATTGGACGAGCAGCACCGTCGATGCCGGGATGATCCATAACAGCCGATAGCCGTGGTCGGTCCCCAGGACCGAATACGTGGTGATTCCGGCCGGGTCGTCGTCCGAGAGGCCGGCCAGCAACCCTGGTCCGAGCACGGCAAGGAACGCAGCGAACGCGCCCAGCCCGGCAGCGCGGAATCGAGCGAACCGCAGCGCGATGCCACGTCGATGGTGTGCGACTGCGTGCGGCGGTGCGCCCGCGCGCTCATGCAGACGACGGACCAGACCGCGCTTTTTTTCGTGAGATCCCATGCCGACAGGGTCGAATACGACGGGACGTAGGGTAGTCCCGCCGGCCCTAGGACTGCGCGGAACGCTGCATTGGCAGCTTCACGGGGGCTACTACTCCGCCCACCGCTTCGGCTGTGACAAGCCCCTCGCGACTGCCTGCCGGTCACCCCGGGCTGGGCGATGGCCGCTCATGGCCGAAAGCACTCCCGCCCGCGGTTACCAGACCAGGTCGTCTGGCACCTGGAACTGCGCGTAATACGCATCGTCTTCGGAGGTTCCAGCGGAGGGCTCGGCGCCCACCTCCTGGCCGTGATCGAGCACGATCATGCTGGCGTCGCGTTCGCGCACCTTGTCGCCGGCCGCACGCGGCAGCAGTTCGTAGCGGTCGCCCAGGCGGGCTATCACCAGCGCGCCGGAGGACAGCTTCCTGCGCAGGTCGTCGTTGACGAGCACGGTGCGGATGGCGCCATCGGCGGTGAAGCGATACTCGCTCTCCCCCGTGCGCGGCACCTTCTTGTCTTCGATGATCTGCCGGGCCTGGGCAAGAAGTTCAGCTTTGTGCGCCTGGGCTTTGCGCTCGGCGGCAAGCGCACGGTCCCGCTCGGCCTTTTCGGCCCGCGCCCGCTCGGCTTCCCGCTGGATCTCGTTGAGCTCGGATGGCCCTTTGGCATGCCGGGCCTTGTTCTGCTCGCGCGCCACCTCGGCCACCTTGGACTTCTTGACCAGGCCCGCCTTGAGCAACTGTTCCTGGAGCGGATTCGCCTTCGCCATGTCGCGGTTTCTTGTTCCGGGTTTCCGCCTCATCATACCCGCCGCCCCGCCACCCGCCTTGGCCCCCTTCCACTGATGGAACCTCTGAAGTACCTCGCCGGCTACCCGCAACACGTGCAGGCGCGGGTGCACGAGCTGATCGAGCAGGGACGGCTGGGCACGGTGCTGGCCGACAAGTACGGCCAGTCCCACACCGTGCGCAGCGACGGCCAGCTGTACGACTACGTCCAGGCGCTCAAGGACCGGCACCTGCGCAGATCGGTGCCGCTGGGCAAGGTGGTCTACGACAGCAAGCTACAGGTGATGAAACACGCGCTCGGCACCCATACCGCAATTTCCCGGGTGCATGGCGACAGGCTCAAGGCCAGCCGGGAGATTCGCATCGCCAGCGTGTTCCGCGACGCGCCCGCTGAGTTCCTGAAGATGATCGTGGTGCATGAACTGGCGCACATGAAGGAAGCCGAGCACAACAAGTCCTTCTACCAGCTGTGCACGCACATGGAGCCGGACTACCACCAGTTGGAGTTCGATCTGCGCCTCTACCTGACTCATCTTGACGCAGGGCAGCGCTGAGGCTGCACCGGCGCCGGCTCAGCTCTTTCTCGCAGTCTGGACGCGAGGGAAGTAGCGCATCACGAAGAACAGGTACACCAGCCAGAGTGCGAACCATGCAGACCCGACGGCAAAAAGCCCGACCGTGAAGAGGACCAGGCTCGGAGCCAGGAACAGCAGGACGCACCCGAGCAGCCAGAAGCCATCGCCTCGACGCGAATACCGGGCGCGTTCGACATCGTCGATCCGGCCGCCCAGCGAGGCGCCGTAATAGTAGAAAGACGAGAACGCGAACGAGAACGTCGCCACACCCATCATGATCAACGTGGCTTGATACGCAAAGGCGTCGACCTGGCCGTCTGCGAACTTCGGATACAGAAAGAACAACAGGAACGTGAAGATCGCGATGCTCGACGCCGCGAGCTGATACGACCGATTGACATTGGCTGCGGCAAGATCGTTCGCCATGAGATCTCTCCTCACCTCGCCGTAATTCGCAGTGCTCGTGGAGTCCACGAGACAGGAAAGATACTACCAAGCCGTCATGCGGGCACTGACCGAACGCGGGCATTCGTCCCGTGACCGCTTTCGCCCGCTGCCCGCGCAGTTCGCACCGAAGCAGCCGCCGACGCTGCCGCCCCCGCCGCTGGCCCCCATCCCCCTTGGCCGACCCACGCCTTCAGAACTCGTACTACGGCGGGCTCAAGCGCGCGTTGCGCGGTTGCGCCAATGCATGGGGCGTAGCGACCCGCCTCAATCCGGAGCCTGGAAAAAAAGAACCCCGGCCGGAGCCGGGGTTCGTATCGCACTTCGGTTTACTAAAACGGATCAGAACGCCGCGGCGGCGTTCACGGCCGCATTGGCATCGATGATGCCGTTGCCGATCGGCTTGTCGTTGCTGCCCGGGAAGGCACGCAGCGTGCTCTTCAGGATGCTCTCCACCTGCGCCGGGGTCAGCGGCGTGGTGCGCACGGCCTGCATCAGTGCAACGGTACCCGCCACGTGCGGCGCCGCCATCGAGGTGCCCGCCATGCACAGGTAGTTCTCGGTGGTCGGGCCACTGGTGCCGGCGTTGCCGGTGGACACAATCAGCGTGGTGCAGTCCGGGCTGTCGCCACCCGGGGCGGCCACGTCGATCAGGCTGCCGTAGTTGGAGTAGCTGGCACGCGTGCCGCTCTTGTTGGTCGCAGCCACGGCAATCACGTTGCCGCAGCTGGCCGGGGTGAAGCCGACGGCGTCGGCGTTGTCGTTGCCGGCGGCCACCACCACGGTGGTACCACGGGCGACGGCGGCGTTGATCGCGTTCTGGTAGGTGCTGGAGCACGCACCGGCGCCGCCCAGCGACATGTTGATGACTTCGGCCGGGTTGGCATTGGCCGGAGCGCCGGCGACGGTGCCGCCCGACGCCCAGGTGATGCCGTCGACGATGTCGGATGTGTAGCCGCCACCACGACCCAGTACGCGCACCGGAACGACCTTGGCACCGTAGGCCACGCCGATCACGCCGGCGCCGTTGTTGCCGACCGCTGCGATCGTGCCGGCGGTGTGGGTGCCGTGCCAGCTGGAATTTTCGGCGCGGTAGTAGTCGCCCGGATCGTGCGCGTCGGCGTCGCGGCCGCCGCCGTCGCCCGCGACGGTCTTGCTCGAGATGAAGTCGTAGCCCGGCAGGATGTTTGCGAGCAGGTCGCTGTGGTTGGTGTAGCCGGTGTCGAGCACCGCCACGACCACGCCGTTGCCGTTGGTGGTGTTCCAGGCCTGGTCGGCGCGGATGCCGCCGGTGCTGGTCTGCATGCCCCACAGGTAGGTGCCGTAGTGGGGGTCATTCGGGGTCATCATCGGCTTCATGATCCGGTCGACCTCGACGTACTCGACGTTCGGGTCGGCGGCGATATTGCGCATCAGGCGTTCCGCATCGGCCCGGCCCAGCCCATGGCTGGCCTCGACGACTTCGCCGCCGACGGACAGCGTACGCAGGCGGCCGACGGACAGGGCCTGGGCGTTGCCCCTGGCGGCGATGTCCAGGTTGTGCTGCTGCGCGGCGGCACTAGTGCCGGCGCGGTACTTGACGATGAAGCGATCAAAGCTGGTCTGGTCCGCGGACTGCAGGCCGGCAGTATCCACGCGACCGGCGGCAGCGGCGGAGCCAGCGAACCCGGCGGTCAGTGCGATTGCCATGGCCGTGGCCAGCGCGTGCTGGTGCAACTTGTGCGACTTCGACATCAGGATGTTCCCCTGTGGGATTTTGAAATGTGGTTTGCCTGCATCGGCAACCCACGCCGTGACCCGGCCGCACACTCCAGTGGCCCATTCCTGGAGCGGGCGTCTCTCTCGCCGGGACTGACCGGCAGAACGCCAGTCGGTTTCAACCTAGCGAGAAATCCCGCCTGCAAGCAATGCGTGTGTGCGCCTAGGCTCGAGGCCTGTCTGCCCGGCGCCGCGACCGCATGGCGTTTCGCAGCTAAAAAACAGGAGAACCAGAAGATCCGGCGGATAGTGAACCAGTCAGGGTGATGATCGAAACCGGGAGCGTCGTCACACGTGCTGTTGCGTAGCGGCATGAAGTCGCCGAGCGCTTGCTGCCCTGTGTTCGCTAGCGGGCCTCGCTAAACCTTCCGCCCCGGAGGAACATCCAAGCGCACGGAGGAAGATGATCCCTTCCGCCGCGTGCACGACAACAGCAATCGAGGAACCACGATGCCCAGCCCTGCCTTGGCCTTCGCTCCGCGCCAGTTCGCCGTATTGCTCCTGGTCGTGTCCCTTTCGGCCTGCGCCGGATCGGTTCCTGCTGCACGGGCGCCGAAGGGAGCGGACGCCGACCAGAACGCGCCGCGCATCGTCGCCTTCCGACAGCAGGTCGACGCGGATCGCGAACGCCTGAAGATCCCCGGCCTGTCTGCCGTGGTCCTCGAGGATGGCAAGGTGCTCTGGTCCGAAGGCTTCGGTTATGCCGATCTCGAGCACAAGGTGCCGGCCACTCCGGACACGCTCTACCACGTCGCATCGCTGACGAAGACCTTCACCGCGATCCTGGTCTGGCAACTGGTCGAACAGGGCAAGCTCGATCTCGACGAACCGGTGTCCCACTACTCGAGCGACTTCAAGGACGACTCGGTCAAGATCAAGCACCTGCTCAGCCACACCTCCGAACACACGCCCGGCGACCACTACAAGTACAACCCGGACCGCTTCGAGCACCTCAAGGAGGTACTCGAGAAGAAATCCGGCAAGCCGTTGCGCCAGCTGTTCGTGGAGACGTTCCTCGATCCGCTGGACATGCAGGACAGCGTGCCCGGGCCCGACGTCGCCGGCGATGCGGCCAAGTGGGCGGTCCTCGGCCAGGACCACCTCGCGCGCTACAAGAGCAACCTCGCCCGCCTCGCCGAGCCCTACACCTACTACGGCGAGGGCGAGATCCTGCACGAGTCGCAGCCGCCCGCGGACTTCTGGGCCTCGGCGGGATTGCTCTCCACCGTGCGCGACATGGCGAAGTACGACGCGGCCGTCGACCGCCACGCCTTGCTGAAGCCCGAAACGCTGGCCCGGGCGTGGGTGCCCTTCACTTCCAACGCCGGTAAGCCGCTGGCCCATGGCCTAGGCTGGTTCGTCACCGACTACCGCGGCACCCGGCTCGTGTGGCACTACGGGCACTGGGGCACCGGCTTCTCGGCCCTCTACCTCAAGGTGCCCTCGAAGCACCTGTCGCTGATCCTGCTGTCCAACAGCGAGGCGCTGGCGGACCACATGTTCCAGATCGGCGAGGACATCAGCACCAACGTCTTCGCGTGCGACTTCCTCGACACCTTCGTACCCGAACTTGCGAACGCGAGCGGACCGACGTCCGCGACCGCGGTCGCGGACTGCAACGTCGGGTCCCGTGCGGCGCTGGCGAAGTGGATCGAGGATCGCCGCGCCAAGATGCGCAAGGCCATTACGGTGGATCCTGCCCTGCTGCAGACCTACGCGGGGCGCTACGACGTGCCGGAACGTGGCGTGTGGACCATGACCGCGGGAGACGGCCACCTTTACCTCATCGGTTCCAGTGGCAAGCAGTACGAACTGTTCGCCGAAGCGCCGAACCGGTTCTTCCTGAAGGACCGCCCCTGGACGGTGATCTTCGTCAAGGAAGGTGGACGGGTCACGCGGATGGACATCGAGGACACGGCATTGACGCTGCACGCGCCCCGCGTCAAATAGCCGCGCACCACGTAACGCAACTGGTGGCGGACACTCGCAGGCCGGGTTGGATCCGTCGACCCGGCATCGTTGGTGCATGAAGGGCTGGTGAGGCCAACCCAGCCTGCGGCTGATCCGGACTTCATCGGGGCCAACTCTTTACCGGGTTTTTACCGGGCCCCGGTACAGTGAAAGTTCGGGCGCGGGACCGAACACGCGCTCGTCATTCCACGTAAGTAGTTTGACGTAGTAGCTGGCGGAGGAATCCCCGTGCGTACGACGCTTGTTCGCGACCTGTTGTCGAGCGTGATTGCCCTGCTTCTGGTGGGCGCATGCACACGAACGCCTACACCGGAGACGCCGGTCCCGCCGGAGTCATCGGCGACAGCCGTCACTCAGCCAGCGCCCGCGCCCGCGCCGCCGCCAGCGCCGACAAGTGCGACGCCCCAGGTGCCGGGACCGGTCGCGGGCACGAGGCTCACCGAAGCGTATGCACGAGCGGCCGCACGGGATGTGTATTTCTGGGCGTGGCCGATGGTCAACGTGTACAACCGGCGCATCGGTTTCTCGGCCTTGCCCGGGCCCGGGAAGCTTGGTGGCGTGCTGCCGGCAGCCCCGCCGAACACCCTGAGCATGCTGACCGACTACGTCGCGCCAAGCCAGCGCGAAGTGGCGTGCCCCAATCAGGATGTTGTGTACGGCGGCGGGCCGCTCGCGCTCGATGTCGAACCCGTCGTCATCCAGGTGCCCGATTTCGGCGACCGCTTCTGGGTCTATCAGGTCGTCGATACGCGCACCGACAGCTTCGTCGAACTCGGCAAGATGTACGGCACCAAGCCGGGTTTCTACCTGCTGGCCGGCCCCGGGTGGAAAGGCGAAACCCCCAAGGGCATCGCGCGCGTGTTCCGCAGTGGCACCAATAGCGGCTACGCCATCCCGCGTGTCTTCCTCGACGCTACACCCGAGGATCGCGGTGCGGTGCAGCCGTTGATCAGCCAGATCGACATGTATCCGCTGTCGAAGTTCGACGGGAAGATGAAGACGCGCGATTGGAGCAAGACGCCCGACTTCCCCGCCCCTCCGCCGCAAGCCGACGGAAGCGAGGCACCCAAGGTCGACCCGGCGAAGTTCTGGGACCAGTTGCCGGCGGTACTCGCCGACACGACGCCGTTGCCGGGCGAAGAGGCGCAGTACGCGAAGGCGTTGTCGCTGGTGGAGGCCGCGAAGCGGGACCCGGCGATCAAGGCCGCGATCACGGACGAAGCCGTGCGCACCGAAAAGGAACTGATCGCCCCCTTGCTCGAGTTCCGCAACTTCGGCATTCCACTGGACGCGAACTGGAGCACCGTGCGCAACGGCGCGAAGTTCGGCACCGACTACTTCACGCGCGCGGCAGTGGCCAAGTCCAACATCTTCGTCAACAAGCCCAACGAAGCCACGTACTTCTACCAGGACCTGGATGCGAATGGCGCGCGCCTCGACGGCGGCAAGCGTTACAAGGTGACCTTCGCGAAGGGCGGGCCACCCGTGAAGGGCTTCTGGTCGCTGACGCTGTATGACGCGCAGCATTTCTTCGTACCGAACGCGATCAACCGCTACTCGCTCGGCACCAAGAACAAGGACCTGGTGGCGAACGCGGACGGCACCACCACCCTCTACGTGCAGGCGGATGCGCCGACCGATCCGTCGCAACGCGCCAACTGGCTACCATCGCCAAGGGGCGAGCCGTTCTCGCTGTATGTGCGCACGTACTGGCCGGATGCCCACATCCTGGATGGCACGTGGACGCCGCCGAAGGTCGAGCCGATGCAATGAAGAAAGCCCGCCTTCCGGCGGGCTTTCCTTGTCCAGCGATACCTGCAGCTCAGTCGTATCCCCACACCTTGAGCTTGGCCGACTTCGCCTTGCCAATGATCTTGTACTGGATGGTGATCGACGTCAGGCGCGACTTGATCCCAGGAGCATTCATCGGGGCCGTCTGTCCCCCGCCTTTGATGACACCGACATCCATCATCGTGGCGTCGGGGCGGTTGTCCCAGTGCAGGGCGAGCGACGTGACCTTCACGTCAGCGCCTTCGACGGAGAGCTTCACCTGCTTGATATTCTTGTTCCATATATCGCCGCTGCTCTTGATCTCGGTGCTCGGGTCGGCGGCCTTCAGTGTCTTTTCGCTGAGCACGAACCACTGGTCCCCCGCACTGGCGCTGCCGATGAAGGCAGCTGCGCTGACCACAAACGAGGCCATCAACGTGCGAATGTTCGTCTTCATGGACGTCTCCTGGTTGCGATGGTTGCCGCTGGCTTCGCAGCGGCACGGCCCCCATGTCCCCATGTATATCCATCACGGCGTTAACGCCCGGTCGTATCGCACGCGCCGCCGGCTAAACCGGGGCTGCGAATTCGCCGGCGGTCGCTGAGGTCGACTCGGGGTAGGCTTCATCAACCGGCGGCATTGGCACATGCAGCGCCGGGCTGGTGAGGCCCGCCAACCCGGCCTACGGCCCTATTCCGTTCCCACGTCGCTGAGGATGCCCATGACCCGTCTGCTCGCAATACTGCTGGCCCTGCTCGTGCCCGCCCTCGCCTCTGCCGCCAAACACCCCAGCTACAGCTACTTCCGCGTCGGCAACAGCGCCGATGTCGCGCCGGCACCGCAACCGGGCATCGTGCTGATGGGTGGCAGCACCGATGTCGACGCGGCCTTCCAGTGGCTGTGCCAACGCTCCGGCGGCGGCGATTTGCTGGTGATCCGCGCGACCGGCACCGACGCGTACAACCCCTACATCCAGGACCTGTGCCCGGGCGAAAATTCGGTCGCCACGCTGATCATTCCCGACGCCGCGGCGGCGAACAACGCAACGGTGGCCGACATCCTGTCGAAGGCCGAAGCGGTCTGGATCGCCGGCGGCGACCAGTCGAACTACATCAACGTCTGGACCGGCACGCCGGTGCAGGCCACGCTCAATGCGCTGATCGCCAGCGGCGTGCCGGTAGGCGGCACCAGCGCCGGCCTCAACGTGCTGACGCAATTCGTCTACACCGCGCAGGCCAGCCAGGGCGTGACGTCGAGCCAGGCCCTGGCCAATCCGTTCAACCGCTACATGACCCTCGGGCGCGACTTCGCCAACCTGCCCGTGCTCGCCGGCATCATCGGCGATCCGCACTTCGGTGCGCGCGATCGCATGGGGCGCGACCTCGCATTCCTGTGCCGCATCGCCATCAACGGCTGGAGCAGTGCACCGCGCGGAATCTCGGTCGATGAGCAGACCGCATTGCTGGTGGATGCGCAGGGCAACGCCAGCGTGGTCGGCAGCGGCAACGTCTATTTCCTGAAGGCGCCGGGCCTGCCGGAAGCCTGCCAGAGCAAGGTGCCACTGACCTACCGCAACATCGCGGTCGATCGCATTCGCGCCGGCGATGCGTTCAACCTCGCGACCTGGCAACGCACGGGCGGCAGCGCGTACCTGGTCTCGGCGGAAGCCGGCGTGCTGGGCTCGACACAGGCGGGCGGCTCGCCTTACTGACGTCCGTGGATGCGTCGAGGGTGCGGGTGTGCGGGATGACAGCCGTCAGCGCGGCGTCTTCAAGTAAGCATCCAGGAACGCGTATATGTCCGCCATCTCCAACGCGTGTTCGTTGGCGCTCGTGGCGAAATGGCCGAACTGTGCACCGGTGCGGAACCAGACCGGGGTGTTCGCATTGGCCGCCATGACGCGCGCGCCGAACTTGCCGCTTTCCGAAGGCGGAACGCGTTGGTCCACCAGGCCGACGACGAGCAGCAGCGGCGGATAGGACGTGCCTTCCTTGACGTGCTGGTACGGGTCCATCGCCAGGAGCTGGCGCATGCCCGCGGGCGTACGCGGGTCGCCGATTTCCGCGACCTGGTTCGCGCCGTTCTTGGCGGAGAGGATGCGCGTCGGATTGAACATGCCCGACTGCACCACCATCGCGCCCCACGCATCGGGCGCCGTGGTGTAGGCCCCACCCGTGAGCAGGCCGCCCATGCTGCCGCTGAATCCCGCGGTGCGCGCGGGCGTCGTCAGTCCACGTGCGGCCAGTTCCTTCGCGCAGGCGATGAAGTCTTCAATGCCGCGCTGCTTGTTCGGCCCTGTCCCGCCGATGCGCCATGCATCGCCGTTCTCGCCGCCGCCGCGGACGTGGCAGATCGCATACACGTTACCGGCGTTGGCCCATTCCAGATTGTCGGTGGCGAAGCCTGGCTGCATGCTCATGCCGTAACCGCCGTAGCCGAACACGATCGCGTGGGCGCTGCCGTCGCGCGGCAGGTTCTTCGGATGGATCAGACTCAAGGGGACCTTCGTCCCGTCGGCGCTCGTGGCTTCGGTTTCCTCGGCAACGAGGCCGGGGTATTCGCGTTCTCCGAGCGCGCCCAGTCCGGTGTCGACGAGTTTCGAAGTCGCGGACCCGTAGCGATACACCTTGCGTGGCGTGGTCCAGCCTTCGAGCGACAGCAGCGTGCCGTCCTGGCGTGGATCAGTTCGCATCAGGTAGATCGACCCTTCCCCGGGCATCGCCACCGGCTGCCGCGCATGCGTGGTGTAGTCCATGCGTTCGATGGAGTCGAGCCCATGCCGCATCACTTTCAGGTACAGGGCGTCGCGAGCGACGCTGAGCTCGGAGAGCACGACATCCGGGCGTTCGGCAACGATCTCCTGCGCGTCGGCGAGCTTCGCATCGGGCTTGCGCAGATCGAGCGCGAGCAGATGGCGATTGGGCGCGCCACCGGCCTGCAAGAGGTAGAGCGTGTCGCCGCGCACGTCGAAGCTCTGCACGGCATCCGCATCGTCGACGATGCAGCGCCAGCCCGGCTTGGCCCTCGACAGTGCCGCGACCGGTGCCTCGCACACCCGGAACGACGCGCGCGCCCCCGCGATCAGCAGCACGGCCCAATCGCTTTGCTGCGGCAGGAACACGAGCGGGAAATCGTTGGCCACGATCTTCAGCGCATCCTTCTCCCCTGCCCGCGCCAACAGCACGTCCTTGTCTGGCGCATCGCCGACGTGGTGCAGGTACGCCGTCGTGCCCAGCATCGGGTCGCCGCCGCCCTCGGTACGCATGCGCGTGTACGCGAACCCGGTGCCGTCGGGCAGCCATTGCGCGTTGAACTCGCTCCACACGGGCCTGAGGGTTTCCACCACGTTCCCGGTGGCGGCGTCGAACACCGCGAGTTCGCCCGCTTCATTGCCGCCACGCGTGATGTTGACCGCGACCTGGTCGCCACCCGGTGCGACGGTATAACCGCTGATGCTCGCGCCCTGTTGCGCGTTCGCGTCGAAGATCGTGTGTTCCTCGCCGTCCACGTCGCGCACCAGGAGCATGCGTTCCTTGCCCGCCACGGCGCGCAGGAAGAACAGGCGTTCGCCTTCCAGCCGGTGCTGGCTGTGGCGGGTGCCGGCGGCGGCTGCGGCGGCCAGGCGTTCGCGCCACGCCGCCAAGGTGGGCAGCGTGTCGAGCTTCTCGCGTGTCCTCCGCCCCTGGGCGTCCAACCACGTGGTGAATTCCTGGTTGCCCTCGCCTTCCATCCACCGGTATGGGTCCGGCATGGCGAGGCCGAAGTCGTGGTCGACGGCGTCAGTCCTGCGAGTCGAGGGGGCGTTGTCATCGGCCGTGGCAGGTTGCGCCAGGAGGATGGCCAGCAGGGCGATGGCGGACAAAGCGCGGAGTGTGGGCATGGTTCGGGCCTCGGAGTGGTCGTCCACATGTGCAACGCAAGAGCGTCCGCCGGGCGGACGAAACCCGGCAACCCTGGGTGGGGTTCAGACCTTTCGCGGCCTGGACGACGACGCCTATGGTGAGTTCATGCAGCAGACCATTGCCCGCATGCTCGAATCCGTGGGGCCGGGAACGCGGGCGACGGACGTGGCCGAAGCGGTGTGGCGTGCGGCCACCGACCCGGCGGCGCCCATGCACATTCCCGCTGGCGCGGATGCGGAGCAGTGGGTCAAGGAAGCCGCTTGACCCAGCGTCTCTCCGAGTCGGCTGTGCGACGTCCGCAATGAAAGAGGCCCGCGGATGCGGGCCTCTTGGCTGCTCCTCTGCACGCCGGCCTGGTTAGTTGCCCGGTTCGGGCGGCTGCGGGATGACCCTCGTCGCCAGGCATTCCACATTGGATTCTTGATGGGGCCCGACCACCGACGCCAGGTGCAGCGGTGGATCATAAATCGCGGTGGCGAAACCATCGCCATGGGCGAGATGGGCCGCTACTGCCTGGTCGCCACTAGCCCCGATCAAAATCCCCAGGAATTGATTTCCTGTAAAGGTCACGGTTCCGCCATCCGGCAGGATGAAAGTGCAGTTACCGGTGGCTTCGCAATTGGCGCCAAGATCGAATGGCCCGCCGATGTTGTGGCACAGAATTTTCGGCTGCGGGTGAGAGATTGCGGAACCGGCAATCAAGGTCGCGCTGACACTCAGCGCAACCGCCATCAGTGATTTCGTTGTTAGCCCCATCACTCCAGTCTCCTTCTCTAGTGGGTGAGCACCATGTCCGTGCGCGTGCGTTCCTCCTGTCCCGGCCGCACGGTGCGCGAATCGAAATCGAGAGACCATTCCCCATGGGGGTTATTTGCTTAAGCGTTCAGCTGCAGCGAGCAATGGCGACCGACCTGAATGCGTGCACACCCGCCAATCCGTGAGGCCATCGGAAGCTACGCGATCCGAAAAGAACCGAATTTGCGCGCGCCGGCGGCGCAATGCGCTTCGCTTATTGCGCCCAAAGCCTGGGAGCGGAGGTGTTGTCGACATCAGTGAATGCGCGCCAGCAGTGACTGGAAGCGAGGCTCGTCATGCAGGGGCACCAGGTCGCTGTCGTTTTCCATCCAGTCGCGATCGCCCCAGCCGAGGCTGACGGCCTGCTCGAGCAGGTCGATGGCGCGTTCCTTGTCGCCCAGGCCCGTGTAGAAGCAGGCGACGTTGTAGAGCACGACCGGCTCGTTCATGCCCTGCTGCATGGCCTGTTCGGCCAGGGCAATCGCCTTGTCCCTCTCGCCGATGCGGTAGAGGTTCTGCGCGGCGAAGTAGATCGCGCGGGTGTCGTGCGGGTTGAGCTTGAGGTGCCGCTCGAGGGTGCCGAGCGCGCCCAGGCGCACGCGCATCTCGTCCTGCTTGCGGCCGAGCGAGGCGTACGCCATCGCCAGGAACATCGGCACCTGGAAGTCGGCGGGGTTGACCTCGGACGCCCGGGTGTAAAGCTCGACCGCTTTCTCGACTTTTCCCTGCGACGAGGCGGCCATGCCGTAGTAGTACCAGGCCTCGAACAGGTTGGGGTTGCGGCTGATGGCGATTTCGAACTCGGCGTCAGCCTCGTCGTAGCGGTTGCTGATGCACAACGCCATGCCGCGCGCGGCGTGGGCCTCGGCCGAGTCGCGGTCCAGCACGACGGCCTGCTCGCTGGCGCGGTTGGCCTTTTCGACATTGTCCGGCGTCGCTTCGACATAGCGGTACATGTGCGAATAGGCGTCGGCGAGCCCGGCATAGGCGAGCGCGTACTTGGAATCCAGGCTGATGGCCTGGTCGAACATGCGGATGGCGTGCTCGTAGTCGCGGCGCGCCATCGAATACATGTAATTGCGTCCGCGCAGGTAGTAGTCGTAGGCCTCCGGATCGGTGGTGGCGGCCGACTGGATGGCGCGGCGTTCCTGCGGACTCAGCGTCACCTGCATCGCCTTGACGATGCTGTGGGCGATGTCGTCCTGGATGGCGAACACGTCCTTCATCTCGCGGTCGTAGGTTTCCGACCACATGTGCGAGTCGGTATCGGCCTCGATCAACTGCGCGGTGATGCGCACGCGGTCGCCGGCGCGGCGGACGCTGCCTTCCAGGATCGTGCTGACGCCCAGTTGCCGGGCCACGGTCGGGATGTCGACCTTCTCGCCCTTGAGGTTGAACGAGGAAGTGCGCGAGGCGACCTTCAGCTGCGGCAGCTTGGCCAGCAGGTTGAGGATCTCCTCGGAGATGCCATCGCTGAAATACTCGTTCTCGGCGTCGCCGCTCATGTTGACGAAGGGCAGCACGGCGATGGTGCGGCGGCCTGCGTCGACGGTGGAGGCCGCGCGTGGCGCCGGGGTTGGCGTCGTCGATAGCGTGGTTGCGCGTTCCGTCGACGTGGCTGCCGGCGCAACGGTCGACGTCATCGCGGGTGCGGCGATGGGCGCAGCGGGCGCATCCACCGAACGGGTGCGCTGCACGCCGCGCGGGCCGATGTCGAACATCCAGCCCATCACGAAGGCGATCGGGAAGCCGAGCACCACCAGTGCGATCACCAGGGTGACGGTCCATTCGGGCAGGTGCAGGCCCGGCAGCATGGTCGAGGCGACCTCGATCACGACCCAGCCGGCGATGGCATAGACCACCGCGACGCGAATCACGCGGCGCCGCCGCAGCTCGGCGAAGAAGCCGAGCCCCGAAGACTCATTGCCTGGTTCAGCCATGGGCGTCCTCCAGGGGATGCGCGGATGGTGGGCGTCCCGCCCCAACCGTGCAACTTCGCGACCGTGGAAGCCCGGCAGGCCTGCATGTTGCGGCGGCACGTCATACAGCGTGGCTGATCCGGCCAGGGAATGCGCCTTCACCGACTGCACCAACGCGGCGAAGAGGTTGTGGCGGTCACGGGCGGTTTTCGGGAGGCCAGCTCCGAATCGACCATGCGCTCGGCGAGGCTCTGCAGCCCGCCAGGCGGTTGACCTGTCCGGGGAATCGCGCGCGTTGTTTACGCCGAGGGACCGACCACTGGAGAAAGGCCATGAAGACCTTGCTGCTGTCCTTGCTGCTTGCGGTTTCCGCATTCAACGTCCAGGCACAGCCCGTCACCGCATCGACGGACCTACTCGAACTGCCCCCGGCCCTGCCGTTCGAAACATCGCCTTGGGCGACAGTCGTGTTCACCAACCAGACCGACAACGCCATCGATGTGTACGGCCTCGGCGCGAACGGGCCCTTTGGCTTCGACTGGGAGTGCAGCGGAGGCGGTAATGTGGAACTGCCGCCGCGGGGCACCTGCGTCCTGAGCGTCCGTTTCGAAGGCGGTGAAGGCCAGCCCCTGGGTGTCATCGATGGTTTGGTGGGATTCCGGTTGTCGACCGGCACGGTGCTCGTGGACCTACGTGCGTTCACCTATGCACCCATGGCCCCGTTCGGAGTGCGCAACCTGCGCTCGTCGCTGATCCCGCTCGGGTTCGACCTGGAACTGGTGCAGACGCTCGACGCGCGCTTGTCTGCAGTGGAAACGTTGTTGGCGGATGCCAGCGCCGCCAACGACCGCAGGGCCTGTGGCCAGTTGCAATTCTTCGAACAGCGCGTCCTGCAGGAAGCCGCGCACGATCGCGTCCGCGACTGGAGCGCGGCAGTGCTGGTGGTCCAGAAGGACGCAATGTGGCTGAACCTCCACTGCGGCGGGCCGTGGCGGAACCAATGAGCGTTTGGCATCGGCCGCACGCCACGGGTGTGCGGTCGATGGTGAACATGGGCTCGATGCACCCCGGCGCGAGCGCCACGGGCCTATGGTTTTGCACCGGTAATTCCAGGCCCTGCCCGAGCCGGACACGAAAACCAAGGCCCGCGCGTTCGCCCTCTGCGAGCACCTCCAAGGACGGACGACCGTAGGCGACGCCACCCGGAGCGACAATGAAGACCACCCAGACGCTACTGCTTGCCCTGATCTCACTCACTAGCGCGTGCCAGGAATCGCCTCGGGCCCCTGGGGATCAACACGTAACCGCAGCGCCCACGGAACCCGTCGAGGCTGCCGGAGCCGCGCCGCCATCGGAGCCAGTGCCGACGCCTGTCCCACCCGCCGTCCATGCCGCCAACGAGTTTGGCTCGTTTGCAGGGAAGGTGGTCGCTGAGTGGCTCAGCGACGGCCGGCGCATGAAACTGCTTGAGCCATTCAGTTTCATCGACGCAACTGGAGATCTCTGGACCGCCCCTGCCGGATCAATTGTCGATGGCGCATCGATCCCCCAGTTCGCATGGGCGATCATCGGCGGCCCATTTGAGGGCAAGTATCGGGAAGCGTCAGTCATCCACGATGTGGCATGTGACCAGAAGCTTCGACCGTGGCAACAGGTCCACAAGGCGTTCTATCACGCGATGTTGGCCAACGAAGTCAACACCCAAAAAGCCAAAGTCATGTATGCGGCGGTCTATCACTTTGGCCCCAGGTGGGAACGCAGCACGGAATTACGCGTCATGCGCAACCAGGGCGACGCACAGATGCGCATCTACAGAAGGCGCACGCTCAAAGGCGATAGAGTGGAACTCAGCACGCGGCCCGCGCCCGATCCCGCATCCAACACAATCCTCGTCAAGGCCATCTACAAACCCAGTCCCAGCACGCTGCCACAAGCAGACTTTGATGTCCTTGCCCGGGAGATCGAGGCACGCGATCTTTCACTGGAAGAGATCGAGAACTTCTCTCCTCCAGCGCCATGAATGAACCTGATTCCTCTCTCTGGACCGTGAATCCTCAATCGCGTGCCTGGAGATGTCGTGCGGCCGCCGCCGCCGCTGCCTGCAACACGCTGGCATAGACCTGGCGGGCCTGCCCTGCCTCATGGGCCGCAGTCTCCAGCCAATGGGTGTAGGCCGAGAGCAAGTCCCGGGCGTTGTATTGGGATCCGAGGTCGGCGATGGTCTTTGCAACGGCATCCCGCACATGCCAGTCAACGTTGGCGCCTGTCTCGGCCTGCCTGGCGAGATCAGCGACTCTAAGAACATGCGGCGTGATTAGACCGACGACTGTGGCCTTCATTGGTTCGACCTGATTTGCTCCAAGCTGGGGAAGATAGCGTAAAGCGCCATGAACGGTGCTTCCGAAAGGATCCAGGCTCACTCATCCGCCGTGAAAATGAACCTGGGATTATTCCTTGCGCGCCACGTTCCGGACCGTCGGGCTTGATGCCGCCCCGCATCACGCAACACGCCCCCGAATGTGACGCCGTCAGGTATCACGCGCCACCTTCCGGCGAATAAATGAACTGACCCCTTTCACAAAAAAGCCCCGCGAGCGGGGCTTTTCCGGCGACAGGGAGAATCAGTCAGCGGTGCGGCTTCCGCCCTTGCGAACGCGCGAACAGCGGCATGAATCAACCTGCCCCTCCCCCGACGCTGACCTCTGGTCAGGGACGACGCCGTTGTCATGTGGAGAGGGAGCGGGCAATGCCATTCAAAAGGAGCGGCACCATGGCAAGAACACCTCTCAACCTCCAGATCCAGCTCTACAACCTGGACTGCCACGACGAAGCGGATGGCTGGGGCGACGCAGAACCCTACCTGTGGCCGGTCTTCTTCAAGATCGACGGCGACGGCTATGCCGTGGGCTCGGCGGGACTGGTCGGCTTTCCGCCCATCGAGGTCAAGAACGGGGCCCACGGCAATCTCGGCGACGAGCACGTCGATGAAGGCGACCGCGTCCTCATTCCCACGTCGCTGGGCGCGTGGACCACGCAGCTCAAGCCGATTCCCGCGTACGACCCGACCTTCCGGCAGGTGCTCGGCGACATCTGCCGGGCATCGCCGGCGTGGTCGTCGTACTGATGGAAGAAGACGGCTGGCCAGACGATATCGCCACCACAGCCTATGCGGCCCTGTGCGATGCCGTGCAATTCGCGGTGGCAAAAGCCGCCGCCAGCTCATCAAGGACCTGGTGCCGCCGATCGAAGGGCTGGTACTCGAGCGATAGCGGCCTCGGCGACGCCAACCGCGCGGAGACATCCCCGGCATTCTTCGAGGAGGTCGTGGTCAGCAAGATCAACCGCACTTATCCGGGCCCGTCCGGTCCGGCCCATGGCGCGATGGTCGGCGTGGGCGGCCGAGGCGGCCCGCGATCTGCGGGAGGTGATGCTTGCGCTGAAGTGACTGGGCGAGACACGCGTGGTGGTGGCGCTGGCGGGCTGAGCCGCACGCATGCATCCCGCCCTCGCGGACGAATCCGCCTAGTTGAGCGTCGCGGCCAGCTCCGGACTGGCCGACTCGATCCTTGCCGGGTCGCTGGCATCCACCATCGCCAGGCGCTGCGCCAGTTCGCCGTCCGACAATGCGCCCTCGCGATGCAGCCACTTGAAGCGGTTGCGGTGCTGCTCGGTCGTCTCGTCCTGCGGCATGAAGTCGTACTCACGCCGGTAGTAATCGGCGCGGCGCGATTCGAGTTCCTTGAGGATGCGCTGGCCGTCGGCGCCGTCGATCACGAGCAGGTTGCCCTTCGCGGAGGGGACGATGGTGAAGCGGATAGTGCGCAAGCGATAGGCGGCGTAGCAGGCACCGCCGATGAACAACCACAGCGACGGCGCGAACTGGCCCTTGATCGCGGCCATGCCGGTGAGGACGGCGCCCAGCGCCAGCCAGAGCAGGCCGACGTTGCGCAGCCAGGAGTTGCGCTCGACGAAGACCTGGCGGTCGCGGCTGACGTCCGGATAGGCGACGGACATCGAGCGGCTGCCCGAACTGTCCTCGATGAAGTAGTGGATTTCATCCGTGTCGAACATGTAACGGATGTGGTTGGAATGACGGCTCTGCAGGATTTCCACGGACGCCTCCCCTGACGGTCGTGTACGCGCGCATGGCGCGGTAGGAATATAGCCGACAACTCCGGGGCCCGCCCCTGCCCTTGCCGGGGCTCATTTCGAACGCCTCGCCGGTGGGCCGAGGAACAGCAAGCGGGCGCCGCGTTGAACCCCATGACAGCCAGCTTGTGACGCCCGCGAGGTCGACGTGCTCGAGGTTGTGCTCTCGCGCGTGCCGCGGGCGGGTTCGAGCAAGAGCGCCCCTCATCCGCCCGTCGGGCACCTTCTCCCCGCTCGCGGGGAGAAGGGGGAGCCTGATGTGGCCTGCTTCACGGATGGGCCCGCTGAGGGGGCGCACTCGCACTGTCGGCTCACAACTCGTCCGTTCTCCCACCCACGTGCAGCACGTATTCGAAGTTCTGCACCATGCGGCCGTAGCCGGTTTCGTCGGCGGCGTAGTTGGCACCGATGGTGAGGGTGTGGCGGCCGAGCGGCAGCGGTTTGATCAGTAGCCAATAGCCGTCGGAGGCGGTGCTCGGGGAGTCCTTGTCGCCCGCCACCAGCGGGAAGCAGCCGTTGCTGCGGATGCGGTAACGGCTCACGTCGCTCACCGGCGTGCCGTCGATCATGACGATGGCGCTGCCCAGGCGGTCGTTGTTCACGGCGGCGCCTTCCTGCAGCACCTTGCACGGCAGCGCCAGCGTCTTGCCGTTGTGCTGCCGAGTGTCGCTGTAGCGCATGTTGATGATGGGCACCAGGATGTGGCGCTTGGCGGGGACCACGCAGGTGCGGTTGGCGTTGAAGGTGCCATCGGTGCCGGCCAGGAACCACACGTCACCGCCCTGGTCGTAGCCGCACAGGCGGCCATCCGGATCCAGGTAGGGCGGGATGGGCATGCGATCAGCCCACTGCCACCAGAGTGCGGTGAGGTCGCCGAAGGTTTCGTCGCCGACCTTGGCATCGGGCGAAAGCAGCAATTGGTCCGCGGCCGTGGGCTTGGCGGCCCGTGGCGCGGCGGCTATGACGCCGGTAAGCAGAAGTCCCGCGGCCAGCGCGATCGGGAGGGTGGTTACACGCATCGAAGTTCCTTGGACGTCGTCTGGCCGCAGGCGGCCGTGATCACTGCCGCCTGCATGTGATGGTCGAACGGGCTACTTCTTGCCCTGCGCGGCGTTGCCGGCCGCGTCGCGCTTTGCACGCAACCGATCGAGGTCGGGCGTCCAGTCGCGGATCTCCTCGAGCGCATCCCGATGCAGCTGCGTGTCCTCGGCGTACCGGGTGAACTGTTCCACGGCCTCCAGCACGCCGGGGTCGTCCATGAGGCGCAGTGTCCAGACGCGCAGGCGCCAGCCCTCGCCGCCCTTGGGGAATTCGGTGACGAGATCGCGGGTGCAGGAGTCCGCCACCTTCGCTTCGAAGTCGGGCGGCATGTAGGTCTGGCAATACATCTCCATGGCCGCCTGGCGCTGGTCTCCCTTCGTGGCCTGCTCGAAGTAAGGACGCGCGGCGACGAAATCGCCCTGCGCCTGTGTGATCCGGCCCAGTTGGTACAGGGAGCGGCTGTCGCCCGGCTTCTCCTGCAATGCCATCTTGAGGTCCGAGCGCGCCCATTCCGCATCGCCGAGCTTGTCGAACAGCAGCGATGCGCGCCTTTCCCAGTTCGAAGCGTCGTCCGGGTGGAAGCGGACGGCTTGGGACAGATACACCAGCGCCTGCCAGAAGTCGCCCTTGGAGCGGTAGCCCCGCCCTGCGTTGCTCGCTTGCGCGGCGCTCGGCCCAAGACGGGCCGCGGCAACCAGTTCGTCGACCACGGCGCCCGGGTCGTCCACGAGCGAGGGCTGGTATCCCACCGCCGCGCCCAGCAACGCACCCAGCATCGGATTGCGATCGGTGCGAGCCGCGGCGTACGCCACGGCGCGACGCAGTTGTTCGTCGGAGCCGCCCCAGCGCGGCTCGGCCGACACATTGCGTTCGAGCGCCAGGAAGTAGGAATCCGGATCGACCTTCGTGCAATGCGCCGACGCATACGTCTGAAGCGCATCCGAACTCATGCGCCCGATGCCGTTGAGCTTGTAGCAGGCGACGCTCAGGCGCGGCTGCAGTTCCAGTGCGCGCAGATACAGCGGCACGGCCTTGGCGAACAACTCGCTCATGCGGCGGAGCTGGTCCTCGGAGGTCTCGCGCGCCCAGCGGGTTCCGCGCGCCTCCCAGCCGGCCGCGCCGTAGTGACTGCCCGCGGCCGTGTTGGCGAAGGGACTCTTGGGCGCCAGTGCGAGCCAGCGCCGCGCCACCTCCCCGGCCCGCTCGCTGTCGTCGAACTCATCGAGCGTGACGAAGATCTGGTCGCGCTGGGACTGGTCGCTGTAGTGCGCATCCAGCAGCGCGGCAAACCCCCGCTCCAGTTCGGCCACGCCCTCGGGCGTGCCCAGCAGGCGGTCGATGTCGTCCAGCGACCACTTCGGTTTGCGCAGGATCGAACAGCGCCCCTGCACGGAGCCGGCACGCCATTCGTTGCCGGGCAGATCGGGATAGGCGTTGCAGCGCGCCTCGTAGTCCGTAATGGCCTCGGCCTTGCGGACCTGCTCGAAGTATTGCGCCCATTGCGCAGGCGGCGTCGGTCGCTGCCCTTCACCCGCGTGTGCCTGCAGCGCCAGCAACACACTCCCCAGTGCGATGCCGGCGACGGCATTCCGAATACTTGTCATCGTTGCCCCCTTGGCGTGCGCACTAGGCTAGCGCAGTCGGGCGGCAATGGCGCGCGGTCACCCGTCCTTGTCGGACGATGTCACGTACAACTCGGCGCCGACTGTCTCTGGTGACGTGACGCTCCAACTGCCATGGACTGGACGGCGGCGACGCTCGAAGAAGCCACGGGACGTCCACCCGGAATGACAACGGGCAGGCGCGCCGATCTCGACGGATACGGCGGAATGCCCGGTCGCGCGGGCCGCCTGCAGCAAGGCATCGATGGAGGATCGGCCGACGCCGTCGATCGCATCGACGGACCAGAAGTCCCGCACTCGCAGGATGTCGGACTCGCTGCGGGTGGCGAACCAGGCACGCAACTCGCCCGCTTTGTTGCTGACGAACAGGTATCGCGTTGCGCCGAACGGGGCGCGGTCGAAGCGCCATCGCGCGTAGGCAGCATCACGGATCATTACCAGGGCTGTGCCATGGTCGGATTCCCGCCACAGGACATCCATGCGCTCATCGGCACGCTCGGTCCACTCCACGCGTAAAGGGCGTGAGCCCAGGCGACGGAACCCGTCGCGTGCGCCGACCGCAAGATCGATCAACGCACCGAGGATGCCGGCGAGCGGCGCCGGCAGGTAACGGCCGAGATACCGGCCATGCCGCAACACGCGGACATAGCCGACGATCTCCGCAAGCTGCGCGAGACCGGCGCGCTTGACCACCGCGACTGCCTTGGGATTGGGGAAGCCGTAGAGCAGGTCCAGCTCGCGCGCGCCCGCGGTAATCAGCCCCTGCTGCAGCGTGAGCGCCGGCCCCAGGGAACGATGCTCCGGAAGCACGGCGAAGTCGACGATCACGCCAGCACGGATTTCCCGTCCACGCCACAGCATGCGGCGTTGGCCGGCTGCGCATACGCCCACCCAGTCACCGCTGGGTTCGTGCCGCAACAGTTGCAGCAACGGGGGCGGACCTTCGCTGCCCACATAGAACCATTCGTACTTGGCTTCGTGCCCGCATCGTTCATGGCCCAGGTTGCCGCGCCAGATCGAAATCACCGTGTCGCGGACCTGGCCCGGGTCGGCATCGTGAACGGTGTATAGCAGCGGCGGGCGCGCAGCTGTCATGGCTCGTGCCCGACCTCCGCCACGGCGGTGACCAACACCGGCGCAAGATGCAGGTAGCGCGTGGTGCGACGCTTGTTGCCGATGTCTTCGTATACGGCTTCTGCGTGGGCCTGGCTGATGTTCAACATCGAGGCGACCCAGGAGGCCGGCTTGCTGTTGTTGTGGGCCCATAGGGCGAGGTCCATCTGCTGGTAGGGCAATCCGTAATAGAACTCGTCCTGGCCCTGACTGAGGCTGTAGGTATCGGTGGTCGGGACCGCCGTGCAGATGCGGTCAGGCAGGCCCAGGTGGCGAGCCATGCCGTACACCTGGGTCTTGTAGAGATGCGCGATGGGCTTCACATCGGCCGAGCCATCGCCGTTCTTCACGAAGAAGCCCTGGTCGTATTCGACGCGGTTGGGCGTGCCGACTACGGCGTAGTTCAGCCGGTCGGCATGGAAGTACTCCAGGGTCTTGCGAATGCGCTGCTTGAAGTTGGTGGCTGCAACGATGGTGAGGTACTGATCGAGTCCAAGGTCGCACGCATGCTGCGAGCCATCCGGGGATTGCGCGACCAGTCGAAACCGGTTGATCCGGCCCTCGGTACCGCCGTCGATCACGATCTTGAACTTCCAGCCTTCACCGTAATCCGGGAGCAGGCTGCGCACGGCCGCATCGCGGGCCTGGTAGCAGCCAATGGCGGCGAGCACGGGCGCAATGTCGACGCTTTCGGTGCGAACCCCAAGGTGCTGTGCAAGCAGGCGCGCCCGCACCGCGCTGTCGTCCGACGAATCGCGTTCCGGCAGGATCAGGGTCAGCACGCGTTCGGGGCCGAGCGCGCGCACCGCCAGTGCAGCGCTGACGGAGCTGTCGATGCCACCGGAGATCGCAACGACGAGACCGCGTCGATGCAGCTGGTGTGCGGTGATGTCGCGCAGGCGCGCGGCGATGAGATCTGCTTCCGCTGCGTAATCGATCGCCAGCGCGTTCCAGTCGAGTGATGTCATGAGGCAACGTGGTTCGCCAGCAGGTGGACACGGCGAACCTTCCCCGATGCAGTGCGAGGCAAGGCAGCCACGAATTCGATGTACTTCGGGATCTTGTAGGGAGGCAGGCGCTCACGGCAGTGCGCCTTGATCTGGTCGGCACCCCGCTCCGTCGGCGCTTCGACCACCACGAAGGCCTTGATGGCCTGGCCCATCACTTCGTCATCCACGCCCACGACCGCGGCCTCGATCACGCCTGGAAATTCTGCGATCGCCTCTTCGATGTCGCCGGGGTGCACGCGGTGGGCACCCGTCTTGATCACGTCGCTGCGGCGGCCTGCAAGGAACAGGTAGCCGTCGCCATCGAGATGACCCAGGTCACCGGTTCGCAGCCAACCGTCCTGCAGCACGTTGCGCGTGGCCTCTATGTTGTTCCAGTAACCCAGCATGACGTTGGGGCCCTTGGCCCAGACCTCGCCGATCTCGCCGGTGGTGGCGGCCATTCCGTCGTCGCGGACTATCTTCAGGGTCACGCCGTCCACGGGAATGCCCACCGAGCCCAGCTTTTCTTCCAGTCGCTCCGGCGGGAGCCAGGTCAGGCGTGAGGTGGCCTCGGTTTGCCCGTACATCACGAACAAGCGCGGGTGCGGCAACGCCGCGCGCAACTTCCTGGTCAGCGCCGGCGTCATCGGACCACCCGCCTGCGTGAGGGAACGCAGGCACGACAGGTCGTGATTGCCCAGTTCCGCGTGGTTGAGGAGCAGCGCGAACGTCGAGGGCACGCCAGAGAGGCAGGTGATGCGATGCGCAGCAAGCGCTTCGACGATCAGGTTGGGGAAGACGAGGTTCTTTTCCAGATGGATGCGCGCGCCACTGATGAGGTGCGTGTGCAGCACGGATGCGCCGTACGCGTAATAGAACGGAAGGACGCTCAGGACGCTGTCGTTGCAGTCCAGCCCAAGGTAGGCGATCACCGACTCGGCATTCGCCAGCAGGTTGGCATGGCTCAGCATCACGCCCTTGGGTGTGCCCGTCGTGCCCGAGGTATAGAGGATCAGCGCCAGGTCGTTGGCCCGGGCGTTATTGGCATCGTCCCGGGTCTCGCCCGACGACGGCTCGTCCGATGACGGCTCGTCCGATGACGGCTTGCCCGGCGACGGCTTGCCTGACGACAGCCTGCCTGACGACAGCCTGCCTGACGACAGCCTGCGTGAAGACAGCCTGCCTGAAGACAGCTTGGAAACGCAGAGTGGCTGCTGCTCCTCCAGCGCGATCGAAAGGCGTATGGAAGGCAGTTCGGCGATGGCCAGCGTGGCGTCGCGATGGCCTTGTTCATGCAATACATAGCGTGCATCGCAGTGACGGATCCACGGCGACAGATCGCGAACGCGTGCCTGCACGTCCAGTGGCACCACGACACCACCCGCCAGCCAGGTGCCGTAACAAGCGGTCGCTGCCTCGATGCGGTTGGGGAGCACGATGGCCACCCGATCGCCGCGTTGCAGTCCGTTCCCGCGCAGCACGTCGGAGAACTGTTGTGCCTGGGCCCAGAATTCTGCGTAGCTCGCCCGTCGCTCGCCATCGGTGATGGCGGTCCGCTCAGGTGCAGCGCTTGCGATGCATGCGACCCTGGATGCCAGCGTGCTCACAGCCGTCCAGGGCCTCAGATTGCGAGTTTGCGCGTGACGAATTCATCGACCGACCGGATCGAGTCGAAGATCGCCGGCGTCATCTCCTCCGGCGACACGGAAATCTGGAAGTTGCGTTCCAGGAACACGATCAGCTCGTGGATTCCAATCGAATCGACCACACCGCCCCGGATGAGCGGGTCCTCGTCGCCGATGGCAGACTCGTTGTCTGAGAAAAGAAAGTTCTGCAGTACGAACTGCTTGATCTGTCCGCGCCGTTCCATTCGATGCTCGCTGTTCTTTATGCACGGATGCATGCCCGTGGACGCCAGGGCCGGTCGCCGGTCGCTCCGTGTCCTCTAGGCTTAATAACGCTTACCGGTACGCGTAGCGGTCAGGTCCGGTGGGCTGGGCTCGCGGGACAGAGCGCCATTTCGCGCATTCATGGTGGACCAGCATGGTCGAGAGGACGCCGACGAACGCCTGATTGTCGGCAAAGCTGGTGGCACCGCCGTGCCGGCACTTTTCGAACAGATGGCCCACCGCCGTCGGGTCGAAATAGCCTGCCGCGCGTATCCGGTCGGCGCTCATGAGGTCGGCCACGTAGTCGAGCGGCTTGCCATCGAAGAAGAAGCTCTGGCTATCGGGGGCGCGATACGGTTGCTTGGTCCGCCGCAGGATGTCGGCTGGCAACAACCCCGCCAGCGCCCGCCGCAGCAGGTACTTTTCGGTCATGCCGCGGACCTTGAAGCTCGGGGGAAGGCGGCTGGCGAACTCGATGAGGCGATGATCCAGGTACGGGTAACGGCCTTCGACCGAATGCGCCATCGAGACCCGGTCGCCCTGCGCCGACAGCAGATAGCCCGCCAGCAACGACTTCGCCTCGACGTACTGGTCGCGCGCCAGTGGGCTCCAATCCATGATGTCCGCGGGCAGGGTCTGCTCATAGGCGGACAGCGGATCCCACGGGCCGACGCTGGCGCGCAGTTCCGGCGACAGCATCGCCATTGCGCGCATCGACGTGCTCCAGCGCGGCACGTGGGCGAAGATCGGGCGCCCGAGATGCTCCATCCCCTGGCCGAAGAAGGACTGGGCGAAGCCGGATTGGCTGACAGGCGAATTGTTCAGGTAGCCGTAGAGGCGGCCGAGCAGCAAGGGGCGCACCTTTGAGTGCGGTTGGCGCGCCCAGAAGCGCCGTACCTTGGCCTCCTTGAACAGATCGTAGCCGCCGAACACCTCGTCCGCGCCTTCGCCGGTCAGTACGACTTTGTACCCATGCCGGTGCACGCTTTCGGCGAGGAGCATCAAGGGCGCCGGCGCGGTGCGCAGGATCGGCGTTTCGACGTGCCTGAGCAGACGAGGGAAGGCCTCGCCGATGTCGCGGCGGCCGCAGCGGAGCGTGGTGTGGTCGGTGCCCAGGTGCCTGACCATGGCGGCCTGGTGGACGCTCTCGTCGAACTCGTCGTCCTCGAACGCAACCGAAAACGTGCGCACCGGGGTATCCGTGAAGCCGCGGATCAAGGCGACGATGCCGGAGGAATCCAGCCCGCCGCTGAGGTAGGCGCCCACCGGCACGTCGGCGCGGAGCTGCAGCCGCACCGCGTCGACCAGGAGCGCGCGCAGGTCCGCGGCGGCCTGGTCGACATCGCGGTAGACCCGGGCCGGAGATGTTTCCTCGGCCCGGGGAAACGTCCAGTCCCAGAAGCGGGTCAGGTTTTCGCGGCCGTCGCGCTCGACGCTGAGCAGGCAGCCCGGTGGCAGGCTGCGCACCCGCTCGTAGACCGTGTCCGGATCGGGAATCGACCAGTAGGTGAGCGCCTGCACCAACCCCAATGGGGAAAGCGTGGCCGTCTCCGGCAGCACCGCGTGCAAGGCCTTCACTTCGGACGCGAACCAGATGCGGCCGGCGCTCCGTGCATGGAACAGCGGGCGGATACCCGTCCGGTCACGAGCCAGGACCAGGCGCTGGCGTTCGCGATCCCACAGGGCAATGGCGAACTGGCCGTTGAGATGATCGACGAAGCGATCGCCGTAGCGATCGTAGAGATGAACGATGACTTCGGTGTCCGAGTGCGTATAGAAGCGGTGGCCCGCCGCCTCCAGGGCTTCGCGCAGTTCGACGTAATTGAAGATCTCGCCGTTGAACACCGTCCAGACGGTCTGCCGTTCGTTGTGGATGGGCTGGTCGCCGGTCGCCAGGTCAATGATCGACAGGCGTGCGTGCGCCAACCCCACGCCTGGTTCGGCGTGGAAGCCATAGCCGTCCGGACCGCGGTGCGCGAGGGTATGGATCATGCGTTCCAGGACCGGCCGGGCCTGGTCGGGCATGGCCCCGGGACCGCTGAAGCCTGCAATGCCGCACACGGGAACTCGGCTCGTGATGTCGTGGGTACCTATGTTTTTACGCGTGGCGCTTGGCGATCCGGCCAAGTGCTGCAGTATTCACGCGGGTTACCGCGTATTCGCCATCGCCTCGGGCGGCACCAGCCGATTCGTCGTCCACGAGATTGGCGATGGCGTACGCGGCGACGAACCGCAGACGATCACCCCGATAGGGGGTTGACGGCTTCGTCGCTGCAATTGCCGAATTGAGGGCCGTCGCGGTATCAGTTGCAGAGGGTGGAACTTGCGTCACCCCCATTCGCAGCGGTGAATCCACGGACCTGACAGATCGAGCGAACCCTCGTCGCGCGGGTGAAGCTGCATTGCGCCGTCCGCAGTCCGCGCCCCTCCGGCATCCGTCCATTCGAATGCCTCTTCGGAGAACGTCATGACGCTTTCGAACACCCTCCCCCTCCGCCGCATCCTGATTGTCTTCGCCGCCGTACTGCTGGGCATCGGAATGCCGCAGAGGACGCATGCGGAGGTGCAGCCGTTCTCCAGTGCGTTCCACGGCACCGACATGGCGGTGACCGATGGCACCCAGTACGTGCGCGTCGGCGGCCGGGGGCCGGCCGTGCTGCTGTTGCATGGCTTCGGCGACACCGGCGACATGTGGCAGCCGCTCGCCGAAAAGCTGGTCAAGGACCACACCGTGATCATTCCGGACCTGCGCGGGATGGGGCTGTCGTCTCACCCCGAAGGCGGTTACGAGAAGGCCGCGCAGGCGCGCGACATGGCCAAGATCCTCGACGCGCTGAAGGTCAGGAGCGTGCAGCTGGTGACGCACGACATCGGCAACATGGTGGGATACGCGCTGATCGCGCAGTTCCCCGACCGCGTCTCGACCTGGGTGGTGATGGACGCCCCGCTCCCGGGCCTCGCGAGCTGGGACAAGCAGTTGCTCAATCCGAAGGTGTGGCATTTCAACTTCCGCGGACCGGATGTCGAACGCCTGGTGCAAGGACGCGAGCGCATATTGCTTGACCGGTTCTACAACGAGCTGTCGGCCGATCCCAAGGGCATCGACGAACAGTCGCGCGCGCACTATGCGGAGCTCTATGCGCGGCCGGGCGCGATCCACAATGCATTCGGCGGCCAGTTCGCGGCGTTCGCGCAGGATGCGAAGGACAACCAGGCGCTGTTCGCGAAGGTTGGCAAGCTGAAGCTGCCCGTGCTCGCCATCGGTGGCGACCATTCCTACGGCGCGTCGATCCAGACCGAAATCGCATCCGTCGCCGACAACGTCCAGGGCGCGGTCATCACCGACTCCGGCCATTGGATCATGGAAGAGCAACCGCAACAGGCGATCCAGGTCATCGAAGCGTACCTGCGCAAGACGGGAGCATCACGATGACTCCGACCAGGTGCGCAATTCTCGTGCTCGTCCTCGCCACCGGCTCCCTGTCGGCCGCGACTTCCCAACAACAGCGCCGCCTGACGCCGGATGAGATCGATCGCATCGCGAGCGCGACCGGCGGCCCCGGCACCTCCGGACTGCCCGGTGTCGCGATGACGGTGCTGTACGGCGACCCCAAGCAGGCAGGGCTCTACACCATCCGCCTCAAGGTCGCTCCCGACACCGTGATCGAAGCGCACACGCACAAGGACACCCGCACCGCTACGGTGGTAAGCGGAACGTGGTACTTCGGCTACGGCAAGAAGAACACGCCCGAAGAGGTTCGCGAACTTCCCGCAGGCAGCTTCTACACGGAACCGGCCGGCGACGCACACTTCGCGCGCACGCACGCGGATGGCGCGGTGGTGCTGATCACAGGCTACGGCCCGACGGACACGGAATACTTGAACTAATGCGGCGCAGCGAGGTGCATCTTCCGACCCTGGTGCGGGATCAAGCACCTACCGACCGCACCGTAATGGCGATGCTGACGCGACGTTGGCCCCAAATAGGACGTCCCTGCGAAATCACACCTGCCTCCGCCATCTCGCTGATGCTTTTGGCGTCGCCAAACCGGCTTCCACCGTTGCGGACCCTTGTAGGGCGTAGTCGTGGGAGGAGAGGAAGGCTGGCTTGCGATTGATTGCGCGTGCTCATGCGGCTCATTTCACCTTGATGACGACCTTGCCCTTTGCGCGGCCCTTCGCCAGGTAGTCCATCGCTTCGTTGGTCGCGGAGAACGGGAAGACCCGATCCACGATCGGACGGATGACGCCGGATTCGATGAGCGTGGTGACCTCGCTCAGCTGCCTGCCATTGGCCCGCATGAAAAGAAAGGAATAGCTGACGCCGCGCTGCCTGGCTTTCTTGCGGATGCCGAAGCTCAACAGGCGCATCACTTGCTGGAGCAGCCAGTTGAATCCGCTCTCTTTGGCGAACGCCACATCCGGCGGGCCGGAGATGGAAACAAGCTTCCCGCCCGGCTTCAGCACGTCGATGGACTTTTCGAGCGTGTCCTTGCCCAAGCTGTTCAGCACTACGTCGTAGCCGCTCAGGAGCTTGGCGAAATCCTCCTTCTTGTAGTCGACGACGACATCCGCACCGAGACTTTTGACCAGCTCGACATTCTCCGTACTGGTCGTCGTCGCTACCGTCGCACCCAGGTGCTTGGCCAACTGGATGGCGAACGTTCCCACGCCACCGGAACCGGCGTGGATCAGCACCTTCTGCCCCGCTTTCAGCTGCGCGCGTTCGACCAGCACCTGCCACGCGGTCAGGGCTACCAGGGGAACCGACGCGGCCTGTTCCATGCTGAGATTCGTGGGCTTCAGCGCGACATCGGCTTCGTCGACCGCGATCCGTTCCGCGAATGTTCCGATCCGGTCCTTGCTCGGGCGTGCATAGACCTCGTCGCCCGCCTTGAAGTTGCGGACCCTGGATCCGACACCGACCACGACTCCGGCGACATCGTTGCCCAGGACGAACGGCAGGCGATACGGCAGGATGAGCTTGAACTCACCATCGCGGATCTTCGTGTCCAGCGGGTTCAAGCTGGTCGCGTGGATAGCCACCAGGACGTCGTGGTCGCGGACTACGGGTTCCGGCACTTCGCCGAAACGCAATGCGCCGTCTTTTTTGTATTGGTCGACAATGAAGGCCTTCATGATTGCTTCCCGGAATGTACGAGCGGCGGCGACACCGTAGGGATGTCGAGCCGCAGATCCTTGCGGATGCCCGCATCGAGCACGCCAGCCGGCGCGAACCTGCGAAGCAATCGCAGGCGATTGGCCAGGCTGCCGGCCGTGTAGCGGAGCTTTGGCCGGACCGCGATGGCCGCTTGCAGCACCGCGTCGGCCACAACGGTGGGCTCGTCGGCGGAAGCCATCACGTCCTTGAGGACGTCGTCCAGGAGTGCGCGCACTTCGCGATACTCGTCAAGCATCGCATCGGGCGGCAGGAAGTTCGCGTCGAATTGCGTCTTCGTATAGGCAGGCTCGATCACCGAAACCCGGATGCCTCGCGTGCGCAATTCGTGATCGAGCGACTCCGAATAGCCTTCCACCGCGTGCTTGGTCGCGGCATAGAGCGCCCCGTAGGGCATGGGAAGGAAACCGAGCACCGAGCCGATGTTGATGATGCGCCCGCTTCCCTGCCGTCGCATGTGAGGCAAGACCGCCCGGGTCATGCGGACCAGCCCGAAGAAGTTTGTTTCAAAGATCGCCTTCGCCTGCTCGATCGAACTCTCTTCCGCACCCGCGGGCGCCACGCCGAAGCCGGCGTTGTTCACCAGCAGATCGATGCGGCCTTCCAGCCGCATCAGCTCCCTGACGACGGCGTCGACCGATTCGTCGCTGGTCACGTCGAGGGCCAGCATCTGGAACGGTCGCTGGCCGGCCTGGGCTCCGCGCCTGCTGGTGCCGTAGACCTTGTAGCCCGCCATTGCGAGCCGATGCGCGGTGGCTTCGCCGATACCTGACGAAGCGCCTGTTACGAGGGCGATGGAGCCTTTGATGTTCATGGATATGCCTTCAGTCGGAGGGGCAAAATCGCGTCTTTGTATGATGCTCGTCATATTCAAGGGCAAACGTACAGACCTGGATGCCGGGTGGTCAGTCCTGGCTGGGAGCGAGGTGCTTCAGCGCGGCCGCACGCAGCGCATCGGAGAGCTTGGGGTCGTCGACGGCACGCGCGAGGATGAGGGCGCCGACCATCGACGCGACGCTGAAAAGGGCGTGCTCGTGCGCGCCCGGTTGCCCCCAGTCCGGTGATTGGCGGGCGACGAGGTCGATCATTTCCTTGATGCGGCGCGTTGCGGCGCGCCTTACCTCAGGCGCCTGGCGAGGCATCTCCGAGCCCAGTGCGGCCGTGGCACAGCCGGTTTCGATCGCTTCGAGGTGCTCCTGCGAAAGGTAGGCCTGCATCATCGCCGGGAGCACTTGCTCTGCAGGGAGGCTGGAGGCAATGCGCTCCATCATCGCCACGGCTTCACCGCCGGCCCGATCGGCCGCCTCGGCCAGCATCGCCTCGCGCGACGGGAAATGCGCGTAGAACCCGCCGTGGGTCAAACCAGCGGCCTTCATGATGTCGGCGACGCCGGTGCCGTTGTAGCCGCTGCGCCGAATGGCGCGCGCGGCGGCATCGACAATGCGGTCGTGCGTGGCTTCCTTGGATCGGGCGGCAGGTCGTTTCATATGATGCTTATCATACGACTGCACGCCCGGGAATGCAAGCCGTCCCCGCGGGACTGTCAGCATGGCCCCCGCCCGGTCCTTCCCCGTGCGACGGGCAATGGGATGCGGGGCTGGAGCCCAAGGGCGCCGGGGCGGCTTTCCACTGTCCACCGGCCGCAAGAATGGCTCCGCCGTTGAGGCTCGGAGCCTCGACGATGGACAAAATTTGTCCAACCGCCGGGCAAATCGTCCGGCTCGCCGCCCGTTTCGGCCGGCGCGCGGGATGATTCTTGCGGGGCGTCGCCTGAAACAGGCGGCGAGCGACACGCAACTAGCGGCGCACCGCACGCCGAAGCCCGACGCCCGACAAAAAAGCCCCGCGAGCGGGGCTTTTCTGGCGGCGGTCGGGATGAATCAGGCGGCCAGTACGGCCAAGGCCTCCTTACTTCAATCGCGCCTGAGATTGCGCGCAGAAGTGGCGGCGGCCTGCAGCGCGCCGATGTAGTGCACGCGGGCCCTCGCGGCCTGGGCCGCCGCGGCTTCCAGCCCCTCGATGAACGCCGCCACCAGGGCCGGTGCGTTGTACTGGTCGCCCAACTCGCCCATCGACTTGGCCACCTCATCGCGCAGGTGCCAGTCGATATTGATGCCCCGCTCGGCCTTGTTGGCGAGGTCGACGACGCGCAGCAGATGCGGCGTCACGAGACCGACGACGGTGGCTTTCATCCGATTCACCCTGCCTTGGGAGGACGGCAAGGCTAACGCAGCGCGCCCTGCAGGTGGAATGGGCGACGGGTTCGTCCACGCTGAACTGGCGTTCCGCTTCTGGGCCAAAGTGAAGGGCACAGCAAAGGGGACGGTGGCCTTTGAGGTCGCTTGATTGCCGCCCTTCCTTTGCTCCCACAAAAAAGCCCCGCGAGCGGGGCTTTTCCTGCGACGGTCGGGACGTACCACTCACTTGCCCGTTTGCGCGCTCCCCGCTACGAGGCGGATGGCATCCGCGACTGCCTTCGGCTGTTCGCGATGGATGTTGTGCCCGGTGGCGTAGTACTGGTGCGTGCCGCGCGCATAGGCGGCGAACAGCGCCGCATGCTGCTGCCTCCACAGCGCCTTGCCCTGCGCGGTCTCCTCGAACACGAACGGCTCGGCGGCCACCTGCGTCGAGGTCAGCAGCGCCACCGGCACGTCGGGCTGGCTACGCGGCGCCGCGGCCGCTTCGCTGTCCAGCTGGCCGATCAGCAGCCGGTAGTCCGCGGCCATGGCGGGCGGCAGCATCGACAGCAGCGCCTGGTCGTCGGCGAGCACGCGCTCGCGGTTGGCCTTCATGAATTCGTGCCGCTGCGTGAGCGTCGCCGGATCCACCAGCACCAGGCCCTGCACCCGTTCCGGGTGCAGGCGCGCGAACTCGGTCGCCAGCAGGCCGCCGTAGGAATGCCCGACCAGCACCACCTTGCCGCCCGGCGCCAGCGTGTCGATCACCGCGCCCAGGTCCTGCACGTGCGCCTGGATGTTCTTGGGCTGGCCATCCGTCCCGGATTTACCCAGGCCTGCGCGCGCGTAGGCGATGCAACGGCACTGCGCACCCAGATCGGCAATGACGTCCTTCCACACACCCGCACCCTGGCCAAAACCGGATTCGAACACGACCGTCACCGGCCCATCGCCTTGCTGCTCCGCCTGCAGGCTGTAGCCCTTGCGGCTCACCGGCACTTCGCCCGCCAGCGCATTCGTCGCGCACAGCATGGCCAGCGACAACATCCATCCCTTCATCGACAACGTCCTGCGCACGCACACTCTCCTTGATCCATGGTTCGAATTGATCCGTCGTGAAACGGCCGCGCAGTGTAGATGTGGGCCGGGGGTATGCAGCATGTGGCGGAAGCGGGGTTGACGGGAACGCACACGCAGGTGGATGGCCCGGCGGCGCGCACTGCGCATCGATAAAGGGGCCGGAGTCGAGCCGGGAGCCTTTCGATCCCGCGGAATTACCGGCAACAAAAAAGCCCCGCGAGCGGGGCTTTTTCGGTGTTGTGGCCGATCAGGCGGCCGGCGCGGGTTCGGGCCTGCGCGAACGCGAGAAGCGGGCCGACAGCGCCTCGCTCACGCCTTCCAGGCCCTTGTTGCGACCCGAGAGCTTGAGCAGGCCGTAGCCTTCCAGCGCGACGGTCATGGCATCGCTGCCCAGCGCCATTTCCGAATCGGTCATGCGTTCGACCAGGCGCTGCATCCGCGCCAGCAGCGGGCGCAGCTGGTCGAGCGCGCGCAGGTCGGCCTGCGCCTCGGCCAGGCCCAGGCTGGGCGGCACGATCTCCGGGGTCTGCCCCAGCACCATGATCGTCTGCCGGACGAAGGCCTCGGACTTGTCGCCCATCTTGGTGAGCTGGCGCCGCGTGGCGTTGTCGAGCGCGAGCAACCCGGTCAGGCGCGACTCCACGTCGCCCATGAGCGTGTTGAGGGTGCGGACGTCGTCGTCGGACAGCTGGAACGAAATGAGGTTTTGCGACACGAACAATCTCCTTTTGTTTTCCCTGTGTGCACCGGCGAGTGCCGGATGCGTCCTTGCTCCGCCGCGGTCCGTGTGGCGTGTGGGTGATCGCTACGGGGCGATCGGAGCGGGAGGGAGTGTGTCAGAGGGTTCAGACATTGGAAAGCACAAGACCCGCCGGTGGCGGGTCTTGTGGATTGCAATTGGGTTGGAGTGGTTATTCCGGGTGCGCTTCGAATACCCGGGCTACGCTGGATAGTGCGTTCGTCGCCGCTACCGGTGGCTCAGGCGACAAACGCCGCCAGCACACCCGCAACGTTGTCGCCGATCTCGGCCACGGCGTAGCCGCCTTCCTGCACCAGCAGCGTCGGCAGACCGGCGGCGGCGATGCGCTCGCCCAGGCGCAGGAAGTCGCTAGTGCTCAGGGCGAAGCCGCTGATGGGGTCGTCCTGGAAGGTGTCCACGCCAAGCGACACCACCAGCGCCTGCGGGGCGAAGACGGCGATGCGCGCGAACGCCTGTTCCAGCGCGTGCGAGTAACCGGCCCAGTCGGTGCCGCGCGGCAGCGGCAGGTTGAGGTTGAAGCCCGTCCCCGCACCGGCGCCGCGCTCGTCGGCATAGCCCAGGTAGAAGGGGTACTCGGTGTTCGGGTCGCCATGGAGGGAGACCACCAGCACGTCGTCGCGCTCCCAGAAGATGTCCTGGGTGCCGTTGCCGTGGTGGTAGTCCACGTCCAGCACCGCGACACGGGCCAGGCCCGCATCGCGCAGGCGCTGCGCCGCCAGCGCGGCGTTGTTAAGGAAGCAGTAACCGCCGAACACCGCGCGCCCGGCGTGGTGCCCCGGCGGCCGGCACAGGGCATAGGCACTGCGTGCACCCGCGGCGACGACGTCGGCGGCGCCCAGCGCGCAATGGGCGGCGGCGCGCGCCGCGCGCCAGGTACCGGCGACGATGGGGCTGCCGGCATCGAAGGTGTAGTAGCCCAGCCGCGCGTGCAGGTTGTCGGGCACGCGGTCGCGGCGCATGCCGCACGCCGGGAATGCGCCCGGGATCATGTAGCCGTCCCGCCCCTCCGCCTGCCAGGCCTCGTAAGCGCCGCGCAGGAACGCCAGGTAGTCGGCGTCGTGCACGCGCGCGAGCACCGCGTCGTCGTACTCGCCCGGCGTCTCCACCGCCCAGCCGGCGCGCGCGAACGCCGCCAGGATGTGCTCGACCCGCGCGGGCGTCTCGAAGCTCGGCACGAGTTCGCCGCGGTGCAGTTCCATGCCGCCGTCGTGGAGGGCGTGGAGCGGAGAGTGGAAGATTCGCATCGGCGGGTCCAAGACGATTGTTGGCCCGTCATCGTAACGGCAGGCCACGGCCTTGCCAGGCGCAAGGGCGCGCGGGGATAGCCGAGCAAGAAGCCCGCCTTGCGGCCCCCTACGTCGTAAAGGGCATGGCTGATCTACTACTGAGCCGCCTCGACTGCGGCGGGCGCATTCGCTGATGCGCTGGTCGTCGCTGCAGGCGTTGTCGGTGCGTGGATTGCCCAGCAGGCGTTCGATCCGCGGACGATTCTTCACCGAACGCACGTTTTCGCTGGCGCTGAAGAACAGAAGTCGTAGGGCGGGCTCAAGCCCGCCTTACACGGGTTAACCTTTTTCGACCTCGCGGCTGACCGAGTGCCCGGCCTCTTCTTCTTCAGTCGATGCAGACCGTCCTTCAACTGCAGTTTCCGAGTTCGCGCCTTGGGCCGGTTCATCAGCTGTGGCGGGATCAGCGGGTTCGTCCACGCCACCCACGAGGCCGCCCACAGGTGCGCCGGTCTGGACATCCTCGATCCAGATCCGGTAGGTCCCGGTACCGAAGCCGGTCGACCGCATTTCCCCGCGGGAGGCATAAGTCTTCCCTGGCTCAGCCACGAACCACAGGTGACTGAACCCATAGCTATTCCCGTTTACATACAAATAAACAACGTGATGCTTCCCGGGCTTGAACAGGATTTCATCGACGACCTTGTCGATGCGCCACTGATTCCCCACCGACTTGCCATCGATGGTCGTGATGCTTAGGCCTCTACAACAACTCCAGAAACCCCTGAGATCGGAGTCCTGACTTACCTTCAAGTGCACCAACTGCTCTGCGGGCGGATCGGCGCCCTCATAGCCCGAGTACGCTTTCCACTTGGCCTGTGTCGTTGCGGGAACCATCAGCGCCAGCACAAACCACAGTGCTCGGATGTTCATGGCTGACCTCCCTGCACGTCGACGCGAACCAACTCATAACCCACGCCATAGCCCACCGCTCGCGGCTGCACCTTGTAGTGACTGCCTGCCTCGAAATTACTGGTGAGGGTAACCGAGACCGTGTTTCCCGATTTGGCGACGTACCCCATAAGCGTGTGATTACCTGGCGGCAGGTGAAGCTCGCGCACGGCGCTCCAGCCTCCGTTCAAGGTTGTGAACTCATTGGCTAGCACTTGGCCATCCAGGGTGCGCACGAGCACGTCACCCACCTTTTCTCCCAGATCGACGACGGCTTCGTTTCCGACTCCATGCTGCAGCGATGGCGCGTGATACACCGGCCCGACCACGCAACCGGTCAGCGCGGTCAGCGCCAATCCCAGATACACCAAACGCATTACACCCCCTGATACCGGGCGACTACCCGGCAAGACTCTCGAAGAGGTCACCCGTCGATGCAGGTGACCGGTTGAATACAACGCTCAGGCGATGCTTGAGACTCTGCGGTTCGCGGGTCCCCACCCGCGCAGGCTTACATATTCCGCCGGTACTCCCCGCCCACATCATAAAGGGCATGACTAATCTGTCCCAACGAATGCGTCTTCACCGCCTCCATCAAACTGGCAAACACATTCCGCCGCTCCCGCGCCGTCGCCTGCAGCCCCTTCAGCCCCTCTGAAGCATACCCGTTGCGGTTGCCCTGGTACCCGGCCACGTTGGCGATCTGCTGCCCCTTCTCCCCTTCCGTCGAGCGGATCAGCTCGATCTCGGTGACGATGTCGCCGCCGTGATCCTTCGGCAGGAAGGTGTTCACACCGATCAGCGGCAGCGAGCCGTCGTGCTTCTTGTGCTCGTAGTACAGCGACTCTTCCTGGATCTTGCCGCGCTGGTACATGGTGTCCATGGCGCCGAGCACGCCACCGCGCTCGCTGATGGCCTCGAACTCCTTGTAGACGGCTTCCTCGACGATGTCGGTGAGCTTGTCGACGATGAAGCTGCCCTGCCAGGGGTTCTCGTTGAAGTTGAGGCCCAGTTCCTTGTTGATGATCATCTGGATCGCCACGGCGCGGCGCACGCTCTCTTCGGTCGGCGTGGTGATCGCTTCGTCGTAGGCGTTGGTGTGCAGGCTGTTGCAGTTGTCGAACAGCGCGTACAGGGCCTGCAGCGTGGTGCGGATGTCGTTGAACTGGATTTCCTGCGCGTGCAGGGAGCGGCCGCTGGTCTGGATGTGGTACTTCATCATCTGGCTGCGGGCGCTGGCGCCGTAACGCTCGCGCATGGCGCGGGCCCAGATGCGGCGGGCGACGCGGCCGATGACGGTGTACTCGGGGTCCATGCCGTTGCTGAAGAAGAACGACAGGTTGGGCGCGAAGTCGTCGATCTTCATCCCGCGCGCGAGGTAGTACTCGACGATGGTGAAGCCATTGCTCAGGGTGAAGGCGAGCTGGCTGATCGGGTTCGCGCCGGCTTCGGCGATGTGGTAACCCGAGATCGACACCGAGTAGAAGTTGCGGACGTTGCGGTCGACGAAGTACTGCTGGATGTCGCCCATCATGCGCAGGGCGAATTCGGTGCTGAAGATGCAGGTGTTCTGGGCCTGGTCTTCCTTGAGGATGTCGGCCTGCACGGTGCCGCGCACGGTGGCGAGGGTGTGGGCGCGGATCTTCTCGTAGACCTCCGGCTCGACGATCTGGTCGCCGGTGACGCCAAGCAGGCCCAGGCCGAGGCCGTCGTTGGTCTCGGGCAGCATGCCGCTGTACTGCGGACGCTGGCGGCCTTCGAACATCTTCTCGATCTTGTCGTGCGCCGCGTCCCAGCGCGCGTTGTCCTCGCGCAGGTACTTCTCGACCTGCTGGTCGATGGCGGTGTTCATGAACATCGCCAGGATGATCGGCGCCGGGCCGTTGATGGTCATCGACACCGAGGTGCTGGGCGCGCACAGGTCGAAGCCGGAGTACAGCTTCTTCATGTCGTCCAGGGTGGCGATGTTGACGCCGGAGTTGCCGATCTTGCCGTAGATGTCCGGGCGCACGGCCGGGTCTTCGCCGTACAGGGTGACGCTGTCGAAGGCGGTGGACAGGCGCGCGGCCGGCTGGCCGACCGACAGGTAATGGAAGCGTCGGTTGGTGCGCTCGGGCGTGCCCTCGCCCGCGAACATGCGGATCGGGTCTTCGCCGGTGCGGCGGTACGGATACACGCCCCCGGTGTACGGGTAGTAGCCCGGCAGGTTTTCCTTCTGCAGGAACACCAGCAGCTCGCCCCAGCTCTTGTAGGTGGGCGCGGCGATCTTCGGGATCTTCTGGTGGCTCAGCGACTCGCGGTAGTTCTCGACACGGATGGTCTTGTCGCGGACCTTGTACTCGGTGAATTCGTCGGTGATCGACTTGAGGCGCGCCGGCCAGTCGCGCAGGAGCTTGAGGGCTTCGGAAGTCAGCGACTGCACCGCGTCGTTGTAGCGCTGGCGCAGCGTCAGCAACGTGCGGTCCGGCGGATCCCCGTGCACCATTGCAAGGTCTTCGCTGGTAACCGGAACGGCAGGCGACGGGCTGTCCACTTCGACGGCGTCCGGTGGCACGGCATGGTGCGACGACGGCGCGACATCGGCGGCGGCGTAGAGATCGAGCGCCTTGGGCAGCCTGGCGTCGCCCAGGTCATGCAGCGACTGCCAGTACGACTGCGCGCGGTCGGCGACTTCGGCCTGCGATTCGATCTTGCTGTTGATGCCGCGGCCCTGCTCGGCGATCTCGGCGAGGTAACGCACGCGGGCGCCGGGGATCAGCACGGTGGCGCGCGGTTCCTTCAGCGAGGTGTCGAGGTCCGGCGTCCACCTGGCTTCCGGCAGCGCGAGCTTGGTGCGCAGCAGGCGGCACAGGTTGGCGAACATCCAGCTGATGCCGGGGTCGTTGAACTGGGACGCGATGGTCGGATAGACCGGGACGTCCTCGTCCTTGGTCTGGAAGGCGACGCGGTTGCGCTTCCACTGCTTGCGCACGTCGCGCAGGGCGTCTTCGGCGCCGCGCTTGTCGAACTTGTTGAGGACGACGAGCTCGGCGTAGTCGAGCATGTCGATCTTCTCGAGCTGGCTGGGCGCGCCGAAGTCGGAGGTCATCACGTACATCGGGAAGTCGACGAGATCGACGATCTCCGAGTCGCTCTGGCCGATGCCGGCGGTCTCGACGATGACCAGGTCGTAGCCCAGCGACTTGAGGAAGCTGATGCAGTCCTTGAGGACGATATTCGTCGCCATGTGCTGGCGGCGGGTGGCCATCGAGCGCATGAAGACGCGGTTGGAGCGCAGCGAGTTCATGCGGATGCGGTCGCCGAGCAGCGCGCCGCCGGTGCGGCGACGGGTCGGGTCGACCGAGATCACTGCCATGCGCATGTCGGGGAAGCTGGCGAGGAAGCGGTTGAGCAGTTCGTCGGTGACCGAGGACTTGCCGGCGCCGCCGGTGCCGGTGATGCCGATCACCGGGGTCTTGCCGCCGGCGAGCTGCCATTCCTTGCGCAGGTGGGCGAGCTCGGCTTCGTCCAGCGCGCTCTCCTCGATGGCCGAGAGCATGCGGCCGATCTCGATCTCGTTGTCGAAGGCGACCTTGTGCGGCTTGTCGACCGGCAGGCGCGCGGCTTCGGCGCGGCGCACCACGTCTTCGATCATCGCCACCAGGCCCATGTGCATGCCGTCGTTGGGGTGGTAGATGCGCTCGACGCCGTAGGCCTGCAGCTCGCGGATTTCTTCCGGGGTGATGGTGCCGCCGCCGCCGCCGAACACGCGGATGTGGCTGGCACCGCGTTCCTTGAGCATGTCGACCATGTACTTGAAGTACTCGACGTGGCCGCCCTGGTAGCTGGAGAGCGCGATGCCGTCGGCGTCTTCCTGCAGCGCGGCGCGGACCACGTCCTCGACGCTGCGGTTGTGGCCCAGGTGCACCACTTCGGCGCCCTGCCCCTGGATCAGCCTGCGCATGATGTTGATCGCGGCATCGTGGCCGTCGAACAGGCTGGCGGCGGTGACGAAGCGCAGCGGGGTGCGGCTCTCATCGGCAGCGGGGGCTTGGGCTTCGGGGAGGTTGCTGGCGGGGGTGCTCATGTGACGCGCTCAGTACGGAAACGATCGAATCCGCATTGTACCGCGCCGACGCGGGGCGGCCTTTGCCCCGGTTGGAGCGCGGCCTTGCACGGACATCCGTGGCTGCGCGGCTGCACTGTGGCGCGGATCCTCCGCGCACCGACTTCCGCGCTTCGACTTCCGCGCATCCACAATCTGGCGCGCGGGCTACACTCCGTGCCTACTTCCCGGCACCGCCGATTCGAATGAGAAACGACACAGACCCGGCACTCGCGGAGTTGCGGCGAGAGGCCGAAGGCGGAGCGCCGCAGGCGCTGTACCAGCTGGCCAATGCCCTGGTCGTGCAGCACGAGCTCGAAGAGGCGCAGGCCCTGCACCGCCGTGCCGCCGAGGCGGGGCTGGGCAATTCGCAGGTCGAATACGCGCGGATGCTGATGTACGGCGTCGCCTCCGACCCCGACCCCGTGCAAGCCCGCGAATGGCTGTTGCGGGCGGAGGCCGCGGGCAATGTGGTCGCCGGCTATCTGCTGGTGCTGATGCAGTTCGGCCAGGGCCGCCACGGCGAGGGGGCATTCAACGACCGCTTGCTGGCGGCCATCCGCGCCGAATACCCGCCCGCCCTGCGTGCGGCAGCCATCCATTTCGGACGCAGGGCGAACGCCGCCGACCAGACCCGCTGCCTGCAATTGCTGGAACGTGCGGCGGTTCGCGGCGATGCCGTTGCCGCACGCCTGCTGGCGGAGCGGCTGATGCGGGGAGAAGGCTGTCCGCCACAACCGCAGGCCGCCCGCGACATCGCCGCGCAACTCGCGCGCATTGGCATCGGCCCGCTCCCGGCCATCGACGTTGCGCCCCTGGACCGCAGCCTGCCCGCGGCCGCGCTCGCCCTGGACGAAGTGTTGCGGCCGGTACCCGCGCAGGAACAGTCGTCACGCCCCCATGTCCTGACCGTCGATCACTTGCTATCGGCGGATGAGTGCCGCCTGCTGATGGCCAGCGCGGAGCCCCGCCTGCAGCGGTCGCAGACCGTGGATCCGGAAACCGGCCTGCCCCTGGAGATGGAACTGCGCACCAGCGAGGACGCCAGCTTCGATCCCATCCTCGAAGACCTGTCACTGCGCCTGGTGCAGGCACGCATGGCGACGGCGGCCGGCCTGCCCCTGGCCCATGCGGAACACCTGACGATCCTGCGTTACCGCCCCGGCCAGGAATATCGACCGCATCGCGACTATCGCCCGCCGGGATCGATCGAGCGCGACCACCCGGAGGCAGGAAATCGCCTGCGCACGATCTGCGTGTATCTCAACGAGGTGGCTGCCGGCGGCGAAACCGAATTCCCGGTTTCCGGCGTGAAGGTGGCGCCGCAGGCGGGGCGCGCGGTGATCTTCGACAACCTGCATGCCGATGGCCGCCCGGACGTGGATTCCCTGCACGCCGGACTGCCCGTGCTGCAGGGCGAAAAGTGGCTGGCGACGCTGTGGATCCGGCAGGGCCGGTACCGCGCCTATTGAGTCGCCACGCCGGCCCGCCAGCCCCCGGGCGTACGCCTGCGTATCGATTTCCACGGGGCTTCCACCGTTTCCGGTACGGGCCCGTTTACGGCGATTGGATTAGACTACGCCGCCTGCGGAGTCGGCTTCGACCGTAATCAGACCGCAGTTTCCCGCCCATTCAATGACTTACATCACCTTGTTGACGTCATGTGCCACGCGCATATCGATGTTCGACCGGAGCATCCGATGATTTTTGAAACTCTCGACACCTTCGGCCACGAGCAGGTCGTGTTCTGCCACAACAAGGATGCGGGCCTGAAGGCCATCATCGCCATCCATAACACCGTGCTGGGCCCCGCACTGGGCGGCACGCGCATGTGGCCGTACAAGACCGAAGCCGACGCGCTCAACGACGTGCTGCGCCTGTCGCGCGGCATGACCTACAAGAACGCGGTCGCGGGCCTGAACATCGGTGGTGGCAAGGCAGTGATCATCGGCGATCCGGCCACGGACAAGTCGGAAGCGCTGTTCCGCGCATTCGGCCAGTTCGTTGAAGCACTGGGCGGCCGTTACATCACCGCCGAAGACGTCGGCATCGACGTCAACGACATGGAATATGTGTACCGCGAGACCGAGTACGTCACCGGCGTGCACCAGGTCCACGGCGGTTCGGGCGATCCCTCGCCGTTCACCGCCTACGGCACCCTGCAGGGCCTGATGGCCACCCTCAACAAGCGCTTCGGCGACGAGGAAGTCGGCAAGTACTCGTATTCGGTCCAGGGCCTCGGCCACGTCGGCATGGAATACGTGAAGCTGCTGAAGGAACGCGGCGCCAAGATCTTCGTCACCGACATCAACAAGGGTCTGGTCGACAAGGCCGTGTCCGAATACGGCGCGGAAGCCGTCAGCCTGGACGAGATCTACGACGTGCCGGCCGATGTCTACTCGCCGTGCGCGCTGGGTGGCACCGTCAACGAGCAGACCCTGCCCCGCCTGAAGGCCAAGATCATCTGCGGTGCGGCCAACAACCAGCTGGCCAACAACGCCATCGGCGACGAAGTGGCCAAGCGCGGCATCCTCTACGCACCGGACTACGCGGTGAACGCGGGCGGCGTGATGAACGTGGCGCTGGAACTCGACGGCTACAACCGCGAGCGCGCCATGCGCATGATGCGCACGATCTACCACAACCTCGCGCGCATCTATGAAATCGCCGAACGCGACGCGATCCCGACCTACCGCGCGGCCGACCGCCTCGCCGAAGAGCGCATCAGCGCGATCGGCAAGCTGAAGCTGCCGCTGGGCCGTTCGCAGCCGCGCTTCCAGGGGCGTATTCGCGGCGGGCATTGATTCTTCGGTCTGCGACCGGAAGAATCCCCAAAGTTTGCTGCGCAAACTTCGGGCCCCAGCCCACGCTGCCAAATCCCCGCCGCTGTCGCGGCGCCCCCTTTACTAAAGGGGGCTTGGCTTCCGGAGAGATTGGGGTTGCTGTCAGTGAGAAGAAAAACGCCCGGCTTGCCGGGCGTTTTTCCGTTCTGGCGCTACTCCATCGCGATCACGACTGCCAGCGAGCCCGACGCCGCATACAATATTGGGCTTCGAGTCACAGGTTGCGCGCTCCGGCGTTGCACCTCCTACCTTTCAAGGACCGCCATGCGCCCGTTCCCCCTCGGTGAAGAAATCGACGCCCTGCGCGATGCCGTTCGCCGCTTCGCCGATGCCGAGATCGCACCGCGCGCGGCGCAGATCGACCACGACAACTGGTTCCCGCAGGACCTGTGGCCGAAGCTGGGCGAGATGGGCCTGCTCGGCATGACCGTGCCGGGTGAGTACGGCGGCAGCGACCTGGGTTACCTCGCCCACCTGGTCGCGATGGAGGAGATCTCGCGCGCGTCGGGCTCGGTCGGCCTGTCGTATGGCGCGCACTCCAACCTGTGCGTCAGCAACCTCTGCGCCAATGGCAACGAGGCGCAACTCGCCAGGTACCTGCCCAAGCTGTGCAGCGGCGAGTGGAAGGGCGCGCTGGCGATGAGCGAGCCAGGTGCGGGTTCGGACGTGGTCGGTTCGATGTCCTGCCGCGCCGAGCTGCGCGACGGCGTGTGGGTCGCCAATGGCAACAAGATGTGGATCACCAACGGCCCCGAGGCCGACGTGCTGATCGTCTACATGCGCACCGCCGGCAAGGATTCGGGCAGCAAGTGCATGACCGCCTTCATCGTCGAGAAGGACATGCCGGGTTTCTCCACCGCGCAGAAGCTCGACAAGCTCGGCATGCGTGGCTCCAACACCTGCGAGCTGGTGTTCGAGAACTGCGAGATCCCGCAGGAGAACGTCCTCGGCGAAGTCCACAACGGCGTCAAGGTGCTGATGTCGGGCCTCAACACCGAACGCCTCGTGCTGACCGGTGGCCCGCTCGGCCTGATGCAGGCCGCGCTCGACCTCGCCCTGCCCTATGTGCGTGAGCGCAGGCAGTTCGACCGCGCCATCGGCACCTTCGGCCTGATGCAGGGCAAGATCGCCGACATGTACACATCGCTGCAGTCCTCGCGCGCGTTCGCCTACCAGGTCGCCCGCGACTACGACGCCGGCCACAAGAGCCGCATCGATGCCGCTTCCTGCCTGCTGCATGCATCCGAAGCCGCGGTGCAGGTCGCGCTGGAAGGCATCCAGGCGCTGGGCGGCAACGGCTACATCAACGAATTCGCCACCGGCCGCATCCTGCGCGATGCCAAGCTCTATGCGATCGGCGCGGGCACCAACGAGATCCGGCGCATGCTGATCGGACGCGAGTTGTTCGACGGGCGGAGCTGAGTCCCGGGCCGTGTGACGCATTGCAGGAAAGCCCCGATACGGCGGCTTTTCTGTTTTGCGAGGATCGGGTTCCGCGCTCCTGGACGCAGCGTTGGAACGGGCGGAGTCAGAAGGGACGGATCCAGCGCAGGGTCGCCTCCCCGAAGTTGCCACCCGCCTCGCGGCGCGTATCCAGCGACAAGCCCAGCAGGTTGTCGCCGCGCCAGCGCGACTCGATGCCCACGCCCAGGGTGGTGGCGTCGCCACTGAAACCGCTGCCATTGATCGGCGACCACACGTCGATGCCGTTGAAGCGGGCGTCGATGTCGTAACCGGATTGCGACAGGGCGTGCTGCCATTCGACGTACGACTGCAGCGAGACCCGCGCCCGGCGCGCATCCCATCCGTATTCCATGCGCAGGCCGGCCAGCCCCTGGGTTTCGCGCCATTGCGACGCGTTGGAATCCAGGCCGAAGCCGAAGGCGCCGCCCTCGCTGAAGGCTCCGCGATCCAGCTGCATCGCCTGCAGGCCGACGTAGGGCGTGAGCACGCCGCCGAGATCGAAGCGGCGCCCCGCTTCCACGTTCATCGCTTCGTAGCGGCTGGAGTAGCGGCTGCTGACATCGAACCCTTCAAGCCCGAGGAACAGTTCGCGCTGCATCGTCCTGTCCATGTGCCCGAGCGCCACGCGGCCCAGCAGGTAGTTGCCGCCGGCATTCCACTGCGCATAGAGCTGGCCTTCGAGCTGACGGTTGCGTTCGCGGTCGTTGCGCAGACTGCTCTGCACCAGGCTGTCGGTTTCGCCGAACGCCGCGCCGACGAAGAGGTTGTCGCGCAGGCGGAGGTCCTGGCCGATCAGCCAGCCGTTGCTGCGCAGGTCGAAATGCGCCACGCCGCGCTGCTCGTCCAGGTTGGCCGCCCACGCTCCCGTGAGCGGGGCGTTGGCCAGCTCGTCCAGGTGCGACTGCAGCGCATGGCGATTGCCGTCGATGGCGAGCTTGGCGAAGGCGGTGTCGGCGGCGTGCAGCTCGCCCGAGAGGCTGGAAAGCGAACGCTCGGCCGAGGCGGAATCCGGCAAGCGCTGGAGTTCGCCGGCAGCCGCGAGGAAGCCACCGCCGATGCTGGTCGGAGTGCCTCCCTTCAGGCCGGCAGCGCCGCGGTCGATTTCGCCGAAGGCGCCTTCGATGCGTTCGGCCGAATCCACCGCCATTGCACTCAGGCCCATGGCCTGCGCCGCGACAGTGACGTCTAGCCGGGTGATGTCGAGCCAGACAATCTGGCTGTCGTACTCCAGCGAGCCCTGCAGGAACACACCCGGCCCGCTGGTCAGAGCGTCGAAGTGGCCATTGACGCTCCCGCCGAAGGTGACGATCGCCGGATCGCGCGCCATCCAGGTGTAACCGCTGCGAATGCCCATCACCTGCAGCGCGCCGCCATCGATGTCGATTCCGTTCACGCGTAACGGGTTGCCCACGTTGATCGCCAACGTGCCGGTGCTGGCTTGGTGGTAGCGCCCGTCGACCTGCACGCTGTTCTGGGTCACGTCGAAGCGACCCGCATTTTCAATGTTGCCGCCCGCGCCGTTGCCCAGAACCAGCGTGCCAGCAGGGGCAATCGCCGCGTCACCGGCCATGTAGCCCACGCGTACGCTGCCGCCATTGACGCGGGTGGCGCCGGTATAGAACGCACCACCGGCGAGCACCAGCGTGCCGGTACCGCCCTTTGTCAGGCTCCCGGTCCCGCTGAGGCGGTTGTCGAAGGTCGAAGTCGTATCGTTGAAGTCGACCGCAAAATCACCGAAATCCAGACGTTGCGGCCCTTTCACCGCGAGACCGGCGTTGAGCAGGCCGTTGCCGAATACCGGGTCGATGCCGGCGCTGCCCAGGTCGGTGGCTGTGCCGAGGATCGTCTGGCGGACGGCGTCGTTGCTGAAATACGGGAAGGCCTGCCACACCAGTGCGGCCGCGCCCGAGACGATCGGCGCGGCGAACGAAGTGCCCTTCCAGCGCCAGTACGTCGGATTGGTGGTGGTGTCATTGGTGCCAGTGACCGTGACCGTACCGGGCGCCGCGAGGCAATAGCGCATCGCCACGCCACACGCGTTCGGATAGACAATGCCATCGCTGCCGCGATCCAACTGCTGAATGTTGTCCGGATCCACGGCGGTCACGGCGAGCCAGCCGCGCTCCAGGTCGGCGGCTGGCATGGTTCCGTTGGGACCGGGCTTGCTGGGCAGGGCCGCGGTGTTGCTCGGGTTGGCCGCACCCTCGTTGCCGGTGGCGAAGACCACCAGGCCGTTGTTGCTGAAGATGAAGGGCCGGTATTCGTCCGCGATCGGCGCGGTGGCGTTGAGGTCGGTCCAGTACAGGCCGCCCCACGAGTTGTTCATGATGCGAACGCCGCGATTTATCAGATCCTGGTGGATGGACTTGAGCCCGAGGGCGCCATGCACTTCGTTGCCCTGTCCGGAACCGTCGTCGGTAGGCGGCTTGTCGGAAATGATCCGCGCGGAAACGATCTGCGCACCAGGCGCAATGCCGCCCGGCCACGCGCCGAACGGAGTCCCCGCCATGATCTGGGAGACGGCTGTGCCATGGCCCACCACGTCGTCGACCGAAAGGTTGTTGCCCGCGGAGCCGATGTACACGAGATTGCTGACGACCCTTGGCGACAGCGCCGGGTGGTTGCGGTTCACGCCGCTGTCGACCACGCCGATCCTGATGCCCGCGCCGGTAAATCCCGCTGCGTGGGCCGATTCGGTATTGGTAATGACCAGATGCCTGCTGTAGGCCGGATTGGGCGTCCCCACGGCCGGCGTGGGCGGGGGGCCCGCAGGCGGAGGATTGGCACGCACCGTTCCACCACCTCCACCTCCACCTCCACCGCAACCGGCGAGCGACAGCAAGCACAGCGCCGAAGCCGCGCGCCAACCCTTCACAACATCCATGACTTCCCCTTTGAGCGCCTCGGGATCGATCCGGCGCTGGATCGATAGTAAATGGCGCGCCCAAGTCGCGACAACGCGACCGCGGCAAGAGCCAGGCCGCTGATTCTGGCCCTTGCTTTCGCCGGCCAACGGAGCGCCCTGCAGGTGTTTGCGGCACTGCAGCAAAACGCTCCATAATCGGGAGGTTCCGGCCCTGCGCCGGTCGTGCCTACTCGGAGTCCGCAATGAGCGACGTCGTGATCGTCGGTGCCAAGCGCACCGCCATCGGTTCCTTCCTTGGTCAATTCACTGGCGTGCCCACGCCGACACTCGGTACCGCCGCGATCATCGGCGCGCTGGAACACGCCGGCCTTGCGGCGGACCAGGTGGACGAAGTGATCATGGGCTGCGTGCTGCCGGCCGGCCTCGGCCAAGCTCCGGCTCGCCAGGCTTCGCTCGCCGCTGGCCTCCCCGCTTCGGCTGGGTGCACCACCATCAACAAGGTCTGCGGGTCGGGCATGAAGGCGATCATGCAGGCGCATGACGCGATCAAGGCAGGCTCTTCGAACATCGTTGTCGCCGGCGGCATGGAGTCGATGACCAACGCCCCGCACCTGCTCAACAACTCCCGCACCGGCACCCGCTACGGCAGCGCCGAGATGCTCGACCACATGGCGTGGGACGGCCTCACCAGCCCCTATGACAAGCAGGCGATGGGCGTGTTCGGCGACATGGCGTGCAACAAGTACGGCTTCGATCGCGCCTCGCTGGATGCGTATTCCGAAGAGAGCGTGAAGCGTGCCCAGGCCGCCATTGCCAATGGTGCGTTCAAGGACGAGATCGTTCCGGTCACGGTAAAGGGCCGCAAGGGCGAGGTCGTCATCGATACCGATGAAGAGCCGGGCAAGATCGACCCGTCCAAGATCCCGTCGCTGCGCGCCGCCTTCGGCAAGGACGGCCTGTTGACCGCCGCCTCTTCCTCGAAGATTTCCGACGGTGCCGCCGCCACGGTCCTGATGTCCGCGGACGAAGCTGCCAAGCGCGGCCTCAAGCCACTGGCCCGCGTCGTCGCCCACGCCACCCATTCGCAGGCCCCGGAATGGTTCACCACCGCCCCGGTCACCGCGATCGCCAACGTCCTGAAGAAGGCCGGCTGGGACGTTGCCGACGTGGACCTGTTCGAGATCAACGAGGCCTTCGCCTGCGTGCCCATGGCTCCGATGAAGGACCTCGGCATCGCGCACGAAAAGCTCAACGTCAATGGCGGCGCCTGCGCACTGGGCCACCCGATCGGTTCCAGTGGCGCCCGCCTGGTGGTGACGCTGATCAATGCGCTGCGTCAGCGCGGCGGCAAGCGGGGGGTGGCTTCGCTTTGCATCGGCGGTGGCGAGGCCACGGCCGTGGCCATCGAAATCATCTGACCTTGAGGGCCTTTCTGGTTGCCTAGGCAGGCTGCATTCGATGCAGCGGCGTAGACGTACCGTGAAAAACGCGGCCAGGTGGGGATGGTGCCCTGAACCCTTGATAGCCTAACAACGTAATAACGAAATAAAGACGGCCACCCCGCTTGACACGCGTAATGGCCTTGTCATCATGTTATAGACGCGCTCCCTGCGCGTTGACCCATCCACGACGAGGAAACGAACATGACTTTCAATAAGGCGCTGATCGCCCTGGCTCTGGGCTTCGCTCTGGCCGCGTGCTCGAACCAGAAGCAGGCCGAAGACGCTGCTGCCGACGCTTCCGCTGACGCCGCTGCGGCCCAGCAGGCTGCCGATACCGCCGCTGCCACCACCGACCAGGCTGCCGGCGACGCCGCTCAGCAGGCTGCTGACGCTGCCGCCCAGGCTGCCGACGCTGCTGCCACCTCGGCCGACGCCGCTGCCACCGCAGCCACCCCGGCTGCTGCTGACGCTGCTGCCGATACCGCTGCCCAGGCTGCCGATGCCGCCGACCAGGCGAAGGAAGCTGCAAAGGACGCGGCCAAGACGGAAGAAAAGAAGTAACAGGACTTCCTTAACAGGCTGAATCTGTTACAGTGAACAGGGTAAGGGCCGCCGGCAAGCCGACGGCCCTTTCCATGTGGGTCAGTGAACGATAGGAAGCCGGCACTCTGCCGGATCGCTGCGCGCACTGGCGTTGCCTGACGGTAAAAATAGTTTTTCAGACAACTCCTCGGAGACATCAATGAACACCAAGCTTTACGTCCTCCTCGCCGCTGCGGTCCTCGCCCTGTCGGCCTGCAACAAGTCCAACGAAGCCGCTGCTGACGCTGCCCAGGCTGAAGCCTCGGCCACCGACGCTGCTGCTTCGGCCACCGACGCTGCTGCCGCCGCTGGCGACGCCGCTACCGCCGCTACCGACGCTGCCGCGACCGCCACCACCGACGCTGCTGCTCAGGCCACCGACGCTGCCGCTGCCGCCACCACCGACGCCGCTGCCGCCACCGCCGGCGCTGCTGCTGACGCTGCCCAGGCCACGGCCGACGCTGCTCAGAACGTCGCTGACAAGGCTGAAGCTGCTAAGGAAGAAGTCAAGAAGTAATCCACTTCTTGTACTTGCAATACCCGGAAGGCCCGCGCAAGCGGGCCTTCTTTTTTGCGCGCGCCGGCCGCCGTTCCCGCCAAGCTTCGGGCCGAGCGTGACTCCCCTCGCCTGCTTGTGGTTTGATTCCGCGTCTTTCGCCTTCTTTCTACGATGCCCGCGCTCACTTCCCAGCTCGATCCCCGCTCGCAGGACTTCCAGGACAACGCCGCGTATCACCGCGCCCTCGTGGAGGAACTCGACGCCCGGCTGGCGCGCGTGTCCGGCGGTGGCGGCGAGAAGGCGCGCTCCCGGCACACCGAGCGCGGCAAACTGCTCGCACGCGATCGCATCGCTGCGCTGCTCGACCCGGGCTCGCCCTTCCTCGAAATCGCCCCGCTGGCCGCCGAAGGCATGTACGACGATGCCGCGCCCGGCGCCGGCATGGTCTGTGGCATCGGCCGGGTGATGGGACAGGAAGTGGTGATCGTCGCCAACGACGCAACCGTCAAGGGCGGCACCTACTTCCCGATGACGGTGAAGAAGCACCTCCGTGCGCAGGAGATAGCGCGGGAGAACAGGCTGCCCTGCGTGTACCTGGTCGACTCCGGCGGAGCCTTCCTGCCACTGCAGGACGAGGTTTTCCCGGACAGGGAGCACTTCGGCCGGATCTTCTACAACCAGGCGCGGCTGAGCGCTGAGAACATCCCGCAGATCGCCGTGGTCATGGGGTCGTGCACCGCGGGTGGCGCCTACGTGCCGGCGATGTGCGACGAATCGATCATCGTGAAGGAACAGGGCACGATCTTCCTTGGCGGGCCGCCGCTGGTGAAGGCGGCGACGGGTGAAGTCGTCGACGCGGAGGCACTGGGCGGTGCCGACGTTCACACTTCGATATCGGGCGTGGCCGATCATTTCGCCGAGGACGACCGCCACGCGCTGCAGATCGCGCGCGACATTGTCGGCACGCTCAACCGCTCGAAGGCCCTGCCTGTCGCCGTGCAGCCCGCGCGCGAGCCCCTGTATGCCGCCGAGGAGCTGTACGGCATCGTGCCCAGGGACACGCGTCGTCCCTTCGACATCCGCGAGGTCATTGCCCGCGTGGTCGACGGCAGCGAATTCCAGGAGTTCAAGGCGCGCTACGGCAAGACGCTGGTAACCGGATTCGCCCACCTGCACGGCTACCCCGTTGGCATCGTCGCGAACAACGGCATCCTGTTCGCGGAATCGGCGCTCAAGGGAGCGCACTTCATCGAGCTGTGCAACCAGCGCGGCATCCCGCTGGTGTTCCTGCAGAACATCACCGGCTTCATGGTCGGCCGCAAGTACGAGAACGCCGGCATCGCGAAGGACGGCGCCAAGATGGTGACGGCGGTGGCGTGCTCGCACGTGCCCAAGTTCACCGTGGTGATCGGCGGCAGCTTCGGCGCCGGCAACTATGCGATGTGCGGCCGGGCCTATGGCGCCCGCTTCCTGTGGATGTGGCCGAACGCCCGCATCAGCGTGATGGGGGGCGAGCAGGCGGCATCGGTGCTCGCGACCGTGAAGCGCGATGGCATCGAAGCCGCCGGCAAGGTGTGGACGCCGGAAGAAGAGGAAGTGTTCAAGGCGCCCATTCGCGATCAATACGAGTCGCAGGGCAATCCCTACTACGCGACGGCTCGCCTCTGGGATGACGGCATCATCGATCCCGCCGACACGCGCCGGGTGCTCGGGCTGGCGATTTCGGCAAGCCTCAACGCGCCCATCGAAGAACGCACCCGATTTGGCGTTTTTCGCATGTAGACATGCCTGCTTCAGGTGTTTGCGCGTCGCGCGAATTCGATGCGCTGAGCGTGTCCGTTAATCATCATGACTAACTGAACCTTGCGTTGCGCGCAGCCGCGGACGTCGCGCTTTGTTGCGACGTGTCACAACGTGACCCATGGGGGCGCGTGTAGTCTCGAAAAACCAATCCTGCCCCCAACAGCGGAACCCATATTCAATGGCGATTTTCAACCAGCAATCCGCGTCCAAGCGCGACATCCCCGCCCCGGTGGAAGCCTCCAAGCCCATCGAAACCGCGCTCAAGCGTGAGCCGGATCCGAACGAATTCAGCCCTGTTGCCTCCGTGGCGCGTGCCGTCCCCGTCGAGCGCAGCGAAGGCAAGGAATCGCTGATCGCCTCCGACCTCACCATCGAAGGCAAGATCGAAGGCGCTGGCCACATCCGCATTGCGGGCCGCTTCAAGGGCGACGTGCATGTACAGGGCGATCTCACGATTGAACTCGGCGCGAAGCTCAATGGCGGCGTTCGCGCGCGCAAGGTGACGATCGCCGGCGAGCTCGAAGGCAACATCGAATCGGCCCAGCGCGTCGAACTGCTCGCCAGCGGCGTGATGGTCGGCGACATCAAGGCCGAAACCGTTACCGTGGCGGCTGGTTCGCGCATGAAGGGCCAGGTCGAGTTCGGCAGCAGCGACAAGAGCTCGGCCAAGCCCGAGGCATGAGTACGCCGCGCGCGGGCACGCCCGGGGCGACCCGCACCTGCCCGCACTGCAAAACCACGATCCTGGAAAGCGCCAGTGTCTGCCCGTCGTGCCGGCACCACCTGCGCTTCGATGAGGCCGCGATCGCAGGGACGAGAACGACAATCTCGCCCCTGAATGTGGAAGGCACGATTTCACCACCGCCGGGCGATACCGCCTGGGAGTACTCGATGGTGCTGTCGATCAAGAACGAGCGTGGCGAGGAAGTGACGCGCCAGGTGATCGGTGTGGGTGCGCTCTACGCGGACGAGCAACGCACCTTCACGCTTGCGGTGGAGATGACCGAAGCGACCGGCTCCAGGGCGCGACGCAGGCACTGATACGGCGGGCAATGCCCGCCCCACTGCCGGGGAATGACGGACTGCGCCCGGTTACGGGTCGCAGTTGTTGCAGCCACCGCATCCATTTGCGGTGGCTTTCGGCGCAGGCGCGAGCCAGCGCCCCACACGCTGCAGCCACTGCGCCCGGCCTTCGCGCAACAGCGGCACGGCGCAGAGGATGCGCAGGCGACGCACGCCCGCGGGAAATTGCTTCCGCGCAACGAAGACGATGCTGAGCAGCACTGCAATGGCGATCACGGCGTACTGCGCGAGCAGGCCGGCGCCCATCATCCCGCCCCCAACGCCACGGCCACCTGGTACGTAATCAGCGACGCCAGGTAGGCCATGCCGAACAGGTAACCGGCACTGATGCCGACCTGCTTCCACGACTGCGTCTCGCGCTTGATCGTCGCCAGCGTCGAAATGCATTGCGGCGCATAGATGTACCAGACCAGCAACGACAGCGCGGTCGCCAGAGACCAGCCGTGCGCGATCAGCGGCGACAGCGCCTGCGCGGCGGCGGCATCATCGGTAGCCGACAGTGCATAGACCGTGGCCAGCGATGAAACGGCCACTTCGCGCGCCGCCAGTCCCGGGATCAGCGCGATGCAGATCTGCCAGTTGAAGCCGATCGGCGCGAAAAACGCGGTCATCGCATGACCGATGCGGCCGGCGAAGCTGTAGTCGATTGCAGCGCCCGCATGGCCTGCAGGGGCACCGGGGAACGTGAGCAGGACCCACAACAGGATGGTCAGGGCGAGGATGATGCCGCCCACGCGCTTGAGGAAGATCGCCGCACGCTCCGACAGGCCCAGCGCCAGGTCACGCGGATGCGGCAGGCGATACGAGGGGAGTTCCAGCAGGAGCGCGTGTTCGCTCTTGTCGCGGCGCCACCGCTTCATCACCCATGCCACCAGCAGGGCGCTGAGGATGCCCGCTGCATACAACGCGAACAGCACCAGTCCCTGCAGGTTGAACAGGCCCACCTTCTGTTGCGGGATGAAGGCACTGATCAGCAGCGCATATACCGGCAGGCGCGCCGAACACGTCATCAACGGCGCCACGATGATCGTGGCGAGCCGATCACGCGGATCCTGGATCGAGCGGGTGGCCATGATCCCGGGGATCGCGCAGGCAAAACTCGACAACAGCGGGATGAACGACCGGCCGGAAAGCCCCGCCGATGCCATCAGCTTGTCCAGCAGGAAGGCGGCACGCGGCAGGTAGCCGGACTCCTCCAGTGCGAGGATGAAGGCAAACAGGATCAGGATCTGCGGCAGGAACACGATCACGCCGCCGACGCCGGCGATGATGCCGTCGACCACCAGGCTCTTGAGCGGTCCAGCCGGCAGGACCGCGCCGGCCCAGTTGCCCAATCCGGCGGTACCGGCGTCGATCAGGTCCATGAGCGGCGTCGCCCACGCATACACCGCCTGGAAGATCAGGAACATCACCACGGCCAGCGACAGCAGCCCGACGACCGGATGCAACAGCCAGCGATCGAGTGCGTCGTCGATTTCAGCGGTGCGACGCGGCATGGTCACCGCGAGCGAGAGCAGGCGCCGGGTCTCCGCGTGCAACGCATCCGGATCATGCGCGGCGGCGCCGCCCAAGTGCGTACGCGGCTCGTGCAACGTGCCGGCGATGGCATCGAGCTTCGCCACGAGTTCGCGGGCACCGTCGCGGCGCACGGCAACGGTCGGTACGACTGGGACACCGATTTCGCGTTCAAGCGCCGCCAGGTCGACGTCGATGCCGCGACGACGCGCCGCATCCATCATGTTGACCGCGAGCACCATCGGCTTGCCCAGTTCGCGCACTTCCAGCGCAAACCGCAGGTGCAGGCGCAGGTTGGTGGCATCCACCACGCACACGATCACATCCGGCGCGGGCTCGCCCGGATAGAAACCGCGACACAGGTCGCGCGTGATCGCTTCGTCCAGGCTCGCCGCCTGCAGGCTGTAGGCACCGGGCAGGTCGAGCAGCGCGTAGTGGCGGCCGGAGGGTGCGTGGAAACGGCCCTCCTTGCGCTCGACGGTCACGCCGGCGTAATTCGCAACCTTCTGTCGGCTGCCGGTCAACAGGTTGAACAGCGCGGTCTTGCCGCAGTTCGGATTGCCGACGAGCGCGAGGCGGATGGCTGCGGCGTTGCTCACGCGGTCACCCCGGTCGGACCTAACGTCACCACGCAGATGCGGGCGGCCTCGCTGCGACGCAGGGCGAAACGGGTGAAGCCGATCTGCACCAGCAAGGGCTCGGCGGCGATTGGACCGGCGGCCATGACTTCAACGCGCTCGCCGTGCACGAATCCCAGTTCGCGCAGGCGACGCGCGATGGCGTCGTTAGGCATCTGGTCTTCGACCCGCTCCACCGTGGCGGCGATGCGGCGTGGTAGTTCAGACAGCTTCAAGTCGTTCGCCCGGAGGCCGGCCGGCCACAAATGGGAATTGTTCTCATTCTAACAGGGCGCGCAGCCAGTGCCAGAGCCCCTGGGGCACCAGCGAATGCGCGGCGCTCGCTATTATTCAGGCTTCACGACACGGACCGCCCATGAGCCATCCCCTGCTGAGCCTGCGCGAAGGCCCCGTCTGCCGCCTCCGCATGAACCGTCCGGATCTGCATAACGCCTTCGACGCGATGCTGATCGCGGCGCTGACCGGCGCATTGGAAGCCGCGAGTCGCGATGACCACGTGCGCGTGGTCGTCCTTGAAGGCGAAGGGGCCTCCTTCTCCGCCGGCGCCGACCTCAACTGGATGCGCGGCATGGCCGCCGCCAGCGAGGAAGCCAACCGCGACGATGCCCTCGCCCTCGCCCGCCTGATGCGCACGCTGGACGAGCTGCCCAAGCCCACCATCGCCCGTGTCCACGGTGCGGCCTTTGGCGGCGGCGTTGGACTGGTGGCCTGTTGCGACATCGCCATCGGGACGCCGGAAGCCAGGTTCGGCCTGACCGAAAGCAAGCTCGGACTGCTCCCTGCGGTCATCTCTCCCTATGTGATCGAGGCGATCGGCGCGCGCCAGGCCCGTCGCTGGTTCGCCACCGCCGAAATGTTCGACGCCGCCGAAGCCAGGCGCATCGGTCTGCTCCACGACGTGGTCGACGCCGCCTCGCTGGACGCGGCGGTACAGCGCCAGGTCGACTTCCTGCTCAAGGCCGGTCCGGTCGCCGCGGCGTCGGCCAAGCGCCTGGTCCGCCGCGTCGCCCATGAAACCAACCGGGACCAGCTCGACGCCGACAACGCGACCCTGATCGCACGGTTGCGCGTGTCGCCCGAAGGACAGGAGGGTCTGACGGCCTTCCTCGACAAGCGCAAACCCGCCTGGATCCAATCCTGATGTTCTCCAAGATCCTGATCGCCAATCGCGGCGAAATCGCCTGCCGCGTCATCCACACCGCCCGCCGCCTCGGCATCCGCACCGTCGCTGTGTACTCGGACGCCGACGCAGATGCGCAGCACGTGCGCCAGGCCGATGAGGCCTACTGCATCGGCGGCCCCCGGCCGCAGGATTCCTACCTGCGCGCCGATGCCATCATCGAGGTCGCGAGGCAAAGCGGCGCGCAGGCGATCCATCCCGGTTACGGCTTCCTCAGCGAGAACGCCGACTTCGCCGACGCCGTGGAAGCCGCAGGCATTGCCTTCATCGGCCCGAAGGCGGCGTCGATGCGCAAGATGGGCAGCAAGGCAGGTGCCAAGGACCTGATGCGGGCGGCCGGCGTACCGGTGGTGCCTGGCTACACCGGCGAGGACCAGGCGCCGGATACGTTGCAGCGCGAGGCCGATGCCATCGGCTACCCGCTGATGATCAAGGCCGCGCACGGCGGCGGCGGCAAGGGCATGCGCATCGTGCGCGCCAGTGCCGAGTTCGCTGCCAACCTCGAAAGCTGCCAGCGCGAAGCGCGCAACGCCTTCGGCCGCGATCGCGTGCTGCTGGAACGCTACGTCGAGAAGCCGCGCCATATCGAAATCCAGGTGTTCGCCGATGCGCATGGCCACACCCTGCACCTCAACGAGCGCGAGTGCTCGGCACAGCGCCGCTACCAGAAGGTGCTGGAGGAATCGCCCTCCTCCTTCCTCACCCAGGAGCTGCGTTCCGCCATGGGCAAGGCCGCGGTGATGGCCGCGCAGGCCATCGATTACGTCAATGCTGGCACCGTGGAATTCATCGTGGGCCAGGACGGCGGCTTCTACTTCATGGAGATCAATACCCGCCTGCAGGTGGAGCATCCCGTCACCGAATGGGTGACCGGTCTCGATCTCGTCGAATGGCAGTTGCGTGTCGCCGCGGGTGAAGCCCTGCCGCTGCACCAGGATGAGATCCGCCAGGACGGGCACGCGATCGAAGTGCGTCTGTACGCCGAAGATCCGGAAGCCGGCTTCCTCCCCGGCTCCGGCACGCTCGAGCGCCTGCGCCTGCCGCCTGCGGATGCGCATGTGCGCATCGACTCGGGCGTGGTCGAAGGCGACACCGTGACGATCTTCTACGACCCCATGATCGCCAAGCTGATCGTGTGGGATCGCGACCGCCCGCGCGCCCTCGCCCGCCTGCGCGATGCGCTCGCGCGGTGCGACATCGCCGGCCCCAAGTCGAACATCGAATTCCTCGAACGCCTCGCCCGCCATCCCGCCGTCGTCGAAGGCACGATCGACACCGGCTATCTCGACCGTCACCTCGACGAGTTCGTGCCGCAACCGCAGGACGATGCGGCGCCTGATTCCGACTTGCTGCGCGCTGACCCGCTGCGCGCCGACCTGCTGCTCGCCACCACCGCATCGCAGCTGCTGGCACAGGAGCGCCAGACCCGCGACGACGCCAGCGCGTCGAACGACCCGACTTCGCCCTGGGCGATCGCCGACGGCTGGCGCCTTGGCCACGGTGGCTATCGCAGCCTGGCCTTCCTGCACCGCGGGCGGCGGATCGAACTGCGCACCCATGGCAGCAACGGTGAGTACCGCGTCGAAGGCATCGAAAGCCCGCAGGACGCGCACCAGCTATCCGGGGCACGCCTGGAGGGCGACGTGCTGAGTCTGCGCATCGACGGTCGCGCACGCCGCTTCACGGTGCTGGACGCCACGTTGCAGGGACGCAGCAAACGCCTGGTCATGCATGACGGCGCGCAGCGGCTGGGACTGGAACCGGTGCCCATGTATCGTCACGAACAGGCCTCGGCCAGCGGCGGCGCGGACCGCGTCACCGCACCGATGCCGGGCCGCGTGGTGGTGGTGCGCACGAGCGTCGGCGACAAGGTCGAAGCCGGCCAGGAGGTCATGGTGATCGAAGCGATGAAGATGGAGCTCAGCCTGAAGGCGCCGCGCGCCGGCACCGTTGCGGACGTGCGGGCGGCCGGTGGCGACTTCGTCGAGGCCGATGCCGTGCTGGTGGCGTTGGAGCCCTGACCATGACCATGCCCCCACAAGTACTCATCGTCGAAGTCGGTCCGCGCGACGGCCTGCAGAACGAAAAGACCATCATCGCCACGGCGGACAAGATCGCGCTGATCGATCGCCTGTCCGCGACGGGACTTCGCAGCATCGAGGCGACCAGCTTTGTCAGCCCGAAATGGGTGCCGCAGCTTGCCGACGCCGCCGAGGTGTATTCGGGCATCACCAGGCAACCCGGAATCAGCTATCCGGTGCTGGTCCCGAACGAACAGGGCTACGAACGCGCGCGCTCGGTGGGTGTCAGCGAAATCGCCGTATTCACCGCTGCTTCCGAAGAATTCAACCGCAGGAACATCAACGCCGGCATCGACGAATCCCTCGCCCGCTTCGCGCCGGTGATGGAGCGCGCGAAGGCCGACGGGGTGAAGGTCCGCGGCTACGTCTCGACCGTGCTGGGTTGTCCCTACCAGGGCGAAGTCCCCGTCGCCGACGTTGTCCGCGTCGCCCGGATGCTGCATGGGATGGGCTGCTACGAGGTCTCGCTGGGCGACACCATCGGCGTCGGCACGCCAGCCAAGGCGCGCGCGATGCTGCGAGCCGTGGCAGGCGAAGTGCCGATCCAAGCTCTCGCCATCCACTTCCACGACACCTACGGACAGGCGCTGTCCAACATCCTCGCCTGCCTCGAGGAGGGCGTCGCGGTGATCGACGCCGCGGTATCCGGCGCCGGTGGCTGCCCGTATGCGAAGGGCGCGAGCGGAAACGTCGCAAGCGAGGATGTTGTGTATATGCTGCACGGACTTGGCATCGGGACCGGTATCGATCTCGACGCCCTGGCCGAAACCGGACGCTGGCTCGCCGCCCTCCTGGGTCGCGAAACCGGCAGCAAGGCAGGGAAGGCCCTGCTTTCGAGATAACGCTTTTCGGAATCGCTTTTCGGAATCCACGGGATCGACATGACCAAGGGGCCACTGCGAGCCGTCGAAACGACATCGGATGCCGATGCCGCCCCGACGCTCGCCGCGCTCGAACAGGCCTGCAACGATCCCTCGCTCCCCAAACACCTGCTTCCGCTGCTGCAACAGGCCCGCGACGCGCTGCGCGACGCCGACCTTGCCGCCGACATCGAGCGCAACCGCTACCGCGCCGTCTTCGACGCCGTCCCCGATCCGGTCAGCATCATCGACTGGGACGGCACCGTGCTGGATGTCAACAAGGCCGGCATGACGGCCTACCAGCGCTCGCGCGACGAGATCGTTGGCAAACCGATCGAATTCCTCAATCCCGACCTGCCGCGGGACCACATGCGGCCCGTCTGGGAAACGCTGAACCGCGGCGAGACCTTCGTCATCGAAGTCACCAACATGCGCGCCGACGGCACGCGCTTTCCGGTGGAGGTGCATTCGGCCGGCTTCATCGACGACGGCAAGACCCGCATCGTCGCGGTCGCCCGCGACCTGTCCAGTCGCCACGCCGCGGAACTGCGCTACCGCGAACTGATGGAGACGATCGACAAGGGCATCATCGTCCGCGACGCGCAGGGCAGCATCATCCACGTCAATCCAGCGGCGATGCGCATCCTCGAACTCGCCGACGGCGACATGCTGGAAGACGACCTGCGCGCCGACAACTGGCAGACCTTCGACGAACACGGCCGCCTGGTCTCGGAAGATGAACAGCCCTCGGTGTACGCGCTTCGCACCGGCAAGATCGTGGAGAGCACGGTACTCGGCTTCTACAACAAGCGCGTGCGGCAGCTGAAATGGTTGTCGGTGACCTGCGTGCCGCAGTTCGCCGCGGGCGAGCAACGCCCGGAGACCGTGCTGTCGCTCTTCTCCGACGTGACGGCGCTCAAGCGCGACAGCACGCTGTTCGATCATGCCCAGGCACTGGCGCATATCGGCGGCTGGGAATGGGACACGGGCCGCAACTCCCTGTACCTCACCGAGGAAGCGCAACGCATCCTGGGCCAGCATCCGCTGCTGGCGACCATGGACGACCTGCTCGCATGCCTGCGCGAACCGGACCGCAGGCGCATGCGCACCGCGCTCGACCACGCGATCGCGCATGGCCGCAGCCTGAACCTCGACCTGCAGGGCTGGCAGGCGAACGGCCACCTGTTCTGGATCCGCGTCATCGGCGAAGCCGAGACCGGCAGCCCGCTCAGCGCGCACATCACCGGCACGCTGCAGGACATCACGGAACGCAAGCAGGCCGAGGAAACCCTGCGCGTGCAGGCGCGCACCGACCCGCTCACCGGCTTGCTCAACCGCGACGCCGTCCTGGAGGAACTCGAAACACGCCTGTCCGATCCGACCCTGTCCCGCGCCGCGGTGCTGTACATCGATCTGGACCGCTTCAAGATCGTCAACGACGTGCTCGGCCACGCGGCGGGCGACCGCCTGCTGTCGGCGGCATCGCGCCGCATCCAGCGCGCGGTGGGCAGCGAGGGACTCATCGCCCGTTTCGGTGGCGACGAGTTCCTGGTGATCTGTTCCACCGGCGACGAACCCACGCGCCCCGAACGCCTCGCCGATTCGATCCTGGAAGCCTTCTCGGAGAGCTTCCGCATGGACGGCGAGGAATTCAGCATCACCGCCAGCATCGGCATCGCGCAGGCGCCGATCGACGGGCGGCGTGCGCAGCAGCTGATCCAGAACGCCGACGTCGCGATGTACGACAGCAAGCGTCGCGGCCGCAACGACTGGCAGACCTTCACGGCCGAACTGGCCGAGCAGCAGTTGCAGCGCCTGCAACTGGAAACCCATCTGCGCCGCGCGGTGATCAACGACGAATTCAACCTGGTGTACCAGCCGCTGGTGGAGATCGACACGGGCAACGTGGTCGGTGCCGAGGCGCTGATCCGCTGGAACAACCGCATGCTTGGGGAAATGCGTCCCGACCACTTCATCAGCCACGCGGAAACCACCGGCGACATCGTCGGCATCGGCGGCTGGGTGCTGCGCGAGTCCTGCAAGCAGATGCGGCGCTGGCGCGATCGCGGACTGGCGCTGGAACGCATCGCCGTCAATGTGTCGTACCGCCAGTTCCTCGGCGAGGACCTGGCCGAACACGTGCGCGCGGCGCTCGCCGAGTCCGGCCTGCCCGGCAGCGCGCTGGAGCTGGAATTCACCGAGCGGGTGCTGATCGAGGATGCGCCGGACACCGTGCACACCTTCACGGCACTGCGCGACATGGGCGTGGTGCTGACGATCGATGATTTCGGCGAGGGCTACAGCGCCCTCAACTACCTGCGCAGGCTGCCCATCCACGGCCTCAAGCTCAGCCAGTTGTTCGTGCAGGGCGTGCCGGATCGCACGTCCGATGTCGCCGTCTGCCAGGCCGTCACCGGCATCGCGCGCAGCCTCGGATTGAGCCTGGTCGCCGAGGGCATCGAAACCGAACGCCAGCGCGCGTTCCTCCTCAACCTGGGCATCACCGTGGGACAGGGCTTCCTGTTTTCCGCCGGCCTCGCGCCGGAGGAATTGCAGGCCAGTTATCCACCCAACAAGGAACGCACCTGATGGCCCTGGCGTGGCGGATCCGTCCGATCGAGGCGCGCGACGACGCCAATGTCGCCGCGATCATCCGCACGGTGATGCCGGAGTTCGGCGCGACCGGCGAGGGTTTCGCGATCAACGATCCCGAGGTCGACTGGATGCAGCGCGCCTACTCCGTCCCGCGCAGCGCCTATTTCGTGGTCGAGCTCGAAGACAAGATCGTCGGCGGTGGCGGCGTGGCGCCGCTGGAGGGTGGCGACGCGGATACCTGTGAGCTGCGCAAGATGTACTTCCTCAAACAGGTGCGTGGCCAGGGCATCGGCAGCGAGATGCTACGGCGTTGCCTCGATGCGGCCCGTTCGTTCGGCTTCCGCTACTGCTACCTGGAAACGCTCAGCGGCATGAACGATGCAATCCGCCTCTACGAGCGCCACGGCTTCAAGCGCATCGGCGCGCCGCGCGGCCAGACGGGGCATGGCGGCTGCAATACCTTCTACCTGCGCGAACTATGATCCCGCGCCTGCTTGCCACGCTGTGCATCCTGATCGCGTCGGTCGCGGCACCGGCGCGCGTCGATGCGGCGGAGACCACGTATCTGTTGCGGCCCGACAAAGTCTGGACAGGCGACGGCGAAGCCGCGCATCCAGGCTGGGCCGTACTGGTGCGCGGCGGGATGATCGTGTCCGCAGGCATCGAAGGCAGCCTGGACGTCCCCGCCGATGCGAAACGCGTCGACCTGCCCGGTGTGACGCTGACGCCCGGGCTGATCGACCTGCACTCACATCTGTTCCTGCATCCCTATAACGAGACGCCCTGGGACGACCAGGTGCTCAAGGAACCCGAGGCCTATCGCACCTTGAAGGCCGGGCTGCACGCGCGCGATACGCTGCTGGCCGGATTCACGACACTGCGCGACCTGGGTACCGAAGGTGCGGGCTACGCCGACGTGGCGGTCAAGCGCGCCATCGACGAGGGCCTGATCCCCGGCCCACGCCTGTTCGTCACCACGCGCGCGATCGTCGCCAGCAGCAGTTACGGACCGGGCCCGCACGGCTTCCGTCCCGACATCGAGTTGCATGGCGGCGCCCAGGAAGTGAGCGGCCGCGACGAGGCCACCCGTGCCGTGCGCGAACAGGCCGGTCGTGGCGCGGATTGGATCAAGCTCTATGCCGATTACCGCATCGGCATGGACGGCAGCGCGCAACCCACGTTCAAGCCCGACGAGTTGCAGGCCATCGTCGAGACTTCGCACCTGTCCGGTCGCCCGGTCGCGGCCCACGCGGCCAGCGACAAGGGCATGCGCATGGCGATCGAAGCCGGCGTCGACACCATCGAGCACGGTTACGGCGGCACCACCGACACCTTCCGCCTCATGCGCCAACGCGGGGTCGCCTACCTGCCCACGCTGACGGCCGTGGAATCCACCGAGCAATACTTCAACCACTACCAGCCCGGCCAGCCCTCGACGCCGAAAATGCGGGAGGCCGAGCGGGCGTTCCGCTCCGCGCTCGCCGCGGGCGTCACCATTGGTTGTGGCAGCGATGTCGGCGTATTCCGCCACGGCGACAACTGGCGCGAGCCGGCGTGGATGGTGAAGCTGGGCATGTCGCCCGCGCAGGCCCTGCATGCCTGCACGAACGTGGCGGCCGGGATCCTCCGCCAGCAGGACCGGATCGGGCGGATCGCGCCCGGAATGAGCGCCGACCTCGCCGGATTCATGGGCGACCCGAGCGTGCGGATCGAGGATCTGCGCCAACCCGTGTTCGTGATGAAGGACGGCGCGGTCTACCGTAGCCCTCCGGCCCCGTAGAGAGCAGCTCCGCTTGGCAAGGCGGCACGGCAGCAGCCACATCTGCGCTGCCCGCGCACGGCGGCACGTTGCCTGGACTCGCCAGCGGGTCTCCTCGCAGCGCGGTAAAATTGCCGCTTTCCGCCTTCAGGACCTCCCATGCAGCTCAATACTGTCCGCGCCATCGTCACCGGCGGCGTTTCCGGCCTCGGCCTGGCCGTCGCGAAGCACCTGGTCGCCAACGGCGGCAAGGTCGCTCTGTTCGATGTGAACGACGACAAGGGTGCGGCCGCCGTCGCCGAGCTGGGCGCGGCCAACGCGCGCTACTTCAAGACGGACGTGAGCAACGAAGCCGGCGTCACCGCCAACGTCGACGCGGTCCGGGAATTCCTCGGCGGCCTCAATGCCGCGATCAACTGCGCCGGCATCCTCGGCGCCGGTCGCATGCTCGGCAAGGACGGCCCGATGCCGCTGTCGACGTTCCAGGCCACGGTGATGGTCAACCTGGTCGGCAGCTTCAACGTCGCCAAGGCCGCCGCGGCGATCATGCAGAACAATGAAGCGGGCGAAGACGGCGAACGTGGCGTGATCGTCAACACCGCTTCCGTGGCGGCGTATGAAGGCCAGATCGGCCAGGCCGCGTATTCGGCCAGCAAGGGCGGCGTCGTGGGCATGACCCTGCCGATGGCGCGTGAGCTGTCCCGCTTCGGCATCCGCGTGATGACGGTCGCGCCGGGCGTGTTCTGGACGCCGATGGTCGACGGCATGCCCGAATCGGTGCAGCAGTCGCTGGCCGCGACCATTCCGTTTCCGTCGCGCCTGGGCCGTCCCGAGGAATTCGCCGACCTGGTCGCCTACATCATCGGCAACCGCTACCTCAACGGCGAAACCATCCGCCTGGATGGCGCGACGCGGTTGCAGCCGAAGTAACTCGTTCCATGCGGGTCGTCCCGACCTGCCCTGACGAATATCCGAATCACCAATCCGAACTACAAGAAGACATGAAAGCCTACGACGTCAAGAAAGGTAACGTGGTCGAGCACAACAACGGTGTCTACCAGGTGCGCGACATCGAACGCAGCTCGCCCCAGGGCCGCGGCGGCAACGTGAAGTATCGATTCACGATGTACAGCGTGCCGGGAGGCACGAAGCTCGACGTCAGCATGGGCGCCGAAGACGAACTCAAGGAAGTCGAACTGAGCCGCCGCCAGGCGACGTTCTCGTACAAGGACGGCGATGCCTTCGTGTTTCTCGATGACGAGGACTACACGCCCTACACGCTCGACGCGGACGTGATCGGCGACGGCGCGGGCTACATCGTCGACGACCTGGCCGGCTGCTACGTGCAGATCATCGACGACCAGCCGGTCGCGCTGCAGCTGCCGCAGAACGTGGCGATCGAAGTCATGGAAACGCCGCCGGAACTCAAGGGCGGCACGGCCACCAAGCGCCCCAAGCCGGCAAAGCTCTCCACTGGCATCGAGATCATGGTCCCCGAATACATCGGCACGGGCGAGAAGGTCCTGGTGAACACCACGACCGGCGAGTTCGCTGGTCGCGCAGACTGATCATCCGCATCGGCACGGAAGCGGCAGGGGCCAGGCGGAAACGCCTGGCCCTTTTCGTTTCCGGGGCTGGTCCGGTCCGGTCAGCTCCGCGCCAACCACTTCTCCGCCATGCGCCGCATCGAAGCGTCCGCGCCTGCGTCGTCCACGATCGCTGCGATATCGCGCCACGCCAGGTCGTGCGATTCGTCGCTGACCACGTAGTCCTCGTTCACGCCGGCGCGCACCACGTATCGCACGTCGTAATGCCAATGCCCGGGCACGTCGGTCCGTTCGGGGATCCAGTGGCGATCGAGATCGAAAATCGCGTCCTCGACGGACAGCCCCGTCAGACCCGACTCCTCCTCGGCCTCACGCAGCGCCACGCGCGCAAGCTCGCGATCGCCATCCGCGTGCCCACCCAACTGCAGCCAGCGATCGAGCTTGCGGTGGTGGGTCAGCAGCACGCGCGTGCCGGAGCCGTCGACCAGCCACGAGGAAGCGGTGAAGTGGCCCGCCAGCCGGTCACGGGTAAACGGGTCGGCATGACCCGGGTCGGCGTGGCCCGGTTCATCGAGCAAACCGCCAAACAAATCCACGACCGCGGCCTCCGCCGGCCATCGCCGCGCGTAGGCCCGCAGCGCATGATGCAATGCGTCAATTGCGCAAGGGACGGCGGCGGCAGCGGAAACAGTGGATTCGTTCATGGGTTTTTCGGTCGCGGGAGCCCCGATTATCGCCCCTGACGGTCCTGCCTTGTGCCCCTGCACCGCAGCAGGGTATGTTGCGGCCGGCTCACGTACCGCCCCATGCGGGAAACCGTGTGTCTGGTCAATCCGTTCTTGGGGGAGAAAGTAATGCTGTTTCAACGCAGGAAACCGCTGGACCTGATTCTGGAAACAGCCGGCAAGCGCGCGCTGACGCGCCAGCTCGGCGCATTCGACCTGACGATGCTCGGCATCGGCGCGGTCATCGGTACGGGCATCTTCGTGCTGACCGCCGTGGCGGCCAGCAAGGCCGGCCCCGGCATGATGTACTCGTTCATCATCGCGGGCATCGTCTGCGCGCTGACGGCCCTGATCTACTCCGAGATCGCGGCGATGGTGCCGGTCTCCGGCTCCGCCTACACCTATTCCTATGCCGTGCTGGGCGAAATGATCGCCTGGATGGTCGGCTGGGCCCTGATCCTCGAATATGCGGTCGCGGCCGGCGCGGTTTCCGTCGGATGGTCGGGCTACGCCAATGGCTTCCTTGCCCAACATGGCTTCGGATTGCCCGAATTCCTTACTGCAGGTCCTTTCTGGATCGAACACGTGAAGGATCGGGGCGACGTGGTGCATTTGGTCGATGGCGTCGCGCACAAGGGCGGCTTCAACCTGATCGCTTTCCTGCTCGCGTTCGCCGTGACCGGGCTGCTCGTCGCCGGCACCTCGAAGTCGGCCAAGGTCACCGCCGTGCTGGTGATGATCAAGATCGTGGCGCTGATGGCCTTCATCGCGCTGGCCTTCCCGAAGGTACAGAGCGCCAATTTCCAACCGATGCTGCCCAACGGCTGGGGTACCCCGCTGTCCGGCGTCGGTGTTCTCGGCGCCGCGGCTTCGATCTTCTTCGCGTACGTCGGCTTCGACGCGGTTTCGACCGCAGCAGAGGAAACCAAGAATCCGAACCGCAACATCCCCATCGGCCTGATCGGCTCGCTGGCGGTCTGCACCGTCATCTACCTGCTGGTGGCCTACACCGCGGTCGGCTCGATGGGTGCGCAGCCGGGTGGCCCGCTGTCGGGAAGCAAGGAACCGCTGGCCTTCGTGCTGCGCCAGATCGGCCACCCGATGGTCGGTGATCTGGTCGGCTTCGCAGCGATCCTGGCCCTGCCGTCGGTCGTGCTGATGATGATGTTCGGCCAGACCCGCATTCTGTTCACCATGTCGCGCGACGGCCTGCTGCCGGACAAGCTGTCCTCGGTGCATCCGAAGTTTCACACCCCGCACGTGATCACCTGGATCACCGGCATCTTCGTGGCGTTCTTCGCCGCGCTGTTTCCGGTCGACATCCTGGCCGACATCTCCAATGCAGGCACCCTATTCGCCTTTGCGGCTGTCGCCATTGGCGTAATGGTCCTTCGCAAGACCGAGCCGAACCGTCCGCGCCCGTTCAGGACGCCGCTCGTTTGGATCGTCGGTCCCTTGGCGATAGCGGGCTGCGTCCTGCTGTTCTTCAGCCTGGGCTGGAACCCGACCATCAAGTTCTTCTGCTTCTGGGCGATCCTCGGCCTGCTCGTGTACTTCCTGTACGCCCGCCGCCGCAGCCACCTGGCTCCCGGCAATGAGCACATGCTCCACGGCGTGATAACTGAAAAGCTGCCGGCCGATCCGCTGGTGCACGAAGGCCCCAGCACGGGCCCGTAACACCTGACGCACCGCTCCAGGAAAAGCCCGGCTACCGCCGGGCTTTTCCGTTATGGGAGCGTGGCCGGGAGCAGGAGTCGGATTGGTACAATTTGCGCATGACTTCCCCCCTGCCCTACGACCCCGACTGCCTGGCACGTTGCGCCGCCGAGATCATCGTCAACGTGCGCGAACTGTCCGCACGCGGCTGGACCCCGGCCACCAGCAGCAACTTCTCGCGGCGGATCGACGGACAGCACGTGGCGATCACCGTCTCCGGCCGCGACAAGGGCAAGCTGACGGAAGCCGACATCATGGTCGTCGACCTCGATGGCCGACCCGTGGCCACCGACCAGAAGTCTTCGGCCGAAACCCTGCTGCACACGCAGTTGTACAAGCGCTTCCCGGACATCGGCTGCGTGCTGCACACGCACTCCCATAACCAGACCGTCGCCTCGCGCCTGTACGCGGGTGCGGGCCACGTCCACCTGGCGGGCTACGAACTGCTCAAGGCTTTCACCGGCAACACCACGCACGACGTGGAAATCGACGTGCCCGTGTTCCCCAACACCCAGGACATGCACACGCTGGCCGCCCAGGTCGATGCCCTCCTCGACCGCCAACCGCTATGGGGCTATCTGATCGATGGCCATGGCCTGTATGCCTGGGGCCGCGACATGGACGAGGCGCGCCGGCACCTGGAAGCCTTCGAATTCCTGCTGGGCTGCGTACTGGACCTGCGCCGCCTGCGCTCCTGAGGCGTTTGCCAGCGCCTGCGCGCCCCCCATCCACAGCCGCTCGATACCGCCACGGAACCCGCACCATGAGCCGCCTGCGAATTTTTGCCGAAGACAATCCCCGCGACCCGCAGCTGACGACCCGCGACCAGGCCGAGATGGCGCGTGAACTGGCGCGGATCCATGTCGGGTTCGAACAATGGACGGCCGGCGCGCCCATCGCGCCGGGCGACGCCCCGGACGTCATCCTCGACGCCTATCGCAGCGACATCGACCGCCTCATCGCCGAGCGCGGGTTCAAGACCGTGGACGTGGTGAGCATCGCGCCGGACAACCCTCAGAAAGACGTGATGCGCGCGAAATTCCTCGACGAGCATTTCCACAAGGAAGACGAGGTACGTTTCTTCGTCGCCGGCTCGGGCCTGTTCACGCTGCACGTGGGCGACAAGGTCTACGAGATCACGTGCGAACAGGGCGACCTGATCTCTGTGCCCGACAGCGCCCTGCACTGGTTCGACATGGGGCCGGAACCGAGCTTCGTCGCGATCCGCTTCTTCACCGAGCCGGATGGCTGGGTCGGGCATTTCACCGGGACGGATATTGCGCAGCGATTTCCGCGCTACGAGCGGGGCGCCGCCGGATAACGTCGTCCCGGCGAATGCTGCAGCCACTAACTTCCGCGGCGACAGCAGCCGCAAAATGGATCCCGGCTTACGCCGGGATGACGAGCAAGAGCAAAGAGCAACAACCCATGCCCATCCGCGCCATCCTCACCGACATCGAAGGCACCACCAGCAGCATCTCCTTCGTCAAGGACGTGCTGTTCCCCTACGCGCGCCGTGCATTGCCAGCGTTCGTCGCCGCACGCGGCAAGGAACTCGGTGTGCGCCGCTGGCTCGACATGGTGGCCACCGAGAACGGCGGCATGTGCGACGACCGCATGATCGTCGAGGTGCTGCAGGGCTGGATCGACGAGGACCGCAAGCACACTGCGCTGAAGGCGTTGCAGGGCATGGTTTGGGCCGATGGCTACCGCGGTGCCGACTTCACCGCACACATCTATCCCGATGCCGCACCGGCATTGAACGCGTGGAAGGAAGCCGGCCTGCCGTTGTACGTGTACTCGTCCGGCAGCGTGCCTGCACAGCGCCTGTTCTTTGGCCACAGCGACGCTGGCGACCTGACGCCGCTGTTCTCCGGGTGGTTCGACACCGAAGTCGGCGGTAAGCGCGAAGCCGCCAGCTACCGCCACATCGCCGAGTCGATCGGCGTGCCATCGACGGACATCCTGTTCCTGTCCGATGTCGTGGAGGAACTCGACGCGGCCCGCGAAGCCGGCTTCGCCACCGTGCTGATCGATCGTCGCCAGGACTACCCGCAGCCGCGTACGGGTGACGCCGCGCACGGCCATGCCCGCGTGGAATCCTTCGCAGACGTGGCGCTGTCGCCCTGACTTCGCCGCCGTCGCTTCGTCAGGCGTGGATCTTTTCCCCGCGCTCCATCATCGCAACGAATTTCTCCGCCCTCGCCAGGCGCGTCCCGGGCTTCTTCGCGGTCTGTACGCGCCAGCAGAACGAATAGCGGTTGGTGCGGTCCAGTTGCTCGAAGAAGCGGCGAGCCTTGGCGCTCTTTGCCAGTGCCTCGGCCAGTTCCGGCGGCACATCCATGCGACTGGAGCCTTCGTAGGCCGCATCCCAGCGGCCATCGGCCCTGGCGGCCTCGACTTCGCGCAATCCCGCCGCTTGCATGCGTCCGGATGCGATCAGCTGCTCCGCCTTGGCGATATTGATCTTCGACCAGACGCTGCGCGGCCGGCGCGGAGTGAAACGGAGCATGAAGAACTTCGCGTCCAGGGCGCGTTTCTGGCCGTCGATCCAGCCGTGGCACAGCGCGCCTTCGATCGCATCGTTCTGGCTGACACTGGTTTCGCCGCTGTCCTTCTTCGCGATCTGCACCCAGACGCCGGGCGCGTCGCCGTGGGCCGCCAGCCACTTCTCCCATGCCGCCGATGTCGGGAACAGTTTGATCGGCAGTTCCGCTGCCGGCTTCACGGCCATCTCATTCCACTCCATCGACCAGCCGGTATGACGCCTCGGCTTCGTCGGTTTCATGTCCCGGGGAAACACCGAAGGCGCGAACCCGGACACGATGGACGCCGGTTTCCAGATGCGTGGGCAGTGCGGCACGCCAGAGATGCATGGAGGCAGACGCTTCCGGAAGGCGATCGTATCCACGCAGCTCCGGGGCATCGTCGTCGCGCATGTTTTCCTCAACAACGCGCGGATCCGGCTGCTCGACGCGCTGCATCGGCTTCCATTCGCCGTCGTCGATGCGGAATTCCACCCGCGTGTCGTCGCGGCCCATGAAGACGTTCGCGTAGACGCCGGTGCCTGGCCAGGCGCCGCGGCGCAGCACCTTCGGGGCGTGCAACGCGATCTGCGCATCCACGCTCCGCGCCGGATGCCAGGCCAGCTGGTAGGAGCGGTCCGCCGCGATCCGCAGCGTCGCAAACCCGTTTGGCGTGCCATCGGCCATGGTGGTGTCGGGAATGCCCTGCGCATCCTTCACCCCCGACCAGAACGCGCCGCAGGCGGCGCCGACGTTGTACTCATGCAACGGCGCCGGCCCGTGCCAGCCGGTGGACTCGCCATGGAAGACATGGCGCTGGGCATGGCTGTGGCCGCTGAGCAGCAGCACGTGCGGGAAGTCCTCCAGCAGTGCGAACAGGCGCTCGCGATCCGCATGGCGAAACGTCTCCTTGCCCGCCACCGCATCGAAGAACGGGATGTGCACCCCGATCACTACCAGCCTGTCCCTGGGAACGGTGGCCAGGTAACTGGCGAGGAACGCGAACTGCTCCTCGCGCAGGCCGCCGATGTAATTGCCCGCCGGCTTCGGCCGGTAGATGACGTCGTCGAGCCCGATGAACACCGCCTGTGGCTCCTCCCACGCGAAAGTATCCGGCCCGTAGGTATTGCGGAATGTCAGCAGCGAGTCTTCGTCGCGTGGCGCGTCGAAGTCGAGGTCATGGTTTCCCGCCACGTGCAGCCACGGCACGCCCAGCTTCGCGGTGGCGCGATTGAGCGCCGGATACAGGGCGAGATCGTCGTGGGCGATGTCGCCCAGGCTGATGCCGACATCGGCCGACGCATGCGCCTGCCCGCCAAGCACGGAAGCGATCACGTCCTTCTCGTAGTAGCCCACGTCGGCCAGCGACTTGGTCTGCGGATCGGAGAAGACCAGCACGTCCAGGGCCTCGTCCGTGTGGCGCGCCTGGGGCACCATAGCGAAGTCATGGCACGTCGCCGGTTGCGGGGGAATGCCGCCGTATTTGAGCGATGGACCTGCGTGCGTGCGCAGATGGCGCCAGAAGTCCGGCATGCCGTCGGCGCGGGACGGAAAACGGTAACCGGCCGGCTTGATGACGAATACCGTGCGCCCCTCGGCCGCGGGCAGCGCGTAACGGCCATCACCGGCGGTGACGGCGATCTGCACGCCATCGGACACCTTGATGTCCTTCAAGCCTGGCTCACCGGCATCGCGGTTCCCGTTCCCGTTGCTGTCCGCGAAGACGACACCGGCGTTGCAAGCACCGGGATCGGCCCAGGCTGGAACGGCGACAAGCGAGCAGAGCAGGAAAAAAAACGATCGCATGCGGCCTCCACGGCCCCCGGTTGTCAGCCGCGTGCCGCGGCCAGCGCCACGCCTTCCTTGACCAGTCGCACCGCGATGGCGACTTCACCGTCGAGTGCGCGATCGCGCGGCAGGAACGGAATGCGCTCGCGGATCGCCGCATGCGCGCGGGCCACCGCGTTGCCGGGGTGGAAGGGTTCGGAATCCGCCAATTCGACGCGCAGCCCTTCGACTTCGTCCAGGAAATCGGTGCGATCGCTGGTGCCGCCGGGAGGACCGCCCTGGATCTTGGCGGCCAGCCCCTCGGCATTCGCCCGCGACGCCAGCGAACGCGCCGCGTTGATCATGTCGCGGCGCAAGTCCAGCGCCTGCGCGGCCGTGTAAAGCTCGAGCGCAAGCACCTTGCCGAGGTCGTCCGCCATCGCCAGCACATGGCGCGCCTCGTTGGCACCCATCGACACGTGGTCTTCGGCATTCGCGCTGGTCGGAATCGAATACACCGACGCCGGCATCGCGCGGCTGGCGAGATCGTTGACGATCGCCGCGGCCGTGTATTGCACGATCATGAAGCCGGACTCGGTGCCGTCCTCGTTACCGATCAGGAAGCCCGGCAAACCGTCGTTGGTGGCGCTGTCGACGAGCTTGTTGAGGCGGCGCTCGGAAATGCTCGCCAGCACCGGAATCGCGGCCTTCACGTAGCTCATCGACAGTGCCAGCGGCATGCCATGGAAATGGCCGGCGGAGATCACCTGCTGCTCGACGTGCTCTGCCTTGGCGTCGGGGAACACGATGGGATTGTCGGTGAGCGCGTTGAGCTCGATGTCGAGCACGCGCGCGGCCTGCGCCAGCGCATCGCGCACCGCGCCATGCACCTGCGGGATGCAGCGCAGCGAGTAGCTGTCCTGCGGCTGGTGTTTCTTGCCGCCGCGGAACGGACGGAAGCGCTGGTAGAACTTCTCGCGGCCGTGGCGCTGGGAGAACGGCACCCAATCCCAGCCGATGTCGAAACGCAGCTGCTGCGCCGTTGGCGTGTCCCAGCTTTCCGGCTGCCACTGACGGAACCGTGGCACCAGGTGGTAGGCGATATCGCTGAGCGTCGAACCTTCCAGCAGGCGGCGCAGGTTGGCGGCGGTCTCGACCTGGCCCGGATGCGGACGCAGCGCGTGCACTTCTTCGGCAAACGCACCGAGGCGGCCGGCGAAGGCGTCGATCGTCATCGCCGCGGCGAGATCCGCGGTTTCGACCAGTGCCTCCAGTTGGGCCAGCGCGAGCACGCCGGTCGCGAGCATCTGCGCCGTACCGTTGTTGAGTGCGAGGCCTTCCTTGTAGGACAGCTTCACCGGTTGCAGTCCGGCGCGCACCAGCGCTTCGCCACCGGGTAGCCGTTCGCCCTGGAGGAACGCCTCGCCGCCGCCGAGGAGCACGATCGCCAGGTGCGACAGCGGCGCCAGGTCGCCACTGGCGCCTACCGAACCCAGCTGCGGCACCACCGGCACCACGCCGGCATTGAGCAGCGCGGTGAGCGCCTGCAGGATTTCCACGCGGATGCCCGAGTGCCCGCGCATCAGGGTATTGATGCGGATGCACAACATCGCCCGCACCACTTCCGGCGCGAATGGCTCGCCCACGCACACGGCATGGGTAACGATCAGGTTGCGCTGCAGTTCCTCGTGCAGCGTCTCCGCTTCCGGCTGCGCCCCCGGCAGCTGGTCGCGCAGACGGTGCGCCCCCAGCAGCTTGTCGGCATTGCTGCCGAAGCCGGTGTTCACGCCGTAGATCGGTTCTTCACGGCGGGCCTGTTCGGCAAGGAAGTCGGCCGCACGCTGTACGGCGGGCAGTTGATCAACAGCCAGCTCCACGGCCGCGCCATGCGCGACCGCAACCAGTTGCGCCCGCGTGAGCGAGCGTCCATCGAGTCGGATCGGTTTCATGCGTGCGTGCCCTGCAATACCTCGGCCTGCGCGAGTTCCACGCGCAAGGCGCTCACGAGTTCGTGGCGGGTGATAGTGAACTGGTCTTCGCGGCGCAGGTCCTTGACCGTCACTGTGCCGTTGGCGATTTCATCCTCGCCCAGCACGATCACGAAGCGGATGCCGGCGCGGTCGGCGTACTTGAACTGTCTGGCCAGCTTGCCCGGCTCCATTACCACCTCGGTGTTGAAACCGGCGCGGCGCAGGTCGCTGGCGACCGCCAGGCAATGCGGCAGGTGCTTGGCGTCCATCTGGGTCACCAGCGCCTGCACGGTGCTGTCGGTGGCACTACCCAGCAGGCCGGCTTCGCGCAACTGCCAGAACAATCGCGTCAGGCCGATCGAAATGCCGACGCCCGGCAACTTCGACTTTGTGTAGTGGCTGGCGAGATTCTCGTAACGTCCACCCGAACAGATCGAACCGATCTGCGGATAGTCGTCGAGCGTGGTTTCGTACACCGTGCCCGTGTAGTAGTCGAGGCCACGCGCGATGGAGAAATTGAGCGCGTAGTTCGATTCCGGCACGCCCATGGCGCGCACCAGCTCCAGCACCTCGCGCAGTTCCTTGACGCCTTCGCGCAGCGCGTCGTTGCCCTCGCCCAGCGCATCCAGCGCATCCAGCTGCGCCAGCGCGTCGGCGTGCGAGGCAGAACGCACCTTCACGAAGGCCATGATGCGGTCGACGGCCTCGGCCGGGAGATTGAATCCCTCGCCCGCCAACGTCGCGCGCACATGCTCCTCGCCGCGCTTGTCGAGCTTGTCGACCTCGCGCAGCACCAGCGCCTGCACCTCGCCATCGGTGACGCCCTGCGCCTCGAAGAAACCGCGCATCAGCTTGCGGTTGTTCATCTGGATAGTGAAGGCGCCGATGTCCAGTTCGGAGAACACCGAATGGATGACGGCGGGGATCTCGGCATCGAAACGCACGCTCAGCGAATCCTTGCCGATCACGTCGATGTCGCACTGGTAGAACTCGCGGAAGCGGCCACGCTGGGCGCGCTCGCCGCGGTACACGCGCTGCATCTGGTAGCGGCGGAACGGGAACGCGAGATCGTGCTCGTGTTCGGCGACATAGCGCGCCAGCGGTACGGTCAGGTCGAAGCGCATCGCCAGCTCCGGCATGGCGCGTTCAGGCAGGCCTTCGCCCTGCCCGCCTTCCGCCGCCTTGCCCAGCGCGCCCGTGGACTGTACGAAATACACCTGCCGCTCGGTCTCGCCACCGGTTTTGGTCAGGAGGACATCGGAAAGCTCCATCACCGGCGTTTCCACCGGCAGGAAGCCGAAACGTTCGTAGTTGCGGCGGATCACGTCCAGCATGCGCTGGAAGGCGATCTGGTCAGGAGGCAGCAGCTCCATGACCCCGGGCGGGGTACGCGGCTTGATCAAACGGTGCTCCAGTATCTGTGGTCCCGTAAATCGGGGCTCGACAAGGCAAGTCCGGCGCTGAAGCGCGGCGTCACAGTTTAACTGGCGGTGGGCCGCAGGGCCCTGTTTCCCGCGTCATGGCATCTGACCACTTGCCCGAAGTGAGGGCCGCCTTTAGAATGCCGGGCTCTGCCGTCGGGGTGTAGCTCAGCCTGGTAGAGCGCTACGTTCGGGACGTAGAAGTCGCAGGTTCAAATCCTGTCTCCCCGACCAATTGATTCAGCAAAAGGCCGCCTCCGGGCGGCCTTTTTGTTGCAGCCCTGCAACGAGCGCACGGTGGCCAGGCGCAAGCCGTCTCTCACAGCAACTTTGCGGCGACCTTGAACGCGCTCGGTCAGTGGCGTCTGCACGAGGACACTTCGGCACATCGATGCGAGCTTGATCGAGCAGCCCGCCGCCACTATCGCCCAAGCCTGCACCGCGACTGCGATTGTCTTTGCGCGGGTCGCCTGGCGACTGGGTTGATCGACTGAGCAGGGCAATTCGCAGCGATGGCCGTTCCAGTGCCGGTTTCGCCGTATACCGAGGTGATGCCGGTCCGCGCCGTTCGGGGCGCGCCGGAGAACCGTGTCGGGGGGCAACCGCGTTGCCGCCGCTGGGCCTGCAAACGCTGATGGCCGCGGTTTCCCGGGCCAACGCAGCCGGATGACATGGGAGGGGCGGTCATGCTGAAGCGTGCGGCGATCTGGGCCTTGGCGATGTGGGCCGGCCTTCTGGCCCCCGCGGCGTCGGCCGCTGACGCGCCCAGCTGCGGCTTCCGCGCCCCGGATGATCATCGGCCACGCATCGGACTTGCGCTGGGCGGCGGCGGCGCACGCGGCATCGCCCACGTCAGCGTGCTGAAGGAAATCGAGCGCGCGGGCATCAAGGTCGACTGCATCGCCGGCACCAGCATGGGCTCGCTGGTCGGGGCCATGTACGCCTCCGGCATGACGCCCGCCGAAATCGAGAAGATGGTCCTCTCGCTCGACTGGGACCAGTTGTTCGACGACTCGCTCGAACGCCAGAAGCGGAGCTACCGCCGCAAGGAAGAAGACCGCCAGGCGTTGACGCCGATCGGTGTCGGCTTCACGCGGGGAAAGCTGCGGGTTGCGACCGGCGTGCTTGCCGGGCAGCGCATCCTGTTGCTGTTCGAGCGCGAAACCCTGCCGGTCAGCGCCATCAGCGACTTCGACCAGCTTCCGATTCCCTTCCGCGCCGTTGCCACCGACCTCAATACCGGTGAGCCCGTCGTCATCGACCACGGCAACCTCGGCATGGCGATGCGTGCCAGCATGTCGTTGCCGGGCATCTTCGATCCGACCGAAATGAACGGCAAAGTGCTGCTCGACGGCGGATTGTCGAACCAGGTTCCGATCGACGTCGTGCGCGCGATGGGCGCCGACGTGGTGATTGCCGTCGATGTCGGCACGCCGCTGGAAACGCTCGGCCGTGACGCCAGCCTGGTCGAAGTGCTGGGGCAGATGACCGGAATGATGACCGTGGGCAATACCCGCGCGGCAGTGCGCACCCTGGGCGAGCAGGACCTGCTGATCGTGCCGGCGCTCGGCAAGGAGGTCGGCACCGGCGACTTCGACAAAGGCAAGGAGGCCCTCAAGATCGGGGAAACCGCGGCATTGGCTGCGCGTGGACGGATTGAGGCGATCGCCGCCGCGAACGTGAGGCCTGCGGGCCAGCCGGCGCCGCCTGTCGCCGTGCGGTCGCTGGAGCCGCCGGTCATCGAGTTCTATCGGCTCGACAACCAGACCCAATACAGCGATGCGTACTTCGCGGCCCGGATCAACGTGCGGCTGGGTAAACCGCTCGACGTCAAGGCCATGGAAGAACAGGTCCAAGGGGTCTATGGCATCGAGAATTTCTCGCTCGTCAACTACGAGGTGGTCGAGGAGAACGGGCGCACCGGTGTCCTTGTCCACGTCCTGCCAAACCCCACCGGGCCGAACTACCTGCTGGGAGGACTGCAGGCCAATGACGACTTCCAGGGCGGCTTCGACGCCAACCTGCGCGTGGGACTGAGAATCGCCCCACTTTCCCCCTATGGGGCCGAGGCCCGCGTGCTCCTGCAGCTCGGCAGCGAACCAGGCCTGGCAGGCGAGTACTACCATCCGTTCGATCCCGCCAACCACAATGTGTTTTGGTCGCGCGGGACCATCGACAAGCGCAACGTTCCGCTCTACGACTCCGATGGCAACAACCTGGCCGACTACGGCGTCTATCTGGGAGCGATCGAGGGAGGCTGGGTCCGCCAGTTCGGCGAATACGGGGCCTTGGCACTCGGACTACGACGCGGCAAGGGGCATGCCGAATTGCAAACCGGCGATCCGGCCGCCCTGCCCGATTTCGACGTGGATGTCGGCGAAGCCCTCGCAATCCTGACCCTGGACCGCCTCGACAATCTGTACTTCCCGCGCGATGGCTATATCGCCCAACTTGGCTACACGATGTCCAGAGAGTCGTTGGGCGCGGACGCCCAGTTCGACCAGGTGGATTTCGATGCGTTGTTCGCGAAAAGTTTCGGAAAACACACCGTGCAGGGGGGCCTTCGTTACCACAGCACGATCGATGGCACGGCTCCGGTGCAGAGCCTCTATCGCCTCGGCGGTCGCACCAAGCTGGCGGGCTTCCGGCGCAACGAACTGACCGGCCAGGACTACGTCGTGCTGATAGGCGGTTATCTCTATCAACTCGGAAGCGTCCTGGGTCGCAGCGCGTTCCTGGGCAGCACGCTCGAATATGGCAACGCCTGGCAGGAGCGCGACGACATGGATCTCGGCGACGGCATCGTGAACGGCAGCGTCTACTTCGGCTTCGATTCCTGGCTGGGCCCGTTGCTCTTCGGCTTCGGGCTGCGCGAGGGGGGCGAAGGCAACATGTTCCTGGAGATCAGCCAGCAGTTCTAGTCACCCAGTGCCGCGAGCCGCTCGCGCAGCACGTGCAGGCGCGCGTCTGCAGCCGCGCCCGGGGAGATGCGCGCCGCAAGACTGCGCTGCGGATCGCCCTGCCCCCACAGCGCCGGATCGGCGGCCTGCTTGTAGGCGTCACGGAACGGGACGCCCTGGCGCGCCAGGTCGACCGCGAGATCGGTGGCATACATCGACGGATCGAGCGATGCGCGCATCGCGTCGGGTTTCCACTCGAGGTTGCGCAGCAGGTCGGGGAGCAGTTCCAGCGCGGCCAGGCCACGACCGAAGGCGTGGAAGATCGCGCCCTTGGAGAATTGCAGGTCGCGGTGGTAGCCGGATGGCAGCGACAACAGCTGCTCGATCTCGGTCCGCGCCGCCGCGGCAGCGGAATAACTGGCGCGCATCAGTTCGATCACGTCCGGATTGCGTTTGTTCGGCATGATCGAACTGCCGGTGGTGTATTCGGCCGGCAAGGCGACGAAACCGAATTCGGCACTGGTGAACAGGCTCAGGTCCCAGGCGAGGCGGCGCAGGTCCAGCAGCGCCGAGGACAGCGCCTCGATCGCCGCCATCTCGAACTTGCCGCGCGAAAGCTGCGCGTACGCCGCCGAAAGCTGCATGCGACCGAAGCCGAGCGCCTGGGTGGTGTGATCGCGTGCCAGCGGCAGGTTGACGCCATAGCCGGCCGCGCTGCCTAGCGGGTTGGCGTCGACCCAGGCGAGCGTCTGCCGCGCACGCAGCGCGTCGTCGATGAACCCTTCCGCCCACGCTGCCCACCACATACCGGCCGAGGACACGACCGCACGTTGCAGGTGCGTGTAACCCGGCAGCGGCAGCGTGCTCTCGGCTTCGGCGCGGGCCAGCGCAACCTCCGCGGATTCGCGGCACAGCGCGGCGACGCGGGCGAGCCGGTCCTTCAACCACAGGCGCGTGGCGACGAGGATCTGGTCGTTGCGGCTGCGGCCGGTATGGATCCTGCGTCCGGCATCGCCGAGGCGCTCGATCAGGCGTGCCTCGATGGCGGAATGGCCGTCTTCGTAGCGCTCGTCGAGCACGAAGGCGCCGCTGCGGAAGTCGTCCGCGAGCACCGCCAGTTCGCGGGTGAGCCCTTCGAGCTCCTGCGCATCGAGGATGCCGATCTGTTGCAGGCCCTCGGCATGCGCACGGCTGGCCTCGATGTCGAACAGGAAGAATTCGCGATCGAGGATCACGTCCTCGCCGGCGAGGAACGCCTGGATGCGGGCATCGACCTTGACGCCGGGTTTTTGCCAGAGCAGATCGGACATGGGGCTTCCTTAAAGTGGGATCCCGGCGGTTTCTTCGAGATCGAACGCCAGGTTGAGGTTCTGCAGCGCCTGCGTGGCAGCGCCCTTGAGCAGGTTGTCTTCGGTCGAGACCACCACGAGGCGGCGACCGTCGTCGGAGATCGCGAAACCGCCGATATCGACGTGGTGCGCGTTCGCGATGGCACTGACCCACGGGGCCTCGTCGGCGACTCGCACCAGTGGCTCGCGCGCGTAGCGCTCGCGATAGCGGGCAACCGCTTCCTCACGCGTAACTGAGCGGGCCAGGTGGAGGTTTGCGGTGATGGTCAATCCGCGGAAATGCGGAGCGACGTGCGGCATGAATTCCACCGAATGGCCGAGCTGGCGTGTCACTTCGCGCTCATGCACATGGCCGGTGAGCGCGTAGGGCATCAGGTTGTCGCGCAGCTTGTCCGGATCGTTCTTGTCGGAGGGCGTGGTGCCGGCGCCGGAATAGCCCGACACCCCGAAGCATTGCACCGCGCCTTCAAGCACGTCGCGCATCGGCGCGATCGCCAGCTGCATCGCGGTGGCATAGCAACCCGGATTGCTGATGCGGCGCTGGGCTCCATAGTTGCCGCGCGTCAATTCGGGCAGGCCGTAATACCAGCCGTCGTCGAAGCGGTAGTCCGCGGACAGGTCGATCACCAGTGTCTGCGGTGCGATCGCATCCACGGCCGCAACGAAGGGCGCCGCCTTGCCATTGGGCAAGGCCAGTACCAGTGCATCGACACCCTGCCCTGCCGCGGCTTCGGGACCGTAGGCAACGTAGGCCAGGTCGCCGGCGTAGCCGGATTCGTGGTCTCGCACCCGTTGGCCCTCGCGCTCGCGCGAAGAAACGAATGCCAGTTCGAAGTGCGGATGCGCGGCGACCAGGCGGATCAGCTCGGAGCCGACGTAGCCGCGGGCGCCGACGATGCCGATGCGTTTCCGTGCAGATGCGTCAGTCATGGCGCGCCAGCTTCCCTTGCAGGTTGACCTTCACCGCCGGCCATTCGTTGGCGAGGATGGAGAACACCACCGTGTCGCGCAGCGTGCCGTCGCGGTGGCGCATGTGGTTGCGCAGCACGCCGTCCTGCCTGGCGCCCAGGCGCGCGATGGCCGTGCGCGACGCCAGGTTGAACCAGCTGGTCTCGAAACCGACGGCCGCGCACTGCATGGCCTCGAACGCATGCGCCAGCAGCAGGAGCTTCGCCTCGGTGTTGAGCCCGCTCCTCTGTACGCGCGTCGCGTACCAGGTGTAGCCGATTGCGAGGCGCGGCACGTTGCGGTCCAGCTGGTAATAGCGCGTGGTTCCGACGACCGCACCCGCGGCATCGAGCACGGCGAAGACCAGCGCCTCGCCCTTGGCCTGGGTGGCGAGCGCCGTGTCGATGTAGTCCTCGATGGCCTCCGGACGCGGCACGCTCGTGTACCAGAGCTCCCACAGGCGGCCCTCGCCCAGGGCGTTGCGCAATCCGTCCGCGTGTTCGCGCCGCAAGGGCTCCAGTGACACGTGCGTGCCACGCAGCGTGGGCGGCTGCTGCCAGGGGTCGGGGGAATCCTCTGCGTTCACGTCAGTCCTTCAAGGTAGCCGGGCGCGTGCCGCAATGCTCGACGCAGTGCGCGATCTCGTCAAAATTCTGCAGGCCGTACCAGAACACCTTCCACTTAGGTTCCTTGATGCAGCCATCGCTTTCGGAGAAATAGAACGTATTGACCGGATTGCCCCGGCGCGAGCGCCAGAACAGGCGCGAATTCTCGTCGCGCATGACCTGCCACACGGCACGGCCGAGGCCCTCGCCCTGCGCCTCGTCGAGCACGGCGAACTTGTCCAGGTAAGTGAACCCACCCTCGTCCGTGAGGATCACCGCCGCACGGTAGTTTTCGCTGACGTAGGCACGATGCAGCTTCGTGCGCTCGAAGTAATCCGGCAGCAGGACGCGGCCGAAGGCGGATTCGATCAGGCTGCGCAGGCGCGCGAGGTCGAGCTCGTCCCAGCGCTCGACACTGAGCACGCGTTCGCCGCGGCGCACCAGCGTGCCGGAACCGCGATGGGTGAACAGTTCCTTCGCCAGTTCCGCCGGCCGGGTGATCGACACCGACGACGACAGCGGCAGTACGTCCAGCAGGTCCTTGATCTGTTCGATCTTGACCTTCATGCCACCGTGGATCCACGTCTGGGCAACCAGGTGCTCGTACTCGGTGGACAGGTTGATCGAATCGATCACCTTGCCGTTCTCGTCCAGCAGGCCGCCGGTGCCGGTGAGGAACACGATCTTGTACGGCTGCAGCGTCTTGATCAGCTCGTTCGCGGCCCAGTCCGCATTGACGTTGACGATCTGGCCGTCGGCGGTCTCGGCCAGGGACGCGATCACGGGGATCGACTCGACCTTGATTGCAGCCTGGATGCCGTCGGTGTCGACGCGCGTGACCTTGCCAACCAGCTCGTAGACGTTGCGGTCGAGGAATTCGGCTTCGAATACGCCCGACTGGATCGACGTGGCGCGCACGCCCTGAGCCTGCAGCGCCTCGACCAGCTTGAGGTTTTCCTCGCGCATGACCCGGCGCACGACCGACAGGACAGGACCATCGGTCACGCGCAGGTTGTTGACCGTGCGCTTCTCGATGCCCGCTCGCTTCATTTCCTCGTCGAGTTGCGGACCGGCGCCGTGCACGACGATGGGCGTCAGGCCCACTTGCTGCAGGAACGCGAGCGACGACACCAGCGCGTCGATGTCGTCGCGCAGCACCGCGCCGCCGACCTTCACCACCGCGAAGCGGGATGCGTCGACCTGCGAGAAACGCTTGAGGTATTGCTGGATCTCCTTCGCGCTGGCCATGTTGGACAGCAGGCGGACGATCGTGTTGCGCATATCGGTCATTGTCGGTTGGAGCTCAGCGTTCATTGCGCCAACAGGCGCTGGTAGGTGGAAGCAGCGGTGGAAAGCTGGTCGAGTGCGACCCACTCGTCGGCGGTGTGGGCCTGGGCGATGTCGCCGGGGCCATAGACCATCGCGGTCAGTCCCGCCGCGGAGAACAGCGAAGCCTCGGTCCAGAAATCCACCGCGTTGCCGATGGGCAGTTCGAGCGCATCGGCGAGGTCGCGTGCCTCGAGTCGACGCTGCTCGGCACCGGCGATGTTGCCGCTGGGCAGCGAGGGGCCGTGGAAGGTTTCCTGGTAGGACTCAATCGCCGCCGAGCCGTGCAACGAGCGGAAATGCTCGTGCAACGCATCCATCGGCATCGAAGGCAGCGGCCGGAAGCCGAAGCGCACTTCGGCACTGGGCGCGATCATGTTCGCCTTGATCCCGCCTTCGACGCGGCCGATGTTGAAGCGCAGGCCAGTGAGGCCGCCAAAGCGCTGGTGCGACTGCGACTCGACGAACTCCAGCGCGGCACTGCCCCAGCGCATGGCGTTGTGCAGCGCGCTGGCGTGGAGCGCGTCGGCGCCGGAGGCATGGCCGGCATGGCCGCGGAACTTCATCAGCACCGAACCGATGCCACGGTGCGCCAGCACGGCTTCGCACTTCGTCGGCTCCGCGATGATGGCTTCGCGGAAGCCATGGTCCCTGGCCAGGAACGCGGCGATGCAACGGGCGTCGTTGGCTTCCTCGTCGGTGCTGAAGAGGAACGCGGCGTCACCGCTGGTCCCCGCCGCGGCCGCGAGCAGCCCCGCCGCCGCGCCCTTGATGTCGCACGCGCCCAGCCCGATCGCGCGGTCGCCGGTGAGTCGCAGTTTCAGCGGATTCGCCGACCATGCCTCCGACGACGGCACCGTGTCCAGGTGGACGTTGAACAACCGCGTCGGATTGCCGCGCACGGCAAGCATCGACACCGCGCCGGCGCCGTGGTCGGTCACTTCGATCCGGAAGCCTTCGAGCTGCGAGCGCAGGTAGTCGAATATGCCGCCGGTTCCGATGTCGCGCGGCGGATTGCGGGTGTCGAAGGACACCAGCGCTTCCAGGTGCTTGAGGACTTGATCGAGCATGTGCGTTCTGCCGGATCAGTTGCGGTTGACTTCGGCCCAGAGCGTGCTGCTCATGCCGAACAGCTTGATGAAGCCCTCGGCCTCGGCCACGCCCCAGTCCGCCGCCTGCGCGTAGGTCGCGCCCTTGGCATTGAGGATGTGCTTGGACTCGATCGCAATCGCATTCACCGTGCCGCCCTGCGTCTCCAGTACGACGTCGCCGGTGACGGTGGACTGGCTCGAGGCCAGGAACGCTTCCAGGTCGGTCTTGAGCGGATCGTGGAAGAAGCCCTCGTAGACCAGCTCCACCCACTTGCGGGCCACTTCGGGCTTGAAGCGGTTCTGCTGCTTGCTCAGCACCGCTTCCTCCAGCGCGCGATGCGCGGTCAGCAGGGCGATCAGGCCCGGCGCTTCGAAGATGATGCGGCCCTTGAGGCCGATCGTGGTGTCGCCGGTGTAGATGCCACGGCCGACGCCGTACTGGGCGAACAGGCCATTGAGCCGTGCCAGCAGCTTGTGGCCTTCAACCTTCTGGCCATCGATCGCAACCGCCTCGCCGTCGACGAAGCTGAGCCTGATCTGCAACGCCTGCGCCGGCCACTCCGCGCGCGGCTTGCACCAGCCCCGCGCGCCTTCGCCCGGCGCCTGCCAGCGATCGATCTCGCCGCCCGACATGGTCAGGCCGAGCAGGTTCTCGTTGATCGTGTAGGCCTTCTGCTTGGCGCGCACGCCAAAGCCGCGTTCTTCCAGGTATTTCTGTTCGTACGCGCGGACTTCCGTGTGCTCCTTCTGGATTTCGCGGATCGGCGCGACGATTTCATAGTCACCCAACGCCTTCACCGCCAGGTCGAAGCGCACCTGGTCGTTGCCCATGCCGGTGCAGCCGTGCGCGATCGCCTTCGTGCCCAACTCGTCGCAGCGCTTGAGCGCGGCATCGACGATCAGGTAACGGTCCGAGACCAGCAGCGGGTACTGGCCCTGGTAACCCTCGCCCGCCCAGACGAATGGCTTGACGAAGCCTTCCCAGATCGCCGGGCCGCCATCGACGGTGACGTGCGAAGCCACGCCGAGTTCGGCGGCACGCTGTTCGATGAAGGCGCGCTCCTCGGCGTCGACGCCGCCGGTGTCGGCGAACACGGTGTGCACGTTCCAGCCACGCTCCTGCAGGTAAGGAACGCAGAAGCTGGTGTCGAGGCCGCCGGAAAAGGCGAGGACGATGTCTTTGGTGCTCATTCGATATCTCTCTGATCTAACTCCCTCCCCCGCTTGCGGGGGAGGGTTGGGTGGGGGTGAGGAGCTGAATCCGATCAGCTGACCAATGCCGACATGATCGCCTTCTGCACGTGCAGGCGATTCTCGGCTTCGTTGATGGCAATGCATCGCGGCGAATCCATCACCGCATCGGTGGCCTTGACGTTGCGGCGCAGCGGCAGGCAATGGCTGAAGACGCCGTCGTTGGTCATGGCCATCTTGGCTTCGTCGACGATGAAGTGCCTGTACTGGTCGCGAATCGGTTTTTCCGGCGCCCAGTTGCCGAAGTACGGCAGCGCACCCCAGCTCTTGGCGTAAACCACGTCGGCGCCGCGATAGGCGCTTTCGATGTCATGGCTGACGATGAGCGAACCGCCGCTCTCGGCGACGTTCTGCTCCGCCCAGCCCATGTAGCGTTCATCCAGGACATAGTCCGGCGTCGGGCACAGCAGCGTGACGTCCATGCCCATGCGCGTGGCGATGGTCAGCGCCGAGTTCGCCACCGCGGTGTTGAGCGGCTTGGGGTGGTAGGTCCAGGTCAACACGTACTTCTTGCCGCGCAGGTTGGTGGTGCCGAAGTGCTCCTGCAACGCGAGGATGTGCGCCAGCTCCTGGCACGGGTGGGTGATCGTTTCCATGTTGATCACCGGCACCGGCGAATATTTCGCGAAGCCGTTGAGCACGCGGTCCTGGCGATCCAGCGTCCAGTCGACGAACTTCGGGAAAGCGCGCACGCCAATCAGGTCGACGTAGCGCCCCAGCACCCGTGCGACTTCGGCGATGTGCTCCTCGGTCTCGCCATCCATCACCGTGCCCAGGTCGAATTCGATCGGCCATGCGTCCTTGCCCGGCTGCAGCACGATGGCATGGCCGCCGAGCTGGAACGCCCCCAGCTCGAAGCTGGTCCGCGTGCGCAGCGAGGAATTGAAGAACACCAGGGCGATCGATTTGCCCTTGAGTTCGTCGCCGAACTTGCTGCGCTTGAAGATCGCGGCCTGCGTCAGCAGGGCGTCGAGGTCCGGGCGGGACCAGTCCTGGGTGTTGAGGAAGTGTCGGTTTGCAGCAGGCTTCATCGCGGTCTCCAAGAAACGAATCGGAAGATGTCGCTGGGCCGGAAAAGCAGAAAAGCCCAGCGCACAGGCTGGGCTTTTCGAGTGTCATGCCATCGTTGGAACGAAGGCGTGTACGCCGTTACCCAGCCAGAAGTGGCGGCAACGGTCGGCGCGCGCGCGAAGTCATGCCCGCCGCCATCCAGGCGGAGGTCATCACATCAGCGTCGGCGCGCAGGGGCTTCATGAGGGCGCGAATGCTCGCACGTGGGGGCCGTGGGCGCAACCGGCGGGCCGCGATCGGCCGGAATGGGTCAAGGCGTGGCGGCGCCGGGCACGGCCGGGGTGATGGCGATGCGGATGCGCAGGCGGTTGCCCGGGTCCTCGGGCAGGCGCGAGCGGAACTTGGCGCCCTTGTAGACGTAATCGACGTCGTAGGCGATGGGGCGGCGGAACTCGCGCTCCACGGACACCGACTTGCAGTTGGTCGCCTTGTCGTCCTCGCGGCGCAGGGCGTCCTTGATCGCCACGACGGCACGCGAGATGCGCGAATCCTTCTTCGCATCGGCCACGGGCTCGCAGCGCTGTTCGGTGCGTGAAGCCGTCAGGGTCTGGTAAACCGGGGTGACGCGGAGCACCTGCGCATAGTCGTAGCGCACGTTCTCCTGCTGGATGACCGTGTGCTGCGCAGCTACCGGGCCGGCCGCGAGGACCTGGCAGATCAGCAGGAGGGGCAGCAACAGACGAAGACGGATCATCGCACTCGGGTTCGCGGGGACCGGGGGATTGTAGGCGACAGACGCCTCGAGGCCCTGAATCCCGGCTTTAGGCAGCTAGAATTGTCCGCAATCCCCGCGACATCCCCCATGAGCCTGCACCTCTTCAACAGCCTGACGCGCCGCGTCGAACCCTTCGCGCCGCTCGACCCCGCCCGCGTGACCATGTACGTGTGCGGGCCGACGGTCTACAACTACGTGCATATCGGCAATGCGCGCGGCCCCGTGGTGTTTGGCGTACTGGCCGACGTGCTGCGCCGCCGCTATGGCGGGCTGGCCTACGCCCGCAACATCACCGACATCGACGACAAGATCAACAACGCCGCCGGCGAACAGGGCGTGCCGATCTCGGTCATCACCGACAAGTTCGCCGCCGCCTACCGCGAGGACATGGGCGCGCTGGGCGTGCGTGCGCCGGACCTGGAGCCCACGGCGACGGGCCATGTCGCCCAGATCATCGACATGATCCAGCGCCTGATCGACCACGGGCATGCCTATGCCGCGGAAGGCCATGTGCTGTTCGCCGTGGCCAGCTTCGAGGGCTACGGCAAGCTGTCGCGCCGCGATACCGAGGAGATGCTCGCCGGTGCGCGCGTGGAAGTGGCGCCGTACAAGCGCGATCCGGGCGACTTCGTGCTGTGGAAGCCGTCGACCGGCGACCTGCCGGGTTGGAATTCCCCCTGGGGCTACGGGCGCCCGGGCTGGCACATCGAATGCTCGGCGATGGCCGAGGCGCACCTGGGCGACACCATCGACATCCATGCCGGTGGCGTCGACCTGCAGTTCCCCCACCACGAGAACGAAATCGCGCAGAGCGAATGCGCGCATGGCGGCAAGCCGTTCGCGCGCTGGTGGCTGCACAACGGCATGCTGAATTTCGGCGGCGCCAAGATGGCGAAGTCGGTCGGCAACATCCAGCGCGTGCACGACCTGGTGCGCGAGCACCCGCCGGAGGCGCTGCGCTACTCCCTGCTGTCGGCGCACTACCGGCAGCCGCTGGAGTGGTCGGACGGGCTGATCGAACAAAGCATCCGCACGCTGGACCGCCTGTACGGGACCTTGCGCGACCTGGCGGATGTCGAAGCCGACGCCCGGATTCCCGCCAGCGTGGAGGCCGCCCTCGACGACGACCTCAACACCCCGTCCGTGCTGGCTGAAATCGCCCGGATCGCCGGTGAAGCGCGCAAGGCTGAATCGGCAGGTGACCGGGAGAGCCGGAAATCCGAGCTGCTGGGCGCGGGACTGGCGCTGGGGCTGCTGCAGCAGGATCCCGCGGCATGGTTCGCGCGCGGGACGTCCGGCGACGACGATGCGCGCATCCAGGTCCTGATCGACGAGCGCAGTGCCGCGAAGAAGGCCCGCGATTTCGCCCGAGCCGACGCCATCCGCGACCAGCTCGCCGGCGAAGGCATCGTGCTGGAAGACACCGCGCAGGGCGTGCGCTGGAAGCGTGGGTGATTTCCAGGCTGCGCCTGGAAATCCCGAGATTTGCTGCGCAACCCCCCCGCCACGCGCTGCCACACCCCATTCGCGCCGATGGCGCGAATCACCCCTGACTTAGGGGCTGTGGGCCACTCTGTTCATGGAATGCAGCACGTGTTCCCGTCGAGCCGCGTAAAATTGTCGCCGTAATGAATGCCATCGCCGCCAACACCTTCCCCCTCGAATCCAGCGCCAGCGAAGCACAGGGCGCGATCCGCGACGAATTCGCCTTCTTCGATGACTGGTCGGAACGCTACCAGTACCTCATCGACCTTGGCCGCAAGCTGCCCGCCTTCCCGGACACCTGGAAGACCGAGGAGCACCGCCTGCTTGGTTGCCAGTCGATGGTCTGGATCGTGGCTTCGGGCAACGCCGAACGGCTCGATTTCGAGGCGATCAGCGACTCGGCCATCGTTTCGGGACTGGTCTACCTGGCGCTGCGCGTGTATTCCGGCCGCAGCGCGCAGGAGATCCTCGCCACCGAACCCGATTACATCGCCGACATCGGGCTTGCGAAGCACCTCTCGCCCACGCGCAGCAATGGCCTGGTCGCCCTGCTCGGCTTCATCCACGACCGCGCGCGCAAGGCGCTGTGAGCGACACGGCAGCCGCCGGACCGGCTGGCATCTCGGCACTGCTGGGCAATCGCGGCTTCACGGGCCTGCTCGGCTATCGCCTGCTGGCGCTGCTGTCCTACCAGATCGTCGCCGTCACCGTCGGCTGGCACGTCTACGAAATCACGCGTGATGCCTTCGCCCTGGGCCTGATCGGCCTGGCCGAAGTGATCCCCTACTTCTGCTTCGCCCTGTTCGCCGGCTATGCGGTGGATCATCTGCCGCGCCGCAAGCTGGGCATGGCAGCCTGCATCGGCCTGCTGACCACCACGCTGGCCCTGGCTGGCATTGCCAGCGGCTTGCTGCCCGCCGGCATCGGGCGCTTTGGAACGCTCGCCATCTATGCGGCGATCGCCGTCAACGGCGTGGTGCGTGCCTTCCTGGCGCCGGTATACATGTCGCTGTTCGCACGCGTGCTCAAGCGCGAGCAGTTTCCGCGCGGCGCGGGCATCAGCAGCGTGGTCATGCAGACGGGGCTGGTGCTCGGCCCGGCGCTGGGCGGCATCCTGGTGGCCTGGGGCGGCAAGACCACGGCCTATCTGGTGGCGGCGGCCTTCGCCGCCGCTGCCGCGATCGCCGTCGCCACACTGCGTGTCTCCGAACCCCCGCTGCCCGCCGAGCGCGCGCCGGTGTTCAAGAGCATCGGCGAGGGCCTGCGCTTCGTCTTCAACACGCAGGTGGTGCTGGGGGCGCAGGCGCTGGACATGTTCTCGGTGTTGTTCGGCGGCGCGGTGGCGCTGCTGCCGGCCTTCATCAACGAGATCCTGCACCTGGGACCGGAAGCCCTGGGGCTGCTGCGCGCCTCGCCCGCGGCCGGCGCGGTGCTGATGGGACTCTACTTGGCGCGGCATCCCCTGCAACGACACGCAGGCCGTGTGCTCCTGCTCGCGGTGGCGGGTTTCGGGCTGTGCATCATCGGATTCGCACTGTCGCGGCACCTGTGGCTTGCGGCGTTGATGCTGATGCTGTCCGGGATGTGCGACGGTGTTTCCGTGGTCCTGCGTTCGACCATCCTGCAGTTGGCGACGCCAGACCACATGCGCGGCCGGGTGTCCTCGATCAACGGCATCTTCATCGGATCCTCCAACGAACTGGGGGCGTTCGAATCCGGCGTGGCCGCACGACTGCTGGGCCTGGTGCCCTCCATCGTTTTCGGCGGCTGCATGACGCTGCTCGTGGTTGCGGCGACATCCAGGCTGGCGCCCCGGCTGCGACGCCTCGACCTGCGCGAATTGCATTAGCGCGTCGCCCTGCCGCGCAAACGAAGTCGCCCTGCCGCGCAAACGCAAAAGCCCCGCCGGAAGCGGGGCTTTTGCTGCGGGAAGCCAGGGAGACTAGTCGCCCATCTGCTTCTGCATGTGCTCCCAACGCTCCTGCGCATCGATGGTGCGCTCGGCGGTGAGGCGGGCTTCCAGGCGCTCCAGGCCGATTTCCTCGCCGGTGTCGACGCAGAAACCGTAGTCGCCCGAATCCACGCGCTTGAGCGTGCTGTCGATCTTGCTGATCAGCTTGCGGTAGCGGTCGCGCGTGCGCAGTTCCAGCGAGTTCTCGGTTTCGCGGGTGGCGCGTTCGGCTTCGTCGCCGACGTCGCGCACTTCGTCCTTGAGGTTCTCGATGGTCTGCTTGGATTCCTCGACCAGGTCCCCGCGCCACTTGAGCAGGCGTTGGCGGAAGTACTCGAGTTGCAGCGGGCTCATGTATTCCTCGTCCGCCGAAGGCAAATAGCCTTTGGGGACGATCGGGCGGCCAGTGGCCTCATCAGTCTTGTATTCCACGATCTTGACCTTGCCGCGCGGAGCCGGGGCCTTGTCCTTGCTGGCGGCGACGGCAACGGCAACCTTGCCAGCCGGGCGTTGCGGCGGTGCGGGGCGCGCCGGGATTTCCGGCGAGCGAGTGGATGCGGATTTCACGGTATCGGTGGCCTTGGCCGCGGGCTTGGCAGGAGCGGCCGGCTTCGCGGGAGCGGCTGCCACGGGGACCGGGGCGGTCTTGGTCGCCGGACGTGGTGCCGGCTTTTTCACCACCGTGGCGGGCTTGGCGGCGGCGGATGCCGGCGCAGCCTTGACGGGAGCGGTCTTGGTGTTCTTGGCGGGGGCGGTCTTGACCGGAGCGGGCTTGACCGGAGCGGGCTTGGCCGTGGTCTTGGCGGGCGCCTTGCTGGTCTTGGCCGGCATAGCCTTCTTCGCAGCGGGCGCGGCCTTCTTGGCGGCGACCTTGGCGACCGGCTTCTTGACCGGGGCTGCCTTCTTCGCCACGACCTTCTTCGCGGCAGGCTTGCTCGTGGGCTTCTTGGCGGGAGCGGCCTTCTTCGCCGCGGGCTTCGCGACAGGCTTCTTCGCCGCGGACTTCTTCGGGGCGGCCTTGGCAGCCGGCTTCTTGGTGGCCTTGGCGGCCTTCTTCGCGGGTTTCTTTGCTGCCACGAGCGGCGTGTCCTCTGTTCCTTCGAATGAACGCTCGAACATCCTGCAAGGTTGCCTAAACACCCATTGCACTTGGTCCGGACGGCCAGAGTTGGGGGCCAGGCTGGAAAAAGCAATTGCCTTTCGTCAGCCCCTACAGCATGCCCCTGTATCTGGAAAGCGCGCTGTTATACCCTGCCCCGGCTACCGCGGCAACCGCGCACCATCGCGGTTTTCTGCACTTGAAGAATTACGAAACCGGCGCAAACCAATGCTCCCGGTGCATTGCCGCCAGTAACTGCCTGTAGGCATGAAGGAATCGTGATAGATCGCCTCCTTATCCTGATGCTGCGAGGCTACAAACGCTGGCTCAGCCCCTTGCTGGGACCCGCCTGCCGTTTCCATCCCACCTGCTCGGTTTACGCGATGGAAGCCATTTCGCGCTTCGGCGCGATCAAGGGCAGCTGGCTTGCCGCGCGCCGGGTGGTGCGCTGCCATCCCCTGCACCCTGGCGGCCTGGATCCGGTGCCGCCGGCCAAACCATCACCTGACAGGAACGCCGAATGTCATCGACACTGATCGTCAACGCCCGCCTGGTCAACGAGGGATGCGAATTCGACGGCGACCTGCGCATCGAGGGCGGTCGAATCGCCGAAATCGGCACAGGCCTGCGCGTACGCGGCAACGAAGCCGTGGTGGATGCCAACGGCCGCCGCCTCCTGCCGGGCATGATCGACGACCAGGTCCACTTCCGCGAACCGGGACTCGAATACAAGGCCGACATCGCCACGGAATCCGCAGCGGCCGTGGCCGGCGGCCTGACCACCTTCATGGACATGCCCAACACGTCGCCGCCGACACTCGATTCGGCAGCGCTGGAGGACAAGTACCGTCGCGCACATGGACGGGCCTGGGGCAACTACGGTTTCTACCTGGGTGCCAGCAACGACAACCTCGAGGCGATCCGGCGTCTGGATCCACGCAAGGCGCCCGGCATCAAGGTGTTCATGGGCGCCTCGACCGGCAACATGCTGGTCGACAACCCGCAGGTGCTCGACGCAATCTTCCGCGACGCACCGACGCCCATCATCACGCATTGCGAAGACACCCCGATGATCGATGCCGAACTGGCCCGCTACAAGGCCAAGTACGGCGACGACATCCCGGTGGCCTGCCATCCGGACATCCGTTCCCGCGAGGCCTGCAAGAAGTCGACCGAGCTCGCCATTTCGCTCGCGCGCAGGCACGGCACCCGCCTGCATGTGCTGCATATCAGTACCGCCGACGAACTCGCGCTGTTCGACGCCGGCCCAATCGAAGGCAAGCGCATCACCGCGGAAACCTGCATCCATTTCCTGCGCTTCGATCGCTCCGACTACGAACGCCTCGGCAATTTGATCAAGTGCAACCCGGCGATCAAGGACGCCTCGGACCGCGAGGCGCTGGTCGCGGCGCTGGCGAGCGACGTGATCGACGTGCTTGCGACCGACCACGCCCCGCATACGCTCGAAGAGAAGGCGAAGCCCTACCTGCAAGCGCCATCCGGACTGCCGCTGGTGCAATACGCCCTGGTCGCCGCGCTGGAACTGGTGCACGAAGGCAAGCTCACTACCGCGCAGGTCGTGCAGAAGTTCGCGCACGCGCCCGCGCAGCTGTTCAACGTCAAGAATCGCGGCTTCCTGCGCGAAGGCTATGCCGCCGACCTAGTGCTCGTCGACAACACGCCGATGACCGTGCAAACGGACGACATATTGTCCAAATGTGGCTGGTCGCCGTTCGATGGCATGACCTTCCATTCACGCATCGCCTCGACCTGGGTGAACGGCGTGCTCGCCTGGGACGGCCGCCAGTTGCTCGGCGATGCGATGGGGCAACGGCTGGAGTTCGATCGTTGAGGAGATTCGCGTCGGCGGCGCTGCTCGCGTCGCTGGCCGCGTGCGCCAACGGCGCGAACGTGAAAACGGCCCCGCGAGATCCCGAACCGGCGCCGCCCACCGCTTCGGACCAGCGCGTGGTGTTTCCGGCCATCGCCTCGCAGGGGGCCCTGGTAATCGGCAAGGTGCCGGCGGGCAGCACGGTGCTGTTCGGCGAACGCACGCTGCGTCCGACGCCTTACGGCACGGTGGTATTCGGCATCGGTCGCGATGCCACCGGCCCGCTGCGGGTCGATGTGACACGCAGCGACGGCAGCCGTGAAACAGCGACGATTGCAGTCGCGCCTCGCGACTGGCCGATCGAACGCATCGATGGAGTCCCCCCGGACACGGTGAATCCACCGCCCGAAATCGCGGCACGCATCGAAAGCGAACAGGCGCTCGTGTCGGCGGCCCGCGCCCGCGACGACGATCGTGCGGACTTCGCGCAGCCCTTCATCTGGCCGGTACAGGGTCGCGTCAGCGGTCGCTTCGGCAACCAGCGCATCTACAACGGCACGCCGAAGCCTCCGCATTCGGGCATGGACATCGCCGCCGCGCAGGGCACACCGGTACTGGCGCCCGCGGCGGGGATCATCACCTTTGCGAATCCCGGTCTCTATCTCACCGGGGGAACTGTCCTGCTGGACCACGGCCACGGCGTGAGCTCGAACTTCCTGCACCTGTCGCGCATCGACGTGAAGATGGGCGACCGCGTTGCGCAGGGCCAGGTGATCGGCGCCGTCGGTGCGACGGGTCGCGCTACGGGACCGCATTTGCACTGGGGGATGAACTGGTTCGAGGTGCGGATCGATCCGCTATTGGTGCTCGAACGCAAGAAGTAATTCTTTTTGGTGTGGTTCGCCGACACCGCGGGCGGCGGCGCGTTCAGCATCACGGCAACTGCGTTTCTATCTAGACGCGGCCTTCGCCGGAAACGCGGGCCACCGCGTCGTGTGCGTGCAGGCTCTCGAAATGCGACACCTGCGCGTCATAGCGCTCCACGCGTGAATCCGCCGACAGCGCGGCCGCGACGCGGCGCGCGGCGTCCTCGCAGAACATCAGGTTCTCGGCATTGAGACGGGCGAAGGCCTGTTCGTCCTCGCGCTTGACCGCGGTCTGCACCGGAGTGCCGAGGGCGGCCTCGATCGCATCGACCAGCGAGGTCAGCGGCAATTCGTCGAAGGCGTGGCGCAACTCAACGTGCACATCGGCGCGACTGCGCTGCGCGTGCGGCGTGGCCGCGAGGCCGCGTTCGGATGCAAGCCATTCGTGGATCGCGGAGGACAGTGGCCGTGCATCGGCAAAGTCTTCGGCGAAGCGCTCGGCATTGAGCTGGCGCGACAGTGCGGCGGAAGCCGGACAGGTGCTGGAGTATTCGACCGAAAACCGCAGGCCCAACCGCAGATGGCCATCGATCAGCGATGCATCGATCTCGACCGGATAGCGCTTCCAGCCCGAATGCTCGCTGGCCAGTGCGGGACGCAGCATGAGGTGCTCGTACCGCAGGACCAGGCGCGCCCGCGCGGACAGTCCACCCTGGGTCTCCACCAAAGTTTGCAGCACGCGGCGCAGACCGGCCGGGGTGACGGTTTCGCTGGCGAAGGCATGCTGCAGTTCGAGGTACAGCCGCGACATGTGGATGCCGCGTGCATTCGCGTCGCGCAGGTCGACGGAAACATCGACGGAAGCCGGCACCGTGATCGTCTCACCCGCCGACGCCACGCGGAGCGGCAGCGCAATGTTCGACATGCCGACCCAGTCCAGCGGACGCGCCAGGGCCGCGGCGTCGAAGGCCACGTCGGGAAGGCGTCGGGAGGGGTCTGGGAGCGAAGTCACGGGGCTTGATGTGGGGTCTGGGGCGGGGATCGCAATGTGCGGCATTCTACCGGGCCTGCGCCCCCTGGCCTTCATGCTGGCGGAACGGACCGGTCCAGCGACCGCCCATTGAAACCTGGTGGCACGGACACTGGTTCAGCACACTGGTTCAGCACACTGATTCAATCGCGCGCTGCACGCCATGAAGCCCAAAGGGCCTGCAGGGCCGGCACGGGTTGCACGGCTTCACCGCGACGCAATCTTGCACGCGCCAGGCCCGCCAGCAGGCGGCGGGGCCTCGTCGCGCCATGCGTGGGGATGCGCACGGCAAGCTGGCGGGTCCATTCCGCGATCGCGCCGCCCTCCCCGGCCATGGCCAGCACCTGCAGCGGCGCGGCATCGCCCGGGTGATGCGCCAAGCGCAGGTGCAAGAGGTTTGCAGCGATGACATCGCGTGCCCCCGAACCTGCACCAAACAATCCCTGCTCGATCACGGCCACGGCTTCCACCACGGTGCCAAGTTGCGCAAACGCGTCTTCGGCATCCACGGGCCGCTCGCGACTGCCGCGCAGCGACGGCAGCGATGCCGCCAACTGCGTCCAGGGAGCGGGCGATTTCTGCAGCACCTGCCCCAGCGGGTGCCGGCGGATACCGCGCGACCAGCCCTGAAGCTCCTCGACCCACCAGCCGAGCTTCGCTTCGCCGGGTCGCGGATCGCTGCCACCCCACGCGGCATCGGTGAGTTCCTGCAACAGGGCCATCCATGCCAGCACGGGTTCGCGCTGTTCGCGTGGCACGAAGACTTCCGCGACCGACCACTCCGGCCAGCGTGCGCGCCACTTGTCGATGAAACTGTCGAGGGCTTCCTGGTCGCTCATGCCGTGACTAAGCGCCCACGCCCGGCCAGGCAGCGGCCTCGCACAACTCGCCCGGTTCGTGGATCAGGACGTCGCCCTGCCAGGCAAACGGGTCGTCTTCATGCAGGCGGTAGCCCCACAGCGCCACCACCGACGGCATGCCCGCGGCGCGAGCGGCGACGATGTCGCGTTCGTCGTCGCCGACGTATGCGCATGCCTCGGCCGGGACCCCGATCACCTGCGCCGCGTGCAACAACGGCAAGGGATCGGGCTTGCGCACGGGCAGCGTGTCGCCACCAACCAGCACGGCGCAACGCGTCTGCCAGCCGAGCAGCGGCATCAGCTTTTTTGCGAGGTATTCGGGTTTGTTGGTGACGATGCCCCAGGTGGAGCCGTTTGCTTCGAGCGCGGCCAACATCGCTTCGATTCCATCGAACGGCTTGCCGTGCAGGCCGAGCTCGAGTTCGTAGAGATCGAGGAACTCCTGCACCCAGCGCTCGCGTTCACTCGCTTCGACGTCGGGAAAGCCCGCGCTGAGCATCGCCCGGGCGCCTTTCGAGACAACCGGACGCAGAGCTTCCAGCGCCATCGCACCGCGACCACGATCGCTGCGCATGCGGTTTATCACCGCGATGAAATCCGGCGCGCTGTCGACCAGGGTGCCGTCGAGGTCGAAGAGGACGGCTTTGGGGAAGCGGGATGGCTGCATGCGAATAGGCGGGGAAGTGATTTCTATCAGCCGCGCGCGCGGCGCAGACCCTGTCGGGGTTTTGGGTTAATCGCGGGCGGCCTTTTGCGCGCACGCGAGGTAATTGACGTCGGTGCGCGAGACCACGCGTGCCGAATTGCGCCAGGGCTCGTACATCAGGCCGCTGACATCCTCGAGCTGCAGCCCGGCGGCGCGCAGCCATGCGGCGAGTTCGGATGGCTTGATGAAGTCACGGTACTGGTGCGTGCCCTTGGGCAGCACGCGTGCGATGTACTCGGCACCCACGATCGCCAGCGCGAATGCGGCCGGGGTGCGGTTGAGCGTGGACAGGAACAGGCGGCCACCGGGCTTCAGCATCGTCGCGCAGGCCTGGACGATCGCGGCCGGATCGGGAACGTGCTCCAGCATCTCCATGCAGGTGATCGCGTCGAATTTCCCGGGCATTTCCCCGGCCAGCGCTTCGGCGGATTGCAGGCGATAGTCGACGTCGATGCCGCTTTCCAGGCGATGGAGCTTGGCGACCTTGATCAACTCGGGAGCGAGGTCGAGCGCCGTCACCTGCGCGCCGTTGCGTGCGAGTGCTTCGCTGAGCAGGCCCGCTCCACAACCCACGTCGAGTACGGCGGCGCCCTGCAACTTCACGCGATCGGACACGTAACCCAGGCGTGCGGGGTTGAGCGCGTGCAACGCCTTCTGCGGGCCTTCCGGGTCCCACCAGCGCTGCGCCAGCGCACCGAACTTGTCGAGTTCGGCCTGGCTGAAGTTGTCGTTGGATGTAGTCGTGTTCATCCCAGGATTCTCTCAGGCCGTCATCCCGGCGAAAGCCGGGATCCATTTTGACTTCAGCTCTTGCAAAGCGACGCAGATAACCGAATAGCAACAGCAAAATGGATCCCGGCTTTCGCCGGGATGACGAACAAAAGCTTAGGAAATTCTTATCGCCGCGATGCGATCGCGCCACTGCCGCGCGTTGGCGACCAGCGCATCGGGGTCGATATCGACCAGCACGCGCCCCAGCAGCTTCGGCTTGCCGGCGATCCAGACATCGCTGACCTGATGGCGCCCGGCGGCATAGACGAGCTGCGAAATCACGTGGTGCAAGGGCTGCGTTTCCAGCTGACCGAGGTCGACGCAGGCCAGGTCCGCCTGCTTGCCCGTCACTATCGAGCCGATCTGCGCCTCGAAGCCCAGCGCGCGCGCACCGCCCAGGGTCGCGGCGTGCAGGGCGCTGGCGGCGTCGAAGGCCGAGGCATCCCCGGCCACCGCCTTCGCCAGCAATGCGGCGGTGCGGGTTTCGCCGAACATGTCGAGATCGTTGTTGCTGGCGCAGCCATCGGTGCCGAGGGCGATGTTCACGCCCGCCTTCTGCAGCTTGCCTATCGGGCAGAACCCGGACGCAAGCTTGAGGTTGGACTCCGGGCAATGCACCACGCTGACGCCGCGCTCCGCGCACAGCGCGATCTCGGCGTCGGTGAGCTGGGTCATGTGCACGGCGATGAGGCGGTCATTGACCAGGCCCAGGCGATCCAGGCGCGCCAGCGGACGCTGGCCCAGCTTCTCCTGCGATTCGGCCACTTCATGGGCGGTTTCGTGCGTGTGCAGGTGCACAGGCACGTCGAGCTGGTCGGCCAGCATGCGGATGCGCTCGAAATTCGCATCGCTCACCGTGTAGGGCGCGTGCGGCGCGAAGGTGGTGGCCACGAGCGGGTCGTGCCGCCACTGGTCGTGCACCTCGGTGGCGCGGTCGAAGTACTCGTCCGCGGATTTTGCCCATGCGGTCGGGAAGTCGATGACCGGCAGGCCCACGCGTGCACGGAAGCCGTGCTGCTTGTAGACCGCGGCCTGCACGTCCGGAAAGAAGTAGTTCTCGTTGGCGCAGGTGGTGCCGCCACGGAGCATTTCGGCGATGGCCAGGGCGATGCCGTCGGCGACGAATCCGGGACCGATGACCGCGCCCTCGATCGGCCAGATGTGGCCCTGCAGCCATTCCATCAGCGGCAGGTCATCGGCCACCCCGCGCAGCAGGGTCATCGGGTTGTGCGTATGGGCATTGACCAGCCCGGGGATCAGGGCACCGTCGGGACGCGATACGGTTTCCTTCGCCTGGTAGCGGGCCCGCGCCTCATGGATGGGCAGCAGGCCGAGGAGAACGCCGTCACGAATGGCAACGGCATGGTTTTCGAGGACCACGCCGTGCGGCTCGACCGGTACCACGAAGCCGGCTTCGATGAGGAGGTCGCAGGCTTCGGGTTGGGTCGTCATTCGGTTTCCGTCGTGCTTGGTCCGTCATCCCGGCGAAAGCCGGGATCCATTTTGACTTTGCTTTCGCCGTCGCCTTCAAGAGCAAGAGCAACGGCAAAATGGATCCCGGCTTTCGCCGGGATGACGATTTGGCAAAGCCGCGGCCGCAAAGCGGCTACGGGCCAAATCGTCACTTGACGCGCGAAACGTACTCGCCGCTGCGGGTGTCGACCTTGATCACCTCGTCCTGGCCGACGAACAGCGGCACGCGGACCACCGCGCCGGTTTCCAGCGTCGCCGGCTTGCCGCCGCCGCCCGAGGTGTCGCCACGGACGCCCGGGTCGGTCTCGGTGATCTTCAGCTCGACGAAATTCGGCGGCTGCACGGCGATCGGGGTGCCGTTCCACAGCGTGACCACGCACTCTTCCTCGCCCTTGAGCCACTTCTCGGCGCCGCCCATGCCGGCCTTGTCGGCCTGGACCTGCTCGAAGGACTCCTGGTTCATGAAGTGCCAGTACTCGCCGTCGGCGTAGAGGAACTGCATGTCGGTGTCGACCACGTCCGCCTGTTCGACGTTGTCGGTCGCCTTCATGGTCATTTCGACCACGCGGCCCGACTTGATGCTGCGGTACTTGATGCGGGTGAAGGCCTGACCCTTGCCCGGCTTGACGTATTCAGTCTCGGTGATGATGCACGGGTCGTTATTGACCAGGATCTTCTGTCCGGTCTTGACGTCATTCATGCCCAGGCTGGCCATGGTGTAACTCCTGAAAAAGTGATCGATGCGCCCTGCCGCCGCGGGGCGGCGGAACGGCTAAAATGTCGGGCTTTGCTGCGCGAGATCGGCAGCGCCGGAAAATCGCGATCCGCCATGATACCCGTTGCCCCTGCCCTCAGACAGCGCACCCCGCCCCAGGCACCCGGCTGGCAGCAACTGTGGCGCGAGGCCATCCGCGACCCGCGCGAACTCCTGGCGCTGCTGGGCCTCGAATCGGCAGCCCTGAATATCTCGGACGCGGCGGCGGCCCAGTTCCCGCTGCGGGTGCCGCGCGGCTTCGTCGCGAAGATGCGGCATGGCGATCCCGGTGATCCGCTGTTGCGCCAGGTGCTCCCGCTCGACGACGAAATGCAGCCGAGGCCCGGCTTCGGCCTGGACGCGGTCGGCGACGGCGCGGCCAAGGCCGCCGATGGCGTGATCCGCAAATACCGTGGCCGCGCCCTCCTGGTCACCACCGGCAGTTGCGCGGTCCACTGCCGCTACTGCTTCCGCCGCCACTTCGACTACGCCTCCGAAACCGCTGCCGCCGGCAACTGGCGGCAAGCGGTCGAACTGATCCGCGCCGACCCGGACATCGATGAAGTCATCCTGTCCGGTGGCGATCCCTGGTCCCTGGCCACGGCCAAGCTGGCCGAACTCACCGACGCGCTGGCCCAGGTGCCGCATCTCAGGCGCCTGCGCATCCACACCCGGCTGCCGGTCGTGCTGCCCGAACGCGTGGACGCCGCCCTGCTCGCCTGGCTGCGGGGCCTGCCCTGGCCGGTGACCGTGGTCCTGCACGCCAACCATGCGGCTGAAATCGATTGCAGTGTCGAACAGGCCTGTTCAGCCCTGCGTGGCGCCGGCGCAACCTTGCTCAATCAGGCGGTATTGCTGCACGGGGTCAACGACAGTGTCGAGGCGCTGAGCGCGTTGAGCGAACGCAGCTTCGAGGCAGGCGTGCTGCCCTACTACCTGCACCAGCTCGACCGGGTGCAGGGCTCCGCGCATTTCGAAGTCAGCGACGAGGAAGCCAGGCGCCTTCACGCGGCGCTCGCGGCGCGGCTGTCGGGCTACCTGGTGCCGCGCCTGGTGCGCGAGGTGGCGGGAGACCCGGGCAAGCGGCCGCTTTGATCGGCCGGAGGCGTTTGGATCTGATGGGCGCATCGCGTCCTTCAGGGGAATCAAGATGTCTTCGAAGCCAAAGCGAACTGCCGACCGCGGCACACCCGTGGCCAAGGTACGTGGACTCCAGCCGCGCCTTCATGTCATAAACCCGGATCACGGGGAACCTAGACGGGAAGCCGGAAGGCCGTCGCGAACGGAGGGGTTGGGGATGCAATTCGGCAAAGACATGGCTCTGCGACTGCTGATCGTCGACGATAGCGTCGAAGCCGCCGAGGCCATTGTCAGCGGGCTGCGCAACGCGGGCATCGCGGTACGCCCATCGCGGCCGGAAACCGAGGACGAGTTCCAGTCGCTGATCGAATCCCAGCCGCAGGACATGGTGCTGGCCGCCCAGAACGCCGGCAGCGTGCCTCTCGCCAGGGTGATGGAGAAGGTCGATGCCAGTGGCAAGGACCTGCCCGTGCTGGTGCTCGTCAGTAGCCTGGACGAGACCGCGCTGCTGAAGATGATGGGCATGGGCGCACGCCGCGTGGTCCTGCGCGAGCACATGGATCATGTCCTGCACGTGCTGCGCGCGGAATGGGTCGACCTGGAAGCGCGCCGTTCCTATCGCCGCCTCGACGCGCAGATGCGCGAAATCGAGCGCCGCTGCGACGCGCTGATCGATTCCTCGCGCGACCCCATCGCCTACATCCATGAAGGCATGCACATCCGCGCGAATGCGGCCTACCTGGAGATGTTCGGCTTCGACTCCTTCGAGGACATCGAGGGCATGTCGCTGCTCGACCTGGTCGCTTCCAAGAAGGTCGATGAATTCAAGAAGCTGCTGAAGCAGCTGTCCAAGGGCGAAGCTCCGCCGCCGCGCTACGAAACCGAAGCCGTCACCGTCACCGGCACCCACTTTCCGGCCGTCATGGAGTTCACCCAGGCCACCTACGAAGGTGAAAACTGCCTGCAGGTAGTGCTGCGCAAGCAGGAGGAGGTCTTCGACCCCCAGGCGGCGGCGGAACTCGAACGCCTGCGCCAGCTCGACCAGGTCACCGGCCTGCTCAACCGCCCTACCTTCCTGCGCGCACTCGAGGACGCGGTGGGGGAAACCGCAGCCAAGGCGACCTCGCACGGCCTGCTGCTGATCGAGCCCGATCATTACGCGCGCCTGTTGCAGGACCTCGGCCTCGACGCGGCGGACGACCTGGTCGCCGCAGTGGCGGAGCGCCTGCGCTCCACCGTAGGCGCGAACGACATCGTCGCGCGCTTCGGCGAGCACCAGTTCGCCGTGCTGACGCACAACAGCGACTATGCGCAGACCTCCAGGCTCGCCGAATCCCTGCGCGCCGCCTTCGCAGATACCGTCATCGAGGCGCGCAACCATTCGCTGAACATCACGCTCAGCATCGGTGGCGTGCAGGTCGGTGAAAAGATCGCCAACGTCGCCGCGATCCTGGGCAAGGCCAGCCAGGGATTGCAATCCACGATTGGCGTGGGCGGCAACCGTTCCGAACTGCACGACCCCAGCGCAACCGACCGCGCGGAACTCGAGCGGGTCGCCGCATGGGTCGCACGCCTCCGCGAAGCCATCGCGACCGACCAGTTCGTCATCCATTTCCAGCCACTGGTACCCCTGCACGGCGCGCCGGACGAGATGTACGAAACGCTGCTGCGCCTGCGTGGCGAAGACGGCGGGCTCGTGCAGCCGCTCACGTTCCTGCCGATCGCGGAGGAGCATGGGCTGCTGGGCGACATCGACCGCTGGGTCGTCGGCCGCGCGATCCGGCTGATCGCCGACCGCCAGCGCATCAACCGCCGCACCCGCCTCATGGTGAAGATCACGCAGGCCTCGCTGCAGGATGACAGCCTGCTGGCGTACATCGGCGAACAGCTCAAGATCCAGCGCGTCGATGGCCGCCTGCTCGTGCTGCAGATCCCCGAATCCAAGGTCTTCACGAACCTGCGTGGTGCCCAGCAGTTCCAGGCCGGCGTGGCGGAGTTTGGCGTCCGCGTGGGCCTCGAACAGTTCGGCATCGGCCTCAACCCGTTCCAGCTGCTCACCCATTTCGACGCCAGCTTCATCAAGATCGACCGCTCCTTCATGAAGGACCTGGCCAGCACCCCCGAGCTGCAGCAGCGTATCCGCGAGTTCGCGTCCAAGGCGCAGGAACTGGGCAAGCAGACCATCGCCGAACACGTGCAGGACGCCGGCAGCATGTCCACGTTGTTCAGCGCCGGAATCGACTACGCGCAGGGCCACTTCCTCGCGCCTGCGGGGCCGGAGATGGATTACGAGTTCGGCTGATGTCCTGATCGCAGCCGATGCGCCAATAAAAAAAGCCCGCCAATCGGCGGGCTTTTTTCATGGCAGACCGTTACATCGAGCGCTGCAGCGCCGCAATGCGTTCTTCCAGCGGCGGATGACTCATCATCAGGCGGCGCATGCCATGGCCGACCGCGCCGCTGATGCCGAAGGCCTGGATCTGGCTGGGCAGCGAACTGTGGCCGTAGGTCTGGGACAAGCGGCGCAGCGCGGCGACCATCTTCTCGCGACCGGCAAGGTCCGCACCACCGGCATCGGCACGGAACTCGCGATGGCGCGAGAAGGCCATCGCAATCATGCTGGCGAACAGGCCAAACACAATGTCCAGCACGAACACCGTGATGAAGTAGCCGATGCCGCCGCCACTGCTTTCACGGTTGCCGCTGATGAAGCCGTCGATCACGCGGCCGACTACGCGCGACAGCACGATCACGAATGTATTCAGTACGCCTTGGATCAGCGCCATGGTCACCATGTCGCCGTTGGCAACGTGGCTGACTTCGTGGCCAAGCACGGCTTCGGCTTCGTCGCGGCTCATCGAGCGCAGCAGCCCCGTGGACACGGCGACCAGCGCATTGTTGCGGTTGGCGCCGGTGGCGAAGGCATTGATTTCCGGGGCGTCGTAAATGGCGACTTCCGGCTTGCCGATGCCTGCGCGCTCGGCCTGGCGATGGACCGTCGTGACCAGCCACTGCTCCAGCTCGTTGCGCGGCTGCTCGATCACGTGCGCACCGGTGCTGCGCTTGGCCATCCACTTGGATATCAGCAGCGAGATGAACGAGCCGCCGAAACCGAAGATCGCGGCCATCACCATCAGCTGCCCCTGGTTGCCCAGCCGGAAGCCGAACTTCTGCAGCACCGACATCACGATGCCCAGCAGGACCAGGACGGCCAGGTTGGTGGCGAGGAACAGGGCGACACGCTTGAACATTGGGGGACCTTTCGCGCAACCGGCGGCTGATGGTTTCGGACCGAAGATGTGGCAGGCTCGATGGAAATTCAAGCCGAATGCTTTGCGCAAGCTGCCATAAACTCACCCAACAGCACCATGCCTCTTCCTGCTTCCGCCCCCTATCGTGGCCGCTTCGCCCCCTCGCCCACCGGCGACCTGCATTTCGGCTCGCTGCTGGCTGCACTCGGAAGCTGGCTGCTGGCACGGCATGCGCAGGGAACCTGGCTGGTCCGCGTGGAAGACATCGACCCGCCACGCGAGGTGGCGGGGGCATCGCAACGGCAACTGGACGCCCTGGTCGCCTTCGGCCTGCATTCCGACGAAACCATCGTCCGCCAGAGCGCGCGCAGCGCCCTGTACGAAGCTGCCCTGCAGCGCCTCCTGGACGACGGCCGAGCCTTCGAATGCCATTGCAGCCGCAGCGACCTGGCCGCCAGCGGCGGCGTGCACCGGCAATGCGTCGCGAAATCACGGCGGGCCGACCCCGCCATCCGCCTGCGTGTCCCCGACGGGACCGTCATCGTCTTTGACGACGACATACAGGGCCCCCAGCAGCAGGACGTCTCGCGCGAGGTCGGCGACTTCGTCCTCCGGCGCACCGAAGGCTACTGGGCGTACCAGCTCGCCGTCGTGGTCGACGACGCCGCGCAGGACATCACCGATGTCGTGCGTGGCGCCGACCTGCTGGATTCCACGCCGCGACAGATCCTGCTCCAGCGCGCGCTGGGCCTGCCGACGCCGCGCTACGCACACCTTCCGCTGGTCGTGGACGCCAACGGGCGTAAGCTGTCCAAGTCCGATGCAGCCCTTCCGGTCGACGCGGCCGACCCGCTACCGGCACTGAAAGCGGCGTGGGGCGCACTCGGACAGTCCCCGGACGCCATCGCCGGGACCGACGGCGTCGCCGCCTTCCTGGCACGTGCACAACCCGGCTTCGACCCCGCCTGCATCCCGCCCACCTGCGCGATCATGCTCGCCGCAGCGCACAACACAGGTTTCATATTTGCTCCATAGAATGCCTTCGGGCTTCCTTTCGCCACATGGAGAAACAAATGCAATCTCGCATCGCACTCGTCACCGGCGGTACTGGCGGCATCGGCACCTCGATCGTCAAGCGCCTGGCCGGCATGGGCCACAAGGTCGCCACCAATTACCGCAACGAGGAAAAGGCGAAGGCGTGGCAGGCGCAGATGCGCGCCGAGGGCTTCGAGGTCGCGATCGCGCCCGGCGACGTCTCGACCGCCGCGGATGCCGAAGCGATGGTCCGCGACATCGAGCGCCAGCTCGGCCCCGTCGACATCCTGGTCAACAACGCCGGCATTACCCGCGACACCACCTTCCACCGCATGACCCCGGAGCAGTGGAACGACGTCATCTGCACCAACCTCAACTCGTGCTTCAACGTCACCCGCCCGGTGATCGAGGGCATGCGTGAGCGGAAGTGGGGCCGCGTCGTGCAGATCAGCTCGATCAACGGCCAGAAAGGCCAGTACGGCCAGGCGAACTACGCGGCCGCCAAGGCCGGCATGCACGGCTTCACGATTTCGCTGGCACAGGAGAATGCGAAGTTCGGGATCACCGTGAACACGGTGTGCCCGGGCTACATCGCCACCGACATGGTCATGGCCGTGCCGGAGGAGGTCCGCAACAAGATCATCACGCAGATCCCGACGGGCCGCCTTGGCTCGCCCGAGGAAATTGCCTACGCGGTGGCTTTCTTCATTCCCGACGAGGCCGGCTGGATCACCGGCGCCAACCTGTCCGCAAACGGCGGCCAGTACATGGGTTGGTAGCAGCCCGGGTTGGTAGCAGCCCGGGCTGGTAAGCGGCCCGCGGACAGCGCTTTGCTGCGCACAAAACCGCGCCGTACCGCCAGATTCAGCCAGCCCGGCCGTGACCGACGGCACATGACGGGGGCGAGTTGCAAGGCAACCGCCCCTGAGCCATGCTGCGCAGCACCACGATTTAGAGTCGGCGCTCGATGAGTTCGATCCGCATCATCAAGAAGTATCCCAACCGTCGTCTCTACGACACCGAGATCTCCAGCTACATCACCATCGAGGATGTGCGCCAGCTCATCGTCGACGGCGAGGATTTCGAGGTGCGCGATGCCAAGTCCGGCGATGACCTTACCCGCCAGGTGCTGCTGCAGATCATCGCGGAGCACGAGTCCGACGGTGAACCGGTGCTCTCCACGCAGCTGCTCAGCCAGATCATCCGTTTCTACGGCGATTCGCTGCAGGGCTTCATGGGCAACTACCTGGAACGTTCGATGCAGGTCTTCCTCGACCAGCAGCAGCAGTTCCGCACCCAGATCGGCGGCCTACTCGGCCAGACGCCGTGGGCGATGATGAACCAGCTCACCGAGCGCAACATGGCCATGTGGAAGGAATTCCAGCAGAACATGTCCGGCAACATCGGGCCTGGCAGCATGGGCGCGAATCCGACATCGAAGCCGAAGGCCGATACCAAGCGTTGACGGGGCCTGCCCGCCGCAACAAAAAAGCCGGGTAACCCCGGCTTTTTTTGTGCCTGCCCAACGCATCCGTCATTTCAGCGGCGGCTGGCCCGGGCAGTACTTCGAATAGAACTCCAGCGCCGTCGGCATCAGCGCCTGCAGTGTCTGGATGCGGTTGGCCGGATCCGGGTGCGTCGATGCGAATTCCGGCGGGCGCTCACCACCACCCAGTTGCGACATGCGTTCCCACAACGGGATCGCCTCACGCGGGTCGTAGCAGGCCGCCGCGGCCAGCATCAGCCCGACCTTGTCGGCCTGCGTCTCGTGATTGCGGCCGTAGGGAAGGATGAAACCATATTGCGCGCCGGCTCCTAGCGCCGCCATCACTGCCTGCTGCTGCTGCGGATCCATGCCGCCCAGCGCGACACTGGCCGCCATCTGCCCCACCTGCACCAGCTTCTGCTGCGCCATGCGCTGGGACCCGTGGCGCAACAGCGCATGGGCGATTTCGTGGCCCATCACGACTGCCATCCCATTCTGGTTCTCTGCGATCGGAATGAGTCCGGTGTACACCGCCATCTTCCCGCCCGGCAGGCAGAACGCGTTGGCCTCTTCCGACTGGATGACGCTGACGTCCCACTGGAAGTTCTGGTAATCCGTGGGTGCCTGCTGCTGGTTCATCGCGGCCAGATCGGCGGTCACCTGCGGCACGCGATTGACCAGGCGACTGGCGATCTCGCGGATCTGCTGGCTTACCTGGCTATTGGCCGGCAACAGCGCCCCCTGTGCCGAGGCGTCGCTTTGCACCTGCTGGTAGGCCTGTGCGCCAAGTTCGACCTCTTCTTCCGGCGATGCGCCGTAATGCGCGGTTTCACCGGTGTACGGATCGGTTTTCGCGCTGCCAAACCAGGACCATGCCGCGTAGCCCGCGAACAGGAGCAGGATCAACCAGCGCATGCCGCCAAAACCAAAGCCGCGACGCTGCGGTGCTGCCTGCTGGTTACCCAAGGGATCAACTCTCATCGTGCCCTCCGTGATGCCATCGAGATGGCCACTGCTGTTCGGGGCGATCCGGGCCGGCCATCGCGCCCCAAGCAGACCCGTCAGATTTCCCGCACCACGCGGAAACCTACGCGCGCGCTTGTGTTGTTGATGTCTGTGCCCTGCCGCGCGGCGGAGCGCGTGTGCGCGGGCGAACTCGCCCAGGACCCGCCCCGCACCGTCTGGTTCCGGCACCCCGGGTTCACCCAAGGCCGGCCATCGCGGGGCGCCCGGCGGAAATTGCCGTGCCAGCAGTCGTCGACCCATTCGCTGACGTTGCCCGCAAGGTCATGCACGCCCCATTGGTTGGGCCGGTAGCTTCCCACCGGCGCCGGGCCCCAGGCGCCGTCACCATAGCGTGGGAACGCGTTGCTCCAACGCCGTCCCGAAGGCGAGACGTCGTTGCCTCCGGTGAAATTGCCGGATTGGGCCGGCGGCGCGCCATCGCCCCAGGGAAAGCGCGACTGCCCGCCCTCGCGCAGCACGTATTCGAATTCCGCCTCGCTGGGCAGCCGGTAACGCTGGCCGGTCTGCTCGGAGAGCCACTCCGCATAGCGCGTGGCGTCGCCGACGCTCACGTTCACTACCGGCATGTCGTCGCTGGCCGGGCGGCCCACGTAGTCCGACTGCCAGTCGACGTTGCCGGCGCGGACGAAATTACCGCTGCGCTCGTCGTAGATCGTCGAATAGCCACGTCGCGTCGCGCGCGCGCGATACCTGGTTGCATTGACGAAGCGTCGGAACTCGCCCACGGTTACCTCCGTACGCGCCATGGCGATGCCGCGATCGAAACGGATGTTGCGAACGGGCCTCTCGGCGTCGCTGGAATCGGCTTCGCCTTCCAGCGCTCCCATGCGGAAAGCACCGTGCGGGACGACCACCATCTGCGGGCCGCGGCCACCATTCGACAGCGCATCAGTGAACGCCTGCCCTGCCCGGAACAAGCCGTAATGGGCGGCGGTCTCGATCCGCGTGCGCAACTCCAGGACGGCGGGATCGCCCGTCGCAGCGATCCGCAACAGCTGCGCCAGCGTTTCCCGCGCGCGGCGCAGGCCCGGTGCGGTCGGCGTCGCGAGCTGCGCGATGCCTTCGTCGCGCAATCCGTTCACACGCGTGGCGCGCTGCATCGCGATGCGTTCGCGCGCATCCCTGATGGTGACGAAGCCCGGACGCACCTTGGCTGCCATGGCCAGCCATGAGGTAGCGCCGTCGTAATCGTCCCGGTCGGCCGCGGCTTCGGCGCGGCGGATCAGTGCACTTTCGGCGGCGGCGAGACCCTGCGCCGCCCGGCTGTCGCCGGGTCGTTCCCGCAGGGCCTCGCGGAAATAGGCGATCGCACCGTTCGCTTCGTTGTTCTCGCCAATATGTTCGGCATTGAGCGCAATCTCGCCCAGCCGGTTCGCCTGTGCGGCCTCGTCGGCGCGGTCGAGCCGGTCGAGGAAAGCTTCAACCCGCGGATCCGCTGGCGCCACCACGCGCGCCACCGCCCCGACTTCGTGCGCATGGCGCAGTTCCTGCGCGTCGTAGTCGATGGCGTTCAGTGCCTTGCGACCTTCGTCGAGCAATGCGAACAGGGATTCGCGCAGGCCGTCGCGGATGCGCTCGTTCCGGGGCGAGTACTCCTGCAGGGCCAGATAGAGAGGGATGGCCGCTTCGGCCTCCTGCTCGCCGCCGTACAGGTGCCCGGCCTTGAGCGCCGCCGCGGCCTGCTTGCGCAGCCCCGTCGCGTTCGCATCCGTGATCGCTATTGCCGGCGCCCGCCATGCGGGTACCGGCGACACCGACTGGTCCTGCCCAATGGTGACCAGCGGCGCTGGCGCGCTGGCTTTCTCTTCCTCCGCCTGCCTGCGGCCACAACCGGCTGCGCACGTCAGCGCGAGGCCCAGGCCCAGGGACCAGGCCATTCGTCGAAGGGGCCGCCAATTCGGATTCAAGCCACGCAACTCCCTGGCGTGCGACGCGAACGGTGTGGAACAGCAAGGACGGAAACGCCGTGGGGGTCCTTGGCGTTACCGGGGACGAAAGTAGGCTATTGTCGCCCGCCGCGGCAACCTGCCCTATCCTCCGATCCATGCACGTCTGGATTTCCGACCCCTCTGCGCTTCAAGCGCATTTCACCCATGTCCCCGCACGCATCGGCCTCGACACCGAATTCATCCGCGAGCGGACCTACTGGCCGCAATTGGCTCTGGTGCAGATCGCGCTCGACGATGCGTCCGGCGAGCCTACGGTCCTGCTGATCGATCCGCTGGTGCCCGGCATGACGGCGGCACTGGCGCCGATCCTCGCCAACGAATCCATCCTGAAGGTGATGCACAGCCCGAGCGAGGACCTCGTCGCCTTCAAGCATGCCTGCAACGTGGTGCCCAAGCCCCTGTTCGACACGCAACAGGCCGCCGCCCTTGCCGGCATTGGCGCCGGCGTCGGCTACCAGAAACTCGTCGAACAGCTCACAGGCGTGACGCTGGCCAAGGGCGAAACCCGTTCCGACTGGCTGCGCCGTCCGCTCTCGCCTTCGCAACTGGACTATGCCGCCGACGATGTCCGCCACCTTGACGCGATGCACGACGTGCTCGACGGCATGCTGGCGCAGCTGAACCGTCGCGAATGGCTGTTCGAAGACGCGATCCGAACCGTGGCGAACGCCGAGAACGAAGGACCCGAGCGCTGGCCGCACCTTTCGATACGCAGTGCGCAGTTCCTCGATGCGGACATGCAGCGCCGCCTGGTGCGCCTGCTGCGCTGGCGCGATGCCTACGCTCGCGAGAACGACCGTCCGCGGACCTGGATCCTCGACAATGAGCTCGCCGTGGCGATAGCCCGCACCCCTCCAGCGGACCGTGAGGGGCTGCAGGCGCAACTCGATGCGCATCCCAAGGCCCCGCGCAAACTTGGCGACGCCATCTGGCGTGCACTGAGCACGCCGCTGCCGGATGAAGCCGACGCCCCCGATGCCAGCGTGGGCGAAACACGGGACAAGCAACGGCTGAAGAAGCTGCAGGATGCGGTGAGCAAGCGCAGCGCCGAGCTCGGACTGCCCGACGGAGTACTCGCCTCGCGGCGGTGGCTGCAGGCGCTGCTCGACGATGGCAAATGGCCCAGCGCCCTCGCTGGCTGGCGCCGGGAAGCCCTGGAACCCAGCCTCGCGCCCCTGCTCGCCGCGCAGGACTAGCGCCGCCCTGTTGCGGTAGGTAGACTTTCGACCCTACGTGGGGCGGTAGCTCAGCTGGGAGAGCGTCGCGTTCGCAATGCGAAGGTCGGGAGTTCGATCCTCCTCCGCTCCACCATGAAATCAAAGACTTACGAGAAGCCGGCCTAGTGCCGGCTTTTTCGTAACTGCACGGTAACAGCAGATTCCGGTCTTCCTACTGCCCGCCCAGTCCTTTGAGTCTGGCGTAGACAAAGGCAAAGCCGACCAACATGACGCCTAGCTGGATCGCCCTAGCAATCCAGCGGTTCCACTCCCGTCTCGTCATGCGACCGCAGACTTCGCATTCGGCATCTCTCTTTAGCAGCAAATGGCCGCAGTGGTCACAGGCGATAGTGCGGTAACGGGGCATAAGGCGTTCCTGGACTGGAGTGGTCCAAGGTTTCCCTGGCTGGATCTCACAGACTGAGATCGACCGCCGCGACCTCCAGGGAGATCCCCTTACATAGGACCGTCGGAGAGCCAGCGACGCGAGAGAATCCATCGGAGCGGGCTGGCCAGGTTCGGTAAGCTGAGTCGCAGGGACACAAGGAAGGGGCATGACGGTGGATCTCAGTGGTGCACGCGCGTCAGGGGCGGGCGACGAATTTCATGAGCTCTGGGCCATTCGCCAGGCGCTCCAGATGCTTGATGCGAACTCGAACATTTCAGCCCTGACGGTGGAGGGGGTACTCGCGCACGACGCCGCCGGGTCCTCCGAAGCAGTATGGGATGGAGTCGACTGCTGCATATATCGCCACGGCGATGCCAACGAAGCTGGGGGAACGGTTGAGATCCAGCAACTCAAGTACTCACCGACGGCACCAGCCAAGGCATGGACGGTCGCGCGCTTGACATCGGCGCCAGGCGGAGATCGCGCCAAAACGTTGCTATATAAGCTCGCCAAAGCCTATGTCGGCTTCACCGGGAAACAGGCAGGGCCCCGCGTAGCCCGGATTGCTTTGGTAAGCAATCAACCTGTCGCTGACAAAGCTCTGGCGACGATTCGGAGCGCGATCACCGAAAGCATTCCGACAATACCAGGTCGAGGGAAGCCTCCGAAGAATGCAACCGATGCACAGAGGCTGCTATGGGCCAGCGGACTGGACCTTGCGACGTTCAGGAAGTTCTTGGCTGTCCTTGAGTTCGACTGCGGCGAGCACTCGCGAGTGTCAATTGACGGCGAGATCCTCGCTGAAGTGGGCAGATGGACTGACGCCGAGATACTGGAAACAACAAGCAAGCTGAAGACCTTTATCCGTCACTGCATGCTTCCCGAAGGTTTGCGGACTGAGATCACCCGAGAACTGATTCTCCTTCAATTTGGAACATCCGATCCAGCAGGGCTGTTCCCTTGCGTGTCCAAGATAAAGGAGGTACCAGATGCCGTTGCTCGATCAAAAGCAAAGGACGTTGTCGATCAGCTGAGATTGAATCAGTTTCTGTGTTTGCAAGGCGGCGCAGGAACTGGAAAAACGACCGTGCTGCAGCAAGTACGCAGCCAGCTCCCACTCGGCTCCATCATGGTCACGTTCGATTGCTATGGAGGCGGCTCTTACCTCGACCCCAGCTCATACAGGCATCGAGAAGAGGACGCGTACAGGCAAATCGCGAATGAAGTCGCCATGGCGCTCCGGCTCCCCCTGATGCTGGCTCCTTCAAGGGGGCGAGATCAGGCTCAACGATTTCGCGCGAGGATCGAAGCTGCGGCGCAAGCGCTTGCCGTCATCGCGCCCAGTGCCATGCTCGTAGTAGCAATAGATGCGGCGGATAACTCGATTACTGCTGCTCACACACACGCGCCACCCGAGCGAAGCTTTGTTGAGGACTTGATCCGCTTTGACAAATTGCCTAGCAACGTTCGTATTGTGCTAACAGCGCGACCTGGCAGGGTCCATGAGCTTGGACTCCCGCTAAAGTTTGCGAACGAGACACTAGAAGGATTCACGCGAGACGAGACCGGCGAGTACGTTCGCAGGTTTATCGCCCAGCCCGACGACTGGCTGGATGACTTCCACAAGCTCACTGTCGGCAACCCCCGCATGCAAAGCTATGCGCTGGCCGCCGTTGCCGCTGGGGAAGGCCCACATGCCGTACTCGAGTCGCTTCGCCCCGGAGGGCGGGTCCTGGACGACCTATTCCAAGACCAGTTTGACGAGGCGATCAGGAAGAGTGGCATCCAAGCAAATATTGAACTTGTGTGCGCGGGGCTCATTGCACTGCCTCGCCCTATTCCCATCCAAGCTCTTGCGCAAGCACTCGGGCTGAATCACGCGCAGGTCAGCGAGATATGCATGGACTTGGCGCTTTCATCCGGCCTCCGGATCGACGCCGAGCATGTAGGGTTTGCTGACGAGGACTTCGAGCACTTTGTTCGCGAGAAAGCAATTGGCAAGCTGACTGCCGTGACACCCACAGTTGCTGACTACCTTCTTAGCAGGCATGCGAGTGACGAATATGCCGCGATGAATGTTGCAAGCGCACTTTATGCCGCAGGACGGCGTCACGATCTTCTCCATTTCGTGATGTCAGCGCCGGAATCTGATGCCATGAAGCGGCTTGACCCTGTTCGAAGAAGAGAGGTTGAAACGCACAGGCTGCAACTTGCGATACGGGTATGCAGAGAAGCCGGGAATCCATCAGATGCTGTTCGCTATGTGGTGCTCGGATCTGAAGGTGTGCGAACAGAAAAAGCGATACAGAAGCTGTTGGTAGAGAATCCGGATCTGAGTGTGAGGTTTGCCGCTGCGACTGCGAGCCGCCTGATCCTCATGGACGGGGCTCAGATCCAGAAGCATGGCGCGATTCTGGCCCACGCCATGGAGGCTCATGCCCGAAATGGCGATTTCATCTCCTCGCGGGACGCAGAGCGGAGACTGATGGCGTGGTTCAGAAATCGCGAGAAAGTTCTCGATACTGACGAGCGCGCCTCGCACGACTACGGCTGGAATCTTCGGGCCGCAGATCTGTCCCCCGCCATCTACGCAAAGCTTCTTGAGAAGGGGGCCGCCGAGGCGTACGCGGCATTGGGGCGTGTCCGACCAGCGCAATTCAGGTTGAAAGTATCGCTCGACTTGATTGCCCGGTTGGTCGCCGACGGCCAGATTGCGCTTCTGAAAGAGCTTGCGGACGTTCTTCCGGCACGATGGCGAGCTGTCGCATTCGTACCTATCGCCGTGGCTGGAGCGGAGGTCGACTTGCTATCGCTAGGACGGTCTCTTAAGTATCTGTCCACGCGTGGCATTACCGCGGGGAAAGGTAACCGCCTCCCAGGCCCTGGCGACATCATGGAGCAGCTCCTCGACATCTACATTACTGGATGCGAGTTGCTTGCTGCTGACAATGCGCAAGCCAAAGAGGTGCTCGCCCTCTTGGCGCCATTCGTCAGTGAAGAGGCGAGATACAAGGACCGGCTTCGCTCTTCAGACTCAGCGCAGATCGACGCCATCTTCCGCGCACATGCTCTTTGTGCGTGTATCGATCCCGATCGGATTCCGGCGGGCGAAGTCTTTCTAGACCAGCCGAAAGAGGAAGCAAAGGCAGGACGCGGCCAGGACCGCCAGCACCTCGAACGGCTGCAAGAGATGTTCCAGCGCGTGTATGCAGCTAGGGCCCGCGTTCTGGTTGGCTTCAGTTCCCATGAGGCGGATTCACTGGGTGATGCGATCAGGCGCCTTGGCTCAGACCCTTGGCGTTTCAACAATGATTACGAAATGGCTTCTCTGCGGAAGCGAGTAATAAACAGTTGGACAGTGCTTCTCGCCAGAAATGTCGCCCCAGGAATAGTACTGGAACACCTCAGCTCTCTGCACCAGAGATGGATGCTTGATCAGTCTGACGAAGGGTCACGCTCATATTTTAGGCTGGTACGGTACGAGGAGATTCATGGCGACTTGGCGAGTGCGCTTGCTGTCGCAGCTAAGGAATGCGAATCGGAGCGTATCGGATCGGAAGAGAAGTCGAGCAACTTGGCATTCCTATCACGCCTTCTTAGGTACGTGAGCGAAGCCGATTCGCGGGCAGTCTTCTTCAGGTCCATTGAAGTCGCGGAGGAACTCGATACCGAGATATTCGACCTGCTCATGCTATCTGAAAGGATGGTGTCAAGAATGGGCGCGCTCGTGCCCGGACCGAGTATTGCAGCCGATCTTATTGAGGTTATTCGCGACGCGATTATCCGATTCCGGAATGACAGTGAGGCCATCCCACTAGATCAAGCAATGCGCGCGCTCGCACAGGTAAGCTTTCCAAGTGCGATGGCGGCCGCAACGCGTTGGCACGATGATGGCATCGAGAGCCTGGAGTCATTGCTTGAGCCGGTGATAGGTGTTGGCATCAAGCAACGTCTTCTTAGTGTTGGATCGGCCTTGGCGCTTGTCGGGCTGCTTCGCAGCCCAGATGAGGCTACTGTCGAAAGCGTGCTCGGACTGGCAACGGCCGCCGGGGGCGGCAGGGACCTATTGAGCGCTACAGAAGAGCTGGCGCGGGATATTTGTCTCGATCGCATGGAGGCATCTGCCGCCGTTAAAGTTTCCGGCGACCAGAAGAGCGCGCCATGGTCCGGTGAGCTGCGGCGACGGCGGGAGATGCAAGAGCGCATCCGTGCCATGGATGCCGCGACGTCGTCGCACGAGCATTACTCAGCGCCCGCAAAGGTAGTACTTTCAAGACGTTGGAGCTTGCTCGAGCTGACATCTGGGTCGGCCCTGGGAAATGCCATAGACGAAGAGCGCGCAAAACATCGCGCGAATCGCGAATGGGTCCAATTTGAAGAGATTCTCGAGCACGCTGCTAGCCAAGTTCCCCCGGGCCAGCGCGAAGCCCACCTTGAGGCGCTACTGTCGCTCGACAATCGCTTCGGGAGCTCTGAGGTTGTCGCCGGCCTATGTGCGGCTGTTTCGGAATGGCAACCGATGTCGCCATCAGTCGATTCGTGGTGCAAGCGTCGTATCGCCGACGTCATATCCGAAAGACTCACTGGTTTCTTGTCGTATCGGAGGTGGGAGAAACCTGCAGAGTTAGAACGCCTCTGCGTAGCGGCGAGCCTAGCGAATTCCGACAAGGCGCAAGCCTTGCTGCAGGGAGTTGAGAAGCACGCGATGCACCTCACATCGTCTGGGTTGCTTCAGGTGGCCGGCTGGGTCATCGGATGTTGCGAGCCTAACGATGTCGCAGAGGTAAGCAGTTGGTTCCTATCCAGACTCTCAAGTCGAATACCGGCAGGGGATCGAGAAGTCGCCGTTCTCCCCTCAAGGGCGGCGCCGTCGCCGCAAGTAGTTGCCGCGTCAGTCTTCCGGCTACTAGGAGATGTTGATCATCGATACCGCTGGCGCGCGGCCCACGCGGTGCGTCGCCTGGGGCGCTTTGGCGAAGCTAGTGTGATCGACCTTTTGGTCGACTACCTTTCTTCAGATGATGTTCCTGGCTATCGGTCGGGCGAGGCGCCGTTCTACTGGCTTGCAGCTAGGCTGTGGCTAACAGTTGCTCTAACAAGAATGACAACTGAGTCTCCGTCACTTGTGGCAAAGCACGCTGCCAAATTGTTCTCCGTGGCAACGGATGAAGATCTTCCCCACGTGTTGCTGCGGGGATTTGCTAGAGACGCTTGCGTCGCACTCGTCGAGCAAGGGCTGTGGCTCCCAGATCAGGATGTTATTGCAACCTTAGCTCGCATCAACGAAAGCTCGCTTCCCCCGGTAGACGGAGATCGATATCGCGGCCGTGGACCGAGCGTGTCAACGAGGGAAAGGTTTTCGTTCGATACCATGGACACAACGAGGTACTGGTACGAGTCCATCGTCGACATGTTCGACGGCCTTACGATGACAGAGTTTCTGGATGTGGCAGAGGGATTCATTGTAGACGGTTGGCAGGCAGTCAGCCCCAGAAAATGGGATGAGCGCCCAAGAAAGCAGAGATTTGAGTCTTCAGCGTACTCACTGCACAGCAACGGTCACGGGTCCATACCGCTGATTGAGCCGTACCACACACATCTTGAGTGGCATGCGATGTGGTGCGCACTCGGTGCGCTCCTAACCACCCGCCCGTTGCTCAAGTCCGAGGATGACGATTACTCAAGTCTCGCTGCGAGAATACGAAGAGACCAGCTGACCGAGCCGCCCACGTGGCTGGCTGATCTGGTGACCCCCAAGCCGCTCGAACTTTCCAAATGGGCGGCGCCGAACCCCAGCGTTGAAAAGTGGCTCCAGAGTGAAAACGAGGCCGCGTACTTATTGGCCGTTCTTCCGCAAGAGGATGACTTCATTGTCGTTAACTCTTCGTCCGATACGCGCTCCAGCTACTTCTCTGAGTCCGTCCACATCACCTCAGCATTGGTTTCGTCCGAAGCTAGCGCGTCATTGCTGCGGGCGCTGCAAACGGTTGACGACGCATGGGATTACTACTTACCCACCGAAGGTCATGATCAAGAGATTCGCGACGGCGTGTTCCAGCTCACGGGTTGGTTGCGAGACCGTCACACTGACGGAAGAATCGATGACAACGACCCCTTCAATCTCGGCATCAGTTCAGTCTCCGTGGAGCCTGGCACTGCAGTGCTTGAGACGTTGGACCTCGTTGTGCGAGACGCGGCACCCAGAGTGTGGACTAAACGAGGAACAGCCGCGCCCGTCCTCGCTTACGAGGCGTGGGGCCGAGCCATCAGAAGGGACGGCCGAGAGGAATATCTCGGATCAGAGGTTGTTTCTTCCGGACACGCCCTGAAGATAACCAGAGACGAACTGCATCAGTTCCTTGAACTGCAAGACAAAGAACTCATCATGGAGGTTCGCATTGAAAGACGAGACGAGCGAGCAAAGAGAACCTATAACGAGGAAGAAGACGAGAAAGCGTCGGCAACCTTCGACAGGGTCTTCCTCTTCCGTCGCGACGGACACATCTATACAACAGATGGACGCGCTGCAGCTTGGAAATCATTTGGTTCGTGAACTGGGGGCCGAAGGGCAGCGAGACACGCTCGCCCTTTGGCTATCGCACCACCTTGCTGGCATTTTGAAGGAGGTCGAGGCCGGGAGCGCATCAGCGAGCGACGCAATCACTCTGATACTCAAGTTGTGGGATCACCGGCGCACACTGCCGGGACATTCCTGGCCGTTGGCCGAGCTATCCCCACTGATTGATGTGCTGAGCGGACTTCGGGCAGACGCAAATCCCTGGCGCTACGCAAGGGACACCAATAGCCAGCGCCTCGCCGCCATCCATGATGATTTCATCCTCTTGATGATCGCATCGTTGATGCTGTCCGATAACAAGCTAACAGAGTTTGAGATCACGCCAGACGTGTTAGCGTGCCTCGATCCCGAAGAGAGGGAGATTGCATCCGCAGTGCGAGCCTGGAGATTGTTTCTAGAAGTTCGTGCAAAGCAGCCCAAAGTACCGACGTTCAACGTGGTAGTAGTTGGCAAGGGAGATAAGGAGAAGGCAGCTGCCAGAAAGGCAAGGAAGGCCGAGAATGAGCTCAACTGGGAGGCGGATCCGGTGGGCACTACGAAGCGCCTTCTCTGCCGAACCATTGACGAACTAGTGGAAAATCTTCAAAAGATGAAGGCCTCGCTTGACATCGACGGAGATGGCGACAAGAGCGAAGAGCCCGAGAGCTAAAAGCGAAGCAGTTATCGCATTCGCTCTATGAGCTCAGCCACAAGCGCCTTTGCGCCCTGCGGGGCGATGTCGATCGGCCGATGAGACTGGCGCATCACACCAACGAGGATGCTCGCTGCGAGCATCCAGAAGCTTGCGTTATCAGGCAAGTTGCTGCCCTTGATAAGGGCATCCATGCGTTCTGCGATTGGAGGATACTCGCCCGTACCCCAACGCGCATGCGGAGGAGTAATGGTGTGAAGTATCAATGATCCCAACGCCATCCCCATAGCGCGCTTGTTCAGCACTCGCTGATAGTCGTGTCCGTGCCCCTTTGCGTAGACGGCGAGTTTGTCAGTGAGGATGCCGCGCGCCCACACGTCGCAGGCCAGCTCCTCCTCTGGGCGCCTGGAAGGCGCACTCCCATCCTGCGCGAACATGACATGCCGGAATTCGTGCAGAAATACATAGGCAGAAGCCATGCATGTCAAGTCAAAGGCTGCCTGGTCCTGAGCATCCTTTAGCGATGCTCTATCTGACTGAGGCCGCGGAATGTCCGGCGGCCATTCGCCAAAAACCGAGTTGTCGCTGTCGATGAACGAGTGAGCGATCACTATCCGATGTTTGTAGTCCTGCTCGAAAGGGCCGAGATCTTGGTCGGTGACTAGGACCTCATCAATGACGCCTTGCGTCAACATTGCCGTGAGTATCAACGGCGTATAGGTCTCAATCGACTTCCACCCACAAAAGCCGATCAACCAGAGCACTTCGAGCGTTTTCAGATCAAACTGGATGCGATGCTTGTTCGCATTCATGGTGATGCCTGCCCTGTCCGGGACAACTTCGAACTCCGGGCGATACCTGCGCCAAAGGGCTGAAATCTCATCGGCCCGTTCGGGCGCCGCGCCTCGCAGCAGATCAAGGACCATGGATTTTGTATCAGGAACGGTCATAGGATTGGATATCTACAGGTCAAACGCACGCGTCGGCAAAATTCCTGATGGCCTGTTCGAGTGGATAGAGTTCGTCAAAGCATGTGTCCGGCTCGAGATTCTCCAGGAGATTGTCTTCACGGCCATTCATGGGCAACGCCAAGCAATCGCCAAACAGCAGTTGTGGCAAGTGGAGCGTTTGGAACTGGAGAAGATCACTCAAGGGGGGCTGCAGATCGAAGTTGCGCGCGCCTGCAATTGAGAGGAGTCGCAATACCACACTCGGACTCAACGCCACCTCCCCTGCAATCCGAGCCACTTCGGCGCGGGCATGCTCCGTGACTTCCTGAATTGATGTACCCAATCGCACAAGCGCCCGCTCGATACCTGCGACTGCGGCCGCGTATGTTGCGAAACTATCGGCCGGCATGGCTGCACAAAGAACGTAATAGAGCACTCCGCAGTCATTCGCGAGTAAACCCTGCCTCACTCGCTGCGCATACTGGTGATCCAGAGCCACGCCGAATACCGCCCCCAATTCACCGCTATTGGCAATGGCGGTAAAGCTAACCGGAGCAAAATTCAGTACCAACCGACTGAGAATTCCTGCCAGACGATAAGCCGCTAACACGTCCGTGCACTGCTGGTAGTTGGCGACTAGATGCGCACACGCCGAATACTCCGTAATGCGGTGGTTGTACAGATAATCAAGTGCCTTCTGCGCCTGACGACGCTGCTCGACTAACCCCTCTGGCCCATCAACGGCCATCAAGAGCGCATAGCGTTGCTGCAACTCTTGCGCCATCGCCGAGGTTTCCAACAGCGAGACCGGTGATAGCGGGGAACGTGCCAGCAAGACGCCATCAAGGGTTGCGAACTTGCAAAAAGCAACCGGCACCGCGCCTTCTACTGCGCCGCTGGCCGTAAATCGGAGGCCAATAGATACTTGGTAGGTCCATGGGCAAAGTACTTCCTGCTCGGTCTCTTCGACAAGTGTGTAGTACGCCGGTAGTCGGAGAGTGCGCACATGGTTGTAGGCAGCTTTCAAATGGTAGAAGTCTTCTTCGCGCTGGGAAGCCTGTGCGCGATAGGCGAGATCGAGCAGCTTCAGGTGCTGGAGTCCCCAGCAAGTCGATGTCGCGTCAATGAAGTGAGTCAACTCGTGGGCGATCAGCGGTAACACACGATCAGCGGCCAGGAACTGCTCTAATGTGAGACGACGCCCTCTCTGAGGCGGGCCGTGAACGTCCGCTAGCCTTTGAAACTCAGGCGACTCAACCGCGTCAATGGAAACTACGGATGTATAGAAGTCGAAGCTTCCCAATACATCCAGCTGAAGTATTCGGCTCTCTGGTTTCATGTAGTGCTCGAAGGAAGATCCGGACTAACTAGGTTCAGTCGCGGCAGAGGCCGGGCTCGGGTCAAGCGGTATAAAAATGAGCCCGTTCCGCCCCGGATAAGCCACGATTGCTTGACGATTCCACACCGCTACCGACGCCGGACCATTGGGGGCATGCCCGAGATCGACTGTTCGCCTGAGCTTGAGCGAGTGCCGCTCCAAGATGGCGAGTTGGTTGTTGTTTCTGGCCACAAACAGCAGGTCACCGTCGTCCAGGGCTAAGGAAAGCGGATCGGACCATGGAAACTCCGGGCCGGAGCTATTGCGTGCAATGCGGATCTCAGTGAGCGGCCGAAAGGCGGACGCATCAATCGCCATGATCCCGCGCATCGATTGGAACATACCGACATAGAGTCGATCATCGATCCTGTCGTAAGCGATGCATACAGGACATGCGTCATCCGTCATGTCATTCCGAACCTCCGCCAACTGGCAATCGCCGATGTATTCACCGCGCCCTAGATCGTAGACTGCTAGATAGCTATTTGCGTGCGGATACGCACGTCCATTGATTCTTCCCCCACGAGAAATCCCGATATAGAGCAGCTCCTTGTCCGGGTGCCGCAGCAGTGACAAGCAGCCCCGACCACCGGAAGGATATGGCACGGCAATGAAGTCGTAAGTGGCGCTGTCGATGATGTAAAACTGATTGAGCCGATTGCTGGCGAAATAGACCTGCTTCTCGTCGGGCGAGACCGCTAGTTCGCCTTCACCCCCGCCAGGGACCGGTATGCGGCGGACGATCGCATGCGTGGCCAGATCGATGACCAAGATGAAGTCGGAGAACACCTGACCCAGGAACAAACGACCATCCGCGATGACCAGACTGCCTGGCGAGTAGCCCCGAATCTCCCGCTGCCCGGTCAATGGAGATTTGGACTCGTACTTGTCCAGGTCGATGGTACGCAGGATGGACTTAGTCTCGGGATTGATGATGCAGATGCTGCATCCCGACCAGTTTGCGCTGACAATGGTGTCCCCATGGACAATCAAGTCATGAGGTCCTGCGGGAAAAGGAAACCTAAAGATGGGGAGGTCATCTCCACCGCTCTTCTCGAGAACCAGCGGTGTCTCAGAAGTCGCCGCCAAGGCCGTCCTTTCAAATTCCGCCAGTGAGCTGACCAGCGTGATATTCGTCCCGCGAGCCGCATCCTGCGCGCCAGATTGAAAGCCCGCCTCGCTGATGAGGATGCCGCGATCGGCGCCCAGATCCGTGACGATGCCCCGCAGCTTCATGACTTCACCCTTGTCGACGGGCTTGTTCCACAGCTTGCATTCGACGATCCACGTGCACAGGATTCCGGAGCGGTGGAACGTCGCGTAGACATCCACGTCGTGGGTGGCGTGCGGACCTTTGGCGGCGTATTCGATCTTGACGTCGCACTGCAAGCGACGGAAGACATCGGCTGTCGCGGCCTGATACTCCTTCCAGTTGGAAAAGGTCATTCCGCTCCCGAAGTGACTAACAGTGACTGATCAGCCAACTGCGATGGATCAGGCGAGTCGGCGCGGGGCCGACCCGGCTCGCTCGGCGGCTGTCTCGCCGGCTCCCCAGCCGGCACGGCATCAATGGTATGGGAGTTGGGACCGTCCCTGCCATTTTCTCCTGGAGATAGGGCTCCTTAGGGCTACTGCCCCTATTTCGGCCAAGTCCAATGGCGGCCCACGACACATAGCTGGCCCATGGTTCGCTTAGGTCGGGAAACAGATCTTCGGCTCGCGCGCGCAAGCCAATGACAGACCTACAGAAACAACAAAGGAGCGGTCAATCGACACGCACAAGACGAATGCTGGGGTGTCCGCGACTCCAAAGCCCCCCCTCCTGGATGGACCCGCGATATGCGGTAGTAGGTGCGGGGATGCTAACGCCGCTGAGCTTCATCGCACAAAGCAACGGCTCGCGATCAGCACGCCGGCAAGCTGATCCCGGCATCGCCAACTCGTGGCATCCAGATGGGAAAGCGGTTGTTCGCTGGGCGCAAGGCCAATATCCGACCGCTAACGGCCAGAAGCGGCCAGTGAAAACATGGCCTTCTACCGACTAGGCCAGCTTCTCGGGTGCTATCTGCTTGAGAAGGCCGTAGAAGTCAAAGTACGAGTCCGCACGCATGATCTTTCCATCCTTAAGCCGATAGACGTCACAGAAGTTGACCTGCATGGATTTGCCGGAGGGCTGCAGCTCACCCGCCGGAGAGTTGAACACGCCCTTGTGGGTGCCGCGGCCGATGCCCTGGGCAATAACATAGTCTTCCAGTGCAACCAGACTCCGGACTTCGCACGTGGCGTCGGGAAAGATGTTGAACCAGCTCTTCCATGGATCGATGATGGCATCCACCCCATACGTCGTGAAGTTGAACGGCACATCGAGCCATTCACTCTCCGGCGCACCGAAGGCCGAGATGGTCTTCAGATCTTTCTTGTTGACGGCCTCGTATAGGCCGCGAATCAATGCTTCGTTGGTGCTGTTCGTCATGTCAATGCTCCGAGAGTGGCGAGTTCGGCCTCGCCGCGCGAGACCGTGAGCTCATGCTAGGCCCCAGACCGGAGGTTGCTAATGCCGGTTCATTTCGCGCTTTTGCCAATTCCTCTACGAGGACATCACAGGTAGCCTATGCCAGCGGATGAGGGTGGAAAATCACCCAAGCGCTTGTTGTTTTTCTACGCCGAACGGCTAAGGTCGAATGGATACAACCCGGGAACAGGCTGAGCGTCGGACAACGCCGATACGATGGGGTGTCCCGAAGCTCGCCACGCTTCGAACCCTCCGGCCAGCGGACGGACGTTTCGGCATCCCAGTCGCTTGAGTTCCCGGCTGAGCAGCGCGGCCGATAGCTCGTCCGGGCAGTCGCAATAGACCACCACCTGATCGTGCGGCGGCAACTCGAGCTGCTCTGTCAGCGTTACAAAGATGGCGCCTGGGATCCAGCCCGTCTCTACCCGGTACTGCTCTGAGCGGACATCAATGATTAGCGGCTGGGTGTCGCCCTGCAGCATTTCGTGGAGTTCGCTAGAGGAAATCCGGGTCATGCGTAGCTGCCGCACGAAGTACTGGCGTCGCAACCATTTCCAACTGATGAAGCCGATGAGCGCCAGCACTAGGATAGGCAACGCGAAATGCCCTAGCCGGTCCAAGTCATCAAGCACGCGCTCTACAGCGTCGCTGAATGCAACGCCGAGAATCACAGCGACGCTAGCCCATAGGGCAGCGCCGATTCCGTCAAACAGCAGGAACGACCCTATTCGGGTTCGGCTCTCACCCGCCATCGTCGTCGCAACGGCCGCGAGACCGGGCACAAACTTCGCGACAATCAGTGACGCCGCGCCCCAGCGGGAATAGGTACGTCGGGTAGAGACGATGCAGGAGTCCGGCGAAAGGGACAGCCCGCACATTATTCGAACCAACCGAGCGCCCAATCGGCGACCACCCACGAACCACAACCAATCCGCGGCCACTGCCGCGAGGGTTGCCACCAACACGATGGGTAAGACGCTCTCGTCCTGCTTCCAAGCGATAGCCGACGTGGCTATCAAGATCGGATAGGCAGGTAATGGCAGCCCGCCCTGATCCAAGAACACGCTTACAAATACTGCCAGGAGCCCGTACGTCGCGATGATATGCAGTAATAGTTCCACGTTAACGTGCTCCCGCCGCATCTAGCGAACAAGCCATCTACCCAGACTGCGCGTGATCATGGGCATAAGTATGTAGACCATCAGGCCGCTGATGATTCCGGTGTACAGCGTGCTTGCCAGCAGGGGCTCCAATTTGAGCCCCGCGGCAGCGCTAAGCCACTCAATACTGGCGGGTACGACGATAGTCAGTGGAAAGATGGCAGCGAAAGAGGCCAGCCACTGCTTATACCTTTTTGGCGCCCACGCTACGTCTGGCTCAGGAACGAACCAGAAGTCCGCTTCTCGGTGAACGACGGCACGGTCGCCCTGCAGAAGCCATGGCTCGGCCTCCTTTAGGAGCGACAGTCGCGCGTGCGACTTCAGCCACTCCTGCGCGTGTGCTTCGGAATCGAACCGAACAAGCACGATGTAGCGCAGTCGGTGGCCATTGGGGCGTATGAACTCCGTGGCGAGGTAGCCTGGCGCACGGCGGTGAGCCTCGGCTGCTCGCATGGCCCAAAGCTCGTAATCTTCTCTATGGGCAGAGTCCACGTCATGAACGATAACGCTGGCAGCCGAAGCAGTATTCATGCCCACCCACGTCAGCCAGGGACGCGCCCGGGATTCAGACTGATGTGCTTGTACTCGATGAAGTCGTCCATTGCAGCGACTCCGTTGAGACGACCCAGGCCGGATTGCTTAAAACCACCCTCTTCGAATTCGTCGTAAACCACAGCCCAGTCGTTGATCCACACCGTACCGGCGTCGAGTTCACGCGCGACGCGCAAGGAGCGATCGACGTCGCGAGTCCACACACTTGCCGCTAGCCCGTACTCGCTGTCGTTCGCCAAGGCGACGGCCTCGGATTCGGTATCGAACACTTGGAGGGTGAGCACCGGCCCGAAGGTCTCCTTCTGGACGATGTCCATGGACGGATCGGCGATTTCCAGCAGTGTGGGACGGTAGAACGCGCCTCGGGCCAAGGGGCCTTCGGTAACCGGTCCACCGCGCACGAGCGCCCGAGCACCCGCAGCGATGGCGGCTTTAACTGCCTGGTCGACCCGTTCGACATTGGCCTTGTCGATCATGGGGCCCATGTCGCTCGCAGGATCAGAGGCCGGTCCCACCTTCACGGCCTCGAGCCGCGCGATGAGTGCGGCGCGCAGGTCATCGGCGATACCACGGTGTACCAGAACGCGGGAACCGGTCATGCAGAACTGACCGGCAAACACCGTCAGTGCCTTTTCCAGTTTTGGAAGCGCCACCGCGAGATCCGCGTCGTCAAAGACAATCATCGGCGTCTTGCCGCCCAACTCCAGACCGAATCGCTTGAGGTGCTGAGCGCCGACCGCAGAGATCGCGCGTCCGGTAGCCGTGCTGCCGGTGAAGCTGATCACGGGCACATCGGGCGATTCGATCAGATGCTTCGAGCCCTCGTGGTGAGATTCCGAGAACACATTGATCACCCCCGGCGGCAGCGACGGCGCCTCGCTCATGACTTTCGCGGTGAGCGCGTTGGTCTGGGCAGTGAGCCCGGGCATCTTGATCACTGTCGTCGTGCCCGCCGCCAAAGCGGGCGCCAAGGAGCGGATCATGAGTACGACCGGAGAATTCCACGGCACGATGATCCCGGCCACGCCCATCGGCTGGCGCAGCACCATGGAAACAGTGCCCGGCTTGGGCTCGGCGGCGCGGCCGTACTCCGTCATTGCCAGGGCCGCGTAATAGCGCAGCTTGGAGGGAACCATGCTGACTTCAAAGTAGGCCTCGCCGCGCACCTTGCCGTTTTCGGTGGACAGCACGTCCACCAGCGCCTCGGTATTGCGCTCGAATGCATCGGCCAGCTCATAAAGAACTTTGGAGCGCAGTGCCCGGTCCGTCCTCCAGCTCGATTCGCGGAACACGCGCTTGGCGGTCGCGATAGCCAACTGCGCCTCCGGCAATCCACCATCCGCGTAGCTACCGATCTGCTCATAGGTCGCAGGATTGATCGACGGCTGATGCACGGCACTGTCATGCCATTCGCCATCGATCCAGTTGAGGGCAATGCGTGAAGTCATTTGTTTTCCTGCGCGTACTAGGCGTACTGATGAGCGATGTGCTCGGCCGCGGCGATGGTGGTGACGTTGGTCGCCACCGATGGGGCATCCGGGAGAATCGAGGCATCGACGACGCGAAGACCGGGCACGCCATGCACGCGGCCCGTCACGTCCACCACGCTGAATGCGTCTCCCGCCTGCCCCATTGGCGCCGATGCCACCGGATGGTGGTAGGTGTCCACGGTCGACAGGATCGAGCGGAGGATGGCTTCGTCGTCGCTGGCGGAAGCGCCGGGTGCAAGCTCGCTGTGAACGAGGCTGCTGAGCGGATCCGTTTGCCCTATGCGACGCGCGAGCTTGGCACCTTCCAGCAACCGCGCACGGTCCTCCGGGGTGGCCAGGAAATTGAGATCGATGCGAGGTGGCGCGGCCGCGTCGGCGCTCTCAATCCAGATGCGGCCACGCGATGTCGGACGGGTCAGCGCCACGGCCAGGACGAAGCCAACCTTCGTTGGGCTCAACTCGTGCGGGAACAAGTGGGTAGCGGTGATATGCAGATCCAGCTCGCCCGGAGCAGCGCCCGCACTATGCGTCCATAGCTTCGCGCCGATCACTGGCGACTGCGCACCAATGGCGTCGGGTTTGGCGGCGTAGGCGTTGTAGTAGAACGGATGATCCACCAAGTTCTGGCCGACCGGCAGATCGGCGACTACTGGGATTCCCAGGCGGCGGGATTGCTCCAAGGGTCCGACGCCCGACCTAAGCAGAATCGCCGCCGATCCATAGGTGCCGGCGGAGAGGATGATCTCCTTCCCACGCACAATCTCGCCGTTGGCCAGTTGCACCCCGGTGGCGCGGCCGGCTTCGAAGACCACCTTGTCGACCAGCGTATCGGAACGCACGGTGAGATTCTTTCGCGCGAGCACCTGATCGGTGAGGTAGGCCATGCCCGTATTGACGCGCACGCCATCCACGATGTTCATCGGGTACGGCCCCACGCCGTTGGCGTCCGGTCCGTCGAAGTCGGTGATCAGCTTGTAGCCGCTGGCGATCGTGGCATCCACGAAGGCACGCTGCATCGGCGTGATCTGCTGACGGCTCAGCTGCGTTACGGGCAGCGGGCCACCGCGCCCGTGCAAGGCATCGTCACCGCCTTTCCTGGTTTCCAGTCGCTTGAAGGCCGGCAACACCTCCTCGTAGCTCCAGCCTGGCAGTGCCCAACGCTTGAAGTCCTCGGGTCTGGCGCGAAGGGCGACGGCGCCGTTTACTGCGGAGCTTCCGCCGAGCACTTTGCCGCGGTACGCGGAAATCGGGTGTCCAACGTAGCCGGGTTCGGTCTTGAAACCCCACTCGAACTCGGGATTGCCGTTGGCGGCCAAGATGTCGCTTTTGGCGACGAGATCGGGATAGTGCCCCGGTGCATACGCATGGCCGGCTTCCAGCAAGAGGACTGTCCTGCCGGATTTTTCGCTCAAGCGGGAGGCCATGACGGCACCGGCGGAGCCGGCGCCGACGATGACGACGTCAGGCAGCACGGTGGCTTTCGACTTGCGCTTGCCGCTCGCTTCGGCCGATCCCGCCATAGCGCTCCCGGTCACCGACAGCACGGATATCGCCAACGCCTGCCCCAACGCCTTTCGGCGGGCGGGGTCTTTCGGGTCGGTCTCAGTCATAACGCATGCTCCAAACGAGGAAATCAGTCGTGAGGTGGCTCACTGGGAAGAACGCCCAGCTGCCGAAGGCCCGTCATCCAGTCCTCCGAATGCCAGGTGTGCACTATCTTTCCGTCCTTGAACTCGTGGATATCGATCGCCTGGATGGAGAGCTTTCCTTTTCGGGCAGGAAAGCCGAGGAAGGGATGAATGTGCGTGCCAGTGATGTGTGAGCGCACGACCACCTTGTTTCCCTCCTGGATCATGTCCTGGACTTCAATGTCGAAATCCGGGAACACGCTGGTCAGAGAGACCAGAAGATTCATGGCGGTTTGCTTGCCGCCACGTTCGGCGGAGGGAGTCTCGTACCAGTCGTCGGCCAAGACAGTCCCCAGCAAGTCGGGATCGTGCTTGCTAAACGCCTCGTACCAAATGGCCGCTCGCTGCCGGTTGTCGCTTTCGTGCGCGCTCACCGACCCGCCGCCCGTGAAGACTGCGAGCGCTAGAGCAAGCCGGCTTAGAAGAGGTCCGTGTCGCATTGCCGTCAGGGAACCAGGACCATGGGACCGAACTTTCGGCGTGCGGCGATATCGGCATGCGCAACCGCGGCATCCTTAAGGCGATACACCGCCGCCTTGTAGGTGCCGAAGGTACCGGCCCGATATGCTGCGAACACGTCATTGGTTGCGCTCAGGACTCTGCCTTGCAGGTGCTGCGCCATGGGCCCGCCAACGACTCGAACGTTCCGATGGGAAAGCGCCGCGGAGTCGACTTCCGGTGCGCCGGAGGCGGCGCCGATCGTTGCGATCGTTCCACCATCACGCACGGACGATGCCGATACGGAAAAGGTGGCCTTGCCTACGAACTCGTACACCACATCGACGCCCTCAGGAGCCAGGTGTCGTATCTGGTCGGCGAACGTGGCGTCACCCGACAGCAAGGGGTAATCCACCGAGCTGCGAATCGCAGCCAGCTTGTCCTGCGAACCAGTGGATCCGATGACGCGCGCACCGAGCGCCCGCGCCCAACGCGCTACCAATAGGCCGACGTTGCTGGAGGCGCCCTGGACCAGGACGGTATCGCCGGCACGCAGCTTGTAGAAGCCATTCAGCGCGGCCCAGGCTGTCAGACCTTTCGTGAGAATCGTGGCGGCCTCGAGCGAGGTCACGTCCTGAGGAATCGCGACCAGATCGGCCGTGTTGATCAGGCGGACCTCTGCGTAGCTGCCGGGCGAAAGAAAGTACGCCACGCGGTCGCCGACCTGGACGTCATCCACGCCGGGCCCAATCTCTTCCACCACACCCGCGCCTTCAACGCCGGTCACCCCCGGCAGAGGCATGGGGAAGATGCCCTGCCGAAAGGCCGTGTCGATGAAATTGACACCGATGGCGTCATGGCGCAGTCGGACTTGTCCCGCCTGGGGACGGCCTACCAGTTCGTCCTCGGGAATCAGAACCTCGGGGCCGCCGTATTGGTGAAATCGAATCGTGGTGGTCATTGCGTTGCTCGTGTAGGGGCTGGGCGAAAAAGTAATGGAGGCAGGCTAGGCCTCGGCCTGACTACGCAAAAGCCCATATTTCTCGATGCCGCCCATCGCTTGCGTCGATAGGTGCTGCTCACGCAATCGCCGGCTTGATGCTGGCAGCCCGGCGAGACTTCGCATCTACGCTGAGTGCGCCCGGTCCAAAGGCGACGATCTGCAAGAAGCCGCCGGCCATCGTCAGGTTCTTGAAGAAATGGATGAACTGGTTCTGGTCACCGAACGCCGCGTGGAAGCTCACGGCCGTGGCGATGCAAAACAACGCAAGCACGGTGGCAACGAGCCGGGTCCGATAGCCCACCACAAGGGCGGCACCGCCGACTACTTCGATGACAATGGCAATGACGAGTGCCACCTGAGGCAGCGGGAGACCGACCGAAGCGATGTAACCGGCAGTCGCTTCGGCATTGGCGATCTTGCCGACACCGGAGATCAGGAAAATCGCCGCCATCAGTAGCCGGCCCAGCAGGCCGATCAACGAAGCAAAGGCGGTTGCGTCGGGAGCACGATTAGTAATCGACAAGGTAGCCATAGCAGTTCTCCGTAAGGTTGGGCGCGCTGCGCGCTCACGCGCGCAGCCGGCGGTTACAGCACTGACAGCAATCCACCATCAACAAGCAGCGGGATACCCGTCACGTAGCTCGACATGTCCGAGCCGAGCCACACCACGGCGTCGGCGATCTCAGAGGGCTTGCCCAGGCGACGCAACGGCGTTCGCTGCCGGAATCCTTCCGAGGCCTCCGCGACGCCGGGCGTGTTGCGCAGCAGCGCTGTATCTATGGTTCCGGGGCAGACGGAGTTGACCCGAATGCCGGACTGTCCCAGCGCATCGGCCATGGCCTTGGCCATCAACACAACGCCGCCCTTGCTTGTGGAATAGGCGACCGTCATGCCCGCGCCGGCGATGCCGCCCATGCTGGCCATCAACACGATGCTCCCGGGCTTGGAAAGCGCCTGCATCTGGCGTGCGGCTGCCTGGGCGCAGAACAAAACGCCGTCCAGGTTGACCGACATGAGGCGGCGATAGTCGTCTTCCGCGACATCAGCACCGTCCGAGCGCAGAGTGATGCCGGCATTGCAGACCATGACGTCCACGCCTCCGAACTCCTCAGTCGCAGCAACCAGAGCATCGACCTCGTCACGCTTGCTGACGTTGGTGCGCACAAACCGGGTCGCCACTCCGAGGGCTTCGATCTCGCTCGTCGTGTTCGGCCCACCTTCTCGAGGGGCCTCCACGACGTCGGATACGACGACGGCCTTGGCACCATGCTGGGCGGCCCCAATCGCGATCGCGCGCCCAATGCCGCTAGCGGCGCCGGTGACCACGACCACTTTTCCCGACAGTAGATCGCTCATTTCTTCTTACCTTCCTTCGGATCCAGATCCTTCTGGAAAGACTGGAAGGCGGACTCTTTAGGCTTGGCCGTCAACTGCGACTGGAAGGTGGCAAAGTCGGCGACCTCCCAGTGCTCAGCCAGCTTTCCGCCTTCAATGCGATAGATCTGGAAGGCACGGAAGTCCACCTTGTTGCCCGTCGCCTTCAATCCCCCGAAGTCGTGTAGCTGAGTGCCGGAGACACGATTCATCACGGCGACGCGGTCGCCCTCGGCGACGATTTGCTCGATCGTCCAGGTGAAGTCGGGGAAGCTGGCTTTCAGGCCTTCGAGGTAGCTGCGGATGACATGGATGCCGGGCGTCTGCCCTTCGAGGCGGTCGCCGTAGTCGGCCGTAACGATCTCATCCAGATGGCTGAAGTCGGCGCGATTGAAGGCATCGAAGTAGCGGCGCACTACGGCCTTGTTGGCCTCGATGTCAGTGTCGGGCTGCTTTGCCAGGACCGGCTGAAGGGCCGCTGACATGAGCAAGACCATGAAGGCCAGGCGAATAGTGAACGTGGGGGTTTTCATGGAGAGTGTTTCCTTGTCTTCAAGGACGGGCGGGTTAGGAAACCGGCGGAAGGCCGCCGAGCTGCTGCATCAGCGAGAACAGATTCGCCACGCCCCAGTGATCGGTGATCTTTCCGTCGCGAACACGCATCGCGTCGACGGTTTCGAATTGGATCTTTCGTCCGGTCGGTGCGATGCCGAAGAGCGGGCCGCGGTGCGTGCCGTGATAGGTCTTGAAGGTCGTGACCACATCGCCGTCCACGGTCTGCCAGTGAATGACCGGGTTGAAGTCGGGGAACGCTTCGCGGAGCCGGTGGTAGAGCACACGAACGCCGTCCTTGTCGGGCGTGGTACCCGGCTGCGGCGTGTGGTCGACGAAATCGTCGGCGAACAGCTTTTCGAACAAGGCGAAGTCGCCCTGCCCCTGCACCTGCTCGGTGTTCGTGCGGACAATGGTCTTGGCCGCTTCAGAGGTTGTATTGCTGGTCATGGCTAACTCCAATAAAAAGGGGCCGTCGACGGACGCTCAATGAGGGGGAGGTCGGGTCCGCGCCGGCCCAGAGCGGTTAAGCGAACAGCTTGGCCGCAGTACGCGCGACCAGTTCGCCCTGATGGCGGGCACCTGCTAGATCGATTTCGGTGGGCTGCCGTGAGCCGTCACCGCCGGCAACCGTGGTGGCGCCATAGGGGGCGCCCCCGACAATCTCATCAACGCTCATCTGTCCCTGGTGGCTGTAGGGCAGCCCGACGATCGTCATGCCGAAATGGAGCAGATTGGTGATGATCGAGAACAGTGTGGCTTCTTGTCCGCCATGCTGCGTCGCCGTCGAAGTGAAGGCGGCGCCGACTTTTCCATTGAGTGCACCACGCGCCCACAGGCCGCCGGTTTGATCCAGGAAGGCGGCCATCTGGGAGGTGATGCGGCCGTAACGGGTTCCGGTACCGATCACGATGGCGTCGTAGCTCTCGAGCTCGGCAACGCTGGCGATCTGCGCCTTCTGATCCAGCTTGTAATGGCTTTTGCGCACAATGTCTTCCGGGACAGTTTCTGGAACGCGGCGGATGTCCACGGTGGCGCCAGTGTTGCGCGCGCCCTCCGCGACGGCCTCGGCCATCCTTTCGATGTGGCCGTAAGAGGAGTAGTACAGAACAAGGACTTTGGCCATGAGATTCTCAGAGTGTTTTGCCGCTAGGGCGCCGACTGAGCACGCGAGGTGCCCAGCGGGGCGATCAGAATCAAGGCGTCAAACGCCAGGGCCGGTTTTGCCGGCGAGCAGCTGGAATTCCCAAGCTAAGTTCGTAGCAGTCGCGCCGCCGTGCTCGAGCAGCGCGGGGATCAGCTTGGCCGCGGATTCTTCGCGCGCCCAATCGCGCTGCAGTTCCGACGCGAAAACGATCCACGTCATGGGGACTGCACCGGCTTGGATCATTCGAGCGATACCCATCTCGTGGGCTTCCACGCTCGTACCGCCCGAAGCGTCGGTCACGAAGTACACCTCGTAGCCGTCCCCGAGCGCATGGATTACTGGGAACGCCAGGCACACCTCGGTCCACAGGGCGGCAATCACGACCTTCTTGCGACCGGTGCGCCTCACCCATTCAACGCACGCCGGATCTTCCCAGGTATTGATCGTCGTTCGATTTATCGGCTTCTGATCGGGAAAGACATCCAGTAGCGGCTTCACGATGTATCCGCCACGGTCCTCCACCACGCTGGTTAGCAGCGTAGGCACATCAAAGACCTTTGCGGTCTTAGCGAGGGCCACCACGTTGTTCATCAGCAGCGCGGCGTCGATGTTCTTGACCCCGCTGAACTGGAAGGGCTGATGGTCAATCAGCAAGAGCACGCAGTTGTCAGGGGTGATGAGGGCTTCCTTGCCGACTTTGCCTGTTGTGGGATTGCTCATACATGCCCTCGTTCGTTAGTAAGTGAGGGTCACGTTACGGTGTAGATCCGTCGACCGGAATCCGTCGTCGGCGTAGATTGTTCCTACATCTTTTGGTTAGTTGCTAACCAATGCGCTGACTGATGTATAGGGAACTCGCGTAAGCGAGACTCAATCCAGGTGAATGATGCCGCGCTTGAGCGCGATCACAACCGCTTCAGTTCGATCCTGTGCTTGAAGCTTGCTTAGCACATGGAGAACATGGACCTTTACGGTCGCCTCCGTTCTGTGAATTTGTGCGGCGATCTCTTTGTTTCGAAGTCCGGTGGCCATCAATTGGAGAACTTCGAGCTCGCGGTCGGTTAGTTCGACACGCGGAACGTATTCGGCCAATCGGCGCGCCACGGCATCGGGCAATATCCAGCCTTGCCGCCAAACAGCGCGTATCGCGTCGGCGACCTCGTTGCGAAGTACATCCTTGAGAAGGTAACCGCGTGCACCGGCCTCCAGAGCTCGGTGGATGTCGGTATCCCCTTGGAACGTTGTAAGCGCAATGATCCGTGCTGTCGGGAACTCCTCGACGATCTTCGCGATGGCCTCCACGCCGCCCATGACGGGCATGCTCAAGTCCATCAAGGTCACGTCGGGCTGGTGGGCGCGATACGCCTCCAGGGCCGATGCGCCATCGCCTGCTTCGGCCACCAGCTCCAGATCAGAGTGCAGCGCCAAGACAGCAGCGAGGCCATCCCGGTAAATAGGGTGGTCGTCGACCGCCAGCACGCGAATCCGCTGGGTCTTTCCGTTGACGGCCAGTGGCTGCTTTTTTATGACGGACATGGTTCGATGGTGTTCCTGTTGGGGACCTTCGACAATCCACCTATTGGCTAATCTTCGCGATTCGCGCGCGCAGCCGGCGTGCCCGGGTGGTAAGAGCCGGGATCCATCTCATCCAGCGCCAACGAGGCACCCGGAGGCGCACTTCCGTCCCGGCTCCGGGTTGGCTGTCCAGGGCAACGCACGCCCCAATGCACTTGGCGCGCTCCCGGATTCCCTGGAGTCCCCAATGCCCTAGACGCTTCGCGACCATGGCAGCGTCAAACCCACGTCCATCGTCGCGTACGGTGATGCGCAGGCTGCTCCACGTGTATTCAAATTGGACAATGACTGTGGAGGCATGCGCATGCTTTCGCACGTTGACAAGGATTTCTTCCACGATCGCGCGGCACTGACTCCTGACGTCCGTGGGAAGCTCGTAAGTCGCACCCGGCGCACATACAACGTTCACCGCCGTGCCGGTGTCCGCGAGAATGCGATGGGCGCTGAGGTGGATAGAGGCGGCAAGATCGTCTGCTTCGGTCGGCAGCCGAATGTCCCACACCACCTTGCGTGCATCGGTCAACGTGCGATCCACCACGGTCAGGATCCGATCCAGACTCGCCCTCTCCGGGGACTGGGAGTCCAGACGCTGATCGACCGCATGCAATTGAAGGGCAATGCCACCGAACCCTTGCAGCAGCGAGTCGTGGATATCGCGCGCAAGACGGGTGCGCTCATCAAGAATGGCAGCACCGCGAATGCGAAGGGCTGCACGGTGGTACATCCATAGCACGAGTGTCAGGGTCAGTATCACCAGGGCGATAAACCACGCCTTGAGATAGAACGGCGCCAGCACCTGCAGGGTGATGTCGGACTCCTGCGGGGACCACTGCCCTCGCACGTCACGAGCCGATACTCGAAACCGGTAGGTTCCCGGTGCCAAACGCGTGTAGGACGCCACACGCTGCGTGCCCGCATCGATCCAATCTGGGTCAAACCCGTCCAAGCGGTATCGGAACCGCACGTCGGGACCGTGAGACAGGTCTACCCCGGTATAGCGGATATCGATGCGGCGAGTCGCCGGCTCGATGATCAGCTTATGCAGGTCAGAGTTCCGCACGCCATCGGCGGCGACCTCATCGATGTAGACCTTCGGCGCAGCGCCAACGGGTCGGGCCGTAGCGGGATTTACCGAGACGATGCCGTGCCCCATGGCAAACCAAAGCTTTCCACTTGGCTCCTGAAAGGACCACGGATGGGGCCAGGCCGCGGGGTCGCCTCCTGGCAAACCGTCCAGAGGCTTGAAACTGCCCACATCCACCAGGCCTGCAAGCTTGCCATCGGCGACCGCCGTCAGTTCTGCGAGCCGAATGCGAGTGAGCCCGCCCAGCTGCCCTAGCCAGAGCCTTCCCGCGTTATCCACTTCGCCCGCGCCTACCCAACTTTCCGGCAGGCCGTCCTTCATTGCGACGATGCGGGTACGGCCGCCACTGACTCGAACCAGCCCTTCGTCAGACCCCACCCATACAGTTCCCTTGGGTGCTTCAAACAGTACGTTGGGTCTGATGCCGGTTTGCTGCTGCGTGGGCCATCGTATGAACGTCTCATCCCCGGTAGAACCGATGCGGGTGACGCCCGTCAGGCTCGCGATCCACACCGCTCCGCTGGAGTCTTTGAACAAGCGGAAGATGAAATCGTCCTTTTGCTTGACGCGTTCAAGCCGTCCATCACGGCCGCGAAAGAGTCCTCGCCAGGTCGCTATCCATAAGGTGCCCGCCGGGTCTTCGAGCAGATCGGTGACAGGAGGCAGCCCTTCGTAGCTCGGCTCTGCGGCGGCCTGTCCAGCGGCAAAACGCGACACAACGCCATTCGGCCGCCCCACCCACACGCCTCCCTGCCGCGCTGGCGCCAGTGAAAGCACCAACTCAGCCGGGCTTTCACCCACTCGTTGAAACGTCGATCCGGCGGTATCGATATGGCCGTAAAACAGGCCGCCTGTTGGAGGGGCTAACCATACACCCCCGCCTGCATCCCGGAGCATTCCGCCTGGCATGTCGCTGGGCAGGCCAGTTCGCGCAGTGAACGCTTCCACCTGCAGCGGTCGGAACCGATTTAGACCGTCGCGCGTGGCGACCCACATGTTGCCCTGCTGGTCCGGCAAGATGTCGATGACCCGGTCGTCCGATAGTCCATCGGCGCGGGTGAATGAGCGGAACTGCTTGCCGTCGAACCAGTGAAGGCCCGCACCATACGAGCCTACCCACAATGTTCCTTTGGCATCTTCGGCCATCGCCGTCACGGCACCGAATCCCTTGGTGACCGGCAGAGGGAAATGTTGGATCTGCCCGTCTTTCCACCGGGCAATGGCCGTTTGAGTGCCAAACCAGATCGACCCGTCACGAGTCGCATACACGCGACTCGGGTCCCGCACATCGGCGCCCTTGGGCAGACCAATCCGAGTCAGGTGCCCGCCGTGTATGCGGTAGACGGCGCCTTCTCCAGCGGCGATCCAGATGTCACCGTTGTTATCCACTGTCATGCTGCTGCCGGAGTAGCTCACCAGGGTTCCGCGAAGCTCGCGCTGGTGACCACCACGATCAATGACAAATACACGGCCACTTCGTGTAACTGCCCACAGTCGATCCTCAGGATCGACAGCCGCTGCATTGATGATGTCCGCCTTAAACGACTCGTTGGTTGCGATCAGGTCGACCTGATCGCCAACTACGCGGAAAAGTCCGCTGCCACTGCCGACCCACAGCCCACCCTCGCGGTCTTGCGCGAGTGGAATAGTGATAAGCCGCGTGCGCCCGCGCAATGCAGGTGAATTGTCGGCCGTAAAGGCCTTGAACCGTACGCCATCGAATCTCACCAGGCCCGACTGCGAAGATAGCCAGAGATACCCATCCCGGGTCTGCACGAGGTTGGAGGTGAATACCAGCTTCACCTCTTCATGCGAGCGCCAGGTATCGACCTTGTAACGACCAAACACAACCGAGGCTTGTTGCGCGGCAACGCGGTACGGAAGCGCAGCCAGGAGCAACATCATCAGAAGGAAGTAGCCCAGCGACGATTTGCGACTCCAACTACTCATTTGTAGAACCTTACAGCCAGGCCGTCCGTCCCCTGGCTTGAATACGAATGCATCGTCATCAGTGCCTCAAGGCTTCAATGAAGGCACGTCCCACCGGTCCGGGGGGCGCATCTTTGCGATATACCGCCTGCATTTCCAAGCTGGCACGCGTCTTCGCGTTGGCGTGCGTGCGGATTTCCACCAATTGCCCCTGATCCAGCTCCTCTTGAACCATGTGCACCGGCATATGCCCCCAACCGAAGCCGGCACGCAAAAAGGCGTGTTTGGCGCCCAAATCAGCCAGCCGCCAAGTCAGTGGCGATATGACGCCAAAGTTACGTCCTGACGATAATGGCGTGCGGTCCGTCAGCACTAGTTGGACATGCTTGCTCAGCTCTCCATTTGAGAGCGGCTTTCGCATTTTCGCCAAGGGATGCTGAGGGGATACGACAGTGGCGAACGGCACAAGCACCAAAGGCTCAGCCACAAGTTCATCAGGTACCGTGGGGAGCGATCCGATCACGCCGATGCGACAGGAGCCGTCCAAGACCGGCTGAACGACACCGCCCAGCGCCTCTACGTAGAGCCGCAACGGAGTCGTTGGAAAGAGTTGTCGGCACTGGCCTACTGCATGTGTGATTGCCGGCATTGGATACATCACATCCATTGCCGCAGACAGTTCTGGCTCGAGGCCTTCGCGAATGGAACGGGCCCGCGCCTTGAAATCATCCATGTGGTCGGCCACTGCACGCGCATCGCGCAGCAGTGACTGCCCTTCCTCGGTCAACTGCGGATAGCGTCCGCTGCGGGTGAACAAGGAGACGCCAAGCTGCGCTTCTAGATTCGCAAGCGTGTGGCTGACGACCGATTGAGCACGCCGCAACTTGCGGCCCGCGGCGGAAAAACTGCCTTCCTCTGCGGCTGCGATAAAGGTCCGGATTTGGTCCAGCGTGACACCGTCGAGCATATATCTATCCTTTAGATGGATATCATCTAGAAATATAGGCTACCAAGATACATACCGCAAACCTATCGTCTCCGCACCTCCACAGAGATGCCGCCGTGACCCGCCTATCTCGCACGCCCGTGCAGCCGGAAACGCTGACCCCCGCCCGTCGCATTGTCTTTCAAGGACGCGGCACCACGCGGGGCCCCATTACTCGCCTGGTCAACCCTTCTGACCTAGGCCAACTGATCAAGCCGTTCGTGTTCCTGGACCACGGCGAACTGCCGCCGACCGGCGACACCTTCTTCGGTATTCACCCGCACTCTGGCATCGCCACGCTGACGATCGCACTCAGTGGTGGCTTGCAATACGAAGATACGACCGGTCAGTCCGGTCGGGTGCCCGCGGGTGGTCTGGAATGGATGAAGGCGGGTGCGGGAGCCTGGCATGACGGCCGCGTCTATACCGCCGAGCCCCTGAAATTCTTTCAACTCTGGTTGGCCTTGCCGGCGGACCTGGAGAACTCACCGGCGGAAGGGCAGTACATCCCGCCCGAGCAGGTCGAAAGAGATGGGCCGGTCACGGTCGTCTTGGGCCGTTATGGCCAAGCGCGCAGCCCAATCCGCGCCCCCGAAGACATCAACTATTTCCATGTTCGCCTGCAAGCGGGCGAGACGTGGCGTTACCAGCCGCCGCACGGACACACCGTAGGTTGGATTGCGGTCTACGAGGGCGTGGCCAAAACGCCGGACGCCGTTGCCGCTGGCGAGATTGCGGTGTTTGACGAGTCCGACGCGGCACTCGAGTTCACGGCGCAAGAACCGACCTCCTTCGTGATTGGCACTGCAATCAAGCATCCACACGACCTCGTGACTGGCTACTACTCGGTTCACACCAACGCTGACGCGTTGGAGCGAGGCGAGGCCGAGATCAAACGCATTGGCCAAATCCTCAGCAAAGCCGGACGTCTTCGCTAAATCCGGCGCGCATCCCCGCAGCACCCATTGCTTCACCTACCTACCAATCCACATCCGGAGATTTCCCATGTCTACTATCGTGTCCACCGCATCCGCCACGACCAGCGTCGCCCGCAATAGCGCTGAATTTTTCGGACGCGTTCTTCTCGTCGTTCTCTTCCTCATCTCCGGCTTAGGCAAGATCAGCGCCTACGACGCGACCGCTGGTTACATGGCATCGATGGGCGTCCCGAGCATCGCGTTGCCAGGAGTGATTGCTCTGGAAGTTTTGGGCGCCGCCGCCATCATCCTGGGCTTGAAGACCCGCGTCGTGGCGGCAGTGCTGGCCGGCTTCACCTTGGCCACGGGCCTGCTCTTCCATAACAACTTCGCCGACCAGATGCAGATGATCATGTTCTTGAAGAATGTCTCCATCACGGGCGCATTCCTGATGCTTGTGGCCAACGGCGCGGGCGCCTTCAGCATCGACGCCAAGTCCACGAAGTAACTCCACCGACCATAGGCGTCGGCAGACAGCCGGCGCCTCACCCGAGCCTGGCTATGACATACGCAATCATCGGTTCTGGCGCCATCGGCAGCGCCATCGCAACTCAGTTCGCCCGCGCCGGCCTTGACGTTCAAGTAGCGAACTCCCGAGGTCCGGCCTCTCTCCAGGAACTGGCGAGCAAGCTAGGGCATCGCATTAAGCCGACCGTTCTTGAGCAAGCGTTGCGGGCCGACGTCGTCTTCCTTGCGGTGCCCTTCGCCTCTGCTCCCGCGACGCTTGCCGGTACGGGGAATTGGCAGGATCGCATTTTGGTGGACGCCACGAACGCCGTGGAATTCCCCTCATTTCGTCCAATTGACCTTGCGGGGCGCTTATCCAGTCAAGTGATCGGCGAACTTGTACCCGGCGCCCGCATCGTCAAGGCCTTCAACACTTTGCCCGCCGCCATTCTTGCCTCGGACCCGCGCAAGCAAGGTGGGCGTCGCACCCTCTTCCTGTCGGGAGATCACACCGACGCGAACATCAAAATCGCAGCGCTGATTGAAGCCCTCGGCTTCAGCGCGATTGACCTTGGTCCGATCGACCAGGGCGGGCGGCTCCAGCACTTCGGCGGACCCTTGATGGTCCATAACCTGATCAAGTATTAAGGGGCGCGCAAAAATGGTTACAGATGAACAGAGGCGTGACTTCACCGGCAAGGTAGCTCTCGTAACCGGAGCCGGTTCTGGCATCGGTCGTGAGGCGGCACTCGGGTTCGCCCGTCGTGGCGCCTTGGTCTACGCAATCGATGTAGATGATCGCGGATTGGCAGAGACGCTTGCCCAGAGCGAACAGCTCGACGGAAGCGTGCGTACGGCGCACGTCGATGTATCGGACGAGGCGCAGGTGGCTGGCCTTCTTGCCCGCATCGAAAGCGAAGCCGGGCGTCTGGATGCGGCATTCAATAACGCCGGCATCACCGGCGGTACGCACCGCATCGAAGAGTACCCCACGGCAGAGTTCGAGCGCGTACTGAGCGTTAACCTCAAGAGCGTCTTTCTAGGCATGAAGTACGAGCTTCCGCTGATGCTCCGTAGTGGCGGAGGCGCCGTCGTCAACACGGCATCGGTCGCCGCCGTTACCGGCCCTGGCGGCATGTCGGCCTACGCAGCGTCCAAGCATGGCGTGCATGGACTCACCCGGGTGGCCGCGATGGAAAACGCCAGCCGCGGCATTCGTGTCAACGCCATCGCGCCGGGTTGGACGGAGACCCCCATGGTGGTGGCCAACAGCCGGCAAAACCCAGCCTTCGCAGAGCTGGCAAAGAAGGCCATCCCGGCAAAGCGTGGAGCGCAACCCTCCGAAATCGCGGACGCCGCGATCTGGCTGTGCAGCAACGAGGCCAGCTACTTGTACGGACACCTGTTGGTCGTGGATGGCGGCATGACGATCGGTGGCTTCGAACTTTAGCCACTAGGGTCGGCACGCCACCGGCCCTAGCGGCTCCATCACCGGTCAAGCCTCGGTGATCTCACGCTCTGTATGTGGCGTCAAGCTCAACTCTCGCCAATCCAATTCTTCCTGCAGCACGCGGAACGCATCTTCCGGGAGTCTGTTCTCGCACAGCAGTGCGTTCAATGCCTCGCGCTGCGCGGTGACCGCGACTCGCTCTCCATCATCCGACAGTACGGGCACTGCTGCGCGTTGTGATACGACTCCAGCGCGCACATCCGCCAGCGCAGAGCGACCCCGTTGAACATCCTGTTCAAGCGAGGTATCCCGCGGAATGCCGAGCCACCGAATCAACGGAGCAATCGTTGCCCCCTGTACGACCAACGTGCCCAGCACCACCGCAAATGCACTCAGCACAATCAGATCCCTGCCCGGAAAATCCACTGGGAGTGACATCGCTGTGGCCAGTGTCAGAATGCCGCGCATGCCGCACCAGCCGACCAGGAAACGAGTCCCCGCAGTACCGACGGGCGGCTGCCGAAGCGAGGGAAGCCAAGCGCCGAGCACGCGGCGGTAGCTCATAACCCAGACAATCCGCACGACGACGACCACTGCAAACACCAAGGCGGCAAATCCAAGGGCATCCCACATCTGCGTGCCGTGCAGGCGCATGAGAATCGAGCGTGTCTGCAATCCCATGAGAGCGAAGGCAATCACGTTGAGAACAAATACGACGGCGTCCCACACAGCGAAGGAGTGAACGCGATCACGCGGTGACTGGCGCCCGTGAGCAAAGCGAGCAACGCACATAGCGTAGGCCACCACGGCCAGGACCGGCGATACGTGCAGACGCTCTGCTGCCAGCCAGATACCGAAGGTCGAGGCGAACTCGAGGATGGTAGAGCTCAAAGTGCCCGACCAGAACCGCCAAAGCGCCACGAAAACAACGCCGGTAACCACGCCCAGCAGCACGCCACCAGGGACCGCCAAAACGAGTGCAGGCAAGAGATCGCGCAGCGGTGCCCCCGCGCCGACAGAGCCGACGGCCGCACCAAAGACCAGTAAGGCGACGGCATCGTTAAACAGACTTTCGCCCTGCAGCACCGTCATTGTGCGTCGCGGCAGTCCCTGACTGTTCAACACTGCCTGCGCAGCCGCCGCGTCCGGGGGCGCCACGATGGCACCCAGGGCGATCGCCGCCGCAAGGGGCAGCCCAGCCACAGCCCAACCGATCCATGCCACAGCCGCCGTCGTGAGCAACACCGCAAACAACGCCAGCGCTACTAGTGGCGCCCAATGCCGGCGCAACTCGTACGGCGAGGTGTCGTAGGCGGCACTGAGAAGGGCCGGCGCCACAAACAAGACCAGTGCCAGATGCGGGTCCATACCCAATTGAGGCGCCCACGGTGCCAACGCCACCAATGCCCCTGCCAGCGCGAGCATTGTCGGATACGGAACCCGTACCCAACGGGCAACCTGCAATGCGACGGCCGCAACCAGCAGCAACAACACCAGGGTTTCAAATAGGGCCATGTGCGCTACTCCGCCTTGCCGATCGGGGAGACGCCTCGTTCGCGAAACACTTCCCGTGCCGCGGTCAGCCCGTTAATAGCGGCAGGGAAACCGGCATACACGGCCATCTGCAGGATTGCCTCCGTGATTTGCTGGGGTGCGCAGCCGACATTCAAGGCGCCATGGATGTGCACCTTCAGTTGCGCTGTGGCCGTGCCAAGCGCAGTAAGCGCCGCTACGGTTGCGATCTGCCGCGTTGGCTTGTCGAGACCAGGGCGAGACATCACATCGCCATAAGCAAACGCCACGATCCAGTCGGCGAAGTCAGGAGCGATGTCCTTGAGGCTATCTACCACGGCTTCGCCGCTGCTTGCGGTGATGCTCTGCAGCGTGGCCAAGCCAGCGGCGTGACGATCGGTGTTGGCAGTCATGAGGCAATCTCCGAATGCGTGGGTGGCGACTAATCAGCGCCGAAGGCGACCAGATCGGTATGCGCACTGGACTGGCGCATGGCAGCCAGCGGCGCATACTCGGGTGAAGACAGCAGGCTGCGAATGGCCGATAAGCTGGGAAATTCCAGCAGGATCATATTGCGCGGGATCCAGTTGCCTTCGAAGTACACGGGAGTGGCATCGATAACGATAGCCTTGCCCCCGAACTTCTCGACCAATGGAAGGGCCCGGCGGCGGTATTCGTCAATCGTATGCTCGTCGTGGATTTCGACGTTGCCTATCAGATATGCGGACATGATGAGTACTCCTTTTTGCTTAGATGGGTGGTCTCACCACTGGCGGTGGAGCACCATTCCGGCGTGATAGAGAATTCCGTCGACGAAATCGCCATCGGCGGTGAATCCGGTGTCGTCGACGTACTCGATGTGATCGCCAGTGACGGTGTAACTGCCCTGATAGGCGCTCGTCTTGCGGCCACGGGCCTCGTCATAGCGACCGTTTTGCAGCAATTCGTGTCGAATGTGGCCATCGGCAGTGACCCATAGGCCAACATAGGGATGTGTGTTCATGGTCGGAATTTCCTTGGTGGCGGCGTATGCCGGGGCGAGGAGATGAACTCAATACGGACTTGACGTTGGACGCACGATCAGCTCACTAACGTCCACGTCATCGGGTTGATCGATTGCATATGCGATCGCACGGGCAATCGCTTCCGGTTGCAGTGCGATGCGGCGGAAGGCCTTCATCGCATCGCGAGCAGTGGTGTCCGAGATCGCGTCCGCCAGTTCGGACTCAACGACCCCTGGAGACACTACGGTCACTCGGATCTTGTCAGTTTCCTGCCGCAGGCCGTCAGAGATCGCACGCACCGCGTACTTGGTGGCGCAATACACGGCAGCCGTTGGCGACACGGCATGGCCTCCGATCGATGAGACGTTGATTACGTGGCCTCGACCACGTGACTCCATGCCCGGTAGAACGGCAGCGATGCCGTGCAACACGCCACGGACGTTGACGTCGATCATTCGATCCCATTCGTCGACCTTGAGGGCATTCAAGGGTGACAGCGGCATCACTCCAGCGTTGTTGACGATCGTATCGACGGGGCCAAACGTGGTTTCGGCAAAGGCGACGAAATCTGTCATGTCGTCGAGCCGCGTCACGTCCAAAGCGTGGAATGCAACTTGACCACCCTCCTCGCGCAGCTGTTCAGCGAGCTTCTGAAGACGCTCTGTACGACGAGCACCGAGCACTACGCGATGACCTTGGCGAACGAGGTGCCGAGCGGTTGCTTCGCCGATACCACTGCTGGCGCCGGTAATGAGGACGGTCTTCGAAAGAGTGGAGGTGTTCATAGGTAGGTCTCTAAGTGATTGTTCAGAGGGTCTGATGGGCCGCTGCACGGAGCAGCAGTGCAAGAAAGGCGATCACGGCAAGCAGGATTTCAAAGCGGCTCATCGGGGTATCCACAGCGGTTTCTAGACTGAGGGGTGGCGCCAAGTGGGGCCTGTCCAGATGGGAGCCATCCTAGGAACGGAGGGCCATCGCGCTAAGACCGGATCGTCTGGCGCTATTGCCTATTTCTATCCCGCCCCTCCCGCCGAGGCTCATCTCGTGGTGATATATGACCCAATCCTCAGGCCACCGTGGAGACCCCATGGGCACCCGTCTCCTAGCACCGGCCGTCATATCCCGGCAGACCCGGATGGTCGATCTGATTGACCAGCTCGCCCCCTCGGAGGGCTATACGCAGTCCTTGCTCGATGGAGTCACGTTGATGCGCTCAGATCACGCGCTGGCGCGAACTCCTGCGTTGTACGAACCGAGCATCGTCATCGTTGCGCAAGGGCGTAAGCGTGGCTTCCATGGCGGCCAGACGTACGTATATGACGCGCAGCACTACCTAGTGCTGGCCGTGCCACTGCCCTTCGATATTGAAACTGAAGCCAGTCCACAAGAGCCCATGCTCGGAATGTCTCTTCGCGTCGACCCAACCGTAACTGCCGAGCTGGCGCTGGCTGTAGATGAAAGCCAACCGCATCAAGGCGTCCGACCGCAGACGATGTTTGCGACTCCACTAGACGAACGGATCGGCGATGCCACCGTCCGTCTTCTGGAGGCCTTGATGAGTCCTGTGGACGCTCGTTTGCTGGGTCCCGGCATCGTGCGCGAGATCACTTACCGCGTACTGAGCGGTGAGCAGGGCGGAAGCTTGCGCGCTGCATTGACGCAAGGTGGCCACTTCGCTCGTATAGCCAAGGCCTTGCGGCGCATTCATAGCCAATACGACCATGAGCTGGATGTGGCCACTTTAGCTCGCGAAGCCAATATGAGCATTCCGGCCTTCCACAATCACTTCAAGATCGTCACGGCTACCTCGCCGATCCAATACATCAAGGCAATGCGGCTGCACCAGGCCCGACTGCTGATGATCCGCAACGGGTTGAGCGCAAATGTGGCATCGGAACGGGTGGGCTACGAGAGCGCGTCCCAGTTCAGCCGCGAGTTCAAGCGTATGTTTGGGCGCAGCCCCTTGGAAGAAGCACGGCACCTTAAGAACGTGCTGAACCTTGCGTCCCCCGTGCGGCAGGGGGCCACTGAGCCGCGTGTTCTGGCTTCATGAAATGACAGCAGCCGCCGGCCATGACCACTGGCACCAAGCACAGCTCGTCTGAGGCGCTCGATGAACTGGTGCCGGGCACTCGCATTGCAGCCGGCAGCGGGCGTGCGTGGAAGGATCTATTGGTGCAGATCTTCGAGCGTGATCGCAATCAGGAATCTCTCCTGATTCCGGCGGTGCCCGAGCCACTCGTCGTCTGGATCCTCTCTGGTAGCGCACTTGTAGAAGAGCGAGAGCTTGACGGCCCTTGGATAGCCAATCGCGTGTCGTCAGGCGACTTCTTTCTGACCAACACGACCGAACCGTACGAGTTACGGTGGACGGCAGAAGGTGATCAGCCCTTCGAGGTCATGCACCTTCATTTGGGCTTGCCGCTGCTCCAGCGCGCCACCTCTGAAGTCCTGGGCAACGCAACCGAGCTGGAACTGCGTGACGTATCTGGGGAGCGCGACAGCGTCCTGTCCGCGCTACTTGAGCCGCTGCGCGCCGAACTCACGTCGTCGCAAGATCCGAGCGCCCTATTCGTTCAGGGCTTGGCGCAAAGCCTCGCAGTGCACCTAGTACGCCGTTACGGAGCTGTGGCCCGTACACGTCAGCGTCCACGCGGCGGGCTACCAGCTTTCAAGCTTCGCCGGGTCACCGAAATGATGGAGATGCAACTCGACAAGGACTTCCAGCTGGCGCGGCTTTCGCGCGTGATCGGGTTGAGCGAATTCCATTTTGGGCGTGCCTTCAAGCAGAGCACGGGATATACACCCTCGCAGTACTTCATTCGTCTGCGGATGGCGCGAGCCCGTCAGCTCCTGCGTGAAACGTCCCGACCCATCATCGAGATCGGCTTGGAGGTGGGGTATTCGAGCGCTAGTCACTTCGCCCAGGTCTTTCGACGCGAATCGGGCGTGACGCCCAGTGACTACCGCGGCGAAACCTGACCGCAAAATCCCGACAGCCTAGGCAAACCCCCAAGAGAGCCACCTCGGAGATAAGCGCAATCTGCGCCCGTGCTCAAGCCGATCCCCCTCAACGGCAGCACTCCTCCTAACCCCAAGGTGAATCTCATGAAGCTCAATGGAAAAATTGCCCTCGTCACGGGTGCGTCCAGCGGCATTGGTGCGGCTACCGCCCTGAAGCTCGCAGCACAAGGTGTGAAGGTCGGCCTGGCCGCGCGCCGTATCGACCGCCTGCAAGCTCTGGTGAACCAGATCAAGGCCTCCGGCGGTGAAGCTCTTGCCATCGAAATGGACGTGGTCGATTCGACCTCCGTCCAGGCCGGGGTCCAGAAGCTGGTCGACGCGTACGGCACGATCGACATCCTGTTCAACAATGCCGGCCTGATGCCGATCTCGGACATCGAATCGCTGAAGACCGACGAATGGCATCGCATGGTCGATGTCAACATCAAAGGCCTCCTCAATAGCACCGCAGCTGTGCTCCCCTACATGCAGAAGCAGAGCTACGGCCATATCTTCAACACTTCGTCTATTGCTGGTCGGAAGGTCTTCCCTGGACTTTCTGTTTACTGCGCCACCAAGCATGCGGTTACTGCCTTCTCCGAAGGCCTCCGTCTGGAAGTCGGCAAGAAGCACAACATCCGCGTCACCTGCATCCAGCCTGGCGCAGTGGATACCGAACTGTTCGAGCACGTCACGGACAAGGGTTATCGGGATCAAATGGAAGGCCTGCGTGATCAGATGGCGTTCCTGAAGGCTGGCGACATCGCTGACACTATCCTGTTCGCCCTTCAGGCACCGGACTACGTCAACGTCGCGGAACTGTTCGTTCTTCCGACCGATCAGCCCTGGTAATTCCCTGGGGCAGACGCCCCTCGCAGTGGTCGGCGCGAGCCCGCGCCGACCGCTCCTAGGAGATCCTTCATGGATCCGATCAGCAAGGTGGCATTTTTCGCCGCCAAACGTGGCGAGGAGACTCGCCTAGGGCTTCAGTTGATGGCTTTGGTCTCACCGTCCCGAAACGAACCCGGGAATCTTCGCTACGAGGTCTTTCAAGACACGGGCGATGATGGCCTGTGGATCGTGGTTGAAGATTGGCGCTCGGCGCAGGACTTCGACTTCCATATGGCTACCGATTACGTTCAGGCTTTTCTTGGCCGAGTACCGGCGCTGTGCGATGGCGAACCCGACATTCGAAGCTATCTGAAACGTTCGTCAACTGATTGTCGTTAGAGCTTTGAGATGCGAGCCAGGAGAAATGCTATGAAGATTCCTGTGAAACACGACTTCCCACTTACGGAGATCCGGCGCTATCTCGAGCCTGGCCCTATCGTACTTGTCAGCTCCCGTTGGAAAGACGAGACCAACGTCATGGTCATGGGATGGCACATGATGCTGGGGTTTTCCCCGGCCAGATTTGGTTGCTACATCTTGGACGGAAACCACAGCTTTGAGCTGATCCGGCGTAGCCGAGAATGCGTCATCAATCTACCGACGGCCGATATGGTCGATACGGTGGTTGGGATCGGCAACTGCAGTGGATCCGATCGTATCGACAAGTTCGCGAAGTTCGGCCTTACGGCGCAGCCTGGACGATACGTGGATGCCCCGCTTATTGCCGAATGCCATGCCAACTTCGAGTGCAAGTTGGATGACGATCGGCAGATCGACGAGTACGGCCTCTTCATCTGGGAGGTAGTGAAGGCCCATGTCGCGCCATCACCGAAGCGCCCGGAGACTCTGCATTACCGCGGCGACGCTGAATTCATGAAGTCCGGCGGATACATCAGTCGGCGCAGTAAGTTTAAGCCGCAGAACCTGTGATCACGGAGGTACGTCTAGCCTTCACTGCGCAGCGGCCTTTTAAGGCCTCCACAGTCGCAATCCGCCGCCAATCGGCACATCGGCTCAACTGGCGAATGACTGCTTTGGGTCGAAAGCGGACATTCGAGAAAGCGCCGCTAGCGCTGGCTAGCGTCCGCTTTCGGCCATGAGCAGGCGTTCACGCCGCCCGCTCAGTGGCAGTTTTCCGACGAACTTGCGCACAAGCCATAGAGGAGTAGGTGCGGGGCCCGCGTAAGCGACGGCGCTACGGGCGCATGCGCGCAACCCGTTTGCCGATTTCCGCGACGAATTCGTCCAAGTCTGTCGCGCCGGAGTTGGCCAGCAAAATGATGGTGATGTCCTCACCCAGGAAGTGGTAGAGCTGCGTCTGAGCGCCCATGATCTGCCCGGGGCGCTTCACTATCCTGTGCTTCCTGCCGTCGATCTCGGCGTCATAGACCCATGCGCCGTAGCCGTAGTCGTCCAGGCCCGGGGTGAGCATGCGTTCGAGCGCTTCCGGTTTTATCAGTCGGCCCCCGAACAACGCATCGGAAAACGTCACGAGATCCGCCACGGTCGAGTACATGGCGCCTGCGGCGTGCCAGTTTTCCGGGTAGGAGGGCAGATCGTTGACGAGGGTCTTGAGGTCGTCCCGATAGAAATAGGTGCTCGCCAATCCGTGGACGATATCGCGCTGTTTCAGCAAGCCGGTGTCGGCCATGCCCAGCGGCCTGAGAATCCTGGCTTGGAGGACTTGGTCAAACGGTTGGCCGTACACGCGCTCAACGATTTTTCCAAGAATGAGGTAGTCCCCATTGTTGTAGTCGAAGACGGTCCCGGGCGGATGGTCGAGCGGACCGCTGCCGAATCGCGCCAGCAATTGATCCAGTGTGTACGGAGTCTGGTAGGGCGGAAGCCCACCCGACAGCGCCTCCTCCATGCTCTTGACCTGATCGAAGTTGTGGATGCCGGACGTGTGATTCAGGAGCTGATGGATCGAGACTTTGTTCGCGCCCTCACCGGCGTAGTCCGGCAGGTAATCGGTGATCTTCCCCTCCAGGTCGATTCTTCCCTGCCCCTGCAGCTGCAAGATCAGGACCGACGTGAACAATTTCGTGATCGAGGCGATCCTGTATTTCGTGCTTGTGGTGTTGGGGACACCGAGCGACATGTTCGCCAACCCGAAGCTGCCTTGATACGCGACCTTGCCTTGCTTGCGGACGAGCACCGTACCGTTGAAACCGTGCTCCTTCGCATAGGCCTCGATGAAGGGGCCGACTTCGGTCACCTGTGCCAGGGACCATTGGGGCAATAGTGCAACCACAGCAAATAAGGCCAAGATTGCAACCCTTCGGAGGGGGTTCGAGCGGGTTTTCACAGTGAGCTCCGGGTTCGTTTTCGGCAGTATCCGCGCGGCAACGCACTTATGCTCCGCGATCCGACAAAACCCTAGAAATCGGTAGCAAATCCAGGCTGGGGGCGACGGAGGCCGCTGTCCGAGGGGTCCTAGCCACGGATGTGAGTCCCCTCGCACGAGCTGCGATGACTGGTTCCTCAAGTCACGTCGGCAAGCGGTTCGGACCCAACCGCGCTTGATCGTCTATAGCAGATAGGTGACTAGCCGCTTTGGGTCGGAAGCTGACGTCCACTGCTGTACAGCCCACGACGCCGGTCTGATTCCCATCACTACCAGCGAGCATGCGGCCGCGACAATCTTGTGGCCGATCCTGCTGGATTTCCTGCCGCGGTACCCAGATATGCCCGCAGCCCCCCTCCGAAGCGGGGCGTCGGTTTTGGTCGGAAGCCGCTCAGGCCAGCGGGAATATCGGAGTTCCCTCGACGGCACAAAAACAACAAACCAGTTCTCGATCGGCATGCACAATGCGAATCGAGCGGTGTCGGCGACCCCGCAGGGCCACCGGGTCTAGGAAGGACCCGCGCGATAGGGGCACCGTCCGTTTTGCGTCCGTCCGTCCGGTTGCCTATAGGCAAACCGGACAAACCGGACGCGGCCAAACCGGACCAACCGGACGCATTCCCGGTACGAACCGGACATCAAATCGGACGCTCGGCGTCCGTAAGGCGCACGTAATCGCCGAACTCGACGACGATCTGACCGGCAGCCTTCAGCGTGTTGCGCAGGTCATAGAACCGCTTGCGGTCGATCCCCTTAGACACGAGTCGTTCGCGCCATTTATCCAGGGTTACGCGAGCGCCGTCAGGGCTATGGCCCGAGTTCCCCAACCTGACGCGATGCTCGTCGACCAGGTCAGCCAGGACAGACAACGCGATCGTCTGATTCCTACCGCGCCCAACCTTCCCATTCCTGGCGGGCAGCACATGCGCCACGCTCGACAGCACAGCACTGGTGACAGGCTGCCCCTCATCGTCCAGCACGCCATCGATCGTGATGGGGTCCAGCCTGAAGGCAACAGGCGCCGGCTGCTCCGCATCCTTCATCTTCGTCGCTTCCATACGCACGACGCCCGATTCGTCCTTCGTCAGCGAGTATTCCGCGTCGACGGCACCCTTCAGTGCCGAACTGCCGCGCCCGCGCGCCTTGTCGGCATGCCCCGAGTGATGCACAACCAGGACGGTCGCATCCCACTCACCGGACTTGCGCAGGAAGTTGTCCAGGTTCGCGATGAACGCGCCCATGTCTTCTTGGCTGTTCTCGTCACCGCCGAAGTTACGTGCCAGGGTGTCGACGACGATCAGCGCGGGCGCCTGACCGGACGCGGCCTGCATTTCCTCGACGGCGTTTGCGACCTCGGCAGCTGCGCCGGCGTTCACCAACTGCGCCGGACGATGTCCCACGAACAACGGTGCGCCAGTCAGCGGAATATCGTTGTGCTGCGACCAAGCTGCGAATCGTCGCATCAGACCGTTTTGACCCTCACCGGCGATGTAGAACACCGCTCCGGGGCTTGTCTTGTTCGTGTGCCAGGGCGTGCCCGTTGCAATGCAGCACGCCAGGTCGATCGCAGCGAACGACTTGCCACAGCCCGGATCGCCGAACATCAGCGCCAAGGAATCGACCTCGACATAGTTCCGCACCAGCCATTGAATCGGCTTCAGGCCAGCGGCGAGCTGTTCACCGACGCGCGCGAAGGTGAAGGCGCCCCGCTGGCCCTCGCTGGCCGCCAGCGGCGGGTTGTGCGCGTGCCCGACCTGCGCCGCCATCCGGTCGCAGGCTTCCAGGTCGCCCGCTGCCTCGGCGGCCTCGTATGCCTCGTACAGCCCAGCCTCGCAAATCGCGGCGGATCGCGCGAAAGCTGCAATCCAAGTAACAGAAGAATCGTCAAGCTTGCGAGCGGCGTCGCCTTGCGCTGCAACGTCGCTCATGGGCCACACCTCTCGCGCGCCACGTCATCCATGAACGTGACGATGGCGGCGACGTCGATCGAACGCACTTCCTTTGCAGCAGGCGACATTCGCACATACGTCCACGCCTCGTTAGCGATGGCGTCGCGGGTCATCGGGTTGTAAGCACCGGTCACGTGCCGGACGAACATCCCCGCATACGCGAAGGCCATCACCGCGCGCATCGCTTCGTCTCGCGTGCTAGCGCGTCGAATGGCGGCAACCCTGCCGGGAAACCGTACCGAAGCCAGCAGAACCGGAAATTCCTGCAACGGAGCCGGCGCGACGGTGGCCGTAGCATCGCTCCTGTCTTCGTGCGGCGTGTTTCCTTGGACCCCGGCCCCCAAGCCGGGGGTTTCCTTTGCGTCCATCAGGCGGCAGCCCCCGCGACTTCGCCGCCGCGCGCGCGGTAGGAAACCGGCTTGCCGGACTTGCTGCGCGATTCCAGGAAGTCGATCCACGCCGACACGGCCGCAGGGCGGGCGAAGCGTCGACGCCCCACCAGGAACGTGTCCAGGTGGCCGGCATTGATTGCGTCGTGGATCAGTGGAAGGCTCTCGCCGGTCAGGTCGGCGATTTCACGGAGAGACAACTTCAGCTTTTCGATACGGTGCATGCCTGTAGGCCCTTGCGATACGTCGCGACACTTGCGACAGGGCCAGTTTCAGTTTTCCCCGCGTGGCCTCCCATTGCAGGAATTTCCGCAACCAATCGGTTGCATGTTGCGGCGCGTTTAAACGCTTCGTGCCTTCCGCGATTTCGCCGGCTTGCGGGGCGCGCTCAGCAGGGCGACGGCCGCGGCAAGGTTGTCCGGCGACAGGTGCGAATATCGCAACGTCATCTTCAGGTCTGCGTGCCCCATCAGGTCGCGGATCGCGTTCAAGTTCACGCCCGCCTGCGCGAGCCGGCTCGCGAAGTGGTGCCGCAAGTCATGCCAGCGGAAGTCCGCGATCTTCGCGTCCTCCAGCAGCGCTCCCCATGCGGTTTTGAAGTCGCGGAACGGGAAGATGCGCCCCTTGGTTCCGACCTGCTTCCGCCACTGCTTCAGCGCGGCGATGGATTCGTCGTTCAGGGGAACTGAACGCCGCTTTCCAGACTTGGCTGCTGCGGCACGCACCGTCAGGTTGTGAGAGTGGAAGTCGATATCGGCCCATTCCAGCGACGTCAGCTCGCCGCGCCGCAATCCGGTATTGAGCGACAGCAGAACCGCGGGCGACAGATGATCGCCGTAATCGCTCGGCCCAAGCGCCGGCAACGGCTCCTGGTTGCGCTCCTTTCGCCAGGCGTTGTTCCTGGCCCTGGCCTGGCGCGCGGCCCCATCGCGATCGGCGAGCGCCTTCCGCAATCGGTTTTCTTCGTCCTCGCTCAGGTAGCGCACACGCGAGCTATCTACCTTCGATTGCTTCACCGCCCCGAGTGGGTCGGCGTCAATCAAGCCCCACTCCAGCGCGCGCCTGAGAGCTGACTTCAGGGTTGCCAGATCGCGGTTACAGGTGTTCGGGCTGATGCCCGCCTTGATCCGCTTCGAACGCCACTTTTCGATGATCCAGGGAGTCAGCTCGGCCAGGGGCTTTTCGCGGAACTCTTCGAACACGGCCAGGATGCGATCGGCTGCCCCGTCGCCCCATTTGCGATTCGCCGACGCCCAGGGTTTGAACTCCTGCTCGACGAACTCCCCCAACGTGTACGCCTTGGGCTTCTTGGCATCGAGTACCGCCCGCGGGGCGCCATGCTGGTCCGTTTCCACCAGGAGCGCCTTTGCTTTGACCCGCGCGGATTCGACAGTGACGCCAGGCCACTTCCCCAGCGATTTGCTGCTGGTCCGCGCCCATTGGACGTTCCAAGACCTCACCCCTGACGGCTGCACGCGAAGGAACAGCTGCGGGACGGTTGTGTCCCACACGCGATACGGCTCGGCTTCGGGCTTTGACGCCTCAACGATGGCGGGCGATAGCTTCTTCTGGACCTTCATGGCATCCCCGTAACTGCACGGTAACAGCAGATGCCATCATATCGCGAAGTTTCGCTGAGACGCGCTTCCATTTGGATCAATCACTTAGAGCGCATGTCATTGATCGAAAAGGCCGAAAATTCGCATTCGCAATGCGAAGGTCGGGAGTTCGATCCTCCTCCGCTCCACCAATAAATTCAAATAGTTAACGAAAAGCCGGCCAAGCGCCGGCTTTTTCGTAACAGCGTGGTAGCCGATGCGCTGCGCGCTCGTTCCGGCCGCACCATGCGGCGGCTCAGGGCGACGGGCGGCGGGTAAGGACAGGGAGCGTTGATCGGCCCAGACGCAATGCGTTGGTGACCACGGAAACTGAACTCAGGCTCATGGCCAGGGCCGCGATCATCGGACTGAGCAGTATGCCGAACACGGGATACAGCACACCCGCGGCAATCGGGACTCCCAGCGCGTTGTAAAGGAAAGCGAAGCCCAGGTTCTGCTTCATGTTGGCTACGGTGCCTTCTGAAATGGCACGGGCCTGCACGATGCGCCGCAGGTCGCCCTTGACCAACGTCACCTGAGCGCTCGACATGGCGACGTCGGTGCCGGTCCCCATGGCGATGCCCACGTCGGCTGCAGCCAGTGCGGGCGCGTCGTTGATGCCATCGCCTACCATCGCCACGTGCCGACCTTCGGCCTTCAGACGCTGCACCAGCTCGGCCTTGTCCTGCGGGCGCACTTCGCCATGCACCTCGTCGATCCCCAGCGTTTGCGCTACGGAGGCGGCGGTGGTTTGGGCATCACCGGAAGCCATCACGACGCGCAGACCAGCAGCGCGCAGGTCGTTCAACGCGGGCAGTGCCGTGGCCTTGATAGGATCGGCCACTGCCACCGCGCCCGCGACGCGGCCATTGACGGCTAAAAACACGACGGTAGCCGCTTGCTTGCGCAACCCTTCCGCACTGCCAGCCAAGAAGCCGACGTCGTCATGCATCTCCGCCATGAGCGCGGCATTACCAAGCAACAGATCCTGTCCGCCCACACGTCCGCGGATGCCGCGTCCGGTGAGCGAATCGAAATCCTCCGCTCGTTCCAGGGGAAGCTTGCGGTGGCGTGCCTCGGCCAGGATTGCGGCTGCCAGCGGGTGCTCACTGCCCTGCTCCAGGCTCGCCGCCAGTTGCAGCACCTGGTCGGGGGTAAACCCCTCTGCTGCCACCACGTCGCGAAACGCGGGGCGACCCTCGGTCAGCGTGCCGGTCTTGTCGAGAATCAACGTGTCGATCTTGCGGAGCTGCTCGATCGCCTCGGCGTCGCGGAACAGCACGCCCGTCTGCGCGGCACGGCCGGTGGCTACCATGATCGACATCGGCGTCGCCAAGCCCAGCGCACAGGGACACGCGATGATCAACACCGATACGGCGTTGAGCACCGCATAGGTCCAGGATGGGTGCGGTCCGAATAGGCCCCAGGCGAAGAACGTGAGCACTGCGGCAGCCAGGACGGCCAGCACGAACCAGAACGCCACCTTGTCGGCCATGCGTTGCATCGGCGCGCGCGAGCGCTGCGCCTGCGCCACCAGCTGCACGATCTGCGAGAGCACGGTGGCTGACCCGACTTGGTCGGCGCGGATGATCAGGCTCCCGGTGCCGTTGAGCGTGGCACCAATGACCTTAGCGCCCTCGTCCTTCTCGACCGGTATCGGCTCACCGGTCAGCATGGACTCGTCGATGCTGGAGCGGCCTTCGAGCACCGTCCCATCCACGGGCACCTTCTCGCCGGGACGCACCCGCAGACGGTCACCGACATGCACGTGTTCCAGCGGGATATCGACTTCGTTGCCCGCCGCGTCGATGCGTCGCGCCGTCTTGGGTGCCAGGCCGAGCAGCGCCTTGATCGCGGCGGAGGTTTTGGAGCGTGCCCGCAGCTCCAGCAACTGGCCGAGCAGCGTGAGCGAAACGATCACGGCAGCGGCCTCGAAATACACGCCGACACGGCCGTGCTCGCGGAATGACGCCGGAAACAGATCCGGCGCTATCGTGGCGACGACGCTGTAACCGAAGGCCGCGCCGACGCCGATGCCGATCAGGGTCCACATGTTCGGGCTGCGGTTGCGGATCGACTGCACGCACCGTTCGAAGAACGGCCATCCGGCCCAGAGCACCACCGGCGCGCTCAGTGCGAGCTCGATCCAGGTGCGCGCTTCAGTGGCCAGGAGCGTGATGCGATGGCCAAGCATCGCCATCACCAGCACGATCACGGTTAACGGCAGCGTCCACCAGAAGCGGTGACTGAAATCGCGCAGCTCCGGATTGTCTGCTTCATCCAGGCTCGGCATTTCCGGTTCCAGCGCCATGCCACAGATGGGGCACGTGCCCGGTCCTTCCTGCCGGATCTGTGGATGCATCGGGCAGGTGTAGATCGTGCTCGCCGGTGCGGGCGGAGCCGGCACGACAGACTTCAGCTCGAGGTACTGCGCGGGATTCGCGATGAACTTCTCGCGGCAAAGTGCCGAACAGAAGTGGTAGTCCTGACCCGCGTGGATCGCATGATGCGGAGTGGTCGAGGGATCCACCTGCATGCCGCAAACTACGTCGATCACCGACGCCGCGGCCTTCGTGTTCGAACTGCAACAAGCATGTGGGCTTGTGGCCTCATGCTCCTGATGGGAATGTGAATGGATGCTCATTGGTCGTCCTCGGCCAATGCATTGAGAATTGGGCATTGCTCCAAAGCCCCGTGGCCCGGACAGGACGCCACCAGGGTTTCCAGTCCCTCGCGGATACGGTTGAGCTCAGCAAGCTTGGCCTTAACGTCATCCAGCTTTTCCACGGCGGCGGCCTTCATGGATGCCATGTCGTCATCGCGATGGTTCGACAACGCGAGCAGCTCTCGGATCTCAGGTAGCGTGAACCCGAGCGCCTTGGCGCGCCGCACGAAGCGCAAGCGCCGGACATCGTGGTTGTCATAGACGCGGTACCCCGACGCCAGGCGCTGCGCCCTGGGCAAGAGACCTTCCCGCTCGTAGTACCGCACGGTATCGATACCGACGCCGGAGCGTTGTGCCAATTCACCGATTTTCATACCGCTGTGTTCCGCAAGTTGGGGCGTCGCGGACGAGTCTGCAGTCTGGACCATAGTCCAGAGTCAAGTCCTCCAGGGTCTGGCTTACCGCCTGCTATCCGCGTCGCCGGACGGTTCTAACGCTGAAAGTCCGCGGTCGCTACGAGCTAACGGCCGGGGCTGCTCCTCGCCTCCGGTTGCCCCCCCAGCGGCCTTGACGTAATGTGCCGGGCGTGACCCGGTCCACCTCCAGGCTGTCGCACCTTCGCGCCATAGGGACGGCGCGCTTGACGGGATTGCAATCGAAATCTCCCTGACTTCCATACTCGACCCGAGCATGGCATTGCCGACCGCTGCGGCCTTGCCCCCCATCCGACGACACTTCGGTCCGCCGCTCCGGCCCCCAATCGCCTGACGCTTGCTGCGAACCCGCACTGCGTTTTGATCACTACATATTCGCCAGTCCCGGCCACCGGGATTGGCGGGAGGGCGTGCGAATGAAAGTGTTAAAGGACCCCCACGCGCAGACAGCGCTAGGGGAACAAGTAAAGGGCTTTCCGCTCGCGCTCCCGCAAAGGGGCTGGCGGCGATGGGTGAAGTTCTCACTTGGCGCCATCATGCTGCAGTAACAAGATTCGAGGCCGGCCTACCTCCGCGTAACCGGCTTGAACAGTCGGCGCTCGCGGTGCTTGCCATCCGCTATCGCGAAGCGGGCTGCTTCAATCGACTGGCCCGACAGCATCATGAGTTCTGGGTGCGCGGCCCTTGTGATTTCGTCTATGACGCCGCTATTCCTCGTCTGGAAAAGCAGCTGTTCCACGGCCCGCATCGGATCGCGTTGGACCGCCTAGAAGCAGAACTTAAGCAGGGCACTTTTCATACCGTCTGCGAGATCGGCTGCGGGAACGGCGCCGTCCTCGCTTACCTTGCGGATCGATTGCCCGCTGTAGACCGATTCATCGGCCTGGATCTCAATGCTGCCCAAATCGCTCGAAACCAAGTGCAACATGCCGCGGACACCCGGCTTGAATTTTCAGCCTGCGATGCCATCGACTGGATCACGCACCATGCTGGGCCAAACATGGCCTTCTACACCTACGGTGGCGTCTTCGAGTATTTCACCCAGAGCCAACTCGAAGGCGTGCTGCTAACGCTGACCATGCACACGCCAACCTGCATCGCGCTGGTCGAGCCGGTCAGCTTCGACCATGACTTCGAGGCGGACTCGACGTCCCGGCCCCACGGCAGAGAACTGAGCTACAGCCACGCGTATCCGGTCTTGGTAGCCAAGGCCGGCTTCCGGGAAATCTGGCAAGCCGAAAGTGCCGACGCAAAATCACGCTGGATGATGCTGCTGGCGCGCCCATGAAGGGTGGGCAACACTCTTCGGTGGCGAGCTGGCGCCCTGACGGTCAGACTGAGCCTGCCCGATGCCCCCATGTTGAATTCGCGGCCGTGCGAAAAGTTGGGGACGCGCGGTCGTGGGCAACTTGCCTTTCAACTTTCCAGCCCCCACCGCTCCCGGGCGGCCACTGCGATTGGTCAATCGGCGGCCGCCTTGGCTACGGTGACCTCAGGGGATACGAGGAATCACTACGTGGATTTGGACTAACTGGGCGTACAGCGCCGAGGTGGTTGCAGCGTGGGGAACTTGGGCAGCGGTGCTAGTTGCCTTGGGCGCGGGTGGAGTCTCGCGCTACTTCATTTGGGCGCAGCGCCGGGTGGATGCGAGGATACTTGCGGTCCTGCTGTTCCACGAAGTTGCTCACACCAAGAACATCCTGGAAACAGTAAGGAATCAGTCATGCCAGAGGGTGGCGACATCGACCTCGCGCAAATGCTGCTCGATATGGAACCGCTATTGCGCAAATATTTGGCGTTTCACATTGATCGAATCAAGCTGCAAGCGTTGGAAAGTTCGGCGAGCCGCTTGAGTGTATTGCCAAATGACGCCGCCGTTTGTGTGGTTGAGTTGCGCAGCTTCCTCTCCTACCTTCACCAAGCGGGGCAGGCGCTGGCCAGCCAGAGCAAGCCCCCTGCGAGCTTCTACCCATCCTTTCGTCAAAACGTCCGAGAATGTCTCGCCTCTGCGACCAAAGCTCGCGCATTGCTGTTGGCCATTGGCTTCCCGGATGGCAGACCCACGCTTGCACTCGCTGAGGCCGAAGATGCCATGTGCAGGGAAAGCGAAGCCCCCGAGGCCACGCAAGCATGATGGGGCGCGGTCGCACCGCGCGCGATAGCCCTTGCCGGCGCTCCGCACGCCCTCCAGCCGCGACAGCTTCGATCCTCCTCCGCTCCACCAATAGAATCAAAAAGTTAGCGAAAAGCCGGCCGCGCGCCGGCTTTTTCGTAACAGACTTTCACGCCGCATTATCTGCTGAAGCCCCCTAATTCATCGCCGGCCCGAGGCCATCGCCTCGAACCCAGTGGCCACGCGACATGACCACCACGATCGGCTTCCGTCCGGCTGCAAAGGCCTGATCCCCATGCGGAACTGGGCAAGACGAGCTGTTTTTCCAGGGCGTCGAACCTTCCCTCGCCGAAATCCCACTTGGCCAACTGCTCGCCCGGATACCGGAGCCGGATGGACCTCCGTGATCCTGTGCGTGCCGCGTCCATGCGCCACACAAATTGGCTGGACCAGATCAAGAGTCAGGGGTAAATGCTCGAAGAGGAGGTCACAACGTGTCACATCCCTATCTCGCAAATCTCATCGTACGCGTCGCTGTACTCGTGTCTGCTGGCTGTTTGAGTGCATCGCCCACTGTCCTGGCTCAGCCTGTAACTGGCTTTTATGGACTCACATTCGTGTTCGACGGCGAATTGGTACTCAGGGCGCATGTCGAAGATGGCAGCGGCCACCCAGCCCAGGGCGGAACCGTGACTTTCCAGTACTGTTCGTTAAAGGGGATTCCTTCGAACGACATAACGCAACCCGACGAGGCGCCGAGCAGTGCATGTGCGAATGGCTCAGGAACCTGGGCGACCCTGGGCAGGGTTCCCGTCAATCCTGAGACAGGCGACGCCCTGTTGGACTTTGGACTCGTGAGCGTTGTGAATACGATCGGCTTTCGCTACCGATATGTCGGGCAGGGCACGGGCATCCAAAATAAGCTGATCGATCCAGTGGATTGGAACAGGTGAAACACATTTCCCCACTGCGCACTTTCCGACTGCGACTCGGGTGATTCGCAAATTATTGGCCGCGCGATCAGGTTACGGCGCGCAGCGCAGGCCGGGAGGGGAGCCCCCGGCCTTTTTGTGAGCGCATTGTTTTTGAAGCTTCAGCGACGACTCAAACAACCACTCGATTGGCCGCGCCTCCACGAACAAAAAGGGTCCAGCCTGATCAGGGACCTACCTTGAGATAGCTGCCCGGCCGGTCTGGATTGGGCACGAACCACGCGGGCTGCCCGTCCGGTGCGCGGCCGATGCGGGCGCCGGGGACCAGGGGATGCCGGGGGTCCATCAACGCTCCCAGTCGGGTCGTGGATGAAGAGGCGATAGTGACGACCGCAGTGACCTGTGCCGACGCGGCGACGAAGGCTGCTGGATCGCCACTGTTCTGCGACGAATGCGTTTGCGGTGCTGGCCCTGATATCGACTGCTCGATCAGTTGGAGGAAGACTGCATTGTCCGTGGGGAGCGAGGATACGGCCGGCACGGATGGCGGCGCCGGCGTCTCCGCCACGGGGGAGGACGCCGCGATGGATGCCACGACGGGCGTGGCGGGCAACTGCTCGTCCAGCATCCGGGACAGGCTGTCCAGGCTGGAGCAATCGCCCATCAACTGGCGGAAGGTGACAGGCACGGCAAAGGCCTTCTGCAACCGCATGGAAACCTGGGTGAGCATCAGGCTGTCGAGGCCGAGCTCGATGAAGTTTGCCGCCGCGTCGGCGGTCGCCATGTCGAAGCCGGTGATCTCGCCGAATGTCTGCCTGAGCTCGGCGAGCACGCGCGTACGGCGGTCGCTGTTGGCTGCGTCGAGTGCGCCCACTGGCGTCACCTTCACCGTCACCGACGTGGCCGGGACCGTGTACGGCACCGCCACCGGCGCGGCGGCGATGTTCACGACATTGAAAGCGCGCGCCTCTACCCAGCAGCGCTGGCGCTCGAATGGATAGGTCGGCAGCTGTGTCCGCTTCCGCCTGCTGCGACGGTCGAATTGCGCGAGATCGATCGTCACGCCATGGCACCACAGTTGCCCGGCAGCCTTGCGCAGGCTTGCCGCCTCGAGGCCGGGCGCATCCCCCAGTGAGGGCACAGCGACGACATCGGACTTCTGCACCGCGGGATGCTGTCGCGCAAGCAGGCTCAGCGTCGCGCGCGTCCCGATTTCGAGCAACGCACTCGCAGGCGCATCGGAAACCACCCGTGCCAGCGCCGCGGCGAACCGCACAGGCTGGCGGAGGTGTTGCGACCAGTAGTCGGCCGACATTGCACTCTCGGCGGTCAGCGGTTCGCCGGTCACCGTCGATACGATCGGCAGCTTCGGCGCCGAACGCATCACCGCTTTGACGGCGTCCCGGAATGGCGCGATCACGGGGTCCATCATCGCCGAGTGGAACGCATGCGACGTGCGCAGTGCACGGCAGGCGATGCCCTCGGCCTCGAGCTGCGCCTGGAATTCGGCGACGGGCTCGATCGGCCCGGCGACGACGCAGGCGCCCGGTGCATTGTCGGCCGCCAGCGACACGCCGCCCGGCAGCCGACCAAGCAGGGCGTCGAGCCCGGTGCGTATCGACAGCATCGCGCCGGCGGGTTGTGCCTGCATGAGCGCGCCCCGCTTTGCCACCAGGCACACGGCATCGGGCAACGCGAAGACGCCGGCCAATGTCGCCGCCACGAATTCTCCGACACTGTGGCCGATCATGGCCGAGGGAACGAGTCCCTGGCTCATCCACAACCGTGCCAGCGCGTATTCGACCGAGAAGATCGCCGGCTGCATCAGCGCGGTCGGCCACAGTGCATCGGGCTCGTCGCTGAAAAGGGTTCGACGCAGATCCAGCCCGAACCCGGAGCGCAAGGCATGCAGGCACTGATCGAGCGCCGCGGCGAATTCTGGCTCGGTCTCGTACAACTCGCGGCCCATGCCCGGGTAATGCGAACCCTGTCCGGGGAAGGCAAACACCACGTCCCGGTGTCGCGCTGGACGACTGCGCCCGATGGCGGCCACGGTATCGGCATTGCGCAACTGGCTGATCGCTTCTGTTGCATCCCTGGCAACCACCGCGACGCGATGGGCAAAGGACTTCCTGCCCGCCGCCAACGTCCATGCCACGTCCGCCAGATTCACGGCGGTGGCCGCCTGGTTGTCGATGCCCTCGCCCTGGACGCGCTGCAGATTTGCCTGCAGGAAGTCGGCCAGGCGCTCCCTGGACTGGGCCAAGGCCTGTGGCGAGCGCGCGGACAGCACCAGGAGGTGCGGCCCACGCCCCTCTTCGGAGTCGGGCAACGCCGGCGCCTCTTCGAGCACGACATGGGCGTTGGTGCCGCCCACGCCAAATGAGCTGACGCCCGCGCGGCGTGGTCCATCCTCATTCGTCCACGCGCTCGACGCGGCATTGACCACGAACGGAGAGCCGGAGAAATCGATCGCCGGATTGGCCCGGTCGAAATGCAGGCTGGCGGGAATGATCCCTCGCGCAACCGCCAAAGACGCCTTGATCACGCCGGCGGCGCCAGCCGCGATCACCAGGTGGCCCACGTTGCTCTTGACCGAGCCGAGCCTGCAGAAGCCGACATCGGACGTGCCGCGGCCAAAGGCTTTCACCAGTCCTTCGACCTCGATGGGATCGCCCATCGGCGTCGCGGTCCCATGCGCTTCCACATAGCCGATGCTGCGCGGCGAAACCCCGGCATCGGCCTGCGCCAGGGCAATCACCGCCGCCTGCCCTTCACTGCTGGGCGCGGTGAAGCTGGCCTTGCCGCCGCCATCGTTGTTGACGGCGGCGCCGAGGATCACGGCGTGGATCGGATCGCCGTCCCTGACCGCATCCGACAACCGCTTGAGCAGCACCACCGCGGCGCCATCGCTGAAGACGGTTCCCCGTGCCTGGGCATCGAAGGTGCGCGTGTGGCCGTCGGGCGAGAACATCGCACCTTCCTGGTAGCGATGACCCCGGCGCGGTGGACAGACGATGGAGGAACCTCCCGCCAGCGCCATGTCGCAGGCACCCGCGCGCAGGCTTGTCAGCGCCTGGCAGATCGCGACCAGCGACGTCGAACAGGCCGTGTACATGCTGATGGCGGGACCGGTGAGATTGAGTTTGTGCGCGATGCGCGTGGCGATGTAGTCCTTCTCGTTGTCCAGGATCACCTGGTAGGCGCCGATGTTCTCCACGAGATCGGGGTGGGCCTCCACGTGGCGTCGCAGGTAAGTGGAGTGGTAGGTGCCGGCAAAGACACCGACCGGGACCGTCGTTGCGTCGGGCACGTATCCGGCCCGCTCCATGCATTCCCAGCACAGTTCGAGAAAGACCCGATGCTGCGGGTCCATCAGTTCGGCTTCGCGTGGAGCGATGCCGAAGAACGCGGCGTCGAAATCCTCCACGCCCTCGATGATCCCGCGAGCCGGCACATAGGACGGATCAAGGCGGTCCGCTTCGGCGATCGAGGGGTCGAGCTGATCGGGTTCGAATACCGTGATCGACTCCCGCGACGCGCACAGGTTGTCCCAGAATTGCTCCACGTCACCCGCGCCCGGAAAGCGCCCCGCCATGCCGATGATGGCAATGGCTTCTTTCGCCGGCGCATGGCCCGCGGTTGCGGGAGTGTCTCCGCCCGCAGGGACAGGGCGATGCGCATGCGGCAACCGGTGCGCCTGGATGGCGCCGTCTGCATCCTGCGCAAGCGCCACCACGAGACTGGCCGGGGTCGGATGGCGGAAAATCAGCGTGCCCGGGATCGTCTTGGCCGCGCCCTCCTGCAACCGCGCCAGCAGGCTCATCGCCAGCAGCGAGTTGCCGCCGAGGTCGAAGAAATTGTCGTGGCGGCCTACGCCCTCGACGCCCAGGACCCCAGCGAACGCTTCGCACAGCCGCGCTTCGTCCGGTCCAATCGGCGGCGCATAGGCCACTGCTTGTTCCGGGCGAGAGGTTCCGGGCGCCGGCAAGGCCCCGCGATCAAGCTTTCCGTTGGCGGAAAGCGGCAGGCTCTCGAGCGCGACGTACAGCGCGGGCACCATGAAGGTGGGGAGCAGATCCGCCAGGTGCGCACGCAGCTCGGGCGCCGAGACAACCGCGATATCGGCCGATGACGAGCGCGGCACGTAATACGCGACCAGGCGCGTGTCGCCTGGACGGTCCTCCCGGGCCAGCACCACGGCCTCGCGCACGCGAGGGTGCTCCTGCAATCGTGCTTCGATCTCACCCAACTCGACACGGTTGCCGCCTATCTTCAGCTGGAAGTCCTTTCTCCCGACGAAGCGGAAATTGCCGTCCGGCAGCACCCGCGCCAGATCACCGGTCCTGTAGATCAGGTCATTCGTTGCCCCGCTGAAGGGGTTGCGGATGAAGGCCGATTCCGTCAGCTCAGGCGCGTCGTAGTAGCCCAGGCTCCGGTAAGGCGTCCTGATGAATATCTCGCCCAATTCTCCTTGCGCACACGGCGCAAGCTTGTCGTCGAGGAGGACGGCTTCCGCCCCGGGGATGGGCCTGCCGATGGGGACGAACGTATCGGCAATCGGTGTCGCCGGGAGCCGATAGAAGAACTTGGCAAGCGTCGTCTCGGTGGGGCCATACAAATTCACCAGCCGGATTCTTTCTCCGAAGCAGGCGATCCACGCATTCGCATCGGCCGGCGGCAGTGTTTCTCCCGCCAGCAGGACGAACTTCAGCGCCGGAAATTTCCCCGGAGCAAGGTCCTGTCGCAACAGCAGGCGGAAGACCGAGGGCACGCAATGGATCAGCGTGATCGCCGCCTGCTCTATCCAGCGCGCCAGCTGGACCGGATCCAGCAATCTCGGCGTCGGAGGTATGCACACCGTTCCCCCGGAGCACAGGGGAGCGAAAACGTCGCGCAGGTACACGTCGAACGAGGGGCCGGTGAGCTGGCTGACCCGCGATCCGGGCCCCAGCAAAAAGGCCGCCATTTCCCACTGGATGAAGTGGGCGAGCCCGCGGATCCGCCCAAGGATGGCCTTGGGCGTGCCGGTCGATCCCGATGTGAAATAGATGTAGCAGGGGTCGTCCGGCAGCGTGGGAAGCAGGATCCGTTCGGCGCTGTAACCGGCCACCTGATGGACCCCGGCGTGCGGGGCAACCCGAGCCTCGTCGTGCGCCCCGCCCATCACAAGGACCGCGGGGGCCGCGCCTGCGCTGACGGCCAATTGACCTGGGAAGATCCCGTGCGTCGATGCCTCCAGGATCACCCAGCCTGCCCGGCTGGCCTCAAGCATGTGGCGCAATCGCTTCGCCGGATGGGATGCATCCAGGGAAACGAAGACACAGCCTGTTTTCATGCATCCCAGGGTCGCCGCGATCTGCCGGACCGGATCAGTCAGGAAGATGGCTACGATCGCCCCCTGCACTGCACCGTTGGCGACCAGTGCGTTGGCGACCTGGCTCGACAGCCCGTCGAGCTCCCGATAACTGATATCGGTGTCGTTCCAGGAAATGGCGATGGCCGACGGATTGGAATCGACCCGGGCGCAGAACAGGGCGAGCACATTGTCCGCCTGTTGCGGGACCGCCAGCTCGGCATCGGTGAAAGGCGGATTGATATGTTCCGAGCCCATTAGGTCCCATCCCAGCGGATCGACGTTGAGCCGTCCTGCGTTTTTCGTGCACGAACTGCCCTTGCACTAACGTCAATTCAAGCCGGGATTGGCCAATGCCTCGGCCAGACACTCGCGCCGGGGGCGCCACGACGCTTGGCTCGGCCAAGAACCAGCGTATTCGCCCTGCTCTCCCGAACGAGTCGCATGACGGGTGTGGCAGTGATTCCTGCAGGCAGGCCCCCAGCGCGGGAGCCTCGCCTTTTCGGGGGGCAGCGTTCTCGCTCCCGTGTTGGCCCAAGGGCCAATTGTCCCTACCACCGAAGGAGCGGGAGGATGGCGGTCCGCCAAACGTGTTTTGGCGCGCCTCCGACCAGGCAACCGTTCCCTCAACGCTCTCGGCAAGATGAGCCGTAACGCCTCTACATAGTCAGCTGCAAGGTGTGCCCTGTCCGACGTACCGGACGACAGTCGCGCGGGGGTTTTAACCACAGATCGGGCCCGCGCTACCCGACGGGCCCAGGGAGACGCGACATGCTGCCTGATCCGAATACGGAACGTTCCTGGCCCCAGACCCTGCTCGACGTACTCCTCCGGGTCGGCCTGATCGCAGTGCTGCTGGTCTCCTGCTTCCGGGTGTTCCATCCTTTCCTGAGCCTGATGTTGTGGTCCGTCATCCTGGCAGTCACGCTGTATCCACTGCATCTGAAGCTGAGACCCAAACTGGGCAACAAAGACGGCCTGACGGCGACGCTGATCACCCTCGTGATCGCGCTGGTCCTGGTGGTGCCGGCTTACCTGCTCTGCACGTCGCTGGTGGCGTCATCCCTGGATGCCATGGAGACGCTCAAGGGCAACAAGATCCAGATCCCGGCCCCGTGGCCGTCGGTCAACGATCTGCCGGTCATCGGGCCGAGGCTGCACGAAGCCTGGCAACAGGTTGCAAACGACCCACACGCGGCAATGGAAAAACTGGGCCCTCAATTCAAGCCCAAACTGCTCAAGCTCCTCGGCACTGTGGCCGGTTTCGCCACCGGATTCCTGCTCTTCATGGCGGCCCTGCCGATCACCGGGATCATCATGGCGTTCGGTGCGCGCGGAACCGACAGCGCCGTCCGCATCGCCTCGGCGCTGGCTGGCCCCGTACGCGGACCGCCGATGGTTGCCCTGTGCACGGCCACGGTACGCGCGGTGGCGCAGGGCGTGATCGGCATTGCATTCATCCAGGCCTTGCTGATCGGCGTGGGTCTCGTGCTGCTGGACGTGCCGGGCGCCGCTCTGCTGATACTCGCGGTGCTGCTGCTGGGCATCATGCAAGTGCCTGTCACCCTGGTCACCATTCCGGTGATCATCTACGTCTTCGCCACGCGGGATGCATCGCTGGGGAACATCGTGTTGGCCATCTACATCTTCCTGGCCGGCCTTTCAGACAACGTGCTGAAGCCGCTGCTGCTGGGGCGTGGCGTCGCGGTACCGATGCCGGTCGTGCTGATTGGTGCGCTTGGCGGAATGATCGTCGGTGGCCTGCTCGGGCTTTTCATCGGTCCGGTGCTACTGGGCATCGGGTACCAGTTGTTCTGGCAATGGGTCGACGACCATTCGCCCGCTCCGGCAAGCAAACCTGACACTACCCCAACCTAGGCCACTCCCGGCCCGGTCTGCTGGTCGCGCCTCAGTCCTTTTTGGAGTCCACCTTGATCCCATGCCAACGGGTGATGGCGTGTTGCAGGAGGATCATGAAAACCGCGGAGGTGACACCGAACATCACGAGGCCATCAGACGCTTCCATCACCGCGAGGAAGCGCCCCCTGCCCTCGAGGGTCACGTCGCCATAACCCAACGACGTGAAGGTAACGCCCGAAAAATAGATGGCCGTCTGGAAATCGTCGAGCTGGTCCAACCCCAGGTACAGCGCGGCCCAACTGGTCATCTGTATCAAGCTGGAAACCAGCAGCACAACCATGACTGCCGCGAGCTGGCGAAACACGGAGAGAAGTGGCCGCGCCCCTATCGGTTGCCCTGAGACCTTGGCGTAATACCGGACCACGCCGAGAACGGACACTATCTGAACCGCGAGGCACGCAATCATCACGGCCAGTCCAACGGAGATGATCAGAATCATGGCGTCGATCCGATGCTTCCCAGTGACCGCACGATAACAGGACTTTGCCGGCCTCGACAGGCGAAGGCGGCATGACGCGCCGATGCCTCCTGCGGGTGTTGGCGGCCATCATGGGGCTATGCGTTGCATGCTCGGCGGTCGCGCAGGGATCGCTCGCGGCCCGCGCCCAGGCATTACGTGCGACGTTGGGGCCGCCATCGGATTCGCTCACCGAGGACCGCGCTGATTTCCTACGGCGGCAGTTGCTGGCGTCGCTCGAGCGGCGGCAGGACCTGGATCGCGCGCGATCCGAGATCGCGCGCCTGGCCGAACAGTCCGACACCGCCGCTCTGCCCCCACCCGACACGCTGTTGGCCCTGGACGATCTTCGTCGCGACCTGCAGCAACTCGATGCCACGCTGGCTAGCGGTGAGCGTCGCCAGGCCATCCTGGTGCAGGAACGCAGCGCCATCGCCGCGCAGCTGGCCGATCGCATTGCCACCCAGCGTGCACTGATCGACGCGGGCGGTGCGGGTGAAAAACTCGAGATCGCCAAGCTGGAAACCGACCTGACCGAATCGGCAATCGCCGAGATCGACGTGATGCGGCGCCTGGTCGACGCGCAGCAGGCTGCCTGGATCCGGCAGCGCGGGGTGCTCGCCCGTCGCCTGGCCACCGCGACACAACGCGGATCGGTGAAGGTCACTGCACGCGACACGGCCGCGATCGACCAGCGCCTGCGCGTTCGCGCCAGCGAGCTGCGCCGGCGCTTGGCCGCCGCGGCGGCGACGCGTGAACGCATCCGCACCGAATTGCAGCAAGCCCCTTCCCTCCCGTCCGCGGCACGCAACAAGCTGCTGACGGAACAACTGGCCAATGCCGATCTCGACACCGAACTGGCACGTGAAGCACTCACCAATGTCGCCACGGAGCAGATCGCCTGGCAGGTCACGCTGCGCTATCACCGCGATCGCGATACCAGCGCCGCCGTCGAGGTGCGGGAGGAAGCGCCCGCCCTGTTGGACCGGCTGAAGCGTCGTCGCGAGTTCCTAGCCGCCCTGTCGGAACAGATCCGCATCCAGCTCGGCGCCCTGGCCGCCGACCCCACAATCCCGCCCACCTCACCCGAGGCCGAGGAGCGGCGCGCCCTCCGCGCGTTGTACGAACAACGCCTGGCACTGGTGCAGGCGGCGATATTCGACGAGAGCCAACTCAACGACCTGCTCGAACGCCTGCGCGACGATTTCGACCAGCGCATAGGCATGTCCAGCTGGAACGATCGCGCGAAGCTGGCCGCCGCGAGTGTCCGCGCATGGATCGTGCGCGGATGGAATTTCGAGCTGTTCACCGTCAACCAGACGCTCGAGGTGGACGGCCGCAAGACCACCGTGCCGCGCGGTGTCACCGTCGGCAAAGTGGTCAAGGCCCCTCTGCTGCTGGCCCTCACCCTCTGGGTAGCGTTTCGCCTCATGCGCTGGGGCGAAAGCTGGCTGGTCACGCGTCGCAACGTCGACGAAGGCAGCGCGCGCCTGGCGCGGCGCTGGATACTGGCGCTGCTGATCGCGGCCTCCGTACTGATCAGCCTGGCCCTGGCGGGCATTCCCCTCGCGGCCTTCGCCTTCATCGGCGGCGCCGTCGCGATCGGCATCGGCTTCGGCATGCAGAACCTGATCAAGAACCTGATCAGCGGCGCGCTGGTACTGGTGGAACGACCGTTCCGCCTGGGTGATGTCATCGAGGTGGAGGGGCTGCGCGGCACCGTGGTCGACATCGACATGCGTACGTCGGTGGTGCGCGATGGCGACGGCGCCGAAACGCTGATTCCGAACTCGGCACTGATGGAACAAAACGTCAAGAACGTGACCTTCCGCTCGCGCTTGAGCCGCCAAGCCCTCGCCGTCGTGGTCGATGGCGCATCCGATCCGCGCACGGTGGTCGACACGATGTGCGCCACCGCCGCCCGTCACGGCCAGCTGGTGGAATCGCACGAACCGACCGTGCTGCTGGACGAGTTCGCCGACAATGGCCTGCGCTTCGTACTGCATTACTGGATCGAGCTGCGTCCCGGCATCGACCCGCGGCGCATCGCCAGCGACTTGCGTCAGATGGTGCTCAGTGCGTTCGAGGAAGCCGGCATCCGGCTCGCGCCGCCGCCGCTGCGGTGAATCCGCAGGCGCGCCACTCCGCCTTCATGCACCTCAGAACCAGATGCGCGCCCCCACGACAATCCGTGTGTCGTTGACGGCTTCGTCGTCTTCGCGACGGAAATCCGCCGTGCGCCCGAACGTCCATTCACGGACCAGGCCCACATACGGCGCGAACTGCCGGGTGACCTCATAGCGAAGGCGCACACCGGCTTCCGCACGACTCAACCCGGAACCGATCCGGCGACGCTCGTCGTCCTGTCCATGGAGGTTGAGTTCAAGCAGCGGCTGCAGCACCAGGCGGTTGGTCAGCAGTGTTTCGTATTCGGCTTCCAGGCGCGCACTTGTCCGTCCAGAACTGCCGATGTACGCCGTGGCGTCTACTTCGAATTTGTACGGCGCCAGGCCCATGACACCGAGGGCGACGAAGTCCTGCGACGGGCCGGGTTTGAAGTCATGGCGAATGCCCGCCACCACGTCCCACCAGCGCGAGACCGATCGCCCATACAGCAGTTCCAGATCCGCGGCTGCGGTTTCTCCGTCAACGCGTTCGCCCTCGCTGCGCAGCCACAGCTTGTTGATGTCCGTGCCGAACCAGGCCTGCCCTTGCCATTCCAGACCCGTGCCCGCATCGGCATCGAATGCTTCGAGGCGATTGAGCAGCACGAAGCTCTGGATCGAGTTGTCGTGCACGGGATGGTCGTTAGGTGGTGGCAGTGCCGCAGCCCGGTCCGCGTCGGTCACCATCGGGATGGGTGTGATCGGTTGATCCGCTGCCGGAGGCATGGAGTGGCCCATGGCCGCGTGGTCGATGGCTTTCTCGGGCGCCGGCTCCGGCATGGGGTGCCCCATGGCCGCGTGGTCCATCGCCGAATGATCCGGCGTGGCTTCCTCCGGTGCAGCTGGTTCCGGGCTGGCCGTTTTTTTCGCGGGCTCGGGTTGATGCTGCGAGTGAGGCATCGGCATCGGCATCGGGTGCCGGGTGTGCTCCTGGGCGTTGGCGCCGAACGACGGCAACCAGCCCGCAACGAGCGACGCAAAGAGAAGGAGGTGTGCCTTCATTCGACCACCCTCACTTCGCGCATCATCCCCGCCTCCATGTGGAACAGCAGATGGCAGTGGTAAGCCCAGCTGCCCAGCGCATCGGCACGCACGCGATAACTGCGCCGGCTTCCGGGAGGCATGTCGATGGTGTGCTTGCGCACGAGGAAGTTGCCTTGCTCGTCTTCCAGGTCGCTCCACATGCCGTGCAGGTGGATGGGATGCGTCATCATCGTGTCGTTGACGAGCACGATGCGTAGGCGCTCTCCGTAGTTGAAGCGCAGCGGCTCGACTTCCGAGAATTTCTGGCCATTGAAGCCCCAGGCGAAGCGCTCCATGTGTCCCGTGAGGTGGAGCTCGACATCGCGCCCTGGATCGCGCCCGTCCGGATCGTCGAATGTGCTTTTCAGCATCGCGTAACTGAGCACCTTGCGACCGTTGTCGCGCAGGCCGATGCCGGGATCGTCGAGCTTGGGCACGGGCGCCATGGTCTGCATGTCGACCAGCGGATTACCGTCTTCGCTCGCCGGATGCTGCTGCATGCCACCCGCGCCGTGATCTGCCATCGAGCCGCTGCCGCTGCCCATCGACGCCATGTCGTGGCCCTGCATCTTCGACATGTCGTGACCGCTGTGTCCGGAAGGTGCTTTGGTGTCGGTGACCTGGCCATGGTCCATGCCGGCCATACCCATGGCCGCGCCGCACCCTCCTTCCATGCCCTTCATGCCCTTCATGCCGCGGCCCATTCCGCCGTGCCCCATGTCGGCCATGGTCAATATCGGGCGCGGATCCAATGCGGGCACCGGCGCGCGCAGGCCTTCGCGCACGGCCAGCGTTCCGCTGACATGGCCGGTACGTCCCATGTCCTGCGCGAAGATGGTGAACGCGTCCTGCCCGCTCGGCGCGACGACCACGTCGAAGGTTTCCGCGGTGGCGATGCGGAATTCATCGACCGTCACCGGATGCACGTATTGGCCATCGGCGGCGACCACGGTCATCTTCAGGCCGGGAATGCGCACGTCGAAATGCGTCATCGACGACCCGTTGATGAAACGCAGGCGGACCTTCTCGCCGGTGCGGAACAACCCGGTCCAGTTGCCGAGCGAAGTCGTGCCGTTCATGAGATAGGTGTAGGTGTTCGCGTTGATGTCCGACAGATCGGTCGGCGTCATCCGCATTTCGCCCCACATCCTGCGGTCGTCGATCGTGGCAGCGAGCCCGTTCCTGCGGGCGTCGCGCATGAAGTCGCCGAGGGTGCGCCTGGAGTGGTTGTCGTAGCCCGACATCTTCTTCAACCGCGAGAACAGCGCCGCCGGATCCATGTCCGTCCAGTCCGTGAGCATCACCACGTAGTCGCGGTCATACGCGAACGGCGCCGGGTCGATCGGATCGATCACCAGCGGGCCGTACAGCCCGGCCTGCTCCTGGTAGCCCGAGTGGCTGTGGTACCAGTACGTGCCGCCTTGGCGCACGGTGAACCGGTAGTGGTAGGTCTCGCCGCGATGGATCCCGCCGAAGCTCAGGCCGGGCACGCCATCCATGTTCGCGGGCAGCAGGATGCCGTGCCAGTGGATCGAGGCTTCGTGGCCGTGGACCGAGCCGGCGGGCAACGCGTTGGTGACCCGCAGGTTCACCGTCGTGCCCTCCTTCCAGCGCAACAGGGGCGCGGGAATCGAGCCGTTGACGGCGATCGCCGTGCGCGCGCGCCCGGTGAAGTTCGCCGGGGTCTCGCCAATGACGAGATCGAATTCGGTACCTGACAGCACGTTCGCCTGACCCGGCGATGTCAATGCCCAACTTGCCCTGGGCCACAAGCCAAGGCCCGCGGCCGCGCCACCGGCGGCCAGGCCCTGTACGAAGCGGCGACGCGACGGCATGGACAAGCCGTTGCGGCCGAAAGAATCAGAAGACATGAAAAACTCCGAACAAACGTCGATGAGGCGACCAACGCGCGGCGTTGATGCCATGCCTGCGGCGTTGCGTGGCACGCGAACGCGGCGCAGCGGAAACCGGCGCGCGACGGCGACGGCAACGCCTAAACGATCGGAGGTCGTATCAGGTGGGATATCACCGGGGATGCATGCGCCGGCGATACATGACGCGCCAGCTCCGTGTGCGCGATCCGGACAGGCGCGGACATCGCCACGGGAACGGCCGCCTGCGCATGCTGCACGCACTCGCACCGGCAACTGCCCGATTTGCAGCAGTCCCGGACGGCGTGCCTGGCTTCGTCGGTCGTTTCAGCAGACGCCGCCATCGGCGCGGCGTGGGATGCGCCTGCCTGCGAGTGGTGATGGCATGGCATGCCCCCCGCTTCCGGCACGGAAGACGCCGCTTGCGGCGTAGCGCTCCGCTCGAGGGCCACTGGCTGCACGTGGGTCCCGGCCACAGCCGCCGTTACCCCGTTCAGCACGAGGGTCAGGCACAGCAGCAATCGCAGGAGCACGGCGCAGACGGACATGTGCGTACTTTAACCGGCGTCCACCGGCGCGGGTACCCAGCGGTTTCGCCAGTCGCGCCGCACGGGACGCGCCGCACGGGAGGCGCCCACACGGGATTGGTGGCATCGCCGCCTCCCCTCTCTCCCGACCAGTTCCTGGCGGGAGAGAGGTCCCATGGCAAGTCACCACGGTCAATCAATACGCTTCCACACGCCCGCGGTTGCGCCGGCGTGTATGGATGCAGACGTCAATGCGGTGTGGTTCCGCCTGTCCCGCCCGGTGTGCCGGTTGTGGTGCCGGTCGTCTGCGATGGGCGGGCACCCATGCCTCGCGTGCCAGCGCCCTGCTCCAGCCTGCTGCCCGATATGACCTGGATGCGGTTGTCGACTTCCTTCACGCCAGTGCATGCGTCGGCAATGTCTTCCGCGCGATGCTTCATCCAGCGCTGGTCGACATGACCCTCCAGCGTGACCTTGCCGTCCGCCACGCGGACCATGATGTCGCTGGGATCGAGATCGTCGTCGTCGGTGAGGCGTTCATTGATGTCTTCCGTCAGGCGCGCGTCCGAGCGCGTGTAGTTCTTCGGCCCGACACCGCGATAGCCGCGGCCATACACACCGTAGCGGTACTGGCCCGGCGCCGTGCCGTAGCGATCCGACGCGCTGCCATATTGCGGCGAACCCGCCCTGCCATAACCCGACATCTCGCCCTCGTCGAGATAATCCTGGCTGCCCGATTGCAGCGGGCTGCGATAGCCCTGGCTGCCACTCCACTGGCTTCCCTGCTGGCTGCGAGGCTGGTTCGAGCGCGTGTAACCCGACCCCTCGCCGTAACTCTGGTTGCGGCCATACGTGTTGTATTCGCTGCCATACGATCCCTGTGCGCCGTAACCCTGACGGCCACGGTAGTAATCGCTGCTGCCCCTTGCCTGGCTGCCGTATTCGCGCTGGCTACCGTAGGGGGAGCGTCCGGCCGACTGGCGGCCTGCCTGCTCCCGATATGCCTGCTCCCGATTTGCCTGTTCAGTGCCCTCGCCGTAGCCAGTGGCGCTGTAGCGTTCCGGCCCACCTTCGTAGTCCCAACTGCCGCGATCCTCGTCCCAGCCGGCACCTTGCGCGCGCTCGGAGAACTGGGAGCCCCCGTAATACTCGCCGCGGCCAGTCGTCCCCTGACCCTGCGCTTGATGCCGGGTGCGGCCGCTCTCCGACTGATCGCCATAGTCGTATCGCGTACGAGCCTGGCCGTACCGGCCGGGCCGACGCTCGCGATCATGGTCGTCATTGCGGTTGTTCATTTCATCTCTCCTCTCATTCAGCCAATCGCGACCCGCCCGCACGCATCGCTCGCCAAAGCGCACGACTTCCTGCGCCATGTCTTTCAGTTCATGCCCGATGTTCGATTCACGCATTCCGGAGCCTCCTCTCGCTTGCAAGCCGGAACGGCCGCAGGTTTGCCGCCGATCCAGGAAAGCAATCCAAGAAAGCAAAATGACAATCGAGCCGTTATGCGCGCGTGCCTGCCATGCGACGAAGATGAAAAAGGCTTGTCGAACCGCAATGCGCGCGTGTCATGAACGCGTCATCGACCCGCGCGATCCGGCGCCTAGTGCATGAATACGTTGCGATGCGGGCCAAGCGCCCAATCGCTCCCTATACGGACCGGCGCTTCTGCCTCGCCTCGTAGACCTTGTACTGGTTGCGCCCGGCCGCTTTCGCCTGGTACAGCGCGATATCGGCATTGCGCATCAGATGCTCCATCTGCATGGCGTCGGTCGGATAGGCGCTGATCCCGATGCTGACCGACACATGGGCCTGGGAGCCCGCGACGTCGACGGGGAGCGCAAGGCGCTCCAGCAGTTTCCGGGCAACAACGATCGCGTCATCCAGGCTATGGCCCCCGGGCTGCAGGATCGCGAACTCATCGCCTCCCAGGCGGGCAAGGTGATCGGTCGTTCGCAGCAGGCCGTGCATGCGATGCGCCACTTCGACGAGGAGTGCGTCTCCGGCCGGATGCCCCAGGGAATCGTTCACTTCCTTGAAATGGTCGACATCGACCAGGTGCAGGACCAGCAGCTCACCGTGCCTCTGTGCCGAGCCGATCATGTCGACGAGACGACGATCGAACTCGGCCCGGTTCGGCAGTCCGGTGAGCGCATCCACGAACGCCATGCGCGCGTGCTCATCCTCGCGCAGTTTCTGGGCGGTCGCGTCGCGGAGGATCTTCATGTAGCCGATGTCGGCCCCGTCGAGACGCACCGGATACATCATTCCGTCGGCCCAGAACGCGGTCCCGTCCTTGCGGACATGCCAGCGGAAGTCCCCCGCGCAGCCGTCCTTGCTCGCCGTCGCCATTTCCTTGTGGGGAATGCCCTCATTGCGGTCGTCCGGCTCGAACAGCCGCTCGGCGCTCGTGCCGACGATTTCCTCCGAGGAATAACCGAAGATGCGTTCCGCACCGTGGTTCCAAAGGAGGATCCCACCGTCCAGATTGGTGACCATGATCGCGTGCCTGCTGGGACTGTCCAGCAATGCCTGCAAGAGTGCCCGATCATCCATGTGATTGGCTCCGATCAGTTTCCTTATGCTTTCCTCAAGGCGGCAATGGGAATGTGAAACGCGCTGAACAAAAATGAATGTTCAGGGTCAATGCCAGCGCAATCCGGACAAACATGGCCGCCACGAGCCCGCGCCGCCCGTTTGTCGCGGCACGTTGTTGCCGCGATGTGAAGGGCTCGCTATGGAAGTGACTCAGCGATCGATCATGCGCTCCGCGCTTTCCGAGTAGCGGGCGCCCTGCACGGCAATCCGGGATGCCATGTCCGCGAGTTCGGACAGATCGCTTGCGGTGAGTTCGACCGAGGCCGCAGCGACGTTCTCCCGCAGGCGGTGCAGCCTGGTCGTGCCGGGGATCGGGACGATCCACGGCTTCTGCGCGAGGAGCCAGGAAAGCGCGATCTGCGCCGGCGTGACGTGCTTTCGCTCCGCCAGGCGGCCGATCAGATCAACCAGCGCCTGGTTGGCCTTGCGCGCTTCCGGCGCGAAGCGCGGAACGGTGTTGCGGAAGTCGCTGCTGTCGAACGTGGTGTTCTCGTCGATCTTGCCCGTGAGGAAACCCTTGCCCAACGGACTGAAGGGGACGAAGCCGATTCCGAGCTCCTCCAGTGTGGGCATGACCTTGGTTTCGGGCTCCCGCCACCACAGCGAGTACTCGCTCTGCAATGCAGTGACGGGCTGCACCGCATGGGCACGCCGTATCGTCTGCGCTCCCGCTTCCGATAGACCGAAATGCCTGACCTTGCCCTGCTGGATCAGGTCCTTGACTGCTCCCGCCACGTCTTCGATTGGAACGTTCGGATCGACACGGTGCTGGTAGAAAAGGTCGATGGTGTCGATGCCCAACCGCTTGAGCGAGGCCTCGGCGACCTCCCTGATGTGTTCGGGCCGACTGTCGAGCCCGGTGCCGCGTTGCCCGCTGGCATCGATCTCGAACCCGAACTTGGTGGCGATCGCCACCTGGCCACGAACGGGCGCGAGCGCCTTGCCCACCAGTTGCTCGTTCGTGTACGGGCCATAGATCTCGGCGGTGTCGAAGAACGTCACGCCGAGATCGACGGCCGAGCGGATCACGCCGATCATGTCCTGTTCGTCGCCGGCCGGGCCGTAGCCGAAGCTCATGCCCATGCAGCCCAGGCCGATGGCCGAGACCTCCAGGTTGCTGTTGCCCAGCTTGCGCTTCTGCATGTCTGTCTCCGGCGACTGGCGGACGATGTCCGCACTGCAAAACCAAACTCGCACGAGCCTACTCCCACGAAGGTCCCGGGACGGTGATGCGCGCCCGCGGGTGTCGAAGATCGTCATTTCATTCGACAAGGACGTGCTCGTGCTGCACATCGCAGGAGCAGCGACGTCCGTTGTCTTCATCGCACCCTCCCGATACGCGTGGAGTGGCCGTATCCACGTGTTCAGTTATTCAAAAAAGGCGGCGCGGCTAACGGAGAGCTGAATCATGGAGCGCTCCGGCGGACACCAAGGGGATTTCGCTGCATGGCCTTCACCCAGGCGTCGATAGCATCGCCTCCAACCACGCCGCACGAGATCTCCCCGTGTTCTGGTATTACGTCGCCCCGTTTGCGTACGACAAGTGGAACATCCTGTTCGAGAACCAGCCGCGGTCACTGGTGTACGACACGAAGCTCGATGCCCTGAGGGCAGCGGTGCGGGCGGCGGAAAACAACTTCGACGACAAGGGCCAGCCATCGGGCGTCAAGGTCGAGCAGAACGGACAGTGGCGCAACGCCCTCACGTTTGGCGAGCAGGAAGTGTCATCTGTTGGTTCTTCCGGCGTCGATCCGTCCAGCTTCCCCCCTTCCAGCCGGCACGCGCCCGGGCGGCGCGGCACCGATCTGTCGCGCAGATAGAGCGCCTCGCTGGCAAGGCACTTCGCCCGCCTTGATCCGGGCGAACCCGGCGTCGATAAACCCAGCCCCGCCCGCCCGGTAGCCTTGGCGGAGAGCGTTACCCGTGGCCGCGTGCTAGCCTCCCGGCCCGACGACGTTCCCCGTTCCCAAGACCGCCATGAGCCTGCCATCGGACCCGGAATATGTGCTGCGCGGTGTCGCCGGCATTGTCTTCGGGCGTACCTACCACCTCCTCGCCCCGACTACGGTCGGTCGTGCACCGGAGTGCGACATCTCGCTGGACAGTGCGGGAGTTTCGCGCCGCCATGCGCGGTTGCGTCCGCGCGAGTACGGAGTGGAAATCGAAGACCTCGGGTCGTCGAATGGCAGCTTCCTCAATGGGCAGCGGATCGGAACAGGCATCGCCCGTGTCGGCGACGAAATCGCGTTCGACCAGTTGCGCTTCCGCATCAGTGCCGTGCCACGTTCGGCGCGACAGTCCAGCGGCGCCGATCTTCCCGCCAGGACGGCCCCGCATCGCCGATGGCCGTGGGTGGTCGCGGGCGTGGCGATCGCCGCCGCCCTCGTCGCGCTTGCGGCACGCTGGCCGCGCTAGCGACGTCGCGCGGCTAGCTACGCGCCGGCTAGCTACGCACTAGCTAGCTTCGCGCCAGCATTCCCAGTTCCCCCAACGCCGCTTCGATCCGCGCATCCAGCGGATGTCCGCAGTTGAGCCGCAGGCAATTGCCGAAGCCGCGGCTCGCCGAGAACATCGGTCCGGGCGCGAGGCTGATGCCCGCGGATGCAGCCCGGCGCTGCACGCGCAACGCGTCGACACCTTCGGGCAATTCCAGCCACAGGAAATAGCCGCCCGCGGGACGGGTGACGCGCGTGCCCGGCGGAAACGCCTCGGCGATCGCGGCGATGTAGCGCGCCTGCTGTTCGGCCAGGAGGCGGCGCAGGCGGCGCAGGTGGCGGTCGAAGCCGCCGCGTTCGAGATAGCGCGCGAGCGCGATCTGCGCAGGCACATTCGTGTTGAGGGTGGACGTGAGCTTGCGACGGGCGATGTCCCGGGCGTGGCGGCCGGCGGCAACCCAGCCGATGCGGTAGCCGGGGGCCAGGCTCTTCGAGAACGACGAGCAGTGCATGACCCGTCCGTCGCGGTCGAACGCCTTGGCGGGCAGCGCGCGCCTGGGGCCGTAATGCAGTTCGGCGTAAACATCGTCCTCGAGCAACGGGATGTCGTGGCGCGCGAGCAGCTCGACGAGGGCGCGCTTGCGTTCCTCCGGCATCGTGCTGCCGAGCGGGTTCTGGAACGTCGGCATCAACCAGCAGGCGCGCGGGCCGTGGCGCGCAATCGCCCCTTCGAGTGCATCCAGATCGATGCCATCGCGCGGATGGGTGGGCACCTCTATCGCGCGCAGGCCGCTGCGTTCGAGTGACTGCAGGCAGGCGTAGAAGCACGGAGATTCCACCAGCACTGCGTCGCCGGGCCGGGTCACGGCGGCGATGCACAGGTTGAGGGCTTCAAGCGCGCCATTGGTGATGACGATCTCGTCGATGCTGACGTCCATGCCGTCGATCAGGTAGCGCAGCGCAATCTGTCGGCGCAGCGCGGCACTGCCGGGCGTGAGGTCGTCGACGGTGCTCCACGGGTCGAGGTGCAGCGCGGCCGTGGCCATGGCGCGGCCGACGCGGTCGAGTGGAAAGTGCGTCGGGCTCATGAAGGCGGAGCCGAGCGGGACGACGTCGCGGTGCATCGCCGATTCCAGGATCTCGAAGACCAGTTCGCTGACGTCGACGGCGCGGGATTCGCCGTCGGGACGGGACGCGGTTTCGGGTTCCGGCGGCAGCGCGGCGGCGGTGCGGGTGACGTAATAGCCGGAGCGGGCCCGCGATTCGACCAGGCCCTGTGCTTCCAGCAGGTAGTACGCTTGGAAGATCGTGGCGGGGCTGAGCTTGCGGGCGGCACTGGCCTGGCGCACGGACGGCAGGCGCTCGCCGGGCTTGAGCAGGCCGGCGCGAATGGAGCGGGCGATGTCGTCGGCCAGGGCCTGGTAGCGCTTCATCGGGGCGTCCTGCGGAGCCGGACCGGGCGTCGGCCTGACTGATATGGTTTTTTTCCTCGATTGTGATTCTAGGACGACTGATCCGGTCGGCCTAGCATGGCCGCACCTCCCCCATTGCCTGTAGATGCCGACATGAATCCCCAGGTCGAGCTGAACCTGGCGCTGATCCTGTTCCTCCCCTGGTTCACGATCCTGGCCGTGCTGTTCTGGAAATATCCCCGCGCACCCCGCGGCTGGGCCCGCACGCTGTTCGATGCGACCAGCCTGCTGCTGGCCGTGGCGGCCGCCGCCGCCGGCATGTACTGGAGCATGGCCAATGCCGACCGTTCGTTCGGCCACATGTGGCAGCAGGTGCTGGCGACCTCGGTGTCGTACGGCCTGTTCCTGGGGGTGATCACGGTGGCGCTGGTAGTGCGCTGGCGCTGGCTACGCCGCCTGCGTGTCCGTCCCCCTTCCTCCACTGCGGCCGACACTGCGGCCGACACCGCCACGGGTGCGCTTTCATGAAAACGCTGGTGATCCTCGCCTTCCTCGGCTTGATTCTCTACAACCTGGGTGCCGGGCTGTACTACATGCTGGTCGACATGGGTACGACCAAGCGCACGGTGAATGCGCTGACCAAGCGCATCGCGCTGTCGGTGGTGCTCATCCTGCTGGTAGCGGCCGGGATCGCGACCGGGGTCATCGAACCCCACGGCGTCGGGTCATGACGGACCGTGCGCCCTGAACAGGGAGCGCATTTGACCTCAGTCAAGGCGCGCCCCCCGACGCACTCCTAACGTGCGAGCCATGGCAACCGACACCATGGCTTTCGACTCCGAGCTGCTGCGCCGCTACGACCGGCCCGGGCCGCGCTACACGTCCTATCCGACCGCGCCGCAGTTCCACGCGGGTTTCGGCGAGGCGGAACTGCGCGATGCGGCCAACGCAAGCAACGGCGATCCGATCCCGCGACGGCTCTCGCTTTACGTACACGTGCCGTTCTGCACGAGCCCCTGTTTCTACTGCGGCTGCAACCGCATCATCACCCGCGACAAGGCGCGCGGCGAGTCCTACCTGGCGCGCCTGTACCGCGAGATCGCGCTCACCGCGCAGATGTTCGATCGCGACCGCGAGGTGATCCAGCTTCATTTCGGCGGTGGCACGCCCAACTTCCTCTCGCCGGGCCAGTTGCGCGAGGTCGTGGACACGCTGCGCAGCCAGTTCCGTTTTTCCGACTCGCGCGAGCGCGACATCTCGATCGAGCTGGATCCGCGCTTCGTCTCGCCCGCGGACATCCTTGAGCTGGCAGCCACCGGCTTCAATCGCGCGAGTTTCGGCGTGCAGGACTTCGATCCGGCGGTGCAGGAAGCGGTGAACCGCATCCAGAGCGTGGAGGAAACCCGCGCCGTGGTCGATGCATGCCGCGCGACCGGCTTCCGTTCGGTCAACGTGGACCTGATCTATGGGCTGCCGAAGCAGACTCCCGACGGCTTCGCGCGCACGCTCGACATCGTCACGGATATGCGGCCCGACCGCATCGCGGTGTACAGCTATGCGCACATGCCGCAGTTGTTCAAGCCACAACGGCAGCTCAATGCCGACGACCTGCCGGATGCGGAAACCAAACTCATGCTGCTGCAGCTGGCGATCACGAAACTGACTGCCGCGGGCTATGTGTACATCGGAATGGATCATTTCGCGCTGCCCGACGACGATCTCGCGATCGCGCAGGCGCGCGGCGGCCTGCACCGCAACTTCATGGGCTACACCACCCACGCCGACAGCGACCTCATCGGCCTGGGCGTGAGCGCGATCAGCCACATCGGCGACAGCTTCAGCCAGAACCCGCGCGACCTGCCGAGCTGGCAGATCGCGCTCGACGAAGGCCGGCTGCCGGTATTCCGCGGCATGCGCCTGGATGAGGACGACCAGCTGCGCGCGGACCTGATCCAGGAGCTGATGTGCCAGGGCGAGGTGCCGGTACGCGCGCTTGAGCGGCGCTACGGGATCGATTTCGCCGAGTACTTCGCCCAGTCGTTCGACAAGCTGCGGCCCTTGGCCGAGGACGGCCTGGTCAGGATCGAGCCGGACCGGATCGCGGTCACCTCGCGCGGGCGGCTGCTCTTGCGTAACATCGCCATGTGCTTCGATCGCTATCTCGAGCAGCCCGCCACCGTGGCCGCACCGCGCTTCTCGCGCGCGATCTGAGCCGGCCCGAGCCGAGTCACACATGGAGCCCTGCGTGAACCAGGTGGCTTTCCCGCGCAACGATGCGAGCACGCTGTCGGACGACGGCGACACGCTGAGCTTCTGCTCGACCTGCGCGTTCTCGCAGGCCTGCCTCGCAGAAGGCATGGACAAGCGCTCGCTGATGGACCTGCACGTGCTGGTGGAACACGTCGGCCCCTTCCATGCCGGCGAACACATCTTCCGCGAAGGCGATCCGTTCGAAGCCATCGCCGCGGTCCGCGCGGGCACGGTGAAGACCTATGTGATCGATCGCGACGGGCACGAGCATGTGCTCGGCTTCCACCTTCCCGGCGAAGTCATCGGCTTGAACGCGATCGACGGCGACCACTATCCGTGCAATGCGATCGCATTGGACACGGTGATGCTGTGCCGCTTCTCGTTCCCGAAGATCGCGGTGCTCGCGACGAAACTGCCGGGCCTGCAGCGCCAGTTGTTCCGCCTGCTCAGCCGCGACATCGGCCGCGCCGCCCTGCTCGCGGGCGACTGGTCGGCGGACCAGCGCATGGCGGCGTTCCTGATCGGCCTGTCACGGCGGCTCGCGGCGCGCGGCTTCTCGCCCAACCGCTTCCAGCTGACGATGGCGCGCACGGATATCGCCAACTACCTGCGCCTGGCGCCGGAAACGGTCAGCCGGGTGCTGCGTCGGTTCCAGGAAGAGGGATTGCTGCACGTGGAGCGGCGCGAGCTCGAACTGACCGGGCGTGACGCCCTGGAAGCGCTGGCGGCGCCGATCCTGCGCGTCTGACTCCCGGCTCGGTCAATTGTCGCCAAGCCTTAACCGACCGCCACATAAGCTCGGCGGCGCTTTCCGCGCAGCTGCCTGTCCGCCATACCTGCGTGCGCCCCTACTTGCCGCGCCTCACTGACTGCGACGCCAGCCACAACTTGATTTGTATCAAGGCAGTTCCCTGCAACCAGGCGGAGCATTCCCGCCACGCAATGGGAGAAATGTCATGAGCAGCACGAGGAAGTTGTGGCTGGGCCTAGCGGCCCTGCTCATCGTCTCGTTCGGCGTACTGCTGTGGGCCGGAACGGAGATCTTCCGCACCGCCCCGCCCGTACCCGAACGCGTCGTGAGCGAAAGTGGACAGGTCATCTACACCAAGGCCGACATCGAGCGAGGCCGCCAGGTCTGGCAGTCGATGGGGGGCATGCAGCTGGGCTCGATCTGGGGCCACGGCGCCTACGTCGCGCCCGACTGGAGCGCGGATTGGCTGCATCGCGAAGCGGTAGGCGTCCTCGACTTGTGGGCGCGCGCCGACGACAGCGCGGCGACATACGAGCAGCTGTCGGCGGAGCAGCAGGCCGGGCTGCGCGGCCGCCTGCAGGAAATGATGCGCACCAACACCTACAACGCGGCGAACGGCACGATCACGCTGCCGGACGATCGCGTTGCCGCCTTGTCGAACGTGGCCGCGCACTACGAGAGCCTGTTCGGCAACGACCCGGCCACGCAGAAGCTGCGCGAGGCCTACGCGATGAAGAACGACACGGTGCCCGATGCGGAACACCGCCGTGCGCTCACCGCGTTCTTCTGGTGGACGGCGTGGGCCGCCACCACCGAACGCCCGCGCGAGCCCGGCGACGCGATGGTACCCAACCAGGCCGGCGTTCCCGACAAGCAGGTGACCTACACCAACAACTGGCCGAGCGAGCCGCTGGTCGGCAATACGCCGGCCGCGCCGCTATGGCTGTGGTCGGCCTTCAGCGTGCTGTTCCTGATCGCGGGCATCGGCCTGCTCGGCTGGCACCACGCCCGCACGCACGGCGAGGAAGGCCCGGTGAAGCTGCCGGCGACCGATCCGCTCGCCGCGCTGCGGATCACGCCATCGATGCGCGCCACGGCGAAGTACTTCTGGGTCGTGCTGGCACTGTTCCTGGTGCAGATCCTGCTGGGCGCGATGACCGCGCACTACCAGGTCGAAGGCCAGGTCGCCTACGGCTTCAACCTGTCGAACATCCTTCCGTACTCGATCACGCGCACGTGGCATACCCAGTTGGCGGTGCTCTGGATCGCGGTGGCATGGCTCGCTACCGGCCTGTATATCGCACCGGCGTTGAGCGGGCATGAGCCGAAGTTCCAGCGCCTGGGCGTGAATTTCCTGTGGGTGTGCCTGCTGGTGATCGTGGTCGGCTCGTTCGCGGGCCAGTGGCTGGCGGTGATGCAGAAGCTGGGCCTGGACCTGAACTTCTGGTTCGGCCACCAGGGCTGGGAATACGCCGACATGGGCCGCTTCTGGCAGTGGTTCCTGTTCATTGGACTGCTGCTGTGGCTGACCCTGGTCGGTCGTGCGCTCTGGCCGGTGCTGCGCGGGCCGCAGAGCGACACCAAGGCCATCGTCGGCCTGCTGTTTCTGTCCACCGTCTGCATCGGGCTGTTCTTCGCCGCGGCGCTGATGTGGGGCGAGCACACGCACATCTCCGAGGTCGAGTACTGGCGCTGGTGGCTGGTGCACCTGTGGGTGGAAGGCTTCTTCGAGGTCTTCGCCGCGGCGGTGATGTCGCTGATCTTCGTCAAGCTCGGCTTGGTCAACGCCAAGTCGGCAACGACGGCGGTGCTGTTCGCCACCATCATCTTCATGTCCGGCGGCGTGCTCGGCACCCTGCACCACCTGTACTTCGTCGGCACGCCGACGGCAGTGGTTGCGCTGGGTGCGAGCTTCAGCGCTCTGGAAGTGGTGCCGCTGGCCTACATCGGCTTCGAGGCCTACCACACCTACAAGCTGGGCAAGGCGACACCCTGGATGGCGCGCTACCGCTGGCCGATCCTGTTCTTCATCGCGGTGTCGTTCTGGAACCTGGTGGGCGCGGGCCTGTTCGGCTTCCTCATCAACCCGCCGCTGTCGCTGTACTACATGCAGGGCCTCAACCTCACCCCGCTGCATGGCCACACTGCGCTGTTCGGCGTGTACGGCATGCTCGGCATCGCACTGGTGCTGTTCTGCATGCGCGGCCTGCGCGGGCAGATGGTGTGGGACGTGCGCCCGCTGAAGGTCGCCTTCTGGTGCTTCAACATCGGCCTGGCAATGATGGCGGTATTCACGCTGCTGCCGCTGGGCACGATGCAGCTGCTGGCCGCGATCGAACACGGCTATGCGTATGCACGTTCTGCCGAGTTCATGCAGAAGCCCATCGTCGACATGCTGGTGTGGATGCGCGTGCCGGGCGACACGGTGTTCAGCGTGGGCGCGCTGGCCCTGTGCTGGTTCGTGTTCCGGCTGTGGGTCGCGCCGAAGCCGGTGCCGGTCGGCGGCGCCGAGATCGAACATTCCGATAGCTGAGTGATGGCTGGTCTCGGGTGGGGCGGTTCTCGCCCCACCCGTTTTTTTTGGAACGCAAACAGACTTTTTTGGAACGCGTGGGCGCATCCGTTCAGCCGCAGATCTGGCCGGGCGCCTGATCTGGATCAATCCGCTTCCCATGCGGCGGCGCCACACTTCACACATGGATAAACCCACCACCTCACCGGCCTCCCCCGCCCTCGGCCTGTCGCCGCGCTTGCTGGCACAGGCCCCGCATCGGCTGATGTTCTTCGTCGGTGCCAGCAACGTGCTGCTGGCCATGCTGTGGTGGGCCGCCTGGCTGGTGTCGTCGCGCTGGCCGGTGTTCGCCATGCCGCAACCGCAGCCCTATGCGGGCTGGCTGCATGCCTTCGTGATGCAGTACCAGATGCTGGCGAGCTTCATCTTCGGCTTCCTGCTGACGGTGTTCCCGCGCTGGATGGGACTGGTCGACTTCGAACGCTGGCGGTACGTGCCGGTCGGACTCGGACTGTTCGGCGGGCAGCTGATGACGCTGCTGGGCGCGATGGGCTGGAGCGCCGGCATCGTGGTCGGGCTGCTGATGACGCTGGGCGGCTGGATCACGGCGCTGGCCACGCTGGCGCCGCTGCTGTGGAAAGAGAAAGGCACGACGTGGCATGCACGCTCGTGCTTCGCCGCCCTGGTGCTGGGCCTGCTTGGACTGAGCGCATGGGTCGCGTTCGTGCTCGGCGCGCCGCCGATCTGGGCGTTCGTCAGCATCAAGCTGGGTAGCTTCGGGCTGCTGCTGCCGATATACGTGACCGTCGCACACCGCATGTTCCCCTTCTTCGCCGGAAACGCGGTGCCGGGCTACGCGCCGTGGCGGCCGCTGTGGCTGCTGGGGGCGTTGTGGGCACTGGCGCTGCTGCACCTCGCGCTGGAACTCACCCACGCCTACGCCTGGCTGTGGATCGCCGACGTGCCGCTGTTCCTGCTTACGGCGACGCTGTGCCTGCGCTGGTGGCCCAACGGTCCGAAACCGGGGCTGTTGGCGGTTCTGTTCATCGGCCTGGGCTGGCTGCCCGTCGCCTTCGTGCTGTATTCGGCGCAGAGCATCGGTTACCTGCTCACCGGCGTGTATGCGCTGGGCCGGGCGCCCGCGCACGCCTTGTTCGTCGGCTTCTTCGGCAGCGTGTTGGTGGCGATGGTGACGCGGGTGACGCAGGGCCACTCCGGGCGCGCGCTGGTCATGCCCAAGGTGGCCTGGTATGCCTTTGTCGCGATCCAGCTCGTCGCCCTGATGCGCATTGGCGCGGAGTTCGCGCGCGATCCGATGCAATGGCAGGCCATCGCGGCGGTGGGCTGGCTGGTGGCGCTGCTGCCGTGGGTGGCACGGATCGGCCGCATTTATCTTTCGCCGCGCACGGACGGTAAGCCGGGATGATCGAGTTCTATCCACAAATCAGGCAGTTTCATATCTTCGTCGCGCTGTTGAGCGGTTCGCTGTTTGCCCTGCGCGGCGCGTTCCTGCTGGCCGGTGCACGCTGGCCGCTTGCCCTTCCGGTGCGCTGGTTCAGCTACGCCGTCGACACGGCGCTGCTGACGGCGGCGCTGATGCTGCTGACCATCCTGCCCAGCGCGGTATTTGCCAACGGCTGGCTGGCGGTGAAGGTGACGCTGGTCGTCGTCTACATCGTGCTGGGCGTGTTCGCGCTCAAGCGCGCGAAGACGCGGCGCGGGCGGCTGGGGTTCTACCTGGCGGCGCTGGTGACATTTCTGGCGATCTACGCGATCGCGCGCGCCCACCATCCGTTGGGTTTCTTCACTTACTGGTTCAGCTGACCTGGCTGAATAGTTGTGCTTGCCAGGGCTGAATTGACCCAGGTCAAGGGCGGCCGGCCCCATCGGCGTAGCGTTGTCGCAGCAGAAAACAACGCCGATTGCCACGGAGGCCGTCATGAACACCGCCCTGATCACCCCCTTCGTCCAGACCCCAGCCAGCGTGGAACTGGACACCCACCACGGCACGCGAGACTGGTCCGACCGCATTGCGCTCGGCATCACCCGCGGCCTGCGCTTCCTGGCCGACACCCTCTTCGCCAAGCGCTACGGCAACCGCGCCATCGTCCTGGAAACCGTGGCCGCGGTGCCTGGCCTGGTCGGCGCCGCGCTGATCCACCTGCGTTGCCTGCGCTGGATGAAGCACGACCACGGCTGGATACGCGCGCTGATGGAGGAGGCCGAGAACGAGCGCATGCACCTGATGACCTTCATCGAGATCGCGCGTCCGAACTGGCTGGAGCGCGCGCTGGTGCTGATCGCGCAGGCCGGCTTCTTCACCTTCTTCCTCGTGCTGTATCTGCTGTCGGCGCGCACCGCGCATCGCCTGGTCGGCTATTTCGAGGAACAAGCGGTGGTGAGCTATACCCAGTACCTGCAGGAGATCGATAGCGGCCGGGTCGAGAACGTGCCGGCGCCGCAGATTGCCCGCGACTACTGGCAGCTGCCGGCTGACGCCCGCCTGCGCGACGTGGTGCTGGCGGTGCGTGCCGACGAAGCCGGCCATCGCGACGTCAACCATGACTTCGCCGACCAGTTGCGACCGGCGCAGGGACGATTTGCGTTGGGCCGTGGCGGACAGTAGCGACAATGAACATTCCTCTCGCGATCCCGCGCGATATCCCCGCGAACACACCCAACGAGAGCGCGCCCGAGGCTCTCGACCGCAGCGCACTCGATGCCTGCTTCCTCGGCCCGTACGGCGAGAACGACTCGCTGCTGGAAAAGCTGGTCGTGGAGTTCCTGCGCGACCACGTGTACTGGCGGCGCAACTTCCATCCGGAGGATCCGCCGGCCATCCCCACGCGTGCGACGCAGCAGCCCGGCTACCAGGCGTTCGAGGCGCGCATGCGGCGCGAACTGCATTCGCTGTCGGCGGCGCTGAAGAAGTCGGTTCCGTTCCACAGCCCACGCTATATCGGCCACATGGCGTCGGACCTGCTGCTGCCCGGCCTGGCCGCGCAGCTGCTGACCCTTCCCTACAACCCCAATAACGTCAGCGAGGATGCCGCCCCCGTCACCGTCGAGATGGAAGTGCGCGCCGGCCTGCAACTCGCGCGGATGCTGGGATATCCAGACGACCCGGCGCGCGACGACTGCGCGTTCGGACACCTCACCTCCGGCGGCACGGTCGCCAACTACCAGGCGCTGCGGCTGGCCTTGGCGCTGAAGGCGTTCCCGGTGGCCTTGCGTGCAGCGGGCGTTCCGGACATCGACTTGCCGGACGACGACTGGAGTGCGTTCAACACCGGCACCACGGCCGGCATCGCCCTGCTCGGCCGCTGGCAACGCTGGCTCGCGAACCAACCGGCGGACCAGCGCCGTGCCTGGCGCGCACGCGTGCAGGCGGAACGGATCGAGACGCTGGGGCTGGTCGATTTCTTCGCGCGCCATGCGCAACTCAGCCCGCCGCGCGTGCTTGCGCCGGTCACCGCGCACTACTCGTGGAGCAAGGGCCTGAAGCTGCTCGGGCTGGGCCGCGCGCAACTGGAACTGCTGCCCGAACGCAACATGCGGCTCGACGCGGAGGCCTTGCAGGAGGCACTGGAACGCTGCCTGCGCGAACGCCAGCCAGTGTTGATGGTGGTCGCGGTGCTGGGCACCACCGAATACGGCACGATCGACCCGGTCGACCGCGTGGTCGCCGCACGCGGCGCCATGCGCGCGCGCGGACTGGACTTCAGCATCCACGTGGACGCTGCATGGGGCGGCTACCTGGCCACCTTGTTCCGTAATGCCGACGGTAGCCTGCGCAGTCGTGCCGAAGTCGGCGCCGACTTCGCGCATTTCCCGCAACCGGAAGTGCATGCCGCGTTCGCCGCGCTCGGCGGCACCGATTCGGTCACGGTCGACCCGCACAAGCTCGGCTACCTGCCCTATGGCGCGGGGGCCTTCATCTGCCGCGACCACCGCGCGATGGCGCTGCTCGCCGAGGAAGCCGACTATGTATTCGACGGCGAAGGCGCGGGCGACTACATGGCGCGTTATCGCCGCCTCGGCCAGTTCACTCCGGAGGGCTCCAAGTCCGGCGCGGCCGCGGCAGCGGTCTATGTCACCCATCGAGTGTTGCCGCTGGACCACGCGCACTTCGGCCTGCTGCCCAGGCAGACTGTGCTCGCCGCCGAGGCGTTCCACCGGCGCGCACAGCAATTTTCCGCCGAGCTCGCAGACAGCGTCCATGCCTGCGTCCCCTTTGCGCCCGACAGCAACCTGGTCTGCCTCGCACTGAATCCGGCCGGCAATCGCGACGTCGGCCATGCCAATGCCTTCGTGCGCCGGCTGCACGAGGAGCTGCGCTGCGACCCGCAACGCCCGCTGCAGATGAAGGAGTTCTTCGGCTCGATGACAACACTGCGACCGGAAGTCCTCGGCGCGGCCGAAATGCAGCGCATCGCCGCGCAACTGCGGCTCGACCCGGCGACCTTCGACGATGCCGCCGACCGCCTGGTGATCCTGCGCCACACGCTGATGAACCCATACCTGATCGACCGCGAGAACGGGATCAGCTACATCGACCGCTACTTCGACTACCTGGCCATGCGCGTACGCGCGCTGTGCTGAGGGAAATGCTCATGCCCACTGCCGCGAACGCAGCGGTCTTCGCCGACCACGACGTCCAGCGTGACTGGTGCCGGGACGCACTCGCCCGGCTGCAGCAGGAAGCCGCGCGCTCGGCCGACACCCACCTGCTGAAGGTCGACTTGCCCGCCTTCCCCGGCATCGGCTTCTATTTCAAGGACGAATCCTCACACCCGACCGGCAGCCTCAAGCATCGCCTCGCCCGCTCGCTGTTCCTGTACGCACTGTGCAATGGCCGCCTGCAGGCCGGGCAGCCCGTCGTCGACGCCTCCTCGGGCAGCACGGCGATTTCCGAAGCCTGGTTCGCGCGACTGCTCGGCTTGCCGTTCACCGCGGTGATGCCGGCCTGCACCGCGCCGCGCAAGATCCGCGATGTCGAGGCGCTCGGCGGCGTGTGCGACCTGGTCGACAACCCGGCCGACGTGCACGCACGCGCCGCATGGCACGCCGCGCGCGGCGCCTGCCACCTCGACCAGTTCGGGTTGGCCGAACGCGCGACCGACTGGCGCGGCAACAACAACATCGCCGAATCCATCCTGCAGCAGATGGGTCGCGAACCCGATCCGGAACCGGCGTGGATCGTGTGCGGCGCCGGCACCGGAGGCACCTCCGCGACCATCGGCCGCTACCTGCGCTATCGCGGCCTGCACACGCGGCTGTGCGTGGCCGATCCGGCAGGCAGCGGCTTCGTGAACGGCTGGCGCATGCGCGATCGCAATGCGCTCGCCACGCAGCCGACGCTGATCGAAGGCATCGGCCGGCCGCGGGTCGAGCCGGGCTTCGTGTTCGAGGTCGTCGACGAAGTGGTCGAAGTGGCGGACACCGCGTCGATCGCCGCTGCGTGGCTGCTGGAGGACCTGCTGGGCCGGCGCTACGGCGGTTCGTCCGGCACCAATTTCGTCGCCTGCCTGCAGCTGGCGGAGGCGATGCGCGCACGTGGCGAGCGCGGCAGCATCGTCAGCCTGCTGTGCGATCGCGGCGAGCGCTACGAGCAGACGCTGTTCGACCGCGACTGGCTGCGCGCGCAGGGTGTCGATCCCGCTGCCGCCTTCGAGCGGCTCGCGGGCCGCCTCGCGCTCGGCTAGCGCGTTCCAGCACGGGAAGCAGGAGGCGGCGCCCCTGCTCCCCTTGCGGCCGCGCGCATCATTCCCGTCAGCCGCAACTGCCGCAGCAGCCGCAGTTCTCCGCTTCGTCGGCGCTGGCGGCGGTGCACACGACGAAATCGATCACGATCGCGCCCGGTTCGCGCTGGCGGTACTGGATATCGAGTGCGTCGCCGTAACGCTGCAGCAGTTGCGCCAGCAGCGGCAGCGGATCGTGGTCGTTGACGAAGCGCATCGTTTCCCCGGGCTGCAGCGCATCGAGTGCGCCGAAGATCGCCGCGTGACGGAAGCGCTTGGCGATGCCGCGCGCGTCGAAGGGATGCACCTGCTGGGCCAGGGTATTGGAAGCAATCATGGCGGCTCGTCCGGACTTGGGGACGCCAGCATGCAGGCCGGCGTTGTGGCTGCCATTGACCTGGATCATGCCCGGCATGGATCGGGCGGCATGCGTTTCCGCCGACGTGCTGCTGCACTTGACCGGCGTCAGTGCGGCAGGCGGCGGCGGCAGCGAGTCTTGCCGCTGCTCACCACCATGGCAGCCGCATGCACCACCACGACCTGCGTTCCTTCCTCGCGCGGCTCGAACGCGATGGCCAACTCTCGCGCGTGCAGGCGCCCGTCGACCCCGACCTGGTGAGCACCGCGCTGTGCCAGCGCGCGCTGCGCCAGGGTGGACCGGCATTGCTGATGGAGCGACCGACACGCGGGTCGCATGCCTTCCTCGGCAACCTGTTCGGGCATCGCGACCGTATCGAGGCCGCGCTGGCGGGACGGCCGCTGGCGTCGCTGCGCGAACTTGGCGAACTGCTCGCGGCGATCAAGGAACCGCGCTGGCCCTCCGGCCTGCGGCAGGCACTCGCGTCCTGGCCGGAACTGGCGCAGCTGGCCCATGCGGCGCCGCTGCCGGTGCGCGAGGCGGCCTTCAACGAGGAGATCGCGGAAAGCGGCGACATCGACCTGGCGCGCCTGCCGATCCAGCGTTGCTGGCCGGAGGATGCCGGACCGCTGATCACGCTCGGCCTGGTCGTCACCCGCGGCCCGCGCCAGCCGCGCCAGAACATCGCCATCTACCGCATGCAGGTGATCGGCCGCGACCGGGTGATCATGCGCTGGCTGCCGCATCGTGGCGGCGCCCTCGACTTTGCCGACTTCCGCGCCGCCCACCCCGGCGAACGCTTCCCGGTGCTGGTCGCGATCGGCGTCGATCCCGCCACGCTGCTGGCCGCGGTGGCGCCGGTGCCGGACACGCTCAGCGAGTACGAGTTCGCCGGCCTGTTGCGCGGCCAGCGCACGCGCACCTGGCACAGCACGACTACCGGGCTGGACGCACCGGCCGGCGCGGAAATCGTGCTGGAGGGTTTCATCGAACCGGGCGAAACCGCGCTCGAGGGCCCGTTCGGCGACCACACCGGCTACTACAACGCGGCCGCGCACTTTCCCGTGTTGCGGATCGCCCGCATGCGGCTGCGGCGCGATGCGATTTACCAGGGCAGCTACATGGGCCGCGCGCCGTTCGACGAACCTTCGCTGCTGGCGCTCGCGCTGAACGAGGTGTTCGTGCCGATCCTGCGCAAGGTGTTCCCGGAGATCGTGGATTTCTTCCTGCCGCCGGAGGCGTGTTCCTACCGCATCGCGGTGGTCTCGATCCGCAAGCAGTACGCCGGCCATGCGCGACGGATCATGATGGGCGTGTGGTCGTACCTGCGCCAGTTCACCTACACCAAGTTCGTGATCGTGGTCGACGACGACATCGACGCGCGCGACTGGACCCAGGTGTTGTGGGCTGTCTCCACCCGGGTCGACCCGGCGCGCGACACGCTGCTGGTGGAGAACACGCCGGTCGACTACCTGGACTTCGCCAGCCCGGTCGCGGGGCTCGGCTCCAAGCTCGGGATCGACGCGACCAACAAGTGGCCCGGCGAGACGACGCGGACCTGGAGCCGGCCGATCGTGCCGGATGCGGTGGTCGAGCGGCAGGTGGACGCACTATGGGCGCAGGTGCGGGCTGCGGGAGCGCACATGTCATCGCACGATTGAACCGCCTTCGCGCCCGGACCTGCGGCGGGCTTACCTGCCACCGTTCGCGTTCGCGAACTCCGGATCCTCGAACCGTCGCGCGTAGTCGGCCAGCGCTTCGCGCATGGGCGGGATCACTTGCAGTTTCGTCGGATCGGCCTTGAGCGCGCGGGCGTTCTGCAGCAGCGGCACGATGATCGCGTGCAGCGCGGCGTCGGCCTCCGGCGCAAGCTTGCAGTTGGTAATGATCGATTGGACATGCCCCTCGATCTCGTTCGCCAGCACCGTCGCCTGCTCCGGCCCCATGTGGCCGTGCTCATAGTGGCCAAGCGCATCGACCGCAACGCGGATGCCGCGCATGCCCGCGCGCAGCGGCGCATCGGTCGCCCATCGTGGCGCCGCGGCTTCGGGAGCGGCCGCGGTGGTGGCGTCGCGTGCATGGTCGTCGTGGGCGAAAGCGGGAAAGGCCGCGCATAGCAGCGCGAGCGGCAGCAGCAGGTTGCGCATCGAACACCTCGGGTGATTGAAGTGACGCCAGTGTGGGGACGCAAGCGGCGCGTCGACCTGATCCAGGTCAACGACACGCGGGATCGCGCGCCGTGACCATGGGCGCCTCTCTTCCAGGGCGACACCTATGCAACTGGTCTGTCCCGCCGGCAACCTGCCGGCCCTGCAGGCGGCGGTGGATGCGGGCGCGGATGCGGTGTACGCCGGCTTCCGCGACCAGACCAACGCGCGCGCGTTTCCCGGCCTCAACTTCGACGAGGCCGAACTGCGCGCCGGCATTGCCCATGCGCATGCGCGCGGCGCCAAGGTCTACCTCGCCCTCAACACCTACCCCGACACGGCGCGCCTGGCCGGCTGGTTCGCCGCGGTCGACCGCGCGGCCGAGCTGGGTTGCGATGCGGTCATCGCCGCGGAGATGGCGGTGCTCGACTACGCCGCGCGTACCCACCCGCAACTGCCACGGCACCTGTCGGTGCAGGGCTCGGCGACCACCGCACCGGCGCTGCGCTACATGCACGAGCGCTTCGGCATCAGCCGCGCGGTGTTGCCGCGGGTGTTGTCGATCCAGCAGGTCGAGCGACTGTGCGAACACGCGCCGGTGCCGCTGGAAACCTTCGCCTTCGGCAGCCTGTGCATCATGGTCGAGGGCCGCTGCCAGCTGTCGAGCTATGTCACCGGCGCCTCGCCCAACCGCCATGGCGTGTGCTCGCCGGCGAAGTTCGTGCGCTGGGACGAACACGCCGACGGCGAACGCAGCGTGCGGCTCAATGGCGTGCTGATCGACCGCTACGCGCCGGCCGAGCCCGCCGGCTATCCGACCGTGTGCAAGGGTCGCTTCGAGGTCGGTGGAGAGGTCTTCCACGCGTTGGAGGAGCCGACCAGCCTCAACACCCTCGCGCTGCTGCCGCGGCTCGCCAGGGCGGGCGTGGTCGCGTTGAAGATCGAGGGCCGCCAGCGCGGCGTCGCCTATGTCTCCGCGGTGACGCGCACCTGGCGCGAGGCGATCGACCGGCTGCGCGCGGCGCCACAGGCGTGGGCCGTGGCACCGGCCTGGCAGCAGGCGTTGGCGAAACACGCCGAAGGCCACCAGACTACGCTCGGTCCGTACCACCGTGCGTGGCACTGAAGGAAGGACGCGATGAAACTCAGCCTCGGACCGCTGCAGTACTTCTGGCCCCGCGAGCGCACGTTCGCCTTCTATCGCGCGGCGGCGCAGTGGCCGCTCGACATCGTCTATCTCGGCGAGACCGTATGCAGCAAGCGTCGCGAGCTGCGCACGCGCGACTGGCTCGCGCTCGCCCGTGAACTGACCGAGGCCGGCAAGGAAGTGGTGCTGTCCTCGCTGGCCCTGATCGAGGCCGAATCCGAACTGGGCGCGCTCGTCCGCCTGGTCGACCAGGGCGGCACCTGGATCGAGGCCAACGATCTGTCCGCAGTGCAGCTGTGCCGCGAGCGCGGTGTACCGTTCGTGGCCGGACCCACGCTCAACATCTACAACCACCACGCGCTCGCGATGCTGGTGGCGGACGGCCTGCGCCGCTGGGTGCCGGGCGTCGAGCAGGGCAAGGATCTGATCGCCGACATCCGCGCGGCGGTACTGGAGGCCGCGTCGGCGATGCCGGAACTGGAGGTCATCGCGCTCGGCCGACTGCCGCTGGCCTATTCCGCCCGCTGTTTCACCGCGCGCGCGCTCGACCTGGCCAAGGACGAGTGCGGCTTCCGCTGCATCAAGCATCCCGACGGTCTGCCGCTCGCCACCCGCGAAGGCACGCCGTTCCTGCGCATCAACGGCATCCAGGTGCAGGGCGAGGACGTGGTGGACCTCGGCCCGGAAATGCCAGCGCTGCGTGCGCTCGGCGTCGACGTGCTGCGCATCTACCCACGTTTCGAAGGCACGCCGGAGGCGATCGCCCACTACGACCTCGCCCGCCGCTCACCGACGCCGCCGCCGGCAATCGCGGCACGCAACGGCTACTGGCATGGCGAGGCGGGGATGGAGCTGCGTCAGGGCGTGTGACTCGTGCCGGAGGCCGCGGAGCACGAGGGTAGGTGTCTGCTTTCGGCCAGAAGCGGACGATAGGCAGGTCTATTGCGCGCGTCAGGCTTGAGCGAATCCCCCGAGATCATTTCTTCACAGGACTTTAAGGGCCGCGCTTTCATTCTCCCGCGCGCTAGGCAACCGCCTGCAATGGCCAAGAGCGGACGCTCAGAACATGGTCACACGTGGCGCTGGCCAGGCCGAAGCTTGGCCGATGTGGGGCGAACCCAGCCAAGGAATGCAGTAGTTCTACCTAGACGGCGACCGTTGAAGTTCTGACGCGCGCTTGAAGCCGGCGCGACATGCTGCTCTTTTTTAGGGAAACGCCCATGGCCACCCAGTCGAAGCAGCCAAACATACTGTTCATCATGGGAGACGATATCGGGTGGTTCAACCGAGCATCTACAACCATGGCCTGATGGGCTACCAGACGCCCAACATCGACCGCATCGGTCGCGAAGGCGCCATGTTTACCGACTGGTACGGGCAACAGAGTTGCACCGCGGGTCGCGCCGCTTTCATTACGGGCCAATCGCCAATCCGCACCGGCCTGACGAAGGTCGGCCTGCCCGGCGCCACGTTGGGCCTGGGGCCGGATGATCCGTCGGTCGCCCAAGTCCTAAAAACATTCGGATACGCGACCGGCCAGTTCGGCAAGAACCACCTCGGCGATCTTGACGAACATTTGCCGACGATGCACGGCTTCGACGAATTCTTCGGCAACCTCTACCATCTCAACGCGGAAGAGGAACCGGAGAACGAGGACTATCCGAAGGACTCGAAATTCAAGAAGAAATTCGGACCACGGGGTGTGCTCAAGTGCAAGGCCGACGGCAAGGGCGGACAGTCGATCGAGAACACGGGCGCGTTGAACTCCAAGCGCATGGAGACGATCGACGAGGAGTTCCTCGCTGGCGCGAAGGACTTCATCAACCGCCAGAACAAGGCGGGCACGCCGTGGTTCTGCTACTTCAACTCTACGCGCATGCACGTATTCACGCACCTCAAGCCCGAGTCGAAGGGCAAGACGGGCTTCGGCATGTATCCCGACGGGATGGTCGAACACGACGGCATGTCGGTGAATTGCTCAAGTTGGTCGACGACCTAGGCGTGGCCGACAACACTATCGTCGTCTATACCACCGACAACGGCGCAGAGAAGTTCACATGGCCGGACGGCGGCACCAGCCCGTTCCGCGGCGAGAAGGCAACGAACTGGGAAGGTGGCTTCCGCGTGCCGTGCGTGATGCGCTGGCCCGGCGTGATTAAGCCCGGCACGATCGTCAACGACATCTGCGCGCACGAAGATTTCATGCCCACGTTTGCTGCAGCATGCGGCGAGCAGGATCTCGTCGAGAAGCTGAAGAAGGGCCACACGCTCGATGGCAAGAAATTCAAGGTGCACCTGGACGGCTACAACCTGTTGCCGTTCCTCAAGGGCGATGAGAATGCCTCGCCGCGCGAAGGCTTCATGTATTGGAGCGACGACGGCGACCGCTCGCCGTGCGTCTGAGGCACTGGAAGATCGCCTTCATGGAGCAGCTCGCCGAGGCCGATCCGAAGACCCCGCTCGGCGCATGGCAAGCGTCGTTCACCGTGCGACGCGCGCCCGCCCTTTACAGCCTGCGCGCCGACCCGTTCGAGAACGGTCCCAACTCGTTCTACTACGGCGACTGGGTCGCGCGGCGCATGTTCGTTCTGGTGCCGGCGCAGGCCATCGTGGGCAAGGTCCTGGAAACGTTCAAGGAATTTCCGCCGCGCGCGAAGGCAGCGAGCTTCACCATCGGCGATGCCCTGGATAAGATCATGACGGCATCGCCTAGTCAAAACTGACTTGACGCGAATGTCCGTTATGGGTCGTTAGCCGCCCTGACATGTTTTCATTCCAACAAAAGAAAGGCCCCGCAAACGCGGGGCCATTCTTGTTGTGCTGCCCGGCCGCGCTCAAATTCCGCGAAACACCAGCGTCGCGTTGGTGCCGCCGAACCCGAAGCTGTTCGACATCACCGTGCGCAGGTGCGCCTCGCGCGATGCGCGCAGGATCGGGAAACCTTCGGCGCGCCCGTCCAGTTCGTCGATGTTCGCCGAGCCCGCCATGAAGCCGTCGCGCAGCATCAACAAGCTGTAGATCGCCTCGTGCACGCTGGCCGCGCCCAACGAATGGCCCGTGAGCGCCTTGGTCGAGGACAGCGGCGGCACCGCGTCGCCGAAGGCCGCGCGCACCGCCTCGAGTTCGACGATGTCCCCGAGCGGGGTCGAGGTCCCGTGGGTGTTGAGGTAGTCGATCGGGCCGACGCCCTGCCCGTCCAAGCCCGCCATCGCCATGCGCATGCAACGCATCGCGCCCTCGCCATTCGGCGCCACCATGTCGGCACCGTCGGAGGTGACGCCGTAGCCGGTGAGTTCGGCATGGATGCGCGCGCCGCGTGCCTTGGCGTGTTCGTAATCCTCCAGCACCAGCATGCCGCCACCGGATCCGATGACGAAGCCATCGCGGTTCGCGTCATAGGGACGCGAGGCGCGTTCGGGCGTGTCGTTGAAATGGGTCGACAGCGCGTGCATCGCATCGAACTGGCAGGTCATGCCCCAGTGCAGTTCTTCGCCGCCACCGGCGAAGACGATGTCCTGCGCGCCGTGGCGGATCAAGTCGGCGGCAGCGCCGATGCAATGCGCCGATGTCGCGCAGGCGGCGGAAAGCGCGTAGCTGACCCCGCGGATGCCAAAGGCAGTCGCAAGGTTCGCGGACACGGTCGAACCCATCGTGCGCGGCACCATGTACGGACCGACCTTGCGCACGCCCTTCTCGCGCAGCAGGTCGCCGGTTTCGATCTGCCAATGCGGCGAGGCGCCGCCGGAACCGGCGATCAGTCCGGTACGCGCATCGCGCACCGCGTCATCGGACAGGCCCGCATCGGCGATCGCGTCGCGCATGGACACATATGCGAAGGCCGCCGCGTCGCCCATGAAGCGCTTGAGCTTGCGGTCGATCGCGGCATCAAGATCGATGTCGCATACGCCGGCGACCTGGCTACGCAGGCCGTGCGCGGCGTGTTCGGGCGCCGCGCGCAGGCCACTGCGGCCCTCGCGCAGTGCGCCGGAGACGCTGGCCGCGTCGTTGCCCAATGGCGAAACGACGCCCATGCCGGTAACGACGACGCGACGCATCAGAAGCCCTCCGTCGACTGGAACAGGCCCACGCGCAGGCCTTCGGCTTCGTAGATCAGGCGATCGTCGACATAGGTGCGGCCATCGGCGATGACCATGCGCAGCTTGCCGCGCAGCACGCGCTTCACGTCGATCTCGTAACGGACGCGCTTCGCGGTCGGCAGCACCTGGCCGGTGAACTTGACCTCGCCCACCCCCAGCGCGCGGCCGCGACCGGGCTCGCCCAGCCACGGCAGGAAGAAACCGGCGAGCTGCCACATCGCGTCGAGACCGAGGCAGCCGGGCATCACCGGGTCACCTTCGAAGTGGCAGGCGAAGAACCACAGGTCCGGACGGATATCGAGTTCGGCGACCAGCTGGCCCTTGCCGAAGGCACCGCCGTCTTCCTGGATGCGCGTGATGCGGTCGAACATCAGCATCGGCGGCGCCGGCAGGCGCGCGTTGCCGGGGCCGAACATCGTGCCCTGGGCGCATTCGAGCAACTGCTGGGTATCGAGGGAAGCGGGTCGTGACATGGAAGAAACCGTGTGGGAATGGAAGCGGTGAAGCGGCAGCAGGCGAGGCCCGGCGGTGCAAATGAGCTCACGAAACACCCGCCATGCGATAGCGCATGGAAGCCTCCGCGTCGCTCCGGTGGTGGGCGCCGAGGCTCCTGGTGCGGCGCAACGCGGCTTCCAGCAATGCGCAGGCCAGCCGTGCCTGCCAACCAGTGGGCACCCACGCCGCGCATTCAGCCAGCGCGCCGCGCAGGCCCGGACCGGTGCGCAGCGGACCCGCGGCGGACCACAGCAGCGCGCGCAGCCGCTCCAGTTGCGCGGCCGGCAGCGCCTCGCCGTGCGCATGCCAGCGCGCCGCACCGCGTGGCGCCGGGAGCACCTGCGTGGACAACCGCGCGCCGAGCCGACGTCCACAGGCTACGCCCTCCAGCAGCGAGTTGCTGGCCAGGCGGTTGGCACCGTGCACGCCGGTGCACGCGACCTCACCCACCGCATGCAGGCCGGGCAGCGACGTCGCCCCGTCTGTATCGACAGCGACACCGCCCATGTGGAAATGCGCGACCGGCGTGACCGGAAGCGGCTCGCGGCGCGGATCGAAGCCATGCGCCTGGCACGCGGCCAGCACCGTCGGGAACTGCTGCGCGAAGTCGTCACGCACGCCGCGCGCGTCCAGCCATACCCGTCCGTTGCGGCGCGCGTGCCACACGCGACGGGCGACGATGTCGCGCGGCGCCAGGTCACCGAGCGGATGCACGCCGGCCATCAGCGCGCGGCCGTCGTGGTCGCGCAGGCTCGCGCCGGCACCACGCAGGGCCTCGGTGAGCAGCGGCAGGCACTGGCCGTCGATTTCCAGCGCGGTGGGATGGAACTGGACGAATTCCAGGTCGCGCGCCCGCGCGCCCGCGGCGAGCGCCAACGCGAGGCCGGCGCCGTCAGCGCCGGCCGGATTGCTGGTGCGCGCGAACAGTGCCCCCAGCCCCCCGGTGGCGAGCACTACGGCGGACGCGTCGAACACGTGCTCGTTCCCGGCCCGATCGCGCGCTCGCGCGCCACACACGCGGCCCTCGCGCAACAGCAGGGCCTCGACTTCCAGTCCACCGCGCCATTCGATGTGCACCGCCGCACGTGCCCGGGCGTGCAAGACGCGCATCAGGGCGGCGCCGGTGGCGTCGCCACCCGCGTGCACGATGCGCGCAGTGCCATGTCCGCCCTCGCGACCGAGGGCCAACCGGCCATCGCAGCCCCGGTCGAACTCGACGCCGATATCCGCGAGCCACGTCACCGCGCCCGGCGCTTGCCGGCACAGCCACTCGACAGCCGCGGCGTGGTTGTGGCCGGCGCCCGCCGCCAGGGTGTCGCATGCATGCGCCTGGGCGCTGTCGCCCGGATCGAGCGCGGCCGCGATGCCGCCCTGCGCCAGCGCGCTGGCGCTGCCGCCGCCGTCCGCATCGCGGCACAGCACGACCACCGGCGCGGGCGCCGCGGCCAGTGCGGTCGCCAGGCCTGCCACGCCGGCGCCGATCACGACGATCGGCCTCCGCGCGGGCCGATTCACCCGCGTTCGCCGCGCCCGACCGCGAGCATGCGCTCCAGCGCGCGGCGCGCGCGCGGCGCGACGTCGTCGGGCACCGTCACTTCGTGCCGCAGGTCGCGCAGGCAGGCGTGGATGTTGGGCAGGGTGATCCGCTTCATGTGCGGGCACAGGTTGCAGGGCTGCACGAACTGCACGTGCGGGAAGCGCGTGCGCAGGTTGTCGCCCATCGAGCATTCGGTGATCAGCGCCACGCGCAGCGGCCGCGCGCGCTCCAGCCACTGTCCCATCGCACTGGTCGAACCGACGAAATCAGCTTCGGCCAGCACGTCGGGGGGGCATTCCGGGTGCGCGACCACCGCTGCGTCGAAGCGCTCGCGCGCGTGCCGCACCTGTTGCGCGGTGAACTTCTCGTGCACCTCGCACTGGCCGTGCCACAACACGAGTTCGACATCGGTCTTCGTCGCGACATGCGCGCCGAGGAACCCGTCGGGCAGAAAGATCACCTTGTCCGCGCCCATCGCTTCCACCACCTGGACCGCATTGGCCGAGGTGCAGCAGGCGTCGGATTCGGCCTTCACCGCGGCCGAGGTGTTGACGTAACTGACCACCGGCGCGCCAGGATGCCGTGCGCGCAATGCGCGCACGTCGGCGGCGGTGATCGACGACGCGAGCGAGCAGCCCGCTTCCAGGTCCGGGATAAGCACGGTCTTGTCCGGCGCCAGCAGCTTGGCGCTTTCGGCCATGAAGTGGACGCCGCACAGCACGATGGTGTGCGCATCGCAGTCGGCCGCGGCCTGGGCCAGCGCCAGCGAATCGCCGGTGACGTCGGCCACGCCGTGGAAGATCTCGGGCGACTGGTAGCTGTGGGCCATGATCACCGCGCCGCGTTCGCGCTTGAGCGTGTTGATCGCATCGATCCACGGCAGGTGCAGGAGCACCTCCAGGCAGGGCAGCAATTGCTCGAGCTTCTCGACCAACGGCGCATGACGTGCCTCGAGCGTGGGATCCCACGCGGGAGAGGTGCGGGCGGGAGTGGTCGTGGCGTTCATGCGGAAGCTCCGTTACCTGCACCCTCGCGGTGCGCGTCGCGCGCCGCCTGCGCCAGGCGTGCGCCACGGTTGAGCGCGATGCGCAGGCCGAGCGGCACCTGCTCCCAGGGCAGGCGCTCGAGCAGGTTGCGCGCGGTGAGGCCGAGTTCGGTGTCGCCCGTCAGCACCAGCCGGCGCTGGAAGAACAGCGTGTCGGCATCTTCCAGGCGGCCGGCGAGCAGCAGCAGGTCGGTGGCGGTGCCGCGCACGCAGGCCTGCGCGGGCTGCTCGACGGCGCGCAGGCGTTCGCCATCGAGCGTGACCACCCATCGCAATGCCAGGTCGGTGACCTCGATGCCGAGGTACCGCCCCTGCAGGAACGCGAGCGCACCGCTTGCGAGCGGTGCCGCCAGGACGCGCGTCATCGCCCGTTCGAGCAGTTGGCGCTGTAGTGCAGGCGGACAGGCGCGCAGCAGGGTCGCCCAGCGCGCGGGCGGCGGCAGCAGGCGCAGCACGCGTGCGTGCGTTTCGGAGGAAATGGTGTTGTGCATGGTGGCCGCGATGATGCGTGTCGCACCCGCTTCGCGGCCTTGATCCAGGTCAGGCGTGAGGCCCTGCACGCGGCAGGCGTCGTCGATCGCCAGCGCGATCGCGCGCCGCGCCGTCGCCGCGGGCAGGCCGATGCGGCCGGCGAATGCGTCGGCGCGGGCGCGTACGCGCGCCTCGCGCGCCGGGTCGCGCAGGGGCAGTCCGGCGCTGCGCTTGCACTGCGCGGCGCGACGCGCCAGGCGAAGGCGCGCGGCCAGCAACAGCAACAACGCGTCGTCGACGCGATCGATCGCGTGGCGTACGCGCGCGAGTGCTGGCGGTTCAGCCGGCATCTTCGGGTGCGGGTATCGCGGGGTCGGCTGCATCTGCGGCGACCGCGTGGTCGCGGCCCACCAGACCGAGCGCCGCGGGCAATGCGTGGCGCACGTAGACCTCGGCGGCCAGCACCTCGTCGAAGGCGGCGTGCCGGCGCTTCTTCACGCCGCAATCGGAAAGCACCAGGTGGATGTCGGCGGTGACACCGGCGCGCGCCAGGCAGGCCGACACGCACGCCAGCACGCAGCCATCGAGCGCCAGGATCGGTCGCCCGCTCTGTGCGGTGCTGACCAGGCTGCGCACGCCGCCGCCGACACCGGCGATGCACGACATCTCCGCCGCGCCATTGCGGTCAAGCCAGACGGCCAGCTGGTTGGCCATCTGCGCGGCGCTGGAGCAGCCCGAGCACGAGTAGACCAATGAGATTTTCCTGCTCATGCGATTGCCTCCCTCGACAACAGAAACCGATGGCCGCGGCGGCCCACGCCACGCAAGGCCAGGAACAATGCGGCGTAGGCGCCCACCAGCAGCGCGCCGGCAAGCCGCGCGAGCGCCGGATGCGGCCATGCCACCGCGACCAGCAGCAACGCACCCGCGCCGAGCTGCAGGACCAGCACGCGCGCCTTGTCGGCGTCCGGTAACAGCTGCTGCACGCTGGGCAGGCGCACGCCGCGGCCCGCGCGGCGGTGCAGTTCGATCCAGCCCAGGAACGCGACGATCTCCAACTGCATGCCCACCAGCAGCAACGGCAACCCGAGCGCGATCACCAATGTGCCCACCAGCAACCCCGGGCCATCGAACACCGCTACCAGCGCCGCCGCGAGCAGCGCCAGCAGGCCCGCGCGCCATGCGCGCACCAGCCAAGCATTGCGCGTGTGCTTCGCGCGCCGCTGCCGCCACAGTGCGGGCGCCGCGAAGGCAACCGCGCACGCCCCGCTGCCCCAGCGCAGCACCTGGGGATTACCGCGCAGCGCGCAGAATGTGCCCGCCAACACCACCACGACCACGGCACCGAGCCAGACGCCCTGCCTTGCAGAATGCGAAGGCGCAGCGCCCTGGAACATCGGCATCACCACCTGCGCCACGCTCGCCACCAGCACGCCGCACCAGCCGAGCAGGCCAGTCGCCGCATGCAGATCGATCCACGGCCACAGCGGCAGTCCGCCGCCCACGCCGGCCAGGCCTAGCAGCATCGCCACACCGAGCGTGGCGGTGGCGACGCCCGCCAGTACCGCGATTCCGACGCCAGCACGCAGCAGGCGTTGCGCGGTCGCCGCCAACAGGCCGGGCAGCGTCATTGCCGCGAGCCCGGCGAACGCGGTGGCCAGGCACGCCGCCGCCAGCGCCAGGCAATGCGGCTGCGGCAGGCGGAAGCCGGCGCACAGCGCCAGCACTCCGAGGTTGAGCAACGCATGCAGGCCGTAGCCTGCCGCGGGGCCACCGCGCACGCGTACGCCGGCGGCGGCAGGCAGGAACTGCAGCAGGCTGCCGAACATCGCGTTGCCGAGCACGCCGAGCGTGAACGCATGCACCAGCGCGAGCGTAGCCGGCGCCCAGCGCGAGAGCAGCGCTATATCGGCGTCGAACAGCAAGAGCGCACCCGCGACCACGCCCCACACAGGGGTGGTCAACAGGAAGCGGCGTGGCAGCGCTGTCGGTGGCGCCTGCTCAAGCGCGAGTTTTGCCATCGCCGCCGCGCCCGTGCGTGGCGTCCACACCCGCCCCCACGATTTCCACCCTCGCGCTACCGTCCGCGAGCACATGCGTCCACGCCTGCAGCCGGCGCTCGGCCAGCGCATGCAGCAGCGGCACCGGCAGCATCGGTGTCCGCAGGACCAGCACCGCACCTGGAGCGAGCGCATCCACTGCCGCCAGCGCCCGCAGCATCGGCTCCGGCGCGGGCAGGCCGCGCAGGTCCAGCTCGCAGGCAGGCGCCGGCCACGTGTCGGCTGCGCTCGGCGGTGCCGCACCCGGACACGTCGCATCGATGCCAGCCGCATGCATTGATTCGGCGACGCCACTTGCCGGCAGCAGCGCGTACTCGTCCAGTTCGAATGCGGTCATCGCAGCACTCCCGACAGATTCATGGCTGCGCCCATTCGAGCTGCAACCACAGCTTGGTGGTATCGCGCGCGAAACCGTCGCTGCGGTAGTCGGCGAGCTTGGCCAGCCCACTCAGCTTGCCGTGCACCGGGAAGCCCAGCGACGCATTCCACTCCTGGCCGTAGTCCTGGCTTCCGCTGTCAGCACGATAGTCGTGCCAGGCCAGCGCCCATTTGAACTTCGCCAGCGTGGCGCCATGTCCGAGCGCACCGCCAGCCGCCAGGTACCGATCCTCCAGCCCCGCCGGCGGCGTGACCAGGAACTTGTCGGCCCAGCCATTGAATGCATGCAGCGTCGCCAGCGGCGTCTGCAGCGCGTGGCGTCCGTTGCCGCCGAGGTGTTCCCAGCCCGCGCGCCATGCGATGCCATTGCGGGTGAACGCGGGTTCGACCAGCCAGTACTGGTGCGTGAACGATAACGGGTTGTCGGCGTAGTCGCCTTGTTGCGCCCATTCCAGCGCCAGCCCCCAGCCGCGGCCGTCATGCACCGTGTCGGTGACCGCGCGCAGGCCCCAGGTCGCGGTCGATGCGGTGGCGACATCGCGGTCGTCGTGCAGGTAGGCGTAGCCCACCAGCTGCTGCACGCCGCGCTTCCATGCGAGGTTGAACGCATGGCTATCGAGGTTACGTTCGCGCGCCAGCACGTCGCGCGCCTGGTCGCCACTGACGCGATGCACGCGATCCAGCCATGCGTAGCGCGCGGTCAGGCCAGGCTGCAATCCCACGTCGAACGCGACAGCATCGAAGGTCTGCTCGTTCTGGCGCCAGCCACTGTTGCCGATCCAGCGCTGGTTGTCGAACAACAAACGCTGCCGCCCCAGCGTGGCGCCGGCGTGCCCGCCCTTCCAGGCCAGGTAGGCCTGGTTCAACTCGGCGCCTTCGGGATCGGTGATCGCCGGGCGCGTGGTGACGCCATTGGCGCCGCTGTTGTAACGGTCCCCGGCGCTGGCGATCCCCTCGCCTTCCAGCAACGCACTGAAGCCGTGCGCCCAACGCATGCGCAGGCCCGCACGCACGCGCAGCGTGGTCGCGTTGGACGTGCTCGCGAATGCGTCATCGTCGACGAACTCGTTGCGCAGTCGCGCATTCCATTCGAACCCAAATGGCGAGGATGCTGACGAGGGTGCTGGCGAGGCGACGGGTGGGGACGCTGGCAACGAAACCGGCTCGGCGGCGACTGCGCAGGCCGGGACCGCCAGCGCGGCGACGATCACGGCGGACGGCCATACGGGGTGTAGCATCGGGCGGCTCCTCCTGTGGTTACGGATAGGCTCCCCCCCGTGTAGCGTCGCCGCCTTGACCTCGATCAACCCGCAGAGTGCGCAGGTGATCGTGTTCGCCCGGCTTGACCCAGATCAGATCAGGGACTTCGCCACACGCTCAGACTGCGCTGCATCGGAAACCCATCCACGATGCAAACGTCCAGGAGTCCGCAATGAATGCCGATCGTTCCCGTCCGGCGCTAGTCCTCGCCATCGCCATCGCAGCGTTGATCGCTGCCGCGCTCACCGCATATGCCGTGACTACCACCGACACCACCGAGGCCGGTCCACAGGCAGTCGCGATCCAACCCACGGGGATGTCCGTCCCGTTCTGAAGGCTAAGGAGTTGGCAATGAAGACAGTGATCTGGAATCACCGTTCGTTGGTCCTCGCCGTTGCGCTCGCCGCGCTCGCTCTCACGGGATGCAAAGCCGACAGGGGCGACAAGGGTGACGCGGCCAAGACATCGGCCGCCGCCACCGATACGGGCGGCTCGCAGAAGGGCGACTTCGGTCCGCCACAGGGTGCGGAAATCAAGGCCGTGCTGACCTCGCCTCCCAACGTACCCCCCGCCACCGGCCGCAAGGCGCCGGCGAAAGTCATCGTCGAACTCGACGTCGTTGAAAAGGAGATGCCGATCTCCGAAGGCGTGACCTACACCTTCTGGACCTTTGGCGGCACCGTTCCGGGCAGCTTCATCCGCGTGCGCCAGGGCGACACCGTCGTCTTCCACCTGCGCAACATGCCTGACAGCAAAATGCCCCACAACATCGACCTGCACGGCGTCACCGGCCCCGGTGGCGGCGCCGCGTCGAGCTTCACCGCGCCCGGCCATGTCTCGCGCTTCACCTTCAAGGCGCTCAACGCCGGCCTGTTCGTCTACCACTGCGCAACCGCCCCGGTCGGGATGCATGTCGGCAACGGCATGTACGGCCTGATCCTGGTCGAGCCGCCGGAAGGCCTGCCCCCGGTCGACCGCGAGTACTACGTGATGCAGGGCGACTTCTACACGTCCGGCAAGTACCGCGAGAAAGGCCACCAGCCCTTCGACATGGAGAAGGCGATCGAAGAGCACCCGACCTACGTGCTGTTCAACGGCATGGAAGGCGCCCTCACCGGCGACAAGGCGCTCACGGCCAAGACCGGTGAAACGGTGCGCCTGTTCGTCGGCAACGGCGGCCCCAACCTGGTGTCGAGCTTCCACGTGATCGGCGAGATCTTCGACAAGGTCTGGTTCGAGGGCGGTACGCGCTTCCAGGAAAACGTGCAGACCACGCTGATTCCCTCGGGCGGCGCGGCGATCATGGACTTCCACCTGGAAGTGCCGGGCAGCTACGTCCTTGTCGACCACTCGATCTTCCGCGCCTTCAACAAGGGTGCGCTGGCGATCCTCAAGGCCGACGGGGCCGAGCGCAAGGACATCTATTCGGGCAAGGAAGTCGATGCGATGTACATCGGCGACCGCGCCCAGCCCAACCTCGCCGCCGTCACCGAAGCAACCACCGCGGCCAAGGCCGGCGCGCTGACCGTTGAAGACCAGATCAAGGCCGGCCAGGCGCTGTTCGCCGGAACCTGCTCGACCTGCCACCAGCCCAACGGCGAAGGCATGGAGGGCGTGTTCCCGCCGCTGGCGAAGTCGGACCTGATCAAGGCCGATCCCAAGCGCATCGTCGACATCGTGACGCATGGGTTGAGCGGGCCGGTCAAGGTCAATGGCAAGGACTACAACTCGGTGATGCCGCCCATGAGCCAGCTCACAGATGACGAAATCGCCAACATCGGTACCTACGTGCTGAACAGCTGGGGCAACCCGGGCGGCCGGATCGACAAGGACGAAGTCGCCGCGCGTCGCAAGGCGGGCAAGCCCACCGCAGCCGCGGAGCATTGAGCCATGCGCCGCGTGTCTGTCCTGCTGCTGCTCGTACTTCCCGTCGCCGGCCTCGCCGCCGCCGCCGGGTTGTTCGCGCCGCTGCCGGGCGGCACCTTCAAGTCGGCGCTGCAGTACGAAGACGCGAAGGGCGGCGTGCGCATCGCGCCCTTCGCGCTGATGCGCAAACCGGTCACCAATGCGGAGTTCCTCACGTTCGTGAAGGCGCATCCGCAGTGGCAGCGGGATCGCGTCGCCCGCGTGTTCGCGGAACCGCGCTACCTGTCGCACTGGCAGGGCGCGACCGAACTGGGTCCGAAAGCGGAGCCGGGGCAACCGGTCACGTGGGTCAGCTGGTTCGCGGCGAACGCCTACTGCGAGTCGATCGGTACGCGCCTGCCGACCTGGTCGGAATGGGAATACGCCGCCGCGGCCGACGAGACCCGCAAGGACGCACGCAAGGACCCCGCCTGGCGCGAACGCATCCTGACCTGGTACTCGCGCCCTTCCAATCAAGCCCTTCCCCGCGCCGGCCTGCAGGCACCCAACGCCTGGGGCGTGCAGGACATGCACGGACTGGTGTGGGAATGGACCGACGACTATTCGTCGCTGCTGGTGTCGGGCGACAACCGCAACCAGGGCGATGCCGACAAGACCAAATTCTGCGGTGCCGGTGCACTGTCGATGGACGACCGCGAGAACTACGCGGTGCTGATGCGGGTGGCGATGCTGTCCTCGCTGGAAGGCAGTGACGCCACCGCCAACCTCGGATTCCGCTGCGCGAGGAGCGCTCGATGAAAAAATTCAGAAACCTGGCAATTGCCATCTGCGCGGGAGCGCTGCTCACGCTGCTGAGCGCCGCCACGCTGGCCGCGCCCGCAACGCCGCCACCCTTGCCGCGCGATTCGGTCTATCAGCTGCCGCTGCTGCTGACCGACCAGGCCGGCCAGGCCAGCGACTGGCGGCTGCGGCGCGGCAAGCCGCAACTGGTGTCGATGTTCTACACCTCCTGCAAATATATCTGCCCGCTGATCGTCGACTCGGGCAAGGCGATCGAGAAGAACCTCACGCCAGCGCAGCAGCAGCAACTGGGCATCCTGCTCATCAGCATGGATCCGGCGCGCGACGATGCCGCCGCGCTCAAGGCGATCGCCGACAAGCGCAACCTCGATGCGCGGCGCTGGACGCTGTCGGCGCCTCCTGCCGGTGATGTGCGCGCCGTCGCCGGCGTGCTGGGCATCCGCTTCCGCCAACTCGCCGACGGCGAGTTCAACCACACCAGTGCACTGGTGCTGCTCGACAAGGATGGCCGCATCCTCGCGCGTACCGAGCAGGTAGGCACCCGCCCCGATCCCGAGTTCCTCGCCGCCGTACGCAAGGCCACCCAGCTGTAAGGCGGATTGCGAACCCGCCATCGCGGGCGAACAAGACGGGCACTGGCCCGTCAATCGCGTCCGCATGGCGGGTTTGAAATCCGCAACTCCCCCAAGTCAGAGAGTGACACCATGAAATCCACTTCGAAAACACTGCTCGGCCTGACGCTCCTGGGCGCCGCTTCCCTCGTCCACGCCGCCCCCAACTGCACACTCAAGCTGACGGGCAACGATGCGATGCAGTACGACCTGAAGACCGCCACGGTTTCCGCGTCCTGCCCGAAGATCACCATCGAGCTCACCCATATCGGCAAGATGCCCGCGCAGGCGATGGGACACAACGTGGTCATCAGCCAGACGGCGGACATGAACGCGATTACCGCCGCGGGCACGAAAGCCGGTGCCGCGGCGGGCTATGTGCCCAAGGGCGATGCCAAGGTGATCGCCGCCACTCCGGTCGTCGGCGGCGGCGCCAGCACGAAGGCCTCGTTTGCCGGGAGCAAGCTCAAGGCGGGCGGTGACTACACCTTCTTCTGCTCCTTCCCCGGCCATTCGGCATTGATGAAGGGCAAGCTGGTGGTGACGAAGTAACGTCACGCCGGCGTTGCTTCACGCCACCCGGCGTCCTTCGACTCCGCCACGCGCGGGTCGAAGGACGCATGCGTTCAACGCCAGCGATGGCGCACGGCAGTCGCGCGATCAGCAGGGATCAGCCCGCGTGATGCGACGCCGCTGCAACGGAGCGTCGGCTTCAATGCCGCATCAGCAAGGGCAGGTCGGCATGCTCCAGCATGAAGCGCGTCACGCCGCCCAGGATGCGTTCGGTGAAGCGCGTATGGCCGTAGGCGCCCATCACCAGCAGGTCCGCGTAGGCGGCATGCGCGGCTTCGAGGATCGGTGCGCCCTGGTCGGCGGTGTCGTCCATCGCCTCGAATTCGACCGGCAGTTCGTGCCGGCGGCACCATTGCTCAAGTGCAAACTCCGGCACCCGCACGGGTGGCAGCATCGCCTTGCGCGTGCCCGTCAACAGCACGATGCGCTTCGCGCGCCGCAACAGCGGCAGCGCACCATGCAGGGCGCGAATGGCCTCGATCGAGCCATTCCAGGCAACGACGACGCAGTCCAGGGCGAGCGCCTGGTGCCCCGGCGGCACGACCAGGCACGGCAGGCCCGCGTGCAGGATGATCGAAGCCAGCGCGGCGGGGCCGCTCCACATCTCGTCCGCATCCCTGGCGAGCACGAGCAGGTCGTGCCAGTTGCTGGTGAAACGCAGCGCATCGCCGACATGGCCCCGGGCCACCAGCCAACGCGGGAAGACGGCGCCGGTGGATTCGGCCCAGGCTTCGAACAGGGGCGCGGCCTGCTCCGCGGCGCGCACCTGTTCGTCGATGGCGGCGGCGTATTCAGCCAGAAGCAACCCCGAGTCGTATTCCCACACCGGGGGAATGCCGCCCTGCACCACGTGCAGCCCGGTGAGACCGGTGCGCAACTGCCCTGCCAGGCGTGCCGCGAAGGCGACGCCGGCATCCCAATCCGGATAACGCGTGGCGCGAACCAGCAGATCCATGGCGATCTCCTCGATAACCGGCGATGGCGGCAGTTGCATCCTGCACCCGTGCGGGGCCCGATGGCTTGATCCAGCTCAATTTCACGGGCTTTTTGCCTGGGCCCATGGGCCTATTGCCCTGCGCCCGGGATGGGAGGACAAAGGCATGTTGGCAGTGAACGCGCCCATGCGATGTTCGCCCGATGGCCGCGCCGCCGATTGATCTGCTTGATCCGGATCAAGAATGGGTTTTTCCGGAAACCCAAAATACGAGACGTCGAAGCGAGCCTTCTCCCATGACCTCCAATGACGCGATTCCCGCCGAACCCACCGCAGGTGGCGCCCCGGCTTCCAACCCCGTTCCCGCGGCAAACGCACGGTACGGTTTCTACAACGACAAGGTCGTCCTGCAGTTCTCCATCGCCACTGTGGTGTGGGGCATCGTCGGGATGGCCGTGGGCGTGTTCATTGCCGCCCAGCTGTATTGGCCGACGATCGGCGAGGGCATTCCCTGGCTCAGTTACGGCCGCTTGCGTCCGCTGCATACCAATGCGGTGATCTTCGCCTTCGGCGGCTCCGCCCTGTTCGCCACCTCGCTCCACGTCGTGCAGCGCACCTGCCACGTGCGGCTGATCTCCGACAAGCTCGCCGCCTTCGTGTTCTGGGGCTGGCAGGCGGTGATCGTCGCCGCCGCGATAACGCTGCCCCTGGGCATGACCCAGGGCAAGGAATATGCCGAGCTGGAATGGCCGATCGACCTGCTGATCACGGTCGTGTGGGTCGCCTATGCGGTGCTGTTCTTCGGCACGATCGTCAAGCGCCGGGTCAACCACATCTACGTGGCGAACTGGTTCTACGGCAGCTTCATCCTCACCATCGCGCTGCTCCACATCGTCAACAACATCGCCATGCCGGCAGGGCTCACCAAGTCCTATTCGGCCTACAGCGGCGCGGTCGACGCGATGGCGCAATGGTGGTACGGCCACAACGCGGTGGGTTTCTTCCTGACCGCCGGCTTCCTCGGGATGATGTACTACTTCGTGCCGAAGCAGGCGCAGCGCCCGATCTATTCGTACCGCCTTTCGATCGTGCACTTCTGGGCACTGATCGCCGTGTACATGTGGGCCGGCCCGCACCACCTGCAGTACACCGCCCTGCCCGACTGGGTGCAGTCGCTCGGCATGGTGTTCTCTCTGATCCTGCTGGCGCCGTCCTGGGGCGGCGCGCTGAACGGCATCCTCACGCTGTCGGGTGTGTGGCACAAGCTGCGTACCGACCCGATCCTGAAGTTCATGATCGTCGCGATCAGCTTCTACATGATCGCCACCTTCGAGGGGCCGATGATGTCGATCAAGACGGTCAACTCGCTGTCGCATTACACCGACTGGACCGTCGGCCACGTGCACGCCGGCGCGCTGGGCTGGGTGGCGATGATCTCGATCGGCGCGATCTATTCGCTGCTGCCGCGCCTCCTTGGCCGTGAATCGATGTACTCCACCAAGTGGATCGACACGCATTTCTGGTTGCACACTTTCGGCGTGCTGCTCTACATCGCGGCGATGTGGATCGCTGGCGTCATGCAGGGCCTGATGTGGCGTGCGACCAACGCCGACGGCACCCTCACCTACAGCTTCGTCGAAGCGCTCAACGCCACGTATCCCTATTACCTCGTGCGCCTGGGCGGCGGCCTGGTCGTGCTGTCAGGCATGGGCCTGATGGCGTTGAACATGTGGAAGACGTTCGCGATGGCACCGGCGCGCGCACCGCAGCCGGTGCTTGCCCCCGACATCAGCGACGCGCGCGCCTGAGGAGCCGAGATGAGCGACAAGAAAGAATACGGCGGCAACGCGCACCAGAAGATCGAGCGCAACGTCGGCCTGATGGCCGTGCTGATCGCGGTGGTGGTGTCCTTCGGCGGCCTCGCCGAGATCGTGCCGCTGATGTTCCAGGCGGAGACCATCAAGCCGCTGCCGGGCGTGAAGCCCTACCCGGCGCTGCAGCTGGCGGGTCGCGACGTGTACGTGCGCGAGGGTTGCTACAACTGCCATTCGCAGATGATCCGGACGCTGCGCTTCGAGACCGAGCGCTATGGCCACTATTCGCTGGCGGGCGAGTCGGTATACGACCACCCCTTCCAGTGGGGCTCCAAGCGCACCGGCCCCGACCTGGCGCGCGTCGGCGGCCGCTACTCGGACGACTGGCACCGCGTACACCTAACCAATCCGCGCGACGTCGTGCCGGAGTCGAACATGCCGTCGTTCCCGTGGCTCGAGAAGAACCAGCTCGACGGCGCCGAAGTGGCCGCCCACATGCGCGCCCTGAAGCGGCTGGGCGACCCCTACAGCGAAGCCGAGATCGGCAAGGCGGCGCAGGACGTGGCCGGCAAGACCGAACTGGACGCCGTGGTCGCCTACCTGCAGGGCCTCGGCAAGCACGCACCGCGGGGAGGCTGAGCAATGGTTTCCGGAATCGTCACTGCAATCCTGCTGGTCGTGTTCCTGGGCGGATGGGCCTGGGCATGGAGTCCGCGCCGCCACCGGGATTTCGAGGAGGCGGCGCAACTGCCGCTGGATGAAGACATGCGCGTGGAAGGCACCGGGGAGAACGAACGATGAGCGCCGCGTGGTCGTGGTATGTCATCGCCATCATCGTCCTCAACATCGTCGGCTGCGCGTGGCTGCTGTGGTGGACGGCCAAGCGTCGTCCCGGCGATCCCAAGCCGGAGGACACCAGCCACGTTTGGGACGGCGACATCACCGAGTACAACAAGCCGCTGCCGAAATGGTGGATCAACCTGTTCTGGATCACCCTGATCTTCGGCATCGGATACATCGCCTGGTATCCCGGTTTCGGCAACTTCGCCGGCTACGGCAAGTGGACGTCGCAGCAGGAACACGACCACAGCAAGGCCGCGTATGACGCGAAGCTGGAAGAGACGTTCGCGCCATACAAGGGCCAGCCGATCAACGTGCTTGCGGCCAACGGCGACGCGGTGAAGCTGGGCCGCTCGATCTTCAACAACACCTGCGCCACCTGCCACGGGTCGTCCGCGACGGGAGCCATCGGCTACCCCAACCTGACCGACGACATCTGGCATTGGGGCGGTACGCCGGACAAGGTGCTGGAAACGGTGCTCGATGGCCGCGAAGGCGTCATGCCCGAATGGGGCACGGTGCTCACCGGCATGGGCGGCGACAACGCGGTCGACTACGTCATCGCCTATGTGCGCACGCTCTCGAATCCCGACAAGTCGCTGTACAACGATTACATGGCCTCGCAGGGCAAGAAGCTGTACGAAGGCATCTGCGTCGCGTGCCACGGTGTCGATGGCAAGGGCAACCAGGCCATGGGCGCGCCCGACCTGACGGATGACTACTGGCTCTACGGCAACAGCACGGAGGCGCTGCGCCAGACGATCGCGAAGGGCCGCCACGGCTCGATGCCCGCGCACCGCGCGCTGCTGGGCGAAACCCGCGTACGGCTGGTCGCCGCATACGTCTGGTCGTTGTCGCACAACAAGCCCGGCGCGGGCGCGACACGCACGGGCCAGGCCGCGAAATGACGGCATTCACGGCGGAAAGCGCATGAGCGAAACCCCGCAATGGCAGCCCCGCAAGCCGGACTTCATCGAGCCCGGCTTCGACCACCCGCCCCGTCCGCTCGCGCAACGCGTCGGCGCGATCCTGTGGCCGAGCTTCTTCGCGGCGGGCGTGGCGACGATGGTGTTCTTCGCCTTCGTCGATCCGCTGGAGCTGCGCGACCTCACGTTCCCGTCGCTGCAGCTGACCCGCGAGCTCGGTTACACCGTGGGGTTCTTCATGTTCTGGCTGGCAACGGCGGCGTCCAGCCTGTTCACCTGGTGGCTGCTGCGCCCGTCCAGCCGCTTCAACCGCCGGCTGCACTGAGCGGCAGCGCGACCGGAATTTCCCGAGGGACCCGCAGTTGAGCAAGTCCATCGACATTGCACTGGCCGACGAGGAACGCTCGTTCTATGTCAGCGAACGCAAGGTCTACCCACGCGACGTCACCGGCCGCTTCGACCGCCTGCGCACGGCGGCGGTGTTCTGGCTGCTCGGCATGTTCTATGCGTTCCCGTGGCTGCGCTGGGACGGCAGGCAGGCGGTGCTGTTCGACCTGCCGGCGCGCAAGTTCCATGTCTTCGGCCTGACCTTCTGGCCGCAGGACTTCCCGCTGCTGGCGCTGCTGCTGATCATCGCCGGCGTCGCGCTGTTCTTCTTCACCGCGTTGGCCGGACGCCTGTGGTGCGGGTATGCCTGCCCGCAGACCGTGTGGACCGAAACCTTCCTGTGGATGGAGCGCTGGACCGAAGGCGACCGCAACGCCCGCATGAAGCTCGACGCCGCGCCATGGTCGACCAACAAATTGCTGCGCAAGGGCGCCAAGCACGCGCTGTGGCTGGTGTTCGCGCTGTGGACCGGATTCACCTTCGTCGGCTTCTTCACTCCGATCACGGAACTCGGCACGCGGCTGGTTTCGTTTGAACTGGGCGGTTGGGAAATTTTCTGGATCCTGTTCTATGCCCTGGCCACCTGGGGCAATGCCGGCTTCCTGCGCGAACAGGTGTGCAAATACATGTGCCCCTATGCGCGCTTCCAGAGCGCGATGTTCGACCGCAACACGTTGCTGATCGCGTACGACCCGATGCGTGGTGAACCGCGCGGCCCGCGCAAGCGCGGCCTGGGCGGCGTGATCGCGCGCGGACGCGGCCTGCTCGACAAGGTCGCCGCCTACGACTACGTGTTCCGCGCCAGCCGCCATCCCAGCGCCGCCGATGCGCGGCTGCAGGCGCGCGGCACCATCACCTTCGATGCCGGCAAGGAGTCCGAACCGCTGCCGAAGTTCCCGCCCGAGCAGTTGGGCGACTGCATCGACTGCACGATCTGCGTGCAGGTCTGCCCGGTCGGCATCGACATCCGCAACGGCCTGCAGTACGAATGCATCGCCTGCGGTGCGTGCGTGGACGCTTGCGACGAGGTGATGGACAAGGTCGGTTTCCCGAGGGGCCTCATCCGTTACACCACGCAGAACGCGCTCGATGGCCAGCACACCCGCGTGCTGCGGCCCCGCGTCTTCATCTACGGTGCGCTGCTGGTCCTGCTGCTGGGCGGCTTCGCGGTCGGCGTCGCCCTGCGCACGCCACTGATCGCGGAAGTCCTGCGCGACCGCAATGCGCTCTATCGGCAGACCGACACCGGCATCGAGAACGGCTACACGCTCAAGCTGGTCAACAAGACCGCGCAGGCGCAGCGTTACGTCGTGACGCTGGCCGGCAGCAAGGAAGGTCTGGTGCTGGGCGACATGCCGGCGATAGTCGTGCCCGCCAGCGATGTCGCCTCGGTGCCGCTCACCATCACCGCGCCAGCGGGCACGCACGGGCGCCACGAAGTGCGCTTCGACGTGCGTTCCGCCGATGGCCGCGTGCACAAGACCGTGGAAAGCAGTTTCTTTGGACCAACGCAATGATGACGCTCGACAATCGCGTGAAACGCAGCGCCTGGCGCGAACCGATGGTGTGGCTGGTAGCGGCAATCCCGGCCGCTGCGGTGGTCGCGACGATCGCGCTGCTGGTGACGGCGACGCGTTCGTCGGGCAACAACGACCTAGTCGCGGATGAAGTCCAGCGGACTGCCCAGGTGCAGGTGGCCGACCTCGGGCCCGATGCCGCCGCGCAGCAACTCCAGCTCAGTGCGGTCGTGCGTACCGGCAAGGGCATCGTCGAAGTGCTGCCGGTCGATGGCGGCTTCGACCGCAACGCCAGCCTGGTCCTGGCGCTGCACCATCCTGCGCGCGCCGCGCTCGATCGCGACATTGCCCTCCTGCCCGTTAAAACGGGCTGGCGCAGCGACGGCGAGATCGACGTCAGCCACGACTGGAACGTGGAGCTGCGCCCCGCCGACGGCGCCTGGAGGCTGCGGGGCCGTTGGAGCTCGGGGCAACAGGCCACGTACCTGCGACCCGCGTTGGCGGGGGAATGAACCGGCATGACCGCCACGCCCGCCACGGTTGTCCGGGCCACGCGCGCTGACGGCGCGATCCAAGTCGCTGCGACGGACTGTTTCCACTGTGGCGAAGCGTTGCCGGCCGTCCCGGCCCGCCTGCGTCTCGACGGCGCGGAGCGCGCTTTCTGCTGCGACGGCTGCGCGGCGGCGGCGCAATGGATCCGCGACGCGCGCCTCGATGACTACTACCGTCTACGCAGCGAGCTGGCCACGCGCGTGTCCGTCGATCAGTCCGACATCGCCCTGTGGGACCGTGCGGAAGTGCTGGACGAACATGCGCGCAACGTTCCGGGCGGACGCGAGCTGACCCTGCTCACCGACGGCATGCGCTGCGCCGCGTGCGCCTGGCTGATCGACCGCGCGCTCACGCGCGAGCCAGGAGTCCTCGAAGTCAACGCGAATGCCGTTACCGGCCGCATCCGCATCGCCTGGGATCCTGCGCGCACGTCGCTGTCCTCCCCGCTGCGCCGCCTGATGGCCTTGGGGTTCCGGCCCTATCTCGCCACCGGCGAAGCCCGCGAACGCGCGCGCCGCAGTGAGCGCAACCGTTGGCTGCTGCGACTGGGCGTCGCCGGGCTGGGCGCCATGCAGGCGATGATGTTCGCCGAAGCGCTTTACCTGGATACGTCCGGGTCGATGTCGCACGCGCTGCGCGACTTCCTGCGCTGGGTGACCTTCCTGGTAGCAACGCCGGTGGTGTTCTACGCGGGTTGGCCGTTCCTGGCCGGTTGCGCGCGCGAGTTGCGCCATCGCCGCCCCGGCATGGACACCCTAATCGCGACTTCGACGCTGCTTGCTTATTTCGCCAGCCTGGTCGAAACCCTGCGCGGCGGTCCGCAGGTCTGGTACGACGCCGCCGTGATGTTCGTCTTCCTCCTGCTCGCAGCGCGGATGCTGGAACAGCGCGTGCGCAACGTCGCGACCGCGCAGGTGGATGCGCTGGCGCGGGCGCGCCCGGCGTTCGCCACCCGCGAACGCGAGGACGGTTCGCGCGAACTCGTCCCGCTCGCCGCGCTCATGGTCGATGACGTGGCCTGCATTGCGGCGGGCGAAGCCGTGCCCGCCGACGGCGTGCTGCTGGACGGAGAGGCCGGCTTCGAGGAATCGCTGCTCACCGGGGAAGCGCATGCGGTGCACAAGACCGCGGGCATGCCGGTATTTGCCGGGACTGTTTGCCGCGAACGCCCTGCGCGCATGCGCGTGACCGCCACCGGCTCCGCCACCCGGCTGTCGCAGCTCGCACACCTGGTCGAACAGGCGCAGGCGCATCGTCCGCCACTGGCGCAGGCCGCGGACCGGATCGCCTCGTGGTTCGTATTCGCGATGCTGGCGGTTGCGGCCCTGACCTTCCTTGGATGGCGCGCCTACGAACCGGCCCGTGCCTTCGAGGTCGCCCTGGCCGTGCTCGTGATCAGTTGTCCCTGTGCGCTGTCGTTGTCGGTTCCCGCCGCATTGGCGGCCGCGAACGGCGCGCTGGCGAAACTGGGCGTGCTGCCGCTGCGTCCAGACGCCCTGGATCGGCTGGCGCGCGCGAGCGACGTGGTCTTCGACAAGACCGGCACGTTGAGCGATGGCAAGCCGTGGCTGGTGGAAGCGGACACATTCGGTGGCATGGATCGCGTCCGCGCGCTGCGTATTGCCGCCGCCCTGGAACGCGACAGCGGACACCCGCTGGCGCTGGCGTTTTCCGACGTGCAGGCCGAAGCGGAGTCGGCCAGCAACCTTATCGCCATCGCCGGCCATGGCATCGAAGGCTCGCTCGGAGCCGACCGCTGGCGCCTCGGCCATGCGCCGTATGCCTGCGGGGGTGAGGACGATGGCGCGCTCTGGCTTGGCGACGGCCGGCAAGCATTCGCACGCTTCGTAGTCCGCGAGCGCGAACGCGTGGATGCGCGTGCGGCGCTGGATGCGCTCAGGCACGAAGGCATCGCCGTGCACCTGTGCAGCGGCGATGCGCACGCGGCCGTGGATCGGCTGGCCACGACGCTCGGCATCACCGAGGCAAACCCACGGCAGACGCCCGAAGCCAAGCTCGCCTATGTGCGGCAACTGCAACAGCAGGGTCGCCGCGTCGCGATGGTGGGCGATGGCCTCAACGATGCGCCGGTGCTCGCTGGCGCCGACGTGTCGATCGCGATGGGTGAAGGCGCCGCGCTGGCACAGCGCGCGGCCGACCTGGTGCTCGCCTCTCCCGCACTCATCCGCATTCCTGCCGCGATCGCGCTTGCGCGCGACACGCGGCGCATCGTCCGCCAGAACTTCAGCTGGGCACTTGGCTACAACCTGCTGGCCTTGCCGCTGGCCATGGCCGGCGTGGTGTCGCCATGGATGGCCGCGCTCGGGATGGCGCTGTCTTCGCTGGTGGTCACCCTCAATGCGCTGCGCCTCGCGCGCGGCACTGCGACTTCCGTGGAGCCGCCGCTTCTCGATGGCGCTGCTGCGGAGGTACGCGCATGAACATCCTCCTGCTGCTGGTGCCGCTGAGCCTGATGCTGCTGCTGTTGGCGATCGGCGCCTTCGTGTGGGCGGTGAAGCGCGGGCAGTTCGACGACCTCGACACGCCGGGACTCGACATCCTCGTCGACGACGACGAGCCGCCGGCCTCCGCGCAGGAGGAGCGCGATGCCGATTGACTGGCTGGTGATCGGCGGCGCCCTGCTGAGCGGCCTGCTCGGCGGCGCGCATTGCGCGGCGATGTGCGGTGGGATCGCCGCCGGGCTCTCGGTGCAGCAGCGCGGCGGCTGGTGGATGGCGCTGCAACCGAACCTCGGCCGCGTCCTGGGCTACACGCTCGCAGGCGCGATCGTGGGTGGCGTCGGCCACCGACTGCTCGACATCGCACGCATGCCGGAACTCACGCTTGCGTTGCGCGCGACGGTGGGCCTGGTCCTGATCGTGGCCGCGTTGCGCCTGCTCGATCGCCAGGGGCGCCTCGCCTTCCTTGGCGCGCCCGCCGGCCGCCTCTGGCAGTGGCTGCGGCCATTGCAGCGACGCCTGCTGCCTGCGGACACGGTGGGCAAGCGCATGGCGCTCGGCGTGTTGTGGGGCTGGATGCCGTGCGGTCTCAGCACGACCCTGCTTGCGGCCGCATGGCTGCAGGCCAGCGCCTTCCACGGCGGACTGACGATGGCGGCATTCGGGCTGGGCACGTTGCCGGTGATGCTGCCGCTGACCTGGGCCGGTGCCCGCTTCGGGCAACGCCTGCAGCGTGGCGGCTGGCGCACGGCGATGGGGCTGGCCGTGCTGTTCGCGGGTGTCCTGACCCTCGCCGCGCCGCTGCTGATGCAGGCGCCGGCGGTGCATGGCGTGTTGGCGGCGCTGGGGTGCCGCAGCCTGCCGGCGTAGCCGCGTCAGGCCCTGGCGCTGCGCCGGGGTTCCTCGTGCTCGGCGCTATGCGCGAGCCGGTTCAGTTCGGCGGGATTGCGGATGTCGACGCGACGGCCCGCGAGTTCGATTACACCTTCCTCCTGCAGCCGGGTGAAGCCGCGGCTGACGGTTTCCAGCGCCAGCCCGAGGTAATGCGCGATGTCCTCGCGGCTCATCGGCAGTTTGAACTGCGTCGCCGACTGGCCGATGTTGCGATAGCGCTCCGAGAGTCCGTGCAGGAACAGCGCGATGCGTTCACCGGCCTGGCGCCGCACGAGCATGCCCAGATGGTCCTGATCGCGGCCTACGCTCTGGCCAATGACGCGCAGGAGCTGGTGCTGCAGGCTCGGCAATTGCGCGGCGATGGTGGCGAGCTGGTCGAAGGGCACCTCGCACACGTTCGCCGTGGTGAGCGCGACGGCTTCGCAGCGGTGCGTACCGGCGCCCAGTGCGTCGAGGCCGATCAGTTCGCCCGGCAGGTGGAAGCCGACCACCTGCTCCTCGCCTTCCTCGCTGATGCTGACCGTCTTGAACGCTCCGTCGCGGGCGACGTACACGGCCGTGAGGGCGTCGCCGGGCCGATACAACCGCTCGCCGCGCGCGACGGGACGCCGGCGCCTGACGATGTCGTCCAGCTGCTGCAATTCCGTTGGATTGATGCCGGCGGGCAGGCACAGCTGCTGCAGCGAGCAATGCGCACAGCCGTGCCGGATGGTCGCGAGATCAAGAACGGGGGCATCGGACATGCAGATATGGTGCCATGAATGGGTGCAATGACCGGGCCACACCGGGGCCATTGGCCTGATAAGGAAAAAGCGGGCCGAAGCCCGCTTTTCCAGCGGCGCACGGAACGCGACGGCTTACTCGGCCGTCACGCCCTCGCCTTCTTCCACGGCCTTGATCGACAGGCGGATGCGGCCCTGCTTGTCGACTTCCAGCACCTTGACCTTGACCACGTCGCCTTCCTTGAGCTTGTCGGAGACCTTCTCGACGCGCTCGCTGGAGATCTGCGAGACGTGCACGAGACCGTCCTTGCCCGGCAGGATGGTGACGAACGCACCGAAGTCCATGATCTTGGCGACCTTGCCTTCGTAGATGCGGCCCGGCTCGACGTCCGAGGTGATCTGCTCGATGCGGGCCTTGGCGGCCTGCGCAGCGGCGGCATTGACCGAGGCGATGACGATCGTGCCGTCGTCCTGGATGTCGATCTGGGTGCCGGTTTCCTTGGTGATGGCCTGGATGGTCGAACCACCCTTGCCGATCACTTCGCGGATCTTGTCCGGGTGGATCTTCATCGTCAGCAGGCGCGGGGCGAACTCGCTCAGCTCGCTGCGCGGCGTGGTGAGGGCATGCGCCATCTCGCCGAGGATATGCAGGCGACCGGCCTTGGCCTGGGCCAGTGCGGTCTTCATGATCTCTTCGGTGATGCCCTGGATCTTGATGTCCATCTGCAGGGCGGTCACGCCCTCGGCGGTGCCGGCGACCTTGAAGTCCATGTCGCCCAGGTGGTCTTCATCACCCAGGATGTCGGACAGGACGACGAAGCGGTCTTCTTCCTTCACCAAGCCCATCGCGATGCCGGCGACCGGTGCCTTGATCGGCACGCCCGCGTCCATCAGCGCCAGCGAGGAACCGCAGACCGAGGCCATCGACGAGGAACCGTTCGACTCGGTGATTTCCGAAACGATGCGGATGGTGTACGGGAATTCTTCCATCGACGGCATCACTGCGAGCACGCCGCGCTTGGCAAGGCGGCCGTGGCCGATCTCGCGACGCTTCGGGCCCATCATGCGGCCGCACTCACCGACCGAGTAGGGCGGGAAGTTGTAATGGAACAGGAAGTGTTCCTTGTACTCGCCCGAGACGGCGTCGATGATCTGGCCGTCGCGCGTGGTGCCCAGCGTCGCCACGACGATCGCCTGGGTCTCGCCGCGGGTGAACAGCGAGGAGCCGTGGGTACGCGGCAGCACGCTGACCTTCGAGGCGATCGGGCGCACGGTGTCGAGCGCGCGGCCATCGATGCGGACCTTGGTGTCGAGCACCGAGCCGCGCATGGTCTGGTACTCGAGCTCGCCGAATTCCTTCGACATCTCGCCCGAATTCCAGCCTTCGGATTCGGCACGGCCTGCCAATGCAGCCATCACGTCCTTCTTGATCGCCGAGATGGCGTCGCGACGCTGCAGCTTGTCGCGGACCTGGAAGGCCTGGGCGAGCTGGCCGCCGACGGCTTCCTTCAGCGCGCCGATCATGCCGGTGTTCTTTTCCGGAGCGGTCCACGACGACGGCTTGGTGCCGGCTTCGACGACGAGCTCGTTGATGATGTTGATGACCTTCTGCATCTCGCGATGGCCGAACATCACCGCGCCGAGCATCACGTCTTCCGAGAGCATCTTCGCTTCGGATTCGACCATCAGCACGGCGTTGGAGGTGCCGGCGACGACCAGCTCGAGCTCGGAATCGGCCAGCTCGGTGGCGGTCGGGTTCAGCAGGTACTGGCCGTTCTTGTAACCGACCTTGGCGGCGCCGATCGGGCCCTGGAACGGGGTGCCAGCCAGCGCGAGCGCGGCGGACGCGCCAATCAGGGCGGGGATGTCACCGTCGACTTCCGGGTTCAGCGACATGACCGTCGCGATGATCTGGACTTCGTTCTTGTAGTCCTCCGGGAAGAGAGGACGGATCGGGCGGTCGATCAGGCGCGAGATCAGCGTTTCCTTCTCGGTCGCACGGCCTTCGCGCTTGAAGAAGCCACCCGGGATGCGGCCACCGGCGTAGAACTTTTCCTGGTAGTCGACAGTGAGCGGGAAGAAGTCCTGGCCTTCGCGCGCCGACTTGGCGGCGACGGCGGCGACCAGCAACACGGTGCCATCGACGGAAACCATGACGGCGCCGCCAGCCTGGCGGGCGATCTCGCCGGTTTCGAGGGTGTAGGTCTGATTGCCGTACTGGAAGGTCTTGGTAATTTTTGCCACGTTGAATATTCCTGTTTTCTGATTCGTTCCGTCCGGGCCCCTGCCCGTGCGGTCGGCTGCCGGGGGATGGCAACCTGCAAAAAAAACCGCGGCGCATCGCTGCGCCGCGGTTGGTGTTTCGTTTATCGGCGCAGACCGAGCTTCTCGATCAGGGCCTTGTAGCGCTCGTTGTCCTTGCGCTTGAGGTAGTCAAGCAGGCTGCGACGGCGGTTCACCATCTGCAGCAGGCCACGACGGCTGTGGTGATCCTGCTTGTGCACCTTGAAATGGCCGGTGAGCTGCTCGATGCGGGCGGTCAGGAGGGCGACCTGGACTTCCGGGGAGCCGGTATCGCCCGTGCCGCGCTTGTGTTCTTCAATGATCTTGCTGGTGTCGATGGACATCGTTTATTTGCCTTGTAGATGCGAGGCCTGCAGAACGCGATTCGGCATTGGAAATGCCGACGCACCGCCTGGTCCGCCGCTTGCTAGGGGAGAAGCCTTCCAAAGTCCTTGAAAAGCCGGCGGATTGTAGCGCGCCGCGGCCGGCAATGACAGCGTCCAACGCGCCGCAGCGCATGGGGGACCGAGGCAGCCGGCGAGCCCGGCCACTGCCGCCCTGTCTACGCCTGGCGACCGCCGACTGCCGCCTCGGTGGTCCACGTGAACAGGCGGCCCGGGCGCAGGATCAGGTCGGAATCGATTTCACCCAGGCCCAGGATGCGGCCCGTCTCGTCATGGATCGCGACCAGCTCGGCAGGGCTAACGCCCTCCAGGCGCAGCCGCTGCCCCTGCCCCAGGCGGTGCGCCTGTGCGGCATCGACCACGACCCGAGGGAAGCCGGCCAGACCGGCTTCGATCGGCAGCAGGCAGGCGTCGAGGGCCGCTTCCCCCTGTCCTTCGGCCAGCGCCTGCAGTTCCTCGAGGCGGTACATGCGCGGGGCCGTGAACGGATCGACCCACTGCCGCCGCAACGTAGCGACGTGGGCGCCACAACCCAGGTGTTCGCCCATGTCACGCACGAGGCTGCGGACGTAGGTACCGGAGCCGCATTCGACCTGCAGGCACAGGCGGTTGCGATCGCGCCTGAGCAGCCGGAGGTCATGAACGACGACGTCGCGCTCGGGCGCTTCGATCGTCTCCCCACGGCGTGCCTTGGCGTACAGCGGCTCGCCGCCCTGCTTCAGTGCGGAAAAGATCGGGGCGCGCTGGCGGATCGGGCCGCGCAGGGGCGCGAGTGCGGCTTCGATGCGTGCATCGTCGAATTCAGGCACGTCACGCTGCAGCAGCGGTGCGCCGTCGGCGTCGTCGCTGTCGGTGGTCAGGCCGAGCTCGGCCGTGGTTTCGTAGGCCTTGCGCGATCCCAGCAGCAGGCCGGCGATCTTGGTGGCTTCGCCGAAGCAGACCGGCAGCAGGCCGGTGGCAAGCGGATCGAGGCTGCCGGTATGGCCGGCCTTCTCGGCGCGGAACAGGTGGCGGACGCGCTGCAGCGCCTGGTTGGAGCTGAGCCCCTGCGGCTTGTCCAGCAGCAGGATGCCGTCGAGCTTGCGGAACATCCTTTTGACAGCGGGCGTGCGGGGCTTCTTGCTCATCGGGCGATGGTGGACGGACCCGGGCCCGCCAATGGTTGCGTCGAAACGTCGGTGGGCCGTAGCCCACGCCGCGCCCTACCCGGCGTCGCTGTCGTCGGAGGTGGGCGGATTGTCCCGCAGCAGGTTGTTGATGCGCTCGCCGCGATCGACGGAATCGTCGTAATGGAAATGCAGTTCGGGCACATGGCGCAGCTTCATCGAGCGGCCCAATGCGTACCGCAGTTCGGGCGCGATGGCCTTCAACGCCTTCATCGCTTCCAGCGAGCGCTCGGGCTGCAGCGCGGTCACGAACACCTTGGCGTGGGCCAGGTCGCGGGTGACCTCCACGTCGGAGACGCTGATCGACGGCAGGCCGTGCTCGCGCACGGCCGTGTGCACGATCGCGCCCAGCTCGCGGCGGAGCTGGGCGGAAACGCGATCGGTACGATGGAACGACTTGGTCGGCATGGCGTCGGCACCTTACAGCGTGCGCTGGACCTCGATGCGCTCGAAGCATTCGATCTGGTCGCCCGGCTTGACGTCGTTGTACGCCTTGACGCCGATACCGCATTCGGTGCCGTTGCGCACTTCGTCGACGTTCTCCTTGAAGCGGCGCAGCGATTCCAGCTCGCCCTCGAAGACGACGGTGTTGTCGCGCAGCACGCGGATCGGCTTGTGGCGCTTGACCACGCCCTCGACCACCATGCAGCCGGCAACCGCACCGAACTTGGAGCTGCGGAACACGTCGCGGACCTCGGCGGTGCCGATGATCTCTTCGCGGATTTCCTTGCCCAGGACACCGGACGCGATCTGCTTCACCTGGTCGATCACGTCATAGATGATCGAGAAGTAACGCAGGTCGACGCCGTTGCCTTCGATCACCTTGCGGGCCGAGGCGTCGGCACGGACGTTGAAGCCGATGACCGTGGCCTTCGACGTCGCGGCAAGCGTCGCGTCGGATTCGGTGATGCCGCCGACGCCGCCGCCGATCACGTTGATGCGGATCAGGTCGTTGGACAGGCCGGTCAGGGCCTCGCGCAGCGCCTGCACCGAACCATGCACGTCGGCCTTGACCACGAGGTTGAGCGTCTGCTGGCCGGCACCCTCGCCCATCTGGGCCATGATGTCTTCCATGCGGTTGCCCGCCTGCGCGACGAGGCGCGATTCGCGGCGCTTGGTGTCGCGCTGCTGCGCAACATCCTTGGCCAGGCGTTCGTCCTCGACCACGACGAAGTCGTCGCCGGAATCGGGCACGCCCGACAGGCCGAGCACCTGCACGGGGATCGACGGACCGGCCTTTTCGACCTGCGAACCGGTTTCGTCGAACAGCGCGCGCACGCGGCCGTACTGCACGCCGCACACCAAGTAGTCGCCCTTCTTGAGTTCGCCCTGCTGCACGAGCACCGTCGCAACCGGGCCGCGGCCCTTGTCGAGCGAGGATTCGATCACCACGCCGGTGGCGCGGCCGGTCGGCACGGCCTGCAGGTCGAGCACTTCGGCCTGCAGCAGGATCGAGTCGAGCAGATCGTCGACGCCGGCGCCGGTCTTGGCGGAGAGTTCGACCATCTGCGTGTCGCCACCGAAGTCTTCGGCCACGACCTGCTCGGCCAGCAGCTCGTTCTTGACGCGCAGCGGGTCGGCATCCGACTTGTCGATCTTGTTGATGGCGACGATCAGCGGCACCTTCGCCGCCTTCGCGTGCTGCACGGCTTCGCGCGTCTGCGGCATCACGCCGTCGTCGGCGGCCACGACCAGCACCACGATGTCGGTGAGCTTGGCGCCGCGCGCACGCATCTGCGTGAACGCCGCGTGGCCCGGGGTATCGAGGAAGCTGACGACGCCCTTCGGCGTCTCGACGTGGTAAGCGCCGATGTGCTGGGTGATGCCACCGGCCTCGCCGGAGGCGACCTTGGTACGGCGGATGTAGTCGAGCAGCGAGGTCTTGCCGTGGTCGACGTGGCCCATGATGGTGACCACCGGCGGACGCGTGACCTTGTCGCCCTGCGTTTCCTCGACGTGCGCCAGGAGTGCGTCTTCGGCGGTGTTCTCGCTGGCCTTGACCACGGTATGACCGAGTTCCTCGGTCACCAGTGCGGCGGTGTCGTGGTCGATGCTCTGGGTGATGGTGGCCATCACGCCCATCTTGAACAGCGCCTTCACCACGTCGCCGCCCTTCAGCGCGAGCTTCTGCGCCAGGTCGGCCACGGTGATGGTTTCGCCGATGGCGATTTCACGGATGACCGGCGCGGTGGGCCGGGAGAAGCCATGCGCACCACCGCCGGAACGGGCCTGTTCGAGCTGACGGCGCGGCTTGGGCTTGCCACGAGCGCCGGTCGTGCGACGCGCGCGTTCCTGCGCGCTCAGGTGCAGCTGGCCGGCAAAGCGGCTGGCGGCATCGTCGTCTTCCACGCCCGCAACCATCGCGTGCGAGCCGCGGGTCTTGTGCTTGGGCGCATTGCGGTCGTCGACGCGTGGTGCGACGGCCGGAGCGGGATGCTTGGGATGGCCATGACCGTGGCTGGTCGCCGGCTTGCGCGGGGCCTCCTCTTCAGGGACCGCTGCTGCCGCGGCGGCGCGGGCTTCCTCGGCCTTGAGGCGTGCGGCCTCCTCGGCTTCGAGGCGGGCGCGCTCGGCTTCCTCGGCGCGACGCTTGTCGACTTCGGCCAGCTTCTGCTGCTCGGCGGTATTGCGCTGCCTGGATTCCTCCAGCTTGCGCAGGATCTCGGCACGCTCGTCGGTCACCGGCCCGCCCGCTGCCGCCTGCTCGGCGGTCGGCTTGACCAGCGTGACCTTCTTGCGCACGACCACATCGACCGTGGCCTTGTTCTTGCCGCCGCCGACGGTGAGTTCTTCCTTGCGGCTGCGGTTCAGCGTGATCTTCTTGGGCGCTTCGCTGGTGTCGGCGTTGTCCGCCTTGCCGTGCGACCGCTTCAGGAAGCCAAGCAGCTTGACCTTCTCGATGCTGGTCACGACCTGATCGGGGCCGCTGAAGCTCATGCCGGCCTCGGCCAGCTGCTCCAGCAACTTCTCGACCGGTGTATTCACCAGTTCAGCGAGCTTGCGGATGGTGGTTTGCTGCGACATTCGGTTCCGTGTCCTCGTGGCGCGGGACGTGTCCCGCGCATGATGGAGCGATTCTAACTTGTGGCTTCCGGACGGCCGTTAGCGGGCTGTCCCGGCCATCCCTGGGTTACTCGAACCAGTGCTTGCGCGCTTCCATGATCAGCGCCTTGGCACGGTCCTCGTCGACGCCTTCGATGTCCGTCAATTCGTCGGTGGCGAGGTCGGCGAGGTCGTCCCGCGTGACCACGCTGCGCGCGGCGAGCGTGTACGCAAGTTCCTCGTCCATGCCTTCCAGCCCGAGCAGGTCGGCCGACGGCTGGTGCTCGTCGAGCTCCTCTTCGGCGGCAAGCGCTTCGTTGAGCAGCGCATCGCGGGCGCGCGAACGCAGCTCCTCGACGATGTCCTCGTCGAAGCCCTCGACGGCGAGCAACTCGCCGACCGGGACGTAGGCGATTTCCTCGACGGTGTTGAAGCCTTCCGACACCAGGATGCCGGCGATTTCCTCGTCGACTTCGAGCTTGTCCATGAACAGCTGGCGCGCGGTCGTCTGTTCGGCTTCCGACTTCGCCGTGACCTGGTCCTGCGTCATCACGTTGAGCTGCCAGCCCGACAGGCGGCTGGCGAGGCGCACGTTCTGGCCGCCCTTGCCGATGGCCTGGGCCAGGCGGTCTTCGGCGACCGCGAGGTCCATCGAGTGCTTCTCTTCATCGACGATGATGGACTGCACTTCCGCCGGCGCCATGGCGTTGATGACGAACTGGGCCGGGTTGTCCGACCACAGCACGATGTCGACGCGCTCGCCATTGAGCTCGTTCGACACCGCCTGCACGCGCGAACCGCGCATGCCGATGCAGGCGCCGATCGGATCGGTACGGTTGTCGTGCGCCTGCACGGCGATCTTGGCGCGGTCGCCCGGGTCGCGGGCGCAGGCCTTGATGGACACCAGGCCCTGGCCGACTTCCGGCACTTCGAGCTTGAACAGTTCCATCATGAATTCCGGGGCGGCGCGGCTGATGAACAGCTGCGGGCCACGCGGTTCGGTGCGCACATCGAACAGGTAGCCGCGGACGCGGTCGCCAGCGCGCAGCACGTCGCGCGGGATGCCCTTGTCCTTGGGGATGATCGCCTCGGCATTGCCGCCGAGGTCGACGTAGATATTGCCGCGCTCGGCGCGCTTGACGATGCCGGTCACGAGTTCGCCGACGCGATCCTTCCACGCGTCCACGACCTGCGCGCGCTCGGCTTCGCGCACGCGCTGCACGATCACCTGCTTGGCGGCCTGGGCGGCGATGCGGCCGAACTCGGGGTTCTCGATCTGCTCTTCGATGTAGTCGCCGATCTCGACGCCTTCGGCTTCGTCGATGGCATCCATCATGCGGACCTGGCGGTCCGGCGACTCCATGACCACGTCGTCGGCCACGACTTCCCAGCGGCGGAAGGTTTCGTAGTTGCCGTCCTTCGAGTCGATCGCAACGCGCACCAGCACATCCTGATCGTGATAGCGCTTCTTCGCGGCGGAGGCCAACGCAGCCTCGATCGCCTCGAAAATCACTTCACGCGGCACGCCCTTTTCATTGGCTACCGCATCAACGACCAGCAACAGTTCCTTGCTCATCTTTGCTTACTCCGCACGGGACGGCTTCTTCGCCGCCGGCTTTTGGTTGGATTTCTTGTCTTTTACCGGGGCTTTGCCCGGCTTGGTCTTTTCGGCGCTCAGGCCCATCGCGGCCCAATCGGGAACCAGGCGCGCCTTTTCGATGTTGTCCGCACGTACGACGAACTCGTTGCCGTCGACGTCGAACGTGATGTTCTCGCCCTCGACGCGCGCGATCCGGCCCTGCATGCGGCGGCGGCCGTCCTGCGGCAGGCGCAGCGCGACCTTGGCCGATTCCCCGGCGAAACGCGCGAATTGCGCGGCGCCGAACAGTGGGCGGTCGATGCCGGGCGAAGACACTTCCAGCGTGTAGTGGCTGCTGATCGGGTCCTCGACATCGAGCTGCGCGGAGACCTCGCGGCTGACGGCTTCGCAGTCCTCGATGGTCACCGCACGCGGTTCGCCTTCCGCGCCCGCCGCATCGGCCGGCACGTCGATGTACAGGCGCAGCATCGCGCCGCCCGGTGAGGGCAGGTATTCGGCGCCGAGCAGTTCCAGGCCCAGCGACGTTACCGTCGGACCCAGTAAAGCAGCGATTTCGTTGGCCTTGTCCGTCATGTCTTCCGTTGAAAGTCCCGCCAGGCGGGCCACTTGCAGGAGTGCGAAGAAACTGTGGTGCTTTGCGCGGAGCTGATCGGGAAACGCAGAATCAGGAAACGCAAAAACAACAAGGGGCCCGACGGGCCCCTTGTCCGTTACAACTGGATTTCGGTGCGGCGACCCGTTACTGGCGTCACCGCAAAGCCCGAGCCTTGCGACTAAAAAGAAAAGCCTCCTGAGAGGCCTTCCTCCAGCCGAAGCTGGTAGCGGGGGTAGGATTTGAACCTACGACCTTCGGGTTATGAGCCCGACGAGCTGCCAGACTGCTCCACCCCGCAGCAGGAGCGGAATTATGACGGCTTACCAAATTCCTTGCAAGCCGAAAGTTGAACAAATGTTCTGGATTCGCAAAAAACTCGGAAAACCAGCGCTTTTCAGACCCCGAACGCGTACTTGCACCACGCCATGATCGGGTTCCAGGCGAAACCCAGCGCCAGCAGCGCCAGGGCATTGACGCCAAACACGATGCGTAGCGGACGGTCCATGTTGGGGGCATGCAGCTCCCCCTGCGGCTCCTCGAAGTACATCGCCTTGACCACGCGCAGGTAATAGAACGCACCGATCACCGCGAAGACTAGGCCCACCAGCGCCAGCCACCACATGCCGCCTTCGAACGCCGCACGCAGCACGGCCAGCTTGGCCCAGAAGCCCAGGAACGGCGGGATGCCGGCCAGCGAGGCCATGACGCACAGGATCAGGCCGGCCAGCCACGGACTACGGGCGTTCAGGCCGCGGTAGTCGTCGATGTTGTCGGCCTCGAAACCGCGCCCTGCCAGTACCACGATCGCACCGAAGGCCGCGGCCGACATCACCGCGTAGCTGATCGCGTAGAACAGCGCCGCCGCCATGCCCTGCGGTCCACCGCCGGCAAGGCCGAGGAACAGGAAGCCGACGTGCGACACCGTCGAGTACGCCAGCAGGCGCTTGAAGTTGCTCTGCACGAGCGCGCTGAGATTGCCGATCACGAGCGAAGCGACGGCCAGCGCCGCCAGCAGCAGGCGCCAGCGGTCATCCAGCGGACCGGCACCGGTTACCAGCAGGCGGTAGACCATGCCGAAATAGGCAAGCTTGGGCGCGGAGCCGATGAACAGCGTGATGGGGGTCGGTGCGCCGTGATAGACGTCGGGCAGCCACATGTGGAAAGGCGCGGCACCGAACTTGAAGGCGATGCCGGCAACGGCAAAGACCACGCCGGTGATGAGCAGCGTCGCCTGCGGGGTCGTGCCGGCCGCGGCACCGATCGTGGCGAGGTCGAGCGAGCCGGTCGCACCGTAGATCAGCGACAGGCCGTACAGGACCAGGCCCGAGGCCAGCGAACCCAGTACGAAGTACTTGATGGCCGCTTCCGAGGCGATCGGGCTGTCGCGGTCTACGGCGACCAGTGCGTACGAGCACAGCGCCAGCATTTCCAGGCCGAGATACACCATCACCAGACTGCCCGCCGACACCAGCAGCATCATGCCGGCGATCGCGAACAGCATCAGCACCGGAATCTCGCCCTGGTAGAGGTTGCGCTGGCGCAGGTACGGCCAGCCATAGACCAGCGCGAAGGCACTGACGCCGCAGATCGCCACCTTCATGACGTCGGCCGCGGTATCGCGCACGAACATGCCGTTGAGGACCGTGCCCTGCCCGCCCACGCCGGCCGCGATCATGGCGATCACCACTACCAGCGTCGCGATCGAAAGCACGTGCGTGATCACGCGTTGGCGCGAATCCAGGAACAGGTCGAGCATCAGCCAGGCGAATGCCGCGCCGACGAGCACCAGCTCGGGCAGCAGTGGCATCAGGTCGGCGGCGGTGGGCATGGTCATCTGCATGTCTGGATCTCTGGCGGCAGTCGCGCGACGCGCGTTACAGCTTGGAAGTGGCGATCTGGGTCGCCAGGTTGGCGATCGACGGTTCCATCAGGTCGATCAGCGGCTTGGGGTAGATGCCCAGTACCAGCACGCCGGCGGCGAAGACGCCCAGCACGATCGCTTCGCGGAAGTTGATGTCTTCCATCTCCGCTACGTGCGCGTTGCCGACCTCGCCCCAGATCACGCGCTTCACCAGCCACAGCGTGTAACCGGCGCCGACGATAAGCGTGGTGGCCGCCGCGAAGGCGATCAACGGGTGCTTCTGGAAGCTCGACAGGATCACCATGAACTCGCCGACGAAACCCGACGTGCCCGGCAGGCCCGAGTTGGCCATCGCGAACAGCACGAAGAACGTCGCGAACCATGGCATCACGTTCACCACGCCGCCGTAGTCCTTGATCATGCGGCTGTGCATCCGGTCGTACAGGACGCCCACGCAGGTGAACATGGCGCCGGAGATGAAGCCGTGGCTGATCATCTGCACCATCGCGCCCTGCAGGCCGAGGCGCGCGGCATCGTAGTTGCCGTAGTCGCGCACCAGCGCGAAGGCGACGAACGTACCCAGGGTGACGAAGCCCATGTGCGAGACCGACGAGTACGCGATCAGCTTCTTCATGTCGTCCTGCACCAGCGCGACCAGGCCGACATAGATCACCGCGATCAGGCTCAGGGCGATCACGAACGTCGCCCAGTCGGTACCGGCATCCGGCACGATCGGCAGGGTGAAGCGCAGGAAGCCGTATCCACCGATCTTCAGCATGATCGCGGCCAGGATCACCGAGCCGGCGGTCGGAGCCTCCACGTGCGCATCCGGCAACCATGTGTGGACCGGGAACATCGGCACCTTGACCGCGAACGCGGCGAGGAAGCCCCAGAAGATCCACATCTGTTCCTGGGCCGTCAGCTGCAGCGCGTACATGTCCGAGATCTGCCAGCTGCCGCCCTTCAGGTACATGTAGATCAGCGCGGCGAGCATGAACACCGAACCGAGGAACGTATAGAGGAAGAACTTCACCGCCGCGTACACGCGGCGCGGGCCGCCCCAGACGCCGATGATCAGGAACATCGGGATCAGCATGGCCTCGAAGAAAACGTAGAACAGCATCGAGTCGAGCGCGGAGAACACGCCGATCATCAGCCCTTCGAGGATCAGGAACGAGGCGTAGTACTGGCTGACGCGCTTGTCGACCGACCCCCACGCGGAGATCAGCACCAGCAGCGAAGTCAGCGTGGTCAGGCCGATCAGCGCGACCGAGATGCCGTCCACGCCGAGGCTGTAGCGGATGTCGTAGGCGGGGATCCAAGCATGTTCTTCACCGAACTGCATGCCGGGATTCGGCTGGTCGAAGCCGGTGAACAGCAGGACGCTGGCCAGCAACGTCACCGCGGCGACGGCGAGGCCGAACCAGCGGGCAGAGTTCGCGCGTTCGTTGCCGAACGCGAGGGTGAGGAAGCCGCCGATGATGGGCAGCCAGATCAGCAGGCTAAGCAAGGGCCAGGAAGTCACGTTGCGAGGTCCTTAATCAGCGCCAATAACGGATGAGAACGGCCAACGAAGCGATCAGGCCGATGATCATCGCGAAAGCGTAGTGGTAGAGGTAACCGGTTTGGCCGCGCCGGACGACGCGGGCGGTGAGGTCGGTGATGCGGGCGCTGGCGTTGACCGCGCCGTCGATCACGTTGGTGTCGAACCAGCGCGAAAACTTGCCGACCAGGATGCCGCCACCGGCGAAGCCGTTGATCCACAGCGTGTCCATGCCGTACTTCTCTTCAAGCACGCGCACCGGCCATGCGAGGAGCCTGCGAGCCTTGTCTGGCAACTCCGGCTTCCACAGGTACATCACCGTCGCCAGCAGGAACCCGGAGAAGGCCAGGATGAACGGCCACTGCAGGAATCCGTGCAGCGCCATGGCCACCGGACCGTGGAACTCTTCCGCCACCTTGCCGACAGTGTCCTGCGCCGCGGGAACATCGATCGCCCCCAGGAAGAACCGCGCCTGCTCGGCGTGGCCGAGCATGTCGGTGCCGAACAGCATCGGACCGACGGTGACGAAGCCGATCAGGATCGACGGGATCGCCAGCAGGACCAGCGGCAGCGTCACCACCCACGGCGATTCGTGCGGCGTATGCGCATGATCGTCATGGCCATGGTCGTCGTGGCCGCCGTGGGCCCCGTGCTCATCCGCAAGCGCGGCTTCATGTTCGGTCGAATCCGCTTCCGGCGCCACGTAATGATCCGGCACAGGATCATGGAAGTGCTCCTTCCCGTGGAAGGTCATGTACAGCAGGCGGAAGCTGTAGAACGAAGTCACGAAGGCGCCCAGCAGCACGGCCCAGTAACCGTAGGTCGCCACCCAGTTGTGCGCTTCATGCGCGTGCTCGGCGGCGGCCTCGATAATCGTGTCCTTCGAGTAGAAACCACTGAAGAATGGCGTGCCGACCAGGGCCAGCGTGCCGACCAGCATGGTGATGTAGGTGATGGGCATGTACTTCTTCAGGCCGCCCATGCGCCGCATGTCCTGCTCGTGGTGCATGCCGATGATCACCGAGCCGGCACCCAGGAACAGCAGCGCCTTGAAGAAGGCATGGGTCATCAGGTGGTAGACCGCCGCCGAATACGCCGAGACGCCGAGCGCGACGGTCATGTAGCCCAGCTGCGACAGCGTCGAATACGCGATCACGCGCTTGATGTCGTTCTGCACGACGCCGATCAGGCCAGTCCAGAATGCCGTCGTGGCGCCGATGAACAGCACGAAGTTCAGCGCGGTCTCGCTCAGCTGGAACAGCGGCGACATGCGCGCGACCATGAAGATGCCGGCGGTGACCATCGTCGCTGCGTGGATCAGCGCGGAGATCGGGGTCGGGCCTTCCATCGAGTCGGGCAGCCACACATGCAGCGGTACCTGGGCCGACTTGCCCATGGCGCCGATGAACAGGCAGATGCAGATCAGCGTAATGACTGACCACTCCCAGGGAGAGGTCAGTACCCAGGTCTTGCCGAAGACATCGAGCGCACCCGACCAGATGACCGTGAGCTTCGAGGCGATCTCAGGATCGCCTGCTTTCGCGAATACCGTGGCGTAGTCGAGCGTGCCGAACCAGAGCAGCACGCCAGCGATGCCGAGCAGGAAGCCGAAGTCACCCACGCGGTTGACCAGGAACGCCTTGAGATTGGCGAACACCGCCGTCGGGCGCTTGAACCAGAAGCCGATCAGCAGGTAGGAGACCAGGCCCACCGCTTCCCAGCCGAAGAACAGCTGCAGGAAGTTGTTGCTCATCACGAGCATCAACATGGAGAACGTGAACAGCGAGATGTAGCTGAAGAAGCGCTGGTAGCCCGGGTCTTCTTCCATGTAGCCGATGGTGTAGACGTGCACCAGCAGCGAAACGAAGGTCACCACGACCATCATCATCGCGGTCAGCTTGTCGATCATGAAACCGACGTGCGCATCGATCCCGCCGACCTGGAACCAGGTGTAGACGTTCTCGTTGAACGGCGCGGCACCCTGCCCGACCAGTTGCCAGAGGACGTACATCGACAGCGCGCAACTGATCGCGACGCCACCGATGGTGACGGTGTGCGCTCCGGCGCGGCCGATGCGACGGCCGAACAGCCCGGCGAGGATCGCACCCAGCAAGGGTGCGAGCACGATGATCAGCAGATGGGTTTTGGAGATTGCCATTTGTTATCCGTTGATCGAACCGTAAAGCGCGGATCGTTAGCGTTCTTGTTTTTGCGGCTATTGCTTTGCTGCTGCCATCCATGGCGAGACCGGGCGGGCTTTCGGATAGCCCTGCCCGGACTTCCTGTCCGGGCGTTCGCGTCCCGCGCGGCATGCCGCGCAAGCGGGCCGCTCACCCCTTCAACGAATCGATCTGGGTGACGTTGATGGTGCGTCGATTGCGGAACAGCGTGACCAGGATCGCCAGGCCGATCGCGGCTTCCGCCGCGGCCACGGTCAGGATGAAGAACACGAACACCTGTCCGGCCGGATCGCCAAACTGGCGCGAAAATGCAACGAAGTTGATGTTGACGGCGAGCAGCATCAGCTCGATCGACATCAGCAGGATGATCACGTTCTTGCGGTTGAGCACGATGCCCGCGACGCTGATGCAGAACAGCGCGGCGCCCAGAGCAAGGTAGTGGCCCAGGGCTACGCCTTCACCTAGCAGAGTCATGGCTGCACCTCTTCGCCAGTGGCCGGAGCTTGCGGCTTCACGGCGTCCATCTTGACCATGCGGATGCGGTCGGCCGCGCGGACGCGGGCCTGCTCCGAAGGGTTCTGGTGCCGCGCACCCGGCCGGCGACGCAGGGTGAGCATGACGGCGGCGATCACCGCGATCGTCAGGATCACCGCTGCCACTTCAAACGGCAGCATGAAATCCGTGAACAGCGCGCGTGCCAACCAGGTGGTGTTGGGGACATCCGCGACGTTGTCGGCGAAGGGCGTGGCACTCGCGGCCCTCACGCCGATCAGGGTCAGCATTTCCGCCAACATGACCACGGCAACGATGAGTCCCAGCGGCAGGTACCGGACGAAGCCTTCGCGCAATGGCGCGACGTCGAGGTCCAGCATCATCACCACGAACAGGAACAGGACCATCACCGCGCCGACATAGACCAGGACCAGCGCGATGCCGAGGAATTCGGCGCCGGAGATGATCCAGGTGCAGGCGACGGAGAAGAAGGTCAGCACCAGGCACAGCGCGGAATGCACCGGGTTGCGGACGGTGATCACGCCCAGCGCCGCCATGGTGGCCATGGCGGCAAAGGCGAGGAATGCAATTTTCACGAAATCCATGGCGGCCTCAGCGGAACGCGGCGTCGGTGGCGCGACGCTCGGCGATTTCGGCTTCGAGCCGGTCGCCGATCGCCAACAGCTGCTGCTTGGTGACGATGTTCTGGCCGCGCTTCTCGAAGTGATATTCGTGGATATGCGTCTCCACGATCGAATCGACCGGGCAGGACTCCTCACAGAACCCGCAGAAGATGCACTTGAACAGATCGATGTCGTAGCGCGTGGTGCGGCGGGTGCCGTCCGCGCGCTTTTCCGAATCGATGGTGATCGCCAGTGCGGGGCACACGGCCTCGCACAGCTTGCAGGCGATGCACCGCTCCTCCCCGTTCGGATAACGGCGCAGCGCATGGATGCCGCGGAAGCGCGGCGACTGCGGCGTCTTCTCCATCGGGTACATCAGCGTGTACTTCGGCTTGAACAGGTACTTGAGCGTCAGCCCCAGGCCCTGCATCAGCTCGACGAGCAGAAGACTCTTGAAATAGGAAACGATGTGAGTCATGCCTTTCTCACTGCCCCGGCGTGAACACGTTGAAGTACGCCAGCAGCGCGGTGACGCAGATCCACGCGATGGTCAGCGGAATGAACACCTTCCAGCCCAGGCGCATGATCTGGTCGAAGCGGTAGCGCGGGAACGATGCGCGGAACCAGATGAAGCAGCTGGCGAAGAAGAACACCTTGGCCAGCAGCCACCACCAGCCGTCCACCGACACCAGCGGGATGCCGAGGCCCTGGAACGGGCTGAGCCAGCCGCCCACGAAGAAGATCGAGACCAGGAAGCTGATCAGGATCATGTTCGCGTATTCGGCGAGGAAGAACAGCGCGAACGCCGAACCCGAGTATTCGACCATGTGGCCGGCGACGATTTCCGACTCACCTTCGACCACGTCAAACGGAGCGCGGTTGGTTTCGGCCACGCCCGAGATGAAATACACCACGAACAACGGCAGCAGCGGCCACATGAACCACTCGAACGCGCCGGCGTTGCCCGCCTGCGCCATCACGATGTCGGTGAGGTTGAGGCTGCCCGCCGCGATCAGCACGCCGACCATGGCGAAGCCCATCGCGATCTCGTAGGAGACCATCTGCGCCGCGGCGCGCATGGCGCCGAGGAAGGCGTACTTCGAGTTCGAGGCCCAACCGGCGAGGATGATGCCGTACACGCCCATCGAGGTCATGGCGAGCAGGTACAGCAGGCCCGCATTGGCGTTCGAGAGCACGAGCTTGGCATCGAACGGCACCACCGCCCAGGCGGCGAACGCGGGTGCCAGCGCCAGCAGCGGCGCGAACTTGAACAGGAACGGCTGCGCGCGCGTCGGCTGGATGACTTCCTTGAACAACAGTTTGAACACGTCGGCGAAGGCCTGGAGGATGCCCTTGCCCACGTACATCGGACCGCGGCGCACATGCATCCAGCCGATCAGCTTGCGTTCCCACACCACGTAGAACGCGACCGTGATGATCACCGGCATGGCGATCAGCAGGACCTTCAGAACGATCCACGCGACATTGCCGCCGGCGCCGAAGTCGAGCATCCAATCGCGGAAAGTATCGACAGCCTGAAACATACCGTCTGACATCACGCCCTCCCCGCCTGCACGCGCCCGGCTCCAAGCGGCGCTGTGGCGCCGTGGCCGCTTTCGATCCACACCGTGCCGCGCGCGACCTTGTCGCTGATGACCACCGGCAACGTTGCGGTGCCCGCTGCGGCGGTGAACTTGCCGACCACGCCTTCGCGGAAACCGAGCGCATCGGCGTCGGCCGGATGCAGTGCGGCATGCGGTTCGACGTTGAGCGGATGCGATTGCAGGTTGGCAGCGCGGCGCACGACGGCGTCGCTGCGGTAGATCGCGGTGCTCACGGCCAGCTCAAGGCCTTCGCCCGTGACACCCGCCGCCTGCCCGGCGACAGGCTGCATGTCCTGGCGATGCACGCCGGCACGCAGGCCGGCAAGGTCGGTGAACTCGAAACCCGCAGCGGCGAGTTCGCCACCCAGGGCGCGCAGCACGCGCCAGCCGGCGCGTGCATCACCGGGCAACTTGCCGCCGGCAACCGTCGCCTGGTCGAGGCCTTCCAGGTTGGTCAGGGTCGCTTCGATTTCAGGCAGCGCGCCGATCGGCAGGATCACGTCGGCCACCGCGCGCGTGGAGCGGCAGGCGAAATGGCTGAACGCGACGACCTGGGCCGAAGCCAGCGCCTTGTTGGCTGCGGCGGTGTCGGCGAAATCCAGGCCCGGTTCGATGCCATAGATCACGTAAGCCGAACGCGGCTGCGCCAGCATCGCCTGTGCATCGCGCGAGCGCGGCAACACGCCGTGCTTCGACAGACCCACGGCATTGGCGCCCTGCGGGATGCGGCACACGCGGGCATTGGTCGCCGCGGCGAATTCGGCCGCCGCCTTGCGGATGGCCGCTGCGTACGGGCTGTTCTCGGCGACACCGCCGACGATGACGACGGCGCGCGTCGCATCCTTCAGCGCATCGCGCAGGCCGGCGTCGGCCAGCGCCGCGGCGATCTGCGACGGGGCAACGATGCGGCTGCTCGCGGTCTTGAAGGTGAAATCGAAGTCGACCGGATTGACGACATGCACCTTGGCGCCGCGCGTCCATGCCTTGCGCACGCGGGCGTGCAGCAGCGGGACTTCATGGCGCAGGTTGCTGCCGACGATCACGATCGCATCGGCGTTGCTCAGATCGGCGACCGGCATGCCGAAGGTTTCGGCGACGGCGGCATCGGACAGATCGCGCTGCGAGATGCGGTGATCGATGTTGCCGGTGCCCAGGACGTCGGCGAGGCGGGCCAGCAGTGCGCCCTCTTCGTTCGACGTGGCCGGGTGGACCAGCACACCGAGGTTGTCGGCGCCGTTGTCGCGCAGGATCTGCGCGGCCTTGGCCAGTGCCTCTTCCCACGAAGCTTCACGGAAATCGGCACCGTCCCCGCTGTTACCTACCCGGATCAGCGGCTTGGTCGCGCGGTCGGCCGCGTACAGGCCCTGGTGCGAATAGCGATCGCGATCCGACAGCCAGCATTCGTTGACTGCTTCGTTGTCGCGGGGCACCGTGCGCAGCACTTCGCCGCGACGCACGTGCAGGAACAGGTTGCTGCCCAACGCGTCGTGGTAGCCCAGCGATTCGCGCGCTGTCAATTCCCACGGACGCGCCTTGAACTGGAACACCTTGTTGGTCAGCGCGCCCACCGGGCAGACGTCGATGACGTTGCCGGACAGCTCGGTCGTCAGCGGCTTGCCGTCGAAGGTGCCGATCTGCAGGTTCTCGCCGCGGTACATGCCGCCCAGCTCGTAGGTGCCGGCGACTTCCGCGGTGAAGCGCACGCAGCGCGTGCACTGGATGCAGCGGGTCATCTCGGTGGCGACCAGCGGACCGATGTCCTCGTCCGGTATCACGCGCTTGCGCTCGGCGAAGCGGCTGACCGAACGGCCATAACCCAGCGACAAGTCCTGCAGCTCGCATTCGCCGCCCTGATCGCAGATCGGGCAGTCGAGCGGATGATTGATCAGCAGGAATTCCATGACGTTGCGCTGCGACTTCAACGCCTTCTCGCTGCGCGTGGTGATCTTCATGCCATCCATCACCGGCGTGGCGCAGGCCGGCGCCGGCTTGGGCATCTTCTCCACTTCGACCAGGCACATGCGGCAGTTGGCCGCGATGCTCAGCTTGTCGTGGTAGCAGAAACGTGGGATCGCGATGCCGGCCTTGTCGGCGGCGCTGATGATCATCGAGCCCTTGGGCGCGGCCAGTTCGACGCCGTCGATGAAGACGGTGACGTGGTCCGGCGGAAGGTTCGGATTGACGGGCTGTGCGCTCATGATTATGCGGCGACCTTTTCCACGACGGTGCCGGCGCGCTGGTCGTCGACCAGGAAGCGCTTGTTCACGATCGCGTATTCGAACTCATCCCAGTAATGACGCAGGAAGCCCTGCACCGGCCACGCGGCGGCTTCGCCGAAGGCGCAGATGGTGTGGCCTTCGATCTGGCCGGCGGCGGCGCGCAGCATCTGCAGATCCTCCAGCGTCGCCTGCTTTTCGACGATGCGGGTGAGCATGCGGTACATCCAGCCGGTGCCTTCGCGGCACGGCGTGCACTGGCCGCAGCTTTCCTTGAAATAGAAGCGCGCGATGCGCTGGCAGGCACGCACCATGCAGGCGGTTTCGTCCATCACGATCACCGCGCCCGAACCCAGGCCGGAACCGGCCTTCTGGATCGAGTCGTAATCCATGGTCAGGCCCAGCATGGTCTCGCCCGGCAGCACCGGCATCGAGGAGCCACCGGGGATGACCGCCTTGATCTTGTGGCCGTTGCGGATGCCACCGGCCAGTTGCAGCAGGTCGGCGAACGGCGTGCCCAGGCGGATCTCGTAATTGCCCGGGCGGGCGACATGGCCCGACACCGAAAAGATCTTCGGGCCACCGTTGTTCGGCTTGCCCAGGTTGAGGAACCAGTCCGCGCCGTTGCGGATGATCGCCGGCACCGACGCATAGGTCTCGGTGTTGTTGATCGTGGTCGGCTTGCCGTACAGGCCGAAGTTGGCCGGGAACGGCGGCTTGTAGCGCGGCTGACCCTTCTTTCCTTCCAGCGATTCCATCAGCGCGGTTTCTTCGCCGCAGATGTAAGCGCCCGCGCCGAGCGCGTTGTACATGTCGACGTCCACGCCGGAGCCGAGGATGTTCTTGCCCAGCCAGCCATTCTTGTAGGCCTCGGCGAGCGCTTCCTCGAGGTGCTCGAACGGCTCGTGGTGGAACTCGCCGCGCAGGTAGTTGTACGCCACGGTCGAACCAGTCGCGTAGCACGCGATCGCCATGCCTTCGATCACCGCATGCGGGTTGTAGCGCAGGATGTCGCGGTCCTTGGCGGTGCCCGGCTCGGACTCGTCCGAATTGCACAGGATGTACTTCTGCGTGCCCGAACCCTTGGGCATGAAGCTCCACTTCAGGCCGGTCGGAAAGCCCGCGCCGCCGCGGCCACGCAGGCCGGACTGCTTGACCATCTCGATGACCGCGGCAGGATCCATCTTCTCGCTGAGGATCTTGCGCCAGGCGCTGTAGCCACCCGTCTTCAGGTAGTTCTCGTACGACCAGGGCTTGTCGAAGTGCAGCGTCGTGTAGACGACGTTGTGCTCCTGCGGGACAGGACCGACCGGGCCGTGCGGCTCTGAATGGCTATGGTCTTGATGTGCCATGTCGTGCGGTCTCACTTCAACTCGTCGAGGAGTTCCTCGACGCGCTTGGCGTCGAGCTTCTCGTGGTAATGCCCGTTGATCACCACCACCGGCGCGCCACAGCAGGCGGCGACGCACTCTTCCTCGCGCTTGAGGTAGACGCGTCCATCGGCGGTGGATTCACCCAGCTTGCAACCGAGCTTCTGCTCGGCGTGGCGGACGAGGTCTTCGGCGCCGTTGAGCCAGCAGCTGATGTTGGTGCAGAAGGCGACGTTGTTGCGACCGACCTTCTCGGTCTCGAACATCGAATAGAACGAGGCGACCTCGTAGGCCCAGATCGGCGGCAGGTCGAGATACTTGGCGACGGCGGCGATGAGTTCGTCGCTCAGCCAACCGCCATTCTGTTCCTGCGCCGCATGCAGGCCCTGCAGGACGGCAGAGCGCTTGCGGTCCGCCGGGAACTTGGCGACCCAATGGTCGATGTGCGCACGCGTCTGGTCGCTGAGCGCCACCAGCGGGTCGACGTTGCGCGCGTTTTCGAAATTGCCCGTGGCCTTCATCGATCGATCTCACCAAACACGACGTCGTAGGTACCGATCATCGCCACCACGTCGGCCAGCATGTGGCCCCTGACGATTTCGTCCATCGACGACAGGTGCGCAAAACCCGGCGCACGCAGCTTGCAGCGGAACGGCTTGTTGGCGCCGTCGGAAACCAGGTAGCAGCCGAACTCGCCCTTGGGCGCTTCCACCGCGGCGTAGGTTTCGCCGGCCGGCACGCAATAGCCCTCGGAGAACAGCTTGAAGTGGTGGATCAGGGCTTCCATGTCGTCCTTCATCTCTTCGCGCCTGGGCGGCGCGACCTTGAAGTTGTCGACGATCACGGGGCCAGGATTGGCCTTCAGCCACTTCACGCACTGCTGGATGATGCGGTTGGACTGGCGCATCTCGGCGACGCGGACCAGGTAGCGGTCGTAGCAATCGCCAGCGACGCCGACCGGAATGTCGAAATCGACTTCCGCGTACTTGGCGTACGGCTGCTTCTTGCGCAGGTCCCAGGCAAGGCCGGAGCCGCGGACCATCGGGCCCGTCATGCCCCATGCCATCGCCTGCTCCGGCGAAACCACGCCGATGCCGACGGTGCGCTGCTTCCAGATGCGGTTGTCGGTCAGCAGCGTCTCGTATTCGTCGATGCGCTTGGGGAAGTCCTCGGTGAAGCGCTCGAGGTAGTCCAGCAGCGAGCCCTCACGCCATTCGTTGAAGCGCTTGAGCTGCTGGCCCTTGCGCCACGGCGATTCCTTGTACTTCGACATGCGCTCGGGCAGGTCGCGGTAGACGCCGCCCGGGCGGTAGTAGGTCGCGTGCATGCGCGCGCCGGAGACCGCTTCGTAGCAGTCCATCAGCTCTTCGCGCTCGCGGAACGCATACAGGAACACGGCCATCGCGCCGAGATCGAGCGCATTCGAACCCACCCACATCAGGTGGTTCAGGATGCGCGTGATCTCGTCGAACATCGTGCGGATCCACTGCGCGCGCTCCGGCGCCTCAATGCCGAGCAACGTCTCGATCGCACGCACGTAGGCGTGCTCGTTGCACATCATCGACACGTAGTCCAGGCGATCCATGTAGCCGATCGACTGGTTGAACGGCTTGGACTCCGCGAGCTTCTCGGTGCCGCGATGGAGCAGGCCGATGTGCGGATCGGCGCGCTGCACTACTTCGCCGTCCATCTCGAGGATGAGGCGGAGCACGCCGTGCGCGGCCGGATGCTGCGGGCCGAAATTCAGCGTGTAGCTACGGATCTCGGCATTCAGCAGGCCCGAGCCGTTGGAATTCGAAGGCACGGCGCTCACTTCTTCACCTCGCCACGCTGGGCAGCCTCGCCCGCTGCGGTTTCATAGCGCGCGTCGTCGCGGATCACGCGCGGCACGAGCACGCGCGGTTCGATCGACACAGGTTCGTAGACGACGCGCTTCTTCTCGGCGTCGTAGCGGACTTCGACGTTGCCGATCAGCGGGAAATCCTTGCGGAACGGATACCCGACGAAACCGTAGTCGGTCAGGATGCGACGCAGGTCGGGATGACCCTCGAACACGATGCCGTACAGGTCGAAGGCTTCGCGCTCGAACCAGTTCGTGCCCGGCCATACCGAGGTCAGCGAGGACACGACCGGAAGGTCGTCGTTCTCGGCGAACGTGCGCAGGCGCACGCGCTGGTTGTGCTGGTAGGACAGCAGGTGCGCGACGGCGGCGAAGCGACGCTCCGGTGAATTGGCGGCGCCATTGGGCGACTCGCCCCAGGCGAAACGACCCGCGCCCTTGCCTTCCACGCCACGGGAGAAACCCTCGGAGGACACGTCGGTGTCCCATTCGTCGCTGCCATAACTCAGGTAGTCGACGCCACTGACGTCGACGCACTGTTCAAAACCAAACTCGTCGCGCAGTGCCAGCGCGGCGGCGAGCCAGGCGCCGGCTGCGACGTCGATCGTGATTTCGCCGCGCGGTTCCGCAACGGAAACCATCGCGTCCGCGAAGCGGGAACGCAGGCGATCGGCAAGTGCGGATGCGGTCGCGACCATGTCAGCGCACACCCTGCTTGTTGTCGCCGAAGTTGGTGCCGCGACGGATCTTCTTCTGCAACTGCAGGATGCCGTAGATCAGTGCTTCGGCGGTCGGCGGGCAACCCGGCACGTAGATGTCGACCGGCACGATGCGGTCGCAACCACGCACGACGGCGTACGAGTAGTGGTAGTAACCGCCGCCGTTGGCGCACGAGCCCATCGAGATCACCCACTTCGGGTCGGGCATCTGGTCGTAGACCTTGCGCAGTGCCGGGGCCATCTTGTTGACCAGGGTACCGGCCACGATCATCACGTCGGACTGGCGCGGCGACGGACGGAACACGACGCCGTAGCGGTCGAGGTCCAGGCGCGCGGCGCCGGCGTGCATCATCTCGACCGCGCAGCAGGCCAGGCCAAAGGTCATCGGCCACATCGAACCGGTACGTGCCCAGTTCCACAGCGTGTCGAGGTTGGTGGTGACGAAGCCCTGCTGCATCACCGGGTTCTGGTCTTCGGGCAGCAGCAGGTCGTCCAGCCGCCCTTCCGGCAGCGGATTGTGCATCAGCCCCGAAATAGTCTGGATCACTCCCATTCGAGCGCGCCCTTCTTCCACACGTAGACGAAACCGATCACCAGGAGGGCGAGGAACACGCCCATCTCGACCAGGCCAAAGATCCCAAGATCACGGAACACCAGCGCCCATGGAAAGACGAACGCGATTTCCAGGTCGAAGACGATGAACAGGATGGCGATGAGGTAGTAGCGCACGTCGAACTGCATGCGCGCGTCCTCGAATGCAGCGAAGCCGCACTCGTAGGGCGAGAGCTTTTCGACGCTGGGGCGCTGCGGGCCGAGCAGGCGGCCCACTACCAGCAGGGCGACGCCGATGCCACCGGCGACGATCAGGAACAGCAGGGTCGGCAGGTATTCGGCCAGCACTCGCGTTCTCTCGGCTATGGCCGCGTTGCCGCGGCGTTGGCTTGGCATCTGGGTGCCGTTGTTGGCTCATACCGAAGGGGCCGCACTTCCGTGCGAACCCCTTCAGAAGACTGGTGCCCAAGGGGGGACTCGAACCCCCACGACCTAAGTCGCTACCACCTCAAGGTAGTGCGTCTACCAATTCCGCCACCTGGGCTGAAACGTTTTGGCCTTCCCGGCCGCTTCCCGTACCTCCAGACCGGGTCGCCTCCGGTCTTTGCCGAAACTTCGGCGCCGACCGGCACCCGGCGGTCCGTGCCGGGCTGGAAAGATGCTTATGGTACCGCGTTTGCTGCGATCAACCGCCAGAGGACGGCTGTGCCGGAACTGGCTTTTGCTGCGTGGCCGGCTCGGAATTCGCCGGCGGCGGCGCACTGGGCGCGCTGCTTGCGGGAGCGGCGGGAGCCGTCGATGCGGGTGCCGTCGAGGCCGGAGCGGCCGGAACCGAAGCGGGCGCCGCCGGAACGGTCGCGCCACCCGAGGCCGGAGCCGCCGGCACTTCCGACATCAGACCCTTTTCCTGGGTCGTTGCCGCAGCGCCTGCGCCACTGCTGTGGCCGGCATTCCAGGCCATGAACAGGCTGATCACGAAGAAAGCAACGGCGAGCCACTTCGTCGACTTCGACAGGAAGTTGGAGGCGCCGCGCGAACCGAACACGGTGCCCGACGCACCCGCGCCAAACCCCGAGCCCGCCTGCGCACCCGCGCCGCGTTGCATGAGGATCAGCGCGATCATCGCGATCGCGATCAGCACATAGATGACGTTGAGGAACAACAGCATCGTGGGGAACTCTTGAGTAAACCGGTTGAAATCAGGCCGCCGCGGCAACGATGGCATTAAAGTCGGCAGCGACCAGAGAGGCCCCGCCTACCAGGCCACCATCGACGTCCGGCTGCGAAAACAGCGCGGCCGCATTATCGGCCTTCACGCTGCCGCCGTACAGGATCGGTAGCGAGCCAGCGATTCTAGCATCGTATTGCGCGATTTCGCCACGGATGAATGCGTGAACCTGCTGCGCCTGTTCCTGCGTGGCGGTCTTGCCGGTGCCGATCGCCCAGACCGGCTCGTAGGCGACGATCGCGCCGTCGAGCGCAGCTGCGCCTTCCTTCAGCACCGGGGCGAGCTGCTCCTGCAGACGCCATTCGGTCTGACCGTCCTCGCGCTCGCTAAGGGTCTCGCCGATGCACAGGATCGGCGTAAGGCCGGCGGCCTTGGCCGCAAAGAACTTGCGGGCCACGAGCTCGCTGCTTTCGTGGTGGTACTGGCGACGCTCGGAATGACCGACCAGGCCGTAGCGCGCACCTACGTCGACCAGCATCGCAGCCGAGACTTCGCCGGTGTAAGCACCCTTCAGGTTGGCGCTGACGTCCTGCGCACCGAACTGCAGGCCCTTCGATTCGTAGCGCTCGGCCAGCTCACCCAGGTACGGCAGCGGCGGCAGGATGATGCGCTCGACGCCTGCCGGCGCACCCGCGGCAACCAGGGCATCCAGCAACTCGAAGGCGAACTTGCGGTCGCCGTGCAGCTTCCAGTTTCCGGCGACGATCTTGCGGCGCATGGGTGACCTCGAATGCGAAGGGCGCGCAGTTTAGCAGCGCCGGAAATGATTGTTGGCCCCGGAGCGCGGCTTCGTCGCCAGCAGCTACCGGGAGCAGACCGGCCTCGCCTACTTCAGCTTGATCTCGGCCAGTCGCTCTTCGAGATAACCGTGCGCCGTGATCGGCTCCGGGTACCGGCTCGGGTTATCCGGCGTGATGCACGAGGGCAGCACATCGATCATGAAATCCGGATTCGGATGCAGGAAGAACGGCGTCGAATAGCGTGGCTGGCGCGCCTTGTCACCCGGTGGATTGACCACGCGATGCGTGGTTGACGGATAATCGTGGTTGGTAAGGCGCTGCAGCATGTCGCCGATGTTGACCACGATCGTGTCGGCGTCGGCGGTGAACGGCACCCACTCACCCTTGCGCGACTTCACTTCCAACCCCTCCGAACTGGCGCCGACCAGCAGCGTGATCAGGTTGATGTCCTCGTGCGCGCCGGCGCGGACGTTGGGGATGTCGCCGGTGGTGATCGGCGGGTAGTGGATCGGACGCAGGATGGAATTGCCGAAGTCGGTCTTGTCGGCGAAGTAGCTTTCCGGCAGGCCAATGTGCAGCGCGAGCGCGCTGAGAACGCGCGACCCCAACTGGTCCAGCGCCTCGTAGAGACCGTAGGCGTATTCGCGGAACCCGGCGATTTCCTCCGGCCACAGGTTCGGCGGCATCACGCCCGCATGCTTCGAATCGCGGGGGATTTCGCGGCCGACGTGCCAGAACTCCTTGAGATCGAAGTACTTGGAATCCTTGGCGGTTTCGATGCCGAACGGCGTATAGCCGCGCGCGCCACCGCCGCCCGGGACGTGGTATTTGCGCTTCACGTCTTCCGGCAATGCGAAGAAGCGCTTGAAGACGTCGTAGGAACCGTCGATCAGGGATTGTGGGATGCCGTGGTTGCGGATGCCGGCGAAACCCCACTCGCGATAGGCCGCTCCGAGTTCGGTGACGAAAGCTTCGCGGTCGCTGCTGTTGGACGGCGCGGTAAAACGACGTATGTCTAGGGTCGGAATCTGCGACGCCATGGTCCTGCTCTCTATGTGTTTTATCTATTGCGCGGCCGCGCGCACGGCATCGGCCAGCGCGTCCAGCGTGCCTTGCATCAACGCCGCATCGTCGGCTTCGACCGTCACGCGGACGACCGGCTCGGTACCCGACGGACGCAGGAACGCGCGGCCACGACCGGCAACCGCGGCCTGCGCGTTCGCCAGCGCCGCCTGCACCGAGGGCGATTCCACCGGCATGGTGGCGCCGACGGCGTAACGCACGTTGATGGTCCGCTGCGGCACCCGCTCCAGTCCCTGCAGGGCGTCGCGCAGCGAAATGCCGCGCCGGCGCAGTGTTTCCAGCACCTGCAAGGCGCTGACGATGCCGTCACCGGTGCCGCTGCGATCCAGGCACAGCATGTGGCCCGACGCCTCTCCACCGAGCACTCCGCCATTCGCCACCAGTTGCTGGTGCACATAGCGATCGCCGACCTTGGCGCGTATGAAGTCGATGCCCTCGCGCTGCAGCGCACGCTCCAGGCCGTAGTTGGTCATCAGCGTGCCGACTACCGGACCGGCAAGGCGGCCGCTGAGCTTCCAGTCGCGCGCCAGCACGTACAACAGGTCGTCGCCGTCGCGCACGACACCGTCGCCATCGACGAACATCACCCGGTCACCATCGCCATCGAAGGCGATGCCGAGGTCGGCGCCGGTTTCGCGAACGCGGGCCGCCAGGGTATCCGGGTACGTCGAGCCGACGCCGTCATTGATGTTCAGGCCATTGGGATCGATGCCGATCGCATCGACGCGCGCGCCCAATTCGCGCAGCACCAGCGGGCCGAGCTGGTAGGTCGCGCCATTGGCGCAATCCATGGCGATGCGCATGCCCCCAAGGTCAAATCCCTTGGGAACCGAATTCTTGCAATGTTCCACGTAGCGGCCAAGGGCATCGCGCGTACGCACGGCCTTGCCGAGCTGCTCGGATGAGACCGTGTGGAATGGCTGTTCCAGCGCGGCCTCGATGGCCAGCTCGGTGTCGTCGTCCAGCTTCTCGCCTTCGGCAGAGAAGAACTTGATGCCGTTGTCGTAGTGCGGATTGTGCGAGGCGGAAATCACGATGCCGCCGTCAGCGCGCATCGAATGGGTCAGGTGCGCGACGGCAGGCGTCGGCATCGGACCCATCAGCTGCACGTCGACGCCCGCCGCGACGAGGCCGGCCTCCAGGGCCGCTTCGAACATGTAGTTCGAAATGCGCGTGTCCTTGCCGATGATCACCTGCGGCTTGCGCCAGTCGCGGTGGCCTTCGTATGCCTTGGTCAGTGCATGGCCGTATGCGTTGCCCAGGCGCAGGACGAAGTCGGCCGAGATCGCGCCTTCGCCGACGCGGCCACGGATGCCATCGGTACCGAAATACTTGCGGCTCAAGCAACGACCTCGCTGTCGTCCTGCGGCATCGGCTGTTTCATCATCAAAGCGAGCAGGTGCGCAAGGCGGTCGCGCATTTCGCGACGGTCGCAGATCTGGTCCACGGCACCGTGTTCGACGAGGAATTCGGAACGCTGGAAGCCTTCGGGCAGCTTCTCGCGGACGGTCTGTTCGATCACGCGCGGACCGGCGAACCCGATCAGGGCTTCGGGCTCGGCCATGTTGATGTCGCCGAGCATCGCGAACGATGCCGACACACCGCCGGTAGTCGGGTGGGTCATCACCGAGATGTACGGCAGGCCCTTGGCGCGCAGGCGAGCCAGCGCGGCCGAGGTCTTCGCCATCTGCATCAATGAGAACAGGCTTTCCTGCATGCGCGCACCGCCACTGGCGGAAAAGCACACGAAGGGACAGCCGATGTCGGCGGCGCGTTCGGCGGCCAGGGTGAAACGTTCGCCCACCACCGAGCCCATCGAGCCGCCCATGTAGGCGAAGTCGAACGACGCAGCGACCAGGTCGCGGCCCTTGAGCTTGCCCTGCATGGCGATCAGCGCATCGCGTTCGCCGGTGGATTTCTGCGCGGCCTTGATGCGGTCGGAATACTTCTTCTGGTCCTTGAACTTCAGCACGTCGGTCGGCCCGAGTTCGGCGCCGATTTCGCTGGTGCCGTCAGGATCGAACAGCGAAGCCAGCCGTGCACGGGCCCGGATCGGCATGTGGAAGGCGCATTTCGGGCAGACCTCGAGGTTTTCCTCGAGCTCGGGGCGGTACAGCACGACGCCGCAGCGATCGCACTTCTCCCAGAGGCCCTCGGGCACGCTGCGACGCTTGGCCGCGCCGGATTCGGTCCGGATGCCGGAGGGCATGAGTTTCTTCAGCCAGGACATGCGTTGCGTATTCCCCTGTTCAGGCACTAATAGCGAACGATCAGTTTACCGCGAGCCGGGCCTTGCCCGCTTGGGGCGGGTTTTCGGGGCGAATGGCGTGAAATCCCGGGGGTGGCCGGGACCACCGCGCGTCCTACCGGTCCAGCGCCGAGCGCAGCGGCAGCAGGAACTCGCCCGCCCTGGTGGCCGGGTCGCTGGCGCCATCGAGCGCCGCGACGAGTGCACTGCCGACGACGACCCCGTCGGCTTCGGAGGCCATAGCCCGCGCCGAAGCGGCGTCCTTGATGCCGAAACCGGCCACCACCGGCACGGCGCTGTGGCCGCGGATCGCGTGCAGGCGTTCGGTGGCCACCGCGGTGTCGAGGCGGTCGGCCCCGGTCACGCCGGCGAAGCTGACGTAGTAGAGATAACCGCTCGCCTGCTCGCCCAGGAGCGCCAGGCGTGCATCGCTGGTGGTGGGCGCGGCCAGCAGGATCAGGGTCAGGCCCTCCCGGGCAAAGGCGCTGCGGAATTCCGCCGCCTCTTCCGGCGGCAGGTCGACCAGCAGCACGCCGTCCACCCCGGCGGCAACCGCCTGCTGGGCGAAGCGGCTGGCACCACGGATCTCGATGGGATTGAGGTAGCCCATCAGCACGACCGGGGTTTCGGCGTCGTGCTCGCGAAAGCTGCGCACGCATTCGAGCACGTACGACAGGCCCGCACCGCGGCCCAGGGCTCGTTCGGAGCTGCGCTGGATGGTCGGACCGTCGGCCATCGGATCGGAAAACGGCACGCCCAGTTCGATCACATCGGCGCCGGCAGCAGTCAGCGCGTGCATCACCGGCACGGTCGCCTCAAGCGAGGGGTCGCCCGCGGTGAAGAAGGGAATCAGCGCCTTGCGGCCTTCGGCCTTCAGTCTGGCGAAGCGGGTATCGATGCGGTTCATCGGTGTCGTCGGTGGATTGGCGTCGCTGCAACTAGAACGTGATGCCTTCACGGCCGGCGATCGTGTGCACATCCTTGTCGCCGCGACCGGACAGGTTGCACAGCACGATCGCGTCCTTCGGCATGTCGCGCGCCAGCTTCATGGCCTGGGCGATCGCATGGCTGGACTCCAATGCCGGCAGGATGCCTTCGGTGCGTGCGAGCTGGTGGAACGCCGCGAGCGCCTCGTCATCGGTCACGCCAACATACTCGGCGCGGCCGGTGTCCTTGAGGAATGCGTGTTCCGGACCCACGCCCGGATAATCGAGGCCCGCCGATACCGAGTGCGTCTCGATGATCTGTCCGTCGTCGTCGCAAAGAACATACGTGCGGTTGCCATGCAGCACGCCCGGGCGGCCTGCGGCCAACGACGCCGCGTGGTGACCGGTGGCGATGCCCTCGCCTGCCGCCTCGGCGCCGACGATGCGCACGTCGCGATCATTGAGGAAGGCGTGGAAGATTCCGATCGCATTGCTGCCTCCGCCGACGCAGGCCGTCACCACATCGGGCAGGCAACCGTATTCGGCCAGCATCTGCGCGCGCGCCTCGCGACCGACCACGGCATTGAAGTCGCGGACCATGCGCGGGTACGGGTCGGGGCCGGCGACGGTGCCGATGATGTAGAACGTGTCCTGCACGTTCGTCACCCAATCACGCATGGCTTCGTTGAGCGCGTCCTTGAGCGTGGCCGAGCCGCTGGTCACCGGCACCACCGTCGCACCCAGCAGTTTCATGCGGTAGACGTTGATCTTCTGGCGCTCGATGTCGGTGGCGCCCATGTAGACCACGCATTCCAGGCCGAGCCGGGCCGCGACCGTGGCCGACGCGACGCCGTGCTGGCCCGCGCCGGTCTCCGCGATGATCCGGGTCTTGCCCATGCGGCTGGCGAGCAGTGCCTGGCCGATGGTGTTGTTGATCTTGTGCGCGCCGGTGTGGTTCAGGTCCTCGCGCTTGAGCAGGATGCGCGCGCCGCCGACTTCGCGGCTGAGGCGTTCGGCGAAGTAGATCGGGCTCGGACGACCGACGTAATGCGCCAGGTCGGCTTCGAACGCGGCGATGAAGGCCGGATCGACCCGCGCCTCGTCGTAGGCCCGGGCGAGTTCCTCCAGCGGGCCGATCAGTGTTTCGGCGACGAAGCGGCCACCGAAGCGGCCGAAGTGGCCGGCGGCATCGGGGTAGGCATGGAAGTCGGTGACGGATTCGACGGCGGGGGTTTCAGCGGACATCGGCACGAACCAGGCGGGGGACATCGCCGCTCGCGGCGATGGGCCGCCAGTCTAGTGCAACGCGGAACCGGCAGACGGCCTATTCGTGATGACAATCCGCGCGGCGGACTTCCTCGACGAAGTGCCGCATGCGGTCGCCGTCCTTCAGGCCGGGCGAAAGCTCGATTCCGCTGGAGACGTCGACGCCCCATGGCCGCGTGACGATCACGGCATCGAAAACGTTTTCGGGTGTCAGCCCACCAGCGAGCAACCATGGCTTGCCCGGGTCCGACGGGATGCGCGACCAGTCGAAGGTCTTGCCGCTACCGCCCTCCCCGCCCGGCGAGTGGCTGTCGAACAGGAACCCCGCAGCATTCGGATAACGCGCCCGGAGCGGTTTCGCGGTGGCCTGGCCATCATCGCCACCCATCGCCACCGCCTTGATGTACGGGACGCCGAAGCCGCGGCAGAACGAATCGTCCTCGTCACCGTGGAACTGCAGCAGGGTCGGGCGCACATGGCGCACGATCTCGCGCACTTCCTCCTGCGGGTTGTTGCGGAACAAGGCCACGGAATCGACGAATGGCGCCAGCGCGGTGCGCATCGCGCGGGCTTCTTCCGGCTCGACGCGGCGCTTGCTCTGGTGGGAAAACACGAAGCCGACCGCGTCCACGCCCAGTTCGCTGGCCAGGCGCACATCGCCTGCACGGGTCAGGCCACAGAACTTGATGCGGGTGCGGAAGAAGTTCGGCTTCACGGCTTCACTCCAGTTCGATCGTGCGCAAGTGGGTCGCTCAGAGCCGGATGCTGGCGGGCAAACCAAGGCGCTCGACGACATCGGCTGGATAACGGGGGCCAAGGAACACCAGCCCGCTGGCTGGCGCGGTGGGCCCCGCCTTGGTGCGGTCAAGGCCGGCGAGCAACGCGGCGATCCATCCTTCCGGGGCATCGCCGCGTCCGACCACCAGCAAGCTTCCAACAATGTTGCGCACCATATGGTGAAGAAAGGCATTGGCCTGCACTTCGACCGTCACCACGTCGCCGTCACGCGAAACGGTGATTTCCTGCAACTCACGGCGCGCATGCGGTGCCTGGCACTGCACGGTACGGAAGGCGGAGAAGTCGTTTTCGCCCAGCAGGGCCTGCGCCGCCCGGTGCATCGCCCCAGCATCGAGGGGACGGCGTTCCCAGGTGAGGACCTGGCGCCCCAGCGCAGGCCGGACCGTGCGATTGAGGATCGCGTAGCGGTACCGGCGCGCGCGGGCCGAAAAGCGGGCGTGGAATTCTTCCGGGACGGGCACGCACCAGAGCGCGCCGATCGCCGGTGGCAGTTTGCTCGTGGTGCCCAGAACCCAGCCACGCGGATCGCGGTGCACTGGGCTGTCGAAGTGGATGACCTGGCCGGCTGCGTGGACGCCCGCATCGGTGCGGCCTGCGCAGATGGTCGCGATCGGCGTACCCGCCACGAACGTCAACGCTTCCTCGATCACCGATTGCAGGGTGAGATAGCCCTCGGGATCGCTTTCACCGTGCTTGCTCAGGCGCTGCCAGCCACTGAAGCTGGTACCGTCGTATTCGATGCCCATCGCATAGCGATGCACGGATGGCGCAAGGGCATCGGACAACGCTGGCGTGGCTTGCGGCATGGGTTCCGTGGCGCCGGCGGGCCCGGCACATGCTTTTAACGACGTCGCCGCTTCGCAGGTCTGCAAAGCGGCGCCGGAGGCGGACGATACGTAGCGGGACTGTCCGCGCTACGGTGGGGTCATTCCAGTTCGCGCAGCATCCGCGCCGCCTGCTGGCGGGCGGCATGGTCGCCGTTGATCACCACTTCGCCCAGCAGCTGGCGGGCACCGGGGAGGTCACCCAGGTCGAGATAGGCGCGGGCGAGCTCGAGTCGTTCATGGGCAGCCTGCGCGGCCGGATCCAGCAGGTCACGCTGCATGGCGCCGGTGTGCCAGGCAGGCACCGCGCGCGCGGGCGGCTCGGCCGTGCGGGCAGGCGCGGCGGCGCCAGTTACCGCCGGGCTCATGATTTCGGTTTCGGTTTCGGTTTCGATCTCATCTTCGAAATCGATGCCAGCCAGGCCCGCGACATCCAGGCGGGGCGCGAACGAGTCGGCGATCGAAGGTGCTATCGAGGCGGTAGCTGCACGGAAACTGGGCTTGGCGGCATCGCGGCGGCGCAGGAACCAGGCGATCAGGCCGCCCAGCACCAGCGCGCCACCCAGTGCGACCACCCAGGGCATTGCCGACGTTTGCGGTTGCTGCTTCTGGTTCTGGGCGAGGCGCTGCTGCGCCGCGGCCAGTTCGCTGTCCTTCATGGCGATCAGCTGCTGCTGTTGCTGCTGCAGCTTCTCGAGCTCGGCTACGCGGCTCTTGAGGTCCTGCGTCTCGGCCTCGCGCGCCGCAAGGGTTTCCTTCGTCTGGGTCAGTTCCTGTTGCAGCATCACACCCTCGCCTCCGGCACTGATGCCGGATTGTGTGCCCACCTTGGTCGCATCGCTTGCGCCGGGCGGGACGATTTCCAATCGCGCATCGGCAACGCGCGGAGCCTTGGCCGCCGAAGCCTGTGCAGGCTTCGAGACGGGCGTCGCCGTCGCATTGGCCGCCGCCACCTCGGCATCGGCCGGCTGTGGTGCGGCGCGGCGTGATGCACGCCATTCCTGGATCTGGGCATGGACGATGGCGTTGGCCTGCTGCGCATCCAGCTCGGTCATCGCGGTACCGGCCGGAGCACGCAATACCGTGCCCGCCTTGAGACGGTTGATGTTGCCGCCAATGAACGCGTCTGGATTCGCGCGCAACAGCGCAATCATGGTCTGGTCGAGCGAGCCCGGGCCCGCCACGTGCGCGGCGATGGCGGACAGCGTGTCGCCGCTGCGCACTTCGTAGTCGCCACCATCGGGCAGCGGGCGCGAAACCGCTGCCGGCGCAGTTGCCGTTGCCACCTGCGGTGGCGGTGCGGCGCGCTGCGGCGTGGGCGTGATCGCCTGGGCGTCCGGCTGCGTGCTGTCGCTGGGTGCGGGTTCCGGCTCGGGCTGCGCGGCCACGGTTTGGGCGGGCTCGACCGGACGCTCGATGATCGCGGGCGCTTCCGTGGTCGGTGCGGCGATTTCCGGCTGCAGCGGCGCGGACACCGTGCGTGGCGTGTCGATCAGCGCGGAGTATTCACGGACCAGCCTGCCCTGCCCCCAGTCGACCTCGACCAGGAAGGTCAGCAGGGGTTCGTCCACCGGCTGCTGGCTGGTGACCCGGATCACGGGATTGCCGCGAGCATCCAGCGCCTGGGTGAACTGAAGGCCGGCGATAATGCCGATGGGAGGACGCAGGCCAATGCGGGAGAAGGTTTCCGGCGAAGCCAGGCCGGCCTGCAGCTGTTCCAGCTCGGCCGGATCGCTGGTGATGATCGGAATCTCGGCCACCAGAGGCTGGCCGATCTTCGACTTGACCTCGATCTGGCCCAGCCCCAGCGCGGACGCGCCAAAGCTGGCGGAGACCGCCAGCAGCGCCAATACGGTTCCCGCGATTCTTTTCACGACAGGCCTCACGCCAATCCCCTGCATGACTCTAGCCCCCAGTGCAGGCAGTTTGCAATGAAGCCGCCGCAAATGACTGAGCGGATTCAGATTTCTAACCGGTCGAGGACGGACCGCGGCGCAAACCGCGGTCCGGAGCCGCCGCTCAGCGCTCGGCGATGACCAGTTCGGCCAGCTGCACGGCGTTGGTCGCGGCGCCTTTGCGGATGTTGTCGGCCACCACCCACAGGTCGAGGCCGCGCGGGTGCGAGACGTCCTCGCGCAGGCGGCCGACGTAGACCGGGTCGGTGCCGGAGGCGTGGGTCACGGGGGTCGGGTAGCCGCCGGCCTTGCGCTCGTCGACCAGCTCAAGCCCTGGCTGTGCCGCGAGCAACTCGCGCGCCCTGTCGACGCTGATCTTCTCGCGGGTCTCGATGTGCACGGCTTCGGAATGGCCGTAGAACACCGGCACGCGCACGACGGTGGCGTTCACGAGGATGCTGTCGTCGCCGAGGATCTTGCGGGTCTCGGTGACCAGCTTCCACTCCTCGGTGGTGTAGCCGTTGTCGAGGAAATCGCCACCGTGCGGGATCACGTTGAACGCGATCTGCACCGGGTACACCTTCGGCTTCACGTCCTGGAAGTTGAGCAGCGCGGCGGTCTGCCGGCCCAGTTCCTCCATCGCCTTCACACCGGTGCCGGACACCGACTGGTAGGTGGCGATGTTGATGCGTTCGATGCCCACGGCGCGATGGATCGGCGCCAACGCGACCATCAGCTGCATGGTCGAGCAGTTCGGATTGGCGATGATGCCGCGCGGGCGGCTCTTCGCGGCTTCCGGGTTCACTTCGGCCACGACCAGCGGCACGTCGGCATCGCCGCGGAAGCTCGAGGAATTGTCGATGACGACTGCGCCTGCGGCGGCGAACTTCGGTGCATATTCCTTCGAGACCGAGCCGCCGGCGGAGAACAGGGCGATATCGACACCCTTGGGGTCGAAGGTCGCGAGATCCTCGACGACCAGCTGGCGTGCGCCGAAATCGACCTTGCTGCCGGCCGAGCGTTCGCTCGCCAACACGTGCAGCTTTCCGATCGGGAATTGCCGCTCGGCGAGCACCTTCAGCATGGTTTCGCCGACAGCGCCGGTGGCGCCGACTACGGCTACTGTGTACGTGGTCTTGCTCATTGTTGCGATGATCCTGTGATGTGGCGGCCGGCAGCGTTGGGAATTGTGCGCCTTGCCGGTCGCGGAATTGGGTTGGCGGGCGAAACGGACGCGCGGCGCGGCTGCAACAGGGGCTTCCCGACCCCGATCCCGGGAAGCTGCAAGCAACCGGCCGCTATCGTTTGCCAGAGTCCGGTTTGCCAGAGTCCGGTTTGCCGGAGTCCGGTTTTTTCGGGTCCGCTTTTGCCGGAATGCGCGGGCTCACCTCGCCCACGTCGCCACACTGCGCGCGATGGCGCAGGGCCTGGTCCATCAGCACCAGCGCCACCATGGCCTCGCAGATCGGAGTGGCACGGATGCCGACGCAGGGATCGTGGCGGCCGGTGGTCACGACTTCGACCACGTTGCCCGCCGTATCGAGGCTTTGCACCGGCAGGCGCAGGCTCGAAGTCGGTTTGAATGCGGTCGAGCAACGCAAGTCCTGGCCGGTGCTGATGCCACCGAGGATGCCGCCGGCGTGATTGCTCAGAAAACCATCGGCGCTGATTTCGTCCCGGTGCAGGCTGCCCTTCTGGGCGACGGAAGCGAAACCGTCGCCGATCTCGACACCCTTCACCGCGTTGATCGACATCAGGGCAGCGGCCAGTTCGCCATCGAGCTTGCCGTAGATCGGCTCGCCCCAGCCCGGCGGCAGGCCATCGGCGATCACGTCGACACGCGCGCCAACGGAATCGCCGGACTTGCGCAGGGCATCCATGTAGCTCTCGAGCTCGGCGACCTGCGTGGCGTCGGGCCAGAAGAAGGGATTGGATTCGACGACAGCCCACTCGACGTTGTCGACGTCGAAGGCACGCGGGGTGACGTCGCCGATCTGTGCCAGGTACCCGCGCACCTGCACGCCGTACTTTTCGGCCAGCCACTTCTTCGCAACGACCGCGGCCGCCACGCGCATCGTGGTTTCGCGCGCGCTGGAGCGTCCACCACCGCGCGGATCGCGGATGCCGTACTTCTGCCAATAGGTGTAGTCGGCGTGGCCGGGGCGGAACTGCGCGGCGATGTTCGCGTAATCCTTGCTGCGCGCATCGGTGTTGCGGATCAGCAGCGCGACCGGCGTACCGGTGGTGACGCCCTCGTACACGCCGCTGAGGATCTCGACTTCATCCGCCTCGTGCCGCGCCGAGGTGTGGCGGGTCCTGCCGGTGGCGCGACGCTCCAGGTCGTGGGGGAAGTCCTCCGGTGCGATCGCGAGGCCCGGGGGGCACCCATCGATGACGCAGCCGATCGCCGGACCGTGGCTCTCGCCGAAGGTCGTCACTGCGAACAGCTTGCCGAAGGTGTTGCTGGCCACGTGGGGTCCTGGCACCGGGCTCCGGTGCGGGGTGAAGTGGGCGGGTTAAGGCCTTGAAATATACGGGAAACCGGCCGCGGCGTAGCGGCCAGGCTCATGCAATATCGCTATCACTGGAGGAAATCAGCCACGCGCGTCTGCGAGCTGTTTGATCCGTGCATGGTGCTCGACCAGGTCGTGGCGTTCGACCACGAAGATGCCCATTTGCCCGACCTTGAACTCGACCCATGCCATCGGCAGCTCCGGCAGCAGGTCGGCCAGCGCCTGCTCGGCCTCGCCGACTTCGCAGATCAGCAGGCCGTGCTCGCTCAGGTGTTCCGGCGCGTCGCGCAGGATCTTCAAGGCAAGGTCGAGGCCGTCGTCGCCTGCGCGCAGGCCCAGTTCCGGCTCGTACGAATATTCCTTGGGCAGCGCATCGGTTTCGGCGTTGGTGACGTAGGGCGGATTGGTGACGATCAGGTCGTAGACCTCACCCTTCAGGCCGTTGAACAGGTCCGACTTGCGCAGCGTGACATTGGCCGCATGCAGGCGTTCCTTGTTCTCTCCGGCGAGCGAAAGCGCGTCGTCGTTGATGTCGGCACCGTCGACCTGCCAGTTCGGGTGGTAATGCCCGGTTGCGATGGCGATGCAACCCGAACCCGTGCACAGGTCGAGCACGCGCTCGACGTCACGACCACCCAGCCAGGGTTCGAAGCCGGCAATGATGAGTTCGGCGATCGGCGAACGTGGCACCAGGGCGCGACGGTCGCTCTTGAAGTTCAGGCCCGCGAACCATGCCTCGCCCGTGAGATACGCCGCCGGCACGCGTTCGCTGACGCGGCGGGCGAACAGCGCCAGTACCTTCGCCTTCTCCTCCGCCGTGACACGCGCGGGGCCGTACACCGGACTGAGGTCGTGCGGCAGGTGCAGTGCGTGCAGAACCAGTTGCGTGGCTTCGTCCAGGGCGTTGTCGTAGCTGTGGCCGAACGTCAACCCCGCCTCGTTGAAGCGGCTGCCGCCGTAGCGGATCAGGTCGATGATCGAGACCTGTTCGAAAGCGGGGGATTCGGCCACGGGGCGGGTTCTGCGGGAAAAGGGCCGCCAATTATACGGGTGGCCGCGGACGGGGCTGCCCGGGGGGATTGCGGACGGAACCTGGCATCCAGGTGAAGCATCTGCGGTCGGCCGCGGCTGGCCGCGGGCGCGGTTCTGGCGGTGTCGTGTCTTGGGATTGGCCGCGGGCCAGTACCATGTGCGCGCATTTCGAAGGAATCCCAGATGTTCAACCGCACCACCCTCTATGTCCTGATCGCCGCGGTGGCCGCCGCCCTGGGCCTGCTGGCCGCCCAGACCTGGTTCACCCACGCGCCGGCGGGATCGCGCCCGGCCCTGAAGGCCGCACGCCTGTTCGATCCGCCGCGCGAAATCCCGTCGTACTCGCTGCGCCAGTCCGACGGCACGCCGCTGGTCCCGGGCGAGCTGAAAGGCCACTGGACCCTCGTGTTCCTCGGCTTCACCCACTGCCCTGACGTCTGCCCCACCACGCTGGCGCAGCTGGCCGCTGCGCAGAAGCAGTGGGCGGCGCAGCCGGAGGCGACGCGGCCCCGCGTACTGTTCGTGTCGGTCGATCCCGAGCGCGACACCCCCGACGCCATCGGCGAATACGCCCACGCCTTCCATCGCGACACGCTCGCCGCGACCGCCGACGTGCCGGCGCTCGAAACGTTCGCGCGGTCACTGAGCATGGTCTTCGCCAAGGTGCCCGCGCCCGCGGGCGCTCCCGCCGACCAGTATTCGGTGGACCACAGCGCCTCGCTCGCGGTGCTCGACCCGCAGGGCCGGCTGACCGGCTTCATCCAGCCCCCCTTCGACCCCAAGGACATCGCGACCGACATGACCGCCCTCAGCGAGGCCAGCCAGTGAGCCCGATCACCGCACTCACCTATGTCCTGCCGCATCGCCTGCTGTCGTCGCTGGCGCGCAGGCTGGCCTATTCGCGCAACCCCGCCATCAAGCAGTGGCTGATCGACACGGTGACGCGCAAGTTCGGCGTGAATCTCGGCGAAGCCGCCAATCCCGACCCCACCAGCTATCCGACCTTCAATGCCTTCTTCACGCGCGCATTGAAACCGGGGGCACGTGTCGCGGACGCCGATCCGCGCGCCATCCTGATGCCGGCCGACGGCAAGATCAGCGAATGCGGCCACATCGGTCGCGCCGACGAAGGCGTGCTGCACGAGGATTCGGGCCACATCTTCCAGGCCAAGGGCCACGGGTTCACCACGGCGGAGCTGCTGGCCGACGAGGATGCCGCGCGCGCATTCGACGGTGGCGTGTACGCCACCGTGTACCTGTCACCGAAGGACTACCATCGCGTGCACATGCCGTGGACCGGCACGCTGCGCGAAACCGTGCACGTCCCCGGCCGCCTCTTCAGCGTCGGTCCCGATGCCGTGGGTTCGGTGTCGCGCCTGTTCGCGCGCAACGAGCGCGTCGTGTGCCATTTCGATTGCGACTTCGGGCCGATGGCCGTGGTGATGGTCGGTGCGTTGCTGGTATCCGGCGTCGAGACCGTGTGGGGTGGCGTGGAGATTCCACCCTATGGCGGTCCGGTCACGGTGAAGGACTACCGCGGCCAGAACATCGTGCTCGAACGCTTTGCCGAAATGGCGCGCTTCAACTACGGCTCAACGGCCATCGTGCTGTTGCCGAAGGGTGTTGCCGAACTGCATCCTGCATTGCGGGCGCAGTCGCCCGTACGCTTGGGTGGGCCGCTCGCAACACGGATCTGATGCCGATCCTGTAAGGGGCCATCCTGTCCTTCCTGCCGTATTCCCTGGAGACCGCTGATGCGCCAGCTTTTCACCGTGAGAACCGCTGTTGTTATCGCCAGCCTCGCCCTGCCCCTGTTCTGTTCGATCGCCAGCGCCCAGGCGCCTGCCCCCGCCGTAAAGAAGGGCATCATCGTCCAGGGTGGCAGGGAAGCGATCGGACCGAAGCAGGATGATCCCCGCGCCGTGACCGGCAACGACTGCACCGAAAACCCCATCGCGCAGGGCGGGAAGCCGGGCACGGACGATCCCGCCGCGAAACAGGGGATCGTCGTCCAGGGCGGCCTGGAAGCCATCGGGCCGAAACAGGATGACCCGCGCAGCGCAGCCGCCAGCACCACCTCGATGCGCGCCATCGGTCCCAAGCAGGACGACCCTCGCGCGGCCACGGGCTGCCAGCGCAAGAAGACAAAGACCTGAAGGCCGAATAGTTGAAAGGAAAGGCGGCTGAGGCCGCCTTTTTCATGCGCGGCCGATCACGCGCGTCGGCCCGCACCGCATGCGGACAATCCGATCAGCGTCTGCGCGATCCAGTAGGTTGCCAATACGACCACCACTGCAGCGGGAAACGGCGCGACGAAACGGTCCATCGCCAGCGTCGCATCCGAAGCCACGAAAAACGCGCCGCCCAGTGCGGCCGATGCGGTGGCGCGATCGGGAGACCGCGCCCATACCGCGGCGGCCTGTGCAGCCATGGCCGAGAGGATCAACACGTAGGCATACACGGGCCAACGCAGGGGCTCCGGCAGGCGTGGTGCCAGCACGGCGGACACAGCCACAGCCACGACGGCATAGACCGCGAACGGCCACCAGCGGGCAAACAACCTGTCCCGACTGCAGAAGGCAAACAGATAGGCGAGATGGGCGCATAGGAAGCTCGCCAGCCCGAACACGAACCAGTCCGGCCCCTGCGGCTTGGGCGGCAGCATCAGGAAGACATCGCCGAGCATCGACAGCAACAGCCCGATCAGGGCCGCACCCCGGTAACGCGCATTGACGGAAGGGGAGACGACCACCATCCCCGCAATGAGCAAGGTGGCCAGCGGCTTGCACGCGTAGTGCAACCAGCGCAGTTCAGGCGACATCGCGCCCACTATTGCCAGTACCGCGAGCGCGCACACCGCCACGATCCAGCGCGTGCGGGCTTCGCGTGGGGCCGTCAACGATCCTGTCACCATCCCCTTCCCCCTTGCCTATACTGTCAATCGGTGGCACAGCCCTTGAGCTTCAGCCTCTGGCCGGGCCGGATCGCGTAGCGCGGCGCCTTGATCTTGTTGTCCTTGGCGAGATCGTCGATATCGCACTGGAACTTCCGCGCGATGGCGATGAGTGTCTCGCCCCGCTCCACGCGATGATCGCGCGGCTTTGCTGCCTTCGGCTTTTCCTTCTTCGCGGGCCTCGGCGGCAACGTCGCCAGCGCCGGTTCGCCCTCGGTCTCCGCCGCGCCGGACGCTTCATTCATGCCGACCGTTGTCACCGGTCCCGTGCGCACGATCGCGTTGTTGGGGTTGCTGAGCACCAGCGTGCGCGCAAGCTCGGCACGCGGTCCCGAAGTGCACCAGCGGTTGTAGAGGCCGACGATCTTGGTGGTCGCATTGATCGTGGTACCCGCCGACAGCCAGCTTTCCGCCTGGTAGCGCGGGTTGAGGTTGCGCAGCGCGCGCATGTAGCCCTCGCGTTCGCCGCGGTTGCCCAGGCAGATCGTCAACTGGTAGATCGAGCTGGGCTGCGCCAGGCGCAACGGCGCCGGCTTGGCATCCACCTTCGGAAAGGTCAGTCCGTATTCGTTGGGATGCAGGAACAACCACGCCGCGGCGATCACCATCGGCACGTAATCCTGCGTTTCCGACGGGAACTGGTTGTAGACGTCGGCTTCCCAGAAACTGCGCCCGCCGCTGCCCTGGTACACGCGCAGCGCGCGGCCTTCGCCACCGTTGTAGGCGGCCAGCGCGAGTTCGATGCTGCGGTTGAGCTGGCCCATGCGCTCGTTGAGATACGACGCGCTGGCCTCGGCGGCCGCCCGCGGGTCGTAGCGTGTGTCGAATCCCGTCCCGTCGTCGCCCAGGCCGAAGCGGCGTCCGGTGCCATACATGAACTGCATGGGCCCGGCGGCGCCGGCGCGCGAGGTCGAATGCACCTTGCCGTTGGATTCCTTGGCCATGATGCCGAACAGCAACGCTTCCGGCAGGCCGGCACGCTGGTACTGCGGCCACATCAGGTGGCGCATGTACTGGTAGTTCTCGTAGCTGTTGACCAGCGGACCGCGCATGTCGGTGAGCCAGCGCCGGATACCTGCCTGCACGGCAGGGTTGAACTGGACCATCTTGTCGAAGCGGTGGTCGTCCGCCAGCAGCTTCGCGGCACGCGCCGCCTCGGGCACATCCGCCGTGAGCGGACTGGCATGGTCGTCGCCGTCCTCCGCTTCCTCGTCCGACGCATCCGCCTCGGCATCGGCATTGAGCTTCAGCAGGCGCTTGTACGTACTGAGCATGGTCGGCACGGAACAACCTTTCTGCTTCATGCAGTTGGCGATCACGTCTTCCATGTCCTCCAGCGCCGTGTCGCTCTGTGCCTGCCCGGCCGGGTCGGCATTGCCGATCTTCACCATGGCATCGCGGTATTTGCTTTCGGCATCCTGCATGCGCTGGGTGAGCGCGTCGATACTGGTCTGGTCGCGGCGCGACAGCGCGGCGGCGTTGCCGGAAAGGATTGCAAGGACGGCAACGGCAAGGATGGAACGGAACATCTGGGGCATCGGGCGGGCACACGTAGGGGTAATGGCAGGGTAGAGGGCGATGCTGGCGACCGCAATGGCGAAAAATGCGCCACTTCGTCCGCATTGATCATCCGTTGTGGCGGAACTTTGACCGAGGCAACGAATTAACTTCCGGAATTGGTGTTCGGCCCGGAAGGAAAGTTCGGTGCTGGCATAGAATCCCGGCAACCATCCCTCCGGCCCCACCCATGGCAGACAACGTGCTTCCCGGCAACGCGATCCTGATCGGCAAGTCGGTCACCTCCCCGGATTCCCTGCCGGAAACCCACGGCCAGGTCTTCCTGCAGGGGCGCCTGGGCAATCGCCACGGCCTCGTCGCCGGCGCCACCGGCACGGGCAAGACGGTCACGCTGATGACCATCGCGGAAGGCTTCTCGCGCATGGGCGTGCCGGTGTTCCTCGCCGATGTGAAGGGCGACGTCGCCGGCCTCGCCATGCCCGGTGCGCTCAACGACAAGCTGCAGGCGCGGATCAAGGACATCGGCATCGCCGATTACGCAAGCGAAGCCAACCCGGTCGTGTTCTGGGACCTGTTCGGCAAGAACGGGCACCCGGTGCGCACCACGGTCAGCGAGATGGGTCCGACCCTGCTCTCGCGCATCCTGGAACTCAACGACACCCAGAGCGGCGTCCTCGACATCGTCTTCAAACTCGCCGACGACCGTGGCCTGCTGCTGCTCGATCTCGAGGACCTGCGCGCCCTGCTCAGCCTGGTCGCCGAGGAACGCAAGGACATCTCCACCTCGTATGGCCTGGTCAGCACGCAGTCGATCGGCGCGATCCAGCGCTCGCTGCTGCGCCTGGAGCAGGAAGGCGGCGAGATGTTCTTCGGCGAGCCCGCGCTGGAACTTGCCGACCTGATGCGCACGACCCCCAATGGCCGCGGCGTGGTCAACATCCTGGCGTCGGAGCAGTTGGTCCTGAAGCCGCGCCTGTATTCGTCGTTCCTGCTGTGGCTGCTGTCGGAACTGTTCGAGCAGCTGCCGGAAGTCGGCGACCTCGACAAACCCAAGCTGGTGTTCGTGTTCGACGAAGCGCACCTGCTCTTCGATGACGCGCCGGCCGCCTTGCAGCAGCGCGTCGAGCAGGTCGTGCGCATCATCCGCTCCAAGGGCGTCGGCGTGTACTTCTGTTCGCAGTTCCCCGACGACGTACCGGACGACATCCTCGGCCAGCTCGGCAATCGCGTGCAGCACGCGCTGCGCGCCTTCACGCCGCGCGACCAGAAGGCGGTGAAGACGGCGGCCGAGACGTTCGTGCCCAATCCCAGGCTCGATGTCGCCACTGCGATCTCGCAACTCGGCACCGGCGAAGCGCTGGTGTCGACGCTGCAGGACAAGGGCATCCCGATGCCGGTCGAACGCACCCTGGTCGCCCCGCCGCGTTGCCGCATGGGCGCCATCACCGACGCCGAACGCGCGCAGGTGCGGGCCGGCAGCCCGGTCGGCGCAAAGTACGACAAGGCCATCGATCGCGAATCCGCGGCGGAAATGCTGGCGAAGAAGGCCGAAGCGGCCACGACCACGGCCGATGCACCCGCTGCCCGCACCCGCGCGCAGGACGACGCCGAGGACAGCGGTTTCGGCCAGGCGGTGAAGGACGCCGTGTTCGGTACCCGGCGACGCCAGGGCATGGTCGAAGCCATGGCCAAGCAGACCGCCCGCACCGTCGGCAACCAGATCGGCCGCCAGATCCTGCGTGGCGTACTCGGCGGGATCTTCGGAAAGCGACGCTGATCGTCATTGCACGTTGTCGCTGCGCGTCCTTTTGCTGCAGCGCAGGTTGACGCTGCCCGCGCCTTCACCTCGAATGCGCATCCTTTGCCCTTCATCCCACAGGAATGTCCCGATGAACCGGAAGTTGCTGCTGCTTGCCGTCGTTGCCACGCTCGCCGTCGCGGCGTGCAAGCCACAGGCCCCTGCTGAACCCGTCGCCCCCGCAGCGCCGGCCGAACCTGCGGCCCCCGCTGCGCCGGCACCGGTCGCCGTCGAGTCCGCACCTGCAACGACCGCGGCCGATGTGCCGTTCGACATCAAGGGGTTCGCGGGCACTTTCACCGGCACCCTGCCCTGCGCCGACTGCCCGGGCATCGACACCCGGATCATGCTCGATGCCGATGGCAGCTACACGCTGCACGAGGTCTACCAGGGCAAGGGCAATGAGTTCGATGGCGAAGGCACCTGGACGGCCCAGGAAAACGGCAAGCGCATCCGCCTGGATCCGAACTCGAAGAGTCAGCAGGATCGCCTCTATGCGGTGACGTCATCCGACCAGATCGACGCGCTGGACTCCGCTGGCATGCCGATCGAAAGCACGCACTCGACCACGCTCAAGCGCGAGGCGGCGAAGCAGTAAGCCGGCGCATGCCGTAGAGGACGCATGCCGTAGAGGCTCCGGCGGCCCGCATCGCGGGTTGCCCGGTCCCGGGTCGCTCAACCTTCTCCCTGCTTGCCCTGCCCGGGCTGCTTGCCCTGCCCGGGCTGCTTGCCCTGCTCGATCCGCTCGCGTGCGCGGCGCCGCGCCTCGTCCGCCTGCAACACCAACTTGTACGCGCAGTAGTACTTGTAGATGTTGCGCACGTAGGTGGTGGTCTCGATGCCGATTTTTTCGGCGGTGACGACCTCGACATTGTTGAACCATTTGTCCGGATTCAGCCCGCGGCTGGCCGCTTCGCGCCGCATCCGGGCGATGTTGCCGGGACCGGCGTTGTAGCTGGCGAACGCGAACAGGGGTCGCACCTGCTCGCTGAAATGCGCGTCCTTGAAATAGACCGTCATCAGTTGGTCCATGTACTTGGCGCCGGCGTGGATGTTCGGCTCGACGTCGCGGATGTTCCCCACTTTCAGCTGGGCTCCGGTGGCCGGCATGATCTGCATCACACCGACGGCGCCGACATGGCTCTTGGCGTCCTGGTGCAGGCGCGACTCCTGGTAGCCCTGGGCCGCGAGCATCAGCGGATCGAAGTCGTACTGGCTGCCGTACTTGCGGAACAGCGCGATCACCTGTTCGAACTGCTTGCGTTCGCTATCGGCGGTGTTGTTGCCGATCTGCCTGATCTGCTTGTGGAACTGCGCCAGCCGGTAGTCGATGACGCCCTGCTTCCTGGCGTAATTGCGATAGAAATCGTCGAGGGCAGCCGCCAGTTGCGGGCTGTTCTTGCGGATGGCCCAACCGACGTAGCCCTGCTCGCGCAGCACAAGGTCAGCGCGCACCTTTATCGCCGGCAGTACCTGCGCCCAGAGCTGCGCTTTCCAGTCATCGACGACCGCGTACTCGAGCAGGCCGGCATTGAGCATCTCGAGAATGTCCTCGTCCTCTAGCTCATCCGGCAACGACACGATCCGGATCGCCGGTTTGCCGGCCTTCACCAGCCGCTCGCTGAGCGCCTTCACGCTCTCGTGGTAGCTGGAGGACGGGCGCACATACACACTCCGACCGGCCAACTCGTCGAGGCTCGCGATCGCGGGCGAAGCCGGACCGGTGACGAGCAGCTCGTGGACCGGCTTGCGGTCGCGTGGCGCCACGAAGTCGACCGTCCTGAGCCGCGCATCGGTGACGGTCAGGTTGCCCGCGGCGATATCGCCCAGCCCCGCTGCCACACCTGCCAGCAGGCGATCGCGGGTGGTCGGGATCAGGTAGAACGTCACCGGGCGCTTGCCCAGCCGGCTGGCCAGCTTCTTGTTGATGTAGTGCTCGAAGTCGCGGACCAGCTCAGCCGTCATTCCACGTTCGCGACCCTTGTCAACGAAATAAAGGGTGCGGCTGTACGGCACCAGCACACGGATCATCCGGCGTTCGACCATGGCGTCGAAGTCGCCTTCCCAGTGTTTGTTTTCCAGGCTGAGCGTGCGCCCGGCGTACGGGGCGGCCGCGGTATCGCCTTCGGGCTGGGAATCCGTGGCGGCTTCCTCGGGCGTCGTTTCGGCCGCAGTTTCGGCGGTGGTTGCAGCGGGAGTTTCCGGCACGGCCGTCGTTGGAACGGGCGCTGCCGGTGTGGCCTGCGGCGCTGGCGGCGACGCCGTCGACCTGGCAGGCGCTGGTTGCTCGGTCTTCCCGCATGACGACGTGCCCAGGAGCGTCGCAGCGGCCAGCAGGCAAGTCATCGCCGCGCGCAACCGCGCGCGGGCGGGAATCGCGACGGGGCTGTTCATGGAGCCTCCTGGCGTGCCGACTCAACGAAAGGAAACGGTGCAGCATCGGGTGCGCGGTCGCCTCGTCCGGCGCCGGCCCTGAAATGGCGGTCATGCCGCCCTAAGATAGATGGCAACTCCATACTCGTTGCTGCCATGTCCCGCTGGCGCCCTCCCGCAGAGAAAAGCACCGCGTTGATCACGCGCGAAGGCCACGCGCGGCTGAAGTCCGAGCTCGACGAGCTGTGGCGCGTGCGGCGACCGGAAGTGGTCAAGGCGCTGGCCGCCGCCGCGGCCGAGGGCGACCGCTCCGAGAACGCAGAATACACCTACCGCAAGAAGCAGCTCGGCGAGATCGATCGGCGCGTCCGGTACCTCTCGAAGCGGCTGGAAGTGCTGCGCGTGATCGGCGACATGCCCGCCGATCGTGAAGCCGTGTTCTTTGGCGCCGTGGTGGAAGTCGAGGACGTCAGCAGCGGCGAAACCCACCGCTACCGCATCGTCGGCCCCGATGAAACCGACGCGAAGCTCGGTTTCATCAGCATCGATTCGCCGCTGGCACGGGCGATGCTCAAGAAGCGCCTGGACGATGAATTCGAGGCGTTGCTGCCCGGTGGTCAACAACGCTTCGTGATCGTGTCGGTCGAGTACGCATCTGCCTGAAGTCACGCATCGCCATCGGTGCCGAATACCGCTTCCGATCCACACTGATTGATCGAAGCCGCAGCGCGACGGCCACCTCCGGGTGGCCGTTGTCTTTTCAGCGACCCGGGATCGGCGACTCCGCAATGGCGGGCAGAGCGGACATCAGCGGCCCTTCTCGCCATCGTGGCGCGCGTGTTTCGCGATGTCTTCGTATTCCGTGCGCAGCTGGTCCAGTTCGCCTTCTTCGCGCTCCTCCAGGTCCATCATCCGGTTGTGCGCGCCGCGGGTCGCACGGATCAGCTCGTCGAGCTTGAGCTGCATCGCTTCCGTGTCGCGGTTCTGGGTGTTCTGGATCAGGAACACCATCAGGAAGGTGATGATGGTCGTGCCGGTATTGATCACGAGTTGCCAGGTATCGCTGAAACCGAACAGCGGGCCGCTGATCCCCCATGCGGCGATCACGGCCAGGGCGAGGCCGAAGCAGACCGGCCGCCCCGTGAAGCGCGAAGCCGCCTTGGCCAGATGCGTAAATCCACGTGACTGATGCATGTCTCCACCTTTTGGGTTACCGGACACCAAGAGTATGCGCAGCCATGGTGAGCAGGCGTCGTTGGCGACCGGGCACGCAGGTGGTGGCATGGCCGCTCTGGCGGAGCGCCACCGTTGAACGGTGCGGATGCGCTGCACCGTACGGATACTCGACCGAGGAGCACTGCCGGCCCTCCCCGGCTGGCCCAAGCGCCGGCGACCTCCGGGCATCGCCCGACAAAGGAAGAGCCATGAACCGTCCCAACCGCCTCGCAGCAAAGCTGCTGGCCCCCATGCTGCTTGCCGTCACCGCGCTGATCCCGGCCACGTCCGCCGCCCAGGAGCCCGGCAAGGTGATCGTATCCATCTACCGTGTCGCCCCGGGCAAGCAACTGGAATTCCTGCGCTGGCAGGCCGCGCGCGATGCCGTGGCGACCGAGACGGGCATCGGGGCGACCCAGTGGTATGTGCATACGGATGGCGACAGCTGGGACTACGTAGGCATCAGCCCGGTAACCACTGATGCCCAGGACGACAAGATGGATGCTCTCAGCAAGAGCAGGAACCTGACGACCGGCTTCAAGGCGTCACTTGAATTCCGCACCATGATCGCATCGCACACCGACACCTACGCGCGCGGGCCGACTACGGCGGCCGCGCTGGTCGAAGCTGCCAAGTGATCCGCTGCGCTGCCAACCGGTGACCGCGTCCCGCGCGGTTACCGGTTGATCGAGCCCACGGACGTTATCTCCGTCAACCTGCGGGGGTCAGGTCGTGGTCGTGTGGGGCCCAATGGACATACGTCGCGCCCAGCACTGCGCCAAAAACGACGTGCGCCAGGGCCGCTCCCCAGTTGCGCGCTTCGGCGAACCACGGGAACAGCGTCGTGAACCCGTAGAAGTTCAGTGCGTACAGCAACAGGCCGTACCCCGCACCGAGCAGCGTGGCGGACTGGAGCGAACGTCCCTTGGCGAAGAACGCAAAGACGAACGCATACAACAGCGACATGACGAAGTGCAGGATCACGGCGGCCAGGGTGACGGACACGTCGGCAGTGACAGGTGGCGCCAGCATCGCGCTTCCCTGAGTAATGGCGGCGATCATCCGGATCATCACGCCGGGATTGACTCCCATGACGAAGCGCGTGACCAGCAGTTCGAGCACCAGGAAAATGGCACCGGCGGCAAGTCCGGCCCACACGACAGCCTTGCCGGAGATGTGCGAGCCCGGGACGGTGAAATGAGGGCGGTGGGCGATGGTGGCAGGCATAAATCCTCCTGCGTGCGGCATCGCGGTGGCGACCAAGGCATCAAACCCTGCGTCGGCCAGCGCCGCACGCAGGAGCACTACAGCACAGGCTTTGTAAAAGGCCTGTTCAAAGGCCGGGCGCCCGGGACGCGCCCGACCGGCTTCAATTGGCGAATTGAACCTCGCCGTAGAGGTCGTGCTCGTCGCTGCCCATGATCTCGACATCGACGAATTCACCCGGCTTGAGGCCGGCCTCGAAACCGTTCTGGATCTGCACCAGGCCATCGATTTCCGGTGCATCGGCCATCGAGCGCGCGATCGCCAGTTCGCCATCGAGCGCATCGACCAGGCAGCGCTGCACGCTACCGACCTTGGCCTCGAGCTTGGCGGTGGAGATCTCGGCCTGGCGCTCCATGAAACGGGCCAGGCGCTCCTGCTTCACTTCTTCCGGCACCGGATCGGGGAGATCGTTCGCCGCCGCGCCTTCGACCGGTGAATAGGCGAAGGCGCCGACACGGTCGAGCTGCGCTTCGTCGAGGAAGTCCAGCAGCTCTTCGAACTCGGCTTCGGTCTCACCCGGGAAACCGACGATAAAGGTCGACCGGATGGTGATGTCCGGGCATATCTCGCGCCACTTGTGGATGCGCTCGCGCACCTTGTCCACCGCTCCGGGACGCTTCATCAGCTTGAGCACGCGCGGGCTGGCGTGCTGGAACGGGATGTCGAGGTACGGCAACAGCTTGCCTTCCGCCATCAGCGGAATGATCTCGTCGACGTGCGGATACGGATACACGTAGTGCAGGCGGGTCCACATGCCCAGTTCGCCCAGCCCCTCGCACAATGCCTTCATCCGTGTCTGGTACTGGCGGCCACGCCATTCGCGTTCGGCGTACTTCACGTCGACGCCGTAGGCACTGGTGTCCTGCGAGATCACCAGCAGTTCCTTCACCCCACCCATCGCCAGCTTCTCGGCTTCGCGCAGGACCTGGTCGACCGGGCGCGACACCAGGTCGCCGCGCATCGACGGGATGATGCAGAAGCTGCAGCGGTGGTTGCAGCCTTCGGAAATCTTCAGGTAGGCGTAATGCTTCGGCGTCAGCTTGATGCCTATATCGCTGTCGTCGACCGCAAGCGGGCGACGGGGCACCAGGTTGATGAAGGGGTCGTGCTTGGGCGGCAACGCCTTGTGCACGGCTTCCATCACGCTGGCGTAGTCCTGCGGACCGCTGATGGAAAGCACGCCCGGATGCGCCTCGCGGATGATTTCCTCGCGCTTGCCGAGACAACCGGTCACGATGACCTTGCCGTTCTCCGCCAGCGCCTCGCCGATCGCGTCCAGCGATTCGGCCACGGCCGAATCGATGAAGCCGCAGGTGTTGACCACGACGACATCGGCGTCGTCATAGGTAGGCACCAGGTCGTAGCCTTCGACCTTGAGCTGGGTGAGGATGCGTTCGGAATCGACCAGCGCCTTCGGGCAACCGAGGCTGACGAAACCGACTTTGGGATTGGCAAGGGACATGGCGACCGCAAATTCGAGAAAAAACAAGCAATTATACCGGGCCGGCACGACCCGGACCGGTGGCTTGCGGTGCGGGGCCGCGAAGCGGTTAATAACCACTTACCCGCCCTCGCCCGCACCTGCCCATGAGCCGCTGGATCGACCTGAACACGCCTCATGGACCGGTCCGGGCCTGGCGCGCCGACCCGCCGGGCCCGTCACGCGGCGGCGTCGTCGTGCTGCAGGAGATATTCGGGGTCAACCCGCACATCCGCAGCGTGGCCGATCGGCTGGCGGCCGCCGGGTTCGTGGCCCTGGCGCCCAGCCTGTTCGATCCGGTCGAACCGGGGATCGAACTGGGTTACGGCGAAACGGAGGCGCAACGGGGGGTGGAGCTGCGCAACCGCGTCGGATTCGGCCGCGCCGTCGACGTGGTCGAGGCCGCCGCCAACGAACTGCAGGCGGAAGGCCTGCGCACTGGCGTCGTCGGCTTCTGCTGGGGCGGCAGCGTGAGTTTCCTCGCCAATACGCGCCTGGGCCTGCCCGCCGTGAGCTACTACGGCGCGCGCAGCGTGCCGTTCCTCGACGAAGCCGCGCGGGCGCCGCTGATGTTCCACTTCGGTGCGCGCGACAAGAGCATCCCTCCGGGCGACATCGAGCTGCATCGCGCGAAGCAGCCAGCCGCCAAGGTCTTCGTGTACGAAGACGCCGACCATGCCTTCAACCGCGACGTCGACAACAGCCACCACCACGCCGCCAGCGCTACCCTCGCCTGGCAGCGCACCCTGGACTTCCTCGCGGAGAGCCTGCGATGAACCGCTCGACGCAACTCGTAGGCTGGCACCTGCATCCGCAACTGGCCGACGATACACATCCCGTCGCGCACTTCGCCCTGAGCGACCTGCAACTGATGGACGACGCCAACCATCCCTGGCTGATCCTGGTGCCGCGGGTGGAAAACGCGGTGGAATGGTCGGACCTGGACGACGCCCAGCAGGCGGAGCTCACCCGCGAAATCAACCGCGCCTGTCGCCTGCTGCAGGCCGAGTTCAAGCCGAACAAGCTCAACGTGGCCGCGCTGGGCAACATGGTGCCGCAGTTGCACGTGCATGTGATCGCGCGCTTCCACGAGGACATCGCGTGGCCGCGGCCGGTATGGGGCATGGCCACCGCGCAGCCGTATTCGCCCGAGGAACTTGTCCGCCGCATCGAGCGATTGCGCGCGGCGCTGGCATGAAGCCAGACAAGACCCGCCTCCTCGAAGCCATCCAGGTGGAATCCCTCGCCGACGACGCCCTGTTGATGCGGCTGGGCGACCGCATCGATTCCGCGACCAACGCGCGCGTACATGCGCTGTGCGAACGCATTCGCGCGCGGCCGCCGGCGTGGCTGCGCGACCTGGTGCCGGCCTACGCCAGCGTTGGCGCGTTCTTCGATCCGCTTGCCGTCGAAGCCGACCACGTGGGCCGCTGGCTGCGCACGCAGCTCGAGGCATTGCCCATCGACATCATGGCGACACGCGATGCGCGGACCGTGGAAATCCCGGTCACTTACGGTGGCGACGCCGGACCCGACCTGGAAAGCGCCGCTGCCGAACTCGGCATGACGCCAACGCAGCTCGCGCGACGCCATGCGGCAGGCGAATACACCGTGGCGATGATCGGCTTCGCTCCTGGCTTTCCCTACCTGCTGGGCCTCGATCCCGCCCTCGCCCTGCCGCGCCTGGCGACGCCACGCACCGTGGTTCCCGCCGGGAGCGTCGGCATCGGCGGTGCACAGACCGGCATCTATCCGCGCGAAAGTCCCGGTGGCTGGCGCGTGATCGGACGCACGCCCCTGGCCCTGTTCGATCCCACGCGCGAACCGCCGGCGCTGCTGGCGCCCGGCGATCGCGTGCGCTTTGTCGCGGTGGAAAGGTCCTGATGCTGCAGGTGGTTTCGCCCGGACTGCTCACCACCATCCAGGATGGCGGCCGCTCCGGTTGGCGCCACCTCGGCGTTGCGCAGTGCGGAGCGCTCGATGCCGTCGCTGCGGCGCTGGCCAATCGCCTTGTTGGCAATGCCGTCGGCGAGGCGGTACTGGAACTCACGCTGCAGGGTCCGGCGCTCCGCTTCGAGCACGCCGTGCGCCTGGCGATCTGTGGCGCCCGCGTGCGGGCACGGTTCGAATCCGCCTCCGGCGCGATGTACACGATCGAATCCGGTCGCCCGGTCGAACTGCCCGCCGGCACCCTGCACATCGGCGCGCTGCGCGATGGCGCGCGCGCATGGCTCGCGGTCGCCGGGGGGCTCGACGTGCCCATGGTGCTGGGTAGCCGCAGTGCCGACCTGCGTGGCGGGTTCGGTGGCTGGGATGGGCGCGCGCTGCAAGCGGGAGACCGCCTCGTGGTGCGCGATCCGCCATCGATCGTCTGCACGCAACCGCGCATGCCGAAGTGGTGGATCGATCCTTATTTCGATGAGCACGGCATGCCGATCCGGTATGTGCCGTCGCCACAGGCTGACGCCACACTGGACGATCGCGCCTGGCAGGTCGGCAATCGCAGCAACCGCCAGGGCGTGCGGCTCGAGGGCGCATCGCTCGGCGTCGTGCGCCACGAGGAGATTTCCGCGCCGGTCGCACCGGGTACGGTGCAGTTGCCCCCCGACGGCCAGCCCATCGTGCTGCTGGCCGACGCGCAGACGGTGGGTGGCTATCCGCGGCTGGGCCACGTCGTCGCGGCCGACCTACCCCGCCTGGCGCAACTCCGGCCGGGCGATACGGTGCGTTTCCAGTCGTGCGACACGAAAACCGCGACACGCCTCGCTTGCGCGGCGCGTGCGCGGGTCGCCAGAATCGCGCTGATGATCGACCAACAACTACTCAGGGGAAATTTCGGATGAAGGGCAACATCATTGCGGCGCTCGTGCTGATCATCGTCGGCACGCTGTTCCTGCTGCGAAACCTCGGCTTCAACGTTCCGGGCCTCGGCAACCTGATCTCGACGTGGTGGCCGGCGATCCTGATCGTGGTCGGCCTCGGATTGCTCTTCAACCGCAAGTAACGCCACGGCATCGTGCGCATCGACTTCAACTGCGATCTGGGCGAAGGCTGCGGCGATGACGCCGCGATCATCCCCCTGATCACGTCCGCCAGCATCGCCTGTGGCGGACATGCCGGCGATGAAGCGACGATGCGCACCACCTTGCGTTTGTGCCGCGAGCACGGCGTCGCCGCCGGTGCGCACCCTGGCTACCCGGACCGGGAAAATTTCGGTCGCCATGAAATGCCGCTTGCGGCCGCACGGATTGGCGAACTGGTCGAACACCAGCTCGCCACGCTTGCGGGCATTGCCGCATCCGAAAACATGCGGCTTGCGCACGTGAAGCCCCACGGCGCGCTCTATAACCTCGCCGCACGCGACCGCAGTGTCGCCGAGGCGATTGCCGGGGCGATCGTGCGTTTCGATCCGCAGCTGGTCCTGTTCGGCCTATCCGGCTCACGCTTGACCGCGGCCGGCGAGGCGGCGGGCCTGCGCGTCGCCCACGAAGTCTTCGCCGAACGTCGTTATGAGGCCGACGGCACCCTCACTCCGCGAAGTCGCGGGGACGCGGTGATCCACTATCTCGACGAAACCATCGCCCAAGTGCGCGGCTTCGTTCGCGATGGGAGCGTGACCGCAAGAACCGGCGAACGCCTCGCGTTGCGCGCCGACACCCTGTGCCTGCATGGCGATCGCGCCGACGCGGCCGCCTTCGCGCGGTCGATCCGCGACGCGCTGGAATCGGACGGAATCCGCATCCTGCCGGTGGGAGAAAGCGCATGAACTACTGGCCCCTGCTGGGCATTGCCGTGGTCGTGGCCGGGTTCGTACTGCGGCTGAATCCGGTGATCGTCGTGGTCACCGCCGGCATCGTGAGCGGCCTGGCCGCGGGCATGTCCGTGCCCGACCTGCTCGCGCTGCTGGGCGAAAGCTTCGTCTCCAACCGCGCCCTGCTGCTGTTCGCCTTCACCCTGCCCACGATCGGGCTGCTCGAACGCGCGGGCCTGCGCGAGCACGCGCTGGCATGGATCGGACGCCTGCGCGGCGTCACCCTGCCGCGCCTGCTCACGACTTATCTCGGCGTACGCCAGTTATTGGGCATGGCCGGGCTGGTCGACATCGCCGGCCACGCGCAGACCGTCCGCCCGCTGCTGGCGCCGATGGCCGAATCTGCCGCAGAGAAAGCCCACGGCAAGCTGGACCGTGCACATGTCCAGCGCGTGCACGCACTGGCGGCGGCCACCGACAACGTCGGGCGTTTCTTCGGTGAGGACGTGTTCCTCGCCTTCGGCGCGGTGCTGTTGATCCAGAGCTTCTTCAACGAGCATGGCATCACGCTGCAGCCTTTGGAGATCGCCCTGTGGGCGCTACCGACGGCGATCGCCGCCTTCGTGATCCACGCCGTCCGCATCGCATGGTTCCAGCGCAACCTCGTGCGCAGTGCCGAACCAGCGGGAGCCAGCCATGCTGCGGATTGAGCATTTCTACTGGGTGCTGGCGGCGTTCCTGCTGTTCGCAGGCTGGCGCAACCTGCGCGAGGGACGCTTCGCGCATGCGCTGTTCTGGGGCCTGATTGCCGTGTTGTTTGCGAGCGGCGAAGCCGTACTCGCCGCAAGCAAGGCCGGCAACCGGCTCCCCGCCCAGCTCGCGGGCGCCGCGGTCATCCTGCTGGCCTTGCTGGCGACCAGGATGCGCCGCGAACACATCGCCGAAGCGCCAGAGGAACAGCGCCGTGCATCCGCCGAGCGCCTGGGCCATCTCCTGTTCGGTCCGGCCCTGCTCATTCCATTGGTCACCGTGCTGATCGTGTTGCTCGGCGCGAAATTGCGAATCAGCGCAACCCCGTTGTTCGCCGAAGGCAACATCACCCTGCCCGCGCTCGCCCTGGCAGGCATCATTGCCGCGGTGGCCGCGATAGTGATCACGCGCGAACCACCGATCCGGGCCGCCATCGAAGGCCGGCGCCTGCTCGACACGATGGGCTGGGCCGCCTTGCTGCCCCTCGTGCTTGCGACTCTGGGGGGCGTGTTTGCGGCCAGCGGTGTCGGCGAAGCGGTCTCGGCGCTGGTCTCCGCCGTGATCCCCGCCGACAGCCGCGTGGCGTGCCTGCTGGCGTTCGGCCTGGGGATGGTGCTGTTCACCGTCATCATGGGCAATGCGTTCGCGGCATTCCCGGTGATGATGGCGGGCATCGGCCTGCCGCTGCTGATCCACCAGCATGGCGCCGATCCCGCGGCGCTGGGTGCGATCGGCATGGTCACCGGCTACTGCGGCACGCTGATGACGCCGATGGCGGCCAACTTCAACCTGGTGCCCGCCGCCCTGCTCGAACTCGACGACCCCAATGCCGTCATCCGCATGCAACTGCCTACTGCAATCCCGCTGATGCTGGTGAACCTCCTGCTCATGTATTGGCTGGCGTTCCGGTGAGCGCGACGAAGCAAGCCACGGTGCTGCAACCCAGGGTGCTACTGACCGGTTTCGCCCCGTTTGCAGGCGAAACGCTCAATCCAAGCTGGGAGGCGGTCCGCATGCTGCATGGCCGGCGCATCGGTGGACACCGCATCGTGGCGCGCCAGCTGCCGGTGGAGTTCGGCACCGCGTTGAAGGCGCTGCGCGCGGCCATCCGCGACACCCGGCCGTCGCTCGTGCTGTGCGTGGGCCAGGCCGGCGGCCGCGCGTCGATGTCGCTGGAGCGAGTGGCGATCAATGTCGACGACGCGCGCATTCCCGACAACGCCGGCGCCAGCCCGATCGACCTCGAAATCGTCAGGGGCGGCCCGGCCGCCTATTTCACCGGCCTGCCGATCAAGGCGATGCTGGCCGCGCTGCGCGACGCGGGAATTCCCGTAGAGGTGTCACAGACCGCGGGCACCTACGTCTGCAACCATGTCTTCTATGGGCTGATGCATGCGCTGCGCAACCGCAAGGTGCGTGGCGGCTTCGTGCACATCCCCTACTCGCCCGAACAGGCCGCGCTCCATCCCGGCGCGCCGAGCCTGCCGGTCGAGACCGTTTGCCAAGGCCTGCGCATCGCATTGCAGGTCGCGCTCGCTACGGGCGTCGACCACAAGCTTGGCGCAGGCGCCGAACACTGAAAATCACGAGGAGTCTGCATGCGCACCCTTTCGCTCGCCGTCGTTGTCGCCCTGGCCTCCCTGGCTGCCCCCGTGCAGGCGGCCTTGTTCGAGAAGAAGCCGGAACTCTCTGCGCAGGAAGCAGCCACCGCCAACCTGCCTGCCGTGACGATCTGGGTGGACGCCAGCTGGGGCTTCCGCAACCAGGGTGCGGCAAACAACCTGACCAAGGCGCATTCGGCCTTCGCGGCGCGCGGCTACAAGGTGCAGAGCGTGCAGCCGTATATCGAAAACGGCGACCTGCAGGGCTTCTTCGTTACCTACCAGAAGCCCTGATGCGACAAGGGCGTGCCGCTTCGGCACGCCCTTGAAAGCATCCAGCAGAGTCCTGCGCGATCAGGTCCGCGGCAGCGTCACGCCGACCTGGCCCTGGTATTTGCCGCCGCGATCCTTGTATGAGGTTTCGCACACTTCGTCCGACTGGAAGAACAACATCTGCGCCACGCCCTCGTTGGCGTAGATGCGCGCCGGCAGCGGCGTGGTGTTGGAGAACTCCAGCGTCACGTGGCCTTCCCATTCCGGTTCCAGCGGCGTGACGTTGACGATGATGCCGCAGCGGGCGTACGTGCTCTTGCCCAGGCAGACCACCAGCGTGTCGCGCGGGATGCGGAAGTATTCGACCGTGCGCGCCAGCGCGAACGAGTTCGGCGGGATGATGCAGACGTCGGATTCGATGTCGACGAAGCTGCCGCTATCGAAATGCTTGGGATCGACGATCGTCGAGTTGATGTTGGTGAAGACCTTGAATTCGCGCGAGCAGCGCACGTCGTAGCCGTAGCTGGAGGTTCCGTAGCTGACGATGCGGTGGCCGTCGGCGGCGGTCTTGACCTGGCCGGGTTCGAACGGCTCGATCATGCCCTGCTGTTCGGCCATGCGACGGATCCAGCGGTCGGACTTGATGCTCATGCGGGTACGGGTTCTGGGGCAATAGGAAGGCCGATTCTAAAGGAAGCGCGAACCGGGCCGCTCAAACGCCCTGACCCAAAAACGAAGGCCCGGGCGCCGCAGCAGGCAGTGCCGGACGAATCAGCCCAGGAGCGATACGGCGAGCGGCCTTGCCACCTGGGGGCGCTTCGCCAGCTCCACCGCAACCCGACGGGCGGTCAGCTGAAAATGATGGGTAGTCGCCGTATTCCCCCCTGCTGCAACAATCGGGACGCCGGCGTCGCCCTGTTCGCGCACGTTGGTTTCCAACGGCAGGCTGCCAAGCAGCGGCACGCCGTACTGCGCCGCCATCCGCTGGCCGCCGCCCTTGCCGAAGATGTGTTCGGCATGGCCGCAGTTCGAGCACACGTGCACCGCCATGTTCTCGACCAGGCCCAACACCGGCACCTCGACCTTCTCGAACATCTTCAGCGCCTTGCGCGCATCGAGCGTGGCCACGTCCTGCGGCGTCGTCACCACCACCGCGCCGGCAACCGGGATCTTCTGCGCCATGGTCAGCTGGATATCGCCCGTGCCCGGCGGCAGGTCGAGGATGAGGTAATCCAGATCGCCCCAGCGGGTCTCGGTCAGCAGTTGGGTCAGCGCCGACGTCGCCATCGGACCGCGCCAGATCATCGGCGTGTCCTGGTCGACCAGCAGGCCGATCGACATGGCTTCCACGCCGTGTGCCCGCATCGGCTCGATGGTCTTGCCATCTGGACTGTCGGGGCGGCCATGCAGGCCAAGCATCAGGGGGATGCTGGGGCCATAGATGTCGGCGTCCAGCACGCCGACGCTCGCACCATCGGCGGCGAGCGCGAGAGCAAGGTTCACTGCCACGGTCGACTTGCCGACGCCGCCCTTGCCCGAACCCACCGCGATGATGTTTCGCACGTTCGGCAGCGGCGAGAGTTTTTCCTGCACGGCGTGGGTGGCGATGCGGGAATTCACGGTGAGGCTGGAGACCACCTGCCCGGCTTCCGCAGCGAGGCGATCGACTGCGTCCCGTAACCACGGCTCGAGCCAGCGAGAGGGAAAGCCCACGCTTACTTCGACGGCCGCCCTGCCCTCCAGTTCGGCGACACGGATGCGCGCGCCCGCCTGGGCCAAGGTCACGCCCAATTCGGGCAACAGCAAGTCGGCAAGTCGGGATTGCAGCAGATCGTTCAAGGGGCACCGAAGAAGACGCGGCGCTTCATGCCGCTGTGCAGCATTTTAAAGCGGAACCGAAGCGGCCCAACTCAACAAGTCGCAAGCAATCGCGTTGACCTTTCCAACTGATGTCAATCCCCAAATATTACGATTGCGTGACTTCATTGTTAAGCCCATGTTAATTTCGACCGGTTGGGGCAAGCCCAACCGCCTCATATGGCGAAGATAAAAAATCACTCAAGGGGAAACAGATGTCAGTTCGCAACACTAACCGCCTGCAGCGGAACACGCTGTCGGTAGCGCTGCTGAGCGCGCTGCTCCTGACCGCGAACGCGGCAATGGCGCAGGAAACCACAGAAACCAAGCCCGCCGACGCCCAGCCCACGGGCGCGGCAAGCGAGAAGAAGGACGAAGCCACCGAACTCGGTGCGATCACCGTCACCGGTTCGCGCATTGCGCGCGACACGTTCAACTCGGTGTCTCCGGTCCAGGTGATCACCCGCGAAGAGTCCACCCTCGCCGGTTTCGCCTCGACTGCCAGCCTGCTCCAGGGCACCGCCGTCACCGGCGGCACGGCACAGATCAACAACGCTTTCGGCGGCTTCGTTGTCGACGGCGGCCCGGGTGTCAACACCCTGTCGCTGCGCGGCCTGGGTGCGTCCCGTACCCTGATCCTGCTCAATGGCCGCCGCGTGGCGCCGGCCGGTTCGCGTGGCTCGGTCGGCTCGGCCGACCTCAACGTCCTGCCGAACGCAATGATCGACCATGTCGAAGTCCTGAAGGACGGCGCCTCGTCGATCTACGGCTCGGACGCGGTGGCTGGCGTGGTCAACATCGTCACCCGCGACAAGGTCAACGACCTCACGGTCGAAGCCCAGTACAACGTCACCGAAGACGGTGGCGGCGACGAGACCCGTTATTCGCTGGTCTGGGGCCAGACTGGCGACCGTTATGACATCTCGGCTTCGTTCGAGGCCTACGACCGCAACGAGCTGACTCTCGGCGATCGCGACTGGACGCGCTGCAACACCGACTACCGTCGCAACCTCGCCATCGGCGACTTCTGGGGCAGCGGCGACACCATCGACCCGATCACCGGCAAGCCGAAGTGCTACCCGATCACCGGCACCGGCTCCAACGGCGTCACGATCAACACGATCGGTACCAACAACATCACCGGCGTAGCCGCCAAGGGCGCCACCGGCACCGTGTTCAACCGTTGGCGCCCGAACTCGGCCGTTACCACCGGCCTGGTCGGCTTCGAAGGCGTCGGCGGCGGCCTGACCACCAACACCAACATCCGCGATACCTTCGATCCGAAGATGCTGAACCGCTCGCTGATCTCGCCGGTGAAGGTCCGCACCGCGTTCCTGCAGGGTGGCTACGACCTCGATGCACTCGGCGGCGCCGAAGTGTATTTCGAGCTGCTCGGCAACGAGCGCAAGTCGTCGCAGACCGGTTACCGCCAGCTGTCGCTGGACTACTGGAAGGGCAGCCCGCTGATTCCGGCGAACCTGCAGGCCAGCACGTTCCAGAACGCGCCCACCGCCATTACCAATGGTCCGGTCGGCGTCCGCGCCTTCATCGGTTTCGGCAACGACAAGAGCGAGCAGGAAGTCGACTACTGGAAGGGCACCGCCGGCATCAAGGGCGACTTCATCTGGACGGATTGGAACTACGACTTCGCCCTGAGCCATGCGGACTCGGACGCCAACTACACGTTCGAATCCTGGCTGACCGACCGCGTCAAGCAGAGCCTCGACGTCGTCGCCGGTCCCGGTGGCACGTTCGTCTGCCGCAACCCGGCCAACGGCTGCGTGGCCGCACCTGCGCTGACCAGCGCCGTCATCGGCGGCGTGCTGCCGCAGGCCTGGAAGGACTGGACCTTCGTGCCGGTGACCGGCAGTACCAAGTACAAGGAAACCACGGCCACCTTCAACATCGACGGTCCGCTGTTCGCCATGCCCTACGGTGAAGCCCAGGGCGCCTTCGGCGTCGAGTACCGCAAGGCGAAGATCGACGACACGCCGCCGATCGACTCGCAGAACGGCAACCTCTACAACCTGACCTCGGCTGCGATCACCCGCGGCTCGGACTCGGTGTGGGAAGCCTACGGCGAAGTCGAATTCCCGCTGCTGTCGGGCATGTCGTGGGCTGAAGAGCTGACCATGAACGTGTCGGCGCGTCTGACCGACTACGATTCGTATGGTTCGGATACGACCTACAAGATCGGCGGCCTGTGGACTCCGTTCAACTGGATCTCGCTGCGCGGCGCCTACGGCACTTCGTACCGCGCCCCGGCGCTGTTCGAACAGTTCCTCGGCGCCACCAGCGGCTTCCTCAGCAACCAGAACGACCCGTGCAACAACTACGGGGCCGATCCGGGTTCGATCCGTGCCGCCAACTGCGCCAGCGAAGGCCTGCCGCCGAACTTCGTCGCCACCCAGTCGGTACAGGTGCTCACCGCCGGCGGCGCCGAGGCGGGCCTGAAGGCTGAGACCTCGAAGAACATGACCGTCGGCGTGATCCTGCAGCCGGAGCTGTCGGAGAGCATCGGCGACATCTCGTTCGCCGTCGACTACTTCGACATCGAGGTCGACAACGGCGTCTCGCGCGCCGGTGCCACCAACATCCTGCAGCTGTGCTACGACGATCCGGACTTCCGCGCCGGTGGCGGCTTCTGCCGTCTGGTTGATCCGCGCACCCCGGGCAGCAACGCCCTCACGGTGCACGACAGCTACGTGAACCTGGCAACGGACAAGGTCCGCGGCTACGACTTCACCCTGCGCTACGTGCGCGACATCGGTCCGGGCACCCTGCGCGCCACGACCGAGATCACGCATTACCTGGAACAGGCGAGCAAGCTGTTCTCGGATGATCCGCTGGACGATGTCAACGGCACGATCAACAACCCGGAGTACTCAGGCACGCTGGACGTGGCCTACGGCATGAAGAACTGGAAGATCCGCTACGGCGTGGAATGGGTCGGCGCGATGCAGAGCTACGACTTCTTCGGCCTCAATGGCGAGACCGATCCGCGCAAGCTCTACGTCAAGGACTACTTCACCCACAACATTTCGGGCCAGTACAACTTCGACACGTGGGAAGTCACCGCGGGCATCCAGAACTTCACCAACGCGACGCCGCCCAGCATCTCCTCGGGCGTCTACAACCGCGTCGGCAATGCTCCGCTGTACAGCGGCTACGACTACGTCGGCCGGACGTTCTTCGTGAACGTCTCCAAGACGTTCTGATGTTGTCCTGAGCTGTGACCTGCACCCCGTCGCCTCCACAGGCGGCGGGGTGTTCTTTTTCTGCGCCCAGCGGGACGTCTTGCACCCCGTTCCGGCGCTCCGATGGAGCAGGCATGCAATGATCCGTTTTCTGATTCTTGCGCTGGTCGCGGCCCTTGCGGCAGCTCCTGCGCATGCAACACCCACCCCGCCCACGATTGCGCAACTGGCGGCATTCCCCAGGATGTCGAGCTTCACCCTCTCGCCTGACGGCAAGCACCTGGCGGCGATCGAGGCGCGTGGCGAGGACCGCGTCATCCTGGTCTGGAAGACCGACGCGTTGAACGAAGCCCCCACGGTGATCGGCACCGCCAAAATGAAGTTCACGGCAGTGTCGTTCATCAAGGACGACCTGCTCGCCGTGTCGCTGTGGCAGCCGTACGACCTGCGCACCGACCGGGTGACCAAGACCTTCATCAGCAAGTTGTTCATCACCGACCTGCAGGGCAAGGCCTGGCACGAACCCATGCCACTGGCGCACGCGAGCAGCCGCGACGAACAACTGGCGCAGGCACGCACCAGCCCCGACGTGCTCGACGCGCTCCCCAACGACCCGGACCACATCCTGGTGGTCAACAACGTCGGTACCGCCGCGGGCGACGTCTACAAGGTCAACATCCATACGTTCAAGGCCGACCGCGTCCAGCGTTCCGAGGAGCGCGTCTCCGGCTACGTCACAGACTTCGCGGGCAACCTGCGCGCGCGCCTGCGCGCCGACCTCGATGCCACGGGCGCCTACGTCGCAGCCGAATTCCGCAACCTGCAGACGGGAGAATGGCAGGAGCACTTCCGCTCCTACGTCAAGAATCGCGATCAGGTCGAGGTCTTGGGTTTCGCCGAGGATCCCAACATCGCCTTCATCCTCAGCAACGTGGGCAGGGACAAGGCGCACATCTACGAATACGACATCGCTACGCGCTCGAAGAAGGAAGTCCTGTTCGAACATCGCTTCTTCGATGCCGGAAACGTCGTCATCAACCGCTACAGGAACGGCGGCGGTGGACGCCCGGGTGAAATCCTCGGCGTCAGCTACGAAGGCCCGCGCGGCGCCGACATGCAGTGGGTCGCGCTGCAATTCCAGGCCCTGGACAAGGGGCTGCGGCCGGCGCTGAACATCGCCACCACCCCGACCACGTTCGTCGATCCCGCCACCGGCGCCAGCGCCAGCGCCGGCTACGACTCCGCAGCGGGCTATCGCTTGCTCGACTACACCCCGGACATGAAGTCGTTCGTGGTGTCGGTGGACGGCCCCGCACGCCCGACCGAAATCTATCTACTCAAGGATGGCCGCCTTTCCCTCTTGGCCAAGCAGTATCCGGATATCGATCCGCAAGCGCTGGGCACGACCAGGCTGGTCTACTACAAGGCACGCGACGGACTGGACATCCCGGCGTTCCTGACCACGCCCAACAGCGAGATGTGTGGCGCGGGCCCGTGGCCCGCCGTCGTCCACCCACACGGCGGACCGTGGGCGCGGGACACCATGGATTTCGACACCTCCATGTGGGTGCCGCTGATGTCGAGCCGGTGCTTCGCCGTGTTGCAGCCGCAATACCGCGGATCGCAGGGCTGGGGCCGCAAGCTGTGGATGGCAGGCGACGCGGAATGGGGCCAGAAGATGCAGGACGACAAGGATGACGGCGTCAAATGGATGGTGGAACAGAAGATCGCCCAGCCTGGGCGCGTCGCGATGTTCGGCTTTTCCTACGGCGGCTATGCGGCCTTCGCGGCATCTGTCCGCCCCAATGGCCTCTACAAGTGCGCGATCGCCGGCGCGGGCGTATCCGACATCCACAAGATCTGGTCGCGGTTCTACACCAACCCGTTCTTCCGCGAGGCGCAGGCACCTACCGTGGACGGCCTCAATCCGCTGGACCATGCCGACAAGATCCAGATCCCGATCATGATCTATCACGGCGATCGCGATCAGACCGTACCGATCGAACAATCGGAGTGGTTCAACGCGTCGGCAAGGAAGTCCGGCCAGCGGGTGGACTACTACCCGATCGACGACTATGCCCACGGGCCGGCATGGACGCGCGAGATCTTCGGCAGCCAGCTGCAGCGGATCGAGGACTACCTGCTCAAGGGTTGCGGCGGCAGCGGACTCTGAGCGGAGCCGGTTCCATCGCACTTTTCGGATGTAGGAGCCCGGCGGAAGCCGGGCTTCTTTTTGCCGGCTGAATGAACGACGCCTCGCACTTCCGTACGGCTCCGGATGCGGTATAAAGACGCCACTCCCGCGCCGTCGCGCGGACGTATCAACTGAGTCCGGAGGGGACCCATGCGCAACAAGTCCATGCTTGCGAAGTTTGCAGCCCTGCTGATTGCCCTGCCGCTGCTCGCCACTTCGGCCGCAGCATTCCAGCAATCCGCGTCGCCGGTCGGGCGCTGGAAGACCTACGACGAAGACACCGGCAAGCCGCGCCTGATCGTCGACGTCTATGAAGCCAAGGGCGGCACCATCGCGGCCAAGGTCGTCGAGACGTTGTTCGCGCCGAACGCCGTATGCACCGAGTGCAACGGTGCAGCCAAGAACAAGCCGATGAAAGACATGCCGATCCTGTGGGGCCTCAAGCGCGACGGTGACGAATACACCGGTGGCACCGTGCTCAAGCTCGCCAACGGCAAGACCTACAAGTCCAAGGCCAAGCTGCTCGATGGCGGCAAGAAGTTCGAGGTCTCCGGCTGCCTTGGCTTCATCTGCAAGCACCAGACCTGGACGCGCGAGAACTGACCGCTCCGCGCAACCAACGCAACACGAAACGGCCCGTACATCGGGCCGTTTTTATTGAGGTCCGTTCTATTGGGCCCGTTTTATTGAGGTCCGTTCCGTCGAGGCCCCGTGCTTCGATCCGGCCCTTCGTGCGACGACCTGCCTGGAGCCCTGCGATGTCCTTTCGCGTGATGGTGCTTTCCTGCCTGCTTTTCCTGCCCGCAATCGCGGGCGCTCAACAATCGCCGGTGGGACGCTGGCGGACCATCGATGACGACAATGGCAAGTCCAAGTCGATCGTGGAGGTCTACCAGGCCCGCGACGGCAGCTATGCGGGCAAGGTCGTGGAGATCCTGGACATGAAGGATGGTCCCAACCCGCTCTGCACCAAATGCCGGGGCGCCGGCCACGACAAGCCGATCAAGGGCATGGTGATCCTGTGGGGACTCAGGCCGGCAGACGCGGGCTGGAGCGGCGGCACCGTGCTGGACCCGGAAAAGGGCAAGACCTACAAATCCAGGGTGCAACTGCACGATGGCGGCCGCAAGCTTGGGGTGTCGGGCTGCATCGCCTTCATCTGCCGCTCGCAGGACTGGCTGCGCGAACCCTGACCGGGTCGCGCGCGAGGCGCATGCGATAATCGCGCTCCCCTCGCATCCGCTGTCCCCATGTCCCGCGATCTCCTCGTCACCTTCGCCCTGCCCTACGCCAACGGTGCACTGCACCTTGGCCATCTGGTCGGTTACATCCAGGCCGACATCTGGGTGCGCGCGCGGCGGATGGCGGGCGACACGGTGCGCTTCGTCAGCGCGGATGACACCCATGGCACGCCGATCATGCTGGCGGCCGAAAAAGCCGGGATGACGCCGGAAAACTTCATCGCCGGCATGCAGGAGTCGCACGAGCGCGACCTGCAGGCCTTCGACGTCCGGGTCGACCACTACGATTCGACCAACTCGGCGCACAACCGCGCGCTGACCGAAAGCTTCTACCTCAGGCTCGAAGCCAACGGCCACATCCAGCGCCGCGCGGTGGCGCAGCTGTACGACCCGGTCAAGGGCATGTTCCTGCCCGACCGCTACGTCAAGGGTATCTGCCCGAACTGCGGCACGCCCGACCAGTACGGCGACAACTGCGAGAACTGCGGCGCCACCTATTCGCCAAGCGAATTGAAGGAACCGCGCTCGGTGCTCAGTGGCGCCACGCCCGAGATCCGCGAGTCGGAACATTTCTTCTTCGAAGTCGGCGACTTCAGCGACTTCCTGCGCAACTGGCTCGCGGGCGACGTGGCCACGCCGGGCGTGAAGGCCAAGCTGCTGGAATGGCTCGATGCGGAAGGCGGGCTGCGCGCCTGGGACATCTCGCGCGATGCGCCCTACTTCGGCTTCGAGATTCCCGGCCACCCCGGCAAGTTCCTGTACGTGTGGCTGGATGCGCCGATCGGCTACCTCGCCAGCTTCAAGGCGCTGAGCGAACGCGAGGGCATCGACTTCGATCGTTACCTCACGCCGGACAGCACGACGGAGATGCACCACTTCATCGGCAAGGACATCGTCAACTTCCACGGCCTGTTCTGGCCAGCGGTGCTGCACGGAGCCGGCCATCGCGCCCCGACCCGCCTGCACGTCAACGGCTACCTGATGGTGAACGGCGAGAAGATGTCGAAATCGCGCGGCACCTTCATCATGGCGCGCACGTTCCTCGACCACGGTCTGGCGCCGGAAGCGTTGCGCTACTACTTCGCGACCAAGACCTCGGGCGGCGTGGACGACGTCGACCTCAACTTTGCCGACTTCACCGCACGGGTGAACTCGGACCTGGTCGGCAAGTTCGTGAACCTCGCCAGCCGTTGCGCCGGCTTCATCGAGAAGCGCTCCGACGGCATGCTCGCCGCGGAGTTGCCGGACCCGGCGATGTACGCGCATTTCACCGCGCAGCTGGCTGCGATCGCGGAAGCCTATAGCCGCAACGAGGCAGCCACCGCCCTGCGCCTGGCAATGGTGCTGGCCGACGAAGCCAACAAGTTCATCGACGAACACAAGCCGTGGGTGCTCGCCAAGCAGGAGGACAGCGATGCGCAACTGCAGGCCGTGTGCACGCAGGGCCTGAACCTGTTCCGCGTGCTGGCCGCGGCGCTCAAGCCGGTATTGCCGCGCGTCGCCGAGCAGGCCGAAGCATTCCTCAACGCACCGCTCTCCGGCTGGAACGACCTCGACGCGCCACTGCTGGCGCACCGCATCGCCGCCTACACGCCGCTTTTCACCCGCATCGACCCGAAACAGATTGAAGCCATGATCGAAGCCTCGAAGGAAAACCTGCAGTCCACCGCTCCCGTCGCCGCACCCACGGTGACCGAAGCGGCGCCCTCCACGACGACGCCCTCCACGACGATAGGCATCGACGACTTCGCCAAGCTCGACCTGCGCGTCGGCAAGGTCCTGGCATGCGAATTCGTCGACGGCTCGGACAAGCTGCTGCGCTTCGAGCTCGATGCCGGCGAACTGGGCAAGCGCCAGATCTTTTCGGGCATCCGCGGCTCGTACGGCGAACCGGAAAAGCTGGTCGGCCGCAGCGTGGTGTTCATTGCCAACCTCGCGCCGCGCAAGATGCGGTTCGGCGTGAGCGAAGGCATGATCCTGTCGGCCGGTTTCGACGGCGGTGCGCTGCATCTGCTCGACGCGGATGGCGGCGCCCAGCCGGGCATGCCGGTGCGTTGAACAGGGCTGCGGAGCCAGACCGCTGCGAGCAATGAACGCTGATCTCGTCGAACGCCTCGACCGCCTGCTGCCGCAGACCCAGTGCGGCCAGTGCGGCTACGCGGGGTGCCGCCCCTACGCGGAAGCGATGGCGCGGGGCGAGGCCGATGTCGACCATTGCCCGCCGGGTGGCGATGCCGGCGCGCGTGCATTGGCCAAGGTGTTGGGCGTTCCCGCCCGGCCCTACGACCGCGCTCGCGGCGAGCACAAGCCGCTGCAGGTCGCGCTGATCATCGAAGCCGACTGCATCGGCTGCACGAAGTGCATCCAGGCGTGCCCGGTCGACGCCATCATTGGTGGCTCCAAGCACATGCACACCGTGATCGAGCCGCTGTGCACCGGCTGCGAGCTATGCGTGCCCGCCTGTCCGGTGGACTGCATCGAGCTGGTGGCGGCTGCCTGAGCAGCTTCCATGGCGGCGGGTCCTCGCCGCCTGGATCACGCCGCCTGGATCAGGTCACTTGTCGCAGGCCGAGCAGATGCGCTCGACGCGGTAACCCTTCGCGCGCAGTTTCTCCACGACTCCATCCTTGCCCAGCAGGTGCATCGCACCGACGACCACCAGCGTGTCGTCCTTTGACGGACCATCGAGCATCTGCCGGAGCTGCGGCACCCACGCGTCGTTGCGTTCGACGTTGATGATGCGATAGGTCACCGGCGTTTCCTTGCGCACCTCGTCGATCACCAGCGCGTTCAGCCTGTCCACGTCGCCATCGCGCCAGGCTTCGTGCGTATCGGCCAGCAGCTTGGGAACTTCCGCGGGATTGTCGAAGAAGTCACGCAGGCCGGCGATCTGCTCCTCCATCGGCGAAGCGTCGAGGACCTGGAGTTGCTGGCTGGCGGTCTCAAGGCCGGATACAGGCTTGTTGGCAGCCACGGCACGGCGGGCGAGATGCATGTCCACGCCCTGGTCCGCCTGGAAACCCATCTGCTGCGAGACGCCGATCAACAGTCCCAGGTTGATGTACCAGGGCTCGATCGCGTCGAGTTGCGCAAGCCGCTCCGCGCCGATTGCCTGCTCCATCTTCGCGCGGACATCGGCGGGCAACACCTTGCTGAGGCTGCGGCCATCGCTGAAGCCGGCCATCTGCTGCATTTTCTGTCCCAGCGACGGATCGCCCAGCTCCGCGGGCGGCACTTCGAAGACCACCTTTTCCGCATCCGCGAACGCCTTGTCGACATCCGTGGACAGCGGATAGTCATCGGCCTTGAGCAGGTGGAAGGAACCGAGCAAGTAGATCGAGTTGTCGCTGTCCGACACCTTCCACAACAGTGGCTTGGGGGCCGTCTTCGTGGGCGAAGAAATCGGCGCTGCGGCGGGTGGCGTCCACGCGTACACGGTCGGCGCGACCAGCACGCATGCCAGGACCGAGAGCGCGGCGGACTTGCCGCGGCGAAGCATGGTGTGGTTCATGAGTGCTTGGGTTCCTCGAAGTGATAGGCCTTCTCGCCGGCGACGACCTCGAGGTCCAGGCGATTCTCCGGCGGCGGTAGCGGACACGTGGCGAATGGCGTGAACGCGCACGGCGGGTTGTAGCTTTTGTTGAAGTCGACCACGACGTTGCCCTTCGCATCGGGCATCGGCGCGTCGAGGAAGCGGCCCGCCGGATAGCTGCCATGGCCGCTGGTGCGGTCGGCGAAGACCAGGGACAACACGCCATCGCCCTCGTCCAGGGCCTCGATGCGGTAGGTCTTACCGTCGCGCTGGAACTCGACAGCGCCGGGATTGGGGACATCCTCGGTGATGCCGATGATGTTCGCGACCAAAATGGCCTTGCCGGGCGCGTTCGGCACGAACCGGGCCTTGACGATCCAGTCGTCGCCACCCGGCCAGTATTCGATGCCCTTGAAGTCGATGCGCGTGGGCGCATCGGCGTGCTTGACGCGCAGCGCGTAGCGGTCGCCGCGCTTGATCACCGTGATCACGCCCTTGCCGTCGTCGAAGCCGAGCTTGCTCGGACCCAGGTCATCCGCGTCGCTGCGCAGCGTTGTCGCGCCTGCAAGCGGCTGGCCATCCAGAGTCAGGAGCGCGCCCTTCTCGGGCACGAAGCGCAGGCGGTCGCCCTTGCGGGAAATCATCCCGACATGCGCCGGGCCCGCGGCGAGCCGGATGCCATTATCGGGATCGCTGCCGAAGTAATGCTCGCCCTCGTCGATCCAGTGCAGGCCGACGAGGCTGGTCCAGCCATCGGGCTGCGTCAGCTTTGCGCGACGCTCGTCGCGCCAGGCCTGCTGGCTGGCGGCGAAGGCCCGCGCCTTGGCTTCCGCGGCCTGGTGCGTGGCTTCCTTGTCCTTGCAGCCCGTCGCCATCAGCGCCAGGAGCAAGAGCAGGAACAACTTGGTCGGGAGTCGGTGCATCAACGTCCTCGCAGGAACCAGCGATCGATTTCGGGCAGCGAGAAACGCGCCCAGGTAGGACGGCCATGATTGCACTGCCCGGAGCGCTCGGTCACTTCCATTTCGCGCAGCAACCCGTTCATTTCCGGCAAAGTGAGACGTCGGTTCGCTCGCACGGCGCCATGACAGGCCATGGTCGCCAGCAGTTCGTCGCGGGCGGCGGCGACACGCCGGCTCTCGCCGTGCTCGCGCAGGTCCGCGAGCACATCGCGCACCAGCGCCTCGATGTCGCCGTGCGCGAGCAATGCCGGCACCGAACGCAGCACCAGTGATTGCGGGGCGCTGCGGTTGAGCTCGAAACCGAGCGTGGCCAACGTATCGACCTCGCGTTCGGCAACGTCGGCCTCGCGTTCGGAAACGGCGACGGTCAGTGGCACCAGCAACGGCTGCGTGCGCAGGCCTTCACCATCGTGCGCGAACTTCAGCTTCTCGTAGCCGATGCGCTCGTGTGCGGCGTGCATGTCGACAACGATCAGGCCATCGGCATTTTCCGCAAGGATGTAGATGCCATGCAGTTGCGCGATGGCGTAGCCCAGCGGCGGCATGGAGGCGTCTTCGCTGGGGGGCAGCGGCGCGGACGCGAGCGCGACAGGCGTCGCCGCGGACACCTGCGGCGCGCCCGTTCCGTACAGGACGGCATAACCTGCGCGAATATCGGCGACCTGTTGCAGGCCCAGCGGCGATTGTGGCGCCGCGGCGTTCCACCCGTAGCGCCCGTCCCCGGTCGCGGTTTCCGGCGCGGAAAACGGCATCGGTGCACTGCCCGCCCGCGTTTCCGCCAACGCTTCGTGGAGGGTGCGATAGACGAAGTCGTGGATCAGGCGCGCATCGCGGAAGCGCACTTCGTGCTTGGCCGGATGCACGTTGACGTCGACGCGCCGCGGATCGAGCTCGAGGAACAATACGTAGGCCGGCTGGCGGCCATGGAACAGCACGTCGGCGTACGCCTGCTTCACCGCATGGGCCACGCTGCGATCGCGCACGGCACGGCCGTTGACATACAGGTACTGCTGGTCGGCGCTGGCGCGGTTGTACACCGGCTGTGCAATCCAGCCATGCAGGCGCAGGCCGGCCGCGCTGTGGTCGATGCGCAGGACGTGGTTGGCGAATTCCTCGCCGAGCGCCTCGTGCAGGCGCACTTCCGAAAGCAGGTTGCCCTCACCCTTCCAGCGCCGCGACGGCTTGCCGTTGTGCGACACGCGCAGTTCGACATCAGGCCGTGCCAACGCCAGTTGCCGCAACCATTCCTCGATATGGCCGAGCTCGGTGCGTTCGGCCTTGAGGAACTTGCGCCGCGCGGGCACGTTGAAGAACAGGTCGCGCACCTCGACCGTCGTGCCTTGCGGGTGCGGTTTCGGCATCACTTCCCCGAGGCGGCCACCCTCGATCTCCAGCGACGCGCCATGCGCGGCCGCGGCGTGGCGCGACATGAGCGCGAAGCGGCTGACCGAGGCGATGGAGGGCAAGGCTTCACCGCGGAAGCCCAGCGTCACCACCCCTTCGAGGTCGTCGAGCGACGCGATCTTGCTGGTGGCATGGCGCGACACCGCCAGTGGCAGATCCTCGGCGGGAATGCCGCCGCCATCGTCACGGATGCGGATCAGGCGGACACCGCCTTCCTCCAGGTCGATGTCGACCCGCCGCGCGCCGGCGTCGAGGGCGTTTTCGACCAGTTCCTTCACCACGGAAGCGGGTCGTTCGACGACCTCGCCTGCGGCGATCTGGTTGATGAGGGTGTCGGGTAACTGTCGTATCGCCACGGCGGCCGCAACGGCGTCGTGCGCCGTAAATGTCATGAGCCGGGATGATATGCGGCGCGGGGCGTTTATCCCACCGCGCAAAGACCGCCTGGCACTAGCGGTTCACTTGCCGCCGCCACCCGCGCCGGCCAGTCCCGGCATGTCGGCGGCCGCCTGGGCAGCGTAGAGCGTGCCCGGTGGCGGCTGCCGCAGGAAATAGGTATTGACGCCATCCAGCACCGCGCGGGCCAGCTGGCGCTGGTAAGCGGGCTCGCTGAGGCGACGCTCTTCTTCCGGGTTCGAGATGAATGCGGTTTCCACCAGCATCGCCGGCATGTCCGAGGTGCGCAGCACGGCAAAGTTGGCGCGCTCGATGTGCGGCTTGTGGTTGCGGCCGATGCGGCTGAGGCCGTCGAGCACGTGCGCGGCGGCGTCCTCGGACGCCTTCATCTGCCCGCTCTGGGTCAGATCGATCAGCACGGAGGCGAGCGTGCCGCTGGTTTTTTCCAGGCGCACGCCGCCGATCAGGTCGGAGGCGTTTTCCTTGTCGGCCAACCAGCGTGCGCGCTGCGAAGACGCGCCCTTCAGCGATAGCACGTACACCGAAGACCCATTCGCGGCGCGGTTTTCCGCGGCATCGGCATGGATCGATACGAACATGTCCGCACGCGCCTGCCGCGCGAGCTGCGCGCGCTGGTTGAGCGGAATGAAGACGTCGTTGTCGCGGGTGAGATATGCCTTCAGGCCGGGAGTTGCGTTGATCTGGCGCGCCAGTTCGCGCGCGATCGCCAGCGTGACGTCCTTTTCGCGCTTACCGCTGAGACCAGTCGCGCCGGGGTCCTGTCCGCCGTGGCCGGCGTCGATGGCGATGACCAGCGGACGCATGCCGCGGCCGCGCATCAGGTCCTTCATCGTCTTGACCGCATCCGCCGGGGGAGCGACGGTCGCGGTCGCTTGAGGCGGGAGCACGGATGTCGTGATTTCGGGTGACAGCGGCGCGGGAACGCCCGTGGCGGTGGTCGTGCCGCTGGAGATCTTCTGGATTGTTCCTGGCAGGGGACGTCCCGCGGCATTGTCGGCCACCGTCGCGCCCGAAACCGGAGGACGGGATACGGCTGTCTGCGCGCTGTCGAACTTCTTGATCTCGCCGCGCGCCGCCAATTCGGAAATCAGCCGGGTCGTGGCGGCATTGGAAGCGGCCAGGTCTTCGCCATGCGGCTGTCCGGCGACGGCTTCTGATGGCGTCGGTTCGGCCGCGGAGGTCAGCGGCTGCACAGGATTGGTGGTCGCAACGGGAACCGCCGCTTCACCGTCGTCCGGCCATTCCAGCACCAGGCGGGGACCGCCGGCGCCCTGTTCGATGCGCGGCCTCAGCACGGCTACCGGCTGGGCGAGGTCGAAGACGATGCGGGCCGTGCCGGCTTCGGGCTGCCCTGTACGTACGGACTTGACCACGCCCGCGCCCGCCGGCATGGCGACACCGGAACGGATCCGCGTGGCGGGGAGATCGACGACCAGGCGATCAGGACCAGAAAGGCGAATGAGCTTGAATTCGGCCGTCTGATCGAGCGCGATCTCGGCGCGGGTTCCCGTGGCACCGCTGCTCAGCTGCAAGCCATTGATTTCACTGGCATGCACGAGGTTCCAGGCCAGCGCCGAGAGCAGCGCCATGCCCAACAGGAATTTCTGAAAGGTAGCCCCCGATACGCGCATGGGCCGTAGTCAAGCACCGGCCACCGCCAACTGTCAAGCACTTTTCCCTTATGAATCCGATACCTGCCCGCCCTTTCTTCCAAATCATTCAGGAATCGGCTGCAACTGGGGTTGGCTTTACGGCCTGCAAACGCTCCAGCCATGCGTGGCCGTCTTCCGTGACGGCTATCACATTTGCTCGTCGACCCAGACCCGCCACATCCAGATCCACGCGCAAGTCGGGGACGGGAAGATAGCCGCCACCGCGCTCGGGCCATTCCACCAGCCAGAGGGTGGCTTCGTCGCTGTCGAGTCCGAGGAATTCCAGTTCGCCGCCGTGACCGATGCGGTAGAGATCGAGGTGCCAGGCCTCGCCACCTGCCGCGAGCGGATAGCGCTCCACCAGCGTGTAGGTGGGGCTGCGAATGGCGCCCGTCACGCCCAGCGCGCGCAACAGCGCGCGGGCGAGCGTGGACTTCCCGGCGCCGAGGTCGCCATGCAAGTGGAGGACACCGCGCGGCGGGCGCGTGCGCGCAAGTGCGGCGCCCAATGCGTCGGTCGCGTCGGCATCTTCGAGCAGCATCGAAATCACATCGTCACTCATCGAAATCACTTCATCGATCACTTCATCATTTCCGGATTCGCCAATCGCCGCAGCCACGGCATCAAGTCCGATGGCAGCAGCCCGCGTTCGCCGTTGCCGGCTGCAGCGTCGCCCGCGGCAGCATGCAGCAGTGCACCCGCACTTGCAGCATCGAATGCCTGCAACCCCTGCGCGCGCAGGGCCGCGATGGTGCCGGTCAACACATCCCCCATGCCACCCACGGCCATTCCCGGATTCCCCGCGGCAATCACGCGCGGAGGGCAATCGGGCGACGCAACGATGGTGCCGGCGCCCTTGAGCACCACGGTGCAGCGATAACATTCACTCAAATCCCGCGCCGCGCGGTAGCGGTCGCGCTGCACCTCGGCAGTGGAACCAGCCAGCAGGCGCGACGCCTCGCCCGGATGCGGCGTGATGATGGACCCTGCGGGCAACGGTTTTGTCGTTCCTGCGGCGAGATTCAGCGCGTCCGCGTCGAGCACCAGCGCCTTGCCGCCAGCCACCGCGCGCTGATGCAGTTCACTCCCCCACGCCTGCTGGCCCAGCCCTGGCCCAAGGGCGATCACATCGGCACGTTGCAGCAGTGCGTCGAAGCCCGCCAGGTCGTCGTCGAGCGCGTGCGCGAGCGCTTCCGGCGTCCGTGCAAGCAGCGCCGCCACGTGCCGGCTCCGGGTGCCGACGTCGACCAGTCCGGCTCCGCTGCGCAGCGCCGCTTCTGCGCACAACAGGATGGCACCACCACTGCCGAAATCGCCACCGATGCAGAGCACGCGTCCGTTGCTGCCCTTGTGCGTATCCCGCGATCGCGGCCGCAGCCAGTTGGCCAGCGCGGCGGGTTCGAGCAATTCCGCGCTGGCCGGCGCATCCGCGACGAGTTGCGCGAGGTCCAGCGGGGCCAGCGCCGTCACACCGACGTGGTTGAGCGCAGCGCCGGTGCGCAATCCGGTCTTGGGTGCAATGAACTCCAGCGTGCGCGATGCGCGCACCGCCGCGCCCGGTGCGCTGCCACGGTCGCAGTCGATCCCGCTCGGTGCATCCAGCGCGAGCACCGGAGCCGGATGCATATTGATCGCATCGATCAGGGCCGCACTGTCGGCGTCCGGCGCGCGTGCCAGGCCGATGCCGAAGAGCGCATCGACGACCAGGTCTGCGTCCGCAAGCCGCCCGCTGAATGCGTGCACGCTTCCGCCGGCCGCTTCGAATTCGCCGCAGGCGCGGCGGGCGAGGTCCGTGCGCGGTTCGTGCCGGGCCAGCCGCACCACCTGCACCTGGCGTCCGGAGGTCACGGCGCGGCATGCCAGCACGTAGCCATCGCCGCCATTGTTGCCCGGGCCGCACACCACGACGATGCGCTGCGCCTGGGGCCAATGGTCCAGCAGTTCCCGCCAGGCCGCTGCGCCAGCGCGCCGCATGAGGCCAAAGGCGTCTGCGCCCTCCGACGCCGCGGCGCGTGCCTCGATATCCCGCAGGGCCGTCGCGTCGAACAGGTGGCAAGTGCCTGGCATCCGGCGATTTTATACTTGGCCCATGAGCCGCCCCGCCACCCGTTCCGATCCGGACCATGCCGCCCTGGCCCTGCGGATCCGCGCCCTCGCGCGCGAATTCGGATTCCAGCGCTGCGGCATCACCGGCATCGAACTGGGCGACGACGAAGGCCACCTGCGCGACTGGCTTGCGCAGGGCCTGTACGGCTCGATGGACTGGATGGCGCGCCACGGCGATAAGCGCGCACGCCCCGACGACCTGGTCCCGGGCACGCTGCGGGTGATTTCGGTCGGCCTCGATTACGGACGTCGCGACGACGAAGAAGCGTGGGACACGCTGGCCGATGGCGAACGCGCCTATGTCGCGCGTTACGCATTGGGTCGCGACTACCACAAGCTCATGCGCCAACGCCTGCAGAAGCTCGCCGACCGCATCGCGGAGGAAGTCGGGCCATTCGGCCACCGCGTGTTCGTCGATTCCGCCCCGGTGCTCGAGCGCGCACTGGCGCGCAATGCAGGACTCGGCTGGATCGGCAAGCACACCTGCCTGATCGATCGCGACGGCGGCTCCTGGTTCTTCCTGGGCGAAATCTACGTCGACCTGCCGCTACCGGTGGACGTACCCGCGACAGCGCATTGCGGCACGTGCGTACGCTGCATGGACATCTGCCCGACCCAGGCGATCGTCGCGCCCAATCGCCTGGATGCGCGGCGTTGCATCGCCTACCTCACCATCGAGCACGAAGGCGCGATCGACGAGGAACTGCGTCCGTTGATCGGCAACCGCATATTCGGTTGCGACGACTGCCAACTCGTGTGCCCGTGGAACAAGTTCGCCAAGCGCACCGATGAACCCGATTTCCGGGCCCGCAACAACCTCGACCGGGCGACGCTGGCGGAACTGTTCGCGTGGGGCGAGGAGGAGTTCCTGCAGCGCACCGAAGGCACGGCGATCCGGCGCAGCGGCCACGAGCGCTGGCTGCGGAACATCGCCATCGCCCTGGGCAATGCACCCACGACGCCCGACGTCATCGCGGCGTTGCAGTCGCGTCGCGACAGCGACAACGCCGTCGTGCGCGAACATGTGGAATGGGCGCTGGCCCGACATGGCGTCGCCTGACCGGCAACGCCGCCAGGGGATTACCTGCGCAATTCAGCCAGCAACGCGCGGGTGACGGGATCGTCAGCCTGGACCTGGCCCTGCACGGCCGGCAGCAGCTTGTTCGCCATCTGCTTGCCCAGTTCAACACCGAACTGGTCGAAGGGATTGATGCCCCAGATCAAGGCCTGCAGGTAAACGCTGTGCTCGTACAGCGCGAGAAGCGCACCGAGTGAACGCGGCGTCAACGAATCCAGCAGGATTATGGTACTTGGCCGATTGCCAGGATAGGCGCGATGCGGATCGGCATTGCCCTGCCCGTTCGCCAACGCTTCGGCCTGTCCGAACAGGTTCGACAGCAGCGCCGCATGGTTCTCTGCATACGGGTCGTCGCCACGCATCACACCGATGAAATCCACCGGCACGACCTGCGTGCCCTGGTGCAGCGCCTGGAAGAAGCTGTGCTGCGAATCGGTGCCGACGCCGCCCCACCACACCGGCACCGTCTGTGCCACGACCGGCGTACCGTCGAGCCGCACCGACTTGCCGAGGCTTTCCATCACCAGCTGCTGCAGATAGTCCGGCAGCAGCTTCAGGCGCTCGTCGTACGGCATTACCGCCTGCGTGGCCAACCCGCGCGCATTGACGTTCCACACCGCGGTCAACGCATGCCACGCGGCGAGGTTCGCGCGCGGCGCGGCATCGAGGACATGCGCGTCCATTTCCGCCGCGCCGGCCAGCAGTTCGTCGAACGCGTCCGGACCGACAGCAAGCGCGATCGGCAACCCGACTGCGGACCACAACGAGTAGCGCCCGCCGACCCAATCCCACATCGGCAGGATGCGTTCGCGAGGAATGCCGAACACCGACGCGGCGCGTTCGCCGTTTGCGGTGATTGCATACAGGCGCGAGTCGTCGCCCAGCCATTGCCGCAGGACTGCGCCGTTGAGCAGCGTCTCCTGCGTGCCGAAACTCTTGGAAATCAGCAGTACGGCGGTATGCGCGCGATCCAGCCCGGCCAGCGTCCGCTGTATGGCGGCGCCGTCGACATTGGAAAGGAAGTGCACGCGGAAGCGGCCCGGCGTGGGCCCCGACAACGCATCCACCGCCAGTCGCGGACCGAGATCCGAACCGCCGATGCCAACGCTGACGATGTCGGTGACATCGCTGGCCGCGAGGCTGGCGATGAGCTCGCGCATGCGTGCGCGGGCGGCCTGCGCCTGTGCATGTGCCTCGCGCACGGTCGGCGTTTGCGACAGATCGCCGCGCAGCGCGGTATGCAGCGCCGGACGCGCTTCGGTCGGGTTGACGGTGTCGCCGGCGAACATGGCGTGGAGGCGGCCGGGGCCATCCGCCGCGGCCAACAGGTCAAACAATGCTTCCAGCGCCGCCCGGTCGTACCCCTGGCGCGCGAAGTTGGCGCAAATCGGACCCGCCCGTACGGCGAAGTCCCCTGCCCGGGCCGGATCGGCCTGCAGCATCGATTTCAGATCCCCTTCCGCCAGGCGCTCGGCCTGGGACTTGAGTTGCTCCAACCGATGCTTTGCGGGCATGGCGCTCCTGTCAGGCCGCCGCTTGCTGCGGCATCGAGTGATTCGTGTGAGTCAGCTGGTTCTGGCGGTCGACGTAGACACAGGTCGGCTTGTACTTCGCCGCCTCGGCCTCGTCGCAGACGCCGTACGCGCAGATGATCACCAGGTCGCCCGGCTGCGCGCAGTGGGCGGCGGCGCCATTGACGGAGATCACGCCGCTGCCTTCCTCGCCGCGGATGGCATAGGTGACGAAGCGGGCGCCGTTGTTCACGTTGTAGATGTGGATCTGCTCGTACTCACGGATCCCCGAGATGTCGAGCAGGCGGCCATCGATCGCGCAGGAGCCTTCGTAATGCAGCTCGGCGTGGGTGACGCTGGCGCGGTGGATCTTGGCCTTGAGGACGTTCAGTTGCATGTTCGGGGGTCTCCGGCCGCCGGGCTTGGCGGCGAGAAAACAAAAGTTTACCAGCGCATGGCGCGGTGCAACATGGAACAGGGCGTCCTGTTACCGGCTATTTAGCCCCGGGCAAACCCCTGGCACGAGCGGCTCTGCGGCCTCAGGCCTCGAATTCGAGGTTGTCGATGAGCCGCGTCCGTCCCAGGCGGGCCGCGACCAGCGCAACCCGCGGGCCGTGGCCTGCCGCCGGCAGGCCGAGCTCCCGGTCGCGTACCGCCGCGTAATCGACGGCGAAGCCCGCTGCGGTCAGGCGATCGGTCGCCTCGGCCTCGACCTGCTCACGGGGCCGGCCGGCGCAAATGGCTTCGCGCATGGACTGCAGGGTCTGGCTGATATGCGCCGCCCGCGGACGCTCTTCGGCGGAGAGGTATTGATTGCGCGAACTCATCGCCAGGCCGTCGGCCTCGCGGCGCGTCTCCGCGGCGATGATGTCGAGCGGAAACGCCAGGTCCCGGACCATGTAGCGGATCACCGCCAGTTGCTGGTAGTCCTTGCGCCCGAATACCGCCGCGTCCGGCTGCACCTGGTTGAACAGGCGCGCCACCACCGTCGCCACTCCATCGAAATGGCCGGGGCGATGCGCTCCCTCCAGCGTTTCGGTAACGCCGGGGACGCTGACGCGCACGGTGGCATCGACGCCATGCGGGTACATCGTTTCCACCGAGGGCAGCCACAGCAGGTCGCACCCGGCTGCCTCCAGCCCGGCGGCGTCGGCCTCCGGCGTGCGCGGGTAGCGGCTGAAGTCCTCGCTCGGGCCGAATTGCGTGGGGTTGACGAAGACACTGGCGACGACGCGATCGGCGTGCCGGCGTCCCAGCTCGATCAGCGAAAAATGGCCCGCGTGCAGGTTGCCCATCGTGGGCACGAAGGCGACGCGCTGGCCGTCCTGTTTCCATTTGCGGATGTGGCCGCGCAGGGCGGACAGGTCGTGGATGACGTCGATCATCGCGGTATGCGTACCGGTATGCGGCGGCGGTGGTCAGTCGTAGGAATGGGCGGCGTCGGGAAAGCGACCTTCGCGCACGGCGGCGGCGAAGGCTTCGGCCGCGCCGGCTATGGAGCCGCCTTCGGCGAGGAAGTCCTTCACAAACTTGGGCCGGCGATGGCCACTGTTGACGCCCAGCAGGTCGTGCAGCACCAGCACCTGGCCGTCGCAATGCGGGCCAGCTCCGATGCCGATGGTGGGAATCGACAGATCCGCGGTGACCGCCTGCGCAAGAGCGGTCGGTACGCATTCCAGGACGAGCAGCGTGGCGCCTGCCGCCGCGACGGCGCGAGCGTCGGCACGCAGTTTTTCGGCGGTGGCGTCATCGCGCCCCTGCACCCGATAACCGCCCAGGCGCAGCACCGACTGCGGCGTCAGGCCCAGGTGCGCACACACTGGAATTTCCCGTTCGACAAGGAAACGGATGACGTCGAGCTTATGGCCGGCACCTTCCAGCTTGACCATCGCCGCCCCCGCTTGGAGCAGCCTGGTCGCCGCGTCCAGCGCGCGTTCGGGCGTGGCGTCTGCCTGGAACGGCAGGTCCGCGATCAGCAGGGCCTTCGACAGGCCACGGGCGACGCAGGTGACGTGGTACACGGTGTCGTCGACCGTGACCGGCAGCGTGCTGTCGTGCCCTTGCACCACCATGCCCAGCGAATCGCCAACCAGGATCAGATCGGTGCCGGCGTTGTCCAACGTCCGCGCGAAGCTGGCGTCGTAAGCCGTGAGCATCACCAGCCTGCGCCCGTCGCGCTTGGCGTCGGCGAGCATCGGCACGGTCCAGGGTTTGTCCTGCGTGGAGGTGTACATGCGGCTAGCCTAGCGCTTCGATGCCGGAAGGTTCCATCGCCGCCAGCGCAGCGCGCGCGGGCCCGATGCCAGGAATCATGGCGTCCGGCGCGATTTCGACCAGCGGCACCAGCGCAAAGCTGCGTTCATGCAGGTGCGGGTGTGGCACGTGCAGGCCAGGCTCGTCGATCACGGCATCGCCATAGAGCAGCAGGTCGAGGTCGAGCGTGCGCGGCCCCCACCGCTCGTCGGCGTGGCGTTCACGCCCGGCGTGGTGCTCGATTCCGAGCATCGCGTCCAGCAGTTCACGCGCGCCCAGGCCGGTTTCAATCATCGCCACGGCATTGATGAAATCGGGCTGGTCGATGCGGCCCCAGGCCCGGCTGCGGTACAGCTTCGAGGCGCGCAGCAGGCGGGTGTGGGCCAGCCCGTCGAGATCCTTGAAGGCATGGCGGAGCGTCGCCGCGGCATCACCGAGGTTGCCGCCCAGACCGATCAGGGCAACGGTTTTCGTGCTCACTCGCCGGATGCTGCGGATCCGCCGCGACGGCGGCGGCGGCGGCGTGGCGCGCCATTGGCCCCGGCTTCGGCCGCGGGCGACTGCGCGTCGAGCTGTACTGCCAGGGCATCGCCCGGCTGGGTCTGCGCCTCGCGCCAGAACGCCACGTCATCGGCGTGTTCATTCGACGCCGCCAGGCGCAGGTTGAGGAAATCGAATGCGGCGCGGAATCGCGGATGTGCCAGCAGACGGAAGACGCGCTTGCGCTGGCGCAGCGAGAAGCGCGACTGCAGCAGCCAGATTTCCTGCATTGGCAGGGAGAAGCGGCGTGGCAGCGCGATCGTGTTGAGCTGATGCACGGTGACGCGGTCGGCGGCGCGGCGCTCGGCTTCCGCCGCATGCATGCCGCCCTGCTGCAGTTGCGCCAGGGAGCGGCAATACGCGGGCCACAACAGCAGCGCAAACAGGAAAGCGGGCGAAACCGGTTCGTCGTTGGCCACGCGCGCATCGGTGCTGCGCAGACCGGCGATCAGCATGCGTCGCAGGGCGCCACTGCGATTGGCCTGCAGTGCGGCGGCGGACTCGGGGAACAGGGCATCGAGCAGGCCGTGGCGCTCCAGTCCCTCGAAACTGGCAACGGCACGCCCCGTCAGGAAGAGCTTCAAGCATTCTTCGAACAGGCGCGCCGGAGCAGCCTCCGAAAGCAATGGCGCCAGGCGTGGGATGGGCTCCGCCGTGGCGGTTTCGATCTCGAAATCCAGCTTCGCGGCCAGGCGTACCGCCCGCAGCATGCGCACCGGATCCTCGCGATAGCGCGTGTCCGGATCGCCGATCAGGCGCATCAGCCGGTTCCGCACGTCCTCGAAGCCACCGACGTAATCGCGGACGGAGAAATCCTCGATCGCGTAATACAGCGCGTTGGCGGTGAAATCGCGCCGGATCGCGTCGTCCTCGATCGAACCGAAGACGTTGTCGCGCAGCACCCGCCCGCCTTCGTGGGTCTCGCGGTCGCCGCTGCCGTCATCGGCATTCGCGCGGAAGGTCGCGACTTCGATGATCTCGCGACCGAACACGACATGGGCCAGGCGGAAACGACGCCCGATCAGGCGACAGTTGCGGAACAACTGCTTGACCTGCTCGGGAGTCGCGTCGGTGGCGACGTCGAAATCCTTGGGATGGCCGCCGACCAGCAGGTCGCGTACCGCGCCGCCAACCAGGTAGGCGCCGAAGCCTGCTTCGCGCAGGCGATACAGCACCCGCAGGGCATTGGGACTGATCTCCCGCCGCGAGACGTTGTGCTCTTCGCGCGGGATCACTCGCAGCGGATGGATGGTCTGGAGTTCGGACATCTGGGTCGTGCCGCAGTCCCTGTCGGACGGTGAAAAACTGTTCAAGCGGCCAATTGCCCGGCGGCATTGGCGCTGCGTATACTAGCAGTCCGCGTTCAGGCCGAAGCCTGGCGCGCCGAAGCAAGCACTCTGCTCCCTTCGTCTAGAGGCCCAGGACGTGGCCCTCTCAAGGCTAAAACACGGGTTCGAATCCCGTAGGGAGCGCCAATTCGCAAGGCCCGATTTTGAGATAGGCCCTTGAACAGCAAACCCGGCCCACGCCGGGTTTTTTGTTGCAGCCGGCCCACGACAGACTTCGAGTTGCAGGGATGCAGAAGCCGCGCCCGCGGCTGATAAAGGCAAACGACGGCCGCCCCTCACTCCGATTGCGCGTTGTCGTGCCCCATCGCACGGACCACTTACGCAGAGGCGAGCGCTAAACTACGCCCAGCCAAACCAGCCACGGAAGCCGCCGCTCATGCCCTTCGTCGTCACCGAGAACTGCATCAAGTGCAAGTACACCGACTGCGTCGAGGTGTGCCCGGTGGACTGCTTCCACGAGGGCCCGAACTTCCTCGTGATCGACCCGGACGAGTGCATCGACTGCACCTTGTGCGAGCCCGAATGCCCGGTCAATGCGATCTATCCCGAGGACGACGTGCCGGCGGGACAGGAGGCGTTCGTCGCGCTGAACGCCGAACTGGCGCAGGCCTGGCCGGTGATCACGACGCGCAAGGATGCCCTGGCGGATGCCAAGGAGTGGGAAGGCAAGCCAGGCAAGCTGGACCTGCTGGAGCGCTGAGCCAGCCGCGGGAATCCGAAACAAAGAACGGGCGCCAAGGCGCCCGTTTTTGTGTCGGCTGTTGCCGGTGGGATTCGCGGTGGGGAGGTCAGTTGCCGCCCAGCGCCGCCTTCACTGCCGCGATCACCTTCATGGGCGCCTCGCCCGTCGCCGGCTCGCCGCGCGGATCGACCGCAGACACGTAGACCCCCGCTTCGACCGTGCTCACGCGAACGAGGAAGTTGCTGCCCTCGACGCTGACGTCGTACGCACCCAGCGCCGGCGCGCGGCTGGCAATGGTCAGGCCTTCGACCTTGCCCAGCGCGTCACCGACCTTGACGTAGACATCGTCGCGGCTACCCGCAACGGTGAATCCGTTTGCCACCTTGGGGGCCGAAGCCGTGGCCGAGCCGGCCACCGCTCCCCCTGGAATCGCCATGGCGCCCTCGGTCTGCGGCAGGTCCAGATCCGGCGGTACTTCCAGCGGCCGGCTCATCGGGTCGCCTGCATAGAGCTTGTTTTCCTTGTGGAACCAGCTGCAACCCGACGTCGCGAGGACGGCAGCGAGCACGAAGGCGGTGGTCGCGAAGCGGCTCGCGGATTGTTTCAGGCGCATGGGGTTCTCCTGGGAAATCGTGAAATCAAGCGGCATGGGCACAGGCACTTTCAAGTTCCCGTACGGTAGCCGCAATGGATGAAGCTGCATCGGAATAAGCCTTGGACAGCGGCAGCAGGGGCAGGCGCAGGCCGCGCCCGATACCCTGCAGTTCCAGCAAGGCCTTGATCGGAATCGGATTGGGTTCGACGCCCATGAAATCGAACGAGGGCTGCAGCTGCGCATCCAGCTGGCGCGCCGCATCTGCATTACCCGCACGGGCGAGGTCGCACAGGCGGCGCATGGCCGCCGGCAAGACATTCGAAGCCACGGAGATCACGCCATCGGCACCGGCGAGCATTGCGCGGCATGCGGTCGGGTCGTCGCCACTGAGCACGGCGAAGTCGTTGGCCTTGAATCGCAACAATGCATCCATGCGCTCGGGTTCGGCACGCGCTTCCTTGATGCCGATGATGCGCGAATGGCCGCACAACTCGGCCACCGTCTCCGGCAACAGGTCACCGCCGGTGCGCCCCGGTACGTTGTAGAGCACGACAGGCAATGCGCCGTCGTCGGCGATGTCGAGGTAATGGGCGATCAGGCCCGCCTGCGTGGGACGGACATAGGGAGGCGACACGATCAGCGCCGCGTCGGCGCCCAGCACGGCGGCGCGGCGAGTCTGCTCGATCGTCTTGGCGGTGTTGGACAGGCCAGTGCCCGCCAGCACCGGGATGCGACCGGCAATGAATTCGACGGCGCTGCGCAGGAGCAGGTCGAATTCGGCGTCGTACAGCGCTGCGGCCTCGCCGGTGGAACCGGCGACGACGACAGCCTGCGTGCCGCCATCGAGCTGCTGCTGGAGCAGGCGCTCCCAGGCGTCGAGATCGAGTTCACCGGCGACGTCAAACGGTGTCGCCAGCGCGGTGATGCTGCCAGAAAGTCGCAAATCGGTGGCCTTGGTTGTTGATGCGGTGAAATGGGGGGGCAGGCCCGCGGAGATCGTGCCGTACGGAGCCGTGGAAGACGGCGAACAGGCCCGCAAAATTCACATGAATGTTACTTGCGGCCCGAAACCGCGGGCAAGTATGCTGGCCCCGAGCCGCCAGCGATGGCAGCGTAGCTCCAACGATCCGGGCATCTTGCCCCAAGAGCCAAGCGCCGCCTTGACCGATACCGCTTCCCGGCCGTCGCCGAACGAAAACCACCTGTTGATCAACGCCTATACGACGCATCCGGAGTCACCTCTGCTGTCGGTGACGCGGCGGATCACGGACAGCGGGTGCAATCTGGTCGACGCGCGACTGTCCACGGTCGGCCGTGACGTATCCGTCACGGCGCTGGCAGTGGGGCCATGGGACGCCGTCGCCAAGCTCGAGGCCATGCTGACCCGGCTCGAGCGCGAGGAAGGCCTGAAGCTCAACTGGTACCGGACCGGCGCCAAGCAGGTTCAGTCCAACCTGCTGCCCTACGTGGTCGAAGTCGTCGCCGCGGACAAGCCGGGCATCCTGTTCCAGCTGGCGGATTTCTTCGACCGCCAGGGCATCACCATCGAGAGCCTGCATTGCTCGCGTTATCGCGCGATGCAGACCGGTGCGGACATGTTCTCGGCACAGGTGACCATCGGCGTGCCGGCGAGCATGCATATTGCGGCGCTGCGCGATGACTTCCTCGAGTTCTGCGACCACCTTAACCTCGACGCGATCATGGATCCGATGAAGTTCTGACGGATCCACCGCGGGCAACCAGCAACACAAGCCGGGAAACCGGCGCTACAACCGAGAGACCGATGCTGGACACTGGCGACAAGATTCCCGATCTGCCCATCGCCCTTTCAAGCGGCACCAACGGCCGCCTCTCCGACTACAAGGGCCACTGGCTGGTCCTCTACTTCTACCCGAAGGACAGCACCCCGGGCTGCACCACCGAAGGCATCGACTTCAACGCGCTGTTGCCCAGGTTCAGGAAACTGGACGCCACGGTGCTCGGCGTCTCGCGCGACTCGATCAAGTCGCACCAGAACTTCTGCGCCAAGCAGGGCTTCAAGTTCGACCTCGTCAGCGACGCCGACGAGAAAGTCTGCAACGCATTCGGCGTGATCAAGCCGAAGAAGCTCTACGGCCGCGACTACATCGGCGTGGAGCGCAGTACGTTCCTGATCGACCCCAAGGGTGTCATTGTCCAGTCATGGCGCCCGGTAAAAGTCCCCGGCCACGCCCAGGCCGTGTACGACCAGCTGAAGGCTGTCGCAACGAAGTGATCATCCAGCGTTCCAATAACTCCACCACCCCGCCCCGCGGGCTTGTGGTGGTTTGCCTCTGCCCGGCTTTTAAACAGCTCGCATCCAGGAAAGCATGATGACCCGAAGCAAGCGCATCTACGTCCTCGACACCAACGTGCTGATGCACGATCCAACCGCGCTGTTCAAATTCGAGGAGCACGATGTCTACCTGCCGATGCAGGTGATCGAAGAGCTGGACAACGGCAAGAAGGGCACCAGCGAAGCCAGCCGCAATGCGCGGCAAGTGAGTCGCTTCCTCAACGAACTGGTCGAGAGCCACGGCACCAAGTCCATTTCCGAAGGTATTCCCCTCACCCGTCCGCAGGGCCTGCAGCTGCGCGGGGCGCAGAGCATCGGCAGGCTGCGCTTCCAGACGCGCGATTTCGATTCAGGCAAGCGTTTTGGCGCGGTCATCCCGGACAACCACATCCTCGGCGCCATCCTCGCGCTCAAGGAGGCCGAACCGGGCGTGCCCGTGGTGTTCGTCTCCAAGGACATCAACCTGCGCATCAAGGCATCGATCGCCGGCATCGATTCCGAGGATTACGAAAACGACCGCGCCCTGGACGACTTCAGCCTGCTGTATACCGGCTCGACTGCGCTTCCGGAGGATTTCTGGCAGCGCTACGGCAAGGACCTCAGGTCGTGGACGGAAAAAGGGCGGACTTTCTATGAAATCCGCCGCGGCGAAAGCGACGACTGGTACCCGAACCAGTTCCTTTACCTGCCCGGCGACGACGAAGCGGAAATGAAGGTCGCGCACGTCGAGGGCGAACGCGTGATCCTGCAGATCGTCGACGATTACCGCCACAACCAGCACGCGGTATGGGGCATCACCGCACGCAACCGCGAGCAGAACTTCGCGCTGAACGCGCTGATGGACCCGGACATCGACTTCGTGACCCTGCTTGGCACCGCCGGCACCGGCAAGACGCTGCTCGCGCTCGCCGCTGGCCTGGCCCAGACGATGGACCAGCAGCGCTATCGCGAAATCATCATGACTCGCGCGACGGTGAGCGTCGGCGAGGACATCGGCTTCCTGCCCGGCACGGAAGAAGAAAAGATGACGCCGTGGATGGGCGCCCTGACCGACAACCTGGAGGTGCTCACGCATAACCCCGAGGGTGGCAGTTGGGGACGCGCGGCCACGAACGACCTGCTGGCTTCACGCATCAAGATCCGGTCGCTCAACTTCATGCGCGGCCGCACCTTCCTGAGCCGCTGGCTGATCCTCGACGAAGCGCAGAACCTCACGCCCAAGCAGATGAAGACGCTGATCACGCGTGCGGGCCCGGGCACGAAAATCGTGTGCCTCGGCAACGTCGAACAGATCGACACGCCCTACCTGACCGAAACCACATCCGGCCTGACCTATGCGGTGGATCGCTTCAAGGGTTGGGGGCACAGCGCACACGTGACGCTGCGTCGCGGCGAGCGTTCGCGCCTGGCGGACTACGCGTCCGAAGTGATGTAAAGCGGATGGGGGTGCACCTGCCACGCTGGGTATGGATCGGCGCGGGTTCGCTTGCCTGCATCGCGGGCATGGTCAACGTGGTGGGTTACCTGGGCTTCGAACACCAGGCGGTGACGCATCTCACCGGAACCACCACGTTGCTCGGCGCTGCGGTGGCGGCCGGCGATGTCCGCGCCGCCCTGCAGCTGCTAGGCGTGGCCGTTGCCTTCATGGCAGGCGCGGCGCTGAGCGGCCTGATCATCCAGGACAGCACGTTGCGCCTGGGTCGCCGCTATGGCGCCGTGCTGGCGATCGAATCTTTCCTGCTGGTGCTGGCCGTGCCCATGTTCCAGCGCAACCAGATCAGCGGCGCCCTGCTCGCGGCGATGGCCTGCGGATTGCAGAACGCCATGGCCACGACGTACAGCGGAGCGGTCATACGCACCACGCACCTGAGCGGCATGTTCACCGACCTCGGGATCGGGCTGGGCCATGCGTTGCGCGGCTTGCCGCTGCAGCGCCGACGCCTGCTGCTGTGCGGGCTGATCATCGCGTGCTTCCTGGCTGGCGGCATCGCGGGGGCAGTTCTGTTCTCGCGCATCGGCTATCGCGCGCTGCTCCTGCCCGCGACGCTGACCGGGCTGACGGGCGTGGGCTATGTCTTCTACCGTCAATGGCAGTCATTCAGTGGAGACAAGCCGGCATGACGCCCTGCGCACTCACCATAGCGGGCTCGGACTCGGGAGGGGGTGCCGGCATCCAGGCCGACCTCAAGACATTCGCGGCGCATGGCGTGCACGGGCTGAGCGCGATCGCCGCGCTGACGGCACAGCACACGCGCGGCGTCACCGCGGTCGAAGTGCCGACGGTTTCCTTCCTGCGCGCCCAGATCGACGCCTGCTTCGACGATTTCCGCATCGGTGCGGTGAAACTGGGAATGCTGGCGACAACAGACGTCATCCATGCGGTCGCTGAAGCACTCGAGCAGCATCGCCCGCCGCACGTCGTCCTGGATCCGGTCATGGTTGCGACGTCTGGCGCACGCCTGCTCGACCCTTCGGCGCTCGATGCCCTGCGCAACCGCCTGTTGCCGCTCGCCACGCTGGTAACGCCGAACCTGCCCGAAGCCGAACTCCTGCTCGGCACCAGGATCGATAGTCGCGTTGCGATGCGCGCGGCTTGCAACGCTCTCCTCGATGCGGGCGCGCGGGCGGTGCTGTTGAAAGGCGGCCACCTGTACGACGGCGGCGACATTGTCGACCTGTACGCCGATGCCTCTGGCACCGTGGAGTTCCAGCACCCTCGCCTGCAGCTGGAGGCACACGGCACCGGCTGCACGCTCGCTTCCGCCGTCGCCGCCAACCTGTGCCGTGGACTCCCGCTCGCCAGCGCCTGCCGCGCCGCCGGCGAGTATGTGCACGCCGCGCTGCTGCGTGGCTACCGGCCGGGACGCAGCGAGATTGTCGTGCTCGATCATTTCGGCGCCGCGCGCCGTGACTGAATTTTCCGCGCAGGCGATCGATGTGCAGGCCCGGGATGGCCACCGCTGGCAATTGCTGGCTGTCATCCCTGGCCAACCCCGCGCACGACTGTTCTGGCTGCCTGCGATGGGCGTCGCGGCGAAACACTACCTGCCATTCTCGCAGGGCCTGGCTGCCGCGGGAATCGCGGTCTTCATCCACGACTGGCGTGGCAACGGATCAAGCAGCCTGCGCCCCACGCGCAACACCGATTGGGGTTATCGCGAACTGCTCGTGCACGACCTGCCCGCCAGCGAGGCAATGGCGGCGCAGATGCTCGATGGCGTTCCGCGCATCGTCGGTGGCCACAGCCTCGGTGGCCAGCTCGCGTGCTGTCATCTCGGCATGGCGCCGGAAAGCGCATCCCAGCTGTGGCTGGTAGCCAGCGGTTCGCCGTACTGGCGAGCCTTTCCGTTGCGCACCCGCTGGTGGCTGCCGATGGCATACCGCTTCCTGCCGTGGCTGGCGGACCGCCGCGGCTTCCTGCCGGGCCACAGCATCGGCTTCGGCGGCAATGAATCGCGCACCCTGATCCACGACTGGGCACGCAGCGCGCTGAGCGGACGCTACGCGGCGCGTGGCATCGACACGGATATTGAAACCGCGATGTCGGGCGTCGCGGTGGAGGCGCGCGCGGTGACGCTTGCGCAGGATTGGCTGGCGCCCCCTACTTCGACGCGGTACCTGCTCTCCAAGCTGCCGCAGTCACGCCATCGCATCGACACGCTGGACATGCAGGCGTTGAAGACGCGCGCAGGTCACTTCGGCTGGATGAAGCAGCCTGGGCCGGTCATCGAATCACTGTTGCGCCCGGTCTAGGCTTCAAATCAGGGGTTCAAATCAGGCAGGCCGCAGAGGCGCCTGAGTTCATCCGGCGAGGACGACTCGCGCCCATTGGCAAGCAGCTCCTCGACTTCCACCGCTTGCGGCACCCCTGCCTGTGCGCCCATTCGCGTGCACGCCAGGGACGCGGCCGCCGAGGCGCGCCGCAATGCAACGGCAAAACCATGCCCCTGCGCCAGCGCAGCCACGAGCGCCCCACAGAACGTGTCGCCCGCCCCGGTCGTGTCCACCGCGTCGACAGCAAATGCAGACTGCACCAGCCATTCGCCGTCGATGTGCGCGCAACTGCCGTGCGCTCCCAGCGTGACGACGACATTCGCCTTGCCGAGCCTCTCGACGGCTGTAGCAATCGGGCCAGACTCGCCGGAAATTACGGCCAGTTCGCCTTCATTGACGACGAGCACATCGATGGCGGCCAGCAATTCCGCAGGCAGCGACCGTGCGGGGGCTGCGTTCAGGACCGTGCGCACCCCGGCGTTGCGAGCGACCAAGGCCCAGCCGGTAACGGCTTCCAGGGGGGATTCCAACTGCATCAGCAGATGCGACGTATCGGACAGATCCGGAAGGTCGTCCGCTTGCAGGCGTGCATTGGCGCCGGGTGCCACGGTGATTGCGTTCTCCGCGTCCGCGGCAAGGCAGATGAAGGCGACGCCAGTGGCCGCGTCTGCAATACGCACGACTCGCGCATCCACACCCGCTTGGCGCAGCGACTGCTCCAGGGGCGCGGCGAAGTCATCGGCCCCCAGCGCGAGAAGCATGCGCGTCGGCACTCCGCCGGCGCGTGCACAGGCGACCGCCTGGTTGGCACCCTTGCCGCCCGGAAAAGTCAGGAAGTTGCTCCCCAGCACCGTCTCTCCCGGAGCGGGGATGTGGGGTACCCGCACGACGAAGTCGAGGTTCGCCGATCCTGCGACAAGGACAGTGTTGCGTAGGGTCATGCCTGCTCCGGACAAATCGCGGCCATCGCCGTTGGCGCTGAACATAACGCATGCGAACTACGGGACAACGGCATTGCGCCATGTGCCACAGACGTGAAAAAGAAAAAGGGCCGACGGAAACCGTCGACCCTTTTGCTTTATGGCGCGCCCGGAGAGATTCGAACTCCCGACCACCAAGTTCGTAGCCTGGTGCTCTATCCAGCTGAGCTACGGGCGCATAAGCTAGAAGCGGAATTATGCTTCAGTTGTTATCGCCTCGTCAAACACTCGGCGTTAAAAACTGGCGGAGACTGAGGGATTCGAACCCTCGATGGAGCTTTTGACCCCATACTCCCTTAGCAGGGGAGCCCCTTCGGCCTCTCGGGCAAGTCTCCGCTGGAACTTCGCGGGGCGCAGAGCATAACGGCTCTGCGCATGCGCGGCAAACTTTTTTAGCTGCCGTCTGCCTTTCGATCCTGTTCCGAGGTCCCTTCTCCCCGCTGTATGCGCTGGTAGATTTCCTCGCGATGGACCGCGACATCCTTGGGCGCGGTGATACCGATGCGCACCTGGTTGCCCTTCACACCGAGCACGGTGACTGTAACGGAGTCACCGATCATCAAAGTCTCGCCGACGCGACGCGTCAGGATAAGCATGCAAATCTCCTCGATACCGGCCAAGATCGCCGGTCAGGGCGCCCCTTCCCTCCAAGGGCGCCTTGCTTCCTAAAAACAAACGCCGGCGTTCTGTGGACCGCGGTGCGGCCCAGAAGTTCAGCGTCCCCCTGTCACATACCACGTTCAGAATCATGCCAGTTTTTGCGCCACCCAGTCCGTGACGCTGGACAGTGCCTGCTGCAGCGCCGGGCCGTCATCACCGCCGCCCTGCGCCATGTCCGGGCGACCGCCGCCCTTGCCATTGATCTGTGCGGCTACGTGGGACAGTAGCTCCCCTGCCTTGACCTTGCCAGTGAGGGAGTCGCTGACCCCGGCAATCAACGCGGCCTTGCCGCCATTGGCTCCGGCGAGCAGGACCACGGCATTGCCGAGTTGCTGTTTGAGGCGGTCGACCGCATCCCGCAGCGCCTTTGCGTCGAATCCCTCCAACCGGGACGCCACTACCTTCACACCACGCACGTCGACCGCGGAACCGGCCAGATCCGCCGTGGCGCCAGAGGCCGCCTTGGCCTTCAGCGATTCGAGCTCGCGCTCGAGTTTTTTCTGCCGATCAAGCAATGCACGCAGCTTCTCGTTCACGTCCGCCGCGTTGCCTCCCAGCATGTTGGCAGCCTCATCGAGGCGGCGCTCCTCCTCCGCAACATAGTCCAGCGCGCCCTGCCCGGTCAGAGCCTCGATGCGGCGCACGCCGGCCGAAACACCGCCCTCGGACACGATCTTGAACAGGCCGATATCGCCGGTGCGGGTCACATGCGTGCCGCCGCAGAGCTCCGTCGATGTGTCGCCCATGCGCAGCACGCGCACGCGTTCGCCGTACTTCTCGCCGAACAAAGCCATCGCGCCGAAATCCAGCGCTTCCTGCATATCCATGTGGTGCACTTCGGCGGCATGGTTGCGCCGTACTTCGGCGTTGACCTGGCGTTCTATCTGCGCGAGTTCCGCGGCCGTGACCGGCTGGAAATGCGCGAAGTCGAAACGCAGGCGCTCCGGCGCGACCAGCGAGCCCTTCTGCGTTACGTGCGTGCCCAGTATGTTGCGGAGCGCCGCGTGCAGCAGGTGGGTCGCGCTGTGGTTGAGAACCGTCGCCGCGCGACGCCCATGGTCCACGGCCGCGACCAGATGGTCTCCCCGCTTGAGCGCGCCGGCGGTCAGCGTGCCCACATGGCCATGGAACTGGCCCGCGAACTTCTGCGTATCGCTGACCGCGAACATCACGCCCTGCTCCGCGAGCTGTCCGGTGTCACCCACCTGACCGCCGCTTTCGGCATAGAACGGCGTCTTGTCGAGGAAGACAATGGCTTCGTCACCCGCACCGATCACGTCAACCGACTTGCCGTCCTTGAGCAGCGCGACGACGACCAGGCCGCCGGCCTCGAGGTTGTCGTAGCCGGCGAACTCGGTTGGCTTCAGCTGTGCGATGAGTTCGGCCGGCAGGGCCGTACCGCCGCCGAACTTGCCGGCGGCGCGTGCGCGTTCGCGCTGTTGTTCCATCAGGCGCTCGTAGTCGGCCATCGCCGCCGGCGAGAGTTCGGTGCCCTTTTCGCGCAGGATGTCGGCAACCAGGTCGGGCGGGCAGCCGTAGGTGTCGTGCAGCTGGAACAGCTGTTCGCCGTCGATCACGCCATTGCTCTGCGCCAGGTAGGACTCCAGGCGTTGCATGCCGGCATCGAGCGTCTGCGAGAAAGCGGCTTCCTCGGCTTTGAGTGCGCGTTCAACCAGCTCGCGCTTCTGCACGAGTTCCGGATAGGCCTCGCCCATGACGTCGATCAGCGGCGCCACCATCCGCCAGAAGCTTCCTTCGGAGCTCAATGCACCCAGCTTCCAGAAATGGCGCACGGCGCGGCGGATGATCCGTCGCAGCACGTAGCCACGGCCTTCATTGCTCGGCAACACTCCGTCGACGATGAGGAAGCTGCAGGCCCGGACGTGGTCGGCGATGACGCGCAGCGACTTGTGTTCGAGGTCGCTCGTGCCGGTGATCGCGGCGGCCGCCTTGATCAGGTGCTGGAACAGGTCGATTTCATAGTTGCTGTGCACGTGCTGGAGCACGGCCGAAATGCGCTCCAGGCCCATGCCCGTATCGACGCACGGTGCCGGCAGCGGCAGCAGCGTGCCGTCGGGCTGGCGATCGAACTGCATGAAGACGTTGTTCCAAATCTCGATGAAGCGATCGCCGTCTTCATCCGGCGAGCCCGGAGGGCCGCCGGCGATGTGCGCGCCGTGATCGAAGAAAATTTCAGTGCATGGACCGCAGGGACCCGTATCGGCCATCTGCCAGAAGTTGTCCGATGCGTACGGCGCGCCCTTGTTGTCGCCGATGCGGATGATGCGCTCGGGCGGCAAACCGACCACCTGGTTCCAGATCTCGAAGGCTTCGTCGTCGGTGTGGTAGATCGTGACGAGCAGCTTCTCCTTCGGCAGCTTCCACGTGTCGGTCAACAGCTCCCAGGCCCAGACGATCGCATCCTTCTTGAAGTAGTCGCCGAAGCTGAAGTTCCCCAGCATCTCGAAGAAGGTGTGATGCCGGGCGGTGTAGCCGACCTGGTCGAGGTCGTTGTGCTTGCCGCCGGCGCGAACGCAACGCTGCGAACTGACAGCGCGGGAGTAACTGCGCTTCTCGGCACCGAGGAAGACGTCCTTGAACTGGACCATGCCGGCGTTGGTGAACAGCAGGGTCGGGTCGTTCCCCGGCACAAGCGAACTCGAGGGGACCACGGCATGGCCCTTGGAGCGGAAGAATTCGAGGAAATCGCGGCGGATTTCGGTGGTACTGATCTGGCGAGGGGTATTCATGCCTGGCACGCTTGAAAGGGACTGGGCAGGTCGCGGCGGCTGCCTTCCGGCCAAAGATGGCGGCGGAAGACCGAGCAGGCAACCCAACAGGAAAGCTTTCTAGCGTAACAGGGGCGGCGCGGCCGCTACAGGCTGCGCGGGCTTCGGGCTCGTGCCCGTAGGGCCCTAGTCGAGGTCGGAACGCGTGGCCGCGCGAATGCTGGCGGAATCGAATCCGCGCCGAAGCAGGAAATCCGCGGCCTTGCGCCGCTGGTTCAGGTCGAGGGCGGCGACTGGGCCGTAGCGCCGACGGACGAGGTCGGAGGCGATTTCGGCCCAGTCGCCATGGAAAGTGTCCAAGGCGGCGGCGATGGCCTCGCGGTCGAGGCCGTGGGTGGCGAGCTCTGCACGGACCCGAGCCGGGCCGTACCCGCCCGAGCTGCGGGCACGAACCAGGCTTTCAGCGAAGCGGCCGTCGTCCTGCCAGCCGTCACGAGCCAGGTTCGCTACCGCGACTTCCACTTCGGCGGCGTCCATGCCGCGCGAAGTGAGCTTGCGGGTCAATTCCTTCCGGGAGTGCTCGCGGCGGGTCAGCAGACCCAAGGCGCGCTGCGTGGCGCTGAGCTCCCTCGCCTTGCGGCGACTGGTCCCTGGTTCGACGTCGAGCGTCGCCTCATCCACGCGTGCAGCCCTGCAATGCTCAGTCGTCGCGTGCTTCTTCCGCGGCTTCGTCGCGACGCGCCTCGGCCGGCTTGAACTTCTCGCGCAGCGCGGCTTCCAGCTGCACGGCGAGATGCGGGTTGTCCTTGAGGAACTGGCGTGCGTTTTCCTTGCCCTGGCCGATGCGCTCGCCGTTGTAGCCGTACCAGGCGCCCGACTTCTCGACCAGCTTGGCCTCCACGCCCATGTCGATGAGTTCGCCTTCGCGCGAGATGCCTTCGCCGTACAGGATCTCGGTGACGACCTGCTTGAACGGCGGCGCCATCTTGTTCTTGACCACCTTGATGCGGGTCTGGTTGCCGACGATCTCGTCGCCCTTCTTCACCGAACCGATGCGGCGGATATCCAGGCGCACCGAGGCGTAGAACTTGAGCGCGTTGCCGCCGGTCGTGGTTTCCGGACTCTGCCCGGGCATCATGATGCCGATCTTCATGCGCAGCTGGTTGATGAAGATCACCATGCAGTTGCTGCGCTTGATGTTGCCGGTGAGCTTGCGCAGGGCCTGGCTCATCAGGCGCGCCTGCAGCCCGGGGAGCTGGTCGCCCATCTCGCCTTCGATTTCAGCCTTGGGAGTGAGCGCGGCGACCGAGTCGATCACCACCATGTCGACGGCGTTGGAACGCACCAGCATGTCGGCGATTTCCAGCGCCTGCTCGCCGGTGTCGGGCTGGCTGACCAGCAGGTCATCGACGTTGACGCCGAGCTTGGCGGCGTAGGTCGGGTCGAGCGCGTGCTCGGCATCCACGAAGGCGCAGGTACCGCCGGCCTTCTGGCACTGCGCGATGGTCTGCAGGGTCAGGGTGGTCTTGCCCGAGGATTCCGGACCGTAGATCTCCACCACGCGGCCCTTGGGCAGGCCGCCGATGCCCAGCGCGATGTCCAGCATCAGCGAGCCGGTGCCGATGACCTCGGCCGGTTCGGCCACCTGGTCGCCCATGCGCATGACCGCGCCCTTGCCGTACTGCTTTTCGATCTGGCCCAGGGCGGCCGTGAGGGCGCGCTTCTTGTTCTCATCCATCGTGGCGGTTCCTTGGTTCGTGTTTGTGTGCGTTGGCGTCAGGTTAGTCGGGGCGTATCGCAGAGGCTGAGACGCTGCGGACCGTGTGCAGAAAAGTTTTGCCGGGACGCGGAGAAGAGGAAAGCGGCAAACCGCGCAGATCCAGGTAGGGGAAGTCCGCGCCCATGGCCGCGCTCACCGGTTGGGCCTCACCAGGCCGCAATACAACCCCTCGATGGCGAAGTCCTGGTCCGGCAGCACCTCGATCGGTGCGTAATCGGGATTGCGTGGGAGCAGGCGGATGCGGTCCTTGCCGATCTTCAGCAGCTTCACGGTGACCTCGTCGTCGATACGCGCGACCACGATCTGACCGCTGCGGGCGTCGGAGGTGCGATGCACACCGATGAGGTCGCCATCGAAAATGCCCTCGTCGCGCATCGAATCGCCCTTGACCTTGAGCAGATAGTCCGGAGCCGGCGCGAAGAAGTTCTTGTCCAGCAGGACGTAGTCGTCGGCCTCGAGGCCTGCGCCGGAGCCTATGGGGGCGCCTGCTGCAACACGGCCGAGCACGGGCAGCCGCAGGGCGTCGTCGTTCGCCGCGGGACGCCCCTGCGCCTGGACCAGGCGGATGCCGCGGGCCTGACCCGGGACGCGCTGGATGGCCCCTGCTCGCTCGAGGGCCTCCAGGTGGTACTGCGCCGCGCGGACGCTGCTGAAACCGAAGGCCGACGCGATTTCGGTCTGCGACGGGGGCACGCCCTCGCTCTCGATCCGCTCGGTGATGAGCGCCAGGATGGCGCGCTGGGTGTCGGTCAGGTTCATTAGTAGCAATACTACTAACGGACTTTTTCAAAAAGCAAGCCCCGCAGCCTCAGGCGCTTACCCCGCCAGGCGCATCAGCCCCTGCAGGGCGGCCTCCACCGTCCGCCGCCGCACGGCCTCGCGGTCGCCATCGAAGTGGAAGACTTCGGCGGTGGCATAGCCGCCGCGCCGCTTCCAGGCGATCCAGACCGTGCCGACCGGCTTGCCCTCGGTGCCGCCGGAAGGGCCGGCGATACCGGTAACCGCCACGGCCAACGTCGCACCGGAGTGCACGAGGGCGCCCGACACCATTTCCAGCACCGTTTCACGGCTGACGGCGCCGTGGTGTTCCAGCGTTTCGGGGCGCACCCCGAGCAGGGCCTGCTTGGATTCGTAGCTGTACGCGGCGATCCCGCATTCGAACCAGGCCGAAGAGCCCGCGATGTCGGTCAACACCTTGGCGATCCAGCCGCCCGTGCAACTTTCCGCGGTGACCAGCGTGTGGTGGCCCGCCTGCGCGGCGGCGCCGAGTCGGTGCGCGAGTTGCTGCAGGTTGGCGTCGGACGTGGTTTCGCTCATGCGCGCACTATAACGGCGAGGGGAAAGCCGGCGGCCCGCCGAACCGGCAGGCCGTCGCCTCGAACACGATTACTCAGTAGCGCGGAAGGTCAGGCCGCAGGTACGCGGCCCACAACTCCCCACCCGCGGCTGTCATCATGTTGCGCATTGCACGCGCCGCCCGCGCCCGGAATCGATGGACAGCAAGCCCCACATGCACGGCAATTCACCTGGCCCCGCGCCCGAACACACCCCGCTGATGAAGCAGTTCTTCGCCGCCAAGGCAGAGCACCCGGACGTGCTGCTGTTCTTCCGCATGGGCGACTTCTACGAGCTGTTCTACGACGACGCCCGCAAGGCCGCGCGCCTGCTCGACATCACCCTGACCCAACGCGGTTCCTCCGCAGGCCAACCGATCCCCATGGCCGGGGTACCGCACCATGCCTGCGAGGGTTATCTCGCGCGCCTCGTCGCCCTGGGCGAATCGGTGGCGATCTGTGAACAGATCGGCGATCCGGCGTTATCGAAGGGGCTGGTCGAGCGCAAGGTCGTCCGCATCGTCACGCCGGGCACCGTCACCGACGAGGCCCTGCTCAACGAACGCCGCGATACCTTGCTGCTTGCCATCGCTCGCGGCAAGAACGGTTACGGCGTGGCCTGGGCGGACCTCGCCGCCGGCCGCCTGCTGGTGAATGAAGTCGGCACCGAAGACGCGCTGGAAGCCGAACTCGCGCGCCTGGAACCGGCCGAAACGCTCATCGCCGACGAGGATGGCTGGCCCGCCTTCGCCGCGACCCGCAATGGCGTGCGCCGGCGCGCGCCATGGCTGTTCGATGCCGACAGCGGCCGCCGCCAGCTGCTGCGCTTCTTCGGGCTGCACGACCTGTCCGGTTTCGGCATCGACGACAAGCCACTGGCCGTCGCCGCCGCAGCGGCCTTGCTCGGATATGTCGAGGAAACCCAGAAGCAGCGCCTGCCGCACCTCACTTCGATCGCCGTCGAATCCGGTGACGGCGCGATCGCGATGAATGCTGCCACCCGCCGGCACCTGGAACTCGACAGCCGTGTCGACGGCGACACCCGCACTACCCTGCTCGGCGTGCTCGATTCGACGATCACGCCGATGGGCGGCCGCCTGCTGCGCCGCTGGCTGCACCGCCCGTTGCGCGACCGTTCCACGCTGCGATTGCGCCACCAGGCCGTGGCCACGCTCGTCGACTCCGGCGTGGCCGAGCGCATGCGTGAGACCTTCCGCGCGCTCGGCGATCTCGAGCGCATCCTCTCGCGCATCGCCCTGCGTTCGGCGCGGCCACGCGACCTCTCCACGCTACGCGATGGCCTCGGATTGCTGCCGACCGTGCGCACGCAGCTGCGGCCGCTGGATTCACCGCGCCTGGCCCAGCTGGCCAGCGAGCTTGGTGAACACGACGCGCATGCGCACTTGCTGGCGTCGGCGATCGTGCCGCAGCCGCCGGTGCTGGCGCGCGACGGCGGCATCTTCGCCGAAGGTTACGACGCGGAGCTGGACGAACTTCGCACCCTGTCGACCAACGCCGACCAGTTCCTGATCGACCTCGAGGCGCGCGAACGCGCCGCCACCGGCATCGCCACGCTCAAGGTCGGCTACAACCGCGTGCACGGCTATTACATCGAGATCAGCAAGGGCCAGAGCGACAGGGCGCCCATGCACTATTCGCGCCGACAGACGCTGACCGGCGCCGAGCGCTACATCACCGAGGAACTGAAGCAGTTCGAGGACAAAGTGCTGTCCGCACGCGAACGTTCCCTCGCGCGCGAACGGCTGCTGTACGAGCAGTTGCTGGATGCACTGAACGAACGCCTGGGGCCACTCAAGCACTGCGCCGCCGCGCTGTCGGAGCTGGACGTGCTGGCCTGCTTCGCCGAACGTGCGCAGGGCCTGGACTGGTCGCAACCGGAACTCGTGGACGAAGCCGGCATCCGCATCGAACGGGGCCGCCATCCGGTCGTGGAAGCCGTGCGCAGCGAGCCGTTCGAGCCCAACGACCTCGTGCTGCACGAGGAGCGGCGCATGCTGGTCATCACCGGGCCGAACATGGGCGGCAAGTCGACGTACATGCGGCAGAACGCGCTGATCGTCCTGCTCGCGCATATCGGCGCGTTCGTGCCGGCGGCGCGTGCGGTGCTGGGCCCGATCGACCGCATCCTCACCCGCATCGGTGCCGGCGACGACCTCGCGCGCGGACAATCGACCTTCATGGTCGAGATGAGCGAGACCAGCTACATCCTGCACCACGCGACTGCACAGTCGCTGGTGCTGATGGACGAGATCGGCCGCGGCACGTCGACCTACGACGGCCTCGCCCTCGCCGACGCCTGCGCGCGCCATCTCGCCCATGGCAATCGCGCGTACACGCTGTTCGCCACGCATTACTTCGAACTCACCGCGCTCGCCGAGCCAGGCAGCGGCATCGCCAACGTGCACCTCGACGCGGTCGAACACGGCGATGCCCTCGTATTCATGCACGCGGTGAAGGACGGCCCCGCCGACCGCAGTTTCGGCCTGCAGGTCGCCGCCCTCGCCGGCCTGCCCAAGTCGGTGGTCAGGCAGGCACGCGGGCGGCTGGCGGAACTGGAGCAACAGCAGCGCGATGTCCCGGTGCCGCCGCTCACGCCGGTCGCGCTGGACCAGCCGCAGCAGTTCGGCCTGTTCGCGCCCAATTCGGCGGCATTGGAAGCCCTGGCGTCCATCGATCCCGACGAACTCACGCCCAAGCAGGCACTGGAAGCCCTGTACCGCCTCAAGGCCCTGGGCTGAGCGCCAGTCGATAGCCCGCCGCTATCGGCTTGGTTGGAACAATCGATTTCATTTGTCATCGGCGCGGGCCTAAGGTCGGGGTCCCCCCGAACCCGCAGGAGCCCGCGATGAACAAGCCTTCCGACCCGCCCAAGAAGTGCCCGCTGACGACTGCCTTTGGTGCCCCGGTCGTCGACAACCAGAACAGCATGACGGCCGGCCCGCGCGGCCCGCTGCTCATGCAGGACGTCTGGCTGATCGAAAAACTCGCCAACCTCAACCGCGAGATCATTCCCGAGCGCCGCATGCATGCCAAAGGCTCCGGCGCATTCGGCACCTTTACCGTCACCAACGACATCACCCGCTACACGCGCGCGAAGATCTTCAGCGCGGTGGGAAAGCAGACGGAGATGTTCGCGCGCTTCACCACGGTCGCCGGTGAACGCGGTGCGGCCGATGCCGAACGCGACATCCGCGGTTTCGCGCTGAAGTTCTACACCGAGGAAGGCAACTGGGACCTGGTCGGCAACAACACGCCGGTGTTCTTCCTGCGTGATCCGCGCAAGTTCCCCGACCTCAACAAGGCCGTGAAGCGCGACCCGAAGACCAACCTGCGCAGCGCGACCAACAACTGGGATTTCTGGACCAGCCTGCCCGAGGCGCTGCACCAGGTCACCATCGTCATGAGCGACCGCGGCATTCCCGCCAGTTACCGGCACATGCACGGGTTCAGTTCGCACACCTACAGCTTCATCAACGCCGGCAACGAGCGGTTCTGGGTCAAGTTCCACATCAAGACGCAACAAGGCATCCTTAACCTGACCGATGCCGAAGCCGCGGAACTGATCGGCCGGGACCGCGAGAGCCACCAGCGCGACCTGTTCGACGCGATCGAACGCGGCGACTTCCCGAAATGGACCCTGTACGTACAGGTCATGCCTGAGACCGATGCGGAAAAGGTGCCCTACCACCCCTTCGACCTGACCAAGATCTGGCCGAAGAAAGACTATCCGCTGATCGAAGTCGGCGTGATGGAGCTGAACCGCAATCCGGAAAATTTCTTCGCCGACGTCGAGCAGAGCGCCTTCGCGCCGAACAACCTCGTGCCCGGCATCAGCGTCTCGCCCGACAAGATGCTGCAGGCGCGACTGTTCGCGTACTCGGATGCGCAGCGTTACCGGCTGGGCGTCAACCACCACCAGATCCCGGTCAATGCGGCGCGCTGCCCGGTCCATAGCAACCACCGCGACGGCGCCATGCGCGTCGACGGCAATTACGGTGGAACGCCTCACTACGAGCCCAACAGCTTCGGCCAATGGCAGGAACAGCCCGAGTACCGCGAACCGCCACTGAAGATCAACGGCGACGGGGATTTCTGGAACTACCGCGTGGATGACGCCGACTACTACAAGCAGCCGGGCGATCTGTTCCGCCTCATGACACCAGCCCAACAACAGGTGCTGTTCGACAACACCGCGCGCGCGATGGGCGATGCGCCGGAGTTCATCAAACGCCGGCACATCGGCAACTGCACCAGGGCCGATCGGGCCTATGGCGCGGGCGTGGCCAAGGCGCTCGGACTGGATATCACCGTGACCCTGGGCGAGCGCGAGCAGGCCGGCGCGGGCTGAATGGGCCACGCCCTTGGTAAGAGGCAATGCCCGGCGAAAGCAAGGCCGGGCAGTGCCTTCCCGGCGAACGCGCCGTTCGCGCGCATCAACTCGTCACCACTGTTGAACAGGACTAGCATCGATTCCTTACCCAAGGAAGCACCGCCATGAACGCCACGCTTACCGACGACCTGCTCAACCAGCTGCAGGGACCACAACTGGCCCAGATCGGCCAGCAACTGGGGCTGTCGCAACCGCAGGCAACCGACGCCGTGTCCGCGGCACTGCCATTGCTGCTTGGCGCGCTTGGGAGCAACGCCCGCCAGCCGCAGGGAGCGGAAGCACTGTTCGGCGCACTACAGCGTGACCACGCCGGACTCGACCTGGGCAGCGTGCTTGGCACGGTAATGGGCGGTGGGGGCCAGGGAACGGAAATCCTCGGCCACATTTTCGGCGCCCGCCAGAACAATGCGGCGCAGGGACTGGGCGCGGCCACCGGACTGGGCGGTGCACAGGCAAACACGCTGCTGAAGATGCTGGCGCCGATCGTGCTCGCCTACCTCGCCAAGCGCATGTTCTCGCAAGGCAACGCCACGACGCCGCAGGCACTCGGCCAGACACTCGGCGACGAGCACGAGCAGATCCGCCAGCAGGGCGGTCTCGGTGGCGGGCTGCTTGGCGCGGTACTGGATCGCGATGGCGACGGCGATACGGATTTCTCGGATCTGATCGGGCTCGCGGGATCGGTATTGGGCGGCGGACGCCGTTGATGCCATCGACCGCCCTGCGCCTGCGCCGCGCGGTGTCCAACTAGGTGGCGTCGATATCGCCCAGCGCCCGGATCAGGCGGCGCGCCCGCTTGTCTGGTTTGCTTTCGGGCGCGCGATAACCTGCGCGCTCTGCGGCGCGCGTCGCGCGAGCGGATTCGCGACCAAGGCGCGATGCCTCTGTTTCGGCATACAACGTCTGCGCGATGCCCGCCGGGCCGCGAACGTCGCTGAGCGCGCGGACCTCGATCTCGAAGACTTCCTCGCCGCGCTCGATCCTCAGCGCATCGGCGACACGCACCCCGCGCGCGGGCTTGGCACGCTGCCCGCCGATCTCGATCTTGCCGGTTTCGATGGCCTGCTTGGCCAGTGCGCGTGTCTTGAAGAAGCGTGCCGCCCACAACCACAGGTCGAGCCGCACGCTGTCGCGGGATTCGTCGGACGCTGGCGCGGGATGTTTCATCACGGCGCGATTTTATCGCGAAGCCTCAGATCGATACCCCAACCTCCGCCAGCCGCTGCCGCAGACGCGTGAGGTGGCTGCCTGGCCAGTACAGCTGGCCGCAACCCTGGCACTGGCTGAAGCCGCCGCGAGGGTGCGTGATGGTGCTGTGCGCGATGAATGGCGCAACTCCGTCGCGCAAGGGTTCGACCGCGCCGTTGCAGCGCGCGCAGCGGGTGAAGGGTGCGATCCGCGCATCAAGCTGGAAGCGGTCGCATACCTCGCGCAGTTGGCGGCGGGGATCCGTGGCATGCAGGAATGCGCCGTGGGTCAGCGCTGCCCGCTTCAGCAGGCCCGTATCGCGGCTCAGCAGGATGCGATGCTGCTCGCGGGAAATCGACAACAGTTCCTCATCGCCGTAATCGTTGCGATAGAGACAGTCGAATCCGAGCAGGCGCAGATAGGCCGCAAGCCGGCCGAGATGCACGTCGAGCACGAACCGCGGCTCGCGCAGGGGCTGTGGCCGCAGGCGCGAGAAGGCGCCGAACTCGAAGCATTCGGACATTGGGTAGACCGCCACCCGCTCGCCGCCCCTCAGCTTGTGCATGAAACCGACGGACAGTCCGTCGACCAGGATCAGGTCGACCTCGGTATGCGGTACGCCCAATGCTTCGATCCGGTCCTTGACCGCGGGTGTGCCGTGGAACTGATGGATGAAAGTGCACTTGCGCCGTTCCGGCGGCAGGAAGTCGCCCAGCTCCTCGTAGAAGCGGAATTCGCACTGGTGCAGCGCGCTCGCCATTTCGCGTCTTGCCCTTGCCGCCAACGGGCCGAGCTTACGCCGCAGCGCGTAGTCCGACGCGCACTGCCATTACGACAACACGGACGACGTTCCACCCGCCCAAAAACAAACGGCCGCCCTATGAGGGGCGGCCGTCTGCGCGCTCGTGTTGCGCTGATTACTGGGCCTTGGCCTTGGCGTAGGCAGCCAGGTCTTCCTTGATGCGGGCCTTCTTGCCTTCCAGGCCACGCAGGTAGTACAGCTTGCCGGCGCGGACCTTGCCGCGGCGCTTCACTTCGACCGAGTCGATGATCGCGCTGTGGGTCTGGAACACGCGCTCGACGCCATAGCCGTGCGAGATCTTGCGCACGGTGAAGGAGGAGTTCAGGCCGGCATTCTTGGTGCCGATCACCACGCCTTCATAGGCCTGGACGCGTTCGCGGTTGCCTTCCTTGACCTTCACGTTGACGACGATGGTGTCGCCCGGGCCGAAATCCGGCAGCTTGCGCTGCACCTGTTCGGCTTCGAAATTCTGGAGGAGCGTATGGAGCGAGGGCTTGTTCATGGCTATGGCCTGTTGGATTAGTTGTAGCGCGAGTGCACGTGGACCCGCGTCTGGCATCGGTGCAGCTGGGTGGAGCAAGCCGCATATTTTAGCGGAACTTTTCCTTGCGGGGCAAATGGTTAGCGCCCTCCATGGCCTGCCGCGCAAGGGACCGCGCCATGGTGGCTCGTCGCGTGGCGGATCGGGAAGCCCTCCCGGACCTGACTCTTGCGGCCGAACCCCAGAATCAGCCGTCGGAATCGTCGCCAACTTCGGCGAAACGGGCGCGATATTCGTCCAGAAGCTTGTGATCGGCCTGGGTCAGCGCCGCCTCGTCCAGCAGGTCGGGACGCCGCTGCCAGGTCCGGCCCAGGGATTCCTTCCGGCGCCAGCGGGCGATATCGGCGTGATTGCCCGACAGCAGGACATCCGGGACCCGGCCCAGCTCATGCTCGACCGGGCGGGTGTAGTGCGGGCAGTCCAGCACGCCGCCTTCGAAACTGTCCTGCTCGGCGGACTCGGCGTCACTGAGCGCCCCTTCCTGCAGCCGGGCCACGGCATCGACCACCACCGCCGCCGCCAGCTCGCCGCCCGACAGGACGTAGTCACCGATCGAGAGCTCCTCGTCGACCTCGGCTTCGATCAGGCGTTCATCGATGCCTTCGTAGCGGCCACACAGCAGGATCACCCGCTCGCGCGCGGCAAGCTCACGTGCCTTGGCCTGCGTCAGCGGCGCGCCTTGCGGAGTGAGGTAAATGACCTTGGCGGGCACGGGATCGGCTGCGCGCGCCGCTTCGATTGCCGCGCGCAGCGGATCGATGAGCATGACCATGCCGGGGCCGCCACCGAACGGGCGCTCGTCGACGCGCCGATAGTTGCCTTCGGCGTAATCGCGCGGATTCCAGCCGTGCAGCGACAACAGGCCGCGTTCGCCCGCCCGGCCGGTAACGCCAAACGCGGCGCATTGCGCGATGAAGTCGGGAAACAGGGTGATGACGTCGATGCGCATGGCCATCCTGAGGCTGCCGCCGTTGGTGCGGATTCTAGAACTCGGGATCCCAGTCCACCGTCACCACGCCGGCATCGAAGTCGACGCCAGTCACGTACTGGGGTTGCACGAAGGGAATCAGGCGTTCGCGCTCGCCATCGCGCGCGACCAGCACGTCGTTGGCGCCGGTGGCGAACAGGTGCGACACGGTGCCGAAGTCGACACCCTCCACGTTCACGACACGCAAGCCTTCCAGGTCGACCCAGTAGTACTCACCGGGGCTCGGTGGCGGCAAGGCAGAACGGGGAACATAGATCTCGGTGCCGCGCATCGCCTCGATGGCGTCGCGGTCAGTCACGTCAGGGAACGTGGCGACGATGCTCTTGCCGCTTTCCTTGCCGCGCACGCCGCGCAGTTCGCGCTCGTTGCCCTGCGGGTCGCGCAGGATCCACGGCTGGTAGCGGAAGATGGCGGCGCGCGGCTCGGTCCAGGACTCGAGTTTCGCCTCGCCCCGAACGCCAAAGGCGCCGGCCACCCTGCCCAACAGGATGCGGCGCCCTTGATCGTTGTTCATTGCGAACGTTTGAAAGCGTGGCCGCGCGTGAAGGACTCGCGCGCGGCAGGCAATCAGGCCGAGACGGCCTTGCCGGCTTCCTTGTAGAGCACGGCGACCTTGTCGGTCAGCTGCGCACCCTTGGAAACCCAATGCTTGACGCGCTCGAGGTCGATTTCGACGCGCTTTTCCGCACCCTGCGCGACCGGGTTGTAGTAACCCACGCGCTCGATGTTGCGGCCGTCACGGGCGCTGCGGCTGTCGGTGACGATGATGTGGTAGAAGGGGCGCTTCTTGGCGCCGCCACGGGTAAGGCGGATCTTGACCATTGCAGTTTTCTCGGTGTTGCCCAGCTGCCGGAATGGCAGGGTAAGCCGATAATTGTAAGCCATTGATTCGGCCAAGGAAACCGCGCCGCCCCAAAAAATGGCGCCAAAAAGGCTATCCGCGCCGCCACGCCTGAAAAACCGGCGTCCGGCGGCTTTTTCGGCCGCATCAACAAGAGCACCCGGTGCGCTTACCGGAGCTACGCAGCGGCCTGGGCCAGCAGGAACCGCTCAGCCCGGGCCACGGCCTCGGCATCCTGGGCCACGTCGCCCGGCCGGTTGCCGTACCCGGTCAGCATGCCCCGCCACTCCATGCCCATGTAGCCGGCGGTGAGTTCCAGCATCCGCGCGAAGGGCTCGGCCACGCTGAAGTCCTCGTCGCTTACCACACAGACGGCGTGCAGGCGCTTGCCCGCCATCTGCTGCTTGAAATCCAGGCCGGGCACGCGCAGCCACGCGCTCCAGTAATCGAAGTACAACTTCACGCTGGCGGGCACGCTGTACCAGTACAGCGGCGCGGCAATGACTATGTCGGAGGCGTCCAGGGTCGCTTCGGCGAGCACCCTTTCATTCCCCTGCGGCGGCGGATAGAGGCCGACGGAATGACGAATATCGCGGAACGCCGGCAACGGATAGTCGTCCAGATGCAGGGTGCGATGGCTCGCCGATGCCGGCAGCGCTGCGGCCATGCGCTGAGCGAGGAACTGGGCATTGCCGCCTTCGCGAGCGCTGCCGAGCAGGAACAAGACGTTGTGACTGGTATCGGACATGACGTACTCGCCGCGAGGAGACGTCCGAACTCTAGGCCAAACCCCGCGGCGTGCCGCCGTTGGCGACGGCACACATCATTCCACTGCGTCATTCCACCATTGGAATGGCCCGCACCCGATCAGCGGAACGGCATCCCGCCGCGGCCGCCCATCATGCCCTTCATCCCGCGCATCAGGCCCTTCATGCCGCCGCCGGAGAGCTTGCTCATCATCTTTTCCATCTGCTGATACTGCTTCATCAGCTTGTTCACGTCGGCCGGGGTCAGGCCGGCGCCCTTGGCGATGCGGGCACGACGCGAGCCATTGAGCAGATCGGGATTGCGGCGTTCCTTGGCGGTCATCGAATTGATGATGGCGACCATGCGCGGCACTTCCTTGCCGGTGACCTGGCTCTTGACCGAATCCGGAACCTGCCCCATGCCCGGCAGCTTGTCCATCAGGCCATGGATGCCGCCCATGTTCTGCATCTGCTCGAGCTGGTCCTTCAGGTCGTTGAGGTTGAAGCGCTTGCCCTTGGCAACCTTCTCCGCGAGCTTCTGCGCCTTGTCCTTGTCGACCTGCTGCTCGACCTGCTCGACCAGCGACAGCACGTCGCCCATGTCGAGGATGCGGCTGGCGATGCGGTCGGGATGGAACACATCGAGGCCGTCGGGCTTCTCACCCACGCCGATGAACTTGATCGGCTTGTGGGTGATGTAGCGGACCGACAGGGCGGCGCCGCCGCGTGCGTCGCCGTCGGTCTTGGTCAGCACCACGCCGGTGAGGGGTAACGCTTCGGCGAAATGCTTGGCGGTGACGGCCGCATCCTGGCCGGTCATCGAGTCGACCACGAACAGGGTCTCGACCGGGTTCACCGCGCCGTGCAGGGCCTTGATCTCGGCCATCATGGCTTCATCGATCGAGGTGCGACCGGCGGTGTCGACGATCAGCACGTCGACGTACGACTTGCGCGCATCTTCGATCGCGGCCTTCACGATCGCCTCGGGCTTCTGGTCAGCGCTGGACGGGAAGAACAGCACGTCGACCTGCTGCGCCAGCGTCTTCAGCTGCTCGATGGCAGCCGGACGGTACACGTCCGCCGAGACCACCATCACCTTCTTCTTGCGCTTTTCCTTGAGGTGCTTGGCGAGCTTGGCGACGGTGGTGGTCTTGCCCGCACCCTGCAGGCCGGCCATCAGGATCACGGCCGGCGCCGGCACGTTGAGGTTCAGATCGCTGGCGGTCGAGCCCATGACCGCGGTGAGCTCGTCACGCACGACCTTGATCAACGCCTGGCCGGGCGAAAGCGACTTCAACACTTCCTGCCCGACCGCGCGCACCTTGATGCGTTCGATCAGCGCCTGCACTACCGGCAGCGCGACGTCGGCCTCGAGCAGCGCGATGCGCACTTCGCGCGTGGCTTCGCGGATGTTCTCCTCGGTCAGGCGGCCGCGGCCGCGCAGGCGGTCGATGGTGCCGGAGAGTCGCTGGGTGAGGGATTCGAACATGCGGGCAGCCTGCGTGCGGAAAACCGAAAACGGGCGCGAATTATACGGGCTGCAGGTGCGAGCCCGATGCTGGGACCAAGGCGCAGTCGCTGAACCCGCCTGTATGCGACACTCCGGCGATGACAATCGTTCTCATCGCCATCGTTCTTTACCTCGTCGCCGCGGGCTTGCTGGTCTCACAACTGCGGCAGGAACGAGGGCATAGCTTGCGCTGGGTGATCCCTGCCCTGCCGGCGGTGGTCCTGCATTTCATGGCGCACGCCATGACCTGGCGCATGGCCGGCGGCGCGGACCTGCACTTCTTCGCGGCGCTGTCCCTGGTCGGGCTCGGCATGGCGACGATGACGACGCTGTATGGCGCGACCGGGCGCCTGGCGGCGCTGGGCGTCGTGGTGTTCCCCATCGCCGCGGCGACCTTGTACGCGTACGCACAGCACGGCCAAGTAAACGCGGAAGCGCTGGATTGGCGCCTGCAATTGCATGCCTGGTGCGCCCTGCTGGCTTACGCAACCCTTGCCATTGCCGCCCTGCTGGCAATCACGTTGTGGTTGCAGGAGCGCGCGCTGCGTCGCCGCGAATTCCACGGCTGGCTGCGGGCGCTGCCACCGCTGGTGGAACTCGAAAGCCTGCTGTTCCGCACGATCACGGTGGGCTTCATCCTGCTCACGGCCACATTGCTGACCGGGGTGCTCTTCGTCGAGAACCTGTTTGCCCAGCACCTGGTGCACAAGACGGTGCTGAGCGTGCTGTCCTGGCTGGCATTCGGCGCCCTGCTGCTCGGACGCTGGCGGCGCGGCTGGCGCGGCGCCACGGCGGTGCGTTGGACGCTGACCGCGATGGCGCTGCTGGTGCTCGCCTTCTTCGGCAGCAAGTTCGTGCTGGAGCTGATCCTCGGGCGCAGCTGATGCGGGCCTTACCGCCGCTGGCCTGGCTCGAGATGGGAACCTCCGTCCAGATTTCCTGAATGGGCCATAGGCCGGGTGTCTGCGTTCCATCGGGGCAACAATGTTTGCATTGACAAATATTGCACTGGTCAGCATATTTGCCCCCCATGAATACCCCCACCCCCCCGTCGTCGCCTCCTTGGGGCGGCTCGTCGCTGGCCCTGCTGCTGCGCGAAATCCGCGCGGCTTTCTGGACCCAGATGGAAGCCGAACTGCGCGCCGCCGGGCATGAACTCAACTTCAGCCAGTACATCACCCTGAAGCATCTGGCCGACGGCAGCGCCAGCGTCACCGACCTTGCCGGCGTCGCCCAGTTGAATCCGGGTGCCATGACCCGCTTGCTGGACAAGCTCGAGCAGCGCGGCATCGTCGCCCGCGTCGCCGACCCGAACGATCGCCGCGCGCTGCGCATTCACCTCACCGAGGTCGGCGTTGCGATCTGGAACGACATCAACCATTGCGGCCAGGGCGTGCGCGAACGCGCAACCCGCGGCATGAGCGATGCGGATAGCGAAATTCTGATTCGCCTGTTGACGCAGATCCGCGACAACCTTTCATCTTCGGAACGCTGACATGTCCCTCCCCTCCACCCGCCGGCTGCAGGCCCCGCTTGCGCTGGCGCTGACCCTGTTGGTCGCCGCCTGCGCAAGCACGCGCGGACTCGAACCCGAAGGCCGGCCGTTGAATTCCGATTCGCTGGCTGCATCCCGCAGCCTCGCCGGCACGTCGGACGCGGGATTTCCGCAGCGCGACTGGTGGAAAGCGTTCGGTGACGCGCAGCTCGATGGCTTGATCGGCGAAGCACTCGCCGGCACGCCTTCGCTGGATGCCGCCGACGCGCGCGTTCGCCAGGCCATCGCGCAGGCGGGCCTGGCCGACGCCGCGGGCAAGCCCACCCTCGGCGCGACCGCGTTGTATTCGGGCGTGCAGATTCCCGAAACCGTCGCCCGCCCCCCGCTCGGTGGTGACTACCTGGGCGTGACGCTGATCGGCCTGCAGTTCAGCTACAGCCCCGATCTCTGGGGTGGGCATCGCGCCCGCACCCAGGCCGCACTGGGCCAGGCACGCGCAGCCGAAGTCGATGCCCAGGCCGCGCGGCTGATGCTGTCTTCGAACATCGCGCGCGCCTACGTCGCGCTGGCACAGGCGCATGACGCCGCCGAGGTCGCACGCGCCGACGAGCAGCGCGCATCGCAACTGCTGGATCTCGGTCGCCAGCGCGTCAAGGCGGGCCTCGACAACCAGTTGCAGATCCGCAACGCCGAAACCGCCGTGGCTAGCGCGCAGCAGCAGGAACAGGCGGCGCAGCAGCAGGTCGATGCGGCACGCAATGCGATCGCTGCGTTGCTCGGCCAGGGACCGGATCGCGGCCTCCAGATTGCCAAGCCTGCGTTGCTCTCCGCGCCGTGGCCTGGTGTTCCGGCCGTGGTGCAGAGTGAACTGCTGGGCCATCGCCCGGATGTGGTGGCGGCACGCTGGCGCGTGGAAGCAGCGCGCCATGGCATCAAGGCGAGCAAGGCCGAGTTCTATCCGACCGTGAACCTGACGGCGCTGGTCGGCCTCGCCGGCGGCAACCTGTCGGACCTGTTCTCCAGCGATGCCCTGCTCGCGTCGGGCGGCCCGGCCATCAGCCTGCCGATCTTCGACGGCGGCCGCCTTCGCAACAATCTCGCGAAGAGCGATGCGGAATACGACCTCGCTGTCGCCAACTACAACCAGGCACTGGTCGGTGCGCTGCGCGAGGTCGCCGATGCGTTGCAGGGAGCGCGCTCGCTCGACGCGCAGATCGCGTCGGCCAGCCGCGCGCGCGAATCCGCGCAGGCGGCATGGCAGCTTGCCACCGCCCGGTACAAGGCCGGGCTCGGCACGCAGCTGGATGTACTCGCCGCACAGCGCCCGTTGCTGCAGCTCGAGCAACAGATCGCCGCATTGCGTGCGCAACGCCTGGGTACTTCTATCGACCTCGATCGCGCGCTCGGCGGCGGCCTCGAATTCGCGGCGCCCCAATCCGTCGCCGCCCAGAACACCAACGACATCACCCAGGCCCCCACGCCATGACTACCGAAATCAATCCCCAAGCCGCTGCGGCGCAACCGCCCACGAGCAAGCGCAAGCGCGCCCTGATGATCCTGGCCACCGTGGTCGTGGTCGCCGGCATCGCATGGGCCTTGTGGTACCTGCTTGTCGGGCGCTGGCATGAAAGCACCGACGATGCCTACGCGCAGGGCAATGTCGTCGCGATCACGCCGCAGGCCGCCGGTACCGTGGTCAGCATCGCGGCCGATGACGGCATGAAGGTCGATGCCGGGCAAGTGCTGGTGCAGCTCGACCCGAACGACGCGCAAGTCGCCTACCAGCAGGCCGTCGCCAACCTCGCCAACACCGTGCGCCAAGTGCGTGGCCTGTACAGCACCGTCGAAGCCGGGCAGGCCGATCTCGCCGCGCGCCGCGTGTCGGTCGAGAAGGCGCGCGCCGACGTGCAGCGCCGCGAAGGCCTGGTCGCCACCGGCGCGGTGTCCGCGGAGGAGCTTGCCCACGTGCGCGATGAACTGACCGCCGCACAGGCGGCGCTGGCCGCCTCGGGCGAGAACCTCTCGCGCAATCGCGCCCTCGTCGATGCCACCACCGTGATCGACCAGCCGCAGGTCGAGGCCGCCGCGGCGCAGCTGCGCCAGGCGTATCTCAACGCGCAGCGCATGGCGATCGTCGCGCCGGTGTCGGGCCATGTCGCCAAGCGCAGCGTGCAGCTGGGCCAGCGCGTGCAACCGGGCGCCACGATGATGACGATCGTTCCTCTGGAACAGGTCTGGGTCGAAGCCAACTTCAAGGAAACGCAGCTGGCGAAGATGCGCATCGGCCAGCCGGTCAAGCTGCATTCCGACCTCTACGGCGACGACGTGGAATTCGATGGCAAGCTCGCCAGCCTCGGCCTCGGCACCGGCAGCGCTTTCGCCCTGCTGCCCGCGCAGAACGCCAGCGGCAACTGGATCAAGATCGTGCAGCGCGTGCCGGTGCGGATCGAAATCGATCGCACGCAGCTGGCCGCGCATCCGCTGCGGATCGGCCTGAGCATGCACGCCGACGTGGCGCTGCGCGACCAGGGCGGCGCCGTGCTGGCCACCGTGCCGCAGGAAAAGCCCGTGCTCAGCACCCAGGCCTATGCGAAGCAGTTGGCAGACGCTGACGCGCTGATCCAGAAAATCGTCCGCGAGAACCTGGCGCAAGGCCACGGCTGACGCTCGCGCATTCGAACGAAACACTGATGCTCCCGCGGCACAGCCGCGGGCGTGACAAAGCCGCTTCGAGGCAACACCTGCATGTCGTCCCCCGCCCCCGCCAATCCGGCACCCGCCAATGGTTTCCGGCCGCCCAACGTGGCGCTGACCACGCTCGGCCTGGCGCTGGCGTCGTTCATGCAGGTGCTGGACCTGACAATCGCGAACGTGTCCCTGCCGACGATCTCCGGCAACCTCGGCGGCAGTGCCAACCAGGCAACGTGGGTCATTACGTCCTTCGCCGTCAGCAATGCGATCGCATTGCCGCTCACCGGATGGCTGACTCGCCACTTCGGCGAACGCAAGCTGTTCATATGGGCAACGTTCCTGTTCGTCATCGCCTCCCTGCTGTGCGGCCTAGCCAGCAGCATGGGCCTGCTCGTGGCGGCACGCGCGCTGCAGGGATTCGTCGCTGGCCCGATGTATCCGATCACGCAGGCGCTGCTGATCTCGATCTATCCCGCGCACAAACGCGGACAGGCGATCGCGCTGCTCGCAATGGTGACGGTGGTCGCGCCGATCGCCGGGCCGATCCTGGGCGGGTGGATCACCGACAACTACAGCTGGGAATGGATCTTCTTCATCAACGTGCCGATCGGCCTGTTCTCCAGTTTCATCGTCGGTCGCCAGCTGCGCGGCCGCCCGGAGCGGCTAGAGAAGCCGAAGATGGACTACGTCGGCCTGATCACCCTGGTGATCGGTGTCGGCGCGCTGCAGGTACTGCTCGACCTGGGCAATGACGAGGACTGGTTCCGCTCGCAGCTGATCGTGTGGCTCGCCATCATCTCGTCGATCGCGCTGGCGGTGTTCGTGATCTGGGAACTCACCGACAAGGACCCGATCGTCAACCTGCGCCTGTTCCGCCATCGCAACTTCAGCGCGGGCACGGCGGCGATGGTGGTCGCGTATGCCGCGTTCTTCAGCGTCGGCATCCTGGTGCCGCTATGGCTGCAGCGCAACCTGGGGTTCACCCCTATCTGGGCGGGCTTTGCCACGGCTCCGATCGGCATCCTGCCGGTGATCCTCACCCCCTTTGTCGGGCGCTATGCACACAAGTTCGACCTGCGCATGCTTGCCACCATCGCCTTCATCGCGATGTCGGCCACCAGTTTCATGCGCTCGGGATTCAACCTCGACGTCGACTTCCGCCATATCGCGCTGGTGCAGTTGTTCCAGGGCTTCGGCGTGGCGCTCTTCTTCATGCCGGTGCTGCAGATCCTGCTATCGGACCTGCAACCGCATGAGATCGCGGCAGGGTCGGGGCTGGCCACGTTCATGCGCACCCTGGGCGGCAGCTTCGCCGCGTCATTGACGGGCTATGCGTGGTCCGAACGCGGCGCGGTGCACCACGCGCATCTCACCGAAAAGCTGGCGGCGACCGATCCGAACACGATAGAAACGGTCACGCGCCTGGGTGGCGGCGACCTCCAGCGCGGCGCCTTCGTGCTCGAACGCATGATTTCCAACCAGGCCGCGCAGATCGGCTTCAACGAGATCTTCCACCTGCTCGGCATCATCTTCCTGGTGGTGATCGCATTCGTATGGGTGGCCAGGCCGCCATTCGTTGCGAAGGCGGGCCCGGAAGCCGCCGGCGGCCACTGACCGCCGATCGCGGTCAGGCACGCCTTCGATCAAGCGCGCCTTCGATCAGGCGCGCCTTTATCAAGCGTGCTCCAACGCCTCCGCGAGGCGTTCCACGCCGATCACCTGCATGTCGCCGACACGCCCGCCCCTGGGCGCATTGGCCTTGGGCACGATCGCACGCTTGAAGCCATGGGTAGCGGCTTCCTTCAGGCGCTCCTCGCCATTGGGCACGGGCCGGATCTCGCCCGACAGGCCCACTTCGCCGAACGCGATCGTCTGCTCCGCCATCGGCCTGTCGCGCAGCGAGGACAGCACGGCCAGCAGGACCGGCAGGTCGACCGCGGTTTCCTGCACGCGAATGCCCCCCACCACGTTCACGAACACGTCCTGGTCGCCCACAGCGATCCCGCCATGGCGGTGCAGCACCGCCAGCAGCATCGCCATGCGGTTGCCTTCCATGCCGACGGCGACGCGGCGCGGATTCGACAGTGGCGAGGAATCCACCAGCGCCTGCACTTCGACCAGCAGCGGCCGCGTGCCTTCGCGCGTGACCATCACGCAGCTGCCAGGTTGCGGCGCGCTGTTGCCGGACAGGAAGATCGCGGACGGGTTGGGCACTTCGCGCAGGCCCTTGTCGCCCATGGCGAACACGCCCAACTCATTGACCGCACCGAAGCGGTTCTTGAACGCGCGCAGCACGCGGAACCGGCTGCCGCTCTCGCCCTCGAAATAGAGCACGGCATCGACCATGTGCTCGAGCACGCGCGGGCCGGCGATGCCGCCCTCCTTGGTCACGTGGCCCACCAGGAACACGGCCGTGCCGGTTTCCTTGGCGAAACGCACCAGCCTGGCGGCGGATTCGCGCACCTGGCTCACCGAACCGGGCGCCGCGGTCAGCGATTCGGTCCAGATCGTCTGTATCGAATCGGCAACGATCAGTTGCGGGCGCATCGCCGCGGCATGTTCGAGGATGCGCTCGACGCAGGTTTCCGCCAGTGCGTGCACGCCATCCAGCGGCAGCCCCAGGCGCGCCGCGCGGCCCGCCACCTGCGCCAGCGATTCCTCGCCGGTGACGTAGAGGCCGGGCATGGTCGCTGCCAGTTTCGTCACCGCCTGCAGTAGCAGCGTCGACTTGCCGATGCCGGGATCGCCACCTACCAGCACCACCGAGCCCTGCACCAGGCCGCCGCCGAGTACCCGGTCGAGTTCACCGATGCCGGTCGAAGCGCGCGCGTCTTCGTGATGCCGTACGTCCCGGAGCGCGGTGACCTTGGGCGCCTCGCTGGCGCCGGCCCAGCCACTGCGTCGGCTCGCGGCCACGCTCCTGGCCTCGGGCGCGGCTTCGAGGACGACTTCGCTCAACGTGTTCCAGGCGCCGCACTCGCCGCACTGGCCCTGCCATTTGTTGTAGTCCGCGCCGCATTCGCCGCAGACATGGGCCGTACGTGCCTTGAGGGAGCTTTTCGCCATTACCGGGTCGTACCACTGGGAAGTGGCACTACTCTATCCGGCTGTCATCGCACGCGGCGAGACCGCTGCGGGTCGCTTCAGTTTTCCTGAGCGTCTTCTGTCCCGCGCTGCTCGCGGATCTTCGCCGCCTCCGCATCCGCGGCCACGCGGTGCTGGAGCGACTTGCACAGCTCGACTCCCGCCGCGGTCAGATGCGGGTCGCCGTCATCGTCCTCCACCAGTCCGCTCTCGACCAGGCGCTTGTGCATTTCGGCATCGGCCGCGGACAGGGGCGCGCGCTGGTCGAGCCGCTGCAGTACCTCGAGTAGGGCGAGGTCTTCCAGAGAAATGGGGTCCATGCGCAAGCCCGGGCCGGGGACACACGACCGATCTTGGCACGTTTCACGGAGGGTGGTGCCGGAAACAGGAGTCGAACCTGCGACCTACGCATTACGAACCCCGGCCAGCCCCGTCGGGATGCCCTGACGGATCAAGGACTACCGGTCGAGCCCCCCGTAAGCCGCTTGGGGTAAGTGGCCGGTAAGCCGGACGCCATCTGGACAGGGTGGCGGACAAGGATCGTCCTTACGCTCCACTAAACTCCAGACTTCGAATTTCAACTTCATTGGCCCCACATGTCGACCGACTTGAATATCAAGGAATTGATGGCCCAGCAGTTCGCTGCAATGGCGGAACAAGCCCGTGAGGAGCTGGAAAGGAGCTCGGACCTAATTGCGCGATTCACTAAGCTAGCAGCGACCAAAGGAGTAGTGCTGGATTCGAACGCATTTAGTTTCATTCCGACCATCGGCATCGTTGCTAATGCTCCAGGATTGGCATTGACCCTTCTAGGTCCATTGCAGATGGAACGGGACGGACTATTGCCCTATGAGGACATTTGCGCACGGTTTGCGCCCAGCGACATGCAGTCTGGGTACTTCATTGGCGCCGACTACATGCTAATGGCACATCCCTGCTACCGGCGCGAAATGCATCCAGAGGCTAACTGGGCGCCGAGATTCATTGATGTCTTCTGCGCTTTCGACCGACCCACTGTAAAGAAGTTTATCGCCATTGACGAAAATCGAGTCCGACTCGACGTCGACGGCATGGGCTATTTTGAGGCCGACACGTGGTATGGCGCCCCGTTCGATGACGACGTGCGAAAGATTAAGTCGGGCACAGCGAAGTTGCGTCCGCCAATGGATATCGACCCAAATTACGTCAATTTTTTCTTCGCGCGCACGCACTGCCTGGACATCAAGTGGAGCGAAGCAGACGGGATCAAAACCTTTCAGGCGCTCGAAATAAAAACGGACGACGTACAAGTCGAAATGGGCGGCGAAACGTATTATCCAGCCCGGTACTTGCACGCGGAGTTCGACATCGACGCGAACTGCTTCCGCCACTTTGATGGCGCGATCCAATACTTCCGCGAAGATGAATATTTCCGGCGCCGAGACTCTGACTTCAACATGGTCCTAAAGGATTCCGAGCACATCAAAGCGAAGTCAAAGAAGGTCTTCAAGCTCAACGGCCCGATTCCGACTAAAGCCTGGGTCGATCTTTGCTGCCACTTTTACCCGGCGAACCCGCTTACCTTCGAGTACTTCACCGGTTCCTACCCGCAGCACCTAGTCGACACTCTGTCTAAGATCCGAAGTCGCAAACACGACGAGTAAACAGCAGACGCCCATGCCCTGCTCTCACAGCAGCTTGGACGGCAGCCCCATTGCTTTGGGTGAGGATCGTCCGCATCGGCCCTAGTCAGGGGAGCGGCGCATGAGGTATGCGAAGCAAGTCTGATCACTGCCCGTGCTGGACACCTATCGGAACAAGGACTTAGCCCAGACCACCCACCGAACCTATTTGGCCTTAAGTACCAGGTAAGCCGGGCGCACTACTCACGCCAAACTGGCTAGGACGCTGCCGGTGCCGTTCCTGTCGAAAACTGCTTACTGACCCGCGCCCAACTAATGAATCGCGACAGGGGCGCAACCTGCCAGGCCAATGCTGTCCCAACGCTCGCGTCCCGAAGATTGCAGGAGACTAGACACTGGACGCTGCCACCTTGGTTTAGAAATTCCGCGGCCGCTATAGCGCCATCCTTACCGAAGGATCACCACAGCGAGAGTCACCACAAGCAGGGCGACCACCCACCCGAGGCGCGCATTGCCCCGCTCAATTGCTTTGGTTGCTGATCGCAGGGCTACAAGCTCGGGACTTTCAGATGCCGGCTGTGTCACAGACAGCACATCATCTTCGCTTACGTCCTGCGCAAGCTCCAGAGGCTTCACGAAGGTCGTGAAAATCTTCAGGTCTTTAATTACCGCGTTTTCGTACGCCTTGACGTCCCACTCCTTCGCGCTGCCGTCTGGCTCCCATCCGTACTTCATCCCGTAAGTGCAAAGACGCAGCCCACTGGGCAACTTGCCGGCAAGGGCCATCTCACGCAGGAGTGTGAAGGTGCTTGAGTCAACGTCTGCCCAAGCGTGGCAACCTTCCGGCGAGCATCCGTCGCCATACTCGGATTCATACTCCGCGTAGTAGTTGATAAGCCCGATGGCGTTGTACTGCTTTGTTAACTCGCTCCCTGTCCCGTTCTCTTGGAACGTGATCGTCCAATCAGCACCATTGAGCTTGCGCCCATCGGGCGTCCGCACTTCATCGTCCAAAAGATGCAGGCGCATTGTGAGGCTAGACAACTGCGCTTCGGGGTCCCGCGATCGCGAGAACTCCATTGAGCAACTGATCGGCTCAAGATGGAGCAGAACTGGCCCCGGCAACCTTTCCTCGTTCTCCATCAACTCCCCCTGAAACACTTGATTGAATCCCAGTGTAGCGATGGCTCCGTCTCCGGACCAAGGGGCGGACACCTGCCGCTATGGGTGCTCGCGGAGCGAACTTGCCCGTTAGCTCAAACCGTTCCGGAATTGGCGGCGAGCCTTGAGTCCAGCGCCCCACGGCCCGATATTAGACTGAGCCACAGGGGCGGCATGGGGCCACAACAGGAAGCGCATGATCACACTGAACAGTGAGAAGGGTCTTGTCCGTATCGAATCATGGGACGACATCACCTCGCGTCCCGGCTTCCTCCCTCACGTTGACCCAAAGGCGGTCAAGCTCAAAGAGATCATTGGCAGCTACACGTTCGAAGCGCTAATCCCCTGCGGGCTTTCAACCTGCCATCAACCTCACGGCACCGGCTTCCTTGTAGTCACGGAAGGCGGGAACGAGACCAACATCGGTCGAATCTGCGGCAAGCGGCATTTCTCTGTGGAGTTCATGCAGATGAGCCGCGCCTTCCTGCACGCGATCAGGGCACAGCAGAATCGGGAGTTCCTGTGGGAGGTCAAGAACCGCCTTCCGACGATTTCAGTGGAAGTCTCAGCCATCAGAGGCGGCGAGTATGGCGCGGGGTGGATCAACACCCGCATCAATCAGCTCACTGGCAAGTCTGCTTCCCTGCCAACGCCTATCGTCAACGCGGTTCGTCAAGCTATCCGACGCGGCGACGGCGCACTGACAATCGAGCGGGCGGCAACGAAGGCAGAGCGCGAAGACCGGGCCGCAGCGGCGGACGTCAAGGGTCTTGAACACATGCGCCGGACCCTTACTTTCGTTGAGGATCAGGTTGGGCAGCTCGATGGTTTCACTGCACTGGCACCTGGCAACGGACTGCGCGAAATCCTTGGGGCCATTGAGCCGTTCCTTTCGACGCTCTCTGACGCGGACATTGACAGCCTGCCGGACAAGCAGCTTCGTGAACTGTCAAAGGTGGGTTCGGAGCTGAACCCCAACCTTGAACGCTTGCGCACAGTGGTCGCGGCAGGCAGGCGCTTGCTAACGAGACAGAACGTCCAGCAGCTCGCTCGATTCGCTACGAGCCGCGCGGAAACCCGCCTGTTCGAACAATTCTTGCGCGAACTGCCTTAGCAGGAGAATCCTCTTCATGCCGCTGGCAATGATGACTAGGGGCGCTAAGTCGGGCTCGTGCAATATCTGCGGCAATGTCGGGCCATTGACCGAGGATCACACTCCTCCGAAGGGTTGTGTCCGACCGACTGCGATGGAGCTTCAGCACGTTACGCACCGGCTCGATGCCGAGAAGGCAATCAAGACCAAGGCGCAAGATGGAGTGAAGTACCGGACGCTTTGTGCTCGATGCAACAATGCGCTGCTGGGCGGGCGGTACGACCCGGCGATGATCGACTTCGTGAACCGAGTAAGCGTCTTGCTTGCTTCCAACCTGGTGCTGCCGAACACAATCCCGGTGCCGGCAAAGCCTGCCCTTCTTGTTCGCGCAGCGTGGGGTCACCTGGCAGCGGTCGGTGTGGATCGGTACCTGAAAGGGCCACGCACTGAGGAATGGCGCGACTTCTTCCTCGATGAAACCCTGCCTTTGCCGGTAGGTGTCAACTTCTACTATTGGGTATATCCGTATAGGCGCCAAGCGTTGATCCGGGACGCAGGCTCGCTTGATATCCGCGGCCCGTTGCGTGCCATGTACTGGCTCATGAAGTTTTACCCAATGGCATTCGCGGTTTGGATGCCGGAAAACAGCTATACACTGGAATATCGCGACCTCGCGGCTTACCGCACGGCAGGGCCGGATGATGTTGTTGACGTGATGATTGACTTGGAGCCAATTCCTCACGAGTTGATCCTTGAGGCACCAACGACCACACAGGCCATCATGTTCGGACGGGATTCTGTGGTGGCGAACAGCCGCCCCCCGCGCGGACGCATTCTTCGCGTGTAGCTGAGGCCAGCTAAAGTGGCTTTCGCACCCTATATGAGCGAGCAGGACAGTCCCGCTGGTACAAAGCGAAACCCAACCTAGCACTTCATACTTAGACGGGCGCGGGCGGCGGCATAAAAACGCTGCATGCAAGCGACACCGACCGACCGGTTATATTATAACCAGTCGGCACATGCGCCCTATCTATAAAGCTGCACCAAACGCTCTAGAACGCGCTCTAAGCGCTTCCACATCGAACCGCTCTCGACGTAACTGCGTATGCGCCCGAGCCAGCCAGGCAGCGATACAGCCAGCCACAGCAGCATCCACGATAGCTAGCTCCCAGTACCGTCGACTTGGAACGCACCATTGAATGGCAGCCGATTAGTCGGCGCACCCACCTATTGCTCCATATCAGCCCCGGGCACATGCGACCCGAAGGCGCATTACATGCCCGTGTACTATCCGGCCATCCCCCACACGAAGCGCGTCATGACCAGCCTAGCCAATCTACTCAAAAGCGAAATAACCCGACTTGCCCGCAAGGAAGTCCGTGCCCTAGTCGAACCCCTGCGAAAAACCAACGCCAAGTACCGGCACGACATCGCGACATTGAAGCAACAGCTTGCCGAGCAACAGCGGGCTATCGCGGCCCTGCGACGCAGTGGTGACAAGGTTCCTACTGACCATACCCCCATCCCTACCCGCTTTAGCGCTAAAGGATTACGCACCCTGCGTACCCGCCTAGGTTTGTCCGCAGCCGACTTCGGACTGATCGCTGGTGTGTCTGGACAGTCGATCTATCACTGGGAAGCCGGTAAGACGGAACCTCGCGCGAACCAAAAAGCCGCCCTTGCTGGGTTGCGGGCACTGGGCAAACGTGAAGCCCTGACGCGGTTGGAGGCGTTGGCTACGAAGCCCACCAAACGGTAAAGCGATAAACAACAAGTTGACGCTTCGCAGGAACCAACCAGAACGCGCACCACGCGCTTTCATATCACTCAGCTACATCCGTAGCTGCGAGCACACCGGAATGCACCAGGCGTCGATACAGCCAGCCGTAGCTGCATCGCAAAAGTGGCTTGTCGCTACCCCTATCCGCCCCCCGGAAACCGCATGATGTTGCGCTAAGTGCGCTATCGGACCCGTGTTTCAGATGAGGTTTACCCGCGCCTACGATCCTCACACCTGTCACGAAAACCCGGCATCTAGTCCGCAACCGCAACTTGTTGCCCGAACATGACGTTGCGCCGGACTGGCACGTGGCCCCATCGACGGCAAGGACCGGTTGGGCCGCAGGCCCGTATGGTCGAAGCCGCAGGACTTCATCCCGAAACAGTGATATCGCCGGGACCGCTCCAAGATTACGGAGCGAGCTTCTTCATCCCGAGGATGTTCTTACTACTATCGGAATAAATCTATGGCGCCGTCAGGCGCCATGCATACCGACAGGTGCGAGGCCGAAGGCCGAGCAACGTCGGTATACCCCGATGCTTCTGATAACAATCCGGGGGTGTCACGTTTTCCTATTTTTTAAAAGCTCTACATCTATATCTAATAACAGGAAAACGTGACACCCCTCGGATTGCCAGCCCGGGATTTCAGCCCACGGGTTCCGGGGTCGTTTTCACAGCCTCCGGCTTATTCCAGCCCGGCGCATCCTTTGCGCCAGTGCGCTTCTTGGCGTCCCGGCGTTCTTTCGCCTTAAGCCGCTTTTCTTTCAACTTCGGATTGCCGAGTTCACGCAGCACCCGCTTTTGTTCCTGCAACGTCATCGTCTTACCGGCACGCTCACGATCCCGCTGCCGCTGCTTACGCTTGCGATTGCCTTCCCTAACCCGCAATACGCGCACCTCAGTCGTGCCGTGACGTTCCTCCAACAAGCCATCAATCTTCGCACCGCGTTCGATGCATGCGCTAGCGACAGGGCAGTTACCGCACATGGTATGCGGCGAAGACTGGTGATACCCGAAACAACCCGGCACCGCGATGCCGTCCTGCTGGATTGACTGGTCCGGACGTACTGGGTTCCACAGACGTTCCTGTAGTGCTTCGTCCACCAATGAGTCACCCAGCCTGCGCCTGGCTTCGGGTTCACTGATTAGACGTGATTCCCGCAGATAGCGGGACAGCACCCCTGCCCGCCTAGCCTTGCCGGTCTTGTGGATCTCCGCTTCGATGGCATCCAGTGCAGCGACCTGTACGGGATCACCCGTGTAATTTTCAGCGAAGAAGCGGGGATTGCAGTCCCTAGGCAGGAGCGGGATCGTACCTGCTGCCCGCACAGGGGCAAGGTCCTTTTCAACGTGTGCCGCGATTTGGTCGCTATAGAGCTGATTGGGAGACGGTAGGTGGGTTGCACCCACCTCAATCGCACGATTCATTACCGAAATGATGTAGCGATCGTAGGGCACTCCCAACAGATCAGCGTGCTGGCGCGCATGCCAGAAGGATGTGACCTCCCGATCGGACCACATCGAGAGTTTGTCTTTCGGAATCCGGCGCCCCACCCGTCCGTAACTGTTTCGCTGCTTGATCGCATACCACTTCTGGTACACCCGCATGAATTCTTCGGTGCGTTCGTGCGGTGACTTGTAGCGGTAGTCCAAGTACGCAGTAGTCGCCAGATACGCCTCTTGGCCGAGGGCTACCTGTTTCAGCATTTCACGTGCAAAGCACATTTCTGCAATCGGACCTGCGTCAGGATCATCTGACCTTCGAGCTTTTATGATCTGTTCTGTACGTTTGAGCCTTTCGTTACGGTTAGTAGCCATTGGTAAGTTTCCTGATGTGTAAATTCACTTCATAGAGCGGGCATCGCTGGCCTTTCGCAGACGCAGCGACACCCGAGCCAGTGGCGCGCACTGACTTGATTGGTCGTGTGTGGACGAATGGGCTACGCGCTCGTGCGCTGCGTCAGCCATTGGGTACTGCTATCCAATCACCGATGGGCGCCCATCGGGATCAGTCACACCGTTACGCAGGGTGGAGACTAGTCAATTAACTTGCCCGGGCGTGTCAGCTAGCATCGCCAGAACAGCCATGTCGCCAGCGGACATGTCTGCCTGCTGCTTGACCGCTTCGGTTGGACGGTTGGCCTTCTGATAGTCAGCGTTCCAATTGGTCAACACGTGTGCGGCGATATCGGATGCAGTCAGCCCGGACGGACGCGGCATGCGACTGACTCCCAACGCTGTCCAACGACCAACTGCTTGAGTGCAGTAGTACGCGTAGGGGATACCCAGCTCGTCTACCGCCTGCCGGGTTCGCCAGACTTCCCGGAACAACGTCGGAGTAGTGAACAGCGGGTCGTACTTGCCGGGTTTTGGGGACTTGATGCCGGCGCGCTGGGCAAACGGCACCAGGGCTGCGTGCAGGGCGTGGGCGAATGCTTCCGTTGCAGCCATCGGAGCCAAGCCGCGATGATCCGGATGGGCAACCGGGCGTACAACTTCATCGCGAGCGATGGTATAGGGGCCAAGCAGGCTCAGTGCGATTGCCTGTTCGATACGGACTGCGGTTTCAGGATCTACAGTGCGAGCTTCGATGATCTGACGGGCGCGAGTGAGGTTGTTGCTGTGTTGCATTGCAGGACTCCTGCTGTGATAGGAGCAATACAAGTTGCACACAAAAGCGGGTCCGGCAACAACTTTTGATCGGTAAGGCTTGGCCCATCCCATGCCATCCCATGCCACTTAATCCACTGCAAAAAAACGAAAAATAACCCCTATAAATCTGCTGTTTACAACGCAGCGACTAAAGTGAGGTCAGGCACCGACGGTCCAGCATCGGTCGATGGCGCCAACCGGCGAATTTGTTGATTTTTTCGCCAACTGCGCAAAAAGAATCCAAGAATCGACCTGCCCTTACCGGACGCTTGCCATGTGTGGACGCCTCTATGGAGTGCCCCAGCGACGCACTCCACTTCGGCAAGGTCGGGATGAGCAGCGCGCCCAGTTAGGACTTTGGGTCGGTCGACACACGCTTCCGACACCTAAGCGACGCGCCATCGCGCAGGTGCTCCATTGCATGCTGGCTAACCAACAGTAGCCACGGTTACAACCGCAATGACGACAAGGCCCGCAAATGGCCGGGCCTTGTGATTAATGGGTTCATGACTAATTGTTCTCTACCCCGTGTTTTTCCGAATTGTTATCTGATCCGTGTTTTTCGTTTTGGATACCAAAAAACAAGGGGGTTCCACGCTGTGCGATCGTCTCAATGATATCTACAGTCCCCTTCTGTATTCGGTATCTGAAGAAGAGATTGGCGCAATATCCATCTTTGTGCTCCAAAACCATCTTTATAGCATCTCCTTTCGAACCATCCTTGAATGAACGAATGACGTCGAAAACAATGCCGAAAGCAAGCGCCTCGCCATTCTCGGCCAACTGTGAAAAAGATTGCTTGAAAAACTCAATTTTTTCCTTGGCGCTTGACTGCTCGTCAAGAACACTCACGTGGACAATTTCTTTGTTTCGATCCAAGTAGCCACCAAAGGGGTGGAACTCACCGAATTCAGAAAGCATCTGCTCAGCGAACGGCAAAAGTCCATTCATTAGGAGTTCGGCGTCTAACTTCGACATTTACTTTTTCCTTGGACCCAGGTCGTCATGGTGGACTATCCTTGAGTTTACGCTTACGGTCCTAGACACCCGAGTGTGAGTGCCCGTGTGGATAACATGCTGCCTCCCGCTCCGCTGCGCAAGTTCGCGCTCACCGCGAACTTGTCGCGTATTCGAAACGCGCTTTGTGTCCTTAATTTCTCCAACTTCGTCATCGTTTTCAAAATCAGCAATGACTCGTCCATGAGACGTTTCAGCCGGCTTATTGTTTTTGACTTGCTGAAGTCTTAGCAAGATACGCAGCTCAGATTGGCGCCCTCGTGCAGTTGGATTGATCGTTTCGCGAACCTCTTCCTCCAGATTCGGTTCTTGAGCACCTTGGCAATAAGGTGAAGTCGGCCGAAGGGGAGGATTGATAGTTCGCAAATCGCTCCTAAAACTCCCCCTTGCAAAGCTCTCCTCCTCTTCCGATTCAATTTCCTCAAACGCTTCCATGGACTGACGTCCATCTGGATCGGAGAACTTATAGGGATTGCTATTGGCGTACCAATACCTGTTGAAGTTCCCGCCGGTATTGCCATCCGCGGTCACCGGGTCGACACTGAGGAACCGCCCAATCTGCGGGTCGTAATAGCGCTGCTGCATGTAGTTCATGCCCGTCACAGCATCGAGCACATGCCCGGTATAACCCGGCCCATCCTGCGGCGATGCCGGCGTCAGTACCTTGCCGTACGGCTCGTATTCGCTGCGCTCCAGCACCACGCGATTCGCATCGGTTACCGCAACCGGCGAGCCTAGGGCGTCGGTGTGTATGTACTCGACTGTCTGGGCTTGCGCCCAGCCAGTAGAAGCAAGCAACAGGAAGGCAACTACAGCTTTGATTGGATTAATCACGATTCTGTTCCCCCATCAGTACACATTCGCCGACCACGCCGAGCATGCCGATGTATTGCAAGCCCGTACGTTATAAGGCGTAAAGCACTGAGCATCAGAGGTGTACGAGAGCGCATTGCCCTCGAAAGCAGTCAAGCCCTGCTCTTGCAGCTCGTACTTAGTCGCACCGCTCGAACTGTTCCACGCCACCGTACATTGCCATGCACTCCTCACCGTGATGCGCAGATTGGTGGGCACCGGAGGCGCTTGCACCACCGTCGCGGTTTGCGTAGCCGAGTAGCTACTGCAGCCGGCCGGATTGCAGGCGCGCACGCGGTAGGCGTACGAACCACCGGTGCTCTTGGTGAAGCTCGCAGACGTGCCGCTGCTAGCCACATTGGTCCACGCGCCGCTGTTGAAGCTTTCCTGCAATTCGTAGCTTGTGGCGTTGGTGGATGCCGTCCAGTCCATGGTGTAGGTCGCACCGGCACCGTACGTACCACCCCCGCCCAACGTCGGCGCGGCAGGTGCTCCGATCACCGGCACGGTCTTCTCCGCCGACCAGGGCCCGCAACCTCCGACGTTGCATCCACGGGCCATGTAACCCCAGGTGCCTGGCGAGCGGCCCGAGACATTCGCTGCCGAGGATGCTCCGTCGTACACCGTGGTGAAGCTGCCACCATTGAGCCGCTCGACCAACTGATAGCTGGTGGCGACGCCGACAGTGGTCCAGCTCACGGTATACCCGCCGCTGTAATTGGTGCCCGGAACCGTCAGCGTGGGGGCGGCCGTGGGCGGCATGGTGACAACAACAGACATCGTCGCCGAACTGGCGCTGCAACCGGCGCTGTTGCAGGCGCGGACACGGTAGCCATAAGCGGCTGCGGTACGCCCAGTCAACGCGGTGTTGGTGGTCGCTGCGTTGTGAATCTGCGTCCAGCTTCCGCTGTTGATGTTTTCGTCAAGCTGATAGGTCGTCGCGCCACTGACCGCGGTCCAGCTCACCGTGTAACCGCCGGTATAGTTGGAGGCCGGAACCGTAAGCGTGGGCACGCCCGGCGGATAGATCACCTGTGTGGTGGCCGTGGTCGAATAGCCACTGCAGCCCACCGGATTGCATGCGCGGATGCGATACGCATAGCTGCCCGCCGGCTTGTTGGCAAACCCATTGCTCTGTGCGCCACCGTTGTAGACTTCAGTCCAGGCGCCACTGTTGGCGCTTTCTTCCAACCGGTAGCTGGTCGCACCACTGGCGGTGCCCCAGGACACAGTGTAGTTGCCGCTCGGACCGGTTGCCGGCACAGTCAGCGCAGGCGGTGCTGCTGGTGCGAGGTCGACGCTCAGCGATGCGGATGCGCTCCACGGGCCGCAGCCGGCGATGTTGCATGCACGGGCGTGATAGGCGTAACTGCCCGTGACCTTGCCCGATACCGCCACACTCAGTGACGTCCCAGTGTAAAGCGACAGCCAAGCACCACCATTAGCGGACTCCTGAGCCTCATATAAGGTAGAGCCCGTTACCGCGCTCCACTGCACGGTGTAACTACTCTGGGTACTGTAGGTCGGCACCGTCATCACCGGCACCCCCGGCGCTATCGGGTTGCTCACCCGAGCGACAAGGCTGCCGTTCAAGGTGATGTAGTCAACCGCCTTGGCCTCGCGCTGGTTACTTTGGCGACGCAGTACGCCGTCCTGGCCATACATCGAACGGATGGCCCCTAACGTCGGATGGGTGGCCTGAACGCGTCGACCATGCCCATCGTATCGATAGGTTTCCTTCCCTACCGCCTCGCGCAAGCGATTGCCGTAGTCAAATGCAAACATCTGGCCATTCTTGTTATCGATGTTTCCTTGCACGTCGTAACTCAATCCAATCACTGAGGCACCGCCCACAGTGTTCATGACATTCGTCAGTCGATTGGAGGAGTCGTAGTAATACGTATGATCTCGACCCGCAACCTTGACGGTCATGAGATTGTCCAGGACGTCGTAGGTGTAACTCGCCGGGCTGAACATCGGTGACGTAGTGGTTTTGAGTCGATCCAATCCGTCGTAGGTCATGCTCCGATTGCCACGATTGCCAGACAGTGCATCACTGATCGCCGCGACGTTTCCATTGGAGTCATAGTCGTAACTATCGTCGAGCACCGATGTGCTTCCGTACGCATCCTTGCTGCGCTCAGGAAGACCGCGCTCGTTCTGACTGAGAGTGTGGACGATGCCGTTCCCGTATGTGAATTGCGCCATCGCGCCATTGGGGTAATAGCTAACTCCTGTGGCGTAACTACCAGCCTGCGTAGGCCGACCCAGAGCATCGGGTGCGTACGCAACCATCAATCCAGAAGGGTAGACGTGATTGGCGAGATTGCCGTTGAAGTCGTAGTTGTAATTAAGCCCCCAGGTGTCGCCGTCCGTTTGGCTTAGGCTTTCCGACGTCATCAATCGGCGTTTGTTGTATTCATAGCTATTGGTTGCCGAAGCGCCATCATTACTGGTAACGATGGTCTTCATGAGGCCGTCTGGCCAGTAGCTCCACGCCTGATTGCCTTTGCCATCCGGAAACGAAAGTGCAGTCAACCGCTTCCTACTGTCATAGGAGCGTGTGGCGCGACGGCCAGAGTTGTAGGCTTCCGTTGCATTGCAGTTAGCCGGATCGGTCAGTGCCAGGCCAGATGCGGACCATTCTAGATTGTCCGCCGCGTCATACCCCATGACGGTTGCGCCGGTTTCTGGCCCAATTGTTTTGCAAAGCTGCTGATTGCCGTCGTATACATAGCGGCGAGTGAGTGCCACGGTGCTGTCGGAGTTTCTGCGGCGGAGCGATAACGGCTTGCCTAGAGCGTCGCGACCGATATCGACATAGGCGCCTTCGGGCTGCTGTATCAAAACGGGCCAGTCCGTCGTCGGCTGATCGTAAGCCATGTAGCTCGTGGTCGAGACCTGTTGCCGTGGGTTGGTTACACGGGCCTGAAACCCGCTCAAGTAGTTGGTCGTCGTGACCAACACTCCCAGCGCACTTTCAGCATCCTGTTCGACCCGTTCCACGCGATCCAACGCATCGTAGAACGTCCTCGAACCCGTCAGCGTTGCATCAGTGAAGGCTCCAACACTAGCGCGCGGGTATGACTGAAACGCCAACTGGCCACTCACGTCATATCGCTTCACCGTAATAGCTCGCGTGCTGGCGATAGTCGTCGCGTCTGTCGCGTCGTAGGCCTCCTCAACCACCGGACGCAATAGCGCATCAAAGTAGGTGATCTTGCGAGCGTTACCGGTACTAATGGTCTGTTTCCAGTGCCCCGTCGGAAGACCATACTCGGCCGAGAGCACTGGCGTGAAAGCTAGCGTTGTGTCCAACCAATTGACGCTGTCGCCATCGGGATAGTCGATCAACGACAACCTCCCCATAGGGTCATAGCCATAGGCGGTCGTGTAGCCGTTCTCATCCGTTACCCAAGCAATGCTGCCGTCATCGTTGATACTCGCTGACAACGTTGCGCCTGCTGGGGATTCCGCGGTCGCGGGGAACTTGATGAGCTGGGGCGTGCCCCGCTTCCAACTCGAAAGCGTAACCGTCGTATCGAACGAAGGGCTATCGCGCCCATCGGACATTGTGGCAACCGTCCCATCGGCGTTGTACGTTAGCGTCTGCTTCAGCTTGCCAAATTCATATGCCGTGATTGGCAAGGCCGTTACTGCATCGTAGTCCGTCCGGCCGGTTTCGATTCCAGCAACGGTGGATTTCTTTACCTGCCCAAGTACCCAGTTGGTCTGATCGTCGTAATACTCGGTCGTGTCTGTACGCGAATAGCCAAGCGAGCTGGACTTGGTTTCTGAGGTGGGCCGCGCCATCCAATCGAAGCAATAGACACCCGCCGTCGGACACCCCTTTGCCACTTCATTGGTAAACGTCGCGCCATCCTGCTGGATGACCCTCTTTGTTACGGGCCTGACGCGTGCCGTGGAAGGATCGTCACCGTTGTAGATGATGCCGTAACGCGTGAAGAAGTTCTGTCCGGCTACTTCGGCCTCGGACATGTAGTCGGTGGTTTCGGAACGCTTTACCGTTCCGCTCGCGTCAAGCGTTTCGACTCCCAGCACCCGTCCCTCATTCAGGGCGTACTCGAAGCCATAACGATAGCGGGTGCGCGTTGCATCGGGATTCGACACCGTGACGGTCTTTTCCGTAGCGCACGTCGTACACGGATAGACCGCAGGCCCGCCAGTAACCCACAGCGACTGGTCGCTAAACCCATAATCGTACGTCCATGTCATGGACTGCGTGAGCGCGGGTCCGCTGATTGTCTTCTGCCCCAAACTCATGACGTCGAAGAAATACGGCGTGTTTAGTATCCAGTAGTCGCTACTGAATTCGCCGCCGGGTGGAGGGTGTCGCTGGAGGCACTCGCTAATGTGCACGCCCGAGCGATAGTGCCGCGAGTTACTAAACGTGAACGTACCGACTGCGTTGCTCGGGTGCGTAGCAGTGAAGGTGAAGTTAGCGGGCAGTTCCGGCGGCTGGATCGAACAATATGGGTCAGAGTCAGCATCCCAGGATTGGTCGACCGGCCGGAGCGAATTTGAGTACGCGAACTGCCAGCGACTCGTATCCGGCTGAACTACGGCAGACAGACGGGCCTGTCCCTCCACCGTGGCGTACTGATACGACCAGGTTTTTCCTGCGGCACTAGCGGTATTAAGCAGACCATTGACGTAGGTGAGGACGATTTCGCGTCCGTCATTGGACCAGATTCGCGTGGGATTGCCGTTTCCGTTGTACTCGAAGTTCACAGTGTTTCCGAAGCGATCTTCGACTTTGCTAGCCAGCAGGTACACTTTGGTTCGCCCTGTGCTAACGGTCATCGCCTGATTGAGGGTGCGCGTCAATTGACCGGCATAACGTGAGACCGCCACGTCGAAGTAATAGCGGACTCCCGACGTCGTCTTCATGCGGAAGCCTTCGCCCGCGAGACCGCTAAGCATTGGAATGCAGTCGAAGACATCCCGCTCACTGGTTGTGATGCGATCCGAATCCGACGGGACGGCAGTGCCTGGTTCAACGCCAAGCATGGTCCTGTCCCCGCCACCCGGTAGGTGGATGGAGTTTCCTTGCCAGATCTCGGTCCGCTCAAAATCCCCGGACACGTTGGGCACCCAGTTGGAAGAGCACCTCTGGGCACTCCAACCACTCACTGGGGCAAACGTGCCGGAGATGTAGGGCACGTCGATATCCCAACCGCCCGCGCCGCCCAAGCTTGTGTCCCAGGCGCTGCCATTCTGCGGCAGGATCTGGACGCTGAACCGACGTGCCAACTGCACTGGCAATGCATTGTTGCCAGGCAGATCAATATCGACATGATTGAATGTCGTCTGGCCGTTGTAGAGATTGACGGTATCCCCAAAGAGGCCATCGGTCAGCGCCGAGATATTCTGCGCGGACTCGACTCGCTTGCGATATTCCTGAAAGGGCTCGATCGCCAGCGCTTGCGCAGACGCGAACAACAGACACGCGGAAATTCCCGCGTGAACGGCGTAATGCCTCATTAATCCCCTTCCTTTTCAGCCCATGCGGGCCGAAATCCCCATGCCTATCCACACGATTCGTCGTGCAGCCCTGATTCGTTGTAGCAGTACCGAGTCAGCAGCGGAGGTGACAATTGGTCACCAGCACACGCCACATAAAGGGCACATAGCGGCAGGCCTCTAAGGAGGGTGACCGAAAGCGGTCACTGTATTGTTACTTTTGATCGCTGGTTACTTTTGGTATCAAGGGCCAAAATCGGCCGCGCACCTGTGATGGAGTACTCCATTGACGCCTCCATTTCGAAGACATGGCCCCTGTATGGAGTGACTTTGGCGCGCGCCCCACTTCGGCACCGACGGGATATAGGTTCCCTTGGCCCGCCTAAGACTTCCAGCTACCCCGACCAGCAGCACTGGGTCGCGCTCTCATCCCAACTTGGCAACCGCAGCAGCCAATCCATCCGGCGCGAGGTGCGCATAGCGCAACGTCATCTTGATGTCGGCGTGTCCGAGTAGCTCGCGCACCGTGTTCAAATCGACACCCTTGCGTACTAGCTTCGACGCGAAGTCATGACGCAGGTCGTGGAATCGGAACGCCTGGATACCGGCTTCGTCCAACAACGCATTCCAGCCCTTCTTGACGTCATTGGGTTCAAACACGGCGCCGGGTCCGCCCGACTGATGCGACCAGCGCGTCATCACCGACAGCGCTTCGTTGTTTAGGGGCAAGTGACGCTGACGCCCGTTCTTGGCGTTGACTGCTTGGATGGTGATGACCTTGGCTTCTAGGTCGACATCCGACCATTGCAGGGACAGCAGTTCGCCCCTGCGTAGCCCGGTGTTCATAGCAAGCAGTACGACTGGCGTGAGGTGGTCTCCGAAACCATCGAGGGGCAAATCCGGTAAGGCTGGTAGTTGACGGGCACGACGCACAGCGTTGCCGTTCGCCCTGCCCTGGATCAGCTTGCGGTCGCGCGCTGTAAGCGCTTGCCGCAAGCGGGCTTCTTCTGCGGGCGACAGAAAGCGGACGATCTTGCGGGACTCGACGGCTTTCTGACGCATGCCCAACAGGGCATTGGTTTGCAGCAGCTTCCATTCGACTGCCATCGACAGCGCCGCCCGCAGGGTAGCCAGGTCACGGTAAGCGGTGGCTTTGGCGACTTGCTTGCCCTGCCCGTCCGAAAGCCGCTCGCGCCACCAGCGGTCCACGGTCGGCACGTCGATTTCATGCAGTGGGCGCTTTAGCAGGTCCGCAAAGTGCGTGCGGATGCGCTGGGCGTAACGTGCCCCGCGACGTAGTTCGACCCGGGCCCACGGCTCGTAGTGGTCTGTTAAGAAGGCGCCAAGGGTGCATGTGTTGGGCTTCGCCTTAGCGAGCGTGGGCAGACGCTGCTGGACGGCCTCAGCCATCGCCTGGGCCGCTTGGGCTCGGGCCTGTTCCAGGGTCAGATATTCGACGGCGCCGAGCGTACGTCGCTTCCCATGCGCCCAGGTGACGATCCACGCTTTGTGCCCAGATGGCTGGACCCGCAGAATCAGCCCACGGGTGGCTAGGTCGCGCAGTTCGTAAGGCTTCGACTGGGGCTGGGCGTTAGCGACGATGCGCTTAGTAAGGGCGGTCCTCATTGGGGCTCGATGCGTAAGTGGCTGGTAAGCCAGACGCTATCGGAACCCCTAAAACGGTGTCCGGATGCGGATCATCCGCATCGGGCAGCTACCCGACGTAAGTTATTGAATAATCGGCCGCGGACAGGGGCGCGCGCTGGTCGAGCCGCTGCAGTACCTCGAGTAGGGCGAGGTCTTCCAGAGAAATGGGGTCCATGCGCAAGCCCGGGCCGGGGACACACGACCGATCTTGGCACGTTTCACGGAGGGTGGTGCCGGAAACAGGAGTCGAACCTGCGACCTACGCATTACGAATGCGCCGCTCTACCAACTGAGCTATTCCGGCGAAGGGGCGGAATTGTAGGCTTTGGGCCGCTGCAGGGTCAATCGACCAGCTGCACCCGCAGCTCCTTGGGCAGGGCAAAAACCATGTCTTCGGGCTCGCCGGAAAGTTCGGCGACGTGCGCGGCGCCCAGTTCCCGCAGCCGCTCGATCACGCCGCGCACCAGTACTTCCGGAGCGGAAGCGCCGGCCGTGATGCCGACGCGCTTGCGGCCCTGCACCCACTGCGGATCGATCTCGATGGCGCCATCGATCAGGTAGGCCTGGACGCCCTCGCGCTCGGCGAGTTCACGCAGGCGGTTGGAATTGGAACTATTGGGCGAACCGACCACCAGCACCAGGTCGCATTGCGCCGCGAGCTCGCGCACGGCGTCCTGCCGGTTCTGGGTGGCGTAGCAGATATCGTCGTTCTTCGGCCCCTGGATCGCCGGGTATTTGGCCTTCAGTGCCTCGATCACGGCACGGGTGTCATCGACCGACAGCGTGGTCTGGGTCGTGTAGGCGAGGTTGCCGGGCTGGCTGACTTCGAGCGCGAGCACATCCTCGATGTCTTCGACCAGGTAGATCTGGCCCAGGCCCGCTTCCCGCCTCCACTGCCCCATCGTGCCTTCGACTTCGGGATGGCCATCATGGCCAATCAGCACCACGTCGCGGCCGGCGCGGCAATTGCGCGCGACCTCGAGATGCACCTTCGTCACCAGCGGGCAGGTCGCGTCGAAGACCTTCAATCCGCGCCGTCCCGCTTCATTGCGTACTGCCTGCGAGACGCCGTGGGCGCTGAAGATCACGGTGGCGTTGTCGGGCACTTCATGCAGCTCTTCGACGAAGATCGCGCCGCGGTGCTTGAGGTCGTCGACGACGAAACGGTTGTGTACGACTTCGTGGCGCACGTAGATCGGCGCACCCAGCGTTTCCAGGGCGCGCTTGACGATCTCGATGGCGCGGTCGACACCGGCGCAGAAACCGCGGGGATTGGCTAGCAGGACGTCCATGGGGCGATTTTAACCCCGGCGCCCGGCGTCGGCGGAGCGCTTGCTGCCGCCCACCAGCCCAAACAGGGCGATGCCCACCGCACCGGCCACGATGGCCGAGTCGGCGATGTTGAATGCAGGCCAGTAATGGTCGCGCCAGTACCACTGGATGAAGTCGATCACCTTGCCGTGGATGAGGCGGTCGATGACGTTGCCGACGGCGCCGCCGATCACCAGCGCGTAAGGCAGGGCCGTGCGCCACTCGCGACGCGGCGTGCGCGCGAGCCAGTAGCCCAGCAGGCCGCTGATGCCGAAGGCGAGCACGGTGAAGAGGTATTTCTGCCAGCCGCCCGCATCGCTCAGGAAGCTGAACGCCGCCCCGGTGTTGTAGGTGCGATACCAGTTCCAGAAGCCGTCGATCACGGGAACCGCGGTGAACTCCGGCAGCGAAGTCACTACCCAGTTCTTGCTCCACTGGTCGAGCACGATGACGACCACGGAGAGCAGCAGCCAGGAAAGGGCATTGGGTTTGCTATTGGACATGACCTACCGCGAGTGTGGTGCGGGTTTTACCGCACGCTGATTGTTATTCCGCAGGACCAGAACGCTCCGGCGCACATGGTACTCAGAACCAGCGGCGATCCTCGCCCGGTCCTTCGATATTGCCGACGCAGCGTGCGCACAACTCCGGATGCTCCGGATCCGTGCCGACGTCGCCGCGGTAATGCCAGCAACGTACGCACTTGCTCTTGCGCGTGCGCGTTGCGAGCACGGCGATGTCCTTCGCCGCGTCATCGGCCAGCACCTCCACGTCGCCGCTGATGAACAGGAACCGCAGTTCATCGGCCATCGGCACGAGCCAGTTCTGGTCCGCGGTGCTGCAACGCAGGCCGATCTCGGCTTCCAGCGCAGCACCAATTTCGCCCGCGGCGCGCATGGGCTCGAGCGTCCGGCTGACTTCCTCGCGCAACGCCAGCAGGCGGTCGAAGTCGGCCGCCGAAAGCGGTGCCCCGTCCGACAAAGACGCCAGGCCGTCGTACCAGGTCGCGAACAGCACGTTGTCCTCGCGCTGGCCATCGCCGGTAACAGCAGGCAGGTGCCGCCACATCTCGTCGGCGGTGAAGCTGAGGATGGGCGCGATCCAGCGCACGAAGGCTTCCGTGATCCGGTACATCGCGCTCTGCGCCGAACGACGGCCGCGCGAGTCCTCGCGCATCGTGTAGAGACGGTCCTTGGTGACGTCCAGGTACAGCGAGCCCAGGTCGACGCTGCAGAAATTCGACAGCGCCTGCACGATCGCGGCGAAGTCGTAGTCCTCGTAGGCCTTGGCGATCTGCTGCTGCACCTGGAACGCGCGGTGCACGATCCAGCGGTCCAGCGCGACCATGTCGTCGAGCGGGCGCAGGTGCTGCACCGGATCGAAGCCGTTGAGGTTGGCGAGCAGGAAGCGCGCGGTATTGCGGATGCGCCGGTACACGTCGCCGCTGCGCTTGAGGATGTTGTCGGAGACCGACATCTCGTTGCGGTAGTCCGTGGACGCGATCCACAAGCGCAGCACGTCCGCGCCCATGGCGTTGATCACCTTCTGCGGCTCGACCGTGTTGCCGATCGACTTGGACATCTTCTTGCCCTGCTCGTCGACGGTGAAGCCGTGCGTAAGCACCTGGCGGTACGGCGCCTTGCCGTCCATCGCCACGGCGGTGAGCAGCGAGCTGTGGAACCAACCGCGATGCTGGTCGGATCCTTCCAGATAGAGATCGGCGGGCTTGTGCAATCCGTCCTGCGGACGTTGCGCGAGCACGCATTCATGGGTGACGCCGGAATCGAACCAGACATCGAGGATGTCGGTGACCTTGTCGTACTTCGCGGCCTCGTCGCCGAGCAGCGAAGCCGCATCCAGCGAATACCAGGCATCGACGCCTTCGCGCGCGACCACGTCGGCGACCTGGCACATCAGTTCGGCTGCGCGCGGATGCGGTTCCTGGGTTTCGCGATCGACAAACAGCGCGATCGGCACGCCCCAGGTGCGCTGGCGGCTGACGCACCAGTCCGGACGGCCTTCGATCATGCCGTAGATGCGTGCTTCACCCCACTCCGGGATCCACTTGACCTGGCCGATTTCGTGCAGGGCATCCCGGCGCAGGTTGGCCTGCTCCATCGAGATGAACCACTGCGGCGTGGCGCGAAACGCCACCGGCGTCTTGTGGCGCCAGCAGTGCGGGTAGCTGTGTTCGAGCTTGGCGTGGGCGAGCAGGTGGCCACTGGTGCGCAGCACCTCGGTGATCACGTCGTTCGCCTTCCAGATATGCAGGCCGGCGAGCGTGGTCCCCTCGCCTGTCCCCAGCTGTGCAGGCGGCGTCGACGGCAGATACAGGCCGCGCCCGTCGACCGGATTCATCTGCGCTGCGGTGTACTTGTCGAGCAGGCCGTAGCGCTGGCCGACGACAAAGTCTTCCTGGCCATGACCCGGCGCCGTGTGCACTACGCCGGTACCCTCGTCGGCGGTGACGTGTTCGCCCACCAGCACGGGAATGTCGCGCTCCGGATAGAACGGATGCTGCAGGTGCTGCCCTTCGAGCTCGCTGCCATTGACGTTGCCGAGCACGACGACATCGGCGACGCCATAACGAGCCAGCGCCTTCGTCGCCAACGCTTCGGCGAGCACGAGCAGACGGCGACGGCCGTCGGCGTAAGCCGGGCCCTCGATCAGCACGTATTCGAGGTCGGGACCGACCGTCACCGCAAGGCTTGCCGGCAGCGTCCACGGCGTGGTCGTCCAGATCGGCATCGCGACATCGATGCCCTCCTCCACCGACACGCCGAACACTGACGCCAGCTTCTGCGGGTTGCGTGCGCTGTAGGCGACATCGACTGCCGGCGACACCTTGTCGGCGTATTCGATCTCCGCCTCCGCCAGGGCCGAACCGCAATCGAAGCACCAGTGCACCGGCTTGGCGCCGCGCACCAGGTGGCCACGTTCGATGATCTTCGCCAGCGAACGCATGATCCCGGCTTCGGTGGCGAAGTCCATGGTGCGGTAGGGGTTTTCCCAGTCACCAAGCACGCCCAGACGCTTGAAGTCGCGGCGTTGCAGGTCGATCTGCTCGGCGGCGTATTCGCGGCACTTGGCGCGGAATGCTGCGGCATCGAGCTTGTCGCCGACTTTGCCGAACTTCTTCTCCACCGCGTGCTCGATCGGCAGGCCGTGGCAGTCCCAACCCGGCACGTAGGGCGCGTCGAAGCCGGCGAGCAGCTTCGACTTCACGATCACGTCCTTGAGGACCTTGTTGACCGCGTGGCCGATATGGATCGCACCGTTGGCGTACGGCGGGCCGTCGTGCAATACGAAACTCTTTTCGCGGCCACCCGTTTTCTCGCGAATCCGCTGGTACAGGCCCTCGCTTTCCCAGCGGGCCAGGGTTTCCGGCTCGCGCTTGGGCAGGTCGCCGCGCATCGGGAATTCCGTCGCGGGCAGTTGCAGGGTGGACTTGTACCTGCTGGTGTCTGGGCTGGTTTCTTGGTCGGTCACAGCGGGGCGCTCTGGCGAAGGCTCGTCGAGGAGGCGTTGGAAAAACCGGAAGACAGGATCGCACGTGCCTGCGCTGCATCGCGATGCATCTGTCCGGTGAGGGAATCGAGGTCGGGGAACTTCAGCTCATCGCGCAGCTTGGCGACGAATTCGACCTCGATGCGGCGGCCATACAGGTCGCCCGCGAAGTCGAACAGATGCGCTTCGAGCAGGGGCTCCACGCCGGCTACCGTAGGCCGCGTGCCGAGGCTGGACACCGAAGCCCGGGGCCTGCTGCCGACGCCATGCACCCAGGTCGCGTAGATGCCGGACAGCGCGGGCATCTTGCCGGCGAAACGGATGTTGGCAGTGGGAAAGCCGAGTTCGCGGCCCAGCTGCCGGCCGCGCACGACATGGCCGCCGATCGAATACGGGCGCCCCAACAGACGCGCGGCGCCAGCGAAGTCGCCCGACTGCAGCGCGATGCGGATTCGAGTGCTGGAGACGCGCTCGCCATCAAGTTCGACCGGGGCGATTTCATCGGCCGCAAAGCCGAGTTCCGTGCCCACGCGCCGCAACACGGCGATGTCGCCGGAGCGGCCCTTGCCGAAGCGGAATTCGGGACCGACCCAGACCTCGCGCGCCGACAGGCGCTGTCGCAGCACGACGCGCGCGAAGTCCTCCGCGGCGAGGCTGCTGAGCCGGCTGTTGAAACGGAGCAGGCCAACCTGGTCGACATGCAGCGCCAGCAGGCGCTCCACTTTCGCGCGCGGCAACAGGAGGCGCGGGGGCGGATTGCCCTTCGCGAAGAACTCGCGCGGCAACGGTTCGAAGCTCAAGGCCACCGCAGGCACGTCCAACGCGCGCGCACGCTCAGCGGTGCGGCGCACCAACGCCTGATGCCCTAGATGCAGGCCGTCGAAGGCGCCGATGCAGACCACACTGCCGTGCGGGCAACGGGGCCCGCCTTCGACGTCGCGAAACAGCCTGCTCATGGAATCTCTGTGGGGCCCGGCGCACTCGGCCGGGGCATTCAGCCGAAGCCCGGCAGGGCCGGGCTTTTTCAGATCGAATCTGCGGATCAACCGCATCATTGAAGTATAGCCGCCGTGGCCGGGTCTCAATGCTCGCGCAGATCGCGCGGGCGGAACCCGACGGCCAGCAAGGCCCCCAGGTACACCGCGCCGCCTCCGCCGACCAGCACGGCCAGGTAACCGATCCGCTCCCACTTGCCGATCACGGTGAAGTCGGGAATCCAATGCAATGCCACGAGCAGCGCAATCGCCATCGCGGCGCAGGCCAGCCCGAGGCGGGTCAAATGGCGCGTCCAGCCCGGCTGGCGCTGGTAGACCCCCGCCTTGCGCAGCCAATGCCACAGCAGCATCAGGTTGAGGTAGCTCGCCAACGCGCTGGCCAGGCCGATCGCCAGGTGCAGGCCAGGCGTGCTCGCCAGGCCCTGCATGACATTGCCCTGCTTGTCCGCCGGGACCCAAAGCACGAACAACACCGCGAGGAACACGACGTTCAGGACCATGTTGGCGACCAGGGACGCCACGCCTGCGCGCACTGGCGTACGCGTGTCCTGGCGCGCGTAGAACGCCGGCAGCACGATCTTCACCAGGGCGAAGGCCGGCAGGCCGAAGCTGAGCCCGAACACCGACATCGCTGCCATCCGCGTGTCGAACGCGGTGAATTCCTTGTGCTGGAACAGCGTCGCGACCAGCGGCTGCGACAACAGCATCAGGCCGAGCGTCGCCGGCAACGCGATTAGCAGGGTCGTGCGCAGGCCCCAGTCCAGCGCCTTGGAGAACCCCTCGTGGTCGGTGTTGACGTGGTGGCGCGACAGCGTCGGCAGGATCACCGTGCCCAGTGCGATGCCGAATACGCCCAGCGGCAATTCGAGGAAGCGGTCCGCCTGGGACAGCCACGTCTGCGAACCGGTGTACAGCAGCGCCGCGATCACTGTGTCGAACAGCAGGTTGATCTGCGCGATGGAAGAGCCGAACAGCGTCGGCACCATCAGCTTCATCACCTTGCGTACATCGGGATGGTTCCACCCCCACTTCGGCAGGGTCAGCAGATCCAGCCCCCGCAATGCCGGCAACTGGAACAGCAGCTGCAGGATGCCGCCCGCCAGGATGGACCAGCCCAGCGCGGTGATCGGCACCTGCAGGTGCGGCGACAGCCAAAGGGCACCCGCGATCATGCAGAGGTTGAGGATGACCGGCGTCAGCGCTGGCATGCCGAAGCGGTGGAAACTGTTCAGCGCGCCACCCGCGAGCGCCGTCAGCGACACGAACAGGATGAACGGGAAGGTCAGCCGCAGCAGGTCGACGGTCAGGCCGAACTTCTCCGAATGCGCCTCGCCGCCCAGGTTGAACAACCACGCGACTTGGGGGGTGAAGAGCAGGCCCAGGGCCGTCACCACCAGCAGGACGCCGCCCAGCGTGCCCGAGACCCGGGCCATGAGCTCTTTGAGATCGGCGTGGGGCCGGGTTTCCTTGATCTCGGTGAAAACCGGAACGAAGGCGGTCGAGAACGAGCCTTCGGCGAACAACCGGCGCATGAAGTTGGGAATGCGAAAGGCCACCCAGAAGGCGTCCGTGGCGGCATTGGCACCGAAGGTCGAGGTGATCGCGATATCGCGGATCAGCCCCAGGACCCGGGAGACCATGGTCATGCTGCTGAACGAAAGCAGGCCCCGGATCATCTTCGGGCGGCTCATGCGCCCCTCCCCGGGGATCTTCCGGAACCGTGGATATGCAGGTTGTTGACGCAAGCTACTGAATCGCCCATAATTTTCTGTCTGATTTTCCCAAAACCCTTCAACACCAGTTTCCAGGATTCCCTGTCGTGGCCAATATCAAGTCCGCCAAGAAGCGCGCCAAGCAGACCGTCGTGCGCAATGCCCGCAACGCCGCTCAGCGTTCGATGCTCCGCACCGCCGTCAAGAAGGTCCTCAAGGCACTCGACGCCAACGACGCCGCCGGCGCCCAGGCTGCCTTCGTCGTGGCCCAGCCGATTCTCGATCGTTTCAGCTCGCGTGGTCTGATCCACAAGAACAAGGCTGCCCGCCACAAGAGCCGTCTGACCGCGCGCATCAAGGCGCTGTCGGCTGCCTGAGGCAAGCGTGCTTCGAGCAGGCGCCGCAAGCGCCTGCTGAAAAAGCCCCGCCAAAAGCGGGGCTTTTTTGTTGCCGGCGAAAGCGCTATCTGCGCGTGCAGCGGCGTCAGACGGCATCGTCGACGTGGCCCGTCCCGACCTGCGCACGATAGACCGCTTCATCAGCGGCTTCCTGCGCTGCCTGCTTGAGCTGGTCGAAGAAGCTCATGACCTCAAGCATGATCGGCCATGTGTTTTCACGGCCAATCGCCGACACGAGGTACCAGCGGTCCTTCCATCCGAGCTCGTCGATGATCGCCTGCGCCTCGGCCTGCTGCTCTTCTTCCAGCAGCAGGTCGGCCTTGTTCAACACCAGCCAACGCGGCTTCTGCAGCAGCTCGGGATCGTGCTTTTCCAGTTCGCGCTCGATCGCGCGCACCTGCTCGGCCGGACTGATGCCTTCGACGCCGCCTTCCATCGGAGCGATGTCGACGAGGTGCAGCAGCAATCGCGTGCGCTGCAGATGCTTGAGGAACTGCGTTCCCAGACCCGCGCCCTCCGCCGCGCCTTCGATCAGGCCGGGGATGTCCGCAATCACGAAGCTGCGATGCGGCTCGACGCTGACCACGCCGAGGTTCGGATACAACGTGGTGAACGGATAGTCCGCGACCTTCGGCGTGGCCGCCGAGACCGCGCGGATGAAGGTGCTCTTGCCGGCGTTGGGGAAGCCCAACAGGCCGACGTCGGCGAGCAGCTTCAGCTCCATCTTGAGCGCGCGCTCTTCCCCGGGCAGGCCGGGCAGCGCCTTGCGCGGCGAGCGGTTGATCGAGCTCTTGAAGTGCATGTTGCCCAGGCCGCCCTTGCCGCCCTTCGCAACAAGCAGGCGATCGCCGTGCCGGGTGAGGTCGCCAATCACTTCGTCGGTTTCGACGTTGGTGACCACGGTTCCGACCGGCACGGTGATGGTGAGGTCGTCGCCGGCCTTGCCGTACATCTGCCGGCCCATGCCGTTCTCGCCGCGGCGGGCGCGGAACTGCTTCTGGTGGCGGAAGTCGACCAGCGTGTTGAGGTTCTCGTCGGCGACCAGCCAGACGCTGCCGCCATCGCCACCGTCGCCGCCATCGGGGCCGCCGAGCGGAATGAACTTCTCACGGCGGAAGCCAACGCAACCGTTGCCGCCGTCACCTGCGATGACCTGGATTTCGGCTTCGTCGACGAGTTTCATGGGAAGGAATTAGATAGGAAGGCGTGACGCTTCACAACGAAACGTATCGCATGGGCGGAGACCTGCATTCGCAGGTTCCTGAAATACGAAGCCCCGCCTGCGGCGGGGCTTCGCGGGACTGCAGACGTCGCTCGATTACTCGGCAGCGACGACGCTGACCGTGCGGCGCTTCTTCAGGCCCTTGGTCGAGAACTCGACCTTGCCGTCGATCAGCGCGAACAGGGTGTGGTCGCGGCCGAGGCCGACGCCGGAACCCGGGTGGAAGTTGGTACCGCGCTGACGCACGATGATGTTGCCGGCCTCGATGGCCTGGCCGCCGTAGATCTTGACGCCCAGGTACTTCGGGTTGGAGTCGCGGCCGTTGCGCGAGGAACCTACGCCCTTTTTGTGTGCCATGGCTGCTTCTCCTGCTTAGCCGGCAATGCCGGTGATTTCGATTTCGGTGTAGTGCTGACGGTGACCCATCTGCTTGCGGTGGTGCTTGCGGCGACGGAACTTCACGATGCGCACCTTGTCGGCGCGGCCGTGGCCGATGACCTTGGCACTGACGGTAGCGCCCTTGAGCGCGTCGCCGAGCTTGACGGTTTCGCCGTCGCCGAGCATCAGCACGTTGTCGAGCTTGATCTCGCTGCCGGCTTCGACATCGAGCAGTTCGACGCGGAGCGTCTCGCCCTTCATTACGCGGTATTGCTTACCGCCGGTGAGTACAACTGCGTACATGACCAGATTCCTCTGTAGTTATTTTGGTCGCCTGCCGCACCCGGATCGGGCGGACAGAAGCGGAATTCTATAGGTTTCAGCGAGTTAGGGTCAACTGCCCCCTCACCGAAAAGCTGGCACCCCCTTAACGGAGCCCGTGCTGTAGTCCGGCGGCCGCCCGTTGCGGTGCTTCATTCGGAGGACACCATGTTCGACCGCATCATTGAACAGGCGGCCGGCCGGTTCGGCCTGGCCCCGGACAAGGCCAAACAGCTCCTGGGCCTGCTGATCGGGCTGATCTTCAACGCCAAGAGCGGGGGGCCGGCCGGATTCCTGCAGGCTTTCCGCAGCCAAGGCATGGGCGACATGGTCCAATCCTGGCTGGGTAGCGGCCCCAGGCAGCCCATCAGCCCAAGCCAGCTCGAAGGCGTGCTCGGCGCGGACGCCTTGGGCGGCATCGCCAGCAAGCTGGGATTGCCGCAGGGCACGGTGAGCAACGCCGCCGCGGCGATGCTGCCGGACGCGGTCAACGAGCTGAGCGATAACGGCCAGCTCCCGATGAGCCTGCCAGACCGGCTGAGCGGCTGGCTGGGGGGCTTGGGGGGCCTGGGCGCGGCCACCATGGCGGCGGGCACCCGGGCCGCGGGCGCGGGTGTGCGACAGACCGAGGCCGCGGCACGTGGCGGCTTGGGCCGCCTGCTGCCCTGGCTGGCGCTGGCCGCGCTGGTGATCGCCGGGTTCCTGGCCTTCAGGAGTTGCAAGCGTGAGGAAGTGCTCGCGCCTGCGATGACCCCGCCCGCCAAGACCGCACCCACGGCGGCCATGCCGGACCTCGGTCGAGCAGTGGAACGCTCCACCGAAGCCGCCGCCGCAGCGTTGGCGAAGCTCACCGCCGGCTTCACCGCCGACGACCTGGTCAAGGCACTGAACCTGATGGTGGTCCATTTCGACACCGACAGCGCCAACATCTCCGCCGACAGCCAGGACATCCTCAGCAAGGCCGCGGATGCGATCAAACGGGCGCCCGCCGGCACCCGCATCGAGATTGGCGGCCACACCGACAACACCGGCGACGCCGCCGCCAACCAGAAGTTGTCGGAAGCCCGCGCTGCCGCGGTAGCGAAGCGGCTGGTCGAACTCGGCGTGGGTGCCGACATGCTGACCAGCAAGGGCTATGGCCAGGACATGCCGGTAGCGGACAACAACACCGAGGAAGGCCGCGCGCAGAACCGGCGCATGGAATTCACCGTGATGAAGTGATTGCCCGGATCCAATCGCCCAGAGTCATCGCGCGGACAAAAACGGGGGCTTCGGCCCCCGTTTTTTTGCCATGGACACCGAACTGAACGCTGCTCCCGCAGCGCACCGGGCGAGGCTGGCAATACGGCGATTTGCCCCAACCTCCTCCCCTCGCTACGCTCCCCTGTTCGCCCCCGGATTCCGACTCAATGGCGCTGGATTTCATCCGCATCCGCGGCGCGCGGACGCACAACCTCAAGAACATCGATCTCGACCTGCCCCGCGAGAAGCTGATCGTCATCACGGGCCTGTCGGGTTCAGGCAAGTCTTCGCTGGCTTTCGACACGATCTACGCCGAGGGCCAGCGCCGCTATGTCGAGTCGCTGTCGGCTTATGCGCGCCAGTTCCTCAGCGTGATGGAGAAGCCGGACGTCGACCACATCGAGGGCCTGTCGCCCGCGATCGCGATCGAACAGAAGGCGACCTCGCACAACCCGCGCTCCACCGTCGGCACCATCACCGAAATCTACGATTACCTGCGCCTGCTGTATGCGCGCGTGGGCACGCCGCGCTGCCCCGACCACCACTATCCGCTGGAAGCACAGACGGTCAGCCAGATGGTCGACCAGGTCCTTACCCTGGATCCCGAGCAACGCTACATGCTGCTCGCCCCCGTCGTGCGCGAACGCAAGGGCGAGCACGCCCAGATATTCGAGCAGCTGCGCGCGCAGGGTTATGTGCGCGTGCGCGTCGACGGCGCCCTGTACGAAATCGATGCGGTGCCGCCGCTGGCACTACGCGTCAAGCACACGATCGAAGCGGTGATAGACCGCTTCAAGCCGCGCGAGGACATCAAACAGCGGCTGGCCGAGTCTTTCGAAACCGCATTGAAACTCGGCGATGGCATGGCCGCCGTGCATTCGCTCGACAAGCCTGAAGCCGAACCCCTGCTGTTCTCGTCCAAGTACAGCTGCCCGGTCTGCGACTACTCGCTGCCGGAACTGGAGCCGCGCCTGTTCTCGTTCAACTCGCCGGTCGGCGCCTGCCCGACCTGCGACGGCCTGGGGGTGGCCCAGTTCTTCGATCCCGCACGCGTGGTCGTGCACCCGGAGCTTTCCCTGGGCGCGGGCGCCGTGCGTGGCTGGGATCGCCGCAACGCCTACTACTTCGCCCTGATCCAGTCGCTGGCCAAGCACTACAAGTTCAACGTCGACACGCCTTGGCAATCGCTGAGCGACCAGCAACGCGATGCCGTGCTGTTCGGCAGCGGCGATGACCTGATCAACTTCACCTACACCAGCGAGAGCGGCACGCGCCACCAGCGCAAGCACCGTTTCGAGGGCATCGTCCCCAACCTCGAGCGCCGCTACAAGGAAACCGAATCCGCCGCGGTCCGCGAGGAACTGGCGAAGTACATCAGCGAACGCTCCTGCACCGAATGCCATGGCGCACGCCTCAACCGCGCCGCACGCAACGTGTTCGTCGCCGACAAGCCGCTCCCGCACCTCGTCGTCCTCCCGATCGACGAGGCCCTGAACTTCTTCAGGACACTCAACCTGCCGGGCTGGCGCGGCGAGATCGCGATCAAGATCGTCAAGGAAATCGGCGACCGCCTGCGCTTCCTCGTCGACGTCGGCCTCGATTACCTCACCCTGGAACGCAAGGCCGATTCGCTTTCCGGCGGTGAGGCGCAGCGCATCCGGCTTGCCTCGCAGATTGGCGCCGGCCTCGTCGGCGTGATGTACGTGCTGGACGAGCCCTCGATCGGCCTGCACCAGCGCGACAACGAGCGCCTGCTCGGTACGCTCACCCGCCTGCGCGACCTCGGCAACACCGTGATCGTGGTCGAGCACGACGAGGACGCGATCCGCCTCGCCGACTACATCGTCGACATCGGCCCCGGTGCCGGCGTGCACGGCGGCGAGATCGTCGCGCAGGGGCAACTCGCCGACGTGTTGAAGGGGCCACGTTCGCTCACCGGGCAGTACCTCAGCGGCAAGAAGCGCATCGAGATTCCGGCCAAGCGGCACAAGCCCGACGCGAAGACCACGTTCCACCTGCATGGCGCCAGCGGCAACAACCTGAAGGATGTCGACCTCGCGATCCCGGCGAGCCTGTTCACGTGCGTCACGGGCGTATCCGGCTCGGGCAAGTCGACGCTGATCAACGACACCCTGTTCGCGCTTGCCGCCAACGAACTGAACGGCGCCTCGCATACGCCGGCAGCGCATCGTTCGCACGAAAACCTCGACCTGTGGGACAAGGTCGTCGACATCGACCAGTCGCCGATCGGCCGCACCCCGCGCTCCAACCCGGCGACCTACACCGGCCTGTTCACTCCGCTGCGCGAGTTGTTCGCACAGGTGCCCGAAGCGCGGGCGCGCGGCTATTCGCCGGGCCGTTTCAGCTTCAACGTGCGCGGCGGGCGCTGCGAGGCGTGCCAGGGCGACGGCCTGATCAAGGTCGAGATGCACTTCCTCCCTGACGTGTACGTGCCCTGCGACGTCTGCGGCGGCAAGCGCTACAACCGCGAAACGCTGGAAGTCCTTTACAAGGGCTACAACATCAACGACGTGCTCGAGATGACCGTCGAGGACGCGCTGAACCTGTTCGAGGCGATCCCGTCGATATCGCGCAAGCTCGAGACCCTGATGGACGTCGGCCTGAGCTACATCAAGCTGGGGCAGTCAGCGACCACGCTGTCCGGCGGCGAAGCCCAGCGCGTGAAATTGTCGAAGGAACTCTCGCGCCGCGACACCGGGCGCACGCTCTACATCCTCGACGAGCCAACCACGGGCCTGCATTTCCACGACATCGAGCATCTGCTCGCGGTCCTGCACCGCCTGCGCGACGACGGCAACACCGTGGTGGTGATCGAACACAACCTCGACGTTATCAAGACCGCCGACTGGGTGATCGACCTAGGCCCCGAGGGCGGCCATCGCGGTGGCACCATCCTCGCGACCGGCACTCCGGAGGAGATCGCGAAGCTGCCGCATTCGCATACCGGCCGCTTCCTCGCCCCGTTGCTGGGCATCACTCCCGGCGAATCCACGCGCAAGGCGAAACCGCAGAAAAAGAAATCCGCTGCATGACCATCGACGACAACAGGCCCGTATTGTTCCGCATGCCCGTCGCACTGCGTTGGCGCGACCTGGATGCGTTCAACCACGTCAACAATTCCAACTTCCTCACTTACCTCGAGGAGGCGCGCATCCGCTGGTTCGCCAGCTGGAATGGCGAGTGGGTGAATGACGTGATGGCGCCCCTGTTGGCGGCGGTGCAGCTGAATTACCGGATGCCGATTCCCTATCCGTCCGACGTGGTCGTCGAACTCCTCACCGATCGCATCGGCAGCAGCAGCGTGACCATCGGCCACCGGATAAAGTCCGAAAACGGCGCGACGCTTTATTGCGACGGCCACGTGGTCGTGGTGTGGATCGATCGCGCCAGCGGCCGACCGATTGCATTGCCCGACGCCGTGCGTGCCGCAATGACATGACGTGGTGGCGCTGGCCCCAGCACCGCGGCGTCAGGGCTTGCGCACTTCCAGTTCGCCGCGCAGGACGCGACCGTCCTTCAACGCGAATTCGACTGCGACACGGCTGCCCTCTTTCAACTCGGTACGCGGCTGCATCAGCATCAGGTGCATGCCGCCTGGCTTCAAAACCGCCGCCCCATCAGGCCCGATGCGCAGTTCGGACAGCTCGCGCATGCGGCTGACGCCATCCACGATGCGCGTCTCGTGCAGTGATGCATCGCCAAACGAGGGACTGCTCACGCCGGTGATCGTCACCGGATTCGGGCAATGATTCTCGATGCGGCCGAAGCCGGCCATCATCGGCATCTTCACTGGCGTCAGCCGGACCCAGCCATCACGCATCTGCGGGAAGCACTCGCGCGCGCTCGCGGGGAGGACGGCGGCAAGGCCGAGTGCCAGGGTGCAGGCTCGAAGCAGGTTCATGCGCTTGTGCATGCGCCTATGATAGCGGCTGTTTCCAGGATGACTTGACGCATGGCCATCGAAACCATCCGCCACGACGGCGACATCGTCGAAATCCGCCTCGCCCGTCCGCCCGTGAACGCGCTCGACCCCGACCTGTGCCGCGCCCTGCAGCGTGCGGTCACCGAGTCCGTTGCGCAGGGGGCACAGGGGCTGGTCCTCTCCGGTAACCCGAAGGTCTTCTCCGCCGGTCTCGACGTGCCACACCTTGTGTCGCTGGGAGACAACCGCGCTGCCTTGATGACGGACTGGGGCGCGTTCTTCGACGCCGCGCGCGCTTTGGCGAATTCGCCGGTGCCCGTGGTGGCTGCGCTCACTGGCCATGCGCCTGCCGGCGGCTGTGTGCTCGCGCTGTGCTGCGACTACCGCGTGATGGCGAAGTCCGATGATCCGGCGCGCCCGTTCCGCATAGGCCTCAATGAGACCCAGGTGGGCCTGGTCGCACCCGGCGGCATCCAGCAGCTGATGGCACGCACCGTCGGCAAGCATCGCGCCGGCGTATTGCTTGCTACCGGCGAACTGGTGGACGCCGAACGCGCGCTGGCCCTCGGCCTCGTGGACGAACTCGCCGACGGCGAGCAGGTGGTCGCACGCTCCGTCGCCTGGCTGCAATCACTGCTCAAGCTCCCGCGCCAACCGGTGCTCACGACGCGTGCCATCTCCCGTGCCGATCTCGTCGCGGCAATGTCTGCCGAGAGCATCCAGCTCGCACGCTTTATCGATGCGTGGTCGGAACCGGACACCCAGGCGGGATTGAAAGCGCTCGTCGCGCGACTTGGAAAGTAGCGGCGGCGAATGCCGGGCTGCATGCCCGGCACCCCTGCATCACCCTTGCGCCACCGCTCGCGACGGATCCTCGATCCAGCCGCTCCACGAGCCGGTGTAAAGCTTCGCGCCACCCAGACCTGCGCGCTCCATCGCCAGCAGGTGATGACATGCAGTGACGCCAGATCCGCACATCATGATGGCCTGCTGCGGCGAGCGTCCGTCCAGCGCGGCCCGGAACTCGGCAGCCAGTTGCACCGGGGTCTTGAAGCGGCCTTCATGCAGGTTCTCCGCATACGGACGACTGACTGCTCCCGGCACATGGCCGTGCACTCGGTCCATGAAGTCGTTTTCGCCGCGGAAGCGATCCGCAGGCCGCGCATCCACCAGCAGATCGCCCTCCGCGAGCCGCGTCTGCACCTGTGACGCATCGAGCAGCCGCGCCCCGTCGAACTGGGCCGTATAAGTCGTGGGCCGACGCCGGACGAGGTCCGAATTGACCGGCAGGCGCATGCCTTCCCAGCTCTTGAACCCGCCATCGAGGACGGCGACTTTCTCGTGCCCGAGCGCCCGCATCAGGAACCAGAAACGCGCCGCCATCGCGCCATCGGCATCGTCGTAGGCGACAAGCTGGTGGTGCGGCAGGATGCCCCACCGCCCCAGCTTCTCGGTGAACGTAGCGGCATCGGGCCAGGGGTGACGGCCATTGCCCTGCCCCCGGCGCGCCATGTCCGACAGATCACGCTCCAGGTGCGCATACACCGCGCCGGGCAGGTGCGCATGCTCGTAGGCGAACTCGCCGGCCCCGGGACTGGATGAAGAAAAGCGGCAATCGACGATGATCAGGTCGGGACGCTCCAGAGCAATTGCCAGGGTCTCCGCAGGCACCAGCGTGTTCCAGCCCATCTAGAATCCTCCTCAGTGGATGCCGGGATTTTAGGCGTCCCGTAATCTGCCCCTACGCGCTCACTGGACGGCAGCGGCCAGGCGCTCGCGCAGGTTTACCACGATCGCGGCGGTCACGCCCCAGATGCGTTGGCCCGGATAGCTGAACTCCCACACCTGGCGCGCACGGCCGCGGTGCTCCAGCGACAGGCTGGCCAGGTTGGCCGGATCGAGAAGGAACGCGAGTGGCACTTCGAATACCTCCGCCACTTCGTTCGCATCGGGCCGGGCGACGTAGTCGTTGGCGATGGTTGCCACCACGGGCAGTACGCGAAAGCCGGTAATGGTGGTGAAGGCGTCGAGGTAGCCCAGCGGCGTGATCAACGAGGCGGGGATGCCGACTTCCTCGAAAGTTTCGCGCGTCGCCGCCGCCACGGCGTCCGCATCGTCCGCCTCCAGGCGCCCTCCGGGGAAACTCACCTGCCCCGCGTGGTTGCGCAAGGCATCCGTGCGACGCGTCAACAGCACCTGCATGCCTTCGTCGCGCCGGATCAGCCCGACCAGCACGGCCGCTTCGACCAACGCACGCCCTTCCGGCAGCAGGCCGATGATTTCCGCATGGTTCCAACCCTCGCCCACCGGCGCGTTCGTCAGCGGATGAAGGGCCGCGGCGATGCGGTCGATCGGAAACATTCCCTCGCTCACCCGCGTTGCGACTCGCGTTGGGGCAATACGGCTTCCATCAGATGCAGGCGCTCGTCGTCGTTCATCTGTGTCCAACGGGCGATTTCCATGCCGGTGCGGTGGCAGCCGGTGCACAGACCATCGTCGCCCAGGAAACAGACGCCGACGCAGGGGCTCAGTACGGCGCGAAAGGTGGTCGTCATTGCGGCGATTTTACGGTTTCGTGGGCCCCAAAAGCATTGCGCCGGCATGAGCCGGCGCAATGCGTTCACTTCAGTGTGTCCACATCGGGACCAGTCGTGGGCGCCATGCGCACCACGACGCAGTGGTCACTTGACGCTGACGAGCTTGATTTCGAACTGCACCGCGACGTTCGGCGGGAAGCGGGTGCTCGGGTCTGCGCCCATGTACTTGTCGGCGGGCAGCGTGACTTCCCACTTCGAGCCAGCCGGCATCTGCTGCAGCACTTCACGCATCGCGGCCACTTCGATCTCGCTGAGCTTGATGCCGGGGACCTGGCCGGCCGGACGCGCCGGATTCGGGCGCTCGCCGAACGGATACGGACCAGCGACTTCGAGCTGCACGGTGCTGGCCATGGTCGGCTTGGCGCCGGTGCCGGTTTCCATGATGCGGTACTGCACCCCACTCGGCAGGCTCTTCACGCCAGCCTTGGACTTGTTCGCGGCGACGAAGCTGTCGCTCTTGGCCTTGTTGGTGGTGGCGGCCTTGTCCCACTCGGCCTTGGCCTTCTCCGCCTGGCGCTTCTGCATGTTCTGCACGGCGGTGCGGAGCTGGTCGACCGGAACCGACGGCTGCTTCTTGGCGACGCCGTCCTGCAGGCCCTTGACGATGGCGTTGACGTCGACCTGCTCGCCGCTCTCGACGGCATTGCGGCCCAGGTCATAGCCCAGCGCGTAGCTCAGCTTGCCCTTTTCGGTAGAAGTATCCTGCGCGACAGCATTGCCGGCGAGGAGCAGGGCCGCTACGGCGGCAGCAATCAGACGCAACTTCATTCGATGAAACCTCAATTATGAAAAGAAGGCGGCATGTGCCGCCCGGCAACTGATGCGCTCTGCCGCCGCACCGATAACCAGGCCGGTTGACCGGAAGAGCGCGCTAGGATAACGGCGACAGGGCTTAACCGCCACTGACACCATCCACTGACCTCCCTGCCCGCCCGGAGTTCCGCGCCGGCACAAAATTCCCAGGCCGACATGTCGCAAAACACCCATTCAACCGCCCCCGCGCCCCCCGTCAGCACCGCCGACCACGGCGCCATCCGCGTCATAACGGTCAACCGGCCGGACAAGCTGAATGCGCTCAACGGGGCCACCCTGGACGCCCTCCATGTCGCCTTCGACGCCGCTGCGGGCGACCCGGCCGTGCGCGTGGTGGTCCTGACCGGCGCGGGGCCGAAGGCCTTCGTCGCCGGCGCCGATATCGCCGAGATGAACCTGCTCACGCCGGTGCAGGGCCGTGACTTCTCCCTGCGCGGCACCCGCATGATGCGAAGGGTGGAACGCATGCCCAAGCCGGTGATCGCCATGGTCAACGGCTTCGCCCTCGGCGGCGGCCTGGAACTGGCGATGTGCTGCCACCTGCGAATCGCCGCGGATACCGCGAAGGTCGGCCAGCCCGAGATCAACCTCGGCCTGATTCCCGGCTTCGGCGGCACCCAGCGCCTGCTGCGCCTGGCCGGACGCGCGGCCACGCTGGAACTCTGCCTCACCGGCGCGCCGATCGATGCGGCTCGGGCGTTGCAGCTGGGGATCGTGAATCGCGTGGTGGCGGCTGCGGATCTCGAAGCCGAGACCATGAAGCTGGCCGAACAGCTGGCCAATGCGGCGCCGGTTGCCCTGCGCGGCATGATCGACTGCATCAACATCGGCGGCGAATGCGGCATCGAGGAAGGCCTCGAATACGAGTCCGCGCAGTTCGGCCTCATGTTCTCCACGCAGGACATGCGCGAAGGCACCGCGGCTTTCCTTGAACGCCGCAAGCCCGCGTTCAAGGGCGAATGATCCGGATCGCCTGAGCTGCCGTCTCCCATGACTTCTCCCTGTCCCGTCTGCGGCTGCAACGAGCGGCGCAGCGTGGTCGCGCATGCGATCGCCGCTGCGGTGGCGGAAGACGATCTCGACCGCGCCATCGAACTCGGCCTGCTGGAAGTCGCGTCCTGCGAACACTGCGACGCTGCCTGCAGCGCCCGCGTGATGGCCGCGCACGATGAACGACTGGCAGCGCTCGGCGCGCGCGAGCGCTATCGCGCACGCCAGGCACGCCTGCAACGCCGCGCGCAGGAGCGTGCGGCGGCACGTGCGACGCCTGCACCCGCAGCGACGAACACCGCGGAAGCGGCCTCCGGCCTGCCCTCCGCGGCCGCGGCCGCTCTCGCACGTGCCAGGGCGCGTGCGGCGGAGCGCCGCAAACCATGAGTCCCGCGGCGAAGAAACAAACCAGGAAGGCCGCGACCACCAAAGCAAGGAAGGTCGCGCGCAATCCGCCGCGCCTGCCGCCCGCCGAGATCGAAGAGATGTTCTCTCGCCTGGCCGAGTTGAACCCCACGCCGACCACCGAACTCGAATACTCCACTCCCTACGAACTGCTCGTAGCCGTCACGCTCTCGGCGCAGGCGACCGATGTCGGCGTGAACAAGGCGACGCGCAAACTGTTCCCGATCGCCAACACACCAACGCAGATGGCCGCGCTCGGCGTGGAGGGGCTGAAGCCATACATCGCCACCATCGGCCTGTTCAACACCAAGGCCGCCAACGTCGTGGCGATGGCGCATCAGCTGCTTGAACGGCACGCAGGTGAAGTGCCGCGCGATCGCGCGGCGTTGGAGGCGTTACCCGGCGTGGGCCGCAAGACGGCGAATGTCGTTCTCAACACGGCCTTTGGCGAACCCACCATCGCCGTCGACACCCATATCTTCCGCGTCGCCAACCGTACCGGCCTGGCGCCGGGCAAGGACGTGCGCGCGGTGGAAGCCGGGCTCGAGAAGGTCATACCCGCGCATTACCTGCAGGACGCGCATCACTGGCTGATCCTGCACGGCCGTTACGTATGCAAGGCGCGCAAGCCGGATTGCCCGCATTGTGCGATCCGCGATCTGTGCCGGTTTGCGGACAAGACACCGGGCGAACCGGTTCCCGCCATTCGCTGAGCAGACATACATGCAGCTGCGTCACGAGTTGGTCACGTATCGCTTCCACCCTGCCCAGGGACCGTCGCGCCGTCACCGGACAGTCATCGCTGCGAAATAAGTCAGCACTGTCACATTTACGCAATCTTTACTACTTAGCCTGCGCGGGTCCTCTCCAACCCGCCCTAAGGGCTAATCCCATGAAACTGTCCCGCAGTACCCTTTCCGTTGCCCTGCTGGCCGCACTCTTCGCGCCCGCTGCCCATGCCGAAATCGCGCTCGACGTGATCGGCGGCTCGGAAATCTCGTTCGAAGGCCTGGTCCAGGCCGAAGGCAACTGGTACGACAACGACCTCGTCGACCTCAACTCGGCAGGCACCGGCGGCACGGCGGCCAGTGCCGGCGCCAACGGCAAGGATACCGAGTTCGGCATCCGCCGTGCGGAAATCATCCTGAAGGGCAAGGGCCCGGGCAATTTCGAGTGGACCCTCGGCTACGATCCGAGCGCGCAGAAGTCGGTCGCGGTGGTCAACGAATCCAATAACGGTGCCACCAACGTCACCTCGACCGTGAACTCCGGCGGCAAGTGGCTCGACGTCAACGCCAAGTACAAGATCGGCGGCAATGCCAACCATTACGTGCAGGTGGGCCAGTACAAGCAGCCCAACAGCTTGGAAGAATTGTCGAGCACCCGCTTCAACGACTTCATCTCCAAGGCCGCGGTGACCAACACCTACGCCGTGGCGCGCCGTACCGGCGTCGCCTACAGCTACGGCGACGTCAACTGGAGCGTCACGGGCGCCTATTTCGGCCGCGAGCTGACCCGCAACCTCGGACAGGGCCAGGGCTTCGGCCTGCGCGGCACCTGGGCGCCGATCAACGAAACCGGCAACATCCTGCACGTCGGCCTGGCTTACGTTGACTACGACACCGATGCCGACACCTTCCGCCTGCGCTCGCGTCCGGATGCCGACCTGGCCACTCAGCGCCTCGTCGACAGCGGCGACATCAGGGACACCGACCGCGTCGGCATCGGCAGCGCGGAAGGCCTCTGGGTGCACGGCCCGTTCAAGGTGCAGGGTGAGTACTACCAGGCCAACCTCAAGCGCTACGGCGCTGGCCACGACGACTACAAGTCCGACGGCGGCTACATCAGCGGCGTCTGGAACGTCACCGGCGAAACCTGGGGCTACAAGGCCGGCGTGCCGGTCACCAACCTGCCGGAAGATCCGGGTGCAGGCATGTGGCAGGTGGGCCTGCGCTACGACACCCTCGACCTCAACGATGGCAGCGGCAATCCCACCACGGGTGCGGTCGCCGGCGTGCTGGGTGGCAAGCAGAACATCTGGACCGCGGGCGTGAACTGGTACTGGCGCTCCAATTTCAAGTTCGCCCTGAACTACGTCATGGTCGACACCACCAAGTGGTCGACCGTGGCGCGCGGCGAAGTCGACGACAACCCGAACATCGTCGAAGGCCGCATCCAGTTCTACTGGTAAGCCTGAAGGCTCCTCTCCCTCTTCAGGGGCGCGGTGAAAACCGCGCCCCTTTTTTTGTCGGTGGGCGGCTGAACGACAGGCAGGCAAAGCTCGCGATGTCATCCAACTGAAATATTTGTGACCTGCTGCTGTCATCGAACCGTTATGGAATGCACGCGGAACGGGCCATGCCCGTCGTTTCTCTCCAGGAGCCTATCCGTGTTCAAGTCCCTCAAGTTCCGTGTCGCCGCGCTGGCGGTTGCCACTACGTTTGCAGCAGCCAATGCGTTCGCCGCCGACGTCACCGGCGCCGGCGCTTCGTTCGTCTACCCGATCATGTCGAAGTGGTCGGCCGAGTACGCCAAGACCACCGGCAAGAAGGTCAACTACCAGTCGATCGGCTCGGGCGGCGGTATCGCCCAGATCAAGGCCGCGACGGTGGACTTCGGTTCCTCCGATGCCCCGCTCAAGCCGGAAGAGCTGGCCAAGTTCGGCCTGGCCCAGTTCCCGTCCGTCATCGGCGGCGTGGTGCCGGTGATCAACGTCCCGGGCGTGGCCTCGGGTGCGCTGAAGCTCGACGGCCCGACACTCGCGGACATCTTCCTCGGCAAGGTCGCCAAGTGGAACGACCCGGCGATCGTCGCGCTCAACAGCGGCGTGCAGCTGCCCGACACCAAGATCACCGTCGTGCATCGCTCGGACGGTTCGGGTACCACGTTCAACTTCGTCAACTTCCTGTCCAAGGTCAGCCCGGAGTGGCAGACCAAGGTCGGCGAAGGCACGGCGGTGAAGTGGCCGACCGGCATCGGCGGCAAGGGCAACGAGGGCGTCGCCGCCTACGTGAAGCAGATCAAGGGCGGCATCGGCTACGTCGAACTGTCCTACGCACTGCAGAACAAGATGGCCTACTCGCGCATGAAGAACGCCGCCGGCAACTTCGTGCTGCCCTCCGACGACAGCTTCGGCGCCGCCGCAGCCAATGCCGACTGGGCCAACGCCAAGGATTTCTATTTGGTGATGACCAATGCCCCGGGCGAGAAGTCCTGGCCGATCACCGCGACCAACTTCATCCTGATGTACAAGCAGCCGAAGAACGCCGCCGGCGCCAAGAACGCCAAGGACTTCTTCACTTGGGCCTACGCCAACGGCGACACCCAGGCCAAGGCCCTGGACTACGTGCCGCTGCCGGACGCGCTGGTCAAGCAGATCGAGGCCTACTGGGCCCAGAACCTGAAGTTCTGATTTCCCAGCTGAATGTGGATACGAAGAGGCGGGCCCTTCCGGGCCCGCTTTTTTCTTGACACCCAAAATGACAACCGCATTGCTGCAAGGCCGATGTCACTAAAAGGGCTCAACCTTTTGATTTTCCTACGCACGGCGGCGCGCTGGACGAAGTCGGCCGCCGGGCGCTATGGCAGCGCGGTGTCATTCCCCTGTAACAAAAACATCATTTCATGGCGGCACCCGCTGGCCCTCCCGACCGGCCCCACCTGAATCGCGCCATGAAACCCCTGCCAGCAGCCGCGCGGTGCCAATCGGCCCCCTGCGCCCATTGCCAAACGCGGATCCGATGAACACCACCGCCCTGCCCCTCACGACCACCAGCAGCCGCGACGTCGCCGACGCGCGCAACGACAAGCTGTTCCGCTGGGTGCTGACCGGCACCGCTCTGTTCGTGCTGATCGCGCTGGCCGGAGCCGCGCTGTCGATGCTCTGGGGCGGCCGTGCCGCGCTGCAGGTCCAGGGCATCAGCTTCTTCTTCTCTTCCGACTGGAATCCGGTCGAGGACAAGTACGGCGCGCTCGTGCCGATCTACGGCACGGTCGTCACCGCAGTCATCGCGATGCTCATCGCCGTGCCGGTGAGCTTCGGCATCGCCTTCTTCCTGACGGAAGTCGCCCCGCGCTGGCTGCGCGGCCCGGTGAGTTCGGCGATCGAACTGCTCGCCGGCGTGCCCTCGATCATCTACGGCATGTGGGGCTTCTTCATCCTGATGCCGGTGATGCGCGAATCCATCGTGCCCTGGCTCAACGACCACGTCGGCACCTGGCCGGTGGTGGGCCCGCTGTTCCAGGGCCCGCCGATCGGCGCCGGCATCCTCACGTCGGGCATCGTGCTGTCGATCATGGTGATTCCGTTCATCTCCTCGGTGATGCGCGAGGTCTTCCTCACCGTGCCGACGCGCCTGAAGGAGTCGGCCTATGCGCTGGGTTCCACCAAGTGGGAAGTAAGCTGGGACATCGTCCTGCCCTACACGCGCTCGGCGGTGATCGGTGGCGTGTTCCTCGGCCTCGGCCGTGCGCTGGGCGAAACCATGGCGGTGGCGTTCGTGATCGGCAACAGCGTCGGCTTCACCAAGTCGTTGCTGGAACCCAGCACCACGATCGCCGCGCTGATCGCCAACGACTTCGGTGAAGCGACCGAAACCTACCGCTCCGCGTTGCTGCTGCTCGGCTTCGTGCTGTTCATCGTCACCTTCGTCGTGCTCGCCATCGCCCGCCTGATGCTTGCGCAGCTGGCCCGCAAGGAGGGCAACTGATGACCGCCGCCGCACATTCGCTCTACCTGCGCCGTCGCATCACCAATGGCATTGCCATCGGGCTGGCCACGGTGGCCGCCCTGTTCGGCCTGTGCTTCCTCGGCTGGATCCTGTGGACGCTGGTTTCCAAGGGCATCGGCGGCGTCAACTGGGCACTGTTCACCCAGGACCAGCCCCCGCCGCTGGAGGAAGGCGGCCTGAAGAATGCGTTCTTCGGCAGCATCATGATGTGCGGGCTCGGCATCCTGATCGGCACGCCGCTGGGCATCGCCGCGGGCACATGGCTCGCCGAATACGGCAACAAAAGCAAGCTCGGCACCGCGGTGCGTTTCGTCAACGACATCCTGCTGTCGGCGCCGTCGATCGTGCTGGGCCTGTTCGTCTACGCCGTGTTCGTGATGCAGACCGGGGGCAAGTTCTCCGCACTGGCCGGCGCGCTCGCGCTGGCCTTCATCGTGCTGCCGGTGGTGGTGCGCACGACCGATGAAATGCTGCGACTGGTGCCGGCGCAGATGCGCGAAGCCGCGTTGTCGCTGGGCGTGCCGCAGTGGAAGGTGACCGTGCAGGTGCTGTACCGCAGTGCCTCGGCCGGCATCGTCACCGGCATCCTGCTGGCGCTGGCCCGGATTTCCGGCGAAACCGCGCCGCTGCTGTTCACCGCGTTCGGCAACGAATTCTGGAGCACCGACCTGACCGGCGCGATGTCCGCGGTTCCGCTGGTGATGTACAAGTTTGCCGGCAGTGGCTTCGCCAACTGGGAGGCCCTCGCCTGGGCCGGCGCGCTGGTGCTCACGGTATTCGTGCTGCTGGTCAGCCTGTTCGCGCGCACGTTCCTGTTGCGCAACAAGATCTCCCATGACTGAGGAACGCATGCCCATGCAGCTCGCCAACGTTCCCGATATCACCACCCTATCTCACAGCCGACAGTCCACCGCCATGAATGACGCCCGCCTCAACCTTGCCACCCCCGAGCGCGCCAGCGTCGCGGCGGCGCCGGTCAAGCTCGCCGCGCGCAGCCTGGACTTCTACTACGACAAGTTCCATGCGCTGAAGAGCATCAACCTGGAGATTCCGGAAAAGCGCGTGACCGCGCTGATCGGCCCCTCCGGCTGCGGCAAGTCGACGCTGCTGCGCGTGTTCAACCGCATCTACGCGCTGTACCCGAAGCTTGAAGCCAAGGGCCAGGTACTGCTGGATGGCGAGAACATCCTCGACCTCAAGTACCCGATGAATCGCCTGCGCAGCAAGGTCGGCATGGTGTTCCAGAAGCCCGTACCGTTCCCGATGACCATCTTCGAGAACGTGGCGTACGGCATCCGCCACCACGAGAAACTCTCCAGGTCGGAAATGAACGACCGCGTCGAAAGCGCGCTGCGCCAGGGCGCCCTGTGGGATGAAGTGAAGGACAAGCTGGGCCAGAGCGCCCTGGGCCTGTCCGGCGGCCAGCAGCAGCGGCTGTGCATCGCCCGCGCCGTCGCATTGAAGCCCGACGTGCTGCTGCTCGACGAGCCGACTTCGGCGCTCGATCCGATTTCGACCAGTCGCATCGAACAGCTGATCGAGGAGCTGAAGAAGGACTACACGATCGCGATCGTGACCCACAACATGCAGCAGGCCGCGCGCGTCTCCGACTTCACCGCCTTCATGTACCTGGGCGACCTGGTCGAACACGGCGCGACCGAAACCATCTTCTCGCAGCCGACCAAGCAGCAGACCGAGGACTACATCACCGGCAGATTTGGGTGAGAGAGCGCGCTTAGCAGATGCCCTATCGGCATCTGCTGCGCTCCCGAACGCCCGGCCATGGATGGCCGGGCCGGACCATCCGAAGACGCCAGAGTTTCGCCATGGACGGCAGCAAGACATCGCGCAACGAAAACACGACAACAGGTATGAACAACATGCACGACCACATCGTGAAGAGCTACGACGACGAACAGCAGCGCCTGCTCAAGGAAACCCTGCGCATGGGCGAAATGGCCGCCGCGCAGCTGGAAGCCGCACTCGACGTGGTCCAGCGCCGCGACGACAGGGCGGCCGAACGCATCATCGCCAACGACGAGGCCATCGACGCTATCGAGCACGAGGTCAGCCACGACGTGATGAAGCTGGCGCTGCGCGGCCCGATGGCGCGCGACCTGCGCCAGATCCTTGCTGCGATCCGGATAGCGGCTGACATCGAGCGCATCGGCGATCTCGCGGCCAACGTCGCCAAGCGTTCACGCGCATTGAACCTGGCACCGCCCCTGCCGCACATCGCCGGCCTGCACGCCTTGGGCATGCTGGCCGTGCAGCAGGTGCGCGATGCACTGGCCGCCTACCGCGACAGCGACATCGAACAGGCACAGCGCGTGCGCGCCCGCGATGCCGAGATCGACATCGCCTATACCGGCCTGTTCCGCGAACTGCTTACTTACATGATGGAAGACGCGCGCAGCATCACCGGCTGCACGCACCTGCTGTTCATGGCCAAGAACATGGAGCGCGTCGGCGACCACGCCACCAACATCGCCGAGAACGTCTGGTTCCTGGTCAGGGGCGAAGAGTCGCTGCCTCCGCGCGAGAAGCGCGACGAATCGATCTCGACGGGTACCTGACCGGTCCGGCATCCCCTGCGGTCACGGCCGCCCCCAGCCCTGACCTTTCTTGGCGGGGCCCGGAGCCCGCGGCCGCCGGGCTAAACGTTGGCTGAATATTGGCGTGAAGGCCGGCTTCACGACCACACCTAATCCGGCCTCCCCCCACTCTTGGGATATGCACGCGCCATTGCCCGCGCGCATTCTCCCAACCCGCGAGGGATGACCGGACATGGAACGACTGCTCCTCAATGGCGACCTGGAAGCGGCCCGCTCGGGCGACCGCAGCGCGCTCGATCGCGTGGTCGGCCTGTCGCGCCAGAACCTGCGGCGCCATACCGAGTTCCACCTCGTCATCAACGACGTCGAGGACGCCGTGAAATCCCGGCCGCATCGCCCGTGGGTACTGGCCCATCCTGAAGCAACCTGCATCCTTTTCCACTGCCGTTCCGTACATACTCGGCCGGCCATTACCCGCGGGCTTTGCCCGATCCCCCTGAAACCAGGAGCACACCATGTCCAGCAAGCAGATCAACAAGCCGCTCGCCCTCGCCGTCGGCGCTGCCCTCGTCGGTGGCCTCGCACTGTCGGCATCCGCCTTCGCCATGACCGATCTCGGCAGCGGTTACATGGTGGGTGCCAGCACCGCCGGCGCCGCCAAGGCCGGCGACAAGCAGGCTGAAGCCAACTGTGGCGCCGACAAGCAGAGCGCCGAAGGCAAGTGTGGTGAAGGCAAGTGCGGCGTTGACGTCATGGACACGAACAAGGACGGCAAGGTCTCTTCCGCCGAGTTCGGCGCCAAGCACAACGGCGACACGGCGATGTTCGCGATGCACGACACCAACAAGGATGGCTTCATCACCGCCGAGGAAATGAAGGCCCACAAGGAAGCCGGCGAGGCCAAGTGCGGCGCCGACAAGAAGGCGACCGACAAGCCTGCCGAAAAGCCCGCTGGCGAGAAGGCCAAGATGGAAGGCAAGTGCGGCGAGGGCAAGTGCGGCGGTTCGGCCTGACCTGACGGCATGATGGATGGGGACCGTCGGGTCCCCATCCACTACCTGCTTCCCCGACATGCAACCCCTCGCCCCACAAAGCACCGGCCTGGGCCTGCGCCGCGCCCTGCTCGACGAACTGCAGTCGGCGCCTGCCGGCGATTTCGATTTCCTCGAATGCGCGCCGGAGAACTGGATCGGTGTCGGCGGCAAATTCGGTGACGCGCTGGAAACGCTGGCGGCGAAGCACCCGCTCGTGTGCCACGGCCTGTCGCTGTCACTGGGCGGCTTCGCCCCGCTGGATGAAACCTTCCTCGGTCGCGTGCGCCGCTTCCTCGCGCGCCACGACGTGACGCTGTACAGCGAGCACCTGAGCTACTGCGCCGACGACGGCCAGCTCTACGACCTGCTGCCGATCCCCTTCACCGAGGAGGCCGTGCACTTCGTGGCCGCCCGTATCCGGCAGGCGCAGGACATCCTGGGTCGACGCATCGCTGTGGAGAACGTGTCCTACTACGCTGCGCCCCACCAGGCGATGCGCGAGATCGACTTCATCAACGCAGTGCTGGCCGAGGCCGACTGCGACCTGCTGCTCGACGTCAACAACATCCATGTCAACGCGATCAACCACCGCTACGACGCCCATGAATTCCTGTCGCGGCTACCGGGCGAACGCATCGCCTACATCCACGTCGCCGGTCATTACGACGAAGCCGAAGACCTGAAGGTAGACACACACGGCGCCCCCGTGAAGGATGCCGTGTGGCAATTGCTCGGGGCGGCATACGCGCAATTCGGCCTGCGCCCGACGCTGCTCGAACGCGACTTCAACATCCCGCCCTATGCCGAACTGGTGGCCGAACTCGACACCATTCGCTCCGTCATGCGCGGCTCCGCCATGCGCCGCTCCGCCATGAGTGACAACGACGCACCGGCACGTTCCACCCACACACGCCATGTCCGCTCCTGAGACCCGGGCGATGGCGCCCACGCGCCTGCGCGAACAGCAACTGGAACTCACGCGCCACCTGCGCGATCCGCAGCATGTGCCCGCGCCGGAAGGGCTCGAGGATCGTCGCATCGGCATTTATCGCGAGCTGCTGTTCAACAATATCGAAAGCCTGCTGGGCGGCAACTTCCCGGTGATCCGTACGCTGCTGGCGGAAACCCGCTGGAAAGCGCTGGTGCGCGACTTCTATCGCGACCATCGCAGCCAGACGCCGCTGTTTCCGGAGATCGCGTGGGAGTTCATGCGCTATCTCGAATCGCTGCCGGAACTGGATCCTCCCTTCCTCGGCGAGCTCGCGCACTACGAATGGGTCGAACTCGCGCTGCAGATTTCCGAGGCGCGCATCGACGACGTCGCGCACGACCCCACGGGAGACCTGCTCGCCGGAGCGCCCCTGCTGTCGCCACTCGCCTGGCCCTTGGCCTATCGATGGCCCGTGCATCGCCTGGGCCCGCAGTTCCAGCCCGCCGTGCCGCCGGACGCGCCCACGCTGCTGCTGTTGCGGCGCGAGGCAGATGGCAACGTGCGGTTTGCCGAACTCAGCCCGCTCGCGTTCCGCCTGGTCCAGCGCCTGGGCGAGGAACCCTCGCTGGACGGCCGCGCGCAGTTGACCGCGCTCGCCGGCGAGGCCGCTGCGACAGATGTCGACAGCTTCGTGGCCGAAGGAGCGCAACTGCTGCTCGAGCTTCGCGACAGCGGCGCGGTGCTCGGTACGCGATCGCCGTAGCCTGCCTTCCGGTCATCCGGCGACTGTCCCGGCTACACTGCGCGGATGTCAGATGCCGCGAAGAAGCCCGTCTCCCCGCTCGCCACGCGCTTTCGCGGCTTCCTCCCGGTAGTCGTGGACGTGGAGACCGGCGGTTTCGACTGGAACCGGCACGCCCTGCTGGAAATCGCGGTGGCGCCGATCGACATCGACGACAGCGGCCAGCTGTTCGTTGGCGAACTCACCAGCAGCCATGTCATCCCGGCGACGGGAACCCAGATCGATCCCAAGTCGCTCGAAGTGACCGGCATCATCCTCGACCACCCCTTCCGGGATGCGAAGTCCGAACGCGCCGCGCTCGACCTGGTCTTCGCGCCGGTACGCGAGGCAATGCGCAAACACGGTTGTACCCGCGCGATCCTGGTGGGGCACAACGCGCACTTCGACCTCAACTTCCTCAACGCCGCGATCGCGCGCGTTGGCCACAAGCGCAGTCCATTCCATCCCTTCAGCGTGTTCGACACGGTGACGCTGGCGGGCGTGGCCTACGGCCAGACCGTGCTGTCGCGCGCGGTGCAGGCGGCCGGGCTGGAGTGGCGCAGCGAAGATGCGCATTCGGCCGTCTACGACACCGAACGCACGGCGCAGCTGTTCTGCCGCATCGTCAACGGATGGCCGATGCTCACGACACCGGTCGACGCCGAGCCGCTCCCCGCGCCGACCGAGATCGACCCGCACACCGTGTAGGACGCACTGCGTCTCGCGGCCAAGCCAGGCGCGCGCTACGGCGTCGCGAGCTTGAGCCCGACCAGGCCCGCGACGATCAGCGCCACGCTGGCAAGGCGCAGTGCGTTGGAGGGTTCGTCGAACAGCACGATGCCGAGGATGACCGTCCCCACCGCGCCGACCCCGACCCACACCGCGTAGGCCGTGCCCACCGGCAGCGATTTCATCGCGACGCCCAGCAGGCCAAGGCTGACTGCCATGGCCGCGATCGTGCCCACGGTCGGCCACAGGCGGGTGAAGCCCTCGGTGTATTTCAGGCCGATGGCCCAGCCCACTTCGAACAGGCCGGCAAGGATGAGGATGATCCAGGGCATGAATGTTCTCCGGATTAGTGGGGTCGTCCCCGGATGAACTGGAGTGGCGGGTCGTCCCGCCGGCCCTCCCCAAACTACACGAGTCAGGTCAGCCAGTGCCGCGCCGGCGGCTGCGAACAATAAATCGCCAGCACGCCTTTCGCACACCCGCCCTCAGGCCGTCCGTTGCCTTACCGCTTCGAACAGGGTGACGCCACTGGCGACAGAGACGTTGAGGCTCTCCACATCGCCGCCACCGGGCATCGGGATCTTCACCAGCTGGTCGCAGTTCTCACGGGTGAGGCGACGCAGGCCGTCGGATTCGCCGCCCAGCACCAGCGCGACGTTGCCGCGCAGGTCGACCGACCAGAACGACGCGTCGGCTTCACCGGCCAGCCCGTAGATCCACACGCCCATCTGCTGCAGGTCGCGCAGCGTGCGCGACAGGTTGGTGGCGGGAATCACCGGGATGCTGTCCGCCGCGCCGGCCGAGGTCTTGCGCACGGTCGCATTGACCTGCACCGCCTTGTCCTTGGGGAAGATCACCGCGGTCGCGCCTGCCGCCGCCGCACTGCGCAGGCAGGCCCCGAGGTTGTGCGGGTCCTGCACGCCGTCGAGCACCAGCACCAGCGCCTTGCCCTCGGCGGCTTCGACGAGGCCCTGCAGGTCGCCCTCGCTGTAGGTCTTGGCCGCGGCATAGCGCGCCACCACGCCTTGGTGGCGCAGGTTGCCGACGACGCCGTCCAGGGCCTGGGTGGCCACGCGGCGCACGTCGATGTCCTTGCGGCGCGCCTGCGCCTCGATCTCGGTGATGCGCGGGTTCTTCGCGCCTGCCTCGATCAGGACTTCACGTACGTTTTCCGCGTCGTGTTCGACGGCGGCCGACACCGCGTTGATGCCGGCGATCCATTGTTTTGTGCTCATGCGTGCATTGTCCCCTTCCCCTGCTCGCGGGGGAAGGCTGGTTGAGGAAACGCACCCCCACCCTGACCCTCCCCCGTGGTGCGGGGGAGGGAGTAGTCAGTACTTCTGCTTGACGCGCTTCGCGGGCTTGCCGCGTGGCGGCGGTGGTTTCACCCCGCGTTCCTCGACCAGCCGGAAATCGATCTTCCGCTCCTCGACGCTCGCCTTGAGCACGATGATGTCGACGCGGTCGCCGAGGCGGAACTCGCGCCCGGTGCGCTCGCCGGCCAGGGTCTTGCGGATCGGGTCGAAGTGGTAGAAGTCGCTGGGCAGCTGGGTCACGTGGACGAGGCCGTTGACCTTGGAGTCGTCCAGCTCGACGAACAGGCCGAAGCTGGTGACGCCGCTGATCACGCCGGAGAACTGTCCACCCACGTGCTGTTCCATCCACGCGGCGCGGAAGCGCTCGTCGACTTCGCGCTCGGCTTCATCGGCCCGCCGCTCGCGTTCCGAACACTGCAGCGCCAGCGCGGTCATCGCGCTGGGCGGGTACTTGAACGACTCGACCCGCGCGCCGCTGAGCGCATGCTTGATCGCGCGGTGCACCAGCAGGTCGGGGTAACGGCGGATCGGCGAAGTGAAGTGCGCGTAGGCCTCCAGCGCCAGGCCGAAATGGCCGACGTTGTCGGGCGAGTACACCGCCAGCGACTGGCTGCGCAGCAGCACCGATTCCAGCAGCGCGGCGTCGGGCCGCTCGCGGATCTTCTTCAGCAGCGCGGTGAAGTCGCGCGGCTGCACCTTGGCCCACGGCGGCATGCGCAGGGCGAATTCCTTGAGGAACTCGAGCAGGTCGGCGTATTTGGCTTCCGGCGGGCGCTCGTGGATGCGATACGGCGCCGGGATGTGGTGCGAGAGCAGGTATTTCGCGGCCTCGACATTGGCCGCGATCATGCATTCCTCGATCAGCTTGTGCGCGTCGTTCCGCTGCAGCATGCCGGCCTGGACCACTTCGCCCTTCGATCCCAGCACGAAGCGTACTTCGCTGGTTTCGAACTCGATCGCGCCGCGGCGTTCGCGCGCCTTGGCGAGGACGCGGAACAACTGGTGCAGGTGCTCGATATACGGCATCAGCGAGCCGATCTGTCCCTGTGCATCCTCCCTGGCCTCGTCGGTGACGTCACCGACGGCATTCCACACCAGCGTGTAGGTGAGCCGTGCATGCGAGTGCATCACCGCTTCGTAGAACTTCGATTGCGTGACTTCGCCGTCGCGGTTCACCTGCATGTCGCAGACGAAGCACAGGCGGTCGACCTTGGGCATCAGCGAGCAGATGCCGTTGGACAGCGTCTCCGGCAGCATCGGCACGACGAAGCCGGGGAAATAGACGGACGTCGCGCGCTTCTGCGCCTCGTCGTCCAGCGGTGTCCCGGGGCGAACGTAGTTCGAGACGTCGGCGATCGCGACCACGAGGCGGAAGCCGTCGCGGTTGGGTTCGCAATACACCGCGTCGTCGAAGTCTTTGGCGTCTTCGCCGTCGATGGTGACCAGCGGCAACTGGCGCAGGTCCACGCGCGCGGCCGCGGTCGCCGCGTCGACGGCAAGTGGCACCGCGGCGGCTTCGGACAGCACCTCCTGCGGGAATTCGTGCGGCAGGTCATGGCCATGGATCGCCGCCTGCACCGCCAGCGAAGCGGTCAGGCGCTCGCCGAGAACCGTGAGCACGCGGCCGATCGGCGGACGCCAGGAATCGGCGGCCTGCGTGATCTCAGCGACGACCAGTTGGCCGTGCTTGGCATCGCCACGCGCGTCGGGCGGAATCTGCACGTTGCGCTGGATGCGGCGGTCGTCCGGCACGACGTAGCTGATGCCGGACTCGACCTCGAAGCGACCGATCAGGCGATTGAGGCGACGCTCCAGCACTTCGACGATGGCGCCTTCGCGACGGCCACGCCGATCCATGCCGGTAACGCTGGCGAGCACGCGGTCGCCATGCATCGCCTTGCGCATCTCGAATGGCGGCAGGAACAGGTCGTCGCCGCCGCCCTTGTCGGGGCGCAGGAAACCGAATCCGTCGGGATTGGCGATGACCGTGCCGGCGATCAGGTCCAGCCGTTCGGCGGGTGCGAATTCGCCGCGCCGGTTCAGCAGCAGCTGGCCGTCGCGCAACATGGCGGCGAGGCGTTTGTTCAGCGCGTCGAAGCGGTCGGGCGCGGCGAGATCGAGGCGCTGCGCCAGGGCATCGGCCGACAGCGGACCCTCGCCGAGCAGGCGCAGGATCAATTCGCGGCTGGCGATGGGCTGCTCGTAGCGGCTGGCCTCCCGTTCGGCGTGGGGATCATGGGACGCCTCGGGCCGCTCGCCACGGGTCGCAGCGTGGCCGCCGGATGGCGGTCGGGCGGCGGGCTTCGGTACGAACCCGCGCGGTGGCGGTTCGGGCATCCAGCCGGGACGCGCGGCGGCACCCTTCGGTCGGGCCGCACCCTGCTTTCCGCCCCTGCTCGCGCCGCCTCTACTCGCGGACTCCGCGGAACCGGATGCCCGGCCCGAACCGGACTTCGGGCCGGGCCCCTTACCTGTGGATTTGCGACCACTCGTGGTCTTCTTTTTCATCGCGGCATGGTCGCACATCACCATGAAGGCGCGGTCGGAATGAACAGGGAAACGACTGCGTCGCAAAAGGACGCGACCGCGTCGTTGACAAGCGTGCCGCCGCACCGCAACATACGCGGCCTCGCAACGGCGCCAGCCGCAACGCGAAGCCCAGGTGGCGGAATTGGTAGACGCACTAGTTTCAGGTACTAGCGGGTAAAACCGTGGAGGTTCGAGTCCTCTCCTGGGCACCACTACATCGTTTCAGGAAGTCCCCAGGACCTCCCGAAATCTGCACAAAACCCCGCCCCGAGCGGGGTTTTTTGTTTCCATGTCCTGACGCGCCGGCACGCTGGGCCGGGGAAGCATTGGGCCCTGCGTGATAGGTGCTCATTCCAGGAAGCGGACGTACCCGGTATCAAGGTCGTACACGGCGCCTACTGCCTTCCTATTTCCGCTTTCCGCGCTCCCGCCATTCGGGTGATCCGGTAATTTTCCTGAGCGTCCAGCGCACGTTTGCGTCGATACCCGCATTGAGCAGCTCCGTGGGAGGCAGTTCCGGGTCGAGCGCCTCAAGCGCCGGAATGATGTCCGCAAGCAGCAATGCGATCCGGCTGCGATGCCTGGCCCCATGGAATTTCTCGGCGATCGCGGCTTCGACGGCGCCGCAACCCTCGTGTCCGAGGACGATCAGTAGCGGCGTGTGCAGGTGGACGCCGGCGTATTGCAGCGTCCCCGCAATGGTGGGTCCAAGGACGTTGCCCGCAACCCGGATCACGAACAGCTCGCCGAACGAGGCATCGAACACGAGTTCCGGCGGCACCCGGCTGTCGCTGCAGCCGAGAATGGTGGCGAACGGGTGCTGGCCCCTGGCGAGATCCGCCAGGACTTCTTCTGCACGGTCGGGAAGCGCGCCTGACCCGCAACGAAACGGGCGTTGCCCGCCTTCAAGCGAGCCAAGGCCTCGTCCGCCGTGTATGCCGTGTACGCCAGCTGCTCTCCGCTCATTGTCGTGCCTTCGCCTTCGGCCAACGGGGTCGCCTGGTGAAGTTTCGAGTAGTCGGCGAATGCCGCTCCTGGCCTTGCAGCGGCCGGCGGCTTACCGGGTAGTCGTGCAATGCGAGCACCATCCTGGTAAGCCGGCGTGAAATCGATGCCCCCGAATTCAACGCGGCGCGCGCCCGCCAGCCCTGCCTGTTGGTACCAATATCGGTACAGAAAAAGCCCCGAATCACCATGGCTTTCCGGCGCCGTCAGGCCACGTGTTGTCGCCTTCGCCGTTCGCAGCTATGGTCATCCCACATCCCGTCCGCGGGCGGCGCATCCAATCCGGTGCGCTGCCCGTTTCCTTTTTGGAGCTCCCATGAACACCAGACGCCTGAACGAACCGATCTCCGCAGCCTCGACTGCAGCTGCCTCCCTGCTCATTTCCCGCCTCGACTGCGAACGCATCGAAGCGCTGCTCGATTCTCCCGTCGCGCAATCCGTCGACACATCCGCGCTGCGCGCCGAACTGGACCGCGCCGACGTCATCGAACCGGCGCGGGTGCCGCCGGACGTCATCACCATGAATTCCACCGCGCGCTTCGCCATCGAGGGAAGCGACGAGGTCCGCGAAGTCACCCTCGTCTATCCGCGCGACGCCGACGGCAGCGCCAGCAGGGTCTCGATACTGGCGCCGGTCGGCAGCGCGTTGCTGGGCCTGCGCGTGGGGGAGGCCATCCGCTGGCCAGTCCCTGGCGGCCATCTCGGCCTGCGTGTGCTCTCGATCGACTACCAGCCCGAAGCGGCCGGCGAATTCCACCGCTGATCGCCACGGGGCCGTGTCGACGACGCCGTTACAAGCGCTCCCCGGACTTTCCCGGGGCGCGCATCACGCCATCAGCGGCACCCGCGCGGCCCATGCGCTCCCACACAATGGACAGCGCCGGCCTCGGATCGTCCCAGCGGAACACGTGGTGGTGCGCGTTGGCCCAGTTGCCCAGCGCCTGTCCGAGCGTGACCGTGACCGCGCCGCGCCTGCGTTCGGCCAGCACCGACTTGAGGTCGCGATAGAAGTTCACGCATCCGGCGCCGACGGGATAGTGGCCGGGTGCCGCGGCCACCGGTGCTTCCTGCGCATCTTCGTAGGCCATCCGGCACACGTTCATGCCGCACCGTGCGGCGAATTCGACATACCACCAGGCGCGCGTGTTGACTTCCAGTATCCGGAATTCGCCATCCCTGGCATCGCGTTTGAACTCCGCGCTGAAGATGCCGCGGTACTCCAATGACTGCAGCAAGCGGGTGAGATGCCCGACCGCGGCGCCGGTCTCGGCCAGCGGGATGCTCTCGCAATAGGAGCTATTGCCGAAATCGGGGGGATAGATCCGCCGCCTGCGGCGCGCGAACATCGCCTTCAGGTTGCCATCGCGGTCGCGGAATCCGTCGATGAAATAATGGTCGGAACTTTTGCCGGGAACGTATTCCTGCGCCAGCACCTTGTAGCCCTGCGCGTCCAGCCTGGCCCAGATCTCCTCGAACTCGGCACGCGTCTCCGCCCAGATGCCCTTGACCCCCAGCTCGCGGCGGAAGTTGTGCGAATCGGCCGGCTTGATGAAAACGCGATCCAGGTCCTGGAATGGAATGTCATCGATGTCCGCCCGCGACTGGACCGTGAAAGTGCGCGGATGCGGGATGTCGGTCCATGCCAGGAACTCGCCAAAACGCGCCTTGTCCTGCAGGATTTCCAGCGCTTCGCGTGAGCTGGAACTCACCCGGAAGCGCTGCGAATGCGGACCCCGAGCGAGGTCAGCGAGCCACAGGGCAAGGTCGTCGCGTGCCGCGATCATCACCGCACGCGGGAACGGCAGCGCGTGCAGCACGTCGTCGATATCGGCGCGTACTTCGCCATCCCAGGACACATTGCCCGGCAACGGCCGGTACCAGCGCGAACGCGTCACCAGGTCACCGGGGGGACAGGCGACGTAGGCGGGAATGCCCGCCATCGCCAGGGACCGTAGGGTGCCCAGCCCGGTATAGCCCCGACCCAGCACTATTGCAGGCACCCTCGGTGACTTCCCTTCGTCGAAGTTGCGCATGGCGTTCACTGGGCATGCTCCGGCGGTTGCCTCCTCGTCGTGACCTTATCGGCTCACGATTCCACGACGCGTGGTCGCTCAGGCAAACCGACATAACAGTGAAGAGACAACGTCCGCCACGGTCAGGTGACGGCGCGGACGACAATGGACCCGTTCAGGTCATGATCGCGTGATGCACGTCCGCCGCGGCGCAGGAGGCGCAACAGACGATCGACTTGCCCCCGGCACGGGCCGTGCGAACGCAGTGCTTCGCAGGAGAGCGCTGCCCGAAGATGTGCGGATTGGCGCGGGCCTCCTTGCCCTCTTCGGATTGAAACCGGCAAGCAGCTCGCGGCGGCGACAGATTCCATCGCTGGCCGCCGCGTCGGACCGCATCGCGGCACCGTTACAATCGCTCCCCAGACTTTCCCCAAGGCTCGCACCACGCCATGAGCGACCCCGTACGTCCGGTTTTCCACGGTTTCGAACAGATCCCCTTGCGCGAATACGCCGAACGCGCCTACCTCGATTATTCGATGTACGTCGTGCTCGACCGCGCCCTGCCCTTCCTCGGCGACGGCCTCAAGCCGGTGCAGCGCCGCATCATCTATGCGATGAGCGAGCTCGGCCTCAACGCCGGGGCCAAGCCGAAGAAATCCGCGCGCACCGTCGGCGACGTGATCGGCAAATACCACCCGCATGGCGACAGCGCCTGCTACGAGGCGATGGTGCTGATGGCGCAGCCGTTCTCGTACCGCTATCCGCTGATCGAGGGCCAGGGCAACTTCGGTTCCAGCGACGACCCCAAGTCGTTCGCGGCCATGCGCTACACCGAGTCGAAGCTGACGCCGATCGCGGAGGTGCTGCTGGGCGAGCTGGGCCAGGGCACGGTCGACTGGGACCCCAACTTCGACGGCACGCTGGAAGAACCGACCTGGATGCCGGCGCGCCTGCCGCACCTGCTGCTCAACGGCACCACCGGCATCGCCGTCGGCATGGCCACCGACGTGCCGCCGCACAACCTCAATGAAGTGGTCAGCGCCTGCGTGCGTCTGCTCGACGATCCCGACGCGACCACGCGCGACCTGTGCGAACACATCCTCGGCCCGGACTACCCGACCACGGCCGAAATCATCACGCCACGCGCGGACCTGCTCTCGATGTATGAAACCGGCCTGGGCAGCGTGCGCGCCCGCGCCGTGTTCGAGAGGGACGGCGCCAACATCGTCATCACCGCGCTGCCCTACCAGGCGTCACCGAGCAAGGTGATCGAGCAGATCGCCACGCAGATGCGCGCGAAGAAGCTGCCGTGGCTGGAGGACATCCGCGACGAGTCCGACCACGCCAATCCCACGCGCATCGTGCTGGTACCGCGCTCCAATCGCGTCGATGCCGAGCAGCTGATGGGGCATCTGTTCGCCACGACCGATCTGGAAAAGAGCTTCCGCGTCAACTTGAACATCATCGGGCTCGATGGCCGCCCGCAGGTGAAGGGACTCAAGACGTTCCTTGGCGAGTGGCTGCATTTCCGCACCGACACGGTGACCCGCCGCCTCAAGCACCGCCTCGACAAGGTCGAGCGCCGTCTGCACCTGTTGGAAGGCCTGCTGATCGCGTTCCTCAACCTGGATGAGGTGATCCGCATCATCCGCAGCGAGGACGAACCCAAGCCGGTGCTGATGCAGCGCTTCAAGCTCAGCGACGACCAGGCCGACTACATCCTGGAGACCAGGCTGCGCCAGTTGGCGCGTCTGGAGGAAATGAAGATCCGCGGCGAGGAAGCCGAGCTCGAAACCGAGCGCGACCGCATCATCGCGACGCTGGACAGCAAAGCCAAGCTGAAGAAGCTGGTGAAGGACGAGCTGATCGCCGATGCCAAGAAGTTCGGCGACGCGCGCCGTTCGCCGCTGGTCGCACGCGGGGCCGCGCAGGCCCTGTCGGAAACCGAACTCGTCGCCAGCGAACCGATGACGATTGTCCTGAGCGAAAAGGGCTGGGTACGCGCGGCCAAGGGCCACGACATCGATGCCTCGACACTGAGCTATCGCGACGGCGATGGCCTGCTCGCCGCCGTGAAGGGGCGCAGCACGCAGCAGGTGGCTTTCCTCGATTCCACTGGCCGGTCGTATTCGACCGTCGCACATACGTTGCCTTCGGCACGCGGCAACGGCGAGCCGCTGACTGGCCGGTTCTCGCCGGTATCGGGCGCGTCGTTCCAGGCCATCGCCTCGGGCGAGAACGACACGAAGTTCGTGCTCGCCTCGTCGCATGGCTACGGTTTCACCACCCGTTTCGAGAACCTTACCGGCCGCAACAAGGCCGGCAAGGCCATGCTGTCGCTCACGCCGAACGCAAAGGTGCTGCAGCCCGCACTGGTCACCCCGGGCGCCAACGATCGCGTCGTCGCCGTGACCAACGTCGGCCACCTGCTCGCGTTCCCGGTATCGGAACTGCCCGAACTCGACAAGGGCAAGGGCAACAAGATCATCGACATCCCCAAGGCCAAGCTCGGCACCGAGCGCGTGGTCGCCGTTGCCGTGGTCGCGCCGGGTTCGACGCTGGTGGTGAAATCGGGTGCGCGCACGATGTCCCTGTCGTTCAAGGATCTCGAACCGTACCTTGGTGCGCGCGCAACGCGAGGCGGTTTGTTGCCGAGGGGTTGGCAGAAGGTGGAGGGTCTGGATGTCCAGTAACCTCCTTTTCCCACGCGCTGCGGCGTGTTCAACATCCGTACAACCCACTGCTGAAGTGGCGCCTGCGGCGCGTGAGTTGGCGCGGGTCGAATAATGGAACCCGACTTCTGGCACCAGCGCTGGCAGGACAACCAGATCGGCTTCCACCAGGACAAGCCGACGCCGCTGCTGGTCAAGCACTGGCCGGCGATCGGCATGCCGGTGGGCGCGAGGATATTCGTCCCGCTGGCCGGAAAGTCGCTGGACATGGTCTGGCTCGCCTCGCAGGGATACCGGGTACTGGGCGTGGAACTGTCGTCGCTGGCGATCGGGCAGTTCATCGCGGAGCACGGCGTCGTGCCGGAAGTACGCGAGTCGAAGTACGGCACGCACCACCTCGCCGGCGCCGTCGAAATGATCTGCGGCGACGTGTTCTCGCTGGATGCGCAAGCACTGGCCGACTGCAGCGTCGTATTCGATCGCGCCGCGCTGATCGCGTTGCCGCCTGAACTGCGCAGGCTCTACGTACGCGAACTCTACTCGCTGCTGCCGCAAGGCTGCCGCGGACTGCTGATCACGCTCGAGTATCCCGAAGACCAGAAGAGTGGACCGCCCTTCAGCGTGAGCGAATCCGAGGTGCGCGACCTGTACGACCCGGACTGGGATGTCGAAGTGCTCGAGCGACGCGACATCCTCGCGCAGCAGCCTGCTTTCATCGCGGAAGGCGTGACCCGGCTGGACACAGTGGTCTATCGGCTGCAGCGGCGCTGACGGCCGCAGGACGAGACGACGTCAATGGGCGCGCCGCGCCGCCCATTCGGCAACCGGCCGCGCGCGGGAGAACAGGAAGCCCTGCCCCAGCTCGCAACCCATCTCCAGCAGGCACTCGCGCTGCTCGACGGTCTCCACGCCTTCGGCAATCACATCCATGCCCAGGGTGCGCGCCATCGCGAGTACCGCGCGCACTACCGGCGCGCTGCCACCGCGATCCCCCCGCTGGAGGGCACTCACGAACGATCGGTCGATCTTCAGTGTGTGCAGCGGGAAACGGTGCAGGTAGCTGAGCGAGGAATAGCCGGTACCGAAGTCGTCCAGTGCGGCCACGACCCCGGCAGCGCGCAGCGCTTCCAGGGTGACGCGCACCTGTTCGGGATTGTCGAGCAGTGCGCCTTCGGTGACCTCCACCCGGACACGCTCATGCGGCAGGTCGTAGGTATCGAACAACTCGATCATCTGTCCCGCCAGCACGGGCGAACGGAAGTGCCGGGGTGACACGTTCAGGGTGACGTAAGTGCTGTCGTCACCCAGCATCCCGATTTCGCGACAGGTGCGCTCGAACATCTGCCAATCGATCTGCTCGACGCTGCCGTTTTCCTCCGCCACCCCCAGGAACTCGCCGGGAGCCACCAGGCCGCGCCGCGGATGACGCCAGCGTATCAACGCCTCGTAGCCGACGACGTGCTCGTCGGTCAGGCGCACGATCGGCTGGAAGTGCGGCTCGAACTCATAACGCTGGATGGCACGGCGCAGGTCGCTCTCGAGCTCGAGCAGCTTGAGTGCTTCCTGATGGAGGCGTTCGTCGAAGATCTCGAAGCGCTGGCGGCCGTGCGCCTTGGCGCGGTACATGGCCACGTCGGCGTCGCGCAGCAGTTCCTCCGCCAGGCGGTAGCGCGAATTGCCCAACGCGATACCGATGCTCGCCGAAGTGAACAGCTCCTTGCCGCCGATGTGCATGGGCTCGCTCAACGATGCGATCGCCCGTTCCGCCACATGGATTGCGTCCTCGGGCAGGTTGACGTCCTCCAGCAACACCGCGAACTCGTCCCCGCCCAGGCGCGCAACGACATCGAAGGGCCGCACGCAGGCGGCCAGCCTTTGTCCCGCTTCCTTGAGCATTTCATCGCCGGCCAGGTGCCCGACGCTGTCGTTGACCACCTTGAATCGGTCGAGATCGAGGAACAGCACGGCGAAGCGATGGCCCGGGTTGCGTTCGAGCCGCGCGAGCGACCGCTCGATCGCCCCGTACAGGTAACTGCGATTGGGCAAGCCGGTGAGCGAGTCGTGCATCGTCTCGTGCATCAGCTGCTGTTCGGCCCGTTCGCGCTCGCCGATCTGCTCACGCAGTTCGCTCACGGCCTGGGCCAGTTCGCCCGTGCGCGCGGCCACGCGATGCTCGAGTTCGGCCTGCGCCTGCTTGCGGTCGAGCGCTGTCAGGATGTGCTGGGCCACATAGGCCAGCAGGGCGCGATCCTCCGTGCCGTAGCGCTCGTTGGCGTCATAGCTCTGGACCAGCACCGCCCCGCGCACCTTGCCCTCTGTCACCATCGGCACGCCAAGAATGTCTTCGAAGGCGGCGCCTACAAGCGCGCCTTCGCGGATGCCTAGCTGCCGGGTTACCTGCCTGGGGCTACCCATCACCATGTGTCCACTGCGGATCACTCCGAAGGTGATGCTGTCGCGCATCTCAGCTTCGGGGATCTCCACTTGCGGATCGACGATGCCGGGGTCCTTCTCGTCGGCGTGGTAGATGAACCGCAGCGTCTCGCGCTCGGCGTCGTACAACGCGATGATGAAGTTCCGCGCGTACATCAGTTCGCCGACCACCCTGTGGATGCGTCGCAGCATCCTGTTCATGGGCAGGTCGCTGCTGGCGAGGTCGGCAATGGTGTAGAGCGCGGACTGCACTTTTTCGCCGCGCTGGCGTTCCACTACTTCCGCCATCAACGCGCTGGTCCGTTCCTGCACCCGATGTTCCAGTTCTTCCTGCGCCTGCTTGCGCCGCAATGCGGTCAGGATGTGCTGGGCGACGAATCCCAGCAGGGCGCGATCCTCTTCGTCATAACGGCCCGCGCGGTCGTAGCTCTGTACCACTATGGCGCCGAGAACCACGCCCTCGGCGACCATGGGCACGCCCAGCCAGTCGGCGCTGTCGGGGCCCAGTTTTCCGGGTGGACCGAGGCCGAACTGCTCCCGCAGCTGTACGGATGGCCCCATCGCCGGCAGGCCACTGCGGATAACCGCCAGGGTCAGGCTTTCGGGAACGTCGGCCGTGGGAACCTCCTGACCCACCTCCAGCCCACGCAGTCCCTTCTCATCCGCGGCATACGCGAACCGCAGGGTGTCGCGATCCGGAGCATGCAGGGCGATCAGGAAGTTCTGCGCATACATCAGCCCGGCCACCACCGCATGCGTGCGGCGGAGCATCTCCTGCATGTCGAGTTCGCTGCTGGCCAGGTCGGCGATCGAATACAGCGCGCGCTGCAGTCGCGCCGCCTTGCCCATGCGTCCGGTGGCGTGATGTGCCGCCACGAGTTCGATCTCGGCGCGCATGCGCGCGGCCAGCAGAGTAAGAAAATCGAGCAGCCCCGGGGGAGTGCCATCTGGCCGGGCGCACGCCTCGGGCCATTCCGCGACAAACACGGCCCGCGCATAGTCCAGTGCGTGGGCAATCCGCACCCAGCCATCGCGGACGATGTCGCTCGTGACGCTCGCGTGACGCCGCTGGGCCGCTTCGATCAGCAACGCCTCTTCCTGCGACAACGGTGTCGTGGGCCACTGATGCCGACGCAGGTGCCCCTCCTGGGTCGTGCCGGAGTCCCACACCAGGCGCACGTCGCGGCAGCCGAACATGGTTTCGGCCAGCCGCAGGACGATCGCGTCGACTTCTCCCGGCCTCGTCGGCGCTTCGGGGATCGATACCCCCTCCAATGCGCGCGCGGAAGCGGGCGCGGAATTTCCGTGCCCATCCGATATCTGGAATGACTTGGCCATGCCACCCATACCAACGCCGCAACGGGCGTGAAGCGGCCTTTCGTCAGAGCGGCCGATCCAGCCTCGGTGCCATGGTCGAGATGCTACGCCAATGCGGCCTCGTGCACTCCCGCCACCGCCCGGCCCGATGGATCCGCCACCGCCGCGAACGCCGCGTCCCACGCGATCGCGGCCGGCGAGGAACACGCGATCGACTTGCCGCCCGGCACCGTCCGCGCGCAGGCCACGCCCGGGAAGAACTGCTCGAAGATGTGCCGGTACAGGTAAGCCTCCTTGCCCTGCGGCGGGTTGACCGGGAAGCGGCTCGCGGCGGCGGCAAACACGCGGTCGCTCACCTGCGCCTGGGCATGCGCCTTGAGGCCATCGATCCAGCCGTAGCCGACCCCGTCGCTGAACTGCTCCTTCTGCCGCCACAGGATCGAATCGGGCAGGTAGCCCGCGAAGGCCTCCCGCAGGATCGCCTTTTCGATCCGCCGCGCGCCCTGGGCGTCGACGCCCGCCATCTTGAACCGGGCGTCCATCCGCATCGCGACATCGAGGAATTCGCGGTCGAGGAACGGAACGCGCGGCTCCACGCCCCAGGCCATCATCGATTTGTTGGCGCGCAGGCAATCATGACTGTGCAGCGCGTCGAGCTTGCGGATGGTTTCCTCATGGAACTCGCGGGCGTTCGGCGCCTTGTGGAAATACAGGTAGCCGCCGAACGCCTCGTCGCTGCCCTCGCCCGAGAGCACCATCTTCACGCCCATGGCCTTGATCCGGCGCGCCAGCAGGAACATCGGCGTCGAGGCGCGGATCGTGGTGACGTCGTAGGTCTCGATGTGCCGGATCACTTCCGGCAGGACGTCGAGGCCCTCTTCGAAGGTGTACGTGAAACCGTGGTGCACCGTCCCGAGCGCCGCCGCGGCCACTTCCGCCGCGGCCAGGTCCGGCGATCCCTCCAGGCCGATCGCGAAGGAATGCAGGCGCGGCCACCACGCTTCGGCCCGGTCGTCGTCCTCGACGCGCCGGCGCGCATAGCGTGCCGCGACCGCGGCGACCAGCGACGAGTCCAGTCCGCCCGACAGCAGCACGCCGTAGGGCACGTCGCTCATCAGCTGGCGATGCACGGCGCGTTCGAACGCCTCGCGCAGTTCCTCCTTCGCCACTTCCACCCCTTGGGTCACGGCGTAATCGCGCCAAGGCGCGACGTAGTAGCGCACCAGTTCGCCCCTGGAACTGTCGAAGTAATGACCCGGCGGGAACTGCGCGACGTCGGCGCAGGTATCGGCCAGGGCCTTCATTTCCGAGGCCACGTACAGGCGGCCCTCGGCATCGTGGCCCCAGTACAGCGGACATACACCGATCGGATCGCGCGCGATCACGTAGCGCTGCCGTGGGCGGTCCCACAGGGCGAAGGCGAAGATTCCATTCAACGCGTTCAACCATGCGCCGATGTCGTCGCTGGCGCCGCTTCCAACGGCTGCGTACAGCGCGTTGATGACTTCGCAGTCGGAGCCGGTCTGGAACGCATACGGCTTGCGCAGCTGCTGCTCCAATTCGCGATGGTTGTAGATCTCGCCGTTGACGGCCAGCACCAGCCCGCCATCTTCCGAGCGCAGCGGCTGCGCGCCGCCGGCGGGATCGACGATCGCCAGGCGTTCGTGGACGAGGATCGTGCCTTCGTCCTGGTACACCCCGCTCCAGTCCGGTCCACGATGGCGCTGGCGTTGGGACAGCTCCAGCCCGCGTCGGCGCAGGACGTGGAGATCGTCTCCGGCCTGCAGGCCGAAAATGCCGAGGATGGAACACATGGAGGACTCCTTTGTTTTCCTGGGTTTTGAAGGGCGAAAACGAAGAAGCCCGCGCTTTTGGCGCGGGCTTCGTGAGCGATTGAGCGGTCTGTAACGCGCGCTAATCGCCGGCCCGCGGGAGGCTGGCGTTATTGCGGTTGTTATTGTTCAGGCGGGCCACGGGCATGCGGCCGCGAAGCGCGGCGAAGGACATGCGATCAGGGGCCTGCAGGGAAGTCATGGATCGATCCTGCTTCAGGCGGGCGCCGCTTGCAAGCGATCGTTTCTGTTGAAACGGCGGCGACGGCCACTTCGGCTAAGCTTCGCCGCGGAGGGAACACCCATGATGAAGTGGATCCGGCGGGGGCTGCTCGCCCTTTTGCTGTTGCTTGTTGTCCTGGCGTTGGCGGCGTGGTGGCTGTTGCGCGGGAGCCTGCCCAAGCTCGATGGAGAGCTGTCGCTGACCGGCCTGTCCGCGCCCGTTACGGTGCAGCGCGACAAGCTCGGCGTGGTCACCATCGAAGCGGCGAACCAGGCGGACGCCATGCGCGCGCTCGGCTACGTGCATGCGCAGGAACGCTACTTCGAGATGGACCTGCTGCGCCGCACCGCCGCGGGCGAGCTCGCCGAACTGTTCGGCCCCATAGCGGTCGACCTCGACAAGCAACACCGCATCCATCGCTTCCGCGCCCGCGTGGACGCGAACCTCGACGAAATCGTCGGCACGCATCGGCCGCAGATGCAGGCCTATGTCGAGGGCGTCAACGCCGGCCTGGGCGATCTCAAGGTCCGGCCATGGCCTTACCTGCTGCTGCGCACGCAACCCCAGCCGTGGCGACTCAGCGATTCGCCGCTGGTCGCGTATGCGATGTACTTCGATCTGCAGGATGGCGAGAACGCACGCGAACTGGCGCTGTGGAAGATGCGCCCGCACCTGCCACCCGCGCTATTCAAGCTGCTCACGCACGACGGCAGCCGCTGGGACGCGCCGTTGACAGGCGGACCACGCGGCGACGCGGCGCTGCCGACGGCGGACGAAGTCGACCTGCGCAAGCTTCCCCACCCCGCACAACCGGGTGATGCGAAGCCCATGCCGCGTGTGATCGGCAGCAATAACTTCGCCGTGTCCGGGGCAGTCACCCGCGATGGCCGCGCGATCGTCGCCGACGACATGCACCTGGGCCTGCGCGCGCCGAACATCTGGTTCCGCGCGCAGTTGCACTATCCCGACGCGCAGGCCCCCGGCGGGCGCGTGGACATTGGCGGCTTCACCCTGCCCGGCCTTCCGTTCACGGTCGTGGGCAGCACCGGCCACGTGGCATGGGCGTTCACCAACAGCTATGTCGATACACTCGACTGGGCGGTGCAGGACGTGTGCGCCGAAAAAGCGACCTCGTCGTGCGTTCCGTCGGTGCACCACGTCGAGACGATCGCGGTGGCCGGTGCGAAGCCGGTCGACTACGACGTCGAGGAAACCGCCTGGGGCCCCGTCATGGCGCACGACGCACGCGGCCGCGCGCTGGCGTTGCGCTGGGCGGCGCACCTGCCCGGATCGCTGAACCTCAACCTGGTCGAACTGACGCACGCGCAGTCGCTGGCTGACGCCGTGGCGATCACCCGCAACGTCGCGATTCCCGCGCAGAACATGCTGATCGCCGACAGCCAGGGGCAGATCGGCTGGCGCTGGCTCGGGCCCATCCCGGTGCGCGATGCCGCATGCGACGCAGCGCAACCCGTCGAATTCACCGGTCCGGTTTCCCCGTGTCCGGCGTGGCCCATCAGTACCTCGCGTGCGCCGCTGCTCACGCCGACGCATGGACGGCTGTGGACCGCCAACAATCGCGTTGCCGGCGATGAAGTACTGAAGATGGCAGGCGATGGCGGCAGCACGCTGGGCGCGCGCGCGAAGCAGATCCGCGACGACCTGTTCGCGAAGTCGCGACTGAACGAACGCGACCTGCTCGCAGTCCAGCTCGATGACCGTGCCCTGTTCCTGCAGCCGTGGTGGCAGCTGCTGCGCGACGAAGCCGCGCGCACTAGGGCGCCAGCGCTCGGCGAACTGGCGGCCGCGGCCGCGACGTGGCAGGGCCGTGCGAGCACCGATTCGGTGAGTTACCGCATCACGCGCGCCTGGCGGCGGGCGGTAAGCGATCGCGTGGTCGACGGGTTGACCGCGCCCGCGCAGGTCGCACTGGGCAAGGACTTCGTGTTGCCGGGATTGCAGCAGCAGGAAAGCTTCGTCTGGCCGCTGGTGACGCAGCGTCCGGCGCACCTGCTCTCGCCGCGCTATGCGGACTGGGATGCGCTGCTGGAAGATGCCGCACGCGAAGTGCGCGACACCCTGAAGCAGCAGGGCCCGCTGTCCGCGCGCACCTGGGGTGAACAGAACACGGCGAAGATATGCCACCCGCTGGCACGGGCCCTGCCCTCGTTCGCCCGCGGTGCCCTGTGCATGCCATTCGAATCGCTCGCGGGCGATGTCGCCATGCCGCGCGTGCAGGCGCCCGACTTCGGCGCATCCGAACGCATGGTGGTGTCGCCCGGCCACGAGGCCGACGGCATCATCCACATGCCCGGTGGCCAGAGCGGCAATCCGCTGTCGCCGTTCTGGGGCGCGGGCCATGACGACTGGGTGCACGGACGGCCTACGCCGTTCCTGCCCGGCGCCACGCAATACAGCCTGCAAATGCAACCCGCCCCCCGGTAGTCCCTGGGCACCCGATCAGAGGAATGCCGCGCGGGCGGCTAGCCAAGGCGAACAACGGGAACGCGCTACTTGATCAATTACAAAGGCGGGCCAGTCCCGCCTTCTTGTCTGCGCAATGGGGCGACCCACTCCTTACGCGAGCACCTTCTCGATCAGCTCGAGGTACAAGTCCGGCAGCCTTTCCAGGTCCGCCACGGCCACGTGCTCATCGACCTTGTGGATGCTGGCGTTCACCGGTCCGATCTCGATGCACTGCGTGCCCAGTGGCGCGATGAAACGCGCATCCGAAGTACCGCCGCCCGTGCTTTCCTCCGGCGCGCCACCGCCGAATTTCTCCAGCACGTCGCGCGCCGCGGCACGCAGCGGTCCTTCCGGGGTGTGGAATGGCTCGCCACCGCGATGCCACTGCACCTCGAATTCCAGGCCATGCGCGCGCAGCACGGTCTCGCATTCCTGCTCAAGTTGCACCGCGCGCCAGTTCGGGTTGTAGCGCAGGTTGAACAACACCCGCAGTTCGCCGGGAATCACGTTGTTGGCCCCCGTGCCGGCATTGATGTTGCTGATCTGCAGGCTGGTCGGCGGAAACGTCTCATAGCCGTCGTCCCAGCGACGCGCGGCGAGTTCGGCCAGCGCCGGCATTGCCTGGTGGATGGGATTGCGCGCCTTCTCGGGATAGGCGACGTGGCCCTGGATGCCGCGCACCGTCAGCGTCGCCGACAGCGTGCCGCGGCGGCCGACGCGCAGCAGGTCGCCCAGCTTCGCCTTCGACGAGGGTTCACCGGTGATGCACCAGTCGATGCGTTCGCCGCGCTCCCGGAAGAGGTCGGCGACCTTGCGGACGCCATCGACTGCATCGCCTTCCTCGTCCGAAGTCAGCAGCAGTGCGACGCGACCGCGGTGGTCCGGGTGCCTGGCCACGAAGCGTTCCAGTGCGATCACGAACGCGGCCACGCTGCCCTTCATGTCAGCGGCACCGCGCCCATACAGCAGTCCGTCGCGGACTTCCGGGACGAACGGGTCGCTGGCCCAGGCCTCGCGCGGGCCCGGCGGCACGACATCAGTGTGGCCCAGCAGCACCAGGGTCGCCGCGCCTGCTCCATGCGTCGCCCACAGGTTGTCGACTTCACCGAAACGCAGGTGCTCGCAGGCGAAACCCGCACGTCGCAGCCGCTCGGCGATCAGCCGCTGGCAGCCGGCGTCGTCGGTCGTGATCGACGGCCGGGTGATCAGTTCCTTGGTGAGGTTGACGACTTCACTCATGCCGGTCGCGCTCACTCGCCGGCCTTCATGGGGGATGTACCGAAACGCTGCTTGAAACCGTTGTCGCTGAATCCCTGCGTGATCGTTCCGTCATCGGTGACCACGACGGGGCGCCGGATCAGCTGCGGATACTCCTTCAGCAGCAGTTTCCATTCCGCGTCCGAACCCGGTGTCCTGCGGTTGTCCGGCAGGGTGCGCCAAGTGGTCGATGACTTGTTGATCATCGCGTCCCAGCCGCCGAGCTTGTCCTTCCATTCGACCAGCGTTTCCGGCGCCTGCCGGTTGTCGCGGTAGTCGACGAAGGCGTGCGCGACGCCGAAGCGGTCGAGCCACTTGCGCGCCTTCTTGCAGGTGTCGCAATTGTTTAGGCCGTAGAGCGTGGTCATGGATTTACTCGGCCAGCCCGCGCAGCAATTCGTTGATCGAGGTCTTGGAGAGCGTCTTCTTGTCGACCTGCTTGACGATGACGGCGCAGTACAGCGAATGCGATCCGTCCTTCGCGGGCAGCTGCCCGGAAACGACCACGCTGTAAGGAGGCACGGAGCCGTAGCTTATCTCGCCCGTGGCGCGGTTGTAGACGCGCGTGCTCTGGCCCAGGAAAACACCCATGCCGATCACACTGTGATGGCCGACGACGAAGCCTTCCACCACCTCCGAACGCGCGCCGATGAAGCAATGGTCCTCGACGATCGTAGGCGACGCCTGCAGCGGTTCCAGCACGCCGCCGATGCCCGCACCGCCACTGAGGTGGCAATGCTTGCCCACCTGCGCGCAGGACCCGACCGTTGCCCACGTATCCACCATCGTGCCCTCACCGACGTGCGCGCCGATGTTGACGAAGCTCGGCATCAGCACCACGTCCTTGCCGATGTGGGCGCCGCGGCGCGCGATCGCACCCGGCACGACGCGGGCGCCGAGCTTGCGGAAATCGCTTTCACCGAAGCCCTCGAAGCGCGCCGGGACCTTGTCCCAGAACGGCGCCGGCTGCGCATCGACCAGTTGCATCTCGTTGACGCGGAAGTACAGCAACACCGCCTTCTTCAGCCACTCGTTGACCTTCCAGCCACCCTTGCCATCGGGCTCGGCCACGCGGAACTCGCCCTTTTCCAGTCCTGCGATCACGCGCTCCACCGTTGGCCGCGTGGATCCGTCGATCTCGTCGAGGCTGAGCATGGCCCGGCGCTCGAACGCGCTCTCGACCATGAACTTCAGTTCTTCGACGCCCGGCCCCTTCGACGCGGCCTTCTTCGTGACCTTGCGGGCCGGCTTCTTCTCATTCATTGCTTTTCTCCATCGAGGCAGGCGAGCAGCGTTTCCCGCAGCGCCTGCTGTTGCGTTTCGTCCAGCGGCTGGTCGCGCCGGTCGGTGATCTGGAATACGTCCTCGGCGCGTTCGCCGAAGGTGGCGATGCGCGCATCGTGCACACGCAGCCGATGCTGGCGCAGCGCCTGGGCGACATCGGCGAGCAGGCCGGGGCGGTCGGTGCAGACGAGGCTCAGCATCGTGCGCTCCGCGCTGCCGCCGGCCACGCGGTCGAAACCGATGTGCGCGGCAATGCGGAAATGGCGCAGATGCCGTGGCTGTGCGCGGCGTGTCGGACGGATGTCATCGAGCGAGCCGGCCAGGGCGTGGGCCAGGCGCCGTTCGACCTCTTCAGCGCTGGGCGTCTGGCGTGGGTCGGCCGGCATGACCTGGAAGCTGTCGAACACCATGCCATGCGGACCATCGAGCACACGGGCCTGCTGGATGGCGAGGCCGAGGCGATCGAGCGTGGCCACGATCGCGGCGAACAGGCCGTCGCGGTCGGGGGAATGGACAAACACTTCCAACGCGCCCTCGCTGCCGCTGACCGGACGGGCGCGCACGCAGCCCTCGCCCACGGCAAGTTCGCGCAGCGATGCCGCCTGCCAGGCGATCTGGTCCGGACGGCCGCGCTCGAAGCCGATCTGCGGCATGCGCGCGAACAGCGCGTCCACCTCGGCATCGCTGCTGCCAAACGCCGTGAGCGTGGCACGCGCGCCGTTGCGCGTTTCCGCACTGCGTTCCCCGACCGCGACGGGATTCTCCAGCCCGCGACGCAGGGCCAGGCGCGTGGCGGTGTACAGGTCGGCCATCAACCGGTCCTTCCACGCGTTCCACAGTTTCGGCGACGTGCCGGCGATGTCGGCGCAGGTCAGCAGGTACAGGTTGTCCAGGCGCTCGCGGTCGGCTACGCGCGTGGCGAAGCGGTGGATCACCTCGGGATCGGCGATGTCCTGCTTCTGCGCGGTCATCGACATCAGCAGGTGCTGGCGCACCAGCCATTCCACCAGGGCGGTGTCGCCTTCGGACAATCCGTGCGCTTCGCAGAACTCGCGCGCATCGACGGCGCCCAGTTCGGAGTGGTCCCCGCCGCGGCCCTTGGCGATGTCGTGGAACAGGCCGGCGAGCAGCAGCACTTCCGGCTTGCGCAGTCGCGGCCACACCTGGTGCGCGAGTGCGAAGCGCTCATCGGGCTCGCCGGAGGCGAACGCGGCGAGGTTCTTCAGTACCGCGAGCGTGTGCTGGTCCACCGTGAACACATGGAAGAGGTCGAACTGCATGCGCCCGGAGACGCTCGCGAACGCGGGAATCCAGCGCCCCAGGACGCCCAGGCGCGCCATGCGCTTGAGGGTCTCCACGGCCTGCGGCCCGCGCAGCAGGCGCATGAATCGCTGGCGCAGTGAGGCGCTCGCTTCGTTGTAGGCCGGGATGAGCGGCAGGGCCTCGGCGAGTGCACGCGCGGTGCGCGAATGCAGGCCGCGCGCATCCTCGCGCGCTGCCCAGAGCGCGAACAGGGCGAAGACATGGCCTGCGTCGTGCGGCCACGCCGCATCGCGTGCGGCGAGGTAACCGCGACGCAATTCGAACAGATCATCGATCGCTTCGGGCGTGGCCTCGCCTTCCAGTTGCTCCTCGAAACGCTGCAACAGCCGGTCGCCGATGCGCAACATCAGCGCGGCGCTGCGGTAGAAGCCCTGCATCATCTGTTCGACGGCAAGGTTATCGGCGTTGTCGACGTGGCCAAGGCGTGCGGCCAGCAGTTTCTGGTAGTCGAAGCGCAGGCGCTCCTCGCGCTTGCCGGCCACCAGGTGCAGGCCGAAGCGCAGGCGTGACAGCGCGCGGCGCTCGCGTTCGAGCGTCGCGAATTCATCCGCGCCCAGCTGGCCGATCGCCATCAGCGAATCGGGATCCCAGGTGCCGATGATGCGCAGCGCCATCCAGCGGAATGTCTGCACGTCGCGCAAGCCACCCGGGCCTTCCTTGAGGTTCGGTTCGAGGTTGTCCGCGGTGTCGCCGAACCGGGCATGGCGCGCGCGCTGCTCTTCGCGCTTGGCGGCGTAGTAATCGCGCGGCGGCCAGATCAGCTGGGGAGAAACCGCGGCAGCCAGTTGCGACGCCGCGTCGAGATCGGCGGCCAGCACCCGCGCTTCCAGCAGGGCCGTAAGTACGGTGATGTCCTCGTGCGCGGCGCGCGTGCACTCCGCGGCGGAACGCACGGCATGGCCGACCGGCAGTCCGGCATCCCACAGCAGGGTGAAGAAACGGGCGAGCGCGTCCGCATGCCCGGCCTGCGCATCGGCCTCGCCAAGCACCAGCAGGTCGATGTCCGATTGCGGGAAGAGTTCGCCGCGGCCATAGCCACCCACCGCGAACAGCGACAGGACGGCATCCTGCGGCAGGCAGTGCGACCACGCCTCGCGCACCACGGCATCGACCTTCTGCGCGCGCGCGGCAAGCAGGCGGTCGATATCACCGTTGTCGTCGAAGCGCGCGGCCAGTGCGGCGTCGTTCTCGGCGATCGCGCTGCGCGTCGCCGCGGCCCACTGCGCATCGGCGACCGGATCGTGCTGGTCGGTCGCCGGTGTGCTCACAGGTCGTTGTCGTCGCCCGGCAATCGCGTGAGGATCTCGACGCCGGTTTCGGTCACCGCCACGGTGTGCTCCCATTGCGCGGACAACTTGCGGTCCTTGGTGACCACGGTCCAGCCATCCGGCAACAACTTGGTATGGCGCTGGCCTTCGTTGATCATCGGTTCGATCGTGAAGGTCATGCCCGGCTTCAACACGAGTCCTTCGCCGGGGCGGCCGTAATGCAGCACCTGCGGATCCTCGTGGTAGACCTTGCCGATACCGTGTCCGCAGTACTCGCGCACGACGCTGAAGCGTTCGCCTTCGGCGTACTGCTGGATGGCGTTGCCGATGTCGCCCAGGGTCGCACCCGGCTTGACCGTGCGGATGCCGCGGAACATGGCCTCGCGGGTGACGTCGACCAGCCGCTTCGACATCACCGACGGCGTGCCGGCGATGTACATGCGGCTGGTATCGCCGTGCCAGCCATCCTTGATCACGGTGACATCGATATTGATGATGTCGCCATCCTTGAGGACCTTGGCCTCGCTCGGGATGCCATGGCAGATGACGTTGTTGACCGACGTGCAGATCGTCGCCGGAAAGCCTTTGTAGCCGACGTTGGCCGGGATGGCGTTCTGGACCTTGACGATGTGGTCGTGGCAGATGCGGTCGAGCTCGGCCGTGGAAACGCCGGGCTTCACGTGGGGGGCGACGACCTGCAGCACTTCGGCGGCCAGGCGGCCGGCGACGCGCATCTTCTCGATCTCGTCCGGGGTCTTGATGGTGATGGGCATCCGTGAATTATCGCCCATGTGAGGCCGGGCTTGGCCCGCCCCCGCGGCAGGTGGGCCTCGGGAAGGGACCTTTCGACCTCCGGGAGGACCGATCCGGCGGGTTCCCGGGCCATTGTTGGCCGCGAGGTTGCCCGGAACCGGCGCGACCGGCATAATTCCGCGGCTCTGTGGCCTGCCACGGACCGCCACGCCGGGCGACACCGGCGAATACACACCCGCTGCCACAGCCCGTGCCGGGGTGCTCCAGGTCCAACAGGACTGGAGTTCGGCCACGGAAGCAGCGGGGAGGCCCAACCCCGGAACCGTCGCCTTCAATGGCGAGCCGCATCCTTTTGCCGCGGCCGGTTCCCCATCGGAGTAATGCAATGCCCCAGATCACCATGCGCCAGATGCTGGAAGCCGGCGTCCATTTCGGCCACCAGACCCGTTACTGGAACCCCAAGATGGGTCCGTACATCTTCGGTGCCCGCGGCAAGATCCACATCATCAACCTCGAGAAGACCGTTCCGCTGTTCAACGACGCGATGAACTTCATCTCGGGCGTTGCGCAGAAGCGCGGCGTCATCCTGTTCGTCGGCACCAAGCGCTCCGCGCGCGACGCGATCAAGGAAGAAGCCGAGCGTTGCGGCCAGCCGTTCATGACCCAGCGCTGGCTGGGCGGCACCCTGACCAACTTCGCCACCGTGAAGAAGTCGGTCGCCCGCCTGAAGGAACTGGAAGCCGCTGAAACCGACGGCACCTTCCAGAAGCTGGTCAAGCACGAAGTGCTGACCCTGCGCCGCGAGCGCGAGAAGCTGGAAGCCTCGCTGGGCGGCATCAAGGAAATGAACCGCCTGCCCGACGCCCTGTTCGTGATCGACGTCGGCCACGAAGACATCGCCATCAAGGAAGCCAAGAAGCTCGGCATCCCGGTGATCGCGGTCGTCGACACCAACTACGATCCGGAACTGGTCGACTACGCCATCCCGGGCAACGACGACGCCATCCGCGCCGTGCAGCTGTACGCCCGCGCCGCCGCCGACTCGGTGCTGGAAGGCAAGGCCGCCGCCCCGCAGGCCGCTTCGGTCCGTGAGGAAGAGTTCACCGAAGCCGCTGCCGAAGGCGACGACAAGGCCCCGCGTGGCCGTGCCCCGGCCAAGAAGGCTCCGGCCAAGAAGGCCGAAGCCGCCGAGTAAGACTCGCCGGCTTCACAACCAGCGAGTTGCGGCCGCGCCAAGCTGCGCGGCCGCAACAATCGCAATGCGTTGCGCGGGCCATGGCCCGCCACGCCATTCCGGCAAGCCGAGGCTTGCCCTACAAATATTCCGAGGTAACCCCCATGGCAGAAATCACCGCTTCCCTGGTCAAGGAACTGCGCGAGCGCACCGGCGCCGGCATGATGGAGTGCAAGAAGGCACTCACCGAGAACAACGGCGACATCGACGCCGCGGCCGAATGGCTGCGCAAGTCGGGCCTCGCCAAGGCCGACAAGAAGGCCAGCCGCGTCGCCGCCGAAGGCCGCATCGCGGTCGCCCAGGACGGCGGCAAGGCCGTGCTGGTCGAGATCAACTCGGAAACCGACTTCGTCGCCAAGGACGTCAACTTCATCGCCTTCGCCGATGCCGTCGCCAAGGCTGCGCTGACGTCTGGCGCCGCCGACGTCGAGACCCTGAAGGCCGCCAAGCTGCCGTCCGGTGAAACCGTCGAGGAAACCCGCGCTGCCGCCATCGCCAAGCTCGGCGAGAACATCCAGGTGCGCCGCATGGCCACCGTCAGCACCGGCAACAACGTCGCGGCCTATGTGCACGGCGGCAAGATCGGCGTGCTGGTCGAGGTCAAGGGCGGCGACATGGACCTGGCCCGTGGCATCGCGATGCACATCGCCGCGATGAACCCGCCGTACAACAAGGCGGCCGACGTGCCGGCCGAGTTCGTGGCGAAGGAAAAGGAAATCGAGCTGGCCAAGATGTCCGACAAGGACAAGGCCAAGCCGGCCGAGATCCTCGAGAAGATCATCAGCGGCAAGATCGCCAAGATCGTCAACGAAGTCACCCTGTACGGCCAGCCGTACGTGCTGAACAGCGACCAGACCGTCGAGCAGGCCGTCAAGGCCGCTGGCGCCGACGTCGTCGGCTTCCAGCGCCTGGTGGTTGGCGAAGGCATCGAGAAGGTGGTTGAGGACTACGCCGCCGAAGTCGCCAAGGCGATGCAGGTCTAAGCGACCCAGCCATCGTGGTTCGATCACGAGAAACCCGCGGGAAACCGCGGGTTTTTCTTTTTCTCTTCTCCCCGCATGCGGGGAGAAGGACCTCTCGACGACGGGCGAACCGCCGGGCATCGGCTACAATTCCGCCGTTTGCATCCCGCGCCGCCAACCCCGAGGTCGCCATGTCCCAGCTCGCCTATCGCCGTGTCCTGCTGAAACTGTCCGGCGAGGCGCTGATGGGGAACGAGGATTACGGTATCGACCCCGTGGTGCTCAACCGCCTTGCGCGCGAGGTGATCGAGGCGCAGCAGGCCGGGGCCGAAGTGGCGCTGGTGATCGGCGGCGGCAACATCTTTCGCGGCGCGGGCCTCGCGGCCGGTGGCATGGACCGCGTCACGGGCGACCAGATGGGCATGCTGGCGACGGTGATCAACGCACTGGCGATGCAGGACGCCCTCGAAAAGCTCGGCGCCAAGTGCCGGGTGATGAGCGCCATCAAGATCAACGACGTGTGCGAGGACTACATCCGCCGCCGCGCCGTGCGCCATCTCGAGAAGGGCCGCCTGGCCATCTTCGCCGCCGGCACCGGCAACCCCTTCTTCACCACCGACTCTGGCGCGGCGCTGCGCGCGATCGAAATCGGTGCCGACCTGCTGCTCAAGGCGACCAAGGTCGATGGCGTGTACGACAAGGATCCGAAGAAGCACGCCGATGCGGTGCGCTTCGACAAGCTCACCTATGACGAAGTCATCGCCCGCAACCTGCAGGTGATGGACACCGCGGCCTTCGCGCTGTGCCGCGACAGCGATCTGCCGCTGCGCATCTTCGACATGAGCCAGCCGGGCGTGCTGTTGCGCATCCTGCGCGGCGAAAACATCGGCACGCTGGTGCGCGGACGCAACGCCGGCCTGTAACGAGCGGACGCTTTCCCCATACAGGTCCGGATGCGAATCCGGCCGCAATAGTGTTGCGGCCCTGCCGCATGACAGGATCGGGCATGGGCCTCGGACACCACCACGACCACGACCACGATGTGCATGGCCATAGCCATAGCCATGGCAACAGCACCCGCGCCTTTGCCGTCGTCACCCTGATCAACCTCGCCTACACGGTGCTGGAGGCCGGGTACGGCTTCGCCACCAATTCGCTGGCGCTGCTCTCCGATGCGCTGCACAACCTGGGGGATGTCCTGGGGCTCGCGCTGGCCTGGGGCGCCGCCGTCATCGCGAAACGCGCCCCTACCGCGCGCCACACCTACGGCTGGCGCCGCGCCACCCTGCTGTCGCCCCTGGCGAATGCGCTGTTGCTGGTGGCGTTTTCCGGCGCGTTGGGCTGGGAAGCGATCCGGCGCTTTTCCGCACCGCCGGAAATCCCCGCCCTGCCGGTGATCATCGTTGCCGCGATCGGCATTGCCGTGAACCTGGGCGCCGCGTGGTTCGTGCGCGATGGCCACGACCATGACCTCAACCGTCGCGGCGCCTTCCTGCACCTGATTGCCGACGCCGCGGTTTCCCTGGCCGCGGTGTTCGCCGGTACGGGCATGCTGTGGCTGGGCTGGGAATGGCTGGATCCGGTGACCGCACTGCTCATCGGCGCGGTAGTCGCGCTCGGGGCTTTCGGGCTGCTGCGCGAGAGCTTCAACGCCGCGATGGATGCGGTTCCGCGCGGCATCGACCAGGCCGAAGTACAGGCCTACCTCGCTTCGCAACCGGGCGTTGCAGCCGTGCATCACCTGCACATCTGGTCGCTGGGCGCGGGCGAGGTCGCAATGACCGCGCACCTGGTTCGCCCCGACGACCGCGACCACGACGCCTTCATCGACCGCATCAACAGCGAGTTGGACGACCGCTTCGGCATCAACCATCCCACGCTGCAGGTCGAACGAGGGGCGGGATGTGAGCACGACCGCCACGACCGCGCGCCGCACGCCCACTGAGGCGGCCCCGCCTGCGGATTTCCACGGAATTTCGGCCCACCGCCTTCCCGCCGCTATAATCCCGCGCCTATCGATGCGCCTCCGGGCGCACCATTCCACTACAGGACCGGAGCCGGCGATGCTCAACGAGATCAAGAAAGACGCCCAGACCCGCATGGCCAAGAGCGTCGATGCGCTGCGCCACGACCTCGTAAAGGTACGCACGGGCCGCGCTTCGGCCGGACTGGTCGACTCGATCAAGGTGAACTACTACGGCTCCGAGATGCCGCTGAGCCAAGTCGCCAGCGTCGCCGTCTCCGACGCACGCTCGCTGACGATCACGCCGTGGGAAAAGCAGATGGTCAGCGCGGTCGAGAAGGCGATCCTGGCTTCGGACCTGGGCCTCACCCCCAACACCGCCGGCACCGTGATCCGCCTCAACCTGCCCGCCCTCACCGAAGAGCGCCGCAAGGAGCTCTCCAAGCACGTGCACGGCGAGGGCGAGGATGCCAAGGTCGCCATCCGCAACATCCGCCGCGACGCCAACAGCCAGGTCAAGGAACTCCTGAAGGAAAAGAAGGTGACCGAGGACGAGGCGACGCGCACCGAAGGCGAGATCCAGAAGATCACCGACAGCGCGATCAAGGACGTCGATGACGTGGTCAAGGCGAAGGAACAGGAACTGATGGCGGTCTGAAGGATCGCCGGAACTGGAATGGGGACGGCGCATCAACCATGGTTGTCCTGCCCATGAGCGCCCCTGCGATCACCCGTTCCCGCCTGCCCTGCCCAGTTTGATGAGCACGATTCCCCGCCATCTCGCCGTCATCATGGACGGCAACGGCCGCTGGGCGCAGCGACGCCGCCGGCCACGCATGATCGGCCACCGCGCCGGCGCGCGGACCGTCAACCTGTGCATCGATTTCTGTCTCGAAACCGGCATCGAGGCGCTCACCCTGTTCGCGTTTTCCAGCGAGAACTGGGGACGCCCGGAAGACGAAGTCGGCGCATTGATGAAGCTGTTCCTGGGTGCACTCGAGCGCGAGGTCGACGAACTCGACCGCCGCGGCGTGCGCATCCGCTTCATCGGCGAGCGCGAACGCTTCGCCGAAGCCATCCGTGCGCGCATGGCCGCCGCAGAAGTGCAGACCGCCAGCAACACGCGCCTGCACCTGACCATCGCCGCCAGCTACGGCGGCCGCTGGGACATCGCACAGGCCGCACGTTCCCTCGCCCGCGACGTCGCCGCCGGTCGCCTCGATCCGGAAGCGATCGACGAAACCCTGTTGGCCGCCCGGGTCGCCCTTGCCGACCTGCCCGCGCCCGACCTGTTCATCCGTACCGGCGGCGATACGCGGGTCAGCAACTTCCTGTTGTGGCAGCTGGCCTATACCGAGTTGTGGTTCACCGAAACGTTGTGGCCGGAGCTGGATGCCGCCACACTGCGTCGCGCCCTGGAGGACTATGCCAGCCGCGAGCGCCGATTCGGCCTCACCGGTGAGCAGGTCGCGGGCACGCAGCCACGAGAGAACAACGAATGACGAAAACCCGCCTGCTGGCTGCCCTGATCATGGCTCCGGTCGCGATCGCCGCGATCCTGCTTCTGTCGACGCCGTGGATCGTGGCGCTGGCGGCCGTGATTTTTCTCGCCGGCCTGTGGGAGTGGTTCGAACTCGCGGAGATCGAGGACACCCTCGCCCGCACCGTATTGCTGGTTGCGCACCTGGCGCTGATGGTGGCGATCGTGTGGGCGTCGCGATCGGTGGGAGGTTACAGCTACTTCCTGTTCAAGCTCGCAAGCGTGATCGGCGTGGTGTGGTGGTTCTTCGCGCTGCTGTGGCTGCGCAACTACACCTTCGCCAGCAACCACGAAACCTGGGCCCGCTTCTTCAAGCTGGCTGCGGGCGCACTGGCCGTGCTTCCTGCCTGGTGCGCGCTGGCGTGGCTCCATTCCGGCGAACCCAGGAGTCCCGGCAACGGCAACAATGGCCACATCTGGTTGTTCACCGCACTGGCGATCGTGTGGGCCGCCGACAGCGCCGCATATTTCGCTGGCCGCCACTACGGCGGCATGCTGTTCAAGGACCGCAAGCTGGCGCCACGGGTGAGCCCGAACAAGACCTATGAGGGCCTGATCGGTGGCATGGTGGGCGGCGTGCTGGTCGGGGTCTGCGGATCGCTGCTGGCCGGCGCGACCGGCGCGCAGCTGCCGCTGGTCGCCCTGGTCGCGCTGGTGGCCGTGCTCGCCTCGGTCATCGGCGACCTGTACGAGAGCCTGCTCAAGCGCCATGCGGGCGTGAAGGATTCGGGCCACCTGATTCCTGGCCATGGTGGCATCCTCGACCGCATCGACGGCGTGCTCGCCGCCCTGCCCGTGTTCGCGGTGGGCAAGGCGATGTTTGGCTTCTGAAGCCGTGCCGAACGCGCGTTCGGCATGGCGGTGATCTGATCCGATGTCTCAGCTTCCTGCCCGCAACATCGCCGTATTCGGCGCCACCGGTTCGATCGGGGCGTCGGCGCTGGACGTGATCGCGCGCCACCCCGATCGCCTGCGCGCCACGGTGCTCGCCGCCGGCAGCAAGGTCGATGCGCTGCTGGCGCTGTGCCGCACGCATCGTCCGCTGCACGCGGTCATTGCCGATGCCACGCAGTTCGACGCCCTGCGCACGGGACTTCGCGACGCCGGGCTCGACACGCAGCCGCACGCGGGCGAACAGGCCCTCGAGGACCTCGCCGCGAGCGCGCATTGCGACACCGTGGTCGCGGCGATTGTCGGGGCCGCGGGCCTGCCTTCGACCCTCGCCGCGGCGAAGGCAGGCAAGCGCCTGCTGCTCGCCAACAAGGAATCGCTGGTGCTCGCGGGCGAACTGCTGATGCAGACCGCCCACGACAGCGGCGCCGTGATCGTGCCGATCGACAGCGAGCACAACGCGATCTTCCAGTGCCTTCCCGACGCCCATGCACATGCCGGCCTCAAGCGCATCGTGCTCACCGCGTCGGGCGGGCCGTTCCGCGGCCGCCATCGCGCGGAACTGGGCAGCGTCACCCCCGAACAGGCCATCGCGCACCCCAAATGGTCGATGGGTCCGAAGATTTCCGTCGATTCGGCCACGTTGATGAACAAGGGGCTCGAGGTCATCGAGGCGCACCACCTGTTCGGCGCGCCGCGCGAATCCATCGACGTGCTCGTGCATCCACAGAGCCTGGTGCATTCCCTGGTCGAGTTCGTCGATGGCTCGACGCTCGCGCAGCTCGGATTGCCCGACATGCGCACCGCCCTGGCCGTGGGTTTCGCCTGGCCGCAGCGCATCGCCTCTGGCGTGCAGGGCCTGGACCTGCTGCAGCATGGCCGCCTCGATTTCGAAGCGCCCGACCTAGATGCCTTCCCCTGCCTGCGGCTTGCGTTCGAAGCCCTGCAGGCCGGGGGAACCGCGCCCGCGATGCTCAACGCCGCCAACGAAGTTGCCGTTTCAGCCTTTCTTCAGCGGCGGATCGCTTTCCTGTCCATTCCCGCACTGGTGGAAGCTACCCTTGATGCGTTGCCCGCCACCGCCGCCAACTCGCTGGACGTCCTGCGCGAAGCCGACGCGGCCGCACGCCGCCATGCCAGCGCGGCGGTAGCCTGATGCACGCGTCCCACCGCCACGCGAGGTGCGATGATGAGTGAGGTCATTGGCTCGATCTGGTGGCTGCTGGTAAGCCTGGGCGTGCTCGTCACCTTCCACGAATTCGGCCACTACTGGGTCGCGCGCCGCTGCGGCGTCAAGGTACTGCGCTTCTCAGTCGGCTTCGGCAAGCCGCTGTGGCTGCACCGCGGCAAGGACGGCACGGAATACGTGATCGCGGCGATCCCGCTGGGCGGCTACGTGAAGATGCTCGGCGAACACGACCCGGATACGCCGGTTCCCGCCGACCAGCTGGCGCAGTCGCACGATCGCCAGCCGGTGTGGAAGCGGATGGCCATCTCCCTCGCCGGCCCGGCGGCGAACCTGGCCCTGTGCGTGCTGCTGCTGTGGGGCATGTTCGTTCTCGGCCGCCCGGATTTCGCACCGGTGGTGGGCGCGGCCGAAGGCATGGCCGCCGCCGCGGGGCTGCATCGGGGCGACGAAATACTGAGCGTGGACGGGCGCGCCACGCCGACGTGGAGCGAGGTCAGCATGGGCCTGCTTGCCGCCGCGCTGGACCGCAAGGACACCACGGTCCGTGTGCGCGAGCCCGGCGGCACCGAGGCCGAGCGCATGTTCCGGCTCTCACGCCTCCCCCGCGGCTTCGACGAAACCCGCGCGATGCAGCAATTGGGGTTGCGCGGCCGGCACGAAGCCGTCGCACCCGTGATCGGCATCGTGCTTCCAGGCAAGCCCGCCTGGGGCGTGCTGGCCGAGGGCGACCGCATCACCGCCATCGACGGCGAGCCAACGCTCTCGTACGAGGACATCGTCCGGATGGCGAAGCGGCTGGGCGAGGAGAAGCGCGAAGCGATGGTGGAAGTGCAGCGCGGCGAGGACCGCCTGGCCTTGCCGCTGCAGCCGGCCCTGCTCCGGACCAAGGATGGCAAGCCGCAGTGGGGCTTCGGCGTGGAGTTGGTGGCATCCGAGCCAAAGAAGGACGCGGTGCTGCGCTACGGCCCGGTCGCCGCGATCCCGGCGGCATTCTCGGAAGCCGCCCACCAGACCCACGAACTGTTCGCGACGTTCACCCGGGCCTTCCGGGGGACGGTTTCCGCCCGCAATACCGTCGCGGGCCCGATCACCATCGCGCGGGCCAGCAACTACTTCGCGCAACAGGGGCCCGCGCACTTCCTGATGTTGCTTGCCCTGCTTTCGCTCAGTCTGGGCATCCTGAACCTGCTGCCGATCCCAATCTTGGACGGCGGTCACCTGCTGTATTACCTTATCGAGCTGGTCAAGGGCAGCCCGGTCAGTGAGCGGGTGATGGCCGCCGGCAATTTTGTCGGCCTGGCCTTGATCGCCAGCCTCATGGGCCTGGCGTTCTACAACGACATCGTGAACAACCTGGTGCGGTGATGCTGACGGCGGTGAAGGAAACCGCAGAGGGATCTACCCGGCCGGGAACCAGTTCAGGAAGGACTTGTCCGACCAACGATTCGATGACCAACGCTTCTACCGCGATGCCCATCCAGGGCACCCGCACCCCCAACCGGATTTGATGATGACGCGACTTCCCAATCGCCGCCTGCTTGCCCTTGCCCTCACTGCAGCGATGGCGCCGGCACTGCCCGCGCTGGCACAGTCGGCCGATCCGTTCGCGCCAGCCGAAGCACCCACGGCGAATTCGCCGCTGGCTTCCGCCGGCGCGTTCACTGTCAGCGACATCCGCGTCGACGGTCTGCAGCGCATCTCGGCGGGTACCGTCTTCACCTACCTCCCGATCGAGCGTGGCGACACGGTCGACTCGACCAAGGCCGCCACCGCCATCCGCGCGCTGTACAAGACCGGCTTCTTCGACGACGTCCAGCTCGACCGCCAGGGCAACATCCTGGTCGTTACCGTGCAGGAACGCCCGGCGATCAACAAGCTCACCGTCACCGGCAACAAGGACATCAAGACCGAGGACCTGATGAAGGGTCTGAAGGAAAACGGGATGGCTGAAGGTGACACCTTCAACCGCCTGGTGCTGGACAAGATGAGCCAGGAGCTCACCCGCCAGTACCAGAACCGCGGCAAGTACAACGTCGAGATCAACCCGTCGGTGTCACGCCTGGACCGCAACCGCGTCGATGTCACTATCACGGTGAAGGAAGGCAAGGCCGCGCGCATCCAGCACATCAACCTGGTGGGCAACGAGAAGTTCGCCGACAAGGACATCCTGGACTCGTGGGAGTCCGGCGAGCACAACTGGCTGAGCTGGTACCGCCGCGACGACCAGTATTCGCGCGAAAAGCTCTCGGGCGACCTGGAAAAGCTCAACAACTACTACCTCGACCGCGGCTACATCGATTTCAACATCGATTCCACGCAGGTCTCGATCAGCCCCGACCGCCGCGACATGTTCCTCACCGCCGGCGTGAGCGAGGGCGACCAGTACAAGGTGTCCTCGGTCCAGCTGACCGGCGACACCGTGCTGCCGAAGGAAGAGTTGCAGACGATGGTGCTGGTCCACGAAGGCCAGATCTTCTCGCGTCGCCTGCTGGAACTGACTTCCGACTCCATCGTCGCCACCCTGGGCAACGTCGGTTACGCCTTCGCCCAGGTCAACCCGGTGCCGGACGTCGACCGCGAGGCCAAGACCGTGGGCATCAGCCTCCAGGTCGTGCCGGGCCCGCGCGTCAACGTGCGCAGCGTCGTGTTCAAGGGCAATACGCGCACCAGCGACGAGGTCTTGCGCCGCGAGATGCGCCAGTTCGAGGGCAGCTGGTACTCGCAGGCCGCCATCGACCGCTCCAAGATCCGCCTGCAGGGCCTGGGCTACTTCGAGACCGTTGATATCGAGAGCAAGCCGGTAGAAGGCACCAACGACAAGGTCGACGTCGTCGTCAACGTCAAGGAAACCTCGTCGGGCAGCTTCGTCTTCGGCGTGGGTTACTCGCAGCTCAGCGGCCTGAGCACGCAGATCCAGCTGTCGCAGGAAAACTTCCTCGGCACCGGCAACCGCGTGTCGGTCCAGGCCCAGCGCAGCTCCTACCAGTCGCGCTACGACTTCTCGTTCCTCAACCCGTACTTCCTCGATAACGGGATGACGCTGGGCTACAACGTGTGGTGGCGCTCGCTCGATTACTCCGACTTCGGTACCGCGCAGTACAACAGCGACAGCGGCGCCGGCCAGGTGGTACTGGGCTTCCCGATCAGCGAGACCGATACGGTTTCCGGCCTGTTCGGCATCGACACGAACAAGATCAACATCACAAACAGCACGCCGGCACCGATTGTCGATTACCTCAACGCACTCGACGCCGAAACGTTCCACGCCTGGCGCGGGGAATTGGGCTGGTCGCGCAATTCGCTGGACAACCTGCTGACGCCCTCGCGCGGCATGCAGCAGCGCATCTGGCTGGAAACCACGCTGCCGGGCTCGACGGTCGAGTACTACAAGCTCCAGTACAACATTTCGAAGTTCTGGCCGCTATCGCGCCACCTCGTGCTCAACACCCGCGCCGAGCTCGGCTACGGCGACAGCTACGGTGACGCCACCACGCGCAACCTCTGCTTCACAGCGGGCAGCCTCCAGGACACTGACAATGACGGCAAGGGCGACACCTTCGTGCCGGGTCCGGATCCGAGCGAACCCTGCCTGACCTCGTCGCCCGACTTCGACAAGACGGTCACCGCCGACGGCCTGCCCTTCTTCGAGAACTTCTACGCCGGTGGCGTGCGCTCGGTGCGCGGCTTCCGCGACAACACGCTGGGCCCGCGCGAGTCGCCGCGCGGGAACAGCAATTACCTGCAGCCGGTCGGTGGCGCGGTGAAGACCACCGGCGCGCTGGAAATGTATTTCCCGACCCTGCTCGACACGCCCGCGGCCCGCGCCTCGGCGTTCGTCGACTTCGGCAACGTCTTCAAGGACGTCGACAGCTGGGATGCCGGCGAACTGCGCGCTTCCACGGGCTTGGCGCTGATGTGGCGCTCGCCGATGGGGCCGATCTCGATCAGCTACGCCTTCCCGCTGCGCAAGGAAGACAACGACGAGATCGAGCGCCTGCAGTTCACCTTCGGCGGCACGTTCTGACCTGACGCGCGCCGACGTGGGCCAGCCTTCCTACAGCGCGGCCGAACTGGCCGAGCGTTTCGGCCTCGAACTGCAGGGTGATGGCGCCGTGCGCGTGCACGGCGTCGGCACGCTGGCCCGCGCGCAGGCCGGGCAGCTCGCCTTCCTGGCCAACAGCAAGTACCGCAGCCAGCTGGCCGAATCGCAGGCGAGCGTGATCACGATGCGTGCGGAAGATGCGACCGGCCACACGGGCACGGTGCTGGTCGCGCGCGATCCGTACGCCGCATTCGCCCGGATGTCGGCGCTGTTCGAACCCAGGCCGCTGCGTCCCGCGGGTATCCACGCATCCGCCGACATCGCCGCCGACGCGCATGTCGACCCCAGCGCCCATGTGGGCGCGTTCGTCAGCATCGGTCCGCGCAGCCGCGTGGAAGCGGGCGCCGTGATTGGTCCCGGCTGCGTGATCGGCGATGACTGCGTGGTCGGCGCCGGCAGCGAACTCGTCGCGCGCGTCACCCTGGTCACGCGCGTGCGCGTGGGCCAGCGCGTGACCGTGCATGCCGGCGCGGTGCTCGGCGCCGCAGGCTTCGGCCTCGCGATGGAAGGTGGCATGTGGTTGAACGTGCCGCAACTGGGTGGCGTGGTCATCGGCGACGATTGCGAGATCGGCGCCAACACCACGATCGACCGCGGTGCGATCGAGGACACCGTGCTCGAGGAAGACGTGCGCCTCGACAACCAGATCCAGATCGGCCACAACGCCTTCATCGGCGCGCATACCGCGATGGCGGGCTGCGCGGCCGTGGCCGGGAGCGCCAGGATCGGGCGCTACTGCCTCATCGGCGGTGGCGCGGGCGTGCTGGGCCACCTCGAAGTCTGCGACAAGGTCATGGTCACGGCGATGAGCCTGGTGACCCACTCCATCCGCGAGCCCGGTGAATACTCCTCCGGCACCCCGCTGATGGACAACCGCAGCTGGCGCAGGAACGCCGCGCGTTTCAAGCAGCTGGATGCCCTTGCCCGCCGCATCGGGCGGGGACAAGCCGGGAAGGACCCGGCAGACCCGGACGATCAATCGCGCTAATCTGCGCGCCATACGGACGCGCATGTGACGCCGAAGCGGGATAATTGCAGATTCGCTTCGCGCCTTCCGTGCGCCAGGAAAAGATGATGACCCAGCCCGTGCAACTACCGGTCGACGTGACCACGATCCAGAAGCTGCTGCCCCACCGCTATCCCTTCCTGCTTGTGGATCGCGTGGTGGAGCTGGAGCCGCACAAGCGCGTGCTGGCGTACAAGAACGTCACCTGCAACGAACCCTTCTTCAACGGCCATTTCCCCGGCCATCCGGTGATGCCGGGCGTGCTGGTCATCGAGGCGCTGGCGCAGGCCGGCGGCCTGCTCACCCAGCTGTCGGGCGGTGAGCGCAAGGGCAACCTGTTCTACCTGGTCAAGGTGGACAACGCGCGTTTCGCCAGGATGGTGGTGCCCGGCGACAGGCTCGAACTCGACGTCACGCTCAAGCGCACCATCCGCAACATGGCGTTGTACGTCGGCGTCGCCCGGGTCGATGGCGAGGTAGCCGCCAGCGCCGAGATCCTTTGCGCCGAGGTCAAGAACGAGGCATGACCGCGACGACTCCGCCCGTGATCCATCCCACCGCCGTCGTCGAAGCCGGCGTGAAACTTGGCGCGGGCGTGCGTGTCGGTCCGCTCTGCTACATCGGCGAAGGCGTCGAAGTCGGCGACAACACCAGCTTCGGCCCGCATTGCAGCGTGCTGGGTCCGACCAGGATCGGCCGCGACAACCGCTTCATGGGCCACTGCGCGATCGGCGGCGAACCGCAGGACAAGAAATACGCGGGCGAACCCGTGGAACTGTCCATCGGCGACCGCAACGTCTTCCGCGAGTTCTGCACCGTCAACCGCGGCACCAGCGGAGGTGGCAACACCACCAGCATCGGCAACGACAACTGGTTCCTCGCCTATACGCACGTCGCGCACGACTGCCACGTCGGCAACCACTGCGTGTTTTCCAACAACGCCACGCTGGCCGGCCATGTGACCGTGGGCGACCACGTCATCCTCAGCGGCTTCGCCGGCATTCACCAGTTCTGCCGCATCGGCGCGCATGCGTTCATCGGCATGGGCGCGTTCGTCAACGGCGACGTGCCGCCCTACCTGATGGTCGCCCAGGAGGGCTATGGAAAGCCGCGGGGCATCAACAGCGAAGGGCTCAAGCGTCGCGGCTTCGACAGCGACCGCATCGGTGCGATCAAGCGCGCCTACCGGGCGTTGTACATGTCGGGCAGCACGCTCGACGAAGCGCGTGCCAGGCTGGCGGAGATCGCCCGCGACAGCGCCGACGTGCGCGCGTTCCTGGACTTCATCGAAAGCGGCGAAAGGCCGCTGCTGCGCTGAGGACTCGTGATGCGGATCGCTCTCGTCGCAGGCGAAGCCTCCGGCGACCTCCTCGGCGCCGGCCTGATCGCCGAACTGCGCAAGCGCTACCCCGATGCGCAGTTCGCGGGCATCGGTGGCGATGCCATGCGGGCTGCGCGCATGGACACCTGGTTCGACGCCTCCGAACTCGCGGTGATGGGGCTGTCCGAAGTGCTCAGGCACCTGCCTCGCCTGCTGCGCGTTCGTCGCGCGCTGCGCGAACGCGTGCTGGCGTGGAGGCCCGATGTGTTCATCGGCATCGACGCCCCGGATTTCAACCTCGGCGTGGAGAAGTGGCTGAAGAAGCGCGGCATCCGCACCGTGCACTACGTCAGTCCCTCGGTCTGGGCATGGCGCGAGGGCCGCGCGGCGAAGATCGGCCAGTCGGCCTCGCGCGTGCTGTGCCTGTTCCCGATGGAACCGCCGATCTATGCGAAGCATCGCGTCGATGCACGCTTCGTCGGCCACCCGCTCGCGGACGAAATGCCCCTCGATCCCGATCGCGCCGCGACGCGCGAGCAACTGGGCATCGATCCCGACCGCCCTGTGCTCGCATTGCTGCCGGGGTCGCGGGTCGGTGAAATCGAGCGACTGGCACCGACCTTCCTCGCCGCCGCGGCCCGCGTACTGGAGCAAGTGCCGGACCTGCAGGTGGTGGTGCCGATCGCGAACTCGCCGACAAACCTCGCCTTCCGCCGACTGCTCGGCGCGCATCGCGACTATGAAAGGCTGCGGTCATCGATGCGCATCCTGGTCGGCAACGCGCGCCGCCTGATGATCGCCAGCGACGTGGTGCTGCTGGCTTCGGGCACCGCCACGCTGGAGGCGATGCTGGCCAAGCGGCCGATGGTGGTCGCCTACAAGGTCGCGCCGGTCACCTATGCCCTGGTGAAGGGCCTGGGGATGCTGAAGGTCAGGAACTTCTCGCTGCCCAACGTGCTGGCCGGAGAGCGCATCGTTCCCGAACTCATGCAGCGCGACTGCACGCCGGAGAAGCTGGCGGAGGCGACGTTGGCGAGGCTGCGCGATACCGAAGCGACGGCGCGGATCCAACCCCGCTTCCGCGAGCTGCACCTGCAACTGCGCCAGGACGCCTCCGCGCGCGCAGCCGACGCGATTGCGGAACTGCTGCCGGCACGCCCGGCCACGCTTGCGTGAATGTGCACCGACCGCGCACGCTCGCCGCGACGCCCCGGTAAGCCACGATGCTGATCGACCCGCTTGCCTCGCCGATCGAATCTTCACCGCTCGCGCCGCGCACCCCGCGCATCGCCGGCATCGATGAAGCCGGGCGCGGTCCGCTGGCCGGGCCGGTGGTGGTCGCCGCGGTGGTATTCGCGCCCGGGCGCACGCCGGTCAACGGGCTGGACGATTCCAAGCAGCTCGATCCCGAACGCCGCGAAGTACTGTTCGAACGCATCGTGCAGCGCGCCCTGGCCTACCGCATCGAATTCATCGAGGTCGAGGAAATCGACCGCATCAACATCCTGCAGGCCACGCTCACGGGCATGCGCCGCGCACTCGAAGGCGTGGCGCATGCCGCCGATGCCGCCCGGATCGACGGCAACATCGTGCCGCCCGGCCTGTGCCGCCCGGGCGAGGCCTGGATCGGTGGCGACGCGCGCGACCGCGCGATCATGGCGGCTTCGATCCTCGCCAAGGTGTCGCGCGACCGCTACATGCGCGAGCTGCACCAGCAATGGCCGCAGTACGGTTTCGCCGAGCACAAGGGCTACTCCACGCCCGCCCATCTGGCCGCGCTGAAGACGCACGGCCCGTGCCCGCACCACCGGCGCAGCTTCATGCCGGTCAGACTCGCGCAGGCGGATCTGTTCGAAGCGTCCTGAGGCGTCGAGCCGCAGGACGCCGGAGAAGCAGCGGCCTACTGGTTTGATTTCGGCCCGATGATGACGTCCGGATCCACTTCCTGGTCACCAACCTTGATGCCGTAGGAATACCGGCCATTGATCGCGCCGGCGGTGACTTTCAACTCGTGCTTGTGACCCGTCCCGTCCGACTTCCTGGAGACCCGGTCCTTCGTCCACAGCAGCTTGAGGATGATCTCGAACGGCTCGGCACTCTTCCAGGTGATGGTGCCCCCGGGACTTACCCACGCCTCGTTCGGATCCGCTTTTGGCTGTTTGGTCGCCGTATCCACGCTAATCACGATCTCTTCCTCGTCGCGCGGACCATCACCGCCACCACCACCGCCCTTGGCGCCTCTACCGGAGCCCAGCGTGGGCACCATGCCGGTTATTGCGAACGGCAACAGGTTCATCTTCTTCTCCTCGGTCATGCCCGTCCGCTGGGCCAGGGGGTCAGCGGTCTTTCCCAACCGTCTGCTGTCGTGGCGTTATGCCGGCCAACAAGGGTTTGAGCAGCGGCGAAGCTTCCAACCGCTGCGTATTGATCCCGCCGTCGCAGGCGCGCTGCGCCCACGTGCGGGCACCATCCGGATCGCCGAGCAGCGCAAGCGATTGCGCAGCCCAGAACGCGACCTCCCCCTCTTCCACATTCAAGGCATTCGCCCGCTCGATCAGCCTGCGCGCCTCAGGTTCCTGGCCGAGGTTCGCGCGGTACCAGGCAAGCACGGCGATGGCATGCGCATCGCTGGGCTTGATGTCGACGTACTCCTGCGCCATGCGCGCGGCGCGTTCATAAGCTGCGCGCGCCTGCGAGGCGGTGGCCGGCACCGCGGACAACGCGTCGCCGAGGTTGCCCCAGGTCCGATAGTCGCTGTTGTCCATCTGGGATGCGCGCCGGTAGAAGTCGGCGGCTTCGGCATAGTGGCCCTGTTCGTAGCGCAGAGAACCCAGGTTGGTCAGCGCCACGTAGTTCGGCTTGATCTTCAACGACCGGGTGTAGGCATCGGCGGCGCGGGCGGCGTCTCCGCTGACCATGTAGAGGCCGCCCAGGCTGGCCCAGATGTCCTCATCGTCGGGAGCGAGCGTGGCCGCCGTCGCGAATCCCGCAATCGCCTTGGGCATGTTGCCCTGCACGTAGTGTTCGAAGCCGAGCGCGCGATAGGTATTCGGATCGCCCGGACGCAACTGGCGGGCGCGCTCGAAGTAGTCGAGGGCGACGTCGTTGTTGCCCTGCGCCGATTCCGCGCGCGCGAGCCCGACGTAGGCATCGGGCCGCAACGCGAGCGCGTCCAGGGCCTTGCCGTATTGCTCCACCGCCTGCGCGTTGTCGCCGCGCGCGCGGTACAGGTCGCCCAATGCCAGGCTCACCTCGCGCAGGCTGGGGTCCATGGTGGCCGCCCTCTGGCAGGCGGCCTGCGCGCGCTCGAACGCGGCGGCGTCATGTGCGCCTTCGAACTCGATGATTTCCGCGCGGCAGATGCCGGCCTGCGCGCGGGCGAAGCTGGGATCGGCCGCCAACGCCTCGCTGAAAAAACCGATCGCGCGGGTACCGCCCTTGCCGTCGCTGTCGTCGCGGTGTTCCAGCTGCTGCACGCCGTGCAGGTAGGCGTCGTAGGCGGCGACATTGCGCGTCGGTGCGAGCCGTTGCGTCAACGCCTGCGTGTCGCGCTCCCGCGGCAGCACTCCCAGCAACGACTTCACGACGTCACCCGCGAGTTGGCTCTGCAGGGCGAAAACGCCATTGAGCTGCCTGTCATAGCTGCCCGACCACAGCGTGTAGCCCGTACGGGTGTCCGTAAGCCGCGCATTCACCCGTACCTGCCGGCCCTCGCGGCGCACGTCCGCATCGAGCACGGTCGCCACGCCCAACAGCTTGCCGAGCTTGCGGGCATCGGCGCCGCGCATGCCGCAGGCGCTGCGCGCCCGGCATGCGGCCACCTTGAGCCCCGGCACGCCGGCGAGCGCGCTGTGTAGTTCCACCGCCAGGCCTTCGGCGAAGTAGCTGTCGTCCTGGTTCTGACTGAGGCTGGTAAATGGCAGGACGGCGATCGACGCCTCGCTCGGGAGCGCGGGTGCACGCGGCGATACGCGATAGAGAATCCAGCCGCCCGAACCGGCCAGCAGCAGTGCGGCAAGCAGCCATGCGCGACGCCAGCGCCTGCGTGCCGGAGCGCGAACAGGCCTGGGCAGGGCCGCCGTTGCCGTCGCTGCGGAGATATCCACCGTCGCCGCCCGGTGGGTGTCACCCGCCATCCCGTCCTCGCGGACTCGCGCCGGTTCGGTTTCTGCTGCGGGTGCGACCGTGGCGTGCGCGGGTGGTCCATCCGCCTCTGGCCAGGACCTGAGCTCACCTATGAAGCGGTACCCCAGGCCGTGCTGGGTCTGGATGTACTGGGGATGGTGGGAGTCGTCTTCGAGCACATGCCGCAGTTGCGCGATCGCCCGCGTGAGCACGCCGGGCGTGACATGGCGATGTCCCCACACCGCGTCCAGCAGCTCGTCGTGCCTGACCAGTTCACCGGCGTGGCGGAGAAGGTGCAGCAGCACCGCGAGGGCCTTGGGCTCCAGCGCCTGCAACTCGCCGTCGCGCGTCAGCGTGTATGCCGCGGCATCCACCAGGAACGGGCCGAAACGGTAGCCGTCGCCCCCGTTTTTTGCGGATCCCGTGTGCCCTCCTGCATCCATCAGCAAAACCTCATGAATGCCTCGGCAACCTCGCCGAAGCTTGCGACACGGCTCTTACGAGCGTCATGACCGGGTTGCAGCACAGACGGATGCTGGCCCCACGCCGAAAACGCGGCGTGCCCACATCCCCACGGAGCCTTTGCCATGAACGCCATGCTTACCGCCACGATTCCGCTGCCTGCCATCCTCGACCAGCCGTCGCCGATGGCACCGGGCCGTCGCCACTGCATAGAAAACTTCCATTTGACCGCGGCGTCGGTCGACCGCTTCAACGCCCTGCTTGCCCGTCTGGGCCGCCGGGCCGCTCCATTGGACTGCGACCGGCTCGCAACGGCCGCGCGTGAACTGCGCGACAGCGCAGCGGGAACCGGCGAGCCAGCCTGCATCCTGCAACGCATGAAGCGCCTCGAAGCGGCCGCCCGGATGCTCGACGACATCCAGTGGGAACCCGTCGATGACGCCGGCAACGTCGCGTCCCTGATGGTGCATTACGCCACCGGCCGCTACCAGTTACTGCCCAACACGCTGCCGACGGTAGGGCACCTGGACGACGCCATCGCCGTGGAGGCCGCCTGGCCGTCGTTGCAGTACGAGGTCGCGTCCTTCCTCGACTTTTGCCGGGTGCGCTCGATGGAAGCCTCCCTGCGCGGCCGGGACATCGGTGGCTTCAATTTCTCCCGCGACGACTGGGAGGATGCCCGCCAGGCTGAGTATGTCCTCGAAAAGCAGCGCCGCTGCATTCGCGAAAGCAGCTACCTGCCCCAGCTGGCAACCCGATTCATCGTCCACTGAACGTGGGCTGCCAGGGACGGCGCCAATGAGGCCGCCACTACCGGCGGCCTCGCTTTTTCTCCAGGGATGGCATCCGGCGTAGTCAGCAAGGCATAGCCCTGCTGAACCGTCCGTCGGAGGTCGCTTCCCTGCCCGCCGCACTGGCGCATGATTTCCGCATCCCCGGACAGGGGCCGTGCAAGCACCGGCCGCAGCGCGGCTCCGCGAGGGAGACTCCCGTCGGACACGGCCGGAAGCGAGGTGCCCCCATGCGCATGCCTCATCCCACACCCACCGCCCATCCCCTGCCGTTCGAACACTTCCGGGGCGGTCTCGTCGACGACCTGGGTGCGCCGGCGGGCTTCCCTGAAATGGCGCTGTCGGCGCCTGCGGTCGCTCGATTCGATGAACTCGTCCACGACCTCTACCCCGATGCCGCCCGTGTCGATCCACCACGCCTGCAGCAACTCGCGGCATGGCTGTTGTCGTTGCCGGAGGAAGAGGCGCGCGAGGAACTCGATGCACGCCTGAACCGCATGGACGAACTGCGCGCGCTGCTCGACGACCCCGCATGGGACTGCGATGACGCCACCCGCCTGCGGATCAACAAGCTGCTGGCCTACATCGATCGCGAGGACGACCTGATCCCCGACCGTCTGCCCTTGCTCGGGCGCCTCGACGACGTGCTGCTGATCGAACTGGCGTGGCCCACCTTCGCCGGGGAAGCCGACGAATACCGCGACTTCTGCCAGTACCGGCAAACCGAGCATCCCGCAGGCACTCCGGAACAGCAGCGCAATGCCTGGCTGCGCGACCGACTGGCCGAAATCGAACTGCTGCGACAGAACACGCGCATGGAGGACGAGCATTTCGCCAACGGGCGCACCCCGGAAGGACCGCTGCGCGTGACCGGGTCTCCTCTCCCCTAGAGCGCGGGGCGGGGGCCGGCGAAGCGGCAACGACCGCGCAGCGTGATTGCGCCGTATCCCCGCGGGCCGTGGGAAAGCGGCCGTGGGAAAGCCAGGTTCGAAAGTCAAATCTCGTCCGCTCGCGCCCCGGCTGTTAACCTGCGGGACCAGCTCGTTCCGGCCCGCATGTCCGCACGTTTCGTCCACCTCCACCTGCACAGCGAGTACTCGCTCGCCGACTCGACGATCCGCATCGGCGAGCTGGTGAAACGCTGCGCGAAGCTCGGCCAGCCGGCGGTGGCGGTCACCGACATCGACAACCTGTTCGCTGCGGTCAAGTTCTACAAGGCGGCCGAGGGTGCGGGCCTCAAGCCGATCATCGGCGCCGATGTCGGCCTCGCCGACGGCAACGAGAGCCCGGCGCGGATGACCCTGCTGTGCCGCGACCGCAGCGGCTACCTGACCCTGTCGCGCCTGCTCTCCCGCGCATGGATGGAAGGCCATCGCATCGACGGCGTGGCGCTGCGCCCGGAGTGGCTGCGCGAAGACAACGGCGGCCTGTTCGCGCTGGTCGGCCGCAAGAGCCTGGCGGGACAGTTGGTCGGCACGCATCGCCACGAGCTGGCCGAGGCCGCGCTGGCGGACTGGCGCGAAGTATTCGGCGACCGCCTGCACCTGGAGCTGACCCGCAGCGGCCGCGAAGGCGAGGACGCGTTCAACGCCTTCGCCGTGCATGCCTCGACGCGCCGCGGGATCCCGCTGGTCGCGAGCAACGACGTGCGATTCCTCGATGCCGAGGGCTTCGAGGCCCACGAGGCGCGCGTGTGCATTGCCTCCGGCCGTGTGCTCGACGACCCCAAGCGGCCGAAGGAATACAGCGCCGAGCAGTACCTCAAATCGTCCGAGGAAATGGCGGTGTTGTTCGCCGACATTCCCGACGCGCTCGACAACGCGGTCGCACTGGCGACGCGCTGCAACGTCACGATGAAGCTGGGCGAGTACGCACTGCCCGCATTCCCGGTGCCGAGCGACCATACGATCGAATCGTGGCTGCGCAGTTCCGCGCGCGAAGGCCTGGCCGAACGACTGGAAAAGAATCCGCTCGCGCCTGGCAAGAGCCGCGAGGTATACGACGCGCGCCTGGAAACCGAGCTGGACGTCATCATCAAGATGGGGTTCCCCGGCTACTTCCTGATCGTCGCGGACTTCATCAACTGGGGTAAGGCGCAGGGCATCCCGGTCGGTCCGGGACGCGGCTCGGGCGCCGGCTCGCTGGTGGCGTGGGCACTCGGGATCACCGACCTCGATCCCCTGCCGTACGACCTGCTGTTCGAGCGCTTCCTCAACCCCGAACGCGTGTCGATGCCCGACTTCGACATCGACTTCTGCATGGACCGCCGCGACGAGGTCATCGACTACGTCGCGCGCAAGTACGGCCGCGACCGCGTCTCCCAGATCATCACCTACGGCACCATGGCCGCGAAGGCGGTGGTGCGCGATTCCGGGCGCGTGCTGGGGCATCCCTACGGCATGGTCGACGGCATCGCCAAGCTGATCCCGAACACGCTGGGCATCTGCCTAGACGATGCTCTGGGCGAGTCGGAGGCCGCGAAGAAGGACAGCAACCTCGCCTCGGCCGAGCTGATCCAGCGCTACCACGCCGAAGACGACGTCCGCGACCTGCTCGACCTGGCGCGCAGCCTCGAGGACCTGACCCGCAATGCCGGCAAGCACGCCGGCGGCGTGGTGATCGCGCCCTCGCCGCTCAGCGACTTCTGCCCGCTGTTCGCCGAACACGACGGCGAAGGCCGCGGCAGGAATCCGGTCACCCAGTTCGACAAGGACGACGTCGAAGCCGTCGGCCTGGTGAAGTTCGACTTCCTCGGCCTGCGCACGCTCACGATCATCGACTGGGCGGTGAAGGCGATCAACGTGCGCCGCGCGCGCGAAGGCCTCGAAGCGCTCGACATCACCACGCTGCCGCTCGACGACAAGCCGACCTATGAGCTGTTCGCGCGCGGCGATTCGGTGGCGGTGTTCCAGTTCGAATCGCGCGGCATGCGCGAGCTGCTCAAGCGCGCGAAGCCCGACACCTTCGAGGACATCATCGCGCTCGCCGCGCTGTTCCGTCCCGGCCCGCTGGGTTCGGGGATGGACCGCGACTGGGTCGACCGCAAGCATGGCAACGCCGCGGTCACCTATCCGCACGATTCGCTGGAGCCGGTGCTGGCGCCGACCTACGGCGTCATCGTGTACCAGGAACAGGTGATGCAGATCGCGCAGGTGCTGGCGGGCTACACGCTCGGCGGCGCCGACATGCTGCGGCGCGCGATGGGCAAGAAGAAGCCCGAGGAGATGGCGAAGGAACGCGCCAAGTTCGAGGAAGGCTGCCTGGCACGAGGCATCCCGGCGCGGCAGGCGAGCCCGATCTTCGACCTGATGGAGAAGTTCGCCGAGTACGGCTTCAACAAGTCGCACTCGGCGGCCTACGCGCTGGTCGCCTACCAGACCGCATGGCTGAAGGTGCACTACCCGGCCGAGTTCATGGCCGCGGTGCTGTCGTCGGACATGGACAACACCGACAAGGTCGTGGGCTTCCTCGACGAAACCCGCGTGATGGGCCTGACCGTGCTGCCACCGGACGTGAACGCGTCGGCGTACATGTTCGAGGCGACGACACCCGACACCATCCGCTACGGCATCGGCGCAGTGAAGGGCGTGGGCCGCGGCGCCTGCGAGGCGATCGTCGAGGCGCGCCGTGCCGGCGAGTTCACCGACCTGCTCGATTTCTGCAAGCGCGTCGACAGCAGCAAGCTCAACAAGCGCGCGCTCGAAGCGCTGATCCAGGCCGGCGCGCTCGACAAGCTCGGCCGCAACCGCGCCAGTCTGATGCTGCAGATGCCGGAGGTGGTGAAGGCGACCGAGCAGCTCGCGCGCGAACGCGAAGCCGGGCAGAACTCGCTCTTCGGCGGCATGGAAAGCGCGGCCCCCGCGCTGCACATCGAATTGCGCGAAACCGACGAATGGCCGCTGGTGCAACTGCTGGGCGGCGAACGCGACACGCTCGGCCATTACCTCAGCGGCCACCCCTTCGATCCGTATCGCGACGAACTGCGCGCGCTGGTCGGCCACGACCTCGGCGACCTCGAACGCATCTGGGAATCGCGCCCGGAAAGCGCACGCAGCGGTTGGCGCCCGGAACTGGAAACGGTGGTGGCAGGACAGGTCGTGGGCCTGCGCAAGAAAGGCGACAGCCAGATGTTCGTGCAGATCGAGGACGGCCGCGGCCGACTCGAGTGCGCCTTCTTCGCCGAGACCTACAACGAGTTCGCGCAGCTGATCGCGCGCGACCGCCTGCTGATCGTGCAGGGCGGCCTGCGCGAAGACGCCTTCAGCGGCGGCTTTGCCTTGAAGGCGCAGCGCTGCTGGGACTATTCGCAGCTTTGTGCGAAGCATGCGCAACGCCTGTCGCTGCGCCTGGACCTGCGCGTACCGGGCACCTGGTCGCGCGTGGATGCATTGCTGGCCAAGCACCGCCCCGGCTCCACGCCGCTGCGCCTGGACCTGCTGCGCGAGGGCGTCGCCGGCATGCTCGACCTCAACGGAACGCATTCGATCCGCGTCGACGCCGACCTCCCCGGCGCGCTGCGCTCGCAGCCGGGCGTGCGCACGGTGAAGCTGGCGTTCTCCCGCCCCTGGTAACAGGCCTCACAAACAGGCGCCGCAGCGCCGTGCTGCGTCACAGTTCGCGCCGGGAAGCCGCCCCCAGACACCCCCGTACGGCCCCTTTCGCCGACCTCGGCTAAACTTGCCGCCTTCACCGGCCCCGGCCAACGCATGAACCCGAACTACCTCGACTTCGAACAACCCATCGCCGACCTGGAAGCCCGCATCCAGGAAGTGCTCCATGCCAGCCATGGCCCGGCGGTCAATGTCGATGCCGAAGTGCACGCGCTGCGCGAAAAGCTGCGCCTGCGCACCGCCCACATCTTCCGCGACCTGACCCCGTGGCAGGTCTCGCAGCTGTCGCGCCACCCCTCGCGTCCCTACACGCTGGACTACCTGCGCGTGATCTGCGACGAGTTCCAGGAACTCGCCGGCGACCGCGCCTTCGCCAATGACAACGCCATCGTCGGCGGCCTCGCCCGCATCGACGGCCGCAGCGTGGTCGTGATCGGCCACGAGAAGGGCCGCGACACCAAGGCCAAGGTCAGGCGCAACTTCGGCATGCCCAAGCCCGAGGGCTACCGCAAGGCGCTGCGCTTGATGAAGCTGGCCGAGCGCTTCAAGCTGCCGATCCTCACCTTCATCGACACCGCCGGCGCCTGGCCGGGCATCGATGCCGAGGAACGCGGCCAGTCCGAAGCCATCGCCCGCAACCTGCTGGAGATGTCCGAACTGAAGGTGCCGATCATCTGCACCGTGATCGGCGAAGGCGGCTCCGGCGGCGCGCTCGCGATCGGCGTCGGCGACCGCACGCTGATGCTCGAATACAGTACGTACTCGGTGATCACGCCGGAAGGCTGCGCGTCGATCCTGTGGAAGACCGCGGAGAAGGCGAAGGACGCCGCTGAGCAGCTCGGCATGACCGCCAAGCGTCTGAAGGAACACGGCCTGATCGACAAGATCGTGCGCGAGCCCATCGGTGGCGCGCATCGCAATCCGACCCAGATGGCCAAGCGCCTGAAGGCCGTGCTGATGAATGAGCTCGACGCGCTGGAACACGTGCCGGTCGCCGAACTGCTGGATCGTCGCTACAAGCGCCTGCGCAGCTACGGCGCCTACGAAGCCGCCTGATCGTCGGTAACGGATCCAAAGAAAGCCGCCGGTTTCGCAACCGGCGGCTTTTTTCATGGCGCCTTACTTTGCTGCCGGCTCGTCCGGCGGCGCATCACCCGCACGCACGGCCAGCGGACGCACGTCGTTGACCAGGTGCACCAGGAACCGCCCCGGCTCCTCCTGCATCATCATGTGCGCCGAATTCTCGAACCAGAACATGCGCTTGGTTGGCGCTGCCACATGCGCGAACCAGTCCGCCGCGACTTCGTGCGAGGTCGAATAGTCGTGGCGGCCGTTGAAGAGGAAGAACGGACAGTCGAGTCGCGTCACCTTGGCGTAGTCGATCGACTCCAGCGGCGGCAGCAGGTAAGTCAGCGAGAACAGGCTGCCCTTGTCGATCGCGACCACTTCCTCGTCGCTGTAATCGGGTGACAGCTTCCGCGCGTCGTCGAACGGGGTGAAGTCCTTGCGTCCCCAGGCCAGGCCGCCGTAGTACATCACCCATTGCCGCTGCGCGCCGATGCGCTCGATCGTCAGCTGCCCGCGGGGCCCGGGATACGGCGCCAGCGCTTCCAGGTCGCGGATCGCCTCCTCGTTGTGTTCGGCGCGGGCCTGCGCGAGCGCCCAGCGATAGCCGACCGCCTCGCTTTCGCGCTGGTTGGCGATCTGGCCAGCACCAAGGTAGGCGTGCAGCCACTCCGGATGCCGGCGGGCGATTTCCAGGCCCACCACGCTGCCCCAGGAATGGCCGAGCACGAAGATCTTCTTCTTGCCGTAGGTGCTCATCAGATAGCGGATGACTTCCTCCGCATCGCTGACCATGCCGTCGACGGTCATGCCCGGCGCCATCGCCTCGGGCGCATTGGATGCATAGGTCTTGCCGGCGCCACGCTGGTCCCATTGCACAACGGTGAAGAAGTCCTCCCATGGCCGCTGATAGCCATAGGACTCCACCATTTCCGCGGCGCCAGGGCCGCCGTGCACGTACAGCAGGATCGGATTGCGGCGATCGTTGCCACGGACCGAGATCCATTGCTTGATGCCATTGACCTCGATCTGCTTCAACTCTTCGACGCCCAGCGGCGAGACGATCCTGCGGCTCTGCGCCACGATGGCGCGGGCGGCGTCGCGGCTGAACGGCTTGGGAGCGGATGGCGTTGGGTCGGTGGCATTTGCGGCATGTGCGGGCATGTCCATGCCGGCAACCGCGATCAGAGCGATGAAGACTAGTCTGTATAGCCGCATGTGCTTCCTCCTGGAGTTCGTGCGGCCATTTTGTCGCGTCCGCGCCACCCGCCGACGTGTCATCGGTCACTGCAACCCAATCCGTCCTGGCGGCAACGGTGATCCCTGCCTGCGGCGCGATACGATGCGGCGATGACAGCCACGCCGCTCATTCCGGCTTCCCAACTGCCCCAGGCCGGCGACGCCGCACTGGTCGTTGGCTTGAGTGGCGGACTGGATTCGATGGTGCTGCTGCATGCACTGGCGATCCTGCCGGACGCGCGGGCACGCGGCCTGCGCGCCCTGCACGTCCACCACGGCCTGCATGCCGACGCCGATGCCTGGATGCTTCATTGCGAAGCGGAATGTGCCGCGCTGCAGGTGCCGCTGCGCAGCGTGCGCGTCGAAGTCAGGCGCGACGATGGCATGGGTCCGGAAGCCGCGGCCCGCGATGCCCGCCATGTCGCCTTCGCCGCCGAACTGGACGACGACGAAGTGCTGGTCCTCGCCCATCATCGCGATGACCAGGCGGAGACCTTCCTGCTGCGTGCCCTGCGTGGCTCCGGCGTCGATGGCCTGGGCGCGATGCGCCCGTGGCGCCGCTACTCCCGCGGCTGGCTGTGGAAACCCCTGCTCGCCTGTTCGCGCACGGAACTGCTCGCCTACGCCCGCGCACACGGCCTGCGCTGGATCGAGGATCCCAGCAACGCCGATGTGAGTTTCGACCGCAACTTCCTGCGCCGGCACGTACTGCCGCTGTTGCGCGAACGCTGGCCGAACGTCGACGCGGCGTTCGCGCGCTCCGCCCTGTTGAGTACCGAATCTGCCGACCTGCTTGCGAGCGAGGACGACCGCAGCCTGGCGCAGGCCCGCACCGCCGATGCGCAGGTGTTGTCGAAGGATGCGCTTCTCGCCCTGCCCGCAGCGCGCCGCGCGCGCGTCCTGCGCCGCTGGATCGAGGCACTCGGCCTGCCGTCGTTCCCGGCCGAAGGCATCGCGCGGATCGAAGCCGAACTCCTGGCCGGCCGCATCGATGCCGAGCCGCGCTTCCAGTGGCAATACGCTGAAGTCCGGGCATGGCGCGACCTGCTGTACGCCGGCACGGCCCAACCACCGCTGCCAGACGACTGGCAGCAGGCCTGGGACGGCGCCGCGCCGCTGCTGCTGCCGGATGGTTCGCGGCTCGCCCTGTCCGGTGCACCCGGCCTGGACGCGCCGTGCATCGTGCACGCGCGCCAGGGCGGCGAACGCATCACCCTGCCGCGACGCGAGCATTCGCATGCCCTCAAGCACGTCCTGCAGGATCTGGGCGTGCCGCCGTGGGTGCGCGATCACCTGCCGCTGCTGTCCAGCTCCACGGGGGAACTGCTGGCGGCCGGGGATCTCGCGTATTCCGCCGGCTTCGACGCGTGGCTGCGCGAGCGCGGCGCCCGGCTGGCATGGCAGCGCGATTGACCCGCCTGCACCCGCCCCTCAAACTTTCGCCATGGCCGCCCAGAAACCCCCTTCCGACACCACTGCCGCTTCGTCGGTTGCCGTTTCTCCCGTCGCTGACTTCGAGCAATCACTGGATGCGCTCGAACAACTGGTCGAGCAGATGGAACGCGGCGACATGAGCCTGGAAGAATCGCTGGCCGCATACGAGCGCGGCGTCGGCCTCTACCGCAAATGTCAGACCGCGCTGGAGCAGGCGGAGCTGCGCGTGCGCCTGCTCAGCGATCCGCAGGACCCTGCCAGCGCCGAGCCGTTCGCGCCCGATGCCTGATCCGTCCTTCGCCGCGTGGCGGCTGCGGATTGAAGCCGTGCTCGACCGCGCGCTCCCGCTCGCCACCGACCCACCCCAGCGACTGCATGCCGCCATGCGCCATGCGGCGCTCGATGGCGGCAAGCGGATGCGGCCATTGCTGGTGTACGCCACCGGCACGGCGTTTGGCGCGAGCGAAACCGAACTGGATACCGCAGCGGCGGCGGTCGAGCTGATCCATGCCTACTCGCTGGTCCACGACGATCTGCCGGCGATGGACGACGACAGCCTGCGCCGCGGCAAGCCGACGGTGCACATCGCATTCGACGAAGCCACCGCCATTCTCGCCGGCGATGCCCTGCAGTCTCTCGCCTTCGAACTGCTGGCCGATGCTCCCGTGGCTGCGGCCGCGCGCGTGGCCATGCTGCGCGAACTGGCGATCGCCAGCGGCCCCCGGGGCATGTGCGGCGGGCAGGCCCTCGACATCGCGGCGACCGGCAATGCGGATGCGATGCGGATCGAGGACCTGCAACGCTTGCACGCGCTCAAGACCGGCGCGTTGCTGCGTGCATCGGTGCGGCTCGGCGCCCTCGCCGCCGCGGTCGATGCGGACACCCTGCAGCGCCTGGACCGTTTTGGGGATGCCCTCGGCCTTGCCTTCCAGATCCGCGACGACCTGCTCGACCTCGAGGGCGACAGCGCCACCCTCGGCAAGACCGCGGGCAAGGACGCGGCCCAGGCCAAGGCGACGTTTCCGTCGCTGATCGGCGTTGAGGCGTCGCGTGCGCGCCTGCACGAACTCGCCCAAATCATGCGCGAGGCATTGGCGCCGCTGGCGCCTCGTGCCGGCAAGCTCGAAGCGCTCGCGCACCAGGTGATCCAACGCGACCGCTGATCGCTTGACACCCGCTTGAAGCAGCGTCGATGCTCAGCCGCATCGTGCGCCAGCGCTACCGGGGGCACCGGCTTCCGAGGGCACCAGCTTCCGAGGGCACCAGCTTCCGAGGGGCATGTTGCGGAAATCGATCTTCCAGCGCATCGAGTCGCTGTTCGAAGCCGCAATGGCGCGGCTCGGGCACTCGTTCATCGATTTCTGGGGGGCGATGCAGCAGCGCTATCGACGCGTGTACGCGCTGGTCGCGTTGCGCCTGCGCTACGCCTTCTTCCCGCTGCTGGCGCTGGGTGCGCTGGGATGGCTGGCCTGGGACTGGCAGCATGAACGCCAGCTCGCTTCCGCCGAGGATGCGATCTTCGACCAGATCATCGGTTTCCGCCCGTGGGAACCCAAGCCATCGCGCAAGGTGGTCGTGGTCGAGATCGACGAGTGCTCGATCCAGTACATGCGCGAACAGGGCGCCGGTGGTTGGCCGTGGAGCCGGCAACTGCATGCGGACCTGATCGACGCCCTCGATCGCGCCGGCGTGCGCGCGGTCGGGTTCGACGTGCAGTTCGCCGACGCATCGGCCCAGGACCCGCTGGGCGACACCACCCTCGATGCCATCGCCGAAGGCGGGGCGGGCCGCTTCGTCTTCGGCACGACCCGATTGCACCCGGACTACGACCCGGGTTCGCCGCTGCACGCTTCGCAGGCACCGTCGTCGTATCCGCTGGTGGCGCACCCGCGCAACGATCCGCCGGTTGCGCTGTTGCTGCCCTATGGCAAGGCGATGGCGAAAAACAGCGCGTTGCTGAACGTCGCGCGCGGACGCGATGGCGTGCTGCGCGACGTGCCGCTGCACGAGCAGATGGGTGATTGGGCGCTGGCATCGATGCCGCTGCGCTTGGCCACCGGCGGCAACGCGAACGCGATGGCGGCGTTTCCCGACAGCGTGCGCATCGACTGGCGCACGCGCAGCAAGCTGCCCTTCGTGAGCGCCGCCGATCTGCTCACGGGCCGGCCCATCTGTCGCCCTCCATCCGAACCCCTGCCCGCGCTGTCTGGCCGCACCGTGCTGGTGGGCTACACCGCGGCCGGACTGAACGATGCCAAGCCCACGCCCGCGGGACTGATGCCGGGCGTCGAGGTGCATGCGGAAGCCACCGAGGCGCTGCTGGCAGGAAGCGCGATCTGGCTGCCCCCGGCGTGGGTCAAGTACGCGCTGGCGGCGCTGCTGCTTCTACTCACTACGTTTGCCTTCTTCCGCGGTGAACCGGCCTATGAGATCGACGACGTCTTCGTCGCCACCAACCTGGTGCTCCTGGTTGCGGCGTTCGTGGGACTGACCGCATTCCGCGTGTTCTTCGACATCTTCGCCGCGATCGGCTTCGTCAGCCTGTACTTCGGTCTGTGCCGGCTGTACGCGGCCGTGCAACGCGGACGCGCCATCGGCAACAACGACTTCCGCAAGCAGTTCGATCCCGCGCGCGATCGCGTCCTGGCCTTCGCGCGCGTGCGATTCGTGCCCGACCCCCACGTGAATCCCCGCGGACTGGAGCGGCGCCTGCGCGAATATCGCCGCCGGCTGCGCCGTTACGTGCACGGCGGAATCGACGCGGTGATGCTGGACGGCGTGGTCGAGCGCAAGAGCTGGTTGTGGGAGGCGATGGAAGACGTGACCGTGCTCATCTGGTCGGCGCCCGACCGGGCAACTGCGGCCGCCGCCGCGGAACGCGAACTCGACGGCCTGCATGCGCACCTGATCGCACATGACGACGTCCTGCCCGACGACGGCAGCGTGCATGTGGCCATCCTGTTCAGTGAAACAGGCGGGCCGGACAAGGATTCTTTCAAGGATTTTTTCGAGGTGCGCGCGAAGGTGCGTGGCACGCTCGGCAGATTGCTCGCGGAACGCACGGAATGGCCGCTTTCGGCGCGGAATACGTTGTCCTCCAGGTAGCCTGGAACGGAGGAATGCGATGCGCCTGTTCATGCCGCTGTCGCTGTGCGCCGGCTTCGCAATCGCCGCGACACTCGCCGCAACACTCTCCGCAAGCGGCGTCACCGGAATGTCGGCGGTGGTGCACAAGCCCAAGGTGAGCGTGCATGCCAAGCCGGATTTCGCCTCGCAGGAAGTGACATCGCTTGCACGCGACACACAGGTGCGGATCGATGGCCAGGAGGGACTCTGGTACCGCGTCACGCTGGCGGGCGGCGGCACTGGATACGTACGCGTCAACGAACTGCGCATGGCGGCCACCGCGCCGGTGCAGGGCGACGACGCCGGCGCGCTGGTGACGGGAAAGGCCGGCAAGGGACGCGTCAGCGAAACCGCCGGCGTGCGCGGCATCGACGAAAGCGATCTGCGCGGCGCCGGCTTCGATGGCGCGCAGCTGGCGGCCATGGAGGGACATCGCGTCACTTCCGATGTAGCGGCGGCATGGGCCGGTGGCAGGGGATGGCAAGCCACGCAGGTGGCGTACGCCGCTGAGGGCCAGGCGGCCAGGGGCCAGGGCACCGCCACGCAGGCCGAAAAGCGCGCTGGCACTTCGGCCGCCGCCGGACTGCTCGGCCGCTTCAGCAGCGCCGCACAATCCATGCTGGGCATCGCGGACAAGGCGGCATCGAAGTCCGAGGGCGAACTGCTCGAGGAAGAACTCGCGCTTGGACCCCAGATCGCCGGCCGCATCCTGGGCGCGCGACCGCTATGGTCCGACGCGGCGGCACAGCAACGGACCAATACCATCGGCCGCTGGGTAGCCTCGCAGACCGTGCGCCCCGAATTGCCCTGGACCTTCGGCGTGATCGACACGCCGGAAATCAATGCCTTTGCCGCGCCGGGCGGCTATGTACTGGTGACGCGCGGCATGTACGAACTGGCGGGCAGCGACGAGGAACTCGCAGGCGTGCTCGCGCATGAGATCAACCACGTCGTGCATCGCGACCATTACACGGTGATACGTCAGCAGGAACTCCAGGAGGCGGGAAAGGACCTCATCTCCTCCCAGGTCAGCACCGGTGGCGGCATCGCCGGCAGCATGGCGCGGAGTTACGTCGAGAAGCACGGCGCGACGATCATGATGACCGGGCTGGATCGCGAGGCGGAGTACCGCTCGGACGAAGTCGCTCAGATCTACCTGGCGCGTTCGGGCCTGAACCCGCTGGCGTTGTACGCCGTGCTGCAGAAGATGGCGGCAATGGGCGGAAGCGCGAGCGGGCTTGCGCAGTTGTACAAGACCCATCCGCCGCTGGATGAACGCCTGGAGCGCCTCGATCGCCATGGCGACGGTGCGCTGGCGCAGTACGAGCAGCGCAACTGAAGACGCTGGGACGTGCTCGCAGGAGCATGTCCGCCAATGCAGGCCTCCAGACGAAAACGCCGGCCCAATGGCCGGCGTTGTTCGCATGGAACCTGGCGACGTGTCAGCTGATCAGTCGCAGGGTGAAGGGATAGCGATACGCCACGCCCTTGTTGGCCTCGATGCAGGCAAGGATGGTCAGCACCAGCCAGCCGGCGGCGACGACGGCGATCAGCAGGAAACCGATGAGTACGAACATCAGGATGCAGCTGATGATCGCGGCAATCGCGACGGTGATGTTGAAGTTCAGCGCTTCCTTGCCCTGGTCGGCGACGAAGGGCATCGTGTCCTTCTTCACCAGCCACACCACCAGCGGGCCAAGCACGTTGCCGAACGGGATGATGAAGGTGGCCAGTGACGACAGGTGGGCAAGCATGCCCCAGGTCTTCTCTTCCTGAGCGATATCGTTCATTGCAGCGTTCCCCTAACAGGACGGCGTCATGCCGTCGGACGGATGATGTCGGCACTCTCCCGCGCCCCGCCGGCCACTGTCAAGGGAACGGTATCTCAGCTTTCTCCGGCCACCGTCATGCGCCCGACCAGGATGGAACCGGTGCGGATGTGCGACCTCGGATCGACGTCGGTGCCCACCGCCTCGATGGCTGAGAACATGCTGCGCAGGTTGCCGGCGATGGTGATGCCATCGACGGCATAGGCGATCGCGCCGTTCTCGATCCAGAAACCGGCGGCGCCGCGCGAGTAGTCGCCGGTCACCGTGTTCACGCCCTGCCCCATCAGTTCGGTGACCAGCAGGCCCCGTTCCATGCCGCGCAGCATCTCATCCAGGCCGCCGGCATTCGCCGCCACCTGCAGGTTGTGCACGCCACCGGCATTGCCGGTGGTATGCAGGCCGAGTTTGCGCGCCGAGTAGCTGCCGAGCACGTAACGCTGCAGCACGCCGCCCTGGACCAGCGGCGCTTCCCGCGTGGCCACGCCTTCGGAATCGAAGGCGGAAGAGCGCAGGCCGCGCGACAGGAACGGGCGCTCGTCGATCGCGAACCAGTCCGGGAACAGCGCCTTGCCCGCACTGTCGACGAGGAAGCTTGCCTTGCGATACAGCGCGCCGCCGGACACGGCCCCGACGAGGTGGCCGATCAGGGAGCGCGCGACTTCGGCGGAGAACAGCACCGGATACGCGCCCGTCGGCACCTGGCGCGGGGCCAGACGCGACACCGCGCGCTCGGCGGCGCGGCGACCGATGGCCGCGGCCGATTCCAGGTCCTCCGCGGCCAGCGCATAGCTGTACCAGCCATCGCGCTGCATCGCCTCGCCACGCCCCGCGATCAGGGCGCAGCCGATGCTGTGGTTGGTGCTGCGTTCGCGACCGAGGAACCCGTGCGAATTCGCATACACGCTGAGGCTGCTGCCGCTGCCCAGCGAGGCGCCGTCGGAATTCTCGATGCGCTTGTCCAGCTCGCGACCCGCGGCTTCGCACATCAGCGCGAGATCGATCGCGTGGTCGGCCTCGATGGCCCATGGATGCCAGCCGTCGAATTCGCGCAGGTCGGTGGCCATGAGTTCGCGATCGGCCAGGCCGGCCGCGTCGTCGTCCTCGGTGTGGCGCGCGATCGCACAGGCCTGCTCGACGGTGGAATCCAGGCTGTCGTCGCGCAGGTCGGCGGTGCTGGCACTGCCCTTGCGCTGGCCGAAATAGACGGTGACGGCGATGCCGCGGTCGCGCGTGGCCTCGACCGTCTCGACTTCGCCCATGCGGACGTTGACGTTCAGGCCCGTTTCTTCCGAGCAGGACACTTCCGCCTGGCTCGCGCCCTGCGCACGGCAGCGCTCGAGCAGGCGCTGGGCGATGTCGGCGAGGCGGTCGAGCCGGGGCTGGCTGTCGTCCGTGGTGACGGGGGCGCCGTTGGCGGGAGTGATCGTGTTCAATGCTTTATCCTTGTTTTCCTGGCCGGGTTGCCCCGGAAGCAGTATTCGAAGTGCGCCAACGCGGCGCTATGACACGGGTGATGTGCGATGCGTGGTCGTGACGAGGACACCGGCGAATTCCTGAGCCCCAGCCGCAGCCAGCAACGGCGTGAAGCGCTGGAGGTGCTGGCCCTGGGCGAGAAGCTGGTTTCGATGACCGAGGCCCAACTCGCCAAGCTGCCCGTGCCCGAATCGCTGCTGCCGCACATCCGCGAATGCAAGCGCATCACGGCGCAGATCGCTCACAAACGCCAGTTGCAGTACCTGGCCAAGCAGATGCGCCGCGAGAGCGACGAAGCCCTGGAAGCGCTCCGGGACGCGCTGGACGAAAAAGGCGACGCGGCCCGCCGCGAAGTCGCGGCGATGCACCGCGTCGAGACCTGGCGCGAACGCCTGATCGACGGCGGCGACGCGGCATTGGCACAGCTGCTGGACGAACATCCCGCTGCCGACCGCCAGCTGCTGCGGCAGCTGGTGCGCAACACGCTGGAAGAACGCAAGCGCAACAAGCCGCCGCGCGCGTTCCGCGAGCTGTATCGCGAACTGCGCGAACTGCTGCTGCAGGGCGAGGACGCGTTCGCCGACGACGAAGGCGATGCGGAAGCCGGGAGCGATCAGGACGGTCATGGCCAGGGGCGCGACTGACCCGTGATCACGCGGCCTGCGTGCCGCCCACCGTCAGCGCTTCGATCAGCAGCGACGGCTGACCCACGCCCACCGGCACGCTCTGCCCGTCCTTGCCGCACACGCCCACGCCTTCGTCCAACGCGAGGTCGTGGCCGATCATCTTCACCCGCTGCATGGTCTCCGGCCCGTTGCCGATCAGCGTGGCGCCCTTCACCGGCGCGGTGATCCTGCCGTCTTCGATCAGGTAGGCCTCGGTCGCCGAGAACACGTATTTGCCCGAAGTGATGTCGACCTGGCCGCCGCCGAAGTTGACCGCGTACAGGCCCTTCGACACCGAGCGGATCATCTCTTCCGGATCGTGCGTGCCGGCGAGCATGTAGGTGTTGGTCATGCGCGGCATCGGCAGGTGCGCGAAGGATTCGCGACGGCCATTGCCTGTCGGCTCCATGCCCATCAGGCGCGCATTGAGGGTGTCCTGCATGTAGCCCACGAGGACGCCGTCCTCGATCAGCGTCGTGCAGTTGGTCGGCGTGCCTTCGTCGTCGACATTGAGCGAACCGCGGCGACCCGGCAGCGTGCCGTCGTCGACGATGGTGACGCCCGGCGACGCCACGCGCTGGCCGATGCGGCCGGCATAGGTGGACGTGCCCTTGCGGTTGAAGTCGCCTTCGAGGCCATGCCCGACGGCCTCGTGCAGCAGCACGCCGGGCCACCCGGAACCGAGCACCACCGGCATCACGCCGGCCGGCGCATCGATCGCTTCCAGGTTCACCAGCGCCTGCCGGACCGCTTCCTTCGCCAGTGCTTCCGGCTTGCCGCCACCGAGCAGTTCCGCGTACGAGTAGCGGCCACCGCCGCCGGCATAACCGCTTTCGCGGCGGCCGTTCTGCTCGACGATCACCTGCACGTTGAAGCGCACCAGCGGACGCACGTCGCCGGCGAGCACACCATCGCTGCGCGCCACCAGCACGGTATCGACGCCGCCCGACAGGCTCACCACCACCTGCTGCACGCGCGGATCCGCGGCGCGGACGTAGCGGTCGATGCGGCGCAGCGCTTCGACCTTTTCCTCGTTGCCCATCGAATCGATCGGATCATCGCTGGAATACAGCGCGCGGCCATGGCCCCGTACCAGTGCATGGGCGTTCCGGGCCGAACCGTCGCGGGCGATGGCGCGTGCCGACTTCGCGGCCTCCAGCAGCGCCGCGGTATTGATCTCGTCGGAATAGGCAAAACCGGTCTTCTCGCCGCTGATCGCGCGCACGCCCACGCCTTGCTCGATCGAGTGCGCGCCTTCCTTGACGATGCCGTCCTCCACCGTCCAGCTCTCGCGGCGCGCGTGCTGGAAATACAGGTCGCCGAAGTCGATGCCTGGTCCGAGCAGCGTGCCGAAGGTGCGTTCGAGGCCGCCGGTGTCGAGGCCTGCGGGCAGCAGGAGGCGGGACTCGGCGAGCTGGATCGGTAGGGTCATGGGGGGAGCCGAAGTTGGGGGAGTCAGACGAGAGCGTCTTCACACAGGCGAGTTGCAGCTTATTGGCCAGGAAGGCCGGTGCCGGCGCGTTGTGCCCGCGGGTGCGGTGACGACCTGACGGCCGCCCGCGATCTGGCGCGGGACACCCATCATGGACCAGATGGAGGCGATGGCGGCCGAATCCAACCGGCCTCAGCCCTGCGGCACCCTGGCGGTGGCCTCCGCGCGGCTCTCCTCGTGCGTAATCACTTCGACCTTCGGTTCCTTCCAGGGCCCGGTCACGCGATAGGTCTTGGAAGCCAGCGAGCCCAGCGGCTTGTTGAGCACGACATTCGCCGCCGCGCCGATCGCCGCTCCGACCGGGCCACCCGCCACCGCCCCGATCGCAGTCAGCAGGTTGCCGGTCTTGGGCCGTACTTCGATGGTCTGGTCGAAACTCTGCGCGTGTAGGTTCGCGGCGCCGCTGATGTCGATGGTCGCCGCTGGACCGTCGATCACCAGCTTGTCGCTGCGCGCCTGGCCATTGCCGAAATGCACAGCGCCCTTGAGTTCGTTGAAGGCGAAGCCCTTGGAGAAGAAGTCGCGGAAGTCGAGGGTCAGGCGTCGCGGCAGCTGCGCGAGGCTGAGCAGGCCCAGCACGCGACCGGCGCCGGGCTCGATCTCCAGCAGGCGGCCTTCGCGCACATCGAGCACCAGGCTGCCTTCGAGGCCATCGAGCTTGAATTCGACCGGCTTGCCCGGCCAACCCGCTTCGAACGTGACCTTCCCCTCGCCGCCACCGAGCCGGCTCGCCATGCCGAAGCTGGACAGCAGCGCCCCGAAATCGTCGCTGGCGATGTCGAGTTTCAGGCGCGTGTTCGCGGCCGCGCCCTTGCCGCTCCAGTCGCCGCTCAGGTCGATGCGCTGCTTTGGCGTGCGCGTTTGCAATTGGTCGATGCGCATGCCCACGGCCGTCGGCCGCGTACGTACCTTGGCGACGCCGAGCTTGGCATCGCCCAGGCGCAGCTCGTCGATATCGAGGGTGAGTGCCGGAATCTTCGCGGGATCTACTTCGTCGCGCACCGTCGTCGTCGCACCTGCGTTGTCCGCGCTCGCCGGAGCCGGCGCCGAAGCCGGCGCGGGCCGCCAGTACACACGTTCCAGGCGTCCCGCAATCGCGTCCTTGTCGCCCGGCGGCACGAGCACCGCTCCCTGCAGGGCCGCGCCTTCGGTCTGGATGGCGATCGCGCCGCGCGCGGCCGGCGCGACGACGAGGTGCGTGTCCGGGAAAGTACCGCCCAGCATCTGCAGGTGCTGTGCGGTGACGTCGATCCGTTGCAGCGCGACCTTGCCTCCGCCCTCGCCGCCGAGCGTGAACGCGATCCAGTCGATCGCCTCCAGCGTGTCGGCGCGGCCGGTGGCGATCAGTCCCGAAGCCGGCGCGGCTTCATCGACGTGATCCGCACCCAGCGCCACGCGCACGCCGGTCTGTCCCTGGTGGCTGCGGGCACGCAACGCCATCACGTTGCCCAGGCCGACGAGGATGTCGCCGCTGCCCAGCGGCAACGGCGTCTGGATCGATGCCGCCAGCGGCGCGGCGGCCGCCTTGCGCATCGGTGCGGGCAAGGTGATCGCCGTGCCCACCAGGTTGGAATTCAACTGCAACAGCGTCTGCGTCGTGGCGCCCGGCTTGGCGTGCGGGATGGCGACGCCGATCGTCCACTGCGAACGACCCGACAGGTACGGCTTCAACCAGCCCAGGTCTTCCGCGCGATCGATCAGTTCCACCGCGCCCAGGCTCGCGTCGAGGCCGGCTTCGAACACGTGCTCCGAGTCGCGCACGTAGCGGCTGCCGGCACGCAGCGACAACTTGCCCGGCTCGCCCTCGTGGCGAACCACAAGCCCGTCCGCCTTGAAGCCTCCGTTCGAATACACCGCTTCGCCGTAGACCTGGTCGAAGGCGAGCTTCCAGCGCGGATCGGCGAGCTTGGCATTCCTCAACGCAACCGTGCCGTTGATTTCCACGCCCTTGCCATGCACCAGCGGCAGCTTCAGGCCAAATCCCACGTCGGCAGGGCCACTCGCGCGGACGTTGGCGAAGGTGTCGGCGTTTTCCTTCTGCAAGGGACTCTGCTTGAGCACGGCGAGCAGCTGATCCGCGTCGCCATCGCCATCGGCCTTCACCGTCAGCGCGCCGCCGCGATAGTCGTCGATGCGCGCCTCGATATGGCGGATGCCGACGTCGCCGAGGCGGCCGGTTCCCACCACGTCGAAGCCGATGCCGGTGAAGCGCGCGTCGGCTTCAAGCCCCTGCGCTACCGGCCATTCCTCGTTGAATCGGATGGTCGCGTCGCTGATGTGGCCCGTGGCCTCGAACACGCCGGTGTTGTCGCGGAACGGCCAGTCGTCGAGGTCGCCCGATATCACCGCGCGGCCGCCATGCAACGTACCGTCCACCAGCCCGGTGTCGAGCCAATGCACCGCGCTGGCCGGCATGTCCTTGCGCAGCCAGAAACCCTTCGCCGCCGGCAGGCGGGTGTCGTCGATCTCCGCGGCGATGTCGATCCACGGTCGCGTGCCATCGCCCTGCCACCACAGGCCACCGCGCGCAATCGCTCCGATGGCGCCGTACACGCTCTGCCCGTCGATGCGCAACGCGGTGGTGCCCACGCGCCAGCCCGCGCCTTCGCGCCAGCCACCGGCCTGGCCGCGAAGCTTCACCTTGTGCACGACACCGAAGCCTTCCGGCCAGTCGAAGCCCACTTCAGCCTGCGGATCGAAATCCAGGGTGAAGCCGTTGCCATCGCCGTCGATCCGCCCGCCGAGGCCGTGCACACCCGGCGACTTGCCGACCGCATCGAAACCGAGGTCGCGGATGACCGCGTGGGCACGCAGGGCACCGCCGCGGCGACCGGCGATTTCCACGTCGTGCAGCGACACGACCGGCTTGGCGGCCTGCAGCCAGTGGCGCAGGCCGGGCGGGATCTTGTCGCTGAGAGCGAGGGCAGCGAGCAATGGACCGCCGTCGACTTCCTTCGCCTGCACGGCGTACTGTTCGCCGCCCGCGATCAGCAGGCCGTCAAGCTTCTGCTCATTGTCGCCGCGCCCGATGCGCAGCAGGGGCGCATCGACGCGCCAGCCACCCTTGATCAGCTGGTATCGCCCGCGCGCCTGGACATAGTCGAAGCGGCGGCGCGGCGGCGCCGCGGCGGTGTCGAGGGAAGTTCCGCGCAATGCCACGGCATCGAGGACGCTATCGACGGTGACGGTGGCCACGCGATTGCCGCGCAATTCGGCCCAGGCTTCGGCACGGCCGAGGCCACTTTCGACGCTGACACCCTGCACCTTCAACAGTGCCGACCATGCCGCGAGATCGATCCGCTTCGCCCCGGCGTAGGCACGGCCGTCGCCCTTCTTGCGGTCGAAGTCGAGCGCCGCGTCGAGCGGAGTCGCATCCAGTCGCGGCCATGCGCGCACGCCGGCACGGACCCGGTCGCCATCCACGCGCAGGCGCACGTGCACCTTGGGAATGTGCGCGTCCACGCCCAGCGAAGGAGCGAGCACGGCGAGCTTGCCGCCGATCACCTGCAACTCGCCCAGCCCCTGCAGCGCGGAAAACGGATCACTGCCCGCCTTCTGCTGGCCCGGCAATCCGCGCACCTGCCAGCGGCCGTCGTCGGCGCGCTCGAGGGTAAGGTCGAGGCCACGCAGGCGCAGCTCAGAGAAAGCATGCCCCGGCAGCAGGCCGGCATACAACGACACCAGCATTTCGGTGTCGCCGATGGTGAAGCCTTTCTCGCCTTCGCCGATGCGCAGGTTGTCCAGCTTCAGCAGCGGGCCGCGCCGGGTCCATTGGGTCTCGACACGATCGAAGGCGACCGGTCGACCCGCACGTTCGCTCAGCCAGGCGGCGATGCGGTCGGGGTGCCGCTCGACGAGCGGCAGCACCTGGCTGGCCACGCCCAGCAACAACGCGATCATTACGAGCACGATCGCGCCCGTGTAGCCGAAGCCACGACGGGCCATGCGCAGGCGGCGGCGCATAGGAGTGGGCATCAGGCCGCTTCACTCACGAAAATGCGGGATTCGCGCTCCAGCGTCGGCAACCTCGGCAGCAATGAACGCTGGCGAGCCCCGGCGCTTTCAAAGCAGCACGACATCGAACTGCTCCTGCGCGTACTGCTCATCGGCCTGGAAGCGGATGGACTTGCCGAGGAACTCCTCCAACTCCGCGACCGAAGCGGATTCCTCGTCGGTGATGCGCGCGACAACCTTGGGCGAGGCGATGACGAGCAGGCGCGCGGCGTCGAACTGCCGGACCTGGCGCACGATCTCGCGGAAGATTTCATAGGTCACGGTTTCAGGCGTCTTCAACGTGCCGCGACCGCCGCATTCGTGGCAGGGTTCGCTGAGCTGGCGCTCCAGGCTTTCGGTGGTGCGCTTGCGGGTCATTTCGACCAGCCCCAGCGGCGAGAATTCGTACACGGTGGTCTTGGCGTGGTCGCGGGTGAGCGACTTCTCCAACTGACGCAGCACCTGCCGGCGGTGCTCGGCATCGGTCATGTCGATGAAGTCGATGATGATGATGCCGCCTAGGTTACGCAGGCGGAGCTGACGGGCGACCGACTGCGCGGCCTCGAGGTTCGTCCGATAGACGGTCTCCTCGAGGTTGCGCTGTCCCAGGAATGAACCGGTGTTCACATCGATGGTGGTCATCGCCTCGGTCTGGTCGATGACGAGGTAGCCACCGGATTTCAGCGGCACTTCCTTCTCCAGTGCGCGCTGGATCTCGTCCTCGACCCCATACAGGTCGAATATGGGGCGCGCGCCGGTGTAGTGCTCGATCTTCTCGGCGAGGCCAGGCATGTACTGCGCCGCGAACGTGCGCAGGCGATCGCAGGTCTCGCGCGAATCGACCTTCACCTTCTCCACGTCCTTGCGCATCAGGTCGCGTACGGCCCGCAGCGGCAGGCTCAGGTCCTCGTACACGCGCTCGCCGACACGGGAGCTGGCGGACTTTTCCTCGATCAGTGCCCAGGCGCGGTTCAGGTAGCCGATGTCTTCGGCCAGCGCCTCTTCCGGCTGGCCTTCGGCGTTGGTGCGCACGATGTAGCCATGGTGGGCACCGGCCGGCGACAACGCGGCGACATGCGTCTTGAGGCGCGCGCGCTCGGCCTCGTCCTCGATGCGCGCCGACACCCCGACCACGCGCGTGCGCGGCAACAGCACGAGGTAGCGCGAGGGGATGCTGAGCTGCGTGGTGAGCCGCGCGCCCTTGCTGCCGATCGGGTCCTTCACGACCTGGACGATGATGTCCTGGCCTTCCCGCAGCAGCTCGGCGATCGGGCGGGTCGGCGTCGGCGGCAGGGGGGCGGCATCGCCCTCGCCTTCGCCCTCGACGACCTGGGCCAGCTTGACGATGTCGGCCGCATGCAGGAACGCCGCACGGTCCAGGCCGATCTCGACGAACGCCGCCTGCATGCCCGGCATCACGCGCTGCACGCGTCCCTTGTAGATGTTGCCCACCACGCCGCGACGCCAACCGCGCTCGATGTGGAGCTCCTGCAACATGCCGTTCTCGACCACGGCCACGCGGGTCTCGCGTGGGGTGACGTTGACAAGGATTTCTTCGCTCATGGCGTGGCCACCGTCGGTACCGGTTCGAGTCCGAACTGGCGCAGCAGCGCCGCGGTTTCGTGCACGGGCAGCCCCATCACGCCGGAATAACTGCCGCTCAGCCGGGTGATGAAGGATTCGGCGAAGCCCTGGATCGCATAGGCGCCGGCCTTGCCCTGCCACTGGTCGCCCGCCAGGTACGCCTCGATCTGCGCCTGCGTCAACGCGGCGAAGCTGACGTCGGAAATCGACACCGTCTGCAGTTCGCGCGAGGGCGATACGAGCGACACCGCCGAGATCACCTGGTGGGTGCGGCCCGACAGCCTGCGCAGCATCGCGGCTGCGTCCGCGGCGTCGCGCGGCTTGCCGAACACCTCGTCATCGAGCACCACCTCGGTGTCGCTGCCCAATACCACGGCGGTCGGGTTGCCCATCACCTGGAGCAGACCGGCACCGGCCTTCTCGCGGGCGACGCGGCGCACGTAATCCTCGGCGGGCTCGCCGGGCGCACGCTGCTCGGGCACATCGAGGTCGATGAGGCCGAACGGCAGGCCCAGGCGGCCCAGCAGTTCACGCCGGCGCGGGGATTGGGAGGCGAGATAGAGCATCGGGACCTTGCTTGGAGGCTCGTGGCGCGCTCGCGCGCGACCCGGGCGCGTTCTTATTGGCGGCTGATTCGCTGGTCCGGAAGGATAACCCGCGCTGACTGGACCCCACCCCGGTGGCGGTCACGTAACCCTGAACCGGCTCACGAATCGTTTACCGTACCCGCGCGGCACATCGTGCCCAATGCACAGCCGGCGCTTCCCCCACCGTCCAACAGGAGTCAGACCCCCATGCCCCAGCTGTCCCGCTTCGCCCTGCGCCCCCTTGCGCTGGCCGCCTTCCTCGCCTTTGGAGTCTGCTCGCCAATGTCCTCGAACGCCCAGACAACGCCTTATGTCGCCACCGATGGCACCCTGCTGAACATCTCGGCCCAGGGCGAAGCCAAGCGGGTCCCGGACATCGCCACGATGTCGACCGGCGTGGTCACGCGCGCCCCCGATGCCAATGCGGCCATGCGCGCCAATGCCGAACAGATGGCCAAGGTCGTGGCCGCGATCAAGGCCGCGGGCATCGCCGACAAGGACGTGCAGACCAGCGGCATCAACCTCAACCCGACCTACCAGTACCGCGAGAACCAGCCGCCCACGATTACCGGCTACGAGGCCAACAACACGGTAAGCATCGTTGTCCGCGACATCGCCAAGCTCGGCAAGATCCTCGACACGCTCGCGTCCGTGGGCGCCAACCAGATCAACGGCCCCAGCTTCGACGTAGACAAGAAGGACGAGGCGCTGGACGAGGCCCGCCGCAAGGCGGTCGCGAGCGCGCAGGCGCGCGCCGACATGTACGCGAAGACACTGGGCATGAAGGTGCGCCGGATCGTCAGCATCAGCGAGAGCGGCCGCTTCGCCCCGCCGATGCCGATGGCGCGCGGCATGGTGGCGATGAAGGCGGAATCCGATACCTCGGTGTCGCCCGGCGAGAACACATTGAGCATCAACCTGGACGTGGTGTTCGAACTCGCCCGCTGAGTTGTCGCCGCAACCTCAAGCGAAGGCCCGCACCTGCGGGCCTTCTTCATTTCGCCGGCAGGAATTTTTTCGAGGATCAAACCCCGCTCGCCACGACCAGGCGTTGTCATCCATGCACGACAACCCATGAGGTGGCACATGGCTCAGACCCTCGCTCTTCACACGCATCGCTTCCAGATCGGGAAGCTGGACTTCGCCCGCCTGGACTTCACTCGTATTTCCGCCGAGGCCGGGGCGATCGCGATCAATGGTGCGGCGCTGCTGTTGCTGCTGGCGCCGTTGAGCATGTATGTGCCGCCAGCAGCGGAACGCGACACCATCGAAATCTTTCCCGTGATCCGCGAAAAGCTGCCGGACCCACCCAGACCGCCGGAGAAGGTTGAAGTCACCACGCCTCGCATTGTGCCGACCACGCCCACCGTCGTGCCGCAGAAGATGGAAGTGCAACCACCGGTGGTGGACGCTCAGGAGGGCGACATCGCGATCGAGCCGATGCAGGTTGCGAAGCTCGATGTCGGCTTGGGCGACACCACCTCCCAACCGTTGGCCGGCGCACATCTCGAATACGAAACCGCCCCGCCCCCGCGCTACCCGATCGAAGCGATCCGCGAGTCGCTCACCGGCACGGTCACGCTGCGCGTGCTGGTGGATGTCGATGGCAGGCCGATCGACGTGCAGGTCGAACGGAGCAGCGGCCATCGCGTGCTCGACGCGGCGGCGAAGAAGCAGGTGCTGGCGAAGTGGCGCTTCAGGCCCGCGATGCAGGATGGGCAGGCCGTGCAGGCGATTGGCCTGATTCCAGTGGAGTTCAACCTCAACCAGTGAGTGTGCCAATGACGCTGGTCCGGCCTCCGGACCAGCGTTTCTCACGCGCGGTGGTAAGGATGGTTGGCCAGCAACGCTGCCGCGCGATAGAGCTGTTCGGCCAGCACCAGCCGCACCAGCATGTGCGGCAACGTCAACGGGCCCAGCGACCACTGTTCGTCGGCGCGCGTGATCACCTCGGGCGAATGCCCCTCCGGTCCGCCGATCAGGAAGGCAAGATCGCGTCCCTGCCCGCGCCAGTGTTCCAGCCGTTGCGCCAGCTGTTCCGATGACCACGTCCTGCCGCGGCCGTCCAGCGCGACGACGGTCGCCTGCTTCGGCAACGCCGCCAGCACGCGCGCACCTTCGTCCTGGGTCGCGCGCGCGGCATCACGGCCCTTGCCGCGCAGGCCCGGTTCGATCTCGACCAGGTCGAGCGGCAACCAGTGCGACAGGCGCTTCTGGTACTCGCCGAACCCTTCGGCTACCCAGCGCGGCGCGCGTTCGCCGACGGCGATGAGTTTCGCTTTCATCGCCGCATGGTAGCTGCCCGCACCCGCAGTGGGCCTGCGACCGCCGTCAGTGGCCTGCGTCGGCGTGGCCCGCGCCTTCGCGGATGTACTGGCGGGCGAACGGGTCCAGCTCCATGTCACCGATGTCGGCGTAGTCGATCTCGCGCAATCCTTCGGTGACCGTGAAGGCCTGCGCGACAGGCACCTGCCGCAGCGAGCGCAGCTCGACCGCGAACAGGGTCTTGCCCTGGCCGCTGCGATACGTCGCGGGCAGGTCGGCGGCATCCAGCCAGTCCAGCTCCACCGGCACGCCGTGGGCCTCGCCCCGGTAGCGCGTGGCTTGTGCATCGTGCGCGGCACGCACCTTTGCCACTCCACGTTCGCCCAGTTGCGCGCGCAGGCCCGGATCGACCAGGTGGCTCAGCTGCGGCCAGCCGGGAGTGCGGCCCAGCGCGCGCAGGTCCCCAGGGGCATAGCTCACCACGCGGCCGGCATCGAGGAACACTTCGCGATGGACAAGGCCGTCGGCCACTTTTTCCCAGACGCGGACTGGCTCGCCCGCCAGGCGGTATTCGACGCGGTCATCGCCGCGCACGAGCACCAGGGTGCGATCGCCCTGGGCGTCGTGCACGCGGTATTCGGCGAGCCATGCCTGTGAAATCAGGCCCTGTGAAATCGGGGCCGCTGCAATCGCAGCCGGTGCCGCGGGTGATTCCATGGCCGCAGAGCCGGCCCACGCGGGGCCGGCTCCAAGCAGACACGACAGAAGCAGCATGCGACGCATCACTGACCGCGCCTGGCCATGCGCGCGAGCAGGTCGCTGACCATCAGCGGCGGCGCGACTTTCTTGCCCTTGCCACAGTTGCCGTACAGGTTGCAGAGGAAGCTGCTCACGCCCTGCTCGGATTGCGCCATCACGTGGAAGATCGTGTTCTGCTCGACCACGCCGCGGAATGCATGCGCGCCCGGACCGCGCGCATAGATCGCGACGTCTTCGGCGGCATGGGTCTCCGATTCCAGCGGCACGGCGGCTTCCTGCAGGAAGACCGGCGCGGTGGTATCCACGGCGGTCAGGTCCGGGCGCGGACCCGGTGCACGGTAGCCCGGACCATTGGCATAGCCGAGCGTGGTGTACGGCTTGCCGTTGGCGTCGCGCGCGATCTGGCCGCCGCTGACCACCTTGCCGAGGATGTCGTTGCCGCGATCCGGGTAACCGGCCACGGTGAAGACATGGCTGTGGTCGGCGGTAACTATCATCAGCGTGTCGGCGGCGGAGGCCTTGCTCTGTGCCACGCGCACCGCATCGGACAACTCCATCGCATCGGTCAGCGCGCGGAACGCGTTGCCGGCGTGGTGCGCATGGTCGATGCGGCCGGCTTCGACCATCAGGAAGTAGCCCTTCTTGCCGCTGGCGTTGAGGACGTCGATGGCCTTGCCGGTCATCTCGGCGAGGCTCGGTTCCTTGCCTGCGTCGGTCGGCCGGTCGTACTCGTATTCCATGTGCGAGCGCTCGAACAAGCCGAGCAGATGGCGCGTGCGACGCGGATCGATCGCGTCGAACTGCGCCTTGTTCCAGACATACGCCGACTGCGGCTTGGCCGCCCATTCCTCGGTGAGGTTACGGTCGTCCTTGCGGCGGCCCTTGCTGCCGGCGTCTTCCGGATCGTTACTGGTATTGGGCAGGAAGTAACTGCGGCCACCGCCGAGCGCGACTTCGATGCCGTCGCCGAACGGGAATTCGACCAGCTGGCGCGCGATGTCCTTGCAGCCGTTGGCCTTGGCTTCCGCGCTGAGCTCGGCGTCGCTTTCCCAGTCGCGGTTGGGCGTGTGCGAATAGGTGGCGGCCGGTGTTGCATGGGTCAGTCGTGCGGTGCTGACCACGCCGGTCGCCAGTCCCATGGCTTCGGACATTTCCAGCAACGTCGCCACGCCCTGTCCGCGCGCGGAGGCGCAGTCGTTGTAGCGCGTGGCCTGGGTCACGCCGATCACGCCCTGGTTGGTCTTGATGCCCGTCATCATCGCGCTCATGGTCGGCGCGGAATCCGGCGTCTGCCCATCGACCGAATAGGTCTTGGACAGGCTCACGTAGGGGAAGCGCTCGAAGCTCAGCGAGTTCTCCTCGCCGGTGTGGCCGTTGAGCTGGCCTTCGAGGATGCGCGCGGCCGCCACCGTGGACAGGCCCATGCCATCGCCGACGAACAGGATCACGTTCTTCGCCGGACGATCGTTGGCGCGCAGCGTGGCGCCGTCGTGCGCGGCACGCGCACCGTCCTCGTACCACTGCTTCGGGCTCTCGGCAAAGCTCGGCGCCGCAACGAGTGCGGTTGCGGCCGCACAGGCCAGTATCAATCGGGATTGGCGCATCGGGGGATCTCCGTCCTGGTGGAAGGCGGCCATCCTGCGTGCGGGATGTTGCGGGGAGATTGCGCGGATGCGACGCCACGTGGGCGCGCACACGCCAGGCTTCGCGTGTTCGCAGACGAAGACGGCGCCTCAAGGGCGCCGTCAGGGTCATCGTTGCAGATCAGAACGTTGCTGTCAGAACCGGCTTCGGACGCCGGTTTCGCCTTCGTCGGCCTCGCGGTGCGGTGGCGGCTGGTCACCCACCGTCCACAAGCGCTCCAGCGCATAGAACTCGCGCACGCGCGGCAGCATGACGTGGACGACGACATCACCGAGGTCGACCAGCACCCATTCGGCTTCGCGCTCGCCTTCCACGCCCAGCGGCTGGACGTCGAGGTTCTTGGCGAACTTCACTACTTCATCGGCGATCGACTTCACGTGGCGCGTCGAAGTGCCGGATGCGATCACCATGAAATCGGTGACGCTGCTCTTGCCACGTACGTCGATCTCGACCACGTCCCGTGCTTTGAGTTCTTCGACCGCCGCGTGGACTGTCTTCAGCAATGCATCGGCCGGCGGGGGGGGATTGGGAAGGCGGGTCTTGATGACTTGGGCTTGGCTGGTCAAGGGCGGAACTCTTGTGGATTGCCTGGGAATCATAGGGAACCCGAGTTTTGCCGGGCTGTCGAGTACAAATGGTGACGAACGATGTAACTGGCGACGGACGGCGGCGTCCAGCCCTGCCAGGCGTCGCCCGCGGCAATGCGACGCCGCAATTCAGTCGAGGATTCCGGGCGCAATTCTTGCAGGGGCAACACGGCCAGCCCACCGGCCGGCGCGGATCGCAGTGCATCGAGCGGGCGCCAGCGCGAGGCCACTTCCGCGGCCACCTGCGGCGCGGCGCGGCCCAGCGCCCCCGCGTCGATGTGCGAGCCCGGCCGCTGCACGGCCAGGATGTGGGCGTGCTCGAACAGTTCCTGCCACCGATGCCAGGTATGCAACTGGTTGAGCGAATCCCCGCCGACCAGCCACGCTATCGGCAGCTCTCGGCCGGCTTCGGCACGCAATTCCAGCAGCGTGTCGATGGTATAGGACGGACCGGCGCGGCGTAGTTCGCGGCGATCGACTTTGAGGCCCGGCTCGCCCGCGATGGCGAGGTCGAGCATGCGCGCGCGCTGCGCCGCATCGGCGTGCGTCGGTCCCTTGTGCGGTGGATCGGCGGCGGGCAGCAGGAATACCTGCACCGGGCCGTGCGCCTGCATGGCGTCGCGCGCAGCGCGGGCGACGGCCAGATGGCCGTTATGCACCGGATCGAACGTGCCGCCGTAGCAGATCATCATCGTCACGGCCCCAATCCCACTTGCTAACCGCGCACGTGCAGCAGGCGTGAGGCACGTGGTTCGGCAATGGCGAGCAACAGCCGCTCGAGTGCGACCCAGGCATCAGCGGGTTCCAGTCCGGGACGTGGGCGCCCCTTGGCGATGCTGTCGACCCGGCCGGCCTGCGCAAGGAACGCATCCCAGCGCTTTGCGTCATGGCGTTGCAGCGCGCGACGGTACATCGGCTGCTTCGAATCCCACACGCGCTGCGCCTTGAACGCATTGGCCAGGTTGCCGGCGCGCGCCAGCGCGGAGGCGGTCTGCAATTCCTTGATCACCATGCCCAGCAACGCGGGAACCGCCTCGCCTTCGCCGCGCAGGCCACGGATCATGCGCGACACCTGCGCGCCTTGTCCGTTGAGCGCGGCGTCGATCAATCGGAACACGTCGAACCGCGCGGCATCGGCGACGAGGTCCTCCATGCGCGCGGCATCCAGGATGCCACCGTCCGAAAGCAGCTTGAGTTTCTCGATTTCCTGCGCGGCCGCGAGCAGGTTTCCTTCGACGCGGTCGGCCAGCAACTGCACGGCGTCGCGATCGGCCTTCAGGCCGCGCGAACGCAGGCGGGCTTCGATCCAACCAGGCAATTCATGCGGTTTGACCGGCCATGCGACGGCGATGCAGCCGATGCGGCCGATCGCTTCGCTCCACTTGCCGCCGTGTTGCCTGCTCCACTCGCCGGCGGTGACCAGCAGGGTGATGTCGTGGGGCGGATTGGCGCAGAACTCGCTGATCACGCGCGCGCCTTCGGTGCCAGGCTTGCCGGTGGGCAGCCGCACTTCGAACAGGCGCCTGCTGGCGAACAGGCTGGGGGCCTGGACGCTGGCTTCCATCGCGGCCCAGTCGGGCTCGCGCTGGTTGCCTTCGGCTTCGAAGATCTCGCGTTCGCTGATGCCCTGCGCACGCGCGGCCGCGCGCAAGGCGTCGGCGGCTTCGAGGACGCGCAGCGGTTCGGGGCCGGCGATCAGGTAGGCGGGGCGCAGCGGCCCCGCTTGTACCTGCGCGGCCAGCTGCTCCGTCTTGAGTTCCATCATTCCGCGGCCTGTCTGACAGGCCTTCAGCGCGGCTGCGGCGGACTGGCCGGCGTCGCTTCGGTGGCCGGTTCGTCGGGTGGCGGATTCGCATCGGCAGCTTCGAGGGCGGCCTTGGCGGCATCCTCGGCGACCGGCTGGTCCAGGCGCGAAGCCGGGGCAGTCAGCTCGCCCGAGCGGGCAACAGCACCGAGGCGGCGGATGATCGAGGCGGCCATCTCGCGGCGCAATTCCCTCACCAGTATCTCGCGCTCGCCTTCGGTGCCGATGGCGTTGACCGGGTTGGAAATGTAGTCGCGCGCAAGCTCGACCGCTTGGCGCGGGACCGGCTTGGTGCCATCGGCCCTGCGCACTTCGAACACCACCGCGTAGCGCAGGCTGTATTCCTGGGCGCGGCCGAGCTCGTCGACACTGATCGGCGTATCGCCCCAGCGCTCGGACAGCAGGTCGACCACCGTCGCACTCTCATCGGTCGGCAGGGCGATGGTTGCGCCCGCACGGCGGATCGACTGCGACAGCGAATCGGCGAGCGGGCTGTAGCGATCGACCGATGCCACACGCACCGGACCGAGATCACCCGGAAGCACGAGCGGGCTGCGGAGATGGAAGCCGCAGGCCGAAAGGGCCAGCGCGAGGACAATAGGCAGGCTGCGACGGATCATGCGGGGAGTCTGGACGAGGTCGGGGCAGGCGGCAAGCCGGAGCGTTCAGGCCGCACGCGGCATCGGCGGCAGCCAACTCGCGTCCGGGCAGTCACGCGCCTGCGACTAGCCGACGACGATGTTGACGATCTTGCCCGGCACCACGATCACCTTCTTCACCGAATGGCCGGCGATGAACTGCGCGACGCCGGGTGATGCCAGGGCGAGGCGTTCGGCCTCTTCCTTCGCCACGTTGACGGGTACTTCTATCGTGCCGCGCAGCTTGCCGTTGACCTGCACCGCCAGGGTGATGCTGTCGCGGGCCAGCGCGGCCGGGTCGGCGGCCGGGAACGGCACGTCCTCCAGCAGCGTTTCCGGGTGGCCCAATGCCTGCCACAGTGAGTGGCAGACGTGCGGCGTGACCGGATTGAGCAGCAGCACCATCGCCTGCAGCGCCTCATGGCGGACGGCGCGTCCCTGGTCGCTCATGTCGGTGAACTTCGACACGTGGTTGAGCAGCTCCATCAGCGCGGCGATCGCGGTGTTGAAGCTGTGGCGACGGCCGTAGTCGTCGCCGACCTTCTGGATCGTCTCGTGCAACTGGCGGCGCAGGGTCTTCTGCGCGGCAGTGAGCTGGGCGACATCGACTTCCGGATGGTCGGGCTGCGACACATGCGTCAGTACTTCGCGCCAGAAACGGCGCAGGAAGCGGGCCATGCCCTCGACACCGGCTTCGTTCCACTCCAGCGACTGTTCCGGTGGCGCGGCGAACATCGAGAACAGGCGCACGGTGTCGGCGCCGAACTTGCCGACCATCAACTGCGGGTCGACGCCGTTGTTCTTCGACTTCGCCATCTTCTCGGTGCCACCGATGCGCACCGGCTGGCCATCGGAGGTCAGGCGCGCGCCGGTGATGTGACCGCGCGCGTCGCGCTCGACCTCGACGTCGGCGGGATTGAACCAGTCCTTCGATCCGTCGGCCTTCTCGCGATAGAAGGTCTCGGCGATCACCATGCCCTGGCACAGCAGGTTGACCGCGGGCTCGTCCGAATTCACCAGGCCCTGGTCGCGCAGCAGCTTGTGGTAGAAGCGGAAGTACAACAGGTGCAGGATCGCGTGCTCGATGCCACCGATGTACTGGTCGACCGGCGTCCAGTACCTGGCACGTTCGTCGACCTGCTGCGATGCGCCCGGCGAGGTGTAGCGCGCGTAGTACCAGCTCGACTCCATGAAGGTGTCGAAGGTGTCGGTTTCGCGTTCGGCTGCGCCGCCGCACCGTGGGCAGGTGGTCTTGCGCCATTCCGGGTCGGCCTTGATCGGCGAGGTGACCGCGCCGGCCTTGGCGTACGCGTCCTCGACATCTTCCGGCAGCACCACCGGCAACTGCTCTTCGGGCACCGGCACGTCGCCGCACTTGCCGCACAGGATCACCGGGATCGGGCAACCCCAGTAGCGCTGGCGGCTCACACCCCAGTCGCGCAGGCGGTAGTTCACGCGGCGCTGGCCGCGGGCGGCCTGCTCGAAACGCGCGGCCAGGGCATCGAAGGCCTGCTGGTATTCCATCCCGTCGAGTTCGCCGGAATTCACCAGGTAGCCGCGGTCGGTATACGCACCCTCTTCGGCGATCTGGCGCTCGAATTCCTGCACCACCTGCACGGCGGCGCCGGTGGCGTAGGCATCGAGCGCACCGCCCTCGCCCAGCGCGGTGCTCATGGCATCGCCGTGGCGCGCGACGTCGCGGGTGATCTCTTCGATCGCATCGCGCACGTCGGCCGGCACGATCACCATCTTGATCGGCAACTGATAGGACCGCGCGAATTCCCAGTCGCGCTCGTCATGGCCCGGGACCGCCATCACCGCGCCGGTGCCGTAGTTCATCAGCACGAAGTTGGCGACGTAGACCGGCACCTGTTCGCCGGTCACCGGATGCAGCGCGCGCAGGCCGGTATCGCGGCCGCGCTTCACCTGTGTTTCCAGTTCGGCCTCGGATACTCCGCCCTGGCGCAGGTCGGCGATGAACGCGGCCAGTTCCGCATCCGTCTTCGCGGCGTGCTGCGCGAGCGGATGCTCGGCGGCGATCGACACGAAGGTGACGCCCATCAGCGTGTCGGGGCGCGTGGTGAAGACGCTCAATGGCTCCACGGCGTTGCCGTTGCCGTCGACCACGTCGAAACGGATTTCCAGACCCTCGCTGCGGCCGATCCAGTTGCGCTGCATGGTCTTGACCGCATCCGGCCAGCCCGGCAGCGTGTCCAGGCCATCCAGCAGTTCCTGGGCGTAGTCGGTGATCTTGAGGAACCACTGCGGGATCTCGCGCTTTTCCACCAGCGCGCCGGTGCGCCAGCCGCGGCCGTCGATCACCTGCTCGTTGGCGAGCACGGTCTGGTCGACCGGGTCCCAGTTCACCACCGAGTTCTTGCGGTAGGCCAGGCCCTGCTTCATCAGGCGCACGAACATGCGCTGCTCGTGCACGTAATACGACGGCTGGCAGGTGGCGAATTCGCGCGACCAGTCGATGGCGTAGCCCATCTGCTGCAGCTGCGCTTTCATGTGCGCGATGTTGGCGTAGGTCCACTTCGCCGGCGCGGTGTGGTTCTTGATCGCGGCGTTTTCCGCCGGCAGGCCGAAGGCGTCCCAGCCCATCGGCTGCAGGACGTTGAAGCCGGTCATGCGCTTGTAGCGGCTGATGACGTCGCCGATGGTGTAGTTGCGCACGTGGCCCATGTGCAGCGCCCCCGACGGGTACGGCAGCATCGACAGGCAGTAGTACTTGGGCTTGGCCGACGCCTCGTCGACCTCGAACGCCTTCGTTCCCGTCCAGAAGCGCTGCGCGGCGGCCTCTACGGCTTGCGGATCGTAGGCGGCGGATTCGGTCTGGACGGCTTCGGTGGACACGATGGCGGGCGGGAACTGGGGGAAAGACCTGAAAGCCTACCGCAGCGCACAAAACACCGCCATGCGCGCGCGAATGGGGCCGCCGCGGGCCGCCCCGGCCCCGAATGGCCCGAAGCCGTAAAGCCCGCGCCGCGCGGGCTGTGCCTAGATGGGCTGTGTCTAAAATCGCCGTCCAACCCGCCGCAGCAAGCCCTGGAGGCTTCGTGACCCGACTGTCGATCGCCCTGCTGACCCTGTTGTCCGCCGCGCCGGCCTACGCTGCCGAACCCGTCGCCCTGCAATGCGGGCACCTGTTCGATTCGCGCAGCGCCCGCCTGCTGGATGCCCGTACCGTGGTGGTGCGCGATGGCAAGGTCGCCGACGTACTGGCCGGGCGCGTCGATGTGCCGGGCGCAAAGACGGTCGACCTGTCCGGCCACACCTGCACCCCGGGGTGGGCCGACCTGCACGTGCACCTGGGTTCGCAGAGCAGCCCGAAAAGCTACGAGGAGGAATTCCGCCTCGACGAGACCGACTTCGCCTTCCGCTCGGTCGGTTACGCAAAGAAGACCCTGCTGGCCGGCTTCACCAGCGTGCGCGACCTCGGTGGCGACGTATCGCTGCACCTGCGCAACGCGATCAACCAGGGCCTGGTCGACGGCCCGCGCATCTGGGCCGCGGGCAAGATCATCTCGACCACCGGCGGCCATGCCGACCCCACCAACGGCTACAACGCCGAGCTCTCGCACCTGCTCGGCCCGCCCGGCCCCAGCGACGGCGTGGTGAACTCCGTCGACGACGCCCGCCAGGCCGTGCGCCAGCGCTACAAGGAGGGCAGCGACGTCATCAAGATCACCGCCACCGGCGGCGTGCTGTCGTATGCAAAATCGGCGGACGCGCCGCAGTTCACGGTCGAGGAGATCAAGGCCATCGTCGATACCGCCAAGGACTACGGCTATCGCGTTGCCGCCCATGCGCACGGTGCGGAAGGCATGAAGCGCGCGGTCCTGGGTGGCGTCACCTCGATCGAGCACGGCACGTACATGAACGACGAGATCATCTCGCTCATGAAACAGAAGGGAACCTGGTACGTGCCGACCATCTCGGCCGGTCGCTTCGTCGCCGACAAGGCGAAGATCGATGGCTACTTCCCGGACATCATCCGGCCCAAGGCCATACGCGTGGGCGCGCAGATCCAGGAAACCGCGGGCAAGGCCTACCGCAGCGGCGTGAAGATCGCCTTCGGCACCGACATGGGCGTCGGCCCGCATGGCGACAACGCGCGCGAGTTCCTCTACATGGTCGAGGCCGGCATGCCGGCGGCCTTCGCCCTGCAGGCCGCCACCTTCAACGCCGCGCAGGTGCTCGGTGTGGACGACCAGGGCGTGATCGAAACCGGCAAGCGCGCAGACATCGTCGCGGTGCCGGGCAATCCAGTCGAGGACATCAAGGCCGTGCTCGGCGTCGACTTCGTGATGAAGGATGGTGCGATCTACAGGTCGCCGGAAAGCGCGCAACCGGGCGCCGCGCAATGACCGGGGAATGGATGGGGTACGTGGCAGCCATCCTCACCACGCTCTCCTTCGTGCCGCAGGCGGTGAAAACCATCCGCAGCAAGCAGACAAATGGCCTCTCGCTGCTGATGTACCTGACCTTCACCGTGGGGATCGGGTTCTGGCTGGCCTACGGCATCTACCTGATGTCGTGGCCGATGATCATCGCCAACATCGTCACCCTCGCGTTGTCGCTGACGATCCTCGGCCTGAAGCTGCGCTACGGCTGAGGCGCCCGGCTCACCGCAAGGCCGGCGTGGATCGCCCACACGAACCACAGCGCGAACGCGAGCCGCTGCGCGATTCCCGCCGGCAACAGGTTCGGCAATACCAGCGCGCACAGCGGCACCAGCACGGCGGCGAGCAGCGATGTCGACGCGATCGCCTGCCAGCCGCCTGCACCGCGCAGGCCGCGCGCAAGCAGCAGGCCACCGGTCGCGAACGCGATCCACCACACCATCCATGCGGCGGCGTGGCGGGAGCTGCGCACGCCGTCGAGATCGCCCGCATCCAACGGCAACACGCCCTGCAGCGCGAACGCGAGCGCCGACAGCAACAGTAATTGCGCGCCGATCCGCGCCGGCCAGCGCGCCGCCGCCGGCAACATGGTGCGCAGGCGCCAGGCCACCCACGCGACCAGTACGCCCGGCAGCACGAATGCCAGCAGGTTGAACAGGTCGGCGCCCGGCAACGGCTTCGCGCCCAGCATGGCCAGCGGATGCAGCACGTGCGAATAACCCTCGATCCGGTCGGCCATGAGCAGTGCCGACCCCGTGAAGAGCAGCGCAGCCACTACCGCCGCGTACCGGGAGACCCGGGATGCCAGGCGCGAAGCAAGTGAAAAGGGAGCCTTCATGCCGCCATGCTAGCGTGCGCGCCGGCGCCGCTTGCGTCCTGCCGCCTTCGCCCCCATCTCGCTGCCATTCCGTACTCCGGCGCCCGCTGATGACCCTCGATACCACCCAGCCCCATGTATTCGACGCCACTGCGGCGAACTTCGACGCCGATGTCCTGCGCAAGTCGCTGGAAACGCCGGTCCTCGTCGATTTCTGGGCGGAATGGTGCGGGCCGTGCAAGCAGCTTGGACCGGTTCTCGAAAAGCTGGCCGGCGAATACAACGGCGCCTTCGTGCTCGCGAAGGTCGATGTCGACAAGGAACAGGAGCTCGGCGCCGCATTCCAGGTGCGCTCGATCCCCACCGTGTTCCTGGTCAAGGGCGGCCAGCTCGTCGATGGTTTCCCCGGCGTATTGCCGGAGGGCCAGCTGCGCGAGTTCCTCAAGCACCACGGCATCGAACCGGGCGCTGCCGCCGAACCCGTGGCAGCGGAAGCCGAAACCGCGCCGGTCGATCCGCATGCCGAGGTGATGCGCCTGCGCAGCGAAGTGGCGGCCGCTGCCGACAACGACAATCTCAAGCTCGATCTCGCCCTCGCGCTGTTGAAGACGGGTGCCGCGCACGAAGCCGAACAGCTGCTCGATGCCCTGCCCGCCAACCTCGCCCACGACGATCGCGCGATCAGCGCCCGTTCGCGCCTGGGCTTTGCCGCGCTTCTCGACAACGCGCCACCGGTCGAAGTGCTGGAAGCCGCCATCGCCGGCAATCCCGACGATCTGCGCGCGCGCCATCTGCTGGGCGTGCAGCGCATCGTCGCCGGCGACGCGCAGCAGGGCCTGGAGCAGTTCCTGGAGATGCTTCGCCGCGACCGCAGCTATGAGGACGGCCTGCCGCGCAAGTCGCTGATCGATGCCTTCCGGATCATCGAGGACGAGGACCTGGTCGGCGCCTACCGCCGCAAGATGTCGTCGCTGCTGTTTTGAGACAAGCGTGTTTTGAGACCAGCGGCCCGTCCAGGGCCTTGAACCCTTGACTGTACGCGTGCGTATGGCGAAGCTGCCCCCGCTTCCCCCTCCGCGTGTGCGTGTCCTTCATGAAGAACAGCATCAGGCCCGGCACCTTGCGCCGGGTCCTCAACCTGTGGCCGCCGTTCCTGTTCAGCGGCATCCGCGTCACCGACATCGCCTCCGACTGGCATAGCGCACGCGTCGAGTTGCGCGCCCGCCCGTGGAACCGCAACTACGTCGGCGTCCACTTCGGCGGCAGCCTGTTCGCCATGACCGATCCGTTCTGGATGCTGCTGACCATGCACGCGCTCGGTAACGACTACATCGTCTGGGACCAGGCCGGCTCGATCGAATTCGTCAAACCCGCCCGCGGCACCGTACACGCACGCTTCCAGCTCGACGACGCCGTACTCGCGCAGCTGCGCGCCGCGACCGCGCGTGGCGGCAAGCACCTGCACTGGTTCGAGACCGCGATTGTCGATGCCACCGGGGAAACCGTCGCCCGTGTGCGCAAGCAGGTCTACGTGCGGCGCAAGCGCGACCGCCGCCCCGGGGCCGAGGAACGCGGCCTGGCCGCCTAGCCGAGCCTCGCCGATATGGCGGCGCCGGCCCGGGAATACGCGGCCACGACATCCCCTGCACGACGATGGCACCGCCAATCAAGGGTGACATGGCGATGACGATCACAGTCCCCAGGCGTATCCAGCGGGCCTGGGCGTGCCCGCACGCGCAAACCGGCGTATGCGGCGCCGCTGCGCGGTATGCTTGGCCGGCCACAGGGGGCGCGGAACAACATGGCTGAAGAGCCGAAACACGACGACGGAACGCCGTTGCCGGAAATAACCGGCTATCGACTGCTGCGGGTGATCAACCACGGCGGCATGTCCACCGTTTATCTCGCGCGCCAGCACACGCTCGGACGCGACGTCGCGATCAAGGTGATGTCGCCGCAGGCCCTCATCGACGAGACCAGCCGCCGCCGCTTCGAGAACGAAGTGCGCATCATCGCCCGCCTCGAACATCCGCACGTGGTGCGCATCCACGAAGTCGGCCGCACGCTCGATGGCCTGCCCTACTACGCGATGCCGTACATGGCGCGCGGCCACCTGGGACAGCGCAACTTCGGCAAGAGCGAGCGACGCGTCGTCGAGATCGCCAACATCCTGTTGTCCGTGCTCGGCTACGCCCATGCCCGCAACATCGTGCATCGCGACGTCAAGGCCGAGAACGTCCTGTTCGACGACGCCGACCGGCCGCTGCTGGCCGACTTCGGCATCGCGCTGCGCAAGGACTGGGGCGGTGCGCGCATGACCGCCACCGGGCTCGCCGTCGGCAGCACCGCCTACATGGCGCCCGAACAGGCGCGCGGCGAAGTGGTCGATGGCCGCGCCGACCTGTATGCCCTCGGCGTGCTGATCTGGGAAATGCTGACCGGCCGGCTGCCGTTCGAGGCGCCCGACGCATTGTCGATGGCGGTGATGCACGCGCAGGACCCGGTGCCGAAACTGCCCGCGCACCTGGCGCACTGGCAGCATTTCATGAACCGGGCACTGGCCAAGCAACCGGCGCAGCGTTTCGAGGATGCGGCGCAGATGCGCGCGGGCATCGAATCGGTCATGCAACGCAGCGTCATGCCGGCGTTGCGCGACCGCCTGCAGCGGCTCGCGCCGATGCAGCAGTACGCCAAGCCGATCTGGGCCGTCTGTGCCTTGCTGGCCTTCATCGGCGTGGGCGTGCTCGGCGTGGAATACCTGGCGCGGCATCGCGCCACGGACGCAGCGGTCGCCCGCAACGAAGCCGCCGCGACCGTCGTGGCGCACAACCAGGTCACCACCGCGATGCTCGAGCCGCTGCCGGAGTCCCCGGCGCGGCAGGCGATCGATGCGGCGCGCAAGCAGATCGCCGCCGGCCACCTGACGACTCCGCTCGACACCAACGCCTATACCAGCGTGCTGGAAGCGTGGAACTCCGACGGCAGCAATGAGGAGGTGATCGAGTTGGTCGCCAACCTCACCGATGCCTTCGCCAATGCCATTGCTGCCCAGATACGCGATGGCAAGGACGCCCGCGCCCGCGAGATCCACGCCATGGCGACCGCGCTCGCCGAGCAGACCGGCACGTCCGGCTCGCCCGAGTACCTGCGCCTGCGCCGGAAGACCGAGGCGGCAGTGAAAGCCCGGTTCGAGGACGCCGCAAAGCGCCACGACCAGGACGAGGCCCAGCGTACGACGCAACTGGTCAGCGACTTCGGGCTGTCGCCGCGCCTGGCCGCCGACTTCAACAGCCGCGTCGCGAAACTACCGAGTCAGAGCGCAGCGCCGGCCGCCGCAGGCGGGGTAAGCGAAGACAACAACAAGGCCACCGTCGCGGTCAGCCGCACGCCGGTCACGCGCGGCGATTACGCGCGTTTCGCCGATACCACCAAACGCACGGCGTCGTTGTGCCGCGAGCGCGTCTCCCTGCTGCGCGTCATCGCCCCACGCGACTGGCGTTCGCCGGGCTTCAGCCAGAACGACACCGAACCCGTGGTGTGCGTATCCCTGCAGGATGCGGAGGCCTATGCCGGCTGGTACAGCCACAAGACCGGACAGCGCTGGCGTCTGCCCACCGCGGAGGAAGCGCACGAGACTCCGGCACAATCCGGCAATCGCGCGGTGTCGCTGTGGTCGCGCGATTGCGCCGCGGGCTGCGGGCGCCGTTTCGCCAGTGGCAAGTCGTGGCGCAGCGCCAGTCCACAACGCCCGCTGCTGGCCAATCGCGGCTACGACGACGTCGGCTTCCGCCTGGTGCGCGACCGCTAGCGCGTGCTTCGAGGCGAAGCAGGACGCCGCGCGCGCGTTTGAGCGCCAACGCTGCGCCTACAATGTGGCATGACCACGACTCCCCGTCCCGGCCCGCAGCGGCCCAGCTTCCAGCGTCTCTTCCTTACCGGCCTGCTTACCCTGCTGCCGATCTGGCTGACGTGGGTGGTGATCAAGTTCGTGTTCGTCCTGCTCTCGGGCATCAGCCAGCCGCTGATCGGCCCGCTGCTGCAGGGACTCGCCGCGACATCGCCACAGACCCTGGGCTGGATCGCAGAGCCGTGGGTGCAGACCGCGCTGGCCCTGCTGGCGACACTGGCGGTGATCCTCCTGTCCGGGGTGATGGCCCGAATCGTCATCGGCCAACGCATGCTGCGCTGGTTCGAGTCGCTGATCCGCCGCATCCCGCTGGCCAGCACGATCTACGGCAGCGCGCGCCAGCTGCTCGACATCCTGCAGACCAAGCCCGACGGCACCCAGCGCGTGGTGCTGATCGACTTCCCGCATACCGAGATGAAGACGCTCGGCTTCGTCACCAAGGTGATGCACGAGCACGGCACCGGTCGCGAACTCGCCGCCGTGTACGTGCCGACCACCCCGAATCCCACCTCCGGCTATCTCGAGATCGTGCCGGTGGAGAAGATCACGCCGACCGACTGGACCGTCGACCAGGCGATGAGCTTCATCATTTCCGGTGGCGCGGTATCGCCGGATACGATTCCGTTCACGCCGCCGCCGCGCCCGCCCGCGAGTTGAATCGGGTGCGAGGATAGTAAGGCCGCGCGGGCGGCTGGCAACGATAAATCGCCGCCGCGTTGGCAGTACTGCCGCCGCAGCGGCCGGCCATGGCAGACACCACTTCGAAACGACGCGCGCAGGACCATACAAGTGAATGACGCAAGTTCGCCGGCACTATCCGTCCCCGTGAGCCGCCTCCTCGACGACCGCGCCGTGCGCATGTTCGTCATGCTGGCGGCGTTCTTCTGCGTCAACGCGGTGCTGGCCGAATTCATCGGCGTCAAGATCTTCGCACTGGAAGACACCCTGGGCATCGCGCCCTTGCAGTGGAACCTGTTCGGCCAAAGCGGCTCGCTCTCCTTCACCGCCGGCACGCTGCTGTGGCCGGTGGTGTTCCTGATGACCGACGTCGTCAATGAGTTCTACGGCCGCCGTGGCGTGCGCCTGATTTCCTGGCTCGCCGCCGGCCTGATCGCCTATGGCTTCCTTTTCGCCTTCGCCGCCATTTCGCTGGCGCCGGCGGACTGGTGGGTCAAGGCCGCCCAGGCGCAGGGCGTGGCCGACTACCAGGCCGCATTCGCCGCGGTGTTCGGCCAAGGACTGTGGACCATCGGTGGCTCGCTCGTGGCGTTCATGCTGGGGCAGCTGATCGACGTCGCCGTGTTCCATCGCATCCGCGATGTCACCGGCGAGAAGCATGTGTGGCTACGCGCGACCGGCTCGACCGCGGTATCGCAGCTGGTCGACAGCTTCGTCGTCCTCTACATCGCCTTCGTGATCGGTCCGCAGCACTGGCCGACCTCGCTGTTCCTGGCCGTCAGCACGGTCAACTACGGCTACAAGATGCTGGCAGCGGTGGTGATGATCCCGCTGCTGTATGTGATGCGGCGCGCGATTACCGGCTACCTGGGCGAAGCGCGCGCGGAGCAGTTGCGGCTTCAGGCGGCGCAATAGGGCTTGAACGGGTAGCCATACGTTCCCGTGCGTTGGGGGCGCATCAGACAACTCGTTCCGCAAAAGCCAATAGCCGGCTGTCCCCACGCGCGGCGGCGCGCTCGACATCCCGATATGCGAGTCCTGTCGCGGCGCCCCACGCGCGGCGGCGCGCTCGACATCCCGATATGCGAGTCCTGTCGCGGCGCCCCATGACTTCCGACCGGGTCGCAGGCAGCGCGGATCGGCCATGCTCGGGGATCAGCCCATGTCCCCTACCCGGAGCCTGCATGACCCTGCGCCCGCTTGTCCTTTCCGCCGCCCTGCTGACCGCCCTCGCTGGTTGCGCCGGCAAACCCGTCGCCGAGGCGCCCGTTCCGACCGCCGCACCGCAGGCGGCCACCCAGGACAAGGCCGCGCAACTGGATGCCCTGTACGCGCAGTACTGGGAAGAAGCTCTGCAGCTCAATCCGGTCCAGGCCACCTTCCAGGGTGACCCGCGCTACAACGACCAGCTGCCCGACTTCTATTCCACGCAGTTCCGCCAGCAGTCCCACGACTTCACCCAGCGCTGGCTCGACCAGATCCAGGCGATCGGCCCGGATGGGCTCACCGGCCAGGACCTGGTCAGCTACCAGATCTTCGTGCGCGACGCGAAGAATTCGCTGGAAGGCGAGCAGTACCCCGGCTGGATGCTGCCGGTCGACCAGATGGGCAGCATCGCCACCTTCACCGCACAGCTGGGCGCCGGCACCGGCGCGCAGCCGTTCAAGACGGTCAAGGACTACGACAACTGGCTGGCGCGCGGCAACCGCATCCCGGTGCTGGTCGACAGCATCATCACCGACATGCGTGCAGGCATGCAGGCCGGCGTCGTGCAACCGCGCGCGCTGATGATCAAGGTGGTGCCGCAGTACGACGCCATCATCAAGGCCAAGCCCGAGGACAGCGTGTTCTGGGGCCCGATTGCCAAGATGCCCAAGGACTTCAGCGATGCCGACAAGGCGCGCCTGACCGCGGCCTACCGCGACATGATCGGCCAGCAGATCATGCCGTCGTTCCGCAAGCTGCGTGACTTCATCGCCACCGATTACCTCCCGGCCACGCGCGATACCGTGGGCATGGACAAGCTGCCCAACGGCGCGGCGTGGTACGCCTTCAACGTCCGCACCACGACCACGACCGACCTGAGCCCGGCGCAGATCCACCAGATCGGCCTCGACGAAGTCGCGCGCATCCACGGCGAGATCCGTGGGGTGATGCAGCAGGTCGGCTTCAAGGGCTCGCTGCAGGACTTCTTCAAGTCCATGCGCACCAGCAAGAAGTTCGAGTTCAAGTCCGAGGACGCCCTGCTCGCGTACTTCCGCAGCCTGGAAGCACGCATCAACGCGCGCGTGCCCTCGCAGTTCTCGCTGCTGCCCAAGGCAGGCTTCGAGATCCGCCCGGTCGAGGCGTTCCGCGCCAAGTCCGCCGCGGGCGGCGAGTACCAGGGCCCCAGCGAGGACGGCACGCGCCCGGGCATCTTCTACGTCAACACCTATGACCTGCCCTCGCGCAAGCAATGGGACGCGGAAGACCTGTTCCTGCACGAAGCCATCCCCGGCCACCACTTCCAGATCGCGCTGCAGCAGGAGCTCCAGGGTGTGCCGGCGTTCCGTCGCTTCGGCGGCAATACCGCCTATGCCGAAGGCTGGGGCCTGTACGCCGAGTCGCTGGGCAAGGACCTGGGCGTCTACGAGACCCCGTACGACTACTTCGGCTACCTGCAGAACGAACTGTGGCGCGCCATCCGCCTGGTGACCGACACCGGCCTGCACAGCAAGGGCTGGACCCGCGAGCAGGTGATCAAGTACATGCTCGACAATTCGGCGGCCGGCGAGACCGATGCCACCGCCGAGGCCGAGCGTTACATCGCCTGGCCGTCGCAGGCAACCGCCTACAAGATCGGCGAGCTCAAGATCCAGGCGTTGAAGAACAAGGCGCGCGCGGCGCTCGGCGACGGCTTCGATCCCCGCGAATTCCACGCCGAAGTGCTCAAGGATGGCCCCGTGCCGCTGTCGGTGCTGGAGGACAAGATCGACCGCTGGATCGCGACGAAGAAGGGCTGACCGGACACGGCGCGCTCGCGCCGCGCTCCACCGCGAGACCAAAGGGCCGGCACTTGCCGGCCCTTTTCGTTACGGAACGTTTCAGCGATCCAGCGGGCTGACCACCCCGCCCGCCCCGCGATTGAGCACATGCGTGTAGATCTGCGTCGTCGCCACGTCCTTGTGGCCGAGCAATTCCTGCACGGTGCGGATGTCGTAACCGGCCTCGATCATGTGCGTCGCGAACGAATGTCGCAGCGTATGCGCGGACACCGGCTTCACGATCCCGGCGCGCTTGCACGCCGCCTTCAACGCCCGCGACAAGGTGCCGTCATCGAAATGATGCCGGCGCTCCACGCCATCGCGGGGGTCGATCGAGCGTCGGGGCGATGGAAACACGTACTGCCAGCCGAACTCGCGCTCCGCATTCGGATACTTCCGCGCCAGCGCGTGCGGCAGGTTCACACCGCCCAGGCCCTGCTGCAGATCCGCCGCATGCAGCGCCCGCGCCCGCTCCACCTCGCGCTGCAACGGCTCCACCAACGTCTTCGGCAATACGGTCCGCCGATCCTTGCTCCCCTTGCCATCGCGTACCGTGATTTCATTGCGCGCGAAATCGACGTCCTTCACTCGCAGGCGCAGGCACTCCATCAACCGCAGCCCGGCGCCATACAGCAGGCTGGACAACAGCCACGGCCGCCCATCGAGCTGCGCCAGCAGGTACTGCACCTCCCCGCGCGACAACACCGTCGGCAGCCGTCGCGGCCGCTTCGCCCGGGTCACGTCCTCCATCCAGGGCAGCTCGATGCCGAGCACCTCCTTGTAGAGGAAGAGCAGCGCCGACAACGCCTGGTTCTGGGTACTGGCCGCCACCTGCCCATCCACCGCGAGCGACGAGAGGAACCGCTCCACCTCCGGCGCCCCCATCGCACGCGGATGCGTGCGGCCATTGGCCCCGATGAAACGGCGGATCCAGCCCAGGTAGACCACCTCGGTGCGCATGCTGTAGTGCTTCAGCCGAAGCACCCGCCGCACCTCATCAAACAGTCGCGGGGCTTGAGCCGCCATCCGCCTCCGGCTCCCGGACCCGGAAACCGAATCGCATTACCGCGGATTGCAAGGAATAAAACATGGCACCCGAATTTGTCAGATATGCACGGGCAGCATCCAACCAGAGGCAACCGCCGGAAATCAGGTAACCCGTTGACTTCAGGTAGGATTTTTCCTTGACGGCCGAACCTCGGCAACATGAATATCCCGTCCATATCCCCGTTTTTGGGGTCTACTAAGCGTTAGGGGGCACACGGATGTTTTCGCTACTGTTAGTTGGATTTTCTGTCGCGGGTGCAACTGCACCCGCTATCTCCGCAGATGCACCGCAGACAACAACCGACTGCACTGCGGCCCGTCTCCGTTCATTTGTCGGCCCGACTGGCGTCCCATCGTCTTGGCCAGTTTCGGTGCAGCTTCCCGAAACCCTCACCAACAATCTGGGGCTGCTTCTTTCAGACCAAGGCAACTTTGAGGATGGCTATAGCCACTGGCTGCTAGTAGATGAGCGTTCGGCAACTTCCTACGTAGTGCAGCGCGGGGGCTTCGCTGGCTCACAGACCATTTATGGTCCTCTACCGGTAGCAGCCTGCTCTCGGGTGCCCCCTAACAATTCATTCAAGCCGAAGCCGCTTCGCGGCTCGGCTTAATTCAGGCGTTAGCTACCTATGAGAGTTCGCCGCAAATCCATTCTTTTGATCGCGATCCTTGCAAGTTCTTGCGCAATGCCCGCCAGGCGAGACTCCGTCAGCTTCACCTTCAATACGTCACCGGCTCCGGGCGCGGAGCATCAACTCATGATTTCCCCGCACGGTAATTGCCCTACGGCCGATAGCCAGCTCCCCGGGATGACCAGGTTGTGGGCAGTTCTTGCTAAAGAAAAGTGTCAGGGCAAGAGGGTTCAGATCATTCGCGCACCCGCAGCCATGCTAGTTGCGTCACAACGCTTCTGCCCTGGCTTCAATCAAACATCTGGCTACTTTAGTGATGTCGCTGGCGACTTCGCGTGTAGGTAGCTAACAATTCATTCAAGCCGAAGCCGCTTCGCGGCTCGGCTTAATTCAGGCGTTAGGCGGCTTATGAGAGTTCATCGCAAACGGTCCTTCTATCAAGCCTTTGTCTTGTGCATAGCAGTCATGCTGCTATGCGCTTGCACTCCCGGACAACCGCCCTTCCTGCAGGTTCAACTCTGCGTTGCAAATCCACAGGGCGTGGCTTTGTTCAAAGAGACCTTACAGAACATCGCTCGTGAGGAGCGCATGCGCTACGTAGATGGCAGTGCGGCCACTACCCGTGACCTCAAGATAATTGACCCCACCGGCAAGAACATGCACACGGACGGCAGGCTAATCTTCGTCGGCGTTGAGGCCAATGATTACAGCCTCATGGCTGGCAACCTAGGCCTCAACCCCTACGATATTTCTGTGGGTTTTGGCCCAGACACGCGCGCGGCTCGTGCCTTCTCAGAAAAGGTTGTCGCGCGGTTGAAGCAGCATTGGACGTTAAAGGAGGTGCCGAAGAACTCTGGGGCATTCCCAGATTCTGGGTGCGCACAGGGAACCGCGGCGCCGCCTAACAATTCATTCAAGCCGAAGCCGCTTCGCGGCTCGGCTTAATTCAGGCGTTAGAGCCATCTGGAAAGAATCATGACCATTCAGCGTCCAAGAGCGGTGACTGCCGCAGCGGCACTTCTCGGCCTCACCCTGCTTGTCGGGCTCGTGCAGATGATCCAATTCATTGCTGCAACAGACTTGGGCGTACCAAAGGCCATTCCATACAGCGTTCTTGTCGCGATCTATCTGGCGTTTGTGTGCTTGGTGTTTCTGATCAGTCGCGGAAAGGACTGGGCCCGCATTCTTTACACCGTGATTCTCGCTCTCGGCCTTATCAAGACAGCATTCGCGTTTCCCGCCTTGCTTCAGTCTCATAGCACTGGTGTTGCATTCTTTCTTATGATCGGCGCAAAGATCTCGGCACTTGTCTTGCTATTCCTGCCAAGTAGCAATGCCTGGTTCCGCGGCGACGGCTCTAACAATTCATTCAAGCCGAAGCCGCTTCGCGGCTCGGCTTAATTCAGGCGTTAGGCCTCATGAAACTCTCCGGTAGCCAATGAAACGAACTCTCGCACTTGCCGCTTCAATTCTTCTCGTGGTCTTTTGCCAATCTTCCTTTGCCCAATCGCCGCGAGAATCGTCCGAGGCAGATGGCGCCGTCGCTGATGAACGTCTGCGCCAACTTCAACAGATTAGAGTCCTGCGTGCGGAGGCACGGCGAAAGGCCGAGGATGCCGAGCGTCGCCTTGCCGCACTGAGCGCCAAAAGAGGAGTGAGGCCTGATGGAACCGCTATTTCGTGGCCTGAGGCCATCATCACTGTGATTAACAGCAATTGGATACGGCCGCCAATTGCAGAAACAGGCACGACTGGATGCACTGCATCGATCGTCATTGACCGGAGCGGTCAGGTTATGTCGATAGACTTTAAACCTGCCTGCAACTCGGATCCGCTCAAGCACTCAATAGAGAATGCAATCATAAAGTCGTCACCGCTTCCGGTCCCTGATGACTCAAGCCAGTTCACGAACAAGATCGTGGCTCGCTTTGTTCCTCAGGATGAGGCCTAACAATTCATTCAAGTGGAAGCCGCTTCGCGGCTCCACTTAATTCAGGCGTTAGGCGGCACATGAAAGTATTCGGCTCTCTTGGAATCATTGCACTGGCCCCGCTCATCGCATCTTGCGGCTCTGCCCCAAGGATTGATGGCAGTTCCCAAGCTGCGTTCGAGCGCAGTCATGCCGCAGTCAATGCATCACTCTCCCCCGAAGACCGGATGCGCCTCTCTTTGGCGGAGCTAATAGTTCTATCGCCCAAAGGCTGCCTTACCACCAAGCCTCTTCCTGACCAGCCGTTCCTTAACGAGACTCTTGGCGGACAGGCAAACCTGAGCTCTTGCCGCAAAGAGCTGCACGGCCTTACGTTCAAGGACATCATGAGTCGGGCATACCCTCAGGGAGAGCCGGCTAACGGCGGTGCCCCGGGTGCCGCCTAACAATTCATTCAAGCCGAAGCCGCTTCGCGGCTCGGCTTAATTCAGGCGTTAGGGGGCACACGGATGTTTTCGCTACTGTTAGTTGGATTTTCTGTCGCGGGTGCAACTGCACCCGCTATCTCCGCAGATGCACCGCAGACAACAACCGACTGCACTGCGGCCCGTCTCCGTTCATTTGTCGGCCCGACTGGCGTCCCATCGTCTTGGCCAGTTTCGGTGCAGCTTCCCGAAACCCTCACCAATAATCTGGGGCTGCTTCTTTCAGACCAAGGCAACTTTGAGGATGGCTATAGCCACTGGCTGCTAGTAGATGAGCGTTCGGCAACTTCCTACGTAGTGCAGCGCGGGCGCTTCGCTGGCTCACAGACCATTTATGGTCCTCTACCGGTAGCCGCCTGCTCTCGGGTGCCCCCTAACAATTCATTCAAGCCGAAGCCGCTTCGCGGCTCGGCTTAATTCAGGCGTTAGGTGCCATGGGATACGACACGATTACACGTGTAGAGATCGACAAACAGGGACGACTCCTTGTGTTCCCAACTGCCCTCAAGTTCCCGATGATCTACCGGGAAGGCGTCGAAGTTCATTGGGACGATTCCGTTCAGGCGCATTACAGTCCAAAGCCGCGCGAGTGGAGCTATGGCCGCTGGCTCCGACACATACTAGACACCGCTGGCACGCTCCAACTCACTCCTGAGACCGAGTGGTGCAATGTGGACAGCACACTCAAGGCTGAGCTCCTCGAGGCTGCTGGCCATGGCACCTAACAATTCATTCAAGCCGAAGCCGCTTCGCGGCTCGGCTTAATTCAGGCGTTAGGGCGCTGTGGATAGTAAATCGCCGATGCAATCAAAAACGGCTCGCAAAGTAGTTCTCGCACTATCGGTCTCGCTGGTGCTTCTGCTAGTTGTCGGCATGTTTAGCGCACGCTGGTCCGTCTTTCTCCCTTCGCCGCTGACCGTACGAGCAAAGCCTTGGCTACGCGTAGTGGGGGTTGCTGTTTTTGGGCCTAGTTCTAAATGGGATCCATCGCAGGAAAGGGGCGCGTGTCCAAGACATATCGGTCGCCCTGCTCGGGGTGTGTCTAGGAGCGTGGGTCTGGGGGCAGGCAACCTACAATTTGATTGGCCTAAGCAATCTACTGTCCACTGGAGGGCCCGAGCGGCTTTACCTGCGCGTTCTCGAGCCTGGCGCGGCACCCGAGGGTCTGTTCGGACGAGTGCACTCTGCGACTGTATCGCTAGGCACAGACCGGGCGGCAACCCAGGTCGCACTGCAGTACCGCTACCGGCAGCTCGACCTTCGCGGTATGCAACCGGAAGAAGTGGTTTGCGTCATTGCGAAGGCAGGGTGGTCGGGCTACTCATTGGTGGGCATGTGCCCGCAGCAGCCGCGCCCTAACAATTCATTCAAGCCGAAGCCGCTTCGCGGCTCGGCTTAATTCAGGCGTTAGGGCCCATGAGTCACACATTGCGCTGGCTGCTGCTATTTCCAATCGTTGCGCTAAGCGTCCTCGCCTCCTGGCTGCTGTACCCCCTTGCCCACGGCCTGACGCTACTGGCATGCCCGCAACCATTCCGCGGCAGCGAGTCCACCACCGACCTGTCGCAACCCGACTATTCCGCCACGTTTGCCACCTGCTCAACGGGCTGGTTCCCGGCAGTGGACGTGTCGCTTATGGTCGCGGCGATTCTGCTGTCGGTCGTTGTCGCGGGGCTCGTTGGCTACCGCCTGCCGCCTTCCCATCAGCGGCTGTCGGCGGCACTATCCTCGCTCTTAGTCATCGGGGTCGTCGCCGCAGCGTTCGCGTATGGGCCCTAACAATTCATTCAAGCCGAAGCCGCTTCGCGGCTCGGCTTAATTCAGGCGTTAGGTGCCTTACTCAATGTCAGCGCCCATCATCAAGCATCACGCTCCAAAGCATCCGGACGATGACCCGGATCACCCTATTCCGTCCCTTGCGGTTCTTGATGTGGCGGCAATTCTCAAGGATGGTGGCGCAGACCTCACCGTTGTCATCGCCTCTCCCTTGCATTCGGACGAGCGCTCCTTGACTCGCTTGCTGGACAAGATCCAAGGCTACTTGGGCCACATCCAATCCCCTGAGTTTCGAGCTGAGGCTGGCACACCCAACCCCGGCAATACGACCATCAAGGTTCTGATTCACCCTGATTCGTGCATAGAGGCATTCGACCTCCTTGACCGCTCCAAAGACTGGGTGCTTGCCAATGATGCAACTCTCAAGGTCGAGCGCCTTGATATTGCAGTTCACTAAGGCGGCGCCTAACAATTCATTCAAGCCGAAGCCGCTTCGCGGCTCGGCTTAATTCAGGCGTTAGGCCCCTATGGAACCTGATTCGCTGCCAAAAGTAAGACCCGCCGAGGCAGGGGACTCAGTTGCGTTGTCTGAGCTCTTTGGCGAGTTAGGCTTCCCGTGCTCGCCGCATGAGGTCTTGGATCGCTTCGGCGCAGCAGAGGAAACGGCGTTGGTTGCCACCCTTGAGGGGCGCATCGTGGGAGTCATTACAACTAATGTCATGCCGGTACTGCACCGACCGATGCCCGTCGGCAGAATTTCCGCACTTGTCGTGGCACAGGACAATCGTGGCTTGGGTATCGGTCGCGTCCTCGTAACCGCTGCCGAGGCGCTTCTAGCATCGCGCGGGTGTGGCTTGGTTGAGGTCACGAGCAACTTCCGCTTGGAACGGGCCCACGGCTTCTACGAGTCTGTCGGGTATGAGGCTACTAGCTACCGCTTCAAGAAAGATCTCGGCGCGGGGCCTAACAATTCATTCAAGCCGAAGCCGCTTCGCGGCTCGGCTTAATTCAGGCGTTAGGCCCCTATGCTGAAGAATCTCGCGCTTGTAGCTGCCCTTGTAATCTCACTTGCGAGCTGCATGTTCGGTTCCCACGCGGAGGAGCTGGCCGCCTTGCAGCGCGCTGCGCCTCAGTTGCTTCAATCCACAACGGATTGGGGCCCCATACCGTCTGATCAGTGGCCGCCCGCCCTCAAAGCGTTGCACCCTAGGTCGGTCTACGGCCGGCCCGAGGGCATCTACATCGTCACGTCTAGCTTCTTCGTTCAAGAGAAGGGGTTATTCCTCTCCCGATCTCCAGAGTTCACTTCCAAACCTGGCGGCGACCCGGAATACACTCCAATCGCTAAAGGCCTCTACTCGTACGTCCTACGTGGCTAGGTCGGGGCCTAACAATTCATTCAAGCCGAAGCCGCTTCGCGGCTCGGCTTAATTCAGGCGTTAGGCCCGCGACATGACCTTTCGGCAAGGCATAGCACTCCTGGCTCTACTCTCCACACCACAGTTGGCGTTGGCTAGTGGAGGGGATGTGCTCTCGCTAATCTGGCTAGAGGTCGCCTTGTTGGGCCTAGTGCTGAGCTCCTTGATGGTGCTTCGGCTTTCGGCACTCCGATCACTCGTAGTCTTTGGCGCGTACCTTCTCGCTGTTTCTGGTGCGCTCTACATAACCCGTGACTGGCCCTACTTAGACAACCTCGTAACCATCAACTCTCTTTGCGTGGGCTTGCCCTTGCTGGCGTGGCTGGTTGCTATAAGTTGCCTTCGTCGCAAGCGGGCCTAACAATTCATTCAAGCCGACCACCACTTCGTGGTGGCGGCTTAACTCAGGCGTTAGGCACAGCAGGGGAAATTGTCGTGGGTGAAACCGAAGAGCCACTACCGCGCTGAGATTGCCTTGCGCAATCGCCGTCGCAATCTGGAAGAGCGGGAGCGCAAACTCTCCATGGCGGTATTTGGACTCATGACCTACTCCGCATTTGCCAACTTCTTGGCCGGAGCAATGTCTCTCAGCGCCTCTCCAGCAGATGCCTGGCTTGGATTCATCCTCGGCGCCTTGTATTCCCTCGGCGTCTATCGAGTATGGGTAAAGGACGATATCCGCTGGTGGCCAGTAGCAGTCCCCGCAGGTATCTGCATCGCCATCCTCGTTCTTGCCTGGGTGGGCGGCGTACATCGCCCCATTCCGCTTCTACTCAACATCGTCCTGCTTGTTCTTGTTCCAGTTCGTAAGCGGGCAGTGGCGGCAGTGCCTAACAATTCATTCAAGCCGAAGCCGCTTCGCGGCTCGGCTTAATTCAGGCGTTAGGGCGCTGATGAAGCTATTGCCGCTACTTATGATCCTCGTTGGAGCTCCGGTGAGCTGTGTCGCCAGCGGTTTCTGTGAGCGCCTGCCAATTGACCCGGAACTGCCTGCCGGCTTGGGCGGAAGCTACGAGGTTATTGGCAAGGATCCCGTCACAGGCGACGGTTACACAGCCACCCTTGTGCTCGACTATGGCAAGAAAAGCTACGCGCTCACTCGCGCTTCCCAGCGCAGCACCGTCAACGGGGATGCTTGGATCGAGCGTTGTGGCATGGATAGGATCAAGGTCTTGGTCGCCCGGTATTACACCAAGCCGTTAACTGAGGTCAGTTGCGCCTTGGCCGCAGACGGGAACAACTACTACCGCACGACTTGTAGAACCCGGCAGGGCGGGAGTACGTGGCGCGGCTTAGAGGCGTGGTTCCAAAGGCCATGAGTACGCGCCCTAACAATTCATTCAAGCCGAAGCCGCTTCGCGGCTCGGCTTAATTCAGGCGTTAGGCCTCCTATGCCATATCAACCGTATCTCCACGTAACAGCACAAGGCGTCGCCTTTCGGTCCCTTGTGAACATGTACCACGAGATCGAGCGGTCGAAGGATGAGTTTGAGCCGTACGAGCTGCTTCCTGTCTTTGCGGCGTTCACCATCGAGGCCTACGTAAATTCCGTCGGCTCAAGGAAGGTGAGCTTCTGGAGCCAACTTGAGCGGCTTCCTTGGAAAAGCAAGGTCGACATCCTTCATTCAGTTGCTCACACATCCGCGGACTGGGGCAAAGATCCCCTTCAACTAGCAATCCAGCTATTTGACATCCGCGACCGCCTCGCCCACGGCAAGCCCGAGTCCATTCCAGGCCCAATGTGCGACACCCATGACGAGGCCATGTCGGCCTTGATGGTCCAGCACATCAAGCCAAATTGGTTTTCTTTGGTCTCGAAGGAGTGGGTCATTGGCACCCGACCGCGCACAGTCAAACTCCTGCAGCATCTAGGATCTCTCTATGGGCTTCGCTCCGATGACTTCCAAGACCATAGCCGCGGAGAGATTCGTGAGCATGCGTAGGCTCGGGCGGAGGCCTAACAATTCATTCAAGCCGAAGCCGCTTCGCGGCTCGGCTTAATTCAGGCGTTAGGCCGCACAGCAACAATCACGCATCGTGGAGGAAAAGTGAAACGGATTCTTCTCGCAGCAATCTCGTTGGCTGGACTTGCGTCTTGTGCCGCCAATGCGCCAACTAAAACGGCCGTGCCGTGGCGGGATTGCGCAAAGGCACAGGCAGTTACATGGCTGGCCAATGGCATTGATTCTTCGTGGCCCACCGCAGACTCGCTTCCGGAAAGCACCCCAACTCAAGCCATAGACCTGGGCCCTTTTCCGCCTGACGCTATCCACGATGCGCTTTACCGCACACTGCATCTGGCGCCCTCACTCAACGCGGTTTATGTTGAGCAAACAGGCGGTATTGCCGGCTTCCACCAGATTTATGGCCCCATATCACTCGGCGGGCGCTGTTCTTCGGTGGCATCGGGTGCGGCCTAACAATTCATTCAAGCCGAAGCCGCTTCGCGGCTCGGCTTAATTCAGGCGTTAGGGCGCACTGGAAACATGCCAAAGTTTTTGAAAGGTCTAGGCAAGGCTCTGATCGCGATTGCCCTAGTGTTCGGCTTGCTCCTTGGCTATGCCGCCTACGCTGAGCGTTCCGCTTCTAGCAAGGCCGCGGGCTTTTGCCGCCCCATCACTGTCGGCTCCGATACTGCGGGCATCCTTGATCGAGCCATCTCTTTCGGCGCTGACCGCGTCCACACCAAGTGGTTCTCGTCTAAGGGCCAGGATCAACTGTCTGTTGCCTTCACCGGCGCAACTCCAATATCCAGGCACATTTGCTGGGTGACCGCAGCACGTGGGCGCGTGGTCTCCAGTCACGTGGTGTACCTTGACTAGCGGGGTACGCCCTAACAATTCATTCAAGCCGAAGCCGCTTCGCGGCTCGGCTTAATTCAGGCGTTAGGCATCACAACAATCACTCACAAGGAAGATTTTTCGTGTCAAACCTTCAAAAGATCGGTGCTTTGTTCGAGGCTTATGCTAGTAACAACGTCGCTGCAGTCAGCGACGTCATGGCTGACGATATTGTTTGGCGCATCCCCGGTCATCACCCTCTTGCCGGAGAAAAGCACGGCATTAAAGAGGTATTAGCTTTCTTTGATCAACTGAGCAAAGCCGGGTTCCAAGCCCAACCATTTGCTATTGCCGAGCAGGGTGACTACGTCGTAGACCACCACCGGGGCTGGAGCACAGTTGGCAGCGGTCTCGATTTAACTTGGTGCCTAGTGTTCCGTTTTGAACTCGGAAAGATCAAAGAGGTCACCAACTTCTGCTCCGACCAGCACAGGGCTGACCTATTTTTCCATGAGGTATATAAGCTCAAGGCAATCCCCGAACGCTTGGCCGGGTAATGCCTAACAATTCATTAAAGCCGAAGCCGCTTCGCGGCTCGGCTTAATTCAGGCGTTAGGTGCCTATGAACGTAATTCGCAAACTGATAGGGGCCACTCTGCTCTGCGTCGCAATGCAGGCCTGCGCAGGAGAGCAATCGGGCGACGAGCCCTTTCTGTTGCAGTTCACCCATGGTGCCTCCGCCGCTGCCGGTATTGGAGAGTTAAAGGAGATTTCGCTCCCTGATAAGGAGCGAGAGATTCGTATATGGGTTGGCTTCGGGGTGCTTCGCACTGATCACTTGCTCAGGCTGCGGACTACCCAAGATGGAAACGTTCTTGGCGAGGTCTTAGTCCACTACAAGAACGATCTGAGCGACATGGGGCCTGAGGATGCAGCAGAGTTTCGTAGGAGCGTCTTGGAGGGCTGCATAAACCCGAGAGAGGGCTCCGAGTCCAACGTCTGTACCGCGTCCTACCGACGGCAGCCCAACTGGAAAACCATCTACAAGAAGCTCGTAAAGCTCGGCATATTGACTCTTCCTGATGAGTCGGTACTTCCACCGCCGGAGATTGATATTACTGACGGTGTTGCGATGGTTGTAGAGGTAAGAGAGGGCGCACAGTACCGTGCCTATGAGTACTCCAACTCGTGGGCTCGCAGGGAGCCAGAAGCAGTTGCGGCAACAGATATCTTGCAGATAGTTGGTAAGGCAATAGGTGCGGCAGACGGCACCTAACAATTCATTCAAGCCGAAGCCGCTTCGCGGCTCGGCTTAATTCAGGCGTTAGGCCAAACAGACCATATGGACCTATGAACGCTCAAAAGCTCGCGGACGGCACGGTTCATAAGCTGCCCGCAGATTTCCGAAATGCCATCGAACTCGATGCCGCGGCCGCGGGCCTATGGGCCGATATCACCCCGCTGGCGCGAAACGAGTGGATCTGCTGGGTCACTTCGGCCAAGCAAGAAGCTACAAGGAAGCGTCGCATCGACGTCGGTATCGATAAGATGCGAGGAGGCATGCGTAGGCCGTGCTGTTGGCCCGGATGCCCACACCGCTAATGCCTGTCCGTCACGCTCAAAAGAGAAAGGCGGCTCAGTTTTCAGCAGCCCCGGCGAGGAGTTCCCTTTGGGGGCGGCCCGGCCATCGTTGGGTTGGGGGCCTATTCATTCAAGCCGAAGCCGCTTCGCGGCTCGGCTTAATTCAGGCGTTAGCCGCTACGAGGAACTCGCAGCCATGGGACTTTTGACCTTCAGCATCAACATCACCCTGGACGGTTGCGTCGACCACCGGGAGGGGATCGCCGACGACGAGACACACGCCTTCTTCACCCGCCTCATGGAAGAAGGCGGGGCGATGCTGTGGGGCCGCGTTACCTACGAGATGATGGAGAGCTACTGGCCGGCCGTCGCCCGATGCGACGTGGAGGCGCCGCCTGCGATCCGCGACTGGGCGGTCAAGCTTGAGACAAAGCCGAAGTACGTGGTGTCGTCGACGCGAAAGGACTTTCCGTGAACCAATACCCACCACATCGCCGGCGACCTTCGCACGGGGGTGCAGAAACTGAAGGACGCGACTCCGGCCGGTGTACTCCTTGGCAGCGGCAAACTCGCGACCGAGCTAGATCGGCTGGATCTGATCGACGAGTACATGTTCCTCGTGCACCCTAGGATCGCCGGCCACGGCCCGACCCTGTACCAGAGCGGGCTATCCAGCGCGCGACGGCTCGATCTGGTTTCCGCGAAACCGCTCCGCAGCGGCGCGGTCGCCATGCACTACCGGCGCGCGCGCGGCTAACAATTCATTCAAGCCGAAGCCGCTTCGCGGCTCGGCTTAATTCAGGCGTTGGGGCCCATGAAAAAGATTGCAATCGCGTTGTTGCTCATTTCAAGCAATGCCGCCGCCGGTGGCTTTTGGACTAGAGTAACTGCGGGTAACAACGCCATTGCCAAACCTGATGGCAAGATCTACGACGAGAGGCTCGTTCCAGTCATTCAAACAGCAATGCGCATCTGCGTTCCACCCGGCTCGCCGCCAAAAACCAGCATCGGGAGGTTCGTTCTCGTCGGCAATGTCGATGCCTCTGGCCACCTTTCATCGGTCGCAACCAAGCCCAGCACCCGTGTATCTCGATGCTTCGCGAAACAGTTTGGGGCCAATCAACTCCCGCCACCGCCGCCATCTAGTCGCTGGGGAAAGGCATATCCGGTGGTTGTTGAGATGACGGTTACGCCGTGAGGCTGGGCCCTGACAATTCATTCAAGCCGAAGCCGCTTCGCGGGCCCTGCTAAATTCAGGCGTCTACGTTCTTGAGGGCAAACTCCGCTATACGGTTGGCGCAACTACGCGTGACCTTGGTCCAGGTGACGCAATGCACACGCCCAAGGGCACCGTACATACTTTCTCGAACCCGTTCGATACAGCGGCCAAGGCACTGATTGTGCAATCACCCGACATAGGTGAGCAGTACTTCAAGGATATTGCTTAGTGAATGTCGGTGGCCCACCAAACAAAGCTGCGCTGGTTCGCGTCATGGCCCGCTATGGCCTGACTCCGCTACGACGCACCTCTAGACGGAGGCAAGGCATGACGACTTGCGTTCTATTTATTCAGGGCGGAGGCAAGGGCGCACACTCGGAAGATGCGCCGCTCGCAGACTCATTGAAGCGAACGCTCGGCTCAAAATACGATGTTCGCTTCCCCCAAATGCCCGGGGAGTTCGATCCGAAAGTAGAGTCTTGGAAACAGAAGATCTCCTCAGAGCTATCGCATGCGACTGGGAAGGTGATCCTGGTGGCCCACTCTGTGGGCGGATCCATTCTGCTGAGGTACCTGTCAGAGGAGAAGGTTGAGAACGAAATTGCGGGCCTGTTCTTGCTTGCTGCCCCGTCATGGGATGAGGATCATTGGAACTTCGACGACCTGAAGTTGCCGCGTGACGCTGCTGAAAAGCTGGCCGCAATTCCCCGGCTTTTCTTCTACCATTGCCGTGATGACGAGGTTGTCCCGTTCGCTCACCTTGCACTTTACGGCGCACAATTCCCACAGGCGATCACTCGCGCGATCGACAGTGGCGGACACCAGTTCGATAATGACCTGACGCGTGTTTCCAAGGACATTCGAGGCAACGATGCCGCCTGACAATTCATTCAATAATCCGAAGCCGCTTCACGGCTCGACTTAATTCAGGCGTTAGGCGCCACAACATCTGACCAGGGAGATTGACATGAATCTCGCAGATGCAAAGATTGCTCAATTACTGATCCCCATAAGCGACTTTGACGCGGGAGTCGCCTTTTACCGGGACACGCTTGGCATTCCTTTTCTCTTTGCAGCGCCTCCGCAAATGGCATTCTTCAACTGCGGCGAGGTCCGGCTTCTGGTTGGCGTCATGCCGCCAGGGCAGGAGGCGCAAAGAGGCTCGGCTATCTATTTTCAAATTCAAGATATCCATTCCGTCTTCTCTTCGCTCAAACAAGCTGGCGTCTCGTTCAAGTCCGAGCCGCACATGGTCAACCGCACGCCGCGTTCGGAGCTCTGGCTGGCGGAGTTCACCGATCCAGACGGCAACCAATTGGCGCTCATGAGCGAGGTCGTGCAAAGTGGCGCTTGACAATTCATTCAAGCCGAAGCCGCTTTGCGGCTCGGCTCAATCCAGGCGTAGCTGCTCCAAGGGGGATGCATGGATCCGAAACTGAAAGAGCTTGTCGGCCGCACCAACCTCGGCGAGTTGCTACAACCCGCCACACTGGAGATCGACTTGAACCAGCCTGTCGAGACCGTGGCACCAGCCAAGGCCGATCCCGCACGCTCTACTGCCGACCCTTTCCAAATCAATTTCGCGACCGGTGACATTGTCGGCAGGCTGCAAGACCGCCACACAGGCAAGGGGGTAAAGACGTTTGCGTTGGTCTTCCTTGCCGGCCCGATGATGATCTTTGGGCTTGGGCTTGTAGTCATGGCCTGGTCCAGCCCGTCGTCGAGCGCGCTTGGCGTCTATTTTTCATCCCTGTTTGGATTGGCCATAGCCGGATTCTGGCCCTATGTCATGTTCGCCAACCGCCGCAAGCGGTCGCGGAGCAACTAGCAATTCAATCAAACCGAAGCCGCTTCGCGGCTTAGTTCAGGCGTTGGACCGCAGGAGCAGGATATGAAGCGCTTGTGGACAATCATCGGCGTAGCAGACGTAGCCCGCGCCTTCGCGTGGTACCAGTCGCTCCTGGGGCTACCCGCCACGAAACCTGCCCATGATTACTTTGGGCAAATCCTCGATACGGACGGGACGGTCCTGCTCTGCCTACACCAGTGGGGCGCGCACGAGCATCCCACCTTGGCCGACCCGGATCGTGCAGGGACTGGAAACGGCCTGCTTCTGTTCTTTCGCGTGGATGACTTCGACCAGTCGCTGAAGCGGGCGCGCGGCCTTGTCACAGCGCTCGAAGAAGAGCCAAATATCAATCCCAACACGGGCACCAGAGAGTTTGCGCTGCGCGATCCTGACGGTTACTACGTCATGGTCAGTGCGCTATCTGCGGCCTGACAATTCGTTCAAGCCGGAGCCGCTTCGCGGCTCGACTTGATTCAAGCGCTGGACCGCAGCAGAGGCCTCTTGGCCAACTGGAGAAGAGATGAAGCGCGCAACGGGGATAGGTGGAATTTTCTTCAAATCGAATGATCCCAAAACTCTTGGCGCCTGGTACAGGGATCACCTCGGATTGGATGTGACGGACTGGGGTGGTGCCATTTTCGAGTGGGGCGGCCCCGGAAGCGAGAAAGGCATGACCATCTGGAGTCTGTTCAAGGGCGACTCGACCTATCTGGAGCCTGCAGCCAGTTTCATGGTCAACTTTCGCGTTGCTGATCTGCACGCCCTTCTCGCCGCGCTCAGGGATGAAGGCTGCAACGTGTTAGACCGCACGGAAGAATCAGAACAGGGGAAGTTTGGCTGGGTCATCGACCCCGAGGGCAACAAAGTCGAGCTTTGGGAACCGCCCGCTGGACAGTGACCTGCGGCCTAACAATTCATCCAAGCCGGAGCCGCTTCGCGGCTCGGCCTTATTCAGGGATCTGCACTCATGGAAAAATTTGCAATCACCGCTCTTTTGCTAACGGCGCTGGCGCTTCCAGTCGTGCTGTTCTGGCTACTGCGGTCTCGCTCTCGCTTGAACGGCCTGCAGGCGGCGGGCCTTGCTGTTGCGGCGGGCTGGGCTCTCAATCTGGCATGGGCTTTTGCCGTACAACAAACTGCTGCGAATGACCCGTCGCACGCCAAGGATGACACCCTTGCAATTGCTGCAGCCCTTGGCTGGATATGCCCCTCGGTCCTGGTACTTCTGACCTGGCTTGTCCGGCGTCTCGTGACGCACCGCGCCGCATGAACCCTGAAACCTGATTCAAGCCGAAGCCGCTTCACGGCCCGGCTCACCCAGGCGCCAGATCGCATTGGAGACATTCTCGTGAAGCAACTGCTATCGATCGTCCTCTTGTTCGTTGCGTGCATTGCATTGCCAACAGCTTCGGCAAAAGAGGCCGCAGGCTCCAAGCAGATACAGGCTGCCCTCGACAAGTGGAACGAGACGGCCAACCGAGCGGATCTCGAAGGCTTCATGGCGCTCTTTGATGACTCGGACAACGTCATCCTGGCAGGATCGGATCGCGGCGAAGTCTACCGGGGCAGAAAGGAGATACGGGCCTGGCTCGCCCAGCTCTTCAAGCACAACCGCTTTTCCTGGGACCTGTCGCACTCTGACATCGATGCGAACGGGAACACCGCCTGGGCGTTCGTGGACGGCACGATGACTGTCACCGAGGACACCGGCGCTGTAAAAAAGGTGCCCTATCGGTTCTCGGGCGTGCTCGTAAAACGAGGCCATGACTGGAAATGGCGCCTGTTCGACGGGTCCATCCCGGCAGGTGAGTGAGTAAGCGGCGGTCTGACAATTCCCTCAAGCCGAAGGCGCTTCGCGGCTCGGCTTAATTCAGGCGTCAGGGTCCATGGAAAGACGTGCTCGTTGGTACGTACTGCTGGCTGCCGCAGGCAGCGTCCTCATTGCCTGCGCCACATTGCTCCAGTACATCCGCGCCCACCTTACCGGGCAGCCGGCCGGGTATCTGCCCCTTGCCCTTGGGGCCACGGCGGCTGGCCTGCTTGTAGCCATGTTCAGTCGCCTCGCCGCGCCGAAGTCCACGACCATCATTATCGCGGCTATCGGCATGCTTGCGTCCGCGACTTTCGCGGTCATTCTTGTGGTTACACTGATCTGGGGTTTCGGCGACTAGTTTGCGCGCGGGCCGGGGCCTGACAATTCATTCAAGCCGAAGCCGCTTCGCGGCTCAGGCGCCAGGGGCGCTCCATGAAAGCCTGTCGCGAATGCAAGCATCAAATTTCAGAGCAGGCCCTCTCCTGCCCTAACTGCGGTGCTCCGTACCCGGCACGCCAATCCTGGGATGGGTGGGGGTGGGAGTACAAATCAGGACTGGCCATCGCCGGCCTTCCCCTCCTGCACATCGCCTTCAAGTTTCGCCCCAATCGGACACCCGTGGTGGCACGAGGCATCATTGCGATCGGGCAATTCGGCTGCGGTGTGATCTGCATTTCGCAGTTTGGGATCGGCGTTTTCAGCGTGTCGCAATTCACGGTCGCCGTGTTCGCGATCGCGCAGATTGCGGTAGCGTATTCGCTCGTTGCGCAGATCGGTTTGTACATCTCCCAAGGTCACGGCATGCTCGTCTTTGGGCTTCGGCAGCTGCTGGCAGCCCTCTGACAATCAACGAAGCCGCTTCGCGGCCCGCCCCAGTTCAAGCGCCAGGCCTACGATGGATTACCAGCTTGTAATCAAATTTTGGCGAAAGTCGCTGGAAGACGAGGCCTTCCTTGCGACGATCGAGAACGAGTTGAAGCAGGCGCTGGGTAAAGCTGCCGAGGTAGACGGGTATGACGTCAGCCCCAAGGAGATCAACCTTTTTGTCCTGACGGATGACCCGAGGCACTCTTTTCGGCGCGTGCGGGACGTCCTGGAAAGATTGGGCGTCCTGCGCGGCATCTCAGCTGCATTCCGCCTGGTCGGTGGCGCACGTTTCACATCAATCTGGCCGTTGCGCGCTACGCGCAAGTTCACGCTTCCGTAGTGCAGGACCGGCCTGGCACCATTCAACCCGAAGTTGGCGGCTCGGCTTGATCAAGGCATCAGGCGGATTTGGAGATCACCATGGGCTGGCTTATCACCAAGTACCTGCTTACCGCTGCCGTCGTGGTCATCGTGTCGGAGGCGGCCAAGCGCAGCGACAAGCTGGGAGGGTTCATCGCCGCCCTTCCCCTGGTCACGTTCCTTGCGCTCATCTGGCTCTACGTCGAGAAGCAACCGCAAGCGAAAATCTCCAACCATGCCTGGTACACGTTCTGGTACGTGCTGCCCACGTTGCCGATGTTCCTCGCGTTCCCGCTACTGTTGCCCCGCCTCGGCTTCTGGCTGACCCTGCTGGCCAGTATCGGAATCACCGTGCTTTGCTTTGGCTTGTTTGCTGCGGTGGTCCGTCAGTTCGGCATTCAATTGCTGCCGTGACCGAGCCCGGCCAATCAAAGCCGAAGCATCCGGGCTCGGGCTTGACTCAGGCGTCAGGTTGCGAAAATCCAATGCGGCAACTTGTTGAGGAAGACATCGATCTGCATCAGGTCGATTTGCCCAACCTTCGACGGCTGGCATTGTCACGGAGTGTTGATGTCAGTCCCTTCGAACTTTCCGATGGGGCACTACCACTGTCGAGAACCGTCGACCGCGCCACCGCCCAACTCGAACGCGGAACCCCTGCATTCTGGTGCGTGCCGTTCTTCATAGTTTCAGTTCCACGCCGCAAGATCGTCGGCAGTTGCGGGTTCAAGACTGCCCCGGATCAGGGCAGCGTGGAGATTCACTGTGGCGTGGCGGCAAGCGAGAGATCTCGCGGCATTGCCACCACTGCCATCCGCAAGCTGATTGAACTGGCGTTTTCCACCGGCATTGCCAATGAAGTTTTTGCCTGCGTCCGGCCGGACAACATCGCATCTTCGAAGGTAGTCGAACGCCTGGGGTTTGTCGCTGGCCCATTGATCACGGATGCCAACGGAGAAGAGGTTGTGCGCTGGAGTTGGTCGCAACCTAACAGTTCATACAAGCCGAAGCCGTTCCCAGGATCGCAGATGGCGCCTCAAGGGCCTCGACCCAAACTTTCCCTCAGGCCGGCGCTGGACGCGGACTTCGGCTTCTGCGAGTCGCTCACTCGCGCCAACATGGCCTCATACCTCGCGGCGAGGGGAATTCCCTGGGATCCCCAACGCCATGTCGCCAGTTGGGCACAGTTCGAGAACCTGGTGATTTCAGCCGATGGTAGTCCGGCCGGGATCCTGAGGCTTCTGGAGGTCGAGGGCGCGCTCGAGATCCGGGACCTGCAGGTTCTCGCGCCACTCACCGGTCAGGGGATAGGCACGTGGGCGATCGAGCAGGCAAAGAGGCTGGCAACGTGCAGGGGGCTGCCGGAGCTACGGCTGCGGGTCTACGTTGAGAACCCGGCCCGGCGCCTGTACGCCAGGCTCGGCTTCAGGTGTGTGGCAAATGACAATGACGTCATCCACCTGTCGTGCAGCTTGCCAGCCGGCAATACGCCCGGGCCGCAGCCGTTTGCCAACTCGTCAGGTTCAGGGCCCCGATAACGCCACGCAGCCCTGACTCCCCTCCGGGCATCGGCGACCGGGACGGCTGTTCCCCCTACGGACGCCTTCTCTAGGCGATTCCGGCGGCAGGCTTCCCGGACGGGGGAAGGACGGATTCGCGCCAACACCGGCCGCCCCCATGACCTTCGACACCCCAAGCCCCGGTTGCAAAGGCGATAGAGTCCGCTGTCGCCCTGCGCGCGCCCCAGTAACCCTGCCACGCCCTGTTCGGGCCGGAGAATCCGTGAAAGCCATATCCTCGAGCGTCAAACTGCTGGTCCTGCCCCTCGCCGTAACCGCCGCGCTCGCCGGCTGCGCCAAGAAGGAAGAGGCCGCCAAGGCCGACGCCACCGCGAAGACCGATACCACGCTCAAGCTCGACGAGAGCAAGCTGCCGCCGGTGAACCGCTTCGCCGTCGGCGATCTCGACACCAACAAGGACGCGTGCGTCGACTTCGGCGGTTACGTCAACGGCAAGTGGCTCGCCGCGAACGCCATCCCGGGCGACCGCACCTCGTGGGGCGCCTTCGAAATGCTGAACGAGCGCTCCAAGGCCGTGCAGCGCCAGCTCGCCGAGCAGGCCGCGGCGAACACCAGCGCCACGGGCGTGGAAAAGATCGTCGGCGACATCTACGCGACCGGCATGGACGCGGCAAAGATCAACGCGCAGGGCATTGCCCCGCTGAAGTCGCGCCTTGATGCGATCGCCACGCTCGACAGCAAGGACAAGGTCGCCGAGTACCTGCGCACCAGCGCGGCCAAGGGCGAGAACGTCCTGTTCGCCTTCGGTTCGTCGCCGGACTTCAAGGATTCGACGATGAACATCGCCATCGCCTTCCAGGGTGGCCTGGGCCTGCCGGATTCGACCTACTACACCGACGCCAAGAACAAGGAAAAGCTCGACGCCTACGAAGGCCACGTTGCCAAGGTGCTCGAACTGTCCGGCGTCGCCGCCGCCGATGCCGCCAAGCAGGCCAAGGACGTGGTGACGTTCGAGACGCGCCTGGCCAAGGCGTCGAAGTCGCGCGCCGAACTGTCGCGTGATACCGAGTTGTTCTACCACCCGGTCAGCCTCGCCGATGCCGACAAGGTCTCGCCGAACTTCCCGTGGAGCAAGTTCTTCGACTCGCAGGGCCTGGCAGCGCCGAAGATGTTCTCGCTGGCGATCCCGGCATTCCATGCCGAGGTCAGCAAGATGCTGGACGACGTGTCGCCGGCGACCTGGCAGAGCTACTTGCGCTACCGCACCGTCGATACCGCGTCGCCGTTCCTGTCGGATGCCTTCGTGCAGGAGAACTTCGCGTTCTACAACCAGAAGCTCAGCGGCCAGAAGGAATTGAAGGAGCGCGGCAAGCGCGTGCTGGAAATGATCGAAGGCCAGGCCGGCGAGACCATGGGCCAGCTGTACGTCAAGGTCGCCTTCCCGGCCGAGTCGAAGGCGCGCATGGAAACGCTGGTGCAGAACATGCGCGAGGCGCTGAAGGCCCGCATCGAAAAGCTCGACTGGATGAGCGAAGACACCAAGAAGAAGGCGCTCGAGAAGTGGGCTTCGTTCACGCCGAAGATCGGTTACCCGGACAAGTGGCGCGACTGGACCGGCCTGGACACCGCGCGTGACAGCTACTTCGGCAACGTGCTGGCCCTCAACGAATTCAACTACAAGTGGGACCTGGGCAAGATCGGCAAGCCGGTGGATCGCACCGAGTGGGGCATGCCGCCGCAGATGATCAATGCCTACTACAACCCGCAGCAGAACGAGATCGTGTTCCCGGCCGCGATCCTGCAGCCGCCGTTCTTCGACCCCAAGGCTACCGATGAAATCAACTACGGCGGCATCGGCGCGGTGATCGGCCACGAGATGACCCACGGTTACGACGACCAGGGCAGCCGCTTCGGACCGACCGGCAACTTCGAGAACTGGTGGACGCCGGCTGATGCCAAGGGCTTCTCGGGCCGTACCGACAAGCTCGTCGCCCAGTTCAACAGCTATGAAGCGGCTCCGGGCCTGCATGTCGATGGCAGCCACACGCTGGGCGAGAACATCGCCGACCTCGGCGGCCTCGCAACGGCCTACGACGCGATGATCAAGGCCACCGCCGGCACCCCGGACCCGAAGACCGACGGCCTCACCCGCGACCAGCGCTTCTTCCTCAACTGGGGCACGGTGTGGCGTCGCAACTTCACCCCGCAGGAGCTGGAGAAGCGCATCACCACTGACGAACACGCCCCCGCCGCCTTCCGCGCGATCGGTGCGCCGTCGAACCTGCCGGCCTTTGCCGCAGCGTTCTCGTGCAAGCCGGGCCAGCCGATGGTGCGCGAAGCCAACAAGCAGGTCGTGATCTGGTGATCTGATGATCGGATGATCTGATCGTCGCGAAGGATTGGCCGCCGGGTTTTCCGGCGGCCGAGCGGAAGGCCCGGCACCTCGTCGTCCGGGCCTTCTTTTTTGCGAGGCGAATGTGCGCATCCGGCGTGTGTAGTACTTGTGTTCAAGGCGTTCGCGGGGCCCTTGTTACACTCGGCCGCCCCCGGACCTGGAGCTCGCCATGCGTCACGCCGGACCGCTTGCCTGTGCACTGCTCCTCTCCGCGATCGCGAGCGGCATGGCGCTCGATGCCGGCGCCGCGAAGAAGAAAGCGGCCACCAAGGCGCCTGCTGCAACCGGCGCGAATGCCTGCAGCAACTTCTACGCCTACGCGAACAGCGGATGGTTGAAATCGAATTCCCTGCCGGCCGGCACCGCCTCGGTCTCGGCCATGGAGCAACTCGGGGCACGGGCACGGCAGCAGCAGCTCGACCTGCTCAACGCGGCGATGACCGCTCCGCAAGGCAACGTGCAGAAGCTGCTCGGCGATTTCTGGGCAAGCGGGCTGGATGAAGCCGCCGTGGAAAGCGATGGCGCCAATCCGATCGCACCGCTGCTTGGCCGGATCAACGCCATCAAGAAGGCAAACGACATCCCGGCCTCGATCGCGGCGCTGCACCAGGTCGGCATCCCGGTCGCCTTCAACTTCGGGGCCGATGTCGACCTCAACGACCTCAGCCGCCACATCGGCTACTTCAGCCAGGGCGGGCTGGGCCTGCCCGATCCGGCGTATTACACCCGCATAGATGCCGAGACCCGCAAACTGCTCGGCCTGTACAACGGCTACGTGCAGAAGATTCTCGTGCTGACCGGCACCCCGGCCGACAAGGCCGCGGCGGAGGCGCAGGAGGTGATCGACCTGGAGACGCGGATTGCGCAGGCCAGCAAGCCCCTGGTCGATCTGCGCGCACCACGCGCGAATTACGCACCCGTGGCCGTGGCCAGCCTTCGCAAAACCTACCGCGGGTTGCAGCTGGCGGAGTTCCTGAAGGCGCAGGGCGTGAAGGACGACTCGGTGTCGATCGCCAACCCGGCATTGTTCGCGCAACTCGACCAGCTCGTGGCTTCGCTCAAGCCCGCGCAATGGAAGACCTACCTGCGCTGGCGCGTGGGCGATGCCATGGCACCGTACATGGCCAAGCCCTGGCGCGATGCCAGCTTCGATTTCCGCAACCGCGTGCTCGCGGGTGAGCCGACGCCACCGCCACGCCAGCAGGCCGTGCTCGACGCCATCAACCTCGCCGCCGGACCGATGCTCGGCCACGAATATGTCGCCCGCTATCTGTCAGCGGGCACGCGTGCGCGCGCGGAGGAGATCGCGACGAACGTGCGCAAGGCGCTCGATGACGCGATCGCCACGGATCCCCGGCTGGGCGAGCAGGCGAAGACAGAAGCCAAGGCCAAGATCGCGGCCCTGAAGATAGAAATCGGCGCACCGCGACGGGACCTGGACTACAGCGTGCAGCCGATGGGTCGCGGCAGCTTTGGCAGCAACATGCTTATCGCCTCGACGTGGCATCACCGCGAGGAAATGAAGCGCATCGGGCGCGGCAACGCGGACCGCCGCTGGGATGTACTGCCGCAACAACCCGCCCTCGCCTACGACATCGCCCAGAACCGGCTGATCGTTTCGGCTGCCGTCCTGCAGCCACCTGTGCTGGATCTCGGCACCGACATGGCCACGCAATACGGCGCGTTCGGCGCGCTGGTGGGCCGCGAACTCAGCCACGCGGTGGACGGCAAGGGCCGCCTCGTCGATGCCAAGGCGGAAGTGCGCGACTGGTGGACGCCGGCGGAATCCGGCGCCTGGAGCGCACTGGGTAACCGCATTGCCGCGCAATACGCTGCGTATCCGCTTCCCGTCGTCGGCACCAGAATCAATGGCAACCAGGTGCGGGAGGTCGCGATCGCCGACCAGGCCGGTGTCGAACTCGCGTGGCTCGCATTCAACGCCGCGCAGCCGGGCGCCAGCAAGGAGTCGCGACAGGCGTTCTTCACCGGTTGGGCGCGCCTGTGGCCGCAGCAACTGACCCGGGAAGCGGCCACGCAACGCGCGGCCAGCGGCATCTACGCACCGGGTCAGTGGCGCACGAACGGACCGCTGTCCAACCTGGAAGGATTCGGCGAGGCCTTCGGCTGTCGCGCGGGAACGGCCATGCAGGTCAAGGCCGACCAGCGCACCGTGCTCTGGCCAACCGCATTGGCTGGTCCGCCCAGCACCCGCAAATGACGGCCTGATGCGCCGGTCTTGCCCGAACCTGCGCGCACGCCGCGAGCGCGCAGGTATTCGTGAAGCCGGCGCTTACCGGACGACCTTGAACTTGCCCACGCTGCGCCGCTTGCGGCCGAACGGCGGCTTCCCGCTCCAGTAACGGATCAGCAGCCAGCCGAACAGCATGCCGCCCAGGTGCGCGAAATGCGCCACGCCCGGCTGCCAGCCGTTCAGGCCAAACAGCAGTTCGGCCACGGCATACAGGATGACGAGCGTACGGGCCTTCATCGGAATGGGCGGGAACAACAGCATCACGCGCTGGTTCGGGAACAGCAGCCCGTACGCAAGCAGCAGGCCGAAGATGCCACCGGATGCGCCCAGCGTCGGATACGCCTCGCCGCCGTGCGAGAGCGTCCACCATCCCACGACGAGTTGGCACAGCGCGGCACCGGCCACGCATACCAGGTAGAACGTCAGGAAGCGACGCTGGCCCCAGACGTATTCGACCTGCGAGCCGAACATCGCCAGCGTGAGCATGTTGAAGGCCAGGTGCATGAAATTGCCATGCAGGAAGGCGTACGTAAGCAGCTGCCAGGGCAGGAAACCTTGCGAGAGCAGGTTGCCCTCGATGCCGAGCGGCCATAGCGCAAGCGCGGAAAATTGTTCGTCGCCGAACAGGGACTGCAGCAGGAACATCAGGCCGTTGGCGATCAACAGGCCCTTGGTAACAGGGGGGAGTCGGGAGAACATCAGTAACACCTCGGGGGATGCCACATGGTAGCGGCATTGCGCCTCGGCTCGCGGGGGATACTCAGTCTCGCGGAATCGCCATTGACCGGTTCAGCGCCGGCGGCCGCTTTTCCCGACCGCCTTCGCGGCCTTGCGCGACACTGGCGGCGCGCCCCACACCTCGGCATCGAGGGCTTCTTCCCGCGTCACCGCTGCGCGCAGCCCGCGCACGCGGCCGTTCTCGACCAGGATTCCCTCGCCACGCAGCCGCGCCGTCTGTTCATGCCAGCCCTCCGAACCTTCCGGGAAGGCGATGCGACCGTCCGAACGCAGAACCCGATGCCATGGCAGCCGGCGATCCTCGTTCTGGCTGAGCAGGCGCGCAACCAGCCGCGCACGCCCGGGCAGACCGGCACGGCGGGCCACTTCGCCGTAACCCGCGACCTGGCCCTTCGGGATCGCGCGGACCGCGTCGAGGATCCGCTTGGTTGAATCCGGCTTGGTCGCGTGCGTGCCCATCGCGGTAGCATAGCCGCCGATGCCATCGACATCAGTCCGGCTCGTCCGTCTGGATCCATTGCAAGGAGCTTTCCCGTGCGCAACTTCGAATCCCTCCGCCGCCATATCCAGACCGCGGGCTACAACGCCACCGCACATGGCGAAGACGTGATCTGCATCGAGCTGTCGCTCGAGAAGGGTACGCGGCACCAGTCGATCTTCCTGTCCGAACTCGACGACGACGATGGCCGTCCCTACCTGCGCGTCAGCACCGCGATCGCCCCTACCACCGGCATGGACCCCAAGCGCGCGCTGGGCTTCAACTGGCAGAGCGTTGTCGGTTACCTCGCCATCGGCAACCTGGACGGCGTGCCCTACCTGCAACTGGTCGAGAACCGTCCGTACGAAGGCCTGGATGGCGCGGAAGTCGATCGCCTGGTGCTGGAGATCGGCGGCCTCGGCGACCGCATGGAACGCATGATGTCAGCCGGCGGCGACTTGCTCTGACACCCGGCGCGGCTCCCACCAGGAATTCCCACCAGGAACTCCTGCTCCAAAGAAAGGCCCGCATCCGCGGGCCTTTCTGCATCTGCAGGGCGGGTTACGCCCAGCCCATCGCCTTGAACCATTTGAAGAATGCGTAGGCGAAGGCGCCTGCGGCCGGAATGGTGAGGATCCACGCCCAGATCATCTTCTCGACCACGGTCCACTTGATCGAATTGAAGCGTTTGGCCGTGCCCACGCCCATGATCGCCGCAGAAATGTTGTGGGTCGTCGACACCGGGATGCCCAGCGACGAGGCGAGCAGGATCACCGAGGCCGCGCTGGTTTCCGCCGCGAAGCCGTGGATCGGATGCAGCTTCACCAGCTTGTGGCCCAGCGTCTTGATGATGCGCCAGCCGCCGGCTGCGGTGCCGGACGCCATCACCAGTGCGCAGGCGACCTTGATCCAGGTATCGATGTCGTTGTTGTCGATCGCACCCTGCGAGGGATGCAGGAACGACAGCCACCCCGGCAGGTTGGCGAGCGAGCCATCCGCCTGCGCGGCGACCAGCGTCAGCGCGATGATGCCCATGGTCTTCTGCGCGTCGTTGGAGCCGTGCGCGAAGCCCATGGCACCGGCGCTGAGGATCTGTGCCTTGCCGAAGAAACCGTTGACCCAGCGTGGCCGCGCCATCCGCCGCAGCACGCCGCCGCTGGCGGCCATGCCGGAAATGAGCGCGAAGATGACTCCCATCACCAGGAAGCCGGTGACGAAACCCAGCACCGGCGAGGTGACCATGGGTACCACCACCTTCCACAACACGCCGGCGCTCTTCCACACCGGCTCCTTGGCCTGCGCCCAGATGATCGCGTGGAAGTTGTTCGAGGCGGCCGCGAGCGCGGCGCCGCACAGGCCACCGATCAGCGCATGCGAGGACGACGATGGCAGGCCCAGGGCCCACGTGATCAGGTTCCAGATGATGCCGCCGAGCAGCGCGCACAGGATTAGCTGCGAGGTGACATCGACCACGCCGGAATCGATGATGCCCGAGGCCACCGTCTTCGCGACCGCGGTGCCCCACAGCGCGCCGAACAGGTTCATGCCGGCGGCGAGGCCCACCGCCTGCATCGGCGAAAGCACCTTGGTTGCCACGACGGTGGCGATGGAGTTGGCGGTGTCGTGGAAGCCGTTGATGTATTCGAACACCAGCGCCACGATCACCACGACCAGAACTAGGGTCAGCATGACGGCATCTCCTTCGTATGCCGCTGCTTACGAGTTCTTCAGCACGATTTCGTAGGAGACCACGCCGGCTTCGCGGCAACGGTCGATGGCTTTTTCGAGGATCTCGAAGAATTCCTTGAGCAGGAACATCTGCAGGTGGTCGAGCTTGCCGGAGTAGATGTCGCGGTACAGCTCGAGCATCAGGCGGTCCGCCTCGATCTCGATCGAGCGCAGGCGGTCGTTGAGCGCCTTCATCTTCTCGATCTTCATGTGGCGAAGTTCGTGGACCATCTCGACCACCACGGACGCCGCCTGCTCCAGCATCGCCGCGCGCGGGGCGAAATCGATCCCTTCCAGGTGGGTGACCGCCAGCGAATAACGGTCCGCGAACTTCTCGACCTGCTTGGGAATCTTGTAAAGCGCCGAACTGAGCGCCTCGATGTCCTCGCGCTCGATCGGAGTGATGAAGCTGTTCACCAGCTCCTGGCTGATCTTTTCCGAGGCCTCGCGCTCACGCTGGCGGGCGAGCTTGAACGCGTCCAGCGACGGGGACCGCTGGGTGTCCTTGAGCATCCCGTGCAGGGCCTTGGTGCTGTCGTGCGCCGCGTTCGCCGCCGCCTCGAGCAGCGTGTAGAACTGCATGCCTTGGCCAAAAATGGTTTGCAGGGAGAACATGAGGAGCCTCGTCGATCGGTCGGCGGAACTGGTTGGGTGCGGCGGGAGCTGCGGCGGGCGCGATTATGACGGTTCGGCGACACCTTGGGCCATGTCCGGGCGCCGATTGCGCTCCGACTGCATGCGGCCATGCCGCCGCCCGGGCCGGCATGGCGCATTCGCCGGGGCGCGACGGGCGCCTGTTAACATCCTTCCGCCCCCCTTTCCCGCCATCCCCGTGGACGACGACCCAGCATCGCACCCCCCCGCAACGGCCAGCCCCCTCGCGACCTGGCCCTGCCGCCGCATTGATTCCGTGTCCGCGGACACCGCCATCAAGGACCGGCCCGGATGCGTTTCCTGATCGTCGTCGCCCTGATCCTGTTCAACGCCTTCTTCGCGATGTCGGAGATGGCCGTGATGACATCCCGGAAGAGCCGCCTCAAGCAGATGGCGCAGGGCAGCCGCCGGGCGGCGAAAGCGCTGGAACTGTCCGAGCACCCCGAGAGCTTCCTCTCCGCGGTGCAGCTGTGGATCTCGTTGCTCAGCCTGCTGATCGGTTACTTCGGCGGCGAATCCTTGGGCGTTGAGATCGCCGTCCCGCTGCGCAACGTGCCGCTGCTGGCGCCTTACGCCGGCGAGATTGGCTTCGTCGTCGGCTTCCTGCTGATCCTCTTCTCGTTCGGCCTGATCGGCGAACTGGTGCCGAAACGCATCGGTACGCTGCGCCCGGAGCAGATCGCCGCGGCCGTGGCCTATCCGATGGATTTCTTCGCCAAGGCGGCCAAGCCGTTCGTCATGGCGCTGACCTGGTGCACGCGCACCGTCATGCGCCTGATCGGCCTGGGCGGCGGCAGCGACGAGCGCGTGACGGAAGAGGAGATCCGCCTGCTGGTGAGCGAGAGCCATGAGCAGGGCGTGATCGATGCCGACGAGCGCAAGATGATGAATCGCGTGCTCAGTCTCGGCGACCGCACCGCGGAAAGCCTGATGACGCCGCGCATGCGCATCGTGTGGCTGGACGCGGGCGCGAGCCGCGAAGAGAACCTTGCCGCGATGCGGGAACACGCGTATTCGCGCTACCCGGTTTACCGCGACAGCGACAGCGACGTACTCGGCGTGCTCGAGGTAAAGATGCTGCTCGAGCGCTTCGGCGAAACCGACCCCGATCTCTTCGGCGAACTGCGCGAGCCTTTGTTCGTGTCCGAATCCACGCATGCACTGAAGCTGCTGGACATCTTCCGCGAGGAACAGCAGTCGTTCGCGCTGGTCGTGGACGAGTACGGCGACGTCAGCGGCCTGGTAACCGTCAACGACCTGATGGGCGCCGTGATGGGACGCATCTACGAGGGCCTGTCGCCCGAGGACGACGCGCACGAACCTCCGGTGGTTGAACGCGAGGACGGCTCGTACTTCATCGATGGCGCGTTGCCGCTCGAGGAACTGCGCGAGCTGGTCGGCGGAGGCCGCTTGCCGGGCGAGGACGAACACGACTTCCACACGGCGGCCGGCATGGTCATCGCGCATTTCGGCCGCATCCCGCATGTCGGCGAGAATTTCGGCTGGCGCAGGTGGCGTATCGAGGTCGTCGATCTTGATGGACCGCGCATCGACAAGCTGCTGCTGCAACGCGAGACCCGCGACGAGGACGACGACAACGATGACGCCACCGGCTGAGCACCGTCGCCCTGCAGGTCCGCAGGAACCCGGGGCCCGTGCATTGCTCGCTCACTTCGCCGAGGGCGATCCGGCGGAAACCATCCATCTCGATGAGGTGCTCGCCGACCTGGAGGAGCGCGCGTTCGGCATGGTGCTGTTCCTCTCGATCCCCACGGCCTTCATTCCCGGCGTCGCCGGCGTGATCAGCGGGCCATTGGTGATGCTGGTTGGAGTGCAATTGCTGTTCGGGCGCAACGAACCCTGGTTGCCTGCCTTCATCGGCCGTCGCGGCCCGCACCGCCTCGCCATGGTCAAGTTCCGCGACAAGCTCGACCCATGGCTGGCGCGGCTGGAGCGCGTGGTGAAGCCGCGTGCGCACCTGCTGCTGGACCACCCGGTGGCGAGCGCCTTCACCGGGCTCAACCTGATCGTCCTGGGCCTGCTGCTCTCGTTGCCCATTCCGTTCACCAACGTGGTGTTCGCGTTGCTGTTGCTGTTGTTCGCGCTGGGGCTGCTGGAACGCGACGGCCGCCTGCTGGCCGTCGCCTGGACCGCGAGCGTGTCGGCAATCGCGGTGTTCGGCGTGCTGTCGGGCAGCCTGGCATCGGCGGCCAAGCACTGGTTCGACATGGCGTTCTGAGCCACACCCGGCGCACGCCTGGCTAGAGGAGCTTCTGGAACTCCGCGATCCGCATCGGATGGCCCAGCAGGTAGCCCTGCGCCAGGTCGCAGTCGCGGTCGCGCAGCAGTTCGTACTGCCCTTCGCGTTCGACGCCCTCGGCAACGACGATGATGCCGAGCGAGTGCGCCATCGCGATGATCGCGGTGGTCAAGGCGAGGTCGTCGGGATCGCGGAGGATGTCCGCGATGAAACTACGGTCGATCTTGACCCCATCGATGGGCACCCGGCGCAGGTGGCTCAGCCCCGAGAAGCCGGTACCGAAGTCGTCCAGCCACACCTGCACGCCGGTGTCGCGCAGTTGCGACAGCATCGCGCTCGCGAGCGATTCATCGCCGAGCACGGCGGTTTCGGTGAGCTCGAGGTGCAAATGCGCGGGATCGAGCCCGGTTTCGCGCAGCACCTTGGCCACGAGCTGCGGCAGGTCGCCGCTGCGCAGCTGGCGGGGGGACAGGTTGACCGAAACGAACAACGATTCGCGGTCGCCGCGCAGCGTGCTCCAGTGCACGGCATCCTGGCACGCGGCGCGCAGCACCTGCGGACCCAGCGTCTCGATCAGCCCGCTCTGCTCCGCCACCTCGATGAACACCGACGGCGCAATCATGCCGTGCTCGGGATGCTGCCATCGCAGCAGCGCTTCGGCGCCCAGCAGGACATTGTCGGCAACGCGGTAGACCGGCTGGTAGACCAGGCTCAGTTCGCCACGGTCCCACGCCCCGCGCAGTTCGTGTTCCAGGTGCACGCGGCGCTCCACCGCCTGGTCCATCGCACGGCTGTAGAAGCGGTAGCAGTTCTTGCCGGCCACCTTCGCCTGGTACATCGCGATGTCGCCGTTCTTCATCAGCGCGTTCGCGCCCGACGCGTCCTGCGGGAACAAGGTGATGCCGATCGACGTGCCCAGGAACACCTGGCGATCGTGCACGGTGATCGGCTGCCCCAGTTCGCTCACCAGCGCCTCGGCCAGGCGACTGGCCACGTCGCGCGCGTCCTGCCCACTGTGCGCGTCGGGCTCGACCAGGATCACGAATTCATCGCCGCCGAAGCGCGCGAGCGCCGCCCCTTCGCCGCCATAGCGCGTGACGCTGTCGCGGATTCGCTGCGCGAACTGCAGCAACACTTCGTCGCCGGCATCGTGGCCGAGGGTGTCGTTGACGCGCTTGAAGTCGTCGATGTCGGCAAACAGCAGCGCCAGCTGGCGGCCGGCGCCCTGCATCCGCAGCAGGCGCTCGTCCAGGGTCTCGCGGAAGGCGAGCCGGTTGGCCAGGCTGGTCAGCGCATCGGTATAGGCCATGCGCCGGATTTCGCGGTCATGGCGCGCGACCGACGTATTCATGCGGCCGAAGGCACGCAGCAGGTCGCCCACTTCGTCGTTGCGGTTGCTGACCGGTGTGCGGGCGGCCTCGAAGTGGCCCAGTTCGATCGAATGCGCGGCATCGGCCAGCTGGCGGATCGGACGCACCAGGAACCTCTGGATCAGCCACAGCATGAGCACGCCCAGGCCCAGCAGGCCCGCGCTCAGCACCACCACCCACAGCAACTGGCGGTGCCCGAGTTCGCCCAGTCGCGCCCGCAGTTCGCCAACGGCGGCATCCTGGTCGTTGCGCAGGCCACGCAGGTCGAAGCCGACGCGCACGCCGCCGATGCGCTGGTTCCCGATCATGATCGGCGAGGCGACATCCATCAGGTCCTCGCCAAACTGCGTCAGCAGTTGCGGCGCGGCGACCGCCTGCGGCGCCATCGCATCGTCCATGCGCTTGCCGTAGCTCGGAATTTCCTCGCTGCCGTCATGGAGGATGTTGCCGTCATCGTCGTACACCAGCACGTAACGGATGCCCGGCTGGTTGAGCGTGGCGCGGCTGAGCACGCCGATCGCATCGAGGTCGAAGTAATAGAGCGGATTGGCCAGCGATTCCGACAGCTGCGTGACCATGCCCTCGCCCTGACGGCGCAGGCTGGCGCTGGCGATGCGCTCCATGCCGTCGCGGGTGACGGCTTCGACTTCGCCCTGCATGCGCGTCTGCCGGCCCCACAGCAAGGCCATCAGCGACAGCACCACCAGCAGGGCCAAAGCCATGAGAGCGAGGAATCGGGCCTGCAGCCCGTAGCGAAGATTCATCCGCGAAACGCCCCGTCGATCGCCTGCATCATCGATTGCGCCTTATTCCACTTCGCTGCGCACGCGGGAGACGCCATCGGCGAGGTTGTCGAGCGCGCGCCGCGACTCGGCATCCACCGGCAGGAAACGGGTCGTCTGGAAGAACCCCTGCAGGGCATCGCGGGCTTCCGGGTCCGTGGCGGCATCGCGCAGCACCTTGCGCAGGCGCGCCTCGACCTTCGGATCCATGTCGCTCCGCACCAGTTCGAGTGCCCGCGGCACGTCGCCGGTCTCGGCGATCACGCGCAGGTCCTGGCGGAATGCGGCGGGCACGCGGCGCGGATTTTCCCAGTCGACGTTGCTCATCACGCCGACATCCACGAGGCGCTTGTGCACCCAGGTGGCGATGTTGAGTTCGGAACGGGCGAAGACATAGCCGACGACGCTCGAATTGAGCTTGTCGGTCGGCGACAGCAACAGCTCCAGCGAGTTGCCGCGGTGCAGCAACTCGGTCGCCGGCAGGAAGTAGGCGCTGGTCGAACTCGGTCGCTGGAAGGCGACGCTATGGCCGTGCAGGTCGTCCAGCGACTTCACGTCGCTGTCCGCCCGGGCGAAGAACACCGTGTGGTAATGACTGGTGCCATCACGCTCGGTCAGCAGCAGTGCCTTAGCACCCGCGCGTTGCCGCAGCATCATGCCGGTACCGGCGGTTTCGGTGACCCAGTCGACCCGGCCGCGGCGCAGGTAGCTGGCCATCTGCTGCGCATCCTTGGCCATCAGGATGCGGCCCTCGCGGATGCCGACGTCGTTCATGCGCGGCACCACGTAGTCGAGCAGCGACTTCAGTTGTTCGTAGTGAGCCTTGGGGTCGTCGCTGATCCGGCCGAGCACCAGTACGCCGGGATCGCCGGCCAGCGCCGGCAACGGCAGCAGCAGGGCGAAAGCCAGGGCCAGGGCGGCGATACGTCGCAGGTGGGCGGACAGGCAAGCGCTCAAGCAGTGGACCGGCAAGCGAGACGACGCCGCAGACTAAAGCAAAAAACCGGGCGTGGGGAATTTGTCCGCGGCTCGGCAGCCTGCTTCGCCCCTGGCCTAGGAATCGCGCGCGCCCGCCAGCTTGGCCATCCGCTGTGCGTCCGCCAGCACGCCGCGGAGGATCCGCACCTCGCGCGTATCCGGCTGCGCGCGCAGGAACAGCCGTCGCAGCTTGCGCATCGCCGATTCCGGCGCGCGCCCCTTGTGGAAGTCGATGTCGTCCAGGGTTTCGGCGAGCTGGGCAAAGAAGCCCTCCATTTCCGCGTGCGAAGCCGGCTGCTCCTGCTCTTCGCGGCCTGGCGCCACCCCCACCGTCGCCAAGGCGGCCAGGCGGACCTCGTAGCTCAGTACCTGCACCGCCATGGCCAGGTTGAGCGAGCTGTATTCCGGATTGGCCGGGATGTGCACGGCCGCGTGGCACAGCTCGTATTCGTCGTTGCTCAGGCCCGTGCGTTCACGGCCGAACACGAGGGCGATCTCGCCCCCGGCCGCCGCTTCCCCGATCGCCCTGGCGCCGGCCGCGCGCGGCTCCAGCTCCTCCAGGGCGATGCGGCGGCTGCGCGCGGTGCAGCCCAGCACGAGGCGGCAGTCGGCGATGGCCTCGGCCAGCGTCCCGTGGACGACGGCCGCGGCCAGAACATCGTCGGCACCGGCCGCGAGAGCATAGGAATCGGCGTCCGGGTCGCGTTCGGGCGCCACCAGCACCAGCCGCGACAGGCCCATGGTCTTCATGGCCCGGGCGGCCGAACCGATATTTCCGGGGTGTTGGGTGCCCACGAGCACGACGCGGATGCGCTCGGCGAAGGCGGTGGATTGGGTAGCGGGGGCGGTGCTCATGCGTGGCAATGGTAAACTCCGCGCCCCGGTCATCGAACCGGCCCGCTCTTTCGCACCCGCCAGCCCGTCCCCAGCCCCGATCAGAGGCCCGTATCGCCATGCAGAAGCCCGCCGTCACCCTCATGGTCAAGGCCGCCCGCGCCGCCGGAAACGTCCTGTTGCGCAACATGCACAAGCTCGACGCGCTCAACGTCGTGGAGAAGGACCGGCTGGACTACGCCAGCGAAGTGGACGGACAGGCCGAAACGGTCATCATCAAGGAACTGCGTCGGGCCACGCCCGATTACGCCATCCTCGGCGAGGAAGGCGGCGCGCAGGGTTCCGGCCGCTTCACCTGGGTCATCGACCCGCTCGACGGCACCAGCAACTACCTGCACGGCTTCCCGCATTTCTGCGTATCCATCGCCCTGGTCGAGAACGGCGAGCCGATCCATGGCGTGATCTTCGATCCGCTGCGTAACGACCTGTTCACCGCCAGCCGCGGCAGCGGCGCGACTCTCAACGACAAGAAGATCCGTGTCGCCGAGCGCAAGGACCTCAACGGCGCCTTCCTGATCACCGGCTTCCCGCCCCGTGAGCGCAAGAGCGTCGGCGCCCATCTCAAGTGCATCGAAGCCCTGCTGCAGGATGCCGAAGACATCCGCCGTACGGGCTCGGCGGCGTTGGACCTGGCCTACGTGGCCTGCGGCCGCGCGGATGCGTACTTCGAATCCGGCGTGAAGCCCTGGGACATCGCCGCCGGCGCATTGATGGTGCGCGAGGCCGGCGGGAAGGTCGTCGACTACCGCGGCCGTTCGACGGGCCCGATGGACACGCGCGGCCTGATGGGTCGCCCGCTGGTCGCCGGCAACCTGAAGATCTGCGATGCCCTGCAGAACAAGATCGTGGCGACGGGATACGCAAACGCCCTGGATTGAACGGTTCCGGCAACGGACCGCAAAGAAAAAGGCCGCGCAATGCGCGGCCTTTTTTTGTTGCTTTGTTGCCGGCCTTACGGACGGCGCGCCAGGGCGGCTTCGTCGCGCGCCTTCGGCATCAGGTCCTGCTTGCTCGCACCCAGCCACATCAGCAGCGGGCAGGCGACGAAGATCGAGGACAGCGTGCCGATGATGATGCCGATCATCTGCGACTCCGCCATGCCGCGCAGCGAGTTGCCACCGTAGATGTACAGGGCCAGCACAGTCAGGAAGGCCACGAACGAGGTGATCACGGTACGCGACAGCGTCTGGTTGATCGACGCATTCAGCACTTCCGACGGCGTCGCGCGCATCGAGCGGAAGTTCTCGCGCACGCGGTCGAACACCACGATGGTGTCGTTGACCGAGTAGCCCATCACCGATAGCGCACCGGCCAGCACGGTCAGGTCGAATTCGTGCCCGCTCAAGGCGAACCAGCCGACCACGATCACCACGTCGTGCAAGGTCGCGATGATCGCCGCGACGGCGAACTTCCACTCGAAGCGGAACGAGATGTAGATCAGGAAGCCCAGGACCACGAACACCAGGGCGAGGATCCCCTTGTCGCGCAGCTCCTTGCCGACCTGCGCGCTGATCTCGGCGCTGCTGCGCACTTCGGCCGGGTTGTCGGCCGTGGAAGCGGCCTGCTTCACGTCCTGCGCGACGCTCGTCGCCACCTTGCTGCTGGCGGCGCCTTCCTTCGCCTGCAAGCGGACCAGCAGGTCGGTGCCGGTGCCGAAGCTTTGCACCTGGGCGTTTTCGTAACCGGCTGCGGCCAGGCGCGAACGCACCGCCTCGACCTCGACCGGCTTGGCGAAGCGCAGCTCGACGCCCACGCCGCCGGTGAAATCGAGGGCGAAGTTGAAGCCATTGACGGCCATGGCCCCGATCGCCACGAACATCAGCAGGGCCGCGATGGTCAGCGACACCATGCGCACGCGCATGAAGTTGATGTGGCTGTCGTAAGGGAACACGTTGAAAGGTTTCATGGAAGCGGCTCCCTTAGATCCAGATCGACTTCAGCCTGCGGCGGCCACCGTAGATCAGCGTGGCGATGGCGCGCGAGACGGACACGGCCGTGTAGGCCGAAGTGGCAATACCCAACATCGTCGTAATGCCGAAGCCGCGCAGCGGGCCGGAGCCGAACGCCGCCATGGCCAGGCCGACGAGGAACGCGGTGATGTTGGCATCGAGAATGGTGCCCGAGGCGCGGTCGTAGCCCGTCGCGATCGCCGTCTGCGGAGGCAGGCCAAGTCGCAGCTCCTCGCGTATGCGTTCGTTGATCAGCACGTTGGCGTCCACGGACATGCCCACGGTCAGGGCGATGCCCGCCAGGCCCGGCAGTGACATCGTGGCGCCGAAGAACGACATCAGCGCGAACACCATCAACAGGTTGAGCAGCAGCGCGATGCAGGTGATCACGCCGAACATGCGGTAATAGAACAGGAAGAAAACCAGCGCGAAGACGAACGAATAGGTCACCGCGCGCAGGCCGCGCTCGACGTTCTCCTTGCCCAGGCTCGGGCCGACGATGCGCTCCTCGACGAAGTCCATCGGTGCCGCCAGCGAACCGGACTTCAGCAGCTTGGACAGGTCTGCCGCTTCCTGGCTGCTCAGGCCGGTGGTCTGGAATTCGTTGCTGAACACGCCCTGGATGGTCGCGACCGACACCACTTCTTCGCTGATGCGGGTGCTGCGCACTTCCTTGCCGTCGACGATCTTCACTTCCGGCAGGCGCTCGATGTACACCACGGCCATCGGCTTGCCGACGTTCTCGCTGGTGAAGTCGAACATGCGCTGGCCGCCGGCGCTGTTGAGGCGCACCGACACGGTCGGCGAGCCGCTGCGCTGGTCGAAGCCGGTGGTCGCGCCCACCAGCTGATCGCCCGAGGCGATCACGCGCTTGTTGAGCAGGATCGGCATGGGCTTGCCGTCCGGGCCGCGTTCGCGGCGGTAGTAGACGCGCGCCTCGGGCGGCACGTTGCCGCTCTGGACCGCGTCGATGGCATTGCCTTCGACGACCGCGCGGTATTCCAGCGTGGCCGTCGCGCCGATCATGCGCTTGGCCTGCGCGGTGTCCTGCACGCCCGGCAGCTCGACGACGATGCGGTCGTTGCCCTGGCGCTGGATCACCGGTTCGGCCACGCCCAGCGCGTTGACGCGGTTGCGCAGGGTGGCGACGTTCTGCTCGATCGCGTCCGCGGCGTAGCGTTGCAGCTCGGTTGGCTGCACCTGCAGAGCAATCTGGTTGCCCTGTGCCTGCTGCACCAGCGTCGGCTGGCTCTTGGCGATCACGTCCGTGGCGGCACTGGCGGCGCCGGCATCACGCAGCGTGGCCACGATGCTGTTGTCGGGACGGCGATCCACCGAGACGTAAGCGATGCGATTCTCGCGCAGCAGCACGCGTAGGTCTTCGGCCGTCGCTTCCAGCCGCTTCTCGAGCGCCGCCTTCTGGTCCACCTGCATCAGGAAGTGCACGCCGCCCTGCAGGTCGAGGCCCAGCGACATCGGCCGCGCACCGAGCTTTTCCAGCCAGTCCGGCACGGTCGAGGCGATGTTGAGCGCCACGATGTAGTCGCTGCCCAGCTCGGGGCGCAGCGCGTCGGCCGCCTTCACCTGGAGGTCCGGATTGGTCAGGCGGACCAACAGGTTGTTTTTCTTCTTGTCGATCTCGACCTGTTTGGTCGCGATGCCGGCCTTCTGCAGGCTGTCGGCCACGCGCTTGCGCAGCGACTCGTCGACGGGGGCACCGTGATTGGCGGTGACCTGGACCGACGGGTCCTGCGGAAACATGTTCGGCACCGCATACACGGCGCTGAGCAGCAGGACGACCAGGAAGGCAACGTATTTCCAGCGTGCGTAAGTCAGCATCTAAAAGATCCCGTGGCAGCTCCCCGGCCGCCGTCGTGCAAAACGTGATGAAGGCGGCTTATGCCGACTTCAAGGTGCCCTTGGGCAGGACATTGGCAACGGCGCCCTTCTGGATGCGCAGGCGCACGTTGTCGGCTACCTCGACCGTGATGAAGTTCTCACCGATGTCGGTGACCACGCCGGCGATGCCGCCGTTGGTCAGCACTTCGTCGCCCTTGGACAGCTTGTCGAGCATGGCGCGGTGCTCCTTCTGCCGCTTCATCTGCGGGCGGATCATCAGGAAGTACATGATCGCGATCAGCGCGATCGGCATCAGCAGGCCGAAGCCACCCAAGCCCTGCGGCTGGGCCGCGGCCTGGGCGTAGGCGGGAGCGATCAGGAGGTCGAGCAGGTTCATTGGGGTGCTTCCGGAAGCGAAATAACGGGGGATTATGGCACGCCGTCAGACCCCGAGTTGGGGGACGGGCATGGCGCGGGTGGCATAGAAGGACTCCCGGAACGCGGTGAAGGTTCCCGCGGCGATCGCCTCGCGCATCCCGGCCATCAGGCGCTGGTAATGGCGCAGATTGTGCAAAGTCCCCAGCACCGGGCCGAGCATCTCGTTGCAGCGGTCCAGGTGACGCAGGTAGCTGCGACTGAAGCCGTTGCGGCAGGTGTAGCAGTCGCAACCCTCCTCGATCGGCCGGGTGTCGCGCTCATACATCGCATTGCGGATGCGCACGGCCCCCGTGGCGGTGAAGAAGTGGCCATTGCGGGCGTTGCGGGTCGGCATCACGCAATCGAACATGTCGACGCCGCGCGCAACCGCTTCCACCAGGTCCTCCGGCCGCCCTACCCCCATCAGGTAGCGCGGGTGATCTTCCGGCAATTGCGGCGCGGTGTGCTCGAGCATGTGGTTGCGCTCGGCCTCCGTCTCGCCCACCGCCAGGCCGCCGATCGCGTAGCCGTCGAAGCCGATGTCCTTGAGAGCCGTCGCCGATCGGGTGCGCAGGTCGTGGTGGACGCCGCCCTGGACGATGCCGAACAGTGCCGCGTCGTTGCGCTCGTGCGCGCGCTTGCTGCGTTCGGCCCAGCGCAGCGACAGCTCCATCGATCGCTTCACCAGCTCGGCCCCGACCGCCACGCCGTCGACGTGCACCGGCGGACACTCGTCGAAGATCATCACGATGTCCGAGCCGAGCACTTTCTGGATGTGCATGCTCTCTTCGGGCCCGAGGAACACCTGCGAACCGTCGGTCGGCGCGGCGAACTTCACGCCCTGCTCGGTGATCTTGCGGCGGTGCGCCAGCGAGAACACCTGGAACCCGCCGGAATCGGTGAGGATCGGTCCATTCCAGCGGGCGAAACCGTGCAGGCTGCCGTGGTCGGCAATCACGTCCAGGCCGGGACGCAGGAACAGATGGAAGGTGTTGCCCAGGATGATCTCGGCACCGAGTTCGCGGACCTGCTCCGGCAGCACGCCCTTCACCGACCCGTAGGTGCCCACCGGCATGAACGCCGGCGTTTCCACCGTGCCGCGCGGAAAGGTGAGGCGGCCGCGGCGCGCGGCGCCGTCGGTTTTCAGCAGTTGGAAGGACATCCGGCTCATACGTATTGCTCAGCTCTCTTTCTTGCCTTTGGCCTTTGGCCTTTGGCCTTTGCCGTTGCTCGTCATCCCGGCGCAAGCCGGGATCCATTTTGCTTTCGCTTTCGCCTTCGCTTCTTGCTTTCGAAAGAGCAAAAGCAACAACAAAATGGATCCCGGCTTTCCCCGGGATGACGTCCGAACTACTCGGGCCGCGGATACAACAACATCGCGTCCCCGTAGGAGAAGAACCGGTAGCGCTGGCGGATCGCGTGCTCGTAGGCGGCGAAGATCCGCGCCTTGCCGGCGAAGGCCGACACCAGCATCAGCAGCGTGCTTTCCGGCAGGTGGAAATTGGTGATCAGCGCGTCCACCGAGCGGATACGGTAGCCCGGCAGGATGAAGAGGCGCGTCTCGCCGGCGAACGGCTGCAGTTCACCGTCCCCCGCTTCATTCAGGCGTGTTGCGCTTTCCAGCGCGCGCACTACCGTCGTGCCGACCGCGACCACGCGACCGCCGGCCTCGCGCGTACGCCGGATCTGTTCGACCAGTTCCGCGCCGACGTTGAGCCACTCGCTGTGCATCACGTGCTGGTCGAGGTTCTCGACGCGCACCGGCTGGAACGTGCCGGCGCCGACATGCAGGGTGACGTGGCCGAACTGCACCCCTCGCGCGCGCAGGGCGTCGAGCAGCGCGTCGTCGAAGTGCAGGCCTGCCGTCGGTGCTGCCACGGCGCCGACTTCGCGGGCGAACACGGTCTGGTAGCGCTCGTCGTCATCCACGCCGGGTTCGCGCTGGATGTAGGGCGGCAGCGGCAGCCGCCCCGCATGCAGCAGCCATTGCTCCAGCGATTCGGGCACATGGAAGCGCACGAGGTAGAACTCGCCGTCGCGGCCCAGCACTTCCAGTTCACCGCCGGCATCGAGCGCGATGCGCGCGCCATCCTTCGGCGACTTGCTGACCCCCAACTGCACGCGCGCGTCGAATCCGCCCAGTAGGCGTTCGATCAGGATCTCGACCCGGCCGCCGGTGGCCTTCTGTCCGAACAGTCGTGCCGGGATCACGCGGGTGTCGTTGAACACCAGCAGGTCGCCCGGTTGCAGCAGGGACGGCAGGTCGCGGAACCCACGGTCCTCGAAACGCCAGTCGGGGGCCGCCCCGCCCGGTGGCACCACCAGCAGCCGGCTGGCCGAACGCTCGGCCAGGGGGGCCTGGGCGATCAGTTCCGGGGGCAGGTCGTAATGGAAATCTGACTTCTTCAAGGGGTGGGCAAGCGGCGGGGAGCCGGCAATTGTAGGGCTTCCGGGCATTCCGCCCCTGGCCCCCGGCCGACCTACCGCTCGAACTTCGCCGACAGGATGATCGACGAGGTAGTGCGCTCCACCCCGTCCACCGCTCCGATGCGGTCGGTCAGCTCGTCCATCTCCGACACGGTCGGGACCACGCCCATCGCCACCAGGTCGAAGGAGCCGCTGACCGAATGCAATGCACGCACCTCGGGCATGGCACGGAGCGACTCGACCACGGCCGCCATCTGCTTGGGCAGCACGGTGATCATGATGTGGGCGCGGATGTGGCCACGCTCGGCGGCGTCGTTGACCCGCACGGTGTAGCCGCCGATCACGCCCTGCCGCTCCAGCCGCTCGATCCGGCTCTGCACGGTGGTGCGCGACAGTTTCAACCGGCGCGCGATCTCGGCGGTCGAGGCGCGGGCGTTCTCACGCAGCACGGTGAGCAGCTGCTGGTCGGTGGCGGTTATCTTCATATTGCACAATTGTATTCGTCATATCGACGAAATAACCAACTATTTCGTCCAATTCATTACTACCGATCGACGAAATTATCCCGATAATAGGCAAATTATCTGGAGAATCCCCATGGCCGTGACCGAAAAGCTCGTACCCCTGCGCGCCCATGGTGGCAAGCGCCGCACCGTCGGCCTCGATGACGCCGTCATCGTGAAATTCGCCGCTTCGCATCCCGACCTGGTCCAGGCCATCGATGCGGCCGCGGCCGAATACGAAAGCATCAAGGGTGAATTCGCCGACCTGCTCGACCTGGACGAGGAAGCGCAGCTGCGCGCCGTCCAGGCCGGTTACGTCAACTTCTATGCCGACGACGGCGTGAACCCCTACATCGCCCTCGCCGCCCGCGGCCCGTGGATCGTCACCCTCAAGGGCGCCGTGCTGCACGACTCGGGCGGCTACGGCATGCTCGGTTTCGGCCACACCCCGAAGACCGTGATCGACGCGATGGCCAAGCCGCAGGCGATGGCCAACATCATGACGCCGTCGCTGACGCAGCTGCGCTTCGAGAAGGCGATCCGCGCCGCCATCGGCCTGAGCCGCGGCGCCTGCCCGTACGACAAGTTCCTGTGCCTCAACTCGGGTTCGGAATCCGTGTCGCTGGCCTCGCGCATCGTCGACGCCAATGCCAAGACCCTGACCGATCCGGGCGCGCGCCATGCCGGCCGCACGATCAAGCGCCTGGTGGTGAAGGGCAGCTTCCATGGCCGCACCGAGCGCCCTGCCCTGTATTCGGATTCCTCCCGCAAGACCTACGCGCAGTACTTGGCCAGCTACCGGGGCGAGGACAGCGTGCTGGCGGTCGAGCCCTACGACATCGACGCGCTGAAGAAGGCCTTTGCCGATGCCGACGCCAACGGCTGGTTCATCGAGGCGATGTTCCTCGAGCCGGTAATGGGCGAAGGCGATCCGGGCCGCGGCGTGCCGGTCGCGTTCTACAACGCGGCGCGCGAGCTGACCAGGGCGCATGGCTCGCTGCTGCTGGTCGACTCGATCCAGGCCGGCCTGCGCGCCAACGGCGTGCTGTCGATCGTCGACTACCCCGGCTTCGAGAACATCGAGGCTCCGGACATGGAGACCTATTCCAAGGCGCTCAATGCCGGACAGTACCCGCTGTCTGTGCTCGCGGTGAGCAAGCGCGCCGGCGAGATCTACAAGAAGGGCCTGTACGGCAACACCATGACCACCAATCCGCGCGCGCTCGACGTCGCGGTGGCGGTACTCAGGCAGGTGACGCCGACGTTGCGCGAGAACATCCGCGCCAAGGGCAAGGAAGCGACCGACAAGCTCGAGAAGCTGAAGTCGGAACTCGGCGGCATGATCACCAAGGTCCAGGGCACCGGCCTGCTGTTCTCCTGCGAGCTGTCGAACGAGTTCAAGTGCTACGGCGCAAACTCGACCGAGGAATGGTTGCGCGAGCATGGCCTCGGCGTGATCCATGGCGGCGTCAACTCGCTGCGCTTCACCCCGACTTTCAACATCACCAGCGAGGAGATCGACCTGATGGTCGGCATGGTCGCGCGGGCGTTGAAGGAAGGTCCGCGCGCCCGGCAGGCCGCCGCGGCCTGAGAGCCCATTCCCCCCGATGGTGCTCCAGAAGGCCGGTAGATCCGGCCTTCTGTTTTTCTGGCGATCGGACCAACGCATCCCTCCGCTCGCGCGGGGAAGCGGTTCCGCTCTGTCGAACTTGCACTTATGCTCGCCGCATGAAGATCGTCGAAGTCCGCCATCCGCTGGTGCGGCACAAGCTGGGCCTGATGCGTGAGGCCGGCATCAGCACCAAGGCATTCCGCGAACTCGCCTCGGAAGTCGCGACGCTGCTCACCTACGAGGCCACGTCCGACCTTGAAACCGAGGAGGTCGTGATCGACGGCTGGGCCGGCCCCGTCGCCACGCATCGGATCAAGGGCGCGAAGATCACGCTGGTACCGATCCTGCGCGCCGGCCTAGGCATGCTGCCGGGCGTGCTCGAGCTGATTCCCGCGGCCAAGGTGGGCGTGGTCGGCCTGCAACGCGACGAGCGCACGCTGCAACCGATCGGCTACTACGAGAAGCTCACCAGCCGCATGGAGGAGCGCACCGCGCTGATCCTGGATCCCATGCTCGCCACGGGCGGCACGCTGATCGCCACCGTCGACATGCTCAAGGCGGCAGGCTGCCGGCGCATCAAGGGCCTGTTTCTGGTCGCGGCCCCGGAAGGCCTGCGCGCGCTTGAAGCCCGCCACCCGGATGTCGAGGTCTACACGGCCTCGATCGACGAGCGCCTCAACGAGGTCGGTTACATCCTGCCGGGCCTGGGCGACGCGGGCGACAAGATCTTCGGGACGCGGCACGGATAACGCCGGACGGCAGGGAGATTCCTCCCGCTCAGGCCTTGCGCTGCCGCCTGCGTCGCAACGCAACGATGATCGCCGCGATCGCCACCAGCCCGCCGGCAAGGAATGGCCAGACGCGCTGCACGTGCCCGGGCCCGGAGGCGACGGGAGCAAGCGGCGGAATCGGATGCCCACCGTCGTCGGGATCCGCCGCCAGGCGCCAGACGTCCGCGCGCAACACGACCTTCCCGACAAGCGGCGGCAACACCAGTTCGCGCCAGCTCACCCGCAGGTCGCCCACCTGGGGTTCCAGCGGGTTCTCCGCGCTACCCAGACCTTCGCCCTCCGGCTGGAAGGAAGCGGCCAGGTTGGCCGGCAGGCGCGAGAAGTTGGGCCGTATCACCCGCCATTCGCCGAGGCTGCGCAATACCGCCGGATCCAGCGGCTTGCCATCCAGCGTCGGTTTCTCCGCCCACCAGCGGCGGTTGTCGAGTGGCAGCCTGGGCGGATTCGCATGCGCCGCATCGAAGCCGGAAGAGTCGATCGGCGCACCGTGCCACGCGTGTTCGTATCCGTGCTCGCCGCGCTGCCATTGGTACATCTCGACCCGGCGGTCGAGACCGAATTCGCGGGTGCCCACCTTGAAATCGGGGTCCACCAGCGACTCCCCCGGATCGGGAAAGCTCTCGGGCTCGCCTTGCGCCCAGGCCGGCGCTGCCTGCAGCAGCAACAGCGCCGACGCGGCGAAGCGGAACGGAAACGTCACGCCGTCAGGGCCCTGGCGTGCAACGCGGCCACTTCGTGCGCGGTACCGAACTTGCCCTTCTCGTCACGAACGACCTGGGCGAGCGCGCAGCCGGGATCATGGGTGAAGAACAGGTGCACGTTGCGCAGCAGCTTGTCCTCGAGGAACTGCTTCTTCTCGTCGATCAGCAGCTCTGCATTGCGGTCGTAGCCCATGGTGATCGGCACATGCACCCACGGACGGCCGGGGATCAGGTCGGCGCAGAACACCACGCCGCCATGCGTGTCGCCGTTGACCATGTCCGGGCCGACAATTTCCGACAGCATCAGCCCCGGCGTGTGGCCATCGCTGTAGTGGAAGCGCACGGCGTTGCCGAGCGTCTTCGAATGCGCACCATCCACCAGCTCGAGCCGGCCCGTCGCTTCCAGCAGCCCCGGCAACTCGGCGATGAAGCTGGCGCGGTCGCGCGGGTGCGGCTTCCGTGCGCGCTCCCAATGCTCGCGTCCGACGACGTAGCTCGCATTGGGGAACACGAGCCGCGGCGCCACGCCCTCTTCCCATGCCGCCAGGACGCCGCCGGCATGGTCGAAATGCAGGTGCGAGAGCACGACCACGTCGATGTCTTCCGGCTTGAAGCCCGCCGCGGCCAGCGAGTCCAGCAACACATGGCGCTCTTCAACGACGCCATAGCGCTCGCGCAGCTTCGGTTCGAAGAATGCACCGATGCCGGCCTCAAACAGCACGGTCTTGCCGGCGAGCGGGCTGGCCAGCAGTGCGCGGCAGGCCAGGTCGATACGGTTATGCGCGTCGGGCGGCGACCACTTCTCCCACATCGCGCGGGGCGCATTGCCGAACATCGCGCCGCCGTCGAGTTTCTGGCTGTTGCCGAGCAGGGACCAGAGCTTCATTGCCACGTTTCCGATGGAGGCATGGCGTGATTATCGCGCCGAATACCGCTATGGCGAAGTGGACGCGGCGTTCCAGGCCAGGAGGATCAATGGCTTCCGCTTGGCAGCACCTCGGCGCTGCCGACGGGATTGCGCGGATCGGAACCGCCTTCCAGCGTATTGGCGCGCTTGTCCCACGACACGGTCTGCAGGTTGCCCCACGGTGTTTCGGCCACGTTCACCGCGTGGCCCATCGCCTGCAACGCCGACACGGTCGCCGCATCGATCGCACCCGGCTCGGACGAAATCGCATCCGGCAGCCACTGGTGGTGGAAGCGCGGCAAGGCGGCGACCTGCTGCGCGTCCAGGCCGGCGTCGTAGCCGAGGATGCCCACGAGCACCTCGGTGATGATGCGGCTGCCACCGGGCGCGCCGATCACCGCGAGCCGGTCCTTGGACTCGATGAAGCTCGGCGTCATCGAGCTGAGCATGCGCTTGCCCGCTTCCGGCGCGTTGGCAGCGAAGCCCATCACGCCGAATGCGTTGGGCGTGCCCGGGCGCAGCGCGAAGTCGTCCATCTCGTTGTTGAGCAACACGCCGGTACCGGGCGCGACCATGCCCGAGCCGTACAACAGGTTCACCGTCTGCGTCGCGGAGACGCGGTTGCCATCGGCATCGATGATCGAGAAGTGCGTGGTCTCGTCGTCTTCGAGAGGCGCGGGCTGGCCCGGCAGCAGCGCGCTGGGCGTGGCCTTGTCGGGATTGATGCCGGCGCGCAGGCCGGCCGCGTAGTCCGGGCTCGTCAGGCGCCGCACCGGCATCTTCACGAAGTCGGGATCGCCAAGGTAGATCGTGCGATCACGGTACGCGCGGCGCATGGCTTCGACGACGACGTGGTGGCGATGCGCGGAATCCAGCTTCGCCAGGTCCCAGCCTTCGAGCATCTGCAGCATTTCCGCCAGCGCCACGCCGCCCGACGACGGCGGCGGCGCGGTGGTGACGTCCCAGTCGCGGTAGCGGAAACGCAGCGGTTCGCGTTCCTTGACGCGATAACCGGTGAGTTCATCGGCGCGCCACCTGCCGCCTTCTTCCTTTACGGCCGCGAGCAGCTTGTCCGCCGTGTCCCCGCGGTAGAAGCCGTCGAAGCCCTTCTCGGCGATCAACTCGATCGTGCGTGCGAGTTCGGGCTGCTTGAGGATCTCGCCCGTCGTCGGTGGCGTGCCGTCGGCGAGGAACACCGCGCGCGTGCCGCGATAACGTTCCATCACCGCGCGGCGGCTGGCATAGCCCTTTTCCAGGCGCGGATAGATCTCGAAGCCCTCGCGCGCCAGCCGGATCGCCGGCGCGAGCGTGGTCCTGAGCGGCAGGCGTCCGTATTTCTGCGCCAGGTGCACCAGCGCCGCCGGAAGACCGGGAATGCCCGCCGACCACGGGCCGTTGGTCGCGCGATCGCGATCGAGTTCGCCCTTCTCGTCGAGGAACGCCGCGGGCGTTGCGGAGGCCGGGGCGGTTTCGCGGGCGTCGAGGAAGACGTCCTTGCCAGTCTTGCCATCGTGGAGCAGGAAGAAGCCGCCGCCGCCGATGCCGGAACTGATCGGCTCGACCACGGCCAGCGTCGCCGATACCGCCACGGCCGCGTCGAACGCGTTGCCACCGGCGCGGATCATCTCCAGCCCGGCTTGCGTCGCCCGCGCATGGCCACTGGCAATGGCGGCGCCCGGTGGGTGCGGCTGCCGGGCCACAGGCGCGGGTGCCGCCGCGCAGGCATCCACGGCCACGAACAACAACACCAGGCACAGCAGCGCACGCAACGGCATCGGCGTCTTCCTTACAGGCGGGGCTTGGCGGCAACGGGCCGCTGCAGCCGCATCAGCCCGGCGCCTGCAGGCGCGCGAGCTTGGCCAGCAGCTGCTCGTTGGATTCGGGGAATGCGGGATCCGGGTCGATGCACTCGACCGGACAGACGACCACGCACTGCGGTTCGTCGAAGTGGCCCACGCATTCGGTGCAGCGCGACGGATCGATCACGTAGATGGTTTCGCCCTGCGAGATGGCCTGGTTCGGGCATGCCGGTTCGCAGACATCGCAGTTGACGCAGAGCTCGTTGATCTTCAGCGCCATGGTTTCAAATCTGGACGATTACCGTCCGACTCCTCATCGACGGAAAAACTCCGTCGTTCCAGCGGAAGCTGGAACCCATTTGATTTTGCTCTGTAAACAGCAGAAACAACAGCAAAATGGATCCCGGCTTGCGCCGGGATGACGATCTGGCAAAGCCGCGCCCGCGGGAGCGGGCGCGGGCCAGATCGTCACTTGGCTTCGACGAACTTGTAGGTCGCGCCCGACGGGTCGACCGCCGCCTTGACGCGATCGCTGTCAGCCTGCGCACCGATGAAGAGCACCTTGACGCCCTTCATGCTGTTCGGCATCGCCTTGGCGAAGGCAGCGGTGGCGAGGTCGGCGCTCTTGGCCGAACTCGGGCCACCGAAAGCCAGCAGCGTGCCTTCGACGCCACCGCGCGACATGTCCTCTTCCGCCTTTTCCAGCTGGCGATCGTAGGAGCCCTGGAAGTCGGTGGAGGACTCGGCCGGCAGCGTGTACACGTAGGTGCTGGTCGCGCCTTCGAGGTTGCGGGTGACCACGTCGGTCAGGTACGCATTCCAGGCGTTGTCGTCGGTCGCGGTAGCCGGCATGGCGACGGCCGCCTTGGCGGTTTCCTGCGCGGCTTCCTGCTTCTTGCACGCGCCCAGGAAGGGCAGGACAAGGCAGGCGGCAAGCAGCAGGCGGTTAGAGATCTTCATCGGGCGTTCCCCCAGTAGTGCGTGGTTAGTGTTTACTGCGTATGGATCATGCATCGAGGTTGCGTTGCCATTGCGCCTGCAACGCGGAGGCCACCGCTGGCGGCACGAAGCCGGAGACGTCGCCGCCGAGGCGGGCGATCTCGCGGACCAGCGATGAGGAAATGAAGCCGTATTGCTCCGCCGGCGTGAGGAACAGCGTCTCCACGTCGGGGATCAGGTGGCGGTTCATGCTCGCCAGCTGGAACTCGTACTCGAAGTCGGATACCGCGCGCAGCCCGCGCATCAGCACGCCGGCGCCCACTTCGTCCACGAAGTGCGCAAGCAGGCCGGCGAAACCGCGGACCTCGACGTTGGGATGATGGGCCACGGCTTCCTGCGCCAGCCGCACGCGCAGGTCCAGGGGCAGTGCCGGGCTTTTGCCGGGACTGGCGGCAACGCCAATGATCATCCGCTCGAACAGCGGCGCGGCCCGATCGACGAGGTCGATATGGCCATTGGTGATCGGGTCGAAGGTGCCGGGATAGACGGCGATTCGGTTACGGGCCACGGTCATTCGCTGGTCGTTCGCTCGTGGTGGGCGTCGGTGCGCCAGCCGGGTCGGGCGCCAGTGTAACAGTGGCGTCCGCGGGCCGCCGCCGATACAGGGCATAGCGGACCTCGCGGGTGCGGCCCTCGCGATGCAGGGCCCATTCCGGCGGCGGCGCGGCGGCGGCCTCGGGCGCGGATTCGACGTAGAGCCAGCCCGCCGCGGACAGCTTGGGCGTGAGCGCGGGCAGCACCCCGCCCCAGAAGTTCGAGTCGAACGGCGGGTCGACGAAGGCGAGGTCGAAACCGCCATCAGGCTGTCCATGCAGCCAAGCCATGGCATCGGCTTGTACGACGCCCGCCGCCTCGCCGCCCTGCAACCGCGCGACGGTGGCACGCAGGGAGGCAGCGAGCTTCGCATCGCGTTCGACCAGCACCGCCGCCGCGGCGCCGCGCGACAGCGCTTCCAGCCCCAGCGCGCCGCTTCCTGCGAACAGATCGAGTACGCGCGCACCCGGCAGCACCGGCTGCAGCCAGTTGAACAGGGTCTCGCGCACGCGGTCGCTGGTTGGACGCAGGCCGGGCGCATCGGCCACGTCCAGGCGCGTGCCGCGCCAGCGACCGCCGATGATCCGGACCTTGCCGGGAGTGGCGCGGCCTGTGGAATGCGGGCGGTTCATCCGGCGGCGCCAAGCGGGGGGGCTATCATGTGTGCATTCTCGCGCACTCCCCGCCCCCATTCGCGATGCTCAATTTTTTCCGCCGCAAGAAACCCGAGGTGCCACCGGCGGCGCCCAACGACTCGCGTGCGACCGAGGCCGCAATCCTGCCTCCGGACGGCAACGCGATGGCGGCGGACGCATCCGCGGCGGCTGGTCCGCTCGCGACCGAACCGGTCCCGGCCGAATTCATAGCGGCCGCAATGGAAGTCGAACCGGCGCCTGCGCTGGAGCCGGAGCCGGTCCCGACCGCCGAAGCCGCCGACGAGCCCGCGGCCCCCGGCCGGAAGGGCTGGCGCGACCGCCTGCGCGGCAGCGCCTTCGCACGCTCCCTCAGCGGGCTGTTCTCGCGCAATCCGCGCCTGGACGACGACCTGCTCGACGAGATCGAGACCGCGCTGCTGACCGCTGACGTTGGCGTCACGGCCACGACATTCCTGGTCGGAGACCTGCGCAAGCGCATGAAGGCGCGCGAATTCACCGACGCCAATGCCCTGCTCGCGGCATTGCGCGGCGATCTGGTGGCGATGCTGCGCCCGGTGGCGCAGCCGCTGCAGATCGACCGCGGCACCAAGCCGTTCGTGCTGCTCACGGTCGGCGTCAACGGCGTCGGCAAGACTACTACCATCGGCAAGCTGGCGCGCCGCTTCAAGGATGAAGGCCGCCCGCTGATGCTGGCCGCGGGCGACACCTTCCGGGCCGCGGCCATCGCGCAACTGCAGGCGTGGGGCGACCGCAATGGCGTGCCCGTCATCGCGCAGGGCCAGAATGCGGATGCGGCATCGGTCGCCTTCGATGCATTGCAGGCGGCGCAGGCCCGCGGCACCGAGGTCCTGATCGCCGATACCGCCGGCCGCCTGCACACCCAGCAGGGGTTGATGGCCGAACTGGGCAAGATCAAGCGAGTGATCCAGAAGCTCGACGTCAATGCACCGCATGAAGTGCTGATGGTGATCGACGGCACCACGGGCCAGAACGCACTGTCGCAACTGCGCCAGTTCCACGCCGCAGTCGGCGTGACGGGGCTGGTCGTCACCAAGCTCGACGGCACCGCCAAGGGCGGCGTCGTGTTCGCGCTGGCACGCGAATTCGGCATCCCGATCCGCTTCGCCGGCATCGGCGAACGACCGGAAGACCTGCGCGTGTTCGATGCCGACGCCTTCGTCGATGCGCTCCTGCCGGAAGCCCTCGGAACATCCACCTCCAACTGATGACGCGCCGCGGCCGCATCCTGCTCGTGATCGCCCTACTGGCGATTGCGATGCTCATCGCGCTGTTCTGGCTGTCGCGGCCGCAGAGCATTGCGGCGATCGTCACCAACCGCACGGGCGCGACCCTGGGCCTCGAAATCACCGCCGGTGGCGCCAGCGAATACCGTTTGCGCGGAACGCCGATGCTGGTGCTGCGCGACGTCGCCGTGCGCGAGCCGGGCGCCGAGCGCATCCTGCTTCGCGCCAGGCGCATCCACGTCGCGGTGCCGTGGTCGACGCTGCGTGCGGGCGGCAGCGAACTGGTGGCGCGCCGCGTCGAACTCGATGCCCCCCGGCTCGACCTGCCCGCATTGCAGCACTGGCTCGCCACGCGTCCGCCGACCGTGGAAAAGCGGCTGCCCACCCTGACCCACGGACTGCGCATCCGGGACGGCGAGATCGACAACGACGACTGGCGCATCGATGGCATCCAGGCCGACCTGCCGCTGCTCGATCCGCGGCAACCGCTGCGTGCCCGGCTGCGCGGACGCTACCTGGACGCGCCGCTGTCGATCCGCGCCGATCTGACGGCGGCGATCATTCGTCCCGAGGCATTGATCAGGGCCGGTATGACCGGCTTCGCCACCCATGGGCAGGTCACGATCGAACGCGGCAAGGACTGGAATCTGCCGGCAACGCTCGTGCTGTCCGGCCCGCTGCGCCTAGGTGCGGACGATCTGCGGATCACGCCGGCGCGGCTGGGAATCGCGGCGACATTTGAAGCGGCGACGACGCGGGTTCCTTTCGCGCTGGGGCTGCACGGTCCGCTGCATTTCGACGAGGCCACCTGGACGCTCGCGCCCGCGGGCGTGGCCCTGCGGCGCCACGGCGGCCATCATGATGAACCCAACGACCCGATCCCCGACCTCGATGCACGCGGAACAATTGCCTTGGGCCGCAAGCTCACCCTGCAACTCGACGGCGCGCTCGCGCAATGGCCGCAGGCATGGCCCGCATTGCCGCCGCCGCTCGGACAATCGCAATCGCGATTGCCCTTGAACCTGCGCTACGACGGGTTGCCGGGGTTCGTGGATGTCGCCGCGTTGCAGGTGCGACGCGACGCCACGCGCTTCGATGGCCGCTTCCGCCTGCCGCAGGTGCTCGAGTGGATGGAGCAGAAGGACGGAACCCCGTTGCCGCCGCTGTCCGGCACGCTGACAACACCCGAACTGGAAATTTCGGGGGCGAAACTGGAAGGCGTGCAGGTCGAATTCGATGACACCGCAGCGCCTGCCGGGGAAAGCCTTCCATGAAAGCCCGCAAACCCACCACGGCGAGGGCGACGGGCGCGGCACGTGAGGGCCATCCGGACACCTTCGCGTCCCGCGTGCTGCGCTGGTTCGAGATCAACGGTCGCCATGATCTGCCATGGCAGCATCCGCGCACGCCCTATCGCGTGTGGCTGTCGGAAATCATGCTGCAGCAGACGCAGGTGAAGACCGTCATTCCCTACTTCGAGCGTTTCGTCGCAACGCTGCCGACGCTCCCGGCACTGGCGGCCGCATCGCGCGACGACGTGATGGCCCTGTGGTCCGGACTCGGCTACTACGCCCGCGCCCGCAACCTGCAGGCCGCGGCGCAGCGCTGCGTGGAACTGCACGCTGGCGAACTGCCGCGCGACATCGACGCGTTGACCGCCCTGCCCGGCATCGGCCGCAGCACGGCGGCAGCGATCCTGTCGCAGGCCTGGGGTGATCACCACGCGATCCTCGACGGCAACGTGAAGCGCGTGCTCACGCGCTACCACGGCATCGACGGCTATCCCGGCCTCCCGGCAATCGAGAAGCGACTATGGTCCCTGGCGGAGTCGCACCTGCCGGACGCACGCATGGCCGACTACACGCAGGCGCAGATGGATCTCGGTGCCACGTTGTGCACGCGCAGCGATCCGGCCTGCGTGCTGTGTCCGCTGCAGGACGATTGCAGCGCGCGCCGCGAAGGCCGCATTGGCGAACTGCCCACGCCCAAGCCGGGCAAGGCCGTGCCGCAGAAACATGCGTGCGTGCTGTGGCTGGAAAACGCCAGCGGCGAAGTGCTCATGCAGCGCCGCCCACCGACCGGCATCTGGGCATCGCTATGGACGCTGCCGCAGGCGGAGGACGCAACCGCATCCCGCCAGTGGTTCGAGCAGGCATCGCATGGCGACTTCAGCCAGGCCGAGCGCCTTCCCTCCATCGACCACGCCTTCAGCCACTACAAGCTGCGCCTGCAACCGCTGCGCCTGCGCGACGTCGCCCTGCGCGAACGCGTCGGCGACAATGACGACCTGCGCTGGGTCGCGCGCGCTGAACTTTCCTCGCTCGGCATTCCCGCGCCGATCCGCAAGCTACTGGAAGCCTGACATGCCCCGCATCGTCCATTGCGAATACGAACACCGCGACACCGACGGCCTCGATTTCGTGCCGTGGCCCGGCGAGCTGGGCAAGCGCGTTTTCGCCCACATCGGCAAGGCGGCGTGGGCGAAATGGCTCGCGCACCAGACCATGCTGATCAACGAGAACCGCCTCTCGCCGATGAACCCGCAGCACCGCGCCTTCCTCGAAGGCGAGATGCAGAAATTCCTCTTCGGCGGCGACGCGGAAAAGCCCGCGGGCTATGTGCCGCCGGAGGAATGACGCTGCCTCAGCTGCTGGCGTCCTCTCGCTGTCTGCGGATGTCCTTCTCGGCCGACTTGAGCGCCTTCACGTCGAGCGGTCGGATCTGGCGGATCGGACACGGCATCGTGCGCGTGCTGCCGCCGGCGCGCGGAATCACCTTGTCAAAGCGCGAGTAGACCGTCCCCGAGTTGCTGGTGAGACCGATCGCCTGGGCGAATTCGAGATCCGGGCATGGCGTATCGACTTCAAGCAGATACGCCTCGTTGGGATGTGTCCAGATCGCAACGGCGGTATCGCCTAGCGGCGTCCATCCATCGATGCGGTTCAGGTAGCGGAAACTCTCGACCGGCGGCATCGCATGGGCCTGGTAAAGAGCGAGCCTGTCGCGGTCCGGCGTGCCGCCGAAGGCGCAGGCGGGCAACGCGAGCACGACCCCGGCGAGCGAAATAAGCAAACGTTTCATGGCGGTCTCCCTGCCGGCACTTTGGCCTGTGTCCCTGATGATGCGCCCGCCCGCAATGGGCGGATGCGCCCGCGCACCCCACGTTCAGCGGCGATCCGGCTTGCCAGTCGCCCGTCCTCCCCGTATCATCGCGCTTCTTTCACGGCCGTTACACGGCTTGTGACTCGGCCGGGTAGCTCAGTTGGTAGAGCAGGGGATTGAAAATCCCCGTGTCGGGGGTTCGATTCCCTCCCCGGCCACCACATTAGGATTTCAGGCAGTCCCATCTAATGTCGGATGGTGTTGAAAGTCCCCGCTAACGCGGGGTTTTTTGTTTCTGGCCGTCCCACACGATGCCGTTGCATCCACCTTGGGCCGGGGATACCGTTGGGTATACCAGTCCACGTTGCGTGGGGTCGTATCCCCACGGGAGGCGCCCATGCCGACCAAGCAGGGGCTGACCGACACGGCAGTACGCCAGGCCAGGCCACAGCCCCGCCCCTTCAACCTTTACGACACGCTCGGTTTGTATCTCACCGTCGCACCCACAGGTGCCAAGTGGTGGAGACTCAAATACCGCTTCGGTGGCAAAGAACACCGAATGGGCTTGGGACCCTATCCCGAGGTCTCGATAAAGGAAGCAAGAATTCAGCGCGACGATGCCCGCACCCTCCTCCGAGCCGGACGCGATCCCGGCCATGAGAGGCGCGCGGCCCGACATCTCGCCCAAATCTCCGCTGGCAACACCTTTGAGGCAGTTGCCAATCTGTGGCTCGAGGAACAGCGCGTGAGGCTGTCCGAGGCGACGCTCGTCAAGAATCGTTGGCTTTTGCAACAAGTCATGCCAGATCTCGGATCGAGGCCCATTACCGAAATTAAAGCGCCTGATGTGCTTGCGGCGTTGAATCGGGTGAAAGCGCGGGGACGGCACGACACCGCTCGTCGAGCGCGGCAATGTATCGGCCAAGTCTTTGGCTTCGCCATCGAATCCCACCGCGCCGAACACAACCCTGCCGCAGAACTGCGCAGAACCGTTCAAGCCCCGAGACCGCGATCAAGGCCCGCGATCATCACCCCGAAGGAGATAGGCCACCTGCTACGCGCGATTCGGACGTATAACGGGCAACCAACCACACTAGCTGCGCTACAACTCGCGCCGCTGGTGTTCGTCCGACCAGGGGAACTGCGCCACGCCGAATGGTCTGAATTCGATCTGGGTGCTGCGGAATGGCGCATCCCAGCTCAGAAAATGAAGATGCGCGAAGAGCACACGGTCCCCCTTTCGCGACAGGCCGTGTCCGTCCTGCGCCAGCTACATCAAATAACCGGCCACGGACGGTATTGCTTTCCTAGCCTGCGCTCTCCCCTACGCCCGATGAGTGAGAACACCTTGAACGCGGCGCTTCGCGGACTGGGCTTCGACAAGGACACTATGACGGCGCATGGATTTCGGGCAATGGCTGCCACTCGGCTGAATGAATTGGGCTGGCCACCTGATGTCATCGAACGACAACTCGCGCACACCGAGCGAAACAAGGTTCGCGCCGCATATAACCGAGCCCAATACATGGCCCAGCGACGGAAAATGATGCAGGCATGGGCTGACGACCTTGATCGCCTTGCAACCGGCAACGCCAAGCAGGAAATGCTCAGGACGCGACGCGCCTCCGGAACAATCCAGAGGGGATGACATCTGAACCGTGCTGGTTCGCCCAGGAGATACTTTGAGAGAATGACCGTGTCGCCTGAACTCAAGGGAGCCGCATGAGCGAGCCAGATTGGAAGGCGTATCAGAACGCGACCGCCGATGTATTCCGCCGCCTGGGGTGCAATGCGCAGGTCGATCTCACGGTCGCCGGGGCGCGCGCATCTCACGCGATCGATGTCCACGCAACCTTTTTGCGGTCCGGCATCCTTTGCACCTGGATCATCGAGTGCAAGCTGTGGAAGCGCCGCGTAACCAAGGAAAAGGTGCTCGCCCTAAAGAGTATCCTCGAGGATCTGGGCGCTGACCGCGGCATCATCGTCAGCGAAATGGGGTTCCAGTCGGGGGCCCAGGACGCCGCTCGCGGCACCAATATCACCTTGGTCACGTCGCTGCAGGAATTCGAGAAGACCGCGCTCGCGGCAACCTCGGAAGTTCCGCTCACGCCCGACGCATCGCCCGGCAGCGCATCGTTTTTCCGCTTCCCGCATCACTCACCGCACGGCCTGCTTATCGCGGGTGACACCCTCATCACCACCAACTGGCGCGATGGCAGCATTTCGCTCGTCGATCCGGCGAGAAAGGTCATCACGCGCACAATGGAGCTGGACAAGTACGAGGCCGTTTCGCCGCATGACGGCTCCCGCGAGATTCGCAGCTACCGTCCCGGCAGCCTCGCCTTGGCGGATGGCCGTCTTTTCGTCGGCCAGGTGTTCTCAGAGGTACTCCTGGTCATCGACTTGGCGACGCAAGCCATCGTGAAACGCATTCCCGTGCCAGGCGGCGGCGAAGGTCAACTGGCCGTGTCAGCAGACGAAAAATCGGTCTACTTCGCGAGTAACAAGTCGAACCAATTTTTCATTATCGATAGCGCGACCTATGCGCTCGAAGCCGTGCCCTACCCGCCAGGGGGGCGCGGCTGCCTGTCCTTGTTGCGCCATCCGTCCCGCCCCTTGCTCTATATCGGAGTCCAGCGCGGCGGGCGCATCGCCGGCCGGCCCTATCCCTACGCCAATTGCTACGTCGCCACGTATGACCTGGCACAGTGTCGTTACCTGGCCGACGCGCAGTTGGCTGAAATCATCAATGGCATTACGGACGACGCCACCCCAGCGTGCCTGACCTATGACGACCTCTACGATCGCGTTTACGTAGGCCTGTTCCAGTCCCGCCGAGGCATCTGCGTGCTAGACGCCGACTCCGGCCAGTGGCTTCGGGATATTCGTTTCGAGCGCACGTCGGCCAACACTTCACCCTTCCCCTGGGTCGACCCCGTGTGCCAGGCGACCGCAGGGCCGTTGCTTCTTACTGTCAATCGGCACAATCACGAGCTCGTCAGCCTCGACCGCGAATCACTCCAACCAAAATCCTCGGTCTTCCTCGGGGCAACACCTAACGGGGCCAGTGGCCTGGTCGTGTGGAAAGACTTCGCGATCGTCAGTCATGCGAGTCGCGAGGGGCTGCACTTCATTCCGATCAGCACTCTTTCATAACCGGCACGTCGGCGTAAGCTCCGACATTTCTGCCGGAGTCAGTCCGATGAGACCGAATGTGCCTGCGGCATTGGAGCAACTGGCGCTGGCCGTCCTCAAGCTCTTTGAGGACGCCAACCTTGCGTATGCCGACCCTGGGGAGCCGCATGTGGTGTCGGAACTCTTCGCCCTCCTGCGCCCGCGATTTCCGGATCACACGGTGAGCAATGAATACGACCGCCGTGAACAGGAAATCAAGTTACTCGGCGACTCGAAGATCATCCCCGATCTCGTCGTGCATCGTGTAGGGCATCAGGCCGACAACCTGCTCGTGATCGAGATCAAGCTCGCCGGCAACTATGACTACGAGAATGACATCCGAAAGTTGCGCGGCATGACCGAAAACAAGGGCGAGTACCGTTATGCCGTCGGCGTCCACTTGGTGCTCAGCGTGACCCGACGCCGGGTCATGCGCGGGCACGTCTACATCGATGGCACCGTCGATCCTGAACTCACGCAGTGGTTCGAGGCGAAGTTTGCCTGACGGCACCGGAGGTGAATCAATGACCGCAACTGCGAGGCCGCAGCAAAAACCGTCGCGCGAAAACCACTATGTGCCAGAGTGGTACCAGCGCGGCTTCCGCGTTGACGGCACTGACGCCTGGTTCCTCGACATCTCGCCACCGCGTCTGCGCCCCGATGGCACGCCCATACTAGTCGCACCGCGACCGCGGCCGCCCAAGGCTTGTTTCTGGGAAAAGGACCTTTATGTCACTCGCTTTGGCGAGCAATTCAACGACCAAGTCGAGACGGTGCTGTTCCAAGACATTGACGACTTCGGTGCCGCCGCCGTACGCGCATTTGTTGGTGGTGGCCCCATTGCCGTCCACGAAGAGTATCGGGCGATGCTGGCATACCTCGGCGCACAGACGCTGCGGACGCCTAAAGGGTTGGACTGGATTCGTAGCCGTTACCCGTCGCTCTCCCAGATCGAGTTGTTGGTTGAGATGCAGCACTTGCGGCACATGTTCGGCACCTTGTGGGCCGAGTCGGTTCACGAGATTGTTTCTGCCGAAAATGCATCGGTGAAGTTTCTGCTGACCGACCATCCGGTCACCACTTTCAACGCCGCGCTGCCTTTGGACGCGCCCCAGTTGGTTTACCCCGAAGATGCGCCGGTGACCTGGAACGGTACGCAGACTCTATTCGTGCTCGACCAAAATCACCTACTCATCCTCACACATGTACCCTACGCCAAGAATTCTGGCGCCCTCGATCCGACCGCCAAGCGGACGAATGCCCGGTTCTTCGGCAACACCTTATTGCGAACGGACGCGCTGATACGGGCGCGACATCTCGACGCGGACGGGGTGACCGCAATCAATTCCTGGCTTAAGGCGCGCGCCAGGCGCTATATCGCCGCTGGTAAGCCCGAATGGCTGTATCCCGAGCGTGAGCAGTCAGTCGATCCGGCGCGCTTATCGGAGCTGCTGCGACCACCGCGACAAGACCTGTGGCGCTTCGGTGGCGAGACCCATATCGGCTACAAAGACGGCACCTTCGGCTACCGTGATGCCTATGGCCGCACCTCGCGCGAACACGAGTTCGTGACCAAAGCGCTACCTGCCACGACACCTACCCCAAGTGATCCGTGTCCCTGCGGTCGAGGCGACACCTTCGCCCGATGCTGCCAGCCCCTGCCTGCATGGCAGCGGCCGCCGTGGGATGTGTGGAGCGTGCGCGAGCGCAATGAAGGCTTTCTTCGCGCCATCTATGGCGTGCTGGAGATCAAAGATGAAGGCGCCTGGGATCGGATTCAGCGTGAGCTGTCGGACGATCAGGTGGCCCGGCTGCACCGCATCTCCCAGGGCTTGTGGCCATCCGATACGGACCTCACTGCGCTGTTGCCCCGCCCCGGGGATGGGCGTCTGCGTGCGGTGTACATGGGGCCGTCGGATGTGCGCTCGGCCGGCAAGAGCTTCATCAGCCTAGTCCCGCTGTTCGACCAGATATGGGTAATGGATCCTTTCATGGCCGCGCGGAACCTACGCCCCGAGTACAGTCCGGTCACCACGCCGGGACCGCACAAACAGCAGCTGCTCAAGAATGTGATGTTCTGGCTGATGCTCGAGCCGCTGATCCGGACCGGGAAAGTGGTCGTGTTCCCTGACCCGGGCGACATCAGTCCGGAGTTCCAGCACGCCATGCGAGAGATGGCTAAGGAACGCACCGCGAACTGGCATCCAAAGCCGCAGGACTATGTCGAGTTCCGCGGACTTGCGGAGGAGGATACGAAACGTTCCCTGTTGCAGTTGCCCGACGACGCGCTGCGGCCGATCTTCAAGCGCGCGACCCCCGACAAGTCCGATGCCTTCATTCAGCAGGTCATCGATCACATGCGTCGCGAAGCGGAGCATGATCCCTTCGCATTATTGCAGGTGCTTCCCGACGCAACGCTGCTCAACCAGACGTTTGCGCTACGGTCGGTAAACTTAGAAGTTGCGGTCTTCATCGCCCAGTCCCTCGGTGCCGTAATCGTGACTAACGTACGAGCGCTGTGGGAACACCTGCATTTGCACACCCGGGCGGCTGCCGCCATTGGCAAGGCGCCTTCTACAAACGCCGGGGTGCCCATGAAGGGTGCGATGAACCCACTCGATAGCCTTGAAGTCGCCGGCTCGCCCGCGGCGGAGGAAGCCCGCTCCGCCTTGCGAGATTTGCTGACCGCCGTAGGGACTCGTCAAGACACTACAACAGCCCTGACCAGCATGGGCAACCGCTTAGCGGCGCTCATGGAAGAGGAAAGGGTGCTGCATAACCCGAACGCGACGCTAACCTTGGCCGTAACGGCTTCCATGCCGGCCAGCGGGTTTGAAACACCGACGGCGCAGCGACTGGTCGTTGGGTTCGGCCGCGGGGAGCCACCGGTGTTTCTCGGTCTAGCCCTGTTCTGCAAGCCCGACTTCGGCGAAACCGAAGGGGGTGAGGACTAGCTTCAGGTCTGGCCCGCATCAGTCTTGCCGCCCAGCCGCACTGTGCAATAGGTATTTGGCGCTCGTTATAACTTCGCAGCAATGTGCGCACAAATGTGCAGCTTGGATGTCACGCACGGATGCGCATCTCGCCTGAATGAATTCTTCTTTCAGCTCCTAAACCAGCAATGAACAAGAATTGTTGCGCCGCTTTATTGTCACGAGACACGCGGTTGTCTTTCCGTGCACGGCTTGGCCTAATTTGGAACGGCTAATACAGATACCGGAGGACTCCATGACAAATAGGTAATCCGCATCCCGCGGATAGAGGTAACAACGTCGTGGAGCGCAATTCTTCTACGGGCAGCGCGGCCCTGCCATCGAACAAGCCGCTAGTGTTTCTCCGCTTGCCAGAAGTTCTCCGCCGCTGCGGTCTTTCACGCAGCGCCCTGTACCGCGCAATGCGGGCCACCCCTCCCCAGTTTCCACAGCCTTATAAGCTGTCGTTGCGAGCAAGCGGCTGGGCCGAGCATGAAGTGGACGCGTGGTGTGAGGCCAAACTGGCCGGAGGTGCGAAGTGACTCGCGCCCCCGAACACAATACCGCCGCACCCGGACCCAACTGTGAAATGGTTTGCGTGGCGCGATCGCTAAGTCTCGCTGCTCAAGCCCTGCGCAACCTTCTCGACTACGCCCACGAGACGGATGAGCCGCATCCCGCAGTTGTTGACGCCGCCGATGAGTTGGAAGCAGTCATCGAATTGCTGCACGGAGCGCGGAAGTGAGCGCCCTTCCCCGCCTGAGCGGCAGTCGCTGCCAGTGTCCCTCATGCGGGCTGTTGTTCACCAGCCCGCGCGAGTTCGACCGTCACCGTATCGGCGCCTTTGCGAAGCACTCGGAATGGAATCATGCTCGCCGCTGCTTGAGCCTCGCGGAGCTGATCGCAAAAGGCTGGCGTACGAACGCGCGCGGCTTCTGGATGCAAGGACGGCCAGATCGCGCGCCGGCAGGGGTATCACCCGCACCCGAGGAACTCTCCCCCGGGAGGGTAGCGGGAGGTTCCCCGTGAGTCGCAAACGTAGCCCCGGCGCAGAACGCTGGGATGACATTCATGGGGGAATGGCCTTCATCATCCCGGTCTCGCTCATTCGCCATCCGAACTACGCCCGCCTGTCGCCGTGGGCTCATAAGCTGCTCGCCGACCTTTCCACCCAATACTCCGGTTACAACAACGGCTACCTGTGTGCCGCGTGGACGCTGATGCGACAGCGTGGATGGAGGTCGAGGACAACTCTGGAGAAGGCGCGGACGGAGCTTGAACACTTCCGGGTCATCGAGCGGACTCAGCAAGGTGGCAGGAACAGGCCAAACCTGTATGCCTTCACCTGGCGACGCGTGGACGAGCTGAAAGGCCGCCCGAAACTGCACGTGCCAAAGAGCATAAAACCAACTGATGCCTGGAACGCGACGATCGGCCCGTTCGAATACAAGCCCAAAGCACGAGTCCGTTGCCCACATGGTGGACTAGATGGCCCACAACAAGCCCACGACGAAGGCAACCATTGATCATTAGCTGGGCAAGGAAATCACCACAAGTCCATTTCGTGGGCTTGTAGTGTGCGAAATATTCTTCAGGCATGCCCAGCTGGTGGACACCTAATAATTGTTACCAGTTACTCCGGCGCGAGCCGACTAGCTGGACCCGAGGAGCACAGAATCATTCCTGTATGCGAAGCAATCAAGGGCGAGGAGGGCTAATCGAGGCTCCAGGTACCCGCGTTCGCATAAACCCCATACCCCCTCGCGATCATGCACACCAGTCCGGATTACCCTCCCCCCGGGGGTCAATCGAAGTTCGATCGTCTTCGCCTTTGTTGCTGACCAAAACCCAGCAATCGTGCTTTGGGATACTAGGTGGAATACGGCTCGCTGATCGCTGCGAGGCGCACATTCTGATTCAAGGACTTACTGCGAATAGAAGACTCCCGCCCTGGGAACCCAAACCTGTCAAGCGCAGCGTCGAACGCGCGCCCCCCTTCACTAGGCATATAGCCATGCCACGGCACTACAGTCGTGGTGTGCGCCCCCTGCCCTATGGATAGTGGTCAGCGTCCGCTTTCGGCCAAGAGCACGGCGCTCGAGGCCACGAGCGCCGAGATTGCCATCAAGGCAATGCCCGGTTGGCGATGGCTTCGCGGCTCATCGTCAGGACGACGCTACCGGCGCATGGGCCCAGCGCACCCGTCGCGGGATGTAACTCCAGGTTTGGCCGCCGTCCGTGCTGTAGCGCGTGAGTTGCAGCCCTACCCCACCGAAGACCTGCAGACTGTGCAGCAGCATGACCTGACCGTTCTTCGAGTAAGCAGGCTGCCACCAAGCGAGGTCTGCATCCGGCAGGGGCTGGGTCGTCCACGTCTTCCCACCGTCCTGCGTTAGCGACAGTCCGGTGCTCTTCGCATTGAAGAGCGCGCCCTGATAGCTGAAGCCTTTCTGCGCATCGGCGAATTCAGGCAGCACCATGAAGCGGCTGAAGCTGGCAGCCTCCCACGTGCGCCCAAGATCGCGGCTCACGTACGGGCTGAACGCCAGCGTCTTGGCGCAGGTGCACCAAAGCGCGCCGTCGGGAGACGCCTTGAAGGCCCCGATGCTTCCGGGCGGGTCACGGACTTCCGCGCGGCCATCGATCAGGTTTACGACAGCAAACTTCCTGCTGGGCAACGTCAGCACCAGCGAATCGCCGACGTGGAACGCCTGGGGCTGCACGCCTGGCATGCCGGTCCAAAGCGCGAACTTCATGGGGAAGCGCGCTAGCTCGTGCCACGCGTCGCCGGGAACGCCGCGGAATACCGCGACCTCCTCCTTCAATGCGACGGTGAGCGCGAATTCCTTGCCCTTGAGGGGCACCAGGTTGGACACGACGCCGAAGGGAAGACCGGCCGCGCCGTCTTGCCACGTACGTCCTGTGTCTGAAGAGAAGCGCAGCGTGCCGCCTTCCCCTGCCGCGGCGACCAGGCTGCCGTCGTCGGATTCGGCGACGGTGTTCATCATGAAGTCGGTGCCCGTGTCGAAAACCGTGATTCCCGGCTCGCCGGGGCGCCAGCGCTGCACCACGCCGTTGAGCGAACCGAACCAGAAGCCTTCGTCGCCGTTGCGCCCGGACAGGATCATCGCCGCGCTCTCGAGGCGAATCCGATTCATTCGATCGACAGCGCCTGCCGACTCCCCGGTCCAGCCCACGGTGACCGGGAGGCCATCCAGAGCGGAATGCGAGCGCGCCACGAGCGCGGCACCGCTGGTCGGATCAGGCCGGTCGCGCCAGCCCCATTCCTTGTGGTCTTCGCGCTTCTTGCCTTCAAAGGTGACCGTCTGCGAATAAAGGATAGTGCCGAGGTAGGCGACGCTGCCCTCGCGAACCTCGAAGGTCGGCATGTCCTCGGGCGGGGGTGTCGACGGGCGCCCGCACATCACATAGCAGACGGTCGACTGGAAATCTCGGAATCGGTAGCGCCCGACCGGGAGGTTGCCCGCATAGGCGAACGTAGACTGGAATCCCTGCTCGGAGCCATCCAGGTAGTACGCCGGCCCGGTGCCGTCCTCACGCTCGACGGCGATCACCGACGCAGAGCCCTGTCCGTTGGTCGTGCGCGGAAAGTTGACGGCGAAATCAAAGTACACGAGGCCTTCGCCGGCCCCCGGACGCTCCGCTTTCTGCAAACCGGCCCACGCCGGAAAGACGGCGAAGGCCAAGACGGCGGCAAGCGCCCAACGGAAGATATTCATAGTGCCCCTGTTATGCGATTCGCCGCACGCCCGGCTTCCCAAGGCGTCGCACGTCCCCCGACGTGGCGACCCATTCTAGGTGCTGGCACTCACATGTCGCGAGTGCCGCGCGGCCAAAGTCGGATGGGTGGCTCGCGCAAACGTCGGACGAATGTCCGCTCTGGGTCGAAAGTGGTCGTTCGCGGCCCTGCCAGATGCAGGGCCAGTATCAGTGACCGCTATCGGCCACAAGCAGCCACCCGACTGGTTCGGTTGCGCTGAGTGCCATTCCAAGAATTCGGATACTTAACCAGGCGGCGCGAGATCTTCAACGAGTGTCTGTCTAGGACTCCGAAGAGCCGGCCCGCTCTGGATAAGCGCGCAGGATCAGCTCCACGGCACTCTCGATTCTTGCCGTGTCGGGGATGCGTGAAGCCACAGGCTCCGAATCCAAATAGCCGGTCACGAGAAGCAGGAACTGATGAGCCACCAGGCGGGGGTGTTCGCAGTCGCAACACCACTCCAAGAGTCCGGCCAACAAGTCTTCGAAGTCCGCATTCCGCTTCCGCCATGTCTCGAGGTGCCGCGGAGAAATCCGCTGTTCGATCCCCGTGAGTTTGCTCAGCGCGACTGCCGCGGGGTGCACGGCCAATGCCTGTAGCTGAAGACCGGTGTCGATGAGCTAGCCGTCAACACGAAAGTGGGCACGCAGTCATGGGGTTGGCGTGCCGATCGGTCGCCGTGGCCACGGTTGGCCTCCTATCCGGTCTGATCGGCACGCCCTAGTTGAGCTAGCCCTTCGCAAGCTCAGTAGCCGCCTCATCGATGAGCGAGGAGACCTCCGCCGGCATGGATGCCAACGATGCATGGCTCGCCGCGAGCGTAAGGGTCTTTCTCGTCTTAATACGTGTCGACATCATTGCCTGATTATCCGGATGGATCATCCGGTCCTCGCTGGAGATCTGATACCAGGTAGGCTTCTTTTTCCACGCCGGAGCCGTAGTGGGATTGCCAAAGGTGCTGGCAAGCGGCGCTTTCTGGGTCACGGCCATTACCAAGGCTTCGTCCGGAGTCAGATCCTGGCAGAAGCTCTCGTGGAACTTCTCGGGTTTGATCCAGAGATAACCGTCACTGTCGGGAGCGAGATTTGGCGCCGCGACAGGCGGATGCACCTGAGTGATGCCGCCAGGGCTTTCGCCGGCGTCGGGGGCGAACGCCGCGATGTAGACGAGTCCAACCACGTTGGGCTGATCACCGGCTTCGGTGATGACCGCACCGCCGTAGGAGTGCCCCACCAACAAGACCGGGCCCTTCACCTGCGCCACCATCTTGCGCGTGCGTTCGGCATCGTCGGCGAGCGAGGTCAACGGGAGTTCAACCGCACGGATCGACCCATAGCCTTTACGTGCCAGTTCAACAATGACCTTGCTCCAGTGGGCCGCTCCGCCCCAGAAACCATGCACTAAAACTATCGTTGTTTGGTTGCTCATCGTCTGACTCCTGAAGTAGAAGACTCGCCGACTGTCGTGGGCGCTCATAGCCCGTCAGCGTTTGGCTATGCCTCCGCGGGCAGCCAGCGCGCGGCTGCTGATATCCATTCTTCATGCTGCGCCACTTCCGCCCAGCCGACAGCATGGGCGACTAGGTCGATATCCGCTTCGCGTCCACGCTGAGCGAGCCCGGCCCGACGCTGGCCAGCAACGCAAAGCCACCGGTCATCGCCAGGTTCTTGAGGAACATGATCATCTGGATCTGATCGGCAAACTGGTTGTGGAAGATCGCCGCCGTCAGCAGACAGAAGCCAGCCAGCAGCGCGGCGACGATGCGGGTTCGGTATCCCACAACGATCAGCAGCCCCGCGCCGATCTCGAACAGGATCGTGGGCCACAGCAACGCGCCGGGGATATGCATCGCTTCCATGTAGCCACGCATGGCACCGGCGGCACCGATCTTGGACAGGCCGGAGAGTATGAAGATCAGAGCCATCAGCACGCGGGCGACGGCCATTGCATAGGATTGGGTCTTCGTGTTCATGATCCGGCGCTCACGGTTGCTTGGGAGGATTGGTGGTCGAGAAGATGTAGCGGGCAATGCGCCACTGACCATCGGTCTCGCGATGCAGCAGGAAGAGTTCCTGGTTGGCTTCGGCGCTGGCCGGCTGATCGCTGCCCAACACCTTGACGGTGCCCTCTGAGCGCGTGCGGGCAAAGGCCCAATCGCGCGATAACGGACGGACTTCGTCGACGACAAAGCGAATGTCGAGCTTGATCGTGTCGAAGACGTGGCGATACGCCGTGCGCACCGCATCGCGGCCGACCGCCGGCAAGCTGTGCTGCGGCATGAACACGGCATCGTCGGCGTAGAGCGTCATGACGCGATCGACATCGGCGCTGTTGAGCGCCTGTTCGTAGCGGTTGAGTTGCTGGTGGATTGCAGCCTCCGCATCGCTCGATGCGGGCTCGGCGGCCGAAGCGCTGAGTGGAAGCAAGGCGCTTAGCGCTAACACTTTGAGCAAGGTTCGCATGGTGGTGTCCTCATTGGTGAGTTAGAGACGGACGACGATCTTGCCGAGTGCGCGATCGCTTTCCATCACGCTGTGCGCGCGGCGTACGTCATCGAAGTCGAAGGTCTGGGTGCGAAGGGAGGGCATGCGCCGCGCCGCAATTTCCTCCGCGATCCACGGCAGCGGAGAGTCCTGCAACGGCATGGCCGATGTGCCCAGCAGGCCGCTGGGGAAGAAGCTCAGCCGGGTCGCGGTAGGCAGGTCTTGCATCAGGTGGAACTGCTCCACGACAGGAGGGCCGCCGAGAAGGCCGATGACGTTCACTGCACCGAAGGGCCGCAGCGTCTTGACCGTGTCGCGCAGCGTCGCCGCGCCGACCACCTCAAGCGCTGCGTCGACACCCATGGGAATAATCTGGCGGACTGCTGCGGCAATCTTGCCGTTGTCGACGACCACCTCATCTGCACCCATCTCGCGCAGCCGGCCGGCGTTCGCCTGCGAACGTGTTGTGGCGATCACCTTCAGGCCCCGTGCTTTGGCATAGGTGACAGCAGCCAATCCCACGGACGATGTCGCCCCGCGCACCAGCAGGGTCTGGTCCGATTGGATGGCCAGGCTCTTGTCCAGGGCGCCCCAGATGGTGAGATAGGCCTCCGGCAGCGCCGCCAGTTCCTCCCATGACAGCGCAGCAACGTCCAGTGCCAGGACGTTGCTGCGCAACACGGTCACCTGTTCGGCGTAGCTGCCGTCGCGGCTGAACTGCATACCGCCCATTGCCGTGACCACGCGCTGACCAGTGCGGAAGATCCCGGCGGGATCGTGGATGACCTCGCCGACGGCTTCGATGCCGGGCACGCGCGGTGCGGTGATGGCGCCCATCTTGCCGGCACGCAGATAGGCTTCCGCGCGGTTCAAGCCAAACGCGCGCACGCGGATCTGCACTTCATCGGCCGTGGGTTCCGGCGACGGGATGTCCCGCAACTGGAGCATTTCCGGGCCGCCGACCTGTTCGATTACATAAGCTTTCATGGCAGTAACCTCAGGCGCGCGGCTGGTTGGTGGAGAACAGGTAGCGGTGGATCTTCCATTCGCCGTTTTCGCGCCGGAACACGAACAACTCGTTGTTGCCTTCGTTCACCTCGATGCCCGCGGCGAGGACCTTGGTGCGGCCGGCCGAACTGGTGCGCGCCCAAGCCCAATCGCCGGCCTCCTCAACCTCATGGATGTCGAATCGGATGGCGAGCTTGATGCTGGCGAACACCTGCTCGTAACCGGCGCGCACTGCGGCGCGGCCGACTAGGGCAGGCGCGTGCTGGGGCATGAACACCGGGGCACGGCCGTACAGGTCGAGGATGGTGTCGATGTCGTTGTTGTTGAGCGCCGTTTCGTAGCGCTGCAGGACGGTCTGGATGGACATGGGATTGGCTCCGTGGCGGTGGGGTTGCTGGCCCTACGCCAGCTGGTGAACACACCTTGATCCCTCCATCACTGGCAGGGAATCCACATTGGCTGTAACGTTCCTTTCAAATATGAGAGGAACGATCCGTGGACCTCAACGCCGCCCAGATGTTTGTCAGCGTGGTGCAGGCGGGCAGTCTGTCGGCCGCTGCCGATCGCCTCGGGATTCCGCTGCCGACACTGAGCCGGCGGGTCCGCGAGCTCGAGCGGCAGTTGAAGGTGCAACTTCTGGAGCGTTCCGTACGGGGCACCAAACTCACCGATGCCGGCACGCGGCTGTACGAGCACGCCAGTCGCGGCATCGAAGCCCTGGCCGAGGGCGAACAGGCGGTGATGAGCGATCAGGCGCGGCTCAAGGGACGGTTGCGGTTATCGCTGCCGCCGACATTCGAGCCGTGGTGGGAATTGCTTGCGACCTTCCAGCAGCGCTATCCCGATATCCGCGTGCATGTCTACACCACCGAGCGACGCGTCGACCTTGTCGAGGATGGCATCGACGTTGCGCTGCGCGTGGGCACGATCACCCACGAAACCATGGTGGCGCGCCATGTGCTGACCTATCGCCACATCCTAGTAGCCAGTCCGGTGCTGGTTGAACGACTGGGCCTGCCGGATACGCCCGACGCCCTGCATCGGTTTCCCTGTGCGACCTGGAGCGCAGGCGCCAATGCCAACGGGGTATGGAGCCTGGGCGGACAGGTGTTTGAACCCAAAGCGTTGCTGACCACGAATGACTATGCGCATCTGCGAAGTCGTGCGCTCGCTGGCGAAGTCGTCACCGAACTCCCCCCGTTTCTTGCTACCAAGGCAATTTGTGATGGGCGGCTAGTTGCGCTATTGCCGGAACATCCCATGCCTGAGCAGCACATCAATCTGCTCTATCCATCGCATCGTCACCCTTCCGCGATCGTCCGGGCATATCTGGATTTTTGCCTGCAGCAGATGTCGCAGCTGACAGATGCGGTAATGACCAGAACATAGGTGTCCGCTTTGGGTCGTTAGCGGCCACTCGCCAATTCACCGCAGTGGACTTCCTGGCTATTCCGGTTCCGGCCACAAGCGGCCATTCGCCAACGCCTGAATTAAGCCGAGTCGCGAAGCGGCTTCGGCTTGAGTGAATTGTTAGGCTTTATCGGCAGGCTTCCATGCGTTCAGCCAGCGAGCGAACCTGGCAATATCTTCCTCAGAAGACTCCTTTCCAGGAATTATTTCGCCGGGAATCTCCACCTCAAGAAAATTCTGTCCAGGGCCAGGGCGTAGGCTTGCATGCATCTGCCCCCTTAAGTCATCTGCGGCCAGAATTTGCGTCGCCCCAATAATCTTCCCGCCCTCGGTGATAACAGCCATTTTCATTCGAAACCTCCGATTTGTAAGTTATACAAAACGAGACTTGGCCCGACATTCATGACGCTGACGTAATATTCGTAGCGTTTGCTGGGCGCAATTATGGATTGTTTCCCTTGGTTGAAGGCGATGAGCGGGCTACCCGCCGAGCCATTTCGGTCGACGTTAGGGCCAGCAAGCAGTAGCCCATGATCCTGTGTATCGTCCCAGCCGTAAGACCAGTAATGCGTTGCACCAGGAGCTATATACGTGAGAGGGCCTACGTCTGAAAAAGTTGCCATGATCATTGCCTCCTTTGCGGAATTATCTGGCCCTCATCACCCGGAGCTGTCGATGTCCGTATACGGCCATTAGCGCTCGTCCCTGTCACCGTTCATCCAAACGCCGGATGCACAAGTGCGACTCCGGCCCGCCCGGGCCTCCGGCTGTCCGCGCGCTTCGGGCGAAGTCGACGCCCGACTACAAGCCGGTCTGCAGGATCGTTGCGCCCGTTCGGGTGTCACGGATCGTGATCGAGCGCGCACCGAGGGTGCGGCCGTCGTAGTAGAGCGGAACGACGAGGGGCCAGTCGATCGTCCCCGTCTCGCCGACCCACTGATAGTGGTCGTTTGAACTGGGGTGCGCTTCGGCTTCGCGCAGGGCTGGGTTGTTGACGAAGAACGACTTCCGCGTTTCGCCCTCGATGGAGACTTCCCAGTCTCCGGCGCGTCGGGCGAACACCTTGGGTGCGTACGACGCGATCCGCTTCGACGAGGTCACGCGGGCCGAGCGTACTTCGCCCTTGACCACGTCGAGCTTGATGGACAAGACCGCGACCTGGTGCTGTGCGTCGGTCGGCCGATTCGCGGGCCGCTGCTCACGGGCGGCGGGGGCGATCTTGACCGGCTCCTTAGGGCGAGTCGCTTCCATCGGTTGGGCGTAAGCCGTGCTGCAGATCAGGACGGCGGCGCAGATCCAGAATCGTTTCATTTGTTCGCTCCTTCGATCACGGCCACGGGGGCGGAACCGTGTAGCTCCATTGCGCTGGCGCGAAAGCCGCCGGCGGAGTCACTACCGGCGATCCGGACAGGCCTCGGTAGGCGGCATCCATCACCGCCCAGTCGGCCGGGCCAGACTCCCATACCTCCGATCCGCCGTTATTCATGATGAGGTTGGTAGTGATGTTCCCTTGCGATCGCCACCAGACAGAACCGTCTCGGCTCGACGTGAGCGACTGGCAGCTCCGCCAACCGGCGTTTGCTGTGTCGCCCGTGCAGGACGCCTGCGAGCTGTACATGACGGGCGCCATCGAGAAGTAGCCGCCGTCGCAGCAGTACTCATCCGGCAGGCCGAAGAGCCCGTGGCCGGTTTCATGAACAATGGTCCGGAAGCTCGTGGGTTCGGCGGTGGCCCGACCACCGCCGCCGCAGTCGCGAAGGTCGTTTTTGTGGACCAGCACGATCTGGTCGGCGAACGCGCCATCCGTGCTCACTTGGGCCGGCCAGGTGACCGTGGGGCAGCGGAACGATCCGTCCGGCGCCGGGGTACGTTCGACGACTGAGCCGGCCGCCGTCATGTAGAAGTAGTTGTAGAACCCCCAGCCGTTGAAATACGCGCGGTTCTGCCAGTACCCGTTTTCGATCACATCGGCCAGGTCATTGACGAAGGTCTGGCGATTCGCGAGCACCGACATGTCGCCATAAGCCGTGTCAGGAACGAAGAGGATGTTGAACGCCCGGTCGCGATCGCTTTGGAGCACATACATGTCGAAGACCGTTGCTCCCGAAGCCGGCGTGTCGTCGGCGTGAACCGTGCGCGTGATCTGGCAACTCGCCAGCATGAACGCCGACACCGCGAGCAGGATGAGGCCCAGCCTATGGAGGCCAGCCATTCTGCTTTCCTGGGTCATCCCCCATTTCAAAGCCGGGCTGCGGGCGATTGAACACAGCCCTCGCAAAAATGCGCGACGCATGACTAGCCTCCTTGTAGTCCTTGAGACGCAGTCCCTGTCTTCTGCGCGGAATCGGACACCTCGAGCTAACGCGACGGCGGCCTCGGGTAGGACACCGCTCGTCGGCCAGCCGATCAGTCCAGCGATCCGCGAAAGTCCGCCGGAACGTAGTGGAACAGCAGCGTGGCACCCTCACCACCCGGGGGAGGTTGCTCACGCCAGTGCGGCAATTCGCTGCCGCGGAACAGCACCCCATCGCCGGCCGACGGAGCGGCGCTGGCCTTCCCGGCATCGGTGCGGAACCACAATGGCCACGGCGTCGCTTGGCCGTTGACGCTGTGACGTGCGACCCAGAGCGTCAGCGTGTAGGCGCATTGCTCGCGATCCAGATGCGGGCGCAGCGAAGCGCCCTCTCGATACACCGACGCGTAGCAGTACGACGGCCGTACCGGAATCCCTGCAATCCTGCTCACGATGGCCGCGAACTGGTGGTGGAAGAAGCGGGTGACCGGTTCGTTGTGCCAGCCGTAGCGCCGAGCCACCTGGACATCGCCGAAGGGCCAGTCGCCTTCGGCAATCAGCGCCTCCAGATAAGCGACCATGGCCTGCGCATGTGCGGCGGGCAGCAGATCTGCCAACAGACACCAACCGGCGGCGTCGAAGTCATCCCTCGCGGACGCGGTCCGCATTGCGTATGTGGCGTCGGGTTGCTCGTTCCACACTGGCACCAACGCGCCGGCCCGCGCCAGCCGACGCGCGAACGTCGGCGAAAGGTTATCGGCGAGCGCACCGGGCACCAGGCAGCGCAGGCGATAAGCATCGGATTGCGACGCGAAATAGGGTAGCCAGGCGCCACTGGCGGCGTCTTCCACCCACAGCACCGGCAGATCGTCGACGAAACGCTCGCGGAAACGGCAGTGACGCACTACCGCCAGCGGCACGCTGCTGCCGAGCTGTAGGTGCAGCGACGGGGCTACTCGCCACGGTGTATCGTCCGGCGCGTCCACGGGCGACAGCGATTCCAGCGGGCACTGGTAACGGACGCGTCCCGGCGCCGGCGTCGGTGGCGGCGGTGGCGCCGAGCGGCCGCCGAGCTCACGCAGGCGGCCCGCGATCAGCCGGTGCGGACGCAGCGAATCCTCGCGGAAGCGCGCATTGCGCTTCCATTTGATCGGCGACGGTGCGCCGATGCTGGTCGCCGAAACTGGCAGCGGTCGGCTCAACGCCGCGTCCAGAGCGGCACTCGTCTCCAGTTCGGCGAACGCGCAGATGCGCTGGATGGCAGCGCGCGGCACATTCACCAACTCTTCGTAATCGAGCGCGATCCAGCGATCGTCGTCGAGCAGCTCCAGCGCATCGAGCGCGCGACGGTTCGACTCCGCCCACTGCCATGCGGCGAGATCGCACGAAGCATCATCGCCATGCTCACGCCAGCCTTCGATCAGGCTGAAGCACCACGGACCGCGTTCCCAGCCGGGTAGCATGGGCAGGTTGACGAAACCGCCGTGATGCCACGCCTCGACCAGGCTGCTCACGTTCTGCCGACCCTCGCGGTGCAGGAACACGAAACGAGCATCCGGGAATGCCCGGGCCAGGAACGACACCCGCAGCGCGTTCTCAGGGGTCTTTTCCACCAGTCGCAGTCCGCCCCGGCGCAGGGCGTCCACAGACGGCGGTCGGCCGTCCCGATCGCGCAACTCAACGCACAGCGCCGCCTGCAGCGTCGTCACCGTAGCGGACACGGCATCTTCTTCGGACAAGGCATGTGACGCGTAACCGCGGTTCGCGGGGTGCAGTCCAGGGATTCCCTCGATCGGCCCATGAGCTTCGCCATCGGGCGTCCACGCGCCGTCGGCAAGGGCGAGCAGATCGAACAGCAGCGTGCTGCCAGAGCGCGGCGCGGCGATCACGAACAGCGGACGATCGAAAGGTCGCGCCGGGAGGTCCAGTTCCGATGCACCCACGACGGTGATGCGCGCATCACCGTCGGAAAGGAGTGCGCAAACCGAGGGATCCTGCGACGGTGCCGCGAGGAAGCTTGTGAGTGCCTTCGGATCGTCGAACAGGTAACGACCGTACATCGCGCCGTGCCGGTCTTCGCGCCACCAGCGCGCACGCAACCCAGGCCAGGCGGGCGCCGAACAGGCCGCTGCCTCGCGAAGGCGTGCATGCCGCCGCTCCGGCGGAACAGCGGCGTCCAGCGCCAAGGTTAGGCAGCGCATCGATCAGGCGCGGTGAATCCAGCCTGCGATTGTGAAGCGACTGTCGGCGAAATCCTCGCTCGGCACGCGGACCGGCAGCACCTCGTGATCGTTGCTGGAGGGAAAGAACACCAGCGTGTCCTGGCGCGGCGAGATGGTCTGCGCGTGATCGGCCGGTACCCGCTGGCCGTTGATTTCGCGTACTTCGTAGATGCGCAGTTCACCACCGGAGAACCGGCGCGGTTCACGATGGAAGAAGTAGACGAAGGAAATCTCGCGCGAGTCGCTGCCATCGGTATCCGGATGGAGGCGGAAGTAGTCCCCGTCGCCGTTGGCCGTGATCTGCATCTCGATACGACCAACTTTGAAAGGTGAGCGTCCCATGCGCTTGATCGCATCGGGCAGGCTCGCCTTGATCCGTTCCGCCATCAGCGATTCGAACTGGCCAAGTTGGTTGAGCACTAGCGATCGACGCAGCTTTTCATTCACCTTGGGGACGTTGTCCCCACGCATGACGACCGTGCTGGGCGCGAATTCCTGCCGATGGCTCAGCACGTGCTCGACCAGACTCTCGACGCGATCCTTACGTGCGCCGCCATCGCTGAGGAAGTTGGAAATCCACGCATACGGCGGATCGAAGCGCTCGACGGGGAAGCGTCCGGTGCCGCTGGGGACACCTCCGGGCTTGCCTGCGTGCACGCCGCGCGGCAGTCGCACGATCTCGGAATCGCGCCCGTGAATCCATTCCGGGCGCGCGCCCAGGTAGATGGTGTGATGGAAGTTGGCCAGCTTGCGTAGCAAGCTACCCTCGTCGTCCTTGCCGCTGAAATCGTGCGCCAGCAGATCAGGCGTCGCCAGCCGATCCAGGCCCAATCGTTCGAGCAGCAGTGCCGCGGGCATGCGATAGGTGTGGTAGCGGGAGTCGCTGGTGACGAAGACGTCCTCGCTGCGCTTGAAGCCGGTCGTCGAAAGAACCTGGTCGGCCAGGACCGAGCCCTCCGCCAGCAGATAACAGACCTCGGCGCGCGGATCCACAGCCAGCTGCTCCAGCGCTTCCTTGTAGACGGCGCTGAGCATGCCGATGTTGTTGAGGTCCTGATCCAGCGCATATACCGGGCTGATCGCGTAACTGGCGTCGCCGACCTCATGGGTCTGGCACACTGCGGTGATGTTGCGCGCGCCCAGCCCCCAAGGCGGCCACGGCCGATCCTGCACCGCGACCACAATTTGCGACGCGCCCTCGTGCAGGGTCGGCACGACCACTTCGTCGAACAGATGAGGGGCACCCATGCCGCGGAAGAACGCTCGCAGCGCCGCAGCGGTCTGGTCGGTGAGTTCCTCAAACAGGTCTACGCGGGTCGCCGCATTGCGCGGTCCGAAGAAGTCCTTGCGCCTGTGGACCAGCTCTTTCGCGTCCATGACCGCGTCCCTCCCTGGATACTGTGGGCGCTAGTTATCAAACTAGCTGGCTTCTGTCAAGCTCGCCGGATCGGAGCGATACGCTGGCGATGGAGTGCTCATGGCGGATGACGAATGCGGTCTGGTAGTCGATGCCGGCGCTCGGTCGCAAAGGGGCCTGCCCGGCCCCGACTGGCCGTTTACCCGACTGCTCGACGCCGGCGGTCGCGCGATCGGCTGGTCGTTACTGCATGCTCCGGTCGCGACCACGGCGCAGCACGCGCGATTCGCCGATCTGCGCAGGGCAGGCGAACGCTTCGTTGGCATGTCGAGTCATCTCGAATTCCCGAGCGGCTGCGAGGACGGCCCGCTGGATTACCAAGAGGCCTGTGAGGCTTGGTGCCATTGTTTCCGCGCACCGGACGCGTATCTGCGCTCGGATCTGCCCAGGCTTCTGTTGAGCCTGTCGGACTTTTGCGACCCGCAGCACGTTGCGCAAGCGTCGCCCGCTCCGATGTCGGTGAATTACGACGTCGTTTATGTCGGCGCGAGCGAGCGCTGGAAGCAGGACGCGAAGGGCTGGTCGCTCGCCGCCAGCTGCGTGCCGCGCCTCGTCCGTGCTTTCGACTGGCGGGCCCTGGTGGTCGGGACGCCGTGCGCGATATTTCCACAGTCGCCCGGGATCACTTTCCGCCCTTCGCTGCCGTGGTCGGAACTGCTCGGCTATATCGCCGGCGCTCGTGTGCTGCTGGCGCCGAACGAAATGGATCCGTCGCCGCGCGTGCTTGCCGAGGCCTTGTGTCTGGACGTTCCGATTGCGGTGAATCGCCGAATTCTCGGCGGTTGGAAGTACGTCAATCGCTTCACCGGCACATTCTTCGACGACGAAAACGATCTAGTCGATGCGGTCGCGAGCCTGGGCGCGGTCTCGCCACGGGTGTGGTTCCGCGCAAACCATGGACCGTTCCATGCGGGGCGGCGCCTGCTCGCGCTGATCAGGTCGCTCGATCCGGAGGTGGAGGAGCGCTCGCACCTGGCAATCGAAGGCGCCTGAGTCCGCGATCGACCGCGGTGATGTTGACCAGCAGGCGCGGTGGGCCCTGCATCGGCGAACAATGGATCCAGGCCGATCTGCTCGACCGTTCCGACCAGTGTTCGCTTGCGTCCAGATGCTTGAACGCCACGACCGCCGCCGGGGGCGTGCTGCGCAACGCCTGCGGATTGCGAAGGAACAAGGCTTGTGCATCCAGGCCGCGGATCTCGGCTTCCGCGGCTGCCGCCGTTGCGATGTCGGCGGCGGCTCGCGCTTCACTGCGCTCGCGCCCGAGACGTTCACGACGGCTCAGATAGCGATAGAAGTCGGCGTAACCGGTCACGTCGCTGGGATCCGGATACAGGGTTCCGGGGCCGTTGTAGACGCGCACCAGCCCGAAAGACGGAGCGCCAGGTGGCACGGTGTCGACATGAAACCCGCATTCGGTATTCGGTGCGGCCGCGAGCAGCCGCACCATGAAGCGGCGGGCGCCGGTAAGGCCGGCCAGCAGGTCCACCAGAGACAGTAGCTCCTCGTGCAGGGGCGCGAGGACCGGCAACGGGGGTAGGTTGCGAGTCAGCCAGTCCGCGAGCGCCGCGCGGGTGCAATCATCCAACTGGGTCCGAGGCAGCGAAATCTCTCCGGCCTCCACCGCGGCGGCTAGTGCCGGCAGCCACAGGGGTGGTGGCGGTGTAGCGATCACCGCCAGGACATCGTCGCGCAGGATTGCGTCCAGCCCGGCGAGATCGTCGCAGCAGACGATGCAGTCGCGGCGGAGTGAGGGAGGCGCCATTGTCCCGACCGTCGTGCGTTCGACCATGCCCGCATCCTCCGTCGCCCCACCATCGGGCCCCGGCGCTATGCTAGCAGTCACATGGACAGTGCGATCTTCATCCGCAGCTACTGGAAGGATCTCGACTGGCTCGGGCACTGCCTGGAGGCGATCAGGCGGTACGCCTCGGGTTTCGCCGAAGTGGTGGTGGTGCTGCCCCGACACAGCATGCCCTGGGCGCGCCGGCGGCGGTGGCCGGCGTTCGCGCGCTTTGAAGCGGTCGAGGACTGCGCCGACGACTATCTCGGCCAGCAGGTCAGCAAGCTTTACGCCGATCGCTGGACCGACTGCAGCACGATCTGTCATCTCGACAGCGATTGTCTGCTGTGCCGGCCGACGCGGCCCGAGGATCTGTTCGACGGCGAACGCGCCAAGATCCATGTGCGCGAACTGGCTCCGCTCGGCCGGCATTACCCCTGGAGGGACTGCACCGAGCGATTTCTCGGCCTGCCGATGCCCCTAGATTTCATGTGCCGCCCGCCGTTCGCGTATCCGCGCTGGTTGTATCCGGAGTTGCGTGTGCTCTGTCGCGAACGGCACGGCGTCGAGCTTTCAGACTACGTGCTGGCGCAGCCGCCGCGAGGTTTTTCCGAGTTCAACGCGTTGGGCACGTATGCCTGGCATCGACATCGCGAACGTTTCGATTTTGCCGCGCTCGATGCAGCTGGCCCGGAGCATTGCCGCTGGTTCTGGAGCTGGGACGGCGTTGACGCGATGCGCGAGCGCATCGAGGAAGTGCTGGGCCATGGCTGAGCGGCCACTCGCGTTCTGGTGTCGGATCCCCAGTCGTCCGAATTTCGGCGACGCTCTCACGCCATGGCTGATCCGCCGCATCACCGGTGTCTGGCCGGGATTCGCGCGACCGGAGGATCCGCGTCTGAAGTACTTCGTCACCGGCAGCATCCTGGGGCTGAGCGCGGCGCATTGCAGGATATGGGGCGCAGGCATTCTCCGTCGCGACGATCCGGTCTCGCCCGAAGCCAAATGGTTAGCGGTACGCGGGCCGCTGTCACGCGATCGTGCTCGCGCCTGCGGCGCTGAATGTCCGGAGGTCTACGGCGATCCGGCTCTGCTGCTGCCGCGACTGTATCGGCCCTCGGTGATGGCGCGCACGGCGCTCGGGGTCGTGGCCCACTTCTCCGACCGCCACCGTATCGCCTGGGCGCACGATCCGCAGATTCGCATCATCGACACCCAGGACCCGATCGAGACCGTCGTCGATGCGATCGTTGCCTGCGACCGGATCGTCTCCAGTTCGCTGCACGGGTTGATCGTTGCGCATGCATATGGCGTGCCGGCGAGTTGGGGGCGGTTCCGCGCCCTCCCTTCCGGTGACGACAGCAAGTTCGACGATTTCCATCTTTCAGTTGGCCTCGACCCTCCGCCGGCGCCGCTGGCACTGACGTACGACCGCGCGGATGCGGCGAAACAAGAGGTCGCCACGCCGCGTAGCGCCGGTCTCGACGTGGAGCCGCTGTGGCGGTGCTGCCCATTTCGCACGGAGCTGATCGCATGAGCGCCGTCCACGACGCCGCAGGTCTGGACCTGCTGGCGGGAATCGCCGCGGCTGCGCGGGGCGACCACGGGATCGCCTGTCTGCGCCTGATGCGGATGGACGAAGCAGGTTTCGCGGCCCTGCAGGAAGACGTGTTGCGGCTGTGCGGAGAGGCGCAGCCTTCACATGTCAACGACGAGGCACATGTCTCCCACTGGACCCGGCCCCGCGGCGAAGTCGCCCAGTACAGCATGCTCAACCGCTCCGGTCGTTACGAGGACTACAGCGACGATCACGATCGAAGCCGTGCCGGAAAGCAGTTCGCGCACGGCGACCGCTATCCTGCGCTCGCCGCGCTGATCAAGGCGTTTCCAGAAGCGGTGAACTTCCGGATCAACGTCCTCGGCACTCGGGCGCGGCTCTCGCCGCATCAGGAGGCGCCGCTGTTCGCGCTTGGCGAGGGCGAGTGCGGCGTCTGCGCCCGCTTCCATCTGCCGGTGCTGACATCGCGGGGGGCCGAGCTGCTGCTAGACGACGATGTGCTGCACCTGCATCCCGGCGAGATCTACTTCGTCAATCACGGTTGCGTCCATGCCGCGCGCAACCTCGACGCCGAGCGCCGCGTGCACATGGTCTGGGACATGCCGCTGTGCCGGGCGGCGGTGTCGCGGATGTTTGGCGATGAGCCGTTGCCGGCTGGGTTGTCCCGTTGTCTCGACGAGGAGCGCGCAGTCCCACCGCTGCGCCACGAGCGCATGGGTGCCGCGTTGCGCCTGCCGGTGGCGGCAACCTTCGGGCACATCGTGCCGACATTCTGCCCCAGCGCCTCGAGTGATCTGACCGCGACAGCCGGTCGACAGCATACAAAACACGGCCATAAGTGATCCATAAATCAAAATCGGAATAAACAATGGATTCATAGGCTTGTATGGCGTATTCGATTCCCTCCCTTCCAAACCTGCGCAGAGGCGCTGCTACACCGATTGGGTGATCCCCTTGCAGCACCGCCTGGGACTCGAGCCGCCCGGCCGAGACGCATTCCGATAAGCGGTTGTCCGCTACCTGTAGCGCGCCACGTTCGGCGAAATGTAGTCCTGAACGGTCCCTAGGAGTGTACTAGCAAGGGAATCTTATGCACCCGATCCTGTGCGCGATATGGATGATCCCGCTCGGGGCGGCTCTCATGGCTCTGCTGGCTTGGCCTTTCTCTCGCCGTAGCGCCCGCCCGCCCGCCGCTGACGTTCAAAACCCGCTTCGTATTCTCTATCTAGACCCGCGCTCGTTTGCGGCGCTCGGTTCCTGCGCCAAGCTGGAACGATTGCGACGCCTGACACCCGACTGCATCGGCGAATTGCTTAGTCGCTCTCCGTTCGACGACAAGTTTCCCAGGCCGAGCAAGGACAGGTATTCGACTTGGCCGATCCAGGCGAACCTGTGGTGCGCGGGCGACCTGCATGGTCTTCGCCAGTATCAGAAGAAGCTCACATTGGACCTTGGCCCGGATGACGCGTCCTCGGCCATTTCGTTGCCTCTCCCGGCAGCCGAGCGCAGATTCCGTTCGCTGCTGCTCTGCGCACTCGCGTTGACGTTGCTCGCGTTTTTGTTCTGGCTGATTGCCAGGCTCACCGGAGCCTGCCAAGAGGGAGGACCCGCTGCCCTCCCCGCACGCCCTGTCGTCCCACCGTGCCCTGTCATAAAGAAAATCACATACAACCTGCAGACCGACACGCTGTTTGATTTCAACACGCACGAATCTGTTACGGATGAGCACTTCAAAAAGAGTAAGGACCACCTTGCGAACTATCTGAGCGCTTTCGATGGGATCCAAATTAAGTCCATCAATGCGCATACGGATCCGATCGGTGCCACAGACGCCAACAAAGACCTCGCGACGCGACGCGCTGGCTTCCTCCGCGACATGCTCCAACAGGTGATGGCAACGCCGAGCCATGAAGGTCAGTTTGCGGACGTCACCTTGCCGGAGCTGACCGAATCATCCGGCCCGGCGCCTGGAGATAAGCGCATTTGGGACGCGTGCTACGAGAAGTTCTACTTGCTCGCCAGAAAGAAGGATGGCTTGGTGCCGCTCGATGACCTCTCCCTCAACAAGCGCCAGGGGAGGCCAGCCTGTTCGGCTGGGCTTATCTCCGATTCTGACGAATATGCCGCGTGTGCACGCATCACCGTTCCCAAAGCCGGCACCAAAATACGTCCGGGCTATCCAACGCGCGCCGAGCGATTCCGCGAGTTGACAAGCTGCCTTGCGCCAATGCGTTACGCCTACTTCGAGTTCACGTTCACTGGGCTCCACAAAAAATGACGGGATCGCTACGTCCAGACTAAGGAGGGCAGGCAGGCCTATGTCCAACCTGAAGCAGCTCAAAGGAAAGTTTCGGTTCGTCGACACCGAGGACGTGAGGGCGGCCGAGGCCGGCGCCATTTTCAATTCACTGCTGGCGGCCCTGAGAGCCGCGTATCCGAACATATCTCGAGGGGATGCAGCCACAGTGGAAGAAGCGACGCCATTCGCCGTCGTGCTGTCCTTCCAGGAGCGGAAAGGCGAGAACTTCCTGCGCAAGGTCGAGAAGGCGCTCGAGGAGCTCATGAAGCAGTTGGCCGCGCTGTTACCCGCCGTGCTGCCGGGCCATGCCGGTGCAGCGATGACTGTAGTGTCGGCAGTCCAGCAACTGGCTTCGCGTGGCGACCTGACGGCGTTCGATGAGGTCCGCCCAATGCTCGGGGACAAGATCTCTGATTCCCACTGGAAGGACATTTCCCCAAGGCTGGATCGAGCCCAGCAGCGCCAGCCGGTCGCCGCCACTGCAAAGGCTACCCAAAACGACTGGCGGACCATCCTTGACATCCTGCTGGGCAAGCAAACCAAAACTGCCGCAGGCACTACACAGGCACCGAGCGACGAAACGAACGCGTCACAGTCACCCCCTTCGTCGCCCCCTCCGTCATCGGCACCTGCCGTACCCGTGTCATTCGAGACAACGCAGCTGATGGGATGGTTGTCGAAGACTACGAGCGAGGCCGAGTTCGACTTCCAAGTAAGCGGCTTTACCAAGCATCCCGACAATGACGTCATTTTCGGGGAAAATGCGCGCCTGGACGTTCTGGGGCCCGACGGCAGCCAACTGCTCACTGTCCACATCGACGGCGGCTTGCTAGCTGACTGGATGGCTTGGGAACCCGATCAGGAGTTTGCGTTGCCGGCCTCGCGCGCCCATGATCTGCGCGTTGCCTTGTCCAACGCCTCCAAGACCAGGAAGCACTTGGCGACCGTCAGTGGTCGCCTCTGGTTTTCGGACGGACGACCTTTCGGCGTGCGCAATGTCGCCGTCTATGCAGGTCCAGCTGTTTCTCGCCTAATCGCCGATTGTTGCTTACCCATCGGGCTGCAAAGCGACGACTCCTGTCTGTCGGTTATACAAGAGGCAGGCGTCTTTCTCAGCGCTCCACAAGCACTTTCGGTCACAGCGACCGACAACGGCGGGTACTTCGAGTTCAGCTATTTGCCGGAAGACGGCGACGCCGATTTGCGGACGGAGTACGCGCTGTTTCAGATCAGCGGCGTGGCGGCCCCTGTTGTGCTCAAGCTACGTGGTAGTGCGGGCGAATCCGACCAAAGGACGCCGTACTCATTTCCGGACCCGGTGTTGCTGCAGATCGACACCACACTGCTCCTGCGCGACACCGGCGGCGCTCCGAACAGCATGCTCACCGGCGTGGACCAGCATTGCGCCTGCGACGAAAAGACCATCAAGGCCGAAGGTAGCGTGCTGGAAGAGTTCAAGTTCGAAGTCATTGTCCGGACCACTGACCCTAGTGTCCTTAGAAAGAGCTCGACCTCGCCCCCTCCCACCGATCTAGACAGTTCGGCTGTCGCGGTCAATCACTTGTTTCGCGGTCACATCTCACGTGAAGAGCGTATCCCCTGGGAGTTAGATGACGGCCCCGCCGAAGCGGTGACCATCTCGCACGGCCGCATATTGACCGTCCGGCAATCGTGGGTGTCCGATGGGTATTCGCTAGGCGATCTGCGCTATTCGCTGCCACTAGCACCGCTGCAGAAGAAGAATATCGCGGTCATAGATTGGGACCGGACCGATACTCTCAGCGCCGAATCCAACATTGACTACAGGGAAGAGCTCGATAACTATCTCGGCCGCGAGCGAGACATCAACGAAATCGTCACCAGCGCGCTGAAAGAACGCATCAGTGCTGAGTCACGTTCGGGCTCCAGCTCAAAGAGCAAAGGCTTCGGCTTCTCGGCATTGGGCAGCGTTTTTGGTGGTTCCTCCGGCGGTTCTTCTGGCGCGTGGACAACCTCCAACCAGAATTCCAGCCGAGACCTGACCGCGTCTCTCATGAACCAGTTGCGCGACCGGATGGTGCAATCAGCCAACGCCGTGCGCTCGCAGCGGACCTCCATCGTCCAGCAGGTGACCCAGTCCGAATCCTCGAAGGTTGTCACGGAGACGGTGGCCAACCGGAATTCCTGTCATGCAATTACTGTCCAGTACTACGAAGTCTTGCGGCACTTGAAGGTAGATCACGAGTTGAGCTCAGTGAGGGAATGCCTCTTCATTCCCTTGACTATCACGCCTTTCAAGGCAGACAAGGCGCTTCGCTGGAGGGATATCCTGGCGACCGCACTACCGCCGTCTCTGGCAGATGGTCTCGACGCGTGCGAGCGCCTGGAAATATCGGACGCGAGCGAGCCAGCGACCATTGCCGACGAACCAATCGTCGGGTTGTCTGGCGTCCTCGATCTGACGATCAGCTTCACGCTCCCCGCGGCCGCCTTGGAGGGCGCTCCTACCTGGAACGCGGTGGTTGGCGTTGGTTTTACGCCCGCTGTTCCGGAGCCGCTACCAACACTGTGCACGCGACTAGCGATGTTGAAGTCAGAGGACCGGTTGGCCTTCTTCAACAGTGACATCGCCCCGGTGATGGCGCAGAAATTTCTCGACAGCCTGACGCTTCGAGACGCGAATATGGGCGATCTCGGACTGAAGGCGACACTCTCTACCAGCTATCGTCCAGGCGGCTTGCATCGTGTGCACCTGGCCGACGCTGGCAATATCGCTGCGAACGCCTATACGCGAAACAAACTAGGTGAACAGCTCAAGTTGGCCTCGACATTGAGATTGGCGCCGGACGGCAGCATCGTGTTGCAGTCCGGGCACCTCCGAGTCGCCACTGAGCATTCCGACCTGCGGGCCAACCTGTTCTGTGGCAACGGGATCGAATTGGGTAAAGAGGATGTTGCGACGGCCAACATGCCGCTGGTCTCAGCGGAGCGGCGATCACGGAAGACCATCGACCAACGCAGCAGAGATGCGCTACTTAAGCACCTGAACCATAATGTCGAGTATTACCACAAGGTCATTTGGTGGCAGATGGACCCGGATCGCCGCTTTGCGCTGCTCGATGGGTTCATCGCACCTAATTCGGGCGGCAGAAGCGTGGCCTCGGTGGTAGAGAACCACCTGACCGCCATCATTGGAAACAACTTAGTAATGCCGGTCGCGACCGGCGTAAGACTCGACCTGTTCGACGACTACCGCGACGAGAAAGGGAACCCGGTCGCCGATACCAAAGGGTCCGATCTCATCGATCTCTATCGGCCCACCACACCTTTGCCTTCCACACGAATTTCGATTCCGACCAAGGGTGTGTTCGCCGAATCCGTGATGGGCTCCTGCAATTCCTGTGAGAGGATCGATGACCGTCGAAACTGGCAGCATTGGCTGCATCCGCTGCCCGACGACCCGACCGCCATCGAACCGATCGCCGTTACTGGCCACGCCAAGGATACGCCGCCGGCGGTACCGACCCAACTGCCAGCCGCGGCGATCATCAACCAAATGGCGGCTAATCCGGCACCAGACCTCTTGGGTCTGGCCGCGGCGATTGCGGCCACTACCAACGGCACCGCATTCCGCGACGCAATGGGAACCGCTGGCACACAGGCCAACTCACGCGACGCACTGGCGCGCTCCTTTGGGGTCACCCAGCGGTTCGGCGAACTGGGCGCCGAAATCACCAAGAAGCAGATCGACGCGGGCGTGGAAGCGGCGAAAATGGTGTTCTCGGCCTACACTGGCATTCCCTTGCCGCCCAGTTCCTCGGGAGGCGACACCTCTTCAGTTCGCAAGAACATCGTCGATGACATAAACGAAGGCCGGATCAATCCGGAGGAAGGCAAGAACCTGCTGTCGCGGTTGAATAGCGATCAAGTCGACGGCCTGAATCAGGAGCGGCCTATCACGCTTCACGATAACCCAGTTGTGCGTGACGCTATCCGTACCGGCGCCGAGAATGGCAGCGCAGTCTCATTATCCGACGGAAATCAGCGCGTCGACATTGGCGCTACCAACGACTCGAACCGGGTGCGAGGCTCTGGGTTGCTTGCCAGGCTGCTGTCGGGCAAGCGTAGGTCAACGGCGTCGCGAGTTGGGTCGTTGCGAGGACAAGGCGGGCAATACGACCGTCCTCTGACCGTTGAAGTGGTCACCACGATTCGAAACGTGAAGGGAGCCATTGAGACAGGCGAGAAGTCCCGCCACGTGATGACCTTGAACCCGGCGAGCGGCTTGGTTACGGAGCGGGTGTTGCTGGGAACGACCGATCTCTTGATTTATAAGATGGAGGCCATCCGGAGCAAGTTCACCGCCACGAGCTCGTACGAGAACGACGACCGGTACAGGATCCGTGCACGCGGCTCGACCGCAAGCGGCGTCGGTGTCTTTCCATCGATCGACTATGACCTGGCATTCGGGATCGATCTGGTCGGCCGAACCATCGAGATCACAGGAACGCATGACGGCTTCCCGAGTTACTCCGTCCTCGTTAACGGCAAGACGGTCTACGACTTCGTGCAAGGTCACATGCTGAAATCCTGGCCGTTGCTGTATGGCACGAGCGACGTAACTGTCCAGAAGGAAGCCAAGTTCTGATTCGGTTCGAAACACCGCTCCTTGCCGGAACGGACGTCAGCACTGGTCAGCCCTCCGCAGCGAGAACCTGCAGCAGGACAAATGCGTCATCTTATTCTCGCCATGGCCAGACCCTGTCCTCCACGCCGCGATTGAGAAAATTGCGTTGGAGATTCAGCCCTGAGCGATCGGCACCCTGTTTCCAGCGTATGGGGTTGGCCTGCCAATGCAGTCGTTTAGCCGATTTTAGATCCTCGGAGTTGGGTGAGAGATCGGCTTCATCTGTGATCCAAACCAAGGCGCGTCGATCTGCACATTGGCAGAACAGCACCCACGCGGCGTACGCCTCATCCAGGTCCTCCCGACTCCAGTACTCCTTCCACCAGTGGCGTGCGCATGCGTCGAGGTAGCGCAAGCGCTCCGATCGCCGGCTGACATCCTGCGCCCAAGACGTCGACCGTCCTTCCGGCCATGCCTCAGCCACCGGGAGGCGGTTGTTGCTTCGGAAGCCTGCGAACGTGCTGGCACGCTGTTGCCGCCAGGGCAAGTCCGACCCCGAGTCTCGAGCAATCATTTCCTCGAGCCAGTCGTCGCGGCGATTCAAGCTGGCCGCCAGCGCAAGCTCGTACAGGTCGGCGTCCGTGTTCGAGACTTCCAACGAAAGCAGACACTCACGTGCCGCCAGCACCGGCGGCGAATCCGGAACCCGAAACAGCATGTGCAGGAGGTCCGGGATCTTGGCCGCGCCCATGATTCGCGTCCGCAGCGCGTAGCGAAGTGCCCGCCACAGGCTCACGCCTTTCGCTGGAGCCGTCTCGAGCAAGGCTTCGCAGACGGCCACATACAGGCCTTCGGCAAGCGGCACGCGACGGCGGAAGTCCAGGGTGAGTTCCTCATGCCCCTCGATCCACCGATGAACGATCTCCGGTGCGTGCCGAAGAAGGGACTTGGCATCATCAACAGTGACGAAGCTCAAAAACAAGCTGGCCCCCTGCTGGCGGGCCTGCGCAACTCGCGCGAGAGCCGTCTCGCCCGCCCGCTCTTGCTCCTCTGCCTGCGCCTCCGTATCAAACGCGACACGCATGGCCTCGAGTTGGTTCGTTGGCTGGGTCGGCGTCACCGATAGCCACGGCGGCTCCGTGGAGTGGGTCTCGCGCCGCACCGTCAGTTGGGCGCCGGGATCGGGGGCGCTCACCGGTCCGGCGCCTAGAACCGCGTCCAGCAATTCACCGGCGATCCGCGATTCCGCCGCATCGTCACCGCGGAATCGAACCGCCTCGAGCAGCCGCCACGGCGCCAAGCGCGCGGCGACCTGATCGAACGGTTGCCCGATCGTGGCTGTGTAAAGGGCCCCGGAGGCGGCGTGCGCCGCCATGACGTCCATGCCGTCACTGAATCGCCATCCTTGCCCGTCGAGGAGATGGCCGAGCCGTTTTGCATCGGCAGCAGCTAAGGCCATCAGCCCCAGGCGCCTGTCGATCGGGTCATCGGAAACGGTGAATGTCTCAACCCAGGCCCACGCAATGTCGCTGAACGCCGGCGGGTCCGTAACCAACAGGATGAGGACATCACGCCGCTGCTTTTCAGTTCCCTCACCGAATCGTTCGAGCAGCTTGTCAACCTGCTCTGTTGACAGTGGCGTGACGAAGTTCGTGACCGAGGTCGTGATTTGCACGAGGTCCGCCCCAACAACCGCCAACGCTTGAGCCAGGGCATCCATACCCTTGAGTTCCGGCAGGATTAACTCCGCTCCCGCGTGAATCTCATCGCCATCACGCTCTTCCCGACCAGCCTGCCTCAAGGCTTTCGCAGCAGCCACCTCGAATGACCCGTAGAGCAGCAGGCCCTCGTTCATGTGCCAAGCGCGCACCGGGCGGGCCTCGGGATGCGTCTTGTCGACCGAACTGGCCCACCGCCGACGCAGCGATGCGAGCTGGCGCGGGGCCCACCTAGCAAGCATGGGCTGGAGTTGCTCGAACTCGTGGTCCTGAATCGCAGTCGCACGGCTGGCGTACAGCGCGTCCACGGCGATGCTCTCGACTGCCTTCGACAGCTCGTCACAGAAGCTCTCGGGCGGCTCGAAGGTCGGATCTATGCAGAGGTCAGCGCACCGGTGCAGGCGACTTCGGAGCGACACGGTGGCGTCCTTCAAGGCCGCCTCGGCATGGCGGCGCTCCAGCGGAAAGAAACTTCGCACGGGATCGGGGAGATAGTCAGCTTCGTAGGTGAATTGCCTATCCAACCGCACGTCGAGCGCCATGGCAGCTTCGTTGTCCTCCCGACGTCCGGACAGATGAAGCAGCAACTGTTCTACCCTCACCTTTAGATGGGGATCGATGCCGGGCTCGGTGACCACTGCACGCATGTCCGCCGCGACGCTTCGCGCAGCCACCGCCAAGGCGTCGGGGTCGACTTCATTGAGCAAGCACACCCAACGCAGCTGACACCACGCTTGGTGATTGAAGGCAATCGATGCGGCGATCGCCGCAATGCGAAGCGCGGGCATGGCATCGGCGAGCGGATAGCCCTCGATTAGCGCCGAGACGTGCTCGGCCCACATCGCCTCGTCGCGATCCACAAAAAATATCCGCTCCCCAAGCACCGTCAGGAGCCCGGATTCGTCCCGCCCCACGCGGGCGATCAGACGCTCATGGCGACGGCGCTCGACTTCGGGATCCGGCGCGGCATGCACCTCGATATCGCGGGAAACGATGCGCAACCAGTCGGCGGCCCGCGAAAGGACGAGCTGGCGGACCAGCAGATCGTCCCGATCTACCGCTCGCAGCGCATCGATCGCCACGCGCTGGCTGGCGGCATGCGTGGACCGGTGCGAGAGTTCGATGACATCCAAGAGTGCTTCGGGCAGCTCTCGGGCCAGCGCATGTACTTCGCCCACATGGGATTGGGGCAGATTTTGCGTCTGCATCCATGCCGCGGACAGGACTCCCAAGATGTGGCTCGGCGCGCCGGATTCGAGGGCGATGGAGACGGCGGCCCGCAAGATCTCCGCTCGTTGATCCAGGCCGGAGATCGGATCCAGCCATTGCGCCAACGTGGTCTCAAGCGCGTGTCGATCGGCATTTGCGCTGGAGGTCAACAGGAAGACCACGGTCGCGCCGAGCGCATGGTCCACCATGATCGGCGACAGTTGCATAGTTCCGTCCGGTCGCCGCTGTACGAACTGGGAGTCGACGATCTCGCTCAGTCGCTGATAGACCTCTCGGGCTTCCAAGTCCGGCCTCGCGGCCATGGCGCTGAGGTCCTTAAGTGTGTATCGGCAAATGCCGTTGCGGAAATTTTCAGCTGTACTTCGAAGCCAATCTTCCCAGTCCTGTTCCGAGAACGCCTTACTCACGGATTCGCCGGCGGTATCGCGTCCGTATTCCCATAGCAACCGATGCGGCGTGACAGCGCCACTGTCGACCAAACGGTCGCGGAACCTGATCACCAGATTGAACAGTCGGGGGTTCTGAGCAACGCTGAGCAGATCCGGATGCAAGTCGCTCCGCGACAGGTGATGCAAGGCGAGCATCTGCTCCAGCTCCCCACCAGGCGCGTCGTTGTAGACGTCCACGTTGATCCTGACCGCCCTGTCCAGCAGCACGGCCATCCGCTGGAGCCGCGCTTCGAAGTGGTTGGCCCGGGTTGTCGTGATTACCCGGATGCGGCCGACGAATTCCGGACCCTGCAGGATCTTCAACAAGCCGACCCAATCCACACCGGCTTGTTGATTCATGCCATCCAGCACGACGGTGAGTACGCACCCTTCCGACTCGGGACGAAGCAGAAGTCGGTCAAGGCGCGCGTGCCAGTGCTCCACGTCGCGCACCTTTGTCAACTCCTGGAGCCGCTGGGCTAAGAAGCGTTTCACAGCATAGGCTGACCCCAGCGACGTCCCCGGCACGGCCGACGCGGGGATCAGCAGCGCAATCGGCAACACGTCCTTGTGCTCAATAAGCCACTCGGTGACAGACCAGGTCTTGCCAACGCCGAACAACCCCGTCACGCATATTGGGGACCCGATTTTAGGCGGCGCATCCCACCACTGATCGAGCTCGCGCCGCACGCCCACGCGATGGATGTGCGGCTTCGATCCGCCCGAGACCACCTGACCGAACAGTGATTGCGACTGCCGCGGATCGCGCCAGATTGCGTCGATGCGTTGCCAAGCCAGCCGCCGCAGGGATTCGAAACCGATCTGCCACGCCGCCAAGTCTCGGCGCAGGCGCGCGATTTGCGGCGCCAAACCAGGTTGCAGGCTAGCAGCAAGATTGCCGGCCTCCTTGCCCACCATTGAGGCAACCAGCGCGGGATTGGAGGCGAGCAGTGCCGCCAAACTCGGTGTCTCGTGTGCCTTCCAGTCGATAACCAGCACCGGAACCCCGTGCTCGACTCCCTGTTTGAACAGGCCCGCCTCCAATTGCTCGGGAACTTCGCGCGTCGCGGCCAGCACCCAGGCCTCCAACGCGGAATCGGCGTCAAACGCTTGGACCTGCTCACCAAGCAGTTCCCGCTCGCTCAGCGTGGTTGTGTCGAGATAGCGCTTGCACTCGATGCGCAAGACCCGCTGTTGACGCCCCACCGTGCCGGCATCCGCGCCGTGCTGAAAGCCCGATTTCGCCACCGCCACGGAGGTGCCGATCAGCTCGCCGATCAGGCCCGCCACCAAGTGCTCGAAGGTGGTAGCTGGCTCCTTGGACTGGACGAGCGTCTTGAGCCTCTCGAGATCTACTTTGTCGACCGACGCCATCTGGGATTCCTGCGCTCGAACAGGCCATGAAACGGATTACTGGAACAGCACTGTCAGACATCGTAGATGACGATGGGCTCCCGCTGGGAATGGCTTCTTGAGCGCCGCAGTTCACCCAGCCATAGGCGCCCGATCGGTACTTCGTCAGTGCGTGGCACACACTTCGCCCCGCGCCGAAGCAAACTCCTGACGCTATGTCCGCTGCTTGGGTCAAAGCAGACAAAAGGAACACATAACCGAGTTATGGGTAAAAAACTTGCTCGTCGCCAGAACCCATGTCTGCAACCGCCTGTTTTTGGAGGCTAGGGCACCCACGTCTTCCGCGTTCTAGGCGGATGACTTGTCTTCGAAGTGGCTTGTCAACCGCGGGGATACCAGACGGGATACCGCTACAAAATCACATTTATAATAAGCTATGTAATCATAGGCTTATTTTCCACATTCGACTCCCTCCCCGGCCACCATTGAATTCAAGACGTTACGAAACCCGCACCTTGATGCGGGTTTTTTGTTGCGTGGCACCGCGTTGCCAAGGGTGCTTCGAGCCCACGGCAACAGAATGGGCGCGCCGCGGGTATGCTCGCCGTTTCCAACAGGCGGAGCAGCGGCATGAAGGCAGGAGTGTGGACAAGCGGGTTTGCAGTCATGGCGGCGCTGCTCCTGGGCGCCTGCTCGCACGGCATGGTCCGCCGCATCTCCGAGCCTTCCGCCCAGATCCAGCAACTCACGGTGCGCGCCGATGGCCGCTGGGCGGTGGAACTGCGGATCGAGAATTTCAGCAGCATTCCGATGCAGTTCGACTCCGTCGACCTCGCGCTCAACGTTGGCGGCAACGAAGCGGGCCGCGTGACGGCACAGCCGTCGATGTCGATCGGCCCGGAATCCGCCGACGTCGTTACCACCATCTTCGCTCCGCAGGCCGCCGGCAAGCTTGCCGTGGCCGACGCCCTCGCCGCCGGGCGCAGCATTTCCTACACGCTCATCGGCACCGTCGCCGCAACCCCGGATGAAGCCCATCAGCGCAGCTTCGAGGTCAAGCACAGCAGCCAGCTCAGTCCCGCACCGGGTCTGCCGGGCGTACTGCGCTGAGGCCATTGCGCGCGGAGGGGCGCGGCTCACACGTGTCCACTGGTGCCTTCACGGCCCAGCGGCGCAGCGAAACCAGTAACCACATTCGTTGCGCGAAGAAGTGGCGCCACGGTGATGGAGCTCAGCTGAAGCTCAGAGTTGCCGAAGCAGCGACGGGCCGCCGTGGACCGCGTCGCAGGCGAGCATCGATGTGGGCCGCGCGGCGGGCATGCGCCACCCAGGTGTAAGCTGCACCCGGGCCCCCCGACGCCGGTGCAGCTTCGTTCTTCGGCACTACGATGACCGAGTCCGAATTCACTCTGAAGGCCATGCCGCCGCGCCTGCCGCGCGAGGCGTTGGAGCGCCGGCACCTGCAGCGCGCATGGGACCAGGTCCATGACCGCGCCGCGATCGTGATCGTCGCGCCTGCGGGCTTCGGCAAGACCACGGTGCTGCTGCAATGGCGCCGCCGCTGGATGGAGAACGGCGCGCTGGTCGCCTGGCTCGACGCCGACAACCAGGATGAGCCCGAGCGTTTCACCATGGCGCTGCTGTACTCGCTGCGCACTGCCAGCGGGCGCCCCGTCGATCCCGCCGCGCAGTGCACGGTCGTACCCGGCGTGGAGGCATTGACGGGCCTGCTTTCGGACGTCGCGATGCGCGGCACGCAGACAGTGCTCATGATCGACGACGGCGAGCGTCTCCCCGAAGCCTCCGTCCGCACCGTGCTGCAGTACCTGCTGATGAACGCGCCGGCGAACCTGCATGTCGTGATCGGCACCCGCGTGCAGCTGCCGCTGCAGGTTGCGGAGCTGGCGGCCAAGGGCCAATACGCGGCGTTGGGAGCCGAGGACCTGCGGCTGCGCCTCGAAGAGTCGATGGAGGTACTCGAACGGCGGTTCGGGGCGCGCCTGGGCGCAGACGATCGCGCCCGCCTGCACGAGGCCACCGAGGGCTGGCCGATCGGGCTGCAGCTCGCGATCGCCGCGATCGAGCCGGAACCGGACCTGCCCGCCGCCGTGCGCGACCTGTCGGCGCGACACGGGAGGACGCAGGAGTATTTCGTCGAAACGTTGCTCTCGCGCATGCCTTCCGGGATGGCGCAGTTCCTGGAGCGGGTCGCGATCCTCGATCCACTCAGCGTTGCCCTGTGCGAAGCCGTCACTCAGGATCCGCAGGCCGGAGCCCACCTGGAATGGCTGGCGCGCGAGACGCCGATGGTGATGGTCGGCGAGCAGCACGACTACGTGCGCCTGCATCCAATGGCGCGCGATTTCCTGCTGGGCCGCTTCGAGCAGCTGCCCCGTGAAGAGCGGGACGCCCTGCATGCGCGTGCGGCGCGCTGGTTCGCCGCCGCGGAGCGCTACCACGAGGCCGCGAACCATGCGCTGGCGGCAGGCCACATGGCCGATGCCGAGGCGTGGGCGGCGAAGTCGTTGTGGGCGCTGAGCACCCGGGGACAACTGGCGGAGGCGCGCGAATGGCTGGAGCGGTTGCCCCCGGAGCTGTTCGCCGGCGATCCCAATTTGCGGCTGGTGGCTGCCTCCATCATGGCCTTCAGCGATCGCAACGCCGAGTCGCAACGCTTCGCCTGCACGGTTCTCGACGACGCCACGACCGGGACCCTGACTTCGGTGAAGGCGCTGCGCATCGCCGCGGGCTCGGCCGCTTACGCCGACCAGCTCGACAAGATCCCGCCGCTGCTGCCGCGCTGGCCGCCGCGCGAGGCCACCAATTCCCCGCTGTACACGGTGACCAGCCTCAATGCGCGAGCACTGCTTGCGCTGCATTCGGGCGAGACCATGCAGGCACGCGAGTGCATCGCCGAGGCCATCGGGCACGGTGACACCGGTTCGCTGCGGCTGGCTGCGGCAATCGGACGCATGCTGCTCGGCCTTAGCCACCTCTGGGACGGCGATGCCTACCAGGCCGAAGCCGTGCTGCGACCCGCGCTGTCCCGCGCCGAACGCGAGGAAGGCCGGCGCAGCCTGTGCGCGAGCCTGCTCGCCGCGGTGCTGGCCGAAGCGCTGGTGCAAAGCGACCAGAACGAGGCGGCGCAGGCACTGCTGGCCAACCGTATCGACGTGCTCGAGCGCAACGGCTTCCCGGACACGCTGTTGTGCGCATACCGCAGCCTCGCCCGCATCGCCCTAAGCCAGGGCGACGAACGCCGCGCGCTGGGCGTGCTCGACGACCTGTGCGCGCTGGCCGAACGAAGCCACTTGCCGCGCCTGCGCGTGCATGCACTGGCCGAGCAGGTGCGCATCCATGCCCTGCGCGGGCACATCGAGACCATCGCGAGCCTGGTGGATGCGCTGGTCGCGATGGAACCGATCTTCCTCGAGCCGCCGCTGCGCTGGTTCCAGCCGCAGTACCGACTGGTGGTCGCCATCGCCACGGCCCACGCGGCGATCGTCCGCTACGATTCCGACGCAGCCGGGACGCAACTGGCGCTGGCCGATGAGCTGGCGCGCCAGCAGCATCGCGGCCACGACATGCAGACCACGAAGATGCTGCGCGCGGTCGTCGCCCACCAGCGCGATGCCGACGACGCGTTGCCACTGATGGCCGAGGCGCTGAGCCTGGCGCAGCTGTCCGGCAACACGCGACTGCTGGCCAACGCGCCGGCCACCGCCGCGGACATGGTGGACGAGCTGCGCGCATCGGGATCGCGCGCGGTGCTGCGACTGGTCACGAACTCCGCGCCGAAGACACCGCCCACACGTGCGCAGCGCCAGGCTCCCGTGCGGAACGCCCTGCTCACGTCCAAGGAGTGGGAAATCCTGCAGCTGCTGCAGAACGGCATGAGCAACAAGCAGATCGCGCGCACCCTGGACGTGGGCGGCGAGACCGTGAAGTGGCACCTCAAGAACCTGTTCCTGAAACTGTCGGCCAGCACCCGCAAGCACGCCGTGGACCGCGCGCGGCTGCTCGGGATCGTCTAGGGGGACACGGCGCCGTAACAGGACCACGCCTCGACAGACTCCACCCGGATGCCATCGCGCGTGCATGCCTCCGGCCGGCGAGGCGCTGGTCCGCACCGGCAGGCCGGTGCCCGCGCGCGTAGTGTAGGCAGGCAACCCGACAGGATCCGCATCGATGGCGCCGAGTCCAGGCTCTATCCTTGTGGCGCAGACTCCGGTTGCCCTGCGCGCGACGCGCGCGACCTGTGCCGCCTCCCCACTCCCACCCATGCGAATCACGGCCCATACATGAGCACCTATAAAGCGCCACTCAACGACATGCGATTCGTGCTGTACGACGTGCTCGGCGCGGAGCAGGAGTTCGCACGCCTCGGCCAGACCGACGCGACCCGTGACGTGCTCGACGCCGTGTTCGATGAGGCCGCGCGCTTCACCGAAACCGTACTTGCACCGCTCAACGAAACCGGCGACCGCATCGGCTGCAGGTTCGACAAGGACACCGGCGCAGTCACCACGCCGCCGGGGTTCAAGCAGGCCTACGCGCAGTTCGTCGAAGGGGGTTGGACCGGGCTGGTATCGCCGGTGGAATTCGGCGGCCAGGGCCTGCCCTACACCGCGGGCGTGCCGCTGAAGGAAATGATCGACGCGGCGAACCTCGCGTGGGGCAATTTCCCGCTGCTGTCGCACGGCGCCACCGATGCCCTGCTCCACCATGGCGAGGACTGGCAGCGCGAGGTCTTCCTCAAGCCGCTGGTCGACGGCACGTGGACCGGCACGATGTGCCTGACCGAACCGCACTGCGGCACCGACCTGGGCCTGCTCAAGACCCGCGCCACCCCGAACGGGGACGGCACTCATTCCATCACCGGCACCAAGATCTTCATCACCGCCGGCGAGCACGACATGACCGACAACATCGTGCACCTGGTCCTGGCGAAACTTCCCGATGCGCCGGCCGGCAGCAAGGGCATCTCGCTTTTCATCGTGCCCAAGTTCAAGGTCGCGCGTGATGGCACGCAGGGCGACGCCAACGCGGTGCGTTGCGGCAGCATCGAACACAAGATGGGCATCCACGGTTCGGCGACATGCGTGCTGAATTTCGACGGTGCGCAGGGCTACCTGATCGGCCAGCCGAACAAGGGCCTGATGGCGATGTTCACCATGATGAACACGGCGCGCCTCGGCGTCGGCGTGCAAGGCCTGGGACTGTCGGACCGCGCCTGGCAGAACGCGCTGCGCTATTCGCGCGAGCGCCTGCAGGGCCGCTCGCTGTCCGGCGTGAAGTTCCCGGACAAGCCGGCCGATCCGATCATCGTCCAGCCGGACGTGCGGCGCATGCTGCTCACCTGCAAGGCGCTGGTCGAAGGCGGCCGCGCAATGAGTTACCACGCCGGACTGCAGGTCGATGTTTCCGAACACGCGCCGACGCAGGAGGAACGCGAGCAGGCCGATGCGCTGGTCGGATTCCTCACCCCGATCGTGAAAGCCTGCCTGACCGAGTGGGGCATCGAATGCACCTACCAAGCGCTGCAATGCTTCGGCGGCCATGGCTACATTGCCGAGCACGGCATGGAACAGCTCGCGCGCGATGCCCGCATCACCACGCTGTACGAAGGCACCACCGGCATCCAGGCGCTGGACCTGCTCGGCCGCAAGATCATGCAGCTGCAGGGCGCGGGCCTGAAGATCTTCCTCGGCATGATCACGCAGTTCTGCGATGCGCAGTCCGGCAATGAAGGCGTCGCGGAATTCATCGGCCCGCTGCGCGAGAAGACCGCGCAGTGGCAGCAACTCACGTTGCAGGTCGGACAGCGCGCGAAGGCCAACCCGGAGGAAGTCGGGGCCGCGTCCTACGACTACCTGATGTATTCGGGTTATGTCGCCCTCGCCTACTGGTGGGCGCGCAGTGCCGCCGCAGCGGCCGCATCGCGGCATTCGGATGCGTTCAAGCAGGCCAAGCTGGAAACGGCGCGCTTCTACTTCGCCCGCATCCTGCCGCGCACGCTGGCCCATGCAGCGGCAGTAGGCAGCGCTGCAAGCACGCTCACCGCGCTGGATGAAGCGGCGTTCGACGCTTGAGCTGGATCCCTGCCCTTGTTCATTTCAGTCGCTGCCTGATGCGATCACCCCAGTCGGCAAGCATCCGTTGTTTGCCATTTCCGGCCGCGGGCGCGGCCCGGAGGTCTCCGCACGCCTGGATTTATCGCGGGCCGGTACACAAAAAGTAAACAATGGCGTATAAGCTGGTGTCCCGATGGAGACCGACAGAGCCAACCTGAGGCTGGTCCGCACCGGAGATCACGCTGAGATACTCCAGCGTGACCCGGTCCTCCACTCGACGCCTGAGTTTTCAGCCAGACCCTCTACGGACCGCCTCAATGCGGTCCGTTTGCTTTCTCTGGATGCGCACGGCCGCGTACTCGACTGGATGAGCTGGCAGGACGCCGCCTGCCTGTATGCGCGCGGCGCGGTGGCATGGACCCTCGGTGATCCCTGCCTGCAGGTACACGGCGGCACCTGTCGCATGACAGGCATGCAGAGCCTGCTCGAACTGCATCCGATCGTCGCCGCGCGTGGCCATGCACGCGCGCACGCACTCGATCCGACGCCGGCATTGACCAACGCCGCCCTGTTCGCGCGCGACGCCTATCTGTGCCTCTACTGCGGTCACGACTTCAGCCGGCCGCACCTTACCCGCGACCACGTGCTGCCGGTATCCAAGGGCGGACGCGACGTGTGGGAAAACGTCGTCGCGGCCTGCTTCCACTGCAATTCGCGCAAGGGCAACCGCACGCCGCAACAGGCGGGAATGCCGTTGCTGGCGGTGCCGTACCGGCCGAGCTGGGTCGAGCACCTGATCCTCAGCAACCGCAACATCCTCGCCGACCAGATGGCGTTCCTGAAGGCGCAGCTGCCCAAGCGCACGCGCCCACAACTCGCGGTGCAGTAACCGCCCACCCGCCCCGGCGGGATCCTGCGCACCAGATCCCACGCTCGAGATCACACGCACGGGTCCACGTGATCGCGGTCGCACCTGACCCGGGCGCGTCACAAGCTGACGTTTCCCGCGCGTTGACCGGCCCCATGCCGCCGCGCACACTCAACGTCTTGTCATATTCAATCAAAACGGACTGGTCATGCTCCCGACTTTCGGCCTCACCGGCATGGACGCCAACACCGAAACCGCCCTGAAGTCCGCCTTCGCCGAAGCAAGCATGCGCCTGGGCGGCCGATGGCCGCTGGTGTCCGAACAGGACGCGACCCACGTCGTCGTCGACATGGACAGCATGTACGGGCCGATGAGCTGGCTGCGGCTGCACGGAGCGGGCAAGGTCGTGATCGGGTTGACCTCGGCGGCGCGTTCGCAGACCGACTTCCGCCTGGCCAAGCCCTTCGACGCCGAGGCCGTGGCGGAGCTGCTGCAGCAGATCGCCCCCAGCGACGGCGCGGCGCCGCACGGGATCACCCCGGCCCCGGCACCGCAACACCAGTTGCCGGAAGAACTGTCCAAGCCGGTCAGCGAGGAAGCGGCGGCACCGGACCAGCGTCCTTCCGCGGCCGTCAGCGCAACCCTGGAAACGCCGGCCGCTCCACCAGCACGGCCCGTGGAGGCCCCGAGCGCGGTGCCACCTGCACCCAGTGCGACCGCGCCCTCGACGCCTGCTCCGGCCCCCTCCCCGATCGCCCCGCCGCGCGACCGCACCCTGATCGACTGGCTGGCACCGGGTCAGCTGAACGGCCGCGTCCGCCTGCAGCGGGGCGGCACCGGCGTACTGCTGGATCTCGACAAGCACGAGTACTTCGGCCCGGCGACGCTCAAGCCGCTGGTGTCGCACGCCGAATCGATCCTGCAGGCCGGCGATTTCACTGCGGTGGATGCCGCCGCCTGGAATAGCGAAAGCACCATGCACGGCCAGGCCCAGCCCCTTTCCCGGCTGCTCTGGTTCTGTGCGCTGCAGGCCGGCAAGGGCCAGCTGATGCCCGGTTTCGATCCCGGCGCGCGCTATCGCCTGCTGAAATGGCCCCAGACCGAACGCGAATTCCCCAAGCACTTCCGCGTCGCCACCGCGATGATGAAGGGCCCGGCCACGCTGGACGAAGTCAGCGCCGCCTGCGGCGTGCCGGTCGCGGAAGTCGCCGACTTCGTCAACGCGAACCTCGCCACGGGCTACGCCGAGCCGTACCGCGATCCCGAGCCCGAGCCCGATTCTCAGAAGTCGGGCGGCCTGTTCGGACGCCTGCGCGGACGCTGATTGAAAGGACGATTTGAAAAGGGCGGCCCCTGGCCGCCCTTTTTTTGCCTGTCGCGGCCCGGTGGCCAAGCGTGCCTGGCTGCACCCGAGGTGACGACGCGACACCGGATTGCTTGCCCCCATACGGACCCGGCGGGACAATGACCGACTTGTCGTGCCGTTGAGCCCCTGCGTCCCCCGCATGATCGATCCGCAGCGCTATCCCCATCTTTCCCGCATCCAGGTTCCCGCCGACCTGCGCCAGTTCCCGGAAGAGGAACTGCGCGCCGTGGCCGACGAACTGCGCGCCTACCTGATCGAACAGGTCGCGATGGTCGGCGGCCACTTCGGCGCCGGCCTCGGCGTGATCGAACTCACCGTCGCCTTGCACTTCCTCTACGACACGCCGGTCGACCGCCTGGTCTGGGACGTCGGCCACCAGTGCTACCCGCACAAGATCCTCACCGGCCGCCGCGACACCATCCACACGGTCAAGCAGAAGGACGGCGTCGCGCCGTTCCCGAAGCGCGAGGAATCCGAATACGACACCTTCGGCGTCGGGCACTCCTCGACTTCGATCTCCGCCGCGCTTGGCATGGCAACCGCGCTCCAGCGCGCCGGTGACGATCGCAAGGTCGTGGCGGTGATCGGCGACGGCGCGATGACCGCCGGCATGGCCTTCGAGGCGCTGATGCACGCCGGCGGCATGGAACCGGAACCGAACCTGCTGGTGGTCCTCAACGACAACCAGATGTCGATCTCGGAGAACGTCGGCGGCCTGACCAAGATGCTCGGCCGCCTCACCGGCAGCCGCACCCTCAACGCCATCCGCGAGGGCGGCAAGAAGCTGCTCGGCGACAAGCACAAGCCCGCGGCCAAGTTCGTCAGGCGCTGGGAAGAGCATTGGAAGGGCATGTTCGTGCCTTCCACGCTGTTCGAGGAGATGGGCTTCCACTACACCGGCCCCATCGACGGTCACGACCTCAACGCCCTGCTCGCCGCGATGAAAACGCTCAGGACCCTCAAGGGCCCGCAGCTGCTCCATATCATCACCACCAAGGGCAAGGGCTACGAACTCGCCGAGGGCGACCAGATCGGCTACCACGCCGTCGGTCCGTTCGATCCGAGCAAGGGCCTGGTCGCCAAGTCGGGGGCGAAGAAGCCGACCTACACCGACGTCTTCGGCGACTGGCTGTGCGACATGGCGGCCGCCGATCCGCTGCTGATGGGCATCACGCCCGCCATGCGCGAAGGCTCGGGGCTTGTGCGTTTCAGTAAGGAATATCCGGAGCGCTACTTCGACGTCGCCATCGCCGAGCAGCACGCGGTGACGCTCGCCGCCGGCATGGCCTGCGAAGGGGCCAAGCCCGTGGTCGCGATCTATTCCACCTTCCTGCAGCGCGGCTACGACCAGCTGGTGCACGACGTCGCCATCCAGAACCTCGACGTGCTGTTCGCCATCGACCGCGGCGGCGTGGTCGGCCCCGATGGTGCGACGCACGCAGGCAACCTCGATCTCTCCTACCTGCGTTGCGTACCGCACATGGTGGTGATGGCGCCGAGCGACGAGAACGAATGCCGGCAGATGCTCACCACCGGACACCGCCACCAAGGCCCGGCCGCCGTTCGCTATCCGCGCGGCACCGGTCCCGGCGCCGTGATCCAGCCGACGCTGGATACCCTGCCGATCGGCAAGGCCGAAGTACGGCGCCGCGGTTCGCGCCTAGCGCTGCTCGCCTTCGGTGCGATCGTTCCCGCCGCGGAAAAGGTCGGCGAGGAGCTCGACCTTACCGTCGCCAACATGCGTTTCGTGAAGCCGCTGGACCGTGACCTCGTGCTGCAGCTGGCGCGGACCCATGACGGCTTCGTGACGCTCGAAGACAACGTCGTTGCCGGTGGCGCGGGTTCGGGCGTGGCCGAGCTGCTTGCGGCAGAAGGCGTCGCCCTGCCGCTACTGCACCTGGGCCTGCCCGATGAATTCCAGCACCACGCCAGCCGCGAGCAGCTGCTGGCCGAAGCGGGCCTGGATGCCGATGGCATCCGCGCGTCCGTGCTGAAGCGTTGGCCGCAACTGACCAGCGCACAGGCACGCGCCGCGGTCTGACGCCGACCGCCGACCGCGTCATGGCGCGGTCACACGCCTGAAACGGCCGTTACACGCGCCACGCGCAACCTCCCCAAAACCGGGAGTTGCGCATGCGTTACGCCATCGTCACCGAGACCTATCCGCCGGAAATCAACGGCGTCGCGCTCACCGTGCAGGGCCTCGAACAAGGCCTGCGCGGGCGCGGACACGAGGTCACCCTGGTGCGTCCGCGCCAGACAACCGAAAGCGCCGACACACCGGGGGCCGAACACGAGTTCCTCGTCCGGGGTGCGCCACTGCCACGCTATCCGGGCCTGCGGTTCGGGTTGCCCTCGACACGCAAGCTGATCGCGCACTGGCGGATATCGCGGCCGGATGCCATCTACGTGGCCACGGAAGGCCCGTTGGGATGGTCGGCATTGCGTGCGGCGCGGCGCCTGGGCATTCCGGCCTCGACCGGCTTCCACACCCGCTTCGACGAATACATGCGCGATTACGGTGCGGCCTTCCTGGCGCAGACCGCACTGCGCTGGATGCGCCGCTTCCATAACGGTGCCGACGCCACCCTGGCGCCGACGCGCGAGCTGCAGCAGTTCCTGCAGAGCAACGGCTTCAACGACGTGGCGCTGCTGCCGCGCGCGGTGGACACGACGCAATTCGATCCCGCGCGGCGCGACAACGCATTGCGTGCGCAATGGGGCGTAGGCGACGACGGGCTGGTCGCCATCTACGTCGGCCGCATCGCGGCGGAGAAGAACCTCGATCTGGCCGTGCGTTCGTTCCGCACCCTGCAGAAACAGCGTCCGGACGCTCGCTTCGTCTGGGTAGGCGATGGCCCGACCCGCGCCAAGCTGCAGCAGGAGAATCCCGACTTCATCTTCTGCGGCATCCAGCGCGACGAGACGCTGGCGCGGCATTTCGCCAGCGGCGATTTCTTCATCTTCCCCAGCCACAGCGAAACCTTCGGCAACGTGACTCTCGAAGCTATGGCCAGCGGCGTTCCGCCGATCGCCTTCGACTACGGCGCGGCGCGCGAGCACATGCGCGACGAAGTTCACGGTGCCGCGATCGCCGACGGCGACGACGAGGGCTTCATCCGCGCGGTGGTGCGTATCGCGACCCAGCCGGTGCTGCACGCGGCGATGAGCCGCGCCTGCCGCGAAGCCATGCTCGGCCTGCGTCCCGAACAAGTCGCCGCCGATTTCGACGCGTTGCTGCAGGCGCTCGCGGACGCGCGCGCCAGCGCGGAGTCCTCCCAAGCCGATCCGCAACCCGACCGGGAGATCGCATGAAGACGACCTTGCCCAAGCGTTTCCTTGCCAACGAATCGGGCTGGTGCCTGCGCGCCAACCGGTTGGGCGAACTCGGCGGTTCGCGCGCCTACTTCGCCGCGATCAGCCGGCTCGGCGACGGCGTGTTCTGGTACGTGCTGATGGCCGCGCTGATCGCGGTCGACGGCATGAAGGGACTCGCCGCTTCCGCACACCTGGCGGCGACGGGCCTGATCGCGCTCACCTTGTACAAGCTCCTCAAGCACTGGACGCGCCGCCCGCGGCCCTTCGCCAACGATGCGCGGATCCGCGCCTGGGTCGCGCCGCTGGACGAGTTCTCGTTCCCGTCGGGCCACACGCTGCATGCGGTGGCGTTCACCGTGGTCGCGCTCGCCCACTACCCGGTGTTGGCGTGGTTACTGATTCCCTTCACTGCCAGCGTCGGCGTGTCGCGCGTCGTGCTCGGCCTGCACTATCCCAGCGACGTTCTCGCGGCGACCGCCATCGGCGTAGCCCTGGCCAGCCTGTCGCTATGGCTGGTCCCGGGCGTGTCGCTGTTTGCCTAGACACCCGACGAGGGCGCGGCTTGTCGCCGCGCCCCGCTATCGGCATTTTGGCCAGGTCAGATCGAAGCCGCCAGCGGCCGACCCCTACTGAGCTCATACCAGTCCACCTTGCGCGTGATCACCATGATCGCAGCGAGGATGACGAACAGCAGGCCCGAGCCCAGGACCAGCGCGTTGTCTTCCGACACCAGCAGCCCGTAGAGCGCGGCGTACAGCATCGCCAGCATCGCCGCGAAACCCAGGCCGCGCCCGACGCTGCGCAGCACCGCGCTGAGGTAGAAGCCGAGCAATCCTATGCAGGCGGCGCTGGCGGCCAGGTAGGCCCAGGGGAACGGGATGTGTTCGCTCAGGCTCACCAGCAGCAGGAAGAAGATCGCCAGCGACAGGCCCACGAGCCCGTATTGCACGGGATGGATAGGCAGCTGCTTGATCAGCTCGAACATGAAGAAGCCGACGAAGGTCAGTACCACGAACAGCAACCCGTATTTGCTCGCCCGGTCCGCCTGCGAATAGACGTTGACCGGGTCGACCAGCGCGACGCCCACCGCGTCGATGCCGCTGGTATCGAACGCCGGAGCACCGTCGCCTTCTCCGCGTGCGTCGCTACGGCTGGTTTCCATGGACGGCAACGTCTTGCCGGCCAGGAATTGCGCCTGTGCGCTCGATGCCAGCGATGAGACTTCCCACTGCGCGGTGAAGCCCTTGCTGCTGACGCTGGGCTGGCGCGGCAGGAAGTCGCCACCGAAACGCGGGTGCGGCCACGCCGATTCGAGCTTGAACACATTGCTGCGCGCCAGCGGCACCAGCGCCAACGATTCGGTGCCTGCCAGCTTGATGTCCAGGCGCGTATCGACCTTCAGCGGGGCGCCTGCCGCGGGCACGGCCAGGCGCACATGCACACCACCACCTTCGCGGCTGCCGAAGCCTTCCACGAGCGCCACTTCGCGGCCATCCACTCGCAGCTGCGGTGTCCCCGCCAGGCCGCGCACATCGGCGATGCCGTAGCTCAACCAGGGCCGACCGATCCTGCGCGGCAGCTCCGGATTCTCGTCCGCGGGAATGCGCACGTTGAATCCGGCCACGGCCAGCGCCTGCAGTTCGTACACGCGGACCTCGTGCAGGCCGAGCCGGCGCGTGTTGGGGATCAGCCTGCCCTGCACGTCCAGGCGATCCGGGAAGAAGGTCCAGTGACCCGAGGCCCCGTCGCGCTTCACCTTGCGGATGACCTCGCCCTTGTCGTTCTTCTCCTCGACTTCGACGGTCTCGACGTAGGGCACCACCAGTACCGGTCCGGAAAAAGCCTGCGCCCCGGCGGAACTACGCGCGATGTTCGCGATGGCCTGGGTACGGTAGTACTGGCGCTCGCTGATCGTGCCGCGGATGAGCATCAACGGGATCATGATCGCGACGGTCATGCCGAACACGAATATCAGCTTCAGTAACAGACGCATGGCTTCCTCCTGCCTCGGGCGATGGCCACAGGTTCGGCGGCGCCGGTGCGCGGACGATGGAGGAACGGTGAAGCGGGAGTGAAGTCCCGCCGCGGCTACAGCGGGATCGACAGGCTTGCCTGCGCCCCCTGGGGATGGCGGTTGGCGAGCATGGCCTGTCCACCATGCAGCGTGGCGACCTCGGCGACGAAACACAGCCCGAGGCCGCTGCTGCGGCTGCCGCCCTGCGGGCGTGCCAGCGAATAGAAACGCTCGAACACGCGCGGCATCGCGTAATCGGGAATACCCGGTCCTTCGTCGATGACGTCGAAGCGGATCGCGGCGGCATCGCTGCGGGCGCGCAACGTGACATGGCCACCTTCCGGCGAAAAATCCGCGGCGTTTTCGACCAGGTTGACCAGCGCCTGGCGCAGCAGGAAGGCATCGCCGCGCAACGGCGGCAGGTCGCGCGGCATGTCCACGTCGAGCACGAGATGGCTGCGCGCCAGCCGCATCGCGCACTGTTCGGCCGCCGAGCGGACCAGCGTGGGCACGTCGAGCGCCTCCGGGCTCTCCAGCCGTTGCCGGTGCTCCACGCCGGCGAGGGCGAGCAGCTTGTCGATCATCTGCGCCAGCCGATCGCTCTGCAGGCGGATGCTGGTGGCGAAGCGCGTGCGGTCGGCCTCCGCCATGGCGTGCTCGCCGGATTCCTCCAGCAGCTCGGCGCTGCCGCGGATGGCTGCGAGGGGGCTTTTCATCTCGTGGGTCAGCGTGTGCACGTACTGCTCGACATACTGTTTGCCTTCGAGGCGATCGCGCATGGTTTCCAGGGCACGGCCGAGTTCATCGAACTCGCCCGCGGCCTTGGGCAGCGTCGCGCGCTCGCCGGCGGTGACCGCATGCGCGTAGCGGCGCAGGCCACCAAGCTGTCGCGACAGCCACCATGCCGCGACCAGTCCGATCAGCAGCGCCGCTCCCAGCAGCGCAAGGCCCCAGCGCAACACCACCGCCTGGCTGCGCGCGATCACCGGTGCGATGGCGCGGTTGGGCTTGCCCACGGTCAGCACGCCCACGATGCGACCGCTGGCATCATGCAGCGGTGCGGCCACGTGCATCACCGAGGAGGTTTCATCCTTGGGGTCGCTCGGCGTCGAACGCGCACCGTAGCCGCCGCGCAGGGTGAGGTACACGTCGTTCCAGCGCGAGTAGTCCTTGCCGAGATCGCGTCCGTCGCTATCGAACACGACGATGCCGCGCGCATCGGTCACGTAGACGCGGTAACTCGTGCCGTGCTTGCGCCGCCCCCAGATCTCCGCATCGACCCTGCGCTCGCGCAGGGCACGCACCCGCCGGGCGAACTCGCCATCGTTGATATGGCCGTCGAGGAAATCGGCCGTGGCCAGTTCCGCCAGCACGTTGGCGGTGTCGACCAGTGTGTCCTCCATGGCCTGGCGCACGCCGGGCTTCACTTCGGCCACGAACACGCGCATCAGCAGGAACGCCGCCAGCGCGACGATCAGGAAGTAACCCAGGAAGATGCGCAGGCCGATTTTCATGTCACGCAGCTCACGCCGATTCCAGCGAGTAACCCAGGCCGCGATGCGTGCGGATCGGATCCGCTTCGGGCGCCACCATGCGCAGCTTGGCGCGCAGGGTCTTGATATGGGTGTCGATGGTGCGGTCGCCGCTGTCCAGCGCGTCCCCCCAGACGCGATCCATCAGCTGCGCACGGGAGAGCACGGCGCCCGGCCGCTGCAGCAGCGCCGCCAGCAGGCCGTACTCGTAGCGGGTGAGGTCGAGCAGGCGGCCCTGGTAGCGGATGCGGTGTCCTTCGGCGTCGTGCTCGAAACCGTGCGCGCTGGCGCCGAAGGCACTGCCACCGTGCCCACGCCGCAGCACCACGCGCACGCGCGCGACCAGTTCGCGCGGCGAGAAAGGCTTGGTGACGTAGTCGTCGGCCCCGATCTCCAGGCCGAGGATGCGTTCGGCCTCGGCATCGTGCGCGGTGAGGAAGATCACCGGCAGGTCGCGCTGCCTGCGCAGTTCGCGGCATAGCGCGAACCCGCCGATGTCGGGCAGGCCCACGTCGAGCAGCGCCAGGTCGAAACCCTGTTCGCGCACGGCGCGCATCGCTTCGCCGCCGGTGAGGCAATGCCGCGCCTCGAAACCCTCCGTGCGCAGCGCATACAGCACGGTCTGCGCGATGGCGGGTTCGTCTTCGACAAGCAGGATGCGCGGCATGCGGGCGGCGGAAGGCGGCGGTGCTCCAAGAATAGAGCACGGCGCGGCGGCCATCGCGCTACCCTAGCGCCATGAATTACCGCCACGCCTTCCACGCCGGCAACCATGCCGACGTGCTCAAGCATGTCGCCATGCTGGCGATCTGCGACGCCCTCACCGCCAAGCCAGCCCCGCTGTTCGCGCTGGATACCCATGCCGGGCGCGGGTTGTACGCGCTCGACAGCAATTCCGCTCAGCGCACTGGCGAAGCCGAAGGCGGCATCGGCCGGCTGATGGCGGAAGCGCCGTCCGACCCGCTCATCAACCGCTACCTGCAGGCCGTGCGTGCCTGCCGCAACGAGCATGGCCGCATGGCCTACCCGGGCTCGCCATGGCTGCTGGCGCATGCCCTGCGCGAGGACGATCGCGTCGCCGCCTGTGAACTGCACCCGGAGGAAGCGGCGCAGCTGCGCAGCAACTTCGGCCGCGATCCGCGCGTGGCCGTGCACGAACGCGACGGCTATGCGGCGATGAAAGCGCTGCTGCCGCCGCGCCTGGGCGAGACCCGGTTCGGCCGCGGACTGGTCCTGATCGATCCGCCGTACGAAGCGCAGCTGGAGGAATTCGACACCGCGATCTCCGCGCTGCGCGACGCCCTGGGCCGTTGGCCGCAGGGCTGCTATGCGCTCTGGTACCCGATCAAACTGCGCCGCGCACTGCAGCCGTTCTATCGGCGTGCGGCAGCCCTGCCGGCGAAATCGGCACTGGTGGCGGAACTGCTGGTAAGGCCCGACGACTCGCCACTGAACATGAACGGCAGTGGCCTGCTGGTGCTCAACGCGCCCTTCCAGCTCGATGCGAAGCTGCGCCCGTCGCTGCAGGCGTTGGCGAAGGTGTTGGGCGAACGCCAGGCGCAGGCGCGCCTGGAGTGGCTCAAGACGGCGGCTTGACCGCGCCTCGCGGGATCAGCGTCCCGGCTGCGGCTTCAGGTCGGGCTCGAAGAAGCTCCAGCGCACTTCCGGGAACTGCGCCTTGAACGCGCGCTCGATCCGGTTGATCTCTTCGGCGAGCTGATGCGTGGTCGCCTGGCTGTCGCGCATCTCCGCCTGCACCGCGACCATCACCTCGTTGCCGAGCTGCAGCGTGATCAGGCTGATGACGCGGTCCACTTCCTCGCGCGCAGCCAGGAAGCCGCGCATTTCCTGCTCGCGTACCGGATCCACGCTCTGGCCGATCAGCATGGCCTTCACCTCGATCGCCACGAACACCGCGACGATCACCAGCAGCGCGCCAATGGCGACCGTGCCGATCGCGTCCCAGAGCGGGTTGCCGGTGACCACCGACATGACCACGGCCGCCAGCGCGAATACGAGGCCGAGCAGCGCCGCCAGGTCCTCGCCGAAGATCACCACCAGTTCGGCCTGGCGGCTCTGGCGGAACCACTGCCACAAGGTGCGGGAGCCGCGTGCCTTGTTGACTTCCTGCATGCAGGCGCGCATCGACGTGGCTTCGGCGATGATGCCGAACGTGAGCACGCCCACGGCCCAATACCAGTGCTTGATCGGTTCAGGATGCTGCAGCTTGTGGATGCCCTCGAACAGCGAGAACACGCCACCGACGCTGAAGAGCATCAGCGCGACCAGGAAGGACCAGAAATAGACTTCCTTGCCGTAGCCGAGCGGATAGTCGGGCGACGGCGGCTGCTTGGCCTGGCGCAAGCCGAGCAGGAGCAGCAGCTGGTTGCCGCAGTCCGCGAACGAATGCACGGTCTCGGCCAGCATCGCGCTGGAACCGGTGAAGAACGCCGCAACGCCCTTCGCCACGGCGATCGCGAAGTTGGCACCGAGCGCGAAGAAGATCGCGCGGGTCGAATCACCACCACCTGCCATGCATCTATTCCTTGTGTTTGCTAACGCGATCCGCTGAAAAGCCGGCGAATTCTAGCATCGCGACGATGCCGGCCCGACTCACGTGGCGATGCGGACCAGCGACTGCGCGATGGCATCGGTGCTTCCTGCCGCGGCTAAGCAGGCGATCAGTGACCAGCGCCCAGCGCGCCAGGCCGGGCATGGACCACCGCCGCGATCGTCACCACCAGCACGGCCGGCCAGCTAGGCACCGGCGGCCAGGCACGAAGGTCAGGCACGAAGGTCAGAATCGGCGGCTACCGGCGACCCGGACGGCCCCGCGCTGGCCGACGGAACCTCCACCTGCAGCCAGGAACGCAGCGCCCCGGCGAACCCCGGGGGCGCGCGACCTCAGTCGGCGAGTTCCCGCTGGGTCTTCCTTGGCAGGCGGGCGCGCACCAGTTCGTAGCTGCGACGGATGAGTTCGCGCAGTTCGGCGGCTGGCAGCGCCTTCGCCGTGGCGATCTGCACCCAGTGCGCGCGGGCCATGTACGGCGCCGGGATGAAGCCCGGGCGCCCGGTGAACTCGAGGAAGCGCTCGTCCTCCACCTTGAAGCTGATGGAGCCCTTGTGGGGTCCGCGCAGGCACGTCACGCAGAACATCTTGCCGGCCACGGTAAAGACCAGGTCGTCCTCCCACTTGATCCCGGCCTCGACGCCGGGCCAGGCCGCGAGCCTGCGCAACGCAGTTTCGTCCATATGTAAACCACCCAATCGTGTGATGAAGTTCTAAACAATCAGTGTGCCAATATTGGCCCCATGACAGGAGCTTCTCCCCCGCGCGAGCGCCTCCCGCCCTGGCATGAACGGCTGACGCTGTCGAATGGACGGCAGGTGCTGATCCGCCCTATCCGCCCGGAGGACGGGGAGCCGCTGCGCGCCGGCTTCGCCCTGCTCGAACCCGACGAGATCCGCCAGCGCTTCCTGCACACGATGAAGGAACTCTCGCCGGAAGCCGCCGAGCGCCTCACCCACGTCAATCCACGCACCGAATTCGCACTGGTGGTGGCCGAGCCGCTGCCCCCGGGCGAAGCGCTGATCGGTGCGGTGGCGCGGGTGTCGATGGACCAGAACGGCCGCGATGCCGAGTTCGCGATCCTGGTGAGCCGCTACATCAAGCACATGGGCCTGGGGCGCTACCTGATGACGCGGCTGGTGAAATGGGCCAAGGGCAAGAAGCTGACCCGGCTCTACGGCGACGTCCTGGAAAACAATGCGCCGATGCTGTCGCTGGCCCAGTCGCTCGGCTTCGAGCGCGAATTCCGCCAGGAATCGTCAGGGCTGGTGCGGGTGACGCTGGAGTTGAAGCCGCGCAGCAGCACCCGGCTGCCGTCCGACCAGTGGTCGTCCGTCCACGCCCACCAGGGGCGTTGAACCTGCTTGAGGGAGATCGCGCGTGGAGGGGGGCCCGCACCACGCGCCTGACCAACGCGCCCGCAGGTGATCGCCATGCCCCGCTACGTGATCGAACGCGACATTCCAGGTGTCGGCACCCTGTCTGCCGGCGAGCTGCGCGCCATTTCGCAGAAGGCCTGCTTCGTCCTCGACCAGCTCGGCCCGCAGGTGCATTGGGACTACAGCTATGTCACCGGCGACAAGGTGTATTGCGTGTACATCGCGCCCAGCGAAGACCTCATCCGCGAACACGCGCGCCGGGGCGGTTTCCCGGCCGATCGCGTTTCCGAGGTGATATCGGTCATCGACCCGGTGACGGCGGAATAGCGGTGCCGCTGACCGCTCCCGATCGGGCCACGCGCCGGTAACGCCCCGGCCGGAGCCCCGCGCTAAACTGCGCGCCCCTTGCCCCGCGCTGGACGCATCGACTGCGTCCGGCGCTGTCGTTGTTTTGCGCAGCGTCCATGAACGAATCCATCCTTCCCCGATTTCCTTCCCCGCCCCTGCCCAAGGCCGGCCAGCAGCGCGCCTGGTGGCGCGCGCCCGCGTCGCCGTCCGCGCTCGCGTTCCATATCGCCGCGGCGGCGATGGCGCACGCGGGGCCGGTGCTGGCGATCGCGCGGGACAACCAGGGCGCCAACCAGCTCGAATCCGACCTGCGCACGTTGGTGGGCAACGACGCGTCGATGCCGGTGTTGCCGTTCCCGGACTGGGAAACCCTGCCCTACGACCAGTTCAGCCCGCATCCGGACATCGTCTCCCAGCGACTGGCCGCGCTGCATCGGCTGCCGGCGCTGAAGCGCGGGATAGTCGTGGTGCCGGTGCAGACGCTGCTGCAGCGGCTGGCGCCGCTCAGGCACGTCGTCGGTGGCAGCTTCGACGTGCGGGTCGGCCAGCGCCTCGATCTCGATGCCGAGAAACGCCGGCTGGAAGGCGCGGGCTACCGCAACGTGCCGCAGGTGCTCGACCCCGGCGACTTCGCCGTGCGCGGCGGCCTCCTCGACGTGTACCCGATGGGCGCGGACTCGCCGTTCCGGGTCGAACTGCTCGACGACGAGATCGACACCATCCGCGTGTTCGACCCGGAATCGCAGCGTTCGCTCGAGAAGATCGACTCGGTGCACCTGCTGCCGGGCCGCGAACTGCCGCTCGACGAGGCTTCGCTCAAGCACGCGCTGGACGCGCTGCGCGACCGCTTCGATGTCGACGCACGCCGCAGCGCGCTCTACCAGGACCTCAAGGCGGGCCTCGCCCCCGCCGGCATCGAGTACTACCTGCCGCTGTTCTTCCAGCAGACCTCGACGCTGTTCGACTACCTCGGCGCGGATGCGTTGCCGGTGATCGGCGATGGCGCGCTGGAAGCGGCCGAACAATTCTGGAAGCAGACCGCCGAGCGCTACGAGCAGCGCCGCCACGACCTCGAACGCCCGCTGCTGCCGCCCAACGAGCTGTACCTGTCGCCGGACGCGCTGCGGGAACAGCTCAACCAGGGCGATCGCGTCGAAGTCTGCGGCGAGACGCACCCGCAACGGGACCGGGCCGTTGCGCTCGGCGACCTGCCGGCGCCGGCACTGCCGATCGCCGCGAAGGACGCCCAGCCGGCGGAAGCGCTGAAATCGTTCCTGCACAGCTATCCGGGCCGCGTGCTGGTCGCCGCGGATTCACCGGGACGGCGCGAGGCGTTGCTGGAGCTGCTGCAGGCGGCGCAGCTGCAGCCGACGGTCGTGCCCGACTGGCCCACCTTCGCGGCGAACAACGAACGCTTCGCGATTGCGGTCGCACCGCTGGAAGACGGCTTCGCACTCAGCCAACCCGCGCTCGCGCTCCTCACCGAGCGCCAGCTGTTCCCCGAACGCGCCGCGCAGCCGCGCCGCCGCAAGCGTGCCGGCCGCGAGCCCGAAGCGATCATCCGCGACCTCGGCGAACTGTCCGAAGGCGCGCCGATCGTGCACGAGGACCATGGTGTTGGTCGTTATCGGGGTCTCATCACGCTTGAAGCCGGCGGCATGCCCGGTGAATACCTCGAGATCGAATACGCCAAGGGCGACCGCCTGTACGTGCCAGTCGCGCAGCTGCACCTGATCAGCCGCTACTCCGGCGCCTCGGCGGAAACCGCGCCGCTGCATTCGCTCGGCGGCGAGGCCTGGACCAAGGCCAAGCGCAAAGCGGCGGAGAAAGTCCGCGACGTCGCCGCCGAACTGCTGGAAATCCAGGCCAAGCGGCGCGCGCGCGCGGGCCTCGCGATCGACATCGACCGCGCGATGTACGAGCCGTTCGCCGCGGCATTCCCGTTCGAGGAGACGCCCGACCAGCACGCCGCGATCGAAGCCGTCATCCGCGACCTCGCCAGTTCGCAGCCGATGGATCGCGTCGTGTGCGGCGACGTCGGCTTCGGCAAGACCGAGGTCGCCGTGCGCGCCGCCTTCGTCAGCGCCGCGGCCGGCAAGCAGGTGGCGGTGCTGGTACCGACCACGCTGCTGGCCGAGCAGCACTACCGCAACTTCCGCGACCGCTTCGCCGACTGGCCGCTGCGCGTGGAAGTGCTGTCGCGCTTCAAGACCAAGAAGGAGATCGAAGCCGAACTGGCCAAGGTCGCCGAGGGCAAGATCGACGTGATCGTCGGCACCCACCGCCTCCTGCAGGGCGACGTGCGCTTCAAGGACCTGGGCCTGGTGATCGTCGACGAGGAGCAGCGCTTCGGCGTGCGCCAGAAGGAGGCGCTGAAGGCGCTGCGCGCGAACGTGCACCTGGTGACGCTCACTGCGACCCCGATCCCGCGCACGCTCAACATGGCGATGGCGGGATTGCGCGACCTGTCGATCATCGCCACCCCGCCCGCGCATCGCCTGGCGGTGCAGACCTTCGTCGTGCCATGGGACGACGCCCAGCTGCGCGAGGCCTTCCAGCGCGAGCTCTCGCGTGGCGGCCAGGTGTACTTCCTGCACAACGACGTCGAGAGCATCGGCCGCATGCAGAAGCAGCTGGAGGAACTCGTTCCCGAGGCGCGCATCGGCGTGGCCCACGGCCAGATGCCCGAGCGCGAGCTGGAACGGGTGATGCTCGACTTCCACAAGCAGCGCTTCAACGTGCTGCTGGCCTCGACCATCATCGAGTCGGGCATCGACATCCCCAACGCCAACACCATCATCATGAACCGTGCCGACAAGTTCGGCCTGGCCCAGTTGCACCAGTTGCGCGGCCGCGTCGGCCGTTCGCACCACCGTGCCTACGCCTACCTTGTCGTGCCGGACCAGCGCTCCATCACCGCCGATGCGAAGAAGCGCCTGGAAGCGATCGCGGCGATGGACGAACTCGGCGCCGGCTTCACCCTCGCCACGCACGATCTCGAGATCCGCGGCGCCGGCGAACTGCTGGGCGAGGACCAGAGCGGGCAGATGGCGGAGGTCGGCTTCAGCCTCTATACCGAACTGCTGGAACGTGCGGTGCGCTCCATCAAGCAGGGCAAGCTGCCCGACCTCGACGCCCACGACGCGCGCGGCGCCGAAGTCGAACTGCATGTGCCCGCGCTGATCCCCGACGACTATCTACCCGACGTGCATACGCGCCTGACCCTGTACAAGCGCATCAGCGGTGCGCGCGATGTGGAGGAACTGCGCGAGCTGCAGGTTGAGATGATCGATCGCTTCGGCCTGCTCCCGGACCCGGCGAAACACCTGTTCACCGTGGCCGAGCTGAAGCTGCAATCCACCGCGCTGGGCATCCGCAAGCTCGATCTCGGCGACAAGGGCGGGCGTCTGCAATTTGTCGAACGGCCTACAGTCGATCCGATGGCGGTGATCCGGCTGATCCAGGGCCAGCCCAAGCACTACCAGATGGAAGGCCCGGACAAATTGCGCGTGAAGCTGGAGCTGCCCGATGCGGCTTCGCGCGTCGCGGCGGCACGCGGCTTGCTGACCATGCTCGATCGCGCGGCGTAACGCCCATGCCATCCTGCGGAACCAACGCAAAGGACAATCGAATGCTTTCCAAGCCCATGGCAATCGCTTCCACACTGCTGCTGGCAACGCTGCTTGCGGCTTGCGCGTCGCAGCCGCCGCACGCCGATGCCATCACCTTCGTCCTGGTCCGCCACGCCGAAAAGGCCGACGACAGCAAGGATCCACCGCTCACGACCGAGGGGGAAGCACGCGCGCAAAAGCTGGCCGCAGGCCTGGACGAGGCGCCGCTGCGCGCCGTCTACGCCACCGCCTACAAGCGCACGCAGGCGACCGCCGCGCCGTCCGCAGGCGCGCATTCGCTGCCGGTGACGACCTACGACGCAAAACTCCCCGCGCGCGATTTCGCCGCGCAGCTCCGCCGCGAATACCACGATGGCACGGTGCTGGTCGTCGGCCACAGCAATACCGTGCCGGACATCGCCGCCGCCTTGTGCCAGTGCAGCGTGCTGCCGATCGGCGATGCGGAATACGACCGCCGCATCACCATCCACGTCGATGCGCAGGGTCGCGCCGCCATGCAGGTGGACCGCTACTGATGATGACCGTCCCCGAATGGACCGGTGATGTCGCCGCCCTGCGCGCAGTGCAGGACGAACTTGCGCAGCGCGTGCGGGTGAAGGATTCGTTCGCCAAGCCCCTGCGCACCATCGCCGGTTTCGATGTCGGGTTCGAGGACGACGGTGCCACCACGCGCGCGGCGGCGGTCCTGCTCGACGCGAATACATTGCAGCTACTGGAAACACAGGTGGTGCGGCAGCCCACGCGCATGCCCTACATTCCCGGCCTGCTCAGCTTCCGCGAGCTGCCCGCCTTGCTGGAAGCCCTGTCGCTGCTCTCCACCGAGCCGGACCTTTGCTTCATCGACGGACACGGCATCGCCCACCCGCGGCGGCTTGGGATCGCCGCACACTTCGGTGTCGCCACTGACCTGCCCACGATCGGCGTGGCCAAGAAGATCCTCATCGGCGAGTCCTCCACGACCCTGCATGACATGCGCGGCGCGTTCACCACGTTGCGCGACAAGGGCGAGCAGATCGGCTGGCTGCTGCGGAGCAAGGTCGGCTGCCTGCCGCTGGCCGTGTCGCCGGGCCATCGCGTGGCCATGGCGAGCGCGCCGGAAATGACGATGCGCTTCGTCACCACCTATCGCCTGCCCGAGCCGACGCGCCTCGCCGATCGCCTGGCGTCGCGCCGCGACGAATAGACCGTTGCGCATCCGTACCGTCCGCCTCGCGGCCACGGTGCTAGCCTTGTCGACAAGTCCCGCGACAGGAATTGTCATGTCCCGTTTCCTCGCCCTGGGTGTACTGGCGTTGTCAGGCTGTGCCAGTGGGGGTGTCATCACCACCGGCCAGGACTTCACGATGCGCGTGGGCCAGCACGTTTCGCTGGCTGACGCCTCGACACTGGGCTACGCCGGCATCGCCAATGACTCGCGTTGCCCGCCCGATGTGCAGTGCATCCGAGCCGGAGACGCCGATGTCCTCTTCGATTATTCGCCACGGGGCGGCGCCGCGACGCGGATCACCTTGAATACCGAACGCCTGCGCACGACACGCATCGGCCCGTGGCAGCTGCGGCTCATCGACATCGCGCAAGGCGACGCACCACGCGCCACCGTCCGCGTGGACTCGGGCAACCTGGAGGCTGCGCCATGACGTTGATCATCGCCCCACGCATTCACGACCTGGGTGGTTTCCAGGTACGTCGCGCCGTTCCCTCGCTGCAGGCGCGTTCGGTCGGCCCCTTCGTGTTCGTCGACCACATGGGCCCGGCGACGTTCGAAGCCGGACGTGGCGTCGACGTGCGCCCGCATCCGCATATCGGCCTGGCGACGGTGACCTTCCTGTGGTCAGGCCGCATGACCCACCGCGACACGCTGGGCAGCGTGCAGGACATCGAGCCCGGCGATGTGAACTGGATGACCGCAGGGCGCGGCATCGCTCATTCCGAGCGCACTCCGCCGGCGTTGCGCGAACACCCGCATCCGCTGCACGGGCTGCAGACCTGGGTCGCGCTGCCGCGCGCGTACGAGGAAGCCGAGCCGGGCTTCTTCCACCACGCCGCGGCGGCATTGCCGCAGCAGCGCCGTGATGGTGCCTGGCTGCGCGTGGTCGCAGGCCGCGGCTATGGCGAGGAATCGCCGGTGCGCGTGTATGCCGACACGCTCTACGTCGCCATCGATCTCGACGCGGACGCCGAACTCGCGCTCGACGCCGACCACGCGCAACGCGCGCTCTACATCCTCGAAGGCGACGCGCAACTCGATGGCGTCGATGTTCCCGCGCAGCACCTGATCGTGCTCGACCCCGCCACCCGGCCGCGCCTGCGCGCGAAGACGCCGCTGAAGGCGATGCTGCTCGGCGGCGAACCGCTGGATGCCCCGCGGCACATGTGGTGGAACTTCGTGTCCAGCTCGAAGGAGCGGATCGAGCAGGCCAAGCAGGACTGGGTCGATGGCAGATTCGGCGCAATTCCCGGGGAGACCGAGTTCATCCCCTTGCCCGATCATTGACAGTATCTGTCGGCACAAACGCAAACCATTGATTTAAAAGGTGCAATTCACCCCGAAAACGGTTTCACGGGATACCATCGCCGCATTCAGCGATGTGAAAAGCCGGAATTTGTCAAGCCCCTGAAACAGCGCTATGTTCGGCCCAAGGTCGCCCGTTTCACAGACCTTTAACGATCGCCAGGGGGAAATTCTGATGAACAAACCAGTTTGGCTACTGCCACTGCTGCTGCCGCTTGCGGGTGCCGCCGCGGCACAGGACGCGGGTGCATGCCCGTATCTCGCCGCCGATACCGGATTGACCTGGGAGCATCGCGGCGCCGCCGGTTCCGACTTCTGCCGCGCCCTGCGCGCGGACGGCAGCGAGGCGTTCGGCATGACCATTGCGCAGGACGCACCGTTCAAGCCCAAGGGGGGCAATCGCGCCGAGCACGTGAACATCGATGGCCGCGACGTCACCTGGTATCGCACCGAAATCGCGGGTTCGCGCGTCCAGGCGCGCGAGACCCTGGTGCCGCTGCCGGATGGTCGCGTCGCCTACATCTGGGTGCAGGCGCAGACGCCGGAAGAGTTGAACCAGGTGCTGCAGCAGACGCAGTCGATGAAGTTCGACACGACGCGGCTCAGCAGCAACTGACGCAGTAATCGGGGCAACAGGCGGCGCTGGCGGATAGAACTGCCGGCGCCGTTTTCTTTTGCGGCCTGGCGTAGCATCGGCACGGGACCGGTCCATCCCGGACCGGGCAGGAGCAGGCTCATGATGAAACGACTGGGTGCCGAACTGGTCGGCACGTTCTGGCTGGTGCTGGGTGGTTGTGGCAGCGCGGTGCTTGCGGCGAAGTTCGGCGGCGACGGCAATCCACTGGGCATCGGCCTGCTCGGCGTGTCGCTGGCGTTCGGCCTGACGGTGCTGACCGGCGCCTATGCCCTGGGCCATATCTCCGGCGGCCACTTCAACCCGGCCGTGAGCCTGGGCCTGTGGGCGGGCGGCCGCTTCCCCGCGCGCGACCTGTTGCCCTATATCGTCGCGCAGGTGGTGGGCGCCATTCTCGCCGCCTTCATCCTGATGCAGATCGCCAGTGGGACGGGGACGTTCACGGTCGATCCCAATGCCCCGGGCGCATTCGCCAGCAACGGCTACGGGGCGCTGTCGCCGGGCGGCTACAACGTTGCCGCCGGTTTCCTGTGCGAGGTGACGATGACCGCGATGTTTCTGACCGTCATCCTGGGCGCCACCAGTCCACGCGCTCCGGCCGGATTCGCGCCGATCGCGATCGGCCTTGCGCTGACGCTGATCCACCTGATCAGCATCCCGGTAACGAACACGTCGGTGAACCCGGCCCGCTCCACGGGCGTCGCGCTGTTCGCCGGTCCCGGCGCGCTTTCGCAGTTGTGGCTGTTCTGGCTGGCACCGATCCTCGGCGGCCTGCTCGGCGGCTACCTGCATCGGATGCTGGAACGCGACTGACCCCTGCTCCCCTCCAATACGACAACGGCCACGTCTCGCGACGTGGCCGTTTTTGTCTTCGATGAGAAGCGCTCCTGGAAAACGCTCCTAGAAGCGGCCTTCCTGGAAATCCACGAACGCCTGCATGACTTCCTGCTTGGTGTTCATCACGAACGGACCGTAGCGCGCCACCGGCTCGCGCAGCGGTCGGCCCGCCACGAGGATCAGTCGCGTTTCCGGGCCGGCCGCCGACGCCCTGAACACGTCGCCACCGCCGAGCACCGCCAGTTCGTGCGTACCCAGCTTGCGTGCGCCGTCACCGTGGCCAACCGTCGCTTCGCCTTCGAAGACATAGGCGAATGCGCTATGGCCCCCGGGCAGGGAAAAGTCCCAGCTCGCTCCCGCGTCCAGCGCGATATCGAGGTACAGCGGGTCGGTCGCGGGCTGCGCGATCGGTCCGCGGGTTTCGCCGACCGCACCGGCGATGACCTTCACGCTTACCCCCGCCGCCGGCTGCACAACCGGGATGCGCTCGGCCGGGAATTCCTGGTACTGCGGCTGCGTCATCTTGTCCTTCGCCGGCAGGTTCACCCACAACTGGAAACCGCGCATCCGGCCTTCGTGCTGCTCCGGCATTTCCGAATGCACCAGGCCGCGGCCCGCGGTCATCCATTGCACGCTGCCGGGCGTCAGCAGGCCTTCGTTGCCGTGGTTGTCGCGATGGCGCATGCGGCCGTCGAGCATGTAGGTGACGGTCTCGAAGCCGCGGTGCGGGTGCTCCGGGAAGCCGGCGAGATAGTCCTCGGGGCGGTCGGTGCCGAACTCGTCCAGCAGCAGGAACGGGTCGAGGTCGGGCAGTGTCGGCCCGCCGATGACGCGTGTCAGGCGCACGCCGGCACCATCGGACGTGGCCTGGCCGCGCAGCGTGCGCACGGCCCGGGCATAGCGGTCGGTAGTGAGAGTGGTCATGGAAAGCGCTCCTGTTGGCTGCGCACCAAAATGGCGCCGCCAGCGGTAACGGCCAGTGACGCCGCGGCGGAAGATCGTTCCGCCAATGGGGTCAATCCGCGGCCGCGGCGTGGCGGGTGTACACGTACACCGTCGCCGGCGGCATGTTGCGCAGGACGAAATCGCCGCGATGCACCCTGAGCTTCAATTGCTCCACCACCGGTTCCGCGACCGGTGCCGCCGGACCATAGGTGAACTGCACGAAGACGCCGTCGGCACTCAGGCACGCGAACGCGGCCGAAAGGATCTCCCGCTGCAAGGGCTGCGGCATGGTCAGCAGGCCCAGCCCCGAAACGATCGCATCCGCCGGGCCGTCATCGAGGAAGCCGCAGCCGTGCGCGAGTTCGCGCAGGGAACGCGCATCGCCGAGCACGATGTGCACGCCGGGAAAGCGGGTGTGCAGGTGGGAGTGCAGTTCCTCGTTGAGTTCCAGCACGAGAAGTTGCTTCGCATGGATACCGGCTGCGAGCAGCTCGCGCGTGATCGCTCCCGTGCCGCCACCCAGCTCGATCACGCGCCGCGTGCCTTCCGGCAGCTCGGCGATCATGGCGTAGGCCAGTTCGGAGCTGGACGGCACCACGGCGGCGGTCCGCAATGGATTCTTCAGCCATTGCCAGAAAAAGGTGAAGAATCCGTGGCGTGGTCGTTTCATGGCCTCACAGGCGCCGCAACTGCCAGCAACGGTGGATACGGGCATCGCGCTCGAAATCGGCCGGGATGGTATCGCGACTGATCTCGATGCAGCGTGCGAATTGTGCAACTGCCGCTTCGTCCAGGCGGAAGCGGCGGAAGTTGTTGGAGAAGTACAGCACACCCTCGCGCGACAAGCGCGCCACGGCCGCGCGCAGCAGTTCCACGTGCGCCGCCTGCACGTCGAAATCATCGGCGCGCTTGGAATTGGAGAAGGTGGGCGGGTCGCAGAAGACCAGGTCGTATTCGCCCTCGTCGTGCTCGAGCCATTCCATCACGTCGGCCTGCACCAGCCGGTGCTTCGCGCCGCCAATGCCGTTTTCCTTGAGGTTGTCCGCGCACCATTGCAGGTAGGTCGCGGACAGATCGACGGTGGTGGTCTGCCTCGCGCGCCCCAGCGCGGCATGCACGGTGGCCGCGCCGGTGTAGCCGAACAGGTTGAGGAAGCGCGCGTCCTGCGCCTCGTCGGCGATGCGCAGGCGCATCGGGCGATGGTCGAGGAACAGGCCGGTGTCGAGATAGTCGAACAGGTTCACGCGCAGGCGTGCATCACCTTCGCGCACGACGATGAATTCGGCGCGGGTGTCGAACTGCCCGTACTTGCTGCCGCCCTTGCCGCGCGAGCGGGTCTTCAACGCGATCTGGTCGCGGGGCACGGCGAATACCTCGCGCGCGGCCGCCAACGCCTCGTTGAGGCGGCGGCGCTGCACGTCCTGCGGAATGTCCGCCGGCGCGGCGTACTCCTGCACGTGCAGGAACGTCCGGGGTCCGCTTCCAACTCCGACAGGCTCGTCGGTTTCGTAGACGTCGATCGCCGCCGCGTATTCGGGGAGGTCGGCGTCGTAGGCGCGGAAGCAGTGCACGCCTTCGCGCTCACGCCAGGACTTGAGCTTGCGCAGGTTCTTGCGCAGGCGGTTGGCAACCATCTGCGCGCCGTCCGACAATGCCTGCGGCTCGGAACTGCGTTCGCGCTGCGGCGGCGCGATGGGGTCGGCGACGATCAGCGTGCACTCGATCGCGCCGTTGAAGAGCTGGTACTTCTTCGAGGCGCGCAGGCCGGTGGCGAAGGCAAGGTCGGCGTCGCCGCACAGCAGGCTCGCGCGCCACTGCGGCACGCCACGCTTCAAGGCGTCGCCCAATGCGCGATAGAGCGCCGGATCGGCCGCCAGGCGCGCATCGTAGGGCGGGTTGCAGGCGACCAGGCCGCGCGGCGATTGCTCGCGCGGCAATTGCTCCGGATCGCCTGCGGCAGCCAGCTGGCGGATGTCCTCCACCTTCCATGCGACCGCCTCCGCCACGCCTGCCACCAGCGCGTTCTCGCGCGCAGACCGGATCGCATGCGGATCGAGGTCGCTGCCCTGGAATACCGGCCGCAGCGCATCGCGCCCCCTGGCCTCGCGCGCCTGCGCGTCATCGAGCAACTGCTTCCATGCCTCGGCGTCGAAACCGCGCCAGCGCGTGGGCCGGAAGCCGCCCTCGCGCTGCAGGCCCGGGGCGACATCGGCCGCCATCAGCGCGGCCTCGATCACCAGGGTGCCGCTGCCGCACATCGGATCGAGCAGCGCGCCGCCTTCGGCATACACACGCGGCCAGCCGCCGCGCAGCAGCACCGCGGCGGCGAGGTTTTCCTTCAGCGGAGCCTCGCCCTGCATGCGGCGCCAGCCGCGACGATGCAGCGGACCGCCGCCGAGGTCGACCGACAACACCGCCCTGCCCTTGCGCACGACCAGGTTGAGGCGCAGGTCCGGCGCTTCCACGTCGACGTCCGGACGCGCACCGGTGCGCGCACGCATCACGTCGACCACCGCGTCCTTCACCCGCTGCGCGGCGTAACGCGCGTGGGTGATGCCCTCGCCCGACACATGCGCATCGACCGCGAGGGTGTCGCCGCCGGCGAGGTGCTGCGGCCAGTCGAGCTGGCTCACGCCCTGGTACAAAGCGTGCTCGTCGGGACAGTCGAATTCCACTAGCGGCCACAGCACGCGGCTCGCCAGCCGCGACCACAGCACGGCGCGCTGCGCGTCGAGGAGCGAACCTTCCACGTTGGCGCCGGCCATGGTCGCGGTCGCGCGCGCGCAGCCCAGCGCGATCAGCTCGTCGGCGAGCAGGTATTCGAGGCCCTTGCCGCAACTGGCGAAGAATTTCACAGCGACTCCAGGAACTGGCCGAACGCGCTCGCGCTGGCATCGACATGCGCCGAAAGGCGATGGCTGTCGTCCACCATCAGCAGGCGGGCGCGGCGTTCATGTGCCCATGCAACGACCTGTCCGGCGGGAATCAGTTCGTCGTCCCAGCCGTGGATGATGCTGGTCGGTATGCGCGCGGCCTCGATCGGATGCGCCGCATCCAGGGTGATTGGTGGCGCCATCAGGAACAGGCCCTTCACCGCGACCTGCATCGACGCCTTGCCGGCGATCCATGCGCCCAGGCTCGAACCCGCCAGGACCAGCGGTCCATGCGCCGCGGCCTCGCGCGCGATGCCGAGCAGGCGCTCCACCCGCGCGGACACGTCGCCAAGATCGCTCACGTTGCGCTTCGCATCGAGGTCGGTGAAATCGGGACGTTCGGACCTCCAACCCAGCCGCTGCGCGACGTCGGCCAGCGCGGTGACCTTGGTCGCGTCGGGACCGCTTTCGAAGCCGTGGCAGAGGATGCAGTGTCCGGGCATGTCGTTCCGTTGCGATTGGGTACTGGGCATGCGCGAGTGCGCATGCAGGAGTGAATGACGCGGCGGCGCGTCAGGTCAGCGCGACCACCGCATCGCCGAGGCGGAACACGCCGCCCTCGATGATCCGCGCGCACAGGCCACCGTGGCTGCGCATCGCGTTGAACCCGCCCGGGCCGAGCGCCTTTTCCATGTTCGAACATGGATCGCACTCGTCCGTGCCTTCCAGCACGACCGCCCCGATGCGGAAGCGGCGGCCTTTCAGCGCGATCAGCGGAAGGCCCGAGACCACGACGTTTCGCCGCAGCAGCGACGGCAACACGCTGGCGTGCCCCGAGAGCGCGGCGATCACCGGCAGGTGTTCGGCCTGGATCAGGGTGACCCCACGCTTGCCGCTGTCGCTTGCGTAACGGTCGCCGATGAGACCCTTGCCGGCCACGGCTTCGACTTCCGTCATCTCGCGCATGGCCTGCGCACGCGCGGGACGCAACCCGATCCACTCCACGCGACCGGGGCGCGGCAGCGTGGCCATCAGCTTGCCCAGCTCGGAATCGGCGGGTGGCAGGGTCATGGCGGGCCGGCCGAGGCCAGAACGAGGGGAACGGAGGCGAATGCTAGCATCCGCGGCATGTTGCCCGACCTGCCGCTCCCGCCAATCACCGTCGACCTGCTGCCCTACGAAGCCCGTCTGGATGAACGTCCCCTCGGACAGATCGACCTGGTGGTGATCCACTGTACCGAGCTGCCCGACATGGCGATGGCGCGCCAGTTCGGCGAGCGCGTGCATTACGCCTCGGGCACCGGCAACAGCGGCCATTACTACATCGATCGCGACGGCACCGTTTACCAGTACGTGCCGCTGCAACGCATTGCCCACCACGTGCGCGGCTACAACGCGCGCGCGATCGGCATCGAGCTGGTGAATATCGGGCGCTATCCGGACTGGCACGATTCGCGGCACCAGGGCATGGGCGAGGCCTACACCGAAGCCCAGGTCGCCGCGCTGATCGCGCTGCTGCGGAAACTGCAGCAGGACGTGCCGTCGCTCACGCAGATCGCCGGCCACGAAGACCTCGACACGACCACCACGGCCGCATCCGACGACCCCTCGGTGCAGGTGACGCGCAAGCGCGATCCGGGCCCGCTGTTTCCCTGGCCCCGCGTGCTCGATTCGGTGCAATTGCAGCGCCTGCTGCCCTAGTGGCTCGGACGGGCGCCCCCCGGCGACCGATATAATTCCGCTTCCCCACGCAGGCGTCGCCCATGACCTCCCCCGTTTCCGAGCTCATCGAACTGCTCTCGCTCGAACGCCTGGAGGACAACCTGTTCCGTGGCCAAAGCCGCGACATCGGCACCAAGTACGTGTTCGGTGGCCAGGTGCTCGGCCAGGCGCTTTCGGCGGCACAGGCAACCATGGATTCGGCCAGCGAGGCGCGCCACGCCCATTCGCTGCATGCCTATTTCCTGCGCGCGGGCAATATCGAGGCCCCGATCGTCTACGTCGTCGACCGCACTCGCGACGGCGGCAGCTTCTCGGTGCGGCGCGTCACCGCGATCCAGCATGGCCAGCCGATCCTGTTCCTCGCCGCCTCGTTCCAGAAGGATGAGGAAAGCGCCGAACACCAGCTGTCGATGCCCGAGGTGCCCAAGCCCGAGGACATCGAACCCGCGCCTGCGCTCGCGCCGGAAATCCTCGCCACGCTGCCGACCAAGGTGCAACGCTGGGTGACGCGGCAGGGGCCGTTCGAATTCCGCCACGTGTATCCGCGCGACGAACTCAACCCGCCCAAGCGCCCGCCGTACCAGCATGTGTGGTTCCGGCTGTCCGAGAAGGTCGGCGATGCCCCGGAACTGCATCGCGCCCTGCTCGCCTATTGCTCCGACTTCCACCTGCTCGGCACCGCGACCTTCCCGCATGGCATCAGCTACTACCAGCCGAACGTGCAGATGGCATCGCTGGACCATGCGATGTGGTTCCACCGTCCGTTCCGCGCGGACGACTGGCTGCTGTATTCGATCGACAGCCCGAGCGCGCAGTCTTCGCGGGGGCTGGCGCGCGGCATGATCTATGACCGCCAAGGGCGGCTCGTCGCAAGCACCGCGCAGGAAGGCCTCATTCGCGTCGTCGAGGCGAATGCGGGCAAGCAAGGCAATGTCACGCAAGACGTAAAGGCGAAGTAAGCAATGCGCAAGGTATTCAGCAGTCTTCGCCTCGAGAACGTCGAAGCCGTCGCCCAGTTGCTGCGCGACGCCGGCATCGAGGTGCGCATCACCGACGGCCGCTCCTACAAGGGCAAGATGCGCAGCCGCGCCAGCTACAGCGACCAGTCGGCGGTGGAACCGGCGGTGTGGACGGTGCATTCGGAGGACCATATCCGCGCGCGCGACGTCCTGCGCGACAACGGCCTGCTCGAATCCACGCGCCCCACCGACAGCTTCCAGCCATTGAGTTTCCGCCACGACGAAACCGTCCTGCAGAAGTCGCCGGCGCAGAAGCGCATGTTCCGCTTCAAGATGGTCCTGCTGGCGGGCATGGGAGTGATCATCGTGCTGGCGATGCTGCGCGGCTGCTATGCACCCAGGCAGGTGGTTGCGCCCGCCGCTCCCGTCGTGTCCGACAAGGCCGCGCGTGCAGGCGGCACGCCCGAGTCGCTGGCGCTGGCCGTATTCGCGAAGGAAGTGGCGAAGGAAAGGCTGGTGCTGTGCCTGGCCATCGACGACGCCGACGCCTCCGGCGCGGTCATCGCCGCGATGAAGCAGCCGACCAACGAGGTCGTGCCGATGTCGCAGTGCGTGCGGGAATTCGATCCCGACCGCGGCAGCTACCAGGCCACGACGGGCAAGCCGGCACTGCTGGTGACGGTGCGCTCGTTCAAGCCGACCGGCCCGGGCGCCGGCACGGTCGAGTTCGAATCCTTCCACCACGGCCAGTACGCGCATTACAAGACGCTGGAAGTGAAGCGCGTCGGAGGTGCCTGGCAGGTAACTAAAGTGTTACGCCACGTCGCCTCCTACGGCACGGGCGAGTAAGTCGCCGGGCCGATCCCGGTGATCGATGCCGGGGCCTCCCGCCCCCGGCAGCCGGACTTCACGCCACGCCTGCGCCACTCCGGCGCGGCAGCGCTATGCTGCCGCCATGGGCACCGACCCCGGCCAGCACGCAGACGATTTCCGCCTGTTCCAGACCACCGAGCATGCGTGTGGCTACTGGCCGGAGCGGGTCGCGCGTGACCTCGTGTTCGATCCGCGCGACCCGCGCATGCAGCAGTGGTACCCGTTGGCGCTGGGCTGGGGATTCCGCCGCTCCGGCGACATCGTCTACCGCCCGCACTGCGCGCAATGCCGTGCCTGCGTGGCCGTGCGCATTCCGGTGGCGCGGTTCCACCCCGATCGCAGCCAGCGCCGTTGCCTCGCCCGCAACGCGAACGTGGACATGCGCGTGCGAACCGCGGAACGCACCGACGAGCAACTCGCCCTGTATCGCCGCTATCTCACCGCGCGCCACGCGGGCGGCGGCATGGACGGCCATGGCGCGCTGGAATTCGACCAGTTCCTGGTCGGCAGCTGGAGCGAAGGGCGTTTCATCGAACTGCGCGAGCATGCCGACAACGGCCACGGCCAGCTGCTCGCCGTCGCCGTGACCGACGTCGTCGATTCGGCGATTTCCGCGGTCTATACCTTCTACGAGCCCGGTCTCGAACATCGCAGCCTGGGCACCCTGTCGATCCTCAAGCAGATCGAATGGGCACGCAGCACCGGGCGCACGCACCTGTACCTGGGCTACTGGATCCACGGCCATCGCAAGATGGATTACAAGCGCCGTTTCCGCCCCATCGAAGGCTTCGACGGACGCGAGTGGCGCGAACTCGATTTCGCGACGCGCTAGGCGTTGCCATCTTTCTTTAATGATCCGGTAACACGCGCGCCCTGAAGTACGCGGTCACCGGCTGCGCATCGCGGCCCTACGACTGCGAGCCGCTCCATGAAGATCCAGACGTTGCACCCTTCGGTTGCCCTGCTGTGCCTCGTGGTCGCCGCATGCTCGCCGGCGGAGTCCAAGGATGCGTCCAGTCCCGCCGACAGCGTCATCGGCATCATCCAGTGCGACGACTACCTCGCCCGGGTCAACACCTGCATCCGGGAAAATGTGCCTGCTGGCAAGCGCGCCGCTCTGACGGCCGAAGCGCACCAGATGTTCACCACGTGGAAGGAAGCCGCCGCCGACCCGCAGCACCGCGCGACCCTGCCGCAGGCCTGCGCCATCACGCACGAGGTCGCGCGCGAAGAGTTCACCCGGTACGGCTGCGCGCTGTAGGGACGCGCGTCAGGGCTTGGGCGGCGCTGCCTGTGTCGGCGTGCCGGTCGGCGTGCCGGTAGAAGCCGGCGGGCCCATGGCCGGCGATGCCTGGGTTGGCGCCGCCACGAAGCGCGGCTGGAAGCCAAACTGCTCATCGCCATGCGCCGACACGATCATGCGCACCATCGCGCCCGGCACCATCAGTTGGATCTGCACCGTCCGGCCGTCCTGCGTCTGTCCGCTGAGCGTCATCTCGATCAGCGCACCGCCGGTGTCGACCTCGCGGCAGAGGATGTGCTTGTTCTCGCCTTCGCCCAGCAGGTAGGGCTGGATCGGCGCGCCCAGCGCCTCGAGCGCCTGCGCATGGAAGAAGACGAAGTAGCCTTGCGGATCGTTCATGGCATCTGCTCCGTTCAACCCAATTCGATCGTGAGCGCCGCGGCGGCGGCACGCGCGCGCTGGCGCGCCTGTTCGACATCATCCGCCAATGCCAGCGTAACCGCGACACGGCGATGGCCTTCCACGCGCGGCTTGCCGAACAGGCGCAACTGCGTGTCGGCCTGCGCCAGGGCGGCATCCACGCCGGCGAACACCGGCACGCCGTGCCCCTGCGCCAGCACCGCGCACGAGGCCGAAGCGCCCTGCGGCCGGATGACCGGGATGGGCAGCCCCAGGATCGCCCGCGCATGCAGCGCGAACTCGCTCAGGTCCTGCGACACCAGGGTCACCAGGCCGGTGTCATGCGGACGCGGCGACACCTCGCTGAACCACACTTCGTCGCCCTGCACGAACAGTTCCACGCCGAACACGCCCCAGCCGCCGAGGTCATCGGTGATCGACTTCGCGATCTGCTGCGCGCGCTCCAGCGCCCGTGTCGACATCGGCTGCGGCTGCCAGCTTTCACGGTAGTCGCCGTCGCGCTGCAGGTGGCCGATCGGCTCGCAGAAGCTGGTGCCGTCGCGGTGGCGCACGGTCAACAGGGTGATCTCGTAGTCGAAGTGGACGAAGCCCTCGACGATAACGCGGCCCGCACCTGCGCGGCCGCCGGTCTGCGCGTAATCCCAGGCGGCGTCGATGTCGGCGTCGGTGCGCACCAGCGATTGGCCCTTGCCCGAGGACGACATGACCGGCTTCACCACGCACGGCAGTCCGATGGCCCGGACCGCCTCGCGGTAGTCCGCGAGCGTGTCGACGAAGCGGTAAGGCGACGTCGGCAGGCCCAACGTCTCCGCCGCCAGCCGGCGGATGCCCTCGCGATCCATGGTCAACCGGGCCGCGCGCGCGGTCGGGATCACGCGCGTGCCGGTGCCGTGCTCGGCGAACTCCCGTTCCAGTTCCACCAGCGTCTGCGTATGGATCGCCTCGATCTCCGGCACGATCAGGTGAGGCCGCTCCTGCGCGATCAGTGCGCGGATGGCGGCGCCGTCGAGCATGTCGAGTACGTGGCTGCGGTGCGCGACCTGCATCGCAGGTGCGTTGGCATAGCGGTCGGCGGCGATGACTTCCACGCCGAAGCGCTGCAGCTCGATCGCCACTTCCTTGCCGAGTTCGCCCGATCCGAGCAGGAGCACGCGGAAGGCGTGCGGGGACAGCGGCGTACCAAGCTGGGTCATGGCGGTCGAAGGCGCGTGGCAAGTGGGGCGGGTAGTTTACCGGCACCCATTGCCGTGGCCGGATCGCGGGACGCGTGCGATGCTTCAGCCATGTCGCGTATCGGCCTGTCCCTGCTGCTCGCCTTCGTCCTGCTCGCTGCAGCGGGCTGCTCGGGCGATGCGGGCAAGGCGGACGAAGCGCGCGGCGGGTCCCTCTCCGGCGTGCTGCTGGATTCGCAGCTGGCCGAGATCAGCGGCCTCGCCGCATCGCGGCGCCATCGCAACGTGCTGTGGCTGCACGACGACGGCGGCAATCCGGCACGCCTGTTCGCGGTCAACACCGATGGCGATCGCCTCGCCACATTGCGCATCGAAGGCATCACCAAGACCGATTGGGAAGACATGGCTGCCTTCCGCCTCGAGGGCCGCGACTACCTGCTCATCGCCGACACGGGCGACAACGGCGGCCTGCGCCGCACCCTGCAACTGCATGTGATCGAAGAGCCGGCCAGGCTGGAAAATGCGCGCCTCAAGCCCGCGTGGTCGATTGCCTTCCGCTGGCCCGACGGCGCGCGCGACTGCGAGGCCGTCGCCGTCGACGAACGCGCCCGCCAGATCCTGCTGATCTCGAAGAAGCGACAACCGCCCGAGGTCTTCGTCCTGCCGCTGCGACCGCAAAGCGGCGTGCAGACGGTGCAATTGATCGGCACGCTCGCGGGGGTGCCGCAGCCCAGCGCCGCCGAACTGCGCAGCAATCCGAAGCAGGCGCGGACCATGAACCAGGTCACCGCCGCCGACATCTCGCCCGACGACCGCACCCTCGCCGTGATGACCTACCGCGACCTGCTGCTGTATCCGCGCCGGGATGGCCAATCGTGGGCGCAGGCCGTCGTCGCAAGACCCAAGGTCAGCGCGCTGCCGTGGCTGCCGCAGGCCGAGGCCATGGGCTGGTCGGCCGATGGCAAGGCGATCTATATCACCGGCGAATTCATTCCCGCGCCGCTGTACCGGCTGGAGCCGTAGCGCTCCGGCGCTCCGACACCCGGGGCCTTTACCGCCCGTCGGATCCCCGTTGACTTGATATCAAAGTGATATCACTGTTTTTCGGAAAAGGAGATCCGACCATGAAAGAGAACCCGCTACGCTCGCTTCCCGGCATTCCCACCCTGCTGGGCATCCTCGCCACCGAAGTGCTGGCGGTGTACCTATTCCTGCACGGCGCCCTGAACGTTGGCGACGCCAACGTCGTCACGGCCGCTTCCCCGGCGATGGCGATTGCGGGTGTCGTGATCGGCCTGTTCGCTGCGTTCTGCCTGTTCGGCCTGTACATGGTCGAGCCCAACCAGGCCGCCGTGCTCAGCCTGTTCGGCAAGTACGTGGGCACGGTCAAGGACAACGGCCTGCGCTGGAACAACCCCTTCTATACCAAGAAGAAGATCAGCCAGCGAGTGCGCAACTTCGAGAGCGGCAAGCTCAAGGTCAACGAGCTCGACGGTTCGCCGATCGAGATCGCGGCGGTGATCGTATGGCAGGTGGTCGATTCCGCCGAAGCCGTCTACAACGTCGACGACTACGAGAGCTTCGTCCACATCCAGTCCGAGTCGGCGCTGCGCACGATGGCCACCAGCTATCCCTACGACCAGCACGAGGACGGCCAGATCGCGTTGCGCAGCCATGCCGCCGAGATCTCACAGCACCTCGAACAGGAACTGTCCGACCGCCTGGCCGACGCCGGCGTGCAGGTGCTCAATGCCCGCATCAGCCACCTCGCCTACGCACCGGAAATCGCCCAGGCGATGCTGCAGCGCCAGCAGGCCAACGCGATCATCGCAGCGCGCACGCGCATCGTCGCCGGCGCCGTGGGGATGGTGGAGATGGCGCTGGCCGAACTGCAGAAGAACGGCGTCGTGCAACTCGACGAGGAGCGCAAGGCGCAGATGGTCAGCAACCTGCTGGTGGTGCTGTGCGGCGAGCGCGCCACCCAGCCGATCGTCAACGCCGGCACCTTGTACTGAGGAACCACGGCCATGAACCCGATCTTTCCGTGCGCCACCATCGCGGTGATCATCCTCATCGCCGTGGCCGCTCGCCGCCGCCGCGGGAAATAAGCCCCGATGGCGGAGAAAAAGGCCTATCCGCTGCGCATCAATGCCGAGGTTCTGGCGGCGGCGCAGCGTTGGGCCGATGACGAACTGCGCAGCCTCAACGCGCAGATCGAATACGTGCTGCGCGACGCGTTGCGCAAGGCGGGGCGGCTGAAGGCGCCGCCTTCCGAAGATTCCCACGATGACGGAGGACCCGCATGAAACCCTTCACTACGTTCGCGATGGTTCTGCTTGGATTGATCTCCCTGCTGCAACTGGTGCGGTTCCTGCAGGCCTGGGACGTCGTGGTCAACGGAGTGTCGATCCCGGTATGGTCCAGCGCCTTGGCCTGTGTGATTACCGGTGTCACGGCGGTCATGCTCTGGCGCGAAACGCGGCGCTGACTGCATAGCATCCGACCGCCAAACATGGATCTGTGATGCGTGTCATGGAGCACCGCGACGGCAATTCCCAGAACTGAATCTGGCGTCAGCATCGATGCGCCTGCTACCGCCACAATCGGCCCGGGGATATCACCGGGACTTCGCGATGGCCGACCAACGTGCCACCAGCCACAGCTATGCCGTGATCGCACCGCCGTCGGCGGCAAAAATGATTGCCTTGGCAATTGCCGCCACGGTGGGCGCCACGGGATTGTCCGTCGCGCTCGCGCAGAACAACGCAGGCAGCCCGTTCTCGCCCGCCCTGTGGGTGGCCACCTGCGGCGCTGCCCTCGCGGTGGCGGTCCTATCCCTGCTGCAATGGCGACGATCGGTGGCGCTCGAGGCCGGCGTACTAGTGATCAAGGCCGGTCTCAACACGCGTCGCGTGCCCGCGTCGTCGATCGAACTGGAACGCGCGCGCATCATCGACCTGGAAGAACGCGCCGAACTCCAGCCCGGTCGCAAGACTCTCGGCGCCTCCCTACCCGGCTATCAGACCGGCTGGTTCCGCACGCGTCAGTGGGGCAAGGGCTTCTACCTGCTGACCGCGCGCCAACGCGTGCTCTGGTTGCCGGAACGCGATGGGCCGCATCTGCTGCTGTCGTTGCAGCAACCGCAGACCCTGCTGGCGGCCCTCAACGCGATGGCGCCACGACGTGACCCGGGCTAACCTGCGCCCATGCGGCGCTCCTCCCGACTGCTGATCAACACGCCGGACATCGAAATCTGGCCGGGCGGGCTGTTGAGCGCGCGCAGCAATCACGATGCGAGGGCGCTGTCGCGGGCGCAACACGTGCTGCGTCGCAAACGCGACGGTCTCTATCTCGCCGCCGACCTGCCCGAAGGCCTGCTCGCGATGGTGCCGCGGTTGCGGCACGAGCCGGGCATCGAAACCGCGCTGGGCGCACTCGACCACCTGACCGAACACCGCCGTGTCGGCATCGACGCCATCGGCGAACTGCCGCTCGACTTCCTGCACGAACGCCTGCACGCGCTCGGGCTGGACGACAGTTACGGCGAACGCACCAACCTGCCGCTCGTGGCCGAACCCGCGGCGCTTGCCCTCGCCGGCTTCGACCGCTATCGCCGGCCCTTATGGCTCGTTTCTCCCGCTGCGCGCGCCTGGCGCTCGATGCAGGCCGCCGCGATGCACGAAGGCGTGGTGCTGGAAGCGATCTCGGGTTATCGCAGCCACGACTACCAGCTGGGTATCTTCGAGCGGAAACGGGCGCGCGGACTCAGCGTCGAGGAGATCCTCACCGTCAACGCGGCGCCGGGCTACAGCGAACACCATTCCGGGCGCGCGCTCGACATCGGCACTCTGGACGAAGCGCCCGCGGAAGAAAGCTTCGAAGGCACGCCGGCGTTTGCGTGGCTGCGGGACAACGCGTCCGGATACGGCTTCGTGATGAGCTATCCGCGCGACAACCCGCACGGGATCGTCTACGAACCGTGGCACTGGCGGTTCGAGGGGCATTGACCCGCAGCAACGCCGCGAAAGCCCGCTGGCGCTATTCCTTGTCGAAGCTCAGGCGCACGCCCTGGACGGTGTTGCTGGTGAGGGTAAGGTCGAATTTCGGGCCGCCCCGGGCCTGCTTCACCAGGACGTCTTCGCCGTCATCCACTTCCGCCTTGTAGCGTTGGCCCAGTTGGCCGCGGATGGCATCGCGGATGGTTTTTGCCACCTGGTTTTCGCCGGTGCCGTCGGCCACCTCCACCGTCACGGACTCGGGAGGCCCGTCAACGGGCACGATCTCCAGGACGATGGCACCTGCGCTTTCCGCGCCGCCGCTGACCTGAATCCGCCATTTGTTGGATGGACTAGCCACTGCTCCCGCCATCGCGAGCAGCGCACCCAAGGCCACCGCTGCGACCCATTTCCGGTTCCGCTGATCCATGGCCACCTCCGGGACGCAGCCCGATTCGTGATGCCGGCTAGCGTAGCGCAGAGCGGCGCCGGCGACAGGTCATTCCTGCGAGCGCCGGGCCGGTTCTTTCGCCTTTACCCCGGCGTCGGCAATGCGCCACAGATACAGGCTGGCGTAGGTGCGGTATGGGCCCCAGCATTCGCCTCGTTCCAACAGCTCCTTCGGCTTGAGCATCTCGTCGAGCTTGTCCACCACCTGCGCGCCCTTGCGCACGCCGAGGTCATCCACGGGAAGCACGTCGGGGCGGCCGAGCCGGAACATCAGCATCATCTCGACCGTCCAGCGGCCGATACCGCGGATATGCGTGAGCGCATCGATGATGGCGTCGTTGTCCATCGTGCTCATGCGGCGCAGGTCGGGGATTTCGCCCCGCGCTTCGCGGGCGGCGAGATCGCGCAGCGCCAGGGCCTTGTTGCCGGACACGCCGCAGGCACGCAGGCCAGCGTCATCGATCCTGGCCAGCGTGTCGCAATGGAAGCGGTTGCTGTCGATCGCGACTTCGACGCGGCCCACGATCGTCGCCGCGGCCTTGCCGCTGAGCTGCTGATACAGGATCGCGCGCGCCAGCGCGTCGACCGGATCGAAGGATTTGCGCCAACGCGCGTCGGGCTCGATCGGACCCAACTTTTTCATCCAGGTGCCGAGCTTGCGATCGCGCTTCGCCAGGTGCGCGAAGGCGGCCCCGGTGTCGAATCCGCGGCTGTGTCGGGGCATCCTCAGCGCCTCAGGGCCGCAACTGCGTACAGCAACCAGGACAGGATCAGCACGCTGCCACCGAGGGGTGCGAGGCGAACGGGCAGCTCGAGCACGTGGTGCAGCACCAGGCTGCCGGAAAACATCAGAGTGCCAAGCAGCAGGCCGCACAGCGCCAGGAAATGGAGTTGGGTCGGCGTGCGCGGCGCCAATGCCGCGAGGGCGATGCCATGGCCGAAGGCCAGGATCGCCGCGACGTATAGCGATGCCTGCGCGTTGCCCTGGGCGGCGTGGGCGGCATAGGCCGACAAGGCGACCGCAGCGGCGGCGAGCACGGCGCCGGTAGCGGTCAACAGGCGCAGGCGTGTTGCCAGTTCGTTGGGGGTGTACATGCCTGCACGATAAGTCGGCACGCCGGACCTTTGTAGTGCCGGGGCCTGAAAAGCAGAACGCCGCGCAATGCGCGGCGTTCTGGTGGGGCCGATCGGAGTGCTTACTTCACCGACCAGACCACGTCGTACTCGCCTTCCTGGCCCGGGGCGAAGCCGGCATCGATGCCGGCCTTCCAGGACTCGTAGGCGCGATCGGTCGGCTCATAGCCGCGGGTCATCGTCCAGGCGCGCAGCGCATCACGCACGTTTTGCAGGTTCGACATGTGGCCCTTGAACGGAACCATGGCGATCTTGGACGGCGGGTTGTAGAGCAGCTCGACGTTGTTGGCCAGGTTCAGGCCTTCCAGCTTGGCGCTCGCATCCGTACCGGCCTTGCGGACCGGCTGGGCGACGTCGAACGAGTAGATCTGGCTGCCGTATTCGTTGGTGATGATGCGCACCGGGCCGGCGGCTTCAAGGCCGTTGGCGGCCATGTTCTTCTTGATCCACTCGATGTTGGTCTTCATCTGCGTCTGGATCGTGATCTGGTTCAGCGGAACCGCGGCATTGAGCACCAGCAGGTTCTCGGCTGGGCGATCGACCAGGCGCGGCGCCATCGTCGGATCGTCCTTGCCCAGGACGGTGTAGTCGAGGTTCGGAATCGTGGCCAGCATGTTGCTCAGGCTGCTCAGGCCGAGCTTCATCTTCTCGCCGACGTTGCTGGTGACATACAGGCCCGAGTAGCGGCCGAGCAGGTTCATGCCGTAGTCGACGTCGTAGCTCTGGGTGATCTGGATGTTGCGACCGGCCTTGCCCGTCTTGGAGAAGGTGAATTCCGAACGCTTGTTATGGCCGCGGTCGACGTCTTCGATCGCGTATTCGACCACCTGGCCCGGCACGCTCTTGGTGATGGCCCAGTTGCCCTGGCCCAGGGCCTTTTCTTCGGAGTCCCAGCTGACCTTGGCGCCCACGCCCGATTCCGGGCCCGACAGGTTGATCTTGATCTTGGGATCGCCGGCGACGGCGGGGTTCCAGTCCTTGAAGCGGCGCACGCTGTTCAAGGTGTCGAACACGATGGTCATCTTGCGGTTGGTCTCAACCGAATTTTCCAGATGACGGCTCGACGGCAGGATGAAGCCGACGACAGTAAACAGCACGGCGACGATCGCCAGGGAAATCAGGATCTCGAGCAGACGGGTCATTCAGGTTCTCCAGGGCCCGGTCTCGGCAATCGGCCGGGGCGCAAGTCGACAATCGTACCGCAGCCGGTGCCCGCAAGGCAGCAGGCAAGCGGGTGATGGGGCGGGTCACGGGGCCGGAAAGCGCCCCGACCGCCATGAAACGCAAAGGCGGTCAAGGTTGCGGCACGGTCCCGTCGGCGGACAACGAGCGCCGGCGGACGCGCCGGGCCGCCCCCTGCCGCGCCATGCCCGGCGCGCTGCGCCGGGCCGGCATCCTGTCGGTCAGACCAGTTGCAGCTCGAACGCCTTGAGTACGGCCCGGGTGCGATCACGCACGCCGAGCTTGGACAGGATGTTCGACACATGGTTCTTGATCGTGCCCTCGGCCACGCCCAGGGAATTGGCGATCTCCTTGTTGGAGAAACCACCCGCCATCAGGCGCAGGATCTCGGTTTCACGCTCGGTCAACGGGTCGGGACGATCCAGGCTGACGAAGTCGTTACGCATGTGTTCCAGGCCGGAGAGCAGGCGCTGGGTCATCGCCGGCTGCACCAGCGAACCACCGTCGGCCACGGTCTGGATGGCACCGACCAGCTGTTCCAGCGACACGTCCTTGAGCAGGTAACCCTTGGCGCCCGCCTTCAGGCCGGCCAGCACCAGCTGGTCGTCGTCGAAGGTGGTGAGGATGATCGTCGGAGGCAGCGAATTCGTGCGTGCCAGCGCCTGCAGAGCCTCGAGGCCCGACATCACCGGCATGCGCATGTCCATCAGCACCACGTCGGGCTGGACCTGTGGAATCACGTCCACTGCCTGCTTGCCGTCGCTGGCTTCGGCAACCACCTCGATGCCTTCTGCCAGGGCCAGCAACGAACGCACGCCCTGGCGCACCAGGGTCTGGTCGTCCACCAGCAGCACACGGATGCTCTTTTCACTCATGCAATCGCTCCTTCGCTTGCGGCCAGGGTGGCCGATGCCGGCAGCGTCAGCCGCAGGCGGAATCCCGCTTCGGGATGGGGTCGGGGTTGGGTTTCGATGCTCAGGTCGCCGCCATGCTGGACCAGGCGCTCGCGCATGCCGCGCAGCCCATTGCCCGCCACCAGTGCATCCGCGCCGCGCCCGTCGTCGCGTGCGTCCACCACGATGTTGCCACCCTCGCGGCGCGCGTGGATCCAGAGGTTGTGCGCGTGGGCGTGTCGAACCGTATTGGTGATGATTTCCTGGGTGCAGCGCAGCAGCACGTGGGCGCGCTCGGGATCGTCCAGGGTAAGCGGAGTTTCGATATCCATGTGGATGTCGATGGCGGGGACGTTCTCAGACAACGGCGTGAGCGCGGCGGCGAGGTCGATCGCCCCGCCCTCGCGCAGCTGGCTGACGGCTTCGCGCACATCGGTCAGCAGCAACTTCGCCAGCGTGTGGGCCTGCTGGACGTGCTCGCGCGCCCGGCCTTCCGGCGCGAGATGGCTGGCGACTTCGAGGTTCAGGCTCAGTGCGGTGAGGTGGTGGCCCAGCAGGTCATGCAGCTCGCGCGAGATGCGGGTGCGCTCGTTGACGCGCACGCTTTCGCCCAGCAGGGCGCGGGTGGCGCGCAGTTCGGCGTTCAGGCGGCGCTGTTCCTCGCGGGCTTCGGCCTGCTGGCGGGCGACGAGCGCGGTCACGAAGACGAAGCTGGAGAAGCCCAGGTACAGCAGCGATTGCAGGACCCCGATCATGGGCGGGAAATCCAGCGCGTTGACGAACACGGGCACGGTGGCGAGGTTGCTGGCGATCAGCCAGGCCATGCCCACCGGCAGCCGCAGCAGCCAGGGCAGCAGCCCCGCCAGCACCATCAGCAGGATGCTGCCCAGGCCGGAGCCGGAGAAATAACTCACTCCGATCGCGCAGGCGGTGAGCACCAGCAACAGGGCGTGGTCGGCGAAGCCGGGGCGGCGCTGGCCCAGCGACCGCGTGATCCACCAGTAGACGACGCCGAAGACGAGGTAGACCGCCAGCCAGCGCATGATGCGCAGGCTCAGCACCTCGCCCGGCTCGGGCGGCACGAAGGTCGGGTCCAGCCAGACGTTCAGCAACCACAGGCCCACCGCGCCCCAGGTGAAGAGACCGGCGTAGCGCAGCAGGCGCGAATGGTTGAGTCGGGAAAGCATGAACCCATGCTAACCACTACCTCCTGTAGCGGAGCCGTCCGAAAGTCATGCACGGGCGAAACGAGGCCCATGCCGGCGCACCCGCACGACTTCGGCGGGGGGCCCCCGCTCGCCGTGCCTGCCGGCATGCGATAATCGCCCGGCCGACGGCACCAGGGCCGCTGCCGGCCAGAACCATGGAGTTACGACGAAATGTCGATCGTTGTCCGCGACGTGCGTGAGCACGAGCTGGATTCCGTCCTCGCTCTCAACAACGCCGCCGGACCCGCGATCTTGCCGCTGGACGCGACGCGACTGCGCCACTTCTTCGATCACGCCGAGTACTTCCGCGTGGCCGAACGTGACGGGACGCTGGCGGGTTTCCTGATCGGGATGGGTTCGGGTACGCAGCACGACAGCAGCAATTTCCGCTGGTTCCGCGAGCGCTACCCGGAGTTCTTCTACATCGACCGCATCGTGGTGGCGAGCCGCCGCCGCGGCGGTGGTGTCGGCCGCGCGTTCTACGCCGACGCGCAAAGCTATGCCGAGCTCCGCTACCCGCACATGGCCTGCGAAGTATTCCTCGATGGCACCAACGACCCGGTGCTGCTGTTCCATGGCAGCTTCGGCTTCCGCGAAGTCGGCCAGCACGTGATGGATGAAACCGGCGTGCGCGCGGCGATGCTGATGAAGCCGCTGTGCAGCTACGCCTGGGTGCACGACACCTACGGCGACCAGCTTCCCGATGTGGCATGGCTGAGCCAGCCGCGTGCCCTGAACGGCCACGTCCCGCCGCGCGCAACCGGAACACGTCCATGACGTCGTCGCCCATGACAACGTCCGCGACGCCGCTGCCCATGGTGGGCACGTGAGCGTGGCGGTCGACTACGAGCTGGCCGGCGATCTCAAGATCGGCCAGGTAGGCATCGCCAATCTCCGCATCCGCAGCCTCGACGTTCCTCGCCTCATCGAGGAAATGCGCGGGCGCGTGCAGCGCGCGCCCAAGCTGTTCGCGCGTGCGGCGGTGGTGATCGATTTCGGCGGGCTGACGCAGGCTCCGGACGTCGACACCGCGCGCCGGCTGATCGACGGCCTGCGCGACGCCGGCGTGCTGCCGGTCGCGCTCGCCTACGGCACCAGCGAGATCGAGCGCCTGTCCGAGCAGCTCGGCCTGCCCCTCCTGGCGAAGTTCCGCGCTTCCTATGAGCGCGATGGCGAAGCCGAAGCGGCGCCGCCACCGCCTGCACCGCGTGCCAAGCCGGAAGCCAAGGCGAAGGCCGAGCCCGCCCCGACACAGCCCGTCCCCGCACAAGTCGCCCCGACTGCGCCCGGCCTGATCCAGTCGACGCCCGTGCGCTCCGGCCAACAGGTCTATGCCGCCAACCGCGACCTGAGCGTACTGACCACCATCGGCGCCGGCGCCGAGGTGATGGCCGACGGCTCCATCCACATCTATGGCCCCTTGCGCGGCCGCGCCCTGGCTGGCGCGCAGGGCTGGGAGCAGGCGCGCATCTTCTGTCGCGAGTTCCACGCCGAACTCGTCGCGATCGCGGGCCGCTACAAGGTCCTGGAAGACATCCCGAAGGAATTGCGCGGCAAGGCCGTGCAGATCTGGCTGGAGGGCGAGGACCTGAAGATCGCCGCGCTTGACTGATTCACGCACGCCGGCCTGCCCGGCGTGTTTTTGTTGTACATAGTGCTCACAAGAACGCGGGGCTCGAGCCCCGTCTTCAAGAAAGCACGCTAAAAGAAGAACGGCGCACCCCGCCGTCGAACAGGACTTGGGAGAGAAAACTTGGCAGAAATCATCGTTGTCACCTCGGGCAAGGGCGGCGTGGGGAAAACCACATCCAGCGCCAGCGTTGCCTGTGGTCTCGCCCGCCGCGGCCACAAGGTCGCCGTCATCGACTTCGACGTCGGCCTGCGCAACCTCGACCTGATCATGGGTTGCGAACGCCGCGTGGTGTACGACTTCGTCAATGTCATCAGCGGCGAAGCCGGCCTCAAGCAGGCGCTGATCAAGGACAAGCGCTTCGACAATCTCTTCGTGCTCGCCGCCTCGCAGACGCGCGACAAGGACGCGCTGACGACGGAAGGCGTGGAGAAGGTGCTGAAGGACCTGTCCGACGAGGGTTTCGACTACATCGTGTGCGACTCGCCCGCCGGCATCGAGAAGGGCGCCTTCCTCGCCATGTACTTCGCCGACCAGGCGATCGTGGTGGTGAACCCGGAAGTGTCCTCGGTCCGCGACTCCGACCGCATCCTCGGCCTGCTGGCCTCCAAGACCAAGCGCGCCGAGAACGGCGAGCGCGTCAAGGAGCACCTGCTCCTCACCCGCTACAGCCCCAAGCGCGTGGAAACCGGGGAGATGCTCAGCGTCGGCGACGTCGAGGAAATCCTCGGCCTCAAGACGATCGGCGTCATCCCCGAATCCGGCGACGTGCTCAACGCCTCGAACAAGGGCGAGCCCGTCATCCTTGAAACCGAATCCGATGCGGCCCAGGCCTACGACGATGCGGTTTCGCGACTGCTGGGCGAGGACCGCCCGATGCGCTTCACGCAGGTCGAGAAGAAGGGGTTCTTCAGCAAGATGTTCGGAGGCTGACCATGGGCCTGTTCGATTTCCTCATCACCAAGAAGCCCACCGCCTCGATCGCCAAGGACCGCCTGCGCATCATCGTCGCGCACGAGCGCAGCGGCCGCGGCAGCAGCCCCGACTACCTGCCGATGCTGCAGCGCGAACTGCTGGAAGTGATCCGCAAGTACGTAAAGGTCGAAGACGAGGCGGTAAAGGTCGACCTGATCGGCGAAGGCGACAACAAGGTGCTCGACATCTCCGTCGCGCTACCGGAAAACCCGATCCAGGCCTGATCCACCACTCCCCTGCGCACGCCGCAGGGGAGCCGGCTACGTCCGCATGCTCACCCTCGCCGACATCGCCGTTTCCGACATCACCACCCTCCTCGCCCGGTACGGCCTGCAACTGCAGCTCGTGCCTGACGGCGACGCGATTCCGGGCAGCTACTGGGGCGAGAGCGAAGCAGGCCTGATCGGCACGACCGTCCATGCGCGCGGCGACACGCCCGTGCATTCGCTGCTGCACGAGGCCGCCCACCTGATCGTGCTGCCCCCCGAGCGCCGGGCCCTGGTCCACACCGATGCCACCGATTCGGTCGAGGAAGAAGACGCCGTCTGCGTGCTGCAGGCGCTCCTCGGCGACGAGCTTGCGGGCGTAGGCCGCGACCGCATCCTCGCCGACATGGACGAATGGGGTTACACCTTCCGCCTGGGCTCCGCCCGCGCCTACTTCGAACACGATGCCGAGGCTGCGTGGCAGTGGCTGTTCGCGCAGGGGCTGATCGACGCTCCACACGGCCGCCTGGCCCCGGGCGCGGCCTGATCGGCTTTGCCGATCGCGGGGCCGCGACGGGCATCACTTGCAGCCCCCCGCCCGCCCACACTAGCCTCGCGTTTCTCGCGCCCGCCCGGGCGCCCGCAGAGGATCCACCGTGAACCATCGTCATGCCCTGCTCGCGCTCGCCATAGCCGCGGGCTTCACCTTGTCGGCCTGCAAGAAGGAACAGGCCCCCGCGGAAGCGGTGAAGGCACCGGAGGGCGAGACCGCCGACCAGTTCGTCGCGCGCGTCAACGATGAAATGCGCAAGATCTATCCCGAACTCAATGCGGCGCAGTGGGTATCGTCGACCTACATCAACGGCGACACCGAAGCACTGACCGCGAAGGCCAACGAACGCTTCCTGACCCAGCTCAACAAGTGGATCGACGAATCGCGCAAGTTCGAGGGCCAGAAGATGTCGCCCCAGACCGCGCGCGCGATCAAGCTGCTGAAGCTGTCGGTGGCCATGCCGCCGCCGAAGGACCCGAAGCAGTTGGAGGAACTCACCGGCATCGCCACCAGGCTGGAAGGCATGTACGGCTCGGGCGAGTACTGCAAGGGTGAAGGCAGCGCGCGCAAGTGTCGCCAGCTCGGCGACCTCGAGGACGTGCTGCGCGACCCGTCCTCCTCGTACGAGGAACAGCTCGACGCCTGGCAGGGCTGGCACACCATCGCGCAGCCGATGCGCAAGGACTACACCCGCTTCGTCGAGCTGGTGAACACCGGCGCCAAGGACATGGGCTTCGCCGACACCGGCGAACTATGGCGCTCCGCCTACGACATGACGCCGGCGGAACTCTCCGCCGAGACCGATCGCCTGTGGCTGCAGGTCAAGCCGCTGTACGAACAGCTGCACTGCTACACCCGCACGCAGCTGGAGAAGAAATACGGCGACAAGGGCCACGTGGCCGGCGGCATGCTGCCGGCGCACCTGACCGGCAACATGTGGCAGCAGGACTGGGGCAACCTCTGGCCGATCCTGAAGCCCTACAGCGACGAACAGGCCGGCAACCTCGACATCACGTCCGCGCTGAAGAAAGCGCGTGATGCCAAGGAAGCCGAGCTGCTGCGCGACCTCGACCACGACGCCAACTACGTGGAACGCAACGACATCGCCCAGGCCGCCGACCTGTTCGAGGCCAAGGCGATGGCCGAGCGCGCGCAGGACTTCTATACCTCGCTCGGCATGCCCAAGCTGCCGGAGAGTTATTGGACCAAGACGCAGTTCATCAAGCCGCGCGACCGCGACGTCGTCTGCCACGCCAGTGCATGGGACATCAACATGGCCGGCGACGTGCGCACCAAGATGTGCATCAAGCCGAACGAGGAAGACTTCACCACCATCTACCACGAACTCGGCCACGTCTATTACTACCTCGCGTACAACGACCAGCCGCCGATGTTCCAGCAGGGCGCGCACGACGGCTTCCACGAGGCGATCGGCGACACCATCGTGCTGTCGATGACCCCGTCCTACCTGCAGTCGATCGGGCTGGTCGGCGCGCAGACGCCGAGCAACGAGGCGGTGATCAACGCGCAGATGCGCATGGCGCTGGCGAAGGTGTCGTTCCTGCCGTTCGGCCTGATGATCGATCGCTGGCGCTGGGGTGTGTTCGATGGCTCGATCAAGCCGGACAACTACAACAAGGCCTGGTGGGACCTGAAGGCCAAGTACCAGGGCGTCGCCCCGGTCACCGCGCGCGGCGAAGACTTCTTCGACGCGGGCGCCAAGTACCACGTGCCGGGCAACACGCCGTACACGCGCTACTTCCTTTCGCACATCCTGCAGTTCCAGTTCTACAAGGCGCTGTGCGATGCCTCCGGCTACAAGGGCCCGCTGCACGAATGCAGCTTCTACGGCAACAAGGCCGCCGGCGCGAAGTACCAGACGATGCTGAGCAAGGGCGCGAGCCAGCCGTGGCAGCAGACGCTGAAGGAACTCACCGGCAGCGAGAAGATGGACGCCTCCGCCGTGCTCGAATACTTCTCCCCGCTGCAGGCGTGGCTGAAGCAGCAGAACGAAGGCAAGACCTGCGGCTGGAACGCGGAAGCCGCGAGTGCGGCGGCCGCCCCGGCGGAAAAGAAAGCGGCCGGCTGACAGGCAATACCGCAACAGGAAGGGCCGGCAATCGCCGGCCCTTTTTTTGTCTGCGCTGTTCTTGCCTGCGGTGTCTCGTCCGTTTCAGGTCACCGCACGCTGGCGGCCGTCTGCCCGAACAGGACGCGACGCTCGTCCTCGGGGATGTTGTTGCGAGCCGCATACGCCGGCTTTACGCCTTGGTAGGCGCGCATCGTGGCCGGCCGCGCCCGGATCGTCTCGAACCAGCGCCGGAGGTTGGGGAATTCATCGAGGTCCTGGCCGTGTGGCTCATGCGGGACGATCCACGGGTAACTGGCCATGTCGGCGATCGAGTAGTCGCCGGCGATGAATTCACGGTCGGCCAGGCGCTTGTCCAGAACGCCGTAAAGGCGGTTGGTTTCCTTCACGTAGCGCCCGATCGCATACGGCACCTTCTCCGGTGCATGCACGACGAAGTGACCGTTCTGTCCCGCCATGGGCCCCAGTCCGCCGACCTGCCAGAACAGCCACTGCAGTACTTCGGCACGGCCACGGACGTCGGCCGGAAGGAAGCGACCGCACTTCTCGGCGAGATACAGCAGCATCGCGCCGGATTCGAACAGCGCAACCGGCGCCCCGCCCCCCACCGGATCGTGGTCCACCAGCGCGGGGATCTTGTTGTTGGGCGAGATACGCAGATAGTCGGCCGCGAACTGCTCGCCCGCGCCGATGTCCACCGGGATGATCCGGTGCGGCAGGCCGCTCTCCTCCATGAACAGCTTGAGCTTGAGGCCGTTGGGCGTGCCCCAGTAATACAGGTCGATCATCTGTCGCGGCTCCGCGGTAACGGGTTGCCTGGTATCTATTGCGACGCAGGTTGCCCTGCGCAAGCGCATTCGCGGCTCACTGTGTTGCGGAAATGCCGGCGTGCGCCAGACTGTGATCCGCTGGTGCACAGGTTGGGTTTTCGACCGCCGCGCGTGGGAACCAGATCCCGGTCCTTTGCGGGAACCAGTTGCGTCGCGTGTTGCGTCTGTCGCGTGCGATCCGGCCATGCCGGCCGATGGCAGCCCGGATGAAAAGAGCGATACTCCGCGGATGAACCGATCCGACGCCGCCCATGACCTCGCACCGCAGCCGCTAGACCGCGCCCGTGCGTTGCACGCCCGCTACTACGCCGATCCCGCGATGGTCGCGGTCGACCGCCAGCTGATCTTCGACCGCGGCTGGCAGCTGCTGGCGCACGTGTGCCAGCTGCAGAACGCGGGCGATCACGTGGTCAGCGATTTTGCCGGCCTGCCGGTGATCACGGTACGCGGCGCCGACGGGCAGATCCGGGTCTTCCACAACGTCTGCCGCCACCGCGCCGGTCCGCTCGCGCAATGCGATGGCCTGGCGGCGAAATCGCTGCGCTGCCGTTACCACGGCTGGACCTACACGCTTGAAGGCACGCTGCGCTCCGCTCCGGAAATGGGTACGGCGACTGAGTTCGATGTCGGCGACATCAAGCTGCCGCAACTGGCGGTCCGGGTGTGGCAGGGCCTGGTGTTCGCGGCCGTCGACGAGGCCCATGCCCCGGCCTTCGACGCCTTCGTGAAGGACATCGACGCGCGCCTGGGACCCGACCGCCACCTCGAACGATATGGACATCATCGCCGCGTCGGTTACGACGTGGGGTGCAACTGGAAGATCTACGTCGACAACTACCTCGAGGGCTACCACGTCCCGCATGTGCATCCCGGCCTGAACAAGCTGCTCGACTACCGCAACTACGTCACCGAGACGCACGACTGGTACTCGCTGCAATGGAGCCCGCTGGAAAGCAGCGACGACCTCTACGGCAGCGGCGACGCCCTGTACTACTGGATGTGGCCGAACACGATGCTCAACATCGTTCCCGGGCGCATGCAGACCAACCGCATCATTCCCAAGGGCGTGGACAAATGCCGGGTGGAATTCGACTTCTACTACGCGATGGACGAGTCCGAGGAAGCCTCGGCGCGGCGCTTGGCCGACGTTCGCTTCAGCGATGAAGTGCAGTTCGAGGACCTGACCATCTGCGAGGACGTGCAGCGCGGACTGGCTTCCGGTTCGTACGAACCCGGACGCTTGAATCCGCTGCGCGAAAACGCCGTGCATCACTTCCACGAGCTGCTGCGCAGCACCTACCGGAACGCAGGGCTCGCCGAAGCAGCTTCCCGCTGAGGCGCATCGCGCCGCGGGCGGGACGCCCCTGGTTACAGGGTTTCGCCCGGCATGGTTTCGGCTTCGCCGGTGGGCGCGACCATGGGCTTCGACACGCGCCGTTCCCACGTCCAGAACAGGAATGCGAGCGACAGGAACACGGTTGCGGTAACCACCATCCACAGCACGTGCGCGCTGATCAGCGGTGACAGCACGCCCGCGATCAGGGCATTGAGCACCAGGCTGGTGAACGCCTGCAGCGACGAGGCCGAGCCACGCTGGCGCGGATACATGTCGAGGATCGCCAGTGTCACGATCGGGAACACCAGGGCGATGCCGAAGGCATTGAGCGAGATCGGGATCACGGCCCATGGCACGGTCGGCGTTTCGACCAGCAGCGTGTAGGCGAAGTTGAGCAGCATCGCGATGGCGCTGGCGATGAAACCGATCCGCACCAGCTTCTCGCCGCTGACCTTGCCCGCCGTGCGCCCGGAGACGAACGACCCCGTCACCATGCCGCCGATCATCGGCACGAAGAACCAGCCGAACTGGCCTTCACCCAGCTTGAGGTGGTCGACGACGAACGCCGGCGCGGAGGAAATGAACAGCCACAACGCGGCGAAGTTGAACGCACTCGCCGCCGCCAACCGCTGGAAGCGCGGATTGGCGAAGATCGACACGTAATCGCGCAGCAGCGGACCGGCGCGCAAGGGCAGGCGCGCTTCCTTCAAATGGGTTTCCGGCAGTCCCAGCCAGGTCACCACCAGCAACACGACCGAGAACGCGGCGAGGAACCAGAAGATCACCGGCCATGCGCTCCAGCCGAGGATCCAGCCGCCGATGATCGGCGCGATCGCGGGGGCGATGCCGAAGATCATCGACACCTGGCTCATCAGCCGTTGCGCGGCTTCGCCGTGCAACACGTCGCGGATCACCGCGCGCCCCACGATCAGGCCGACGCCGGACGACAGGCCCTGCAGCGCACGGAACGCCAGCAGGGTCGGCAGGTCGCGCGACAGCGCGCAGCCGATCGAAGCGAAGGTGAAGACGACCAGCCCGCCGAGGATGACGCGCTTGCGCCCGATCGCATCCGACAAGGGCCCATGCACCAGGCTCATCAGCGCATAGGCGACAAGATAGGCACTGATCGTCTGCTGGATGGCGACCTTGTCCGCATCGAGTTGCGCACCGAGGGCCGGGAACGCAGGGAAGATCGTGTCGATCGAGAACGGCCCGAACATCGCCAGGCCGCCCAGCAGCAGGGCGAGGCGTCGGAAAGGGATTCGCGATGTGGCGGTGTCGGTCATGGCTTCCTGTTATTTTTGTTCTGTCGCCGTGGCCGATGCTTCATTCGAAGCGGCCCTGGCTTATTTCTTTCGGCGACACGTTTCGGCAATCACGTTTCGGCAATCGCGCCGTTCGCCATCGACGGCCGCGGACGCGGCTTCGTCAGTGTGGTTGCTTCATTTCAAGCGGGGGCGCCTTTCAGTTCGACCAGGTTGCCTTCCGGATCGAACAGGTATTGCGAAGGTCCTTCCCCTTCGGCGCCATAGCGCGACCCGAAGTCGCCGATGCGCACGCCGTGCGCCTGCAGGTGCGCCACGATCGCTTCGAGGTCGAAGGGTTCGGCGCGCAGGCACAGGTGATCCATGTTCCGGCCCTCGACACCCGGTGCCGCACCGCCCATGGCGCCAAGCTTGCCCGCCACCGGCACCAGGTCGATCAGCGATCGCCCCGCGCGCAGCTGGACCAGGCCGATCGCATCCTGGCGCCGCTCCACGGTGCAACCGAGCACGTCGCAGTAGAACGCCACCATCGCCGCTTCGTCGCGGACACGCAGCACGACGTGGTCGATCTGCTGGAGCGCGAAGGGCGGTCGCGTGGTCATGAAATTCAATGGCGTGGGCGGGCCAGCATAGCAAGCACCACCGGCACGCGATCCCGTGCCGGAATGCATGTGCCCCGGGAGTGCAGGCAACGACGAAGTTGGTCACATCCGTGAACGACGCCCAGCCACTCGTCGAAAACCGGCGCCAGCGCCCGGACCATGTGCCACGCCCGTCACGGAACGCGTCGTCGTCGTGGTGGAAGCTCTTCACCCCTGCGGGTACCTTGCTCACGTGTCCCGAAACCTGCCCACGCAGAAGTACCGGCCCATCGCGAAACTGCGCGTCCGCGCACCCCGATGGATCGGTTGTACGTACCCGGCGTCGCCAGGGACGGGCGGGCAGGCTTACGGTCGCGCACCGCGCACCTGGAAGATCGCCGCGGAATCGGCGACCGCCGCGTGGAGCCCAGGGAGGAGCCGGCCGTGAACGACAACGAGCCGCGCCCCCCCTTGAACGCGACTGAATCCGCTCGCGGCGGGCGCACGGGCATCGCCGGTCCCGCCGGCATGGCCGGCGACACCACCCATTTCAAGCGCCTCGAATCAGAGCTGCTGGAGAAGAACGCGCTGCTGGAATCGGTCCTGGAAAACGTCGATGCCTGCATCTACACCAAGGACCGCCAGCGCCGTTACACCTATGCCAACGCAAAGATGGCCGCGGTCGCAGGCCGCGCGCCGCATGAGCTGATCGGCCGCACCGACGAGGAACTGGTTTCCGCCGACATCGCCGCGGACTGGCGCGTGCTCGACGATCGTGTGTTCGCGACCGGCGAGACCCAGTCGGGCGAACAGATCTCCGCATCCGCCGATGGCGAGATCCGCCACTTCTGGGTCGTGCAGATCCCGCAGCGCGACAGCGGGGGCGAGATCGTTTCCCTGCTCGGCATCGCTACCGACTTCACCAAGTTCTACCGGTTGAAGGAAGAACTCGCGCGCCAGGCCACCACCGACGAACTCACCGGGGTGCGCAACCGCCGCAGCCTGCTGGAAACCGCGCGGCAGGAGTTCTCGCGCGCCAATCGCTACGGCCATCCGCTGTCGGTGCTGATGCTCGACATCGACCACTTCAAGCGCATCAACGACAGCCACGGACACGATGTCGGCGACAAGGTCCTGAAGGCGGTCGCCGATGCCTGCCGCCGCGAGCTGCGCGACAGCGACGTGCTGGGCCGCTTGGGCGGCGAGGAATTCGGCGTGGTGTTGCCCAACACCAGCAGCGAAGGCGCGGTGACCGTCGCCGAACGCCTGCGCGCGCGCATCGACGCCATCCGGCTGGTGGGCGAGTGGGAGGATGAGATCACGCCGAAGGTAAGCGTCGGCGTGGCCTGCATGCAGGGCGCCCATCGCGTCGAAGCGGTACTGAAGCGCGCCGACCAGGCGCTGTATGCGGCGAAGGCGGCGGGACGCAATCGCGTGTATGCGGCAAGCGACCTGGTCCGACCCGACGATCACTGCTTCCCGACGTCCACGTCCGCGTAGCGGCCAAACCCCGCCCCGTTTCAGCGCCGCGTCGCGGCCTTGGTCGCATGGGCGGCACCGGAGGCCCGCGACGGTGCCGGCCACGAATCTGAACGAAGACGGCCCCGAGCCCGATTCCACCCAGCGAACCCGCCTTCCCCGGGTCGGCACGGCAGCGCCGGCGGCGCGCTTCCAACCGGTATAATTCGCACTCCACGCACACGGTGGGAGAAGCGGACCAATCGGGCCCTGGCCTGACCCGCTGCCGAAGGCGCAACCGCCCGGAATCGCTCAGGCCCACGTACTTCCGTGTCGCGACAAACTCTGGAGAGACCGGCTTGCACCGCCCGCCCGGTATGGGGGCATGAGCGAGAACCGGCGCCGAAGGGGCAAGAAGCGCAGATCGGGATCTCCTCCCCCTCCCGCGCGCTTCCAAACTCTCAGGCAAAAGGACAGAGGGGCACGCTCTCATCGAGCACGCCATGCCGCATCCGCATCCGCGACCGCGGCCTCCAGACGACGCCCTGCCATGTCCCAGACCAAGCCTGCTTCCCTGCGCGCACTCGAGCACCACGACGCCTTCCTCGAGCGCCACATCGGCCCCAACGACGCCGAGATCGCACACATGCTGCGCGTCGTCGGCCACGACTCGCTGGAAGCGCTGACCGACGCCATCGTTCCCGGTTCGATCAAGTCAGCCAATCCGCTCGCGCTGCCGGCGCCGATCACCGAAGTCGAAGCCATCGCCAAGATCCGTGCGATCGCCGACAAGAACCAGGTGTTCAAGTCCTACATCGGCCAAGGCTACTACGGCACGCACACGCCGAACGTCATCCTGCGCAACATCCTGGAGAACCCGGCGTGGTACACGGCCTACACGCCGTACCAGGCCGAGATCTCGCAGGGCCGCATGGAAGCGCTGATCAACTTCCAGACCATGTGCGCCGACCTGACGGGCATGGAGATCGCCAACGCCTCACTGCTCGACGAAGCCACCGCCGCCGCCGAAGCGATGACGCTGGCCAAGCGTTCGTGCAAATCGAAGTCGAACACCTTCTTCGTCTCCAGTGGCGTGCATCCGCAGTCGCTCGAGGTCATCCGCACCCGCGCCGAACCGCTGGGCATTGAAGTCGTCGTCGCCGACGATGCCGAAGCGCTGAACCTCGACGCCTTCGGCGTGCTGCTGCAGTACCCCAACACCTTCGGCCAGGTCAGCGACTACAAGGCGCTCGCCGATGCCGTGCATGCGCGCGGCGGCCTGGTCGCCGTCGCCACCGACCTGCTCGCGCTCACCCTGATCGCCGCTCCCGGCGAGTGGGGCGCGGACATCGTCGTCGGCAACACCCAGCGCTTCGGCGTGCCGTTCGGCTTCGGTGGCCCACACGCCGCGTTCATGGCCTGCCGCGACGCCTACAAGCGCTCGATGCCGGGCCGCCTGATCGGCGTGTCGGTCGATGCCGAAGGCAAGCCGGCCTACCGTCTCACCCTGCAGACGCGCGAGCAGCACATCCGCCGTGAGAAGGCCACGTCCAACATCTGCACCGCGCAGGTGCTGCTGGCGGTGATGGCGTCGATGTACGCCGTCTACCACGGTTCGGAAGGCCTGACCCGCATTGCGCAGCGCACGCATCGCCTCGCCGCGATCCTCGCGGCCGCGCTCGGCAAGGCCGGCGTCAACGTGGGCCCGGACTTCTTCGACACCCTGCACGTCACCGGCATCGATGCCGCGGCGATCCATGCCAAGGCGAAAGCCGCGCGGGTCAACCTGCGCGCCATCGACGGCGGCAGCGTCGCGATCAGCCTCGACGAGACCACGACGCGCGAAGACGTCGCCAGGCTCGCCTCGCTGTTCGGCGCCGACGCGTCCGACATCGATGCGCTCGATGCCGGCACCGCCGACGCGATCCCGGCCGGCCTCAAGCGCACGTCCGCGTTCCTCACCCACCCGGTCTTCAACACGCACCACAGCGAGCACGAACTGCTGCGCTACATGCGCGCGCTCGCGGACAAGGACCTGGCGATGGATCGCACCATGATCCCGCTCGGCTCGTGCACGATGAAGCTCAACGCCACCGCGGAAATGATCCCGGTGACGTGGCCGGAATTCGGCAACCTGCACCCGCTCGCCCCCGCCGAGCAGGCGCTGGGCTACAAGGAGCTGATCGACGGCCTGGAAGCCATGCTGGTCGAGTGCACCGGCTACGACGCCGTCAGCCTGCAGCCGAACTCCGGTGCGCAGGGCGAATACGCCGGCCTGCTCGCGATCCGCGCATACCACCGCTCGCGCGGCGACGACAAGCGCGACATCTGCCTGATCCCGGAATCCGCGCACGGCACCAATCCCGCTTCGGCGCAGATGTGCGGCATGACCGTGGTCGTCACCAAGTGCGACGCCAACGGCAACGTCGATGTCGAGGACATCCGCCGCGCCGCGGAGAAGTACAGCGACCGCCTCGCCGCGATCATGATGACCTACCCGTCCACGCACGGCGTGTTCGAGGAAGACGTGGTCGAGATCTGCGAGATCGTGCACAAGCACGGCGGCCAGGTGTACACCGACGGCGCCAACATGAACGCCCTCGTCGGCGTGGCCAAGCCCGGCAAGTGGGGCTCGGACGTCTCGCACCTCAACCTGCACAAGACCTTCTGCATCCCGCACGGCGGCGGCGGTCCCGGCGTCGGCCCGTGCGCGGTGAAGTCGCACCTCGCACCGTTCCTGCCGCGCGCGCTGGGCAGCGACGGCGTGCGCACGCAGGGCGTGGGCAACGGTGAAGTCGGCATGGTCAGCGCAGCCAGCTTCGGTTCCGCCTCGATCCTGCCGATCAGCTGGATGTACATCACCCTGATGGGCGCGCACGGCTTGCGCAAGGCGACGCAGGTTGCGCTGCTCAACGCCAACTACATCGCCAAGCGCCTCGCGCCGCACTACGAGACGCTCTACACCGGTCGCAATGGCCTCGTCGCGCACGAGTGCATCCTCGACCTGCGTCCGCTCAAGGATGCCACCGGCATCAGTGCGGAAGACGTCGCCAAGCGCCTGATCGACTTCGGCTTCCACGCCCCGACGCTGAGCTTCCCGGTCGCCGGCACGCTGATGGTGGAACCGACCGAGTCCGAATCGCAGCACGAACTCGACCGCTTCATCGACGCGATGATCCAGATCCGCGACGAGATCCGCGCCGTCGAGGAAGGCAAGCTCGACCGCGAGGACAACCCGCTGAAGAACGCACCGCACACCGCGACCGCGGTCAGCGCCAGCGAATGGACCCACGCCTACCCGCGCGAACTCGCCGCCTTCCCGCTGGCGACCCTCAGGCTGCAGAAGTACTGGCCACCGGTCGCGCGCGTCGACAACGTCTACGGCGACAAGAACGTGATGTGCGCGTGCATCCCGGTGGATGCGTACAAGGACGAAGTCGAGGCGTAAGCCGCTTCAGGCTGCAGAGAAAAGGCCCCGCGATTGCGGGGCCCTTTTTGTTAGATGTTCTCGATGCCGCCCTTGGCGATGATCGGCCCGGTCGGCACACCCTGTGGCGCACCGCCCGGCGGCTCCAGCGAGATCGCCAGCGTGGAGCCCTTCGCCAGTGCGCGCAGCAACGCCTTCGGCACGATCACCAGCTGTGTCCGGTCGACCGAGATCAGGCCCAGCGAACGCGGCGCCTCGCCGGGCGGAATCAGCCACAGTTCGGGAACGCGCCCTTGCGCATCGGAAGGTGCCGGCACTGGCACTATCCGCACGGTGCCGCGTGCCGCATCGATCGATGCCAGCCAACCCGGCGAGCCGTCGTCGCGCGCCAGCGTGGTCACCGGTTGCGCCGATTCGGCAGGCTGCACGGCCACCGGCGGCGTGACTGGCGGCGCGACTGGTGGTGCATGCGGCGGTTGCAGGCGGCCGAAGAACACCGCCGCCAGAGCCGCAGCCGCCGCCAACGCCGTCATCCCCCGCCAGAAGCCCACGCTCTCCCACATGCCGCGCTTGCCGCCTTCGACCGGCGACCAACCCAGGCGCGTGCGGATGCGTGGCCACAGATGCACGGGCACGACCACCGGCTCGATGCCATCGAGCCATGCACCCAGGCGCTGCTCCCAGCCTGCGACCAGGCGCGCGAATGCGGCGTCGGTAGTGATCCGTGCGTGCACCTGGCGTCGCTGCTCCGCATCGAGCACGCCCAGCACGTATTCGCCTGCGAGCATGTCCGCATCCGGCGGTTCGCGCCCGGGGCCTTCATCGAATCGAGGGTCGCGAATGTTCATTGTTCAAGGCACGTCCGCAGTTGCATCAGGCCGCGGCGGATCCAGCTCTTGATCGAGCCCAGCGGCGAGCCGCTGCGTACCGCCAGTTCCTCATAGGTGGCGCCTTCGAAGAACGCTGTATGGATCAGCGTGCGGCGGCGGTCGTCGAGTTGCTCCATGCAGTGATCCAACCGCGCGCGTTCGGTCGTCGCCTCGGTGTGCTGCAAAGGCGAAGCGAGCGGATCGGCCACCTCTTCGGCCAGTTCGATCGGCGCGTTCCGTTGGGGACCGGGCAAGGCGCGCAACCGGTCTATCGCCTTGTTCCGCGCGATCATTCCCAACCACGTGATCGCGCTCGCGCGTGCCGCGTCGAACTGCACGGCCTTGTGCCAGACGCTGGCGTACACCTCCTGGAGCACATCCTCGGCCTCCGCCCGATCGGAGAGCAGTCGCAGGCAGATACCGAACAGCTTGCTCGATGTCGCGCGATACAGCGTCTCGAAAGCGCTGCGGCTGCCGCTGGCGACATCCACCAGCAACTCCGCCAGCTCTTCGCTGGAGTCGACACTGGGTAGTAGCGATGAATGGGGCATCCAGGCACCTGGCGATATCGAATGCAGCGCGGCAACACACGAAGCGCGGACGCAGGTCGCCATTCGTCTGTGGCTAACGGCAGCCAGCAGCTGCCGCGGCCACATCCACGACGATGCCCGCTACGAAGGCTATACGGGTCGATGGCGCATCCGGATGCAGCGCAGCGACGTATCCATCGATGCCAACCGCTGGACTCCCTGGTTCCGCATCCGGCCTGCGGCCCGACGAACGGATGCATCCGGACACCGGGCTTGCCACGTAAGCACGCAGGAACGCAGGCAGCACGACGCGCAAGCACCTGCGGTTCGGCTTGGCAGGCGCCGTTCGTGCCTGCACTTACCCAGGACCCCGCCATGAAGCCCTTGGTCAAACCCTCCCTCTCGAAGCGCGGCCTGCTCGCCGTCGCCATCGCAGGCTTGACGGTCGCGGCCGGCTCCGCGCTTGGTTCCAGCCATCGCGAAGCCCCGCTGATCACCCAGACCCCGAAAGTCGACGGCACCGATTTCTACCTGTTCCGCAGCTATGAAACCGGGCGCGCCGGCTACGTCACCTTCCTCGCCAACTATCAGCCGCTGCAGGCGCCCTACGGCGGTCCGAACTACTTCCTGATGGATCCCCATGCGCTGTACGCCATCCACATCGACAACGATGGCGATGCGCGGCCCGACATCTCCTACTTCTTCAAGTTCCGCAACCGTTTCAAGAACCTCACCGTGCCCGTGAACGGCATCGATGTGGCGGTGCCGCTGAGCAACATCGGGCCGTTCGGCGCCACTGCGGCGCAGGAAGCCAATCGCAACGTCGATGAAAGGTATTCGGTCGTCAGCGTGCGCGAAGGCGGCCAGACCGAAGTGGCCCGTAATCTCGGCACCGGTGGCTATCTGTTCAAGAAGCCGTTCGACAACATCGGCACCAAGTCCATCGCCAACTACGCCGCGTACGCCGATCGCCAGATCTCGCGCATCGGCGTGGACAAATGCGCGGGCGAAGGCCGCGTCTTCGCCGGACAACGCAAGGACGGCTTCGCGGTCAACCTCGGCGAGGTATTCGACCTGATCAACACCAATCCCGTCGGTGCGCCGGACGGCGAGCGCAATCTGCTCGACGATGCGAACGTCACCACGCTGGCGCTGGAATTGCCGATCGCGTGCCTCACCCATTCCGGCAACCCGATCATCGGCGCCTGGACCGCGGCCTACACGCGCGAAGGCGATCACTACCGGCAGGTATCGCGCCTGTCGGCGCCATTGGTGAACGAAGTGGTGATCGGTCTTCCGGACAAGGACCGCTTCAACGCCTCGCAGCCCGCCAACGATGCGACCTTCGCGAAGTACGTCACCAACCCGAGCCTGCCGATCCTGATCCAGGCGCTGTTTCCCGGCGTAAAGGCGCCGACCAAGTATCCGCGCGCGGATCTGGTCGCGGCGTTCCTGACCGGTTTGTCGGGTCTCAATCAGCCGGCCTCGGTGAAGCCGGCGGAAATGATGCGCCTGAACACGTCGATCGCGCCCAAGGCCGCCGCCTCGCAGAAGACGCTCGGCGCGCTCGCTGGCGATACCGCGGGCTTCCCGAACGGCCGCCGCCCGGGCGACGACGTGGTCGACATCGAACTACGTGTAGCGATGGGCGTGTTGCTGCCCGCCGCCGACGCTCCATCGGGGCAACTGCCGTACACCGATGGCGCGGCGCTCAAGGCCAGCGACTTCCGCGCGACGTTCCCTTACCTCAACACACCGCTGCCGGGCTCACCGAGCAACTGAGCGCGCTGTGTTGGCGTAGCCCGTCCTTGCATGGCCATCCGGCAACCACGCCCTGCGTGCTGCCGGATGGCCGGGAGGAAGTCACGATGTCGCGCCTGTTTCGCCTTGCGCTGCTGCGCACGCTGCCCCTGATTGCCGGTCTGATGGCGGCCTCCGCCGCGTGGGCGCAACGCCCGCCATCGCGGATCCCGGACGATCCGCATGCCGTGCTCGAGCGCCTGCCCCACGGCTACGCACGACTGATGCCATCGTCCATTCCCGCGGCATCGGCTGTCGCACCGGTTTCGAGCTTGCAGGTTTCGATCCTGCGCATCCGGGAGTTGCTGACCACTGCGGCGCAGACCGGCGACGCGCGGTTGGCGGCGCGGGCCGACGCCCTGCTCGCGCGCCTGCCGGCAGATACGAAAGATCCAGACGTGCTTCTGGCCCGCGCCTTCAGTGCCCAGCATCGGCACGACTTTGCCGCCGCGGAAGCCCTGCTCGACGTCGTGATCGCGCACTCGCCGCGCAACGCCGCGGCGCACCTGTCGCGCGCGCAACTCCATCTGGTACTCGGCAACGTGGATCTGGCCCGCGCGGACTGCACGGCACTGGCATTGGGCATCGACGCTGGCAGCGGCCTGCTGTGCGTAGGGATGTTGTCCTTGCGCCGTGGCGATTACGCCGCAGCGGCAGGCGCGATTGAGCACTGGTTGCAGGACGCCCCCGCTACTGATGAGACCCGCCGCTACGCACTTCTGATGCGTGCCGAAGTCGCCGCGCGGGCGGGTGATCGCGATGCGGACACGTGGTTCCGACGCGCATTGGCACCCGCGCCGGACGATGTCCGCACCTTGACCGCATACGCGCGCTACCTGCGCAACGTGGGCCGCGATCGCGAAGTGATGTCCTTGCTCGCCGCGCAAACCGGCCACGAAGGCCTGCAGCTGCAGCGCACCTTGGCGGCGTGCCGCCTGCCCCCCGGCCGAGCGTCGTCCCTGGTGGCCGCACAGGAACGACGTTTCGCGGCCGCGCGCGCCGCGGGCAGCCCCGTGGAATTGCGCGACGAAGCCGAGTTCCTGCTGGTCGCGCGCCACGCCCCCGGCGCAGCGCTGGCTCTGGCCCAAGCCAATTTCCGTACGCAGCGCGACTACGAAGACGTGGCGCTGCTGCAGCGCGCAGCCCTGGCGGCAGGGCGCAGCGAGGCCCTGCAGCCGCTGCGCACCTGGGCGGCGGCGCAGCACCTGTCATTGCCACCGGTGCCGGAGGTCGCACGCTGATGCAGCGTCAATGGCTGGCATTGCTGCTGTTGCTGGTCGCGTGTTCCGTGCAGGCGCACACCTTGTCGGTAGCGCATCTGGACATCGCGCGTTCCGGCAGCGAAGCGCGGATCGAGCTGGACCTGGCGCTCCGCGATATCGCGCTCAGCTTCCCGCTCGACGCCAATCGCGACGAGCAGGTGACGTGGGGCGAACTCCACGCGTTGCAGCGCCCGTTGCAGCAGTGGGTCGCTTCGGGACTCACGCTGTCGACCGCGGCCGGCGCGTGCGCATTGCATCCACTCGGTCTCGCCACGCGCCGTTACGACGATGGTGCCTACGCCACGGTGCAACTGGTCGCACAGTGTCCTGCGCCATCGGACATACGCGTGCGCTACGACCTGCTGTTCGCACAGGATCCGCAGCATCGCGTCCTGGTCACGCTGCGACAGGGCGCAGGCGTGCGCACCGCCACCGTCCGCGCCGATGCGCGCACGGTGACCCTGGGGGCGGCGCCGGACAGACCGTTCGCCGACTTCCTGCGCGAAGGCCTGCACCACATCCTGGTCGGTTACGACCACCTCGCCTTCCTGCTGTCACTGCTGTTGCCCGCGGCATTGCTGCGCCAGCGTGGCGAATGGTTGCCGGCGGAAGGCTTTCGTCGCGTCCTGTCCCAGGTGCTGGGGATAGTCACTGCGTTCACGCTGGCGCACTCGCTCACCTTGAGTCTGGCGGCGCTCGGCTGGGTGACACCCGCATCACGCTTTGTCGAACCCGCAATCGCCATCAGCGTATTGCTCGCCGCGATCAACAACGTCCGCCCACTGATCACGCGGCGCGCCTGGGTGGTCGGCTTCGGCTTCGGTCTGATTCATGGCTTCGGCTTTGCGGGAGCGTTGGGCGAATTGGGCTTACCCACCACCACGCGCCTGCTCGCGCTGGTGGGGTTCAACGCGGGTGTCGAGCTGGGACAGCTGGTCGTCGTCTGCGCGGTGCTGCCAGGTCTGTTCCTGCTACGGCGCACGCGCTGGTATGCCGGCACCGCCATGCCTCTGCTCTCGCTGGGAATCTGTGCCGTGGCGGCGACATGGCTCTGGCAGCGCGTCGTGTAGAAGCATTCGCACAAAAAAGGCCCCGCGATGCGGGGCCTTCTTGTTTACTTATTCAACGCTCAACGCCCCAGCCGCGTCGTGCCCTGCTGCCGCTGCAGCCAGGCATCGATCGCCGGCAGGCGCTCGTTGCGCACCTTCAGCCGGTACTCGATGTTGGCCACCGCCGTGTCCGTGGCGCGACGCGAGCTGGCGGCGATGTGCTTCGACGCGAAGTCCTTGAGCTTGGCGATCGTCGCCGGGTCCAGCGAGTTGTTCGCCAGCCCCGGGTAGTAACGGCTGAGCGAGGTGGTGTCGACCTTGGCATTCACTTGCTCACGATGTGCAGTGGCAAAGTCGAACGCGAGTTCCGGGTGGTGATAGGCCACCGTCGAGATCATCCCCGCGCTGTTGGTCTCGCCGGGCTCCGCTGTCAAAGCGAGCTCCAGCGCGCGCTTCGCCAGTGCCGGATCCTCGGCCGATGACAGCAGGGCGTAGTACTCGTCCTTCACCAGCGGCGTCTTTTCCGCCTGCGCGACAGCGTGCAGCCGCTCCCAGGTTGCCGCGTCCGCGTGCCGTGCGACCGCGCCGAGGATGGTCTTGCGCAGTGCGGGCGGCATCGCATTCGCATCGCCGGCGGCATAACGGCGTTGCGCTTCATGGATGACAGACGCGTCGCCCAGCGTGCTCAATGCGTCGATCAGCTGCGTGCGCAGGATCGTGACCGGATCGGCCTCGCCCGCCCTGGCCTCCCAGCCCACGCGCTTGAACACCGGCGAGAGCGTGTCGATCGCGAAGGCGCGGAACGTGGCCCGGCGCTTCGCGTCGCCACGGTAGTAGTCATCCAGGCCAGTCAAGGTTTCGGCGATGTCGCCCCAGATCTGCGGGTCGGCGTCGATGGGCGTGGCCTTGGCCAGCTCGAGATAGTCCGTCGCCGGACGCAGCCCGGCCATGCCCAGCGCCCACGCATCGCCCATCAGGCCGAGCTGGTCGATGGCGTCGAGCCTGGCGAAATCCTTGCGGATCGTCTCGAACTGCGGCTGCGCATACAGCGTGCGGTAGTAGCCGCTCTGCCCTGCATTGACGACCAGCGGACCGCAGCCCGGCACCTCGATAGTCGCAGCGCCGCCTTCGACGACCGTGCGCACGGCTTCGCCGCCGGCCTGCGCGATCACCGGCACGCGCCACTGCAGCGCGGCCTTGCCGGGGCGGTCCTTGGTGAATTCGCCCTGGGTCAGCTTGACCGTGGTCTTGTGGCCATCGCACGACGCCGATTCCACGCGGATCAGCGGCACGCCCGGCTGCAGGGTGAAGTCGTGGGCGATGTCGAGAATGGGCTTGCCCGCGGCGGTCTGCACTTCGCGCCAGAGATCGTCCGACACCGTGTTGCCGTAGGCATGCGCCTTCATGTAATTGCGCACGCCCTCGCGCCAGGCGTCGGGGCCGACGAAGCCCTCGAGCATGCGGATCACCGCACCGCCCTTCTGGTAGGTGATCGCATCGAAGGCCTGGCTTGCCTGCTCGACCGTCTCCACGTGCTGCACGACCGGATGCGTGGATGCGACGGCGTCGCGCGACATCGCGCGCTCGCGGCCGTCGACGGTGCCAAGCCGGGTGTTCCATTCCGGATGCAGCTTCTGGGTGGTGCGGCCCGCCATCCACGTGGCGAAGCCTTCGTTGAGCCACAGGTCATCCCACCAGCTCATCGTCACCAGGTCGCCGAACCACTGGTGCGCGATCTCGTGCGCGGCGACCGAATACACGCGCTGCTTGTCCGATTGCGTCGAGATGGTCGGATCCAGCAATAGGGTGTGTTCGAAGGTGAAGATCGCGCCCCAGTTCTCCATCGCGCCGAAGAACTGGCTGCTGCCGGGCGAGGCCACGTTGTCGAGCTTTGGCAGCGGATAGGGCGTACCGAAGTAGTCGTTGTACTCGCGCAGTACGTCCACGGAGGAATCCAGCGCGAACTTCGCCTGCTCGACCAGGCCGGATTGGGTGACGACGCCGATTTCGGTGTCGCCCAGCTTCGCGGTCGCGCGCTCGAAATCGCCAAGGCTGAAGAAGAGCAGGTAGGTCGACATCTTCGGCGACTGGTCGAACCGCACCCGCTTGGTGCCGTTGCCGAGGTCCGTGGTTTCCACCGCCGGCATGTTGCTCACGGCCAGCTGGTTCGCGGGCACGGTGGCCGTCAGCGCGAAGGTCGCCTTGTAGTTGGGCTCATCCCATGACGGCACGAACTTGCGCGCGTCGGAATTCTCGAACTGGGTGTACAGCGCACGCTTCTTGCCGGCCCTGGTGTCGTAGTCGATCGCGAACAGGCCATTGGCCTGGGTGCCGATCTTGCCGGTGTAGTCGGTGGCCAGCGTGTAACGGCCCGGTGCGAGCGGCTTGTCGACGGTGAAAGTCGCGGTCTGCGCTTCGGCGTCGATCGACACCTTCGGGACCAGCGCTGTGCGGCCGGAGCCGGCCAACGTGACGTTGGCGAAGATCATGTCGACGGCGTTGAGGGTGATGGACGCCGTCGGCTCCAGCACGTCGAGCGTGATCGCGACATGGCCGTCGAAGGTCATCGTCCCGGCGTGCGGCACCACGGCAACGTCGTAATGCACCGGGCGCACCGTGCGCGGCAGTTGGGTGGTCGCATCCTTCACTTCGGGCGCGGTCGTCGTGGACGCAGCAGCCGGGGCCGGTGCGGCGAGGACGGAACCGGTGCCGGCGAGGGCCAGGGCGATGGCGGTAACCAGGGTGCGACGCATGCAATGTCCCTTGTGGAGGGCTCGCGCGGCCATGGGCCGATATCCGCAAGCCGGAGGTGGTGAAAGGATCGATGGTGAGGGCTGGCGGGGATGGCACCGACCGCCAGAAGTCATGCCGGAGTCGACAGGTTTTGCGGTTTGCCCAAGCCCCATGGGAGCCTCGCGCGAGCCCTGGCGCAGATCCGGCCTGCCGGCCCGTTCATCCCACCGGTTCATCCCGCTTTCGGCCGCTTCCATCGCGAGATCCCCGGTTTCGTCGCGCTTCGGTTCCCATCGCGCCAGCGACGGCTATTCTTCGCCGCAACCAACGACGCCCCGGGAACCACCGTGATCCGCAACGTCTTCTTCGTCGCCCGCATCGCCATCGCCTGGGGGCTCGCGCTCATCCTGCTGACGTCGTTCTACAACGAGATCCCCCTCATCGGCCGGTTTGAACTGCCGATGGTGCTGTTCACCTTCATCACCCTCGGCCTGGTCGTGACCAGCGCGTTCTCGCACCTGCGCCGGGTGCGCCTGATCGCCGGCTCCGAGCAGGAAGGCCTGGGCAACCGCCAGCGCCGCCAGATCGAGATTCCGTTCGAGGCAGGCGAGGCCTTCGACCTGCTCGATGCCGCCATCCGCGAACTGCCGCGCACGCAGGACGTCGAGAGCGCACGCGACAGCCTGCAGGTGCGTGCGAAGGTGCTGCGCCCGGTCACCTACGGCGACGAGCCGCCCCTGGGCCGCTTCCACCCGATGCAATGGTTCGGCAACACGCGCAACCAGATCCTCGCCACGGTCACGCCCGTCAACGGCACCGGCAGCGTCACCCTGATCTGCGAGCCGGAAAGCGGTGCATGGAGCGACTGGTTCCGCGTCGACGACGGCACCAACCTCGAGAACGCCAACGCGATCACCCGCGCCATCACCCGCCGCGTCGCCGAGCGCCGCCGCAACGAACGCGATGCCGCCGCGCAGACCGCGACCGAGAAGGAACTCACCGTCGCACGCCTCAACCTGCTGCATGCGCAGGTCGAGCCCCACTTCCTCTACAACACGCTGGCCAGCGCGCAGTACCTCACCCGTACCGATCCGCCGCGTGCCGACGAGATGCTCGGCCACCTGATCCAGTACCTGCGCCATTCGTTGCCGCGCACGCAGGACGAACAGGCGACGCTGGGCGACGAACTCGAACGCGCCCTCGCCTACCTGGAAATCCTCAAGATCCGCATGGGCCAGCGGCTGGCCGTGCAGGTCGACGTACCTGACAACCTGCGTGGCACCAGGCTGCCGGCGATGATGCTGCAGACGCTGGTGGAAAATGCGATCAAGCACGGCCTGGAGCCGCGCACCGCTGGCGGCACGGTCTGGATCCGCGCACGGCCTGTCGATGACGGCGTATCGATCACCGTCGCCGACGATGGCGAAGGCTTCAACGTGCAGAGCACCGGCACCGGCATTGGCCTGAAGAACATACGCGAGCGGTTGCAACTGGTCTTCAGTGGCAAGGCCTCGCTCGCGGTGGTCGCCAACTTCCCTTCCGGCGTCGCCGCGACGATTACCGTGCCGGCCGCGAACCCGGCTGCGAACTCGACTTCACCGCCGGCTGCCGCTGCCATGCCCGCCACTGCCATGCCTGCCAAGGCCGCCGAGGATCACGGCAATGTCTAAGGCCACCTGCACTGCCGTCATCGCGGAAGACGAAGCCCTGTTGCGCAGCGCCATGCTGGAACAGCTGCGCGAGGCCTGGCCGCAACTGGACATCGTCGCCGAGTGCGAAGACGGCGCCAGCGCACTGGAAGCCATCGACGAGCACCAGCCCGACGTCGCCTTCCTCGACATCCGCATGCCGGGCCTGACCGGCCTGGAAGTCGCGGCCGCCGCGGCGCAGGCGAGCCCGCACACGCAGATCGTGTTCGTCACCGCCTACGACCAGTACGCGATCGATGCTTTCGACCGCGGGGCGATCGACTATCTGCTCAAGCCCATCGCGCGCGAACGCCTGGCCGCCACCGTGCAACGCCTGAAGCTGCGCGCGGCATCGGGCGCCAGCGACGCAGCGGCGCTGAACGCCGTCCTGGAGCGCCTTGGCGCGACGTTGCCGAGGAATCCCTCGCGCCCGCCGCTGACCTGGCTCACCGCCAGCGCCGGCCGCGAGACGAGGCTCATCCTGGTCGACGACGTCGCCTACTTCCGCGCCGACAACAAGTACACGACGGTGATGACGGCCGAGGGCGAAGCCCTGCTGCGCACGCCGATCCGCGAACTTCTGTCGGTGCTGGATACCGATACGTTCAAGCAGATCCACCGCTCCACGATCGTCAACCTCAAGGCCATCGCCTCGATCGTGCGCGACGACACCGGCAAGGGCACGGTCCGCCTGAAGAACCGCCCCGAAACCCTGACTGTCAGCCAGCCCTTCATGACCCTGTTCCGGCACATGTGATCGCGACGCGCAGCGCGTAGCCGCTTCCGTGATCGTGCCTTCCGCCATGGCGGCCATGCCGCCAGCAACCGCGAGACAACAGCCATGCGCAACCTGATCGCCGTGATCTACTACCTGCTTGCCATGTTCGGTTGCGAAGGTGGCACCACCATCGTGAGTCGCTCCGTCATCGACGGCGTCGATGTGATCCACAGCAAGACCCGCATCATGGCCGGCATCGCCCACTTCGAATGCATCGCCAGTGCCAGCGGCGAATGCCACTACACGCTGTTTCCGCGCCAGTGCGCCCCGGCCGACGGCGACTGCGCCACACAGCCGATCGAACGCTTCACCATGGCGGCGGGCGCCACGCGCGAAGTCGTCGGCCTGCCTGGTTTCAATGCCTGCGTCACCCAGGCGGACATCCCGCTGGGCAGCGACTGCAAGCCGCCGCAGGGTGACGAGGCCAACGAGCCCAGGTAGCAGCCAACGCTTGCACCTTGGGATGACAAAGGCCCCGCATAGCGGGGCCTTTGCTTTGGGAGCAGGCGCGTCCGATGTCGAATCAGTGCAGTGGACGCAGTCGTGTGTTGAACACGTACTTGCCGATGTGCTCGCCCAGCGTCACTGCGTTGACGCAACCGGTACGGAAATGGATCCCGCCATACACGCGTGCCGAAGCGGCTTCGTCCGCCGCCTGCGACAGGCTGGTGTAGCTGCGGGTCACGGCTGGCGGCAATCCCGCGGCGGTGAAGGTGAAAGCAACATCATCAGTGCCGAAGACGTCGCGGATCACCTCGGTACCGGCGCCGATCGTCGAGGGAAGCCCACAGGTGTAGTCCGGGTACGGCGGCGTGGTGATGTAGGAGGCCCAGTCGGAATCGGACTCGGTGTCGGGGTTGCCGTCATCCGCCCAGTGGATCGCGGTGACCGGACGCCAGAAGTTGTACTTGTACTTGGTCCTGAACGTCGCGATCAGCGTGTCGTTCACGGCGATGTTCATCAGTGCGAACAGACGTGCGTTCTCCCAGGAGTCCAGGTCCTGGCCGGCGACGATCACGCGCAGCACACCGTTGAGATTGGCGCCACCTCCTGGCCAGAAGCGCGCTATCTGACTTTCCTCCGAATCCGGCGCGGCGCCTCGCACGGCGGCGGAGCCAACCGTTTTCACTTCGTTGTAGTCGACGGCGTAGGCCTTGCCTTTCACCCGTAGGAAATCGGTGCGCCCCGGATTGAACTGCGCCGCGCTGGCGAGCGCGAACGGCGTGACCTCGCCCCAGCCACCAAATTGCGGGAACGGCTGCGGCGCCGGCGGCGTGGGCAACGTCGGCTGATAGACACCGACGCCCGGCGCGAGCGTGTACGGCACGTGCGGCGTTTCCGAACCATCCAGATTGCGCATCGTCACGATGGCATGCGCGGCGGCGGCGCCGATCGCTTCTCCGTCGCTGATGCACGTGGCGTGCGCGGCCGGACACGCCGGCAGTGCGGCGATGTAGTTGGCGTAAGTCGTATTGATCGCGGCGGCCTGGCTGGCAGGCAGTGTCGCAAGCAGCACGTCGCTCGCGGCGCGCGCTACCGCGGCATCCGCGGATGCATTGGGATTGCCGCCGCCGATGCTGGTGTAGGACTCATAGCGCGGATCGATGGCGTTGAGCGCGTCATGCACGGCGATCTGCACCATCGTGAAGACGCGGGTCTGCTGCGGCGGCCCTCCCGCCGAGCCGACGACTGCGTTGGCATTGGCATTCCAGTCGATGACCGGGTCGGCAATGGCGGCTCCAGGCAAGGCGAAAGCCACGGCAGCAGCCAGCAGCCAACGGCGCGGCATCGGGAAACTCGAGGCGCGTGCGCGAACAGACGAGAGTTTCATCGGTGACTCCTTCGGGGGATACAGCGGGACGGACCAACGCGAGCGCGCATGCGGTCCAGCCGACGCGATCGCGGTACTCGGGGAAAACGCTGGTGGTTACGGAGGGCGGCCGGGCAAATTACGGGCCCGTGCGGGCCGTCGGCCTGGCGCGTTGCAGTGCAGCGTTGGACAGAACGCTATCTGGCCGCGTTTTTTTCGAAGCGCGGCGCCTGCTGGGCCCATGCGCGGGAGTGCCCGCACCACCCATTGGGGTCAGGCATGGAAGACGCCTGCGGGCTCAGCGATCAGCCAGCGCGGCGGCGTGGTATGCGACGTGCTCGCCGATGAAGCTGGCGATGAAGTAGTAGCTGTGGTCGTAGCCTGCGCGGCGACGCAGGGTGAACGGATGCGCGGACTGCCGGCAAGCGGCTTCCAGCAGTTCCGGCCGCAGTTGCGTGTCGAGGAATTCGTCGGCTTCGCCCTGGTCGACCAGCAAGGGCAGCTTGTTGGCGCTGTCCGCAGCGGCGCGAACGAGCTCGCAGGCGTCCCACTGCCGCCAGGCGTCGCGGTCGTCGCCCAGGTAGGCAATGAACGCCTTCTCGCCCCAGGGCACCTGCATGGGCGCGACGATAGGCGAGAACGCCGAGACGCTGTGGTAGCGACCGGGGTTGCGCAGCGCGAGCACCAGTGCACCGTGGCCACCCATCGAATGCCCGCTGATCGACCTGCGGTTGCTGGCGCTGAAGTGTGCTTCGACCAGGTCCGGCAGTTCGCGCTCGACATAGTCGTGCATGCGGTAGTTCTCCGCCCACGGCGCCTGCGTGGCATTGAGGTAGAAACCTGCGCCTTGGCCGAGGTCGTAGCCTTCGGCATCCGCCACGGCCACGCCACGCGGGCTGGTATCGGGCGCAACGACTATCACGCCATGCTCGGCGGCGTAGCGCTGCGCGCCCGCCTTGGTGATGAAGTTCTGCTCGGTGCAGGTGAGGCCGCTGAGCCAGTACAGCACCGGACACTGCGCATGCACGGCATGCGGCGGCAGGTAGATGCCGAAACGCATGTCGCAGCCCAGCGTGTGCGAATGGTGTTGCCAGACTTCCTGCATGCCGCCGTGGCTGGCGTGCTCTTGCACCTTCTTCATGCTCGATCCTGTCGTGGCCGGCCGCGGCCCGCTTGTAGTCAGTCCTTCAGCACGCCCGACCTCTTCGCCAGATGCGTCGAGATCGCGTCCATCAGCGGCGGGTTGAGGCTGTCATAGGGCGTGAGTCCCAGTTCGTTGAGGCGTGCGCGCACGCCGTCCATCTGCTCCGGACGCGCGCCGCCGCCTTCTATGATCGAGGACACGAACGCGGCGAAACGCGGTTCTTCCCAGCCGCTTTGTGGCGACAGTTCGGTGTGGACGAAGTCGAGGCCATGGAACGCGTGGTCCTTGTTTTCGATGCGGCCGTACATGTGTACGCCACAGCCCTTGCAGGCGTGGCGCTGGATGGTGGCCGTGTCATCGACGATGCCGAGCTTCTCTTCGTGAGCGGTGACGCTGACCTTGTCGCGCGGCACCACGGCGATGACCGCGAACGCGGCGCCCTTGGGCTTCCAGCATTTGGTGCAGCCGCAGACGTGGCTGTGCGCGACCTGGGCGTCGACTTTCACTTCCACCTTGTCGGTCGCGCACAGGCATTGCAGCGTGCCGCCCTTGAAACCCGCGTCGCCCTTCCTGACGCCGTTGTCGACGGACGGATGAATGGAGACTGCGTTCATTGTTCACCTCCTTCGTGGCCGGGGGATGGTTCTTTCCAACATCGAAACCGGGCGTTGCACCGTCGGGCGCACGCCTTCGCGTTGCCTGGGGCGTGGCTGCGGGACCCTCAGTAGTGGATCACCGTGCGGATCGACTTGCCTGCGTGCATCAGTTCGAACGCCTCATTGATGCGCTCCAGCGGCAGGGTGTGGGTGATGAAGGGGTCGAGCTGGATGTCGCCCCGCATTGCGTCCTCCACCATGCCGGGAAGCTGCGTGCGTCCCTTGACCCCGCCGAACGCCGAACCGCGCCAGACCCGGCCGGTCACCAGCTGGAACGGGCGCGTGCGGATTTCCTGGCCGGCACCGGCGACACCGATGATGACGCTCTCGCCCCAGCCCTTGTGGCAGCACTCCAGCGCGGCGCGCATCACGTCGACATTGCCGATGCACTCGAACGAGAAATCCACGCCACCATCGGTCATCTCGACGATCACGTCCTGGATCGGCTTGTCATGCTCCTTCGGATTGACGACGTCGGTGGCGCCCATCTGCCGCGCGAGGTCGAACTTGCCGGGATTGGTGTCGATGCCGATGATGCGGCCCGCCTTCGCCTGGCGCGCGCCCTGGATCACGGCCAGGCCGATGCCGCCCAGGCCGAACACCGCCACGATGTCGCCTGCCTTCACTTTCGCGGTGTTGTGCACGGCCCCGATGCCGGTGGTGACGCCGCATCCCAACAGACATACTTTTTCGTGCGGGGCTTCCGGATTGATCTTCGCCAGGGATATTTCCGCCACCACCGTGTACTCGCTGAAGGTGCTGGTGCCCATGTAGTGGTGGATGGGCTGGCCGTTGTACGAGAAGCGCGAGGTGCCATCGGGCATCAGGCCCTTGCCCTGCGTGGCGCGCACTTTCTGGCACAGGTTGGTCTTGCCGGACTTGCAGAACTTGCACTCGCGGCATTCGGCCGTGTACAGCGGGATGACGTGGTCGCCCGCTTGCAGGCTAGTCACGCCCTCGCCCACCTCCACCACCACGCCTGCGCCCTCGTGGCCCAGGACCGCGGGGAACAAGCCCTCGGGATCGTCGCCGCTCAGGGTGAACGCGTCGGTATGGCAGACACCCGTATGGGTGATGCGGACCAGCACTTCGCCTGCGCGCGGCGGCGCGACGTCGATCTCCACGATCTGCAAGGGTTGGCCCGGAGCGAAGGCGACGGCGGCGCGGGATTTCATAACGATCCTTTGTGGAATGGACGGGGCGCGGGATTGACCGCGCACAGGCAGCGATTGTTGCGGGTGTGGCGGTTATCGGGAAGTAAAACCGGATCCCATTGTGGTGCTCCAGGCGGAGGCGCGCCGATCCAGTGCAGGCGGCATAGATCGCAATCTAAAGGGAAGCTGGGGAAGAGGCCGGAATCGGCACTGTCCCTGCCGCTCCGTCGCGGCATGATTGTGCGGATCGAACCAGATGGATCGAACCAGGAGACCGAGATGACCTCGCCATCGCCCAGCCCCGACTTCGCCGCAGGTCAATTGTGGCGCTGCGCCGGCCGCAGTGCCGACGAGGCGCCGCTGTTGCTGATCAACCGCGTGGATGCGCATCCATTAGGCGGCGAGATCTTCCACGTCTCGATTTCGGGCGTCCGCGTAAGGAATCCGGCGGACCCTTCGGGCTTCACGACCAGGCTTCCGCACGTGCCGGTCATCCGCCAGACCTTCGAACGCAGCGAGGCACAGTTCCTGCGGAATGAGGTACCCGACCCTGCCTTCCTGACCGGCTACGCCCAATGGAAGCGCGAGTTCGACTCCGGCAACGCAGGCTCGTTCGGTGTCAGCGTGGCGGAAGTGCTGGATTTCATCGAGCGCGCGATGGCGGCCCGGCAATAGCGCCTCAGACGTAATCAACCCCTGCAGGGAAACAAAAAAGCCCCGCGAGTGCGGGGCTTTTCGATCTTTCCTGGCAGGCCGGGGCTTACGCCCAAGGATCCCGCAACACGATATTGGCATCGCGATCCGGGCCGGTGGAAACGATCGCCAGCTGGCAACCCGAGAGTTCTTCCAGTGCGCGTAGGTAGGCACGGGCGGCGGGCGGGAGCTTGTCCCACTCGGTGATGCCTGCGGTGGATTCCTCCCAGCCCGGGAACTCGAGGTACACCGGCGTGCACTCTTCCCAGCCCGCTGCATCAAGCGGTGCGTACTCGCTGCGCTTGCCGTGGTACTCGTACGCGATGCAGACCTTGAGGGTCTTCATGCCATCGAGGATGTCGAGCTTGGTGATGCACAGGCCGGTGATGCCGTTGATGGCGACGGCGCGCTTGAGCGCGACGATGTCCATCCAGCCGCAGCGGCGCGGGCGGCCGGTGGTGGCGCCGTATTCCTGGCCGCGGTCGCGGATGCCCTGGCCGATTTCGTCGTCGAGCTCGGTCGGGAAGGGACCGCCGCCGACACGCGTGGCATAGGCCTTGGCGATGCCGAGCACGTAGTCGATCGCATCGGCGCCGACGCCGGTGCCGGCATACGCACCACCCACCGTCGTGTTCGACGAGGTGACATACGGATAGGTGCCGTGGTCGATGTCCAGCAGCGAACCCTGCGCGCCTTCGAACAGCACGCGCTTGCCCTGCTTGCGCAGCTCGTGAAGGATGCCGGCAACGTCGGACTTCATCGGCTCTACGTATTCGCCAAAGGCGAGCGCGTCATCGAGCGTCTTCTGGAAGTCGACGGCTTCGACGCCGAGGTACTTGGTGAGCACGAAGTTGTGGTAATCCATCGTGCCGCGCAGCTTCTCGGCGAGCTCGTTGGGATAGCGCAGGTCGGCGACGCGGATGCCGCGACGCGCAACCTTGTCCTCGTAGGCGGGACCGATGCCGCGCCCGGTGGTGCCGATGGCGCTCTTGCCGAGGGCCTTCTCGCGCGCCTGATCCAGGGCGATGTGGTACGGCATGATCAGCGGCGTGGCCGGGCTGATCTTGAGGCGCGAACGCACGTCGACGCCATTGGCTTCGAGTTCGCCGATTTCCTTCTGCAGCGCGCCAGGATGCAGCACCACGCCGTTGCCGATCAGGCACAGCGCGTCGTCGCGCAGGATGCCCGAGGGAATCAGGTGCAGGACGGTCTTCTTGCCGCCGATGACGAGGGTGTGGCCGGCGTTGTGGCCGCCCTGGAAGCGCACGACCGCGCCGATGTCCTGCGTGAGCAGGTCGACGATCTTGCCCTTGCCTTCGTCGCCCCACTGGGCGCCCAACACCACGACTGACTGACCCATCTGGAAATCTCCTGTCGCCCCGGATCGGTCCCGGAGCTGGTAGTGGCATGTCTGGACAGCCTGTCCTCGCCTTCGGGCGGGACGATTCGGGGGGCCCACACACGGAAAAAGCCGGAGGGGCGGGCCCCGTCCGGCTTTTGTGCATTATCCGGGTTTTAGGGGGGCGGGGCTACCCTTCCCGCCTTCCGTTTCCGCTGTGCTCAGGGATGCTGTGCTCAGGAACCGAACAACGCCCTAGACATGCCTGACCAGGAACAGCGAAATCAGGCCGATGGCGATGAACACGCCGCCCAGCAGGCGCAGGCTCAGGTCCGAAAGCTGGTGCAGCTGCTCGATGGCCTGCCTCCACCCGCGCGGGGCGACGAACAGGAACAGGCCCTCGAGCACGGCGACCAGGCACAAGGCGGACAGCAGCTCGACGGTCATGCCAATGCCCGCGATCAGCGGTCCGACTTCATGTACTGCAGGAACGGATCGTCGCGGTCGAGCACGATCACGCTCTGGCCATCCGCGAACGAGGCGCGGTAGGCATCGAGGCTGCGCTGGAATGCGTAGAAGCTCGGATCCTTGTTCGCTGCCTGCGCGTACAGGCGCGTGGCTTCGGCATCGCCTTCGCCGCGCAGCTTCTGCGCGTCGCGCTCGGCTTCGGCCAGCAGCACAGCACGGTCACGATCGGCCTTCGCCCGGATCGTCTGCGCCTGCTCCACGCCTTCGGCGCGCAGCTGGCTGGCGACCTGGAGGCGCTGGGAGCGCATCTGGTCGTACACCGAGCCCACCACGTTGCTGTCCGTCGGCAACTCGATGCGCTTGATGCGGATGTCGACGATCTTCACGCCCAGCGTCTGCGCACCCTTGTTGATCGTCGCGAGCTGCTTGCCGATGAACGCGTTACGTTCGCCGGACACCACTTCCTGGAGCGTGCGCCCGTTGATCTCGTTGCGCAGCGAGTCGCGGATGATCGGCGCGAGACGCTGTACCGCGACCTCCTCGTCGCCACCGGTGGCGCGGTAGAACGCCTGCAGGTTCTCGATGCGGCCCAGCGCGAAGAAGTCGATGCTGACGTCCTGCTTGTCGTCGGTGAGGTAACGCTCGGGCTCGGAATCGAGCACCTGCAGGCGACGATCGAAAACGCGCGCGCTTTCCACCAGCGGCACCTTGAAGTGCAGGCCGGGGCTGATATCGGTGCGGACGATGGTGCCCAGGCGGAACACGATCGCGCTGTGGCCTTCGTTCACGACAAACACGGAACCGAGCAGCGCCAGCAGTGCACTGACGGCAATGGCAATCCACAGGGAAAATCTCATCGGCGGTCCTCCTCGCGGGTCGGGCGCGGGCTGCGCGACGGACGCGCGGAATCGGTGGATTCACTTGTCGGCGACAACACCTCAGGCGTCAGCAGGGGTGGGTTCGAAGCCGCGTTGCTGGTGGTGCCACCGCGCTTGTCTTCCATCGGCACGTAGATCAACTGGCGCGAATCGCCGCCCACGATCTTGCGGTTTTCCGCCAGCACGTCCTGCAGGGTTTCCAGCCATAGGCGCTTGCGGGTGACATCCGGTGCGTTCTTGTACTGCTCGACCAGCAACGAAAAGCGTTGCGCGTCGCCATCGGCGTGCGCGATCGAGGCCGTCTTGTAGCCTTCGGCGGTCGTGCGCGTGCGCGCGGCCTCACCGCGGGCCTCGGGCACGATCTTCTTGGCATAGGCCTCGGCCTGGTTGATGGCCGTGTTCTTGTCGGCGCGGGCGCGCTGTACTTCGTCGAAGGCGTCCTTCACCTCGTCCGGCGGGCGGGCGTTCGGGAGGTTGACCTCGGTGACGACCAGGCCGGTGTGATAGGCCTGCAATGCCTTCTGCAGATGCTCGCGCACGGCAACGGTGAGTTCGCTGCGCGCATTGAGCACTGTGTCGAGGTCCGAACGGCCGACCTGCTCGCGCACGGTGCTCTGCGCGGCCTGCTGCAGCACGCTGGCGGCATCGCGGGAACCGAACAGGTAGGTCTGCGGATCGCCGATGCGGTACTGCACATTGATCTCGACGCTGACCATGTTGCCGTCGCGGGTGAATACCGGGACGGTTTCGCTGTACGCGTTGCTCTGCGTCGCGTTGACCTTCTGCACCGTCTCGATGGGCCACGGCGCCTTGAAGTGCGGGCCCGGCTGGAGGATGCGGGCGAATTGGCCGAAGCGCAGGACGACGCCGCGCTCCTGTTCGGTCACCAGCACGAAGGTCGTGAAGACCAGCCACAGCCCGAAGGCGATGGCGACCCAGCGCCAGATCGAACCACCACCACCGAAGAGGTCGCGCACGGAGTCGAGCAGGCCATCGAGCCCGCCGCCCCCGGACCTGCGGCGCTGGGGACGGCGGCCATCCGGGCCGGGTTCGTTGCTGCCGGGGCCACTACTACCAGGGGTGTTCCAGGCCATGCCTGCTCCAATGAGGACGTTCACGCCAGTCGGCGTGCGTTGATTCTAGGTTAGCGCTCGTGTGGCCTCAAACAAGGCAAGCCTGCCTTGCTGTGCGACTACCATCCGGCGGCTTCGTCTTCGAGCGCGCCGGCGGCTTCGAGCAGGGGTCGCAGGGCTTCGCCGTGCGCCTGCGGGAACAGCTTGAGCGCATCGGCGATCGCCATGTCGATCTGCAGGCGCCAACCGTGCTCGTCATGCGCCTCCTCGCGAATCACGCCGAGCTCATGCAGGCGCGCATGCAGGCGTGCGGCCTGCGAGGGCAGGCGCAGTTCACCGACGACGTGGCGCAACTCGAGTACGTCGGCAAGCGCCTTGCGGACGAGATCCAGGCCGAGGCCGAGTTGCGCCGAAACCCAGACGCGCTGCCGGCCTTCGCCGGGGCGGTCGTGGCGTGGCTCGGGTGCGGCGTTGTCCTCGCGCTCCAGGCGATCGATCTTGTTGTAGACGAGCAGTTGCGGGAGGTCGCCCGCGCCGATCTCAGCCAATACCTCGTCCACCTGTGCGATGCGTTCGTCGCGCAGCGGATCGGCGGCATCGACGACATGCAGCAGCAGGTCGGCTTCGCGCGCTTCCGACAATGTGGAGCGGAAGGCCGCGACCAGTTCGTGCGGCAGGTCGCGGACGAAGCCGACGGTATCCGCCAGCACCGCTCCTCCGCCCGGCAGCGCGATGCGACGCACGGTGGGATCGAGCGTGGCGAACAACTGGTCCGCGGCATACGCGGAGGCACCCGTCAACGCGTTGAACAGCGTGGACTTGCCGGCGTTGGTATACCCGACCAGCGCGATGCGCGGGAGCTCGCTGCGCATGCGTGCGCGACGCATCTGCGTGCGCTGCACTTCGACCTTGTCGAGGCGCTTCTGTAATTGTTCGAGTCGCTTCTGCAACAGGCGGCGATCGGTTTCCAGCTGGGTTTCACCCGGTCCGCGCAGGCCGATGGCACCACCGCGCTGGCGTTCAAGGTGGGTCCAGCCCCGCACCAGCCGCGTCGCCATGTGCTTGAGCTGGGCGAGTTCGACCTGCAGCTTGCCCTCGGCGCTCTGCGCCCGCTGGGAGAAGATGTCGAGGATCAGGCCGGTGCGGTCGACGACGCGGCGCTGCAACGCCTTTTCCAGGTTGCGTTCCTGCCCCGGCGACAACGCGAAGTTCACCAGCACGAGATCGGCACCGCTGGCGTCGGCCGCGGCCTTCATTTCCTCGAGCTTGCCGCTGCCCACCAGCGTGGCGGGATTGGGACGGTCGATGCGCGCCGTGAGCAGCGCGGCGACAGAGGCGCCGGCCGAACGGGCCAGGTCGGCGAACTCCTCCATCAGCCCCTCGTCCGGCGGTCCGCCGGCATGGGGCTGGATCAGCAACGCGTGCTCGCCCTTGCGGGAACGTTCAAACATCCGGTCTGTTTACTCCTTCCCCGGTAGCGGGGAAGGATGGAATGGGGGCGCGGACCGCCTGCTTCAAGCAGTGGCGCCCTGCACGCCCCCAATGCCGCGAACCCGACGGGTTACTCGGCGTCGTCGCCTTCTTCGCCGCCGTCATCGGCCTGCGCCTGGCCAGCACCCGGCCCCACGCGCACGTTGCGCGCCGGCACCACGGTCGAAATCGCGTGCTTGTAGACCATCTGGCTGACGGTATTGCGCAGCAGCACCACGAACTGGTCGAACGATTCGATCGTGCCCTGCAGCTTGATGCCGTTGACCAGGTAGACCGAAACCGGCACGCGCTCGCGCCGCAAAGCATTCAGGAACGGGTCCTGCAAGGATTGCCCCTTCGACATGTTTTCCCCACTGTATTTCTAGTTATAGGTGGCGAAGCGGATGGCCGGAAGCTCATTCCGCAATCGCATCGCCGATGCTGTCCCCGCACGGACGACGGGGCCGATGGTAACCCAGCCCGGCGCAAAGCGAGCGGGACGGGTGCCGCGATCCGTGAACACGCCGGATCGGGCATGCGCGGGCGCCGGGGCGGCGTGACGGAGGAACCCGCTCAGCCCGAACCGCGCCGGGGCCGCCGCTACCGGGAAGGGAGGAACAACCGCAACGCCCGCTCCAGTCCCGCCCGATCCTGCTGCGGATCGAACCAGCGCGCGTCCAGTTCCCCGCGCAACCACGTGAGTTGGCGCTTGGCCAGCTGGCGCGTGGCGAAAATGCCGCGGTCGCGGAACTCGCCGGCATCGAAGACGCCATCCAGGTGCTCCCAGGCCTGACGGTATCCCACCGCCCGCAGTGCCGGCAGGTCGAGCGGCCGCGGGTGGCCGCGCAGCTCCGGCAGGTCGCGCAGGCGGCGCACCTCATCGAGGAAACCTCCTGCCAGCATTGCGTCGAAACGCCGCTCGATGCGCTGGTGCAGTACCGCCCGATCCTGCGGCGCCAGTACCAGCTTCAGAACGCGCACCGCCAATCGCGGCGCACTCCTGGCGGCACGACGCCAGTCACTGATGCTGCGGCCGGAGAGCCGGAACACTTCCAATGCGCGCTGGATGCGCTGGGCGTCGGTGGCATGGATGCGTGCGGCGGCTTCGGCATCGATGCCGCGCAGTTCGGCATGCAACGCGGCCCACCCACGCTCGGCCGCCTCGGCTTCGAGTTGTGCGCGGGTGACGGCATCGGCCTCCGGCATGTCCGACAGGCCGTGCAGCAGGGCATGGAAGTAGAGTCCCGTGCCGCCCGCGAGGATCGGCAGCTTGCCGCGCGCAACGACGTCGTCGACCGCCCGGCGGGCATCCGCCGCGAATTCCGCCGCGGAGTACGGCTGCCAGGGTTCGCGCAGGTCGAGCATGTGGTGCGGTACCGCGGCCAGCTCGGCCGCCGTGGGCTTGGCGGCGCCGATGTCGAGACCGCGGTACACCAGGGCGGAATCGACGCTGACGATTTCGCCGCCCAACCGTTGCGCCCAGTCGAGGGCGAGTGCGGTCTTGCCCGAGGCGGTCGGGCCCATCAGGGCGATGGCGAGCGGGCGCTTGTCAGCAGTCATCGATGCACCAGTTCCGCGGGCGTGCGAGATCGCCTACCGGGCCTCGCCTGCGTGCCCGCAGGCACGCAGCCAGCGATCGTCTAGGTCACGCTTCCTGTCCGCGTGCCAGCAGACTGCGGCTGCGCCCATAAGCGAGATAGGCCACCACGCCAATCACGTTCCAGGCCAGGAACCAGACCTGGGTGGTCCGTGGCAGGCTCCAGAACAGGTACAGGCAGCCCAGGATCGCGATCGGTCCGACCACCCATGCAAGCGGAGTGCGGAACACGCGTGCACGCGCCGGATCGCGCTTGCGCAACACCAGCAGGCACACCGCGACGGCGATGAAGGCCGCCAGGGTGCCGGCATTGGCCAGCGCCGCGATCTCATCCAGACGCGCCACGCCCGCCAGTGCCGCCACCAGCGTGGCGGTGAACAAGGTCGTCGCGATCGGCGTACCGGTGCGCGGGCTGACCTTCGACAGGCCGCGCGGCAGCAGGCCGTCGCGCGACATCACGAAGAAGATGCGGCTCTGTCCGTACAGGAACGCAAGCAGGACCGTCGGCAACGCGATCACCGCGGCGGCCGCGATGATGGTGGCGGCCTTGCCCTGCCCCAGTTCGCGCAGGATCAGCGCGAGGGGCTCGGGGCTCTTGGCGAAGACGGTGTAGCTCAGCGCACCAACCGCGGCCAGGGCGACGATCATGTAGATCAGGGTGCAGCCGATCATCGAGCCGACGATGCCGATCGACAGGTCGCGCCCCGGGTTCTTGGTTTCTTCGGCGGCCGTGGAAATTGCGTCGAAACCGTAGAAGGCGAAGAAGATGATCGCGGCCGCGGCCATCACCCCGCGCTCGACGCCGTCGGCACCCATCGATTTCACGAAACCGAAGGGCATGAAGGGTTGCGTATTGCCGGCATCGAAATGCGGCAGCGCGATGGCGATGAAAATGCCCAGCGCGACGATCTTAAGCACCACCAGCACCGCGTTGAGCGTGGCGCTTTCGCGCGTGCCTGCCATCAACAGGCCGGCCACCAGGAACACGATTCCCACCGCCGGCAGGTTGATCAGCCCGCCGGCGTGGTGGCCGACGGACAACCACAACGGCAGGTCCACGCCCATGCCCTTGAGGAAACCGACCGCGTAGCCAGACCAGCCGACCGCCACCGCACTCACGACCAGCGAATATTCCAGGATGAGACTCCAGCCGACGACCCAGGCGACGGTCTCGCCGAGCACGATGTAGCTGTAGGTGTAGGCGCTGCCGGCAGCCGGCATCATCGTGGCCATTTCCGCGTACGCCAGCGCCGCGCAGGCACAGACCACGCCCGCCACCAGGAACGACAGCAGGACGGCGGGACCCGCAAGGTTGGCACCCACGCCAATCAGCGTGTAGATGCCGGTGCCGACGATGGCGCCGATGCCCAGCGCGATCAGGTGCGGCCAGCTCAGGGTGGGGACCAGCCGGCGTCCTTCCTCGTGCACGGTGACCTTGTCGATGTCCTTGCGCCGGAGCCATGCCTGCATACAACCCTCGTCTCGAACGGGTGAATGGAGCCGACATACTGAGCCATCGACCGCTGCAATGCGATGCGCGACGCGATACGCGATGGCGCTCCTGGTTGCCGGATATCGGGACCGCGCCGGTCCGGAGCGCGCCGGTCCGGGGCGGTCGCCTTCCGATGCATTGGCGGCTAGCCTAGGCGCATCACCGGACAGGAGCCTTGCCCATGTCGACCCTGCTGATGCTGGCGGTTGCCGTGGCGCTCGTCGCGGTCGTGTGGCGGGCGTCGCACGGCAGTCGTAACGGTCGCATCTCCGGGACAAACGACGCCGCGTCGGGTACGCCCTATGCCGACGGAAGCGACACCGGTTCGGGTACACCCTTTGGCGATGACGCCTCGATCGGATCCGATTGCGCGGATTCGGGTAGCGATGGCGGTGGCTGCGATGGCGGCGGGGACGGCGGCGGTGGCGACTGAAGAGCGCACTTCGATGGACGGATTCCGCCATGAAGGCGGCTGCCATTGCGGCGCGGTGCGCTGGACTTTCGAGACCGCGCATCGGCTGGAAGAATTCACTCCGCGCGCCTGCGACTGCGATTTCTGCACGCGCCATCGCGCCGCATGGGTATCCGATGCGGCGGGTTCATTGCAGGTGCGTGATCCGGGTGGGCAGCTGCGACGCTATCGCCAGGGCTCCGGGCAGGCCGACTTCCTGATCTGCGGAAATTGCGGCGTTCTGGTCGGCGTGACCTGCGTGGACAACGACGGCTTGCGGCGCGGCGCGGTCAACCGCAACAGCTTCGACGAGCGCCACCTGCTGGGCGCCGAGGTTGTTGCGTCGCCGCAGCAACTGGCGCCGGAAGCCAAACTCGCGCGCTGGTCGCAGCTATGGACCCCAGCCACGCTGCCCTGAGGCAAGGTGGTCGCATCAAGGTGGTCGCATCGAGCGCCAGTTGTTCACAACACCTGTGGATAGTTTTCCCGGACATCCTGTGGACAACCTTCTGCGCGCCTTGCAGGACAAGCGTGTCAAGCGGGTTGGCTAAAAATTGACCACTATTGGACGATAATTTTTTTATCGCACGAGTGGCGAAAAAATAGCCATATCGCTTGACAGCCTTGTCCCGCCTGGGCGGCAGCCACTTGTCCACAGGATGTTCGGGAAACTTGCCCACAGCCCTTGTGCACAAGTCGACGGCGAACGATCAGTCGTCGTCGGGCCACCGGATGGCCGGCGTGGTGGCCTTCGCCCGCGGCAATGGCTGCGCGGCGACGGCGTTCCAGACCTTGAGCGCATCGACGGTGGCCGCCACGTCATGCACGCGCACCAGCTTTGCGCCCCGCTGTGCCGCGATCACGTGGGCGGCGACGGAACCGAAGACGCGGTCGTGGGGGTCGTCGCGACCGGTGAGTTCACCGATCGTCTGCTTGCGCGACAGGCCGGCGAGCAACGGCACGCCCAACTCGCCGAACCGCTCAAGCTGCGCCAGCAGGGCAAGGTTGTGCTCGCGGTTCTTGCCGAAGCCGAAGCCGGGATCGACGACGATCTGCTTCTTGGCGATCCCGGCCATCTCCGCGGCGAAGATGCGTTCGGCGAGGAAGCGGTGCACTTCGGACACGACGTCGTCGTATTGCGGCGACGCCTGCATCGAGCGCGGCTCACCCTGCATGTGCATCAGGATGACCGGGACTCCCAGCGCGGCAGCGGCGTCGAGGGCACCTTCGCGCCGCAGGGCGTAGACGTCGTTGATCAGGCCGGCGCCGGCGGCGACGGCGGCGCGCATCACCTCGGGCTTGGAGGTGTCGATGCTGATCGGCAGCGGGCATTCGCGGGCGAGGCGCTCGATCACCGGGATCACCCGACGCAGTTCCTCCTCGACACTCACCTCATCGGCGCCAGGCCGCGTGGATTCGCCGCCGACGTCGAGGACATCGGCCCCCTCTTCCGCCAGCTTCAGGCCATGGGCGACGGCAGCGTCGGCCCCGGCGTGCTCGCCGCCATCGGAGAACGAATCCGGGGTCACATTGACGATGCCCACGACCCGCACACGGTCGAGAATCAGGGCGCGGCCCTTGCAGTCGAGGGTGGGCGTGGTGTCGAACATGGGTCTGGCCGAGGCGGACGGAGCCGACAGTTTGTCATCCCGGCACCAGGGCGGGACGTGCGTGGCCAAAAGCAAAGGGCCGGGATTGCTCACCGGCCCTTTTATTCGTCGATTCCGCCTGCGATCAGGTCTGCGCGGCAGGACCCGCGATCGGCGGCAGCGGCGGCACGACGTCGTCGGATTTGACCGTTCCGTTCTTGGTCCAGCCTTCCGGCGGCGGGGGCTCGCGGCCTTCCATGATCGCGTCGATCTGCTTGGCATCGATGGTTTCGTACAGTAGCAGCGCTTCCGCCATCGCATGCAGCCTGTCGAGTTTCTCGCTCAGAATCTGCGTGCTGCGCGCATACGCACGATCGAGGATGTCACGCACGACTTCGTCGATCTTGCGCGCGGTTTCATCGGACACGTTCTTGTGCTGGGTGACCGAGCGACCGAGGAAAACCTCGTCTTCTTCTTCACCATAGGTGATCGGACCGAGCTCGGACAAACCCCACTTAGTGACCATGTTGCGCGCCATCTTGGTCGCGCGCTCGATGTCGTTGGACGCGCCGGTGGTGACCTTGTCGGCGCCGAAAATGAGCTCCTCAGCGACGCGGCCACCGTACAACGAGCACAGCTGCGATTCGATCGCGACCTTGTTGTAGCTGTACTTGTCGCCTTCCGGCAGGTACATGGTCACGCCCAACGCGCGGCCGCGCGGAATGATCGTGACCTTGTAGACCGGATCGTGTTCGGGCACGACACGGCCGACGATGGCGTGGCCGGCCTCGTGGTAGGCGGTGAGCTTCTTCTCGGATTCGCTCATCGCCATCGAGCGGCGCTCGGTGCCCATCAGGATCTTGTCGCGTGCGCGGTCGAAGTGGTCCATGCGGACTTCCTTCGCATTCTCGCGCGCGGCGAACAGCGCGGCCTCGTTGCAGAGGTTGGCCAGGTCGGCGCCGCTGAAGCCCGGGGTTCCACGCGCGATGGTCATCGGCACGACATCGTCTGCCAGCGGCAGCTTGCGCATGTGCACGCGCAGGATCTGCTCGCGGCCCTTGACGTCGGGCAGGCCCACCACGACCTGGCGGTCGAAGCGGCCCGGACGCAGCAGCGCCGGATCGAGCACGTCGGGGCGGTTGGTCGCGGCGATGACGATCACGCCCTCACCGCCTTCGAAACCGTCCATCTCCACCAGCAACTGGTTGAGGGTCTGCTCGCGCTCGTCATGGCCACCGCCGAGGCCGGCGCCGCGATGGCGGCCGACCGCGTCGATTTCGTCGATGAAGATGATGCACGGCGCGTGCTTCTTGGCCTGTTCGAACATGTCGCGCACGCGGCTGGCGCCGACGCCGACGAACATCTCGACGAAGTCCGAACCGGAGATCGAGAAGAACGGCACCTTGGCTTCGCCGGCAATCGCGCGGGCGAGCAGCGTCTTGCCGGTACCCGGCGGACCCACCATCAGCACGCCACGCGGGATCTTGCCGCCGAGCTTCTGGAACTTGCCCGGGTCACGCAGGAACTCGACGAGCTCGTGCACTTCTTCCTTGGCCTCGTCGCAGCCGGCGACGTCGGCGAAAGTGACCTTGACCTGGTCCTCGCCCTGCATCTTCGCGCGCGACTTGCCGAAGCTCATCGCGCCCTTGCTCCCGCCCTGCTGCATCTGCCGCATGACGAAGATCCAGAAGCCGACGATCAGCAGGATCGGCAACAGGTTGAATACGATCGACCAGAACGACGGCCCGGTGTTGGGCGGTTTGCGGGTAATTTCGACCTGGTGCTGGAGCAGGTCGGTGACCAGCCAGTTGTCGGACGGGCCATAGGCCGTGCCCTTGCTGCCATCCTTGCGTTCGAACTGCAGCGCATTGACCGCCAGATTTGTGTCATCGGTGTATTCGACCGACTTCACGCGGTCGGCCTTCACGTCCTTCATGAACTGGGAATACGTGACCTCCGTGGAAGTCGCCCCCAATCCGGTGCGCGGGCCGAACGCCTGGAATACCACCATCAATACGACGGCGACGATGACCCAGAGCAGCAGATTTTTTGCGAGATCGTTCATTGGTTCGCCCGTTCAGCGGTCCGTGCCGGCTTTGAATATTGTGTTGAAACTGTCATTTCATCTGCGCCAGCTTTCCCTGCGCCAGCGCATATACCTCCGGCGACCGCTTGCGCGAGGCCGCCGGCTTGCGGATCACGACCTTGGCGTAGCGACGGCGCAGGTCGCGCACGTAATCGTCGAAGCCTACGCCCTGGAACAGCTTGATCAGGAACGTGCCCCCGACGCGCAGGTGACGGTCGGCAAAGTCCATCGCCAATTCCGCCAGATGCATCGCCCGCGGCAGGTCCACCGCGTCCACACCGCTCATATTGGGGGCCATGTCGGAGAGGACAAGGTCCACAAGCTGGCCATCCAGCGTGTTTTCCAGATGCGATAGGACCGCATCCTCCCTGAAATCCCCATGAAGGAACTCCACGCCCGCCAGGGACGGCATCTCGAGGATGTCCAGGGCAATCACTCGGCCCTTCGCACCCAGCGCCTGCCGCACCCATTGCGACCAGCCGCCGGGCGCCGCGCCTAGATCGACCACGACCATGCCGGGCTTGAGCAGGCGGTCGCGCTCGACCAGCTCCTCCAGCTTGTAGGCGGCGCGCGAACGCAGGCCCTCGGCCTGGGCCTTCTTCACGAAGGGATCGGAAAAGTGTTCCTGGAGCCAGCGATGACTGCTTTTACTGCGGGTGGCCACGAAAGCGCTCGCCCGGGAGAGTTGGGCCTCCATGATACCCTGCACGCCCGTTTCGCCCGCCCGTGATACTGCCCATGAGTACCGTCCTGACCTCCGCCCAGACCCGTTTCCTGCGTGGGCAGGCGCACGATCTGCGGGCGATGCTGCAAGTGGGCGGCAAAGGCATCACCGACGCCCTGATCGCCGAGATCGACCAGGCGCTCGAGCACCACGAGCTGATCAAGGTGAAGGTCGCCGCCGAGGATCGCGACGCCCGCGACGCAATGATCGGCGAGATCGCTGAACGGGTCGGCGCCGCTCTGGTGCAGCGCATCGGCCATACCGCGGTGCTGTACCGGCCGAGCAAGGACAAGCGGCAGATCGTGTTGCCCCGGGCCTGAACAGCCAGAACGTCGTGGCGGCTCCATGCAACTGAACCTCGAACACCCCGACCATGAATTCCTGCTGCGCGGCGCCGACGGCCGGATCGCGGTGGTCAACGACCGCCAGCTGAACTCCAGTTTCATCCTCGCCCCGGACCGGCTGGTCGAGGCGTGGCCTGTCCAGGATCCGCGCGCCCTCGTGGCCGGCGACCTCGAGGCCCTGCTCGGGCTCGATCCGGAGGTGGTCCTGCTTGGCACCGGAGCCGCCCAGGTCTTTCCGCCGGCCTCGGTCATGGCCTACTGCATGGAGCGCGGCATCGGCATCGAAGTCATGGCCAATGCGGCCGCGGCACGCACATTCAATGTGCTGGCCAGCGAAGGCCGGCGGGTAGTGGCCGGCTTCATCCTGCAACCGGCTCCTTAGGGTCCAGCGACAGAGTCCAGCGACCGTCTGGCGCGTCGGATGCCCGCAAAACGCGAACGAGGGGAATCGACGAGCCAGGGCGGCGCCATCAGGCGCGTGACTTAATGCCTTCTGCGTGGGACGTGCCGGTCTTCCAGCAAGGTCCCTGGATCCCCGCATTCGCGGGGATGACGAGCGATGAGTCGGCTCGGTGCGTTCTGCCGCTTCCGTGCTGGCGCCTTAGCGCTTCGGGAGGTACGTCAGCGGATCCACCGGCTTGCCGTTGTAGCGGATCTCAAAATGCAGCATGTCGCGCGGCGCGCCGGTACGGCCCATCACCGCGACCTGCTGGCCCGCCTTGACGATCGCGCCTTCGTTGACCATGCGCGAACGGTTGTGGCCGTAGGCCGAGAGCCAGGCATCGTTGTGCTTGATGATGATCAGTTCGCCATAGCCGACCAGGCCGGAGCCGGAGTACACCACGACGCCATCGGCCGCTGCCGTGACCGGTGCGCCGCCTTCGCCGGTGATGTCGATGCCCTGCTTGGTCGGTTCGCCGGCGACGAAACGGTTGAGCAGCGCGCCGTCGGCGGGCCAGCGCCAGCTGATGTCGCTCACTGGCGCAGCGGGAGGTGGCGGCACCGGCGTGGTGGCGACCGGTGACGTCGCTGCCGGACGCACCGGCTTTGCCGTGCCTGCCGTGGACCGTGAGGGCGCAGCCGTGGTCGGCGGCCGCGTCGCAGTCGGAGCAGGCCGGTTTGCCGCCGCCGCGGAACCGTTCCGTGGATACAGGCGCAGGCTCTGGCCGGGATAAATCGTGTACGGCGCACTGATGCCGTTCCATGCCGCGAGGTCGCGCACGTCGATGCCGTTACGGAACGCGATGCCGTAGAGCGTGTCGCCGCGTTGCACCTGCGCGGACGCACCGTATTTCGGCGTCGAGACGCGCGGAGCCACGGGGCTGGTCGAGGTCTTGCGCACCACGGTGCTGGTGCAGGCGGCCATCGCGACGGTCGCGATGGCGAGGAAGGCAATCCGGGTGATGTTGGTCATACGCCCTGTCGTGCCCTCCAGATCACCCAGCCCACCAGCGCAGCCAGCAACACCGTCGCAAACCAGCCGATCGGTTCGATGTAGCGTCGCAACATCTGTTCCGCGCGCGGGCCGCCGATGCGGATTGCGGCGGCGAGAAGAAAGACCCGCTTGCCGCGTCCGATGAGCATGCTCAGGAAATACTGCAGGAGGGGCACGCCGACGATGCCCGATGCCCATGTGAACACCTTCATCGGAATGGGCATGAAGCCGCCCAGCACGAGGAACATGAACACCGCCCACGGCGACTCGGCCATCTTTGCCTGGACGATGCTTATGCCCGACTCGATGCCATGCAGCATGCCCAATGCCGCGAACACCGGCTTGAGCGCTTCGAATGCGTAATGCCCCAGTGCATAACCGACCATCGCGCCGGCCATGGAGCCGGCCAGGCTGAGGGTCGCAAACCAGAACCCGCTCCTGGGCTTGGCCACGCACATCGGCGCGAGCATGACCTCGGGCATCACCGGGAAGATGATCGCTTCGACGAAACTCAGGCCGGTCAGGTAGACCGGTGCGTGGCGATGACGCGCCCAGCTCAGGGCACGTTCGTAGAGGGGACCAAAGATTTTCAATCAACCATCCCGGAAAGCAGGGGCACGAATACCACCGGCGCCATCACCTCCTGGGTGATCTGGCCGTCGGCGTCCTTGTGCAGCTTCAGCAGCGACTGCGACGACGCTCCGCCCACCGGTGCGACCAGGTTGCCGCCCGGGGCGAGCTGCGCGGTCAGGGCATCGACGAGGGCCGGCGCGGCGGCGGTGACGATGATGGCGTCGAACGGGGCGTTTTCCGCCCAGCCGATGCGGCCATCGTCGTGCTTGCTGCGGATGTTCATGCCGAGCGTGCGGAAACGCTTGCGCGCCGTGCGCAGCAGCTCGCCGATGCGCTCGACGGTATGCACTTCCAGTCCCAGCGCGGCGAGCACCGCCGCCTGGTAACCGGAACCGGTGCCGATTTCGAGCACCTTCTTCGGCGCGCATTCGAGCACCGCCTCGGTCATCCTCGCCACGACCCAAGGCTGCGAGATGGTCTGGCCCTGCCCGATCGGCAGGGCGGTGTCCTCGTACGCCCGGGTCGCCAGCGCCTCATCGACGAACAAATGGCGCGGCACGGTGCGGATCGCATTGAGCACGCGCTCATCGCGGATGCCGTTTTCGCGCAGGCGATCGACCAGGCGGTCGCGCACGCGCTGCGACGTCATGCCTTGTCCAATCGCTTCGGGTTGCAGTCGCATGCGCATCATCATGCAGCCTTTCCCGTCGCGGCGGCGAGGCCGCCTACCCAGCTGGCGACCTGCTCGAGCGCGGTGTAGCGCGTCAGGTCGACCTGGATCGGGGTGATCGAGATATGGCCGCTGCGCACCGCGTGGAAATCGGTGCCCACGCCAGAGTCGGCTTCGGGTCCCGCCGGGCCGATCCACCACCATTGCCGGCCACGCGGATCGCGCTGCTGGATGCAGGGTTCGGCGCGATGGCGGTTGCCCAGGCGCGTGACTTCGAACCCGGCCAGTTCGTCCCACGGCAGGTCGGGGACATTGACGTTGAGGATCGTGTCGGCCGGCAGGGGTTCGGCGATCAGCCGGGCGATGATCTCGACCGCGGCGCGGGCGGCGGTTTCGTAGTGCCGTCCCTTGTGGTCGGTGGTGACCAGCGAAACGGCCACGGCCGGCAGGCCGAGGAAACGCCCTTCCATGGCGGCGGCGACGGTGCCGGAATAGATCACGTCGTCGCCCAGGTTCGCGGTGTTGTTGATGCCGGAGACGACGATGTCCGGTTCGGTTTCGAGCATGCCCGTGATGGCGACATGGACGCAGTCGGTCGGGGTGCCGAAGACGCGCCAGGTGGCGGCGTCCTGCTGGTTCACCCGCACCGGCATGTCGAGCGTGAGCGAGTTGCTCGCGCCGGAACGGTCGCGGTCGGGCGCCACCACCAGCACCTCGTGGCCGGCCGCGCGCAGGCCCGCGGCAAGGACCTGGATACCAGGGGCGTCGACACCGTCGTCGTTGCTTACAAGAACGCGCATCAATTCAGAAAATCTGGGGGATTGGAGCGGAGTAGCCATGATAGCCGATGGCCTCACCGCAGGCCGGCCGCGGCAGCTCGGAAACGACGCTTGGGCGCCCGTCCGCGCCGGGCGGCCGTTCCTCCGCGCGCGCGGATGAGCGCGCAGGCACCATCGGCATCCCCGTCGCGGTACGCTGCCGCCATGACGTCAGACCAAGACGACGATGCCGATCTGTTCCGCTCCGCGGTCGGTCCGGTGCGCAAGCTGCGCGATGTGACGCCGCCGCCGGCATCCAGGCCGAAGCCGAAGCCGCGCGCGCGCATGGCCGAACGGGATGAAGCGGCCGCACGCGATGAGTTCCGCCATGCCCTCGACGCGACGCTGGTGGAGTCCGGCGACGTGCTCTCCTACCGTCGCGATGTGTTGCCGCCGCGGGTGCTGCAACGGCTGCGCCGCGGCGAGATCGCCGTGCAGGACGAGGTGGACCTGCACGGCGCCGATACGCGCGAAGCCGAAGCCCTGCTGCGCGCCTTCCTCGCGCACGCGCGTGACCACGACGCCGCCTGCGTACGCATCATTCATGGAAAGGGATTGCACGGTGGCGGCCCAGGCCCCTTCTCGAGCCGCGACGTTCCGGTACTGAAAAACCTGGTGGACCGCCTGCTGCGCCAGCGCGCAGACGTCCTCGGTTTCCACTCCGCGCCGCCCACGCAGGGCGGCACCGGAGCGGTGCTCGTGCTGCTGGCGCCGCGTCGTTCCGGCTCAGCCTGAGCGGTCAGCCAGGCGGAGCCAATCCGGGCAGCGCAGGAGCTGTATCACTCGTCCTTTGCGACGATTTCGCGGGGCGGGTTCACCCAGGTCAGATCGATGCCACGACGGCGGTCGTAGGCTTCGATACGTGCCATATAGGCCTCATTGTTGGACATGCGGGTCTGCGGATGCGATTGCGATCCCGCGCTGTAACTGGTCGTGCCACCCGAGCTGGCGCAAGCGGCCAGGCCGAGCATCGACACGGTCAATACAGCCATGCGCACTGACATTTTCATGACGGCACTCCCGAAGGCTCTGCGTCCGTTTCATGCAGACGGCACCGGCACCAAGCCGGGTGCACTTCCTGCTTATACGCCGGGCCAATTAACGGGCCAGTGTCGTCAATGGCTTTCCGACGAGCGGTCGTCAGGCCGGAACTGACGAGCTGACTGCGCCAAGTTCTGCCAGTACGACCGTGGCGTATGTCCCCGGTGGTAGTGCGAACGAAAGCTCCAGCGAGGCGTCATCGCGCCACTGCCAGGCGATGTCCAGGGGACGCAGTCGCAAGGATCGGCGCTCCTGTTCGAGGCCCGCGGCCTCCAGGCCCCTGCGCAGCGCGATTGCTTCTTCCCCGTCGAGGGCCCGGGTTTCCAGTTCAGCGGCGTCCGCCCGGCTGCGCAGTTCGCCGCGCCCCCACAACGGGCCGCTCGGGTGGATGTCGAATGCGGCGAGGCGCGCCGCCAGTTCCTCGGTGAATGGCTCCGGACCGAACACGCTGCGACTGCCATCCAGCGACCAGACTTCGCCCTCGAGCGCGCTGTCCCAATTGCCGGCCTCGACGCGTGCGGCGAGCACGCGGTTGAACAGTTCCGAGCGGGCCGCCGACAGCAGCAGCGTGCGCTCCTCGCGGCGAACCCGGCGTCCGCCGAACATCGCCAACGCCTGCGCGACGTTATCGCCGGCGCGGCCAAAGCGCTGCTCGCCGAAATAGTTGGGCACGCCGCGCGCGGCGATCGCCTGCAGGCGCTGCTCGATGGCATCGCGATCGCCACTGACCGCGCGCAGGACCAGCACGAAGCGGTTACCCGCCAGGGCCCCGCGCGGCAGCTTGCGCGAATGCCACGTGTGTTCGAGCACGCGCAGTTCTTCGCAGTCGAGCGCGGCGATATCCGGCGCGATTTTCTTCGGCAGGTGCACGCTGAAACGCTGGCGGGTGACGGCATGCCGGTCCTTGAGCCCGGCATAGCTCACCGCCATTTCCGGCACCCGCGCCCACGCTGCGATGCGCTTGGCTGCGAACGCGGTATTCATGCCGCGCTTTTCGATCGTCAGCAGCAGGTGTTCGCCGCTGCCGCTGGGCTCGAAACCGGGCAGCTCTTCGACACGGAAGTCATCGGGCGTGCTGCGCATCCTCGCTGCGAGGACGGCCTCGCCGTGGGCATGGGGCAAAGTCTGGTGTTCGTCCACGTTCGTTTCGTCCGCGCTGTCCGCGCTGATTCCTTACACCGCGCGCTCGGCGCGCACGAGCAATACCGCCGCCTGCGCGGCGATCCCTTCGCCACGCCCGGTGAAGCCGAGCTTTTCGCTGGTGGTGGCCTTGACGCTCACCGCGTCCAGATCGATTCCCAGGTCCGCCGCCAGCCGCTCGCGCATCGCCGGTGCGTGCGGGCCCACCTTGGGCCGCTCGCAGACCACCGTGATGTCGGCGTTGCCGACGCGCCAACCACGTTCACCAATCAATTCATTGCATCGACGCAGGAGGGCGCGGCTGTCCGCGCCCTTCCATCGAGCGTCGCTCGGCGGAAAGTGCTGGCCGATATCGCCCAACGCCAGCGCCCCGAGCATGGCATCGCATAGCGCATGGATGGCCACGTCGCCGTCGGAATGGGCAACCACGCCCTGGTCGTGCGGGACACGGACGCCGCCCAGCATGACGTGGTCGCCCTCACCGAAGGCGTGGACATCGAAGCCCTGGCCGATGCGGATGTTCATTTCGCCAACCGGGCAGTGGGAACGGCCGATTTCATTCGCATTCCCCCTGACTCGCCTTGCCCAGCAGGAACTCTACCAACGCGAGGTCCGCCGGCGTGGTGACCTTGATGTTGTCCTCGCGTCCTTCCACCAGGCGGGGTCGGAGGCCGGTCCGCTCCATCGCCATCGCCTCGTCGGTCACGACGACGCCGTCGGCGCGTGCGCGCTCCAGCGCCGCCGCCAGGGCGCCCCGCCGGAACGCCTGCGGCGTCAGCGCGCGCCACAGTCCCTCGCGCGGCTCGGTGGCGGCTATGTCGCCCTGTGCATCGGCGCGCTTGAGCGTGTCGCGTACCGGCGCGGCCAGGATGGCGCCATCCGCATGCGCGTCGGCGGCCGCGATCAGGCGATCGATATCACCCAGGCGCAGGTTTGGCCGCGCCGCATCATGTACCAACACCAAGGCGGTGTCGGCGACACCGGCTGGCAAGGCCTGCAATGCGGCGAGCACGGAATCCGCGCGTTCGCTGCCGCCGTGGCAGCGCAGCACCGGCTTGCCCCACAGGGATTCCCAATTCGGCCAACGCGTATCGTCGGCCGCCAGCGCCACCACGGCACCGGCGACGCGCGGATGGGACAGCAGGACTTCCAGCGCGTGCGCGATCAGCGGCCGGCCCGCGACTTCCAGGTACTGCTTGGGGATATCGCCGCCAAAGCGGCTGCCGCGTCCGGCCGCGGGGATGACCACCCAGACGGGATCCGCGGCGTGCGCCGTGGTCACTGCTTCGGCTCGGAAGGCGTCGCGTCCTCGTCCGTCGCCGCGGACCCTTCCGGCTCCACCACGCGGTAGAAGGTTTCGCCGGGCTTGATCATGCCGAGCTCACTGCGTGCGCGTTCTTCGACGGCCGCCTCGCCGGACTTGAGGTCCTCGACTTCAGCCCCGAGCGCGGCGTTGCGTTGCTTGAGGCCTTCGTTCTCGTGCGCCTGCTGTTCGACCTGCTGGCGCAGGTCGGCCACCGAACGGCGGCCGCCCTCGCCCCACCACAGGCGGTACTGCAGGAATGCGAGCAGCGCCACGAGCGCCACCAGCAGGAGCCCGACAACCTGGTTCGGCAGCCAGCGCATTCCCAAGCGCGTCGCCTCAGCGCTTCAACGACACGAAGGCGTCGCGGCCGGCGTACTTCGCGGCGGCGCCGAGGGCTTCCTCGATGCGCAGCAGCTGGTTGTACTTGGCCACGCGGTCGCTGCGGCACAGCGAGCCGGTCTTAATCTGCGTCGCCGTGGTGGCGACCGCGATGTCCGCGATGGTGGTGTCCTCGGTTTCGCCGGAACGGTGCGAGACGATCGCCGCGTAGCGGTTGGCGTCGGCCATGGCGATGGCCTCCAGCGTCTCGGTCAGCGTGCCGATCTGGTTGACCTTGATCAGGATGGCGTTGGCCACGCCCTGGTCGATGCCTTCCTTGAAGATCTTCGGGTTGGTGACGAACAGGTCGTCGCCGACCAGCTGCACCTTGTTGCCGATGCGGTCGGTGAGCAGCTTCCAGCCGGCCCAGTCGTGCTCGGACATGCCGTCCTCGATCGTGATGATCGGGTACTGCGTGCACCAGTTGGCCAGGAAGTCGACGAACTGCTCCGAGGTCAGGCGCTTGCCTTCGCCGGTGAGGTTGTACTTGCCGTTCTCGAAGAATTCGCTCGAGGCGACGTCGAGGCCGAGCAGGATGTCCTCGCCGGCCTTGTAACCGGCCTTGCCAATCGCTTCGAGGATGGTCTCCAGCGCTTCCTCGTTCGAACGCAGGTCCGGTGCGAAGCCGCCCTCGTCGCCCACGGCCGTGCTCAGGCCGCGGCCCTTGAGTACCGACTTCAGCGCGTGGAACACCTCGGTCCCGGCTCGGAGCGATTCGGCGAAGCTGCCCATGCCCACCGGCAGGACCATGAATTCCTGCATGTCGACGTTGTTGTCGGCATGCGCGCCGCCATTGATGATGTTCATCATCGGCACCGGCAGCACGACTTCGCGGCCGTTGGCGAGGTGCTGCCACAGCGGCATCTTCTTCGACGCGGCCACCGCGTGCGCGTTCGCCATCGACACGGCCAGCAGCGCGTTCGCACCCAGGCGACCCTTGTTCTCGGTGCCGTCGAGGTCGATCAGGCGCTTGTCGAGCGCGGCCTGGTCGGTGGCGTCGAGGCCGGTGAGCGCGGACGCGATCGTCGTGTTGACGTTCTCGACCGCCTTGCGCACGCCCTTGCCGAGGTAACGCGTCTTGTCGCCGTCGCGCAGTTCGACAGCCTCCTTGGTGCCGGTCGAGGCGCCCGAGGGCACCATCGCGCGGCCGAAGCTGCCGTCGCTCAGGGTGACGTCGGCTTCAAGGGTCGGGTTGCCACGGCTGTCGAGGATTTCGCGGGCGTGGACTTTGGCGATCGTGGTCATCGTCAGTGGTTTTTTCGTTTGAAGGGAATTTGGATCAGACGCCGGCTTCGAGGAAGCCGTTCTTCTTGGTGATGCGGTCGATCTCGAGTAGCGTCTCCAGCAGGGCGCGCATCTTCGGCAGCGGCCACGCATTCGGGCCGTCGCTCAGCGCCTCTTCCGGCCTGGGATGCGTCTCCATGAAGATGCCGCTGATGCCCACGGCCATCGCCGCGCGCGACAGCACCGGCACGAACTCGCGCTGGCCGCCGCTCTTGCCGCCAGCGCCGCCGGGCAGCTGTACCGAGTGCGTCGCGTCGAACACCACCGGGCAGCTGGTGTCGCGCATCACCGCCAGCGAACGCATGTCGCTGACGAGGTTGTTGTAGCCGAAGCTGGCGCCGCGCTCGCAGACCATGATGTCCTTGTTGCCCGTGGCCAGCGCCTTGTCGGCGACGTGCTTCATTTCCCACGGCGACAGGAACTGGCCCTTCTTGATGTTCACCGGCTTGCCGGCGCGGGCGACGTTCTGGATGAAGTCGGTCTGCCGGCACAGGAACGCCGGCGTCTGCAGCACGTCGACGACGCTCGCGACCTCGTTCATCGGCGTGTATTCGTGCACGTCGGTAAGCACCGGCAGGTCGAGCTGGCGTTTCACTTCCGCCAGCACCTTCAAGCCCTCTTCCATACCCGGGCCGCGGAACCCCGACACTGAAGTGCGGTTGGCCTTGTCGAAGCTGGACTTGAAGATGAAGGGGATGCCGAGCTCGCTGGTGATTTCCTTGAGCGTGCCTGCGGTGTCGAGCTGCAACTGCATCGACTCGATCACGCAGGGACCGGCGATGAGGAAAAAGGGCTTGTCGAGACCGATCTCGAATCCGCAAAGCTTCATGCCGTGGCTTCCTTGAGGAGGCGGCCGCCCGCCTTGTGCTCGCGCGCGGCGCGGACGAATCCGATGAACAACGGATGGCCATCGCGTGGCGTGGACAGGAATTCCGGGTGCGCCTGGCAGGCCAGGAACCAGGGATGCTTGGAGCGCGGCAACTCCACCATTTCCACCAGCGTCTCGTCCATCGACTTGGCGCTGATCACCAGGCCCGCGTTCTCGAGCTGGTTGAGGTAGCGATTGTTGAACTCGTAGCGGTGGCGATGGCGCTCGCCCACGACGTCCTTGCCGTAGACCTCACGGGCCAGCGTGCCGGGCTTGATCCGCTGGTCCTGCAGGCCCAGGCGCATCGTGCCGCCCAGGTCGGATTCCTCGGTGCGGCGCTCGATGTCGCCGCTGGCGGTGCGCCATTCGGTGATCAGGCCAATGACCGGATGCTGGGACTGCTTGTCGTTCTCGGTGCTGTTGGCATCGGCGAAACCGAGCACGTGACGCGCGTAGTCGACCACCGCCGCCTGCATGCCGTAGCAGATGCCGAAATAAGGCAGGCCGTGTTCGCGCGCGTACTGCGCGGTGAGCACCTTGCCCTCGAAGCCGCGATCACCGAACCCGCCCGGCACCAGGATGCCGTCGACGCCTTCCAGCGCCTTCGCGCCGCTCTGCTCGACCTCGGTCGACTCCAGCCACTTCAGCTTGACCTTGGTGCGCTGGCGCAGGCCACCGTGCTTGAGCGCCTCGGCCAGCGACTTGTAGGCGTCCTGGTGGTCGATGTACTTGCCGACCACGGCAATCGTGACCTCGTCGACCGGATGCTCGGCGGCATCGACCACGGCGTTCCATTCCGACAGGTCGGCATCGGGCTTGGCCTTGCCTTCCAGGCGCAGGCGCTCGACCACGATCTGGTCGAGCTGCTGTTGGTGCAGCCACATCGGAATCTTGTAGATGTTGTCCAGGTCGACCGCGGAGATGACGGCCTTTTCCGGCACGTTGGTGAACAGCGCGATCTTGCGGCGCTCTCCGTCGGGCAGTTCCTGCTCGCTGCGGCACAGCAGCACGTCGGGCTGGATACCGATCGAACGCAGTTCCTTCACCGAGTGTTGGGTCGGCTTGGTCTTCAGCTCGCCCGCAGCGGCGATGTACGGCACCAGTGTCAGGTGCATGAACAGCGCCTTGTCCTGGCCGCGTTCGGTGCGGATCTGGCGGATGGCTTCGAGGAACGGCAGCGACTCGATGTCGCCCACCGTGCCGCCGATCTCGACCAGGCCGACGTCGTAGCCGGCCGTGGCCTCGTCGATGCGGCGCTTGATCTCGTCGGTGATGTGCGGGATGACCTGCACGGTACCGCCCAGGTAGTCGCCGCGGCGCTCCTTGCGGATCACGGATTCGTAGATCTTGCCGGTGGTGATGGAGTTCTTGCCGGAGAGGCGCACGCGCAGGAAGCGCTCGTAGTGGCCCAGGTCCAGGTCGGTCTCGGCCCCGTCGTCGGTGACGTAGACCTCGCCGTGCTGGAACGGGCTCATCGTGCCCGGATCGACGTTGATGTAGGGGTCGAGCTTCATCATCGTCACGCGCAGGCCGCGTGCTTCGAGGATGGCGGCCAGCGAGGCGGCCGCGATGCCCTTGCCAAGCGAAGACACCACGCCGCCGGTGACGAAGACGAGCGGCGTTATGGAATTTGGGGGGGTCATGGGGAAGCGGGCTCCCGGAAAGCCATAGTTTACAGACTGGTTGCGGCCGCGGCGAGCTTGACGGCGGCGGGACGGTTCGTTCCGCCTCTTCGCCTCGGCCAAAAGCAGAACGCCCCGACATGCGGGGCGTTCTGCCTGGGAGTTGCGGCAGGAATTAGCGGCCGTCTTCCTCGGGTTCGTCGGGCTGTTCCTGGTCCGCACCGGACTTGGCGTCCTTCTTCGCGGACTTCGGCTTGGCATCCTGCTTACCGTCCTTGCGGGCATCGGCCTTGGCGGCATCGGCCTTGGCTTTCGCCGCGTCGGCCTTGGCCGCGGCGGCAGCCTGGTCCTGGGCGTGTTCCTGATCCTTGGCGCCGGCGCTCTGCGCGAAGGCGGTGGGCGCCGCCAGCGCGGCGGCAATCAAGGTCGGGAGCAGCAGCTTGCGGATCGTCATTGATTTCTCCTCGTTTGCTGCCAGGACATCGACAGCGGCGTCACCTTACGGCATGGGGCCATGCCTGGGACTGAACAGCATCCGCATCGTGCAAACGCCCGGATTCCCGGGCGCTTGCACGCGGCGAGGCCCGCTCGATCGATCAGCGACGTGGCGCATTCTTCCGTTGGTCGCGCGCGTCCTTGCCCTTGGCCGGCTGCTTGCCCTTGTCGTCGATGGCCTCCTCCCTGTTGCCACCCGCATTCGCACCCGCGTGGACGGCCGCATTGGCCGCGGCGTTGGCGTTACCTTCCAGTCCGCCCGCCACCTGTCCCTGGCCGGTCACATCGGCCGAAGTAGTGGCGGCATCAGCGGCGCCAAGAACGGAATGGGTGGCGGCATTCGCATTGCCGGTCACTGATTCGACCGCCTGGGCACTGGCATTGGCACCCGCCTGCGCACCGGCACGCGCCGTATCGCGGGTGGTCGCTCCCACTTGCTTCGCCTTGCCGGCGGCGGCGCCCGCTGTCCGAGCGGCATCATCCACGACATTACCGGTGGCGCGACGCGCATCGATGCCCGCGTCGCCGCGGCCATTGGCACCCAGCCCGACCGGGCCGGTGTTCACGCCGATGCCGCCACCGCCGCCAAGGCTCACCTGGGCGTACGCGGCCGGCGCACACAGGACGCCAGCAACCATCACAGTCAACAGAGTCTTGCGCATGTCCTTCTCCTTGCAGTCTTCGGGGGATGTCCGCGTACCCATGCGGAGTCGCTGCTTTCGCGACGCGATCCACCCTAGGAAGGGCTGCCCGTCTCCTTCCTGAATTCGCATTCATTGCGATACATCGCCGGTAGGGTTCGCGTTCACGCTATCCTGAGCATTCCGTCACTCTATTCCCGGCAGCCGCGCTGCTCCCTGCGCGTTACATGCATTATTTGCGCGTATTCCGCCGATCCACGCCCAGCCACAACCGTTGCAAGCACCACGTGAAAACAGCCGAATGAGCTCCCGTTACGACGCCGCCGATATCGAAGTCCTCTCCGGCCTTGACCCCGTCAAGCGCCGCCCCGGCATGTACACGGACACCGCGCGACCGAACCACCTCGCACAGGAGGTCGTCGACAACGCCGTCGACGAAGCCCTGGCCGGGCATGCGCGCTCGATCGAGGTGACGCTGTACAACGACGGCAGTTGCGAAGTGTCCGACGACGGTCGCGGCATGCCGGTGGACATCCATCCGGAAGAGAAGATCCCGGGCGTCGAACTGATCCTCACGCGCCTGCACGCGGGCGGCAAGTTCAGCAACAAGAACTACACCTTCTCCGGTGGCCTGCACGGCGTCGGCGTGAGCGTGGTCAACGCGCTGTCGAAGCACGTCGATGTCTTCATCAAGCGCGAAGGCAACGAATACAAGATGAGCTTCAAGGACGGCGACCGCGCCTCCAAGCTCGACATCGTCGGCAGCGTCGGCAAGAAGAACACCGGCACGCGCCTGCGCTTCTGGCCGGACCCGAAGTACTTCGACACGCCAAAATTCAACCTGCGCGCGCTCAAGCACCTGCTGCGCGCGAAGGCGGTGCTGTGCCCGGGCCTCACGGTGAAACTCTTCGACGAAGGCACCGGCGAGAAGCACGAATGGATGTACGAGGACGGCCTGCGCGATTACCTCAAGGGCGAGCTCAGCGGCCTGGAGGCATTGCCGCCCGACCTGTTCGTCGGCTCGCTGAAGAAGGACACCGAAGTCGTCGACTGGGCCGTGGCCTGGCTGCCGGACGGCGAACTGGTGCAGGAGAGCTACGTCAACCTGATCCCCACCGCCCAGCACGGCACCCACGTCAACGGCCTGCGCACCGGCTTCACCGATGCGCTGCGCGAGTTCTGTGACTTCCGCAACCTGCTGCCGCGCGGCGTGAAGCTGGCACCGGAAGACGTGTGGGACCGCGTCGCCTACGTGCTCAGCATCAAGATGACCGACCCGCAGTTCAGCGGCCAGACCAAGGAGCGCCTGTCGTCGCGCCAGGCCGCAGGCTTCGTCGAAAGTGCCGCACACGATGCGTTCTCGTTGTGGCTCAACCAGCACACCGACCTGGGCGAGAAGATCGCCCAGCTTGCGATCGAGCGCGCCGCCGCGCGCTTGAAAACCGAGAAGCAGATCGTCCGCAAGAAGGTCACCCAGGGACCCGCGCTGCCCGGCAAGCTCGCCGACTGCACTTCGCAGGACCTCTCGCGCACCGAGCTGTTCCTGGTGGAAGGCGATTCGGCCGGCGGCAGCGCCAAGCAGGCACGCGACAAGGACTTCCAGGCGATCCTGCCGCTGCGCGGCAAGATCCTCAACACGTGGGAAGTCGCTTCGGGCAGCGTGCTGGCATCGCAGGAAGTGCACGACCTCGCCGTCGCGATCGGCTGCGACCCGGGCAAGGACGACATTACCGGCCTGCGCTACGGCAAGGTGATCATCCTCGCCGACGCCGACTCCGACGGCCTGCACATCGCCACGCTGCTCAGTGCGCTGTTCGTCAAGCATTTCCCGGCGCTGGTCGATGCCGGCCATGTGTTCGTGGCGATGCCGCCGCTGTTCCGCGTCGACGTGGGCAAGCAGGTGTTCTATGCGCTGGACGAGGAAGAGAAGCGCATCCTGCTGGACAAGATCGAGCGCGAGAAAATCCGCGGCCAGGTCAACGTTACCCGCTTCAAGGGCCTGGGCGAGATGAATCCCTCGCAGTTGCGCGAATCCACGGTCCATCCCGACACCCGCCGCCTGGTGCAGCTCACCGTCGACGACAACGTCGAGACGCACGCACTGATGGACATGCTGCTTGCGAAGAAGCGTTCCGGCGATCGCAAGGCCTGGCTTGAAACCAAGGGTGACCTGGCAACGCTCGAGGTTTGACGCTGGCGGCAGGCGGATCCCTACCCGCCTTCCGTTCTCTTGATGCGAATTCGGAGCTCCAGGTGTCCCCTCGGCTCCGATGCAGTTCATGCCAGCGCGGCCTCCACCAGCGAACGGATCACCGCCTGCGCATCGGCGGCCTTGCCCTCGTCATACGCGAACGTGGTCTCGTCCATGTAGATGCGCTGGCCGATCTCGAGCTGGATGGCATCGATGCCATTGGCGGGATCGGCGTAATGACGGGTGATGTAGCCGCCCTTGAAGCGGCCGTTGACCACGAAGTCGTAACGCGATTGCGCCGCGAGTGCCGCTTCCACTCGCGCCTGGCGTTGCGGTGAACAACTCGCGCCGCCGGACGTGCCGAGGTTGAGGTCGGGCAGGCGTCCGGGAAACAGGAACTCGAGGTCGCTGCCCCTGATGGAGTGGCCTTCCCACAGCAACACCCGGCCATGGGCCGCGCGCAGGCGCGCCAGTTCGCCCTGCAACGCTTCGTGGTACGGCCGCCAGTACGTATCCGTGCGGGCCGCGATCTCGTCCGCGGACGGTGCCTGCCCGTCGAGGTACACGGGCGCGCCTGTGAACTGCACCGCGGGGCACAGGCCGGTGGTGTTCTGGCCGGGATACAACGAGGTGTCGTCCGGCGGCCGGTTGAGGTCGATGACGTAACGCGAATAGCGCGGCACCAGCATCGAGGCACCGAGTTCGCGCGCGAATGCGTACAGGCGCGCGATGTGCCAGTCCGTGTCGGGCGCGAGTCGCGCGCGATCGACCATCCGCTCCTTCAGCGTCGCTGGAATCTCGCTGCCGTTGTGCGGGACGCTTACCAGCAGCGGCGCGGTGCCGCGATGGAGCTCGAAGACATCGTTCATCTGACCGCTTCCATCAAACAAATCGGTTCCATCAAACAAAGCGCGCCGGCGAATATGGCGCGGGATCAACGGCCGCTGCCGAACCGGTCACGAGATCGGCGACCAGCTGGCCCGTGGCAGCGCTCATGCTCACGCCCATCATGCCGTGCCCGGTGGCGATCCACAGGCCGTCGCGTCCCGGCACGCGGCCGATCAACGGCACGTCATCGATGCACATCGGCCGCCATCCGTACCACTTCTCACGCACCTCGGGACCGGCGGGGCGGCGCAGGTACTCCGCCGCGCCGCGTTCCAGCGCGGCGAGGCGGCGCTCGTTGAGCGTTTCGTCGTAGCCGGAAAACTCCATCGTGCTGCCCAGACGGAAACCGCTGCCCCAGGCCGTGACGCAGACGGACCGCTCGCGCAGCACGATCGGGCGGCGTGGCACCAGCGAAGGCGCCGAATACGTGATCGAGTAACCCTTGCCCGGCTGCATCGCGCGCCGCAGCCCGGGGAAGCCGATCGCCGATGCCAGCCGCGGCGACCAGGCCCCCAGCGCGAACACCGCCTCGCGTGACTTCCACATGCCGTGCGATGTACGCAGCGACACGCCATCGCGTACCGCATCGACCGATTCGAACGCGCAGTGCTCCACGATCTCGCCGCCACGCTCGCGCACCAGCCGCGCCAGCTCATCGACATAACGATCCGGACGCAACACCGCATCGCCGTCGAAACGCAGTGCACCGGCGGCACCAGGCTTGAGCGCCGGTTCCATCGCTTCGTAGTGGCGGCCGTCGATGGCCTCGACGGAAACCCCGAACTCGCGCAGCGCGGACATTTCCTTCTGCTCTTCCGCAAAGGCACTCGCGTCGCGGAAGACGTAATCGACGCCGGCCTCGGCGAACTCGCACGCGATGCCGTAGTCGCGTACCCATTGCGCCAGCCGCGCGCGCGAATCATTGAGCAGGATCGATTTCGCGTGCGCGCTGCGCTGCCAGTCGCGCGGATTGCAGCGCGCGGCGAAACCGAGCAGCCAGCGCCATAGCGCGGGATCGATGCGCGGCTTGATGTAGAGCGGTGCGTCCGGCGTGAGCATCCAGCGCAGCGCCACCGCGACCATGCCCGGCGCGGCCAGCGGCGGTGCATGGCTCGGGGTGATGGTGCCGCAGTTGCCATGCGATGCGCCGCCACCGACAACGCCGGAATCGATGACACGGACGCCGCGCCCGGCTTCGAGCAATGCCAGCGCCGACGCCAGGCCGATCACGCCCGCGCCCACCACGATGATGTCGTTGGAATCCTTGTGCATTGCGCAATAGGGTCGTTGGAAGCCGGCAAAAAGAAAAGAAACCCGCCGCCGGCGCTTCGTCTTTGCCGCATTGCAGCATGACAGAACCCCGTCCGCTCGCCAAAGATGTCCGGGTTCCCTCCGTGCTGCATGGGCCGCAGACGGATTGGTCACTCAACGTTTTGGACGCCGCCGTTGCGGGCGTGCTCAACGCGAGCGTGCGCAATCCCGGTTCTCCGGTCCTTCGACATCACTCCAGGGTAATCAACGATGCAACTTCGTCTCCTCAGCGCGGCGGTTCTCGCCGCGCTCGCCGTTTCCTCTCCCGCTTTCGCCGCCGGCAAGACCGAATCTCCGGCCGCCCAGCGCGCCCGCGGCCTGATCGACGGCAACGCCACTGCCGTCCAGCGCGCGGCCGAGGACAGCTTCACCGTCAAGAACGTCGTGGTCGAAGCCGGCGCCGAACACGTCCGTTTCGAACGCCAGTACCGCGGCCTGCCGGTCATTGGCGGCGACTTCGTCGTCCACTCGAAGAACGGCCAGTTCAAGTCGGCCAGCCTGACCCTGAAGACCAACGGCCGTCCGGATGTGGTGCCGCAGATCAGCGCCGACCACGCGATCGTCGAAGCCGGCACGGAATTTGGCACCGGTTTCCACGGCGTCCCGACCGCCAGCCTGGTGGTGTATGCCCGCGGCGCCCAGCCCGTGCTGGCGTACGAAGTGCGCATGAACGGTACCAAGGCCGACCAGACCCCGACCGAGATGCGCTACTTCGTCGATGCGAAGAACGGCAAGATCCTCGATGGCTGGGACACGGTCGAAACCGCCGCCGCGATCGGCACCGGCAACACGCTGACCCTGGGCCAGGTGTCGCTCAACACCGACTCGACCGGCACCGGCTACCAGATGGTCGACACCACCCGTGGCAACGGCATCACCAAGGACAACAACAACGGTTCGACGTCCTCGACCACCGGCACCACCTTCACGGACGCCGACAATGTGTGGGGTAACGGCAGCAACGCCGATCGCGCCTCCGCCGCCGCCGACGCACAGTTCGGCGTCGCCGCAACCTGGGACTTCTACAAGAACACCTTCGGCCGCAACGGCATCAAGAACGATGGCAAGGGCGCCCTGAGCCTCGTCCATGTCGGCAGCAACTGGGTCAACGCGTCGTGGAGCGATGGCTGCTTCTGCATGCGCTACGGCGATGGCGACGGCACGACCTATCGTCCGCTCGTCGCGCTCGACGTGGCCGGCCATGAAATGACCCACGGCGTGACCTCGGCGGTGAACGGCCTGGCCTACTCCGCCGACGCGGGCGGCCTCAACGAGGCTTCGTCCGACATCATGGGCACGATGGTCGAGTTCTCGGTCAACAACGCCAACGACCCGGGCGACTGGCTGATCGGCGAAAAGATCTACATCAACAACCCGAACGGCACCAAGGCGCTGCGCCAGATGTTCAAGCAGGACCTCGATGGCGGTTCATTCGTCTGCTATCCGTCCAAGGGCTTCAGCCGCCGCAACGACCCGCACTACACCTCGGGCGTGGCGAACCGCTTCGCCTACCTGCTGTCGGAAGGTGCGGTGGTGCCGGCGGGCTTCGGTTCGGGCACCAGCTACAACCTGACCGCGTCGTCGCTGGTATGCAATGGCGACACCACCCTCGCCGGCATCGGCCGCGCCAAGACCGCGGCGATCTGGTACCGCGCGATGGACCTGTACTTCACCTCGGGCACGACCTACCCGCAGGCGCGTGCCGCGACCCTGCAGGCGGCGGCCGACCTGTACGGCGCGACGTCCGTCGAATACCAGACCGTGGCCCGCGCATGGAGCGCGACGGCGGTCAACTGATCCAGGCGTCACGGATGGCCCGCGGTTGCGGGCCATCTCTCCCGGCACCTGCAGCACCCCGCAACCAGAGGAAAACCGGAATGAAACTGATCAGCGTCGTTTCCTGCTCCGCCGTACTCGTGGGCACCATTGCCGCTGCGGCATCCGCCCAGCCATCGGCGAAGGCCAATCCGCTGCGCGTCAGCCTCGTCGCCGCGCAGGCGTCCAGCGGCGGCTTCTTGGGCGCCGTCGACGTCACCGTGACCAATACCAGCAACCACACCGTGCGCGTGCCGAAGTGGGAACTGCCATCCGATGCGATGGAAGCCAAGCTGTTCCAGGTCAGCCGTAACGGCGAGCCGGTGCAGTACGAAGGCTCGATGGCCAAGCGCGGCCTGCCCAAGGCCGAGGACTTCGCGATCCTGCGCGCAGGCGAAACCCTGCGCACCACCATTGACCTCTCGGGCAGCTATGACATGTCCAAGAGCGGCGACTACGTCGTCACCCTGCTGTCGCCGCTGCAGCACGCCTCGCTGTCGAACGGCGAAATGCTCAAGCACGACAACGGCCTGCCGATGACCATCCAGTCAGCGCCGCTGCGCCTGTGGGTCGACGGTACCGACATGCTCGCCAAGGGCGGCAGCCAGATCATGAAGAAGCCGCCGTCTGGCGGTGGCACGGTCGTCAACGGCGTCACCTTCGTCGGTTGCTCGACCACGCAGATCAGCCAGGCCGGCCAGGCCGTGGTCGACGCCCGCACCTATACCGAAAACGCCAAGGGCTATCTCAACGGCGGCACGGTCGGCGCGCGCTACACCACCTGGTTCGGCGCCTACACGTCGGCGCGCTACTCCACCGCGAACCAGCACTACGTCTCGATCGACGGCGCGATGGACCAGAGCGGCGGCCAGATCAAGATCAACTGCGGTTGCAACGGCAGCGAGTACGCCCATGTGTTCCCGAACTCGGCGTACGAGATCTTCGTCTGCCGCGCCTTCTGGCCGGCACCGGCGGTGGGCACCGACTCCAAGGCCGGTACGCTGATCCACGAAATGAGTCACTTCACCGTCGTGGCCGGCACCAACGACTGGGTCTACGGGCAGGCCGGGGCCAAGAACCTCGCCATCACCAACCCGACCAACGCGCTGGACAACGCCGACAACCACGAATACTTCGCCGAGAACAATCCGTTCCAGAACTGAGCGAAGCATCGCGCAACACAAAACGGCCCGCGCATGCGGGCCGTTTTCTTTGGGGTGGCCAGAGCTTTGGGCAGCCAGGGCTACTTCGTCGCGCCGGCCCAGCCCGTCCATCCCGGCCCGCGCACGACCTGCCCGGGCGTGGCGCCGGTATGTTCGCCAGCGCGCAGGACCTGCACGCCGTTGACGAAGACATCGCTCACTCCGGTCGCGAACACCATGGGCTTTTCGAACGTCGAGTGGTCGCTGATCGTGGCCGGATCGAACACCACCAGGTCGGCGTGGCAACCCGGATCCAGGCAGCCACGATCGCGCAGCTTCCAATTGCCGGCGGGCAGGCGGGTGAGGCGGCGGATGGCTTCCTCCAGCGGCATCAACCTGCGCTCGCGCACGTAATGGCCGAGGAAGCGGGCGAAGTTGCCGTAGGCACGCGGATGCGTGCTGGATTTGAGGAAGATGCCCTCCGGCGCCGACGACTCCGCATCCGACCCGAGGCTGACCCAGGGCTGGCGCAGGCCGAGTTCGACGTTGTCCTCGCTCATCAGGAAATAGGCGGTGTCGACGCGCGAGTCGTCCTCGAGCATCAGGTCCAGCACGGTGTCCTCGACCGGCGTGCCACGCTGCGCCGCGACCTGGGCCAGCGTGCGGCCGATCAACGGCTTGAGTTTTTCCGACTTGAAGCCGATGAACAGCACGCGCTCGGGTGAGCCGGCCTGCAGTCGCAGGTTTTCCCAGCCGGCGTTGGGGTCCTTCATGTCGGCGATGACGCGGGCGCGCGTCTTCGGATCGCGCAGCCGCTGGTTCAGCGCCTCGCGGCCTCCGGCCTGGACCCACGGCGGAATGCTCGCATCGAGTCCGGTGGCGCCCGCGGTGTAGACGTACATGTCGGCCGCGACGTCGAGCCCCTGCGCACGCGCGCCGTCGATGCTGGCAATGGCCTGCGCCATCTTCGGCCAGTTCCGTTCGCCTGCGGCCTTGAGGTGGTAGACCTCGGTGTGTTGCTTCGTCGCGCGGGCGATGCCAATGGTCTCGTCGAGTGCGTCCTGCAAGCCGTTGGCTTCGCTGCGCATGTGGGCGACGTAACCACCGCCGGACTCGGCGGCAGCGTTGGCCAGCGCGGTGAGCTCCGTGGTCTTCGCGTAGGAAGCCGGTGCATAGATGATCGAGGCGCCGATCCCGAGCGCGCCTTCGTGCATCGCGGCGCGCACCTCGTCCTGCATGCGGGCCAGCTGCACGGGCGTGGGCTGTATGTCGCCTTCGCCCAGTTCATGTATCCGCACCGTGGTCGCACCGACGAACGAGGCGATGTTGGGCGTGATGCCGCGCCGCTGCAGGTAGTCCAGGTAGTTGCCCAGCGTGGTCCACTCGATCGGATACCGGATGTCGCCCTGTTGGCGCAGCATCTCGGCTTTCATCTCCGGATTGAGCGGCCCCATCGACCAGCCCTCGCCGAAGATCTCCAGCGTCACGCCTTGCTTGGTGTCGCTCACGCCGCGCCCGTCGGCGATGAGCGATTCGTTCGCCCAGCTCAGCACATTGATGAAACCCGGCGCGACCGCCTGGCCCTTGGCATCGAGCACCTGCGCCGCCTCGGCAGGACTTCCCGCAGGCAGCAGCGCCGCGACCCGATCGCCGCGCACCCCGATGTCGACGCGTCGCGGCGGGGTCCCGCTGCCGTCGTAGACCAGCCCGTTGCGGATCAGCAGGTCGTAGTGCGCCAGCGCCGCGGGCTGCGGCGGCGATGTGCCGCAACCGGCAAGGGTCAGCGCGCCAGCGGTTAGCACGCCAACGGAGAACACGCCGATGGAAGACACGATCTGGACAATCCGGCTCATCGGGGTCCCCGCATTGAAGTGCGGGCGATTACACCATGGACGCGACTGAGCGGTGTCGCGGCGGCAGAAACGACAACGGCCCGCATGCGCGGGCCGCCGTGGAGAGCCGGATTGCGCCGGCACTCAGTGCTGGTGACCGCCTTCGTCGTGCACGTGGCCGTGCTCGACTTCCTCGGCCGAGGCTTCGCGCACGTCGACGATCTCGATGGCGAAATGCAGGTTCTTGCCCGCCATCGGGTGGTTGAGGTCGACGTCGACCACGCTCATGCCGACCTTCTGGATGGTCACGGCGCGCGGGCCGAAGTTGGTCTGCAGGATGACCTGCATGCCCGGCTCCAGGCGCTGGTTGCCGAAGTGCTTCTTCGGGATGCGCTGGCTCAGGCCGTCGCGCTTCTCGCCGTAGGCATCGGCGGCGGCCACGTCGACCTCGAACTTGTCGCCCGCCTCGCGGCCATCCATCGCGGCTTCCAGGCCCGGGATGATGTTGCCGTGGCCGACCAGGATCACCAGCGGATCGCGGCCTTCGGAGCTTTCCAGCGACTCCTGGCCCTGTTCGCTGACGGTGTAGTGGAAGCTGACGACGCGGTCTTTCTCGATCTTCATTGCTTGACTCGGTGGTGGGCCACGGCTGCGGCCGAGAGCTGCCGCGCCTTGTCGGCTGCGGCGGGAACGGCCAAGCTTCGGTTCGTGAAGACGAATATTCCGAGCCCTGCCGATGGAGTCGCGCATTATCCCGGCAACCCCGGCGCCATGCCAGCGCATGGGTGGCTTCTCTTATTAATGTGGCTGGGGTTGCTGCTCGCGGGCTGTGGCGGCGACAAGCTGGTGCGCCAGCCGCTGCCGGCACATCGTTCCTGGCCATTGGTGGCCCCGGCCGATCCGGTCCGCGCCAATGCGGTGCTGATGCGGGCGATCAGCCTGGTGGGCACGCCCTATCGCTATGGCGGCAACACCCCCGACACCGGCTTCGACTGCAGCGGGCTCGTCAATTACGTCTACCGGGACATGCTCGACCTGCGCCTGCCGCGCACCTCGGGGGACCTCGCCGCATGGCAGGGGCCACGTATCGCCCCTGAGCGGCTCGCGGCGGCGGACCTGGTGTTTTTTGGCTCCGGCGGCAGCGTCAGCCATGTCGGCATCTACGTGGGGGAAGGCCGTTTCGTGCATGCCCCCAGCACGGGCGGCACCGTGCGGCTGGACTATCTGGACGGGCCGTACTGGCGCGACCACTACAGCGGGGCCAAGCGGGTCCTCAACTGACCAGCGGCCGTTTTTGCCAACTTTGACGGCATATTTAACGAATCTCTAACATCTTCTGAACAACATCACCCGGTCGGGTAGGCATGATCGCCACCAGTTTGTGAATCGCGATGACTGCGTGACGCCAGAGTTCGGCCGCCCTGCTGGTACCACCCCTTCCCGGCTTGCCCGGGGTTTGTTGCGTTTGTCGCTTGCGCTGGCGCTCTCCGCCCCGGCGTTGTCGGCCTTCGCGGCACCGGTGGACGATGCTGCGCCGTTCCCCGTCAAGCACCAGACGTCGGTCGCGACCGACACCGCTTCCTCGCTGTCCGGCCGCGCGCTCGACCTGGTGGCAGGCGCCAATCGCCTGTTGAACCCGGCGGCTGCGCTGGAACTGCCCGCCGAAGCCATCGGCACGCCCATCGGCGACGACAGCAAGGTCAAGAGCGTGCTGCAGAAGGCGCTCGCCCTGCTCGGCACGCCGTACCGCTGGGGCGGCACCGATCCCAACAAAGGTTTCGACTGCAGCGGCCTGGTCGGCTACGTCTTCCGCAATGCGCTGGGCATCGAACTGCCGCGCGTGTCCCGCGACATGGCCAAGAACGGCGAGCTCGTCACCGACCGCGCCAAGCTGGTCGCCGGCGACCTGGTCTTCTTCGGTCGCAAGGGCCGCGTGAACCACGTCGGCATCTACCTCGGGGACGGCCGCTTCGTCCATGCCCCGCGTACCGGCAAGGACGTCACGGTCTCGAGCCTCGAAGAGGGTTACTGGAGCGGGCGTTTCGTGCAGGCACGGCGCGTGAATACCAGCGGCGGCTGATCCGCCCGCCGCAAGAGATCAAGGCCGCCTTCGGGGCGGCTTTTTCATTTCCGCAGTTCCATTTCCGCAGTTCCATTTCCGCAGTTCCATTTCCGCAGTTCCATTTCCGCAGTTCCATTTCCGCAGCTCCATTTCCACGGCTTCATTCCGCATTAGCCGGGATCGCGGAAGTGCTCGATCGTGGCTTCGATGCCCTTGCTCAGCTCCATCACCTTGAGTGCGTACTCGGCCAGGCGCTTGTCTTCATCGCTGGCCATCTGCAGGGGCGGCACGGGCGTGGCCTTGCCGTTGGCATCCATCGCCACGAACACGATCACGCAATGCGTGCACAGGCGCGTCTCTCCGCCCATGGGGTCGCGGGCGCTGACGTCGATGGAGAAGTGCATGCTGGTGGTGCCGGTATGGATGAGCTTGGCGCGCACCGCCACCAGATCGCTGATCAGGATCGGCGCGACGAACCGGATCCCGCCGACGGCGACCGTCACGCTGTAGTGGCCGCTCCAGCCCACCGCCGCGGCATAGCCGGCCTGGTCGATCCATTTCATCACCACGCCGCCGTGGACCTTGCCACCGTAGTTGACGTCGAGGGGCTCGGCCAGGAAACGCATGGTGAGTTCGCGCTGGGTTCCGCTCATGGCCGACTCCAGGAATGAGACGTGCAAGTGTGCACCTTGCGACGTCCCGTGGGCGTGGGCGATGCTTCCGCCACCATTGGGGAGGAAGCAGGCATGGGGCGTACGATCCTCGGCGTTCTGGCGGCTGGTTGTCGCGTGGCTCACGATCACGCTGTGCGAATTCGCCAGCATGTTCCTGCACCACCCGCCGCCGAGCATCGACCTGCGCGACCCACAGGCGCTGGCGGCCCATGTCGCCGCCGCTCCGACGCCGGTGATGCTGATCGTGCTGGCAGGGTGGTCGCTGGCCGCCTTCCTCGGCGGCTGGATCGCGGCACGCATCGCGCGGCATCACCGGGCGGCCGCGCTGGTCATCGGCACGCTGGTCGTCGTCATCGTGCTCGCCAAGCGCATGCTGATTGCCTATCCGCTGTGGATGACGGTCGCCGGCGTCCTGCTGCCACTGTCGCTGGCCTGGCTGGCCGCGCGCCTGGCGACACCGCGCACATCGCCCTGACGCCGCCTGCGCCGGATCGTGCACTGGCCCGGCCGTGCGCGATCGCCGACACTGTCGCGCCCCGGTTTCGCACGCCCCCACGATGCATCGATTCGCGCTCGTCGCTTCCCTGCTTGCCATCACATCGATCGCCCACGCCGCCGACCCGGTGCTGCCGCAATCGAGCCGCTATGAAACCGACGATGCCTGGCGCCAGCCGATCGCACCGTTCCAACTCGCCGACCACACCTGGTACATCGGCACGCAAGGCCTGAGCGCCCTGCTGATCGGCACGCCGGAAGGCGCCGTGCTGATCGATGGCGGCCTGCCGCAGGCGGCGGACATGCTGCTGCAGCGGATGCGCGACCTGCGCGTGCAACCGCAGGAACTCAAGCTGATCCTGCACAGCCACGCGCACGGCGACCACGCCGGGCCGATCGCCGCGATCAAGCGGGCCACTGGCGCACGCGTGGTCAGCAATGCCGAATCCGCCGTGCTGCTGGCGCGCGGCGGCAGCAATGACCTGCATTTCGGCGACGGCATCCTGTATCCGCCGGTGCAGGCGGACCGCCTGGTGATGGATGGCGAAGCCGTCGAGCTGGGCGGCCTGCGCTTCGTTGCGCATTACACGCCGGGCCACACGCCCGGCAGCCTGAGCTGGACCTGGCGCGACACGCGCAATGGCAAGCCGATGGACATCGCCTATGCCGACAGCCTGAGCGCGCCGGGCTACCAGCTGGTCGACAATCCGCGCTATCCCCGCATCGTCGACGACTACCGCCGCGGCTTCGCGACGGTGCGCGCGCTGCCTTGCGACGTGCTGATCACGCCGCACCCGGATGCGAGCGGCTGGACGCCCGCCAATACCACCACGCCGCATCCCGCGCCCGTCACCTGCCGCGACTATGCCGACAAGGCCGAAGCGCGGTTCGACGCGCAGCTGGCGACGCAACGCAAGGAACGACCGTAATGCCCTACACCCCGATCGTCGCCACGCTCGGCTACGTGCTGTCCGCGGATGGACGCGAAGTGCTGATGGTCCATCGCAACGCACGCCCCGACGACCACCAGCTCGGCAAGTACAACGGCCTGGGCGGCAAGATCGAACCGGACGAGGACGTGCTCGCCGGCATGCGTCGCGAGATCCACGAGGAAGCCGGTATCGACTGCGTCGACCTGTCGCTGCGCGGCACGATCAGCTGGCCCGGTTTCGGCAAGCAGGGCGAGGACTGGCTCGGCTTCGTGTTTCTCATCACCCGCTTCACCGGCACCCCTTTCGAAAGCAATGCCGAAGGCCCGCTGGAGTGGGTGCCACGCGAGCGCCTGCACGACCTGCCGATGTGGGAAGGCGACCGCCAGTTCCTGCCGCTGGTGTTCGACGACGATCCGCGCCCGTTCCACGGCGTGATGCCGTATCGCGACGGACGCATGCTGTCGTGGAAGTTCTCGCGCGCGTGATCGCGCCGAAGGCCTAGTCAGCCGGGTTCGAGGCGACGAGGTATTCCATGTTGACCGATGCCGGCGCCGTCTCGACGAAACCGTACTTGGCATACAGATGGCGGGCTTCGCCATCGGCGACGAGGGTGACGTAGGCCGAAGGCTCCGCGTTCGCGCGCAGCCACGCGTCGAGCGCGGTCATGATCCGTTTGCCCAGCCCACGCCCCTGGAATGGCGGTGCCACCGCGATATCGACGACGGTGTAGAAGCAGCCGCCATCGCCGATGATGCGCCCCATCCCGATCACCTCACCGTCGCGGCGCAGGCTCACGCCATACAGCGTGTTGGGAAGCCCCTTGCGCGCGGCCTCGATCGTCTTGGGCGACATGCCGGCGGCGCTGCGCAACCGGCAGTAATCGTCGGCGCCGGGAAACTGTTCGACCAGCTGGATGTTTTCTTCGGCCATCGCCACCGCTCCGCCATCAGGGTGTCATGCCCGGATATCTTGCTGCGCAGGCATGAAAAGGATGTGTGAGGTTCGCGATGCGGAGTGGTTAGCCGGTGGCGTCGCTGCGGATCTCCGCCATCTCGCCCTCGGCCACGCCGACGTTGCTCGAAGCGGCTGCGTACAGTTCGCGGTCGAGCAATCCGGTTTCCTTCGCCACCAGCACCGGCACCAGCATCTGGCCGGTCACGTTGGTCATCGTGCGCATCATGTCGAGGACGCGGTCGATGGCGTACAGATAGCCGATCGCTTCCAGCGGCAGGCCGGCGGCGCTGAGCACCACCGTCGCCATGATCACCGCGGTGCCGGGTACGCCGGCGGTACCGAAACTGCCCAGCACCGATGCCAGCGCGATGATCAGGTACTTGTCGAACGTGAGGTCGATGCCCGCGTATTGCGCGATGAACACCGCCGCCAGCGCCGGATAGATCGCGCCGCAACCGTCCATCTTGATGCTGGCGCCGAGCGGGACGGCGAAAGCCGCGTAGTCGCTGTCGACGCCGTGGTTGTGGACCACGCTGCGCAGCGACACCGGCATCGCCGCGAAGCTCGATGAAGCGACGAACCCCACCTGCATCGCGGGCGCGGCGCCACGGAAGAAGCGGATCGGATTCAGCCCGTGCGCCAGCAGCAGGCCGCTGTACACCACCACGATGTGGAACGCGCAGGCCGCGTACAGGGCGACGACGAAACTCGCCAGCGGCTTGAGCTGCTCGAAACCATAGCCGCCCACCAGCGCGGCGATCAGCCCGAACGTACCCAGCGGCGTGAATTCCAGCACGAAGCGCGTGACCTGGATCATCGTCTCGCTGGCCTCGCCGCACAGCCGGCGCAGGTGTGCGGTCCGTTCACCCAGCTTGACGAAGGCGAAGCCAATCAGGCCGGCGAAGAAGATCACCTGCAGCACCGTGCCGTTGCGCGGCACCAGCACCTTCATGCCGTCGGCGGTCTTGGCGGTATCGGCACCCGCCATCGCCGCGATGGGATTGGACGGCACGATGTTGAACAGCACGTCGAGCACGCCGGGCGGGTTCTTGGGGACGTAGTCGGACGCCATCTTCAGGGTGCCGACATCGACGCCGACACCCGGCTTCACTACCCAGCCCGCGAGCAGGCCAACGCCGACCGCCAGCACGGCGGTGATCGCAAACCACAGGAAGGTACGTCCGCCGAGTGCGGCGATCGACTTCTGCCCATGCAGCGCGCTGACCGCGTTGATGACCGCAAAGAACACCAGCGGCACTGCGATCATCTTGATCAGGTTGACGTAGACGTCGCCCAGCGGACCAAACCACGTCGCCGCATCCTGGCCGAACAGCCAGCCCGCCAGCGCGCCCAGGACGAAGCCGAGCACCACGCGCTGCCAGAACGGGATCCGCAGCCAGCCGGAAACCACCTTCATCATCCAGAAAATCTCCATTGCGCCGGCCGGGCCGGGCCGGCCCGCGACCCAGGGCCGCAACTCAAGCCCGCAACATAGCCGAGGCCGGCGCGGGCTGGCGAGCCATGAATGCAAACCGTTGTTCCAAACCGGAATGTGCACGGGCGCCCTGTCCGCCCACCCACTTGCGCAAAGCCGGCCACGTAATCCCGCGCGATCGGCTTGGCATAATCCGCGACTCCCTATTCACCCGGTCACGGCAGGTTTTCATGCTTTCCTCGCGCGTCCTCGGCATTGCCCTGGCTTCCACCCTGCTCGGGGCCTGCGCCAGCACCGCGCCGCGCGCGCCGGCCAGCGGCGGAGCGTTCGCGGTGGAAGTGCCCGCGATCCGGCGCCCCGATGGCGAAACCCCGGCCTGGTGGTTCCGCGACGGCGCCGCGCAGGCGGCCCAACGCGGCGCAATGGGCGGGCACGCGAAGAACGTGATCCTGTTCGTTGGCGACGGCATGAGCCTCACCACCGTGGCGGCGGCGCGCATCCTCGAAGGCCAGCGCAAGGGCGCACCGGGCGAGGAAAACCGCCTGAGCTGGGAGAACTTCCCCGCCACGGCCCTGAGCCGGACCTACAACACCGACTCGCAGACGCCGGATTCGGCCGGCACCATGTCGGCGATGGCCACCGGCGTGAAGACCCGTGCCGGCGTGCTCAGCATCGGCCAGGAAGCCAAGCTCGGCGACTGCGCGGCGGCATTGAAGACACCGGTGCTGACGCTGTGGGAACTCGCCGCCAGCAGTGGCCTGGCGACGGGCGTGGTCACCACCACGCGTGTCACCCATGCGACGCCGGGCGCGACCTTCACCCATTCCGCGCACCGCAACTGGGAGAGCGACGCGGCGATGACGCGCTATGGCGATCCCACGGGTGGCTGCACGGACATCGCGCGACAGCTGATCGAATCGCCGTACGGCAGCGGTCCGGACGTGCTGATGGGCGGCGGTCGCGCCAACTTCATGCCGGACACGCAGGCCGATCCCGAATATCCCGATACGCGCGGCCTGCGCAAGGATGGGCGCGACCTCATCGCGCTCTGGCGCCAACGCCATCCGCAGGGCGCCTACGTGTGGAACGCGCAGCAGCTCGCGGCGGCGCCGGGCGACCAGCCGGTGCTTGGCCTGTTCGAGCCCAGCCACATGCGTTACGAACACGATCGACCGCAGGACCGTGGCGGCGAGCCTTCGCTGGCCGAGATGACGCGCGCCGCGATCACGCGCCTGCAACGCAACGACAAGGGCTTCGTGCTGCTGGTCGAAGGCGGGCGCATCGACCATGCCCACCACAACGGCAACGCCTACCGCGCGCTCGACGAGACGATCGCGCTCAGCGATGCGGTGCGCACCGCCACGGAACTGACGTCGGCCAATGACACGCTGATCCTGGTCACCGCCGACCACGCCCACACGCTGAGCTTTTCCGGCTATCCCGAACGCGGCAACCCGATCCTCGGCAAGGTTCGTGGCAGCACCGGCGAGGAGGAAGGCAAGGACGCGTATGCACGCGATCTGCTTGGCCTCCCCTACACCACGCTCAACTACGCCAATGGCCCCGGCTACACCGGCGAAAGCGACGTGCAGCCCGCGGGCCCCAAGCGCAATCCGCACGAGCCGCGCAGGATCAAGCCGGCGATCGGCCGTCCCGACCTGACCAACGTCGACACCACCGACCCCGATTACCTGCAGGAAGCGATCGCGCCGTTCACCCAGGAATCGCACGGCGGCGAGGATGTCGGCATCTGGGCACGCGGCCCCGGCAGCGACGCCGTGCGCGGCAGCGTGGAGCAGAACACGATCTTCCACTTCATGCTGCAGGCGATGCCGGCCTTGCGCGCCAGGCTGTGCACGGCCGGTGATTGCGACGGCAACGGCGTGCCGGTGGTATTGCCGAAGCCGGAAGGCTTCAGGGCGCGTTGACGGCTGACGAATCAACCAGCCGCAGCTAAGGCAACCGCAGCTCGCTGCGCTCGCCCCCTCACCCGCCTTTGGCACCCTCTCCCCGCAAGCGGGGAGAGGGAAAAGTCGGCGCGCAGCCCGGGAACCCTGACAAGTTGGGGCAGATGAGGGGCGAGCGCAGCGAGCGACTGTCCGCAATCGCGACCTCAGAACGGCTTGGCGATCACCAGATAGACGATCGCCACGAGCAGCAGCACCGGCACTTCGTTGAACCAGCGCAGCGCGCGCGACGATGGCAAGGGCCGGCCGGCCTCGACACCCTTCAACCAGCGGCCGGCGACGATGTAGTACGCCAGCATCACCGCCACCAGCATCAGCTTCGCGTGCAGCCAGCCGCCGGTCGCGAACATCTGCGGCAGGGCATTGGGAAACACGCGGTACCCCTGCCACATCACCAGGCCGAAGACGAGCGCCAGTCCGAACATGATGTGGCCGAAGCGGTACAGTCGCCGCCCCATCAACAGCAGGCGCGCGCGCACCCCCGCCTCGTTCCCCGCCTCGGCGAGGTTCACCAGGATACGCGGCAGATAGAACACTCCCCCCATCCACGCCATGACGAACACGACGTGGGCGGTCTTGGTCCAGAGATAGGCTTGCATTGGCAGGCTCCGCTGACGATGGCGATAGGATGACATGCGGCGCGCGCAAACCGCCCGTCATGATTCCCCGCCCACTTCCCATCACCCGATTTCCATCACCGATTTCCATCACTCGACTCCCCATGTCCAAGGTCTACGACCAACGCTACTTCGATAACTGGTACCGGCAGCGCGGCATCGGCGACAGCGCGCGGCTCGCGCGCAAGGTGGCGATGGCAGTGACGAGCGCCGAATACTTCCTCGAGCGCCCGCTGCGCACCGTACTCGACATCGGTTGTGGCGAAGGCGTGTGGCGCGCGCCCTTGCTCAAGCTGCGACCGAAGGCCCGGTACCTCGGCTTCGACAGCAGCGAGTACGCGATCCGCCGCTTCGGCGCGCGCCGCAACCTGCACCTGGCGGGCTTCGGCGACTTCGCCCTGTTGCGCCCGTGCCCGCCGGTGGACCTGCTGGTGTGCAGCGACGTCATGCACTACCTCGACACGCGCGAACTCGACCGCGGCCTGCCGGGCCTGGCCGAGTTGTGCGGCGGCGTCGCCTTCCTCGAGACCTTCGCGCGCGAGGACGGCGCCGAGGGCGACGAGCACGACTTCCGCAACCGGCCGGCGAAGTTCTATCGCCAGCGCTTCTGCAAGCTCGGCTTCAACCAGGTCGGCTCGCACCTGTGGCTGTCGCCCGCCCTTCGCGACCACGCGACCGCGCTGGAAATCCAATAAGCCACCACCGAGCGGCGAAACCCCGGAAACCGCGACACGCTTCACAAACCCGTCGCCACCTTCGGCTATGCTGCGGCGCGTCATGGCGTTTTCGAACGCGCCGTTCCCAGGGTCAGGGGCCCTTTCCGCGAATGCTGCTTTACCACCTGCACGAACTCGGCCGCGCCTGGATGCAGCCGTGGAATTACTGGGCCGAGGCCAATTCGCGCATGTTCGGCGCGTCGGGCAGCTGGTTGTCGTCGTTGCCGGGCGCTTCGCGCCTGTCCGCCGGCTACGAGCTGATGTATCGCATCGGCAAGGATTACGAGAAGCCTGAGTTCGGCATCCATTCGATCGAGAAGGACGGCAAGAGCCATCCTGTGGTCGAACGCGAGGTACTGAAGAAGCCGTTCTGCCGCCTGCTCCGCTTCAAGCGCTTCGCCGACGACGCCGGCAACATCGCCGACTTCAAGGACGATCCGTCCGTGCTGGTCGTCGCGCCGCTGTCGGGCCACCACGCCACGCTGCTGCGCGACACGGTCAAGACGCTGCTGCGCGACCACAAGGTCTACATCACCGACTGGGTCGACGCGCGCATGGTCCCGCTCGAGGAAGGCGCCTTCCACCTCGACGACTACGTCGCCTACATCGAGGAGTTCATCCGCACGATCGGCGCCGACAACCTGCACGTGATCAGCGTGTGCCAGCCGACCGTGCCGACGATGGCGGCGGTGTCGCTGATGGCCTCGCGTGGCGAGAAGACGCCGCGTTCGCTGGTCATGTTCGGCGGGCCTATCGACACGCGCGAGAATCCGACCAAGGTCAACGACCTCGCGACGCACAAGCCGCTGTGGTGGTTCGAGGCCAACCTCGTCCACGCCGTGCCGCCGAACTACCCCGGCCACAACCGCCGCGTGTATCCCGGCTTCCTGCAGCACGGCGGCTTCATGGCGATGAATCCGGAACGCCATTTCCAGTCGCACTGGGATTTCTACCAGGACCTGGTGAAGGGCGACCTCGAGGACGCCGATTCGCACCGCCGCTTCTACGACGAGTACAACGCCGTGCTCGACATGCCGGCCGAGTACTACCTGGAAACCGTCGACGTCGTGTTCCAGCGCCACCTGCTTCCGAAGGGCGAATGGGTGGTGCGTGGCGAGCGCGTGGATCCCGGTGCGATCCATGGCACGGCGATCATGACGATCGAGGGCGAGCTCGACGACATCTCCGGCCAGGGCCAGACCCGCGCCGCGCATGCGCTGTGCACGGGCATCGCGCAGGAAGACCATCGCCACCTGACCGTCGAAGGCGCCGGCCACTACGGCATCTTCAGCGGCCGCCGCTGGCGCACGCAGGTGTATCCGCAGGTGCGCGACTTCATCGCGCAGTACGCGGCGAGCTGAAGCAACAGGCATCCACGCGACGTAAGCGGGGCTGGCCCACCGGGCCTAGCAGTTTCAATAGGTTGTTTCGTTCGTGCCCTGCTGGCTACTCCCTCCCCCGCTTGCGGGGGAGGGTTGGGGAGGGGGAGGCCCGCGCAGCGAAGGCTCGGCGCAACGCGCTTCACGCCCCCATCCCAGCCTTCCCCCGCAAGCGGGGGAAGGAGCAAACCGCCGCACTGCAACCGTTACGAGAGCGCGTATCTCGAAACAACGTGTTGACACTCCACATCTAGCCCAACGGTCATGTTGTCCGCGCCGCGCAAAGGTTGAACCATGGGCTCCTTGTCCCGGAGCCCATCATGAAGCCATCAGCCGCGCTGCTGACCCTCGCCCTTTTCGCCCATACACCCGCTTTCGCCGCCACCGCCGAGGGTCCATCGCGCCTGCTGACCGGCCAGGACCTGTTCTCGCTGGAAGTCGCCACCGATCCGCAGATCAGCCCCGACGGCCGCACCATCGCCTATGTGCGCCGTTCCAACGACGTCATGACCGATCGCGCGCGTTCGGCGATCTGGCTGATCGACGTGGCCAGCGGCACGCAGGCGCCCCTGATCGCGGGCACGGGATCGCACATGCAGCCGCGCTGGTCGTGCGACGGCTCGCGGCTGGCCTACGTGTCCACTTCCGATGGCGGCGGCGCGCAGCTCTACGTGCGCTGGATGAAGACGGGCGCAGCAGCGCGCGTCACCGGCCTGCCGGAGACGCCGTCGGGCATCGAGTGGTCGCCCGATGGCAACCGCATCGCCTATTCGATGTTCGTTCCCGCCGAAGGCGCCTCGCTGGGCAAGGCGCCGGCGAAGCCCGAGGGCGCGCAATGGGCCGAACCGCTGCAGGTGATCGACGCCGTCACGTACCGCAACGACGGCGACGGTTACGCCAAGCCCGGCTTCGAGCACATCTTCTGGGTATCGGCTGAGGGTGGCGCACCGACGCAGGTCACCTTCGGCCAGCACAACGCCGCGGGTCCGCTGTCGTGGACACCCGATGGCAAGGCGATCGTGTTCAGCGGCAACCTGTCGAAGGACTGGGAGCGGCAGGCGGTCGACACCGACGTGCACGTCGTGACGCTCGCCGACAACAGCATCCGCACGCTCACCGACCGCAACGGGCCGGATCGATCGCCAGTGGTGTCGCCCGATGGCAAGCGCATCGCCTACCTCGGCTTCGACGACCGCCGCCTGGGTTACCAGAACACGCGCCTGTACGTGATGGACAGCGACGGCCGCAACGCGCGCGTGCTGACCGGCAACCTCGACCGCAGCGTCGACGGTCCGGTGTGGTCCGGCGACGGGCGTTCGGTCTTCGTCGACTACGACGACCACGGCAGCGTGCGCGTGGCACGCGTCGGCCTGGATGGTTCGGTGCGCACGGTCGCGGAAGGATTGACCGGCAGCGGACTCGACCGGCCCTACAGCGGTGGCGAATACAGCGTGGCGCGCGACGGCACGCTGGCCATCACCAGCGGCACCCCGCTGCGCCCCTCCGACGTGGCGGTGGTGCGCGGCGACAAGGCGCGGCGCCTCACCCACCTCAACGAGAGCCTGCTGGCGGCGAAGACGCTCGGCGACGTGCAGCCGTTGCCGGTGAAGGCGTTCGACGGTCGCGAAGTCGATGCGTGGATGGTGACGCCGCCCAACTTCGATGCGTCGCGCAAGTATCCGCTGGTCCTGGAGATCCATGGCGGTCCGTTCGCGGCCTATGGCCCGGCGTTCTCGACCGACGACCAGCTCTACGCCGCGGCCGGCTATGTCGTGGTGTACGTGAACCCGCGCGGCTCGACGTCGTACGGCGAGGATTTCGCCAACCAGATCGACAAGGCGTATCCGGGCCACGACTACGACGACCTGATGAGCGCGGTGGATGCGGCGATCGCCAAGGGCTTCGTCGACAGCGACAACCTGTTCGTCACCGGTGGTTCCGGCGGCGGCGTGCTGACCGCCTGGATCGTCGGCAAGAACGACCGCTTCCGCGCGGCGGCGACACAGAAGCCGGTGATCGACTGGACCAGCTTCGCGCTTACTTCGGACGGCGCGATCTACTACCACAGCTACTGGTTCGACAAGCTGCCGTGGGAGGACCCGCAGGGTTACTGGGCGCGATCGCCCCTGTCGCTGGTCGGCAACGTGAAGACGCCGACGCTGGTGGTCGTGGGCTCCGAGGATTACCGCACGCCGGTGAGCGAAGCCGAGCAGTACTACACCGCGCTGCAGCTGCGCGGCGTTCCCACTGCGCTGGTCAAGGTGCCAGGCGCGAGCCACGGCGGCATCGCCGCACGGCCGTCACAGTCGGCGGCGAAGGCGTCGGCAATTCTGGCCTGGTTCGAGCGTTATCGCGGCAAGGATGGAACGAGCACCGCGGCGAAGTAATCCCACGCTCCGCAAGGCAAAAGAGCCGGCATCGCTGCCGGCTCTTTTTGTTTACCGCGATGGCGCGGCTCAGTCGTACTGCGAGGTCTTCACCAGCATGTGCTTGGCCAGCTGCCCGTGCAGGTGGCCGATCGCGCGGGCCAGGTGCAGCGTGGCGAACAGCAGCACCACGCCGACGATGAAGCACAGCGGCAGCGCCCACCAGCCGTCGACGCCGACCACGTTGACGTCGTCCATCCACAGACCGCCGTTGAAGCCGCCGAACAGCGCGGCAACCGGTGCCGCGATCAGGCCCAGCGACGTCGCCAGCCCGGTGACCGCCACCGTGAAGTAGGCGATGCCCAGCGGCAGCATCAGCAGGAAGTACAGCTGCGTGGCCCAGGTGCGCGGATCGGTGAAGAGGTCCTTGATGCGTTCCAGCCACGGCCTGCCGCGGGTGGAATACAGCGGCCGGCGCGGCATGCGTTCGCCGAGCATCACCTCGACGATGCGTCCCTCCACCAGCGACAACACGCGGATCGAACCGAAGTACAGGATCACGAACGGAATGCCGATGATCAGCACCGCGAGGCCGCCCGACAGTGAGATGCCGGTAACGACCCAGGTGAAGTAGAAGATGCCCGTGGCCAGCGCCAGCAGCATGTAGAACAGCGCCGCATACGTGCGCGGCTCGGCGATCACGCCGAAGAAGCGGCTGATCCACGAGCGGTTGGCGACGGCCGGGCGCGTGGTCGGCGTGCGCAGCGCGCTCTGCACCTTCACTTCGGTGTCGCGGTAGATGTCGGCGACTTCATCCGGCGCGCCATAGCTGCTGGCCACGGCGGCGATCACCTCGGCCTCGGACTTGCCGGGGTTCTCGGTCAGCTCCGAACGCAGGTATTCCTCGGCGTCGTACAGCGCGTCCTGCACCAGCGCCGGATCGGCACCGGCCAGCGAGCGGCGCAGCTGCTCGAGGTAGTCGGGAATGGTGGTCGGCAAAGCGGTGGCGTTCATTTGGCTTCCCCAAGGACAGCGTCGACGGAATCACGGGTGGCGCGCCAGGCGGCGGACCAGCCGCGCAGGGCTTCGCGCCCGGCTTCGGTAATGCGGTAGTAGCGGCGCGGCGGGCCGGAGACGGAAGGTTCGACGAAGCTGTCGAGCAGCCCGCTTCCCTCCAGGTTGCGCAGGACGGGGTACAGCGCGCTCTGCTTGCCGCTGAGGACGCCCTCGCCCTCCTGTTCCAGGCGCTTGGCGATCTGGTAGCCGTACATGGGCTCGCCGGCCGTGCCCAGTACGGCGAGCAGGGCCAGCGACACGGTGCCGGCACTCAGCTCCTTCTGGAACTTGCGCAGGTGGCTGTCGAGCGTACTGGGGGAATCCGGGGTCATGGCGGGTGTCCGGTAACTTGAAGAAAACACTACTGCTAACTTCGCTATACCGTCTCTGCCATTAGTCACGGGGTGCCGTTGGTCATGACCGTGACTAGCGCCTTATCCTCGCCGCTTCGTCCCCATCAGAACGCCATCACGATGGATATGCCACGTCCCGGCGCCGAACACGAGCGCCTGTTCTCCCGCCTGCAAGGCCGCTGGTCAGGGCCCGAACAACTGGCACCCTCGCCCTGGGGCGAAGGCGGAGCCGCGATCGGCCGCACGCATTGCCGCGTCGCCCTCGATGGCATGACGCTGGTCCAGGAGTACGAGGAAGAAAAGGATGGCCGCGTCTGCTTCCGCGGCCACGGGGTCTTCCTGATCGAACCCGGCAGCGGTGACGTGTTGTGGTGGTGGTTCGACAGCATGGGCTTTCCGCCCGAACCCGCGCGTGGCCGCTGGGACGGCGACACGCTGTTGTTCGAGAAGAAGACGCCACGCGGCGAGGCACGCTACCGCTACGACTTCGCCAGCGACGGCTACCGCTTCACCATCGAGAACCGCTTCCCCGGCCAAGGCGAATTCAGTGAATTCATGCACGGCAATTACCGCCGCGATTTGAATAATGATTTCGAATAACTTCGAACAATGATTTCGAACAATCGGGTTTGATCCGTCGCGGACGTCCCTCGCGACCCCTTAGGAGCTTCCATGCATTTCAACCGCGTAGTCCTGCTGTCCGCCATGCTCGGCCTGGCCTGTACCGCACATGCCGCCAAGCCGACAAAGAAGCCGGCCACCCGGTCCTCGACGCAGAAAGCGCCGGCACGGAAAGCGGAACCGGCGACGCCCGGCGCGCAGACCACCAAGCCGAAGTCGATGCAGGAGATCCTCGACGCGACCCAAGCATCCGACTGGCGCACGCTCGATCCGGCCAACACGCTGTACCTCGATCTCGCCTCCGGCCGCGTCGTGATCGAACTCGCTCCCGGCTTCGCCCCCGCGCATGTCGCCAACATCCGCACGCTGGCGAAGGAAGGGTATTGGAACGGACTGAGCATCAACCGCTCGCAGGACAACTTCGTCGTGCAGTGGGGCGATGCCGCCGAGGACGACCAGCAGAAGAAGCCGCTCGGCACGGCCCAGGCCAAGGTCCCCGCCGAATTCGAACGCACGGGCAAGGGCGTGAAGTTCGATCGCCTGCCCGACAGCGACGGCTGGGCGCCGCAGGTGGGTTTCGCCGAGGGCTTCCCGGCCGCGCGCGATCCACAGGCCGGCAAGACGTGGCTGGCACATTGCTACGGCGCCATCGGCGCGGGGCGTGACGTCGCCGCCGATTCCAGCAACGGCACCGAGTTGTACGTCGTGACCGGCCAGTCGCCGCGCCAGCTCGACCGCAACATCACCGTGGTGGGCCGCGTTGTCCAGGGCATCGAACTGCTCTCGGTGCTGCCGCGCGGCACCGGTCCGCTCGGTTTCTACGAGAAGCCCGAACAGCGCACCGCGATCAAGGCGATCCGCCTTGCATCGGAGGTACCGGAAAACGACCGCGTGCCGCTGGAGCTGCTGCGCACGGACACGCCGGCTTTCACCCAACTGGTGGAAGCGCGCCGCAATCGCCGCGACGAGTGGTACAAGCGGCCCGCGGGGCATATCGACCTGTGCAACGTGCCGTTGCCGGTGCGTCCCGTGAAGAAGTAACGCCAGCGTTTCCTGAAACAGAAAGGCCGCCCAAAGGCGGCCTTTCTGTTTGTAGCGCATGGCCCGGCGGGAACCGGCTCCGGTTCGACAAAGCCCGATCGCTCCGTCACGCACCCTTGCCGCGCCAGCGCCTAGCCTGACCGCGCCCCAGCCTGGACCAGGACAAGGCCGCGCCATGCCCCAACTGCGTTTGCGAATCACCGGCAGCGAGGACGATGCGCGCGCGATCGGCAACCTGCTGGCGAGCATCGAAGGCATCGAGCACGTGGAGGAAGTGGCCGACCTCATGGGCCACATGGACGATGACGATTCCAGCTCCGCCGGCCTGCCCGACGACCAGGGCCCCGGCGTGCACGAACTGGAGATCGACGCCCCCAACAACGCCACCGCCGGCAAGGTGCGGGAGGCGGTGGAGGCGCTGGCATTCGAACTCGACGTGCTCGTGGAGTTCGAGTCCGACGCGGAATGGAGCGAATAGCCCGCGGCTTCGTTCGTACCTGCCTTCCGCGCCCACCAACCGTGACGCGTCACAACCCGGACCTGCGGCCCGCGCATCGCCGCGGGCATGGCGATATGCTCGGCCGTCGCAGCTCCGCTGCACGCCCGACCACCCTCCATCCGAGATGCCCGAGACCACCATGCGCCTGCGTCCCGTCCCAACGGCGATCCCACTGTCGATCGCCCTCGCCCTCCTGATTTCCACCGCCGCCTGCCAGAAGCACGAAACGCCCGCTTCCACCGCCACGCCGGCGGCGACGCAGGCATCCACCGCCGCAGCCGACGCGAAGTTCGCCGACGTCTCCAAGCGCTGGCTCGACGGTTGGCTGGAACAGCAACCGGTCAGCGCCACCCAGACCGGCAAGCACGACTTCGACGATCGCATCGATGACCTCAGCGCCGCCGGCCGCCAGAAGTTCACCGATTTCAGCAAGCAGATGCTGGCCGAGGTCGATGCGCTCGACGCCGCCAAGCTCTCGCGCGAGAACCAGGTCGACCTCGCCATCCTGCGCAACCAGATCCGCTACGACATCTGGCAGATGGACACGCTGCAGAGCTGGGCATGGGATCCACAGGTCTACAACGGCATCGCCGGCGGCGCGCTGTACACGCTGATGGCACGCGACTTCGCGCCGATGCCGCAGCGCCTCAAGGCCGCGACCGCGCGCATGGAGAAGATCCCGGCGCTGTTCGCCCAGATGCGCGAGAACCTTGACCTGGCACGCGTGCCGAAGATCCACGCCGAAACCGTCGCCAAGCAGAATGCCGGCATCACCAGCATCGTGGACGACATGATCGCCCCGCATGCGGGCGAACTCAGCGGCGCCGACCGCGTCCGCCTGGATGCCGCGATGGCCTCGCTGAAGAAGGCCGTCGCCGAGAACCAGGCCTGGCTCGACAAGACCCTGGTGCCCGGTGCGAAGGGCGACTTCCGCATCGGCCAGAAGCTGTACGACGAGAAGCTCGCTTTCGCGCTGAACTCGCCGCTCTCGCGCCAGGACATCCGCACCCGCGCCGAAGCCGCGATCAAGCAGACGCGCACCGAGATGTACGACATTGCCCGCAAGGTATTGGCCGGCAAGCCGTCCGCGCCCGCGGAGATGCCGGACACGCCGAGCGACGAACAGCAGCAGAAGGCGATCGAAGCCGCACTCGAGCTTGCCTACGCCGATCGCCCGGCACGCGACAAGGTGGTCGAACTCGCCAAGCAGGCCACCGCCGAGGCGACCGCGTTCGTGCGCGAGAAGCAACTGGTATCGGCACCCGATGCGCCGGTGCAGATCATCCTGATGCCGGAATTCCAGCGCGGCGTGTCCGTGGCTTACTGCGATTCGCCCGGCCCGCTGGACAAGGGCCTGGACACGTTCTACGCCGTGTCGCCGATCCCGGATGACTGGAGCAAGGAGCAGGTCGATTCGTTCCTGCGCGAATACAACACCCGTTCGATCCATGAGCTGAGCATCCACGAAGCGATGCCGGGCCACTACCTGCAACTGTGGCATTCCAACAAGTACCCGTCGACGCTGCGCGCGGTGCTGGGCTCGGGCTCCTTCATCGAAGGCTGGGCGATGTACGGCGAGAAGGTCATGGCCGATGCCGGCTACATGAACAATGATCCGCTGATGCAGCTGATCCAGCGCAAGTGGGCGCTGCGCGCGATGGCCAACGCGATCCTCGACCAGGCCATCCACGTCGACGGCATGAGCCGCGACGACGCGATGAAGCTGATGACCGTGACTACCTTCCAGCAGGAGCGCGAAGCGGCCGGCAAGTGGGTGCGCGCATCGCTGACCTCGGCCCAGCTGCCGACCTACTTCGTCGGCTACAGCGAGCACATGGACCTGCGCAACGAAGTGCAGAAGCGCGAGGGCGACAAGTTCAACATCAAGGCCTACCACGACAAGCTGCTGTCGTTCGGCTCGCCCCCAGGCCGGTTCGCACGCGAACTGATGCTGGACGAACCGATCAAGTGACACGCCGGACCGGCGCGCGTCGCAAGGCGCGCGCCGGCCTACCGTGGTCGGTCAGTCGGACGGACGAACGGACGCCGCCAGGTCCTTGTCACAATTGGGCGGCGCCGCCCGACCCGTCCGGGTGGCGGCCGCCATTGCCCGCTATGCCCGCACTTCGCCGTTCGTTCAGTAGCAACATCCAGCGGTACCATCCCGGGCCCTCCCAAAGTCCCCTGCCTGCATGAGCCGAAAACCCGCCTTGCCCGACGACTGGTCGCGCACCTCGATGCCCGCCATCGACGGCATCCGTGTCGGTATCGGTGGCTGGAACTACGTGCCCTGGCGCAGCAACTTCTACCCGCCCGGCCTGGTGCAGCGGCGCGAACTGGAATATGCCTCGCGCCACCTCAGCGCGATCGAGATCAACGGCACCTACTACGGCGCGCAGCGGCCCGCGGTCTACGAAAAGTGGGCATCGGAAACGCCCGACGGTTTCGTGTTCTCGCTCAAGGCACCGATGCGGATCATGCAGTCGCGCGTGCTCGCGAACACCGGGGCGCAGGTCGAGGACTTCCTTGGCGGCATCGCATCGCTGGGCGATCGCCTGGGGCCGGTGGTCTGGCAGTTCGATGTCGGTAGCAAGCTGGAACGCGAGGACTTCACCGCTTTCCTCCACCTGTTGCCGGACGAAGTCGATGGCCGCCGCCTGCGCCACGTGCTGGACGTGCGCGACTCGTCATTCATCGACGCACGCTTCGTCGCCTTGATGCGCGAACGCAACCTCGGCGCCGTATTCACCGACTCACGCGACTATCCCTCGTTCGCCGACATCACCACCGACTTCGTCTACGCGCGGCTGATGCGCTCGCGCAGCGAGATCGACACCGGCTACACCGCCGAGGAACTGGCCCATTGGGCCGAGCGGGCACGACTGTGGGCGCGGGGCGGGCATCCGGAGGACCTGCCGCACATCGCGGCCAACGGCATGCCACACGCGGAGCAGCGCGACGTGTATGTGTTCTTCATCAGCGCCGCGAAGGAACGCAATCCAGCGGCGGCAATGGCACTGACCCGACTGCTCCGGCAATGACCTCGGCGTCAGCCCGCTGACCGTACCTCGTAGTGCTCCACCTGCGGCTCGCGCGCGAGCAGGAAGCCCTCGTCTTCCGGGTAGTACTTCGCCTTCAACAGGTCATCGCCGGCGAACGCGCGGATCGCATCCTCGCTTTCCCAGTAGCTCAGGGTGAGGAAGTGGGCGATGTCGCCTTCGTCGCGCCGCAACACCTGCGCGCCGAGGTTGCCCGGCGTGCCGCGGTAATCGGGCATCGCGCGATCGGAGAGGAACGTCGCATACGCATCGGCGCGATCGAGGCGCGTGGTGCCATGCCAGAGTCGGGCGATCATGCCTCACCCCTTGATGAGTGGCGGAATGCCCGCCACAGATCAGCGCGACGGTTGCTGGCTCATGGCCACACTACCCAGGATGAGCGCGGCCGAGATTGCCATCGTCCAGGTTAAGGATTCGCCAAGCAGCAGCCATGCCCAGGCGACGCCGAACACCGGGATCAGGTAGGTCACCGTCGAGGCACGGCTCGCACCCACACGGGCGATCAGGCGGTAATACATGACGAAGGCGATGCCCGTGCACAGCACGCCGAGCATGCCTGCGGACAACCACGATTTCAGCGGGATCGCATGCTGCGGCCAGGTAGCGATGGCAAACGGCAGCGTGAGCAGGGTCGAGGTGCCCAGCGTCGCCGACGCCACCGCCGCCGGCGGCAGGCCGGTCAGGTGGCGGCGTACCAGGTTGATGCCGATGCCATAGAGGAACGCCGCCGCGCTGCCCGCCAGGACCGCCCAGCCGATGCTCGCGCCCGCGATCTTGCCGCTGGCCAGCACCACGACGCCGGCGAAACCGGTGAACAAGGCGACTGCGCGCTTGGCACCAATCTTCTCGCCGAAGAACAGGAAGCCGACGAGCGCGGTGAACAGCACCGTCATCGCATTGGAAATCGCGCCAACGCCCGCGGGGGCCCGCTGCGCCGCCCACGCGAACAGCATGAAGGGCACGGCGGAATTGATCGCACCGATCAGCGCGAGCTTGCCCCACAGCTTCGGCGAGGCGAAGTGCGCACGCGAACGCCACAGGAACGGCAGCAGCACCAGCGAGCCGAGGCCGAGGCGCACTTCCACCAGCGGCATCGGACCGAAGTCGTTGGCGGCCACGCGCATGAACAGGAACGAGGCGCCCCAGATGGCGCCGAGCACCGCCAGTTCCACCGGCGTCAGCCAGGCGCTTTCGCGCAGGCTGCGCAGCGGGCGATCGGTGGCAAGAGTGTTCATGGTGCGAGTCCTCGTTGGGATGCTGTCATGCGGCCGGTCTGGCGTGATCGCAGCGACAGTCAACCTTGGCTGTAATTGAAACGATGTGCACGGCTTGCGGCTTCGCGCGCGGCGCCCAGCGCCGCCGGATCCAGGTTGAAGCCGAACAGGCGCACGCCGGTCTCGGTCCTCGGCCTGTGGCTCGTGCCCGGCAGGAAGCGCACGTAGGTTCCCGCGCCATGGCGCGCGTGGCCTTCGATCACTTCGCCTTCGATCACGTAGTAGTGCTCGCCGGTGTCGTGGTCGTCGACGTACGGCCAGGTGCTGCCCGGCTCCATGTCGACCACCCACACGCGCACGCTGCCGTCGGACGACAGGTCGCGGCGCGAGCAGCCGTGGCCCACGCGCACTGCCGGAATGTCGTCGATCAACGACGCCTGCAGGGTGGAAATCGAGATCGCATCCAGTCGGCCCATGTCTTGTTCCGTTGGCGGTGGGCGCATGGCGCCCGTGGGGGAGGAGCGCGACACGGCCTGTCGGGCAGCACTGTCGGCATATGCAATTTTCGGCCCACGGCCATCCGGCACAAGCGCATACTTTCGCCGACAGACACAAACCAGATTTGAGGCTCATGATGGCCCTGCGTGCCGACCTGCTCCCGGCGCTGGCGGCATTCGAATCCGCCGCGCGCCACCAGAACTTCGCCCACGCCGCGGAAGAACTGCACCTCACCGCCAGCGCCGTCAGCCACCATGTCCGCAAGCTCGAAGCGCGCCTGGGCGTGGTCCTGTTCCAGCGCCATGCGCGCGGTGTATCGCTGACCGCCGAAGGGCGCCAGCTGGCCGACGCCGCGGGCAGCGCGATGGCCGACATGGAAAGCGTGGTGCGCAGCCTGCGCGTCGCACGCGCGGAACTGGATCGCGTGCACATCACGACACTGCACTCGCTCACCTACACCTGGCTGCAGCCACGCCTGCCGCAATTCGCCGCGCTGCATCCGAACGTGCGGCTCACCGTCGATACCGAGGTGGCGCTGACCCGCTTCGACGATGGCGGGCCGGACCTCGGCATCCGCCATGGCGCGGGGCACTGGCCGGGACTCACCGCCCACCACCTGATGGACGACTACCTGTTCCCGGTGGCGTCGCCCACCCTGCCCGGCGTGGAAGACGTGCGCGACGCCGCCGCGATCACGCGCCTGCCGCTGGTGTCCGACCTCGCCCGCCAGGGCTGGCACGACTGGCTGCGCGCGGCCGACGTGCATGGCGCTTCGATCGAGGAACGCTACCGCTTCAGCGACAGCACGGCCGCCCTGAATGCCGCGGTGCATGGACTGGGTGCCGCCCTGGCGCGGGACAAGATCGTCGCGCCCTATCTCGCCGCCGGCATGCTTGTCCGCCTGCCCGGTCCGGCGTTGAAGGCGCGCTGGGGCTATTACGTGGTGTATCCGGCGCACAAGCGCCTCAAGCCCGCGGCGCGTGCCTTCGTCGACTGGCTGCTCGCCCTGCCCGGCGAATCCGCATAGCCCACTTGGCTAGCGAGGACGCTTGGAGGCGCGGACGCGCTTCGGCGGTGCGTTGGCCTTGCGCAATGCCGCCTCGTAGGCGAGTTGCGCCCACGGCCGCATGTCCTGCGCGGATTCCATGGCGGCAGCCGGCGCGGACCAATAACTGAGGGTGATGGGCTCGCGCTGCTTTTCGTACACGAACGGCGCACTGCCCGCCGCCTCGAAACGCGCCTGCGTCTGCGCATCGACTTTCAGGTACAGCGATTCGTCGATCACGAGCGCAAAAAACACGCCATCGCGATAGAGGCCGTGCCCGCCAAACATCCTGCGCGCGGTCACCGGACCGAAGTCGGCGAACAGGTCCTGCAGGTAATCGATGAAGTCATCGCGCATGGAGGATGTACTGCCGGCAGGAAACACGGGCGACGCGCCTTCTCGACGCTTCCCGACACCAGCTTGCCATGACCGGGGCAGGTCGCGCGCCAGGCGGGCAGGCTCGCGGATAATGCCCCCATGCCCATGACCGACACCCGCAAGGCCTTCCTGCAAATCCACTTCTGCGTGGTGCTGTGGGGCTTCACCGCGATTCTCGGCAAGATGATCTCGCTGCCGGCATTGCCGCTGGTGTGGTGGCGCCTGCTGATCGTGGTAGCCGCACTCGCGCTGGTGCCCCGCGTCTGGCGCGGGCTGCGCGCGATGCCGCCGCGGCTGATCCTCGCCTACGCCGGCATCGGCGCATTGGTCTCGCTGCACTGGCTCACCTTCTACGGCGCGATCAAGCTGTCCAATGCGTCGGTGGGCGCGACCTGCATCGCCCTGGGCACCGTCTTCGTCGCGATGATCGAACCGTGGCTCACGCGTACCCGCTTCTCCAAGCGCGAACTCGCCCTGGGCGTGCTGGTGCTGCCCGGCGTGGTGCTGGTGGTCGGCGGCGTACCGCACGGCATGCGCGCGGGCATCGCGGTCGGCGCGCTGTCGGCGCTTCTGGTCGCGATCTTCGGTTCGCTCAACAAGCGCTTCGTCGAACATGCCGATCCGCTCACCGTCACCGCACTCGAACTCGGCGCCGGCGCGGTGGTGCTCACGGCGCTCGCCCCCGTGATGCCGCTGCTGTTCCCGGCCTTCGCCGGCGACCTGCTGGTACTGCCGAGCACGCGCGACGTCCTGCTGCTGCTGGCCCTGTCGCTGGCCTGCACGCTGTTGCCGTTCACGCTGTCGCTGGTGGCGCTGCGGCACATGAGTGCCTTCGCCCAGCAGCTGGCGGTCAACCTGGAGCCGGTCTACGCCATCGTCCTGGCCATCGTGCTGCTGGGCGAGCAGCGCGAGTTGAGTGCGCAGTTCTATCTCGGCGTCGCGGTCATCCTCGCCGCGGTCTTCATCCACCCCTTGCTGGGCACGCCGCATCGCCTGCGCCCGGAAGTGCTGGGCACCGCCGAATCCAAGGGCGCGGCCGAATAGCCGCCTGAACGAGACGGGCATCGCTGTTCGTGGCAGGCTAGGCGCCGGTCCACCCTTGGTCTGCGCATGTACCTCGAGCACTACGGCCTCAAAGAGCCGCCTTTCTCGATCACGCCCGACCCGCGGTTCGTGTTCCTCAGCGAGCGCCATCGGGATGCGCTGGCGCATCTGCTGTTCGGCATCGGCCAGGGCGGCGGTGGCGGCTTCGTGCAGCTCACCGGCGAGGTGGGCACCGGCAAGACCACCCTGAGCCGGCTGCTGCTGGAACAGATCCCGGCCAATACCCGCGTCGCCCTGGTGCTCAATCCACGCGTGACGCCGGCGGAACTGCTGGCAACGATCTGCGAGGAACTGCACCTGCCTGTCGACCCGGGCATGTCGGGCAGCATCAAGGCGCTCACCGACGCGCTCAACACCTACCTGCTCGATGCCTATGCGCAGGGCCTGCGCGTGGTGCTGATCATCGACGAGGCGCAGAACCTGTCCGTCGACGCGCTGGAGCAGGTGCGCCTGCTCACCAACCTCGAGACCGACACCCAGAAGCTCCTGCAGATCATCCTGCTGGGCCAGCCGGAACTGCGCACGATCCTGGCGCGGCCAGACCTGCGCCAGCTCGCGCAGCGCATTACCGCGCGCTACCACCTGACCCCGCTGGACGCGCACGAAACCGCCACCTACCTGCGCCACCGCTATCGCGTCGCCGGCGGCCTGCACCTGCCGTTCGACGCCGGCGCGATCAAGCGCATCCACGTGCATTCGGGTGGCGTGCCGCGCCTGATCAACGTGATTGCCGAGCGCGCCCTGCTCGGTGGCTACGCGCACGATGACACCCGCATCGATGCCCGCACGGTCGATCGCGCAGCGCGGGAAGCACTGGCCCCGAAGGTGTCGTCGCCCTGGCGCGCCAGACGCTGGCTGATACCCGGCGGCGTGGGTGTGGCGGCACTGGCCCTGGTCGCAGGCGTGTACGCATGGCGGGCGCCGCCAGCAGCTCCGGCGGCGAGGCCCATTGCGGCGCCGATGGCCGCAACGATCACCGCGGCCACTCCCGCGACGACGGGGGGCAAGGTTCGGCCCGCCTCAGCCGCTCCAGTTGCCCCAGCCGCGCGTCCCGCGGCCCTCGATGCCGATGCACTGGCCAATCGCATCGATGGCGCCGCAGCCGCTTCACCGCTGGCGTGGCAGCAATTGCTGCAGGCGTGGAAGCTGCCATCCGACAACCTCAGCATCTCCATCGCCTCGGGCTGCTCCTTCGCGATCGCCACCGATGCCTACTGCCTGCGCGCACGGGGCACGCTCGACCGGTTGGTGGCGCAGGATCGACCCGTGTTGCTGCGCCTGCGCAGCAGCACGCACGAGGCCTGGGCCGTGCTCCTGGGCGCCGATGCACGCATCGCCCGCGTGTCGCTCGACGGCCACGAGCTCGATATCGAACGCCTGGCGCTGGCGCGCCACTGGAACGGCGAATACGCGGCACTGTGGCGCGGCCCCGCCAACCTGACCCTGCCCGTCGCCGGGCAAACGCCGTCGCTCACGTGGGTGCGCGACCGCCTCACGACGCGCTACCTGCCGGCAGATGCCGTCGCCGCCCTCAATGCCGACATGCACGCCGCGGTGCTGCGCTTCCAGGGCGACAGCGGACTCGCCAGCGACGGCGTGATCGGTCCGGAAACCCTGATGGCCCTCGCCGCGCGCGACGAAGCCGGCCCGCGCCTGCTCAAGGGACTGGAGTAGCCATGTCGCTGATTCTCGAAGCGCTGCGCAGGTCCGAAGCCGAGCGTCGCCGCGGCCAGACGCCCGACCTGCTCAGCGATGCCACCCCGGTCGCGCCAACGGCGGCGACCGCCACGCGTCACCGGAACGCATCGATCGCGGTGGCGGCCGCGGCCCTGGCCACGCTGCTGCTGCTCGCATGGTGGTTGCGCCCGGCGCTGGTGGAGCCCGCGACCAGTCCCACCGCCAGCGAACCCACGGTTCCGGCGGTCGTTTCGCCGCCGGCATCCCTGCCCCTGCAGCCGCGCGCGAGCGCGCCTGTCACGACGGCCGCGACCGGCGCCGTCACCATGGCATCCGCGGCTCCGCTCGCACCACCGCCGGTGGCGTCGCCGCGGCCCCGGCCACCGTCGGCGGTGGCCGCGACGCCGAACAATCCCGAACCGGCTTCCGTCGCTGCCGCCGTCGTCCCCGCCCCGCTGCAGGCGCCCACGCGAGTCGTGTCCGAACCGCCGGCCACGACCGCGCAACCCTCGTTCACCAGTCCCGACCTGCCCCTGCGGCTCTCGGACCTGTCCTCCGATGAGCGCCAGCAACTGCCCGCGTTGAAGGTGAGCATGCACATGTGGGCGCCCGATGCCGCCGACCGCTTCGCGATCATCGATGGCACGCGCGTCAACCAGGGCGATCGCCTCGGCGAAGCCACCGTCGAATCGATCCAGAACGACGGCGTGATACTGACGTGGCGCGGGCGCCGCCTGCGTTTGCCGATTCGCTGAAGGTTCGCCCGAACCGCCTCAACCACGCCCCGGCCCCTTCGGCTCGCCGTCAGCATCGAGGGCCGGCGGATAGTAGAAGTTGAGCGTCTGGAGCAGCTCGCGCCCGGTGTTGCGGACTTCATGGCGTTCGCACTTCTCGATCACCAGCAGCGTGCCCGCCTTGAGCGGCACGCGGCGTCCCTCGACGATCGCCACGCCGCTGCCCGACACGACGAACAGCCACTGGTCCGCGCCGCGATGACGGTTGTCCGGCCCGCCTTCGCTGCCGCCCGGTGCAATGACCATCTCCGCCGCCTGCGCCTTGCGCACATCGAAGGCGACGCGGAAGCCCTTGCCGAACTTCAGGGTTTTGCTGCGCATGGCCGCCTCCCGGGAACGGGGCCAAGCCTGCCCGCGGCGGCGTCAACGCCGGATGCAGGACGGCCCTGTAAGGAATCGCCGCCCTGCGCGAATCACGTTTCCGACGACGCCGTGGGCGCCCCGCTGGCCCGCAGTCACTCCACCTAGAATCGACACGGATCTTCCATGGAAATCGCCGCCCCCATGCAGGACAGCACGCGACAGGAATTCGGCGAACTGCTCGAACGCCATCGCGGCATCGTGTTCAAGGTCGCGTACTCGTACTGCCACCACCCCGACGATCGCGCCGACCTGGCCCAGGAGATCGCCACGCAGCTGTGGCGCGCGTTCCCCGGGTACGACGCCAGCCGCGCCAGCTTCTCCACGTGGATGTATCGCATCGCCCTGAATGTGGCGATTTCCCAATTGCGCAGCAACCGCCATCGCCAGCAGCAATCGGTGCCGCTGGACGAGTCGCTGCACGACATCCCCGGCGATGGCGGGGACCACGAAAGCGACCAGCACCTGCGCCTGCTCCACCGCTTCATCGTGCGGCAGGACCCGCTCAACCGCGCACTGCTACTGCTGTACCTGGAAGACCGCAGTCATCGCGAGATCGCCGACATCCTCGGCATCAGCGAGGGCAACGTCGCCACCAAGATCAGCCGGCTCAAGCAGCGCATCCGCAACGACATGGCCTGAGCCATGCACGCAGACAGGACCCCGCCCATGGAACTCGACGACTTCAAGACCGCGTGGCAGAGCCTCGACCGCCGCCTGCAGCAGCAACACCAGCTCAACCTGCAGGTGTTCCGCCAGGGCAAGCTCAACCGCATGAAATCCGGCTTGCGCCCGCTGTTCTGGGGCCAGATCGTGCAGATGCTGTGGGGCCTGACGTTCATCGCCATGGCTACGCTGCTATGGAGCCAGAAGCCGGAAGCGGCGCCGGTGATCGTGGCGGGCGTGATCGTGCACGCCTACGGCGTGGTCTGCATCATCCTCGCCGGCGTCACCCTCGGGCAGATGGCGCGCATCGATTATTCGGCGCCGGTGCTCGACATCCAGAAGCAACTGGCGAAGGTTCGGCGCTCGTACATCGTCAGCGGCATGGTGGCCGGCCTGCCCTGGTGGTTCATGTGGCTACCCGTCCTGATGGTGTTGCTGGCCCTGGCCGGCGCCGATCTCTACGCGCGGGCACCGTCGCTGGTCGGGATCGGCGCACTGGTCGGCGTGGTGGGCCTATTGGCGACCTGGTGGTTCCACCACTGGTCCCGGCATCCCAGCCGCCCGCGCCTGGCGCGGGCCATGGAAGACAGCATCACGGGAGGCAGCCTGCGCAAGGCGAAGGCGCAACTGGACGAACTGATGCAGTTCGAGCGTGAGTAAATCCCGGCGCAAACAAAAAGCGGGCCGAAGCCCGCTTTTTGTTGCGCGATATGCACGGCGTGGGGGCGTGGCCTCAGGCGTGCAGCTGCTTGAAGCCCACCATCCGGCGCGTCTCCTCGCACCACAGCTTCAGGCGCGCGCTCTTCAGGCTGGTCCACAGCGTGATGCGCGGCGCCGCCTGCAGCAGCGGGCTCGACTCGAACGCCTCGCGCAAACGGTAGTTCGGAATGCGGCTGGCGAGATGGTGGATATGGTGGTAACCGATGTTGCCGGTGAACCAATGCACCACGCGCGGCAGGTCGTAGTAGGAGCTGCCGGCGATCGCGGCCTGGCTCGAATCCCAGTCTTCCTTGCGCGACCAGTAGGCGTCCTCGAACGTGTGCTGCACATAGAACAGCCACACACCGGCGGCGCCCGCGATCAGCACGATCGGCAGGTGCACCAGCAGCACGGCCTTCCAGCCCAGCGCCCACATCATTGCGCCACCGACGACGATGAGCACCAGGTTGTTGAGCAGCACGCTCGCCCATTCCTTCTTCCACGTGAAGGGAAGGTCGAACGGAAAGCGGTGCTTGAGCACGAACTGATACAGCGGACCGATGCCCAGCAGCACCGGCGTGCTGCGATACATGCGATAGAGCAGGCGGCCGAACTTCGAACGCGAACGGTATTCGGCGACGGTCAGCGTTTCGATGTCGCCCATCTCGCGGCGGTCGAGGTTGCCGGAGGTGCCATGGTGGATGGCGTGCGTCTTCTTCCAGTAGCCGTAGGGAAACAGCGTCACCACGCCGAGGACGCGGCCCACGATGTCGTTCGCCCGCGCGCTGGCGAAGAACGAGCCATGGCCGCAATCGTGCTGGATGATGAAGGTGCGGACGTACAGGCCGGCCGCAGGGACCGCGAGCAGCAGCGTCCATCCGTGGCCCCATTCGCCGATCACGCTCCATGCCATCAGCGTCCACAGCACGGCGAATGGCACCAGCGTGTTGATCAGCTGCCACACGGCACGACCCAGTTGGGGAGCGGCGAATTGCGCGCAGAGTTTGCGCAGGTTGACGGACGGAGCGGCGTTGGGGGTGACGTGCGATGCAGCAGTATTCAAGGTGTTCTCCCGAAAGGGGCCCCCATTGTCCGGCCCAGCAGGTCCCACCGCAAATGAGGGGTGCTACGGTCCGATATGAATGCGGCCGCGGTCACACTCTGCTTGCGGATCCGCGATCCGGCTGCGACGCTGCGCCAATTCCTGCCAGAACCTTCCTGCCAGAACCGGCCATGCAGCTCATCACTTTCGAACTCGATCGCGACTTCGTCGAACTCAACCAGCTGCTCAAGCTCACCGGTCTGTGCGACAGCGGTGGCGCCGGCAAGCAGCTCGTCGCCAGCGGCGTGGTGCGCGTGGACGGCACGGTGGAGTTGCGCAAGACCTGCAAGATCCATGCAGGCCAGCGCGTGACGATCGATGACATCGGCATCGAGGTGGTTGCGCCGGATTGAGCGCACGGTGCCTGGGCCACGGGCGCAATTTGAAGGACAGGCGCGCCTTCCAGGCGCGGACCTTGCCGACGAAACTGGTTTACGCTTCGCCTCCCGCACGCGGAGTCGCCGTTGGTGGACGTCGTCAGTCGATTCCTGTTGCACCGAGACCGGCTGCTGCTGCGGCTCGACGAACTGCTGCAACAATCCGCCGATGCGGATGAGGTGGCCTGGATCCTGTGCGAGCACACCGGCCGCGAACTCAATCTCGCCAACTGCGTCCTGTACCTGCCCGCCGGTGACGACACGCTGGTGCAAGCCGCGGCCTGGGGGCCCCGGCGCGGTGCCGGGCGCATGCCGGAAGCGCGCCTGCGCCTGTCCGTCGGCCGTGGCGTGGTAGGCGATTGCGCGCGCCTGTTGCGCACGCAACGCGTCGACGACACCCGCCTGGATACGCGCTATGTCCACGACGGCGAGCTGGGCCTGTCCGAACTCGCCACCGCCATCAGCCACGACGAGATCCTGCTCGGAGTGCTCGACAGCGAGGCCGTGGACGCCGCGTTCTATGACACGCGTTACGAGCAAGCCTTCGAAGCGATCGCGGCGTGTGGCGCGGCGCACCTGTGGCGTTTCCGCAACGCGGCGGTCGCAGGTGCCGGCCGGCGCTGAATACGTATTCATCCGCTCCCGGCGCGGATCCCTGTCCGCTTGAGCAGTCGGTTTTCGTGAGTGGTCCTGAATCAACAGGAAGACACGAACGATGCGACGTTTCATGAAATGGGCCGGCCTCGGCCTGGCCATCCTCCTGCTCGGCGTAGCCGGGTTGTTTGCCGTGGCCTGGGGCGTTACCGGCAAGGCGATGTCGCGCAAGTACGCGGTCAACGACCCGCCGTTGCGCATCGGCACCGACGTCGCGGCGCTGCAGCGCGGCAAGCACCTGTTCGATACGCGCGGCTGCGGTGATTGCCACGGCCCGCAGGGCGCCGGGCGCGTGCTCATCGACGATCCGATCCTCGGCCGGATCGTGCCACCCAACCTGACCCGCAGCCTGCGCAATCCGGCCTACACCGACGACGCGCTCGCCGCTGCGATCCGCCACGGCGTCCGTCCCGAGGGCACCTCGCTTCTGCTCATGCCGTCAGGTGAGTTCGCCAACCTCGACGACGCCGACACCGCCGCCCTCGTCGCCTACATGCGCTCGCTACCGCCCAGCGACAACGATCCAGGCACCAGCACCATCCGTCCGATGGGGCGCGTGCTCTACACGCTCGGCAAGCTGCCCCTGCTCCCCGCCGAAACCATCGACCACGCGCCGCGCCCGCGCCAGGCACCGGCCGCTGCGGTCACGCCCGACTATGGCCGCTATGTCGCGCAATCCTGCACCGGCTGCCATGCGCCGGACCTCGCCGGCGGCATCGTCGTCATTCCAGGCAAGCCGATGTCCGCCAACCTCACGCCACATCCGAACGGACTGGCGAAGTGGAGCGAAGCCGACTTCCTCCGCCTCATGCACACCGGCCATCGCCCCGACGGGACCGCGGTGGATCCGCTGATGCCATGGGCCGTCTACAACAACATGAATGAAACGGAATTGCGTGCAGTGTGGGCCTATCTGCGCACGGTCGAGCCTTCGCCGGGGCGTGGCAAGGTGGCCCAGCGCTAGCACGTCACCCACTCCACGGCCGACGAGCCTCGGCCGCGATGAGGTCGGGAAATTCCTCCGCGAAGAACGACTTCGCCGCATTGGCGGAACAGGCGGCGGACTCCGCGCTCAAGGCGATGTAACGTCCGGCCCGACCCGCAGGCGATGCGACAAGGCCCGTTCCGGCGGGCAGAGCAATTGCCCGATCGCGGCGCGCCAGCCCTTCGCGCGCGCCGCGTCGCGGAACATCGCGATCCATTCGTGGAAGGTCAGGCGCAGCGGGTTGTGGCTGCCAGTCTTTCCAAGTGCGCCCTGCCCCACGATGCCGTACTCGCACGGCACCGCCGGGTCTTCCTCCACGAAGCTGCCGAACAGCTTGTCCCACACGATCAGCACGCCGGCGTAGTTGCGATCGATGTACTTCGCATTGCGCGCGTGGTGCACCCGGTGGTGCGAGGGCGTGTTGAACACGTACTCGATCCACCCCAGCTTCCCGACTGCCTGGGTGTGCACGAAGAACTGGAAGCCCAGGTTGATCGCCACCACCGCGACGATGTGCGTGGGTTCGAATCCGAGCCACGCGAGCGGCAGCCAGAACAGCCACATCCCGGAAATCGGATAGGTCAGGCTCTGCCGGAACGCGGTGGACAGGTTCAGCCGCTCCGACGAGTGATGGGTCACATGCGACGCCCACAGCCAACGGATGCGGTGGCTGGCGCGATGGAACCAGTAGTAGAAGAAATCCTGCGCGAGGAACAAGGCGGCGATCGTCCAGGCCGAAGCCGGCACCAGGTCGAACAACCGATGCCGGTACACCGCATGGTAGATGCCGATCACCAGCAGCCAGGCCACCGCATCGACTGCCTGGTGCATCAGCGCCAGCGCCGCGTTCGACAATGTGTCGAGGCCGCTGTACATGTCCGGCCGGCGCCTGCGCCAATACCAGGCCTCGAGCGCGATCAGGCCGAGGAATACCGGGCCCATGCCGAGCAGAATCCATTTCTCCATGACGTCGCTTCCTTGCTGCGGTCCGCCGGCGAGTCTGCCGGCTGATCGCGGCATCGTCCAGACCGTGGCGTATGGCGCCATCACAGGGCCCGGCGCGGCGTCCCGTGCCTATGGTTGGGCGACCAACGGAAGGAGCGGCCATTCGCGCCACCGGGCATGCTGGCGCCCCATGAACCTCCTGCACTCCCCTCCGTCGCGTGCCGCGATCGTCGCCCTGGCCGCCGCCGCGCTCGCTTACGCCGGCGCCCTGTTCGTACTGCAGCGCGAACCGGGCTTCAGTGTCGTCGAACCCCTGTTCCTGTTCGCCATGCTCGGCGTGGTGTTTCCGCTGCTGGCATGGCTGTGCACGCTGAAGCGGGATGCGGCCTCCGCGCCGCTGCCCGAGCGACATCAGTTGCCGCGCGTGCTGGTGTACCTGGCGGTGTTTGCGCTGGCCATCCTCGGCTGGGGCTTTACCGCGATCAATACGACCTTCCCGGACGAGCCACTGCAATCGATCGTCCAGGTCGTGGTGAAGCTGGTGACCATGGTGGTGTTGCCCGCCTGGCTGTTCCTCGGCTTCCGCCTCGATGCGCGCGCGACGCTGTCGTCGCGACGGCTGCTGCTCGTCTTCGTCGTGATGTCGCTGGCCTACCTGGCGATGCAGGCCGTATTCGGGCGCGGCCTGATCACCCTGCACGAACTCTCGCCTGCCGCCAGCACGCTCGCCTGGGCGATTCCGCTGTGCTGGCTCTGGCAGACGCTCGAAGCCGGGCTGTGCGAGGAAGTGCTGTTCCGCCGCGTCCTGCAGGAAAAAATCGCGCTGGCCAGCGGCTCGCAAGTGGCCGCTGTGGCGTGGGCGTCGCTGCTGTTCGGCCTCGCCCATGCGCCCGGCCTGTGGCTGCGCGGCGGCCACCTGATGGAAGGCGTCGCGCATGCCACACCGGCATGGGCCATCGCCTATTCCATCGTCATGGTCGCACCGGCCGGCATCGCCTTCGGCGTGTTGTGGGCGCGGACGCGGTCGCTGTGGCTGATCGTGCCCCTGCACGGCATGGTCGACCTGCTGCCGCAACTCGCGCCGTTCATTCGTGCGTGGACCGGAGCCTGAGCCCCGCAGGAGCGCTGCCAGCAAGAGCCCGCTAGGCGCGCCGCAGCGACCAGAAGCCGATGTCGCGCCGGTGGTGGAAACCGAGCTGCTCATACAACTGCTTCGCCCGCGTGTTCTCGTGGCTCACGTGCAGGAACGGGGTGCGGCCACGAGCGAGCGTGTCGTTGGTGAGCATCGCCGTCAGCCGGCGCGCGTAGCCACGGCCGTTGAAGTCGGGATGCGTGCAGATCGCACTCATCTCCGTGTACGCATCGGTGCCCAGGCGCTCGCCGATGATCGCCGCCAGCCTGCCCTCCTGGTAGATGCCGAAATAGCGGCCCATCTCCATCGTCCGCGGGCGGAAGTAATGCGGATAGACCAGTGCGGTCAGGGCCAGCACATCGTCACGATGCGCGTCGGACAGTTCGATGATCTCCGGCCCCTCGATCACATCGAGCGGCGCGGTGCAGACCATCTGCGCCAAAGGCCGGAACGCTTCCAGGTGCCAGCCTTCCGGCACGATGGGCGCGACCCCCAGCAGGTACACGCTCTCGCCGGGGGCGACCAGCGGCGCCACGGCGTCCGCGACATCCACGCCGGCATGCGCGACGCCAAGGAACGGCGCGAACTCGGCCGGGTAACGGGCCGCCTCACCCTGGGACAAGGCGATGCCGCGATGCCGCGTGCGCAGGGAATGCCAGAAGGGATTGTCGAGGTCGGGGGCGATCATTCGCGATACCTGCAGCACAAGGACTAACGGCTGCCTGCCGCCATGTTCGTCCGCCCGCCCGGCAGCTGGCAACACGCCGGGCGGGAACCACGCCCCTGCATCACCGTCGTCTCGCGGCCCAATTCCACCTTTCCGACATGGGCGTTGCCGCGGCGGCGGCCGCCGTCGTGAGCCGTTCGATGACGAAGATCTCGCCGTCGAGATCGATGATGTAGAGGTTGCCGACCTCGTCGACACCGAAGCTGACGATGCTGTCGTAGCTACCGGCGTTGGGAGCGAAGTCGGCATTGCGTACGGTGAACTCCGTGCTCTGTATCGTCGTCCCCTGCGTCACCTGCGCGATCGGGAGCGTCCAGATATTGGGCGTGCCGAAATCGGCGAACACGTACTGCCGCTGCAACTGCTCGATGGGGCCGCGATAGACGTAACCGCCGATGACGGTGGTGCCCTGGCGCGTGCCGGTGCCGCGCGTGTACTCGGCGATGGGCGGGGTCAGGCCGGCCGTGGAGCCGCCGCGGAAGGGAGCCGTGCCCTCGAGGATCGGCCAGCCGAAATTGGCGCCGGCGTCCTGGGGCCGGAGCATGTCGACTTCCTCCACGGCGTTCTGGCCCACGTCGCCGATCCAGAGCACTCCGGTGTTGAAATCGATGCTGTTCCGGAACGGATTGCGCAGGCCATAGGCCAGGACTTCGGGGGCACCGCCGCTGGTCGCGAACGGATTGGCCGCCGGAATGCCGTAATCGCGGGTGGGGTCATTCGGGAAGTCATCGCGCGTGGGATCGATGCGCAGGATCTTGCCCAGCAGCGTGTTGGGGTTCTGGCCGTTGTTGTCGGGATCGCCGGAGCCGCCGCCATCGCCGATTGCGACGTAAAGCAGGTTGTCGGGACCAAACCCGATCCAGCCACCGTTGTGGTTGTTGCGCGGGTGCGGCACACGCAGGATCGCGTCGCCGCTCGCGGGATCGGCGAGTTCGCGATTGTTGGCGAACGTGCGATAACGACGCAGTTCGATGGTGCCATCGAGCACGGTGACGTACACATAGAACGTGCCGGTGGTGCGGAAGTCCGGCGACGTCGCGAATCCCAGCAGGCCCCGCTCGCCATCGAGCGACAGTTGACCCCGCAGGTCGAGGAACGGGTTGGTGGCGACCGCCCCGGTGGAAGGCGTCAACACCACGATGCGGCCCGCCAGTTCGGTGACGAAGACCCGGCCGGTTCCATCCGGCACCGGAGCGAGGAAGGCGGGCTGGTTGAGGCCTGCCACCACGCGCCGCACGCCGAAAGCGGTTTCGGAGGCGTCGGTGACCGCCACCGACAACGATTGCGTGACGCTTACCCGGCCGTCGCTCACGGCGAGGTCGACCTGGTAGACGTTGTCGCGGTTGGCGTCCGTCGGTACCTCGAAATCGGGCGCCGTGATGAAGGACAGGGCACCGCCCGTCGTGATGCTGAAGAGCTGGCGGTCGATGCCACCGTTGATCGAGAACGTCAGCGCGTTGCCATCCGGATCCGTTGCCGTGGCGGTGAAGAAGGTGCCCGCCGTGTTCTCCGCCACGGTGACCGTGCCGGCCGAGGTGAACACCGGCGGCCGGTTCATCCCGGTGACCGGCGTACTGCCGCCCCTGCCCCCGCCGCCTCCGCAGGCCACGGTTGCCAACGCAAGCAGCACGATCGCACCCAGCCCGAATCGCCTTGACCTTGCCATGGGACGCTCCTCGGCACCGGCCGACAGCGGGCCGGGGATTGCGCAAGGTTCCTGCGACACCCGCTTTGGTTTTGTGAAGGCGCCCGGCGCCGGCAGGCGGTGTGCGGCGCGGCCCTGTCCACAGGACCTGAAGGTCCGGGCCGCTAACGTGAGTTGTGCCGCGTGTCGAAGCGCGGCCAGCCCATTCGTCGTGGTGAAGAGGTGCACGCGATAACCGCGCGCATCGGCCCACCCAGCATCGGCTCACCCACAGGAGAACCCCATGTCCTACATCGATGGCTTCGTCATGGCCGTACCCTCTGCCAACAAGGACAAATTCATCCAGCACGCCAACAGCGGCGATTCGGTCTTCATGGAATATGGCGCGACCCGCGTCCTGGAGTGCTGGGGCGATGATGTCCCCGACGGCAAGGTCACCGATTTCCGCCGCGCCGTCCAGGCCAAAGGCGACGAAACGGTGGTGTTTTCGTGGATCGAGTGGCCGGACAAGAGCACCCGCGACAGCGGCATGGAGCGCGTGATGAAAGACCCGCGCATGAGCCCGGAAAGCAATCCCATGCCATTCGACGGCAAACGGCTGATCTACGGCGGCTTCGCGCCGGTGGTGGAGCTGCGCAAGAACTAGCGTCGCGGCGGTGCCTGGCTGGGGCCGGCTGACGTGCTGCGTCCACATCGCCGGCGCAAGAGCAGCGTGTTAAGCGTGGCGGGGTTCGCATCCTGCCCGCTGCTCTCTTTTCCCCAGCTTGCGCGCAGGCGCGTGGACGTTCCGTCGTCATGGCGGCGACGGTCGTCCGGCGTTGCCGCAGCCACTAAACTCGTGGCATGTCCTGCTGGTACGTCTATCTGATCGAATGCCGCGACGGCAGCCTCTACACGGGCATCGCCACCGACGTCGATCGTCGCTACGCCGAACACGTCGCGGGCAAGGGTGCGCGTTACACGCGCTCGCATCCTCCGCTGCGCCTGCTCGCACGCTTCGAGCATCCCGACCGCGCCGCCGCGAGCCGCGCCGAATACGCGATCAAGCAACTGACGCCAGCGCGCAAACGCGCGCTGTGCGGGGCGGGATGAAGGCGGAACCCGGGACCGGCACGTGCCGGCTGGGCGCGCCATCCGGGCACACCGTCGCATCTTGCCAACCCGGTTTCCGGCACCATCAAGCCGAGCGACCCCATCTGTCTCCGCCGAGGAGCCTGCCATGCGAACCCTGCTCACGGGTGCAACGGGACTGGTTGGCCAGGGCGTCCTGCGCGAATGCCTGCAGGATCGGCGCGTCTCGCATGTCACTGCACTGGGCCGGCATGCGAGCGGTCATGCGCACACGAAACTGGACGACCTGATCACCCCTGACTTTGCGGACCTCCACGCCATCGCGCCCCGCCTGCATCCCTACGATGCCTGCCTGTACTGCGCCGGCGCCCCTCCCATCGGCACGAGCGAAGCCGAGTACCGCCACGTCACGCTCGATCTGACGACCCACGTGGCGCGCACGCTCGCCCGCCTCAATCCCGCGCTCACGTTCATCTACATCTCCGGCGCGCATTCCAATCCCGACAGCAAGCTGATGCCACTGCGCATCAAGGGCGAAACCGAACGCGCGCTGGCCGCATTGCCGATACGCACCATCATGTTGCGGCCCGGCGGCATTCAGCCCGTGAACGGCGTGACCTCTCCACACACCGCGCTCGCGCTCATCTACGCCGTCGGCGCCCCCTTCATGGGCCTGGGCGTGCGCCTGATGCCAAGCGTCATGACCACCACCGAACGGGTCGGCCGCGCCATGCTGCAATTGCTGCACCAGCCGGATCCGCCACGGATCGTGGAGAACGCGGAGATCAATCGGCTGGGGAGTTGAGCGGCCCCACGGCCGCTTAACCGTCCGGTTCCTAGACTGGCAACGGCCACTACCCGGAGCACCACCATGTACAGAAATGCTGCGATTGCGTTGTTCGCCACCGCACTGGCCCTGTCATGCGGTCCCGTGGGCGCCCGCACCGGAACCATGACCTGCAAGATGACCTACTCCATGAGCGGGTGGTCGATCCTCTACAAGCATGCCTCGGGCACAGGTTCGGTCAGCTGCAGCAACGGCCAGAAGATGGCGGTCAAACTCACGGCCAACGGAGGCGGACTGACGGCCGGCAAGTACAAGATCACGAACGGAACCGGCGAGTTCGCAGGTGTGCGGGACATCAAGGATGTCCTCGGCACTTACGCCTCCGCGGGTGCGGATGCGGCGGCAGGCAAGGCGGCAGCCGCGCAGGCCATGACCAAGGGCGACATCTCGCTCGCCCTCGCCGGCAAAGGCGAAGGCTGGAACCTGGGCGTCCAGTTCGAAGGATTCACGATTTCCAAGCCGTGAAAATTTGGCTGCCAGCGATTGGCAGAAAAAAAGCGGCCGGGAATCCCGGCCGCTTCGTCAATTCCGATGCCCTGACATCACGCCATCGGCAACTTGAGCCCCTGTTCCTTAGCGCACGCCTTGGCGATGTCGTATCCCGCATCCGCATGCCGCATCACGCCGGTGCCGGGATCGTTCCACAACACGCGCGCGATGCGCTTGTCGGCTTCCGCCGTGCCGTCGCAGACGATGACCACGCCGGAATGCTGCGAATAACCCATGCCGACGCCACCGCCGTGGTGCAGCGAGACCCACGTCGCACCGCCCGCGACGTTGAGCATCGCGTTGAGCAGCGGCCAGTCGGACACCGCATCGGAGCCGTCGCGCATGGCTTCGGTCTCGCGGTTGGGCGAGGCCACCGAGCCGCTGTCGAGATGGTCGCGGCCGATCACGATGGGCGCCTTGAGTTCACCGTTGCGCACCATCTCGTTGAAGGCGAGGCCGAGCTTGTGGCGCAGGCCCAGGCCGACCCAGCAGATGCGCGCCGGCAGGCCCTGGAAGCTGATGCGCTCGCGCGCCATGTCGAGCCAGCGGTGCAGGTGCGGATCGTCGGCGATGAGTTCCTTCACCTTGGCGTCGGTCTTGTAGATGTCTTCCGGATCGCCACTCAGTGCGACCCAGCGGAACGGACCAACGCCGCGGCAGAACAGCGGACGCACATAGGCGGGAACGAAGCCGGGGAAGTCGAAGGCATTCGTGCAGCCTTCGTCCTTGGCCATCTGGCGGATGTTGTTGCCGTAATCGACCGTGGGGATGCCCTGCGCGTGGAAGGCGAGCATCGCTTCGACGTGCACGCGCATCGACTTTTTGGCGGCGTCGCGGACGCGGCCGGGGTCTTCGGTCTGCATGCGCAGCCATTGCTCGACGCTCCAGCCGATCGGCAGGTAGCCATGCACTGGATCGTGGGCGGAGGTCTGGTCGGTCACCGCATCCGGGCGCACGCCGCGGCGCACGAGTTCGGGCAGGATCTCCGCGGCGTTGCCGAGCAGTGCGATCGACTTGGCTTCGCCCGTGGCGGTGTACTTGGCGATGCGGGCGAGCGCGTCGTCGAGATCGGTGGCCTGCTCGTCGACGTAGCGCGTGCGCAGGCGGAAGTCGATGCTGGTCTGGCGGCATTCGATGGTGAGCGAGCTTGCGCCGGCGAGCGAAGCGGCCAGCGGCTGCGCGCCGCCCATGCCGCCCAGGCCGGCGGTGAGGATCCACTTGCCCTTGAGGCTGCCGTTGTAATGCTGGCGGCCCATCTCGACGAAGGTCTCGTAGGTGCCCTGCACGATGCCCTGCGAGCCGATGTAGATCCACGAGCCGGCCGTCATCTGGCCGTACATCATCAGGCCCTTCTTATCGAGCTCGTTGAAGTGCTCCCACGTCGCCCAGTGCGGGACGAGGTTGGAATTGGCGATAAGCACGCGCGGGGCATCCGCATGCGTCGGGAAGATGCCGACCGGCTTGCCGGACTGCACCAGCAGGGTCTCGTTGTCTTCCAGGTTGCGCAGCGATTCGAGAATCGCGTCGTAGCTCTCCCAGTCGCGCGCGGCGCGGCCGATGCCGCCGTAGACGACGAGCTCGGCCGGATTCTCGGCAACCTCACTGTCGAGGTTGTTCTGCAGCATGCGGTACGGGGCTTCGGTCAACCAGGACTTGCAGTTGAGCGTGTTGCCGCGCGGCGCGCGGATCTTGCGGGAGGGGTCGCGACGGGTGGACATCGGGGCGGCGGCAGTGGGCGGAACGCCAATTATGGACGCCCGCGACCGCTACCCCAATGCGGTCACTCGCTGACTCCGCATTTTTCGCGCAGACGGGCGGCCAGGTGCAGCGCGTCGGCGCTGGCGGGACGCGGGGTGTAGAGGTCGGTATAGAACTGCCTGCCCTCAACCTCGTTGATATCCACGCCATCGAAACCGTCCACCGACAATGACGCGAGGGCACTGCCGAACCGGTTGGAAAAGCCTTCGACTTCGTAAGTGTCACCGGACGCATCCTCGCCCTCGCCTGCCTTGATCTGGTAGAAGCGGTTCGCGCCGAACACGACCTCGCGCATGTCGTACTCGCGCAGGGCCGCGAGCAGGCAGCGCGCCTTGCCGTCCTGCTCCTCGCGGAACCGGTGGGCCACGCCATAGGCGGGTTCGTATCCGGCATCGGCCGAGGCCTGCATCAGTGCCAACCCCTTGCCGACATCCCGCTGCAGTCCGCCACTGCCTTCCAGATAGCGCTTGGCGACGTGGTGCATGGCATCGGCCTGGCCCAGATCGACGGCGTACAGGAACCACTTCAAGGCTTCGGCTTCGTGGCCGGGCAACTCCGTCTTGCCTTCGTAGAAATGGCCGAGCTTGTGGGCGATCTCACCGCTCTGCGCCAGCCGCGCGGCCTCGCCGATCAGGCCCATCGCGGTAGCTTCATCGCCGTGCTCGGCCGCGGCCTGGCCCTCGGCCAGCTTGGCTTTGGCGGCGGCCAGGTCCGCATCGCTCGGCGGTGCCGCCATGGCGCAAACACAGGCCAGCAGCAACGCCAGCGCGAAGGGAAAACGGTTCATTGATGGTGGCCCCTGATGGATGGCGCGCCGGGGTTCTCACGGCGCGAGCCGGGCCACATTAATGGAAGCGGCGTGCGTCGACGACGCGCACTGTCGGGAAACCGCAATCGGCAAAGTCATGAATGAAAAACGCCCGGCATAGCCGGGCGTCTGGAATGTAGCGTGCGGTCCCTCAGTGGATCGACCCGCTCAGTGGATCGAGGGATCTAGCTTGCGCAGCGCCGCGGCAATGTCGATTTCGCCGGTGAGATCGATGTCTTCACGGGTATAGGCGCGACCGTTCGCCATCTGGTTGCACCTGGCCGACCGGCGGGTGTCCGCAGCATGGCGGATGCGCGTGCCGGTATGGCGCAGGCAAAGGCGATCGTTGACTTCCGGCGTCTGTGTCGCGTCCTGCGTGCCCGGCATGGTGGTGGCGGACGATGCGCTTTCCTGCGCTAGGGCAGCCTGGGGTTCGGCGGCCTGGGACTCGACGGCCTGGGACTCGACGGCCTGGGGTTCGGCGGCTTGCGCCGCGGCGGCGAAGGCCAGTGCACCGAGCAGGCTGATCATCAGGCGTTTCATGATGCACCTCGGTTGCGATGTTCCCGATACCACCATACGCCCCGATACCGGCGCTGGCATGTGCCCACCCGCGTGGATTCAGCCGCTTGTCAGCTGCGCTGCGCGCTGCGGCATTCGGCGCGGCCCGCATTGAACGCGCTCACGTCCTCGGCCGTCGCGGGGCGTGGTTCCACGCCGTCGTCGAACAGCACGCGCCACACGCCGTCCGCGTCCTTGTGCCACACGGAATGGAACGCGCCCAGCAGGTACCGGTCCTTGGCCTGTGGATCCAGCACCTCGAACAGGGCGGGGCCGCTGGACCAGGCGGTGTCGTCGACGCCGGCGGCCATGGTCACGCGCGTGGGATACCAGCGCAGCGCAACGTGCTTGCCCTCGAGCAGCCCGGCCCAGCGCTTCACGATGGCATCGCGGCCGCGGGTCGGCTCCGGCGTGCCGGCGCCAAAGGCCGCGTTCATGCCCACGTGCCCGGCGAAGGCCGTGGCGTCATGCGCAGCTAGCGAGCCGGCGAAACTCTGTTCGCGTTGCCAGACCGTGCACTCCTCGGCGCTGAGCGGCGGCGTTGCGACGGGCGTTGCGACAGGCGCGGCGATGGCCACGACGGGAAACAGGCAGGCGAAGGCAAGCAGGCGTAGGCGCATGAGCAGGTCGGATTTGCCGTATCGGCCGGCATCTTGCCAGCCCGGCGACGCCTGGCGTCCTGCAATAGTTGTCGCGTGGATGGCTGGCTATGATCGGACGATGCTCCCATTCCGATCGCTGGCCAGCGCCGCCCTCATTTCCCTCGCCCTGGCGGCCTGCGCCACCGCGCCTGCCGGCCCACAGGAATCCCCACAGGAGCCGGCGCCGGTATTGCTGGTCTCGATCGACAGCTTTCGTCCGGACTACCTCGACCGTGGCGTTACGCCGAACCTCGCCCGCATCGCCCGTGAAGGCGTGCGCGCGCAATGGATGAATCCGTCGTATCCCTCGCTCACCTTCCCCAACCACTACACCCTGGTCACCGGCCTGCGCCCCGACCATCACGGCATCGTGCACAACACGATGCGCGACGCAGCGCTCGGCGACTTCAGCAATTCGAACGAAACGGCCGTGCGCGAACCGCGCTGGTGGGGCGGCGAACCTGTGTGGGTGACGGCGGAAAAAGCCCACCTGCGTACCGCCACGCTGTTCTGGCCCGGCAGCGAGGCGCCGATCAACGGCACGTGGCCGACCGACTGGATCAAGTACGACGACGCCATGCCGATGACGCAGCGCGTCGACACCGTGCTGGGCTGGTTGTCGCGTCCTGCCGGCGAGCGGCCTCGCCTGACGACGCTGTACATGGGCGCACTGGACCACGCCGCACACGACTTCGGTCCCGACGCACCGCAGACGAATGCAACGCTGGCCGAAGTCGACGTGGCCATCGGGCGACTTCTGCACGGGCTTGCGGCGCGCGGACTGCGGGATCGCGTGAACCTGGTGATCGTGTCCGACCACGGCATGGCGCCGGTGCCGTATTCGCATTCACTGGACATCGGCGCACTGGTGGACCCCGCCGACGCGGCGTACGTGACTACGGGCGAAGTGCTCGGCTTCGTGCCGCAACCGGGCCATGAAACAGCGGCCGAAGCACGACTGCTCGGCCGCCACGACCACCACGAATGCTGGCGCAAGGCGGAATTGCCGCCGCGCTGGCATTACGGCGCGAACCCGCGGGTACCGCCGATCGTGTGCCAGATGGACGTGGGCTGGGAGGCCATCACGGCGCAGAAGCTCGCGCGACGCGCACCGGGTTCGACCCGCGGATCGCATGGTTACGATCCGGCGGATCCGTCGATGCGCGCGCTGTTCATCGCACAGGGCCCGGCTTTCCGGCGCAGACAGGAACTGGCGCCATTCGACAATGTCGATGTCTATCCACTGCTGGCACGATTGATCGGAATCCAACCGCAGCCCAACGACGGCGACATCGGCCCCGTCCTGCCGGCGCTGCGCCGCGAGGATTGATGACGGCCGCTTGATCCAACGCGCCGCCGCGCGTGTGAACGTACGGCGGCCGATGAGCTTCTGCATCGATGTCCGAATCCGGCGAGTCCGCGCCCCGGCGCGGTGCTAGCCTGCGGCCATGTCCAGTCTCGCCATCCCCACCCTTCCCGACGCGCAGACCTGCGAACAGGCCCGGCGCAGCCGCGACCCGCGCTTCGATGGGCTGTTCTTCACCGCAGTCCTGAGCACGAAGATCTATTGCCGGCCGGTGTGCCCGGCGCCGATGGCCAAGCGGGTCGTGTATTACGCCAGTGCCGCGGCAGCGGAAGCGGCGGGCTTCCGTCCCTGCCTGCGCTGCCGGCCGGAATTGTCGCCGGGCGATGGCGCATGGCGTCGCGGCGACGCGGTGCTGGCGCGCGCATTGAAGTTGATCGAACAGGGCGTGCTCGACGAGCAGCCGCTGTCGGCGCTGGCCGAACGCGTGGACATCGGCGAACGCCAGTTGCGCCGCCTGTTCGTCGACCGGCTCGGGGTTGCGCCCATCGGCGTGCTCGGCACGCGGCGATTGTTGTTCGCCAAGCAACTGCTGACCGAAACCACGTTGCCGATCACCGAGGTCGCGCTGGCCGCCGGCTTCGGCAGCCTGCGCCGTTTCAACGCCGCCTTCCTCGACGCCTACCGCATGGCGCCACGCGATCTGCGCAAACAACGCGACGAACTGCCCGGGAAAACGCTGACGCTGCGCCTGGGCTATCGCCCGCCGTACGACTTCGTCGCGATGCTGGACTTCCTGCGCGGACGTGCGTTGCCCGGCGTCGAAGTCGTCGACGGTGCCAGTTACTCGCGCGTGTTCGCCCTGGACGTTGGCTCCGCGAGCGCCGCACCCGGCTGGCTGCGGGTCTCGCAATGGCCGGCTTCCCGCAAACATGCCGACCCGCATGCGTTGCAGCTGGAACTGCATGGCGCGCGCCCGGCGCAGATGCTCGAAATCGTCAGCCGGCTGCGGCGCATGTTCGACCTCGACGCCGACCCGCAGGCGATCGGCGCCGCACTGTCCGCGGATGCGCGACTGCGCCCGCTGCTGCAACGGCGCCCGGGGCTGCGCGTGCCGAGCGGCTGGGACGGTTTCGAGATCGCGGTGCGCGCCATCATCGGTCAGCAGATCAGCGTCGCCGGCGCGCGCACGCTGGCTTCGCGCCTGTCGCAGAAGTTCGGCCAGCCCTTGTCCGCGCCGTTCGCCGTCGGCCTGGATCACCTGTTCCCGGCGCCGGACGCGCTCGCCGATGCCGACCTCACCGCGATCGGGCTGACCCGCGCGCGGGCCGAGACCGTGCGTATCGTGGCGCGCGCCGTGCTCGACGGTCGCGTCGACTTCAGGCCCGAGCGCACGCTGGACGATTTCACTGCGCGCTGGGTCGCGCTGCCGGGGATCGGGCCGTGGACCGCGCACTACATCGCGCTGCGCGCGCTGGGCCATCCCGATGCGTTTCCCGCCGACGACCTGGTGCTGCAGCGCGCGGTGCCCAACGATGGTTCGCGCATGAGTGCGAAGACGCTCGCGGCGCGGTCGGAAGCATGGCGGCCGTGGCGCGCGTATTCCGTGATCCAGCTGTGGAAGGATGCGATGAACGTACCGAAGCCCGCGAAGGTGGTGGCATGAGCGACGTGCTCCATCGCCGCATCGAAAGCCCGGTCGGGCCGCTGCTGATCGCCGGAAACGATGCCGGGCTGCAGCTGATCGAGTTCCACACGCCACGCCACCCGACGGCGCATGGCGACGGCTGGCGCGAGGGCGATCACGCCGTGCTGCGCCAGGCGCAGGCGCAGCTGGCGGAATATTTCGCCGGCCAACGTCGCGACTTCGACCTGCCGCTGGCGCCGCAAGGCACCGAATTCCAACGCGAGGTGTGGTGGGAACTCGCCAACATTCCGTTCGGCGGCACGATCAGTTATGCCGAGCTGGCGCTGCGGGTGGGGCGGCCCACGGCCACGCGCGCGGTGGGTGCGGCGAACGGCCGCAACCCGCTCCCGATCGTGCTGCCCTGCCATCGCGTGATCGGTGCGGATGGCAGCCTGACCGGCTTCGGTGGCGGCTTGCCAACCAAGCAGTTCCTGCTGCAGCTGGAAGGAGCGCTGCCGCGCGAACGCGATCTGTTCGCGTAACCGTGCTTTACGCCTGCAACAGGACCTTCATGGCGTTGCGGTAACGCCCGGCGATCGCCTCGCGATCGCGGTGCATGCCATTTTTCACGACCTGCTCGCCGCCGACGAAGACGTCACGAACGAGATTGCGGTTGCCGCTGAAGATCCAGCGATCGATCGCATCGCTGGCTTGCACGCCCGCGAAGTGCGGCGCATCGGTATCGAGCACGAGGTAATCCGCGCAGGCGCCTGGCGCCAACATGCCGACAGGCTGGCCACTCGCCTGCGCCGCGCTCGCCACCACGCCGCGCAGCAGGGTCTCGCCGACGCTGCTGCAATCCGGACGCACCGCGATGTTGCGATGGCGCGTGACCAGGCGCTGGCCGTATTCGAGCCAGCGCAACTCCTCGACCGGCGACACCGAGATGTGCGAATCCGAGCCCACGCCCCAGGCGCCATTGGCATCGAGGTAGTCGCGCAGCGGGAACAATCCATCGCCGAGGTTGCCCTCCGTGGTCGTGCAGATCGCCACCGTGGCGCCGCTTCCAGCGACGCGCCGCGTTTCCTCCGCGGTGAGGTGGGTGGCATGCACCAGCGTCCAGCGCCGGTCGACCTCGACGTTGTCGAGCAGCCATTCCACCGGGCGCGCATTGCGCAGCGCGAGGCAATCCTGCACTTCGCCCACCTGCTCTGCGATGTGGATATGGATGCGGCTGTCGGTCGGCAGCGCCTCCAACACGGTCCGCATCGCATCCGCCGGCACGGCGCGCAAGCTGTGCAGCGCGCAGCCGACGCGCAGCCGGTCGCCCGCTTCCGCGCGCAGCAGGTCGAGCAGGCGCAGGTAGGCGTCCACGTCGTGGCCGAAGCGTTGCTGCCGCGCGCCCAGCGCGCGGCCGTCGAATCCGCCGGTCATGTACAGCACCGGCAGCAGGGTGACGCGGATGCCGGTGTCCCGCGCCGCGGCGACCAGCGCGCGCGACATCGCGGCGGGATCGGCATACGCATGGCCATCGGGCGCGTGGTGCAGGTAATGAAACTCGCAGACCGAGGTGTATCCGGCTTCGAGCATCTCGGCATACAGCTGCGACGCGACGGCATGCAGCGAATCGGGATCGAAGCGCGCGGCGAAGTGGTACATCGTCTCGCGCCAGGTCCAGAACGAATCGCTGGGATTGGTCTGCCGCTCGGCCATGCCCGCCATCGCGCGCTGGAACGCGTGCGAATGCAGGTTGGCGATGCCGGGCACGATCCAGCCCCCACTTTCGCTGGGCTCGGCGCTGCGCAACGCGCTGATGCCGCCGCGGTCGTCGATGTCGAATCCGGAATCGGCCTGCCAGCCGGCAGGAGTCCAGAGCATGGCGGCGTCGGCTGTCTTCATGGCGCGCATTCTCGCCTATCGCGGCAAGGGCTGACTGCCCGCTGCCCGGAAGGGCCTCCGCTAGAATCGCCGCGATGAACACTCCTGCCTTCGACGGTCTGATCCTCGGCGCCCACCTGGCCACGCTGGATGCCGACCATGGTTACGGCGAGATCACCGATGGCGCGATGGGCTGGCGCGATGGCCTGCTTGCCTTCGTCGGGCCCCGCTCGCAGCTGCCCGCTGAACCCCACGTGCTGGCGCGCGACGTGATCGAAGCCAGCGGCTGGATCACGCCCGGACTGGTCGATTGCCACACCCACCTGGTCTTCGCCGGCGACCGCGCGCGCGAGTTCGAGCTGCGCCTGCAGGGGGCGAGCTATGAAGAGATCGCGCGCGCCGGCGGCGGCATCGTGTCCACCGTGCGCGCGACCCGTGCGGCGGACGAGGCCGATCTGCTCAGGCAATCGCTCCCGCGCGCGCGCGCGCTGCTCGCGGACGGCGCGACCACGCTGGAGATCAAGTCCGGCTACGGCCTCGACTTCGACAACGAGCGCAAGATGCTGCGCGTGGCGCGGCAGCTGGGCGATCTGCTCGGCATCGCCGTGCGCACGACCTACCTCGCCGCGCACGCCCTGCCGCCTGAATTCAAGGATCGCGCCGACGACTACATCACGGCGGTCTGCGAGTGGCTGCCGCGCCTGCAATCCGAGGGCCTGGTCGATGCGGTCGATGCGTTCTGCGAAGGCATCGGCTTCAGCCCGGAACAGACGCGGCGGGTGTTCGACACGGCGCGGGATCTGGGATTGCCGGTGAAGCTGCATGCCGACCAGCTCAGCGATCTCGGCGGCGCGGCGCTGGTGGCGGAGTTCGGTGGCCTGTCGGCCGACCACGTCGAATACACATCGCTCGAGAGCGTGCGGGCGATGGCGGCCCGCGGCACCGTCGCGGTGCTGCTGCCCGGTGCCTTCCATGTGCTGCGCGAGACCCGGCTGCCGCCGCTGCAGGCGTTCCGCGAACACGGCGTGGCGATGGCCATCGCCACCGACTGCAACCCCGGCACCTCGCCCCTGCTCTCGCTGCGGCAGGCGATGCAACTGGGCTGCACGCATTTCAAGCTGACGCCGGAAGAGGCGCTGCGTGGCGCGACCGTGCATGCGGCGCGCGCGCTCGGGCTGGCGGATCGCGGCGTGCTGCGCGTGGGCATGCGCGCCGACTTCGTGCAGTGGCAGGCCGGCCATCCGGCGGAACTGTGCTATTGGCTCGGCGGCCAGTTGGCGGAAGCCGTGTACGCTTCAGGCCGCGCGCTGTGAGGTTTACCGCCGCGCACCACCTCGTCCCGGAGAACGCATGAATCGCAATACGCTGGCAGTCCTGGTTTCCTTCTCGTTGCTGCTGTCCAATGCCCAGGCCGCCCCGGCGCCGGAGGCGGCACGCCGCCTCGCGCAGGACGCGACCATCGTCGACACCCACATCGATGCGCCTGAAGGCCTGGTCGACCATTGGGACGACCTGGCGCTGCCAACGCCCGGCAAGGAATTCGACTACCCCCGCGCACGCGAAGGCGGCCTCGATGTCCCCTTCATGTCGATCTATACCTCGGCCGACCAGGACGACGCCGGCACCGCCTGGCAGGTCGCCAACGCGATGATCGATTCGGTCGAGGCGCTGGCTCAGCGGCATCCGGACAAGTTCGCACTCCTGCGTTCGCCCAAGGATCTCAAGCGCCTGCAACGCGGCGGCAAGGTATTGCTGGCGATGGGCATGGAGAACGGCGCACCGCTGGTCGACGACATCGGCAACGTCGCGAAATTCCATGCCCGCGGCGTGCGTTACATCACCCTCGCCCACGGCCGCAACAACCGCATCAGCGATTCGGCGACGGACACACAGCCGCGCTGGCACGGGCTGAGCCCGTTCGGCCAGCAGGTGGTGAAGGAAATGAACCGCGTCGGCATCATGGTCGACGTATCGCACTTGTCCGAGGACGCGATCCGGCAGGCGGTGGAGCTGAGCAGCGTGCCGGTCATCGCCAGCCACTCCGCGCTGCGCCACTTCACCCCCGGCTTCCAGCGCAACCTCAGCGACGAGAACGTCAAGGCGATCGCGGCCAAGGGCGGCGTGGTGCAGGTGCCGTTCGGCAGCATGTTTGTCGATGCCCCGGCGGCGAAGGCGTATGCAGATTACGTCAGCGCGCGCGAGGCTTACCGCCAGGCGAAGCTGGCAGCGGCCGCGGCGGGCCAGGCTTTCACCGCGACCGAACCGCAGTTCCCGAAGGTCGCCCCGGGGTCGGTCGCCGAGGTACTCGACAACATCGATCGCATCGTGCAACTGACTGGCGGTGCGGACCACGCCGGCATCGGTTCCGACTTCGACGGCGTCAATGGCGCGCTCGTCTCGGAACTGCACTCGGTCGCCGACTATCCCGTACTGGTCGCGGGGCTGCAGCAGCGCGGCTACAAGGATGCCGACATCCGCAAGATCCTGGGCGGCAACCTGCTGCGCGTGTGGAGCGAAGTGGAGCGGGCGGCGACGCCCTGACCCGCCGCGCCGCGCCGCGCACACGGAGTCGCACAACAAAAAAGCCCCGCGATGCGGGGCTTTTTCTTGTCTCACGAAGACCTGCTCAGGCGGCGGACTTCTTGGTCGCGGCCTTCTTGGCCGGCGCCTTGGAAACGGTCTTGGTCGCGGCCTTCTTGGCGACCGGCGCGGCGGCGGTGCCGGCGGCCTTGGTCACGGCCTTGTTGCTGCGGGCGTTGCCGTAGCTGGAGTTGTAGCGCTTGCCCTTAGCGGTCTTGCGGTCGCCCTTGCCCATGTTCGTACTCCTGAATCTGTCAAAAATCCGCACGCGGGTGCGGGGTTACTAGAAATCGCGGCGCGCGCGAGGCCGCGAAGTCTATCACGCCAGGCCCGGCCTTCAGCCGCTCGGAGCAAGCCTATCAGACGCCTTCAAGGCGGCTGGAGGAAAGCCGCCTTAGTAAGGGGGCGCCCCGAAGGGGCGGGGATTGGAAGCACATAGCCGGGCCCAAGATTTGCGCAGCAAATCTTGGGATTGACCGATGCGCAGCATCGGTCAATGCGCGCAGGACGCATCATGGACGTGTCCATGGTTGAGCCGCAGGTTGGCCAGGTGCGCCAGCCCGATGAGCGTGCCGCCCAGGGTCATCGCGATGGCGTGTGGGACCAGCGCGTGGTGCAGCGGGCCATACAACACCCCAACCCAGAGCGTTGCCAGGCCGGGCAACAGCAGGCCCAGCGCGCGGACCGCCCCGTGACGGCGGTAGCCCCAGATCACGCTGAACAGGCCAAGCATGGTCGCGAACAGGACGAAACCGCGCTCGAAATCATCTCCCAGCCACGCCGCCACGCCGAGCGACGGCAGCGCCGCAATCAGCAGCGGCAGCAGTGCGCAATGGATCGCACACAGCAGCGATCCGGCGGCTCCGAGCCGGTCGAGTATTGACCGGGTCGAACCCTTGGACTGGGGGCGGGGGGCGAAGTCGCTCATTTCGTTACATTGTAACAGTTGCATGCCGTTGATCGGTCACGCTGCCGCGTCAAAAACGGCCTGCTCGGTTTCATGCGCAGGGTGGGAGCGGCGGACGGCCGGGACGGCCTGCGCCAGCAGGGCGCAACCGGCCAGGGTCCACACGATCATGGCGCCGCTGGGCAAGTCGAACACGGCCGACAGCACCAGGCCCGAGATATAGCCGAGCGCACCGATGATGTAGGCCGCGACCAGCCGCGACCGTCCCTTCATGCCCGCCGTCGCCAGGGCCGGAACGATCAGGCTCGCAAACACCAGGTAGACGCCCACCAGTTGCACCGACGCGGTGATCGCCAGGGCAAACAGGGCATAGAACAGCAGCCCGACCAGCTTCCCGCCGCGGAGCCACATGAAAGCCAGCAGCACGGCCGACAACACGGCCGCCGGAATCAGCTGGGCATAGCTGACCCAGAGGATCTGGCCCACCAGGAGGTCCTTCAGGTGTTCGCCGCCCTGCGGGTTGTCGGCCAGCAGCAGCAGGCCGCCGGTGGCGGCCAGCGCGAACAGGGTGCCGATCAGCGGCTCCTGGTATTCCGGCCAGCGCCGGTCGGTCCACGACAGCAGGCCGGCGCCGGCCAGTGCAGCGGCGGCGGCGGCGAGCTGCACGCCGAAACCGTGTTCGTCGATGCCGAGATACTGGGCGAGGATCACGCCCAGCCCGGCGATCTGTGCGATCGCCAGGTCGATGAAGATGATGCCGCGGGACAACACCTGCTTGCCCAGCGGCACGTGCGTGGACAGCACCACGAGCCCGGCGACGCACGCGGGGCCGAGGATGCTGAGATCGAGACCTTCGAGTGTCATTTGGCGGCTCCCAGCAACTTGGAAATCGTGGAGTCGAACAGGCCGAACAGATCCTTCGACTGTGCATCGCCGCCCACGGTGAACGGCAGCGACACTGCCGGCACGCCGGTGCGATCGGCCAGCCATTCGGAGGGCTTTCCGTCCTGGTAGGCGGCGCGCACGATCGCCAACGTGTTGCCACCCTTGGTGGTGGCGATCAGGCTGGCCAGGTGTGCGCTGGTCGGCGGCACGCCGGGCTTGGGTTCAAGTGCACCGATCTGGTTCATGCCGAGCCAGTCCCACAGGTAGACCCAGCTGATGTGGTGGACGACCACGTTGCGGCCCTTCAGGGGCGCTGCCTCGGCCTTCCACTTCGCCATCGCGGCGAGCCAGCGCTTGCTGAAGCTGTCGAGGCGCTGCTGGTAGGTTGCGGCATTGGCCGGATCCAGCTGCACCAGGCGCGCATCAAGCGCCTTGGCGATGACGAGCACGCGGCGCGGATCCATCTGCACGTGTGGATTGCCATCCGGATGCACGTCGCCATAGGCGCGGTCGAGCGCGGTCGGCTTCTCCAGCGTCTTCACCTGCGCGGCGGCCATGAAAGAACCCTGGCCCGACGCCACCTTGGAGTTGCCGGACTGGCGGATCAGCTGCGGCAACCAGCCCACCTCGAGTTCGGCGCCGGTGCACACCATCAGGTCGGCGCTGCGCACCTTGGCGATCAGGCTGGGCTTGGCTTCGATCTGGTGCACGTCCTGCAACGCCGACGTGCCGACATCGACGTCGACCTTGTCGCCGGCGAGTTCGTTCACCAGTGAACCCCATTCCGGTTCGCAGGCGAACACCTTCAGTTTCGCCTGCGCCGGCGTCGAGGCCAGCGCGGCGAGCAGCAATACGGGAATCGCGAAGAGCTTCATCGTCTGTATTCCTAAGGGCTTAGAACTTGTGCGCGCCGTGCGCGCCAAGGCTGGTCTGGTACTGCACGGTGACGGCGTTGTCGCTGTCGTCCGCGTTGGGCTTGTCGTGGCTCAGCTGCAGGCGGAACAGACTGAATTCGCTGTTGCGCCAGGTGAGTTCGGCGGTATGCCGATCCGGGTCGAAGTCGCTGGCGAACGGCCCACCGGCATCCGCCCACAGCTTGTCGTAGCGGTAACCGATATCCCACAGGCGATTGAGGCGATACACCGCTTCGACGTAGGCCCCGCTGCGCTGGCCATCCCATGGAGAGGTGAGCGTGTCGTCTTCCGGATCGATGAAGACACCATTGCGGTCGTCGCGGAAGTATTCCGTGCGCAGGGTGATGCCGCCGTCCTTGAAGTTGCCCTGCGGCGCCCATTTCCAGGTCGCGTCGGCGAGATACACCTTGGCATCGCCGTTGAAGCCGTCTTCGCCACTCGCGGTCTTCGTCTTCAGCATCGAGACGCCCGCCAGCCATTCGCTGTTGCCGCCAACGTCGCCGCCCATGTGCGCGAACAACGTGCGCGTGCCGAGGCCACCGTCCTGCGCGCCACCGCTGGGATAGTTCTGGCCGCGCAGCACTTCACCGCCGACTTCGAACAGCAGGCTGGTCGGCGCGACCCAGCGCAGCTGCACGCCGTCGTCGCCGTACTGACCGCCGAGGAACGCCTGGTAGGCGAGCGGGCGGTCGAAGAAGTTGTCGGTATGTGCGTGGTGGCTGTTGAGATAACCGATGTTGGAGAAGAAGCGGCCCATGCGCAGGTTGAAACCGGCGGGCAGCGCGGTGGTATCGATGTAGGCCTCTTCGATGCCGAGGTGGTCGTCGCCGTCCTCGCTCTCGATCGATGCGGTCAACTGGCCGTAGAACTTGTCGTCGATGTTGGCGGCGAAGGAAACCTCGCTTTCGCCCAGCGAGAACCCGTTCGGGCTCGGACCACTCTCGCCCGCCAGCGGGAAGCCGGCGCGGACATAGTTGTCGGGATCGAGCGAATGATGCGAGTAGCTGCCGTTGAGGATGATGCTGATCGCCGGATTGAAGGCGTTGCCGTTGCTGCCGCTCGCGCTGGTCGTGCCAGGCGTTGCCGCGACGGCATCGATGGTGTCGGTGGTCGCGGGCGCCTCGGGACTGGCTTCCGGCGTGGCGGCAAGCGCATCGATTTCTGCCTCTTCGCTGATCGGTGCGGTGGCCGCCGGCGCAGGCGTGGCCGTGACAGGCGGCGACTTCAACGCCTGCAATTCCGCCTGCAGCGCCTTGACCTGCGCTTCGAGGGCCTCGATGCGGCGATCGGTAACGGGGTCGCCGGCGAACGCCGGGGAAGTCGCGAGCGCGCTCAACACGCACAGGGCAAGCAGGGATTTCCGCACGGGCGCCGGGCTCAGTTTTAAAAGGATGTAATAACATAACACTTGTATCGAACGGGTCGTCAATATGACCTTCGGCCCGGTGTCGCCCCCTGTTCAGTCCATCGATAGTCGCTTGGGCGCGGATATGCGTGTATATACACGCTATGCCCCGGACTGACCCCCAACCGCCCAGCCTTTGCACCTGCTTCCGCCTGCGCAAGCTGTCGCGACTGGTCAGCCAGCGCTATGACCGCGAACTCGCGCCGGCCGGAATCAACATCAACCAGTTCTCGATCCTGCGCCGCGCTTCGCGCGAATCGCGAACGATCACGGCGCTGGCGCGCGAACTTGGGATGGACCGCACCACCCTCAGCCGCGACATCAAGCCGCTGGTAACGGCTGGCTGGGTCGAACTCACCCAGGGCGCCACCGATGCACGCCAGCGTTGCATCAGCGTCACCACTGCCGGCAAAGGGGTGCTCGATACTGCGCTGCCGCTATGGCGCAAGGCGCAGCACGCGATCGAAGCCACGCTCGGACACACCGGCGTCGAAGTGCTGCATGGACATCTCGACCACGCGATGCAACAACTCGAAGGCAGCCCGAGCGAATGACCACGACCCCGCATGCCCCGCGCTACTGGCCGCTGGTGCTGGCCGCCACCGCGACGCTGATGGTCACGATGGGCATCCGCCAATCGATGGGCCTGTTCGTCAGTCCGATCGGCAAGGCGACCGGACTGGGCATCGCGCAGATCAGCTTCGCGCTGGCGATCGGGCAGTTCGTATGGGGCGCGGTGCAGCCGCTGTTCGGCGCGGTGGCCGACCAGAAAGGACCGGGACGTGCTGGTGCTGGGCGGACTGCTGCTGGTCGCGGGCACGGCGTTGGTGCCGATGTTCGATTCGCAGTGGGGCCTGTTGATGACGCTCGGCGTATTGACCGCCGCAGGCGCCGGCGCCGGCAGTTTTTCCGTGCTGATCGGGGCGACGGCGCAGCATGTGCCGGCGAGCCGGCGGTCGATGGTCGGTGGCGTGATCAATGCGGGCGGCTCGCTGGGGCAATTCCTGTTCGCACCGTTCGTGCAGGCGCTGATCAGCGCATTCGGCTGGGCGGCGGCGATGTGGGCGCTCGCGGTCGCCGCGCTGTCGACGTTGCCCTTGGCATGGCCGCTGCGCCGGCGCGCAACCCCTGCCGCTCCCGCCACCGTGACTTCGGCCGCACCCGCCGGAATGAGCCTGCGCGAGCAACTGCGCATTGCGCTGCGCGATCGCAGCTACTGGTGCCTGCACATCGGCTTCTTCACCTGCGGCGTGCACATCGCCTTCCTGGTCACGCACTTGCCGACGGAAATCGCGATGTGCGGCTTGTCGCCGCAGGTCTCCGCGATCAGTCTCGGGCTGATCGGCCTGTTCAACATCGGTGGCAGCCTCGGCATCGGCTGGCTCGGCCAGCGCTATCGCATGAAGCACCTGCTCGCGCTGATGTATGCGAGCCGCGCGGCGTTGATCGCGGTCTACCTGGTCTCGCCGCCGACGCCGATGACGTTCTTCCTGTTCGCCGCGGGACTGGGCCTGACGTGGCTGGCCACGGTGCCGCCGACCGCGGGCCTCGTCGGCAAACTCTTCGGACCGCGCTACCTCGGCACGCTATTCGGACTCACCCTGCTCTCGCACCAGATCGGCGGCTTCCTCGGTGCGTGGGTCGGCGGCCTCGTCGTCGAACGCTTCGGCGCCTACACCTGGATGTGGTACGCCGACATCGCCCTGGCATTGATCGCGGCGGCCGTGAACCTGCCGATCCGCGAATCCAGAGTCGTTCTGCAGCCAGCGACCGCGTAGCCCGCGGCGGCTACACTCGCTCAACCTGCGGACGCGGCCTGCCTGGCGCAGTCCGCGCACAGGCCATGCACTTCCAATGTCTGCGCCTGCGGCATGAAGCCCACGGCGCGCGCGCTGGCGTCAAGCGAATCGACGATCGCGGCGTCCTCGAGCTCGGTCGCCGACTGGCACCCGTCGCAGATCAGGAACGGCACTGCATGCGCGGCGCTGCCCGGATGGTGGCAGCCGACGAAAGCGTTGATCGAGGCGAGCTTGTGGATGAAGCCGTGCTCGAGCAGGAAATCCAGCGCGCGATACACCGTCGGCGGTGCCGCGGCATCGTGCGTAGCCTTCATCTGGTCGAGCAGGTCATAAGCCTTGATCGGACGGCCGGCATCGGCGATCAGGCGCAACGCATTGGCGCGGATCGGGGTGAGGCGCAGGCCGCGTTGCTCGCACGCACGCTCGACCTCGCGCACGAAGGCATCGCCGTCGTGGACGTGGTGCTGCGGGTCGGTGCAGGCGTGCGAGTGGGCCATGGCTCTGATTTATGCCCCGGCCGGCAGCTTTGCAAGGGCCGCGTCGATGCGCGCGACCGCCTCGCCCTGGCCCGCCAGGTACACGGTGTGCGAGATGTCCGGACTGACTTGCGTGCCGGTGATCGCCACGCGCAGCGGCTGGGCGACCTTGCCCATGCCGATGCCGAGCGCCTCGGCGGTTTCGTGCAACGCGGCCGCGACCGATTCGGCGGTCCATGACGCCAGCTTCGCCAGGCGCTCGCGCGCGTCGGCCAGCGGCGCACGTGCGGCGGCGGTGAGGTGCTTGGCGACGGCGGCCTCCTCGTACTGCGTGAGCGGCTGGAACCACACCGCGGCACGTTCGGCCATGTCCTTCAGCGTCTGCACGCGATCGCGCAGGGCGACGACGATGTCAGCGGGCTTCGGGCCCTTGGCGAGGTCGTAACCCTGGTTGCGCAGGTGCCACTCGAGGTGCTTTGCCACGTCCTCGGGCGCATCGCTCTTCAGGTACTGCTGGTTGAGCCAGCCGAGCTTGGCGGAGTCCAGGCGCGACGCCTTCGGATTCACGTCCTTCAGGTCGAACAACGCCGTCATCTCGGCGATCGAGAAGATCTCCTGGTCGCCATGCGACCAGCCCAGGCGGACGAGGTAATTCAGCAGCGCGTGCGGCAGGTAGCCCGCATCGCGGTACTGCATGACGTCGGCCGCGCCGGTGCGCTTGGACAGCTTGGCGCCCTGCTCGTCGAGGATCATCGGCAGGTGCGCGAAATGCGGCACCGGCTTGCCCAGCGCGCGGTAGATGTTGATCTGGCGCGGCGTGTTGTTGACGTGATCGTCGCCACGCACCACATCGGTGATCTCCATGTCGATGTCGTCGACCACGACGGCGAAGTTGTAGGTCGCATAGCCGTCGGACCGGAAGATCACCAGGTCGTCGAGCTCGCTGTTGCTGAACTCGATGCGGCCCTTGACCTTGTCTTCCCACGCGACCGTGCCTTCGAGCGGGTTCCGGAAACGGATGACGCGGTTGGGATCGTCGCGGAAGCCGGCGTCCTGCGTGCGATACGCGCCGTTGTAGCGCGGCTTCTCGTTCTTCGCCATCGCGGCTTCGCGCATGGCCTCGAGCTCTTCCTTGCTCTCGTACGCGTAGTACGCATGGCCCGATGCGACGAGCTGCTCGGCGACTTCGCGGTAACGATCCAGGCGATGGGTCTGGAAGATCGGGCCTTCGTCGTAATCCAGGCTCAGCCATTGCATCGCATCCAGGATGGCGTCGATCGCGGCCTGCGTGCTGCGCTCCCGGTCGGTGTCCTCGATGCGCAGGACGAACGTGCCGCCGCGGCGGCGTGCCTCCAGCCAGCAATACAGTGCGGTGCGTGCACCGCCGATGTGCAGGTAGCCGGTGGGACTGGGAGCGAAGCGAGTGCGGGTCATCGTGGGATTGGTGCAGCAGGCGGGAATCGCGCATTTTACCCGCCCGCGGCCGACTATCGGCGGCGGCACCGCGGAAGCCGCGCGGGCGGCCGATAGGGGTGAACGAGCGCATCCAGGGCTCCCGCGTTTTCCGGCATGTGCGCGGATTGGCGCTGCGCGGAGACAGGTGACCCTAAAATGCCCCCTATGACCACGCTTTTCATCTCCGACTTGCACCTCGATGCCGAGCGTCCGCAGGTCACAGACCTGTTCGGCCGTTTCCTCCGTGCGGAAGCCCGCACGGCCGATGCGCTCTACATCCTGGGCGACCTGTTCGAGGCCTGGGTCGGCGACGACGATCCGTCCGAAACCGGCGCTTTCGTCGCGCGCGAACTGCGCAGCCTCGCCGATGGCGGCGTGCCGGTGTACTTCATCCGTGGCAACCGCGATTTCCTGCTGGGCGACGACTACGCGCGCCGCGCCGGCATGACGATCCTGCCGGACCCGGCGGTCGTGGTGCTCTACGGGCAACCCACGCTGATCGCACATGGCGACACGCTGTGCACCGGCGACATCGCCTACCAGCAATTCCGCGCCCAGGTGCGCAATCCGGCCTGGCAGCAGCAGTTCCTGTCGCAGCCGCTGACCGCACGCATGGCATTCGCGCAGCAGGCGCGTGCGGCAAGCAAGGCGCACCAGGCCGGGTTGCAGGACCAGGGGGCGATGGAAACGATCACGGACGTCGCTCCGGAAACCGTGGCCGCGACGTTCGCGCGCTTCGGCATCGAGCGCCTGATCCATGGGCATACGCATCGGCCGGCGATCCATGAGCATGAAGGCGGGACGCGGATTGTCCTGGGGGATTGGTACGACCAAGGCTCAGTGCTGCGCGTGACACGGGATGACGCGTTGCTGGAGTCCCTCTAGCAGCCGGCGCTGTGCCTCCCCACGCGCTGCGGCGCGTTGTGCTCTGCCATGAGCAAGTTCGACCGAGGCGCGGTACGACCAGGGCTCAGTGCTGCGCGTGACGATGACGCGTTGCTGGAGTCCCTCTAGCAGCCGGCGCTGTGCCTCCCCACGCGCTGCGGCGCGCTGTGCTCCGCCATGAGCAAGTTCTACCGAGGCGCGGCTCGGTGCTGCGCGTTTCGAAGGGCGACGCGATACTGTCGTCGCTCTAAGCGGTGAACGTTGAGCTCCCCACGCGCTGCGGCGCGTTGTGCTCTCCCATGAGCACGTTCGACCGAGGCGCAGCGCAGCTCACTTACTTCGCCGCTTCCGCGCACCCCTTGTATGTCTTGTCGCCATAAAGGAAGCGCGACTCGTAGTGATAGCGGTTGTCGGACATGCCGTCGCTGCATTCGCCGGGGAGGATGTACAGATTGAAATCTGTCTTTCCGTCAGTGCCGAAAATTACGATGCCCCCCGGCGACGGCACGCGCCGCCCGTGCATGGTCCTGCCCGTCTGGTCTTCGGGCGTGGTGAACACCAGCGTGTCGCCCTCCACGTGCACGCCCCAGAAGGGTTCGGCGCCCATGGCACGCCAAGCCAACACGGGCGCGTTCTCCTCGCCGGCGGCACGCTTGCCCTGCGCCATGGGCGGAGCCGCGACCGGCGCGGAGGGCGCTGGATTGGCGCTGCTGGTGGCAGGCGGTGCCGCCGGGGCATCGCGGGAAGTGGCCGGCGCCTGCGTTCCGCGCGAGCACCCCGCGAGCAGCGCGGCTGCCATGCAGACGATCACCAGCGGCAGGATGGGATGGCGCATGGGACGGCTCCGATCGACCCGCGCACGCTAGCCGCGTCGCCGTTAGCCAGTGGTGATGTCAGGGCGCGGTCGCGGCGGCCTCGGCCTGCAGGGTGAGTAGTTCGTCCGCGTCGAAGCCCGCCGCCAGGCGGGCGTCGGTGTTGAAAGGGCCATGCAGCACGCCGCCGGCGTATTCGCGCAACAGCTCGCGGAAGCGGACCGCATGGCCGACACCCGCGCGCGCGCAATACCAGCGATACCAGCGGGACCCGGCGGCAACGTGCGCCACTTCCTCGCGCAGGATCAGCTCCAGGATGGCCACGGTCGCCGTATCGCCCAGCGAGCGCAGCTTCGCGATCATGCCGGGCGTGACATCGAGCCCGCGCGCCTCCAGCACGCGCGGCACCAGCGCCATCCGCGCGAGACCGTCGTGCGCGGTCTTCTCGGCCATCTCCCACAGCCCGTTGTGGGCGTCGAAGTCGCCGTAGTCATGGCCCAGCTGCTGCAGGCGCTCGCGCAGCAGGGTGAAATGGCGCGCCTCGTCGCGGGCGACGCCTATCCAGTCCGCATAGAACTCCGGCGGCAGGCCACGGAAGCGGTAGGCCGCATCCCATGCCAGGTCGATCGCGTTGAATTCGATGTGGGCGACGGCATGGATGAAGGCCGCCAGGCCTTCCCGGGTGCCGAAGCCGCGACGCGGCAGCTCGCGCGGATGCACGAGCGCGGGGCGCGCGGGACGGCCGGGCATGCGCACCGGTTCCGGCGCGGGCGCGTCGCCGGGAATGACGAGTTCGCCGCGACGGAAGGCGTCCGCGGCGGCGAAAGTCCGGGCCAGCTTGTCCGCGGGCGTGGCCGCGTCGAGGCAGGCGCGCGCGGCGTCGAACAGCGACGAACTCACGATGTCCTTTACGACGCGCGACGCGTCTTCTTGGCCTCGTCCGAACGCAGCTGCTTGATGCGGTCGAAGTAGCCTTCCTCGATGCCGGTGACGTACTTGCCGTTGAAGCAGGACGAGTCGAAGTGCTCCATGCGCTGCTTCGGCCCGGACACGGCTTCCTCGAGGTCGGCCAAGTCCTGGTAGATCAGCCAGTCACAGCCGAGCAGCTTCTGCACCTCTTCCTCGCTGCGGTCGTGCGCGACCAGTTCCTCCGCCGACGGCATGTCGATGCCGTAGATGTTGGGGAAGCGCACCGGCGGCGCGGCCGATGCCAGGTACACCTTGCGCGCGCCGGCGTCGCGCGCCATCTGCACGATCTGTTGCGAGGTGGTGCCGCGCACGATCGAGTCGTCGACCAGCAGCACGACGCGATTCTTGAATTCCAGCGGGATCGGGTTGAGCTTGCGACGCACCGACTTCGTGCGTTGGCCCTGCCCCGGCATGATGAAGGTGCGGCCGACGTAACGGTTCTTGATGAAGCCCTCGCGATACTTCACGCCGAGCACGTTGGCGATTTCCAGCGCGGCATCGCGCGAGGTGTCGGGGATCGGGATCACCGTGTCGATGTCGTGGTCGGGCATCAGGCGCAGGATCTTCTCGCCGAGCTTCTGGCCCATGCGCATGCGCGCCTTGTGCACCGAGATGTTGTCCATCATCGAGTCGGGACGCGCGAAGTACACGTACTCGAAGATGCAGGGCGTGTGTTCCTGCGGCGGCGCGGTCTGCTGCGCGAACAGTTCGCCGCGCGCGGTGACGACGATGCATTCGCCCGGGGCGACGTCGCGCACGCGCTCGAAGCCGAGCAGGTCGAGCGCCACGGATTCGGAGGCGACGGCGTATTCGTCGGAGCCCTCGCTCTTATCGGCGCGCTTGGTGCGCTTGCCCAGCACCAGCGGGCGGATGCCGTGCGGATCGCGGAACGCAACCAGGCCCAGGCCCAGCACCGTGATGACGACCGCGTAGCCGCCGACGCAGCGTCGATTCACGCCCTCGATGGCCTTGAACACGGCTTCCGGCGTCAGCGCCTTCTGCAGGCTCAGCTCGTGCGCGAAGACATTGAGCAGCACTTCCGAGTCCGACTCGGTGTTGACGTTGCGCAGGTCCTGCTCGAACACCTCGCGGCGCAGCTTGTCGGTGTTGATCAGGTTGCCGTTGTGCGCCAGCGCGATGCCGTAAGGCGAATTGACGTAGAACGGCTGCGCTTCGTCCGAACCTTCGGAACCCGCGGTCGGATAGCGGCAATGGGCGATGCCGAAGCGGCCCTGCAGCAGCTGCATCGAGTCCACGTCGAACACATCGCTGACCAGGCCGTTGCCCTTCTGCACGCGCAGCTTGCCGCCGTCGCAGGTGGCGATGCCGGCCGCGTCCTGGCCGCGATGCTGCAGCACCGACAGGCCGTCGTAGAGCTGGGCGGCGACATCCGTGTTGCCGACGATTCCGAGAATGCCGCACATAGCAATGAATCCTGTCTTAGAGAATCCGCTTGTCGTCCGGCGTCGAGCCGTTCGGGGGCGGATCCGGGGTAACCCGTTTTGGATCGGGACGCGTTGCCGGTTGCTCCGGCACCCGCGAGAGAATTTCAGGAACCGTCTGCGGTAGCTCCGGGATCGACCGCGGCAGTCCTTCCGGCATCACCTGCCTGAGTTGCTCCGTCCGTGCCTGTACCTGTGCCTGCAGAGACGCGCCACGCCCTTCCAGCTCACGCTGGTCAAGTGCCACGCGTTGCGCCATCCACGGCGGCAGGCAGCCGCGCATCCACTTGGCCGCCGGCAGCAACGTCGCCACGCCAGCCGACTCGTGCCATGCGCGCTTGCCGGGAACGCTGGTCAGTCCCAGCATCAACAGCAATGCGCAGGCGAGGAACAGGCCGCGCACCACGCCCAGGCCGAAGCCGAACAGGCGATCCACGCCCGACAACCCGGCTTCCTTTGCGAGCCGCCGCACCACCAGGCCGACCAGCGCCACGGCGATCCACACGACGGCGAAGCTCAGTGCGTAGCCGCCCAGGTATTCGCCCCAGCTCAGTTGGCCGTCCGTCACCAGGCCACGGCCCACGTCGCCACCGAACAGATATGCGGCCAGTCCCGCCAGTAGCCAAGCCACCAGCGACACCACCACGCCGATCATTCCGCGCAACAGGCCGAGCAGGCCCGACACGCTCACTATCAGCAGCAATACCCAATCCAGCGCCGTCATGGCTTGTCGCTCCTACAACCCTGGCTTCACCGCCCGCGACGCCGGGGGCGTCACGGGTGCGGTTTCACGATGGCGTCGCCGATGCCGAGCTTGGCCACGACCTGCGCCTTGAGCAGGTCGGCCTCGGCACGCGTCAGCACCGGTCCGACACGCACGCGGCTGAGCACGCCCTTGTCGGTGCGCACCGATTCGACGAAGGCGTGCAGGCCGGCGGCACGGGCGCGGTCGCGCAGCTTGTTGGCTTCGACCGCGCTCGAGAACGCGCCGAGCTGCACGGCGAAGCCGGTGCTGGCAGCGGCGGGCTCGCTCGGCTTGGTGGCAGCGGCAATGGGAGTGGCGGGCTTGCTAGCGGCCGTCGCCGCGGTGGTTGCAGGCTTGGTCGTGGCCGGCGGCGGTGCCGGCTTCGGCGCGGGTGCGGGTGCCACTGGCTTGGCAGCAGCGGGCTTGGCGGCGGCGGGCGTGGTCTCGGCCAGAGGCTCGGGCTTGGACACCGGCGCGGCAGGGGCGGCGACCGGTTGCGAAACCGGCGGCGCGGCGGCGCTGGCCGTCGCGGCATCGTTCAGGACCACGACCTTGGCGCTGACGTCGTCGCGTACGTGCGCCGCGCGCAGCCGCGCGGCTTCGGCGTCCGCCTGGGTGGCGAAGGGCCCGATGCGCACGCGGTACAGCGTGCGGCCGTTGTCGGTGATGGATTCCTGGTAGCCGGTCAGTTGCGAGGCGCGCAGTGCCGCGACCACTTTGTCGGCATCCGCGGCGGTGGCATAGCGACCGAAGCTCACGGCGTAGTCGCCAGCCGCCGTGGCGGCCGGCATCAGTCCCGTGCCGGCGGCGGCGGTGTCCGTCGTCGCGACCGAGGCGTCGTCCGGCTGGGCGTCGCTCGCATCCATCCCGACCACGCCGCTCGCGGGGGCCGCGCCCGGTGCCACCAGGGGCAATTCGCGGGTCTGGATCGCCCCGTCGCCCTGCGGGGCATCGGGGAGCTTGAGGGGAACATCGGAAACGCCGCTTTCCGGGGCGGGACCCTTGATCAGCATCGGCAGGAAAATCACTGCCAGGGCCACGAGTACGACCGCACCAACCACGCGCTGCTTCAAAGCGGGTTCCATCGATTCATCGGCCTCGGGGGAAATGGCGCGTGAATTATAACGCGCCATAGGAACCCTCCCGCCCACGGGTTGATGAACGCGTCGCCACGCGCCGGGATATCCACGCGCCAGAATTCGGTGGAATCGAGCCGGAAAGCCGCGGGTGCACCGCCTTCAGGGCGACGCCAGCTCCCGCAGGGCAGCGGCCGCCGTATGGAAGGATCCGAACACTAGGATGCGATCGCCCTGCCTGGCCTGCGCCAACGCTGCTGCGAGTGCCGCCGTGACGCCTGCATGGCGCTGCCCGGATGCGGCCGAGGCTCCGTCGAGGCGCTGTGCGAAGGCGTCGACATCGAGCCCGCGCGGGCCCTGCTCCGCCAGACCGGCGAGATGCCAGCGGTCGATGTGGCTGGCCAAGGCATCGGCCACGCCGCGCAGATCCTTGTCGCCCAATGCGGCGAATACGGCGATCGTCTGCCCGGCAGCAGGCTCGGCGGCGAGCCAAGCGGCCAGTTCACGCGCGGCCTGCGGGTTGTGGCCGACATCGACGACCACTTCAACGCCACCGCGCTCGAAACGCTGCAGACGCCCGGCGACGCGTGCGTTGACCACACCCTCGGCGATGACCGCGGCCGGCAGCTTCTTCCCGAGCGCGCGCACTGCGGCGATCGCGGTGGCGGCGTTGCGCAACTGCACCGGTGCGGCGAGGCGTGGCAGCGGCAGCTCGAGGGCGTAACCGATCTCGCGCCAGGTCCAGCGTCCAGCGCCGGGCAGAACGGCGTCGGTGGGCGTGAAGCGGTTGCCGTGGCCATCGGGGGTGTCGAAAAAGAAATCGCAGCCGGCGCGGATCGCCGAGGCACCGATCGCATAGGCGTGGCGCAACACACTGGCAGGCGGATCGTCGTCGCCCAGCACCAGCGGCTTCCATGCGCGCGCGATCCCGGCCTTCTCGAAACCGATCACTTCGCGGTCGTCGCCCAGGTAATCCTGGTGGTCGAGATCCACGGTGGTGATCACCGCGACATCGGGATCGACCAGGTTGGTGGCATCCAGACGGCCGCCGAGGCCGACCTCGAGGATGGCGAGGTCGAGCCGGCTACGCTCGAACAGCCATAGTGCCGCGAGCGTGCCGTATTCGAAATACGTGAGCAGCGTGTCGCCGCGCGCGGCCTCGATCGCCTCGAACGCCGCGACGAGATCGGCATCGCCGGCATCGGCGCCGTCGATGCGCACGCGCTCGTTGTAGGCGAGTAGGTGCGGCGACGTGTAGGCGCCCACCTTCCAGCCCGCCGCGCGCGCGATCGCCTCGATGAAGGCGACGGTCGAGCCTTTGCCGTTGGTGCCGCCGACCGTGATGACCTTCTTCGCGGGCTTTTTGAGCCGCAGGCGCGCCGCGACTGCACGCACGCGATCCAGGCCCATGTCGATGGTCTTCGGGTGTTGGCGCTCGATGTAGTCGAGCCAGTCGGCAAGCGTCTGCGGCATGCCGATATTGTATGGCGCGCCCTGCCCGCCCCCACCCCAACCCTCCCCCGCTCTGCGGGGGAGAGAGAAATATCACAGCCTCCGCTCTGCGGGGGGAGGGAGAAAATCACAGCCTCTGCTCTGCGGGGGAGGGAGCAAATCACAACGCCCTATGCACCGCCTCGCCGAACAACGCCGTGTGGTGGCTGCAGTCGTTCAGGCGCACGACGTCGAGATGGTCGACATCGGCGCCTTCGAGCAGGTTGAGCGTGGTGGGCGCCTGGCGGAAGGACCACAGCTTCGCCAGCGGCATGCCGAGTATCCGGCACAGCATGACGCGGTTGACCGCGTCATGCGCGACCACCAGCAGCGTCTCGTGCGCCCCCAGTCCCACGCACGCACGTGCGAACGCCGGCCACGCGCGGTCCAGTACGTGCTGCAGCGACTCGCCCTGCGGCATCAGCACCTCGTGCGGGGCATGCCGCCACGCCTGCATCAGCTCCGGATCGCGGGCGCGGATTTCCTCGGCGAGCAGGCCTTCCCAGGTGCCGTGCGCGATTTCCTTGAGACCCTCGTCGAGGGTCAGCATCGCCGCGCGTTCCTCACCGAGCGCGAGCTGCGCCGTGCGTGCGGCGCGCACCAGCGGCGAGGCGACGGCGCGATCGATGCGCACTTCGCCGAGACGTTCGCCGAGCGCGCGCGCCTGCACTTCGCCGATCGGCGACAGCGGGATGTCTTCCTGGCCCTGGTAGCGGCCCTCGGCGTTCCACGGGGTTTCGCCGTGGCGTGCGAGCAATATCTTCATGCTTACACCTGCTGCAGCGAGAGCACGCCCGGGGTGGCGCGCAGGGTGATGAGCTGCGGCTCGCTCAAGGGCTGGTCCACCGTAATCGCCGCGCGCGCCTGGCCATCGCCGGCGGCACCGAGTGCGAAGTTGACGATGTTGATCCCGGCCGCGCCCAGCTGCGAGCCGACCGTGCCGATCATGCCCGGGCGGTCTTCGTTGCGAAGCAGCAGCACGTGTGCCTGCGGATCGAATTCGATCTCGACGCCGTCCAGGCGCACCACGCGCGGACCGCGATGCAGAGTCGCCTCGATCTCGCGCGGTTTGTTGCCGCCCTCGACGCGGATCCGCAGCAGGCGATCGAAACCGTCGCCGTCGCCACCCACGGTTTCGGCGACGACCAGGCCGCGCGCGGCGGCTTCCTGCAATGCGTTCACCGGGGTGACGCGACCGGAGTGCGTGCCGAGCAGCGCCGCGACAAGCAGGCGCGTGAGCGGACGGGTATCGAGCGCATCGGTGCGGCCGGCATAGGTCACGGTCAGCCTGGTCGGCGCATCGACCAGGCGCGAGGCGAGCTTGCCCAGCGACGACATCAGCGGCATCCACGGCCCGACTTCGCGCGCGGCTTCGGCGGTGAGCGGCGGCAGGTTGACGCAGCCGGCAACGGCGCCGGTGGCCGTGAAGTCGATGATCTGGCGCGCAAGGATCGTGCTCACCGCCTGCTGCGCCTCGCTCGTGGACGCGCCCAGGTGCGGAGTGAGGATCAGCTTGGGATGCGCGCGCAACGGCGAGTCGCTCTGCAGCGGTTCGGTGGCGAAGGTGTCGAGCGCGGCGCCGTTGAGGTGGCCCTCGTCGAGCAGGCGCAGCAGCGCGGCTTCGTCGACCAGTCCGCCGCGGGCGGCGTTGATGATGTAGGCGCCCTTCTTCATCGCGCGCATGCGCTGTTCCGAGAGCAGGTTGGTGGTCTCCTTCGTGCGCGGAATGTGCAAGGTGACGATATCGGCCCAGGCCAGCAGTTCGTCGAGCGACTTCAGTGGCACGCTGCCCTTGCCCGCGGCCGACGCCGGCAGGAACGGATCATGCGCGGCCACTTCCATGCCGATGCCCTGCGCCTTGCGCGCGACGGTGCCGCCGATACGGCCCAGGCCGATGACGCCGAGCTTCTTGCCTTCCAGTTCGAAACCGGTGAGCCCGGCCTTCGGCCACTCGCCGGCTTTCATGCCGGCATCGGCACGCGGAATATGGCGGGCCAGCGCGAACAGCAACGAGATCGCGTGCTCGGCGGCGGCGAGCGTGTTGCCGTCGGGCGCGTTCATCACCGCGATGCCCCTGGCAGTGGCGGCATCGACATCGATGGTGTCGACGCCGGCGCCGGCGCGGCCGATGACTTTCAGCCCGCTCGCATTGGCCAGCGCCTCGGCCGGGACCTTGGTGGCCGATCGCACCAGCACGGCATCGACCTCGGCCAATGCCAGGGCGAGGACGTGGGGGTCCTTGATCGGTTCGGGGGCGACGAGGACGTCCCATCCCGCCTCGCGGAACAGGGCCAGACCGTCTTCGTGGATGCCATCGCAGGCCAGTACTTTCATCGCAAGCTCCAATAGGGTTGGGAGCGCGGAAAGCCTGCTAGCCGGCACGACGTGTGGAACCTGCGGCGTCCCGCACCGGCCATGCCGATTGCGGAACGCATGCGTCGCACGGAAGCGTGGACGCGGTGTTACTCACGGGTCGGGAGACGGGGCCGGCTTGGCATGGGAATCCGCGACGGACCAAGCCTAGCAGAGCCGGGGCGCGGATTCGCAACAGTTGCTTATGAAATCGTGCGTGTGAAACCGTGCCTGTGAAATCGCACGCAACGGGCGGGTACGATGCGCCCCTCCCCGCACACGGAATGCGAACCATGAACCAGCAGGTCAAGGGCCCGTTCGACGTCAAGCGCACGGCGATGGATTCAATCGATGCCGGTGCCGATGCCGCCTTCGCCCGGATCCGCTTCGAGAAGCGCTTCCACGGCGAACTGGACGCGACCAGCGTGGTGGAGATGCTGAGCGCCGGCAATCCCGCCTCGGGTTCGGCCGGCTATGTCGCCGTCGAGCATCTCGTTGGCACGCTGCAGGGCCGCAAGGGCCGTTTCATGATGCAGCACAGCGGCGTGATGGATCGCGGCCGGACCTCGCTGACGCTCACCGTCGTTCCCGACAGCGGCACCGACGAACTGACGGGCCTGCGCGGACGCATGCAGATCGACATCGCCGAGGGCGGTGCGCATTTCTACACCTTCGACTACACGCTTGACTGACGGCACGCCGGACTGACCGGCGCTGGTCCCTGTGGACAGCGACAGGGACAGGACCAACAGACGGCGGCGCATGGTCGGCATCGGGCAACCTGCGGCAACAAGGGAGCCGGCGGCGACAGATGAAGCCGCCGCCATCCGGCAAACCGCGCGCTCCGGCAAAACGCGCAACCGGCCGCCGTGCAGGCCCGGCGTATAATTTCCGCCCTCGCGACGCGCCGGCCCCGGCGCGCTCCCACCACGCACGCAAGGCAATCCCCATGTCGCAGACGATGAAAGCGCTGGTCAAGCGCGAAGCCACCAAAGGCATCTGGATGGAACAGGTGCCGGTCCCCGCGCCGGGCCCGAACGAGGTCCTGATCAAACTCGAGAAGACCGCGATCTGCGGTACCGACCTGCACATCTACCTGTGGGACGAGTGGAGCCAGCGCACCATCAAGCCAGGGCTGGTGATCGGCCATGAATTCGTCGGCCGCGTCGTCGACCTCGGCCCGGGCGTGACCGGCTACAAGATCGGCCAACGCGTCTCCGCCGAAGGCCACATCGTCTGCGGCCACTGCCGCAACTGCCGCGCCGGCCGCCAGCACCTGTGCCCCAACACCGTCGGCATCGGCGTCAACCGCAACGGCGCCTTCGCCGAATACATCGTGATGCCGGCGTCGAACCTGTGGCCGATCCCGGACCAGATCCCGTCGGAACTCGCCGCGTTCTTCGACCCCTACGGCAACGCCGCGCATTGCGCGCTGGAGTTCGACGTGGTCGGCGAGGACGTGCTGATCACCGGCGCCGGCCCGATCGGGATCATTGCCGCCGGCATCTGCAAGCACATCGGCGCGCGCAATGTCGTGGTCACCGACGTCAACGACTACCGCCTCAGCCTCGCCGCCGACATGGGCGCGACGCGCGTGGTCAACGTGACCAACACGTCGCTCAAGGACGTGATGAAGGACCTGCACATGGAAGGCTTCGACGTGGGCCTGGAGATGAGCGGCAACCCGCGCGCCTTCAACGACATGCTCGAATGCATGTACCACGGCGGCAAGATCGCGATGCTCGGCATCATGCCCAAGGGCGCCGGCGTCGACTGGGACAAGATCATCTTCAAGGGCCTCACCCTGCAGGGCATCTATGGCCGCCGCATGTACGAGACCTGGTACAAGATGACGCAGCTGGTACAGGGCGGATTCCCGCTCGGCAAGGTGCTGACGCACCAGCTGCCGATCGACGAGTTCCAGCAGGGTTTCGACCTGATGGAATCGGGCAAGGCCGGCAAGGTCGTGCTGAGCTGGAACTGAGGACGACCCCATGTCGCTGACGCATCGCTACGCCGAGACCCTCGACGAAATCCGCGCCGCCGGACTGTTCAAGTCCGAGCGCATCATCACCTCGCCGCAGTCCGCCGAGATCACCCTCGCGGACGGCCGCACGGTGCTGAACTTCTGCGCCAACAACTACCTGGGTCTCGCCGACCACCCGGACGTGATCGCCGCGGCAAAGGACGCGCTCGACACGCACGGCTTCGGCATGGCTTCGGTGCGCTTCATCTGCGGCACCCAGGACCTGCACAAGCAGCTCGAGAAGACGATTGCCGACTTCTTCGCCACCGAGGACACGATCCTCTATGCCGCCTGCTTCGATGCCAACGGCGGCCTGTTCGAACCGCTGCTGGACGAGAACGACGCGATCATCTCCGACGCGCTCAACCACGCCTCGATCATCGACGGCGTGCGCCTGTGCAAGGCCAAGCGCTACCGCTACGCCAACTGCGACATGGCGGACCTGGAAAAGCAGCTGCAGCAGGCCAAGGCCGACGGCGCGCGCACGATCATGATCACCTCCGATGGCGTGTTCTCGATGGACGGCTTCATCGCGCCGCTGGACGAGATCACCGCGCTCGCCGCGAAATACGGCGCGCTGGTGCATATCGACGAATGCCATGCGACCGGCTTCCTCGGCAAGAACGGCCGCGGCTCTGCTGAAGTGAAGGGGGTGATGGACAAGATCGACATCTTCACCGGCACGCTCGGCAAGGCCATGGGCGGCGCGCTGGGCGGCTTCACCACCGCCAGGAAGGAAGTGATCGAACTGCTGCGCCAGCGCTCACGTCCGTATCTGTTCTCGAATTCGCTGCCGCCGCATGTGGTGGCCGCGGGCATCAAGGCCTTCGAGATGCTGGCCGCCGCAGGCGACCTGCGCGAAACGCTGGCGGCGAACACCGCCTACTTCCGCGAAAAGATGACCGCCGCGGGCTTCGACGTGAAGCCGGGTGTGCATCCGATCAGCCCGGTGATGCTGTACGACGCCCCGCTGGCGCAGGCATTCGCGCAGCGCCTGCTCGAGGAAGGCATCTACGCGATCGGCTTCTTCTTCCCGGTGGTGCCGAAAGGCCAGGCGCGCATCCGCACGCAGATCTCGGCCGCACACACGCGCGAACACCTGGATCGCGCCATCGCGGCGTTCATCAAGATCGGCGGCGAATTGGGCGTCATCAAGGCCTGAGCGCAGGCAACCGGTCGTCCCGCCCCCTATCCCGCAAAAGAGAAACGCCACCAACCGTGGTTGGTGGGCGTTTGCCAGGCAATGCGCGGTTCGCGCGTTTACTTGCCGCCGCCGCCCTTCTGCGGCTCTGCTTCCTTCTGATCCTTCCCAGCCGCCGGCGCGCCGGTGGCGACGCGATAGCCGTTCTTCTTCATCCAGGCGTCGAAGTCGTCGGCGGTCATCTTCTTGCCGTCCTGGGTCATGTTGAAGCGCTTGCTGTCGGCCGCCGTGGTAACCGGAGCGGCGGCGGCCTTGGACGCCGGCTTGGGCGCGGCCTTGGGAGCTTCCTTCGCCAGAGCGAGGCCACTGAAAAGCAGGCACGGCAGTGCCACCAGGATCATGCGCATGTAATTTCCCCTTGGTCCGAGTTGCGATGTGTGGTGCGTAAGAAACCACGCACTCGCCGCAAAAAAGGTGCGAACAGGCACATTTCGGAAAAAGCGCCTGGCGCGCGCCGTCCCGGCCGTTGCGATTGCGTGGTGCGCCGCACATTACCCGACCCGACGGGCAGGCGGACTAGCGGCCCAGGTTCTCCGTCCGCCCCTGCAGACGGGCCACTTCGTCGGCCGTCAGCCACCGCCACTGCCCCTTGGCCAGGTCGCCCAGCACCAGGTCGCCGATCGCCACCCGCACCAGTCGCAGGACTTCGATGCCGAAGGCCGCCAGCAACCGGCGTATCTGCCGGTTACGGCCCTCGTCGAGGGTGATTTCCAGCCAGGCATTGCGTTCGCCCGCCCTCAGCAGGCGGACCGACTTCGCCCGCAACAGCTCGCCCTCGTGTTGCGCGCCATGCACGAAGGCCGCAAGCAGGGCGTCGTCGGGCACGGTGTCGACCTGCACGTGATAGGTCTTGTCCGGCCCCGATTCCGGGTCGGTGACTCGCGCCGCCCACTCGGGGTCGTTGCAGAACAGCAGCAGTCCTTCACTGGCCTGGTCCAGGCGCCCTACCGGTGCCAGCCATGGCAGCGGCCGACCTTGCCAGCTGGCACCTTCCAGGCATCGGTAGACGGTATCCCGACCGCGTTCGTCGCGGGCGGTGGTGACCAGGCCCCGCGGCTTGTTGAGCATCAGGTAGAAGCGAGGGGCCGCATCCAGTTCATCGCCGTCCACGGCGATGCGTTGGCGGCCAGTTCCGGCGATGGGGAATTCAGGATCCCGAACGACGCGGCCGTCCACGGTCACGCGCCCGGCAACGATCCAGCGCGCGGCCTCCGTACGCGAGCAGACGCCGCGCTTGGACAACACACGAGCCAGACCGTGGCGTGCCCCCCCTGCCGTCATCGTGGATGCGCTTGCGCGCTTACTTCTTCTTCTCGGGCGGGTCGGCTGGCTCGGCGGGTACGGTGGCCGCGCCAGTCGTACCTGCTGCGCCCTTGGCCACGCGCACGCCACGCGCTTTCATCCAGGCGTCGAATTCCTCGGCCGTCATGCGCTTGCCGTTCTGGCTCATGTCGAAGCGCCAGGGACTGTTGTCGTATTTGGTCTGCGGCTTGTATGCAGCAGGACTCGAGGACGATGGCAACGCGGGCGCCGTCGCAGGCACGGCGTTGGCAGTGAGACAACCCTGGAGGCGTTGGCGCAGGAGGACGTTGTCGACAGACAGGCTTTCGTCGGGCGTCTGCGCCAGCACGCCAGTCGGCGCTCCCAATTGGTGTGCCGGAGCACTGAGCTCGGGCGAAAGCGGCGCGACCAGGGTCGGCTGGACCGGCAGGCTGGTGGGCAAAGACGTCGAACCGCACTGCTGCGCGTTCTGCGCGTGCGCGACGCCCACGAGGGCGAACAGAGACAAACCACTCAGTACGCGTTGCATGTTGCGCCTCCGCGAGCCTCGTAGATCCGCGAGTGTAGGCGCGGCCCAGTGGACCAACAACCTTCGCGATGTGAAGACGGTCCGCGCTGCCATCGGACGGCAATCGGTTCAGTTGTTCACCCAATGGATGCTTCTCGCGAAAGCTTCACGCAAAAACGAAGCCCGGCACAAGGCCGGGCTTCGCGGTAAAGCTGGCAACGTCGAAACTCAGTTCTGGACGTTCAGCTCGGTACGACGGTTCTTCTCGCTCTTGCAGCCCGGCATCGTCTGGCCCATGTCCTCCAGCGGACGGCTCTCGCCGTAGCCGTTCGGACCGGTCAGGCGCGCGGCGTCGATGCCGTTGCTGGTCAGATAGTCGTACACGGCGCGCGAGCGACGTTCCGACAGGCTCTGGTTGTAGGCGTCCTTGCCGCACTGGTCGGTGTGACCAGCCACTTCGGCCTTCAGCTCCGGATAGCGCTTGAAGATCTCGATCGCCTCGTTGAGGATCTGCACCGCGTCGGGACGCAGCGTCGCCTTGTCGAAGTCGAAGTTCACGCCTTTCAGGTCGATCGACACCGGCACCGGGCAACCGTCCGGACCGATCGTCTGGCCGGCCTGCGAACCCGGGCACTTGTCGTCGCAGTTGTTCACGCCGTCGCCGTCGTCGTCGCCATCGGCGCAGCTCGGAGCCGGCGGCGGCGGCGGAGCGGCCACCACGGGTTCCGGACCCAGCGGGACGATGATGCCGACCGACGCGAGGATGTCGCCGAACCAGCTCTCGTCCGGAGCGGCAACGCTCTGGTCGTCGAAGTCGGCGCGGTAGGCGAGTTCGGTGCGGAAGCCCCAACTACCCATGTCGGCCTGGATACCGGCGCCGACCTTGGCGGCGAAGGTGCCGTCCTTGCGATCATCCGGCGAATCCGGATTCGGGAAGGCGTCGAATTCTTCTTCGGACTCCTGGTAGCCCAGGCCTGCCATGAGGTACGGATTCCAGTTGCGGCCTTCAGAGATGAAGTGATAACGCGCGTCGAACGAGATGCCGTACTGGCTCCAGTTGAGGTTCTGGTTGTCGTCGAAGTTGGGGTTCTGGTAATTCAGCTCGGCATCGATCGACCAGTTGTCGCTGAAGAACTTGCCGACGCCCAAGCCGCCGAAAGGAGCGTTGCGGGTGCCGCGATCGTTGTCCTGGAGATTGAAACCAGCCGAACCGGTCAGGTACCAGCGGTCGTCGAAATCCTGCGCGTTGGCGACCTGTGCACAGGCCAAGCCAGCGAGCAACGCTGTGCTCAACAAGCGGATCTTCATATTTCTGACTCCTTTAGAAATGTCGGGAAAACAACACACACGGCACGGAAACTGTGACCGGGATCAACGCGCGGGCGGAACCCCTTCACGATCCCTGGCGCGGGGGATCATAGCATCGCCGAGACAATTGTTAACATTGCTTAACGTAATACGCAAACTTTACCCCCTAACCGGCCATTCAGTTGCAATCGGCTCAAAAAACGAAGCCCGGCACTGGGCCGGGCTTCGCGGTAAGGCTGGCAACGTCGAAACTCAGTTCTGGACGTTCAGCTCGGTGCGGCGGTTCTTCTCGCTCTTGCAGCCCGGCATCGTCTGGCCCATGTCCTCCAGCGGACGGCTCTCGCCGTAGCCGTTCGGACCGGTCAGGCGCGCGGCGTCGATGCCGTTGCTGGTCAGATAGTCGTACACGGCGCGCGAGCGACGCTCCGACAGGCTCTGGTTGTAGGCGTCCTTGCCGCACTGGTCGGTGTGACCAGCCACTTCGGCCTTCAGCTCCGGATAGCGCTTGAATATCTCGATCGCCTCGTTGAGGATCTGCACCGCGTCGGGACGCAGCGTCGCCTTGTCGAAGTCGAAGTTCACGCCCTTCAGGTCGATCGACACCGGCACCGGGCAACCGTCCGGACCGATCGTCTGGCCGGCCTGCGAACCCGGGCACTTGTCGTCGCAGTTGTTCACGCCGTCGCCGTCGTCGTCGCCATCGGCGCAGCTCGGAGCCGGCGGCGGCGGCGGAGCGGCCACTGCGGGTTCCGGACCCAGCGGGATTATGATGCCGACCGAGGCGAGGATGTCGCCGTACCAGTTCGAGTCGGAGTGCACGCTCTGGTCGTCGAAGTCGGCGCGGTAGGCCAGTTCGGTGCGGACGCCCCAACGACCCAGGTCGGCCTGGATGCCGGCGCCGACCTTGGCGGCGAAGCCACCGTCCTTGCGCTCACCCGGCGAGTCGGTGTTCGGGAATGCATCGAACTCTTCCTCGGAACGCTGATAGCCCAGCCCACCCATGAGGTACGGGTTCCAGTTGCGGCCTTCAGAGATGAAGTGATAGCGCGCGTCGAACGAGATGCCGTACTGGCTCCAGTTGAGGTCCTGGTTGTCGTCGAAGTTGGGGTTCTGGTAATTCAGCTCGGCATCCACCGACCAGTTGTCGCTGAAGAACTTGCCGACGCCCAGGCCCACGAAGGGTTCGTTGCCGGTGCCGCGATCGTTGTCCTGGAAGTTGAAACCTACCGAACCGGTCAGGTACCAGCGGTCATCGAAGTCTTGCGCTTGCGCTGCCTGGGCAAGGCTCAGCCCACCCAGCAGGGCGGCGCAGAGGAGTTTCTTATTCATCTTGTGCTCCTTTGAATTGGAAAGCCGCCACTGCGGGTTCCTTGGTCTTGGGGGATGGCATACCTGAACGACACGCCACCCGCGCAGGCTAGGTACCCACTCGTGAAAGCAGTGTTAAAAAATACGTGTTTCGTACAAGTCTGAATCCGCATTTGAAACGCCTGCGCCTGTCAGCAGCGCCATGAAGGCAGTTACCGGGAGGGCATCCAGCCTTTCGGGGTCGCCGGCCCGTGCCAACAGGGTCTCGACATCGTCGGCAGGCAGCTTGGTGCGGACCGCGGCTTCGAACTTGGCCATCAATAAAGGGATCGCTTCGGCGCGGCGCTTGCGGTGGCCCATGGGGTAGTCGATCGAGATCTTCGCGGTGGCCGTACCGTCCTTGAAAAAGGCCTGCACCGAATTACCGATGTAGCGCTTGTCCGGATCGAAGTAGTCGCGGGTGAAGCGTGGGTTCTCCTTCACCACCATCCTGTCGCGCAGTGCATCGAGGCGCGGGTCCGCGGCCACTGCATCGCTGTAGTCGGTCGCGACGAGGCGACCGAAGACCAGCGGCACCGCGACCATGTACTGCAGGCAATGGTCCCGGTCCGCGTAGTTGGCGAGCGGGCCGGTCTTGTCGATGATGCGGATGGCCGCCTCCTGGGTTTCCAGTTCGATGCGTTCGACCTGGTCGAGCCGATCCTTCACCTGGTCGTGCAGCTGCAGCGCGCATTCGACCGCGGTCTGCGCATGGAACTCGGCCGGAAAGCTGATCTTGAAGAGCACGTTCTCCATCACGTAGCTGGCGAACGGGCGTTCGAATTCGAACGGCTTGCCTTCGAAGGCGACGTCGTAGAAACCCCAGGTCGGAACACTCAGTGCACTCGGGTAGCCAACCACGCCCTTCACCGCGTTCAGCGCATGAATGACGGCACGACGACAGGCATCGCCAGCGGCCCAGCTCTTGCGCGGGCCGGTATTGGGAGCATGGCGGTAGGTGCGCAGCGCGCCGTTGTCGATCCAGCTGTGCGAGATGGCGGTGATCACCTCGTCCCTGCCGCCGCCGAGCATTCGTGTACTGACGGCGGTCGAGGCCAGGCGCACCAGGATCACGTGGTCAAGGCCAACGCGGTTGAACGAATTCCTCAACGCATAACAGCCCTGGATCTCGTGCGCCTTGATCGCATGACCCAGCACCTCCCTGACGGTCAGGGCCTTGCCGCCTTCCCGCTCCGCCTTGCGGCCGAGGTAGTCGGCGACCGCGAGGATCGCGCCGAGATTGTCGGACGGATGCCCCCACTCCGCGGCCAGCCAGGTGTCGTTGAAGTCGAGCCAGCGGATCTGGACGCCGATGTTGTAGGCGGCCTGCGCCGGGTCCAGCGCGTGCGAGGTGAATGGCACGCGCGCACCACCGGGCATGTCGGCGCCCGCGACCAGCGGCCCAAGGTGCTTCACGCATTCCTTGTGGTCCATTGCCAGCGCGGCGCAGGCCAGTGAATCGAGCAGCACGTAGCGTGCGGTGTCGAAGGCCTCCCGGGAATCGATCCGGTAATCGACGATGTAGTCGGCGATCTCCGCCATCGGCGGGTCGGGCTCCGGGCGGACGGTGGAACGGATGTCGAACTGGCCCATGGGTGTGCTCCGCAGGTGGGCAGCGCTCGCGGCGTTGGCCGCGGCGCATTTCGCCGGGCGGGATGCCGGACCGGCTCGCGCATTGTGGAACGCATCGACGCGAAAGGCGTGCTTGGAATCCATCGGTGCCGGGCTCACCCTGACGGCATGGACATCGAACGCCTGCCCACGCTTTTCCTCTCCCACGGCTCGCCGATGCTGGCGACTGAAGGCTCGCCGGCGGGTCGCTTCCTCGATGGGCTCGGCGCGGCCCTGCCCCGCCCCCGCGCGATAGTGGTTGCCTCGGCGCACTTCCTGACCGACCGGCCCATGCTGGGCGGCCATGTCCAACCGCATACCGTCCACGACTTCGGCGGATTCCCAGAACCGCTGTACCAGCTCCAATACGCCGCGCCCGGTTCGCCCGAACTGGCGGAAGACATCGCCGGGCGACTGGCAAGCGCCGGCCTGGCGGCCAAGGTGCGCCCCGGCCATGGCCTGGATCACGGCGTCTGGGTGCCGCTGCGGCGCATGTATCCGCAGGCGGATATTCCGGTCGTGCCGCTGTCGGTGAATCCGCTTGCCGATGCCGCCGCGCACTTCGCGCTCGGGCAGGCGCTGGCCGGCCTGCGCGGGGAAGGCGTGCTGGTGATCGGCTCCGGCGGCTTCGTCCATAACCTGGGCGACCTGGACTGGCAGCACCGCGATGTCCCGCTGGCCCCCTGGGCTGCCGCCTTCTCCTCCTGGATGCACGAGAAGCTGGCCAGCCATGACTGGGCTCCCCTGCTCGACTGGCAGGCGCAGGCGCCCAATGCCCGGCACGCCCACCCCACCACGGAGCATCTGATGCCCTTGTTCGTCGCGTTGGGCGCCGCGGGGGCCGACCCGGAAGTCGAAGTCCTGCACCGCTCGCATGAGTTGGGCACCCTCGCCCTGGACGCCTTCGCCTTCCGCTGACCCTCCATGACGGATACTCGCGCCTAGCACCGGACCGGGCTGGGCACAATCCGTGACCGGCTTCACCAATTCAGCTACGGTTAGGAAAACCGCCGCTACCGTGCGCCAACTTTTCAGCCGCCCCCCGGCGGCACCGTCGCAACGCCCGCGCCCTCGCGCGGTCCCGATGCCCGGGCAAAGCACGCCAGAGAGCGTGCCGCCCTCCCCAGTACGCCATACCGGATCCCGCCCCCGGCAGCCGCCTCCCGAATGGAGACGACGCCGACGTGCGGACCGGCCAACGGAGCAAGGAGTACGACATGAAACTCGCCTGGATCCTGTGGCTGGCGTCCGTGCTGCCACCGCAATCAGCCGATTCGCTGTGCCTGAGTACCACCGTCTACCTCGAAGCCCGCGACCAGTCGGTCCGTGGCCAGCAGGCGGTGGCCGAAGTCGCCCTGCGCCGCCGTGACAGCGGCCTGTGGGGCAACACCGTGTGCGACGTGGTGACGGCCCGCAAACAGTTCGCGCCGACCCTGGTCTCGCCCTCGACGCAACTGGGCAATACCGAAGCCTGGGCGCAGGCCGTGACCGTGGCGCTGGAGGCGGAGAACAACTGGTCGCTGCCCGCCGGCAAGCGCAAGGAAATCGTTCCGGGCGCCAGCCACTTCGCCGCGCTCGGCCTCGCCAGTCCTACGTGGCGCAACGCCTACCAGGTGGCGACGATCGGCGACCACACCTTCTATAAGGTGCAATCGCTCAAGCCGCGCAGGACCTGATCGAAAGCGGACAGCAAAAAGCCGCGCAATGCGCGGCTTTTTTGCGGCGCTCGATCCATCAGCGCGAGACTGGCTCGCGCCAAAGGCGCGACATCTCCAGGTAAGTGAAGGAAGCCGACCAGGTGATCAGCAACAATCCGGTCAAGGACTCCATGCCGGATACCAGCCGGATGGCGCCCACCGGCGCCAGGTCGCCAAACCCGACGGTGCTGAACGTGATCGCGGACAGGTAAACCGCGTCGAAGACCGTGTCGGTGCCTTGGTTGCCATGCAGGAATCCGGTCCCCGGCACCTGGATCAGGCCCCAGTAGGTGAGGCCATAACACCAGATCTCAGCGATGTGCAGCCCCAACAACGCGAAGATGATCTGGAGCATCGCGCCACGGTCGTGCTTAGGCGCGCGCCGCGAATAGCGGCGCGCCAGCCAATGCACCCCTTCGTAATGGATCACCACCACCAGCGCCGTCACCACGAAAGCGACGATGGCGACCAGCAGGTGCGCCTTGAACTGACCTTCCGGGATGAACCAGCTCAAGGCGGCGCCCCGCGTTGTCAGCGCTTGTCGATCGCCACGTATGCGCGATCTTCCGGCCCGATGTAGTTCGCGCTCGGGCGGATGATCTTGCCGTCCTCACGCTGCTCGATCACGTGCGCGCTCCAGCCGGTGGTGCGGGCGATGACGAACAGCGGCGTGAACATCGGCGTCGGGATTCCCATCATGTGGTAGGCCGATGCCGAGTACCAGTCGAGGTTCGGGAACATCTTCTTGGTGTCCATCATCAGGTTCTCGATGCGCTCGGACACGTCGAACAGCGTCTGGTTGCCGCCGTCCTTGCACAGCTTGCGCGAGAGTTCCTTGATGATCGGATTGCGCGGATCGCCGATGGTATAGACCGGATGTCCGAAGCCGATGATGATCTCCTTGCGTTCCATGCGCGCGCGGATATCGGCTTCGGCCTCGTCGGCGCTGTTGTAGCGGCTGATGATGTCCATCGCCACTTCATTGGCGCCGCCATGCTTGGGACCGCGCAATGCGCCGATCGCGCCGGTGATGCACGAATGCAGGTCCGAACCGGTGCCGGCGATGACACGCGCGGTGAAGGTCGACGCATTGAATTCGTGTTCCGCGTACAGGATCAACGATTTGTCGAGCGAGTCGGCATGCAGGGCGGACGGCTCTTCGCCGTGCAGGAGATGCAGGAAATGTGCCGCGACACTGTCGTCGTCGGTTTCAACGTCGATGCGGCGTCCATTGCGGGTGAAGTGCCACCAGTACAGCAGCATCGAACCGAAGCTGGCGATCAGCTTGTCGGCGATGTCGCGCGCCTCGGACGCCGGGTGGCCCTCGCGTTCCGGCAGAACGGCGCCCAGCACGGAGCAACCGGTGCGCAGCACGTCCATCGGATGCGCGTTCGCCGGCACCAGCTCCAGTGCTTCCTGAACGATCGCAGGCAGGCCACGCAGGCGCTTGAGCTTGACCTTGTAGGCATTAAGCTGCGACTGCGTGGGCAGCGCCCCGTGCACGAGCAGGTGTGCGACTTCCTCGAACGTCGACTTCGTTGCGAGGTCGTGGATGTCGTACCCGCGGTAATGCAGGTCGTTGCCACTGCGGCCCACGGTACACAACGCGGTATTGCCCGCGGCGGTGCCGCTGAGGGCGACGGATTTCTTGGCCTTCGGCAGGACCTGGGCAGCGGAATCGGTCATCGGATCTCTCCTTGGGGTTGCAGCAGGATGTTGTTCATCCTGCTTGTCATTGCCGTGTCCGGAATCGGTAAGCAGCGGCGTTTTCTGTTGTAGGAAATAGCCTGGATGCGACCATTGGGGGTCGCGACGACTGCGGCGGGCCAGATCGCGCTCGCCGCAGTCGAGGGCGGAAGCACGCGCCGGCGGAGGAGGCCACAGGGGGCACGCATCGCGTGAACCTGTTCCGCTCCGTCGGCCGACCCCGCATGTTCAATCCTTGCCGCCGGCAAACAACGCGTCGAGCTTGTCCTCGTAGGCGTGATAGCCGAGGAAGTCATACAGCTCGGCGCGCGTCTGCAGCGTGTCGACGATGTTCTTCTGCGTGCCTTCGCGACGCACGGTCTCGTAGAAGTTGAGCGCCGCCTTGTTCATGGCACGGTAGGCACCGCAGCAGTAGAGCGCGATGTCGACATTGGCATCACGCAGTTCGTCGGTGGTGAAGAACGGGGTGGAACCGAATTCGGTGAGGTTGGCCAGGATCGGCACCTTCACCGCTGCCTTGAACCGGCGGTAGTCGTCGAGCGAGTTCATCGCTTCAGGAAAGATCATGTCGGCGCCGGCCTCGACGTAGGCCACGGCACGCTCGATCGCCGAGTCGACGCCTTCCACGGCCGCGGCATCGGTGCGGGCCATGATCACGAAGCTGTCGTCGGTGCGCGCATCGACGGCGGACTTCACACGGTCGACCATCTCGCCCTTCGACACCACTTCCTTGCCAGGACGATGGCCGCAGCGCTTCTGCCCGACCTGGTCTTCCATGTGCACGGCGGCAACGCCGACGTTGATGAAGGAACGAATGGTGCGGCCGATGTTGAAGGCTCCGCCCCAACCGGTGTCGATGTCGACGAGCAGCGGCATCTGCGTTGCGTCGACTATCCGGCGTGCGTCGGTGAGGACGTCTTCCATCGTGCTGATGCCGAGATCGGGCACGCCCAGCGAATTGGCGGCGACGCCGCCGCCGGACAGGTACAACGCCTTGTAGCCCGTACGCTTGGCCATCAGGCCGGCGTAGGCGGTGATGGCTCCCATCACCTGCAGCGGGGATTCTTCGGCAACGGCAGCACGGAAACGCGCGCCGGCGGAGGGTGACATGGTCATGGCTTCTCCAGAGGGACCGGCCATTTTAGCCGAGTGCCGCAGGCTGGTTGCCCCCCGATCGCCCCCCGTGGGCGGCTCTGGCGCTCCAAAGCAATGGGGCGGCCGAAGCCGCCCCACTGTGCACTCTTGTCACTGCTTGCCCGCCGGCACGGGTGTCCGTCGCAGCACGACCAATGGCTCGTAAGCCTGCTCACCCCAGGAGGTGAGCCACGCCGGCACGCTCTTCTTCCAGTTCGGCCAGCGTCTTGTCCATTGCCGCACGGCTGAAATCGTCGACCGGCAGGCCTTCGATGCGCGTGTACTCGCCATTCGCGCAGGTCACCGGCACGCCGTACATCACGCCTTCCGGGATACCGTAGCTGCCGTCCGATGGCACACCCATCGTCACCCACTTGCCATTGGTGCCCAGTGCCCAGTCGCGCATGTGGTCGATGGCCGCATTGGCGGCCGAGGCAGCCGACGACAGGCCGCGCGCCTCGATGATCGCCGCGCCGCGCTTGCCGACCACCGGAATGAAGGTGTTGGCGTTCCAGTCGGCGTCGTTGATCTTGTCCTTCAGCGACGCGCCATTGACGGTTGCGAAGCGGTAATCCGGGTACATGGTCGGGCTGTGGTTGCCCCACACGACCATCTTCTCGATGTCGGCGACGGCGACACCGGCCTTGCTGGCCAGCTGCGACAGCGCGCGGTTGTGGTCGAGGCGCAACATTGCGGTGAAGTTCTTCGCCGGCAGCGACGGTGCCGACTTCATGGCGATGTAGGCGTTGGTATTGGCCGGGTTGCCCACGACCAGCACCTTGACGTTGCGCGAGGCGACGTCGTTCAGCGCCTTGCCCTGCACCGTGAAGATCTCGGCGTTCTTCAGCAGCAGGTCCTTGCGCTCCATGCCCGGGCCGCGCGGCATCGCGCCGACCAGCAGGGCGTAGTCGGCGTCCTTGAACGCGACCTTGGGATCATCGGTGCCGACCATGCCGGCGAGCAGCGGGAACGCGCAGTCCTCGAGCTCCATCATCACGCCCTTGAGCGCGGCCTGGGCCTTCTCCATCGGCAGCTCCAGCATCTGCAGGATGACGGGCTGGTCCTTGCCAAGCATTTCGCCGGAAGCGATGCGGAACAGCAGGGCATAGCCGATCTGGCCGGCAGCACCGGTGACGGCAACGCGGACGGGGGTCTTCATGTGGGGCAACTCCTGGATGGAAAGGCGGGGCGTTCACGCGCCCCGCGACAAACGGATCGTTGGATCAGGACAGTTCGTTGAAGAAGTCCTGGAAACGCTGCAGGCCCGGGGCAAGCTGCGGTGTCGGGCAGGTGTAGCTGATGCGCAGCGCGCGCGGCTCGCCGAAAGCCGAGCCGGGTACGCAGGCCACGCCCTTGGCTTCGAGCAGCGCATTGCAGAAATCAACATCGTTGTTGACTTTGATGCCGGTCGGACCGTGGGTCTTGCCGAAGGCGACGCTGACGTCGGGGAACACGTAGAACGCGCCCTGCGGACGCGGGCACACCACGCCCGGCAGCGAATTCATCACCGCCATGACCTGGTCGCGCTTGGCCTGGAACTCGGCGTTCTTCTGGATCGGCACGTCCTGCGGTCCGCACAGCGCGGCCACCGCGGCGGCAGTCACGATCTCCGGAATGTTGGTGATGTGGTTCGAATTCATCGTCGCGATCGCCTGCGCGACCACTTCGGGACCAGCCATGAAGCCAACGCGCCAGCCCGGCATGCCGTAGGTCTTTGACAGCGAGTCGATGAAGATCACGCGGTCGCGCAGTTCCGGCCGTGCGTGCACGAAGTTGTGGTAACCCACGCCATCGAACACCATGCGGTTATAGATGTCGTCAGTGATGATCCAGGTGTCGGGATACTTCGCGGCGACGTCGGCGAGCGCGGTGATTTCTTCCTTCGAGTAGACCATGCCGGTCGGATTCGAAGGGTTGTTGAACAGGAACACCTTGGGCTTCTTCGCCAACGCCACGTCGAGCTGGGCCGGCGTGAGCTTGTAGTCCTGCGAAGGCGGGCACGGCAGCAGGTCGATCTTCGCGTTGACGATTTCCGCGATGTCGAGGTAGCTGGTCCAGTACGGCGTCGGGAAGACGATGGTGTCGCCTTCGTCGAGCAATGCCTCGGCCAGGTTGTAGATCACGTGCTTGGCACCGATACCGGTGGCGACGTTGACCTTGGCGTAGCCGTCCAGGCCGATCTTGTGGATGTGGGCGAGGAACGCATCCAGCAACACGTCGGCGCCGCGGTTGCTGCCGTACTGGCCGCTGTCCTTGGTCAGCGCCTCGCGCGCTGCAGCGTAGACATGCTCGGCGGGAAGGAAGTTGGGGACACCGATCGAGAAGCTGATGATGTCGCGACCTTCGGCCTTGAGGCGCTTGGCCTTCTCGGCCACCTGCATGATCGCGCTGGGCTTGGCGCGACCGATGCGCCGGGCAAGCTGAGGCATGGGGCGGAACCTGTGGAGAGGAAGCTGCATATTGTAGCGGCGCAACTGTTGCGTGGCAGCCACGCAGTTTTCCGCCGGCCCCAAATGAAAAGGGGCGCTTGCGCGCCCCTTCCCCTCCGTACGGACGACTCAGGCCGCGAGGATCTTGTTCCACTCGGCCACGCGGTCGGCCTTGGCGGCCAGCGCCGCGGCGGCGTCGCCTTCGATCTTGAGCGAGTTGATCTTGTCGCCCTGCTTGATCGAGTCGACCACGTCCTGGCCCTCGAGCACCTTGCCGAAGACGGTGTGCTTGCCGTCCAGCCAGCCGCAGGGCACGTGGGTGATGAAGAACTGGCTGCCGTTGGTATTGGGGCCGGCATTGGCCATCGACAGGACGCCGCGCTCGTGGCGCAGGCCGTTGTTGGCCTCGTCCTCGAACTTGTAGCCCGGGCCGCCGGTGCCGGTGCCCAGCGGGCAGCCGCCCTGGACCATGAACTCGTTGATGACGCGGTGGAACTTCAGGCCGTCGTAATAACCGCGCTGGGCCAGGTTGACGAAGTTGGCGACGGTCAGCGGCGCCTTGTCGGCGGCCAGTTCGACGCGGATCGTGCCGCGGTCGGTGTCGAAATTGGCGATCAGGCTCATGGGGAACGGCTCCGGTAGTGGAATTCACGGCCCGATATGGGGTCCGTGAACAGGACCGACAAGAATACCGCAGCTGTTCAACCTGAACAGGACGCGGGTAATCGGGGCGGGCTATACTTGCCGGCTTCCTTCCGCTGACTTTGCGTCCTCGCCGGCGCCTTCCTGCATGTCTATCGAACGCCTGCGCAATATCGCCATCGTCGCCCACGTCGACCACGGTAAGACCACCCTTGTCGACTGCCTGCTGAAGCAGTCGGGCACCCTGTCCGAACGCACGGTGCTGGCCGAACGCGCCATGGACAGCAACGATCAGGAAAAGGAGCGTGGCATCACGATCCTGGCCAAGAACACGGCCATCACCTGGCAGGGCAACCGCATCAACATCGTCGACACCCCCGGACACGCCGACTTCGGCGGCGAGGTGGAGCGCGTGTTGTCGATGGTCGACTCGGTCCTGATCCTCGTCGACGCGATGGACGGCCCGATGCCGCAGACCCGCTTCGTCACCCAGAAGGCGTTCGCGATGGGCTTCAAGCCGATCGTGGTCGTCAACAAGATCGACCGCCCTGGCGCGCGTCCGGACTGGGTGATCGATCAGGTGTTCGACCTGTTCGACAAGCTCGGCGCCACCAACGAGCAGCTGGATTTCCCGATCGTGTACGCCTCGGCGCTGCACGGCTATGCCAGCCTCGACGATGCCGCGCGCGACGGCGACATGACCCCGCTGTACGAAGCGATCATGAAGCACGTCCCGCCGCCGCAGGTCGACCTCGACGGGCCGTTCCAGATGCGCATCAGCCAGCTGGACTACAGCAATTTCGTCGGGCTGATCGGCATCGGCCGCATCCAGCGCGGCAAGGTCCGCCGCAACATGCCGGTCAGCGTGGTCGACCGTGAAGGCAAGAAGCGCCAGGGCAAGGTCCTGCAGGTACTGGGCTTCATGGGCCTGGAGCGCCTGGAGACCGAGGAAGCCGAGGCCGGCGATATCGTCGCCATCTCCGGCGTCGCCGACCTGTCGATCTCCGACACGGTTTGTGCACTCGACACCCCGGAAGCCCTGCCCGCCCTCACCGTGGACGAGCCGACCATCAGCATGACCTTCCAGGTGAACAACTCCCCGTTCGCCGGCAACAAGGAACTCAGCGGCGGCAAGTTCCTCACCAGCCGCCAGCTGCGCGAGCGCCTGGAGCGCGAAACGCTGCACAACGTGGCGCTCAAGGTCGAGGAAGGTTCCGATCCGGACAAGTTCCTGGTCTCGGGCCGTGGCGAACTGCACCTGTCGGTGCTGATCGAGAACATGCGCCGTGAAGGCTTCGAGCTGGCCGTGTCGCGCCCGGAAGTCATCATCAAGGAAATCGACGGCAAGCTCATGGAGCCGATCGAACAGCTGGTGGTCGACATCGAAGAGCAGCACCAGGGCGGCGTCATGGAGAAGCTGGGCACCCGCAAGGGCCAGCTGAAGAACATGGAATCCGACGGCAAGGGCCGTGTGCGCCTGGACTACATGATCCCGGCGCGTGGCCTGATCGGCTTCCAGAACGAGTTCCGCACCCTCACCCAGGGTTCGGGCCTGCTGTTCCACGTGTTCGACCATTACGGCCCGAAGGAAACCGGTGCGATCGCCAAGCGCATCAACGGCGTGATGATCGCCAATGCCCCCGGCACGACCCCGGCCTACTCGCTCGGCCCGCTGGAAGAGCGCGGCCGCCTGTTCGCCGCGGAAGGCGACCAGGTGTACGAAGGCCAGCTGATCGGCATCCACTCCAAGGACAACGACCTGACCGTCAACGCGATCAAGCCCAAGCCGCTGACCAACATGCGCGCCTCGGGCAAGGATGACGCGATCAAGCTGACCCCGGCGATCAAGTACACCCTGGAGCAGGCGCTGGACTTCATTGAGGACGACGAGCTCGTCGAAGTCACCCCGAAGGAAATTCGCCTGCGCAAGAAGTTCCTCACCGAAAGCGATCGCAAGCGCGCCTCGCGCGCCGCGTAAGCCATGTTGCTGATTGCCACGGGCGACGCCTGTCCATGACCGACGTCGCCCAGCATCAGCATCCGCACTACAACCCGGATCCGCATGCGCATCCGGGGCTGCATGTCATCGCGATCTTCGAAGCGGCCAAGGGCCTGCTCGCCCTGGTGGCGGCCAGCGGCCTGGAAATCCTCGGCCCGGCCCCGCTGCAACGCTGGCTGCATGAGCTGATCAACCGCTTCCAGCTCGATCCGCACCACGGCGCGATCGACTGGTTGTCCCACGTCATCAATCCCGGTTCCGTGCACCTGGCCGCGGCGATCGGCTTCGGCTATGCGGCGCTGCGTTTTGTCGAGGCCTGGGGCCTGTGGCGCGTGCGCAGGTGGGGATCGTGGCTGGGTTGCATCAGCGCCGCCGTGTATCTGCCCCTCGATGTGTATGCGCTGATCCAGCATCCCGGCTGGTTGGCGGTGACCGTGCTGGTGGTCAACCTGATCGTGGTCTGGGTGCTGGCGCGCGACCTGTTCAACCGCCGCTACTGACCGCGCCCCACTGCGACGCAGGCGGCGAAATATCCGCAGCGTGACCGCGACCACAGCTTCCGGCCCATCCTGCCCTTGTCTGCACGCCCGTCCGCGGTGATGCTGAACGGGGCCCGCGCCATGCCGCGGCAAGGGGAATTGCAATGTCCGTGTTGAGCCGAATCCGCGGCAGCCATGGCGTGCGCGCCGCCGCGTTGTCTGTTGCCGTGATCGTCGCGCTGGGCGCCTGCGACCGGATCAGGGACCTGATCCCCTCCGCCGCCGGAGACGCGGTCCGGCCGGAAACCACGGCCCCCACCGACTTCGCCTTCGCCGAAGCCGGCATCGGCGATCTGTCCGCGCGAATGGACCGTGGCGAATTGAGCAGCCATGCACTCACGCGTGCCTATCTCGATCGCATCGCCGCCATCGACGACGCCGGTCCCACCCTCAACGCGGTGATCGAACTCAATCCCGATGCGCTCCACGAAGCCGACGCACGCGATGCGGAGAGAAAGGCAGGTCGCGTCCGCGGTCCGCTGCACGGCATCCCCGTGCTGCTCAAGGACAACATCGATGCCACGCCCATGGTGAATTCCGCCGGCTCGCTGGCGCTGGCAAACCACAAGCCCCGGCGCGACGCATTCGTCGTCGCGCGGCTGCGTGCGGCGGGCGCGGTGATCATCGGCAAGACCAATCTCAGCGAATGGGCGAACTTCCGCTCGCCGCATTCGACCTCCGGATGGAGCGCACGCGGTGGGCTGACACGCAATCCTTACGTGCTTGACCGCAGCGCCTGCGGCTCCAGCTCCGGCACCGCGAGCGCGATCGCCGCCAGCCTGGCCACCGCGGGCATCGGCACCGAAACCGACGGCAGCATCATCTGCCCCGCTGCGGTCACCGGCCTGGTCGGCCTGAAGCCGACCGTGGGCCTGGTCAGCCGCGACGGCATCATTCCGATCTCCCGCAGCCAGGACACTGCCGGTCCGATGGCACGCAGCGTGTCCGATGCGGCCTATCTGCTGGCGGCCATGGTCGGGCGTGACGAAGGCGACGCGGTCACCGCCAATAGCGTCGGGCATGCGGTTTTCGACTACCCGCTGCACCTCAAGGTCGACGGCCTGCGCGGTGCACGCATCGGCGTGCTGCGGCAGAAGATGGGGGCCAGCCAGGTCGTCGATGCCGCGATGGAACGGGCCATCGCCGCGATGCGGCGCGCAGGCGCCGTCGTGGTCGATGCCCAGATCCCCACCGACGGGCAGTGGCAGGCGGGTGAACTCGACGTGCTCACCTGGGAATTCAAGGCCGGCCTCGAGCATTACCTGGCAAGCCATGGCGCACCGGTGCGCACGCTCGCCGAGCTCATCGATTTCAACAAACGCCATGCCGGCGACGAACTGAGCTACTTCGGCCAGGAATTGTTCGAGCAGGCCGACGCGAAGACGCCACTGAGCGATCCGGTCTACCTCGACGCGCGCAGCACGATCCGCCGGCTGGCCGGCGTGCAGGGCATCGATGCGGCCCTGCAGGCGCAGCAACTCGATGCGCTGGTCGCACCGGCGACCGACGCCGCGTGGTTGGCCGACATGACCAATGGCGACCCGCACACGGGGGCTGGCTCCGATGCTGCCGCTGTGGCGGGCTATCCCAGCCTGAGCGTGCCGATGGGCGAATCGCGCGGACTGCCGTTGGGCATCGTCTTCATGGGCACCGCGTGGAGCGAGCCTCGCTTGCTCGAACTCGGTTACTCCTTCGAGCAGGCGACGAAGGCACGCAAACCGCCACAGTTCCTTGCCACCCTGCCGGCCCTCAATTCCCCGACGGCCAAGGCCGCGAAGTAGCGCTATTCCAACCGCGCCAACTGGGCCTGCTTGCGCACGATCAGCATCGCGATTTCCAGCGCCTGCTCGTAGTTGAGGCGCGGATCGACGGTGGAGCGGTAGGCGCGCGCCAGGTCGCTCTCGGTAAGCTCGCGCGCGCCGCCGAGACACTCGGTCACGTCTTCGCCGGTCAGTTCCAGGTGTACGCCGCCCAGGCGCGTGCCCGCAGCGCCGTGCAGGTCGAAAGCCTGCTCCAACTCGCTGCGGATGTTGCCGAAGCGGCGCGTCTTGTAACCGTTGCTGGTGCTTTCGGTGTTGCCGTGCATCGGATCGCAGATCCACAGCACGCGACGGCCTTCGCGCTTGACCGCTTCAAGCAGCGCCGGCAGTTTCTCCGTCACATGGGCGGCGCCCATGCGGTGGATCAGTGTCAGGCGGCCGGCCTCGTCGTTGGGGTTGAGCACATCGATCACGCGCAGCAACTGGTCCACGGTCGCCGATGGCCCGACCTTCAGGCCGATCGGATTGCGGATGCCGCGGAAGTATTCGATGTGGGCGCCATCGAGTTGCGCGGTGCGCATGCCGATCCACGGGAAATGGGTGCTGAGGTTGAACCAGCCCCATTGCCGCGGCACCTGCCGCGTCTGCGACTCCTCGTAGGGGAGCAGCAGCGCTTCGTGTGAAGTGTAGAAGTCGACCCGGTTGAGGTTGTGCACTTCGCTGCCGGACAGCGTTTCCATGAAGCGCACCGCGTCGCCCACGCCGTCGACCATGCGCTGGTACTCGTCCGCGAGAGGCGAGTGACCGACCCAGCTCAGGTTCCAGTATTCGGGATGGTGGAGGTCGGCGAAGCCGCCATCGATCAACGCGCGGATGAAGTTCATCGTCATCGCCGAGCGCGCATGCGCCTTCACCATGCGACGCGGGTCGGGCACGCGCGCCTCCTCGGTGAATTCCGGTCCATTGATGATGTCGCCGCGGTAACTCGGCAGCGTCACGCCATCGCGCGTTTCCGTATCGGCCGAACGCGGCTTCGCATACTGGCCGGCGAAACGTCCCACGCGCACTACCGGCAGCCGCAAGCCGTGCACGAGCACCAGGCTCATCTGCAACAGCACCTTCAGCCGGTTGGAAATCACCTCCGGCGTGCAGCCCTCGAAGACCTCCGCGCAATCACCACCCTGCAGCAGGAAACGCTTGCCTTCCTGCGCCTCGGCGATCTGCTTCTGCAGCGACAGGATTTCCCACGATGTCACCAGTGGCGGCAGCGCGTGCATTTCCTGCAGAACGCCCTCGAGCGCGACGGCGTCCGGATACGTCGGCATCTGCAATGCAATCTTGCTGCGCCAGCTTGCCGGCGACCACTCGGTCGGCAGGTTGACGGCGCGGAGATTGCGATCGGAAGCGGACATGGCACTGGAAACGAGAAGGTGCTGCGCTGCAGCGAACTTGCATCATCCGCCGGAAATGCGGGCGCTGCAACGGTTGCAGGGGCAACCGCTGATTCCGTTTCTGCATGGGAAATGCCGCGCCTGCACCGCGTGCGATCAGCGGCGACGGAATGCGGCGTAGCCCGCCCACACCGCCAGCAGGATCAGGCAAAGCAGGCTCCATGCCGGCATCGACAGACCGAGAAACGTCCAGTCGACCTTCGCGCATTCGCCCGAACCGGTCATCACCTTCTGGATGAGTTTCATCGGCCCCATGGTCTGCCGCATGAACTCGAACGGCGCGCCGCAGCTGGGCACCTGGTCGGCGGGCAGATGGGTGATCCACACATGGCGACCGGCCACCGCGATGCCCACCCCCGCAGCGACCAGGGCCAGGACGCCATAAACGCGGCGCCAGCCCCGCTGCGCAGGGCCATGCAGCGCGCCGAGCAGGAACACCACGCCCAGCGAGAAGAACGCGATGCGCTGGAAGATGCACAGCGGGCACGGATCGAGCGGGTTCACATCGCGGAACTGCGTATGGAATGCATAGGCAAGCACTCCGGCACAGACCAGGAAACCCAGGAGGAATTGGATGCGGAACGAAGCGCGGAAAGGATTGATCATGTCGTTACCTTAGCGGTTGGCCAGACCCATGCAAAGACAACGGCAGCGTTGTCCCGGTTCCACCGCGCGGGAATGGGATCGAACGAGCGGCGGGGGATTTACGACCCCCGAAACGACGAAAGCTCCGGCCGGGGCCAGAGCTTTCGCGATCGAATACTGCAGTGACTCACGCCGCGCGAGGCGGCACCTGAAGCGGATTACTGCGCGGCTTCAGGACGGTCGACCAGCTCGACGTAGGCCATCGGCGCATTGTCGCCAGCGCGGAAGCCGCACTTGAGGATGCGCAGGTAGCCGCCCGGGCGAGCCTGGTAACGCGGACCGAGGGTCGTGAACAGCGTGCCCACGGCTTCCTTGTCGCGCAGGCGCGAGAAGGCAAGACGACGGTTGGCGACGCCATCGACCTTGGCGAGGGTGATGAGCGGCTCGGCGACGCGACGCAGCTCTTTGGCCTTCGGCAGGGTGGTGCGGATGAGGCCGTGCTTGATCAGCGAGGCAGCCATGTTGCTGAACATCGCTTCGCGATGGGCAGTGGTGCGGCTGAGGGCACGTCCGGATTTCTGGTGGCGCATGGCTTTGATTCCTGATGAATGTTGGAACTATTGGATTTCGCTGTCGCCATCGTGGCGTTGGAACTTGGACTGCGGATGGTCCGAACCGATCTTTTCCCTGATCGGCGTGTCGCGAACCTTCGGGTCCGTCGACTGGTGTTGCACGATCCCCGCCCGAGGACGGGGATCGCTTATTGCTCTTAGCCCATCATCCCGTGGGAAGCGATACCGGCCGGCGGCCAGTTCTCGAGCTTCATGCCGAGCGAAAGACCACGCTGGGCGAGGACTTCCTTGATCTCGGTAAGCGACTTCTTGCCGAGGTTCGGCGTCTTGAGCAGCTCCACTTCGGTCTTCTGGATCAGATCGCCGACGTAGTAGATGCTCTCGGCCTTGAGGCAGTTGGCCGAACGCACGGTCAGTTCGAGATCGTCGATCGGACGCAGCAGGATCGGATCCACGCCACCGGTCTGCGGCTTGGCAGCACCGCGGTCGCGGTGGGTGAAGTCACCGAACACCGACAGCTGGTCGCTGAGGATGTCGGCGGCGGTGCGCACGGCTTCCTCGGCATCGATCGTGCCGTTGGTTTCGATGTCCAGAACCAGCTTGTCGAGGTCGGTACGCTGTTCGACGCGCGCGGCTTCCACGGCGTAGGCAACACGACGGACCGGCGAGAACGAGGCGTCCAGCATCAGGCGACCGATCGTGCGGGTTTCCTCGTCCGGACGACGACGCGCGGCAGCCGGCTGGTAGCCGAAACCGCGTTCGATCTTCAGACGCATGTTCAGCGCAGTGTCCTTGGTCAGGTGCGCGATCACGTGCTCCGGATTGAGGATCTCGACGTTGTGGTCGGTCTTGATGTCGGCAGCGGTGACGATGCCGGGACCCTGCTTGCTCAGCGACAGCATGGAGCTGTCACCGGTGTGCATGCGGATGGCGACGTCCTTGAGGTTGAGCAGGACTTCCAGCACGTCCTCTTCGAGGCCTTCGACCGTGGTGTACTCGTGGAGCACGCCATCGATCTCGACTTCGGTGATCGCGAAGCCGGGGATCGAGGACAGCAGCACGCGGCGAAGCGCGTTGCCGAGGGTGTGGCCGTAACCGCGTTCAAGCGGCTCGATCACGACCTTGGCGCGGTGGCCGGAGATGCGTTCGATCTGGGGACCACGCGGGCGTAGTACCTGGTTTGCGGTAACCGTCATGTTGTTGCGTTCTCCTGCAATGCCTTCGTTCGTTGTGGGGGTAACGACGTCGGCTGAGGCTTTTGGAGCTCCCTCTGTTCGAGGGAGAGGCCGGTGCGCAGGGCGCACCAGCCTGGGTTTTGGCGGGAGCGACCCTAGCGGGTCGCGGCCGTCCTTACTTCGAGTACAACTCGACGATCAGCGCTTCGTTGATGTCGCTCGGCAGGTCGGAGCGATCCGGCACGGCCTTGAACACACCAGCGAACTTCTTGGCATCCACTTCGACCCACGACGGCGACAGGTCCATCTGGGCGGCGACGCCCAGGGATTCCTGCACGCGCAGCTGCTTCTGTGCGCGTTCCGACAGGGCGATCGCGTCGCCGGCCTTGACCTGGTACGACGGCAGGTTGACCGACTTGCCGTTGACCGTGACGCCACGGTGCGAGACCAGCTGGCGAGCGGCCGGACGGGTCACAGCGAAGCCCATGCGGTAGATGACGTTGTCAAGACGGGTCTCGAGGAGCTGCAGCAGGTTCTCACCCGTGTTGCCCTTCTTGTTCGAGGCCTTCTTGTAGTAGTTGCGGAACTGACGCTCCAGCAAGCCGTAGATGCGCTTGACCTTCTGCTTCTCGCGCAACTGGGTCGCGTAGTCCGACAGCTTGCCCTTGCGGGCAGTCGGGCCATGCTGGCCAGGTTTTTGTTCGAGCTTGCACTTCGAGTCGAGAGCGCGGACGGGCGACTTCAGCGAGAGGTCGGCGCCTTCACGACGGGAGAGCTTGCACTTGGGACCAATATAACGAGCCATGTGTCTTCAGCTCCTCAGACGCGACGCTTTTTGGGCGGACGGCAGCCGTTGTGCGGAATCGGCGTGACGTCGATGATGTTTACGATCTTGTAGCCGACGTTGTTCAGAGAACGAACGGCGGACTCGCGACCGGGGCCCGGGCCCTTGATGCGCACTTCCAGCGACTTGACGCCGTAGTCGAGCGCAGCACGGCCGGCCTTTTCCGCGGCAACCTGCGCGGCAAACGGGGTCGACTTACGCGAGCCGCGGAAACCCGCGCCGCCCGAAGTCGCCCACGAGAGCGCATTGCCCTGGCGGTCGGTGATCGTGATGATGGTGTTGTTGAAAGAAGCGTGGACGTGGGCGATGCCGTCGGTGACGACTCGCTTGATCTTCTTCTTGGTCTTGGCAGCAGCAGCCGGCTTGGCCATGGTTGTCTACCCCTTACTTCTTGATGGCCTTGCGCGGACCCTTGCGGGTACGTGCATTGGTACGGGTGCGCTGACCACGAAGCGGCAGGCCGCGACGGTGACGCAGGCCGCGGTAGCAGCCCAGGTCCATCAGACGCTTGATCGACATGCCGATCTCACGACGCAGGTCGCCTTCGACCACGAACTTCGCGATCTCGCCACGCAGGCGCTCGACTTCCGGTTCCGACAGGTCGCGGATCTTGGTCGACAGGGTGACCCCGGCCGATTCACAGACCTGCTTCGAACGGGTACGGCCAATGCCGTAGATGCTTTGCAGCCCGACCCAGACGTGCTTCTGGGCAGGCAGGTTGACGCCAGCAATACGCGCCATGACGCGATTCTCCAACTGGTTTGACGGCCGGGAAATAAACCCGGCGGAGTGAACAAGAAATTTTAGCAGGGTCTCGGGTTACTTGGAAGCACTGCGACCGAAGTCGCACTACCCGGCATGGGGAGTGTGCCCATGCTCCGGCGACAGCCCCGGACTGGCCGAACCGGACGGGACACCCTGGTGGGAGCTCCGCCTTGTCCGACCCCGCGCGCTACTCTGGCGCGCGAAAGGCCCGGAACCACTCGTGCGCGAGACGCCGCCCGAGTCGCCCATCTGAATCCCGGGGTCTATCCCGGGATTCGTTGCAGCCAGGATTCACCCTGACCACCAATCGGTCCCGGCCAGGCCGGCACCGCCTTGTCTTGCTTAACGGCCGAGGCCGCCGCGCGAACCCTTGAGGTTCGCCTTCTTCAGCAGGCTCTCGTACTGGTGCGACATCAGGTGCGCCTGGATCTGCGCAATGAAGTCCATCACCACCACCACCACGATCAGCAGCGAGGTGCCGCCGAAATAGAACGAGGTACCGAGCTGCGTGCGCATGATTTCCGGCAACAGGCAGACGATGACCAGGTAGATGGCACCGGCGGCCGTCAGGCGGGTCAGCACGCCGTCGACGTAGTCGGCAGTGGCCTTGCCCGGGCGGATGCCCGGGATCAGCGCGCCCGACTTCTTCAGGTTGTCGGCGGTTTCCTGCGAGTTGAACACCAGCGCGGTGTAGAAGAACGCGAAACCGATGATCAGCGCCGCATATAGGATCATGTGCAGCGGCTGGCCGGAATTGAGCATCTGCGCGAGCTTCTGCAGCCACGTCGCGGAACTGCTCTGGCTGAACCACGCCGCGGCCGTCGCCGGGAACATGACGATGCTCGAGGCGAAGATCGGCGGAATCACACCCGCCATATTGAGCTTGAGCGGCAGGAACGAGGACTGGTTCATGTACGCGCTGCGGCCGCCTTGGCGCCGCGCGTAATTGACCGTGATCCGCCGTTGCCCGCGTTCAACGAACACCACCAGGTAGGTGAAGCCCAGCACCAGCGCGGCAATGACGATCGCCGCCAGCGCGTTCATGTCGCCGTTGCGGATCTGCTCGAACATGCCGATAACCGCAGCCGGCAGGCCAGCGACGATGCCGGAGAAAATGATCAGCGACACGCCGTTGCCGATGCCACGCTCGGTCACCTGCTCGCCGAGCCACATCAGGAACATGGTGCCCGCGGTCAGCGCGATCACCGCAGTCAGGATGAAACCCGGACCGGGGTTGTAGACCACCGGAATGCCCTGGGCGGCGCCGCCGCTTTGCAGCGCAGTTGCAATTCCCCAGGCCTGGAACACGGCCAGCGGAATCGCGCCCATGCGCGACCACTGGTTGATCTTGCGACGACCCGACTCGCCTTCCTTCTGGATGGCCTTCAGGCTCGGCACGATCTGCGTCAGCAGCTGCACGATGATGGATGCCGAGATGTACGGCATCACGTTCAGCGCGAACAGGCTGAAGCGATGCAGGGCGCCACCGGAGAACATGTTGAACATGTCCACGATGGTGCCCTGCTGGGTCTTCATGAGTTCCAGCATGGCATCCGGATTGACGCCCGGCACCGGGATGTAGCAACCGATGCGGTAGACCATCAGGGCGCCGACGACGAACAGCAGGCGCTGACGGAGCTCGGTGAACTTTCCGAGACCGCCGCCGAGGCCGGCCGCTGCGTTGCTGCTCTTCGCCATTCGTGGATTACTCCGCCGAGACCTTGCCGCCAGCCGCTTCAATCGCGGCCTTCGCACCGGCCGTAGCCAGAACGCCCTTGAGCACGAACTTCTTGGTGAGCTCGCCCTTCTTCACGATCTTGGCCTGCTTGGCGTTCGGCGGCACGAGCTTGGCTGCCTTCAGGGCGGCCAGGTCGATGTCACCGGCGGCAAGCTTGTCCAGCGCGTACAGCAGGACTTCGGCCGTGTCCTTCTTGATCAGCGAACGGAAGCCGACCTTCGGGAGGCGACGCTGCATGGGCATCTGACCGCCCTCGAAGCCGGCCTTGATCTTGCCCTTGCCCGAACGAGCGAACGAACCCTTGTGGCCGCGGCCGGCGGTCTTGCCCAGGCCCGAACCAATGCCGCGACCGACGCGCTTGCGATCGGTGCGCGCACCGTCAGCGGGTTGCAGAGTGTTGAGACGCATGTTGATTACTCCTCGACGCGAACGAGGTAGTGGAGCTGATTGATCAGGCCGCGCACAGACGGGCTGTCCTTCAGTTCACGCACATCGTTGAGCTTGTTCAGGCCCAGCGCCTTCACCGACAGACGGTGACGGGACTGGGTGCCACGAAGACCCTTGACCAGGCGCACCTTGACGGTGCCGGCAGCTGCCGATTCCTTCTTAGCCATGGTTCAGGTCCTCCACCTTCTTGCCGCGCTTGGCTGCGATCTTGGCCGGCGAATGCATTTCGCCCAGGCCACGCAGGGTGGCGCGCACCAGGTTGATCGGGTTGCGCGAACCGACGGCCTTGGCCAGCACGTTCTTGACGCCGACCGCTTCCAGCACGGCGCGCATCGCGCCACCGGCGATCACGCCGGTACCTTCGGAAGCCGGCTGCATGAACACGCGCGCCGCGCCGTGGCCGGACTTCACCGCATGCCACAGGGTGCCGTTGTTCAGGTCGACATTGACGAAGCTCTTGCGGGCGTATTCCATCGACTTCTGGATTGCGACCGGCACTTCGCGTGCCTTGCCGTAACCGAAACCGACCTTGCCATTGCCGTCGCCCACCACCGTCAGCGCGGTGAAGGTGAACTGGCGGCCGCCCTTGACGGTCTTGCTGACGCGATTGACCGCGATCAGCTTTTCGATCATGCCGTCATCGACTTCTTCGCGGTTGCGATCGCGATCGCGGCCCCGCGGTGCACGTTGTTCTTCTGCCATTTCGATTACTCGGTAGTTGAAGGATTTGCGGCGTGGCCGCTTATCGTTGTTGAGTACTTCGGGCGTTTCGCGATGCCGGGAACCCGGCATGGCGCCCGATGCGGCCCGCATCGGCAGGGTGAGTCAAAGCGCGCTTGGCGCGGCATTGCCGCGCCGCCTTGGCGAACGCCCGACCATGGATGGCCAGGCCGGACGATCCGAAGGCACGTGACGTCTCGCCATGGATGGCTGCCGTCACTCGCACTTTCAACCCGTGGGCGGGTAGAAACCCTCCCCTACAGCAAAATCAGAACTGCAAACCGCCCTCGCGCGCGGCATCGGCCAGCGCCTTGATACGGCCGTGGTAGCGGTAGCCAGAACGGTCGAATGCGACCTTCTCGACGCCCGCGGCCTTGGCCTTCTCGGCGATAGCGCGACCGACCTTGGCGGCAGCGTCGGTGTTCTTGCTGCTCTTCAAGCCGTCCTTGACGTCGGCCTGCACGGTCGAGGCGGCAGCCAGGACCTTGGAGCCGTCGGCGGTGAACACCTGGGCGTACAGATGCTGGCCGGTGCGCAGCACGGTCAGGCGCGGCACGCCGAGGTCGCGGATGTGCGCGCGGGTCGACTTGGCGCGGCGCAGACGGGCGTTGTTCTTGATGCTCATGATCTGGTTCCTCGAAAGCTGAAGACCGATTAGGCCTTCTTGGCTTCCTTGCGAATGATGACTTCACCGGCGTACTTCACACCCTTGCCCTTGTAGGGCTCCGGCGGACGGAAGCCACGGATCTTGGCGGCGACTTCACCGACGCGCTGCTTGTCCGCGCCGGAGACCAGGATTTCGGTCTGCGTCGGGGTGGCGATGGTGATGCCTTCCGGCGTCTGGAACAGCACCGGGTGCGAGAAACCCAGCGACAGGTTCAGGTCCTTGCCCTGCATGGCGGCGCGGTAACCGACGCCCACCAGCTCGAGCTTGCGCTCGAAACCTTCGGAGACGCCCTTCACCATGTTGGCGAGGATCGCGCGCAGGGTGCCGGTGAGGGCGATCTGCTCCGCGTTTTCGGTCGAGAACGAGGCGTGGCCGTCTTCGACCTTGAGTTCGATGCCGGCCGGCTTCGCGATGCTCAGGGTGCCCTTCGGGCCCTTGGCGCTGATGCTGTCGGCGGCGACGTTGACTTCGACACCCTTCGGGAGGGCGACCGGCTTCTTGGCTACACGAGACATGTCAGTGGGCTCCCGTTAGGCCACGAAGCACAGGACTTCACCGCCGACGCCCTGCTGGCGCGCCTGCGCATCGGTCATGATGCCCTTGGAGGTGGAAATGATGGCGACACCGAGGCCACCGAGGACCTTCGGCAGCGCGTCCTTGCCGCGATACTGGCGCAAGCCGGAACGCGAGTAGCGCTCGAGGCGCTCGATGACGGGCTTGCCTTCGAAATACTTCAGCACGACTTCCAGCTGGGCCTTGGCACCATCCTGGGTCACGCGGAAATCAGCGATATAGCCCTCGTCCTTCAGGACGGTGGCGATCGCGGTCTTGATCTTGGACGACGGCATCTTCACCGTCTGCTTCCGAACAGCGGCCGCATTCTTGATGCGAACCAGCATGTCGGCGATGGGATCAGTCATGCTCATTAAAAGTCACCTATGAGTGCACCGATATCCGCAGGATTGCGAATACTTCAGTTGTGACGCCCAGCCGGGCTGAATAGCCGGGCCGGGCGTTGGAGCAGCCGGCAAGTCTAGCAGACTTCCCGGCTTTTTTACTGCTGCTTACCAGGAAGCCTTGCGCAGGCCCGGAACGTCACCGTTCATGGTCGCCTTGCGCAGCATGTTGCGGCCGAGGCCGAACTTGCGGTAGACGCCGCGCGAGCGGCCCGACAGTTCGCAGCGGTTGCGCTGGCGGCTCTCGGAGGAGTCGCGCGGCAGCTTCTGCAGCTTGGTCGCGGCTTCGATCTTCTCTTCGTACGACGCGGTCAGGCTGGAGATGATCTTCTTCAGCGCTTCGCGCTTCGCGCCGTGCTGCTTGTTCAACTTCTTCCGCTTGATTTCGCGGTTGATCATTGAGGTCTTGGCCATGATCTATGTCTCTCGAAATCAGTTACGGAACGGGAAGCGGAACGCTTCGAGCAGCGCCTTGGCTTCGGCGTCGGTCTTGGCGGTGGTGGTGATGGCGATATCCATGCCGCGGATCGCGTCGACGGCGTCGAAGTCGATTTCCGGGAAGATGATCTGTTCCTTCACGCCCATGTTGTAGTTGCCACGGCCGTCGAACGAACGGCCCGACACGCCGCGGAAGTCGCGGACGCGCGGCAGCGAAACGTTGATCAGGCGATCGAGGAACTCGAACATCTGGGCGCGGCGCAGCGTGACCTTGCAGCCGATCGGCCAGCCGTCGCGGATCTTGAACGAAGCCACCGACACGCGGCTCTTCGTCACGATCGGCTTCTGGCCCGCGATCTTGGTCAGGTCGGCGACGGCGTTTTCCAGGATCTTCTTGTTCGTGGCGGCTTCGCCGACGCCCATGTTGATCGTGATCTTGGTCAGGCGCGGCACTTCCATCGGGTTCGTGTAACCGAACTTCTTGGTCAGGGCCGGGACGACTTCGTCCTTGTAGAACTTTTCAAGACGGGTGTTCATGTCAGATAGCCTCGCCGCTGGAGCGGAACACACGCAATTTGCGTCCATCCTCCAGCACCTTGAAGGCAACGCGTTCGCCCTTGCCCGAGGCAGGGTTGAACAGCATCACGTTGGAAATGTGGATCGGCGCTTCGCGCTCGATCACGCCGCCGGGCTGGCCGGCCTGCGGGTTCGGCTTGGTGTGGCGCTTGATGATGTTGATGTTGGACACGACGATCTTGTCGCCGGCCACGCGGATCACATCACCCTTCTTGCCCTTGTCCTTGCCGGCGATGACGACAACCTGGTCGCCCTTGCGGATACGGTTCATCTCAATTCCTCCGCTCAGAGCACTTCAGGTGCCAGCGAGACGATCTTCATGAACTTCTCGGTACGCAACTCGCGGGTTACTGGCCCGAAGATGCGGGTACCGATCGGTTCCTGCTTGTTGTTCAGGAGCACGGCGGCATTGCCGTCGAAGCGGATCAGCGAACCATCCGGGCGACGGACGCCCTTGCGGGTGCGGACCACGACGGCGTCATAGACGTCGCCCTTCTTGACCTTGCCACGCGGGATCGCGTCCTTCACGGTGACCTTGATGATGTCGCCGATGCCGGCGTAACGGCGCTTGGAGCCGCCCAGCACCTTGATGCACATCACTTCCTTGGCACCCGAGTTGTCAGCCACGTCGAGGTAGCTCTGCATCTGGATCATGATTCAGCCCTCCTCTTATTCGGCCGCACGGGTGACGATCGTCACCACGCGCCAGTTCTTGGTCTTGGACAGCGGTGCGCATTCGGCCACGCGGACGATGTCGCCCTCGTTGCACGAGTTGTCAGCGTCGTGGGCGTGCAGCTTGGTCGAGCGGCGGATGTACTTACCGTACAGCGCGTGCTTGACCTGGCGCTCGACGAGCACCGTCACCGTCTTGTCCATCTTGTTGCTAACGACCCGGCCTTCTACCGTGCGCAGCGCCTTCTCTGTTTTGTTGTCGGTCATGACTGCGGGTCCTTACTTCTTCTGCCCGAGCAGCGTGTTGACGCGAGCAATCTCGCGGCGCACGCGGCGGGCTTCGTGGGTCTTGGCGAGCTGGCCGGTAGCCTTCTGCATGCGGAGAGCAAACGTCTCCTTGTGCAGCGCGGCCAGGTGGGCCTTCAGCTCGTCGGCCGACTTCGCGCGGAGTTCTTTCAGTTCCATTAGCGCACCGTACGGGTCACGAAAGTGGTGGTGACCGAGAGCTTGGCCGCGGCCAGACGGAACGCTTCGCGCGCCGTGGCTTCGTCCACACCTTCGATCTCGTAGATCATGCGGCCGGGCTGGATCTGGGCGACCCAATACTCGACGTTGCCCTTACCGGAGCCCATTCGGACTTCGATCGGCTTCTTGGTGATCGGCTTGTCGGGGAACACGCGGATCCACATCTTGCCGCCGCGCTTGACGTAGCGGCTGATGGAACGACGTGCAGCCTCGATCTGGCGCGCGGTCAGCTGACCGGTCGCGGTCGACTTGAGGCCGTACTCGCCGAAGCTGACGGCATTCGCGCTCCAGCTCAGACCGTCGTTACGGCCCTTGTGCATCTTGCGATACTTGGTTCGCTTGGGTTGCAACATGGTCAATTACCTCGCTTCGCGGGCCGGACGGCCACGACCGGGACGATCGCTGCGATCCTTGCGGTCGCCACGGTCCGGACGGTCACCACGCTCAGCGCGCGGCGTGTCGTCCTGCTTTTCCTGGCCAACCTGGGAGAAATCGAAGATCTCGCCCTTGTAGACCCATACCTTGATGCCGATGATGCCGTAGGTCGTCTTGGCTTCTGCGAAGCCGTAGTCGATGTCGGCACGCAGCGTGTGCAGCGGCACGCGACCTTCGCGGTACCACTCCGAACGCGCGATTTCGGCGCCGTTGAGACGGCCGGCGACGTTCACCTTGATGCCCAGCGCGCCCAGGCGCATCGCGTTGCCGACCGCGCGCTTCATCGCGCGGCGGAACATGATGCGGCGCTCCAGCTGCTGCGCGATCGACTCGGCGACCAGCTGTGCGTCCAGTTCGGGCTTGCGGACTTCGGTGACGTTGATGTGCGCCGGAACGCCCATCACATCGCTGACTTCCTTACGCAGCTTCTCGATGTCCTCGCCGCGCTTGCCGATCACCACGCCCGGACGGGCGGTGTGGATCGTGACGCGGGCATTGTTGGCCGGACGCTCGATCAGGATCTTGGAGATGCCAGCCTGTGCAAGCTTCTTGCGCAGCATCTCGCGGACCTTGAGGTCAGCCGCCAGGAACGAGGCGTACTGCTTCTTGCCAGCGAACCACTTCGACGTCCAGTCCTTGGAGATGCCCAGGCGGATGCCGGTCGGATGTACTTTGTGACCCATATCTATGCTCCGCCTTACTTGCCCGCGCCCACAACCACAGTGATGTGGCTGGTGCGCTTGAGGATACGGGTGCCGCGGCCCTTCGCACGCGCCATGAAGCGCTTCAGCGAGGGACCCTCGTCCACCGTGATGGTCTTGACGCGGAGGTCGTCGACGTCGGCGCCCTGGTTGTTCTCGGCGTTGGCGATGGCGGACTCGACGACCTTGCGGATCATCGCGGCTGCCTTCTTGTCCGAGAACTTCAGCAGGTTCACGGCGCGCTCGGCCGACAGGCCACGGACCTGGTCGGCGACCAGGCGGGCCTTCTGGGCGGAGATGCGCGCGCTGCGCAGGATGGCTTTCGCTTCCATTGTCATCTCCTTACTTGCCCGACTTCTTGTCGCCGCCGTGACCCTTGAACGTACGGGTCAGGGCGAATTCGCCAAGCTTGTGGCCAACCATGTTCTCGTTGACCAGCACGGGGATGTGGTTCTTGCCGTTATGGACGGCGATCGTGAAGCCCACCATGTCCGGCAGGATCATCGAACGACGCGACCAGGTCTTGATCGGCTTCTTGTTGCTACCGGCCGTCTCCACCTTCTTGAGGAGGTGGTGGTCGACGAACGGACCTTTCTTGAGGGAACGTGCCATGGCCGATTAGCTCCTACGATCGCGCACGATGAACTGCGAGGTGCGCTTGTTCTTGCGCGTCTTGTAACCCTTGGTCGGCACGCCCCACGGGGTGACCGGGTGCGGGTTGCCCTGACCGGCCTTGGCTTCACCACCACCGTGCGGATGGTCGACCGGGTTCATGGCCGCACCGCGGACGGTCGGCTTGATGCCGCGCCAGCGCTTCGCACCGGCCTTGCCGAGCTTCTCGAGGTTATGTTCGTCGTTGCCGACTTCACCGATGGTGGCGGCGCATTCGACCGGCACCTTGCGCATTTCGCCGGAGCGAAGACGCAGCGTGGCGTAGCCCTGCTCGCGAGCGACCAAGTAGGCGCTGGCGCCGGCCGCGCGGGCCAGCTGGGCGCCCTTGCCCGGCTTCATCTCGACGCAGCACACCGTGGTGCCCACCGGGATGTTGGTCAGCGGCAGCGTGTTGCCGACGCGGATCGGGGCTTCGCGGCCCGCGATCACCTGGTCGCCATCCTTCAGGCCCTTCGGCGCGATGATGTAACGACGCTCGCCGTCGACGTAGCACAGCAGTGCGATGTGCGCGGTGCGGTTCGGATCGTATTCAATGCGCTCGACGCGGGCGGGGATGCCGACCTTGTCGCGCTTGAAGTCGATGATGCGGTAATGCTGCTTGTGACCACCACCGATGTGACGGGTGGTGATGCGACCGTGGTGGTTGCGGCCACCGGTCTTGCTCTTGGCCTCAACGAGGGCCGCGTGCGGCGCGCCCTTGTGCAGGCCCGGCGTCACCACGCGGACCGCGCTGCGGCGGCCGGGTGAGGTGGGCTTGAAAGTCATCAATGCCATGAATCTATCCTCAGGCCGTGGCCATCACGTCGATCGACTGGCCTTCGGCCAGCGTCACGTACGCCTTGCGCGAATCGGCGCGGCGGCCCATGCGGAACTTGAAGGCCTTGTTCTTGCCCTTCACGTTCACGACGTTGACCGCTTCGACCTTGACCGCGAAAAGCTTCTCAATGGCCGACTTGATGTCTGCCTTGGTAGCGTCCGTCGCGACTTCGAAGACGTATTTGTTGGAAACTTCCTGCAGGCGCGCGGTCTTTTCGGACACGAGCGGTGCGCGGATGATGTTGTAGAGCTTGGCGTCGTTCATGCCAGCCACTCCTCGATCTTCTTGACCGCGTCGGCGGTGACCACGACCGAATCGGCGCCAACGAGGGCAACCGGATCCAGGCCCTGGACGTCACGCACTTCGACGTACGGCAGGTTGCGTGCCGAGAGATACAGGTTCTCGGTGGCGTCTTCGGTAACGATCAGCGGACGCTTGCCGACTTCCAGGCCCTTGAGCTTGGCGATCAGGCCCGAGGTCTTCGGTGCGTCGACGTCGAACGACTCGACGACCATGATCCGGCCCTGGCGGTTCAGCTCGGACAGGATCGCGGCGATCGCGGCGCGATACATCTTGCGGTTGACCTTCTGCGCGAAGCTGCGCGGCTTGGCCGCGAAGGTCACGCCGCCACCGACGAAGATCGGAGCCGTCAGCGCGCCGTGACGCGCACCGCCGCCCTTCTGCTTCTTCGACTTCTTGGTCGTGCCGTTGACTTCCGAACGGGTCTTCTGTGCCTTGGTACCAGCGCGACCGGCGTTGCGGTAGGCAACGACCACCTGGTGGACCAGGTCTTCGCTGAATTCGCGGCCGAAGATCGCGTCGGAAACCGACACCGTCTTGGTGCTGTTATTGATTGCGAGTTCCATCATCAAACTCCCTTGCTCGACGGACGCACGATCACGTCGCCGCCCGGAGCACCCGGAACCGCGCCCTTGATCGCAATCAGACCGCGCTCGGCGTCGACCTTGACCACTTCCAGGCCCTGCGTCGTCTGCTGCACGTCGCCCATGTGACCGGACATCTTCTTGCCCGGGAACACACGACCCGGCGTCTGGCGCTGGCCGATGGAGCCCGGCGAACGGTGCGAGAGCGAGTTACCGTGGGTGGCGTCACCCATGGTGAAGTTCCAGCGCTTGATCGTGCCCTGGAAGCCCTTGCCCTTCGTCACGCCCTGGACGTCGACGATCTGGCCGGCTTCGAAAATGTCGGCCTTGATCTCGCCGCCAATTTCAAAGCCACCGATCTGGTCGGCTTCAACGCGCAGCTCCCACAGGCCACGACCAGCATCAACCTTGGCCTTGGCCAGGTGACCGGTTTCCGGCTTGCTCAGCAGCGAAGCGCGCTTCACGCCAGCGGTCACCTGCACGGCGCTATAGCCGTCGGTTTCGACCGTCTTGATCTGGGTGATGCGGTTCGGCGTGGCTTCGATCAGGGTCACCGGGACCGACTTACCGTCGGTGGTGAAAAAACGGCTCATGCCGGCCTTACGGCCGACGATGCCCAACGAATACTTCTTCGCGGTCATGGTGGCGGGCCTCAGGTCAGCTTGATCTGCACGTCGACGCCAGCCGCGAGTTCGAGCTTCATCAGCGCGTCCACGGTCTTGTCGTTGGGGTCGACGATGTCGAGCACGCGCTTGTGCGTGCGGGTCTCGTACTGGTCACGCGCGTCCTTGTCGACGTGCGGGGAGACGAGAATGGTGTAGCGCTCGATCTTGGTCGGCAGCGGGATCGGGCCGCGCACTTGCGCGCCGGTCCGCTTGGCCGTCTCGACGATCTCGCTGGCCGAGCGGTCGATCAGGCGATGATCGTACGCTTTGAGCCGAATCCGGATCTTTTGGTCCGCCATGGCGGAAACTCCTTCGTTTAAAGAGCGACAGGTCCGATAACTGGGTGTATCGGACCCCTGGACTTGGTGCTTCAACTTCCCCGGGATCGCACCAAACCCCGGACAACCTTCAAAAACAAAGGCAGACCGGTTTCCCGGCCCGCCCAGACTGGAAGTCATGAACGCGCAAACGGCCCCGTCATCGATGTCCCGAACTATCTTTCGGGACGGACGGAGCACTGCCGCGCGACATTTCCCTGTCTGGCGAAAACGAAGCGCTTCCTGCACCTCATTTCGCTGGTTCGCATCCTTTCCCGAGAGAAAGGCCGCGAGGGTCTTGCATTCTAGAGGGTCTGGGCAGGTATTTGCAAGCCTGCCCGGTCCTTTTTCTGCCTCCCGGATGGGGCGTCATCCCGGCCGATTTTGCGGCCGGGACAACAAAACAGCAGCCTTACTTGATGATCTTGGCCACGACGCCGGCGCCGACGGTACGACCGCCTTCGCGGATCGCGAAGCGCAGGCCGTCGTCCATCGCCACGGGGTGGATCAGCTCCACCACCATCTTGATGTTGTCGCCCGGCATGACCATTTCCACGCCTTCCGGCAGGGTCACGGCGCCCGTGATGTCGGTCGTGCGGAAGTAGAACTGCGGACGGTAGCCCTTGAAGAACGGGGTGTGGCGGCCGCCTTCGTCCTTGCTCAGCACGTAGACTTCGGCTTCGAACGTGGTGTGCGGGGTGATCGAACCCGGCTT
>JAVDVW010000002.1:0-870000 GCA_031457065.1 Agrilutibacter niabensis
TTGGTCAGCGCTGCCGTCAGCGTGGTCTTGCCGTGGTCCACGTGGCCGATCGTGCCGACGTTTACGTGGGGCTTGGTGCGCTCGAACTTACCCTTTGCCATGGCTGTCGCTTCTCGTTGTGCTGCTGGATGGGGACGTGACGAAACCCCGCAGTGCGGGGTTCGGATTTGAGCCCGGCCAGGGCCGGACTCGAAAGATGGTGCTCACGAATGGAATCGAACCATCGACCTCCTCCTTACCAAGGAGGTGCTCTACCGACTGAGCTACGTGAGCAGATTCTGCAGACAGTACACCGAGTTACTTCAATGGAGCGGGAGACGGGAATCGAACCCGCGCTAGTAGCTTGGAAGGCTACAGTTCTACCATTGAACTACTCCCGCGCCGGACTGAAGCATTCTCCAACAAACCCGGTTTGGAACGTACTGCCTTGAAGCGCCGGCCGCTGGTAAGGCAACCGGGTGAAGCATTTCCTCCAACCCTCCGCTGAACTGGAAAGCTGGTGGAGGGAGGTGGATTCGAACCACCGAAGGCGTAAGCCAGCAGATTTACAGTCTGCCCCCGTTGGCCGCTTGGGTATCCCTCCAAAGAGCCCGCTATTTTGGTGAGCAAGCCCGCGGAAGTCAACGCATTCCGGCAATTCTTTTTTGCCGGCCGCGGCCGGAGTCAGACGTTGAAGCGGAAGTGCAGGACGTCGCCTTCCTGGACGCGGTATTCCTTGCCTTCCAGGCGCAGGCGGCCGGCATCGCGGGCGCCGGATTCACCCTTGTACTTGATGAAGTCGTCGTACGCGATGGTTTCGGCGCGGATGAAGCCCTTCTCGAAGTCGGTATGGATCACCGCCGCGGCCTGCGGGGCGGTAGAACCGGCCTTCACGGTCCAGGCGCGGACTTCCTTCACGCCGGCGGTGAAGTAGGTCTGCAGGCCCAGCAGCTTGTAGGCAGCACGGATCACGCGGTTCAGGCCCGGCTCGTCGAGGCCCAGGTCGTGCAGGAACGCGTCGCGGTCGACGTCGTCGAGCTGACTGAGCTCCTCCTCGATGGCCGCCGAGACCGGCACCACTTCGGCGCCCTCGCCCACCGCGCGGGCGCGCACGACGTCCAGGTGCGGATTTCCGTCGAAGCCATCCTCCAGGACGTTCGCCACGTACATCACCGGCTTGAGCGTCAGCAGGAAGAGGTCGCGGACTTGCGCCCTGTCGTCATCGGACAGGGCCAGCGCGCGCGCGGGCTTGCCGGCATCGAGGCCGGCGCGTATGCGACTGAGCACTTCCACGCGCACCTTCGCGTCCTTGTCGCCGGTCTTGGCGGTGCGCTCGGCGCGCTGCAACGCCCTTTCCACCGACTCGAGGTCGGCGAGAGCCAACTCGGTGTCAATGGTCTCGATATCGGCGATCGGATCGACCTTGTTGTTGACGTGGATGACGTCGGAGTGCTCGAAGCAGCGCACCACGTGGGTGATCGCATCGACTTCGCGGATATGCGCGAGGAATTTGTTGCCCAGGCCCTCACCGCTCGCCGCACCCGCCACCAGGCCGGCAATATCGACGAATTCGACCGCGGTCGGAATCACCTTCTGCGGCTTGACGATGTCGCTCAGCGCGTTGAGGCGCGGATCCGGCACCGGCACGACGCCGACATTCGGCTCGATCGTGCAGAACGGGAAATTGGCCGCGGCGATGCCCGCCTTGGTGAGCGCGTTGAACAGGGTCGACTTGCCGACGTTGGGCAGGCCGACGATGCCGCATTTGATGCCCATGGTGTCTACATCCGGAATGGAGAATCGGGAATCGGGAATCGCGCTGCTGGCGTTTCCCGATTCCCCATTCCCGACTCACGCCTTCGCGGTATTGAGCCGCTTCATCGCCTCGTTGAAGTCGCCAGCCACCGCCAACGGCAACACATCGATGGCGTCGTCGATGGCGCGCAGGATCGCCGCCTCGTCATCGCGGCCGGGCTTGCCCAGCACCCACGGGGTGACGCGATCCTTGTGTCCGGGATGGCCGATCCCGATGCGCAGGCGCCCGAACTTGCCGTGACCCAGAAGCCGCATGATGTCGCGGATGCCGTTCTGGCCACCGGCGCCGCCGTCGAACTTCAGCCGCGGCGTACCGGCCGGCAGGTCGAGTTCGTCGTGCGCGACGAGAGCCTCTTCCGGCTCGATCTTCCAGTACCGCAGGGCGGCGGTGACCGACTTGCCGGAAAGATTCATGAAGGTGGCCGGCTTCAGCAACCACAGGTTCTGCCCGGCGATTTCGATCTTCGCGGTCTCGCCGAACAGCTTGGATTCGAGGCCGAAGCGGCCGCCGAATTTCTCCGCGAGGGCGTCCACAAACCAGAACCCGGCGTTGTGCCGGGTCCGGGAGTGTTCGGGACCGGGATTGCCCAGCCCGACGATGAGGCGCAAGCCTGCCATCGATGAAGCGAGTGACCACCACTGCGCCGGCGCGCCGCAAGGCGCGCCGGGCAGCCGTGATTACTTCTCTTCCTTCTTCGCGACCTTGGCGGCCGGCACTTCGGCGGCTTCCGGAGCAGCGGCTTCTGCGACTTCTTCCCTGCCGTGCTTGGCGATCACGACGGCGACGTCGTGTTCCTTGCCCAGCTTCAGCTCGGGGAGCTCGACGCCCTTCGGCAGCTTCAGCTCCGACAGGTGCACGATGCCACCGACAGCAAGCGCGCTCAGGTCGATCTCGACGAACTCCGGCAGGTCCTTCGGCAGGCAGCTGACTTCGACTTCGTTGAGCTCGTGGGTGATCACGACGCCCGCGGCCTTGCCGGCCGGCGAGATGTCCTGGTTGAGGAAGTGCAGCGGCACCTTCGCGCGCAGGGCCTGGTTCTCGTCCACGCGCTGGAAGTCGAGGTGCATGATGATCTGCTTGTACGGATGGCGCTGCATGTCACGCAGCAGCACCTTCTGCACCTTGCCGTCGAGTTCGAGGCTGAGGATCGACGAGTAGAACCACTCGTTCTGGCTGGCGAGCCAGGTCTTCTCGTGCTCGAGCTGGATGCTCTGGGGGGCGGCGTTGCCGCCGTAGAGGATGGCCGGGATGCTGGCGGCGCGACGCAGGCGGCGGCTCGCACCCTTCCCTGCGGCTTCGCGACCAGTGGCCGAGATCTTGTGTTCAGACATTGTCGTTACTCACTTTGCTTTGCAATGAAACCGCCTCGCGGCGGCGATGCCACTCATCCGCGACCAGATGAGCGGGTTGGGCCGAAGCCCGGATCAATCCGCCGACGTCAATCGACGTACAGCGAACTGACGGATTCACCGAAGGCGATGCGGCGGATCGTTTCCGCCAGCAGCTCGGCAACGCTGAGCTGGCGGATGCGGCCACAGGCCTTCGCGGCTGCGCTGAGCGGGATGGTGTCGGTCACCACCAGCTCGTCGAGCTGCGACTTCGTGATGTTGTCGATCGCCGCGCCCGACAGCACCGGATGGGTGCAGTAGGCGGCGACCTTCAACGCACCGCGCGCCTTGAGCGCGCCTGCGGCTGCGCACAAGGTGCCCGCGGTATCGACGATGTCGTCGACCAGCACGCAGGTCTTGCCTTCGACGTCACCGATGATGTTCATCACCGTGGCGACGTTGGCACGCGGACGACGCTTGTCGATGATCGCGAGCTCCGCGTCATCGAGGCGCTTCGCGATCGCGCGCGCGCGCACCACGCCACCGACGTCCGGCGAGACCACGATCAGGTTGTCCGTGCCGTGCGCGCGCCAGATGTCGGCGAGCAGCAACGGCGAGGCGTACACGTTGTCGACCGGGATGTCGAAGAAACCCTGGATCTGGTCGGCATGCAGGTCGACCGTCAGCACGCGGTCGGCGCCTACCGACGAGAACATCTTCGCCACCACCTTCGCCGTGATCGGCACGCGTGCCGACCGCGGACGACGGTCCTGGCGCGCATAACCGAAGTACGGCACCACGGCGGTGATGCTGGACACCGATGCGCGCTTGAGCGCGTCGATCAGGACCAGCAGCTCCACCAGGTTCTCGGCGCTGGGCGCGTTCGTCGACTGGATGACGAACACTTCCTGCCGCCGCACGTTCTCCTCGATCTCGACCTGGACTTCGCCATCCGAGAAACGGCTCACCAGGGCCTTGCCCATGCGGATGCCGAGTTCCTTGCACACGGCCTCGGCAAGGGGGCGGTTGGCGTTGCCGCTGAAAACCAGCAGGTTGCGATCGTTCTGCACGTGAATCTCTCCGCTTCGCTCTGACCGTGGCGGTGGTGGGGAACAACATGGGTGGAGCTACTACGGCGTCTGTTGCGAATGGCAGGGGCGGAAGGATTCGAACCTACGAATGCCGGGATCAAAACCCGGTGCCTTAACCACTTGGCGACGCCCCTGCGGTGAAACCCTCGGCTACGGTTCGCCTGAACCGGAAGCCATCGCGTCGAGCGCATCCAGCAGCGGCGACCTTGCCGCTCCCGCCGCCACCCAGGCCTTGAGGCCCGATGGCAGCGCGGCCAGTGCCGCTTCCGCCGATTCGCGGCTGGCGAATTCGACGAAGCAACCACTACCCGACCCGGTCAATCGCGGCGTGCCGATCTGCGCCAGCGCCGCGAACACCGCCTCCACGGCCGGTTCACGCGCGCGCAGAACCGGCTCGAAAGCGTTCCCGAGTCCAGTTCCCGAAACGAAGTCCGATATTGTCGCGGGCGCTGCATTCCGCGTCAAATCAGGGGCTTGGAAAAGCGCGGCAGTCGGCGCGTGGACGCCCGGATCCGCCAGCAGGTACCAGGCCGGGGCCAGGTCCATCGGGCGCAGGCGCTCCCCTACCCCCTCCGCCCAGGCATTGTGGCCGCGGACGAAGACCGGGACGTCGGCCCCCAGCGTCAGTCCGAGCTCCGCCAATCGCGCAGCCCCCAGCCCGACGCCCCATAGCCAATCCAGGGCGACCAGCACGGTCGCCGCATCCGACGAACCGCCGCCGAACCCGCCCCCGCTTGGAATGCGCTTTTCAACGATGATGTCGACACCTTTCGCGCTATTGACTGCATTTTTCAGGCAGATAGCGGCACGAACCGCGAGATCATCGCGCTCGGCGACTCCGGCCACGGATTGTCCATGGCGGACGATCCGACCGTCATCGCGAAACCGGAGCCGGATCGAATCGCCCCAGTCCAGCAGGCGGAACAGCGTCTGCAGCTCGTGGTAGCCATCCGCCCGGCGGCCGGTGATGCGCAGGAACAGGTTGAGCTTGGCCGGCGCAGGCCAGACGGTCCAGGCGTTGGGGACGGGAGGCACGGGCATCCGGGAGCTGCGCGGGCGGGAGCGGGCGCAAAGGGTAATGCAGTTCCGGCGGCGCCAGGCGCCCATGGCTCCTTACTGCCGCGCTCCTTACTGCCGCGCTCCTTACTGCAGCGCCCCTTACTGCGGGGCCAGACCCCACTCGTCGACGACGAGCTTGACGCTGGCCTTCCCGTTGCGGGCCACGATCCGCTTGGGCAGCTGCGGACGGCCGGGTCCCGCAGGATACCAATCCTGGTACTCGACCGACCACCCGGCCTGCTCCAGCTTCACCGGCAGGCCGGCCGCGTCGTAGGCGAGCTTGGTCGGCCCGTATTCGTGGACGGCGCCACCGACACCGCGAACCCAGTTCTGCATCGCCCGCACCGGGATGTTCCAGCCGGTGGCAGAGAGCAGCAATTCCTCGACATCCGCGCCTTCACGCGGGCCGCCGGCAATGCCTTCCAGCCGCGCACCGAGCTCGTCGCCGCTGAGCCGCCAGCTTTGCCGTGTGACCGGCGCCCCCAGCGAAATCGTGTAACCGCCCGCACGTTGCTGCCAGTCGATGCGCCCGCTGCCGCCGCGGTCGCCGTTGGACACGGCGATGCGTCCGGACAGGTCCCAGGCGACTACCGCGCCACGCCGCGTGTCGTTGGCCTGTGCCTGCGCCGGGGCGACCGGGACCACCTGGCGCGCCGGCTGCGCAACGCAGGCCGCGAGCGCCAGCACCATCCAGGCGGACAGCGCGGCCGAGCGAACCAGGCGCCCGCTCATTCGCCGATCTTCTGCAGGGCGCGCTGCAGGGCGCGGTTTTCCGGGTCGAGCTTGCGCGCCTCGTCAAAGTACTTGCGCGCCTCGTCGTGCTTGCCCATGTCCCACAGCACTTCGCCCACGTGCGTGGCGATTTCCGGGTCCTTCTGCAGGGCGAGCGCACGGCGCAGCTCGGTCAGTGCCTCACCCTTGCGTCCAAGGCGATACAGCACCCAGCCATAGCTGTCGATGATGGCGGCGTTGCCCGGCTCGGCGGTGCGCGCGCGATCAATCAACTCCAGCGCCTCCTGGTAGCGCGCAGTGCGGTCGGCAAGCGTGTAGCCGAGCGCGTTCAGCGCGGCGGTGCTGTCGGGATCGGCGACCAGGATCTTGCGGAAGTCGGCCTCGGCGCGCGGGATGTCGTCCCGGCGTTCCCAGCCGAGCGCACGCGCATACAGGATGTCGGGGTCGTCGGGAAAAGCAGCCAGCCCGCGGGCGAAGGCATCGAGTTCCCCCGCGCCATCCTTGTCCCGGTTGTGCAGATCGGCTTCGAGGATGTAACCGTCGCGGCGCGCGTCTTCCGGCGCGGCGGCGTCGGACTGCAGGTCGCGCAACGCCTTGTAGGCCTCAGGGCCGCGCTTGAGCTCGTACAGCACATTGGCAGCGCGCAGTTTCGCCGGCCAGCGCTGCGTGCCACCGGGCACGCCCCGGTACCAGTCCAGCGCTTCGTCATTGCGGTCGAGGAATTCCGCCATCTGCCCGAGCAGCAGCCTGCGGCTCGGATCCGGCTTGGCGGCGTCGCGGCGCAGTTCCTCGTACAGCGCGGTCAATGCGGACTTGTCTTCGGCGCGGGCCAGCAACGAGGCACGTAGTGAGTAGGTTTGGTCGTCCTGCGGTCCTTGGGCGAGCGCGTCGGCGGCAGCGTGGAAATCGCCCAGTTCGTCGTATTCGGCGGCAACGGCCATGCGCAGCTCGGGCACTGCCAGCAGGGCCGGATCGAGGGCCGCCAATGCCTTGCGCGCCTCGTCCTCCTTACCCGCCTGGCGCAACTGGCTCGCGCGCAGCAAGGCCACGCGGGGTTCGCCGGGGAAACGCTTGACGACTTCATCGACGATGCGCTCGGCCAGCTTGTCCTGATCGAGCTTCTGCGCCAAGCCGCCGAACGCGAGCCACGCCTGCAGCTTGTTCGGGATGCGGCCGTCGTCGAGCAGTCGATCCAGCATGCGCGCGGACTGCTCGGGGTCGCGCGCACCGATACCAAGGACGCCGACCACCTGCTGCCAGCCGGTGTCCGGGTCCGCCTGCAACAGCGAATTCAGCTGGCGCCGGGCGGCGCGTTCATCGCCGCGACGCAGCGCCAGGGTCGCCTCGGCGGCGGACTGGGCCTGCGCGTCGCCACCCAGCTTGCGCCACAGCTCCAGGGCCTCGGCGGCGCGCTTGTTGTCCTTGGCGAGCAGGGCGATGCGGGTCGCACGCTCGGCTAGGACGGGGTCGTTGCCGGCCTTGGCGGCTTCCAGGTAGGCCTTCGCCGCCTCGTCGAGCTTGCCGGACTGCAGGGCGAATTCGCCCGCGAGCGTGGGCCCCAGCGCGCGCACGCTGTCATCGGCAGGCGGGTTCCGGCCAGCGGCCGCCGGACCTGCCAACGCCAACATGAGCAGCAGGGCGTGGGCCAGCACATGGATGGAACGCAGCGGAATCAACCGGTGTGTATTCGACAAGGCGGGACCTGCAGAGCACCGGCCGGTAGAATGACGGCCTTCTCGAACCAGCTTAACGCAAGCCCCTGAACGGCCCTGTGCCGTGCATGAGTCCCGCGCTCCGATGAGCCTCTTCGTCCTCGGCATCAACCACCAGACCGCGCCGGTCAGCCTGCGCGAACGGGTGGCGTTTTCCGGCGATTCGATCCCGGCGGCGCTCGACGCCCTGCGCGGCCTGCCGTCGGTGCACGAAGTCGCACTGCTCTCGACCTGCAATCGCACCGAACTCTATGCCGTCACCGACGACGACGGCAGCGCGCTCGCCAACTGGCTCGCAACGCATCCCGACGACGCCGGCGACCTCCACGCCTACCTGTATCGCCATGCCGATGCGGACGCCGTGCGCCACCTGTTCCGGGTGGCGACAGGCCTGGACTCGCTGGTGCTGGGCGAGCCGCAGATCCTCGGCCAGGTCAAGGACGCGTGGGCGACCGCGCGCGCGTCGGGCAGCCTCGGCAACCAGCTGGACCGTTTGTTCCAGCACGCCTTCGCCACGGCCAAGCGTGCCCGCACCGACACGCGCATCGGCGCGAACCCGGTGTCGGTCGCGTCCACCGCTGTGCGCCTGGCGCAGGAATCCTTCGCCCGGCTCGCCGATTCCACGGTGCTGCTGATCGGCGCCGGCGAAACCATCGAGCTGGCAGCGCGCCACCTCGTGCAGGCCAAGACCCGGCGGCTGCTCATCGCCAACCGCACACTCGCCCACGCGCAGGACCTCGCCACCCGCCATGGCGGCTATGCGCTGGCGCTGTCCGAACTCGACCGCCACCTGTGCGAAGCCGACGTGGTGATTTCCGCCACGGCCGCACGCGAGCCGATCCTGCACAAGGCGCAGGTCGCCGCCGCGCTGGCCACGCGCAGGCACCGGCCGATGCTGCTGCTCGACCTCGCGGTCCCGCGCGACATCGCCAGCGACGTGGCGGAATTGAAGGACATCTTCCTCTACACCGTCGACGACCTCGAACGCGCGATCGAGGACAACCGCCGCAGCCGTCGCGAAGCCGCCAACGAGGCCGAAGCCATCGTCGAACTGCAGGTCGCGCGCTATGTCGAAACCCTCGGCGCCAGCACCCGCACCGAGCCGCTCAAGCGCCTGCGCGCGCACGGCGAGGCCGCCAGGTCCGATGTGCTGGCCAAGGCGAAACAGCAGCTCGCCGCGGGCGAGGACCCGGAAGCCGTGCTCGATTTCCTGGCCCACACGCTGACCAACAAGCTGCTGCATGCCCCGACTATCGCGCTGCGCGAAGCGGCGCTGACCGGCAACGCCGAGCTCGCGCGCGCCGCGACCAAGCTGTTCCCGGCTGTCGATCAGGGCGACGAAAAAGTCGCGGACAGCTAGCGACCTTGAAGCCGTCATCCCGGCGAAAGCCGGGATCCATTTTGCTGTTGCTTTTGCTCTGGGCCGAAGAGCAAAAGAGCAAAGTCAAAATGGATCCCGGCTTTCGCCGGGATGACGAACACATATTCTCCCTCGAATGCCACTGTTCCCGCTCCGGCTTCGCTCTCACTCCTCTTCAATCGTTGCTCCATGACCCCGACCCTGCGTCGCAAACTCGAAGCCCTGGCCGAACGGCGCGACGAACTCGAACGCCTGCTCGCCGATCCCGGCGTGATCGGCGATGCCAACCAGTTCCGGCGGCTGTCGCGCGAATTCGCGCAACTGGAACCGGTCGCGCATGCGCTGCACGCCGAGGCACGGGCCCGGCGCGATCTCGCCGCGGCCGAGGCCATGCGCGGCGACGTGGAGCTGCGCGAACTGGCCGAGGAGGAAATCGCCAGCGCGACGGAACGCCTGGAACGGCTCGATGCCGAACTGCTCGCCCACCTGATCCCGAAGGACGCGCGCGACGAAGGCGACATCTACCTGGAAGTGCGCGCCGGCACGGGCGGCGACGAAGCCGCGATTTTCGCCGGCGACCTGTTCCGCATGTATTCGCGTTATGCCGAGCGGCAGGGCTGGAAGGTCGAGGTCGAATCCGCGAGCCCGGGCGAGCACGGCGGCTACAAGGAAATCATCGCGCGCGTCGAAGGCCGTGGCGCGTATTCGCGGCTCAAGTTCGAATCTGGCACGCATCGCGTGCAGCGCGTGCCGGAAACCGAATCGCAGGGGCGCATCCACACGTCCGCGGCGACGGTGGCGATCATTCCGGTGGAAAGCGAAGGCGAGCCGGTAGAGATCAACCCGGCCGACCTGAAGGTGGACACTTTCCGTTCCAGCGGCGCCGGCGGCCAGCACGTCAACAAGACCGAATCGGCGATCCGCATCACCCACGTGCCCACCGGGATAGTCGTGGAAAGCCAGACCGAGCGCAGCCAGCACGCCAACCGCGACAAGGCGATGAAGCGGCTGTCCGCCATCATCGCCGAGGCGCAGGCGGCCAAGGCCGCGGCCGCGCAGGCGGAGACCCGCAAGCTGCAGGTCGGCAGCGGCGACCGCAGCCAGCGCATCCGCACCTACAACTTCCCTCAGGGACGCATCACCGACCACCGCGTCGAAGGGCTCACCCTGTACGACCTGGCGAATGTCATCGAAGGCAACCTCGATGCACTGGTCGAGCGGTTGCAGCACGAGAACCAGGCCGACGAACTGGCACGGCTCACGCACGGCGCGTGACACCTGCGGAACGAGCAAGCGGCCATGCGACGCATGCCGCTTCCCCGCTACGATGCGCGTCGCACCCCGCCGCTTTGCGAGGAATCCATGGGCATCACCCTGCGCCGCGCCACGCTTGACGACGTCGACGCCGTCGCCCCGTTGTTCGATGCCTACCGCCGCTACTACGCGCAGCCGGGCGACGTGCAGCGCGCACGCGACTTCCTGCACGAGCGCCTGCAGCGCAACGAATCGGCGATCCTGGTCGCCGAACTCGATGGCCGCACTGCCGGTTTCACCCAGCTCTACCCGATGTTCTCGTCAGTGCGCACGGCCCGCATCTGGATCCTCAACGACCTCTTCGTCGACGCGGACGCGCGCCGGCGCGGCGTGGCGAACGCGTTGCTGACTGGCGCCGCACGCTTCGCCAGGGAACAAGGCGCGGCCGGATTGATGCTGGAAACCATGCGCGACAACACAGCGGCACGCGCGCTCTATCGTGCCGCCGGCTGGGACGAGGACGAAACCCAGTGGTACAGCCTGCGCACGCCGGCCTGATCAGAAAAAACAGAGACGTCTAATGAACACGCCCGATCCCCGCAGCCAGGCGCGCCTGGCCGTGCAACGCGAACCGAACAACGCGCTGGCGTGGATCATGCTGTGCGAATACGAACTCGATGCCGGCGATGCCCGCGCCGGTGAAGCCGCGGCACGGCGCGCGCTGGCCCTGCAGCCGGGCCATCCCGAGGCGCTCGCACGCCTCGGCCGCGCGCAATGGATGCAGCAGCAGCGCGCGGAAGCTGCCGCCAGCCTGCGCGCCGCCGCCGCGAACGCGCCGCGCCATCCGGGCATAGCGGTATGGCTCGGGCATGTACTCGAGGAGGTCGGCGAAGCCGAAGCGGCGTCCGATGCCTATGCCCGCGCCCATGCGCTGGCGCCGGACGAGCCGCAGATCGCCGCCTACCTGCTGGCGTGGCGCCGCAAGCTGTGCGACTGGCGCGGCCTCGATGCGTTGGCCATGCAGGTGCGCGCCGCGGTACGGGAGGAGCGTGCGATGGTCGAACCGTTCGCGTTCCTCAGCGAGGATTCGACCGCCGCCGAGCAGCTGCAATGCGCGCGCCTGCGTGCCTCGGCGGTCGCGCAATCGGTCCGCCCGTTGCCTGCCGTTGCCGCCCGCGCAAGCGCGGGCCGGCTGCGTGCCGGCTTCCTCTCCAATGGCTTCGGCGCGCACCCGACCGGACTGCTGACCGTCGCGCTGCTCGAGGCGCTGCATGCGATGGACACCATCGACGTGCACCTGTTCGCACTGAATCGCGACGACGGCAGCCTGGTGCGGCAGCGCCTGCGCGCCGCGACCCGGCTGCATGACGTGGCCGGCCTGCCGCACGCGCAGGTCGCGCAACACATCCGCGAAGCCGGCATCGATGTCCTGTTCGACCTGCGCGGCTGGGGCGGCGGCGGCGCGCCGGAAGTACTGGCGATGCGTCCGGCGCCCGTACAGGTCAACTGGCTCGCGTATCCCGGCACGTCCGGCGCGCCGTGGATCGACTACGTGCTGGCGGACGGTTTTGCCCTGCCCGCGGCACTCGCAGCCCACTACAGCGAGCGCGTCGTGCGCCTGCCGCGCTGCTTCCAGCCCACCGACACCGCGCGCGCGCTGCCACCGGCGCCATCGCGCCGCGACTGCGGGCTGCCCGAGCGCGGCGACGGCATGGTGTTCTGCTGCTTCAACAACAGCTACAAGCTCAATCCGCGCAGCGTGGGTCGCGCCCTCGCGGTACTGCGCGGCGTGCCGGGCAGCGTGCTGTGGCTGCTGTCGGGGCCAGGCCGTGCGGACGAGCGCCTGCGCGAGTTCGCCAAGGCACAGGGCGTGGATCCGCGACGGCTGGTGTTCATGCCGAAACAGCCGCACGCCGAATACATGGCGCGGCTGCAGCACGCGGACCTGTTCCTCGACACGGAGCCGTACAACGCCCACACCACGGCGTCGGATGCCCTGTGGGCGGGATGCCCCGTACTGACGCGCCCCGGCGAGACCTTTGCCGCGCGCGTGGCCGGCAGCCTCAACCATCACCTGGGCATGCCGGCGATGAATGTCGACAGCGATGCGGCCTTCGTCGCACGGGCGACCGCACTGGGACGCGATCCGCAGGCGCTGTCGGCGCTGCGCGAGGAGCTGGCGCAGCGCCGGCAGGACAGCGGTCTGTTCGACATGCCGGCCTTCGCCGGCGATTTCATCGCGGCCGTCCGCACCATGGCCGGAGGCTGAGGGCACCCGTTGCATTGGAGCGTCGGGACTCCCGCGCGTTGCGACGCGTTGGAAGGTTTCGCCCTCGTATGTTCCCGCGGCGCGTCCTACACTGCCCGCATGACCGCAGAACGCGACTTCATTCCGCTCCGCCTGTGCGTGCTCACCGTGTCGGACACGCGCACGCTGGCCGAAGATACTTCCGGCGACTACCTCATCGCCGCCCTCGCCGAAGCGGGTCACCAGCTCGCCGAACGCGCGCTGCTGCGCGACGACCGCTACCAGCTGCGCGCGAAGGTGTCGCAGTGGATTGCCGACGATGGCATTGACGGCGTGCTGGTCACCGGCGGCACCGGCTTCACCGGCCGCGACTCCACGCCCGAGGCATTGCTGCCGCTGCTGGACAAGGAAATGTCCGGCTTCGGCGAGCTGTTCCGCGCGCTGAGCTTCGAGGAGATCGGTACCAGCACGTTGCAGTCGCGCGCCTTCGCCGGCCTCGCCAACGGCACCTTCGTGTTTGCGTTGCCGGGTTCCACCTCGGCCTGCCGCACCGCGTGGGACAAGATCATCCGCGCGCAACTGGATGCGCGCACCCGGCCCTGCAACCTGGCCACCCTGCGCCCACGCCTGAAGGAGTAAGGAGTGATCGACATGCCGCTATCCACCACCCTGCGCCTGCTCGCCAAGGCGCGCGGACTGAGCGCCGCCGACATCGCCACGGCCATCCCGCGCGCCGGCGTCGCCACGGTCAGCGCCTGGCTGCAGGGCGAGAAGCTGCCCGGCAAGGAACAGCTCGACGCCCTCGCCCGCACGTTCGGCGTTCCCGCCGGCGCATTGCTCGGCGAACTCGCCAGCACGCTCGACCCCGCGCGCACCAAGGGCGAGCACGACCTGCTCGCGGCGTACCGCGGATTGAACACTAAGCAGCAGGGCGCACTGCTCGAAGTCGCACGCAGCATGCAACCGTCGCCCGCCCGGACGTCGCCCACCAAGACCCCACGCAGCAGGAGCAGGTGATGGCCAAGCTCAAGCGCGAGGATTACGAGGAGCAGCTGGCCCTGCTACAGGAGGAACTGGTTGGCATGGCGCGCTGGCTGCAACATAGCGGCCGTCGCGTGGTGGTGGTGGTCGAAGGCCGCGACACCGCCGGCAAGGGCGGCGCGATCAATGCCATCGCCGCACGCATGCCTCCGCGCCAGTGCCGCGCGGTCGCGCTGCCCAAGCCGACCGAGCGCGAGAGTTCGCAGTGGTACTTCCAGCGTTACGTCACGCACCTGCCCGCCGCCGGCGAGATCGTGCTGTTCGATCGCAGCTGGTACAACCGCGCCGGCGTCGAGAAAGTGATGGGCTTTGCCAGCGACGCCCAGGTCAAGGCCTTCCTGCAGCAGGCGCCTGCGTTCGAGAAGATGCTCACCGACGACGGCATCCTGCTGTTCAAGTATTGGCTGTGCTGCGACCAGGACGAGCAGGAGGAACGCTTCGCCGAGCGCCTGCGGGACCCGCTGAAGCGCTGGAAGCTGTCGCAGATCGACGTCGAGGCGCGCCGGCACTATGAGGATTACACACGCGCGCGCGAAGCCATGCTCAAGGCCACGCACACGCCGCATGCGCCGTGGACGCTGGTGGACTTCAACAGCCAGAAGCGTGGCCGCCTGGCGCTGATCCGTGACCTGCTGGGACGACTGCCCGATACCAAGGTGCCGCCGCCGAAGATCACCTTCGAGCCGCTGGCGGGAAAGCCCAGGAAGGAACGCTTCGGCATGCTGAAGCCGATCGACCCGCGATAGCCGCCAAGCTCCCCCGATGTCCGCGCCGCGTCCGCGGCCGAGGGCGGTGACCCACCGGCTATTGCCCCTCGAGCCCCGCGAGAGTCTGCAACACGCGTGCGTTCACCTGCTCCTTGCCTCCTCCCTGCGCACAATCGCCGCATGCCCGCGTTCAACGTCCTGACCCTGAACGCCCACATGGGTTTCAACCTGCTCAAACGCCGCTTCGTGCTGCCGGAGTTGCGCGAGGCGATCCGCTCGGTATCGGCGGACGTCGTGTTCCTGCAGGAAGTGCTGGGCGAACACGCGCGCCATGCGCGGAAGCGCCTGGACTGGCCGGAAGGGCCGCAGTACGAATTCCTCGCCGACACGCTGTGGCCGCAGTTCGCCTATGGCCGCAACGCGGTGTATCCGCACGGCCACCACGGCAACGCGTTGCTGTCGAAATTCCCGATCGTGCGCCACGAGAACCGCGACATCTCAATCCATGGCAGCGAGGAGCGCGGCCTGCTGCACTGCGTGCTCGCGTTGCCCGGCACCGGCGTGGAAGTACACACGATCTGCGTGCATCTGGGCCTGCTCGAATCGCATCGTCGGCAACAGTTGTCCCTGCTCTGCGACATCGTCGCGGCCGAAGTGCCCGACGACGCGCCCCTGGTCGTCGCCGGCGACTTCAACGACTGGCGCCGGCGCGGGCATCCGCTACTCGCGCGCTGCGGGTTGCAGGAAGTATTCATGCAGCACCGCGGCGCGCTGGCCAGGACGTTTCCCGCGCGCTGGCCGCTGCTGCCCGTCGACCGCATCTATGCGCGCAACGTCCGCGGCATCGAACCGCGGGTGCTGTCGGCACGCCCCTGGTCGCACCTGTCCGACCACGCCCCGCTGCTGGCCAGGATCGAATGGTGAGGGGCACGCCATGAGGAACTTCGGCGCCAGCGAATTTCCCTGGCGCGGTGGCAACCGCGTGGCGCTGCTGGAGAATGGCGAGGAATTCTTCATGCGTGCGTTCGCACTGATCGATGCCGCGCAGCGCGAGATCCTGATCGAAACCTTCATCCTGTTCGAGGACAAGATCGGGCTGGAGCTGCACCGTCGCCTCATCGCCGCCGCGCGGCGCGGCGTGCGCGTTGAACTCACCGTCGATGGTTATGGATCGCCGCATTTCTCGCCAGAATTCCTCGCCGGCTTCACCGACGCCGGCGTTCGCCTGCGCCTGTTCGATCCGCATCCACGCTGGCTGGGCGTGCGCCTGCACGCGTTCCGGCGCATGCATCGCAAGCTGCTGGTCGCCGATGCTCGCGTCGCGCTGGTGGGCGGGATCAATTTCTCCGCCGACCACGTGCGCGATTTCGGCGCGGAGGCCAAGCAGGATTACGCGGTGGAAGTGGAAGGCCCGGCGGTTGCCGATATCCACGATTTCCTGCGCGCGGCGCTCGCTTCGCAGGGAGTGGGCAATGCCTGGCGCCCCGCGCGCCAGGCCGAATCCGTCGCGCAGGCGGGCGCGACCGACGTGATGTTCGTGCCGCGCGACAACCATCGCCGGCGCGGTTCGATCGAACGCGAATACCGGCGTGCCATCCGCGCCGCGCGGCGTGAGATCCTGCTCGCCAATGCGTACTTCTTTCCCGGCTATGGCTTCCTTCGCGACCTGCGCCATGCGGCGCGGCGCGGGGTGAAGGTGACGCTGATCTTCCAGGGCGAGCCGGACATGCAGGTGGCGCTGGTGGCGGCCCGCACCTTGTACCGGTACCTGATCGAAGCGGGCGTGCAACTGCACGAATACTGCGAGCGGCCGTTCCACGGCAAGGTGGCCCTGGTCGACGACGACTGGGCCACGGTCGGCTCCAGCAACCTCGATCCGCTCAGCCTGTCGTTGAACCTGGAAGCCAACGTCTTCATCCGCGACCCGTCCTTCGTAGCCGAGTTGCGCAACAACCTCCAGCACCTGCTGCAGCACCATTGCCAGTCCGTCGACCCGGCGCAGGTGCCGCGCGGCCGCTTCTGGCACGTGCTGACGCGGCCGCTGCTGTTCCATGTCCTGCGCCGCTTCCCCGACTGGGCGGGGTGGTTGCCGGCGCACACGCCCAGGGTCGCGCTGGCCAAACCACCGCCCGATGAGGCGGGTGCCGGGACTACGCCGCCATGAGATACCGCCATCCCCTGCTGCATCGGCTGTGGCGAATCGCTCTGTGGCTGTTCCCGCTGGCCGTGCTCGCCCTGCTGGCGCAAGCGGCGCGCACGATCGACTGGAAGCACGTGGCCGAGTCCATGGCGGGCTACGACGCCGGCACTCTCACCGTGGCCACGCTGCTGATGGTGGCCAGCTACCTCACCTACTGCGGCTACGACCTCGCGGCACGACACTACGCGCACCACTCGCTGTCCACGGGGCGGGTGATGCTCATCACGAGCATCGCCTACGCCTTTGCGCTCAACATCGGCGCCCTGATCGGCGGGACCGGCGCGCGCTTCCGCATGTATTCGCACGCGGGACTGGGTATCGGCACGATCAGCCGCATCGTCGCATTCAGTGCCGCCACCAACTGGCTGGGTTACCTGCTGCTGGCGGGGGCGCTGTTCGCGAGCGGACGCGTGGCATTGCCACCGCGGCTGGTATCCGATGCCAGCGTGCTGGAGGCGACCGGCCTGGTCATGGTGACCGCGACGCTGCTGTACGTGTTCGCCTGCCATCGCCTGCATGGCCGCGTGTTCCATGTGCGCGGCCACCACTTCCGCCTGCCGTCGGTGCCGTTGGCATTGACGCAGTTCGCACTGGCGATGGTGAACTGGTCGCTGATGACGGCGATCATCTTCATCCTGCTGCCGCCGTCGGCGGATTACCCGACCGTGCTCGGCGCCCTGCTGTTTGCCGCGGTGGCGACGGCCTTGACCCACATACCGGCGGGCATCGGGGTGATCGAAGCCGTGTTCGTGGCCGCGTTCGGGCATCGCATCCCGCCGACGCAGGTGCTCGCCGCACTGCTGGCGTACCGCGCGATCTATTTCCTGGCGCCACTGCTGCTGGCCGGAGTGGCGTACTTCATGCTCGAGGTACGCGGAAAGGCCGTGGCCTCCACGTCCGCAGGCTAGACGAACTTCGCGCCCTGTGCGGCGAGCAGCGCACGCAGGATCGAGCGATGGCAATGCGCCTCGTCCTCGCAGTAGCAACCGACCGAGAAATTGGTGTGCTGCGACAGCGCGGCGAGCAGCGCGATGGCGTGGCTGTTTTCCGGTGTCGCCATCTCGGCGCGGTATTTGCGGACGAAGGCGTTCCATTGCGCCGGCGTTTCCGCGGCCTGCGCCTGTTTCATCGTTTCCAGGCTGGGCGCGAGGTTCGGGAACCACACGTCGTACCAGTTCTCCGAGGCGAACTTCTGCTTCGGTACGCCGCGCGGCGGACGCCGGACCGTGCCGATGCGCAGGCCCTCGTTGCTGGCGCGCTCGCTGCCCAGCCGGACTACATGGATGGCCATGGCATCTGCTCCAAAGCGTGGGTCGCGCGCCGGCAAGCCTAGTGGATCTCGAAGCCCTCGATGGCAGCGTCGTCCTCGGCGTCCATCCGCTCGAGTTCGTCCACCTGCGCCCGCGACGGACCGTAATGCAACCATTGCGCCAACTGCTCGACCGCATCGTCCGCGCCGATGGCCAGCACTTCCACGCGCCCGTCCGGCAGGTTGCGCGCGAAGCCGCGCAGGTTCAACGCGATCGCCTGTTCGCGCGCGCTGGCGCGGAACCACACGCCCTGCACCCTGCCACCGACGAAGAAGCGCGCGGCTGTCATGCCATCGTCCTCAGCCGGCCTTCGGCTTCGGTCCGCCGGCGGCGCCAATCGTGCCTTCGATCTCGGCGGCAGTGATCGGGCCCATGAACTTCTTCGCCAGCTTGCCATCGGGTGCGATGAGATAGGTCGTGGGCAGGCCACGCGGCGTGGCGAAGGACTTGGGCGGATCGTAGGGGTCCACGATCGCGATCGGATAGGCGACCGGATGATCGCGGAGGAAGGCCCGGATGTCCTTGGGATCGGAATCGTCGTAGGCCAGCCCGATCACCTCGATGTGCTCGCGCATCGCATCCAGCGCGGACAGGTCGGGCATTTCCTTGACGCAGGGTTTGCACCACGTGGCCCAGTAATTCACCACGACCCACTTGCCGCGATGGTCGGCGAGATCGTAGGGCTGGCCATCGAGGGTGGTGAGTTTCAGCGTCGGGAATTCGGCGTCGGCCGGCGCTGCCTCCGCGGGCGCTGCGGCCGGCTTCCCGGCGATGGGCGCAGGCGGCGGCGCGGCCGGCTGCGGTTGCGGCGGTTCCGCCGTGGGTTTGCAGGCGGCCAGGAGCAGCGCGGACATCAGCGGCAACATGGCGACATGATGCAGTCGCATCGATTCAATCCTTGTGATCGGCATGGATGGTGGAAACGCGGCGCTTGAGCAGGTCGCGCAACGGCAGGCGCAGCTCGTCCATCGCGGCCACCGCGGCGTGGCCCAGCGAGTCCTCGCGGCACGGCAGGTGCGCCTCGGCGATGGGAATGCGCAGCTGGCAGGCCTCGTAGAGCTCGGCCATGGTCAGTTCGTCGAGGTCGCGCGCGAGCAGCCATTCGCCGTCTTCGGCGCGGCGCACCACGTTGATCTCGCACAACTGCGCGAGCATCTGCTGCACCAGGCTGTCGGTGAGCATGGGCTCCAGGCGCTGGATCTGCTCGCTGTGCAGACCGCGCCCGCGCGATCGCGCTTCATTGAAGCGGGCCAGCAGGCGGATCAGGCCGTACATTTCGTAACCCGCCGGCAGCCGCATGGAGGCGGGCTGGTAGCGGAATGCCGAAAGCGACGACGCCAGCGATGCGCCCAGCAACACCGCTACCCAGCTGAGGTAGATCCACAGCAGGAAGATCGGCACGGCGGCCAGCGTGCCGTAGATCTTGGAGTACGAACCGAAGCTGGCGAGATAGAGGCCAAGGCCCCACTTCACCAGCTCGAAGGCGAGGGTCGCCAGCAAGGCCCCGGCAAAGGCATGCCGCCAATGGATCGTGCGATGCGGGACGAGCTTGTAGATCGCCGCGATCGCGAGCAGCTCGATCGTCATCGGTGCCAGGCGCAGCAGGAACGCCTGCAGGACGCCGCCCGCGGTGGTCTGGAACACCGACATCGCGAAGAACTTGGCCGAGATCGCCAGGCTCGCGGCGGCCATGAGCGAGCCGAGGGTGAACACCGTCCAGTACACGAGGAAGCGACCGACCCTCGGCCGCGGCGCCTTGACCCGCCAGATGCGGTTGAAGGCGGTTTCGATGCCGTTGAGCGTGATCAGCAACGACACCACCAGGGCGATCACGCCCGCCGCGGTGAGCTGGCCGGCGTTGGCGGAAAACTGCTTGAGGTAGGTCTCCACCGAACGCGCGGCGGAAGGCACGAAGTTGGCGAAGATGTAGTCGCTGAGCCGGTCGCTCCATACGCCGAACACCGGGAACGCCGACAGCACGCCGAATACCACCATCGACAGGGGCACGAGCGCGAACACGGTCGTGTAGGAAAGCGCACCCGCTGCCTGGAACAGGGTGTCGTCGAGGAAACGTTTGCCCAGGAACCGGAAGAACGCCTTCGCCCGCGCCGGATCGCGCATCCGGTCGGTCCAGCGATTGAGGGAATCAAGCGGCTCCATCCGGCGGAGGGTAACCGATGCGATGGCGTCGCCGCATGAGCGGCACGTCCGCCTCACGCTGCATTGCGTGCGCGCGGCATGCGCAGCGCGTACCCTTCTCCGACTCCCGAAGGAACGCCGCAATGCCCGACATCCTCGTCCTCTACTACAGCCGCGGTGGTTCGGTGGCACGCCTGGCGCGCCTGATCGCGCGCGGCGTGGAGGAAGTGGACGGCATGCGCGCGCGCATCCGCAGCGTTCCGCCGGTGACCGCGGTGACACAGCAGGCGGCGCCACCGATCCCGGACGAAGGCGCGCCTTATGTCGAGAAACAGGACCTGGCCGAATGCGTGGGCCTGGCCATCGGCAGCCCCACCCGGTTCGGCAACATGGCCGCGCCGATGAAGCACTTCATCGATGGCCTCGGCAGCGAGTGGGCCAGCGGCACCCTGGTCGGCAAGGCGGCGGCGGTGTTCACCTCGACCTCCACCCTGCACGGCGGCAATGAAGCCACGCTGCTGACGATGCAGGTACCGCTGCTGCACCACGGCTGCGTCCTGGTCGGGATTCCATACACCGAAGCGGCGCTCAACACGACGCGCAGTGGCGGCACACCCTATGGCGCCAGCCATTACGCGGGATTGCAGGACGATCCGCAGCCCAGCGACGAGGAGGCCACGCTGGCCCGCGCGCTGGGCCGCCGCCTCGCCACCATCGCAGGAAAGCTGGCATGAGCGTCTTCAGTGGCAACCTGTCCCGGCGCGTGCTGATCGTCGCCCTGATCGCACTCACCGGCCTGTACCTGATGTGGTTCGGGGCGACGCCGGGACCGTGGGTGGCGCTGGCGGTATTCGCGCTGCCCCCCGCGGCACTGGCGATGGCGGCGCTGCGCGGCTGGCGCCTGGCCGGCTTCTGGGCTGGCGTGCTCGCGCTGGTGTGGTTCAGCCATGGCGTCATGGTGGCGTGGACGCGGGGCCCGGAACGGCTGTTCGCCATGGTCGAGATCGTGCTGGCGCTGGCGGTCGTGTTCGCGGCGAGCATTCCCGGGCTGCGCGCACGGTTCGGGAAGAAGAAGGTGTAGGGATCGTCTGGCACGCCGCTGGAGGGGTGACGGCCGGGGCAAAAGTCATCGTGGTTCGCCCACGCCGGCCGCCGGCGCGGCTTCAACGGTGTCGTTGCTGCGGCTTGGGCCGCGGGCCGCCCTACAATGGGCCTCCCCACCGCACCCCAAGAACCATGGACCAGCTCTGCGTCGTCACCACCGGCGGCACGATCGACAAGATCTACTTCGACGACAAGTCCGACTACCAGATCGGCGAACCGCAGATCGGCAGCATCCTGCGCGAGCTGGGCGTGGCGTTCCAGTTCAGCGTGATCCCGATCATCCGCAAGGACTCGCTGCACATCACCGCCGACGACCGCGAACTGATCCGTGCCGCCATCGCTGCGCAACCGGCGAAGCACGTGCTGGTCACGCACGGCACCGACACGATGGTCGAAACCGCGAAGGTGCTGGCCTCGCTCGCCGACAAGACCATCGTCCTCACCGGCGCGCTCAGTCCGGCCCGCTTCCGCGGCTCGGATGCGGAGTTCAACGTGGGCTGCGCGGTGGGTGCGGTGCAATCGCTGCCGCCGGGCGTGTATATCGCCATGAACGGCCGCGTGTGGGATCCGCAGAAGGTGCGCAAGAACGTGGCGGCGAATCGCTTCGAGCCGATTTGATTTTTGCCGTCATCCCGGCGCAAGCCGGGATCCATTTTGCTGTCGGCTTTGCTTATTCAAGGCAACGGCGGAAGCAAAAACAAGCTGGATCCCAGCTTTCGCTGGGATGACGAGCAAAAGCAAAAAACCCCGGCCGAAGCCGGGGTCTTTTTTGCTGACTGCTAACACCGTCAGAACGTAATGCTCCAGCTGTTGATGTAGCCGGTGTCGAGGCTGGCGTTGTCGTTGACGCGCAACTTCCAGGTGCCGTTGAGCGCCTCGCTCGACAGGTTCAGGTTGACAGTCTTGATGATGTTGTCCGCGCTGCCGCCGGTGTGGTTGTGGATGTTGTAGAGCGTGCCGTCCGGCGCCACCAGGTCGACCTTCAGGTCGCCGATGTAGGTATGGCGGATGTCCACGGCCACCGGCGTGCTGCTCGAGCCATTGCCGCTGCGACCCGACACCGTGATGGGACTGTCGACCGTGGCGTTGTCGTTGATGGTGAAGTCGGTGTCGTTGGTATACGTCTGCCCGCCGCCGACGGTGTAGCTGCCGGTGAGACTGACACCGGAATATGCGGTGTAGCCGCGCAGCATCACGTGGTAGGTGCCGGCCTGGGCGGTGGCGATGTTGCAGGTCTCGTTGTTGCCGCTGAGGAAAGGACGGCAGTCGTAGACGCTGGTGGTGGGCGCCGAACCAAAGCGCACGTACATGTCGGCATCGCCGGTGCCGCCGGCGATGGCGAACTTCAAGCCGCTGGCGCCGGCCGGCACGGCCATCGTCCAGAACTGCTGGCTGCCCGATGCACCGCTGATGCCGGTGACCGGCACGCCGTTCTGCAGCACGCTGCCTGTGGTGCCGACGGTGACCGACTGGGTCCTGGTGTTGGTGGCGCCGCCGTTGTCGGTGACGGTCAAGGCGACCGAGTAGGTGCCCGCGGCCGCATAGGTCTTGCTGGGGTTGGTCGCGGTCGACGTCGTGCCGTCGCCGAAGTTCCAGCTGCGCGAGGCGATGGTGCCGTCGCTGTCAGTGGAACTGTCGGTGAAGTTCGCGGTCAGGCCGCTGGTGGTGAAGCTGAAGTTCGCCGTCGGCGCGACGTTGCCGCCACCGCCGCCGGCCGCATCGACGACCTTCTTCGCGTCGAGGATGCCCGGACCGATGGTCTGGCTCGGCGTCACCGGGAACGGACGGAAATTCGCCTTGATCAGGCTCTCGACCTGGGCGGGCGTCTTCGGCGTCGGCGACACCGATTGCAACAGCGCGATCACGCCGGCGACGTGCGGCGTCGCCATCGAGGTGCCGCTGTAGGTGGCATAGCCTTCGGCGCCCGGCGTCGTGGTGCCGGCGTTGAGGGTGGAGACGATCGAGGAGCCCGGCGCGGCGATATCTATCAGCGCGCCGTAGTTGGAGAAGCTCGAACGCTGGCCGGTGTCGGTGATCGAGGCCACCGCAATCACGTTGTTGCAGTTGGCCGGCGTGAATCCGGACGTATTGGCGTTGCTGTTGCCGGCCGCGATCGCCAGGGTCGTGCCGCGGCTGACCGCGCCGTCGATCGCCGACTGCATGGTCGCGCTGCACGTACCGCTGCCACCGAGGCTGAGGTTGATCACTTCCGCGGGATTGGCATTGGCGGGTATGCCGCTGACCGTCCCGCCCGAAGCCCAGACGATCGCATCGGCGATATCGGAAATGCTGCCGCCGCACTTGCCCAGCACGCGCACCGGTTCGATCTTCGCGTTGAACGCCACGCCGGCGACACCGACGCCGTTGTTGGTCGCCGCCGCCACCGTGCCGGCCACGTGGGTACCGTGCCAGCTGGAATTGGAACCGCTGATCTGTCCGCACTCGCCCGCGCTGTACCAGTCGCCCTGGTCGGCGGGGTTGGAGTCGCGGCCATTGCCGTCGCGCGCGGCGGTCGCGTCGCTGACGAAGTCGTAGCCCGCAATGACGTTGGCATTGAGCTCGCTGTGGCTGGTAATGCCGGTGTCGAGGATGGCGACGACCACGCCGGTGCCGGTGGCGCTGTCCCACGCCTCGTTGGCGCGGATGCCGGCGTCGGCGTCCTGGTAACCCCACTGCTGCGGATATTGCGGGTCGTTGGGCGTCAGCACCGCCTGCAACAGGCGGTCGACTTCGACGTACTCGACCGCCGGATCCGCGGCCAGTTGGCGCATCAGCTTTTCGGCCTCGACACGGTCCAGCTTGCGGCCCGCGCGCACCACGTCGGCGCCGACCGCGAGGCGGCGTGCCTGCTTCAGGCCGAGCGCACGGCCGTTGGCGGCGCCGTTCGCGGCCGTGTCCAGGGACCGCTGCAGCGTCGCGGCATCACTGCGCGGCGCGCTGCCGTCGCGGTATTTCACGATGAATTGATCGAAGCTTTCCCCGGACTGCAGGCCACTGATGTCCACGCGGCCGGCAGCCACGGCCGATCCCGTTGCGAGCGCCCACAGCGTAGCGACAGCAAGCGCATTCATGCGTACTGAGTTGTTCACGATGTACCCCCGAGCAGTGAGTAGATGGCCGCAATGCGGCCGCGCAACTTCCGTTTGCCCTCCGTAACCGCCGCACGCACCGGTCGTCCGGTGGCGCGGGTCGAAACGGGGGATCGCGACGGGCCCAAGCGTCAGCGACCGCGCGACGCTAGTGGTGGGAACCTTTGAAAACTGTGAAGCCCGATGCCGTGCCCCGTTCGCCCCGGATCCGCGGGGTGCCGGACACGGGCTGCTGCGCCGCAACACCCGCACCGCACGCACGGGGCGGGACAAAAAAAGACCCCGGCCATGGCCGGGGTCCTGATGCTGCGTCCTGGTCGCGCCAGGCGATCAGAAAGTGACGCTCCAGCTGTTGATGTAACCCGTGTCGCCCGCGGCGTTGTCGTTCACGCGCAGCTTCCACGTGCCGTTCAGCGCTTCGGTCGTCAGGTTGACCGTGTAGGTCTGGTTGATGTTGTCGGCGCTGCCGCCGGTGTGGTTGTGCAGCGTGTAGATCGAACCATCCGGAGCCACCAGGTCGACCTTCAGGTCGCCGATGTAGGTGTGCACGATGTTCACCGCGACCTGGGTGCTGCTCAGGCCGTTGCCGGTGCGACCGGACACCGTGATCGGGCTGTCCACGGTCGCGTTGTCGCTGATCGTGTAGTCGCTCGTGTTGGTGTAGGTCTGCGTGCCACCACCACCCGTCGCGTAGTCACCGACCAGGCTCACGCCCGAGAACGCCGAGTACGCCTTGAGGTTGACGTAGTACGTGCCCGCCGACGGTGCGGCGAAGGTGCAGGTTTCCGCATTGCCGGTCTTGAACGGACGGCAGTCGTACACGGTGTCGGTCGGCTCGCTGCCGAACTTCACGTACATGTCGGCGTCACCCGTGCCGCCGGAGGTGGTGAAGGTCAGGTTGGTCGCGCCGGCCGGCACCACCATCGTGTACTTCACATATGCGCCGGCCGCAGCCGACAGGCCGGTCGCGGCGACGCCCTTGATCAGCGTCCCGGCGCCACCGCCGCCGCCACCGTTGGTCGCGTCGACCACGGCCTTGGCGTTGAGGATGCCCGCGCCGATCGGCTGCGACGGGGTCGACGGGAACGCGGTGACGTTGGCCTTGATCAGCGCTTCGACTTCGGCCGGGGTCTTCGGCGTGGTCGCCACGGCCTGGATCAGGGCGATGACGCCGGCGACGTGCGGGGTCGCCATCGAGGTGCCGCTGTAGTTGACGTAGGTCTCGGCGCCCGGCGTGGTCGTGCCGGCGTTCATCGTCGACATGATGGTCGAGCCCGGTGCGGCGATGTCCACGCCGGCGCCGTAGTTGGAGAAGCTCGAACGCGCGCCGGTGCTGGTGATCGAACCGACCGCGATCACGTTGGCGCAGTTGGCCGGCGAGGCATTGGACACGTTGGTGTTGTCGTTGCCGGCGGCGATGGCCAGCGTGGTGCCACGCGACACCGCGCTGTTGATCGCGGCCTGCGTGGTAGAGCTGCACGCGCCGGTGCCGCCCAGGCTCAGGTTGATCACTTCGGCCGGGTTGGCATTGGCCGGGACGCCGCTGACGGTGCCGCCCGAGGCCCAGATCATCGCGTCGGCGATGTCGGAGTCATAGCCACCGCAGGTACCCAGCACGCGCGCCGGGACGATCTTGGCGCCATAGGCGACGCCGGCAACGCCCTTGGCGTTGTTGGTGACGGCGGCAATGGTGCCCGCGACGTGGGTACCGTGCCAGCTCGAGTTGGATGCCTGCGAACCGGTGCCGCACTGGCCAGCCGTGGTCCAGTCGCCCGGATCGCTGGGATCGCTGTCGCGGCCGTTGCCGTCGTTCGACACGGTGGTGTCGACGATGAAGTCGTAGCCCGGGAGGATGTTGGCGTTGAGGTCGCTGTGGTTGGTGATGCCCGTGTCGAGCACGGCCACGACGCTGCCGGCGCCGTTGGTCACGTCCCACGCCTGGTTGGCCTTGATGCCGTAGGTGCCCGAATAGCCCCACTGCTGGCTGTAGTTGGTGTCGTTCGGGGTCAGGTACGGCTTGTTGAGCTTGTCGAGTTCGACGTATTCGACGTTGGGGTCGGCGGCGATCTCGCGCATCAGGCTTTCGGCCTCGGCGCGGTCGAGCTTGCGATCCGACTTCACCACGTCGGCACCCAGCGACATGCGGCGCAGATGGCCCAGGGCCAGCGCCTTGCCCGCGACGCCGGCCTTGCTGGCGCGCATCAGTGCAGCCTTGGCCTTGCCGGTGTCGGCGCCTTCGGCGGTGCCTGCACGGTACTTGACGATGAAGCGATCGTACTGGGCGCCGGACTCGAGGCCGGACAGGTTCAGGCGCTCGGCGGCGAAAGCCGGAGCGGCCAGGGCGGAAATGGCAACCGCGGTAGCGGCGGCCAGCGCATGCAGGCGCATGCGGGGGTGGGATACGACGGACATCAGTTGATTCCCTCTGGACTGGGTTGCATGGATTCCATCGCGACGGATGGAGACTCAACAAACACTGCTGCTTGGGTAGCCCGCGCCCTCTTCCCCGCGCGTCGCCACCGACATGCGAAACACCCTCGCCTTCCCTGGCGAAGGACCAACCACGCTCCACTGACTGGACCGCCGCGACTTCGGACCGACCTTCACGGATGGCGCGCGACGGCCCCCTGGCGCCGCTCGTCCTTCCCGCGTGTCGCTGCGGTATTCCGGGCCGCTGCATCCCCACGTGCAGCCCGATCCCGAAAAGGCCCCGGCTCACGCCGGGGCGGTGTTTCGTCCCTGAAACGATGCTCCTTGCCGGGGTCTCCTGCCCCCGCTCCGCTGGCGCGGTTCCGTTGAAACGAATTGGGTGGCCGGTGCGCGCGAACCTGGCGCGCTGTAACGGTCAGGCTGGCCGGAATCACCGGGCGACCCCGCCGGGCGATGCACGAGCCCGGCAAGCCTTTACTGCACCCTGCCCCCGGACTTGCGTCCGGGGGCAGAGGGCCGCCGATCGGTGGGCCTCCGTTCGACAGGGACGATGAAAGGGTGCCAAAGGTCATAGAGACCTCGTCCGGAACCTCAAAAAGTTCTCAAATCGGCCTCGAACTGTGGCCGGAGTCGTCCGGATTAACTGTTTTGTAACCAAATGCGGGGCTTGGGCCGCGCAAACGACACTCCTGGCCATCGCCGCCGAAGGCCGCCGTGGCTGGCAGGTATCGTGAATTTGCCGAATTTGGCGTCAACCTGTTCAGTTTCCGCTGCACTGCAACACGAGCCGGCGCTCACTGGCGATAGGATTCCGCCTCCCGAGGGTTCGAGAACACGCGCTTGGCTGACCCGACACAGCACCCCTGGCCCGCCGGGACGCGGCGCCTGCAGGTGCACGATGTTCAGATCGACCTGCGCTATCGCCGGGTGATACGTCCTGAACAGGAGGCCGAGCTGCCACAGCGCATGTTCGACCTGCTGCTCGTTTTCCTGGCGGAACCGCAGGTGCTGCACACGCGCGCCGAACTGTTCGCGCGCGTGTGGCCCGGGGTGATCGTCGAGGACGCCAACCTCTCGCAGAGCGTTTGGATGCTGCGCAAGGCGCTGGGGGAATCGCGCAAGCATTGGATCCGCACGGTGGCCAAGAGCGGCTATGTGTTTGAGCCGCAAGGTCCGATCGAAGCCGTCGTGGAAGCCACCCCGCGCGCGCAGACAGGGGACGCTATTACTAAGGAGTCGCCGGCACCGGCGGCCGAACAGCCCGGATTGGGGGTCGCCCCGGCTGCGCGCGGGGTGATCCCGTCGTCCGTTTCACGCCGGAGCTGGTGGCGCTGGGTGGCCGCCGCAGCCGTTGGGCTGGTGCTGATCGGTGGCGCCGCGTGGTGGCGGGGCCATCAGCCTCCGCATCCGACGGCAGCCGCGCCGCAGCTCGCGATCGCCCTGATCGACGTGGAGGATGAAGCCGCGCCGGAGGACTCGCGCTGGCCCGTTACCCTGCTGCACACATGGCTCGAGTGGAAGCTCGACAGCCTCCCCGAAGTAACGTTGTTGACCGAGGCGCATCTCGCCGCCGATTCCGCCGGACGCTCGCCGCGCATCGTGTTCCTCAGTTCCGGCACCGACAGCGCCAACCCCAGTCGCGTCTTCCTGCGCGCCCGCTTCGACCAGGGCGGCATGGAGCAACGCATGGAGAAGCAGGGCGCTCGCGCTGAACTGCCGGCAATGGCCGATGCGCTGTCGCGGGAACTGCTCGCGGCCCTTGTCCCCGCGCGTGCGAAGGAGCGCTGGCCGCCTCTTGCGATCGACACCGCCACGGCGCGCCGCTACGCCGAAGCGATCGACGCAATGGAACATCGCGACTGGGTGAAGTCCGCCGAGATCCTGCAGGACGTCACCCGGCTCGCACCCGAATTCGGCCTGCCGCGCATGCAGTTGGGCTACGCGCTCTCGCGCCTGTCGCTCGCAGCGCCCGCGATCGAACAGACCGAAACCGCGATCCGCCTGCTCCAGCCCGTACCCGCCGATGTCGCGGACGTGCTGGACGCACAGCGGCTCTCCCGCAACCCGCAGCAGTTCAACGAAGCCGCCAAGGCCTGGGGCGAGCTCGCCGCAAAACATCCGGAAAAGCGCGCGTACGCGCTCGAGCAGGCCTCCCAGCTCAATGTCGCCAACCAGCCCACGGAAGCGCTGGCCCTGCTCAACCGCCCCGACTGGGACAAGGAAGCCGCCGGCATCCGCCTGCGCCAGCGCCTGAATCTCGCCGCCGCCTATCTCGCGCTTGGCGATCCGCAGCACGCGCGCGAAAACGCGCTGGCCGCCGAGCGCATCGCCGCAGCGGCTGGCAAGGGATGGGAGCACGAGCTGGGTGATGCCCTGCTGCTGGCCGCGCAGACCGACAGCTTCCAGTACGAAGACAAGGCGGACCTGACGCGTTACGAGGAAGCGGCCAAGCAGTTCGAACTCGCCGGCGACGACATGGATGCGCTGTACGCGCGCTTCCTGGCCGAAAGCAATCGCCGCGACCAGCCCGCCGAGAGCGGCCTGGACCCGTTGCTGGTGCAGGCGCGCGAACGCGGTTACCGCAGGCTGGAAATCGCCATGCTGCGCATGGTCGCCTTCCGCCATTACAGCCGCGGCGACATGCCCGCCTACCGTGCGCGGCTGGAGCAGGCCTTGGCGACCGCGCTCACTGCCGGTGACACGTCCGAGCAGCACGTGCTCGAACTGGACCTGCTCAACGAAGACTTCCTGCGCGGCCGTTTCAACTCCGCCGACCGCCGCATGGCCAGCCTCAACAATGCCCCGCTGCAGGGCGACGATGCCGTCTGGCTGTCGTCTTTCGAAGCGACCATCCTCGCCAACCGCGGCCGCTTCGCGCTGGCCAGAAAGGTGCTCGACCAGTCGGAAAAGCGCGTCCGCGCGGGTAATCCCGGCACGCAACCGTCGAGTGCGGCATCCCAGATTGCCTGCGTTCGCGCCGACCTGGGCCTGGTCATGGGCGACATCCCGGGCTCGCGCGCGGACTGGAAGCAGTGCAGCGCATTCGAATCGCCGTCCTCGCGCCTGCAGGCCGCGATCGGCAACGCCACCGTCGACCTCGTCGCCGGCGATCGCAATGCCGCGTTGAAGCAGCTGCTGGAAACGCAGAAAGAAAGCACGCAGATGCAGGACGGTCCCGATCGCTGGAGCACCGAGCTGTGGATCGCCACCGCCCTCACGCGCGCCGGCGATCCGGCCACCGCCGAACGCATGTTCCAGCGCGTGCTGCCGCTGGCGCGGAACACGCAGTACGAATGGATCACCGCGATCGCCGAAACCGGACTGGCCGAAACCGCCGCCACGCGCGGCGACTGGAATGCCGTGCGCACGCATATCGCCGCGGCACGCAAGCTGGAACTGGCCGACATCTGGACGCTCAGCAACCGCATCGACACCCTGGACGCCCTCGCCACGATGGTCGACGGCGACAGCAAGCGCGCGCTGCACATCCTCGCCGCGATCCACGCGCAGGCGGTGCGCAATGGCGACGTGGTGTCCCAGCTGGAAGTGCAGAGCCTGTTGCCACCGGGGATGCCCATCGGCGAATGCAACGAACGCTGCCAGGCGGCACTCGTCGCCAGCAGCGGCCTGCGCGGCGCGACGCTGGATTGGCTGGTGGTGCCGGCGAAGCTGGATACGAAGCTGCTGTTGCAGCGGAACATCAGGTAAGGCGCGGCCCGCGCGGGCGGGCGGAACAGCTGCTTACAGCATCCCGGTTTCCAGGCGCGCCACTTCCGACATCATGTTGCGGGTCCACGGCGGGTCGAATACGAGTTCGACATCGGCCTCGGCCACGGTCGGGATCATTTCCAGCTTGTCGGTCACGTCGGCGACGAGGATGTCGCCCATGCCGCAGGCTGGCGCCGTCAGGGTCATGCGGATCTCGACCCGGCGCTGGCCGGGTTTTTCCGGATGCGGCTTGACGCTGGCCTCGTAGACGAGACCGAGGTCGACGACGTTGATCGGGATTTCCGGATCGAAGCAGGTGCGCAGCTGACGCCACACCATCTGCTCGACGGCATCGTCGTCGGCATCGACGGGAAGCTCCAGCGGCTCGGGCGGTTCCTTGCCGATCGCGTCGGCATCGGGACCGGCGATGCGGAACAGGTTGCCTTCGACGAACACCGTCCAGCTGCCGCCCAGCGCCTGGGTGATGTAACCGACGCTGCCCGCGGGCAACGTGACTTTTTCGCCCTGCGGCACGAGGACGGCGGCGCAATCGCGCTCGAATCGGACAGGTTCGCTGCTGCGGGAATACATGTCAGGAAGATCGGGGCGAAGCCGTGGGGTACAAGGCGTGGAATTTTACGGGTTGCGGCGCTCTGGTGCCGGCCCGCGGCTCATTCCGGGCAACAATATCGCCCATGCCGCGCCCGCGGCCCGGGAAACGCAAGATTCGGTGTTTCGGTGGCGAGCTTGCAAACGGCAGGTCGCTGGCCGCGCGATGGTTCGTGCGACGACCGGTTCCGCGAAACAACAACCATCGTGCCCAGCGCTGTGGGGACTGCCTTGCCGCGCATCGCGGCGCCAGCGCCCGTCGTTCACGTTCACCTTGGGCGCGGCTCGAACACACTGCGGGTTTGGCCGCGGGCCGGTATCCTTGCCGCCTTCATGCCTCCCGCTTCCGAGCACCCGCCCTCCCCGATCGCCCGCTGGCTGACGTGGCCCTACCGGCTGCTGATGCTGGGTGGCGCGTGCGCCGGATTTGCCGCGCTCTGGGTAGTGCTGGCCTGGGCGAACGGCAGCCAGTTCGGCTGGATGGCCGTGCTCGGGGCGCTGGATGTCGCCTGGATCCTGCGACTTTCGGGCTGGCCCTCCGGTGGACGGCGCGCGCTGGTGGGCGTGGTCGCAACGGCGGGGATAGTAGTGCTTGCCAACTGGTGGATCATCGCCGTGCACCTGGGCGAGGTGATGGGGTTCGATCCGCTGGCTTCTGCTTTCCGCCTCGGCCTGCAACATGCCTGGACGCTGGCAAAGCTCGCCAACGGCACGTTCGAACTGGTGATGATCCTGGTTGCGCTGGTACTGGCCGCGATCATTTCGCGCTGACGCTGCGACAAGCGGCTGGATATGCCGCTCGTCCTCCCGGGCTGCGAGCCACGCCGCCCGAATCGCTCAGAGACCAGCAACTGACGGCGGGCCCAGCCCTCGCATTCCGGACTGCCGTTGCGATCAGCGCGGCTGCGCCGGGTGCGCCTTGATCCACGCATCGCGCTCGGCCGGCGTCATCGCCTTCCACTTCGCGCGAAGCTCCTGGCGCTGTTCCGGCGTCATGTTGCGCATCTCGCCAAACAGGGCACGGGTGTGCTCGCGCTGTTCCGGCGACATGTTCGCCCAGCGCTTCATGCCGTGGTGGGCGCGCTGGCGCTGCTCGGGCGTCATGGTCTGCCAGCGCTGCGCGTGATCCATCATGCGTGCGCGTGCTTCCGGGTTGCTGTTCCAGCGCTCGCGCACAGGTGCGACCAGCATCTCGCGTTCGGCGGCGCTGAGCTGTTCCCACGCGGGGAAGGTACGGGCGGGCGCGGCCGGCGTGGTTTGCGCGGTCGGCTTGGCGTAGCCGCCCGACGGCGTCGTCTGCGCCAGCACGGGAGCGCTGCACAACAGGGAAAGGGCGAAGGCGTGGCGAAGCAGCTTCATGGGGTCACTCCGTAACAAGGTTGGCGGTGTCGTTCGATGCGAGCCACAGGTACAGCTCGGGCGATTCGTCGAGGGTCGCGTAGACGTCGCCGGATTCGTTGTCGCTGACGGCGGCCGGTGCAGCCCGCTCGGGCGCGGCTTCGTCCGATCGGGTGGAACCGGGATGCCGCAGCAGCAACCCGCCCGCGACCAGCGCGATCGCACAGGTGGTTGCCAATGGCCAGGCGTGCCGGGGCCGCGCGGGTGGCAAGGGCGACGGTGCGCGCCGCGCACGCAGTTGCACCAGCGTGCGCGGGGACACGCGTTCGACGGCCTGTGCATGCAGCCGGCGCAGGTGCGCGTCGAAGTCGGTTGTTCCAGGGTCCTGGTCGTGGCCGGTGTTCATCGGAAATCCTCCAGGTGCTGCTGCAATGCTTCCCGTGCCCGCGAGAGGTGCGTCTTTACCGCTCCTTCGCTGCAGCCCATGACGCGGGCGGTGGTGGCGACGTCCAGGTCTTCGAAGATGCGCAGGCTGAAGGCCTCGCGCTGGCGTCGCGGCAGCTTGCGCAGGCCAGCGACGATCCGGCCCCAGGCCTCCTGTCCTTCCTGCCGTCGCGCGGGATCCGCGACCGGATCGGCCCAGTCGACGGCGTCCTCGCCTTCGTGCTGGGGCGACAACCAGCGCAACCGCAACAATCCACGCCGTTGCGCATCGACGATGCGGCTGCGCAGGACGCTCCAGAACAGGGGCGTCCATTCCGGGGCCGGCCGGTCGCGGTAGGCGAGCATCTTCGTCATCGCGTCCTGCACCGCATCGCGGGCGTCCTCGCGATGGCGCAGGCCCATTTCCGCGAAGCGGAACGCGCGCGCGGCGATGCCGGTCAGGAATTCATCAAGCGTCATCGCGGCTCCCGCGAAGGCGGGAGCGGACGTGTGCGGCATTTCCGCGGTAGTGGTCATGCGCTCAAGCATGCACCGGGCTCAGTGTCTGCGGTCCGAATACCGATCCCAGCGGCGGTCGAAGCGGTCGCCGCGGCGGTCCCAACGCGCATCGGCAAGGGTGCCGCGACGATCCAGGCGGGCATCGATACGGGCGCCCTCGCGTTCCAGGCGACGCGCCCTGCGGTCGTGGCCGTTCGTGGCGGCGTGCGCGGCGCGCCGATCGAAGCGGCCCTCGATGCGATCCCCCTTATGGTCCAGGCGGTGCTCGATGCGATCGCCCTTGCGGTCCAGGCGGTGATCGACGCGATCGCCGAAGTCGCTGGCGCTCGCCGCCGTGCTTGCGGCGAGCAGTCCCAGACCCAGTGCCGCTCCCCGCCACGCCTGCCCCAGCCATGCCTTCATGTGCGTCTCCTCGGGCAGGCGGGCGCGGGATGCGCGGTGGATGACGGCCTGCATGAGGGGAAACGCGCGACCCGGCCGCCGGTTGACACGACGCCCGTTGCATTCAGGGATCGTTATGATGGGGACGAACGCGATCCTGGGGCACAACGCATGACGGACGGACTGGTAGCGCTGTACATCTTCATGCTGGCGGCAATCGCCGGCAACGTGATCATCTCGCGGGTGCCGGTGATCCTGCATACACCGCTGATGTCCGGCTCCAACTTCATCCACGGCATCGTGCTGATCGGCGCGATGGTAGTGCTGGGGCATGCCGATACGACGCTGGAGAAAGTGATCGGCTTCCTCGCCGTGCTGCTGGGCGCAGGCAACGCCGCCGGCGGTTATGTCGTCACCGAGCGCATGCTCGAGATGTTCAAGCCGTCGCAGAAGAAGGATGCGGGTAGCGAGGGGAGCAAGGCATGACGCTCCTGTCCGGAATTGCCGCGGCCAGCTATTTCATCGCCGCCACATTGTTCCTGCTCGGCCTCAAGCGCATGGCCTCGCCGCTGACCGCGCGCAGTGGCATCCAGTGGGCCGGCCTGGGCATGCTGATCGCCACCGTCGCCACGTTCCTCCTGCCGGACCTGCACAACATGGCGCTGATCGTCACCGCATTGGTGATCGGTACCGCGCTGGCATGGATCTCGGGCAAGAAGGTCGCGATGACCGACATGCCGCAGATGGTCGCGCTGTACAACGGCATGGGCGGCGGCTCGGCTGCCGCGATCGGTGCGGTCGAACTGCTGCGATTTTCGTCGGAAGGCCGCCCGCCCTCGATGGTCACGCTGGTGCTGGGCGTGACCGGCGCACTGATTGGCGCGGTATCGCTGTCGGGCTCGGTCATCGCATGGGCCAAGCTCGATGGACGCATGGACAAGCGCTACACCTTCCCGGGCCAGCAGCTGTTCAATGCCGCAGTCGCCGTCGCGGCCGTGGTGCTCGGCGGCATCGTCGTGCATTCGTTGGGCGTGCCGGTGATCATCGCGTTCTTCATCGCCGCACTCGCGCTGGGCGTGCTGATGACGCTGCCGATCGGCGGCGCCGACATGCCGGTCGTGATTTCGCTCTACAACGCGCTGACCGGCCTCGCCGTGGCGTTCGAGGGCTTCGTGCTCGGCAACCAGGCACTGATCATCGCCGGCACCATGGTCGGCGCGGCCGGTACCTTGTTGACGCAGTTGATGGCGAAGGCGATGAACCGCCCGATCCGTGGCGTGCTGTTCTCCAACTTCGGCGGCGGCGGGCAGATGCAGGAAATCAGCGGCGCGCAGAAGCCGATCGAAGCCGGCGACGTCGCCGCGATGATGGCCTACGCCGAGCGCGTGGTGATCGTGCCCGGTTACGGCCTGGCCGTCGCGCAGGCGCAGCACAAGGTGTGGGAGCTCACGCAGAAGCTGATCGAGCGCGGGGTGAAGGTGAAGTTCGCCATCCACCCGGTCGCCGGCCGCATGCCGGGCCACATGAACGTGCTGCTGGCCGAGGCGGGCGTGCCGTACGACCTGATCGCCGACATGGACGACATCAACCCCGAATTCGCCAACACCGATGTCTCGCTGGTGATCGGCGCCAACGACGTGGTCAATCCGGTGGCGAAGACCGATCCGGCCTCGCCCATCTACGGCATGCCGATCCTTGACGTCGTGAACTCGAAGAACACCATCGTCATCAAGCGCGGCAAGGGCACCGGTTTCGCCGGCATCGAGAATGCGCTGTTCTATGCCGACAACACACGCATGCTGTTCGGCGACGGCGCCGGCATGGTGGCGGCGCTGGTGAGCGAGCTCAAGGCGCTGGACGGCGGCGGCCACTAGACCGCCGCTGCGCGATGCCGCTAGCACAGTGCGCTCAGCGGCCTCGCGCCGATCCGCGCCCGCGGCCGGACATGCGATGGACGTGGGCTGGCCTGGCGCAGGCCGGATGCCGGCATGCGCCGCACCTGCGTGGTGGTGAGGCCGTAGGCGCTCTTGAAGGCACGGCAGAACGCGCTCTCGCTTTCGAAACCGAGTTTCTCGGTGATCTCGCAAACGGGCAGTCCGCTGTCGCACACCAGCGACCAGGCGCGCGAAAGGCGCAGGCGCGCGATGTGCTCGCTCGGCGTCTCTCCAAAGACGTCGCGGTACAAGCGGATCAGGTGCCAGGGCGAGTAATTCGCGCGCTGGGCCAACTGGGCCAGGTTGAGATGGCCGTCGTTGCCGCGTTCGATCAGCTGATGCACGCGCAGCAGGCGCTGCAGGGTCAGTACGCGCCGCTGCAGTGTGCGGCCGTTGCAGCGTTCGACCAGCAGTTGCAGGTCGCGTTGCTGGTCGAGCAGGCAGGCGCAGAGTTCGCGCAGGGCGACTCCGCAATCGGCGGCAGGGCCCTGGTCGCGTTGCATCCGGGCGAGGCGCACCAGCCGCAGGCGCAATTCGCGTGGGCAGCGCCATTGCCGCACCAGCAATTCATTGCAATGGCCGTTCGAAGCCGCCTGCAGCAGCGCCCGCCAGGTGGTATGGGGCCCAGCCAGGGCCAGCCACCGGGCCGTGGCGTGCGTACTCGCGTGCAGGGCGCCCTCGTGCGCGATCAGCAGGTCCTGCCGCAGCGTCCAGCCCCCCACGGGCGATTCCAGCTGCAGATCGCCGCGCAGGGGCAGCCATAGCGACAGCCATCCCGGCGGCAGGCTCAACTGGGAACCGCGATGGGCGGCATAGAACAGATGCAGGCCATCGCCGAGCGGGCGCGCGGGGTCCGGGCGCGTCAGATCGAGTCGTTCGGCAGGCCGCAATGGGCGAAATTCCAGCTTCAAGCGCAGCTCCCGGAGCGCGCGCCATCGCACGCTTCAGGTTCAGGCTAGTGCCGGCATGAAGGACGGGAAGCGCCAATGTCCGTGGATTGCGGGGAGCCAATTCCCGTTGCTGCGCTCACTGGCGCAGGCCGAGCGCCCGCCGCGCGAACACGACACAGATCACGCCGAACAGCAGGTGCATCAGGAAATTGCTGACCATCGCGAGCATCAGCGGATGCGCGGATGGCTGCGCCCGCGACAGCGGTACCACCACATGGGTCATCACCGCCCAGAGCAGGAGGCCATAGGGCACACCGTAGAGCACGGGGTGCTGCGCGAGCGCGTGGTAGCGGCGGCTGGCCAGGTAATAGGCCAGCACCATCATGGTGGCGATGAAATAGTGCAATCCGGCGCCCAGCAGCGCGGTCGCGATGCCGCCATCGAAGGAAGCCTGCCCGATCGCGCCCGAAGCGATGTACTGCAGCAGGCGAACCGGCGATACGTGCCGCAACCACGCCCAGAACGAACAGGCGTAGATCAGGTCGATGGTGGCGAGGGTAAGGCCGCCGGCGATGACATGGAAAGCGGCCGGGCGGGATTGCGCGGTATTCAGAGTGGACATCGGGACCCCATCGTGGCGAATGCCGGGATGCTCAGCGGCCGCATGCGCGGATCACGCCGGACACGGTGGGCATGATGATGCTCGACATGATTCCCGGCGGGTAGATTTTTGTTGGCTGCGGTCCCTTGGACAGCCCTTCCCGCCATCATGCGCAGCGCCGTAGCGCGCGCTTCGCGAACAATGCGGCGATGGTCCCGAACACGGCGAACATCGGGATGCTGGTCAGCATCCACGCCACCTGCGGGTGCCGCGGTGGCGGCGCCGCCGACAACGGCACGACGATCGCGTTCATGACGAGGTACAGCAGCAGGCCATAGGCGATGCCGTAACGCCGTGGGTGCCGAAGCAGCAACGTGAGGTGCGGCGCGACCACTGCGTAGGCGAGCACGAAACAGCAGCCGATGAACCACTGCAAGCCGGCACCGAGCAGCGCGGTGGCGATCCCGCCGTGGAAGGCGGCTTTGCCGAGCGCGCCCGCGGCGATGCCCTGCAGCAGGCGCGCCGGTGCCACGCCTTGCGGCGACCAGAACAGCAGGCAATAGATGAAGTCCGTGGCGGCGATGGCCAGGCCGCCGCACAGGACCATCGGCCAGGCGATGGACGACGCCTGGTCAAGGCCGGAATAGCGCGAAATCGAAGTGCTTGCCTGCATGGGATGTCTCCTTGAGCGGCAGCAGGAAGGGCAGTTTCTACCTGGCGCAGGCCATCGTGCCCGCGCGTGGCGGCCCGGACAGCACCAATTCCCCGTGGCTGGAGGGAGCCAATTCAGGCGGCACCGCGCACCCGGGCGCTGATCTGCCGCGCGCTGAGGCGCGTTCTACGGTGCCGCGGCGGACGCTTTCGGGGGGCGCGGCCACACCGTCTTCGCCAACAGTTCGTCGTTCCAGTCGAAGGCGATCGCACCATCCTTCACGAACAGGCTGACGAAGTTCAGCACGTTGCGCGCGAACATCTCGCTTGCGTGCACCGCGCCCATGCTGGCGAGATTGAGCGGACCCGCGATGACGACGCCGTTGCTGTCGATGGTCTGGCCCGGGCGCGTCAGCTCGCAGTTGCCGCCGGTCTCGGCGGCGAGATCGACGATCACGCTGCCCGGCTTCATCCCGCCCACCATCGCCGCGGTCACGATTTTCGGCGCCGGGCGCCCCGGCACGGCCGCCGTGCAGACGATCACGTCGACCGTCCTGAGGTGATCGGCGAGGCGCTGCTGCTGGAGCGCCTTTTCGTCTTCGGTCAACTGGCGGGCGTAACCGCCTTCGCCGGCCGCGCTGACGCCGAGGTCTAGGAACTTGCCACCCAGCGATTCGATCTGCTCGCGCGTTTCCGGCCGCACGTCGAAGCCTTCCACTTGGGCGCCCAGGCGCTTGGCGGTGGCAACGGCTTGCAGGCCGGCGACTCCGGCGCCGACGATCAGCACCTTGGAGGGCCGGATTGTTCCCGCCGCGGTGGTCAGCATCGGAAAGAAGCGCGGCGCGAGTTGCGCGGCGATGAGGGTGGCCTTGTATCCGGCCATGCCCGCCTGCGAGCTGAGGATATCCATCGCCTGCGCCCGCGTGGTGCGGGGCAGACGCTCGAGCGGGAAGGCAACCAGTTGGCGCGCGCCAATCGCCTCGCCACGTGCGGCATCCGCTTGCGGCGCCAGCATTCCCACCAGGGCCGCGCCCTGCTTCAGTTGCGCCAGGGTCGAAGGGGATGGCGGCTGCACGCAGAGCACCAGGTCGGCGTCGCCCAGCGCAGCCACGTCATCGGCGACGCGCGCACCCGCGGCTACGTAGGTCTCATCGATGAAACCGGCACCGAGGCCTGCGCCGCGCTGCACCTGCACCTGCGCACCGAGCGCGACGAGTTTCTTGCACGTTTCCGGCGTGGCGGCGACGCGGCGCTCGCCCTCCGCGGTTTCGCGCGCAACTGCAACGGTAATCCCCTGCACCCCTGCCGTCATTTCGCGCTCCACATATCGAGAATCGCCGGCATCGTAACAAAGGCCGGTGAATGCAGCCGCGCGGGCCAGGATCCAGCGCCAAAAACGCGAATGGAGCGACATGTCGCTCCATTCGTGGCCGGCAGCCGATCTGGATGCGAGCGTTATGCCGCGTGCACGAGCCGGTCGCGCAGGTGACGCATGGCTTCGTCGGTCGGCGCGCGTTCCGCCCCCACCTGCAGGCGTCCGGCCTGGGCCAGCGATGCGAGTTCGGCAGCCGACGCCACCAGTACGCGCAGGCCACGGCGGTTCACCAGCAGGAAGCGGCCGGTCATCGGGCTGATCCACGCGACCTTGACCGCCACGGCCTGGCCCGCCGGATCGAGCAGGCGCAGCCATTCGCCCGGCAACAGACGACGCATGCGCGCGGCTGTCTCCGGATCGTGGTCGAGTGTGTCGGTGCCACCGGCCAGCCACAGCGAGGCGTCGTCCGCGCCTTCTTCGTCCGTCACCGGGGCGGGCACGGCTTGCAGGTTACGCGGCGCATCCGGCAGGGCCAGCGCGCTGATCAGGCCGGCGAGACGCTGGGTGGCCGCGTCCTCGTCGAGGCCCGAACTCGCCAGGCAATGGGAGATGGCGTCCTGCAACGACAGCAGTCGATCGGCGAGCCGGCGCCCGTCGCGTCCGGTACGCGCCAAGCGGTCCGCTTCGAGCAGGGAATCGCCCAATGCAAGCGTTTCGGTGTATGCGGGCGAGCCGGGACCATCGCGCAGCAATGTCTGCACCAGATGGTGGCGCCAGGGCTGCGCCAGGAACTCGCCGACCGGACCCGTCACCGGTTCGTTGAACAGGTAATGCACGGTGTTGTCGGCCTGGGCGCGCGCCTCGTTGAGGCGTTCGCGGCCGAAGGTAGCCTTGGCCGCGCGCGCTTCCTGCAGCTCGACCCGGCGGCGATGCTGTTCGAGCAGTGTTTCGAGCTCGGCATGGGCCGTGGCGAACACCGCAAGATCTTCCTGGTAATCGGCCACGATGCGCTGTGAGATGGCCGCGCAGCGCTCGATCAGTTCGCGATCCTGCGGCGTGGCAGCCGCGTTGCCCTCGCAGGCCTCGGTGATGGCGTCGAGCAGCCTGCGCGCCGGGTGCTCGCGCTGCACGAACACGCCCTGGTCCGACATCGCGACCTTGACGTACGGCATCACCAGGCGGCCATAGAGGCGGCGCGCATGGTCGAGCAACGCGTAGCTCTGGAACAGCGACTCGAACAGCATGCCGACGAGGTCGACGGCGTCGTCCTGGTCCGCGCTCATGCGGGTGTACTCGGGATTGTGTCCGAGACGGCGCGCACCCTCGACGAGGTGCCCGCGGATCGCGGACGCCAGTTGTCCCGGGTCGCCGCCCAGCGCCCGCACGAAGACGTCGGGCGATTCCGGCTGCAGCAACGACACCACGCTCGCGACTTCCTCGTTGCGCAACTCGCGGCGCGGCAGCAGGTCGCGTGCCGAAGCCTGTTCCGGCATCTGCTGGCGCCAGGCATGCAGCTCCGCGCGCAACTGGGCGAACTGCGCGGCGATGGCGGGATCGACCACGCGCGGGCGGCGGATCTGCTGGACCAGTTCGTGTTCCTGGTCGCGACGCGCCACTTCGACGTTCGTCGGCGGCAGCGGGCGTGGACCCTGCGCCGGCCGGCCATAGCCCGCCGTTGCCAGTAGGTTGTTGATGCGCGAATACAGGTCACCGAGCACGCGGGAGAGTTCCTGCTCGTAGGCACGGAACATCAGCGGCTGCAGGTCGTGGGGCATCTGCGCGTCGCGGAAGGTTTCGATGAAGGCGCCGGCAAGGCGGCCGGCACCGATCGGATTCGAACCGGGCTGCATCTGCAGGTCGTCGGCCAGCTTGTCCAGCCGCGCACCCATCGTCTCCAGCGCGGGCGCGAACCGCGTTTCGATGGCATCGGCAAGCTGCTGCCCGGCAAGGTGATAGGCGAGCTGGTTTTCCGCCACCAGCGACAGCGGCAGGTCGCCGCGATTGCGGATGCGCAGCGAGCGGAAGTCATCGAAGCCCTGCGCGATCTGCTGGCGATAGCGCATCACGAAGCCCGAGGATTGCTGACGCAGCTTCACCAGCGCCTGCAGCTCGACGTGGCGGGTCGCGCCACCGCGTGCCGAGGAATCCTGGAGGGTGAACTCAACCGGCGAATACAGGCCGTTGGGCACGGCCCCGAGCAGTTCGACCGAAATGCGCTTGATCTCTTCGAGCACGCGCGCCGGATCGCTTCTCCCCGAAGCGCCCAGTGCGATCTTGGTCATGCCAGGAGGATAATCGGACATGTGAACCACCTTCCCCGGTTTTGCTGGCGCCGCCGGGCACCTACACGGCGACACTTTGCGTCAGTTTTCCGCAGGATAGTGTCGGAATTTGTCAGTTTGCGCCCCAACCCTTCGATCTGTGACCCATGTCCCAAAACACCCCCGATGACGTGATGCCCCACCTGGTCGCGCTGGACGCACGGCGCTCGGTCCCAGCCAAGCAGCTGGGCGACCCCGCCCCTGATGCGGCCACCCTGCTGCGCCTGCTGCAATCGGCGGTGCGCGTGCCCGACCACGGCAAGCGCACGCCCTGGCGCTTCCTCGCCATCCGCGGCGACGCCCGCCAGGTGCTGGGCGATCGCCTGGCCGCGCGCGGACAGCAACGCGACCCCGACGCCGGCGAAGCCGCGATTGAAAAGGACCGCATGCGGTTCGCGCACGCGCCGCTGGTGGTGACCGTGATCGCACGACTCGGCCCCGACGAGAAGATTCCCGAACAGGAACGCCTGCTCAGTGCCGGCTGCGTCTGCTTCGCGCTCCTGCAGGCGGCGCAGGCTGCGGGCTTCGGCGCGCAGTGGCTGACCGGTTGGCCCGCCTACGATGCCGAAGTCGGACGCTGGTTCGGCCTGGCCGCACACGAGCACATCGTCGGCTTCATCCACATCGGCACGCCCAGGCTGGAAGCACCGGAACGCGAGCGCCCCGATCCGCGCGCCCTGCTGAGCGAGTGGACACCGTGAATACGATGGAAGCCGCGCCGCGTCCGCTCTATCTCGTCGATGCCAGCATGTACGTGTTCCGTGCATGGCATTCGATGCCGAACGACTTCACCGACGCCGATGGCTGGCCCGCCAACGCGGTGCACGGCTTCGCGCGCTTCCTGCTGGAACTGCTGGACCGCACGCGACCGCAGCACATCGCCATCGCCTTCGACGAAGCGCTGGACTCCTGCTTCCGCAACACGCTCTACCCGGCCTACAAGGCCAACCGCGATGCCGCGCCGGACGAACTCAAGCGCCAGTTCGCCCATTGCAAGGCCCTGTGCATCGCCCTGGGCTTCGCCGTGCTCGCGCACAACGATTACGAAGCCGACGATCTGATCGGTTCTGCCCTGGTGCGCCAGCGCGCGCACGGCTTCCGCAGCATCATCGTCTCGGCCGACAAGGACCTCTCGCAGTTGCTCGGCGACCACGACGAACAGTGGGACTACGCCCGCGACCAGCGTTGGGGCGCGAGCGGCGTGAAAGCGCGCCACGGCGTGCACGCGCACCAGATCGCCGACTACCTCGCGTTGACCGGCGATGCGGTCGACAACATTCCCGGCGTGCCGAGCGTGGGCGCGAAGACCGCGGCGGTGCTGCTCGCCCACTTCGGTTCGCTCGACGAACTGCTGGCGCGCGTCGATGAAGTGCCGTACCTGCGCCTGCGCGGCGCCGCCGGGATCGCGGCGAAGCTGCGCGAGCACCGTGAACAGGCGCTGCTGTGGCGCCGGCTCACCACCATTGCGCTGGACGCCCCGCTGGACGCGCCGCTCGACGACCGCCACTTCGCGCGCGGCACCGCCGATGCGCAGATGCTCGGCACGCTGTGCGGGGCCCTGCGCTTCGGCCCGATGACACGCCGTCGCCTGCACGAAGCGGCCGAGCTCGTTTACGCGGTGTCGTGATCGCAGCGCGCGGCGCGTGAATGCCGCCCGGGCGCGGTAGCATCGGCACATGAGCCAGGAACACCACGAAGCCGAAGACCACCCGATCGAAACGCTGTACGACGGCCAATGGCTGCGGATGAAACGCCGCGGGCATTGGGAATATGCCGAGCGCAGCCATGGCAACGGCATGGCCGTCATCATCATCGCCGCTACGCCCGACGATCGGGTGCTTTTCGTCGAGCAGTACCGCGTGCCGTTGGGCAAGCGCACGATCGAGATGCCCGCCGGCCTCGTCGGCGACGACCACGCCCACGACACGCTCGAATCCGCCGCGCGCCGCGAACTGATCGAGGAAACCGGCTGGGAAGCCGCCAAGGTCGAAGTGCTGCTGGTCGGCCCGACCTCGTCCGGCATGAGCAGCGAGCGCATCGCCTTCGTCCGCGCCACCCAGCTCACCCGGGTCGGCGAAGGTGGCGGCGTGGACGGCGAGGGCATCGTCGTGCACGAAGTCCAGCGCACCCGCGCACCGGCATGGCTGATGCAGAAGCAGCGAGAGGGTTACGAACTGGACCTCAAGCTCTGGGCCGGGCTGTGGATGCTCGAACACGAGCCGGACGGCACGCCGCTGCGTTAAGACAGCAGCGATGCGTGTGCGGTCGCGCAGCATGGGACAATTACGTCCCCTACAGACACACCGCCCCATGTCCGTTCGCCGCCCGATCCTCGCAGCTTCCCTCGCAGCCTCCCTCGCTCTCGCCCCCCTCGCCGCCCTTGCCCACCACGGCCAGGATTTCCTGATCGTGGAGAGCCCCTCGGTAACGCATCCCGGCAACGTCTACTTCCTCGCCAACGCCGCAGCCGCGCTGGAGTCGGACGCGGAAGAGCAGGCTGGCTTCGAACCCGCGCTGCTGGTCGGCGTAGCCCCGCGCGTCGCGCTGGAACTGCATGCCCACACCGAAAAACTCGCCGGCGACAGCTGGAGTTACGAAGCCACCGCGCCATCGGTGCATGTCCTGCTGACCGATCCGGAACGCCACGACGGCCTCAAGGCCGGCCTCAGCGCCGAATACGAAATCGCCCGCGAGGCCGACGCCGCCGACCGCCTCGAACTGCGCCTGTCGCTGGAGCAGAGCTTCGATGGGTACAAGTGGGGCGGCAACCTCATCTACAGCCGCGAGCAGGGCGGCGAGGACGAATTTGGCGTCGCGCTCGGCCTGCGTCGCACCGTCGGCGCGCACGTTGCGCTCGGCGCGGAAGCACAGGGCGCGTTCGACCACGCCGACGGCCGCGAACTGCTCGGTGGCGTGTACTGGGAACCCAGCGAAGCGGTCACGCTGAAATTCGGCCTCGGCGGCGTGCACGACGACGCGGGCGGCAATACGGCGCTCGCGCGGTTCGGGCTCGTCGTGCGCCTGCGCGGCTGACAAAGCCCTCACTCAACGGCGCAGGACGATCCGGTCCCGGCTCTTCGCCTGCGAACGCCACTCAGGCGAACTGTTCCGTCGCCGCCACCAGCGCATCGATGTTCTCCGCCTCGAAGGCGGAGTGGCCGGACGCCGGCGTGATCACCAGTTCGCCCTTCGGCCAGGCCTTGTGCAGCTCCCACGCGTTCTGCACCGGGCAGACCACGTCGTAGCGGCCGTGCACGATCACGCCGGGGATGTCCTTGATCCTGCCTGCGTCCCGCAGCAGTTGGTCCTCGACCTCGAAGAAACCACCGTTGACGAAGTAATGGTTCTCGATGCGCGCGAAGGCCAGCGCGAACGCGGCGTCCTCGTGCCCGGAAACGAAATCCTGGTCGACGTGCAGGAAGCTGGTCGCGCCCTCCCACACACTCCAAGCGCGCGCGGCAGCCAGGCGTGTGGCTTCGTCGTCCGAGGTCAGCCGGCGATGAAAGGATGAGATCAGGTCGTGGCGTTCGACCGGCGGAATCGCGCTGACGTAGTGCTCCCACGCGTCCGGGAACAGGCGCGAGGCGCCTTCCTGGTAGAACCATTCCAGCTCCCAGCGACGCAGCATGAAGATGCCGCGCAGCACGAGTTCGGTGACCCGCTGCGGATGCGTTTCCGCATAGGCGAGCGCCAGGGTGGAGCCCCACGAGCCGCCGAACACCTGCCAGCGCTCGATGCCGAGCTGGCTGCGCAGCTTCTCGATGTCCGCGACCAGGTCCCAGGTGGTGTTGTTGACGAGATCCGCGTGCGGCGTGGAGCGTCCGCTGCCGCGCTGGTCGAACAGGACGATGCGGTACTTCGCCGGATCGTGGAAACGCCGCATCTTGTCGCTGCAGCCCGCGCCGGGTCCGCCGTGCAGCATCACCACCGGCTTGCCGTCCGGATTGCCGCACTGCTCGTAGTAGAGCGTGTGTCGATCGTCGACCTTGAGGGTGCCAGTGTCGTAAGGCTGGATCTCGGGAAAGAGCGTGCGCATCGCTGGCATCCGTTCGGATAACGGGGAAATTCTAGCCCAGTGCCGGTGACCACCGGCCGAGGGAAACCCGGTCACGGTCCTCGAGGTCGCGCTCGGTGGCGACCTCGGCGAAGCCGACATCCGTCAACAGTTCGCGCACAGCGGCGCCCTGGTCCCAACCATGTTCCAGCAGCAGCCAGCCACCGGGCTCCAGGTGCCGGGGCGCGGCCGCCACGATCGCGCGGATCGCATCGAGGCCATCGACACCCGACGACAGCGCCGACGCCGGTTCGAAGCGCAGATCGCCCTCGCCCAGATGGGGGTCCTCGACGGCGATGTATGGCGGATTGCTGGCGATCAGGTCGAAGCGCTCGCCGGCCAGCGGCGCCAGCCAGTCGCCTTCGCGGAAGTCGACATTGGCAAGGCGCAGCGCCTGCGCATTGGCGCGTGCCACGGCCAGGGCCGGCGCACTCGCATCGGTGGCGACCACCTGCGCGCGCGGCCGTTCCAACGCCAGTGCCAACGCGATGGCGCCGCTGCCGGTACCGAGGTCGGCCACGCGCAGCGCGCGACCGGGCGGCAACCGCGACAGCGCCAGCTCCACCAGCAGTTCGGTTTCCGGCCGTGGAATCAGCGTCGCCGGCGTGACTGCAAGGTCGAAACGCCAGAAACCCCGTTGCCCGGTGAGATAGGCAACCGGCTCGCCCGCGCCGCGCCGTTGCACGAGGGCCTCGAAGGCCGCCACGGTGTCGTCCGAAGCCAGCTCATCGCGATGCGCGAACAACCAGCTGCGCGGTTTGCCCAGCGCGTGCGCGAGCAGGAACTCCGCATCGACCGCGTCGATGCGGCCACGCGCGGCCAGCAACAGGGCATCGAGGCGCCGCGCGCCGGGCATTGGAGTTGGGGTTTCCATGCGCGAATGGTAGCGGCCGGCGCCCAGCCACCCGGCCGCACACGTTGGCGCAACGTGGGATCGGGTACACCCGACAAGCCCGCCCGACGGGCCCGGCCAGGCTCGACTGTCGATAGGCATAGACTATTGCAGTCATAACATCAATCGAATTGATCAATTCGATAGCCGGACCTAGCATTCCCCCCTGTCTTCCCAACCCACCCCTCTACCAAGGACGAAACCGCAATGTCTTTGATCAACACCGTCATCAAGCCGTTCAAGGCCCAGGCCTTCCACAACGGCAAGTTCGTCGAAGTCACCGACACCAGCCTCAAGGGCAAGTGGTCGGTGGTCGTGTTCTATCCGGCCGACTTCACCTTCGTCTGCCCGACCGAACTGGAAGACCTGGCCGACCATTACGCCGAGTTCCAGAAGCTGGGCGTCGAGGTCTACGGCGTGTCCACCGACACCCACTTCTCGCACAAGGCGTGGCACGACACCTCCGAGGCGATCAAGAAGGTGACCTACCCGCTGGTGGGCGACCCGACCGGCACGCTGACCCGCAACTTCGACGTGATGATCGAAGAGGAAGGCCTGGCGCTGCGCGGTACCTTCGTCATCAATCCGGAAGGCCAGATCAAGCTGTGCGAGATCCACGACAACGGCATCGGCCGCGACGCGTCGGAACTGCTGCGCAAGGTCAAGGCCGCGCAGTACGTCGCCTCGCATCCGGGCGAGGTGTGCCCGGCCAAGTGGCATGAGGGCGAGAAGACCCTGAAGCCGTCGCTGGACCTGGTCGGCAAGATCTAAACGTTGCACCGCGGTCCGCCCTCGCACGAGGGCGGACCGGCAAACCGGATGTTTGCGATGTTTGCATCAGCGGCTTGGGTCGTGCCGGCTCTCTCCCCTACCGGCTCCCTCCCCCTCCGGCCCAAGCCGCTCCTGCAAACATCTGCACCGACCGTGCGCCCGGATCCGGGCCGCACCGGTGTCGTCTTGCCAGATGTTTTTCCTTCCCCATTCGTAATCGTGGAGTCCCCATGCTCGACGCCGACCTGAAGACACAACTGCAGGCCTATCTCACCAAGCTGCAGCAGCCGATCGAACTCATCGCCTCGCTCGACGACGGCGCCAAGTCGCGTGAGCTCGAAGCGCTGCTGCAGGACATCGCCTCGATGTCCGACAAGATCAGCTACGCGCGCCGCGACGACGACGCGCGCCGACCGTCGTTCGCGATCGTGCGCACCGGTACCGATATCGAAGTCCGCTTTGCCGGCATCCCGCTGGGCCATGAGTTCACGTCGCTGGTGCTCGCCCTGCTGCAGGTCGGCGGCCACCCGCCGCGGATCGAGGAAGCGTTGGCGAACCAGGTGCGCGGGCTCGAGGGTGAGTTCCGCTTCGAGACCTTCATGTCGCTGTCCTGCCAGAGCTGCCCGGACACCGTGCAGGCGCTCAACCTGATGAGCGCGCTCAACCCCAACATCACCCACGTCGCCATCGACGGCGCGCTGTACCAGGACGAGGTGCAGGCACGCGAAGTCATGTCGGTGCCGACGGTATTCCTCAATGGCCAGCCCTTCGACCAGGGCCGCATGACCGTCGAGCAGGTCGTGGCGAAGCTGGATACCGGCGCCACCGCGCGCGCGGCCGAGCAGATCGCGAAGAAGGAAGCCTTCGACATGCTGATCGTCGGCGGCGGCCCCGCGGGCGCCGCGGCCGCGATCTACGCGGCACGCAAGGGCATCCGCACCGGCATCGCCGCCGAACGCTTCGGCGGCCAGGTGCTGGACACGCTGGCGATCGAGAACTTCATTTCCGTCTCCTACACCGAAGGCCCGAAATTCGCGGTGGCGCTGGAGCAGCACGTGCGCGACTACGAAGTCGACGTGATGAACCTGCAGCGCGCGAGCAGGCTCGTGCCGGCCAAGGCCCCGGGCGGCCTGCTCGAAGTGCAGCTGGAAAGCGGCGCGTTGCTGAAGGCGAAGTCGGTGATCCTTGCCACCGGCGCGCGCTGGCGACAGATGAACGTGCCCGGCGAGGACCAGTACCGCAACAAGGGCGTGGCCTACTGCCCGCACTGCGACGGCCCGCTGTTCAAGGGCAAGCGCGTGGCGGTGATCGGCGGCGGCAACTCCGGGGTCGAGGCCGCGATCGACCTCGCCGGCATCGTGTCCCACGTCACCCTGATCGAGTTCGACAACCAGCTGCGCGCCGACGAAGTGCTGCAGCGCAAGCTGCGCAGCCTGCCCAACGTCGACGTCGTCGTCAGCGGCCAGACCACCGAAGTGCTCGGCGACGGCAGCAAGGTCACCGGCCTGGTCTACAAGGACCGCACCAATGGCGAATCGCGCACGGTCGCGCTGGAAGGCATCTTCGTGCAGATCGGCCTCCTGCCGAACACCGAATGGCTGAAGGGCGCGATCGAACTGTCGCCGCGCGGCGAGATCGTCATCGACGACCGCGGCGCGACCTCCCTGCCGGGCGTGTACGCCGCGGGCGACGCGACCACGGTCCCGTTCAAGCAGATCGTGATCGCGATGGGTGCGGGCTCGACGGCGGCGCTGAGCGCGTTCGACCACCTGATCCGCACCTCGGCGCCGGCGGAGCCGCAGCAGGCCGCCGCCTGACCGCGACCGGGAATCCCACCCTCCTGCCGCTAAGATCGGCCGCATGAACCTGCGCGACCTCAAGTACCTCGTCGCCCTTGCCGACCACAAGCACTTCGGCCGCGCCGCCGCGGCCAGCTTCGTCAGCCAGCCGACGCTGTCCACGCAGATCCGCAAGCTCGAGGACGAACTCGGCGTCGCCCTGGTCGAGCGCGCGCCGCGCAAGGTGATGCTCACGCCGGTGGGTCGCGAGATCGCCGAACGCGCGCGCAAGGTGATCAGCGATGTCGAGCAGATGACGCAGATCGCCCGCCGCAGCCAAGACCCGGAAGCGGGCACGGTGCGACTGGGCCTGTTCCCCACGCTCGGTCCGTACCTGCTGCCGCACGTGGTGCCGGGCCTGCGCAAGCGCTTTCCACGCCTCGAACTGTTGCTGGTCGAAGAGAAGACCGACCAGATCCTCGCGCGCCTGCGCGACGGCCGCCTCGATGCGGGCCTGCTCGCGTTGCCCATCCACGACGACCAGCTGCATGTCGAACCACTGTTCGAAGAACCCTTCCTGCTCGCGGTGCCGCAGCAGCATGCGTTCGCCAGGCAGGCGTCGCTGAGGGTCGACGATCTCGACAACCAGCACCTGCTGCTGCTCGAGGAAGGCCATTGCCTGCGCGACCAGGCACTCGACGTGTGCCGCATGGGTGGTGCGGACGAGCGCGACGGCTTCCGCGCGACCTCACTGGAAACCCTGCGGCAGATGGTCGCCGCCGGCGTGGGCATCACCCTGCTGCCGATGCTCGCGGTGCAGCCGCCGGTGCCGGCCTCGCCCGACATCCGCCTGCTGCCGTTCCGCGGTGACGCGCCGCATCGCGAGATCGCGATGGTGTGGCGGCGCAGTTCGGCGATGGGCGAGTTCCTCGGGCAGATGGCGGCGGAACTGCGCAACCTGCCGAAGTCGCTGCTCAAGCCGCCGGCGACGCCGCCCATGGGCAAGACCAGGCGAGGCGAGGCGAAAGCGTGAGTGGCCGTGCGTGGGTGGCGTTGCTGCTGTTCGCCGCTGCGATCGGCTGGTGGTATTCGCCGGTGTCGCCGCGCAAGCCGCCCGGCTATGCGTCCATAGATCCCAGCCCGCTGCCGGCAACCGCGGGCACCGCGGAGCGTGCCCCGGCCACCGCCTGCCAGCTGCCACCACGCGTAGGGGCTTTCGATCCACCGTTGCAGAGCTCGACGCCCGCGACGCTCGCGCCCTTCCACCTGCGCGCCGCCACGCTGACACCGCTCGCCGGCTTCAGCATCGATGCGAAAGTGCTTTCGCGCCGCGATTACCGCTCCGATCGCGAGTCGCAACTTGCACCGACCGACCTGGCGCTGGGCTGGGGCCGCATGCGCGACGACACGGTGCTCGCGCGCCTGACCATCACCCAATCGGCGCGCTGGTACCACTACCGCTATAGCGACCAGCCACCCATCCCGCAGGCCGAGATCGACCGCTCCGCCGCGAACATGCACATGATCCCCGGCAGTGAAGCCATCGCCTCGGCACTTGCACGGGTGGAAGCGGGCGAACGCGTGCGCATCGACGGCTGGCTGGTGGAAGCGCAGGCCCCCGACGGCTGGCGCTGGCGCAGCTCGACCTCACGCGAGGACACCGGCGCGGGCGCCTGCGAACTCGTCTACGTGTGCGCGGTCACGCGGCTGTAAGTCTTGCCTCGCGCTTCGCGCGGCAGCAGTGCCAGCACGCCCGGCTCAGGCCGCGGCATCCATCGCCGTTTCCGCTGGCTTGCGCTGCCCGCGCACCAGGCCCAGGAAGATGCCTGCCAGCGACAAGGCCAGTCCCAGCATTTCCACCGGGCCGAGCCGCGTGCCAAACAGCAACGCATCCCACACGTATGACAGGAGCGGCTGCAGAAGCAGGCACAAGCCGAGCACGCCGGCGGGCAGCTTCGGCATCACCCGGCCGATCACCAGCCAGCCGAACACCTGCGCGATCAGCGCATAAGCCAGCAACGCGCTCCAGTCGCGCGGGCCGCGCGGCGACAGGGACTCGCCACCCGCCAGCGTCATCGCCAGCAGCAACGCCGCGCTGAACACGCACATCCACCACAGCAGCGCCTCGTTCGCCACCTCCGCGCGTTGCCCCTGCGCCGCGCGGAAGAAGATGAGAAAACCGGCATACGCCACCGCGGTGCCCAATCCGAACGCGATGCCGGTGCGGAAGCGCGCATCGAAGCCCTCCCAGCCCGGTGCCAGCAGCAGCGCGAGTCCGAACAGCGCCAGCAACAAGCCCACCCACAGGCGCCAGCCGCCGCGCTCGCCGAGCACGAACGCGCCGTAGCCGGCGAGCGCGAATACCTGAAAGTTGCCGAGCAGCGTGCCCAATCCGACGCCGACGTAGAGGATGCTCCGGTGCCACATCCACAGGTCGACGGCGAAGAACAGCGCCGCGACCGCCAGCAGGCCGAGCACGCGCGCATCCGGCTTCCAGCCTGCGCGCACCTTCGGTCGGACGAACCAGGCGAGCAGCAGCACGGACGCCAGCCCCATGCGCCAGAACGCCGATGCGGTCGGCCCGATCCCGACCCACTTCACGAATACCGCCGACGTGCTGATCAGCGCGGCGCCCAGCGCCATCGCGGCCAGCGAGCCGCGGGCGTAATCCCGAGCCGCATGGGTCATGCCTGCACCAGCTTGTCGGTGTCGGGCAGGTATTCGGGTTCGGCGGCCGCGGCCGCGCGCCATTCGCGCACGGCCGGCAACGCGGTGATCGCCTCGACGTAACGGTGCGCGTTGTCGTCCAGGGCGACGCCGTAGCCGAGGAAGCGCATCACCACCGGCGCGAACATCGCATCGACGATGCCGAAGCCGCCGCACAGAAAGTCTCCATCGGCCGCGAATTCAGCGCGCAGCTCCCGCCAGAGCTGCTGGATGCGGTCGATGTCGGCCTGCGCATTTTCGTCGCCGCGATACGCATCGGGCTGGCGCCGGCAGTTCATTGGCATCTGCGTGCGCAGCGCGCGGAAGCCCGAATGCATTTCCGCCGCGGCGGCGCGCGCCTTCGCCCGCGCGCGCAGGTCCGCGGGCCAGCCACGGCCGTCGAGCCAGCGTTCGTTGGCGTATTCGCAGATCGCCAGCGAATCGGGCACGACCAGGCCGTCGTCGTGCAGCACCGGCACCGTGCGTGTCGGCGACCAGCGGCCGATCTCTGCGTGGAACTCGGGCGTGTCGAGGTTGAGCCGCAGCTCGTCGAAGGCCACGCCGAAATGGCGCAACAGCAGCCACGGGCGCAGCGACCAGGACGAATAGTTCTTGTTGCCGATGACGAGCAGGGGCATGGGGCGCGGTCCTCGGAGCACGGGAGAGGGAGGATATTGTCGCGTGACAGGCGGCCCGCGATGGCCGTGGCAATGGAACAAAGACCCGTCGCCAGGAGGGCGCGCCTACGCAGGCTGCCAGCCGCCCTCGCCCACTTCGTCATCCGCCGCGGCGGCGGGCGGCTCGTTCAACGGCAGGGCTTCAACTATCTCGCGCGCCTGCGGCCAGACCACGTCCGGCACGCACACCGCGATCACCCCGAACAGCGGCAATTCGCCCATGCCGCCGAGCAGTTGCTCGCCGCGCAGGAATACCGGGATCTCCGCGGCTTCCAGCGCATGGCGGACGAGGTGGGCATCGATCAGGTTGGCGGCTTCGTAGACGACTTTCATCGCGGCTCCGGGTTGCGCAGCCAGCATACGCTTCAGCAACGCAGCAGCGTGCGTAGTGGAATCGCCTCCGGCCAGCGCATGCGGCCGCGCAGGCCGTCGATCTCGATCACCACCCCGGCACCGACCACCTGCGCACCGGCCTGCTCCAGCAGGCGGCGGCCGGCGTCCAGCGTGCCGCCGGTGGCCAGGACATCGTCCACCAGCAACACGCGGGCGCCGGCCGGCAGCCCCTGCGCGCCCAGCCCTCCCGAGCTGATTTCCAGCCGCGCGCTGCCGTACTCGAGGTCGTAGTCGATGCCGAGGGTGGGCGGCGGCAGCTTGCCGACCTTGCGCAGCGGGACGAAGCCGGTCTTCATCGCCAGCGCCATCGCCGCGCCGAAGATGAAACCGCGCGACTCGATGCCGCACACCGCGTCGATGGGGACGTCGCGCCACGGCGCCGCCAGCGCGGTGATGCAGGCGGTGAAGCCGGTGGGATCGGCCAGTAACGGGCCGATGTCCTTGAAGACGACGCCAGGCCTGGGAAAGTTGGGGACATCGCGGATCAGGGTGCGGAGGCTGTTCATGGACGGAGCTTAAGCCGGCCCGCGGTATCACCCAAACGCCAGGATTGCCCGATGCCGCGCCGGCGGCCGGGAAACAACGGCAGCGGGCCGTTTCGCGTGGAAATGGCGGCACCCCGCTAAACTGCGCGTTCTCCCTCGCTTCCGCCTTCCCGCATGTCCGCCACGCCTGCCTCCGCCGCCCCGTCCTCCCCGCCGGAAAAGAACGACTTCATCCGGCAGATCGTTCGCGAGGACCTCGCCAGCGGCAAGCACGCGGCGATCAAGACCCGTTTCCCGCCGGAGCCCAACGGCTACCTGCACATCGGCCACGCCAAGGCGATCTGCCTGGATTTCGGCGTCGCCCGCGAATTCGGCGGCGAGTGCAACCTGCGCCTGGACGACACCAACCCGGCCAAGGAAGACCCCGAGTACGTCCGTGCGATCCAGGACGACGTGCACTGGCTCGGCTTCGAGTGGCACGACCTTCGCCATGCTTCCGACTATTTCGAGGTGCTGTACCTGGCCGGAGAGAAGCTGATCCGCCAGGGCGACGCCTTCGTCTGCGACCTCAGCGCCGAGCAGGTGCGCGAATACCGCGGCACCCTGACCGAGCCGGGCCGCAATTCGCCCTATCGCGAGCGCAGCGTCGAGGAGAACCTCGACCTGTTCCGGCGCATGCGCGCGGGCGAGTTCCCCGACGGCGCGCGCACGCTGCGCGCCAAGATCGACATGGCCAGCGGCAACATCAACCTGCGCGATCCGGCGCTGTACCGGATCAAGCACGTCGAGCACCAGAACACCGGCAACGACTGGCCGATCTATCCGATGTACGACTACGCGCATTCGCTCAGCGACGCGGTGGAAGGCATCACCCACTCGTTGTGCACGCTGGAATTCGAGGACCACCGTCCGCTGTACGACTGGTGCGTGGACAAGGTCGACCTCGCCCACTCGCCGGAGCTGGTCGCGCCGCTGACCGGCAAGGGCCTGCCGTTCGAGGCCAGCAAGCCGCGCCAGATCGAGTTCTCGCGCTTGAACTTCAACTTCCTCGTCATGAGCAAGCGCAAGCTGCTGGCGATGGTCAACGAAGGCCTGGTCGACGGCTGGAACGATCCGCGCATGCCGACCCTGCAGGGCATCCGCCGCCGCGGCTACACGCCGTCGGCCTTGCGCCTGATGGTCGACCGCGTCGGCATCAGCAAGCAGAACTCGCTGCTCGACATCTCCATCCTCGAGGGCGCGCTGCGCGACGACCTCGATGCGCACGCACCGCGGCGCATGGCGGTGATCGATCCGCTCAAGCTGGTGCTGACCAACCTGCCGGAATCGCACGAGGAATCGCTCACGTTCTCCAACCACCCCAAGGACGCGGCGCAGGGCGAACGCCAGGTGCCGTTCGCGCGCGAGCTGTGGATCGAGCGCGAGGACTTCGAGGAAGTGCCGCCACCGGGCTTCAAGCGCCTGACCGTCGGCGGCGACGTGCGCCTGCGTGGCGCCGGCATCATCCGCTGCGACGAAGTGGTGAAGGACGCTGCAGGCAAGGTGGTCGAACTGCGCTGCACGCTCGATCCGGAATCGCGCCCCGGCATGGAAGGCGCCAACCGCAAGGTGAAGGGCACCATCCACTGGGTCAGCGCGAAGCATGCCGTAGCGGCGGAAGTACGCCTGTACGACCGCTTGTTCGTCGTCGCCGATCCGGACAATGAGGAAGGCGGCAAGACCTACCGCGACTACATGAACCCCGATTCGCGCCGCGTCGTCACCGGCTACGTCGAACCGGCGGCCGCACAAGCCACGGCGGAGCAGTCGTTCCAGTTCGAGCGCATCGGCTACTTCGTCGCCGACCGCTACGACCATGCCGCCGGCAAGCCGGTGTTCAACCGCTGCGTCACCCTGCGCGACACCTGGTCGGGCAAGGCCTGAGGCACGATGCCATGCGCACGCTGAGCAGACTTCGCCACCGCCTGCGCGCCGCGTCGTTGGCATTCGCATTCGGACTCGTCACGGTCACCGTTGGCGCCTGCGCGGCGCCGTCGCCAAACGGAGGCGCCCCCGCCAGCAATGACACGCCGGCCGCGGCGGCACCTGCGGCGACAACGCCAGCGCTCCCGGCCCACAAGCCCGTGCACACGGGCGGCCGACTGCCACCCGATCCGGTCGAAGCGCCAGCGGCGGCGCCTGGCGCCGTCGACCTGGGCTGCAAGACCGACGCCGACTGCACCGTCAAGAACGTCGGCAACTGCTGCGGCTATTACCCGGCCTGCGTCAACGTCAACAGCGCGACCGACCCGAAGGGCGTCCAGGCGGAGTGCGCGAAGAAGGGAATGATGTCGGTCTGCGGCTTCCCCGAGATTTCGTCCTGCAGCTGCAGGCAGGGCAAGTGCGAAGCCGCTTCGTCCGGGCTGGTGCAGTGATGCTGTATGCGCAGGTCCACCTGACCCTGCCGGCCTGGGTGCACGACGCGATCGACACCTCGCGCAGCCATGCCAGCGATGACGACAAGGTCGCCCTGGCGATCGAGCTGTCGCGCATCAACATCGAGGAAAGAAGTGGCGGCCCGTTCGGCGCGGCGGTATTCGGCCCCGACGACCGCATCATCGCGGTGGGCGTGAACCGGGTGCTGCCGCATGCGTGCTCGGTCGCGCATGCCGAGATGATGGCCTACATGCTCGCGCAGCTGCGCACCCAGCGCCCGCGCCTCAACCGCAACGAAGCCGATGAACCCATCGGCCCGATCACGCTGGCGACGTCCTCGCAACCGTGCTGCCAGTGCTATGGCGCGACCGTGTGGGCCGGCATCGATCGCCTGCTGATCGGCGCGCGCAGCGAGGACGTGGAGGAACTCACCGAATTCGACGAGGGCCCGCTGCCCGCGGACTGGGTCGGGGAACTCGAGCGCCGCGGCATCATGGTGACGCGCGACGTGCAGCGCGACGCCGCGCGTGCGGTCCTGCGCGCCTATGGTGCAGCCGGCGGCGAACGCTACTGATGGCAGCCGATGCCCCGCCTCTGGATGGATTGTTCTGCTGGTGCCGCGCCGGCTTCGAACCGGAACTGGCGGGCGAGCTGTCCGAGCGCGCCGCGCAGGCGAACCTGCCGGGTTACGCCCGCACCGAGCGCAACAGCGGATACGTCGAATTCATCTGCGAAGACGCGGCCGCCCTGTCGCGCGCGCTGCCCTTCAGCGGACTGATCTTCGCGCGGCAGAAGCTGCTGCGCCTCGCCGACCTGCGCGGCATCGACCCGAAGGACCGCATCACGCCGATCCTCGCCGCCCTGGAAATGCTGCCGAAGCAGGTCTTCGGCGAGTTGTGGGTGGAACACCCGGATTCCGATGCCGGCAAGCCCCTGGCCGGCCTGGCCCGCAGCTTCGGCAACGCGCTGCGGCCGGCGCTGCGCAAGGCCGGCTGGCTGACGCGCGTGGACGATGCGGGCAAGCCGCGCCTGCACGTCGTCTTCCTCGATGGCGACCACGTCGTGCTCGCGCGCAGCGAGCCGCGCGACAGCGCGCCATGGCCGCTGGGCATCCCGCGCCTGCGCATGCATGCCGATGCCCCGAGCCGTTCCGCGCTGAAGCTGGAAGAGGCGCTACTCACCTTGCTCTCCGACGAGGAGCGGCAGCGCCTGCTGCGCGATGGCATGCGCAGCGCCGACCTCGGCGCGGCGCCGGGCGGCTGGACCTGGGTGCTGGTGCGCAACGGCCTGCATGTCACTTCGGTCGACAATGGCCCGCTACGCCAGCACCTGCTCGACAGTGGCCGTGTCGACCACCTGCGCGCCGACGGCTTCCAGTGGCAACCGAAGGCGCCCCTCGACTGGATGGTGTGCGACATGGTCGAGCAGCCGCGCCGCGTCGCCGAGCGAATGGCGACCTGGCTGCGCGAGGGCTGGTGCCGGCACGCGATCTTCAACCTCAAGCTGCCGATGAAGAAGCGCTGGGACGAGACACGGCTGTGCCTGGAACTGTTCGAACAGCAGGCGCGCAAGCCGCTGCTGGTGCGCGCGCGGCAGCTGTACCACGACCGCGAGGAGATCACCGTCTTCGCCAGCGCAGCGCAACGCTGACAGACCGCTCCGATCGCGTCCATCAACGGCGGCGCGTTCGTTTCCGTTCAGCCTGAATTGCGCGGTCTTTACGCGCGTTTTATGCACTGGGTACTAGTACGGTCGCGGGTTTCCACTGCATGAGGTTCGCTCATGAACAAGACCGTTGTACTTTCTTTCCTGACGCTGCTGGCTGCTCCGGCGCTCGCCCAGTACGCGCCGCCCGCCACTTCGATGGAACAGTCCACCGATGCGCAGGCACAGGCCAAGGCCGAGGATGCGAAGCAGCAAGCCACGCCACAGTCTGACCGCTGGAGTGGCACGACGACGACCGAGTCCACCACGAATGCATCGACGGATGCCGGCACGCCGATGACCAGCAATGATGCGTCGGAGGCGATGCAGTCGACCGGTGCGGCCACGGCCGCGGCTGCAACAGGCGCCGCCAGCGCCATGCCGGCCGCCGCCAACGTCACCTTTACCTCGCATCCGGGCGATCCCAGCGGCTATCGCCCCGAGTTCCGCGCATTGGACACCGACCAGGATGGCGTGTTGTCGCGCGCCGAAGCCCGCGGCAATCCGAAACTGCAGCAACAGTTCTCCGCCATGGACACGAACCACGATGGAAAACTGTCGCGCGCTGAAACCGAGAACGTGATCAATTGAGCCAGCGCACCGCCGGGCGCCCTGCTTCATGCGGGCGCCCGGCAGTTTCCCTGGACGCTGCAGCGCAATGCTGAATATGGCTACGCACGGGTCTTCACGCGTGCTGCGCGCCGGGCGGCACGCGGCTTCCTTTTCGTTCAGCCTGCATTGCGGAGTTTTACGCGCGCTTGATGCGTGGGGTACTACGGTTCCCCGGTCTCCCCATACAGCCCTCTCATGAACAAGACCGTTGCATTGACTCTTTTCGCGACGCTGCTGATCGCGCCCGCATTCGCGCAGGACGCGCCGCCCGCCACCACGATGGGGCAGTCCGCCGATGAGCAGGCGCAGATGAAGGCCGAGGACGAGCGCCAACAGCACACAACCCCCATGACCAGCAACGATGCCGCCGACGCGATGCAGACAACCCCGCCGACAACCCCGCCGACCGCGGCGCCGATGACCAGCAATGACGCCGCAGCCGCTGCGGCGACCTCGCACCAGGTCGACTTCGCGGCGCTGGACAAGAACAGTGATGGGAGCTTGTCGCAAGGCGAAGTGAACGCCAGCGGCGATGCCGACCTGATCCGCGATTTCGGTGCGATCGACAGCAACCACAACGGCCGCCTGTCGAAGGACGAATTGAAGGGCTGGTCCCATTGAGGGTCGGGACCGATTGAGTGGAACTTGAAGTTGGGACGGCAGGGAAGCACTACGCCCCGCTTCGGCGGGGCGTTTCTCGTCCGGGCTACGGGCAACCGGCTAGAGCCCGGCCGCGTGCTTCCACAAGGCGTGCCGCAACGGCGGCAGTTTCCCCACCAGTCCCAGCAGGGGACCGCGCACCAGCGTCGCCAGCAGCTTGTCGTTCGAAAACAGCCGGTTGAGACCATCGAACGAATAGGCGGCCACGGCGTTCTCGCTGCGCCGCTGCCGGGCCCAGCGCGCCAGCGCCACGGGCGCACCCGGATCGCGACTGGCCGTGCGCTGACGCAATAGCAGCGCGCGCAGCGCGGCGACATCACGCAGCCCCAGGTTCACGCCCTGCCCCGCGAGTGGATGCACCACGTGCGCGGCATCGCCGATCACCGCAACGCGGCCGGCGACATGCGCCTGCGCGAGTTGCCTGCGCAGGGGAAACGCCACGCGCTTCGACACCGCGCCGAGCGTGCCTAGGCTGCCGGCAAAGGCATTGTCGAGTTCGCGCAGGAAACCCGACTCGTCGACCTGCAGCAGGCGCGCCGCTTCGGCCTCGGGCAACGTCCATACGATCGAACTGCGGTGCCCACCTGCGCCGGCGCCGCCTGTAAATGGCAGGAACGCGAGCGGCCCGGTAGGCAGGAAGCGCTGCCAGCACGTGGCCTCGTGCGGACGCGCATGGTCGACGAAGGCGACCAGCGCGTTCTGGCCGTAATCGTGGGTATAGGTATCGATGCCGGCGAGCGTGCGCAGCTTCGAGTCGCCGCCATCGGCCGCGAGCACGAGCCGCGCGCGCAGGCGGGTGCCGTCGTCGAGCTCGAGCGCGGCGTGGTCCGCGCCCTCGTCCTGCTGCAACGCGATCACCTGCGCGGGGCAGCGCAGCCGCACGCCCGCGGCCGGCAACGCGGCCCAGAGGCGATCGACCAGCAGCGCGTTCTCGACGATCCAACCCAGCTCGCGTCGACCGAAGACGTCCGCATCGAAGCGCAATTCGTCGCCGCCGGCCGCATCCCACACGCGCATGCCGCGGTAGGGCTGCGCGCGTGCATCGATGATCGAAGGCCACACGCCGAGGTCGGCCAGCAGCGCGGCATTGTCGGGCGCGAAGGCATACACGCGCAGGTCGGGCTGGTCGGCGCGCCAGCGGGGCGGTTCGCGCGCTTCAACCAGCGCCACCTGCCAGCCGTCACGCGCGAGCGCGAGGGCGGCGGCGGCACCGACTACGCCGGCACCGACGATGGCGACATCGAGCAGGTCGCGACGGCTCATGCGGCCCCCGCGGTCGTGGTCTCGCCGCGGCACAACGCGGGCACGTCGCCGCGGTAACCCATCGCCGCCCCGACCAGGAATGCCTGCATGGACGGCAGGCGATCGGCGGCGAGCAGCCCGACGCTGCGCAGCGGCCGCAGCAGGCCCGAGCCGTTGGCGGTGAAACGGGCAAGGCCATCGGAGAACGCAACGGTGCGTTCGCGATCCTCGCGGCGGCGCTGCTCGTACCGCGCCAGCAGTGCGGCATCACCGCAGTCGAAACCGGGGGCGGCGCGCGTACCGGGACAACCGGACTCGATCAGCTCGGCAAGCGTCAGCGCATCGCGCAGGCCGAGATTGAAACCCTGTGCGCCGACCGGATGGATCGTCTGCGCGGCATTGCCGACCAGCACCGCGCGCCGCGCCGTCAGCGCCTGCGCCATCACCCGGGTCACCGGGTACGCGGTGCGGGCACCGCAGGCGAGGAAGCGGCCGGCGCGCCAGCCGAACGCATCCTGCACGCGGGCCAGGAAAGCCGCGTCATCCAGGGCCGCGACGGCGTCGGCATCCTCGCGTGCCACGCCATGGATGAGGCCGAAGTGGCGGTCGCCGCGCGGCAGCAGGGCGGTGGGTCCGTTCGCGCCGAGGCGCTCGTAGGCGGTGCCATCGGGCGCGCGTTCGGCGAGCAGCCGGGAGACGAAGAGTGTCTGCGCGTAGTCGTGCTCCTCGCTGCCGATGCCCAGCGCGGCGCGCACACCACTGCGTGTGCCGTCGGCAGCGACCAGCAGGCGTGTCCGCAACTGCTGTTCGCCGCGCTCGTTGGCGACGCGGACGACGCGCAGGTCCTCGCCGGCGGCGTCCACCCCGACGAAACGCATCGGCCGATAGCGGCGCACGTGCTGCAGTTCACCCAGCCGTGCTTCCAGCGCCTCGCCGAAGTCGCGGGCAATGACGACCCGGCCGAATTCGCTGCGACCGTGTTTCGCCGCGTCCAGCACGGTGCGGCCGAAGTCGCCGCTGCGGCTGACGTGGATGCGTTCGATCGCGCCGGTCGGGGCACGCAGCTTCTGCATCACGCCGAGCGCGGTGAGGGCGTTGACGGTGGCTTCGGCGAAGCTGAGGTTGCGCTCGTCGAATACCGTGGGAAGCGCACCGGCCGGCGCGGCTTCGACCAGGCCGACATCGAGGCCCAGGCGATCCAGTGCGATCGCCAGGCTGGCGCCCACCAGGCCTCCGCCGATGATCAGGACGTCGTGCGTGTCGGCTTGCAGGGGGCCGGTCGCGGGCGACGCGGACTGTGATGACAGGTCGGTCTGGGGCATTGCGTTATGCTAACGGACCTACGGCCGCCACCGGCCAGCCACCGCAAGAACGCAGCCCATGAACAGCCCGAACCGTCCGACGTCCTCCTTCGCACCCGGCCCGCTGATCCTGGGTGCCATGATCCTGGTCGCCGCGCTGACGCGCGTGGTCCCGCATCCGTGGAACTTCTCGCCGGTGGAAGCGATCGCCCTGTTCGGCGGTGCCTACTTCGCCTCGCGCTCGCTCGCCATCGTGGTGCCGCTGGCGGCGATGCTCGCCTCCGACCTGATCCTGGCATTCGTCCATGGCGGCAGCTATTCGAGCTACTTCTTCGGTACCAGCTTCTGGCTGGTCTATGCCTGCATCGCGCTTTCGACCGTGCTCGGCTTCGGCCTGCGCGGCAAGGTGAATGGCGTGCGCGTGCTGGGCTATTCGCTGGCAGGTTCGGTGCTGTTCTTCCTGGTGACCAACTTCAGCGCCTGGATCGGTTCGTCGATGTACCCGCAGAACGCGGCCGGCCTGATGGCCGCTTACGTCGCCGGCATCCCGTTCTTCCAGGGCACGCTGCTGGGCACGCTGTTCTTCTCGGCGCTGCTGTTCGGCGGCTTCAGCCTGCTGCGCCATCGCATGCCGGCGCTGCGCGTGCAGACGGTGTGAAGCACCGTTCACATCGTGGGCAACCGCCTTTCCAAGATCTATACCAAGACCGGCGACGACGGCACCACCGGGCTCGGTGACGGCAGCCGCGTCGCCAAGGATTCCGCCCGCGTCGCCGCCTATGGCACGGTCGACGAAGCCAATTCCTGCATCGGCCTGGTGCTGGCGAGCGCGGCTTCGGACAGCACGTTCCCCGACGCCGTGCGCTCGCTGCTCGTGTCGGTGCAGCACCAGATGTTCGATCTCGGCGGCGAGCTGTGCATTCCCGGCCATGCGGCGATCTTCGACGCGGACGTGGAACGCCTGGAACAGCACCTCGACGCCTTCAACGAACCACTGCCGGCACTGAAGGATTTCATCCTGCCCGGTGGCGGCGAGGCCGCAGCGCGCTGCCATGTCGCGCGCACCGTGGTGCGCCGCGCCGAACGCGAGACCATCGCCCTCTCGCGCCAGGATGCAGTGCGTCCCGAAGCGATCCGCTATCTCAACCGCCTCTCCGACCTGCTGTTCGTGCTGGCCCGCGTGCTGGCACGCGCGCGCGGGCACGGCGAGGTGCTGTGGAACCACGAGCGCCGCAAAGGGTGAGGAGGGGCGTTTGCGAGCCATTGGCTCGCGCCCCGACGAACGCCCGTCGGCTACGCCGACGGGCCGGCGCGCCGCCACGCCAATAGGCGTGCGGTTCCGTAACCGCGTCGCCACGCGCCGCGCCGCGGCACAGGCAGGCGTGCGTACTACTAACCGCGGCACAAGCAGGCGTGCGAGACCAGACGCTTCACGCTCGCCCACAGCTTCACCGCTACCCTCGTGGCCTCGCGTATATACCCGGACCAGCCGTGCACTTCTTCACCCACACCGCCTGCCTGCAGCACGATACCGGCGCCGGGCACGCCGAACGGCCGGCACGCCTGGAAGCGGTCACCGCGGCGCTGCGCGAGGCCTTCCCGCAGGTGGCCTGGTTCGACGCGCCGCGTGCCACGCGTGGACAGCTGTCGCGCGTGCACGACGATGCGTTGCTGCGGCTGGTGCTGGACACACCGGTGATGGAAACGGTCCCACTGGATGCGGACACGATGTTGTCGAAAGGCTCGGCAGAAGCCGCCCTGCGTGCCGCCGGTGCCGGCGTGGCCGCGGTGGACGCGGCGTTGGCCAGCGCACCCGGTTCCCTGCCGCGCGCGTTCTGCGCCGTGCGGCCACCGGGGCACCACGCGACCCCTTCGGTGGCGATGGGTTTCTGCCTGTTCAACAACATCGCGGTGGCCGCCGCGCACGCTCTGGACGCCCATGGGCTGTCGCGGGTGGCGATCGTCGACTTCGACGTGCACCACGGCAACGGCACGCAGGCCATCTTCGACGGTGACGCGCGCGTGCTCTTTGTGAGCTCACACCAGATGCCGCTCTACCCGGACACCGGCTACCCCAGCGAACGCGGCGTCGGCAACGTCGTCAACGCGCCGCTGCGCACCGGCTCGGGTGGCGAGGCCTTCCGTGCGACCTGGGCGCAGACACTGCTGCCCGTCATCGACGCGTTCCGTCCGCAACTGCTGCTGGTTTCGGCCGGCTTCGACGCGCACCGGCTCGATCCGTTGGCGCAATTGCAGCTGGAGGCCGGCGACTACGCCTGGCTCACCACCGAACTGGCGGCGCTGGCCGACAAGCACGCGCGCGGACGCCTGGTGTCGATGCTCGAGGGCGGCTACGACCTCACGGCGCTGCGCGAGAGCAGCGTGGCCCATGTCAGGGCACTGATGGGTTGAGGATGGTGAGCATCGAGCGGGGAGGCGTTTCGGCATCGCTCGGGGTGTTGGACTTATGGATTCACAGTCCGGCAGCCGACTGCTGTAGCGCGCGGCGGCGCGGTGACTGTGCGCGCACGCCTATTCCTGCGGCGGCGCCATAAAAAAACTCTCCCCCCGCCTGGGCTGCGGGGAGAGAGCTGGTGTTACGGCAATCGGGACTTTCTGTTTTTTTCGATGACTTAGATCATCGGTGCCGGGGTTGCCGGCATGGCGGCCGCGACCTTCTTGGCTACGCGCTTGCGCTTCACAGCCTTCTTCACGGCCTTCTTGGCAACGGCCTTGCGGACGGCCTTCTTGGCGGCGCCCTTGCGGACGGCCTTCTTCACGGCAGCCTTGCGGACGGCCTTCTTCACAGCAGCCTTGCGGACGGCCTTCTTCAGCAGCGCCCTCTTCACGGCCTTCTTGGCAACGGCCTTGCGGACGGCCTTCTTGGCGGCAGCCTTGCGGACAGCCTTCTTGGCAACAGCCTTGCGGACGGCCTTCTTGGCGACCTTCTTGCCAGCAGCCTTGCGGACAGCCTTCTTGGCTACAGCCTTGCGGACAGCCTTCTTGGCTACAGCCTTGCGGACTGCCTTCTTGGCGACCTTTTTCTTCGCAGCTTTCTTCATGGCCATGGTATGGCTCCTCGTCAGTTGTGTAACGGTCGTACAGCTCGGTCTTTCGGGTTAACAACAGCCCAGTTCAAACCCTGCCGCGGGTGAACCCGCGACCAAACGCCGGTACGCCAGGCGTACCAAGGCGAATGCCTTGCCCCATCGTCACAGGTCGGCTCACCCGTGCCCGATGGGTTGGCCCGATTCCACGCCCGGAGGCGCGTGACGGGCCGGTTCCGATAGCACCACAAACAAAAACCCGATCCGCTTTGGGCGAACCGGGCTGGATGCGGTCACTCGTTTGCGAGTAGGTGAGCTGCGTTTTCGCAGAGGACAGAGCGCCAACGTCCACCGTTTTTATGTTCCGGGCGGAGGTCCGTTTATTGCTGCGCGTTGTCGCGATCGCTCGACTCACTCTATTCCGCAGGTATCGTCTGCTGGGCGAAACCTAATCACGGTTTTTTGGCCTGTCAACAATCCGGAGCAATTTTTTTTCGGGCCCCGTTCCGGGCGGCCCGACGCATGCCGCCCGGATCGACGACGACGACGTGCATTGCGACCGCAACGGATTTGCCGATGTCATCCGCGACGAATTCGCAAAGCACTAAAAAAAAGGCATTTCGCAACGCGCGCATTCGCCCGCTGCAAAGGCGACGGCGGCGCGGCGCGAGCGGCGCATCCGCGTGGCGATGCCGACCGGCATCCCTTTTCACACTCGCCGCGCGCCGACGACCGGCCGCCCGATTTGGCGTCGCATCAGTCCATTTGCGCAAAAACTGCGCGAACTATTCCGGCATGTTCGACCCCGCATCGCGATGCACCGACACGTCGAACGGCGGTGTCGCGCGTCTGCGGAAGCGGCCTGACGAACCGCTTCCATCGGATGGCGGCGGAGCATCGATGGGCGCGGCGAACGGGCGCGAGTCGCACCGCTGCGCTCGCATTCGTTAAGTACGGGTCGGCACTTGGCCGTGATTCGCCGGCCGCAGAAACGACGATGCCGGCGCGGTTGCCCGGCCGGCATCGTGTGTACTGCTTGTGGAGGCCGCGGCATCGCCGCGACCGCGCGGGACTCAGTGGTCCTCGTCTTCCAGCAGCTCGGCGTAGTCGTCCGGACCCAGCAGCTCATTGAGCTGCTCGGCGTCCTCGATCTCCATCGTGAACAGCCAGCCTTCGCCGTAGGCGTCCTCGTTGATCGTTTCCGGCTTGTCCGAGAGCGCGCTGTTCACGGCGGTGACGGTGCCGCTGACGGGTGCGTAGACGTCGGAGGCGGCCTTCACCGATTCGACGACGGCGCAGGCATTGCCGACTTCGACGCGGTCGCCGACGTCGGGCAGCTCGACGTACACCAGGTCGCCAAGCAGGCCCTGGGCGTGATCCGAGATGCCTACGGTGACCTTGCCATCGCCTTCGACGCGTGCCCATTCGTGGGACTTGAGGAACTTGAGGTCGCCGGGGATCTCGCTCATGGGGTGCTCCGTGGATGCGTCTGACGCGTGGGGGATTGAAGGATACGTCGCTGGCAAGAGCGCGTGGAGGCGTAGTGTAGCGAAGCAGGGGCGTACCGGATCAAGCGTCCCCTGGCGCCCCCGCCGGATCAGATGCTGCGGTCAGATGCCTTCCTGCGGCTTGCCGTCGCGCACGAACGGAAACTTCACGACGCGCACCGGCACTTCCTTGCCGCGGATGTCGACGCGGACGTTGCCCTCCGCGCCCAGCGGGATGTCGCCTGCCGGCACGCGCGCGAACGCGATCGCCTTGCCCAGCGTCGGCGAGAACGTGCCCGACAGGATCTCGCCCTCGCCATTCGCCGTGAGCACCTTCTGGCCGTGGCGCAGCACGCCCTTCTCGTCCATGACGAGGGCGATCATCTGCCTCGGCACGCCATTTGCTTTCTGCGCCTCGAGCACGCTGCGACCGGTGAAGTCGCGCCCCTCGTCGAGCGCAACGGTCCACGCCAATGCGGCCTCGTACGGCGATACGGTTTCGTCCATGTCCTGGCCGTAGAGGTTCATGCCGGCCTCCAGGCGCAGCGTGTCGCGCGCACCCAGGCCGGCGGGCTTCACGCCCGCGGCCAGCAATGCATTCCAGAACACGACGGTCTGCGCCTCCGGCACGATGATCTCGAAGCCGTCCTCGCCGGTGTAGCCGGTGCGGGCAACGAAGACATCGACGCCATCGACCGTCTTCGCCTCGCCGGCCGCGAACTTGCCGAGCTTGCCGATCGCGGCGCGGTCTTCCGCACGCAGCAGGCCCAGGACCTTGTCGCGCGCATTCGGGCCCTGCACGGCGACCATGCCGAACTCCGGGCGCTCGGTGACGGCAACGTCGAAGGCCTTTGCCTGCCGGGTGATCCACGCCAGGTCCTTGTCGCGGGTGGCGGCATTGACGACCAGGCGGAAGAACTCCTCGTCGCGGAAGTACACGATCAGGTCGTCGATCACCCCGCCCTGCTCGTTGAGCATGCAGGTGTACAGCGCCTTGCCCGGCTTCTGCAGCTTGTCGACCGAGTTGGCGACCAGCCTGCGCAGGAAGTCGCGCACCTTCGCGCCGCGCAGGTCGACCACGGTCATGTGGGAGACGTCGAACATGCCGGCGTCCTGGCGCACCAGGTGGTGCTCGTCGATCTGCGAGCCGTAGTGGATCGGCATGTCCCAGCCGCCGAAGTCGACCATCTTGGCGCCGAGGGCGCGATGGGTGTCGTTGAGGATGGTCTTCTGCGTCATGGCGGCGGGAACGTGGGGAGGAAGCCCGCAATTATCCCGCGCCGCGCTGAAATATGCGCGCCGATTGAATTGGGTACGCCGCCGCGCGCTGGCAGGCCGGGCAAGCAGTGCCGGGCCGTACGGTGCCGTGTAGGCCCGCACAGCGGGGTGCTGCGGCCGCGGACTCAGGCGGCTTCGACCCTCAGGCTCATGCCGTCCACGGCCACGATCCGCACCGGCGTGCCCGCGGCGAGATCGGAACCCTTGACCTCCCAGAACGCATCGGCGATCTGCACGCGCCCACGCCCATTGACGATCGCCCGCTCCAGCGGCACCACGCGACCGACCAGCGCCTGGGCGCGTCGGTTGAGCAGGGGCTCGTCGCTGCTGCGCGCGCGTCCACGGAACCAGCGCCGGTAGACCTGGATCGAGATGAAGCTGAGCACGACGAACAGCGCGACCTGTGCCAGCACCGGGAGGTCGAACAGCAACACCACCACGAACACCGCCGCCGCCGCGAAGCCCAGCCACAGCATGAAGGCGCCCGGCGCCATCGTTTCCAGGGCGAACAGCACCAAGGCTGCCGCCGCCCACGCCACTACCTGCCAGTCCCAGCGCATGGCTCAGCTCCCGCGACCCGGCATCGGCGGCGGCGACTTGCCCAACGCGTCCTTCGCCAGTTCGGCGATGCCGGCGAGCGAGCCGATCACACCCGCCGACTCCATCGGCATCAGCACGAACTTCTGGTTGGGCGCCTCGGCCAGCGCCTTGAACGCCTCGATGTACTTCTGCGCGACGAAGTAATTGATCGCCTGCACGTTGCCGCCGGCGATTGCATCGGACACGAGCTGCGTCGCCTTGGCTTCGGCCTCGGCCAGGCGCTCGCGCGCTTCAGCCGCGCGGAACGCGGCTTCCTTGTTGCCTTCGGCTTCCAGGATCACCGACTGCTTCTCGCCTTCGGCCTTGAGGATCGCGGCCTGGCGGAAGCCCTCGGCTTCGAGGATATTGGCGCGCTTCTCGCGCTCGGCTTTCATCTGCCGTGCCATCGAATCGACCAGGTCGCGCGGCGGCTGGATGTCCTTGAGCTCGATGCGGTTGACCTTGATGCCCCACGGGTGGGTCGCCTGGTCCACCGCGACCAGCACCTTGGCGTTGATCTCGTCGCGCTTGGACAGGGATTCATCCAGGTCCAGCGAACCGATCGCGGTACGGATGTTGGTCATCACCAGGTTGAGGATGGCGATCTCCAGGGTCGCGACCTCGTAGGCCGCCTTGGCCGCGTCCAGCGCCGAGAAGAACACGATGCCGTCGACCTTCACCACCGCGTTGTCCTTGGTGATGACGTCCTGGCTGGGGACCTCCAGTACCTGCTCCATCATGTTGATCTTGCGGCCGACGCCCTGGTAGATCGGCATCAGGAAGTGCAGTCCGGGCGTCAGCGTGTGCGTGTACTTGCCGAACGTTTCCACCGTCCATTCGTAACCCTGCGGCACCATGCGAACGGCTTTGAACAGCACGATCACAAATGCGAACAGCAGTACCACGGCCAACAGCGAACCCAGCGTCATCTCGAACCCCTCCCTGAAGTCGAGGCGAGTATAGGCGCTGAACGCGGAGACTCGGGGCCAGAGCCGGTGGTTGGTCACCCGCGGGCGCGGCCCGATTCGTAGCGCGTCGGGATATTTATCGCGGGCCGATGCGACGGTTTGCCCTCAGGGCGCATCCTTAGTCACTGGATGCCCGCCAACTCCTCCTTCGCCATCGACGTTCCCGACGCCCTGCTCGCCCGTGCGCGCGCCGGCGAGCGCCCCGCATTCGAGCAGTTGTACCGCTGGTTCGAGCGGCCGGTCTTCACACTGGCGCTGCGCATCTGCGGCGACCGCGAGGAGGCGGCGGAGGTGCTGCAGGACACGATGTTGAAGGTGCTCAACCGGGTCGCGGATTTCCGCGGCTGCGGCAGCGGCGCCGATGGCAGTCCGTTCTGGGCGTGGCTGCGGCAGATCGCGGTGAACGAAGCGCTGATGCGGTTGCGCAGCCGGCGCGCCCATGGTGGCGAAGTGGCGATCGACGACGACGACTCTCTGGAAGACCACGCGCCGCCCCCGCCTGCCGCTGCCGACGCCGCGCAACTGCAGCGCGCGCTGGCGCAGCTGCCCGCCGTCACCCGCAGCGTGCTGTGGCTGTATCACGCCGAAGGCTATACCCACGAGGAGATCGCGACGCTGATGCAGCGCACCGCGAGCTTCTCCAAATCGCAGCTCGCGCGCGGCAGTCGCCGCCTGCGCCTGCTGCTGGAAGGCCCCGCCAGGGAGCCGTCATCCGCCGCGCGAAACGACATCCTCGCCGTGGCCGCGACACTCGAGGTGCGTCATGCCTGACAACTCCCATTCCGGCGCAGACAACGGCGCCCCGGCCGGGGCGCCACAAGACTGGAGCGCGGCGTTCGCCGCCCTGCCGATGGAAACACCGCCGGGCGATGGCTGGACACAGATCACCCGCAGGCTCGATGCCCCGTCTTCCCGGCATCGCAGCGCGCGCCGCGAGCGCCGCGCGACCTGGCTCATCGGCATGGCGAGCGCGGCCGTGCTGGTACTGGCCGCATGGTCGCCGCTGTCGCGCTGGCTGCAGTCGGCAGGCGACGACACACCGGCAACGGCCGTGGTCGCGACAACGCAGGGATTGCGTGGACCGGCCGCTTTCGTTCGCGCCGAACCCGCGGAAACGCGCGTTGCCGTCGCGACGAGCGAGACAAAGGCGGCACCGGATGCGCTCACCCAGTCGACGCGCGTAACGACAGTGCCGTCCCACCGCCCGCACGCACGCAGCGCACGCGCCACCCCGAAGCAGCCGCACGCCGCTTCCGACGCCGCGACCTCGCGCCTGGCCACCGCCGCGACCCAACAGCCCGCTCCGGGCCCGGACCGCGGCGTTGCCACGACGACGACAATGGCCAGCGATGCCGACCCGCTGCAGAAGCTGAAGACGCAGTCCGCGCAACTCGAAGCCCTCGTCGCCCTCGCGCGCGACGACCGCGTCGGCAATGCCGGCCTTGAACTGCTCAGTGGCGAGCTCGACGCCGGCATCGCGACGATCGATGCCTCGCTGTCGCAGTCCGACCTGACCACCACCCGCCAACAGGATCTGTGGCGACAACGCGTGGACCTGTTGCAACAGCTCGCCGGGGTCGAAGCCACCTCGCGCTGGCTCGCCGCGCACGGCACGTCCAACGACACCGCGCTGGTCAGCGTCGACTGACCCGCCCCCTTCCACACCCATCATCCCATCGAACAAGCGGAGAGTTCCCATGAAACGCCTGCCTGCCATCACTACCCCGCTCGCCTGCGCGCTCGCGCTCGCGCTGGCATTCGGCGCGCTCGCGCAGGCGGCGCCCGACGCGGCCAAGCAGAAAGAGCTGGCCGCCGCACGCGAAGACCTGCATCGTGCCGCGCGCCGCGTCGCCGAACTCTCTGGCGACATGGGCGGCATGGCCATGGATGGCACGCGTCAGATGGTCATCGAGCGCCGCCTGCTGCAGCGCCCGGTGCTGGGCGTGATCCTCGAAGGCGACAGCGGTGCCGGCGTCCGCATCGCCGCGGTTACACCGGAAAGCGGTGCCGCCAAGGCCGGCCTGCGCAGCGGTGATCGCATCACCACGATCGACGGCAAGGCCCTGTCCGGTGCCGATGGCGATGCCCGCCTGGGTGCCGCCCGCGCGCAGTTGCGCGCACTGGATGACAGAACACCGGTAGCGCTCGGCTACGTGCGCGACGGCCGCACGGCCAGCGTCAAAGTCACGCCGAGCGCCGGCGACCAGCTGATCATGCTGCATGACGGCGATGGCCCCTTCGAATTCGGCGGCGAACCGGGCATGCACATCGGTCCCGGCGGCGCGGGCCGCATGCACCTCGCACCCGGCGGCGTCGCGCCGCAGATCCGGCGCGAGATCATCCGCGAGGATCTCTGCGACGACGATGCCGATTGCCGACGCCCGATGCTGGCCGAGGCGTTCCGCTGGAACGGCCTCAACCTCGCCTCCATCGACAAGGACCTCGGCCACTATTTCGGCACCGATCGCGGTGTGCTCGTGATCAGCGTTCCCGAAGACATGGGCGGGCTGAAGCCCGGCGACGTCCTGCAGAAGGTGGACGGCAAGGCCGTGGATACGCCGCGCGCGGCAATGGCGGCGGCGCATGCGCATTCGCCGGGCACCGCGGTCGCGGTCGAATACCTGCGCGATCGCAAACGCATGACAACCAAGCTGACGCTGCCCGAACGCCGCGCGCTGCGCCTGCTGGCACCGCCCGCACCGCCCGCACCGCCAGCGCCGCCCACCCCACCCGCGGCACCGCATGCGAAGGCAGTGCCGGCTCCGATGGCTGCGCCACCCGCACCACCCGCACCGCCGGCGCCACCCGCCGAGCCGGACGCACCGGCGCCGCCGTCACCCCCGCCGCCGGCACCGCTGACGTTGCTGTAGTCCATACATAGAAAAGCCCCGTACCGGTCAACGGTGCGGGGCTTTGCTTTTCATCGCGGCGTTGCGAACCGCGTCGCGCCTCGCGCTGGTTCAAGGGCGATCACGCCGCGGCGGCTTCCACCCTCGCCCATTCGTCCTCGCCTAGCTGCCGCTCGAGTTCCAGGGCCTGCAGGTTCTGCAGGAGTTGCTCGACGCGGCTGGCACCGAGGATCACGCTCGACACATGCGGATTGCGCAGGCACCAGGCGATCGCCAGCGTGGCCGGCGCATGGCCCAGCTCCTTCGCCGCCGCGGCGAAACGTGCGGAGCGCTCGATGCGGTGCGCATCACCGTCACCGACGACGATGCGCTGCAACCAGCCCATGCCTTCACGTCCCAGGCGGGCGTCTTCGCTCATGCCGCCGGCGTATTTGCCGGTCAACAGGCCGGAGGCCAGCGGCGAGAACGTCGTGGTGCCCAGGCCCAGCTCCGCATAGAGCGGTGCGTATTCCAGTTCGACGCGTTCGCGATGCAGCAGGTTGTACTGCGGCTGCTCCATCGTCGGTGCATGCAGGTGCGATGCGCGGGCAATCCGGTGCGCCTCCCGGATCAGCGCTGCCGGCCATTCCGACGTTCCCCAGTACAGCACCTTGCCCTGGCGGATCAGCGCATCCATCGCCCACACGGTTTCCTCGACCGGCGTGTCCGGATCCGGCCGATGGCAGTAGTACAGGTCGAGGTAGTCCACGCGCAGGCGCCGGAGCGCGCCATGGCAGGCGTCGGTGACGTGCTTGCGGGAGAGTCCTTTCTGGGTCGGATTGGGGTCGACGGCCGAACCGAACAGCACCTTGCTCGACACGCAGTAGCCGTCGCGCGGCAGGCGCAGGTCGGCGATCACGTCGCCCATGACCGTCTCGGCATTGCCGTTCGCATAGCCCTCGGCGTTGTCGAAGAAATTGATGCCGTGATCCCAGGCCGCGGCCACCAGGTCGCGCGATACGCCGCGTCCCACCTGTGCGCCGAAGGTCAGCCAGGCGCCGAACGACAGGGCCGATAGTTGCAGGCCGGACGAGCCCAGGCGGCGGTAATGCATCAGGAACTCCGTGAAATCGGCCAAGATGGCGTGCATGCTACGCCCGCCCCGACCCCCGTGGAGCCCTACGTGCACCTTGCCCGCCAGATCCGCGACACGCTGCGTCTGCTCTTTGCGCAACCCGACGAGGTGATGCTCGAAGTCGGGTCCGGTGGCGAGCTCATCGTCGCCCGCCTGCGTTCCGTGGTCGCACTGCTGTTGTTGCTGCTACCGCTGATCAACGCAGCGGGTGGCGGCAGCGTGCGCGAAACGATGATCGGGCTGGGCGGCGCGGTCCTGGTCAACGTCTTCGCCCTGGTATGGCTCGCGCTTGCACGCCGGCAACGGCGGCACCGCTGGTTGCCGTTCGCCAGTTCCGCGTTCGACGTGACGGCCGCCAGCGCGGTGCTGGTGGTGCTGGCGCTCAACCACCTGCCGTCGGGCCTCAATAGCATGGTGGTGTGGTGCGGCTACCTGCTCGCCATCGTGCTCACCGCCCTGCGCGGCGACGCCCGGGTGACGCTGTTCGCCGGCGTGCTGGCACTGGTCGAATACATCGTGCTGGCGACCATCGCGATTTCCTCGGCCAGCTCCCCGGAACAACTGATCTCGGCCGATTACGGCGCGGTGACCCTTGGCACCCAGGGCCAGCGGGTGGTGCTGCTGGCGATCACCACGCTGATCACCGTGATGGTGACGTTCCGCATGCAACGCGTCGTGGAAATGTCGGGTACCGACGGCCTGACCGGCCTGCCCAACCGGGTGTGGCTGCTGCATCGCTTCCCGCGCGTGATCGATGCCGTGCAACGCGACGGCAGCAGCCTGTCGCTGGCGCTGATCGACCTCGACAACTTCAAGCGGGTCAACGATGAAGTCGGGCACCGCGCCGGTGATCGCGCCCTCAAGCACGTGGTGTCGATCCTGCGCGAGGCGGCCGAACCCGGGGAAAACCTGGTGCGCATCGGCGGCCAGGAATTCGTGCTGCTGATGCGCAAGCCGATTGGCAGCGCGTGGGAGCGCGTCGACTTCCTGCGCCGGCAACTGCTGCAGCGGCCCTTCGAACCCGAGCGCGGCGGCGAACCCTTCCGCCTCAGCCTCAGTGCCGGCCTGGCCTCCTGTCCGCAAGAAGGCACGGACCTCTCGCGTCTGCTGCGCCGCGCCGACCAGCGCCTGCAGGAAGCCAAGCGCGAAGGCAGGAACCGGGTCGTGGCGCGCGACGGCTGAAGGATCCGCGCCGGCGCGACCGCTTCGAGCCCGGATCCAGCGGCCCGACGCCGGCAGCGGCAAGGCTTGGTTGCCCGTACCAGCGGCCGCCGCTACCCTGCCGCATTCACGCCGTCACTGGCACAGGGGAAATCAGTGGAAGCACTTGCGCGCGTCGCCTTCGGCCTGTTTGGCCTGGCCGTATTGATCAGCATTGCCTGGCTGTTTTCCGCCAACAAGAAATCGGTCGACTGGAAGCTGGTCGGAACGGGCGTCACCCTGCAGATCGCCTTCGCTGCGCTCGTGCTGCTGGTCCCCGGCGGCAAGGATGTGTTCGATGCGCTCGGCCGCGGCTTCGTCAAGCTGCTGGAGTTCACCGGCGTCGGCACGAACCTGATCTTCGGCGAGTTGTCCCACCCGGCCAAGTTCGGTTTCATTTTCGCCTTCCAGGTGCTGCCGACGATCATCTTCTTCGCCGCTCTGATGGGCATGCTCTACCACCTCGGCGTGATGCAGTGGATCGTGCGCGGCATGGCCTGGGCGATCACCAAGGTGATGCGTGTGTCGGGCGCGGAAACCACCAGCGTCTGCGCCAGCGTATTCATCGGCCAGACCGAGGCACCGTTGACGATCCGGCCCTACCTCGGCCGCATGACCCAGTCCGAACTGCTGACGATCATGGTCGGCGGCATGGCCCACATCGCCGGCGGCGTGCTCGCGGCGTACGTGGGCATGCTCGGCGGCAGCGATCCGGTGCAGCAGGCGTTCTACGCCAAGCACCTGCTCACCGCGTCGATCATGGCCGCGCCGGCGACGCTGGTGATCTCCAAGATCCTGATGCCGGAAGTGGGCGAACCGCTCACCCGCGGCAAGGTGAAGATGGAAGTCGAGAAGAGCACGGCGAACGTCATCGACGCCGCCGCCGCGGGCGCGGGCGATGGCCTGCGCCTGGCCCTGAACGTGGGCGCGATGCTGCTCGCCTTCACCGCACTCATCGCGATGCTCAATGCCCCGCTGACCTGGCTGGGCGAAGTCAGCGGCATCGCGTCGATGCTGGGCAGGCCGACCGACATGGGCACCCTGCTGGGTTACGTGCTGGCGCCGATCGCCTGGGTGATCGGCGTGCCGTGGCAGGACGCGACGACGGTCGGCGGCCTGATCGGGCAGAAGATCGTGCTCAACGAATTCATCGCCTACCTGCAGCTGTCCGACATCATCAACGGCAAGACGCCGGGTGTGGTACTGAGCGAGCATGGCAAGCTGATCGCGACCTACGCGCTGTGCGGCTTCGCCAACTTCAGCTCGATCGCGATCCAGATCGGCGGCATCGGCGGCCTCGCCCCGGAACGCCGCCACGACCTCGCGCGCCTCGGCCTGAAGGCCGTGCTGGGTGGCTCCATCGCCACATTCATGACTGCGACCATCGCGGGCGTGCTGACCAGCTTCGGCAGCTGATCCGGCCAAGCAAGGACCACAACGGGCCGCCTCGCGGCCCGTTTTGTTTTGCACGCCGGCATCGCAGCTGATGACCAGAAGGGGCGCCCGTGGCGTGCCCGCTACAATGCGCGCATGCGGATCGGCGCTTTCGACATCACGCCCAAGGTGATCCTCGCCCCCATGGCGGGCGTCACCGACAAGCCGTTCCGGGTGCTGTGCAAGCGCCTGGACGCGGGCCTGTGCGTGTCGGAGATGACGACGTCCGATCCACGCTTCTGGAATACCGCCAAGTCGCGCCACCGCATGGACCACGAGGGCGAACCCGCCCCGGTCAGCGTGCAGATCGCCGGCACCGTGCCCGAGGTGATGGCCGAAGCCGCGCGCTACAACGTCGACCACGGCGCCCAACTCATCGACATCAACATGGGCTGCCCGGCAAAGAAAGTGTGCAACGCCTGGGCCGGCTCCGCGCTGATGCGCGACGAAGCGCTGGTCGCGCGCATCCTCGAAGCGGTGGTGTCCGCCGTCCAGGTCCCGGTGACGTTGAAGATCCGCACCGGATGGGCCGCAGGCCAGCGCAACGCCCTGGCCATCGCGCGCATCGCCCAGGCCGCGGGCATCGCCGCGCTGGCCGTGCACGGGCGCACGCGCGACCAGCAGTACAGCGGTTTCGCCGAATACGACACGATCGCGGAAATCAAGTCGCAACTGTGGATCCCCGTCGTCGCCAACGGCGACATCGATTCGCCGCAGAAGGCGGCGCTGGTGCTGCGCCACACCGGCGCCGACGCGGTGATGGTCGGACGCGCGGCGCAGGGCCGGCCTTGGATCTTCCGCGAAATCGCGCACCACCTGGCCACGGGTGAATTCCTCGCCGCGCCTTCGCTGGAGGAAGTGCGCGACATCCTGCTCGCGCACCTGCACCACCTGCATGCGTTCTATGGTGAACAGGCCGGAGTGCGCATCGCACGCAAGCACCTGGGCTGGTATGCGAAGGATCGTCCTGAAAACGCCGCGTTTCGTGCGGTGGTCAATCGAGCTGAATCGGCGGAAGCGCAGCTGCTGCTCACGCGCGATTACTTCGACGCGCTGATCGCGGGCGTGTTGCCGCAACTTCCGGCCGCTGCCTAGAGCGAGAGCTCTACGGCATTTTCCATGCCATGCGATTGCACGCATGACCAAAGTCATGCGCGAAAGTCGCAACTGAAACGAGTTGCGGGCAATGCAGTGCGTCTGCGCGCAACAATCCGACCATTCGTTGATCGTTCTTGCTCGATCGACATACCAGCGTTGTCGGGCCGACCAGAACCCTTGTTCCTGCAGCCAGAAGTAATACCGTCGTTCGGGCGATGTAATCGCGTCGTGGATTTGCCGAAATACCACTTGCCGGGATCGGCTTTGCGGCAAACCGTCCCACAGGATCCCGGATGATGAAAACACTGGAGGCAATCATGAACATCAGGCTCGCAAGTCTGTCAGTTGCACTGATGGTCGTTGCCGCGCCGGCATTCGCCGGTGGTGATGATCCGTGCAAGCAACTCGCCCAGGAAACCGGTCTGACCCAACGCAAGGTCGAGATGATCCTCGGCAACCGCACCTCGTACGCCGAATATCCCTACACCTATGCACGCAGCGTCGATAAGCTGCGCGAGGCCATCGGTGAAGGACGCTACGAGCAACTCATGAACGAAGGAAACCTGATTTCCGCTTCGACCGACGTCAAGGCTCGCGCCATGCTCGCGGCACTCGAAGAGAACAGGAACAGCTTCACCCCGTAAAGGGCGTTACTCCGTAAAGGTCGGTCCCCTAAGGGTCGGTCCCAGAGGGGACCGGGTTACGGTCCGGCAGCCCGGCTAGCCTCCACGCGATGCCGGAATGGGTTGCGATGTTGGCGGCGACTTCGCCGGTGGCGATATCCAAATTCGCTGCCACATCGCACCCAGCCGTTGACGGGCCTCCCACGGCCATTGCAGTTGTTGCGGCGCGATCTCGCGCCAGCCTCCGCGGTTGCGCTCGGCAACCGCGAAGCGGAACGTGTAATCGGGTTCCGCCCCCATGCGCAGGTCGGACAGGACGAGCAGTCCTCCGCGCTGCTGCGCCTTCATGAAGCCGTGGTTGAACCAGTGCAGGCGCTGTACCGCGCTGTAGCCGCGCACGGCATCCAGCGCCGCCACGTCGCTGGCGAACGCACGGAACTGCATCTGCCCGCGGTCGGCCACCAATGAACGCTCGCCTTCGACGAAGCCGCCCGGCGTCATCGCCACCACGCGCCAAAGCAGGATGTTGAACGGCATCGGCACGGAAAAACGCGGCGCATCGCCGAGGCCGTTCGCCGCCAGTGCGCTGCCGGCATCGCGCTCCACCTTCCATTTCGCCACCTGCGACAGGCCGAGATAAGCCGCGGCCATCACCAGGCCTGCGGCGAGGACATGCCGGGCAAGCGGCCGTGCGCGCGCGAACCAGGCGACCAGGCACGGCACGATCAGCAGGAGACTGAACACGGGGTCGATGATGAAGAGGCTGGACCACATCGCCGGTGGCACCGGCAGCGGCCAGAACAGTTGCGTGCCATAGACAGTGAAGGCATCCAGCAATGGATGCGCCAGCAGCGTGCATTGGAAAATCCAGAACCATTGGCGCGGCGCGCTCGCCACGCGGCCGTCGCGGCGCTTGAACCAGGCCCACAGAGCCCATGCGACAAGCGGCAGCAACAGCAGCGAATGGGTCATGCCGCGATGCCAGACCATGCGCGTGACGGGATCATCGCTGAACAGCAACGGCAGCACGTCCGCATCGGGCAGGCTGTTGAGCAGCGCGCCTGCCAGCAGGGCGGCACGACGTTGCGAAGCGGGGGCGATGGCGGCGGCGATCGTGCCGCCAACAAACAGATGGGTAACCGAGTCCATGGTTGAATGCTAACGGCGGCTGCAATCGGGGGCACGCTTTTCCGTATCGACCAGCGAGTCGATGGCGCCCCGGCCCTCCTCCGCAGCAACGGGTGTCACCCGATTCAATCCCCGGCAATACGTCCTCCATTTTTTTGCAAATTCGTTTTTCTTCTGTAAGGACGACGACGCGGTACGTCGCACGGATGCGGGAATGGCACGCATCCGGAGAAGCCTTGACTCGATTCGCAACGACCCGCTGGAGCCTGATCCTGGATGCCCGCCAGGCGGAGACGTCCCGCAGCGCACTCGAGGAAATCTGCCGTGCCTACCGGGCGCCAGTACTCGCCTATGTGCGTCGCCACGGCTACTCGCCGGCGGACGCCGAGGACCTGACCCAGGACTTCTTCGCCCGCTTCCTCGAGCGGCGCTGGGATGCCGAACTGGACCCGATGCGCGGCCACTTCCGCGCATTCCTGCTGCTGGCGATCAAGCGCTTCCTCATCACGGCCGACGAAGCCGCGCATGCGATCAAGCGCGGCGGCGGGCTGGTCCGCCTCGCCGCGGATGACCAGCTCGAAGCCCTGGAGGCGCCGCACGCCGAGAGCCCCGAACGGGTGTTCCAGCGCGTGTGGGCCCTGACCGTGCTCGAGCGCAGCTTCGCCCGCCTGCGCAACGAGGCCCGGCACGCCGGCAAGGAGGAACTGTTCAACCAGCTCAGCCCCTACGTGGCCGAACGCCCGGTGGCGGACGAATACCATCGCATCGCCGAAGAGCTGGGACTGCGGGCGAACACGGTCGCCGTTGCCGTCCATCGCCTGCGCGCACGGTTGCGCGAAGTGGTGCGCGAGGAGCTGGCCGAGACCTGCAGCGGGCCCGAGGAGATCGATGCCGAGCTGCACGCATTGCGCGACACACTCAACCACGTGACGGGCTGAGCCAGCGCGAGCCCAGCCCATGCCGCCGTCACCACCACCGAGCCGCCGCCATGACCGCGGGTGACCGCAGTCGCGACTCGTCGCCCGGTGCCAAGCGCAGTTTCGACGCGCGGATGGCGCGGATGGCGCAATGGCTGATGAGCTCGCACAGCGACGGCAACATCAGTCCCCGTTCCAACGGCTCGCACAAGTCCGCAGCCGACATGCTCGTACTGGACCTGCGCGATCCGGCGCAGCGCTTCTTCGACGATTTCGAATTGCTCGAGCGGATCGGCGAGGGCGGCATGGGCGCCGTCTATCGCGCCCGCCAGCTATCCCTGGATCGCGATGTCGCCGTGAAGCTGCTGTCCGCGGGGCCGTGGGCGTCACCGGAGTTCATCGCCGGCTTCAAGCGCGAGGCCCGGAACGCCGCGGGGCTGCACCACCCCAACATCGTCGGCGTGTACGCGATCGGCGAGCAGGAAGGCCTGCTCTACTACGCGATGGAGCTGATCCTCGGCGAAACCCTCGACGAGCGCATCGCGCGCCTCAAGGGACTGCCCACGCGCGATGCCGCGACGCTGGTGCGTACCGTTGCCGAAGCGGTCGACTACGCCCACCGGTTGGGCGTGCTGCATCTCGACCTCAAGCCTTCCAACATCCTGCTGGACAGCATCGGCATGCCGAAGATCGCCGACTTCGGCCTGGCCCGCCAGTTGGGCGAGGCGTTGAGCGTGCAGAACGAACGCGTGGCAGGCACGCCGAGTTACATGGCGCCGGAGCAGGCGGCGGCGCGGCGCGGCGTGCTGTCGCCCGCCACCGACGTCTGGGGACTGGGCACCATCCTGTACGAGTGCGTCACCGGCACGCCGCCGTTCCTGGCGGCAACCGCGGAAGAGACCCTGCGCCTGGTGCGCGAAGGCCATGTACGCAAGCTGAGCCGCTCCGCTTCAGTGCCACGCGACCTCGAGGCGATCTGCCTGAAATGCCTGACGCGCTCCCCCATGCACCGCTACATCAGTGCACGTGCGCTTGCGGATGACCTGGGCCGCTTCATCGAGGGACGCCCGGTACGCGCGCGGCCGCTGCATGCCTGGCAGCGCTTCGGCCACTGGATGCAGCGCGAGCCCAGGCTGGCCTTTGCGGTCGGGGCCATGGCGGTGGCGCTGATAGCGGGCATCGCGGCGACGTCGCTGCAGTGGCAACGCGCGGAACGCAGCGCCGCATCGGCGCGCGAGGTCAGCCGCTTCATCAGCGAGGACCTGCTCGCCGCCGCCGACCCGTACCGCTCCGACGAGAGCGTCACCGCCATGCTGGCCAAGGCGGAAGCAAGACTCGACAGCGGCCTGGCCGAACAGCCGGAAACACGCGCCCAGATCGGCTTGTCGATCGGCCGCGCGTACATCGGCCAGGGCCATTGGCACCAGGCGCGACTGCGCATGGAACGCACCTACGCCGACGCCCGCCGCTCACTCGGGCCGCTGCATCCGCTCACGTTGGCTGCCGCCGAATACCTCGCGCAGTCGCTGACCTATGACGCGCAATACGCCGAAGCCGAACGCGTGTATGGCCAGACGCTCCCGGTCCTGCTGCGCCGGTTGGGTCCCACCGATCCGACGACTATGCGCGTCCGCCACAGCCACGCGATGATGCTGTATGAGACCGACCGCTTCGAGCCGGCCGTGAAGGAGCTCAGCGCGCTGCGCGCGGACGCCGTGGCGCATGCCCCGGCGATGCTGCCGGAGATCGATGCGACGCTGGGCGAGCTCTACACCGAGACCAATCGCTGGGACGAAGCGATGGCGGTGCTGCAGGGAGCGCTGGCACGATCGCGCGAGCGGCTCGGAGCGAATCATCCCGAGTACCTGTGGCAGGAGATGTCGCTCGGCGACATGCTCATGATGCGTGGAAAGTGGGATGAGGCCGATGCGATCTTCAGCAACGTCCACGAAGGACTGGCCGAGACCCTGGGCGACAGCCATCCCAGGACCCTGACCGCCATCCACTTCCTCGGCCTGACCCAGCTGGAGCGCGGACAGCCGGCCAAGGCCCTGCCCTTGCTGCAGCACGCGCTGAGGGAACGCCTGCGCGTGCAAGGTCCTGATCACAACTGGACGCACTATTCGATGAACCGCGTCGCCGAAGCGCTGGTCGAGCTCGGCCGCACGGACGAGGCCATTCCGCTGCTGCAGCAGGCGTTGCAGTCGATCGATCGCAACGGCCGCCGGCAACGGGCCTACGTGGTCCTCATCCTCGATACGTTCGGCCGTGCCTACCTCAAGCGCGACGATCCCGCGCGTGCAGAACCCTATCTGCTGGAGGGTTGGCGCCTGGCCCGCGACACGCTGCCGCACAACAACGTCCGCCGCGGCATCATCGAACGCAGCATGGGCCAGCTGCGCGCGCGCCAGGGCCGCTACGCGGAAGCGCGCGACCACTACGCCATCGCGGAAGCGATCTTCACTGAAGGATGGGGCGCGTCGCATCCCTGGGCCAAGGCCGTCCGCGCGCAGCTCGCGGCATTGCCTGCGAGCGCCAAACCGCATGCGGAGCGCAGGCAGCAGGCGCCACCAGCCCGGGAATAGCCCTCATGGATTGCTGCCTTCCGGACGCAGATATCGGATCCATGCATGGCCGCTGCCACATCCGCCCCCCGTTGTTGCTAGTGCCTGCGTGCCCGTGCACAGGACGCGGCCACCCATCCCGCTGGGTAGAGGAACGGACACCACCCTGATGAGCCGCTTCCAGACCACACGCTGGAGCCTGATCGACGCGGCGCGCGATCACCCCTCGCAGGCCCGCAACGCGCTCGAGCAGCTCTGCCGCGCGTACCGTCCACCCGTACTGGCGTTCGTGCGCCACAGCGGTTATGCAGCCGCCGATGCCGAGGACCTCACCCAGGCCTTCTTCCTGCGTTTCATCGAACGTGGCTGGTATGGCGACGCCGATCCGGAGCGCGGCCGGTTCCGGACCCTGCTGTTGACTGCATTGCGCCACTTCCTGATCGATCAGCGCCATGCCGAACATGCCGCCAAACGCGATATCGCGCGAACCGTGGAACTGGACGAGCTGTCGCAACCGGGCACAACGGTGGATTCACCGGAACAGGCCTTTACCCGCGAGTGGGTGGGAACCGTCATCGCCAACGCCTATGCGCGCCTGCAGGCGGAGTGGGAACGCGCAGGCAAGGGCGAACAGTTCACGCAACTGTCCGCGCTGCTGGCCGAGCGCGCGGACTCGGCCGAACTGCATGCGCTGGCCGCGCGGCTGGAACTGCGCCCCAACACGCTGGCCGTACAGACGCACCGGATGCGCCAGCGGCTGCGGCAACTCGTGCGCCTGGAGCTGATGCAGACCGTGCGCAGCAGTGAGGCACTGGAGCAGGAACTCGCTGAGTTGCGGAACGCCCTGTCCGATGCACCATGAACGAGGGCGACGCCCGTCGCAATGCAACCACGCGCTGGTGGCTCAACCCGGCCCTGGCGCGACTCGCCTTTGGCGAGACGCAGGCAACGCACGCGACCCGGTCCACGTTTCCACCGGCCGCGATCCTCGAAATAGACCTGTCCGATCCGGCCCAACGCGAGTTCGGCGATTACGAACTGATCGATGTCGCCGGGCGTGGCGGCATGGGCGTGGTGTATCGCGCGCGCCAGCGCGACCTGGATCGCGAAGTCGCGCTGAAGCTGCTGTCGTCCGGTGATTGGGCGGACGAGGAGTTCGTCGAGAACTTCCGTCGCGAAGCCAAGAACGCGGCGTTCCTGCAGCATCCCAACATCGTCGTCGTGCATGAGATGGGAGAGCACGCCGGACTGATCTATTACGCGATGCAACTGGTACGGGGACGCAGCCTGTCGCAGCGCCTCGACCACGACGGGCCGCTACCGCCGCGCGAGGCCGCGCGCATGTTGCGGACCGTCGCCGAAGCCGTTGACTACGCGCATCGCCTCGGCGTGCTGCACCTGGACCTCAAGCCCGGCAACATCCTGATCAACGAAGACGGCGAACCGCTGGTGGCCGACTTCGGCCTCGCGCGACGACTTGAGCAGGCGCTCGTCAACGAGAGCATTGCCGGCACGCCCAGCTACATGGCGCCGGAACAGGCGCAGGTGAACGGTCCCGAGTTGTCGCCCGCCACCGATGTATGGGGATTGGGTGCGGTGCTCTACGAGATGCTCACCGGACACCCGCCGTTCGAGGCGAACGACACCGCCGACATATTGCGCCTGCTGCACGACGGCGAAATACGCAGGCCCTCGCGCTATGCGCGGATACCGGCGGAACTCGAGGCGATCTGCCTGCACTGCCTGCAGCGGGAGCCGACCCGGCGCTATGCCAGCGCGCGCGCGCTGGCCGACGACCTGGGCCGCTTCCTCGAAGGCCGCGCGGTCAGCGTGTTGCCGCTGAATGTCTTCCAGCGCGTCGGTCGCTGGATGCGGCGCGACCCCAGGCTGGCCACGGCTGCCGGCGGTGCCGTGCTGTTGCTCGTGGCCGGCCTGCTCGCCACCACCCAGCAATGGCGGCGGGCCGAGGGCAACGCCGAGGTGGCCCGCAAGCAACTCTGGTCGCAACGAAGCGACAAGGCCTGGAGCAGCATCGTCGAGGGCGGACTGCTGGACGCATTGGCACCGCTGGCGCAGAACCTGATCGAACAGGAGGCGGCCGGTGCCCGTGACGCCACCGCCATTTCACGTGCGCGCATCGGCAGCCTGCTGGCGCAGTCCCCGGCATTGATCGGTGTGTTCGATGCGCATGCACCGATCTTCACCCTCGCGCTCGCGGACGACGGCAGCTGGGTGGCCGCGGGCAGTGACGACGGCGCGGTGCGCCTGATCGAGGTGCCTTCCGGGCGCGTTCGCTGGACGACCCAGACGCGCGATGCGACCCACTTCATGGTGCAGGCGCTGCACGTGGGGGAACTCTGGAAGGCGACCGACGGCCGGCATCTGCTGGGCGCCCGCCCGGCACCCGACATCGTCGCCTACCCAAGCGGGGGCAACCAGCTGCTGTTCGATCTGCAGACCGGCGCCCTGTGGACACCTGCGGATCCGGATTTCCGCGACGCGACCTTCAGCCCGGATGGCGGCTTCGCCCTGATTCGAACCAACGGCCTGCGGACCCGGCTGGTGCATGTGCCCGACGGCCGCCCCGTCAGCCCCTGGCGGTCATTCGACGCCGGCAATCCGCTCTGGCTGCTCGCGCCGCTGGGACGACATGTCGCGGCCGCCACGGGGGGCGGCGGCCGCAAGATCGAGCTGTGGGCGCCGGAAACGCTGCAGGCGCGCTTCAAGTTCGAGTTCGAAGAAGCCCGCATGGTCCGCTCGTGGATCTTTACACCCGACGCCAGGTTTCTGGTCCTGGGCCATCGCGATGGCCAGATCTCGCTGGTCGATACGCGCAGCGGGGTGCTCACACCCTTGCAGCCGCAGCGACCCGCCAGCGTGGGGTGGATGCGCATCAGCCGCGACGGCGCGTGGCTCGCGGCCTCCTACGAGGATGGGCATGCCCTGGTATGGGACCTGCAACGGCGCGAACTGCTTTCCGAACCCGTGCCCTTGGGCACCGGGCTTTTCAGCATCGAGATCGACAGTGCGTCACGGACGTTGTTCAGCCGCGACGAAGCCGAGGCGGAAGTCTGGCGCATTCCGGAAACGCCGGGGCCTGCACTGCGCCTGTACCGGCGCCCGGGGCTGCCGACGACGCGATACGGCCGCTCCAATGCCTGGGCCCCGCAATCCGGCCTGCTCGCCGCAGGCACGCTGACCGGTGAGATCCGGGTGTGGCGCACGCACCAGGAACAGCCGCTGCCATGGCTGGGGCCACCGCAACCCAGCGAAACCGCCTTCGATGGCCGCCACGTCGTGGCCGTGGATGGCAATCATGTCCGGGTGATGGATGCACTGTCGCGTCATGCTGCTGGTCCGCGCATCGACCTACCGCAGCCAGTCGGGTTCGCCCTGCTGCTCGGCGACGGGCGAACCCTGGTGGCAAACACCGGGCGCACCTTGCACGTCATCGACTGGCAGCGCGGCATGGCACGCATGGCACCGATCGTGCTGCAGAACTCTCCCGTCCGGCTGCTCGCCACGCCCGATGGCGCGGTATTGATCACCAGCGAAATCATCCGCAGCGGCCATCGCAGCCGCGCACGCATCGCGAGCTATGGCATCAAGGACGGCAAGCGCCTGGGTTCAATCGAGCTCGACGCGCCACTGCACGGCATGCGTCTGTCGTCGGACGGGCGCGACCTGCTGGCATGGCGCTTCGGCGAACTGCACGTGTTCGATGCGCGCACGCTCGTCCGGCAGCGGTCGATGCAACGATTCGGCCCTGACCAGCTGGCGACGCGGCGCGCGCTCTATGCGAGCAATGGTCCGATCGAAGTGACCGATCCGGATGCCTTCTGGGGCAAGCAGATCATGGACGTCGATGTCGATCGCGCCAGTGGTCTGGTGTGGGTATTGCTTGGTGAGTACGAGCTGAAGTGCGTGCGCTATGCCGACGGCATGATGGTGCGTGAGCAGAAGGTGCCGGTTGGGCAGGCCTCGCGGGTCGAGGCCGCCACCAAGGGCGCATTCGTGCTGTCCGAAGACCAGGGCCTGTTGCGGTTCAACGCCAGCGACGGCCTGCGTTCGCTGGCGCGAAGCGGCGACGACGTGACGATAGGTGTGCTTGCCCGCAGCGGCGACGGCCGTCGCCTCGCAGTCAGCACCGGGCACGGCGCCATGCTGTTCGACGCAGCGAGCGGCCAGTGGCTGACGCCACCGCTGCAACTCATAGACGATCCGCAGGATCCGCCCTTGCAGCTGGCCCTCGACCAGCGCGGCGAAAACCTGCTCGTGCAAAGCCTCGCGCGTCGTTTTGTCGTACGGCTGACGAGCGAGGAGCGCGCGCCCACCGACGTGGTGAGGTTGGCGTCGCTCTGGCGCCCCGTCGATGCATTGAACCCGGTGTCTCCGGCGGTGACAGGCCCTGCCGCAGGCCCTGACCCGCATCAGGTCGATCCTGGCGTCGCGTCGATGGCGCCGTTTCCTGCCCCCACGCGGAGTCAGACCGCCCTGCGGCCCAATGAACCGCGCTTCGTCGACCTACGCCCGCGCTGCAACTTCCACGCCGATGGCAAATTCGAGGCCCTGGACGAGCGCATCCTGTCGCGAAGCCTGCCGCGTGGCCGGCAGACGCTGCTGGGTCATGATTTCTGGATCGATTGCGGGGTCGCGGCGTCACTCGCCAGCTTGAACGAGCCCTACCCCGATCGCGTCGACGAGATTGCGATCGGCATGCGGCGCTTCGCCGCGCTCGATGTCCTCCTGACGGGACGCACGACCACGCCGGGATTCGCCGCCGTACCCTATGCGCTGGTCGAATTGCACTATCGGGATGGCAGCGTGGCGAAGTTGCCCATCCATTCCCGCAGTGAGGTCTGGGCGTTCTGGCACGACGGCACCGACCTGCCGGAGCAGCCGCTCGCCTACCTGTCCCAGCTTGCGTACACGACGGGTTATATCGCGCGGCTCTATGCCGTGCACCTGGAAAATCCGCATCCCGAACGCGAGGTCCAATCACTGGCACTCGCCGCGAGTGACTATGCCTGGAGCAGTCCACTGGTACTGGCGATCACGTTGGAGAACGGCGTGGCCGGAGGCGCCGCTAGCGCATCGAGCTCACCCGGCTTGGCCACTTCGCGAACTGGCGCGCGTTGATCAAGCTGTATGCAGGCAGCCGCCCGCCCCCAACCGCCGCACGGACGCCGTCTGGCGGGTACGGCTATTTCGCTCGTCCTGCTGCCGGGTTTTGCCTGCTCGCAGGAAGCAACAAGCAATCGCCCGATCGACCTTCCCGGGATCGTCGTCACCGGCTCGCATATCGGTCGCGCCGGATTCGAAACCTCGCAACCGCTGATCGTGCTCGATCGCCAGGACTTGCAGCGCGCCGGCCTGACCAGCGTCGGCGAGATCCTGCAGCAGCTGCCCCAGCACGTCTCCGACCTCAACAGCGACTACAACAACGGCGGCAATGGCGAGACTCGCGTCGACCTGCGCAACCTCGGCGCCCGGCGCACGCTGGTCCTGCTCAACGGCCACCGCTATGTCACCGCGCTCGACGGCGCAGTGGACGTGGCCAGCATCCCGCTTCCGATCGTCGACCGCATCGAAGTACTCACCGATGGCGCGTCCGCGATCTACGGCTCCGACGCCATCGCCGGCGTGGTCAACATCATCACCCGCGACGACTATGCCGGCGTGGAGGCCAGCGCCTACTACGCAAGCAACGACCATGGCGACGGTGAACGGCGCGCGGCGGACATCACCTGGGGGCGGCAAGGCGAGCGTGGCGGAATCGCGCTGAACCTGTCGTTCGCCGACCAGCAACCGATCTGGGCGGGCGACCGCGCCATTTCCGCAGTGCCGACCTTCAACCTGCCCGCCAACGACACGGACGCAGGGGCATCGCGGAACACTCCCCAGGGACGCCTGGGCTTCGGTCCCCATGGTGCTCAATTGCCCGATGGCAGCGAAGGACAGTTGACCTGGGACCCCGCACTGGCAGCGCATCGCCCGTTCGACTTTCGCAGCGATGGCTACAACTTCGCGCCCGAGAACTACCTGCGCACGCCGTACGAGCGCACCGCTCTGTTCGGCCAGGCGGATTACCAATTAGGCGGGCAACTGAGGTTGCGCTCCGAACTGCTGCGGCATCGGCGCCGGTCCAGCCAGCAACTTGCGCCGACGCCATTGTTCCAACTCGGCGCGGAGGGAGATCCCTACAACTTCAATATTGCGACCGACAGTCTCTACAACCCCTTCGGCCAGCCAGTCACGTTCTTCAGCTTCCGTCCGCTCAATCGCCCCCGACGCTTCACCCAGCTCGTCGACACCTGGTATCTCACGCTGGGACTGGAGGGCGCGTTCGCACTCGGTGCGCGTTCCTTCAATTGGAACCTCAACGGCATCGTGGCGCGAACCCGCAATCAGCAGCACATCTCCGGCGGCTACAACCTGCAGCGCCTGGGTCTCGGCATTGGCCCTTCCTTCCTCGATGCTTCCGGCGCGGCACGCTGCGGCACGCCGGGTGCGCCCGTGGACGACTGCGTGCCGCTGGATTTCGCGCATGGCCAGGACGGCTTCACCGACGCGATGTACGACTACATCTCCTCCACGGAAGGCGATTCCGAAACCACGCAGCGCCTGGGCGATCTCGCCTTCAACGTGAGCGGCCCATTGCTCGACCTGCCGTCCGGTCCGCTGACGGCGGCGTTCGGGGTTGAACACCGGCGTGAGCGCGTCCGCGTTGCGCTGGATCCCCTGCTGACCGACAAGGCCTTCGACTTCGGCGGCAACATCCCGGAGCCATTGCAAGGCGAAACCCGGATCAACGAGGCGTTTGTCGAACTCGCGGTGCCATTGCTAACGAACCGGCGCTGGGCCGACGCACTCGACCTCAGCCTGGCGGCGCGCTACTCCGACTACTCGACGTTCGGATCCACCAGCAACGCCAAGCTCGGCCTGGGCTGGCGGCCCACAATCTCCTGGCTGCTGCGCGCGACCTGGTCGCAGGGCTACCGGGCCCCGTCCGCGAGCGAACTGTATGCGCTCACAGGGGCCTTCCAGGTCCCGGGGCTGGATGCGCCGTTCCTCGATCCTTGCGCCCAGCAACCGACCGGCGTCGTTGCCGAGCGCTGCCTGGCCGCCGGCGTGCCGCTCGATGGTTTCGATCCGCAGGTGGGTCCGGCGATTCGCTTCGGCTCCAATCCCGACCTGCAGCCGGAACGGGCGCGCAACCGCACGCTCGGGGTGGCCTGGAGTCCGCACATGATCGAAGGCCTGGATGCATCGCTGGATTGGTGGCGCATTACCTTGCGCGACGCGATCGATGCCATCCCCGACTACCTGCTGCCCATCCTGTGCTATCGCCAGGGCGCGACCGGCGCCTGCGAGCAACTTGCGCGCGATCCTGCAAACGGCGTGCTGACCCTGATCGACGCGCGCCAGCACAATTACGGCACCTGCGAGATCGAGGGCTACGACGTCAGCCTGGGCTACCGTCGCGACACCCGATTGGGTGAGTTTGCATTGCGTTGGGACAGCGTCTACCTGAGCCGTTACTTGAAGGAGGTGCCCAAAGGTGCGCTGCTATCGACGGTCGGCAACTACTTCCAGTGGGATCCGGGCTGGCGGGTGCGATCGCTGCTGTCGCTGGACTGGAATCGCGCGCCCTTCGGCGCCACCTTGCGCCTGCGCTATTACTCGCCCCTGGACGAAAGCTGCTTCCTTCCGGCTGAATTCGGCATGCCTTCGCTCTGCGACCGACCTGACTTCGAGAGTCCGACCTTCAACGGCGATCCCGAGCACGTCATCGACGCCCGCACCTACACCGACCTGCAGCTGCGCTGGGAGCCGTGGCCAGGCACGCAATTCGCCGTCGGTCTCGACAACGCCTTTGATCGCGATCCGCCGATCGCGTACACGTCCGTCGCCAACTCCTATGACCCCAGCTATGACGTACCGGGCTGGTTCTGGTATGTGCGCATCCAGCACACATTCCAGTGACTCCAGCGCCGCGCAGTCAGTAATTTCCGCACCGATGTAGCGTAGTAAACGTCGCAGGGGATGTTCCGCTGCCGGCAAGCGCCCGTTCGCGCGGCTCGGAGATCGCCATGAACCGCATGTACCCATTGCTCGCCGGACTGATCTTCCTCGGCCTCTCCGGCTATTGCGTCGCCAGCGAGCGCGACCAGCTCCAACTGATCGCCCATGAAGCCGGCGTTTCGATCAACGATGTACGCATGGTGCTGGGGGGCCGCACCACGTTTTCGCAATACCGCACCGCGTACGACCGCAAGGAAGTCCGCGTCCGTGCAGCGCTGGCGCGATTGGCGGCGGCGGATACCCGCCACCAGCAGGACCCCAAACTGGTAGCTGAAGCGAAATGAGAAGTGGCAACGACGCGCTCGCGAGCGGAAGCTGACTGCCGGACCGCCGCTAGCACGTAGCAGGGACGCGCCACGCGAGACCGACGAGTCCCCGACTCGTCGGTCTATTGCTGCCTGTCTGCATGCCGCAGTTCTTCCGCAAGATTGCAGCCAACTCAGGCGGCTTGCGGCAATGCCGTCGCAGCTGTCGGCGCCAGCGCCCGCGGTGGCAGCAGCGAGCGGGTCTCGCCGTTGTGTCCGAGCAGGCGCAGGGTCCCGTCGGGGTCTTCGACGAGCGCGGTCAGGCTCTCCACCCAATCGCCATCGTTCGCGTACACGCAGCCGTCACGTTCGAACAACGCGGCACGATGGATATGGCCGCAGACGATGCCGTCCACGCCGCGGCGCCTGGCGTCGTCGACACCGGCCTCCACGAAGCGGGCGATGTAACGTTCGGCCGCGCCGCTGTGGCGCTTGAGGAATTCCGCCAGCGACCAGTAGCGCAGGCCGCAGCGCCGTCGTGCGAAGTTGAGCAGGCGGTTGCCGGTGAGGATGCGGTAATACAGCCAGTCGCCGAACCGCTCCTGCAGGCCGCCGAAGTGGGTGACCGCATCGTAGTCGTCCCCGTGCACGACCAGCAGGCGGCGGCCATCGGCGGTGACGTGGATGGAGCGTCGCCGGATCGCCATCCGCGGCAGGACCAGGCCGCAGAAGCGGCGAGCGGGACGATCGTGGTTGCCCGGCACGTAGATGATCTCGGTACCGTCCCGGCGCAGCGCGTGCAGCGCCTCGACCACGCGGTTATGCGCGGCGTTCCAGTTCGCACGCCGCGATGCCATCCACCACAGATCGACGATGTCTCCCACCAGGTAGAGGCGATCGCAGCGCAGCGTGGTGAGGAAGTCGGCGAATTCCGCCGCGTGGCAATGCCTCGAGCCGAGATGGACGTCGGAGACGAAGACCGCGCGCCGACGTACAGCCAGCGGCGCGATCATCGACGTCATTCCACCACCTCGGCGACACGCGGCTGGGCCGGCGTGAGGTAGCGGTCGCGCTTTCTTGGACGCAGGCAGCGCGTATCGACCTCGATCAGGCCATCGACCGAATCACTGAACGCCGGATCGACGCCGAAGGCAAGGAAGCGCGCTCCACCCGGTTCACACAGCTCGGTGTACTGCTTGTAGAGCATCGGCAGCGTCGCGCCGAGCGCGTCGAGGTTGTTCCTGAGCACGCGGAACGCCGTGGCGGCGTCGAGGTCGTCGCCGAACTGCGGCGGCGCAGCGCGGTAGACGAACGGCTGCCGCGACTGCGCGCAGCGCTCGCGCGCGCCGTAGTAGCGCGCGTAGTAGGCGACGATCTGTTCGCGCGCATCGACCGGCAACGCCGCGCTGATCGACACCGGGCCGAACAGGTAGCGCACTTCGGGATGGGCCTGCAGGTAGGCACCGATGCCCTGCCACAGGTAGTCGATGCTGCGGCTGCCCCAGTATTCGGGGGCGACAAAGCTGCGCCCCAGCTCCATGCCCTGCTGCAGCCGCGGCAGGGCATCGTCGCCGTATTCGAACAGCGAAGCCGTGTACAGGCCGGGCAACCCGCGCTCGGGCAGCACGGCGGAACCGCGCGCGAGCCGATACGCGCCGGCGATCTTCGACGCGGCGGCGTCCCACAGCACGATGTGCTCGTACCAGCTGTCATGGACATCGACATCGAGGCGGAGGCCGGTGCCCTCGCCCACCGCACGGAACGTGAGTTCGCGCAGGCGGCCGATCTCGCGCAGCAAGGGCGAACCCGCAGAGAGGCGGCCGAGGCGGATCTGCTTGCCGTCCAGGGTCTGCCCCAGCGAGTGCAGCGACTCGACGCCCGCGCGCACCAGCGCCGGATCGATGGCGTCGATCAGCGGCTCGGAGCCGACCGGCGCGGCGCGTTCATGCGGGGTGCCGATCGCATGCAGCTCGCGGCGCACCCGGCGCAGCAGTTCGGTCGGCTTGCCGCCCGCGGGCAACCGCAGCGGATGGCCGATGCGCAGCGCGATGCGCCTGGCACGGCGGGCGAACATCTCGCGCGCCAGCAATGCGGTGCCCGCCGGCCTGAACAGCACGGAGGCCCCATAGAACAACGCGGAATTGCGGGCCTCGATGCGCACGGGCAGTACCGGCGTGTCCGTCGCGCGCGCGAAACGCAGGAAGCCGCGCCGCCAGCGTCCGTCGGTGACCCCGCGCAGGCCCAGCCGCGCGACTTCGCCGGCTGGGAACACGATCACGCAGCACTCCTCGCGCAACGCCTGCTCGACCGCGCCGAGACTCTGCGCGCCCGCCCGGCCGCCGACGATGCGGATCGGCAGCAGCAGGCCCGACAGTGGCTCGAGTGCGCTGAGCAGGTCGTTGGCGATGATCTTCACATCGCGCCGCACCTGGCTGACGGCGTCGAGCAGCGCCAGCGCATCCAGCGCGCCGGAAGGATGGTTGGCGACGATCAGTAGGCGGCCGCTCGCGGGAATGCGCCGCAGCTCGGCCGGATCGGCGAGATAACGCGCCTGCAGGAATTCCAGCGAGGAGCGCACGAAGTCGAAGTCGCGCAGGTGGCCGTGGGCGTCCAGGTGCCCGGCGATGGCATCGAACTTCGACCAGCGCCCGATGGCCCGCAGCAACGGCTGCGCCAGCATCGCACGGCGACCGCGGAACCAGTGTGGAAACCGCTGCTGCAGCTGCTGCTCGAACTTGCGCATCGCCCGTCGCCCCCCTTTCGCCCGGCAGCCTGCCGGGGCGATGCGACAGTCACGCGGCGGCGGTGCGACAGCCAGGTGACAGCGCCCAGCGGCCGGCCACTGTGCGGGGACCGCGTGGTTTCGCCCGTCCCGGCAGGGGGCGCGGCATTCGAGGCGGCGGCGCTTTGAGTGCGCCGCAGGCCGGCGCACAATGCCTCCTTCATGCACCGGCCAGCTTCAGGCTGTATCATGCGCGGCCATCTTTTCATCCCCATGAAGGGATATTCACCAAGGAAGCCTCGATGTCCACCAGCTACCTCTTCACCTCCGAATCCGTTTCCGAAGGCCATCCCGACAAGATCGCGGACCAGATCTCCGACGCCGTCCTCGACGCGATCCTCGCGCAGGACAAGCGCGCGCGCGTGGCCTGCGAAACGATGGTGAAGACCGGCGCCGCGATCGTCGCCGGCGAGGTCACCACGTCGGCATGGGTCGACATCGAAGCGCTCGCGCGCAAGGTCATCAACGACATCGGCTACAACAATTCCGAAGTCGGCTTCGACGGCCACACCTGCGCGATCATCAACATGCTCGGCAAGCAGTCGCCCGACATCAACCAGGGCGTGGACCGCAAGAAGCCGGAAGAACAGGGCGCGGGCGACCAGGGCCTGATGTTCGGCTACGCCTGCAACGAAGCCCCGGAATTCATGCCGGCGCCGCTGTACTACTCGCACCGCCTGGTCGAGCAGCAGGCCAAGGTCCGCAAGAGCGGCAAGCTCAAGTGGCTGCGCCCCGACGCGAAGTCGCAGGTCACCCTGCGCTATGAAGGCAACAAGGTCCTCGGCCTCGATGCCGTCGTGCTCTCCACCCAGCACGATCCGGACATCAAGCAGAAGGACCTGATCGAGGCCGTGCGTTCGGAGATCCTCGTGCCGGTGCTGCCGAAGAAGTGGCTGGACGCGCTGTCGAAGAACAAGGTGCACATCAATCCGACCGGCAAGTTCGTCATCGGCGGCCCGGTCGGCGACTGCGGCCTGACTGGCCGCAAGATCATCGTCGACAGCTACGGCGGCATGGCCCGCCACGGCGGTGGTGCGTTCTCGGGCAAGGATCCGTCGAAGGTCGACCGTTCGGCCGCCTACGCTGCGCGTTACGTCGCCAAGAACATCGTCGCCGCCGGCCTCGCCGACAAGTGCGAAGTGCAGGTGTCGTACGCGATCGGCGTTGCCGATCCGACCTCGATCTCGGTCACCACCTTCGGCACGGGCCACATCTCCGACGACAAGATCGAGAAGCTGATCCGCAAGCACTTCGACCTGCGTCCGTACGGCATCACCAAGATGCTGGACCTGGAGCACCCGATCTACCAGGCGACCGCCAGCTACGGCCACTTCGGCCGCAAGCCGAAGGAAATCAGCTACACCGACGGCGCCGGAAAGAAGCACAAGGCCACCGCGTTCTCGTGGGAGAGGACCGATCGTGCCGAGGCGCTGCGCAAGGATGCCGGCCTGAAGAAGTAAGCCGCCCTTTGCTCCCTCTACCGCTAGCGGCGCCCGAAGGGTGTCCAAGGGCGAGAGGGTTGGGGTGAAAAGTAAGCCGCCTTTGCCCCCTCTCCCGCTAGCGGGAGAGGGTTGGGGTGAGGGAACGGGCCGCCAAGCGGCCCGTTGCTTTTCCGGCCTCCTGACGCAATCCCGATGCCTGTTCATCCAGCCATCGACCACCCGACGCGGTAGAATTCCGCCCCTGCCCCGCCGAGGGGCGCTGCGACCGCAATGAACTCACTTGCGGCCAGGCTCGGCGAGGTTCCAAACGCAACAACGGCGCCCGTTAATGCAAGTCCACCGCTTCCACAGGGGCTGCGACTTCCAAACAACGGAGCAACACATGAACGCCGTACCGAAGACCTTCTCCACCGAAGGCGACTACAAGGTTGCCGACATCTCGCTGGCCGATTGGGGCCGCAAGGAAATCGACATCGCCGAGCACGAGATGCCGGGCCTGATGTCGATCCGCCACAAGTACGCACCGGTCAAGCCGCTCAAGGGCGTGCGCGTGACCGGTTCGCTGCACATGACCATCCAGACCGCGGTGCTGATCGAGACGCTGCGCGACCTCGGCGCCGACGTGCGCTGGGCCTCGTGCAACATCTTCTCGACCCAGGACCACGCCGCCGCCGCGATCGCCAAGTCGGGCACGCCGGTATTCGCATGGAAGGGCGAATCGCTGGAGGAATACTGGGACTGCACGCTCGACGCGCTGACCTTCCCGGGCAACAAGGGTCCCGAACTCGTCGTCGACGACGGCGGCGACGTGACCCTGCTGATCCACAAGGGCTTCGAACTCGAGAACGGTTCCGACTGGGTCAACACCCCGTCGTCGAACCACGAGGAACAGGTCATCAAGAACCTGCTCAAGCGCGTCCATGCCGAGCGCCCCGGCTTCTTCGCCGGTGTCGTCAAGGACTGGAAGGGCGTGTCGGAAGAGACCACCACCGGCGTGCACCGCCTCTACCAGCTCGCCGAACAGGGCAAGCTGCTGGTGCCGGCGATCAACGTCAACGACTCGGTGACGAAGTCGAAGTTCGACAACCTCTACGGCTGCCGCGAATCCCTGGCCGACGGCCTCAAGCGCGCGATGGACGTGATGCTCGCGGGCAAGGTCGCCGTGGTGTGCGGTTATGGCGACGTGGGCAAGGGCTCGGCCCACTCGCTGCGCGCCTACGGTGCGCGCGTCGTGGTCACCGAGATCGATCCGATCAACGCCCTGCAGGCCGCGATGGAAGGCTTCGAGGTCAACACCGTCGAATCGACGCTGGGCCGTGGCGACATCTATGTCACCACCACCGGCAACAAGGACGTGCTGACGCTCTCGCACATGGCCCAGATGAAGGACCAGGCCATCGTCTGCAACATCGGCCACTTCGACAACGAGATCCAGGTCGATGCGCTGGCCGCCTCCGGCGCGAAGAAGCTCAACATCAAGCCGCAGGTCGACAAGTACACCTTCGCCAGCGGCAACTCGATCTTCCTGCTGGCCGAAGGCCGCCTCGTCAACCTCGGCTGCGCCACCGGCCATCCGAGCTTCGTGATGTCGAACTCGTTCTCCAACCAGACCCTCGCGCAGATGGACCTGTGGGCGAACAAGGACAACTACGAGAACAAGGTCTACATCCTGCCGAAGAAGCTGGACGAGGAAGTGGCGCGCCTGCACCTTGAGAAGATCGGCGTGAAGCTGACCAAGCTGACCGCCGAGCAGGCCGATTACCTCGGCGTGTCGGTGGATGGTCCGTACAAGCCGGATCATTACCGCTACTGATCGGCGGATTCTGATCGGCAAATTTTGATCGGCAGCGCTTCAAACAAAAACGGGCGCTTCGGCGCCCGTTTTTATTGCCACGTTTTGCTCGTCATCCCGGCGTAAGCCGGGATCCAGCTTTTTGGTTTGCCCCTTCGAAGAATGCGGAGCTGCCAACAACAGCAGAAGCTGGATCCCGGCTTGCGCCGGGATGACGGCAGTGGGAGCGTCCCGTCGGCGGCCTACAACGCCAGCCGTTCCCGCAACTCGCGCGCCTGGCGCCGCGACACCTCCACCGTGCTGCCGTCCTTCAGCGTCAGGTCGTAGCCCTCGCCCACCGCCAGGTCGATGTTCTTGACCATGCGCAGGTTGACCAGCGTGTTGCGGTTGGCGCGGAAGAACAGGGCCGGATCGAGTCGCGCCTCCAGCGCGCTCAGGCTGCGCGCCAGCATCGCCTTCTCGTCGCGGAACCAGACCCGGGCGTAGTTGCCGTCCACCACTATGCGGCTGACCTCGTGCAGCGCCACGAACCAGCAACGCTCGCCGTCACGCAGGAAGACCTGGTCGTCGAGTCCCAACAGGCCGCGCGGGTCGGTGTCGACCGGTTCCGTGGCGGCACGTCGGACGCGGGCGCGGTCGATCGCCGCGCCTAGGCGTTCGGGCACCACGGGTTTGACCAGGTAGTCGAGGGCATTGGCTTCGAACGCCTGCACCGCGTAATGGTCGTAGGCCGTGGTGAATACCACCAGCGGTGCGTGATCGAGGCCTTCGAGCAGGTCGAAGCCGGTGCCCGAGGGCATCTGGATGTCGAGCAGCACCAGGTCCGGTTGCAGCGCCTCGATCGCGGTCTGTGCCGCCGGCACATCGTCCGCCTCGCCAACGCATTCGACATCCGGCAGCTCCGCCAGCAGCGTGCGCAGTTCCTGCCGCGCCAGCCGGGTGTCGTCGACTATCAGTACTTTCATCGGCTGCCCCTTGGGTGCCAGCGTCCGCAGGGGCGTGCTCATTGCGCGATCTCCAGCCGCGCCAGCACGCGTGGTCCGTTCTGCTGCAGGTGGAAGTCGCTTCCTGGTTCGCGCGCCAACCGGGCACGCAGGTAAGCCAGGCCAACGCCATGGCCCCTGCCGGAGTGCTCCACGCGGCCCGGATTGCTGACTTCGATCGCCAGCTTGCCCTGGTGGCGCCACGCCGAGACGCCCAGTTCGCCACCGCCCGGCGTGCGCGCAATGCCGTGCTTGATCGCGTTCTCGACCAGCAGCTGCAGCAGCATCGGTGGCAACTGCGCATCGAGCGCATCACGGGCGATGTCGCGATGGACTTTCAGGCGTTCTTCGTAGTGCACGCTCTCCACGGCAAGGTAGTCGTCCACGACGGCCAGCTCCTCGCCCAGCGATGCCGATTCGCGCTGGCTGTGTTCCAGTGCATGCCGCAGGATGTTCGACAATCGCGTCACCACCTCGCGTGCCCGTCCCGGCTCCTCGTTGATCAGCGCACGCACGTTGTTCAGTGCGTTGAAGACGAAATGCGGGTTCAGCCGGGCCCGCAGCGCATCCAGTTCGAGCGCGTTGCTTTGCGACTCGGCGCGCAGCCGGGCCATCTCGCTCTGGCGGCGATGGCGCAGCAGGTGCCAGCCCGCCCACGCGGCGACCCAGAGCCACAGGATCAGCGCGACCTGGACCGCGTAGACGATCGCTTCGCGCACGCCGTAGGTATCGCTCGGCGGCAGGCGGTAGAACCCGAGCATGTCCGCGGTTTCGATCACCACGCGCACGGCGAACTGCACGACGAATGCGCCGACCACGACGCTCGCGGTCAGGCGCGCCAGCAGGGCGCCAGTGCCCAGCGCAAACCAGTTCCGGCGCAGCGCCACGGTGCGCAGGATGCCGGTCGCCAGCCATAGTCCGGCGCCCAGGCTGCAGGCCAGCCACCATGCGGCTGCGGTGGGCCCGCCCATCATGGTGAAACTCATGATGATGAAGCCGGCATAGAGCACGGCCGGAATCAGGTTCAGCAGGGCAAAGCGGACATCGGTGCGCATCATCGAAACGGTTCTCCTTCCTGGATTCGGCTCGGTGCTCTGGACAAGGCGGCGGCCAGCAAGCGCTGGCCGTCGCGAAGCGGTTGCATCACTTGCCGGCGGCAATGAACCCACGCACCTGCTGCTGCAACCACTGCGGATCGTCCCACATCAGGAAATGGTAGCCGCCTTCGCTCATCTCGATGCGCACTCCGTCGAGGTTCGCGTATTGCGCCTTGTAGATGGCGGCGGTGGATTCCTTCGTGGAGCCATAAGGCGCATAGGCGGCCCAGGCGCCGAGCACCAGGGTCGGGACGCGGACCTTGACCAGCTCGCCGCGCAGGTCGGTCACCATCATTTCGTACATCGCCTGCGCGGTGATCGTGCGGTCGCTGGCATTGCCCCACGCGGCCAGGGTTTCCACGCGCTTGGGGTCGTGCACCATGCCCTGGAGGTTCGCCGACACGCCTGCCCGGTACCCCGCCTCATCCTGCGCCAGCATCTGCTTGCGCATGGCTTCGGCCATCGGCCTGACGTCGTTGGCCGTCGCAGCCGGGTTGCGGACCGCACCCAGGAAGGAAAGCGCGTCGACGATCACCACGCGGTCGAACCGCTGCGGCTGCTTGATCGCCATCTGCAGGGCGAGGAAGCCGCCCAGGCTGTGGCCCATCACTACCGGGTGCTTGAGCTTGCGAGCGTCGACGTAGGCGAGCAGGCGATCGCGCATGTCGTCCAGCCACGCGTCCTTGCTGGCATCCGCGGCCGACGGCAGGCCGGCGAAGCCCGGCAGGGTGACGATGTGGCACTGCACATGGTCCGCCTGCAGCGCCGCGCAGGTTTCGGTCCAGGTTTCGCCGGCGCTGTTGAGCCCCGGGATCATCAGCACCGGACGGCCCTTGCCGACGACTTCGATCTTCAGGTCGTGGAAGGTCTGCGGCGGGGTGGCGGCGTTCGCGGCGTGCCAGACCGCGAACGACAGGGCGAAGCTGGCGGCGAAGATCCGGAAGGTGGTGCGGAAAATCGACCGGGCGATCAATTGCATGGCGGGCTCCTTGCGTTGGGTGTGGCCACAGCGTGGCCGCACGGCGGTTGCACCACGCGGGATAAATGACGAGTGGCCGCACGCCGTGGCGGGCGGCGACGCCCGGGGACGAGCGGCGGACGCTGCTTCATCCGGTTGGTTATTTCCTATCATCGCGATGAAGCGATAGACTGTCGGAAATCCGTAAACGGCCTGCCGTATGCCCAGCCCCGCGATCAGCTTCGAGTTCTATCCGCCGAAGACCGACGAACAACGCGCGCAACTGGACAAGGCCGCGGCGAAACTCAAGTCGCACAACCCCGATTACGTTTCCTGCACCTTCGGCGCGGGCGGTTCCACGCTGTCGTACACGCCGGAGACGGTGGAACGCCTGCACGCCTACCACGGCCTCGACGCCGCCCCGCACCTGTCCTGTGTGGGCGGCACGCGTGCCGAGCTGGGTGAACTGTTGCTGCGTTACAAGGCGATGGGTTGCCGCCGCATCGTCGCGCTGCGCGGCGACCTGCCCTCCGGCATGGGCCAGGCCGGTGATTTCCGCTATGCGTCGGACCTGGTCGAATTCATCCGCACCGAATACGACGGCTTCTTCCACATCGAAGTGGCGGCCTATCCGGAATGCCACCCGCAGGCCGACGACGCATTCGCCGACCTGCGCAACTTCAAGCGCAAGGTCGACGCCGGCGCGAACGGTGCGATCACCCAGTATTTCTACAACGCCGATGCGTACTTCCGCTTCGTCGACGACGTGCGCAGGCTTGGCGTCGAAGTGCCGATCGTGCCCGGCATCATGCCGATCTCCAACTTCACCCAGTTGCGGCGTTTCTCCGAGGCCTGCGGCGCGGAAATCCCGCGCTGGATCGGCAAGCGCATGCAGGCCTTCGGCGATGACGTCGACAGCGTGCGCGACTTCGCTTCCGACTTCGTCGCCGCGCTATGCCAGCGCCTGCTCGATGGCGGCGCGCCGGGATTGCATTTCTACACGCTCAATCTGTCCAGGCCGACCTCGAGCGTGCTCGCCCGGCTGGGTTGATCAGCTGCACTGACATTGCTGAACTACAGCCGCTCCAACAGCGGGGGTTCAGCATGAACGGGGGCACTCACACACCACGTTGACCAAGCGAACCTGAGCATCACCGCGTGTCCCGGATTCATCGGTCGCGTCGTGAAACCTCTTCGTTCCGCGCTATTCACCGTGGTCGCAGCATTGGCCGCATTCAGCGCCTCGCCACCGCACGCGGCACGCGCCGGTGAGAGTCCCATCCTCCAGCGGTGCCAGGCACCGGACGGCAACGCGGTCTATACCGACAAACCCTGCGCGGCATTCCGGGCGCAACCGACGCGCATCTCCGAGGAGCTTGCGTTCCGCCTCGCGATGGCCGACATGGGCGACGAGCAGGCGACCCTCGGAAGTATCTATCGCGACGCCTCCGAACCACTACACGAAGCCATCCCTGGTCGTCGCTCCGCCGCCGCGGGTTGTGCGCGTTCCCCCGAGCAGTTGTCGCAGGACCTCGTGGGCGCGTTCGCACTGCACGACGTCAACCGCGTCGCCGAAAGCTATCACTGGGCCGGCATGAGCAACCGCAGCGCGCTGCCGGTGATGAAGCAGCTCGAACGACTGTCCGCGCAGCCGCTCTCGGATGCACACTTCCTCTCCGCCTGGATCGGATCGGGACAGCAGACCGCGATCCCGCAGGATGCCGGCCTGATGCAGCTGGTATTCGCCGGTGGCAGCAGGCGCATCGTCGATTTCGAAGTACGCCGTTACGCGGGCTGCTATTTCATCGCTTCCTGAACTCCGCCTGCCCCTCCGCCCACGGCTGCTCGATCTGGGCCCGGCCTCACTTTTCGCCTCCGGACCCCGGCGCTAGGCTGCGGGACATGTTGCTACGCCCGCTTCAGCTTTTCGTTCTGGCCTGCACGCTCGCGGCACTGTGGCCGCAGGTGGCGCATGCCGACGTGCGGCGCTGCGTGACCGCCGACGGCCAGACCATCTTCACCGACCGCATGTGCGGCGAAGTGGATGCGGTCGAGCGCCCGGCCCATGTCGATGCGCCGCCCACCGCGGCGGTGCGCCGTGTCGGCGGCTGCGCACGCACGCTGCAGGACCTGGTCTTCGAAGTGAACGGCGCCATCGAAACCCGCGACGCCAACCGTCTCGCCGGGGTGTATCACTGGCCTGGCACCTCCGCGGATGAGGGCTATCGCATCTGGACGCGACTGGATGTGGTGGCGAACCGGCCGCTGGTGGACATCGTGCCGGTGATGCCGAACCGCCCCGACGGCGGCACTGAAAACACCAGCAATGATGCCGGCACCGCCGCGCCGGCCAAACCTGTGGATGCCGAGCTGTATCCGCAGACCGCCGTGCGCCGCAACCCGGTTGCCCTGCGCGTGGAGCAGACTCTGGATCACAGCGCGACGCCGGCGCGCACCGTGTTCGGGCTGACCCATTACTTCGGCTGCTGGTGGCTGCGGTTCTGACACCGTACTGCTGCGTTGCCACGTGCGGCCTCCCCCAAGCCACGGCACCCTCGGCGCTGGACGCGCCGCGTCCCTGCGACCGGGCCATCGCAGCAACCATGGAGGAGGTTCGTGATGATCCGATCGTTACCCGTCCTGGCCGGTGTTGCCGGCCTGATGATTGCCGGCAGCGCCAGCGCCGCAGGCAAACCGCTGTTCACCGCCGGCAACGGCCAGGCCGATGCGCGCAACGAGCGCGTGCTGGAACGCCTGCTCGGGAATCCCAGTACCCGCGACATCAACCTGGTCAATGTCGACGCCAGCGCCAGCGACAGCGCCCAGATCGAGCTCGTGGTGGGCGGCCGCCACATCACTGCCGATCGTGCGCGCAGTGAACGCACCGCGCTGGGCAGCGATGTCTGGTACGGCCATGTCCAGCACGGCCGCAACGCCGGCTACGCGCCGCGCGAAACCGCGGCCGATCCGCTCAACGACGTGGTGCTCGTGCGCCGCGGCAACCAGATCACCGGCACCGTGCGCGTGGATGGCCAGCTGTATCGAATCCGCCCGCTACCGGCCGGTGGGACCGCGGTCGTCGAGATCGACGAGAACCGCATGCCGGCCGACCATCCGGAAGATGCATATCGCGCCATCTTCGAAGCCGCGGTACGCGACAAGGTCGATGTCACCGCGCGCGGCAAGCCCTGCCGCACCAACTGCGGTGGCGGCGGCACCCCGGTCGATCCGGGCCCGACCCAGACCATCCGCGTGATGGTCGTGGCCACCAACGACGCGATCGCCGCCTACGGCGGCGACATGCAGGCGCTGGTCGAACTGGCGGTGGCCGAGTCCAACCAGGGTTATGCCAATTCCAACATCGGCATCAACATGGTGCTGGCGAATTACTCGACCACGACCTACGCGACCGCGGGCATGAGCACCGACCTGTCGCGCTTCCGTGGTACCAGCGACGGCTACATGGACGGCATCCACGCCATCCGCGATGCGAATACCGCGGACGTCGGCATGCTCGTCGCCAACGATGCCTCGGCCTGCGGCCTGGCTTCCGCCATCGGTGCGACCGCGGCAACCGCCTTCGCCACGGCCTACTGGGACTGCATCACCGGCTACTACAGCTTCGCGCACGAAATCGGCCACTTGCAGTCGGCCCGCCACGATCCCGCCAACGACCCCACCAACACGCCCTACGCCTACGGCCACGGCTACCAGGCACCGGGCAACGTGTGGCGCACGATCATGGCCTACAACTGCACGGGGGCGGGCTGCCCGCGCCTGAACTACTGGTCGAATCCGTCGGTGACCTACGGGGGCCTGCCGATGGGCACCTACGACAAGAACCACAACCAGCGCGTGCTGGTGGAAACCAAGGCCACGGTCGCCGGCTTCCGCTGAACGACCGCACCCGTGATCCAGGGCCGCGCGGGAGACCGCGCGGCCTTTTTCATGCCCCCCCATCCCCGGGTTCAGTGCCGCCACGGGCGGGCGTTAAACTACGCAGTCTTTGTCCTCCACCGAGAACCCGAATGGCCATGCACTACCCCGAATGGATCTGGCACAACGGCGCGATCAAGCGCTGGGCCGAGGCCACCACGCACGTCATGGCGCACGTCGTGCATTACGGCTCATCCGTGTTCGAGGGCATCCGCAGCTACCAGACCCCGAACGGCCCGGTCATCTTCCGCCTGACCGATCACAACAAGCGCCTGTTCGCGTCGGCCAAGATCTACGACATGGCGATTCCGTACTCGCTGGAACAGATCAACGCCGCCTGCCGCGAAGTGTTGAAGGCGAACGAGAACACCACCGATTACCTGCGTCCGGTCGCGTACCGCGGCCTGGGCGGCTTCGGCCTGTCCGCCGACACGCCGGTCGAAGTGGCCGTGGCGACGTGGAAGATGGGCCAGTACCTCGGCGCCAGCGTGGTCGACGAGGGTATCGATGCCTGCGTGTCGAGCTGGCAGCGCTTCGCCCCGAACACCATCCCGGCCGGCGCCAAGGCCGGCGGCAACTACCTGTCGGGCCAACTGGTCGCACGCGAAGCACGCCGGCTCGGCTTCGGCGAAGGCATCGCCCTGGCCTCCACCGGCCTGCTCAGCGAAGGCGCGGGCGAAAACCTGTTCCTGGTCTTCGACGGCGTGCTGCACACCTCGCCGGTCAGCGCCGCGCTGCTCAACGGCCTGACCCGCAACACCATCATCACCCTGGCCCGCGCCAACGGCATCGAAGTGGTCGAACGCGACCTGCCGCGCGAGTACCTGTACCTGTGCGACGAGCTCTTCATGTGCGGCACCGCCGCGGAGATCACCCCGATCCGCTCGGTCGATGGCCGCCAGGTCGGCACCGGCAAGCCGGGGTCGGTCACGCGTCGGATCCAGGACCTGTTCTTCGGCCTGTTCGACGGTAGGACGCCGGACAAGCATGGCTGGCTCGAGCCGCTGTAACGGCTCGGTACGACAGAACGAAAAGAGCCGGGCAATGCCCGGCTCTTTTTTGAAGACTGCAAACCGGTGGCGTCAGGACAGCACGCTGCCATCCTTGCCGAAGGTCAGGATCGCCACGACGCCTTTCTGGCTGCCGGGCAACACGCGTACGTCCCAGCCGTACAGCTCGCACAGGCGGCGCACGATCGACAGGCCGATGCCGCCGCCCTGCGAATGCCCCGCGTGGGTGCCACGGTAACCGCGTTCGAACAGCTTCGCTGCGTCTTCCGCGCTCAGGCCGGGGCCTGAATCGACGACTTCCACCGCCTTGGGATGCACGCGCACCAGGACCTCGCCTTCGGTCGTGTACTTCACGGCATTGCCAATGAGATTGCCGAGGGCCACCGATACTGCGGACTCCGGCGCATCCACCACCAGGCCGCGCGGGCCTTCCAGCAGCAGTTGAATTGGCTTGCCGCCGAGCTGCGCCCGATGCGCATCCAGCAACTGTTCGGCCACCCTGGCGACATCGGTCGCGCCGTGGCCGCGTTCGTTGCGCGAGAGCAGCAGCAACGCGCTGATCAGGTCGGTGCATTGCTGCTCGGCGCGCTGGATGCGCTGCAGGCGCGTGCGCGTGCGGTCGTCCAGCTCCGGCTTCGACAGCAGCAGCTCCACCGCGCCACGGATCACGGCCAGGGGCGTGCGCAGTTCGTGGCTGACGTCGGCATTGAATTCCCGGTCGCGCTGGACGACGTGGGTGAGGCGTTCGGCATAGTCGTCGAGCGCCTCGGCGAGCTGGCCGACTTCGTCATCGGGGAAGTGCGAGGCCAGTGCCTCCGGTTCGGCGCTGCTGCCGGACTGCTTCAGGCGGGTGGCGAGCTCGGTGACCGGGCTCATCACGCGCGACGCGGCCCACAGCCCGACGACGAGCGACAACAGGGTGAACACCACCACCGAGATGTAGATGGCGCGATTGAACTGCTCCTCACCGCGCATCGTCTGGGTCATGTCGTAGGCGAGGAAGAACCACGCCTGCGGCGTCTTGCGCACCGCGAGCTTGTAGCTCAGCGGATGTCCCAACTCGTCGGTTCCGGTGATGCCATGGATGCCATCGGGGAGTGCGTACCACTCGGGCCGGTTCAGGCGCACCGAATCGAACTTGTCGGGCGTGTACACGAACGCCCGCATCTGGTTGACGGCGAAGTTAGGGTTGTTGGGGTCGTGGGCGAACTGTTCGGCGAACGCACTGATGTTGCGGTTCATCACGTCTTCGACCAGCGCGTTTTCGACGCGCGAACGCGTGAGGTTGGTCGCGTACGCAAACAGCGCGGTCAGGCCGAAGCCCAACAACACGAAGGCCAGGATGATGCGGCTGCGCAGCTGGCGCCGGTAGCGGGTCTTGGGTTTGCGGACGGTGCCGGGTTCGATGGACATGGTCAGGCAAGGGTCGGGAGCGCGGGGCGCGCGCGGCAGGCCGGTGGTGCCACCGGCGGGACTTCAGCAATCACTGCGCTTCGCGATTAGGCCCCCGTTGCTCACTGTCGTGCCCGTGCACGGCAGCGTCGCGATTCAAGCGTTTTCCGGCGGCGCGATGCGATAGCCGATGCCATGGCGGGTCTGGATCAGCGGAATGTCGAACGGCTTGTCGACGACCGCACGCAGGCCGTGGATGTGCACGCGCAGGGAATCCGAATCCGGCAGCTCCTCGCCCCACACCCTGGTTTCCAGTTCCTGCCGCGTTACCACCGCCGGCGAGGCCTCCATCAGTGCCTGCAGGATCTTCAGTGCGGTCGGGTTGAGTTGCAGGAGCTTGCCCACGCGACGCACTTCCAGCGTATCCAGGTTGTATTCGAGGTCGGCGACGTTGAGCACGCGGGTCTGTACGCCGCGACCGCGCCGCGCGAGTGCATTCAGTCGGACTTCGACTTCCTGCAGCGCGAACGGCTTGATCAGGTAATCGTCGGCGCCGCTGTCGAAACCGGCGAGCTTGTTGTCGAGGGAATCGCGCGCGGTCAGCACCAGCACGGGGGTCTGCTTGCGCGCTTCGTTGCGCAGCTTGCGGCAGACCTCGAGGCCATCGAGGCCCGGCAGGTTGAGATCGAGCACGATCGCGTCGAATTCGTGGACCACCGCCAGGTGCAGGCCGGTGATGCCGTCCGCGGCGAAGTCCACGGTATGCCCGCGTTCCTCGAGAAAGTCGCCAAGGTTGGCGGCGATGTCCTGGTGATCTTCGATGACGAGGATGCGCATTGGGACCATCCGTTCCTTCAGGTAAGGCTTCGACCGTGCGGCCGCTGCCGGGTTCCGGAGGCGCGTGGCGCGCGACCGAAGCATCAAGGAGTCAAATTAACAAATCTGTTTTAACAAATCTGTTTTAACAAATCTGTTCGCGACGGTCTTGTGACCGTGCGCGACGTGCCCCCAGCCACCCAAAAGAAAGACCCGGATGCGGGGCCGCCGCATCCGGGTCAAAAAGGGTGTTGCCCCGATTACCGTCATCCTGCGACCGACTACTGACGAGGAAGCAGCGGGATTCCGGTCTGCGCAGGCTACGCCTGCCGGGACTAAAAGTCCGTTAAAACGGGCACGTAAAATTTCGTTATTTCGCCGCGGCCGCGTCGGCGCAGGATCAGCATTTAACAATTAACTTGCTGATTTCAATAGATAACTTTCGCCGGCGGTTTTTTCATGAAGCGGCCGCCCCGGGGACGCGTGGCGCGGTCCGCCCCGCTTGAACCGGGCTCCGACGTAGTCGAGCACGGCCCCGGCCACGTCCACCTCGCTGGCGGCCTCGATCCCTTCCAGGCCAGGCGAGGCGTTGACCTCGAGTATCAGCGGTCCGCGCTTGGAACGGATGAGATCGACACCAGCCACGCCCAGGCCCAATGCGTGCGCTGCGCGAATCGCCACGTCCTGCTCGGTAGCGCTCACGCGCACGCCCTTGGCGCTGCCGCCACGATGCAGGTTGGAGCGGAAGTCGCCCTTCGGCGCCTGCCGCTTCATCGCAGCGACCACCGAATTGCCGACCACGAAGCAGCGCAGGTCGGCGCCCTTTGCCTCGGCGACGAATTCCTGCACCAGGAAGTTGGCGTACAGGCCACGCAGTGCCTCGATCACGCCGCGCGATGCCGACGGCTTCTCGGTCAGCATCACGCCCGCACCCTGCGTGCCCTCATTGAGTTTTATGACGTGCGGCGGCGGGCCCAGCATCGCCAGCAGATCCTGGGTGTCATCGGGGTTGTCGCCGAACACGGTGATCGGCATGCCGATGCCTTCGGCCGCGAGCAACTGGTGGCAACGCAGCTTGTCGCGGGCCTTGAGGATCGCCTCGGATGAATTGGGCGTGTAGGTGCCCATCAGTTCGAACTGGCGCAGCACGACGGAGCCATAGCGCGTGATGGAAGCGCCCACGCGCGGGATCACCGCGTCGTAATCCGTGATCTGCCGGCCCTTGTAATGCATGGAAAAGCCGTCGCTGGCGATACGCATGTAGCAGCGCAGCGGATCGAGCACGCGCACGCTGTGCCCGCGTTCACGCGCCGCCTCGACCAGGCGGCGGGTGGAGTACAGCTTGCTGTTGCGCGAAAGGATCGCGATTTTCATGGGAGCCGGGAATGGGAGGCGCGAATCGGTGAATGGATGGCGGAAACCCGCGACTGGGAAACGGGCCGGGCGATCGCCGGTGTACCGACTTCGCGCCGCCCATGGAGGAACGATCGCGCCGGGTCCACGGCGAACCAGCCCGCCATGGCCGTGCGGCCGAGCAGCATCGGAAACAGCATGCCCTGCCGATCGGTCAGGTTTATTTCGATTTCGCGTTCGACGCCGGCCAGGGCCAGCGTCGTGCGCAGGAAGATGCGCCGCGTGCGATGGCCGCCGGAGTCGATGACGTCGCGCTCGTCGAACACGGGTGCCGCTGCCTGTACCGTCGCCTCGCCGTGGCCGTCGTTGCTGAGACGGAAACCGACCCACGGGCCACCGCGTTCGCTGAACCGCCAATAGCGGTCGACATGCAGCGACGAGCTGCGCGCGCCGCTGTCGATCTTGCATCGCACGGCCGGCAAGCCCAGCCGCGGCAAGCTGGCCCACTCGCGCCAGCCGAGCATGATGCGCTCGCGAGGAATCTGTCGTGCCATGCCATACACCTGCGGAAAAAAGAAAAACGGCAGTCACTTTGACGCGACTGCCGTTACGGTTTTGTTGCCGCGGCTTGCAACGCTCCACAAGCATCGAACTGGAGCGGGTGATGGGAATCGAACCCACGCTATCGGCTTGGGAAGCCGAAGTTCTACCATTGAACTACACCCGCTGACGGACGGCAGTCTATGCCCCGGGTTACGCGCTTGGCAACGCGGCATGGCTGGCTGCCCGGCCGCAAAAGCGAAGGGCCCCGAGGGGCCCTTCGCCTGGTTCATCGATCGATGCGCGTCAGAAATCCGCGCCGACCGTAGCGAACACCGTCGCATGGTCGGCGTTGCTCTGGCCCACGGTCAGGCTGGTACCGATGTTGGCTTCCAACCCGAAGACCTTGGTGCGCGCACCGAAGGTCAGCGTGCCGTAGTCCTGGTCGAACTGCACGCCGGGCACGGCGTACGGCGCGGTATCAGGCATCGACTGCGCCTGTGCCTGGGCCTCCTCGTCCGCGTCCTCGAACTCGCGGTCCACGGTCAGGCGCGCATACGGCTGGAATTGCTCGCTGATGGCGTAGCTCGCCTGCCAGCCGACGCTGCCGATCAGCGAATCGAAACTCTGGTCCGGATAGGCGAGCGAGGTGGACAGGTCGGCGTGGTTCTCCTTGAACCCGTCGATCTCGATGCGCTGCGCCAGCAGGCTCAGCACCGGGCCATGGCGCAGCGCGCCATCGCCGAAGTCCCAGCCCGCGCTGACGCCGGCGGTGAGGTTGTCACCGTCGGCCGAGCTGCTGTGCTTGCGCACGGCCTGGCCGAGCGTGATCTTGCGATCGATGTCGAAGTCGACCTGGCTCCAGCTCAGCTGGCCATTCACCCAGGCGCCGTTGTCGGCGTACCAGCCGATGAAGCCGCCCAGGCTCAGGTCGGTCTGGTCGAAGCTGCCGCCGTTGTGGCCGAAGTCCTCTGACTGGCGGCCGTAGCCGGCGAACGCGCCGTAGACGAGGTCGCCGCTGCTCCAGTCGACGCCGAAGCTCAGCGTCGGGCCGACGCCGTCGTAGATGTCGCCGTCGTCATAGCGCTGGAAGTCGCCGCGCAGGTCGCTCCACCACTTCATGCCGTCCGCGGCCGGCTTGCCGGTGTGCGCGGCGACGCGTTCGGCGCGCGAGCGGCCCACCATCGACGCCGAATTCGGCAGCAGCGCCATCTGGCGCGGGGCCTCGAGGATCGACACGGCGTAATCCGCGATGATCGCGTGGGCCTCGGTGCTCGGATGCACGCCGTCGGCGAAGGCACGGCCGCTACCGGTGCTCACGCAGGTCAGCGAGGTACCGGCGCAGGCGGGGATGGTCGCGCTGTTGAAACCGTAGGCGCCGGGATCGGCACTGATTTCGTGCAGCAGGTGGTAGGTGTCCAGCGGAATCACGCGCAGGTTCTGCTGGGCGAGCCCACCGAACAGGGTCTGGTTGTACCCGTTGACCAGCGCGGTGATGCCGGCCGAGCCAGCCGCACCCTGCGACAGGCCGAACGGCGTCAGGCCGACATCGGGCATGGTCGGCACGAGGACGTAGCGCGCGCCAGCGTTCTCCAGGGCACCGACCAGCCCGACCTGCGCTGCCGCCGAACCGAGGAACTGCGCCGGCGTGGTGGCGCCGTTGAGGGTGAAGAACAGATCGTTGGCGCCGCCCCAGACCGTGTATAGCGCATTCGGGTCAGCCGCACCGCCGGCGAGGTAGGCATTGACCTGGGTGGTCAGCGAGGGGGCGAAGCTGGTCGGCGGGGTGGGCGGAAAACCCGGACCCGGCACGACGGTGGCGCCGCCAGCGGCGTAATTGCTACCGGTGCCCGGGATGCGCGTGCCGGTGTTGGTCAGCGACCATGCCGGCGCCGCGTTGGTGCCGTAGAAATTGGCAAGGTACTCGGACCACACCAGGCCAGGATTGGTGGTGAAGCGGCCGACCAGGGCGTTGGACGGATTGGGCGGCACCAGCGGCGACGGCTGGATGAGGAAGTTCCGGTAGAAACCCGAGTCGGTCAGGCTGTCGCCGAAAAAGATCGTATTGGAAAAGGTTCCTGCAAACGCTGGAGCCGCGGCCAGCGCCAGGGCGGCGGCAAGCAGTCGGCGGACGGGCTTCTTCATCGGTTCACTCCCCAGATTGGACTTTCTTATGGTTGGCTCTGGCGGGGCGCAATACGCCCACGCATGGCGCACGCATCGAACCATGCCGTGACGCGCTCCACAAGGGGCACTGCGGCATGGCGCACACACTGGCCCCGGCCCGCGAGTGCCGCGACAATGCCCACATGGAAATCGTTTTGAACGGCGAGCAACGCGCTCTCGCCAACCCCATTACCGTGCTCGAACTGCTGCAGGCCGAAGGCCTCGGCGAGCGCCGCGTCGCGGTCGAGGTAAACGGCGAGATCGTGCCGCGCAGCCGCCACGGCGAACGCGCCCTGCGCGAGGGCGACCGCATCGAGATCGTGCACGCCCTGGGCGGCGGCTGAACCGGACCGCTGCGTACCCCGGAAAAAGAAAACCCGGCTGGGGAGAGAACCAGTCGGGTCAGTCGAGACGCGCGGTGAACACCGCGGTAGTGGGAACCCGGCCATCGGGGCGGAGGGAGTCGCCCGGATCCTCGGCTTTGCGGCCCCGGCTCGCACCGGGTGTGCTCTTGTACATACCAACGGTGTAAACCGCGCGTAGCAGGGACTTCTTCGCCGGGGGGAGACGCAGGGGAACGCTCGCCGTGCCGGGCCCGATGCATCCTGCTGCATGAACCCAACGCGTCCGCGCAGTCATAACGGCCACTCCCGCTGCCAATCCCGGCTCCAATCGACGAACGGTAGGCGGAGCGGACCGCCCGGTGCGCTCAGTCGGCGCAGCGGCATCACCAGCGCCGCTGCTAAAGCACCGCTGCTAAAATCGCGGGATGACGCTTCCCGCCCTGTTCACTCCGCCCGCGGACCCATTGGTCATCGCCGGCAAGGCTTACTCCTCCCGGCTGCTCACCGGCACGGGCAAGTTCAAGGACCTCGACGAGACCCGCCGCGCCAGCGATGCCGCCGGCGCGCAGATCATCACCGTGGCCATCCGCCGGACCAACATCGGCCAGAACCCCGGCGAGCCCAACCTGCTCGACGTGCTGCCGCCGGACCGCTTCACCATCCTGCCCAACACCGCCGGCTGCTACACCGCCGACGACGCGGTGCGTACCTGCCGCCTCGCCCGCGAACTGCTCGACGGCCACACTCTGGTGAAGCTCGAGGTGCTGGGCGACCAGAAGACGCTGTATCCCGACGTAGTGCAGACGCTGGCCGCCGCCGAAACGCTGGTGAAGGACGGCTTCGACGTCATGGTCTACACCAGCGACGATCCGATCCTGTGCCGGCGACTGGAGGAGATCGGCTGCGTCGCGGTGATGCCGCTGGCCGCGCCGATCGGTTCGGGCCTGGGCGTGCAGAACCGCTACAACCTGATCGAGATCATCGAAAACGCAAAGGTGCCGATCATCGTCGACGCCGGCGTGGGTACGGCGTCGGACGCGTCGATCGCGATGGAACTCGGCTGCGACGGCGTGCTGATGAACACCGCCATCGCCGGCGCCAGGGATCCGGTGCTGATGGCGCATGCGATGCGGCTCGCCGTCGAAGCCGGACGCGCGGCGTTCAGGGCCGGGCGTATCCCGCGCAAGCGCTACGCGAGCGCATCGTCGCCGGTGGACGGGCTGATCGACTGATGTCTGAGCAGGACGCACGCAAGGCCCCGCCCAAGCCCTTCACCATCGAGGAAGGCCATCGCAAGGTCCGCAGCTTCGTGCTGCGCCAGGGACGCTTCACGCCGGCGCAGCAACGCGCGTTCGACGAGTTGTGGCCGCGTTTCGGCCTGGACTATGCGGGCACGCCACGCGATTTCGACGCGGCGTTCGGCCGCAGCGCGAAACGCGTGGTCGAGATCGGCTTCGGCAATGGCGAGGCCCTGCGCTACGCCGCCCGGCACGACCCGGACCGCAACTACATCGGCATCGAAGTGCATGCACCCGGCGTGGGCCGCCTGCTCAACGCGCTCGCGGAGGACGGCAGCGACCACGTCCGCCTGTACCACCACGACGCGGTCGAAGTGCTGACCCATGAGATCGCCGACGCCTCGCTCGATGAGGTCCGCATCTACTTCCCCGATCCATGGCACAAGAAGCGCCACAACAAGCGGCGCCTGGTACAGCCCGATTTCGCGAAGCTGATCGTCGGCAAAATCGCCCCCGGGGGCCGCTTGCACCTCGCCACCGATTGGCACGACTATGCCGAGCAGATGTGGGACGTGCTCGATGCAACACCGGGCATCGTCAATCGCGCTGGGGAGCGCGGCTGCGTGCCGCGACCGGAGTGGCGGCCGCAGACGCATTTCGAAACCCGCGGCCAGAAGCTCGGCCACGGGGTGTGGGACCTGCTGTACGACAAGCCCCTGCTGTACAAGCCGTAGACCGGCGGCCTGGCTACTGCTTTCCCCAAAACGGAACGCAGCACGGCGACGGCCTTCGGAACGCGAAGCAATTCGGCGGATCGAACCTCCGCTCACGAACGAGAAGTTTCAAGCGACCAGCCCTGACGAATGGACACCGCCCTCCCGCTCACCACCGACATGAAGCTCGTCCTCGGGCTGGTGGGGTTCACGATGGTGATGTTCCTGTTCGAACGGATCCGCGCGGACGTGGTCGCGCTGGTCGTGCTGGTGCTGCTCGGCCTGTCCGGCCTGGTCGAACCCGAACTGCTGTTCAACGGCTTCTCCGGTAATGCGGTCATCAGCATCGTCGCGACGATGATCCTCGGTGCCGGCCTGGATCGGACCGGCGCGTTGAACCGCCTGGCCGCCTGGCTGCTGCGGCGAGCCAACGGCATCGAGCAGCGCCTGCTGCTGTTCACCACCGCCGTCGCCGGCCTGAATTCGTCCTTCATGCAGAACCCGTCGGTGATGGCGCTGTACATGCCCGTCGCCTCACGCCTGTCCTCGCGCACGGGCGTGTCGCTGCCGCGCCTGCTGCTGCCGATCGCCGCGGCCATCGTCATGGGCGGCGCGCTGACGATGGTCGGCAACTCGCCGCTGATGCTGCTCAACGACCTGCTGGTCGCCGCCAATGCCAACCTGCCTTCGGGCGCAGCGACCATCGAGCCGTTGAAGATGTTCGCGCCGCTGCCGATCGGCGTGGCGTTGCTCGCGACCTCGCTGGCCTACTTCCATTTCTTCGGAGACAAGCGCCTGCGCGAGAAGGAGGAAACCGGCGGCGGTGCCACGCCTGCGCGCACGCAGAGCTACTTCGCCAAGACCTACGGCATCGAGGGCGACGTGTACGAACTGACGGTCAGCGCCGACAGCCCGCTGGTGGGCATGTCGGTCGGCGAAGCCGAAGCCATCCGCGGCGCACCGTTGCTGCTGGCGCTCAAGACCGGAGACGAGTCCCGCCTCGCGCCACCTGCCGATGCCCGCATCTGGGTTGGCAGCGTGCTCGGCGCGATGGGCGACAAGCAGGGCATTTCCGATTTCGCGCAGAACCATTTCCTGCGCCTCAGCGCGCGCCTGCGCAACTTCGCCGACCTGTTCAATCCCAGCCGCGCCGGCATTTCCGAAGCGGTGCTGCCACCGACATCGAAGTTCCTGGGCATGAAGGCCGGCGACCTCGGCCTGCGCAAGAACCTCGGCCTCAGCCTGCTGGCGGTGAACCGCGACAAGCAGGTCCTGCGCGAAGACCTGCGCAGCGTCACCCTGCGCAGCGGCGACATGCTGGTGCTGCACAGCATCTGGACCGACCTCGCCGAAGCGGCCGAGAGCAAGGACCTGGTCGTCGTCACCGACTATCCCAAGGGCGAACAACGCCCGCACAAGCTCAAGATCGCGCTGGCGATCTTCACCGTGTCGATGCTGCTGGCGCTGTCCTCGCGCCTGCCGGTGTCGATCGCGCTGATGACCGGCGTCGCCGGCATGCTGATCGCGGGCGTGTTGCACATCGACGAGGCCTACGCGGCGATCAACTGGCGCACCGTGTTCCTGATGGCCTGCCTGATTCCCTTGGGCTGGGCGATGGATTCCAGCGGCGCCGCGGCGTGGGTGGCGGGACATTCGCTCGAACAGTTGCCGCGCGGAACGCCGATATGGGCGCTGGAACTGCTGGTGGGTGTGCTGACCACCGCGTTCTCGCTGGTGATCAGCCATGTCGGCGCGACGATTGTCGTTGTGCCGCTGGCGATCAACCTCGCGCTGGCCTCCGAAGGCAGTCCCACCGCTTTTGCGCTGATCGTCGCGCTGTCGGCGTCGAACAATTTCATGACGGCGTCGAATCCGGTGATCTCGATGATCATGGGACCCGCGGGCTACACCGGCAAGGAGCTGTGGCGCATCGGCGCGCCGCTCTCGCTGCTGTACACCGGCGTGATCGTGCTGATGGTGGAACTGTTGTTCCGCTGATCCGCGGCGTCGCTACGGCGCCAGCCACACCTGGCCGTCGCGCACTTCCACCGGCACCACACGCAGGGCTTCGCCACGGCAGGGACCGCCGACGCATTCACCCTGCACCAGTTCGAAACTCGCACCGTGTGCCGCGCACACCAGCAGGCCTTCCCTGCTCTTGAGGAACTGCCCCGGCGCCCAATCGAGGCGACGCCCCGCATGCGGGCAGATGTTGAGCCACGCGCGCACCGCCTCGCCCTGGCGATAAAGGATCAGGGATTCGGCATCGCCTGCGATCACGGCCTCGGTTTCGGCAAAGCCACCATCGGCAATGCCGTCAAGTGTGATCAGCGCCACGCGCGTCGAAGGGCTGGGTGTGTCCACGGTCTCATTGTTTAACGGAGTTCTCACACTCGGTCGGGAAGGCCGGTCGATACTGCGCGCCCGGTCCTCGCGACCGGGATTGTGTCACCACCGGGGATGTCCGACGAATGTTTGCCCACGCCTTCCGCTTCGACCAGTTCAACGTGCGCATGCGTAATGCGTTTTCGACACCGCGCAAGCCGCGCCACCGCGTGCTGCGGGTAGTCCTCGGCATCGTCGGCGTGGCGCTGCTGGCGGTGCTGGTGATGTTCGGCCTGTTCGTCGGCGCGGCCATGATCGCAACCGGTTTGCTGTTCAAGCTGTGGAAGCAGCGCGGCAAGCCGACCCTGGCTACGCGCGACGCACGCGTGCTCGACGGCGAATTCCGCGTCGTCGATCCCGCCTCGCTGCCACGCTGACCGTGCGCGACGTCGTCGCCGCAGCCCCGCAGCCCCGCGTTCCGGTGCGTGGCACCGGCATCGACGCAGGCAGCAGCTTCCCCGTCCACCGCATCTACTGCGTCGGCCGCAACTTCGCCGACCATGCCCGCGAAATGGGCGCGACGGCGCCCGCCTCGCCCGCCGAGCGTGGCAATCCCACTTTCTTCCTCAAACCCGCCGATGCCATCGTCACCGACGGTGCGGTGAGGTATCCGCGCGGCACGCGCGAGTTGCACCACGAAGTCGAACTCGTCGCTGCGCTGGGCCAGGACGCGCCTCCCGGCGTCGTCGCTGTCGAGGATGCACTGGCGCTGGTGTACGGCTACGCGGTCGGACTGGACCTGACCCGTCGCGACCTGCAGGCCGCGGCCAAGGCCAAGAGCCTGCCGTGGGATACCGGCAAGTCCTTCGAGCATGCCGCGCCGATCAGCGCGATCGTTCCCGCTGCGGACTTCGGCGCACTCGAAAACCATACGCTCGCCCTGCGCATCAACGGCGAACTGCGTCAGCACGGTTCGCTCAGCGACCTGATCTGGAACGTCGCGGACATCCTCCACGAGTTGTCGAAGCTGTACGACCTGCGCGCCGGCGACCTCGTCTTCATGGGTACGCCCGCCGGGGTCGGACCGCTGCAGCCGGGCGACGTGTTCGAGGCGCGGCTGGACGACGCCCACCAGCAGGCGGCCGTGGTACTGCAGGGCCACATCCTCACCTAGGCCACATCCTCCCCTTGCCACGCACTCCCGGGCCTCCTCCACCGGTGCGCTTGGGTATAGTCGGGCGCGGCACTTGGTGCCATCCACTCCGGGAGGGTCAAGATGGGTCTGATTGCGGAATTCAAGGAATTCGTCGCGCGCGGCAACGTGGTCGACCTCGCGGTCGGCGTGGTCATCGGCGCGGCGTTCGGCAAGATCGTCACCGCCATGGTCGACGGCATCGTGATGCCGGTCATCAGCATGGCCACCGGCGGCGTGAGCGTCGCCGACTGGAAGCACGTGATCACCCCGGCGCAACTCGATGCCACCGGCAAGCAGGTGGCCGCGGAAGTCGCGATCAAGTACGGCATGTTCCTGCAGACGATCATCGACTTCGTGATCGTTGCCTTCGTCATCTTCATGGTCCTGAAGGCCTACAACCGCCTGCGCAAGCCGGCCGAAGCCGCCGCGGCCGCCCCGCCGGAAGACGTCCTGCTCCTGCGCGAGATCCGCGATTCGCTCAAGCGCTGAAGGTCATCCGCAGCCACGAGCCGTGCTCGTGGCTGCCGCCAAAAAGTCTCACGCCTGCAGTGGCGTGGAGCACAGCGTATCGAAGCCGCCGGCGGTTAAGCTCGCGGCTTCGTTTTTTTCCGCCCCTTCCAATCGCTCCAGGAGTCGTGATGCGCGCTGTACCGTGGTTCCTCGCTTCCTCCCTGCTTGTTGCCGGCACGCTCCACGCCGGACCGCGCGCCACCGTCATTCCCGCCAAGGCGATTGCCGCCGCCACGCAGCTGCGCGAGCAGGCGCTGGCCAGCAACCTGGGCTACGAGATCACCGAATCGCTGACCACCGAGGTCGGCCCACGCCTGGCCGGCAGCGAGGCCGATGCGCACGCCGTGCAGTGGGCGCAGGCGAAATTCAAGGCACTGGGCTACGACAAGGTCTGGCTGGAAGAAGTGCATTTCCCCAAGTGGGAACGCCGCAGCGAACACGCCGCGATCATCGGTGACCACGCGCAGCCGCTGTCGCTGATCGCGCTCGGCGGCAGCCCGGGCGGCACCGTGGAAGCCGAAGTGGTGCGCTTCGCCGACCTCGCCTCGCTGGAGGCCGTGCCCGCGGGTTCGCTCGCCGGCAAGATCGCCTTCATCGACCACCACATGGAACGCGCACGCGACGGCGCCGGCTATGGCATGGGCAGCAAGGTGCGCGGTCGCGGCCCGTCCGCGGCGGTCCGCGCCGGTGCCGCGGCCTACCTGATGCGTTCGGCCGGCACCGATTCGCATCGCAATCCGCACACCGGCATCACCCGCTTCGACGAAGGCCTCACCCCGATTCCCGCCGCGGCATTGGCGACGCCCGATGCCGAACAGCTCACGCGCCTGCTCGCGCTCGGCCCGGTGCGCGTGCGCGTTGCGCTGGATTGCGGCTGGGATGGCGAGGCCACGTCGTACAACGTGGTCGGCGAGATCCGCGGCCGCAGCAAGCCGGGTGAGGTCGTGCTGATCGGCGGACACCTGGACTCCTGGGATCCGGGCACCGGCGCCATCGACGATGGCGCGGGCGTCGGCCTGACCATGGCAGCGGGCGCCCTGATTGGCGAGATGAAGCAGCGCCCGGCGCGCACCATCCGCGTCGTCGCCTTCGCGAACGAGGAGCAGGGCCTGTACGGCGGCAAGGCCTACGCGGCCCGGCACATCGGCGACGTCGGCAAGCACCAGATCGCGGCGGAAAGCGATTTCGGCGCCGGCCGCGTCTACGCTTTCCGTAGCGGCGCGCCGGAGTACGCACAGGGCGCTGTGAAGCAGATCGCCGACGTGCTGGCTCCGCTGGGCATTGCGCATACGCCGGACGAAGGCGGCCCGGGTCCGGACGTCGGTCCGTCCGCAACGCAGGGCGTGGCATGGGCGTCGCTGCGCCAGGACGGCACCGACTATTTCGACTACCACCACACGCCGGACGACACGCTCGACAAGATCGATCCGAAGGCGCTGGCGCAGAACGTCGCGGCCTACGCAGTGTTCGCCTACCTCGCGGCGAACGCCGACGGCGATTTCGGCAGCGAAGCGAAGAAGGTCACGCCGCCGCAGGAATGAACTGCGGCGCAAAGTAAAAAAGCCCGGGATTTCCCGGGCTTTTTTGCATCTGCGCGCCTGCTACAGGCGCGCGCGCCAGGCCGCCAGCAGCACGGCGGTAGCCGCCGCGACGTTGAGGCTTTCCACCGCGCCGGTGCCGGGAATCGACACGCGCAGGTCGCAGGCCGCGGCGAGTTCGCGATCCATGCCCTCGCCTTCGCTGCCGAGCACGAATACCAGGCGCTGCGGCAACGAGACATCGAAGACGTCGCTGCCGCCCTTCACCACCGTCGCCGCCAACACGAAGCCGGCGCTGCGCAACTGCGCAAGCGCATTGTCCTGGCGGCCCAGCCGCACCATCGGCACCACTTCCGCACCGCCCTCGGCCACGCGCGCCGCGGCGCCCGACAGCGCGAGCGGCGAGTGCTTCGGCAACAGGATCGCGCCGATGCCGAAATGCGCCGCCGAACGCAGGATGGCGCCGAAGTTGTGCGGATTGCCGACGCCGTCCAGCCACAATGCGCATTGCGGCCCTTCGGGCAGGTCGCGCAGCCAGTTAGACAGCGAGTGCAGCTCTTCGCGCAGGACGTCGGCGACCACGCCTTCGTGGTGGGTGCTGGCGGCGAGACGATCGAGGTCCTCCTCCTCCACCACGCGATAGCCGACGCGGTTGGCGACGCACCATTTCAGCAGGGGCTGCAGCGCCGGGATGCGCGCCTCGATCAGGTACAGCTTGCGGATCGCCTGCGGACGGCGGGCGAACACCGCGTGCACCGCGTTGAGGCCATACAGGCGCAGTTCGACGTCGCGGCGTGCGCGCGAGGGATGCTGGGCGCCGTCATCGGGCGCCGTGTCGCCCCAGGGCTCATCGCGACGCTGGGCGCGCGAGCCCGCATGCGGCTCGTCGCGCGGGCGTGGCGTGCGCGGACGCTGGTCCTCGAACGCGCGCTGCGGGCGCGGGCGCGCGGCTTCAGGTCCGCGCGGCGGACGCGGACGGGGATCGTCGTGTTGTTGCGGCGTGCGCTCCCGCGCGGGTGGCGACGGCGCGGACTTCCAGGGGCCGGCGCCGGTTTCGGGCCTGCGCGGCGGACGTGATCGATGATCGGACATGGCGAAAGCTTACCCCTCGGGGCGGAGCGACGCGCGGTTTTGCCGGCGGCGGCGCCGCCGGCCCTCGCCTCAGGCGTGGCCGCCGGCCTGCGGCGTCGCGTCTTCCAACTTCTGCAGCTCGTGCGCCACCGCGTCCGGCGACTTGGTGTACGGCGCGAGCAGCGCATAGAACGCTGGAACCACCAGCAGCGACAGCAGCGTGGAGAACGCCACACCGAACACGATCACCACGCCGATGCTGGCCCGGCTGGCGGCGCCGGCGCCACTGGAAAGCATCAGCGGGATCGCACCACAGATCATCGCCACCGAGGTCATCAGGATCGGCCGCAGGCGCACGGTTGCCGCTTCGACGATCGCCTCGCGCACGGATCGGCCCTCGTCGCGCAACTGGTTGGCGAACTCGACGATCAGGATGCCGTTCTTCGCCGCTAGGCCGACCAGCATGACGATGCCGATCTGGCTGTAGAGATTCAGGCTGACGCCCCAGATCGTCAGGCCGAGCAGCGCACCGAGCATCGCCAGCGGCACGGTGAGCATGATCACCAGCGGATGCAGGAAGCTTTCGAACTGCGCCGCCAGCACCAGGAACACGACCAACAGCGCCATGCCGAAGGTGAAGAAGATCGCGCCGCTCGACTTCATGAACTCGCGCGATTCCCCCTTGTAGTCGACCTGCGCCTCCGGCGGCAGCTCCTCGGCGGCGATGCCGCGCAGGTACTCCAGCGCCTCGCCGACGGTGTAGCCCGGGGCCAGGCCAGCGCTCAGGGTGATCGCGCGCATGCGGTTGAAGCGGCTCAGCGTGCCCGCCTCGGCGTTCTCGCTCAGCTTCACTAGGTTCGACAGCGGTATCAGCTTGCCGGTGGTGGTGGAGCGCACGTACAGACCGGTGATGTCGGTCGGGTCGCGGCGGCTCTCCAGCGGCGCCTGCATGATGACGTAGTACTCCTCGCCGTCCTTCTCATAGGTACCCGCGCGCAGCGAGCCGAGCATGGTCTGCAGCGCATTGCCGATCGCCTGCACCGGCACGCCCAGGTCGGCGGCGCGCGCCTTGTCGATGTCGACGCGGATCTGCGGCAGGGTTTCCTTGTAATCGGAGTCGACGTTGAGCAGACGCGGGTTTTCCTCCATCCGCAGCAGCATGCGGTTGCGCCACTGCGCCACGGTCTCGTAAGTCGGGCCGCGCAGGACGAACTGCACGGGACGACCGAAACCGCGCACCAGGCCCTGCCGGACCTCGGTGGTGATGCGTACGCCGGGGATCCCGGACATCGCCTTGCGCACGTCGTCCATCACGTCCTGCGTGGTCACCTCGCGGTCGTCCCACGGCTCCAGGAACACTGTCGCGCGCCCGGTATTGAATCCACTGCTCTGGCCGCCGAAGCCGCCCGGCACACGCGTGATCACTCGCGACACGGGTTTGCCGCCGCCTGTGTATTCGAGCAGCCGCTTCTCGATACCGGCCATCTGCCGGACCATGTAGTCGTAGCCTGCGCCTTCCGGTCCGGTGACAGAGACGTTGAAGTCGCCTCGATCCTCGGCCGGCGCCAGTTCCGACGGCACCAGCTTGAACAGCAGGCCGCTGGCGACGAAGGTCGTCACCATCGCCACGGCCAGCAGCCAGCCGCGGCCGACCACTTTGCCGACGAGGGCGCGGTACCAGCGCGTCAGCGTGTCGAGGCGCCCGTTTACCCAGTTGTTGAAGCCGCGCTGATGGGTATGCGGACGCAGCAGGATTGAGCACATCATCGGCGTCAGCGTCAGCGCGACGAAGCCCGAGATGGCGACCGCGCCAGCGACCGCGACCGCCAGCTCGCGGAACAGGCGGCCGGTATTGCCCTCCATGAAGGCGATCGGCAGGAACACCGCGATCAGTACCACCGTGGTGGCGATCACCGCGAAAGCGACCTGGCGCGTGCCGCGCGTCGCGGCGAGCAGCGGCGGTTCGCCGAGGTCGGTGCGACGCTGGCAGTTCTCCAGCACGACGATGGCATCGTCCACCACCAGGCCGATCGACAGCACCAGCGACAGCAGGGTGAGCTGGTTGATCGAGAAGCCGCAGGCGTACAGCGCCATGAACGCGGCGGTGATGCACACCGGCACGGTCACCGCCGGAATCAACGCCGCGCGCGCGCTGCCCAGGAACACGAACACCACCAGGAGCACCAGCACGATCGCCTCGGCCAGGGTCTTGTAGACCTCATGCACGGCTGCTTCGGTGAACACGGTGGTGTCATAGGGCACCGACAGCCGCATGCCTTCGGGCAAGGTCTTCGACACCTGATCCACCAGCGCGCGGACCTTCTGCGCGACCTCCAGCGAATTCGCCGTGGACGTCGCGACGATGCCCAGGCCGATCTGTGGCACGCCGTTGCCATGGTAGTAGGCGCGGCGCTCTTCGGTGGCCAGCTCGACCTTTGCCACCTCGCCCAGGGTGATGACGTGACCGTCGCTGCCCTTGCCGACCACGAGGCCGGCGAAGCTCTCCTGCGACTCGTAGCCGCGCATGACCCGCAGCGCGAATTCGCGCGTCTGCGACTCGAGGCTGCCACCGGGCAATTCGATGTTCTCGCGGCGCAACGCGGTGCCGATGTCGTCGGGGGTCAGTCCGCGGGCGCTCAATGCCTTCGCGTCCAGCCACACGCGCATCGCGTAGCGCTGGCCGCCGCCGACGTTCACCGAGGACACGCCGTCGATCGCGGAGAACTGGTCGACCAGGTTGCGGTCGGCGTAGTCGGTCAGGTCCTGCGCACTCAGTTTCGGATCGCTGAGATTGAGGAACATGATCGGCGCGGAGTCGCTGTCCTGCTTGGCGACCTGCGGCGGATCGACATCTTCGGGCAGGCGGTTGCTGACGCGGCTGATCGCGTCGCGCACGTCGTTGGCGGCGCCCTCGATGTCGCGCGTCAGTGTGAACTCGATGGTGATGTCGGAGCGGCCGTTGCGGCTGGCGGCGGTGATCAGGTCCACGCCCTCGATGCCGCTGATCGCGTCTTCCAGCACCTGGGTGATGCGGCTCTCGACCACCGCCGCCGACGCACCGGTGTAGGTGGTGGTCACCGACACCACCGGCGGATCGACGTCGGGCAGTTCGCGCAGCGGCAGCCGCGTGAACGACACCACGCCGAGCACGATCAGGATCAGCGACATCACTGTCGCGAAGACGGGACGCTTGATCGAGACGTCGGAGAGCAGCATGGCTCAGCCTTCCTTCGCGGGTCTGGCGCCATCCGCGCCGTCGCCCGATCGCGCGCCGTCCTGGTCCGTGGTCGCCTTCGCGCCGACGTCCTTGATCTTCGACCCATCGCGCAGCTTTACCGTGCCTTCGACCACGATCCGATCGCCGGGCTTGAGGCCGGAGACCACCTCGACCTCGCCGAACCGGCGCGAGCCGATCTTCACCGGTACTTCCTTGACCTGGTTGCCCGGCTCGACGCGGAACACGCTTGCCACCTCGCCGTTCTGCTGCAGGGCGAGTTCGGGGATCGCAAGGGTGTCGCGCGTGGCGCGCTCGACGCCGACGTCGAGCAGCATGCCAGGCCGCAGCCGGCCATCGGCGTTGGGGATTTCCGCGCGCACGGTGATCGCGCGCGAGACCGGATCCACGCGCGAATCGATCGAGGCCACTCTGCCGACGAAGGTTTCGCCCGGCCACGCGTCGCTGCGCGCATTGACGCGCTGGCCGAGGGCGAGCTGCGACAGCGCTGATTCGGGGAAGGTGAAGTCGAGCTTGATCAGGGAGACATCGTCGAGCGTGGTGATCGGCGTGCCCAGCGTGACCAGCGAGCCGGCGCTGACCAGGCGCAGCCCCAGCACGCCGGAGAACGGCGCGCGGATCACCCGGTCGGCGACGGTGGCGCGCTGCGTCGCCACCTGCGCACGCGCGGCTTCCAGCGCGGAACGTTGCGTGTCCAGGTCGGCGCGCGCGATCAGCTGCTGGTCGGCAAGCTTGCGGCTGCGTTCGTAGAGCTGCTCGGCGTTGCGCAGCTGCGCCTGTGCCTGGACGACGTTGGCCGCCTGCTGTCCCTGCACCAGGGTGACCAGCGGCTGGCCCTTCTTCACGTACTGGCCGCTGTCGAACTCGACGCTGGCGATGGTCTGGCTGACGCTGGCGGTGATCGTCACCGACTCGCGCGCATTGGCCGTGCCCAGCGCCTTGAGCTCATCGCTCCAGCGCACCGGCTGCACCTGCGCGGTCGTCACGGTGGCCGGCGGCTGGCCGCCCTTGTCGCCTTCCGCCCCGCCCTTCTTGCCGCAGGCGACAACCAGGCTGACCAGGCCGAGCACAACCAGGGCGCGATACGGGCGTGAGGACAGGAAGGCGGGCATGGAGAAGGGGGAGGCCAACGGAGGGGCCGATTCTACGGGCCGGACCCGAGCCCACGTATGGCCCGATGGTTGCCCCCCGATGCGGCAAAATCGACGCATTCAGCAGACTCCCGCCGGCCATGGCGATCGAAGTCATCCAGGGCGACATTACGCGCTTGCGCGTGGACGCCATCGTCAACGCCGCCAACCAGGCCCTGGCCGGTGGCGGCGGGGTCGACGGCGCGATCCACCGCGCGGCCGGTCCCGGGCTGGCGCGGGAATGTCGCGATATTCCCTTCGTTCGCCCGCATGTGCGCTGCCCCACCGGCGAAGCCCGCATCACCGGCGGCCACGACCTGCCCGCCCGCCACGTCATCCACACCGTCGGCCCGGTGTGGCACGGCGGTGGCGCCGACGAGGCCTTGCTACTGGCGAGCTGCTATCGGCAGTCGCTGCTGCTCGCGGAACGGCATATGGTCGAATCCATCGCCTTTCCCGCCATCAGCTGCGGCGTATTCGGCTACCCACCCGCACAGGCAGCACAAGTGGCGGTGGCGGCCATCCGCGCCTGGCTGGCGCTGGATGCTCGACCGCAACAGATCGTGCTGTGCTGCTTCGATGCCCGCATGGAAAGGCTTTACCTGAAGGCCCTGGAGTGCTGATGCAGGCGGCGCCAGCGCCGCGAAATCGCGGCGCGTGATCGAGGCGCCTCAAAACAAAAACGCCGGCACGAGGCCGGCGTTTTCGCATCGCGAGGGCGAAAGGCTTACGCCGCCTTCTGCCACTGGCCCAGCGCCGCCAGGCCATTGTCCTTGGCGCGGGCGTACACGGTCTGCTGCGCCTTGGCGAAGTTGCCGACCAGGTCCTGCGACCACAGCTTGAGCGCGGCGGCCTGCATGGCACGGCCGTAGGAGAACGACAGCGGCCACGGGTTCGGGCCCATCTGGTTCATGGCGTTGAGGTGCGCGGTGGCGTCCTCGTCCGACTGGCCGCCCGAGAGGAACACGATGCCCGGCAGGATCGCCGGCACGGTCGACTTCAGGCACTGCAGCGTAGCGGCGGCGACTTCCTCGACCGCAACCTTCTCGCCGCTGGTGGTGCCCGGCACCACCATCGAAGCCTTGAGGATGCAGCCTTCCAGCACGACGTTGTGCTCGACCAGCGAGGCGAACAGCGAACGCAGCATCACCTCGGTGACCTGGAAGCATTCGTCGATGTCGTGCGAGCCGTCCATGATGATTTCGGGCTCGACCATCGGCACCAGGCCCTGCTCTTGGCACAGCGCGGCGTAGCGCGCGAGCGCGTGCGCGTTGGCCTCGATGCAGGTGCCCGACGGGATGTCGTCGCCGATGTTGATGACGGCACGCCACTTGGCGAAGCGGGCGCCGAGCTTGTAGTACTCGGCCAGGCGGTCGCGCAGGCCGTCGAGGCCTTCGGTCACCACTTCGCCCGGGCAGCCAGCGAGGTTGTGCGTGCCCTTGTCGACCTTGATGCCCGGGATCATGCCGTGGTCCATCATGTACTTCGCGAACGGCACACCGTCGCTGGTGGACTGGCGGATGGTCTCGTCGAACAGGATCGCGCCGGAGATGTAGTCGCTCAGGTTCGGCGTGGTGAGCAGCAGCTCGCGGTAGCGGCGACGGTTCTCTTCCGTGTTCTCGACGCCGACGCCAGCGAAGCGCTTGGCGCAGGTGGCGGTGGATTCGTCGATCGCGATGATGCCCTTGCCCGGGGCGACCATGGCCTGGGCGATTTCAGCAAGCTGTTCGATGCTCATGTGAGGGGGTCCTGCGGCGCCTGGGGAAAGGCGGAATTATAGCCCGCGCGCCCCATTGGCCGGCACGGCCCCGTATGGACCAGGGGGACTCCAGCCCGCCCGAGGGCCGTTCCCGGCCCGGGGCCCTATTTCAACGCCAACGTCTGGCGCAGCACGTCATTGGCTTCGTCGCGGGTCACCAGCAGGGTTCCGTTGCCATCGATGCCCGGGAAGAACTCGGGATGCCGCGTATTGATCTGGCGCTTGATCCGTTCGATCTGCGCATAGCAGTTCGTCAGCGTGCGCGCATGCGGGCATCCGAGCAGGTGGTAGAACTCGTGCACGGTCACTTTCGAGGGCGGCATGAACAACTGGTTCACCGAGGCACGGTTCGCCACGATGAAGCCGCGAGTATGGGTGGAATCGTCGACGGCGCCGAGCACCTCCGGCATCAGCAGCCCCCACAGCGCGTCGCCGGCGTTGCGGTCGACGAGCGCGACCAGGCGGTCGCATGGCGGCTCGAGCTCGCGCGCAACCACATCGTCCAGCAGGCTGTCGTGGCCGAACCCCGGACGCTCCCACGAACGCACCCATGGCACCACGATCTCGATGCCAAAGGTCTTGAACTCCTCGTTCACCGCGGCAACGAGCTGGTCGACGCGCTGCGGACTGACGCCGCCCGCGCGCAGGAAACAAACGCGCAGTTGCGCGGACGGGCCGTAGTCGTGGGCGTACTCGTTCTGTGTACGCACGCCGACACTGGTGCATGCGCAAAGGCAAGCCACGAACAAGGAAACCGCGACCCTCGAGGCCAGGACCAGGGTGCTGCGCATGCGCGGCGCCGCGATCAATCCTTCGACAAGCGTGGCGAACATGGCACTCCCCTTGTTCCGTGGGTGTGCTATCGCCAACGCGCTGCAGGTCCGCCTTCGGCCAACTTCTACGGAACCACCAGCAGATGCCAGCGGTGTTCAGGCAAAAGTGAAGCTGTCATGAAGCCTGTGTTACAGAGCGCACGGTTTGATGAGCGCGATCAGTCTGCAAATGCATCACCCGTTCGGGTGTGGATCAAAAACGCCGCGACGATGTCGACTCTCACAACTCGCCCAGGCCCTCGGCTTTGCCACCCTCGCCCACCTGCAGCAACCGCAGGGTGTTGGTCGCGCCGTGGTGCTCCATGTGATCGCCGCTGGTGAAGATCACGCGCTCGCCCTCGGCGAGGAAACCGGCGTCGAACAGCTGCTTGATCGACAGCCGGGCGGCATCGCGCGAGGCCAGGCCGCGGCTGTCGAAATCGACCGGGAACACGTCGCGCATCATCGCCATGCGCCGGCGTGCGCCGTCGTGGCGCGACAGGCCATAGATCGGCACCGATGAACGAAAGCGCGACAGGAAGCGCGCGGTACCGCCGGATTCGGTGGCGGCGAGGATCGCGCGCACGCCGATGTGCTCCGACAGGAACATCGCCGCCATCGCGATCGCCTGGTCGGCGCGCTCGAGGTTGCGCGGCGCCTCCTCGAAGTCGGTGTCGAATTCGAACTGGCGTTCGGCGCCGAGGCAGATGCGCGCCATCGCTTCGACCGCCTTGACCGGATAACGGCCCGCGGCGGATTCCTGCGACAGCATTACCGTGTCGGTGCCATCGATGACGGCGTTGGCGACGTCGAGCACTTCCGCGCGGGTCGGGATCGGACTGTCGACCATCGACTGCAGCATCTGCGTCGCGGTGATCACCACGCGGCCGCGCTCCAGCGATTCGCGGATGATCTTCTTCTGCAGCCCGGGCAGTTCGGCGTCGCCGATCTCCACGCCCAGGTCGCCGCGCGCGACCATCACCACGTCGCTGGCCAGGATGATCTCGTGCAGGTTCTCGATCGCCTCGGCGCGCTCGATCTTAGACACCAGCGCGGCATCGCTGCCGGCGGCGCGGGCGATGCGGCGCGCTTCTTCCATGTCTTCGGCGTTGCGGCAGAACGACACCGCGATGAAGTCCGCGCGGAGTTCGGCGGCCACCTTGATCAACTCGCGGTCGCGCTCGGTCAGCGCGCCCAGCGACAGGCCGCCGCCCTGCTTGTTCAGGCCCTTGCGATCGGACAGCGCGCCATCGTTGAGCACGGTGTTGACGATGCGTTCGCCCTCGATCCGCTCCACGCGCAGTTGCAGCAGGCCGTCGTCGAGCAGCAGCACGTCGCCGGGAACCACGTCGCCGGGCAAGCCGAGGTAGCTCACGCCGATTTGGCTGGTGGTGCCGGGCGGCGCGGTGGTGGACGCGACGAGATCGAAGCGGTCGCCGGCCTTCAGCATCACGCGGCCTTCGGCGAAGCGTTCGATGCGGATCTTGGGGCCGGGCAGGTCGGCGAGGATGCCGACTTCGCGGCCGGCGCGATGCGCCGCTTCGCGCACGGCATTGGCGCGGGCGATCTGTGCGGAAGGATCGCCGTGGGAGAAGTTGAGGCGCACCACGTCGACGCCGGCGCCGAGGAGGGCGTCGAGCACGCCCGGTGCATCGGTGGCGGGACCGAGGGTGGCGAGGATCTTGGTGCGGCGGCGATTGTTGGACATGCGGCGCGGGTTCCGGGCACGGAATACGTGGATCGCGGAAACCTAGCACAGCCACGATTGCAGGCGACGGGGTGGCGCCCGCTGAATACGAAGTCAGGCCGCGAGCAGCCCCGGCAACTCGTCCGGACGCGACACCAGCCGCTGCGCACCGGCGCCGCGCAGCTCGTCCGCGCCGCCGAATCCCCAGAGCACGCCGACGTTGCGCATGCCATGATGCAGCGCGCCTTCGATATCCATGCGGCGGTCGCCGATCATCCAGCACTCGTCCGCCGAGACCTCGAGGCGGTGCAGCGCTTCGGCGATCAGCTCCGGCTTGTCGCTGCGGCTGCCGTCGATCGTCGCGCCGATGACGTCGACGAAGCGGTGGCCGAACGGCAGGTGCGCGGCGATCTTGCGTGCGTGCGGCTCGTTCTTCGCCGTGACCACCGCGAGACGGTGGCCGGCGGCGTGCAGCATTTCTATCGTGTCGGCGATGCCGTCGTAGACCTCATGCTCGGCCCAGCCATGCGTCTCGAAGCGGTCGCGGTAATGCAGCACCGCCTGCTCCACCCTCCCGTCGTCGCGCAGCAACGGCGCGAAGCTGGTGCGCAGCGACGGGCCGATCCAGCGACGCAGCTCGCATTCCGGCGGCACTTCCAGCCCCATCTGTGTGAGCGCATGCGCCACGCAGCGGGTGATGCCGACCTCCGAATTGATCAGCGTGCCGTCCATGTCGAAGAACACCGTGGCCATGGTTTCCTGTTTACTCCAAGCAAAGCGCCTGCTGTTCGCGCGACCTGCATGCCGTGATTCGCCACCCCCGGCCGCGCGCGCGGCGCGAGCAACCGGGGCGCTTCAGGTCAGCGGCGGGCGGCCCTTCAACGCAGCCACCGCCGGCAGTTCCTTGCCTTCCAGGAACTCCAGGAACGCGCCGCCACCGGTGGAGATGTAGGAGACATCGTCTTCAATTCCGTACTTGTCGACCGCGGCCAGGGTGTCGCCGCCGCCGGCGATCGAGAACGCCTTCGACGCGGCGATCGCGCGTGCCAGGGTTTCGGTGCCCTTGCCGAATGCGTCGAACTCGAACACGCCGACCGGACCGTTCCAGACCACGGTGCCGGCTTCCTTGATCATCTGCGCGTAGCGCGCCGCGGTGTCGGGGCCGATATCGAGGATCATGTCCTCGGCGCCGACCGCATCGACGGCCTTGATCGTCGCCCGCGCATCCGCGGCGAACGCGGGCGCGACCACGACATCGCTGGGCACCGGGATGTCGGCGCCGCGTGCCCTGGCGTCGGCCATGATCTGCTTCGCGGTATCGAGCAGGTCCATCTCGACCAGCGACTTGCCGACGCCATGGCCCATCGCGGCAATGAAGGTATTGGCGATGCCGCCGCCGACGATCAGCTGGTCGACCTTGCCGACCAGCGACGACAACAGTTCGAGCTTGGTGCTGACCTTGGAGCCCGCGACGATCGCGAGCAGCGGGCGCGCCGGATGTTCGAGCGCCTTGGCCAGCGCATCGAGTTCGGCCATCAGCAGCGGGCCGCCGGCGGCCTGCTTCGCGAAGCGGATGACGCCATGGGTCGAGGCCTGCGCGCGGTGCGCGGTGCCGAAGGCGTCCATGACGAAGACATCGCACAGTTCGGCGTACTTCTTCGCCAGGGTTTCGTCGTCCTTGCCTTCGCCGACGTTCATGCGGCAGTTCTCGAGCAGCACCAGCTCGCCCGGCTTCACGTTGAAATCGGCGCTGAGCCAGTCGCGCACCAGCGGCACCTCACGGCCGAGCAGCTCGCCCAGGCGCGCGGCGACCGGCGCCAGCGAATCCTCCGCGGTCCACACGCCTTCCTTCGGCCGGCCCAGGTGCGACATCACCATCACCGCCGCGCCCTTCTCCAGCGCGAGCTTCAGGGTGGGGATCGACGCGGTCAGGCGCTGGTCGGAGGTGACCTTGCCCGCAGCGACGGGCACGTTCAGATCCTGGCGAATCAGCACGCGCTTGCCGGCGAGGTCGAGGTCGGTCATGCGGACGATGGACATGGGGTTCCTGGCCGAAGCAGCAGCAAAAAAGGGCGCACATTGTCGGTCCGCGCGGCCGCGGTTTCAAACCGCGGCCGTTCCGATTCGATGGAATCGCGCCGGCCGGCCGCATCTGCGGCATCGGAAAGACTTAGCGGGATTCGGCGTCCCCGGCGGGGGCGGGCGCCTCGCGCGGCGACTCCAGCGGCCTGGACATCCGCAACAGCGTGATCGCGAAGCCGGCGACCGCCAGCGCGCCCAGGCCGAGCACGCCCCACAGCAGCCACGACTTCCAGTCGCGGATCGCGCTCACCGCGGCATCACCGGCGAGGACCTGCGCCGTGCCGAGATACGCCGGCGCCGGTTGCCACTCCTCGCCCCGTTGCCGGCGCATTTCCGCCACCAGCTGGGGCAGCGGTGATTCGGCGCGGCGCGCGTGCGTGCTGCCGGCAGCGAGCGCATAGGGTGCGTCGCCCTGCGCAATAAAGACCGCGACTTCGGGTCGGTAGCCCAGCCGCAGGAGGGGTTCGCCGGTCACCGGCGCACTGGCGCGCAATCGCCAATGACGATCACGCACGATGCCGCCCAATTCGCGCGCGGCCGATTGGGCATCCGCACTGCCCGCCCCGCCCGATCCGACCTGGAACGCGACCCATGGCCCGGCGCGGTGGCGCCAGTCGGCATCGTCGCTGTCTCGGCTCTCCAGCGTCCACTCGACGGCATGGTTGCCGGGCAGCACGACATTCGCCTGCTGCACGGGGAAGCGTCCATCGATGTCGAACTCGAAGGCAGTGTGCGCTCCCGCGCTGTTGCCGTGTATCGCGACGCTGCGTCCCGTGAGCTCGATCCACTCCGGCGCCGTGGCCGTGCGTGCCGCCAGTTCGGCGAAGACGCCGGTGATGGCGACGGACTGGTCGTTGCGATCCGGGGTAAGGCGCAGGTAACGCGCCTTCTGGTATTGCGGCAGCAATCCGTACAACTCGATGCGCCGATGCAGCAGGCGACGGCCTTCACGTTGCAGGTCGACCATGCGTCCGCGCGTGGCCAGCACCTGCCAGTGCTCCAGATCGTCACTGGCTTCGACGCGGTAGCCGAGGTCGAGCGACTCCAGCGGCTGCCATTGCAGTTCGAGCGCCGACAACGCCTCGTGCACGCGACTCAGGTCCACAAGCAGTGCGTTGCGCGGCAAGGCCGCAGCGGCGGCATCGCTGGTGCGCACCTCGACACGGCGCAGGCGGCCATCGGCATCGGCCTGGCTCACCAGTTCCCAACCCTGCGCGGTGCTGCCCGCGGGCGTGGCCGGCAGGGCGAACCACGGCAACGCCACCCGCGGCGCGGATTTCGCCAACGGCTCTTCGGGTGCGAACACATCGGTCGGTACGGCGACGCCATTGCGGTCGAGGACGACGGCATCGGCCAACGCGGGATCGCGCAGCTGCCGATACACGCTTTCGTCGAGCGTGACCCGATAGGCGTCGGCACCATCGCGCCCCAGCGTCAGCGGCCATTGCTGCGCATATTCCTCGCGCGGCGCGGCGAGCACGGCCAGCGGCACGAACAGCACAAGTAGTTCAAGCAGCCGCTCGCAAGCGAAACGCTTCATCGGAATTCCTCCGCCGGATGGCTGGGCGACAGCGTGCGCGGCGGCGCGGGTGCGAAGTAGCCCACCGCCGTGCACAGCAGGCCGTAGGCCATGAACGAGGCAATGCCGAGCAGGTTGCCGAGGTGGCCGCGATCGACGAGCACCAGCTTGGCCAGCACTACCGCCATCAACACCGCACCGGCCAACCACAGGCCGCGCTGGCCGCGGCGCGACCCGATGATCCAGCCCAGCACGCCCAGCACGCTCCACACGATGGTCAGGCTGGCCTGCACCAGGCTCGTGGAGAACATGCTGCCATTCCACGGCACGTCGCCCCAGTGATGGGTCGCGCGCAGCGTGATCACGGTGATCAGAGCGAAGGCCGCCGCGGCGATGATCGGAATGCGCCGGGCTTCGAGGTCATCGGGCGCGGCGCCCGAACCCAGCCACTTCAGCACCAGCCCGAGCACGGCCAGTTGCACCAGGTCGAGCGGATTGAACAGCGGAATCCACTGCAGGGGCTGGCTGTCGCCCGCGGCAAACAGCGCGAACGACGCCGCCAGCACGAGCGCGGCCACGAACGACGCCTGCACCAGCGCACCCCAGCGCCGGAAGCGTTCACCGAACGGCGCGGCTGCCACGTCTTCGCGCCATTGCAACAGCGCCGTCATCGCCAGCCATGGCAGGCCGAATGCCGCGATGTGCCAGCCTTCGCCGAGGCGTGCATCGCCGGCGAATTGCTCCAGCGACAACCCGATCGCCAGCGGCCACGACCACAGCCAGGCGAAGTGGGCGAAGCCCGCGGCGGCAGCGTTGCCGGCTTCGTCGTGACTGCTGTCGATCGCATCGCGCAGGCAACACAGGCTGCGCCAGCCCGCGATCGCATACACCGCCCACGCCGCGAGACCGAGGCCGCGGAAGGGATGCGCATGGAGCGTGTCCTGGACGATGGCCAGCGGGAAGGCCGAGGCCAGCGCCAGGGCCGCGGTCCAGGCCAGCGCACGCGCGGGGCCGCGGCGATGGAATTCCGCGGCGATCCAGCCACTCGCGATCGCGAGCATCAACGCCGCATCCGGTTGCACGTCGTGGACGACATAGCGCCCGATCTCGGTGAACCCGTTGCCGCCCCACCAGGCGAGGCCCCACAGGTAGTAAGGCAACGCGGGTTGCGGCATCCACTCGCTGCGCCGGTAGCTCCATGCGCTGAAGAAACCGGCCAGCGCAATCAGCAGCGCTCCCATGAAGCGCGCGTTCAACACCGCTTCCGGCGACGGCACGGCGTTGCCCACGCCGATCGCGAAACTGCTCGCGGCGAGCAACTGCAACAGCAGGCCCGACAGTTGCGGCAGGCGCCGGCCCTGGCGCAGCCCCAGCCAGATCAGCGCCGCGCCTTCCAGCGCGAACACGCTGGCGGTGGCGTGCGCCGACAATGCCAGCGGCACCGCCAGGGTGGCGAAACCCACGGCGAGCACGGCGTACGACGTCGCCAATGCCGCGAAGTGATCGCGCTTCTGCAACAGCCACGCCAGCACGGCATACAACGCGCCCAGTCCCAGCGCGCAGTACGCCAGCGGCATGCGCACGTCCTGCCAGCCGTCGCCATGCAGCAGGCCTGCCTGCAGCGAGAACGCGACCAGCGGCGTGCCGAACACCAGGCAACCATCGACCAGGTCACGCCGGCCCGCCGCGCGGCGTCGCGCATACAGAATCGGGATCAACAGGTAGAAGGCGAAAAACAGCAGCAGGAAGGGTTCGGTGGTCGCGAACTTCTCCGGCGCGTAATCCCCCAGGCCCCACATCGTCCCGATGCCGAAGGTGAAGACGAAACCCAGTACGTTGAGCGCACGCCACGGCCGCCACCACGCGATCGCGAAGATCGCCGCGTTGAGCACGGCGTAATAACCGAACAAGGCAACGTGGTTGCCGCCGCCCGTGGACAGCCAGATCGGCGCGAGGAAGCCGGCAAGCACCGCCAGCAACGCCAATGCCAGCGCGTTCTGCACTACCGCGAGCACACCGGCGCCGGCGACGATCGCCACGCTCAGCGCAAACGCGCCACTCGCGGGAATCAGGTGATAGAGCTTGAAGGCCGCGAACACCACCAGCAGCAGCACGCCGATCGCGCCGCCCTGCAGGCTCAGCGCGAAGCCGCGCTTGTCCTCGCGCTGGCGCCAACCGAACACCAGCCCCGCCAGCGCAGCCACGGCGATGCCGGCCAGGCGCAACTCGACCGGAAACGTCATCCAGCCCTGGTCGCTGGCGTACTTGAGCAGCGCGGCCACGCCGGCGAACAGCACCAGCACACCGACCTTTACCGGCACGTTGCCTTCGGTGAACCAGTGGCGGATCGCTCGTGCCGCCAGGGTCAGCGGATCGGGACGCGAAGGCAGCTGCGGACGCGGGGACGGCACGCGCGGCAATGGGCGCGTGGGCGTCGGCGTATCCGGAAGCGGTGGCGGCGTCGATCGCGCCGCCGCAGGTTCGGGCGCTGGCGGTATGGGTGCCGACGGAGGCGGCGCCGGTGTCGGCGTCTCTACGCCCGGCGCCGCAGCGCCCTGCTCGCGCATCCAGTCGGCCAGCGTCGGCTCCCTGGCGGTCGTAGCTTCGGCGGTGCGCGCCATGCGCAACTGCGCGACGTCGCCTTCGAGCTGGCTCACGCGTCGCTTGAGCCCGCCGATCATCACCAGCGCCGCGATCAGCAGCACCGGCACCGCCAGCAACGCAAGCACCAACAGCACGATCCATCCTTCCATCGCTGTCCCCCGTTTTCGCTGGCGGGAACGTTACACCACGGCGCTGAGGGCTGCTTCGCCTTGGTCGTTGCTTCGCCTTGGCTCGTCATCCCGGTGAACGCCGGGATCCAGCTGCTGCCCTTGCCTTCAATGCGAACAGCAAAATCAAAAACTGGATCCCGGCGTTCGCCGGGATGACGAGCAAAAGCGAAAAACAAAAACCCCGCGCGAGGCGGGGCTTTTTGTGAACTGGCAACAACCGTCGCTTACTTGCCGGCGACGACCTTGACCATTTCGAGGCACTTGTTCGAGTAGCCCCACTCGTTGTCGTACCAGCTCACCAGCTTGACGAAGGTGCCATCGAGCGCGATGCCGGCTTCGGCATCGAAGATGGAGGTGCGCACGTCACCGCGGAAGTCGGTGGCGACGACCTTGTCCTCGGTGTAGCCGAGGACGCCCTTCAGCGCGCCTTCCGACTGCGCCTTCATTTCCGCGCAGATCTCGGCATAGGTCGCCGGCTTTTCCAGTTCGACGGTGAGGTCGACCACCGACACGTCCGAGGTCGGCACGCGGAACGCCATGCCGGTCAGCTTCTTGTTGAGTTCCGGGATCACCACGCCGACGGCCTTGGCCGCGCCGGTGCTCGACGGAATGATGTTCTCGAGGATGCCGCGGCCGCCGCGCCAGTCCTTGTTGCTCGGGCCGTCGACGGTCTTCTGCGTCGCGGTGGCCGCGTGCACGGTGGTCATCAGGCCGCGCTTGATGCCCCACTTGTCGTTGATGACCTTGGCGATCGGCGCCAGGCAGTTGGTGGTGCACGAAGCGTTGGAGATGATCGCTTCGCCGTTGTACTTGGCGTGGTTCACGCCGTAGACGAACATCGGCGTGTCGTCCTTCGACGGCGCCGACAGCACAACCTTCTTCGCGCCGGCATCGAGGTGCTTCTGCGCGGTGGCCTTGTCGAGGAACAGGCCGGTGGACTCGATGACGACGTCGGCGCCAACCTCGTCCCACTTGAGGTTGGCCGGATCGCGTTCCTGGGTCAGGCGGATCTTCTTGCCGTTGACGATGAGGGTGTTGCCTTCGACCTTCACATCGCCCTTGAAGCGGCCGTGCACGGAGTCGTAGCTCAGCATGTAGGCCAGGTAGTCCGGTTCCAGCAGATCGTTGATGGCGACGATCTCGATGTCGTTGCCGAAGTTCTGCACGGCGGAACGCAGGACGTTGCGTCCGATGCGGCCGAAGCCATTGATGCCAACCTTGATCGTCATTGCGGAAGACCTCCTGGGAGAGCGGGCCTGCGGGGGCGCGGGCGGGATAGATAGCCCGTCATTTTAGCAGGCGCCTCCCGGCCTCCGGGCTGGCCCCGCCCCGGAGCAGGCGAACACGGCCGGAACGGCAACCGGGGCCGCCATGCGGCTCCGGTAAAGTGGCGGCCATGAGCCCGAACCCCCCGACGCGCCTGCATGGCGCCCTCCGCCCCTCCCATTTCCGCCCCCGCCGCTGGCGTGGTGCCGTGGCCGCACTGGCCCTGCTGGGCCTGCTGGTGGCCGGTCCGGTCATCGCGTGGAGCGCGCTGGGCCACAAGCTCGTGGGCGAACTGGCGCAGCGCCATCTCACCCCCGCGGCCCGGGCCGAAGTCGCCCGGCTGTTGGCCGGCGAGCCGGATCCCACCCTCGCCGGTGTCGCGACCTGGGCGGACACCCTGCGCGACAGCGACCCGGAACGCTTCAAGCAGACCTCGCGCTGGCACTACGTCAACCTGTCGAGCGACAGCTGCCGCTATGCGCCCGAGCGCGACTGCAAGGACGGTCAATGCGTGATCGCCGCGATCGACGCACAGCGCGCGATCCTCGCCGACCGCAAGCAACCCCTTGCAGCGCGCCGCGATGCGCTCAAGTTCGTCGTCCACCTGGTCGGCGACGTGCACCAGCCGCTGCACGCGAATGCGCGCAACGACCAGGGCGGCAACAAGTATCAGATCAGCCTGCGCACCGACCTCGAGCCCGAGGCCTATGCCCGCGACCGCTATGTCGGCGGGGTCATGGGCACCAACCTGCATTCGGTGTGGGATTACTACGTGCTCGCCGAACGCGGTCTCGACCTCGCGCACTACGCCGACCGCCTCGACCACGAGCCGTGGCCACCGACCACGGACCGGAACGCACTGACGCCGGCCTCGTGGGCCGGGGAATCCTGCCGCCTCACCGAATTGCGCCAGCTCTATCCGGTGCAGAATGGCCAGGAAGTGCACAAGCTCGACCGCACCTATTCCGAAAAGCACCGTGCGCTGGCCGAACAGCGCATCCGCATCGCCGCCTGGCGCCTGGCGACGCTGCTCAACGAAGCCCTGGCTCCGCCGCAATGACCACGACCGCGACGACAGTGCAGGCGGCTGTACAGGTATTCCCGTTCCACCATGCCGACACCGGCACGTGGAGCTACGTCGTCGCGGACCCCGCCAGCCGGCAGGCGGCGATCATCGATCCGGTGCTGGATTTCGATGCCAAGTCCGCGCATATCACGCACGTCTCGGCGCAGAAGCTGCTCGACTGCGTCAACGAGCACGGGTTCCAGGTGCGCTGGCTGCTCGAGACCCATGCCCACGCCGACCACCTCACCGCGGCGCAATGGCTCGCCGCGCAACTGCCCGACGCGATGGTCGCCATCGGCCAGGGCATCCGCGAGGTGCAGCGCACGTTCGCCCCCGTGTTCGAGTTGAACCCGGAAACGGCGGCGGGACATTTCGACTGTCTGTTCAGCGACGACGACGAATTCACCCTCGGTGCGGTGCGCGCCAGTGCGATCCCGGTACCCGGCCACACCCGCGACAGCCTGGCCTACCTGATCGGCGATGCCTTGTTCACCGGCGACTCGCTGTTCATGCCCGATGCCGGCACCGCGCGCTGCGATTTCCCCGGCGGCGACGCCGCGATGCTGTATCGCTCGATCGAACGCCTGTACCAGCTGCCGGATTCGACGCGCATCTTCGTCTGCCACGACTACGGCCCGGGGGGACGTCCCGTCGCCTGCGAAACCACGATCGGCGAGCAGAAGCGCAGCAATACCCACGTACGCGACGGCGTCAGCGAGGCCGAATTCGTCGCGCTGCGCGAAGCGCGCGACGCCACGCTTGCCACGCCCGCACTGATCATCCCGGCATTGCAGGTCAACCTGCGCGCAGGCGTGCTGCCGAGCCCTTCGAGCAACGGCATCCGTTACCTGCGGATGCCGCTGGACCAGTTCTGATCACCGCCATGCCGACCGCGTTCACGCCTGTTTCCGCGTTGATCGGTGGCGCACTGATCGGACTCGCCGCGACCCTGCTGTATGCCACGCTCGGCCGCATCGCCGGCATCAGCGGCATCGTCACCGCGGCGGTCGAACAGCAAGCGCAGCGCGGCTGGCGGATCGGATTCCTGCTCGGCCTCATCCTCGCTGGGGGGCTCTGGCTCGCCGCCAGCGGCGCCGCGCCACGCACCGGCTTTCCGGTGCCATGGCTGATCGCCGCGGGATTGCTGGTGGGCTTCGGCACCCGGCTGGGCAGCGGCTGCACCAGTGGTCACGGCATCTGCGGACTATCCCGGCTCTCCCGGCGATCGCTCGTCGCCGTGATTGTCTTCATGGGCTTCGGCGCACTCACCGTATACGTGCTGCGGCATGTCATGGGAGGCATCGCATGAAGCGGATCGCATTCGCCGTGGCCGCGGGACTGCTGTTCGGACTGGGGCTTGCCGTATCCGGCATGACCAATCCGGACAAGGTGCTCAACTTCCTCGATCCCGCGGGTCAATGGGATCCTTCCCTGGCCCTGGTCATGGGCGGCGCGCTGGCGGTTTCGGTGCCCGGCTTCGCATGGCTGCGGCGGCGCGGACGCACGCTGGCGAACGAAGCGCTGCCTGCACCGCCTTCCTCCCGACTCGATGCGCGCCTGCTGGTGGGCAGCGCACTGTTCGGGATCGGCTGGGGCATCGCGGGCTACTGCCCGGGGCCCGCGCTCGCCAATCTCACGCACGCGGCCGAAGCCATCGTCTTCGTCATCGCGCTGCTGGCGGGATCACGACTGGCACGCCTGCTGCCCGCGCCCGCCAACCGATAACGAAACCTCCCGCGCGCGGCCCCCGGCCGGAGTCATACTCCGCGCATGAGCCAACCCGCGCATCTGGACTCGGTCGACGCAGCCGTCGACCTGCTGCTGTCGCGCATCGATGGCCCGTTGCATGTCGGCGCACCGCTCGGCCTGGGCAAGCCGCACCGGCTGCTCAACGCGCTGTATGCCCGCATCGAAGCCGATGCCTCGCGTCCGCTGCACCTCTACACCGCGCTGTCGCTGGATCCGCCCGGTGGCGGCAAGGGCCTGGAAGCACGCTTCCTGAAACCCTTCGCGCAACGCCACTTCGGCGATGACTTTCCGCGCCTGGCCTACGTGCAGGCACTCAAGCGCGACGCGCTGCCCAAGCACGTCGAAGTCGAGGAGTTCTACCTGCAGTCGGGCGCGCTGCTGCACTCGAAGCAGGCGCAACAACGCTACGCCAGCCTCAACTACACCCACGTCGCGCGCGCACTCGGCGACCGCGGCGTCAACGCGATCGTGCAGAAGGTGGCGCGCTCGGCCGACGGCACGCACCTGTCGCTCTCCTGCAACACCGACCTGACCTTCGATGCGATCGATGCCGTCGTCGCGCGCGGCCTGCCACGACCCGTGCTGGTGGCGGAAGTCGATCCGGAATTGCCATGGCTGGGTGGCGATGCCGCGGTGGAGGCCGGCTTCTTCGACATCGTCGTCGTCCCGCCTGGCCCATATCCGCGGCTGTTCGGACTTCCGCGCCAGCCGGTGAACGACGCCGACTACGCCATCGGCTTCCACGCCAGCACCCTGGTGCGCGACGGCGGCACGCTGCAGATCGGCATCGGTGCGCTGGCCGATGCCTTGTGCCACGCACTGGCGCTGCGCCATACGGACAACGACGCATACCGCACGGTGCTGCGTGCGCTGGGCTCGCCCGCGGCGGCAGACGCCGCGCTGTCGCCGTTCACGCAGGGCCTGTACGGCTGCAGCGAAATGATCAACGAAGGCTTCCGTCGCCTCGTCGAAACCGGCGTCATCAAGCGCAGGGTGGTCGACGACATCGGCCTGATGCAACGCGTGGCCGACGACTGCGCGACCGCCGACGACCATGCGCGCCTGCTACGCGAAGGCGAGTACCTGCACGGCGCGTTCTACCTGGGTTCGCCGGACCTCTACCAATGGTTGCGCGACCTGTCTGTCGACGAGCGCCGCGCCATAGGCATGAAGCGCGTGAGCGCGGTCAACGAACTCTACGGTGGCAACGAAACCCTGGAACGCCTGCAACGGCGCGATGCCCGCTTCTTCAATACCTGCATGATGGCGACGGTGCTCGGCGCCGCCGTGTCCGATGCGCTGTCGGACGGCCACGTGGTTTCGGGTGTCGGCGGCCAGTACAACTTCGTCGCCATGGCCCATGCCCTGCCCGACGCGCGCTCGGCACTGCTGCTGCGCGCAACTCGCGATGCCGGCGGACGCACCCGCTCCAACATCGTGTGGAACTACGGCCACACCACCATCCCGCGCCACCTGCGCGATGTCTACATCAGCGAGTACGGCATCGCCGACGTACGCGGGCGCAGCGACGAGGACTGCATCGCGGCCATGCTCGCCATCACCGACACCCGCTTCCAGCACGAACTCCAGGCCACCGCGATCGCCAACGGCAAGTTGCGGCGCGATGCGGCGTTGCCTGCTCGCGCCCATCGCAACACGCCGGGACACCTGCGCGAATCGCTATCCGCGTTCCGCCGCAGCGGCGCCCTGCCCGACTACCCGCTGGGCAGCGACTTCACCCCGGTCGAGCAACGGCTGGTCAAGGCATTGGGTTGGCTCAAGGCGGCTACCGCCTCGCGCGGCGGCAAGTTGCGGACGGTATTGCGGGCCTCGGTTTCGGCGGCGGCGCAGGACCGTGAATCGCTGCAACGCATGGGGCTGCTGGCGCCACGCGGATTGGCGGAAAGGCTGGAAGCCCGCTTGCTGGCCCTGGCGCTGCGCGAGACTTCGGGCCCGTAGCCGTCGCCGCACGGCCGCTGAAAGCCTCGAGCCCGACGCAATAGATGAAGAACGGCGCCTGGGGCGCCGTTCTAACCGCTGTCTGTTGCCGGGCTAGAGCGCCGCCGCGACCCGGCTGCCCTGGTCGATCGCACGCTTGGCATCGAGTTCGACGGCGACGTCGGCACCGCCGATGACGTGCACGGGGACGCCCGCGGCGCGCAGGTCTTCGGCGAGCGGCTTGTAGGGTTCCTGCCCTGCACAGATCACAACGTGGTCGACCGCCAGCGTCTGCTGCGCGCCATCCACGCGGATGTGGAAGCCCTCGTCGTCGATACCGACGTATTCCACGCCGCCCAGCATCCGCACCTGCTTGGCCTTGAGCGTGGCGCGGTGGATCCAGCCGGTGGTCTTGCCGAGTTTCGCGCCCGGCTTGCCTGGACTGCGTTGCAGCAGCCACACCGCACGCGCCGGTGGCTCAGGGGCGGCCTCGCGCAGACCGCCACGGTTGCCCTCGTAGGCGATGTCCACGCCCCATTCGGCGCGCCAGCGTTGCGCGTCCAGCGCGGGCATGCCCGCATCCAGGGCGCGACCCTCGTGCACGAGGAACTCGGCCACATCGAAACCGATGCCGCCCGCGCCCACGATCGCCACCTTCGCACCGGGCACGACGCGGCCGGTCAGCACGTCGATGTAACTGAGCACCTTGGGATGCGTCGAACCGGGGAAGTCGACCGCGCGCGGGCGGATGCCGCTGGCCAGCACTACCTCGTCGAACGAGGTCGCCAGCGTGGTCGCATCGGCGCGCGTGTTGAGGCGGACCTCGACCTTCGCCAGCTCGAGCTTGCGGCGGAAGTAGCGCAGCGTCTCGAAGAATTCCTCCTTGCCGGGAATCCGCTTGGCAAGGTTGAACTGGCCGCCGATTTCGCCGGCGGCATCGAACAGGGTGACGCGATGGCCGCGCTCGGCCGCGACGGTGGCCGCGGCCAGCCCGGCCGGGCCGGCGCCGACCACGGCGATTTTCTTCGGCGACGTGGTTGGTGCATACACGAGCTCGGTTTCCGCACATGCACGCGGATTGACCAGGCAGCTCGCGGTCTTGTTCTGGAAGACATGGTCCAGGCAGGCCTGGTTGCAGGCGATGCAGGTGTTGATCTCGTCGACGCGCCGCGCGCGCGCCTTCTCCACCCACTGCGGATCGGCCAGCAGCGGCCGCGCCATCGACACCATGTCGGCTTCGCCGGCGGCGAGGATGCGCTCGGCGACATCCGGCATGTTGATGCGGTTGGTGGTGACCAGTGGCAGGCTTACGTGCGGCTTCAGGCGCGCGGTGATGCCGGTGAATGCGCCACGCGGCACCGAGGTGGCGATGGTGGGAATGCGCGCCTCGTGCCAGCCGATGCCGGTGTTGATGATCGTCGCGCCGGCAGCTTCCACCGCCTTCGCCTGCGCGACCACATCGTCCCAGGCACCGCCGTCGTCGACCAGGTCGAGCATCGACAGGCGGTAGATGATGATGAAGTCCGGCCCGCAGGCCTCGCGGATGCGGCGCACGATCTCCATCGCGAAGCGCATGCGCCTGGCCGTATCGCCGCCCCACGCGTCGTTGCGCTTGTTGGTGCGCGGCACGGTGAACTGGTTGAGCAGGTAGCCTTCCGAACCCATCACCTCGACGCCGTCGTAGCCGCCATCGCGTGCGAGCTTGGCGGTGCGCACGAACGCCCTGATCTGGCGCTCGATGCCGCCGGCCGACAGCGGGCGCGGGGTGAACGGATTGATTGGCGCCTTCAGCTTCGACGGCGCCACCTGCAGCGGCTGGTAGCCGTAGCGGCCGGCATGCAGGATCTGCAGGCAGATGCGACCGCCGTGCGCGTGCACCGCGCGCGTGACCTGGCGATGCTTGCCCACGTCCCACGGCCAACGCAGCGTGCCGCCGAACGGCTTGAGCCAGCCTTCGATGTTCGGCGAGAAGCCGCCGGTGACCATCAGCCCGACCCCGCCTTCCGCGCGCTCGGCGAAGTACGCGGCGAGCCGGGGGAAGTCGCGCGCCTTGTCCTCCAGCCCGGTATGCATCGAGCCCATCAACACACGGTTGGGCAGCGTGCAGAAGCCGAGGTCGAGCGGTGCGAACAGATGGGGGAAGGCGGAAAGCTGCTCGACCGTCATGTATGCGTACGCGTGCGTATGGAGGGCGCACGATGCCGGGAAACCCGGGGCACCACAAGGGGGCCGATCACCGTTCCGGCACTGTCCGGGACGCGGCGGTCGCGGCGTTGTATTCGACAGGGCCTCCCGCGCGGAGGCCGTCGCGGACAAGGAGGTCGATATGGAGATCGTCGCCAGGGGTGTAGTCCGGATCGCCGAAACCGGGCTCGGATTGGAAGGGCTCAAAGTCCAGCTGGGCCGGGGCGCCGGGAAGCGTTGGGCCTTGCTATGCGACAGCGAAACGGCGGCCGACGGCTCGTTCGAGATCTGCGCCTCGGGCGACGAGGTTCAGGCGCTGCTCGAGCGACGGGCGTCGCTACATGTCCGGGCCCTGGATGCGGCGGGGACCGAACTCGGTCGCGCTGGCTGCATCTGGCGGCGAGGCTTCCTGGACTGGTGCCCGGTCACCGTGCCGGCCGGACGGTGCGGGCCGGAAGACCACGGCAACGGCTCTGATCACCCGCACGACCACGGCTCCGGCCATTCGCACGGATCGCATGGCCATTCGGACAATTCGCACGGCGCCGGTCACGACCACGACCACGGCTCCGGCGGCGCCGGCCACTCGCATGAATCGCATGGTCATTCGGACGATTCCTCCGAACCGGGCCATGGTCACGATCACGGTTCCGCCCATCCGCACGATCACGGCCAGCACGACCCCCGTTCGCGCTGCCGGCGCATCTACCTGCGGATCGAACGCCTGCAGTCGTACACACCGGTGGCGCCGGACGAAACCGACCACATGCGCTACAAGATCGACTGCATGCACGGGCCGGGGCATGAAGACGGCACCATTCCGCCCAACGAGGTGGAACTGCGCCGGTTCGATGCCGTGGTCTACCGCCGCTACTTCGACGCCGCGCACACGGTGCCGGACACCTCGCCCCTAGTTGTCGCCGACATCAACGAGCCGCCGTGGGATCGCCGCATTCCCGGCTGCGTGCTCTACGCTGATCCGGGCGAGCGCTTGTTCATCCACGTGTACAACGCGGACTCGGAACCACACAGCTTCCATGTCCACGGACTGGATTACGGGATCGATTCGGACGGCTCGTTCCCGTTTGGAGTGGCGGATCACCATCACCACCGCAGCGATGCGATCTGCCCCGGCGAAAGCTGGTGCTACGTGTTCGATGTAACCCAGGACACGATCGGCGCCTGGCCGTTCCACGACCACTTCATGAATATCGACGCGGTGGTTTCGCGTGGGCTGTTCGGCGCGATCATCGTGCGCGATCCGGCAGCGAAGAAGGCCGACTACCACGTGCCCATGTTCCTGCACCGCCTGCAGGGACAGTCGGACGTCACCCGCTTCCGCTTCGGTCCGCTGTCACCCGGCGATCCCCCGGTTTCGTTCACGTTTGCCGACGAAGGCACCTACGACTACTTCTGCGAGATCCACACCGCCATGACCGGCGTGGTTCGCGTGGTCGCCGGCGGCCCCGCAGCGGCCGCAGTGAGCATCATCGATTCGCCTTCCAGCTTCGCGCCCAACGACGTGACCATCGGTCCGGGCGGCACCGTCACATGGACGCACGCGGGCAACCAGCAGCACACCGTCACCGATCGCGGCACTGCGGCGATGCCTTCATGGTGCCTCAACGGCCGCTCATTCGTCGGCAATACGCCGACCATCGTTGCCAGATCGGGCAAACGCATCCGCTGGTACGTGTTCGACCTCGACCTGTCGACGCAATGGCACAACTTCCACATCCATGGCCAACGCTTCCGCCGCGGCGACGAACGCTACGACACACGCAGCCTCGGGCCAGCCGAATCGTTCATGGGCGACACGATCGTGCCGAACGTGATCCTGATGCCGATCGACGGCTGCTGCGAATGCCACGAAGAGCTGCACGAAGGCGAGGCTCCGGCGGAAAAGTGGAGACCGCCAACGCGTAAGGGTGCAGTGGAGTTGAAGGCGAAGGCGATGGCTACCGCCGTCACGCGGGCCATGGCGATGACGCAATCGCCCAAGCCGGCGCACGGCCATCACGCCGAGCCCGAAAAACCGGTGCTCACGCACGACGACCACTGCCTGCAGTTGCGCGGCGATTTCCTTTTCCACTGCCACGCCGAGATGCACATGATGATGGGCATGGCTGGTCTCGTGCGCGCCTCACAGGAGATCGAAGCGAGCAAGGAGCTGAAGGCGTGTCTGGGTTTCGAACTTCCCGTCGATGACGGAACGCCTTGTCCGGATGTCGAGATGCCGTGCATGTCGCACGCCGGCACGTGGTCGACCGTTCCGGATCTCGACCTCTTCGTGGTGCATGCCGCGGTGCTGAAGACCGGCAAGGTGCTGTTGTGGTCCGGCACGGCAGAAGCGGGCTATCCGACCGAGTCGAGGGTCTGGGACCCCGCGACGGATGCACGCACGAACCAGGCTTATGCGGCCGACCTGTTCTGCAGCGGACATGCCTGGTTGCCGGATGGACGATTGCTCGTCGCCGGCGGTGCGCCGAGCGGCCTCATGAACCAGACGCACATTTTCGACCCAGCGACAGAAAGCTGGACGGTCATGGCCAACATGAACGAGGCGCGCTGGTATCCCACCGTGTTGACGCTGCCGGACGGCCGCGTGCTGGCGGCGTCGGGTTCGGGCGCGTCCGGCCTGGAAATCTGGGACCCGGGCAGCAGCAACTGGACGATGGTGGCGGGCGCCGATCGCACCTTCCCCGAACTGTTCCCCAGCCTGCATCTGCTGCCCGCGGGCGGCCTGTTCTATTCGCGTTGCGGCTGGGCCGCACCGGACATGTCGCATCGCGAATCCGCGCGACTCAGTTTTGCCGGGGCCAATAGTGGCAATTGGGCCGATCTGGGACTGCTGCAGTTCCCCGACCGCCAGGAAGGCATGGCGGTGCTGCGCATCGACGACACCGTCTCGCCTCCTGCCACCGAAGTGTTCGTGATCGGTGGCGGCGTCAGCGGCGTTGCGACATGGCGTAATCCGCAGACGCTGGAGCGCATCGACGTGACGGATCCCGCCGTCGCTGCCTGGAGCCGTGGTGCGGACATGGCGTTCCCACGCGTGAATGTCACCGTGGTGCTTCTGCCGAACGGACATCTGCTGGCGGTCGGCGGCCAGCGCAATGGCAAATGGGCCGCAGATCCCCAGCCGGTGCTTGAAGCCGAGATCTACGATCCGGCGAACAACACCTGGACCACGCAGGCGCCGATGCTGCATCCGCGGCAGTACCACTCGGTCGCCGTGCTCCTGCCCGACGGGCGCGTGCTGGTGACCGGCGGCATCGATCCCATGCTGGGCACCACGCCGATGCGTGATCAGCGCTCGATGGAATTGTTCAGCCCGCCTTATCTCGGCGGCAGCGGTCCGTCGATCACCAGCGCGCCGGCGAGTGCGACCTGGGGGGCCACGATGTCCATCGGAACCGCGGCCCCGGGCGATATCGACAGCGTGGTGCTGCTGCGGCCAAGCGCGCTGACCCATCACACCGATGCCGGCCTGCGCTGGATCAAGTTGCCGATCCTCGGTGCGACCGGGACCGCAGTGCAGGTCCGCGCGCCTTCCAGCGCTGCGGTCGCACCGCCCGGTCCGTGGATGTTGTTCCTGCTGGATGCAGCGGGCGTGCCTTCGGAGGCGAAATTCATCGACCTCGCGTGAGCGGCGAGAATTGGCGACAAGCAAAGGAGTGAACTGCGATGGACAGATCCGCAATCCGCTATTCGACAAGCGTGCTGCTGTGCTCGTTGCTGGTCGCATGCCGATGGCAATCGAGCACGCCCGCGACCGAAACCACGGGACAATTCGGCGGTGGTACCGGCACGTACACGGCGCAATGCTCCGGCGACCTTCCCGACTGGATTTCCGATCATCCGCCGCAAGCGGATGCGAGCGGCGATGCAAACCCGAGCGAGCCGGGCGTACAGAAGAGCTTCCAACTCGCGCAGGCCTATCCGCTGGGCGTTCCCGTGATCACCAACGACGCGCAGGGCCAACCGCACATCACCTCATGGAATCCGCCGGCAGCGGAAACCAACGGGCCATGGCGAACCTCCAGCGATCTGTCGATCGCGGCGCAGCGCGACAGCTATCTGGCCGCACTCAAGGCTTACATCCTGCAGGGCATGTCGGACCCGGGCATCGACTTCAACGCGGCGAAGAACAACAGCAACTGGGCATCGCGCAAGTGGTACCACGTGCCGATGATGACCGCTTCGGCGAACGGACGCCGCGAGCCTTACCACGGCGTCACCAACGAGCGGCCACTCAAGGCCAGCGAGCAGACGCATTGGCTGACCTCCGGTGGGGACCTGCGCGCAGTAGCGGTCGGCTACTACAACAGTCTCGGCGGCTACACGATCGGGCAGGTCTTCCCCAGCTACGACCTGGCCCAGACCAATCCCTCGGCCGCGCACTTCATCGACGGCACCGTGGTGTTCAAGCTGCTGTTCGCCGAGTACGTGCCTTCGCGGATCCAGGCACCTGATCCGTTGGCGCACGCACCGCGTTGGTTCGTTCAGGTGCCGTCGAACTCCGCGGCACCGCCCATCGAAGTGCGCTTGTTGCAAGTCGACATCGCGGTCAAGGACGACCACTTCAGCGGCAAGACGGGCTGGGTGTTCGCCACCTACGCCTACGACGAACGGCTGTTTCCTGCCGAAGCCAACGCTTGGCGACGGCTCACGCCGATCGGCGTGCAGTGGGGCAACGATCCGACGGTGACCGGGACCGCGATCACCGCGCTGCAGGAAAGCTGGATCAATCCCGACACGCCGCCCGCCTTCCGCGACCATGTGGGGCGCGCGGGCCGCCTGATCGGACCCGTCGACAATCCACGCTCGTCTTGCCTGAGTTGTCATTCGACCGCTCAGGTCGACATGGCGCAGGCGGGCAACGTGGCCGGGATGTTCGCGACCCAATCGATCCCGCCGAACTCGTGCAGTACGCCGATGGCGTGGTTCCGCAACCTCTCCAGCGGCCCCGGGGGCAGCGTCGCGTTCGGACGAATGCCGGCCAACAACTGCCCGGTCGACGTCGCGACCACCGGTCTGACCTCGCTGGACTATTCGCTGCAGTTGCAGGTGGGGATCGTTTCCGTGTTCGGATTCCAGAACCCCAACCCGTGCGCGGACTATGCCCAGGCGCATTACGCGGCAACCAATGCGATGGCGTTGCGTCGGAACCAGGAGCAGATGCGTCAGTCGCCGGACCGCGAACGGCAGTTCCTGCGCGAGCTGCCGGCGCAATCGCAGCGCGTGAAGATCACGCGCGACGGCAAGCTGCTGAGCAGGGAAATACCGCCGGAACACCGGCGCTGACGGACGGCGTGGAAAACGAAAACGGCGCCTTCGAGGCGCCGTTTTCTTGCCGCGTTCACAATGGCTCAGGACAGCGCGTTCGCCGCCTCGATCACCTTCTCCACGGTGAAGCCGAAGTGCGGCAACAGCTGTTCGATCGGGGCGCTGGCGCCGTAGCTGTCGATGCCGACGACGGCGCCGTCCAGGCCGACGTACTGGCGCCAGAAACCGGTGACGCCGGCTTCGATGGCGATGCGCTTGCGGCAGGCCTTGGGCAGCACGCTTTCGCGGTACTGCGCGTCCTGGCGCTCGAACACGTCGGTGGACGGCATCGACACCACGCGGGCCTTGTCGCCGAGCTGTTCGGCGGCCTGCATGGCGAGACCGACTTCCGAGCCGGTCGCGATCAGGATGATCTCCGGCGCGCCGACCGAATCCCTCAGCACGTAGCCACCGCGTTCGATGTCGGCGACCTGCTGCGCAGTACGCGGCTGATGCGGCAGGTTCTGGCGCGAGAAGACCAGGCAGCTGGGGCCGTTGTAGCGCTCGATTGCCTTCTTCCAGCACACCGCGGATTCGACCGCGTCGCACGGACGCCACACGTCGTTGCCGGGGATGTAGCGCAGCGAAGCGAGGTGCTCGATCGGCTGGTGGGTCGGGCCGTCCTCGCCGAGGCCGATGGAATCGTGCGTATACACATGGATCGCGTGCGCGCCCATCAGCGCGCTCATGCGCACGGCATTGCGCGCGTAATCGCTGAATACCAGGAAGGTGGCGTCGTACGGGATGAAGCACTCGTGCAGGCCGAGGCCATTGCTGATCGCGGTCATCGCGAATTCGCGCACGCCGTAATAGATGTAGTTTGCGTTCGGGTCGTCGGTGGCGACCGACTTGCTGCCCTTCCACAGGGTGAGGTTGGAATGCGCGAGGTCGGCGGAACCGCCGATCAGTTCCGGCAGCAGCGGCGCGAAAGCTTCGATCGCCATCTGCGAGGCCTTGCGCGAGGCGACGACCGGGCCCTCTGCCTGCAGCTTGGCGATGTAGGCGTCGGCGGCGGCGATGAACCCTTCCGGCAGCTCGTTGCGGTTGCGTCGCATCAACTCGTCGGCAAGCTGCGGATACCGGTTCGCGTACTTTTCGAACAGGGTGTTCCACTGCTCCTCGCGCACCAGGCCGGCGCGGTTGGCGCGCCACGCCTCACCGATCTCGCGTGGGATGTCGAACGCGGCGTGCGGCCAGTTCAACGCTTCGCGCGTGGCGGCGACTTCGTCCTTGCCCAGCGGCGCGCCGTGGCTGGATTCCTTGCCGGCCTTGCCGGGCGAACCAAAACCAATCGTGGTGCGGCAGCAGACCAGGGTCGGCTTGTCGCTGGACTTAAGCGCGGTCTCGATCGCGGTCTTGATCTCGACGGGGTCATGGCCGTTGACGCCGCGCACGACGTTCCAGCCGTAGGCCTCGAAGCGTGCCGGCGTGTTGTCGGTGAACCAGCCGTCGGTGTTGCCGTCGATTGAGATCTTGTTGTCGTCCCAGAACGCGATCAGCTTGTGCAGGCCCCAGGTGCCGGCCAGTGAAGCGGCCTCGTGCGAGATGCCTTCCATCAGGCAACCGTCGCCCATGAACACATACGTGTGGTGGTCGACGATCTCGAACTCGGGCTGGTTGAAGCGCTGCGCCAGCAGCTTCTCCGCGAGCGCCATGCCGACCGCATTGGCGAAGCCCTGGCCGAGCGGACCGGTGGTGGTTTCCACGCCCGAGGTCATGAAGTTCTCCGGATGGCCCGGGGTCTTCGACTCGAGCTGGCGGAACTTCTTCAGGTCGTCGATCGACAGGTCATAGCCGGCCAGGTGCAACAGCGCGTACTGCAGCATCGAGCCGTGGCCGTTGGAAAGCAGGAAGCGATCGCGGTTGAACCACGTCGGGTTGTCCGGGCTGTGGCGCAGGTAGTCGTTCCACAGCACTTCGGCGATGTCGGCCATGCCCATGGGCATGCCCGGATGGCCGGAGTTGGCGGCCTGGACCGCGTCGATGGCGAGAAAACGGATGGCATTGGCGAGGTCGCGGCGGCCAGGCTTTTCGGAGGCAGGCGTCGTCATGGGCGGTCGGGGATCGAGGCGGAAAGGGTGCGGCGGCCGGTCGTCCGTGGGCCGTCGGGAGGCGCATTGTCCCACACGGCGGCGGGGCGCTCCCGGCCCGGACGGGCGTTCGGGGCCTTGCGCGGGTCGAAGTCCCGCTATGCGGCCTCGACGCGCGCTTCCGCGGCCGGGACGTCGCTCTCCCCGCGCGACACCATCGCCGCGATGGCGAGGTCGCCGGTCACGTTCAGCGTCGTCCGGCACATGTCGAGGAAGTGGTTGACGCCCAGGATCAGGCCGATGCCCTCGGGCTTCACGCCGACCATCGCGCAGATCAGCGCCACCACCGGCAGCGAGCCGGACGGGACGCCGGCGGTGCCGATGCCGCCGAGGATGCAGACGAACATCACCGTCACCTGCTGGGTCAGCGACAGGTCCACGCCGAAGAACTGGGCGAGGAAGATCACGGTGACGCCCTCGAACAGCGCGGTGCCGTTCTGGTTGGCGGTGGCGCCGACGGTGAGCACGAAGCGCGAGATGCGCTTGGGCAGGCCGAGTTCGTCGGCGATGCGCAGCGAGGTCGGCAGGGTCGCGTTGCTCGAGGCGGTGGAGAACGCGAGCAGCATCGCTTCCTGCGCGCCGCGGAAGAACTTCAGCGGCGACCAGCCGCCGACCAGCTTCAGTGCGATCGAATAGGTCACGAACAGGTGCAGGGCGAGCGCCAGCACGACCACGAGCACGTATTCGGCGAGCTTGCCCAGCAGGTCCCAGCCGAACACCACGGTCATGTTGAACATCAGGCACGCCACGGCGTAGGGCGCGAGCCTGATCACCATGCCGATCAGCACCATCGATACGTCGAACAGCCCCTGGATGCCGCGCTTGAGCGTCTCGGTCGCCTCGTTGCGGGTAATCACCAGGCCGATGCCGAGCATCAGCGCGAAGAACATCACCGACAGGATGGTGTTGTTGCTCGAAGCGGCGGCGACGATGTTGTCCGGGACGATCGACACCAGCATATCGATGCCCTTGGGCTGCTCGCCCGCGTTGCTGACGATGCTGCGCGCGCGCTCGGCGTTGTCGCTGAGCAGCTTCAACGCCTGCGCCTCGTCGACGCCGGCGCCTGGCTTGAACAGGTTCACCAGCACCAGACCGAGGACGACGGCGAGCGCCGACATCACGACCGTGTAGGCCAGCGTGCGCCAGCCCACGCGCCCGAACGAACGTATGTCGCCCATCTCCGCTACGCCGATGACCAGCGCCGCGAACAGCAGCGGGATCACCAGCATGAAGATCAGGCGCAGGAAGATCGTCGCGGCAGGCTGGGTGACATAAGTAGTGAGCACCTTCACCCAGCCGGCATCGCCGCCAACGGTGTAGTGCACGACCAGCCCCGCGACCAGGCCGACGAGGAAGCCGATCAGCATCTTCCAGTGCAACGGCAGCTTCCGTGAAGCGGAGCGGTTGGTTTCGCTCATGGTCCCTGCTCCGGCGGCGGATGCCGGAGCTTACCAAGCCTGCGCTTCGGGAACGGTCAACAACGGACCGCGCGGGCGGCGCCCAGGAGCGGGAATGCTCAGGCCGCGGTTTCGGTCGCCGGCAACTCGGCTTCGGCCACTTCGCCGCTGCGCGCGGAGACGACGACCGCGGTCGCCAGGTCGCCGGTGACATTGAGCGAGGTCCGGCACATGTCGAGGAAGCTGTTGACGCCCAGGATGATGCCGATGCCCGCCGGGTTGAGGCCGATGATGCCGCAGATCATCGCGATCACCGGCAGCGAACCGGATGGGATGCCGGCGGTGCCGATGCCACCGAGGATGCACAGTCCCAGCACCATCAACTGCTCGGCCAACGGCAGGTGCAGGCCGAACACCTGCGCCAGGAACAGCACGGTCACGCCTTCGAACAGCGCGGTGCCGTGGTGGTTGGCCGAGGCGCCGACGGTCAGCACGAAGCGGCTGACCTTGCGCGGCAGGCGCAGGTTTTCCTCGGCCACGCGCAGGGTCACCGGCAGGGTGGCGGTGGACGACGCGGTGGCGAATGCGGTCAGCACGGCTTCTTGGCTGCCGCGGAAGAACGTGCGCGGCGACATGCCGCCCATGAACTTCACCCACAGCGGCAGCACCACGAACATGTGGATGGCCAATGCCAGCACCACCGTGACCACGAAGTACGCCAGGCCCGCGAGCACGTCCCAGCCCAGCTGCGCGCACAGGCCGAACATGAAGCAGGCCACGGCATACGGCGCAAGGCGGATGAACAACCCGATCAGGCGCATGCTGATCTCGAACAGGCCCTGGAGCGCGTGCTTGAACGCCTGCGTCGCCGGCGACGGCGTCAGCACCAGGCCGATACCGATCATCAGCGCGAAGAACACGATGCCCAGCTTCTGCTTATCGTCCACGCCGGCCGCGAGCACGTTGTGCGGGACGATGTTGACCAGCAGGTCGAGCACCTTGAGCTGCTGGCCGCTGGCGACGATGTCGCCAACCTTGCCGGCATTGCTGCTCATCGCCTTCTGCACCAGCGCCGGATCCATGTGCAGGCCGGGCTGGATCAGGTTGACCATCACCAGGCCGATAGCCACGGCCGCGCCGGTCACTGCAGCGGTGTAGGTCAGCGTGCGCCAGCCGAGGCGGCCGAGGCTGGCGATGTCGCCCAGTTCGGCGACGCCCAGCACCAGCGCGGAAAACATCAGCGGCAACACGAGCATGAAGAGCAGGTTGAGGAAGATCTGCCCGGCGGGACGTGTCACGTATTCGATGACGCCATTGATGAAGGGCGTATCGGCGCCAGAGGCGTGAGCGACCAATCCCAGCACCGCGCCCAGCACGAAGCCGATCAGCACTTTGACATGCAGCGGGAGGCCCTTGGACGTGGCTGCGGGCAGACTGATGTGGCTCATTCGCTGGTTCTCGTGGGCAAAACAGCCGCGAGAGTACAGCAAGGCCCCCTGTTCAGTTTTTGTCGACGTCACCCTTCCGGATACAGCGGAGGCAGCAGCGATGGCGCCGGCGCGGGTGCACCACGCCAGCGCGGCCCGTTGGCGAAGGCACCTTTCAGCACTTGGCGCGCACGCACGCCGTCTCCGTTGCCCCAGCGCGCGCGTTGCAGCGCATCGAGCGCATCGCGCTGCTCGGGGTCGTCCAGGCGGGCGAACAGTTCGTCGATGTCGCGCGCGGGCGGCGCCGCCATGGCCTGGAGGACGTCGGCGACGTCGCCGAGACTGCCGGTTTCCAGGGCACGTTTGAGTTCGGTCGAGGTGCGTGGTGGCAACGGGGACGATGGCGCATCGCCCGGCGCGCCGGCGCGCGAATGCGGCGCGTGCTGCGCGCGCTGATGCAGCCCCCACACTAGGGTGAACAGCCACAACGCCGCGAACAGCAGCGCGGCCAGCACCCAGCCACGATCTGCGCCCTGGATGCCCGTCGGCGCCGGGGTCGCCGCGGTCGGCGCGGTCGCATTTGCCACCGTGGTGGGCGCCGGCGTGCCATCGGCCGCGGCCACGGTCCACGCCAGTGGCGGCAACGCGGCTGTGCGCTTCGCCCCCGCGCCTACGTCCCACCAGTCGATGCGCAGGCCCGACAGGCGCGCCGCGCCTGCCCGCGCGGGCACCAGCGAGAAGCGGCGGGTGAGCTTCACGCGCGGGCGGCCATCGCGGAACGTCTCGTCGGCCTGCACCGGATCGGCGAACACCTGCACGCCGTCGATCGGCGGTAGCTGCAGCTCCGGCATCTGCGCCGCGGTGACGCCGTCGGCGACGGCCTCGATGACGAGGACGCCGGCATTGCCCGCGCGCAGGTCGTGGGGCGAGGTCGCGTAGCGCAACTGCAGGTCGCGCAACGGCAGCCATGGCTGGGGGGCATTGGCGGGTATGGGCTGTACCTGCAGGACGCGGACGGGCGCCTGCGCATTGAGCGCGCCGCCGCGATCGCCAAACAGCTCATCGAAGAAACCGCCGGTGCCACGACCTTCGAACACGGCGCCGGGGATGCGCAGTTCGCCGCTGCGCTCGGGAATGAGCTGGTAGCGGCGCTCGATCACTTCGTAGCGGCGGCCGGCGACTTCGCGCGCATAACGTGCGTCCTCGCCCACCTGCTGCAGCGAGGCCCCGTCCGGTTCGGCCTGGTCGAGTTCGCCCGAAAGCAGCGGCGCCGCCGAATACAGGCGCACGACCCAGCCCACTGCCTGCTGCACGTAGGGACTGGTGGCGTCGGGCTCGCTTTCGATGAAGACGTCATCGCCCGCGTGCGTGGGCACAGGTGCTGCGACGGCCTCCACCTGCAGGGTGAGCGGCTGGGTGCGCGCGCCGCCGACATTGAGCGAGGGAATCACGATCCGGCCGGCGCGGCGCGGCTGCAGGGCGACGGCAAACAGACTGTGCACGCCGGTGTTGTCCATTCCGGTACGACTGCTGCGTCCGCTGATGTTGAAGTCGCGCAGCAACGGGTCGTAGTCCGGGCGCGCCATGCCGTCGCTCTGGATGTTGAGGGTGACGGTTTCATTGGCGCCGATGCGATCGCGATCGAGCCACGCGCGCGTCTGCGCGAAAGCCGGCAGCGCGGCCAGCAACAGCAGCAGGAAGGCAAACGCGCGCTGCACGCGTGATGACATCGGCTTCATGGTGTGGCCCTGCCCTGCGCCACGCGGCGTTCGTATTCGAGTCGGAATTTCGCCCGCAGCAGCCCGCCCGGATCGTCCGGTACGCGCTTGAGCCAGGCTTCGTTGGCGAGCCGGCGCTCGCGTTGTTCAGGGGTTTCCTCGACGCGGACCCGCGCCTGCGATGCCTGCTTGCCATCGTGTTCGCGCGCCTGCTGCAGCGCGCGTTGCATGCGCTCGCGCTGGGCCCGGTCGGCCTGCTGCTGGGCCTGCGCATCCTGCGGCGAAGCGGCGGAAGGCTGCGCGTGCTCCGGCTTGTCCTGTGCCTGCTCCGGCTTGTCCTGTTGCGGCGTGCCTTGCTGCTGTCGTGGCGATGGTTGCTGTTGCGCCTGCGAACCCGCCTTCGAGGCGGCATCCGGCTGTGCGGACGAGGGCTGGTTGGATTGGCCTTGCCCCTGCCCGCCCTGCGACTGCCCGCTCTGCGACTGCTCGCCCTGCTGCGATCCGGATTGCTGCTGGCGCTTCATCGCGGCTTCCACCGCGCGCCGGTTGGCGATGGCGTCGGCCATGCCGGGCTGCTCGCGCAGTGCCCGGTCATAGGCCTCGATCGCCTGCGGATACTGCCCCGCCTTCGCCAATGCATTGCCGCGGTTGTAGTGCGCGGTGGCGGTGTCGATGCCCTGGTATTGCCTGGCGGCGGATGGGTAATCGCCGCTGTGATACGACTGGTTGCCGCGCTGCATCCGCGCATATTCGGCCTGGTCGGGCCGCCGCCACAGATCCGTCGCCTGCGCCTTGCCCGGTGGCAGTGCGAAGGACAACACAAGCACCGCCAAGGCGCCGCCGCCGCGACGACGGAACGCCAACAGCGCCACCAGCATCAACGGTGGCAACAGCCAGTAGCCCTCGTCGCGCCACGCCAGTCCGGCCGTGCCCCTGCCGGCCGCGCCGGTCCGGCCCGGATCGAGCAGGCCCAGCGCGCGCAGGTCGACATCGTCGCCGGCAAGCGCCACGTAGCGGCCATTGCCGCTTGCCGCGAGCCTGCGCAGCGAAGCCGCGTCCAGCCGCGCGTTCGCGATCTCGCCGGCGCTACGCCGGTAAGCGGCGCCGGCTTCGCTACCCAGCCCCAGGGCGGACACGCGATAGCCCATGCCTGCGGCGTCGGCGGCTGCGGCAATCGCCGCCGCGTCGGCGTGATCGGTCAGCACGATGATGTCGCCGCGCGTGGCCCCGGCCCGCTGCAGCAGTTGCGCGGACCATGCGATCGCATCGCCCGGGCGTTGCCCGTCGCGTGGCATCACGTCGGGCTGCAACGCATCGAGAAACAGGGCGACATTCGCGGCATCGTCTGTCAGCGGTGCCACGGTAAAGGCGTCGCCGGCAAAGGCGACGAGCGCGATCGGCCCACCAGTGCGTTCGCGCAGCAGGGTGGCGAGCTTGGCGCGCGCCTGCGCCAGCCGGGACGGCGGCATGTCGGCAGCGAGCGACGCGCTCGACAGGTCCAGCGCGACGACCACGGGAGTGCGGCTCTGCCACAGCGGTTGTGCGGACTGGCGCCAACTCGGCCCCGCCAGCGCGAGTACGGCCAGCAGATAGCCGGCCGCCGCCAACCAGATGCCATGGCGGCTGCGGCGATCGCCACGTACATCGAGCAGATGCGGCAGCAGGTGTGGGTCGACCAGTCCACGCCAGGCACTCTGCTGCCGCTGGCGCTTTTTCCACCACCACGCGAGCAGGGGCAGCAGCAGCAACGCACCCAGCCACCCCGGGCGCAGGAAGTGCAGCGAACCCAGATCCTGCAGCAGCGCGGCGTAGTTCATGCGCGCCTCCGCGGCCACGCAAACGCAAGCAGTGCGCACGCGAGTGCCGCCGACAGTGGCCACGCATAGCGCTCCAGTTTCGGTCGCACGGCCTTGCCGGGGCGCCGGATCGGTTCCAGGCGGTCGATCTCCGCGTAGATGCCGGCCAATTCAGCGGTGTCGCGCGCACGGAAGAAACGACCGCCAGTCTGCTTGGCCACCATGCGCAGGGTCGCTTCGTCGATCTCGTCGCCGGCACCGGGCAGCGGCAGCTTGAAGCCGAACACCGACAGCGAGCCTTCGCCGCCGAACGCGATGGCGTGCACGCGCACGTGCTCGCCCCGCGCCAGTTCGGCAGCCTTGCGTGGATCGAGCACCCCGGCGGTGTTGACGCCATCCGTCAGCATGATCAGTACGCGCTGCTCCGCCGGTTGCGTTCGCAGCCGTTTCACGGCCAGGCCGATGGCGTCGCCGATGGCGGTTTCCTGCCCCGCCAGCCCGACCACGCTGTCGTCGAGCTGCTCGCGTACCGAATCGCGATCGAGCGTGAGTGGCGTCAATGCATAGGCGCGGCGACCGAACACCAGCAGGCCGACGCGGTCGCCGGCACGACGGTCGAGGAAATCGGCAAGCACCGCCTTTGCGGCGGTAAGGCGATCGACGGGACGGCCGCCGAGTTCCATGTCGGGTTCGCTCATGCTGCCGGAAAGGTCGAGGGCAAGCATCAGGTCGCGGCCAACCTGCGGCGGCTGCACCGCTTCGCCGAATTGCTGCGGGCGCGCGGCGGCGATGCACAACAGGATCCACGCGAGCGCAATGAGCGGGCTCATGCCACCGCCGCGCAGGGCATGCCCGCCGACCTGCGCGATCGCGTCGAGGCGCGCGCCGTAAGGCACCTTGAGGGCAGCACCGGTCGTACGCGATGCCGGCAACAACCAGCGGGCCAGCAGCGGCAATGGCAACGCGAGCAGCAGCCACGGCCATGCAAACCAATCCTGCAACCCATCGAGGAAGGCCAACGATGGCATGGTCACTTCACCATCCAGGCGATGAAGCGCGCGCGCGCCAACGCCCGCAGCGCGGCGACGTCTCCAGCATCGACGTCGCGCCTGAAGCCACCATCCAGCAGCAGGCGCCCGGCGCCCAGGCCGAAGGATTGGCGTGCGTCGCCTGCGTCGAGCCAGGCCAGCCACGCTTCGCCCTGCAGCTTGTCGGCAAGCGGATTGCCGCGGCGCCCGGCGCGACGCAGCAGTTCCGACATCGCGGCAACCTGCTCCGGCAGATCGTTCGCTGCTTCCATCGCGCTATCGAACAGGTTTGCGACGCGGCGCTGTTTCCCGCGCTCGTGGTTGCGCCACGCCGCATAGGCCGCGCCGAGCGCCAGCACCAGCGCGCCAGCGATCCACCAGCCCGGCGCCGGCGGCCACCACGGCGGAGCGATGCCCTGGTGGATATCCCGCAGCACGAGCGTGGAATCCGTCATCACGCCACCATCGGCCGCGCATGGCCGAGCAGCGGCAGCCATGATTCACTGGGCGCATCGGTCGGCAAGGCCTGCACGCGTATGCCACGCGCAGGCAGCGATGCGATCGCGGCTTCGACCGGGCTCGCGAATTCGCGCAGCCAACGCTGGTGTTGCGCGGCCGCCGCCAGGTCCAGTTCAACGCGATGGCCATTGCTGCTGAAAGGCAGCACGCACTTCGGTGGCGCCGTTTCGAGCGGGTCGGTCAGCAGCAGGACGATGACTTCATGGTGCTGCGCCAGCGCGGGCCAGCGTTGCTCCGGCAGCGCGGCCACACTGCGTGGATCAGCCAGCAGGACAACGCGCGAACCCGGCCGCAGCAGTCGTTGCGCATGGTCGAGCGCAACCGCGAGGCCCGTGTCTTCGGAGGGCGGCTGGGCATACCAGCGCACCATGGCATCCAGCACGCGCAGCGCTCCGCGCGCGCCGGATGCCGGCGTAAGGGGCGCATCCCGCAGGCTGCCGCGCAATGCGGCGATGCGGTCGCCGTCACGCGCGGCCGCCCATGCCGCGACGGCGCCCGCTCGCGCCGCCTGGACCGACTTGAAGCGCACGCGGGTACCGAAGTAAAGGGAGGGTGCGGTATCCGCGACGATCAGGGTCAGTCGCTCGCGTTCGGCCTGGAACAACTTGGTGTGCGCGCGTCCGGTCCGTGCAGTGAGGCGCCAGTCGATGTGGCGCGCGTCGTCTCCGGCCACGTAGTCCCGCGACTCGGCGTATTCCATGCCCCGGCCACGTAGCGGCGAAAGCGCGTGCCCGCTCGTACCGTGGCGTCCCAGGCGCGCATTGCGGCGGCCACTGGCGCTGCCGCGCAGGGCCACCAGTTCCGCCAGCGTCGGCGTGATGCCGTCGCCCGCCGTGGCGGCGTCTGTCTGCAAAGGGCCCGGTTGGACGTCGTGCGCGCGCATGCTCAGGGCAGCGGCACCTGCCGCAGCAGTTCGGCGACCAGGCGATCGCCATCCCAGCCCTCGGCGGTCGCCTCATAGCTGGGCAGGATGCGATGACGTAACACGTCGGGCGCGATCGCGCGGACGTCATCGGGCGTCACGAAGTCACGTCCGGCCAGCCAGGCGTGCGCACGTGCGCAGCGTTCAAGCGCGATCGAACCACGCGGGCTCGCGCCCCAGGCGATGCGGCGCGCCAGCATGGCGTCATACCGCCGCGCATCGCGCGATGCGAGGACGAGCTCGATCAGGTAGCGCTCCACCGCGGGTGCGACATGCAAGTCGAGCACGGCCGCGCGGGCGGCGAAGACATCGGCCTGCGGCATGCGCGGGATCGAGGACGGCGTCGCACGCGCGCTGGCACGAGCGCGGTCGCGGGCGAGGCGCAGGATCTCGGTTTCGGTCGCCGCTTCGGGATAGCCGATGCGCACATGCATCAGAAACCGGTCGAGCTGCGCCTCGGGCAGGGGAAAGGTTCCTTCCTGTTCGATCGGATTCTGCGTCGCCATCACCAGAAACAGCGGCGGCAATGCATACGTCTGCCTGCCCACGGTGACCTGGCGCTCGCCCATGGCCTCGAGCAGGGCCGATTGCACCTTGGCGGGTGCGCGGTTGATTTCATCGGCGAGCAGCAGCGGGTGGAAGATCGGCCCCGCCTGGAATTCGAAGCGGCCATCATGGGGACGCCATACCTCGGTGCCGGTGAGGTCCGCCGGCAGCAGGTCGGGCGTGAACTGGACGCGGGCGAAGTCGGCATCCAGGCGTTCGGCCAGTGCTCGGATCGCGCTGGTCTTCGCCAGGCCGGGGGCGCCCTCCACCAGCAGGTGTCCATCGGCGAGCAGGGCAACCAACAGCCGTTCGATCAGGGCCGACTGCCCCACGATTTCGGCGGACAGGGCCGCGCGCAGATCGCGGAATGCGTCGTGCAGCCGGCTCACGGCGCCGCCATGGGCACTACCGGAAATCGGCGGGATGTTGCTGTCCATCGGGCGCTCTCTGGCGGGTTGTGGCCATTTTGACCGAAGAATCGACACCGAGTTCGCGCGGCCGTGCCGGATTCAGGCAGGCGACAGTCGTGGCTGAGCCAAAAAACAAACGGGGGCCTTGCGGCCCCCGGTTGCTGACATTCGGATTTGCGTGCGATCAGCGCTGGGCGACCTGCAGGACCTTCGGCGTCACGAAGATGAGCAGTTCCGCCTTCTCCCGGTTCTTGCCCTTCTTCTTGAACAGATTGCCAAGGAAGGGAATGTCGCCGAGGAAGGGCACTTTCTGGATGTCGCTGCGATCGCGGAATTCGTACACGCCGCCGATCACCACGGTCTGCCCGTCTTCGATCAGCACCGCGGTGTTGACTTCGCGCTTGTTGATCAGCGGCACGCTGCCGATGGACGCCTCGACGAAATCTTCGACCTCGTCCTTCTTCACGTTCATGTTGAGGAAGACGCGGCCGTCGTTGGTGATGGTCGGGGTGACCTTCATTTCCAGCAGGACATCCTTGAACTGCACGGTCTGCTGCGCGACGTTGCCGCCCGCGCCCGCGCCCTGGGTCACCGTCACGTAGCCGACTTCCTGGCCTTGGCGGATGACCGCTTCACGCTGGTTGCTCGTGACGACGCGCGGATTGGAGATGACCTCACCGCGGCCTTCTTCCTGCATCGCGGAAAGCTCCACGTCCAGGAGATAGCCCGCGTTGAGGATCGACAGGCCCAGCGAACCGGCCGGACTCGCGACCGGCAAATTGACGTTCAGGTCACGCGTCGCCGTGAATCCCGTGCCGTTCATCACCGCGTTGCCGCGCGCAACCGCATTCGCCGCGGACGCCTCCGCGCTGCCACCGAACCCAAGCGAGCTGCGATCACCGTCCTTGCCGGTGGCGCCGTTGATGCCGAACTTGGCACCGACTTCACGGGCAAACGTCTCGGTCGCGATCACGATGCGCGCCTCGATGATGACCTGGTCGACCGGGCGGTCGATGATCTTCACCAGTTCCCTGATCTGGGCGACCTTCTTCGGAATGTCGCTCACCATCAGGGTGTTGGTGCGCTCGTCTGCAACCAGGCGGCCACGCTGGGAGAGGAAGCCGTTGTCGTTCTGGTTGCCGTTGCCTGAGCCACCACCCCCGCTCTGGCCACCACCCGAGCCACCAATACCCTTGGCCTCGGTCAGGGCTTTGTAGATCGCCGCTGCGTTGTGGTAATTGACCTGGATGTATTCGGTGACGAGATCGACGCGGTTGTCGAGCGCAATGCGGGCGTCTTCCTTGTCCTGCTCGTACTTGGCGATTTCCGACTGCGGCGCGATCCACACGACATTGCCGCTGCGGCGCTTGTCCAGGCCCTTGGCCTGCAGGACGATGTCGAGCGCCTGGTCCCACGGCACGTTGACCAGGCGCAGGGTGACATTGCCCTGGACCGTATCGGCCGCTACGACATTCAGGCCGGATTCTTCAGCGATCAGCTGCAGGACGGTACGCACCGGCACGTCCTGGAAGTTGAAGGTCACCGGACGGCCGCTATACGCGCGCGCAGGCGTGGTGGCGGCAGCGGGGGCGCCCACTGCACGCTGCTTCGCTCCGGCTGCGCGGGGAATGATCTCCACGATGTAGTCGCGGCCGGTCTGGTACGCCATCGACTCATAGGCACCGTTGGTATTCAGTACCAGCTGCGTACCCGTGCCCGCCGAACGCGCGTCGATCGACTGCACCGGCGTGGCGAAGTCGGTCACGTTAAGGGGCTTCTGCAGGTTTGCCGGCAATTGCGCGTTGCCGACGTTGATGGTGACGGTCGAGCCCGTGCTGCGCAGATCCGGTGCGGCGCCGTCGCCGCTGAAGCGCAGGATCAGCTTGCCCGCGCCGCCGTCGCCGCGCTTGAAGTCGATGTTCGATACCGAGATGGCGCCCGGCAATTGCTTCGCCGGATCGTTGCTGGGCATGGGTGCGGTCGTCGGCGCAAGCTGGGCGACGAAGGTCGGCGTGAAGCTGCCGTGCGGCGCCGGCGTCGCAGCGTGTACGGCACCGAACCCGGCGAGCAGCCCGATTGCGAGGCCGATGCCGGTGCGCTTGGAGCGGTTGGCGTTGAAAACGGTCATCGTGTCATCCCCCAATCATTGATCTTCTAATGCGACCGACGCTGGACGTTCCAGCCAGCCACCCGCGCCATCCGGCACCAGTTCCACCAACTCGATGCGGTCTTCAAACACACCGGTCACGCGTCCGTCGCTCTGCCCCATGTAGTCCCCGGGGCGGACGCGGTACGTAACCTTGTCCGGTGCCATCACCAACGCCACGACGCCCGCGCCGTGGCCCAACGTGCCCACCATGTCCAGGCTGTCGAGCGGGAATTGCTCGAGCGTCTGCCTGCGGCGCGCGCGATCGGGTCGGGGACCCGAGCCCGAGTCGGAATCCGTGAAGGCGGTGCTGAACGGATCCCGCAGAGAATAGGCGGCATATTCGAATGTCTCGAATTGCTGCATTACCGGCAGCGGTTCGAGCGGCGGCGCCGGACGTGCCTTGACCTCGGCCACCCACTTTTCCAGGTTCGGTGCATCGCCCGGCGTGCTGGAGATACCGCGGGTGCAGCCGACAAGGGCCAGCGCCAGTGCAGCGCCGAACAGGATTCGACGTCCCACGTTGCTCAGGCTATCAGGATGTCCAAGCATCTTAGGTCCCCCCCTGGCCGCCGGTGGTGCCGGTAGTCTTGGCTGCAGCTTCCTGCTCGGCGACTTCTTCTTCGTCCAGGTATCGATACGTTTTAACCGTACCGGCGAGCTCCAGCGGGCTGTTGGGCGTAATCGGAATGGGCTTGCCGGATTTGTCCTTGTCGCGAGGCTTCAGCGAGATGTCGTGCATGGTCATGATGACCACGCGCGGCAGCGTCGCCACGCCGCTGACGAAGCCGCCAAACTGGTGGTAGGTGCCCACCATGCGCAGCGCGATCGGCTTCTCGGCGTAGAACTCCTTGGGGATTTCCGGGCCGGGCTGGAAAAGCTCGTTGGTGATGCCGGTCGCCAACGCCGTCTGCGAAATGTCGACGATCAGGTCGGGCATCTCCGTCTTGCTCGGCAACTGGCGCAACATCTGCTTGAGCTGCTCTTCCATCTGCGCGAGCTGCTGCTTGAGCGGCTCGAGGTTGGCGGCGCGGCCCTGCTTGGTTTCGAATTCCTGGCGCAGTTCGGTTTCCCTGCTTTCGAGGCCCTTCAGCTCGGCCAGCTTGTCGCGGACAAAGACCCACCAGCTCAGGAAGATGATCAGCAGAGCGACGATGACGCAGAAGCCCACCTTGGCCTGCTGCGGCCAGGAGCCCATGTTGTTGAAGTCGAGTTCCCGCAGCGAGAATTTCTTGGCGCTCACGAGGCGGCTCCTTGTTTCACTGGGGCTGCAGCCGGAGGATTGGTGGGTGCGGCGGGAGTGTTCGCCGGCGTCGAGCCTGCCGGACCAGCACCCGCGGGTGCCGCACCGGCACGCGGAGCCGCCTGGGCATCCGGCACGCCATCGCCGTCCTCGTCCTTGGGCGCGTTCGGGTCGGCCAACTTCACCGTCAGCTTGAACTCGTTCGGCAGCGCCTTGTCCTCACCCTTGGCTTCGATGATCGACAGGTCCGGCTTGGTCATCCAGCCCGAGCCTTCGAGGTTGCGCATGTAGGTACTGACACGGGCGTTGGATTGCGCGCGTCCCTCAAGCGTCAGGGTGTCCTCGTCCTGCTTGATCGAAGTCAGGATCACGCCATCGGGAATGGTGCGGACCAGCGAATCGAACAGATGCACCATCTGCGAGCGGTTGGCCTGCAGCTTTTCGATGATTTCCTTGCGAGCAAGGAGCTTGGCCTTCTTCTCGTCGAGCAGCTTAATTTCGTCGATCTGCTTCTGCACCAGCGTGATCTGGTCGGTCAGATACTGGTTGCGCTCGTTCTGGCCGCTGATCTGCGCCTTGTAGTAACCCACCAGGAGGAACGACAGCAGGACCGCACCCAGCGCCGACATGGCAAGCAGGATGCTGAATTCCTTCTGGCGCTGCTTGCGCCGTTCGGCGCGCCACGGGAGGAGGTTGATCCGTGCCATCAGTCGAAGCTCCTCAGGGCGAGGCCGCAGGCAATCATCAGCGCGGGGGCATCCTGCGCCAGCGCGTGCGCCTGCACGCGGGGACCGAGCGTCATGTGCGCCAGCGGATTGGCGACGAGAGTCGGGACGCCGAGTTGCTCCTCGACCATCTGGGCGATGCCCGGTATGGCCGCATTGCCGCCGGCGAGCACGATCTGGTCGACACGATTGAATTCACTGCCGGCATAGAAGAACTGCAGCAGGCGGCTGACCTGCTGGACCATGGCTTCCTTGAAAGGCTCGAGCACTTCGGCCTGGTAGCTCTCCGGCAGGCCACCCTGGCGCTTAGCCAGGCCGGCTTCTTCGTAGCTCAGGCCATACCGGCGCATGACTTCGTCGGTGAGTTGCTTCCCGCCGAAGACCTGCTCGCGGCTGTAGAGGCTGCGGCCGTTGCGAAGCACGTTGAGCGTGGTCATGGTCGCGCCGGAGTCGATCAGCGCGGTGAGGCCGTCGCGCGGTCCACTGAGCTGGTTGGCAAGCAGCGCGAATGCGTTTTCAATCGCGAACGCCTCGACGTCCATGACCTTCGGGGTCAGGCCGCCGATTTCCAGGGCAGACGAGCGCAACTCGACGTTTTCAGAACGCGATGCGGCGAGCAGCACCTGCAGCGTTCCGGGGTTGTTCGGCATCGGGCCGAGCACCTCGAAGTCGAGGTTTACTTCCTCGATGGGGTACGGCACGTAGTTGACCGCTTCGAGTTCGACCTGGGACTCGAGGTCGTCCTCATCCAGGTCGGCCGGCATCGGGATCACCTTGGTGATCACCGATGACCCCGCGACAGCAGCCGCGGCGAATTTGATCCTGGTACCCGAGCGGTTGACCGCGCGCTTGATCGCTTCGCCCACCGCCTCGACTTCGACGATGTTCTTCTCGACCACGGCATTCGGCGGCAGCGGCTCGACCGCATAGTGCTCGACGCGATAGCGGTCGCCAGCCCGGGAGAGCTGCAACAGCTTGACCGCAGTCGAACTGATATCCACGCCGACGAGGGTCGGCTGGCCTTTTGTGACAATCCCCACGATTTTTCTCCCCATGCCACAAGCGCTTACGCGCACTTCGTGTGGCCCTGCCTTAAATATCGGACTTTCCCCGGGCTGGCAACTCCCCCCTACCAGGAACTGCCAACCAGACCGCTTTTCCTCTGAACGCCGAACCGGAACCGGAACGGCCGCGACACCCCGGCAACCCCAACAAGAACCCCCTTCCGGCCCGGGTCCACCCAACCCGTGCCATCTCGCCAGCGCCGCGATCCCGGAGCCCCGCAAGAGCGCGGGTTTCGCCGGCAGCGGCTTCCACCACTGCCGCTCCCCCCGATCTGCGCAACGTCGCACCGTTCACTTGCCCGTGCGCAGCCGGCGATTGCAGTCGCCGGGCAACGCACGTTGCAATCCATTCCGGGCAATCCATTCCGGTGCCCTTACTCGCCTCCTCTATACTCCTCGCCCACAACACCCGCAATCCTCGCTGCACAGGAATTCCGCTTCGATGCCCCGTTTACGTCGCTTGCTGCGCTGGTCGCTGATCGCGGCCGCCAGCGTGGTCCTGCTTGGCGCCACCGCGCTGGGCATCTTGTACTTCCTTATCGCTCCCAAGCTGCCGGACGTGGAAACCCTGCGCACGGTCGAGTTGCAGGAGCCGATGTACGTCTACTCGCGCGACGGCCGGTTGATGGCCCTCTTCGGCGAGACCCGGCGCTATCCGATCAACATCGAAGAAGTGCCCCAGCAGCTCAAGCAGGCCTTCCTGGCCGCCGAGGATGCCCGCTTCTATAAGCATCATGGCGTCGACTACAAGGGCATCGCCCGCGCCATGTGGCTGCTGGCGACCACCAACGACAAGCGCGTGCCGGGCGGCTCCACCATCACCCAGCAGGTCGCACGCCAGTTCTTCCTGAGCCAGGAGTACAGCTACAAGCGCAAGCTCGCCGAGATGATGCTGGCAATGCGCATCGAGAACGAGCTGAGCAAGGACGAGATTTTCGAGCTGTACCTCAACAAGAGCTTCTTCGGCCATCGCGCCTACGGCGTGGGAGCGGCAGCCGAGTTCTATTACGGCAAGAAGTTGAACCAGCTTTCGCTGGACGAAATGGCATCGCTTGCGGCCATCCCCAAGTTCCCGTCCACTGCGAACCCGCTCAGCAATCCTGCCCGCGCCAAGGAACGCCGCGACGTATACATCCTGCAGCGGATGGCGCAGCTGAAGTACATCAGCCAGGCCGAAGCCGACGCCGCCAAGGCGGTGCCAATGCATGCGTCGCCGCACGAACGCCCGGTCGAGGTCAATGCGCCGTACGTGGCCGAAATGGTGCGGCAGGAAATGGTCGCCCGGTACGGCGCCGAGGCACTGACCAAGGGCTACCACGTCACCACCACCATCGACCCGACCCTGCAGGCTGCCGCCGACCGTGCGATCCGTGCGGGCCTGCGTATCTACGACCTGCGCCACGGCTGGCACGGTGTCGAGCAGCACTTCGACCTGGCCGACGGCGAGGATGAAGCCACGATGCTCGCCCGCCTTCGGGACGTCTCCTCCCAGGCGGACCTGCTGCCGGCGCTGGTCCTCGGCGTCGCCGATGGCGGCGCGCGGGTGATGCTCGCCGACGGCCGCCAGATCGAGCTGGGCGCCGACCAGGGCTGGAACGGCCAGGCACCCGCCACGCTCGTGAAGCGCGGCGATCTAGTCCGGGTGCTTCGCAGCGAAACGGCCGCCGCTGCGTCCGATGTTCCGGCGGGCACTGCAAGCAAGCCCGGCGGCCCAGGCGCCATCCGCTACTCGCTCAACCAGCTGCCACGTGCGCAGTCGGCGCTGGTATCGCTTGAGCCTGGCAATGGCGCATTGCGCGCGCTGTCGGGCGGCTACAGCTTCGCGGGCAACAAATTCAATCGCGCCACGCAGGCGCGCCGCCAGCCCGGCTCCAGTTTCAAGCCGTTCGTATATGCAGCGGCCTTCGAGCGCGGCTTCAATCCGGCGTCGGTCGTACTCGACGCACCCGTCGTCTTCAAGGACCGGCGCGGCCACCTGTGGCGCCCGCAGAACGACACCGGCAACTTCGCCGGCCCGATGCGCCTGCGCGAAGCGATGGTGCAATCCCGCAACCTGGTATCGGTACGCCTGCTCGACGCGATCGGTGTCGACTATGCGCGCAAGTACATAAGCCACCTCGGCTTCGAGGAAAAGGAACTGCCGCCGAACCTGTCGATGTCGCTGGGCACCGCTTCATTGACCCCGCTTTCGGTCGCGCGCGGCTTCTCGGTTTTCGCCAACGGCGGCTTCCTGGTGACGCCGTGGTTCATCGATGAAGTGCGCGACAGCAACGGCGCCGTGCTTTTCAAGGAGAAGCCGGCCACCGCATGCCCCGACTGCGACTTCGGCTCCGCCGGCAAGGTTGTTGCGGCGACAGCCGCCTCGTCCACGGACGTCGATGGCTTCGACCTCGGTCCACGCGGCGGCGCCGCGCCGGCCGTCAAGGAAGCTGACAAGAGCAAGCCGAAAGACATCAAGGCACCGCCGGCAGACATGGTGGTGGCGCCGCGCGCCATCGACAATCGCATCGCTTACCAGATCGTTTCGATGCTGCGCGACGTGGTGCTGCGCGGTACCGGCACGCCGGCCAAGGTGCTGGGGCGCGAGGACATCGGCGGCAAGACGGGCTCGACCAACGACCACCGCGACGCCTGGTTCTCCGGCATCGGCGGCCCGTTCGTCACCACGGTCTGGGTGGGCCGCGACGACTACAAGTCGCTGGGCTATCGTGAATATGGCGGCAAGGCCGCGTTGCCGATCTGGATCGACTACATGCGCGTTGCCCTCGATGGCAAACCCATCGCGGTCAACGAGCCGCCCAATGGCATGGTCAAGGTATCGGTTGCCGCCAATGGCGCGCTGCTGCCGGAAGGCACGGGCGGCGTACTCGAGTGGGTGAAGGCCGAGGACCTCGACCGCATGGAAACCTACGTCGATTACGGCCCACAGGACGCCGTGCCGGCCGAGGAATCCTTCGACATCTTCTGATGTCCCCCAACTAGGCACGATGTAGGTACGCTTGAGCGGGCTTCGGCCCGCTTGAACGCTGCACTCGCCCGCGCGGCATTTCAGCGTAACCGGGTGAGCGATCGCCTTCCGGGCAAACGCGGCAAAGCGTCGTTCTCCATCGCCGGCCGCGGGCGCGGCACCGGCTGAACTGCCGCCTTTGGGTCGGCCGCGGGCCGATTCCTGATTCACACCTCCCATGCTAGCGTTGGCCCTTGCCAGCTCCTGCTGGCCGCGGCGAAACCGCTCGCCGTCGTCGTGCCAGCCGCGGAGGGACGTCATGCGCCACGCCCGACAGCACGCCCAGCAACATGCGCAGAACCGCACGCATGAGCGGCGCCGCAGCCTCGCCCACGAAGCCGCGCGCCTGATGGCCGAAGGCGGCATCCGTGACTACCACCAGGCCAAGCTCAAGGCGGCGCAGCGCCTGGGAATCTTCGACGATGCCTCGCTGCCGCGTAACCGCGAGATCGAGGACGCGCTGCGCGAGTACCAGCGCCTGTTCCAGCGCGAGAACGTCGTCGAATTGCGGGTGCGCCGCGAAGCGGCTTTGCGCGCGCTCGAGTTCTTTGCCGACTTCGATCCGCGCCTGGTCGGCCCGGTGCTCGAAGGCACCGCCGACGCGCGTACTGCCGTAGCCCTGCACCTGCACAGCGACGATCCCGAGGCGGTGCATCGCCATCTCGAGCACAGCGGCATTCCCGCGGAGTCGCGCAACCGCCGCATCCGCCTCGACCGCGAACGCAGCGACGATTTTCCGGTGTGGGTGTTCAGTGCCGAGGACCTGCCCATCGATCTCACCGTGCTACCGCGCGACGTGCTGCGCCAGGCGCCGCTGTCCGGCATCGACGAGAAGCCGATGAGGCGCGCCTCGCTAGCGCAACTGCGCCAGCTGCTGGCCGATGAGGAAATTGCCGGTTACGAGCACGAGCATCGCTGAGCGGGCTTGTGCGGGGACGTCGTGCCCGCCTCGGATTGTTGTGCAGCCAACCCAGGAGTGAACACATGTACGTGAGGTTTTCCTTGCGCGGGAAGGTGATGGCCGCTGTCGCGGCCACCTTCGTCGCGAGCGCCGCATCGGTTGCCGCCCCGGTCCACGCCACCGACAGCAGCGAACTGTCCGCGATCCGGGCGGAGGTTGCCCGCCACCATGACGAAACGGTCAAGCGCCTCCAGGACTGGATCGCGCAACCGGCGATAGCCGCGGAGGACCGGGGCTATCCCGCCGGCGCGGAGTACATGGCGAAACTCGCGCGCGATGCCGGCTTCCAGCAGGTATCGATCGTGAACACCGAGGGCAAGCCGGGCGTCTTCGCAACGCTCGACGCCGGCGCCGCCAAGACGGTGGGCCTGTACTTCATGTACGACGTCAAACAATTCGATCCGGCGGAATGGACCTCGCCCCCGCTGGAGGCTCGCCTGGTCGACAAGGCAGGCCTGGGCAAGGTGCTGATCGGCCGCGGTGCGGTCAACCAGAAGGGCCCGGAGGCAGCATTCCTGGCCGCCCTGCACGCCATCCGCGCTGCCGGCGGGAAGTCGCCCGTGAACCTGGTGCTGGTGGCGGAAGGCGAAGAGGAAATCGGCTCGCCGCACATCGGCCAGATCGTGCAACGCCCCGAGGTGCAGGCCGCACTCGCCAAGACCGTCGGCGTGTTCATGCCCTCGGCAATGCAGGGCATCGACGGCGTGGTCACCGTCAACCTGGGCTCGAAAGGCGTGGTCGAACTGGAGCTGGTGTCGAGCGGCGAGAAATGGGGACGCGGCCCCGGCAAGGACATCCACTCCTCGCTCAAGGCCATGGTGGATAGCCCGAACTGGCACCTGGTGAAGGCACTCGACACCCTGGTGTCCGATGATGGCAACACCATCACCGTCGATGGCTATCCCAAGCCGCTGCCGCTCAGCGAGTCCGAGCGCCGCATGATTGCCGTGGCATCCCAGCGCCGCAGCGAAGCACAGGCCAAGCAGCAGCTCGGCGTGCAACGCTGGATCGACGACCTGCCGTGGCAGCAGGCCAACGAGCGGCTGGAATCGCAACCGACCATCAACATCGAAGGCCTCGTCGGCGGCTATACCGGCGTCGGCGGCAAGACCGTGCTGCCCCACCGTGCCGTGGCCAAGATCGACATGCGCCTGGTGCCCGGCATGACCAGGGACGATGCGGTGGCCGCGTTGAAGACCCATCTGGCCAAGCGCGGCTTCGGCGACATCGAAGTCAACGTGTCCGGCGGCTACGACCCCACCAGCACCGCCCCCGACACCCCGCTCATCCAGGCCCAGATCGCCACGCTCAAAAAAGCCGGCATCGATCCCTTACTGTGGCCACGCAACGCGGGCTCATATCCCGGCTACGTGTTCACCGGTGCGCCGCTGAAGTTGGCCGCCGGCCATTTCGGCCTCGGCCATGGCAGCGGCGCACATGGCCCGGACGAGTACTACCTGATCGAATCCACCAACCCCAAGCTGCAAGGCATCGACGGAGCGACCATGTCCTTCGTCGAATATCTGTACGAACTCGCGAACTGACCCCGCGCCGGGCCGACTAAAAAAGAACGCCCCGACGAATCGGGGCGAGCTTGTTCTTGCGGACGCGAGGGATGCAACGCGCAATCAGCGCTGGCCCATTCCGCGATAGTCGCGCCTCGCCGAACCGGTATAGATCTGGCGCGGGCGGCCGATCTTGTTTTCCGGATCGTTCTGCTGTTCCAGCCAGTGCGAGACCCAGCCGGCGGTGCGGGCGATGGCGAACATCACCGTGAACATCTCGGTCGGGATACCCAGCGCCTTGTAGATGATGCCGGAATAGAAGTCGACGTTCGGGTAGAGCTTGCGCTGGATGAAGTACTCGTCCTTCAGCGCCGCTTCTTCCAGCCGCAGCGCGACTTCCAGCAACGGATCGTTGATGTGGAGCGCGCCGAGGACTTCATGGGTCATCTTGCGTACCAGCGCCGCGCGCGGGTCGTAGTTCTTGTAGACGCGGTGGCCGAAGCCCATCAGGCGGAAGCCGGACTCCTTGTCCTTGGCCTTCTCCACGGCGGAACCGACATTCTCCGGCCTGCCGATCTCGGCCAGCATCTTCAACACGGCCTCGTTCGCACCGCCGTGCGCCGGGCCCCACAGCGCGGCGACGCCGGCGGCGACGCTCACGTACGGATTGGCACCGGTGGAACCGACCAGGCGAACGGTCGAAGTCGAGGCATTCTGCTCGTGGTCGGCGTGCAGGATGAACAGCAGGTCCATCGCCTTGGCGGCGACCGGATCGAGTTCCAGCGGCTCGCTCGGCACTTCCTTCATCATGTGCAGGAAGCGCGTGGTGTATTCGAGGTTGTTGCGCGGGTAGCGGATCGGCCAGCCGATCGAGTAGCGGTAACACGCTGCGGCGATGGTCGGGACCTTCGCGATCAGGCGGATCGCTGCCAGGCGGCGATGCTCCGGATCCTCGATGTCGAGGTCGTTGTGATAGAAGCTCGCCAGCGATCCGAGCATGCCCGTGAGCATCGCCATCGGATGCGCGTCGTGGCGGAAGCCATACAGGAACGTGCGGAAGGCCTCGTGCATCATCGTGTGATGCGTGACTTCGTGCTCGAACTTGGCGAACTCGTCCTGGGTCGGGAGTTCGCCGTTCATGAGCAGGTAGGCGACTTCGAGGAAGTTCGACTTCTCGGCGAGCTGTTCGATCGGGTAACCGCGATACAGCAGCACGCCTGCATCACCATCGATGTAGGTGATGGCCGAACGGCAACTGGCGGTAGCGGTGAAACCGTTGTCGTAGGTGAAGCAGCCGGTTTCCTTGGGCAGCTTGCCGATGTCGATGCAGGGGGCACCCAGGGTCGGGTGATGTACCGGCAGGGTGACGCTCTTGTCGCCCGCGGTCAGGGTGACCTGATCGAGGCCGGACTTGGAGGACTCGGACACGCAACGCTCCTGTATCTGCACGCCGCAGGGATCGCCGCGGCGGTTGGAGGGAAACTAACTCTGTAGTCGTTCGCGGCCTGGCCGCGACGGCGAATTATCGCACAAGCATTCGGTGCCGCAGGGTGGTACCAAAGTCGCATGCACCGTGCGGAATAGAGCCGATGCTCAAGAAACCAGGGCGGCTCGCGCAGGCCGTGAAAGCGGGGGCGGTCCCGCGATGGCGCCAACAATTCCCTATGCCCTCATAGTGACCATCCAACCGACCGGAAACGCAAAAAGCCCGCCATGAAAAGGCGGGCTTCTTCTGTGTCAGGTGGCGGCGCGTGCGCCGGACCTACGCGTACCCGCGCTCAGCGCGCGAGCATCGACATCACTTCTGCGCGTAACGCTTGCGGAACTTGTCGACGCGACCGCTGATATCCATGATCTTGTGCTTGCCCGTATAGAACGGGTGCGAAGCCGACGTGATATCCAGCTTGATCAGCGGGTATTCGTTGCCGTCTTCCCACTTGATCGTTTCCTTGCTGCCAAGGGTCGAGCGGGTCAGGAATGCGAAATCCGTGGTCACATCCTGGAAAATGACTTCACGGTACTCGGGATGGATGCCGGTCTTCATGACAACGCGCCAATAGCTTCGGGAAAGCTGGGCAGTATAGCGGCCCGTTGCGGTCCGTGGCAAGCCCGGACTGTGGCGCGTCAACCGGCGGCCAGGGCCGCCTCGACCAGTGCCTCGAACCGCGCCTGGTCGTAGCGCAGCAGGATGCGGACGTTGTCCGCCTGCCCGCTTTCGCGGCGCCAGTCGACGATGCTGGCCCCTCGGGCGTGCCGGCCTTCGGTTTCCACGGCCAGCGGGCGTTCGGCGGTTTCCAGCGCCCCTTCCGGCGCCAGGGCAAAGGCCATGGCCAGCCCATCGGCGGAATACCAGCGGTTGCCGCGGCGCTCGCCGGACCAGGCCCGGGTCTGCCGTGAAATCGCTTCGTAGAAGCGTGCGCGCGGTGACTCGGCGCCCAGCCAGCGGTCGACATCCGTATCCAGCAGGCCGTGTGCCATGGTCGCCTCCCAGTCGCCCAGGTCGATGCGCGGGAAGGCGCTGAAGACGATGTGCGCCGCTTCGGGGTCGAAGGCGATGTTGAATTCGGCCGCCGGTGTGATGTTGCCGTGCGCGGTGACGGCACCGCCCATGACCACGCAGCGCGCGATACGCGACGGCAGGGTCGGGTCGAGCTTCAGTGCCAGCGCCAGGTTCGTCAGTGGTCCCAGCGCTACCAGCAGCAGGCGCCCGGCGTATTCGTGCGACAGGCGCAGGATGGCCAATGCGGCGTGTTCGTTGCCGGGTTGGCGCTGCGCCGGCGTGTAGCCGACATCACCGAAGCCGTCGCGGCCATGCACGTAAGCGGCGTCGCGCGCCGGATGCAGCAGCGGCGCCGCGCAGCCGGCATACACCGGCACGTCGCTGCCGGCGACTTCGCACAGCTTCAGTGCGTTGGCGACGGTGTGCTGCAGGCCGACATTGCCGGCCGCGATGGTGAGGCCCACGACCTCATGGCCGGGGGCATTGAGGGCCATGAGGATGGCGAGGGCGTCGTCGACGCCCGGATCGGTGTCGATCAGCAGCGGGATGCGGGTCATGCCGCCATTATGACCAAGGCGTGCCGTCAGGCGGACGCATAGCGCGCCGCGCCACCGACCCAGCGGGCGATGATGCGCTCGGCGATGTCGGGCGCCTCGGCGAGCAGCTGCGCGCCGACCTGCTGCACCAACGGCAACAGGTCGGCATCGCGGGCCAGATCGGCGACACGGAAGCCGGCCAGGCCGGTCTGGCGGGTGCCCAGCAATTCGCCGGGGCCGCGCAGTTCCAGGTCTTTTTCCGCGATCACGAATCCGTCGTGCGTCTGCCGCATGGTCTCCAAGCGCTGCTTCGCCAGTTGCGACAGCGGCGACTGGTACAGGAGCACGCAACTGGAAGCCGCACTGCCCCGCCCCACGCGTCCACGCAACTGGTGCAACTGGGCCAGCCCCAGTCGCTCCGCGTTCTCGATGATCATCAGCGAGGCGTTGGGAACGTCGACGCCAACCTCGATGACGGTGGTGGCGACGAGCAGGTCGATCGCACCCTCCTTGAAGGCGCGCATCGTGGATTGCTTGTCGCTGGCCTTCATGCGGCCGTGCACGAGCCCGACCCGCAGTTTCGACAACTGCTTCGACAGATCCTCGAAGGTACTTTGCGCGGCCTGCGCGACCACCTCGTCGCTGTCGTCGATCAACGTGCATACCCAGTACGCCTGCCGCCCCTCCGCGCAAGCCATGCGGATGCGTTCGACCAGTTCGGGGCGACGCTCGGCATTCAGGGCGACGGTCTGCACGGGCGTGCGTCCCGGCGGCAGTTCATCGATGGCCGAGACATCGAGGTCCGCATAGGCGGCCATCGCCAACGTGCGGGGAATCGGCGTCGCCGTCATCACCAGTTGATGCGGAACGATGCTGTCGCCATTGCCGGTACCGCCCGTGCCCTTGTCGCGCAGCGCGAGGCGCTGGTGCACGCCGAAGCGATGCTGTTCGTCGACGATGGCCAGTGCGAGGTCGCGGAAGGCGACACCTTCCTGCATCAGTGCATGGGTGCCGACCACGATCTGCGCGTCGCCGGATGCGACCTCCTCCAGCACCTTGCTGCGCGCCTTGCCCGTCACCTTGCCTGCGAGCCATGCCACCCGCACGCCCAGGGGTTCCAGCCAGCCACGCAGGTTGTTGAGATGCTGCTCGGCCAGCAACTCGGTCGGCGCCATCAAGGCGGCCTGCTTGCCGACTTCCACTGCCTGCATCGCGGCCAGCGCGGCCACCACGGTCTTGCCGCTGCCGACGTCGCCCTGCACCAGCCGCAGCATGGGCGAGGGTTTGCCGAGGTCCGCCTGGATCTCGTCGAAGACGCGCTGCTGCGCACCGGTGAGTTTGAAAGGCAGGGACTTGCGCAACTTGCCGGCCAGCGTCGCCCGGCGCAGCGCGGGTGCCGCATGCGCCTGCTGCGCGAGGCGCTGGCGGCGCAGGCTCAGGTGGTGGGCAAGGAGTTCCTCCAGTGCCAGCCGCCGTTGCGCCGGATGGCGGCCGGCGAGCAGCGCTCCGATGTCCTCGCCGGCCTGCGGGCGATGCACGGTAAGCAGGGCCTGGCGCAGCGATGGCAGGTCCAGCGACTCGCGCAGTGCGCGCGGCAGCAACTCCAGTGATTCGTCCTGCGGCAGGCGGTCGAGCGCCAGGCCGATCAGTTTGCGCAGCGACGCCGGGCCGACGCCCTCGATCGCGGGATACACCGGATCCAGCGCGCTGCCGAGTTCGACTTCGGCAGCGTCGTCGAGCATGCGGTAGCTGGGATGGACGATTTCCAGGCCGTGTTGGCCCGCGCGCGGGGTCCCGTAACAGCGGATGCGCGCGCCAGGAGCAAATTGCGCAACCTGGGCGGCGCGGAAATGGAAGAAGCGCAACACCAGGGTGGCATGCGAGTCATCACTGAGGGCTACCCGCAGCATGGGCCGATAGCGGAAGCCGCGTTCGACCGCGTCGACGCGGCCTTCGACCTGCGCCGCGACACCCGCCTGCAGCGCGCGGATCGGCGTCAGCGATGTACGGTCCTCGTACTGCCGTGGCAGGTGCAGCCAGAGGTCATGCACGGTGAGCAGGCCGCGCGCAGCCAGCTTCTCCGCCACGCGCGGGCCCACCCCATGCAGGCTGCTGATCGGTGGCGACTGGAACGCGACGGTAGGCCCGCCCTTGGGGGTCTGCATGGTCACAGCCTGCCGGGATCGCGTGCAAAAAAAAACCCCGGCACGAATGCCGGGGGTGGAGAGCCTCCACACACACATGCGGTCAGAATTTCGCGCTGATCTCCATTCCATAGGTGCGCGGCGCGGTTACGCGCGCGCCGACGGTGCCGAGCACGGTGGCCCCATAGGTGCCCAGCGAGTTGACGTACTGGTTGTCGAGCAGGTTGTTGCCGTACACCGCCCAGCCCCAGTGTCCGTTCGGCGACGTCCAGCCGATGCGCGCATCCAGGATTTCCTGCGCCTCGCCGAGGTCGATAGCGCCGAACTGGCCGCAGCTGAGCTGGCTCACTGACTCGTCATTGCTGCGGCAGGAAGCGATGTAGGAATAACGCAGGGCCGGACGCAGGTCGCCGTGCCCGTCCAGGTGCCAGACATAGTTGGCGCCGGCGGACAGCGACCACTCCGGCGCGCCGGTCGTCTGGCCGTCCAGATCGATGCCCTGCGGGTTGGTGTAGTTCTTGTAGGTCGCGTCCAGGTACTCGGTGTTGAAGTCGAGACCGAGCCCTTCGGTGGCCTGCCAGCGCGCATCGAAATCCACGCCCCAGGCCTCCTGGTCGGAGGTGTCGACGATGAAGCGCGGGATCTGCGTCGACATGTCGAGCGTCACGGCCTGGCGGTTGTCGTAGACGTAATAGAAGGCGGAGGCGTTGTAGGCCAGGCGGTGCTCCGGGAACGACTGCTTGATGCCGGCCTCGAAATTCCACACGTCCTCGTTCTCGAACTCGCTGCCGATCTGCAGCGCGTTGAAACCGCCGGCCTTGTAGCCCTTGGCCAGCGAGGCGAAGCCCATCAGGTCGTCATTGAAGTGGTAGTCGACGACGAAGCGCGGGCTGAAGTCGTCCCAGGACTTCTTCGCACGGTTGAGCACGCCCTTGTTCAACAGCGCCGGCGGATCGATGAAGGCGACGTCGAAGACAAAAGCCTCCTTGGGAATGCCGATCGCACCGAAGAACCCGACCGCATCGAGCAGATCGAGCTGCGCGTCCAGTTCCGGGGCGCTGCGCAGGTCGTTGAACCAGGTGAAGTCCTTCTCGTCGCGGGTGTAGCGCAGGCCGGCGGTCAGGTTGAGCTTGTCGTTGACGTGCCAGATCACGTCGCCGAAGGCGGCGTAGGCCTTGGTGTCGAGCGAGTTTACGAACTTCTCGTTCCACGGCAGCCCGTGCAGGTTTACCGGGATGCCGAAGGAGTTGGCGAGGTCGCTGATCGGGCCGAACAGTCCGCCCGGAGGGGCAAGGCCGAGGTTCTGCGCCAGCGTATCGACCGAATCGGTCAACACGTTGACCTCGCTGGTCTGGTCGGCCTCTTCCTGGAAGTAGCTCGCGCCGGCGATCCAGTCGAGGCGGTCGGTGCTGCCGCTGAACTTGAACTCCTGGTAGAAGTTCTCGTTGCTCTCGGTATTGGTGGAATCGACGTAGAGGTAGCTCAGGTTGGTGCCGTCTTCCTCGACGCGGTTCATCGAGTCGTACTGGTGCCAGGCCGTGGTCGAGGTCAGGTTGCCCCACTCGAAGCTGTGGTCGACGGTCAGGGTCACGCCGTCGAACTCGCGGGTTTCGCCATTCGCGGCGTCGGACGCGGTCGGCACCTTCAACGGATCGAGGAACGCGGTCTCGTCGACCGGCGCGGTGGGCAGCGCGGGCAGCGCCGGTATCAGCACGATGCCGGTGGTGGCCTGGCCCTGCTGGTCGAGGCTCTCGTGGTCCCAGCTGATCCAGGCGCGGGTGTTGTCGCCGAAGCGGGTCTGGAACGCGGCGCGGGTCGCCCAGTTGTTTTCCGGGTTCAGGTCCTTGCCGCTGACCGAGTCCTGCAGCCAGCCATCGCTGTGATTGAAGATGCCGTTGAAGCGGAACGCGGAATCGTCGCTTACCGCGACGTTGGCCATGCCCTCGAAGTAGGTCTTGTTGTCGTTGCCCAGGCGCAGCTTGCCTGCAGCCGCGGTCTCGTTACCGGGACGGTTGGTGATGATCGAGATCGCACCGGCCGCGGTGTTGCGGCCGAACAGCGTGCCCTGCGGGCCCTTGAGCACCTCGATGCGCTGCACGTCGGTGAACGGCAGCAGCACGCCGCCGCCGCGACCGGCATATACGCCGTCGACGTACACGCCCACGGCCGGATCGGTGCCGATGCCGAAGTCGTCGGTGCTGATGCCGCGCAGCTCGAAGCTCGGCTGCGTCGGCTGCTGGCTGTTGACCTTCAGGCCCGGCACGAAGCTGTCGATGTCGCCCAGGTCCTCGGCGGCGACATCGTCAAGCAGCTGCTCGGTCACCACCTGCAACGCGATCGGCACATCCTGCAGTTCCTGCTCGCGGCTCTGCGCGGTGACCGTGATGGCGTCCAGGTCGGTCGCCTTCTGCGCGGCCATATCGGCCTTCGATGCCGGAGCATCCTGCGCGAAGGCCTGCGGCATCGCCGCCAGCGAAACACAACCGAACAGGGCATAGGCAAGCGAAACCGCTAGCCGGTTCTTGCGTGGCGACATCGGAATACTCTCCCCAGATATTTCCGTTGATGAAGCGTTGATTGGACGAGCGTGCTGTCACCGGCGATGCCGTGCGCCGCCCGCCATGTCCTCGTTTGTTATCGCGTGGCGGCGGCAGTGCTGCTGCAACTACCCAGCCAGGCCGTGATCCAGTCGCGGACCAGGGCCACCCCCTCCTCGTGCACCGTAGCGCGACCGACCTCCGGCATCATCGCGCCGGGATCGAGGCTGCTCATGCGGTAGACCAGGATCGAGTCATCGGGCCGACCCGGCACGATGTCGAAGGTGTGGTCGCCCGTCCCCTGCCCGGCTGCCACCGGCGGCTTGCATTCGCCCAGGCGGATCGGATCGCGCGTCGATGCGTCGAGCCAGAGACCGGAGGTGTCGGCGGGTCCCTTCGGGCTGTGGCAGTGGCCGCAATTGACGTCGAGATAGGCACGGGCGCGTGCGTCCAGCGGCGCGCCGGCATCGTCGAGCCGCGCATTGCGCGGGATGCCGGTCGCCGGCAGACCTTCGAGCCGCCCGAGCGCCGCCATGCGCGCCAGCTGGTTCGTGCCGGGGTGCCAGGGATCGTCGCGGTTGAGATGGCGGGCCCGCGGACCGATCGGATGGATCGCATGCGAACTGTTGTCGGTGGCATGGCAACCCGCGCACTGGTTTTCGTCGGGAACCAGATAGCCGATCTGCTTCACTCCCTCGCCGACGGGAGCGTCGGCCTTGCGCAGCTCGAGCGGGACGATCTCGCCGGCGCGCGCCAGCGTGGCTTCGGTCTGTCCGGCATTCCAAACATACGCCAGCGCCACCCAGCCCTGCTCGCGCCGCACCAGCAGGCGCGTCTCGATCATGCGCATCTTCGCCAGGTCCAGGCCGTCGCGACTTTCGCCGGGCTGTTCGGCGATACGCAGCACCGCGTTGTCGCTGCCCGCCGCGCGCGGGTAGTAGAAGGTCTTGCTGATGATGGTGCCGACCGGAAACTCGAAGGCATCGGTGGCGTGGTACTTCGCCCTGGTGCCTGGCGGCAGCCAGATCGTGCGCAGCTTGTGGGCATAGTCACTGAACAACGCCGTGTTGAGCGCATAGGGCTCGACGCCGTCATTCAGGCGCAAGCGCTTGCCATCCGCTATTACCAGGTGCCAGTCGCTTAGTTTTTCCGGCCGACCCTGGGCATGGAAGGTCACGCCCGCATCGCCGCTCCGGTTGCACGCACTGCAGGCCAGCAGCGACACCAGCGCCGCCAGGAGGAATCGCCAACACTTCATGACTTGGACGCTGCCTTGGCGGCCGGCGCCGCGCCTGCCTGCGTCGCACCGGGCAGCACGATCGCCGGCAACGCCGGCAACGTGCAGCGCACGGCATCTCCGACGAGACCGGGGTTCTTGTATTTGTGCGGACCGTCGGCATTGAGCACGCCGGACGCGCCTTCGACGCAGATCTGCGGCCCCTGGGCGCGCTGCGCGTTGACGTAGCCATCCCACAGCACGTCCGGCAGGCTCCCGCCCAGGCCGAACAGCGCGACTTTCAGGGTCTTGAGGTCGAGGCCGTCGGGGGAATCACCGCCGCCCTTGAAACGGTTGCCGTGCACGTAGACCTCTTCCGGATAAGGATCGTAGTCCTTGGAAATGCCGTACTTGTTCATGTAGCCGGTGGACCAGTAGCTGGAGATGATCACGTTCGCGGTCTTGTTGCCGCCGATGTCGTTATCGAAGATCTCCACCTTGTCGGCGGAATTGAGCACCACACCGGAGCCGGCCGGCACGCTCGCCACCGCCGCGCCCTTGCGCGCGAAGTTGTCGGTGTTGTTGTCGAACACCCGGTTCTTGAACACGCGCGTGCTGTGGCCACGCCGCGGCAGGTTGGGCATGTCGAAGACGAGGATGCCGCCGGTGTTCTGCGTGGCGACGTTGTCGTGGACGTCCGCGTTCTTGCTGTTCTCGATCTCGATGCCGGCAACGTTGCGTTCCACGCGATTGCGACGAACGACGATCGTGTCCGACTGGCCGACGTACAGGCCGGCGTCGGAGGCGCCGATCACCACGCAGTCCTCGATCAGCACGTTCTTCGTCTGCACCGGATACAGGCCATAGGCGCCGTTGTCCGTATGCGGGCCGCGCGTCCATTCCACGCGCACGCCACGGATGACGATGTTCTCGCCTTCGTTGACCTTGAGGCCATCGCCCTTGGTGTCTTCGATCGCGAGGTTCTCGATCGTGAAATTGCCGGCGTTCACCAGCAGCCCCTCGGCGCCGCTCTTCTGTCCCTTGAAGCTCAACACCGTCTTGTCCATGCCGGCGCCGCGGATCGTCACGCCGTCCGCACGCAGGTTGAGGCTCCGGTCGAAGGCGAAGGTGCCGGCGGGAATCTCGATCACGTCGCCCGGCTTGGCGTCCAGCAGGCGTTCGATAAGGACCTTCTGGTAGTCGCGGTCAACGGCCACGGGCGCCGGCCCCTGCCGCTCACAACCCACCACCAGCACCGCCGCCATGGCCACGCCCAACACGATCCGCTTCATCCGTAACGCCCCCCGCGCCTGATTCCCCCGAGTCTGTGGTGCGTCACGGCCCGCGTGGAGGGCAGGCGCGGCATACTGTGGGGGGCAAAACGGACAAGGTAAGTCTCGACATGCAGGAACCGCACAGCCTCGACACCGGGGACCCGCGCCTCAACGTCGCCAACATCAAGAGCACGATCGTGGCCGGGCTGGTGGCGCTGGCCCACGAACAGGGGGTTGCGAGCGAGCCCTGGTTCGCCGGCCTGCGCCTGGGCCCGGCCCAGTTCTCGCTGGAGGCGCTGCCCTACTTGTCGTACCGGCAGGCGGCGCTGGTGATCAGGCGCGCCCTGCGCAGCCTGCCCGGGCGCGGCCACGGGCTGGTGCTGGGGGGAAGACAGGACGTCGGCAGCTTCGGCCTGCTCGGCCTGGCGATGCTGACCGCGCCCAATTTCGCCCAGGCGCTGCGGCTGGGCATCCACTACGCCCCGATCACCGGGGCGATGGTCGAGCTCGAGCTGGAAGAGGACCGCGACGGCGTTGCCGTCATCGCACGCATGCGCGACGGCAGCGATCGAAGCGGCGAACTGGAACCGTTCCTGTGCGAGGAACTGTTCGTCAGCTCCCTGCGCCTGTGCCGCGGCCTGCTCGGCCCGGGGTTCCGGCCACGCCGGGTCGAATTCGCCTATCCGGCGCCGGGCTATGCCGACGAATACACCGAGGCCTTCGAGTGCGAGGTCCAGTTCCGCCGCGAGCGCAATCGCGTGCTGATCGACCGCGCCTGGCTGGCCCGCATGATGCCCGCACACAACCCCGCCAGTGCCCGACAGGTGCTGGCCCTGTGCGACGCGCAACTGTCCAGCAACCGTGGCAGCAGCGAGATCGTCGCGGTGGTGGAGCGCCTGCTGCAGGCGCGCATCGCCGAGAACCCGCGCCTCGTCGACATCGCCGCCGACCTGCACATGACCGAACGCACCCTGCGTCGCCAGCTGCAGGCGGCGCAGACCAGCTTCACCTCGATCCATGACCGCGTGCGCAACGACTCCGCGCGACGCCTGCTGGCCGAATCGCGCCTGAGCATCGCGCAGGTCGGCATGGCGGTCGGCTTCCACGATGCGCGCGAATTCCGCCGTGCCTTCAAGCGCTGGTCGGGGGTGGCGCCGCGCAGCCTGCGTGCCTGACGCCGGGCGCGGTGCGCCCCGCCTGTGCTGCGCGCAGGATCAGTCCAGCATGTTCAGTCCAGCACCATGATCGCGTCGACTTCGAACTGCACGCCGCGCGGCAACGCGGAAACCTCGACGGTCGAACGCGCGGGAAACGGCGCACTGAAGTACTCGGCCATCACCGCATTGACCTTCCCGAAGTCGCCGAGGTTGGTGAGGAACAGCCCCGCCCGCACGATCTTGTCGAGCGAGCCGCCCGCGGCTTCGCAGACCGCCTTGAGGTTCTCGAAGGCACGGCGCGCCTGCGCCTCGACGTCGCCCTCGATGACCAGGCCGGTGTTGGGGTCGAGCGGAATCTGACCGGACAGGTAGACGGTGGCGCCGACGCGCACGGCCTGCGAGTACGGGCCGATGGCGGCGGGGGCGCGGTCGGTGTGGATGATGTCGCGGGGCATGGGATTCTCCGGTCGAAAGCTGCGCGCAGCTTACCGGAGCACCCCTCAGATCCGCTGCACGGCCAGTACCACCTTGAGCCGGCGCACGCGCCGCATCACTTCCGCCACGTGCTTCCGGTCGCGCACCTCGATCTGGAAGCGGATCGCCGAGACATTGGTGTCGCGCTCGATGTATTCGAGGCGGTCGATGTTCGATTCGGCTTCAGCAATCGCGGCGGCCACCTGGGCCAGCGCGCCGGGGCGGTTGTCGAGCTCGATGCGCATCGCGGTGGGGAAATCGCCGCTGACTTCGCGGTCCCAGCCGATCGTGACCCAACGATCGGGCGACTTGCGGTACTCGGCGACATTGGGACAGTCGAGCCGGTGCACGACGATGCCCTTGCCGGTGGTGTGGTACCCCATGATCTCGTCGCCGGGGATCGGCAGGCAGCACTGGGCGAAGCTGATGACGCCGCGCTCGGCGCCGGTGATGAGGATCTTGTCCTCGCTGCGCGGCATCGGCTGGGGAACGACGCGGCGCTTGGTCTTGGCCGTGGCCTCCCGCGTCAGCGCCTGCGCGACGTGCTGCGGCATGCGGTTGCCCAGTGCGATGTCCGCCAGCAGCGATTCCAGGCGCGGATAGCGGTGTTCGGCGAGGAAGGAGTCCACGCGCTGCGCCGGCACCCGCTCCAGCGAGGTCGCCAGCGCTTCCAGCGCACGGTCGAGCATGCGGTGGCCGAGCTGCACGGCGTCCTCGTGTTCCAGCTGCTTGAGCTGCTGGCGAATCGAGGTGCGCGCCTTGCCCGAGACCACGAACTCCAGCCACTGCGGCTTCGGCGCGGACGACTTCGCGGTGATGATCTCCACGCGCTGGCCGCTGGAGAGCTTGCTGCGCAGCGGCACCAGCTTGCCGTCGACGCGCGCGGCCACGGCGTGGTTGCCGACATCGGTGTGCACGGCGTAGGCGAAGTCGAGCGTGGTGGCGTTGCGCGGCAACGACAGGATGTCGCCCTTGGGCGTGAACAGGTAGACCTCGTCAGGGAACAGGTCGACCTTGACGTTCTCGAGGAATTCCAGTGACGAGCCGGTGGCGCGCTGCGATTCGACCAGGCTGGTGATCCAGCCCTGCGCGCGGCTCTGCGCGCTGGATGGCATGTCGCGGCCGCCGTGCTTGTACGACCAGTGCGCGGCGATGCCGCGCTCGGCGATCAGGTCCATGTCCTCGGTGCGGATCTGCACCTCGATGGGCGAACCGTACGGACCGAACAGCACCGTGTGCAGCGACTGGTAGCCGTTGGCCTTCGGAATGGCGATGAAGTCGCGGAAGCGCGCGTCGAGCGGTTTGTAAGCCGCATGCACCACGCCCAGCGCGTGGTAGCAATCGGCCACGGTGCCCACCACGATGCGGAAGCCGAACACATCCATTACCTGGGTGAAGTTCTTGTGCTCCGCGCGCATCTTGCCGTAGATGCTCCAGGGCGACTTCACCCGGCTGATCAGGCGGTGCTGCAGTTTTTCCTTCGCCAGCTTCTGCGCCAGCTGCGCCTCGATCTGCACCATCGCCTCGCGCCGCATCACCGGCTGGGTGCGGATGCGCTTCTCCAGCACCGCGTGGCGCCACGGATGCAGCGCGCGGAAGCCCAGGTCCTGCAGCTCCGCCTTGATCAGGTTCATGCCCAGCCGCTGGGCGATCGGGGCGAAGATCTCCAGCGTCTCCGCGGCGATGCGGCGGCGCGCCTCCACGCTCTGCGCGCCGAGCGTGCGCATGTTGTGCAGGCGGTCGGCAAGCTTGATCAGGATCACCCGCAGGTCGCGCGACATCGCCAGCAGCATCTTGCGGAAGCTTTCCGCATTGGCTTCCTGGCGATCGCGGAACTGCAGCTTGTCCAGTTTGGTGACGCCGTCGACCAGTTCGGTGACGGTGGCGCCGAACTCGGTGGTGATCGCGTCCGGCGTGAGCGGCGTGTCCTCCAGGGTGTCGTGGAGGATGGCGGCGACCAGCGTCTCGATATCCAGGCCCTGGTCGGCCAGCACCTTGGCGACCGCGACCGGGTGGGTGATGTAGGGCTCGCCCGATTTGCGTGTCTGCCCCGCGTGCGCGGCGGCGCCGATGCTCCACGCCCGGCGCAGCTGTTCACGCTGCGGCTTCGGCAGGTATTGGGCGGCCAGCTCCAGTTCGCGTACGTAATCGGGCAGGTCCGCCTCGTCGGAAGCGGGTGCGGCCGGGTCCAGCACGGGCGAAAGGGGACTCATGACCCGAATCTAAGGGCGCACTGGTTGTGGCGCAACGGATTCCACCTGAACCGATGGGGCGATCAACGGGCCGGCAAAAACAAACGACCCCGCCGGAGCGGGGTCATGCTGCAACGAAAGCGGAGACGGTGCCCGCTGGGCTCAGTCGTCGCCCTTGGACATGTCGTCGTCGGCGACCACTTCGGCAGCGGCCCATTCCAGCGCCTCGCGCTCCTTGCGCTCGCGCTCGGACTTCTCGACGGCGTCGATGTAGCCGGTGTCGATGCGGCGTGCGGCGATTTCACGCAGCGCCAGTACGGTCGGCTTGTCCTGGGCCTCGCTATTGTCGATCAGCGGCTCGACGCCGTTGGCCAACTGGCGCGCGCGCTTGGCGGCCATCATGACGAGTTCGAAGCGGTTATCGACCACTTCCAGACAATCTTCTACGGTGATGCGGGCCATTGGACTCCCGGGCGGCCGGTCGGGCCGTCCATCAGGCTTTGAGGGGGCGTGGATTGTAGGGTGCCCGCCGCGGCAAAAGCAAGCCAAGCCTTATGAATCAGGCAGTTAGGCTGGATTCGGCTCAATCTGGGGGCTGTACTTGATTCGCAGGGGCGGATTGTTCGCCAGATCAGCGGCGGCGCGCGCGGCATTCACCCTGACCGGCCGCGGTACGGCAGGCGACCTACTCGTCCACCAGCAGCTGCGTGATCAGGCGCGAATGGCGGGCCACCTGGGCTTCGCGGCGCAGCCGGCTGGCGGTGAAGATCGCGCACATCTCGTCGACGGCGGTATTGAAGTGTTCGTTGACGATGACGTAGTCGAACTCGGTGTAGTGCGACAACTCCTCGCGCGCGGCGTCGAGCCGCTGCCGGATTACCTCGTCGCTGTCTTGGGCGCGGACACGCATGCGGTGCTCCAGCGCCTGGCGCGAGGGCGGCAGGATGAACACGCTGACCGCATCCGGCACCTTGCTGCGCACCTGGCGCGCACCCTGCCAGTCGATTTCCAGCAGCACGTCCTTGCCCGAGGCCAGCTGCGGCTCCACCGATTGCCGCGCCGTGCCCTTCCAGTCGCCGTGGACGAGGGCGTGCTCGAAGAAGTCACCGGCCGCCACCATCGACTCGAACTCGGCCGCGCTGACGAAGTGGTAGTGCTCGGCGTGGCGTTCGCCCGGTCGCGGCTGGCGCGAGGTGAACGAAATCGACAGGCGGATATTCGGATCGCGCGCCAGCACGGCATTCACGATGCTGGATTTGCCGGCACCGGAAGGCGCCGCGACGATGTAGAGGGTTCCGCGCATGGTCGGTCGGCGTGCTCGTTATCGGTTATTCGATGTTCTGGATCTGCTCGCGCACCTGGTCGATCAGCACCTTTAGCTCCACCGCCGCGGCGGAACTGCGCGCATCGACCGACTTGGAGCCGAGCGTATTGGCTTCGCGGTTGAATTCCTGCAGCAGGAAGTCGAGCCGGCGACCGACCGCCTCCTTCAGCTTGAGCACGCGCCGCGCTTCGCTGACGTGCGCATCGAGGCGATCGAGTTCTTCCTCGACGTCGAGCTTCTGCAGCCACAGCACCAGTTCCTGCTCGAGCCGGCCCGGATCCAGCGGCTGCGGCAGGTCGGCCAGGCGCGCCTCCATCTTCAGCCGCTGGCCGGTACGGATCGCCGGCATCAGCGTGCGCACTTCGCCAGCGATGCGGGCGATGCCGTCGACGCGTTCGCCGATCACCGCGGCGAGCTTGCCGCCTTCGCGTTCGCGCGAGGCGACGAATTCGTCCAGGACCTCGTCGAGCAGGGCCAGCGCCTGCTCCTGCAGCGCCGCCGTATCCGTCGCCGCCGCCTGCAGCACGCCGGGGAACTGCAGCAGCTGGGTGAACTCGGTGTGCAGGCCGGGAAAGCGCGCGGACATGTCGATCGCCAGCTCGCTCAGCTCGCGCAGGCGGGTGGGATCCAGTTGCAGGCCATTGCCGCCCTCCGGCGCGCGCAGGCGCAGGGTCAGGTCGAGCTTGCCGCGCGTGATGCGGGTGGCGACGCGTTCACGCAACACCGGCTCCAGCGACCGCAGCTCGTCGTGCAGGCGCACGCCGACCTCGAGGAAGCGATGGTTGACCGAGCGCAGTTCACAGCCGAGCGTGCCCCAGGGCGTGGCGCGTTCGCCACTGGCGAAGGCGGTCATGCTGCGGATCATGCGGTGCTCCGGCCGGTTGCGGGCGCGCAGTATGCCACTGCGGGGGTGCAAAACCGGGCGGTCGCGCGGCCGGGCCGGGCCGGCCGGCACCCTCGCTGCTAGACTGCATGCAATGAATACCTCCCCCCTCCGTCCCAGCGGCCGCGTCGCCGACCAGCTGCGCGACGTGCGCATCGAGCGTGGCTACACGCGCCACGCCGAGGGCTCGGTCCTGGTCAGCTTCGGCGACACGCGCGTGCTGTGTACCGCCAGCGTCGACGACCGCGTGCCCGCCTTCCTGCGCGGCAAGGGCGAGGGCTGGATCACCGCCGAGTACGGCATGCTCCCGCGCTCCACCAACACCCGCAACGACCGCGAGGCCGCGCGCGGCAAGCAGGGCGGGCGCACGCTGGAGATCCAGCGCCTGATCGGCCGGGCGCTGCGCGCCTGCGTCGACCGCAAGGCGCTGGGCGAACGCACCATCACCCTCGACTGCGACGTGCTGCAGGCCGACGGCGGCACCCGCACCGCGGCGATCACCGGCGCCTATGTCGCGCTGGTCGACGCCGTACGCTGGATGCAGGCGAAGCGGATGATCGCGACGAATCCGGTCGTGGGCGCGGTCGCCGCGGTCTCGGTCGGCGTGTATCGGGGCGTGCCGGTGCTGGACCTCGACTATGCCGAGGACAGCGCCTGCGACACCGACATGAATGTGGTGATGAACGACGGCGGCGGCTTCATCGAGCTGCAGGGCACGGCCGAGGGCCACGCGTTCCGCCGCGACGAACTAGATGCCCTGCTCGGCCTGGCCGAGGCCGGGATCGCCGCCCTGATCGCGAAACAGCGCGAGGCGCTGGCCGCCTGACCCAAGCCACGGCGTTGACCCGGAAGGCACGAATCGCCGGGCCCGCGCCTCGAAGACTGCGATGCAACCCGCAGCGGAGGACGCCATGTCCTGCCGCCGTAGAAGGACTCCCCATGAAGCAACATCTCGCCAATATCGCGCTGCTCGTCGGCGACTACGACGAAGCCGTCGCCTGGTACACCCAGGTGCTCGGCTTCACCCTGCTGCAGGACAACGATCTGGGCGACGGCAAGCGCTGGGTCCGCATTGCGCCCCCGGGGGCCACCGACGGCACCGCCCTGCTGCTCGCGCAGGCCGTCACCGAGGCGCAGCGCACCCGCGTCGGCGACCAGGTGGGCGGCCGCGTCGGCTTCTTCCTGCATACCGATGACTTCTCCCGCGACTATGCGGCCATGTGCGAACGCGGCGTGCGTTTCGCCGAGGAGCCGCGCCGCGAGCCCTACGGCACGGTCGCCGTGTTCGTCGACCTGTACGGCAACCGCTGGGACCTGGTCGAACTGCACGCATGAGCCCGGTGAAATTCGTCGTCGCCAGCAGCAATGCCGGCAAGCTCGCGGAATTCCGCGACCTGCTCGGCGCCGCCGGCTACGCATTCGTCACCCAGGGCGAACTCGGCGTGGAAGACGCCGAGGAAACCGGCCTGACATTCGTCGAGAACGCACTGCTGAAGGCGCGCCACGCGGCGCGTGCCACCGGACTGCCGGCGCTGGCCGATGACTCCGGCCTGTGCGTGGACGCACTCGGCGGCGCCCCCGGTTTGTATTCGGCGCGCTATGCCGGCGTGCACGGCGATGCGCAAGCCAACATCGCCAAGCTGCTTGCGGCGATGAAGGACGTGCCGGCGGCGCAACGCACCGCGCATTTCCATGCCGTGATCGTGCTGCTGCGCCACGCCGACGATCCGCAGCCGGTCATCGCGGAAGGCCGGTGGTCGGGACTGATCCTGGAAGCCCCGCGCGGCGACGGCGGCTTCGGTTACGACCCGGTGTTCCTCGATCCCGAGAACAACCTGTCCGCGGCCGAATTCGAGCCCGCGATCAAGAACCGCCTCAGCCACCGTGGCCGCGCGCTGGCGGCGTTGCGGCAGAAGCTGGCGGATACCTGGCTGTAACCCATGTTCGCGGTGATCTGGGAATTCGAGGTGCGCGCCGGTTGCGAAGCCGCGTTCGCCGCGTTGTACGGCAGCGAAGGCGAATGGGTCGCGCTGTTCCGCGAATACCCGGGCTTTGTCGACACCGAATTGCTGCGCGACGTGCGTCCCGCCGATTCGGATTCCACGCGCTGGGTGACCATCGACCGATGGTCGTCGCAGGACGCCTACGACGCCTTCCTCACCGCCGCGCAATCCCATTACGCGCACATTGATGCCCGCGGCGACGCACTCACCCTCGCCGAGCGCCGCATCGGCGCATACACCACACCATGAACGGACATTCTTCCGCTCCGATCTCCGGCCCGCCGGCACCGCCGTCGGCCGTTCAGCAGAGCGCGGACCAGCGGTCCACACGCGCGCCGCTTCACCCGCCGCCGCTCTCGCTCTACGTGCACCTGCCGTGGTGCGTGCGCAAATGCCCGTACTGCGACTTCAATTCGCACGAGGGGCGTGGCGCGCTGCCGTTCGCCGCCTACATCGATGCGTTGCTGGCCGACCTCGACCATGACCTGCCGCTGGTGTGGGGCCGCACCGTGCAGACGGTGTTCTTCGGTGGCGGCACGCCCAGCCTGTTTCCGCCGGAACACATCGAGCGCTTCCTGCAGGGCGCCAGCAGCCGCCTGCGTTTCGCGCCCGGCTGCGAGATCACCCTGGAGACCAATCCCGGCACCGCCGAGCACGGCCGCTTCGAGCTCTATCGCGCTGCCGGCGTCAACCGCCTGAGCTTCGGCATCCAGAGCTTCGACGATGGCTGCCTGCAGCGCCTTGGCCGCATCCACGACAGCCACGAGGCGGATGCGGCGGTGAAGTTGGCGCAGGACGCCGGCTTCGACAACATCAACCTCGACCTCATGTACGCGCTGCCGCAGCAGACGCTGGCGATGGCCGAATACGATCTGGAGCGCGCCTTCGCCCTGCAGCCGGCCCACATCAGCCATTACCAGCTGACGCTGGAGCCCAACACGATGTTCGCGGCGAAGCCGCCGCAAGGCATCCCCGACGACGATGCCAGCTGGGACATGCAGGAGCATTGTCAGGCCCTGCTCGCAGCGCGTGGCTACGCGCAGTACGAGGTCAGTGCGTATGCCCGGCCGGGGCGCCAGAGTGCGCACAACCTGAACTACTGGCGCTACGGCGACTACCTCGGCATCGGCGCGGGGGCACACGGCAAGCTCACCCTGGGGCACGATGCCAGCATCCTGCGCCGCTGGAAGGTCAAGCATCCGGCAACGTACCTGGCGGGCGCCGGCAAGGCCGACGCCATCGGCGGCGACGACCGTATCGACCCCGAGCGCCGGCCATTCGAATTCATGCTCAACGCGCTGCGCCTGGTCGACGGCTTCGAGCTGGACCTGTTCAGCCTGCGCACCGGGTTGGCGCAGGACGCCATCGCCGCTCCGCTGCAGCAGGCCCTCGGCTACGGCTGGCTGGAGATCGAGGGCGGCCATGTCCGCCCCACCGAGGCCGGTCGCCGCTTCAACAACGACCTGGTCTCGTTGTTCCTCTGAGCGTCCGGCAGGGGCCTCCAGGCCCGACGGCCCGGTTTTTGCATCCACTCCCTGTGATAGCCGCTGGCAGCGAGGCCTCCCACGTGATTAAGATCGGCGTCAGATCGCCTCACCCAATCGGGCGACTCGGGAAGGATGCATGTCGGTGACATTCGAACACTCAGCCCTGCACCCCACCCTGGCCTCCGCGCAGCTGCCGCGCCGGGTGCGCCGCGCCCTCGAACAGATCTACGCGATCGCCGCCGACGAGATGGCACGCGCCCTGGAGCGGATGCTGGCCGAATTCGAGCAGCAGCAGTTCCGCCTGGCCGACCAGGCCGCCAATCCGGGCCTGCAGCAGGCTTACTTCGACACCCTGCGACTGGTGCGGCAGAACCGCGCCGACCTCATTCCTGAATTCCTCAGCGGCCTGGAAGCCGCCCTGGCCGGCATCCGCAACCCGGCGCCCGCGCCCAGCAAGACCATCAGCCACGTGCACTTTGGCGACCTGCGCCTGGTCGAGGACCACGAACTCGATGAAGTGAGCGTGTTGCGCGCCATCGCCTCGCGGCACGAATCGCGCACCAGCCTGCCCTTGCACCTGCTGGGTCAGCGCTTTGGCGTGCTCGCCGGCGCCCCCGCCTTCGACGCCGATCGCCTGCCGGTCGGCCCCCGGCAACTGGGCAGCATCCTCGCGCAGGCCAGCCGCGTCCTACAGATCGAGCTGCAGCCGCGGCTGGATCTGTTCCGCTGCTTCGAGCATTACGGGCTCCATGGTTACGTCCAACTGGTGGAGACCATGAACGCCACGCTGGCGCGCGAGGGCATCCTGCCCAATCTCGCCTACGTGCCCATCCGTGCGCGACCGGCGCTGCAGTCCGAACTCACCGGCGATGCCGTGCGGGAACGCCGCGAACAGGCCGCCCGCCAACGCAACGGCTCCGGTGGCGATCGTCCCTACACCGGCTGGTTCGGCGGCGACAACGACGAACAGGACGACCCCGAGAGCTTCACGCTGCTGCAGGAAATGCTGTCCTCGCGCCGTGACCTGCTCAACAAGCTCGTTCCCGGCAGCGCTTCCGCGCCGCCGTCGCGGACCCAGCTGAGCACCGAGGACGTCATGCAGGCGCTCGCGCGAATGCAGGGCAGCGTGCGCGAGCCGCCGTCCGGCGACGCCGCGCCGCGCCCGCCCCGCAGCGTCCAGGAAGTACGCCAGGCGCTGCTCGCGCAGAGCCGGCAGACACGAGGGCAGGCGGCCGCGCTGTCGCGCGAGGATAACGACGCCTTCGAATTGCTCGCGATCCTCATGACGGAGATCCAGCGCGAGCTGCGCCAGGACGCGCCCGGCAACCGCCTGGTGCACAAGCTGGTGGTGCCGCTGCTGCGCCTGGTGCTCAAGGACCGCGGCTTCTTCGTCCAGCAGAGCCATCCGGCGCGGCAACTGCTCAACGCCGTTGCGGAATCCGGCGCCAGCTGGGCCGCTGAGGACGAAGTCGATCCGCAACTGGGTGAACAGCTCAGCCACGCGGTCGACGACGTCGTCGCCCATTACGAAGGCGATGCCACCGTCTTCGACGCCGCCAACCAACGCATTCAGCAGCACCTGCAGACGATGGCGCGCCGCGCCGAAGTCGCCGAGCGCCGCCACGTCGACGCGGCGCGCGGCAAGGAGAAGCTGGAGCTCGCCAAGCGCCGCGCCGCCGAGGTCATCGCCGACGCGTCGCGGGACCACACGCTGCCACGCTTCGTGCAGACCCTGCTCGCCAATTCCTGGACGGACGTGTTGACGCTGGTGCAATTGCGCAGCGGCGACGAGTCGGAGGAATGGCAGCAGCAGGTCGACGCCACGACGGCGATTGTCCGGGCCACCTCCCTCAACCATCCGGAGTCGCCACCACCGGCCCTGGCCGCGCAGATCGAGCATGCGCTCATGCTCGTCGGCTACCACAGCAGCGAGGCCGGCGACATCGCCCGCCGCCTCACCGCCCACGTCGTCGACGACGAGAACGATCCGGCCTCGCGCACCGAACTCGCGCTGCGGCTCAAGGCCCGCGGTCGCCTGGGCCAGGAAGCCGCGCCCGAAAAGCCCGTGGTGGTGCCGCGCACCCAGCGCGAACAGGCCGCCTATGACGTGCTGCGTTCGCTTCCGTTCGGCACCTGGTTCGAATTCGTCACCAACCAGCAGGGCGACGTCATTCGCCGGCGCCTGTCCTGGTTCAGCCCCATGACCGACCACGCGCTGTTCGTAAACCAGCGCGGCCAGCGCGTCGGCGAACAGTCGCTCGACAGCCTCGCTCGCGCGGTTGCCAGCGGGCAGGCGCGCATCGTCACGGTCGAGCACAGCAGCCTGGTCGATCGCGCCTGGCACAGCGCGCTGAGCGTGCTGCGTGGCTTTATCGGCGGCAAAGGTGCCGTGGCACAGTCAGGAGAACCGCAGGCATGAAGGAATTCCGCCGCAGCCGTCGACGCCAGGTGGGCGAAGCCACCCAGGTGACCGACAGCATGACCGAGTTGGTGATCGGCCACATCGGCAACGTCTCGGAAACCGGGATGCTGGTGATGTCGAATGCACCGCTGGTATCCGACGCGCTGTACCAGCTGCGCTTCGCCCTGCCCGATGGCGGTGGCAGGACCGCTTTCGAAGTCGGCGCGCACCTGCTCTGGCACGACCAGGCCAGCGCGCCGGGACAGGCGTGGGTCGGCTTCCGCTTCATCACCATGAGCGACCAGCAGATGCAGCAGCTGCGCCGCTGGATCGACGCGCCGGGCAGCCAGTACGCCTGACGGCCGCCTGGCCCATGCGGCGTCCTCGGGTCGCTGCGTAAAATGTCGCTTACCCCCACATGGCCAATCGCGCATGAGTCCGAACCAGAGCACCGTCGTTGCGCTGTACTCGCAGCATCTCGACACCCTGCAACAGCGCACCGCTGAAGCCCTGCAACGTGGCGGCTTCGACCATCTGGTCGTGCCCAGCGGCACGTCCCATTACCAGCTCTTCGACGACCGCGACTATCCCTACGCGACCAACCCCCAGTTCAAGCACTGGGTGCCGCTGACGCGCAATCCCGGCAGCTGGCTGGTGGCCACTCCGGGCCGCCGCCCCAAGCTCATCTACCTGCAGCCGTTCGACTACTGGCACGTCGTGCCGGAGGCGCCGCGCGGCTATTGGACCGAGCATTTCGACATCGTAGTGATCCGCACGCCGGACGAGGCCCTGCAGCACCTGCCCGTCAACGCCGCGCGCTGCGCGATTCTCGGCGAGGGGCAGAGCGCGGTCGGTGACTTCGTCCCGAACAATCCGCCGGCCGTGCTGGCCTACCTCGACTACCAGCGCGCGTACAAGACGCCGTATGAAGTGGCGATGATGCGCGAAGCCTCACGTGTCGGCGCCCGCGCGCATCGCGCCGCCGAGCGCGCATTCCGGGCCGGCGCCAGCGAATTCGGCATCCACCTCGTGTATTGCCAGTCCGCGATGCAGGACGCCAACGACCTGCCGTACAACAACATCGTCGCGCTCAACGAGCACGGCGCGGTCCTCCACTACACCGACCGCGACCGCCTGCCGCCGCGCCAGGCCCGCAGCTTCCTGATCGACGCCGGCGCCAGCCACCACGGTTATGCCTGCGACATCACCCGCACCTACGCGCACGACCGCAACGGCGAATTCCAGGCACTGGTCAACGCGGTCGACAATGCGCAGCAGACGATGTGCGCGCACGTCCGGGCCGGCTTCGACTACAAACAGCTGCACCTGGATGCGCACCTGTCCCTCGCCCGCATCCTGCGCGACTTCCGCCTGATCAACGTGGCGCCGGAAGTCGCGGTGGAAACCGGTGTCAGCAGCGCCTTCTTCCCGCATGGCATCGGCCATGGCATCGGCCTGCAGGTACACGATGTCGCTGGCTTCGCCGAAAGCGATCGCGGCGGCACGATTCCCAAGCCCCAGGGCCATCCCTACCTGCGCCTGACCCGCGTGCTCGAACCGGGCATGGCCGTCACCATCGAACCCGGTCTGTACTTCATCGACATGCTGCTCGAGGAACTGAAGGACAAGGGACTTGGCCCGAGCGTGAACTGGGATCGCGTTGCCGCGTTCAAGCCGTTCGGCGGCATCCGCATCGAGGACGATGTGGTGTGCACCGATGGCGACCCGCTTAACCTGACCCGCGAACAGTTCGCCGCGGCCGCCTGAGGCTCGCAAACCCGTCCCGACGTTCATCGCGTCGGGCGGGCGGTTGGGTGGGCCGGCCTGTTCGAAGCCAGCTCAGTGAGTGGTGCGCTGGTCTCCGGCCGCATCCGACGCAGGCGCCGCGCGTTCGGCCCGTTCCTGTTCGAGCAGTTGCAGGTAGTCCTCCAGCGTATGCCCCAGTGCCGCGGCCTCGCGCGTCGCCGCGGTTGCCATCGCCGGCGAGTACGTCAGCTTCAATTCCTGCCCTGCCTGCTCCTTCAGCGCGACGACATGCCGCAGCATCGCCAGGGTCATCGCCGCGCTCGGCGTGCGGGCAGCCACCTTGCCACCCAGGACCGTCAGCCACTCGCCATCGCGCCAGCCGGCGCCGCCGATGGTATTGCCGTCGTCGGTCTCCAGCTGCGCATGCGGCTGCAACGCCGCACCGAGGCGGCGGATGGGCCGCTTGGGCTCCTTCTTGATGCGTGCATCGCGCTTGACTTTCGAATTCCGGGACATCTCGCTTCTCGTTGCCACCTGACGTGCGGGGGCGTGCATCCTAAGGCGTCGGCCGGCGCGCGGCGACCGGCACACTACGATCATGCCCCGGCGCCGATCGCCTGACTTGGTCATCGCGCCGGCGCCCGCCCTGGGCGATCATGCGCCCTTTGCACCCGGCGCGCCGTCATGAATCCGCTTTCGATCCTGTTGATCGGCCTGGCCATGTCCACCGACGCTTTCGCCGCCGCCGTCGGCAAGGGCGCGGCGATGACGCGGCCACGCCTGCCCCAGGCCCTGCGTGCAGGCCTGATCTTCGGCGTGGTCGAAGCGATCACGCCGGTGATCGGTTGGCTGCTGGGTACCGCGGCGTCGCGCTTCATCGCGGCCTGGGACCACTGGATCGCCTTCGGGCTGCTCTCCGCGCTGGGACTGCACATGATCTGGCAGGCACTGCATCCCGCGGCCGACGAGCCCGGCGACGAGGGCAATGCCAACGGCAGCGTGATCAGCCTCGCCATCGCCGGCCTGGCCACGAGCATCGATGCAATGGCGGTGGGCGTGGGCCTGGCCTTCGCCGACGTACAGATCGCCGTGGTGGCCGTCGTGATCGGCCTGTGCACCTTCACCATGGTCACCATCGGCATCATGCTCGGCCGTGCCCTGGGCGTGATCATCGGCCGCCGCGCCGAAATCGCGGGCGGCGTGATCCTGATCCTCGTCGGCGCGGCAATCCTGCACGAACACCTCAGCGGTGCGGCGTAACCGCGAATCGGACAGCACGCCCGACGGCGACGCGCGAAGCCCATCCCGGATGGCAGCTGAACAGGCGCCGGGCGCGGCGGAAATTCTCAGAAAGGATTAAGCCCGCGGGCCGCTAACTGCACGCAGCGACATCTGGGTCGCACCGCAGGTGGGAAGAATGAATACGAACGACACGCAGCTGTTGAGCCGCGCGACGCTGCTCGCGCTGGCGATCACCCTGGCGGGCCCGGTGTTCGCGCGCGAACACGGCAGCCAGGACGAGAGCCAGCAGGAACGCCAGCAGGAGCTGGAACAACAGGATGAAGCACGCGGGAAGGCCCGCAAGGCGCACGAGGATGCGCAACGCGCCGCCTCCGGGCGCCAGGATCAGACCTTCGCGCCATCACGTCCGGATCCGCGCGCGCTGCAGCAACGCGAACGCGAGGACGCGCAGGCACGCAACGCCGCGCGACAGATCGAACAGACCCGCACGCAGGACGACAATCGCCAGCGCGAAGCCGCACAGGCCCGGGGCGAGGCGCAGCGACAGGAAGCGGTGCAGCGCGCCGAGCAGAGGATGCAACAGGATCGTATCCGCCAGGTCCGCGAAGATCGTGTGCGGGATGACGCGCGCGAGCAGGCGCGCATCGAGCGCGGTCGTACGGACGAACAACGGCAGGCAGAGCAGCGCCGCGCAGCCGCGCTGCAGGAAGCCGCGCGACGCGACGACGCACGCCGCGACCTTCGCGACCGTGAACACGATCGCGAGCACGATCGCGTCAGCGCCATGGAGACCGCGCAGCGCCGCGCGCTGGAACAGCAGCAGGCCAATGCCCGTCGCGAGCAGGCACGCCGCCTCGATGAGCGTCGCGACCAGGATCGTTTCGACCGGGATCGTCTCGACCAGGGCCGTCGCAACGAGGAGCGCCGCAACCGCCTGAGCGAGCAGGAACGCCAGCGCCAGATCGCCCTCCAGCAGCAACGCGTGGCGTTGTACCAGCGCGAGGCCGTCGCGCGCAGCGCCGCGGAACGCGAGCGCACCTTCGCCTTGCAGCAGCAGCGCCGGATGCAGCAATACCGCTACCAGCAGCAGTACTGGCAGCGCCAGCGTGAATTGCAGCAGCGCTGGTACTCGCGCGACTACAGCTACTACAACGATCCCTACTACTACACGCCAGTCAGCTATCGCTACCTGCGCGGAGGCCGCTACTACGAAGTCAACCGTTACGCCGCCGACCTGCTGCAGCAGGCCATCCGCATGGGCTACGAGCAGGGCTACCGGGCCGGCGAAGCGGACCGCTACGACGGCTGGCGCTACGACTTCCGCAACAACTACGCCTACATGGACGCCAACTACGGCTATTACGGCTATTACCTGGACCAGGGCGAATACAACCACTACTTCCGCCAGGGCTTCCAACGCGGTTACGAGGACGGGTACGGACGCAGCTACCGTTATGGCCGCTACGACGACGGCAACTACACGATCCTCGGCTCGGTACTGCAGTCCATCCTCAACCTGCGACCCTACTGATCGCAGCCGATTGCATCGCGCATCGACGCCCGGCACTCGCCGGGCGTTTTTTTGTCCGTCCGCTGCACGGCCAGGTATCGGTGGGAGATTCGCGGCCGCCGCGCGCGACGGCTATCCTTGCCATCCACGTGGCGCCAAGCGCCATCACCCGCCTTTCCACGCAGAGATTTCGCCCCATGAACTTGCGCCTGGCTTCCCTCCTCCTTGCCGTGCTGACCATGGCCGCCTGCTCCGAGCAGAAGGCCCCCGAATCAGCGACTCCCGCGACTCCCGCCGCCACCGCCCCGGCCGCGACCACGGCGCCTGCGCCGACCGCCGCTACGCCGGCACCGGCCGCCACACCGGTCGCCGCGGAACCCGAAGCGCCCAACACCAATCCGATCGTGCCCCCGCAGGGCCCTGAGCCGGTCGCGGGTACCGATTACGAGGAAATCGCCGGCGGCCAGCCGTACCTGCCGCTCGACGGCAAGATCGAAGTGGTCGAAGTCTTCGGCTACGTGTGCCCGGCGTGCGCCAGCTTCCATCCGGTCGTGAGCGAGTGGGAGAAGAAGCTGCCCGCCGACGTACGTTTCACCTACGTGCCCGCGCCGTTCGGCCCGGAATGGATTCCCTACGCCAAGGGCTTCTACGTCGCCGAGTCGATGGGCCTGGTCAAGCGCTCGCATGACGCGCTGATCAACGCCATCCACGCGCAGCACACCATGCCCGGCGAGGGCGACAAGCCCGACGAACAGAAGATCGCCAATTTCTATGCCGGTTACGGCGCCAATGCCGCGCAGTTCCTGGCGGCGATGAACAGCTTCGCGGTTTCCTCCAAGGTGAACCGTGGCAAGCAGTTCATGCTCCGCGCCGGCGTCGAGGCCACGCCCACCCTCGTCATCAATGGCAAGTACCGCGTCACTGGCGGCCGCGGCTGGGAAGACAAGCTGCGCATCGCCGATCACCTGATCGCCAGGGAACGTGCGGCGGCAGGCAAGGGCGGCTGATCGCTTCATCCCGGCGCTCCGCAACGGAGCGCCGGACTTCACGACCGGGCTGCGGTGCGTTCGCCCGCCCGCTCGTGACCGCCGGCGGGGCATCCCTGCGTTGATCCAGGTGCCCTGCCCGCGAACGGAACACCGCCATGACCGACCACGTCTACAAGTCGCTCGAGCTCACCGGCTCGTCGAAGACCAGCAGCGACGAAGCCATCCGCACCGCCATCGAACGCGCCTCCAACTCGATGCGGAACATCCGCTGGTTCCAGGTCCTCGAGACCCGCGGCCACGTCGAGAACGGCAAGGTCGCGCACTGGCAGGTCACGCTCAAGGTGGGCTTCACGCTCGAAGAGTGAATGCCAGCACCACGGATTCCCCCATCCGCGCTGGCCTGCAGACATCCCGCAGGCAGTGGCATAAGCTCCGCCCTTGCAACGACGCTCACTACCCGACAGGGACCGTCCGACCGCCGCCTGGGGAAGCCATGAATCCCATTGATGCGACCGACGATGCAACCGACGCAGTCGTGGAAGCGCGCATGCGCGAACTCGAACAGGACATGCATGGCATGTACCTGCGGCACGGAACGGTGTTCGCGCTGGCAAGCGCGTGGGCCGAACGCTACGACGCGATCATGGCCCTGGTACCGCCGGACAAGCGCGCTGCCATGGAAGTACGGCTCGCCCGCATCGGCATCCGCTGGGGCGTGATGCCGGGAAGCCGCGTCACGGTGGAACTCCGCGTCAGCGACATCGAGGCACTCGCCCGCGCCCGGCGCCGACCACGAAATTCGTAGGCGCGATCCGTTCCTGGAAGAGCGCTCGCGATTCGGATACAGCCGCCTTTCAGCTCAGAAACCACCCCTCGCGGGCAGGCAGGACTGCGAGGTTGCGCCTGCAGACGCACTGCCGCAGATCGAGGGCTCGCCATGCCATTCCTGGCCACCCTCACGGATCTGCTGGCGTTCGGCCACCGTGGCGCAGACGGTCTCGATGCGATGCGAACCCAGGCGCTGTTCGCGCCAGCACAGCTGGCGATCGGCGTCGTTCGCCGCCAGCACCGCCTTGACCGTCTCCAGCGCATTGAACAGATCGACCTGTTGCGAAGGTCTGAGCTCGCTCAACTCGCTGACGCCGTCGAGCAGCGCGAATACCGTGTCCTGGGCCGTGCGCAGCTTAGCCAGTTCGCCCTTGTCGAAGCGGACATAGCGGCCATCGGAGTCCTCCGTCTGCCGGCGGATCTCCTCTTGCTGCAGGCGGATCTCGGCGAGCCGGCCGGCCGCAGCAAGCGCGGATGCCGAAAAAACCATGAGCAGGAAGGCAGCGGCCAGCGTGCTGGCTTTCATGACGCGCACCTCATCGGTTGCGGGGACGATGCAGTGGCCATTCGCTATCGGCCACGCGCAGGGTCGGGCGTCCGCCGCCACTATAGGCGCGTCCGGCGCCCCGCCGCCCTTCCCCGGGCGGGCGATTCCCGGGTGTCGCCGCGCGTGTTACCTGCGCGCCACGGCCACCGTGGCCACGTTCACGCCACCCATGCAGCGCCGGCGCTAGCGTTCCGGGTCCGGAGTTCACCATCCGGAGTCCACCAAGGAATGCCCGCTTCGGCGCGGCAGTTGGAAGGGGGGTCAGATGTCCATGAAACTCGTATTCCCGGGCGGGGAGCACCCACACGTGATGCTGGACCAGGGCGTGAGCCGCATCGGCTCCGACCCGCAGGCCAACATCGTGCTCGACCAGCCGGGCGTGCGGCCACAGCACTGCCAGCTGCACGTGAGCGACGCAGGCGTGATGCTGGAGGTACCGCACGGCACGACGGTGGCGGTGAATGGCCGGCGCGTGGATGGATTGATCGCGTTGCGCGCGGGCGACAGCGTCACCTTCGACCATGTCCTGGCCCGGCTGGCGGTGATCGACACCATCACGCCGGCCTCCGCTGCCGGCCACCCTGGCCCGCAACGCGCCGCCAACGACGATCCGGGCGCGACCACCGTGCGCCAGGTGATGCCGATGTACGTGCTGCGCGGCCTGTCCGGCGGCGCGTTCGGGCGCAGCTATCCCCTGCACGGACCGATCACCGTGGGCCGCTCGCCCGAATGCGACGTGCACCTCGACGGCACCGGCCTGTCGCGGCTTCACGCCCGCCTGGTGCCATGCGACGACGGCGTCCTGATCGAGGACCTGAACTCGACCAATGGCAGCTTCGTCAACGACCACCGCGTGCACCGACACAAGGCGCATGTCGGTGACGAGATCGACTTCGACAAGGTCCGCTTCCGCCTTGCGGGCAGCGCCGCCAGCCCGACCGACACCGCGCGGGCCGCACCGGCCCTGGCGCCGCGCCGGCGAGGCGGCGGGGACTGGCTGGTCCCGACAACGGTCGTGGCCCTGCTCGTGGCGCTGGTATTGCTGGGAGCCGGCTACTTCCTGTGACCGGGCGGCAGCGCGCGGCGCGATCGCCAGGCAGAGTGGTCGTCGATCACACATCCGGAATATGCGGGGGTGATTTCACCCTGGCTTGAGCGCGCGCCTTCGTAAGATGGCGCCAGCTGACAGGGGCTGGACATGGCAAGACTTAGTTTCGAAGAGCGCGGCCTGCTTCGGATCCTGGACAAGATCCGGGACCAGGCAGGATCCATCGGACCGTCGGTGCGCTTTGCGCTCGTCGAGCGGGGCCTGATCGAAGCGGGCGATCCCGTGCGGCTTACCCCCATGGGCGAACAGATCCTGGAAGAGCTGCGCCTGCGCCCCGGCCGGGCGACGGAAGAATTTCCCGCCCTCGGCGCCAACGCATCCGTTTCAGCGCGCTGAGCGCTGCGCTCATGCCAGGCGCGCGGCTTGCGCGGACGTCGAGTTCAACCGATTACGGGTTCAAACGGTTCAGCCGCGCTTGTCTTCCTGTTCGTGGCGCTGCAGCGTGTGCTCGATGCGCCGGTCGGGCACCAGCCACAACAACGCGGCGGCCACGTAGATCAGCTGCGCCAACCACGCCTGCCAGAACGTCGACACGATGGCGAGGAAGTAGAGCAGCGGCGACAGCTTGCCTTTCCAGTCGTTGCCGAGCGCCTCCTTGAGTACCGAGGACGCGCCCTCCGACGCGATGATCGTGTGCTGCAGCACCAAGTATGCGATGGCGGCCATCAGCAGCACGACGCCGTACACCGCTGTGGGCCCGGCAGCGAACTGGTTCTCGCCCATCCAGCCGGTGGCGAAGGGAAACAGCGACAGCCAGAACAGCAGATGCAGATTGGCCCATAGCACGGCCCCGGACACCTTCATCGATGCATGCAGCATGTGGTGGTGGTTGTTCCAGTAGATGCCGACGTACACGAAGCTCAGCACGTAGCTCAGGAACACCGGCAGCAGCGGCCGCAATGCTTCCAGCGAGTCGTCATGCGGCACCTTCAGGTCCAGCACCATGATGGTGATGATGATGGCAATGACGCCGTCGCTGAACGCCTCGAGCCTGCTCTTGCCCATACCCTCTCCGCGGCCACCTCCGCGTTGGTGACCTGAGCCTAATGTGTCATGAAACGGCGGCGCTTCGCCTGCCCGGCACGGCTATCGCGGCCGCCTCAGGGGCGCTGCCGTCATCGCCGCGCTCTGCCGTTTCCGGGGGACTGCTCCGGGCGGGACGACAACGTCGCGTCCTGCATGTGCATGCCGCACAATGTCGCGCCGATGACGCTGTTCAACGCGAATGCCGGCGCGAAAGACCTTCCCCCGCCACCCCTACCGGGCGCTCGATCCGCAATCCGTCATGACCTCTCTCGACAACCACCCGACAATATCCACGGACGAGCTGTGCCGTTCGCCGGAGTGGTTCCCGGCCGATGTCGACGTCGCGGCGCGGCGGATCCAGTTCCTGCACCTCGACCCGCAGCGCCTCGAGCGTGCGCCCTTCCTGGACACCCGCCTGGACGTCGACTGGCGCGCAGGCCACGTGTGTTCCTACGAGGCAGTGGCCCTGCCGCCTGCGACCCGACCGGCCGCTTGGCTGTGGCATACCTCGTTCTGCGGCTCGACGCTGCTGGCGCGCATGCTCCACGTCGCGCCGCATGCCGTGGCGCTGAAGGAGCCACTGGTACTCCGGCGCCTCAGCGACGCCGCCCATGCAGGCAGCCGGATCGACGAACCGTTGCGCGTCCTGCTGCCGCTGCTGTCGCGGCCCTGGCACGCGGAAGGACGCGTGCTCATCAAACCCACGCACGCGGCATTAAACATCGCCCGTGCGGTCATGGCAGGCGACGACCGTAGCCGCGGCATCGTGCTGACGTCGGCGCTGGAGGACTTCCTCATCTCCAACGTGAAGAAGCCGCCCGCGACGCTGGGCAAGGTTCCGCAACTGGTGGAACGCGCCATGGGCGCCACTCGCCTGTTGAAGAAGCTGGGCCCCGCCGCCTTCGAACCGCCCTCCACGCTCGCCGTCGTCGCCCTGCAGTGGGCCGCGCAACGCGAACTGGTAAGCGAACTGCTGGAAGCGATGGGGCCCGAGCGGTTGCGCATCATCGACTGGGCCGACCTGCAGGACGACATCACCACTTCGACGCTGGGATGCGCACGCTGGCTCGACCTGGGCATTCCCGAAGCGGCGTTGCGCGACAGCGTGGCGATCAACGCCTCGCGTCATTCCAAGGAAACCGAACACCATTTCGATGTGGCGACGCGCCGGAGCGAAGCGTCGCGGCTGGCGGAAACCTTCGAGCCGCAGATCCGGGAGGCGATGGCGTGGGCCGAGCGCCACCTGTTGCCGGCGATGAGCGCCGGGGCCATCGCAGTATCCGGGCGCTGATCCACGACAGGCAGCTTCGCTGCAGGTGCCTGCAAACACAGCACGTCGTGGCAAATCCTGCTTCCGCGCCGATGGCCGCAGCACCTCGCTCGGCGCCATCCGGGCGCCTGCAATCAGGCTGACCCGGTTACTTGTTCTTGCCGGCGGACAGCAGCAGCGGGACCAGGCTCACCAGCACGGCCACGGCGATGCCCAGTAGCGTCTCCACCAGGCGATGGACCGCGTAGACCCAAGGCTGCATGTGGTACTCGAGCAGGACGATGCCGCAGACATATCCGCTGACCTTGGCCGCACCGCGCAGGCGCAACACGTGGCACAGGAACATGGCGGCCAGCACCCCGATCCCGATCGCCACGGGACCGTGCGGGAAGAACGTACTCAACGTGGCCCCGATCGCGGCGCCCAACACGGTGCCGGCCACCCGCCACAACCCCAGCTTGCGCGTTTCCGAAGGCGACAGGTCGGTGACGATGACCGCACTGACCAGCGCGTAGAGCGGATATTCGAGCTGCAGGACCTGCGCGGCGGCGACGGCCAGCGCCGCCGCCACGGCGGCGCGAATTGGCACCTGCACGTCAGCCGGAGGGATTGCAGACGTCATGCAGCATGTCGCCCTGATGTGCCCTGCGCGCTTTATGCCACAAACACGGCCCAGGCAGGTCGGACCGCACGAACGAACTCGTGGTGAGCTCGCGTGGCACGCCGATGCTCTGGGTCATTGCACTGCGCGTGCGCGGGGCCCTGCGTGTCCTGCTTCTTGGCAAAGACCGAGGGCGCAAATACCTGCCGCCGAACTCGCATAGGCCCTTGGTCGCATTTTCCCGGCCAGCGCTGCGCGCGAGCATTGCTTCGGCGCAATAGCGGTGGCGATGGCCGAACGCAGCTGCGGGCTAGACTCCCCGTCGCGGCCCTGGCCGCCGGGATTGGACCAGACCTCACAACGGGAGATTGTCATGACGAAACGCATTGCCGCGGCCGCCGCCGCGATCCTGTTCGTTGCCGGTATCGGCGTGGGTTACGGCGCGCAGAAGCAGCGGCCCACGCCCGCGACCTACCACGACAAGGCGCCGCAGGACGCCGCGAAGGCGCTGCTCGTGCTGGCACTGGAGCAGGCGGGCAAGAAGGGCAGTTGGGAGCGCATCGGCGCAGGCCGCGTGTATTACCTCGGCGGCTTCAAGCCCGAGGGCCAGGCCATCTTCGATGAGGTCCTCGCCGGCAAGCATGAGGGCAGCGACGAATACCGCATCGCGCGCGTGTACGCCGAGGCCGGGGAATGGGCCAAGGCGAAACCGATGTTCGACAGCTTCCTTGCCGCCAACCCCAAGGATGGCAAGGGTTTCGCTGAAGTCGGTGCGCACTACCTGCTGCAGGGCGACCGCGCCACCGCCGAACGACTGTTCGACCAGGCACTCGCCATCGAGAATGACGACCCCTGGATGACCGAGCACATGGCCGGCGCATACCTGGGCGTGAAGCCGCAGGAATGACGCTGCGGCCATGAAGGCGAGAGGCCGGCTTCGCGCCGGCCTTTTCTTTTTCCTGCGCCGTCGCTTGCTGCCACGGCCTACAGTGATTGCCTGCTTCCCCTCTCGACGCCCCGGAACGCCGCAAGCAGGACCAGGTCGTAGCCGATCTTGAGCGCGCCGCAGAGCACCAGCGGCGCCGCCATCCAACCGGCGGCGAGCAGCGCGCCACCGAGTGACGGGCTCAGCGACGCGGCGAGGCTGCGTGGCACGGCGGTGTAGCTCGCCGCGGCCACCCGCTCCGATGGTGTCACCACCGACATGACGAACGCGGAGCGTGTCGGCACGTCCATCTGCGACAGCGCCGCGCGTACCAGCAGCAGACCCAATGCGACTTCCACGCGCGGAGCGAAAGCGGCAGCGATGAGAGCCACGCTGGACGGTATGTGCGTGAACACCATGGTGTTGAGCAGGCCGATGCGGCGCGCCACCCACGGCGCAGCCAGTTGCGAGGCCGCGGACAACAACCCGGTCCAGAAGAAGAAGGCGCCGGCCGCGGCAAGCGACATGTCGAAACGCTTGAACAACCACAGCGCCAGCAGCGACTGCACCATCAGCCCGCCGGCGAAGGCATCGACCGAGAACAATGCCGCCAGCCGGGCGACGACACCACGGGACGCACCCAGGGGCGCGGGCGGAACGGGCAACGGCTCGTCCGGACGCGGCAATCGCCGGTACAGCGACCAGATCGCCAGGCCCGCGAGTGCATAGACGACGAACATGCCGCGCAGCGCCGGAAGCGTGCCGACGCCCAGCTTCGCCAATTGATCCGGGACCGCGGCGGCGAGAGAACCGATCGCCGCGCACAACGCGCCTACCAGGCTGTAGCGCGCGAAGACCGACGTACGCGCGTGCCCGTCGCCGGAATGCGCCAGGCGCGCGTGTTCCAGCGGCAGGAACACGCTGACGTCGCCCGAACTGGGGTTCAGGGTTCCGACGAACGCGACCACCAGCAAGGGCCACAGATCGGACAACGCGGCGAAGCCCAGTCCCGTGAGCACCATCAGCACGCTCGCCGCGCGCAACAGGTGGCGATGATGGAAGCGATGACCCCACACGCCCACCGCCACCGTCATCAGCGACGAACCCAGCAGCGTCGCGGTGCTCAACAACCCCACTTCCCAGGTGCCCAGGCCCAAGGCCAACAGGTAGACCGGAAGCAGCACGGCGACATAGCCGTCCACGAACGCGCGCATGCCGCGCGCAAGCAGCAGATAGCGTGTTTCAGCAGGGACGGGAACGCTCGCCATCAACCAGCGGGCCTTTCGAGGCGGCACGCGCACAGTATCGCCACAGGGTCGGGTGCGCGGAGTCGGCGACCGATCGCCGCCTGCGTCGAAAGCCCGGTCACTTCACAGGGACAGGCGCGAAACCAGGCACGCAGCGCGCCATGCCAGTGGCCGGAACAGGTAGGCCGCCACGATGGCGGCCGGGCACGCGACGCTCCATGCGAGCAGCCAGCGCACGGGAAAGCCGCCATCGACCCCGGTATTGATTGCCGTCACCACCGCGGCGACGAAGGCCGACATGCCGATGGCGAGGAACGCCGGCAGCCACAACTGCGCGCGTTGCCGGATTGGATCGATTGCCTGCATCTGTCGTCCCGCGCCGTCACGGCGCTTCCAAAAAATTCAAAGGGCGGCGCTGCGATGGAACGAGCGCTTGCCGACATTTCGCATCGTAGCCCGACATGTACGGACAACAAAAAGGAGCCAGGCGTGAACCTGGCTCCTTTCTGGTCGCGCGGGAAAAGCGTCAGGCGGGAATGCGGCGACCGTATTCCGTCCGCAGCCGGCTCCAGCCGTCCCAGAACGGTGCTGGTTTCCCACCCGTGAGGCGCGCGACGAGGATATCGAGGTGCATGTGCCAGCCGGCACCGACCATCAACATGCCGTCGCGGTTGCGCAACTGGCGATGGATCAGGGTGAGCAGCACCGCGTCGCCTTTCGGTTCGAGTTCGATGGAGACATCGCCGCCCGAACTGCCATTCCAGGTGAAGGCGAGCTTGCGGGGCGGGTCGAACTCGGTGATCCGGCTCTGCATCCGATGCTCGGATTCGAAGCCCGACGGGCGCGCACCCGGCGGATCGGTGAGCTCGTCGTTGTGCCACACGAGTTCGAAGGACGTGCCCGCCTGCGGCTGCATGTCGCCCGACGCCAGCCACTTGCGGCGCAGGTCGCTGTCGGTGAGGTGGGCCCAGACGCGTTCGATCGGGCCTGGCAGCAGGCGTTCGATGCGCACGGTATCGGATGCGATGAGGACGGCGTAATCGGTTTCTGCGACTGCGGTGTTCATGATTTCCTCCGTGGGGGGCGGGACTTGCGGGCGGGCTTTGCCGCGGGTTTGGCAGCGGGCTTGGCAGCGACATCGGCCCGGAGCAGGGCTTCGAGGGCGTCGAGTTTCTGGTTCCAGAAGCGCTCGTAGTGGCGGATCCATTCCGCGCCCGCATGAAGCGGACGCGCGTCGAGCCGGCAGGTGTGCACGCGGCCCTGCACTTCGCGCTGGATCAGTCCGGCACGTTCGAGCACCTGGATGTGCTTGGAGGCGCCCGCCAGCGAGATGTCGAAGGGTGCGGCGAGTTCGCCGACGGTGCGCGGCTGCCTGGCGAGGTCGCGCAGCATCGCGCGCCGGGTCGGGTCCGCGAGGGCGTGGAAGACGTCGTCGAGGGGGATGGGGGATTTATCAACCATGCGGTTGAATATACGCCGGTCCGGGCCATTGTCAACCACTTGGTGGAATATATTCCACTTCGTAGCCAGCATCAGGCCGAAGACCGCACCCCGGGGTCGGATGGCATCGCATCAGAACGCCCGGGGTGCGTATGGCTCATGGAAAGTGCCTTGGCCCGGTCACAGGGCATGCGCGATGACGACGGCCGCGATGCCAAGGAAGCAGACCAGCTGCGCAAAGAAGAAGGTGAATCGTATGGAAACAATCCGGTCCGTCTGGACGGTGGAAACATGCACGACGGATTGGACGATTCGTGCCGCGAGCACCATGCCCGCCATGGCGTCGGTGGCGTGGGTTGAGATGCCACTCGCATGGAGGGCGAACACGACGACGGCGAATATCGGCAAGTTCTCGACGCAGTTCGCATGGGCGCGCATCGCCCGCAGGTACCACGCAGCACCCTCGGGCGCATCCGCGGGGAAAGAGCCCATGCCAGCCCGTCCGGTGAAGACCCGGCTCAAGCGATAGACGCCGATAGTGCAAATCAACACGGCCATGGTCCAGATGGCGAACCCCAGCAGCATCCAGAGTGGAAATGACATGGCACGTCTCCTTGTTGCAGTTGCGTCGCCTGAAATCCAGGCGGGGTGCGTGCCGGCATGAAATTACTTCCCGCACGTCCCTCATTACTGTTTGACGATGACGACTTCCAGGTACTCCGCCGGCACCACCAGCGAGCGGCGACCGCCGACATTGCGTTGCTCGAGCAAGTCGGTGATGGCCTCCGCGAGTGTGCGTTGCCCGGCCGCGTCGAGTGCGGCGAACGCCTTGTGCGTCGGGCCATAGAACTCACGGAAGATCTGCAACCAGTGCGCGGCCGACTCGTAGCGGAAATTGAACAGCTTCCGCTCGCAGCGGATGTCGGCGGCGTTGCGGCCGAACAGGCGCACGATGTGAGGCTCCGTGCCCCACAGCGCGGGTGATTCCAGGCCAGCCGGCGGCGGCAGTTGCCGGCCGATGACCTGAAGAGCTGGCCGACGAAGCCTTCCGGTGTCCAGTTGGCCAGGCCGATCCGGCCGCCGTGGCGCACGACCCGCAGCATTTCGTCAGCGGGGCGACGGTGGTCGGGGGTGAACATCGCGCCGAACGTGGAAAGAGCCACATCGAAGCTGGCGTCGCGGTAGGGCAATGCTTCGGCGTCGGCCACTTCGAAGTCGACCCGGAGTCCCTCGGCGCCGGCGCGCGCTGAGCCTTTTTTCAGCAGCGACGGCACGTAGTCGGTGGATGTGACATGGGCAAACCGGCGTGCCGCTGCGAGGGTGGCGTTGCCGTTGCCGGCGGCGACATCGAGCACGCGTTCGCCGGCGCGGATCGACGGCCTCAGCCAGGGTTTCACCGACGATCTGCAGGGTCGTGCCGATCACCGCAAAGTCCCCGCTCGCCCAAGTCGTCTGCTGCGTGGTCTTGATGGCGCCGAGATCGGGCATGGCCACGGCGACGCGTTTGGGAAGGTCTCGTGCCAATGACATGGAAGTTCTCCGGAGTGAGGGGCGCGATCATTGTCTGCAGCGCCACCGCCCTGGCGCTTGATCGAAACTCCCCGCGATTCGTCCCGGCATCCGGCAATTGCCCGGGCATGCGCCGGTTGATCGCGCGTCTGCCAGAATCGGATGCGTGATCGATGCAGGCAGGCAGCCCCATGAGCCACGACACCCTCTCCGATGTACTGCGCACGGTGCGACTGCGCAGCGCGCTCTTCTACGATCTTTCCTGCGCGGGAAAATGGCTGGCCGAGGCACCGGCTTCCGGTGACATCGCCGGCGCGGTGATGTCCGACGTCGACCAGGTGATCCCGTACCACGTGGTCACTGCGGGTGAATGCTGGGTCGCCCTGCAGGGAGAACAGCCGTTGCGACTGCGGCGTGGCGACATCGTCATCCTGCCGCAGGGCGACCCACACGTGGTGTCGAGTGCGCCGGGAATGCGACCGGAGCCGAACGTGGACTGGTACGAGGAGATGAAACTGCACAAGCGGCCATTCCGGCTCGCCCAGGATGGCGTGGCAGCACGACCGGATCGCGAGGCATGCAGGCCGGCGCCGGGCGCCGACCATGAGACCGACACGTCCCTGGTCTGCGGCTTCATTGGCTGCGACAAACGCCCTTTCAATCCCCTGCTCGCGACTTTGCCACGCCTGCTGCACCTGCCGGCCGCCGCGGGCAGCGCCTGGGGCGCGCAATTCGCGCAACTGGCGGCAACTGTCTCCGGCAGCCAACGCCCAGGCAGTGAGGTGCTGCTCGAGCGCATGAGCGAAATGATGTTCGTCGACGCCGTGAGCCGCCACATCGACAGCATGCCCGAGCAGTCCACCGGCTGGCTGGCGGGATTGCGCGACCGCTTCGTCGGCCGCGCCCTCGCGCTGATGCACGAGAGCCCCGCCGCCGCGTGGAGCATCGATGAGCTCAGCAACCAGGTGGGCCTTTCGCGTTCGGCCCTGCACGAGCGCTTTGTCGAACTCATCGCCCAACCGCCGATGCAATACCTGACGCATTGGCGAATGCAGCTGGCATCGCGAATGCTGCTCGACAGCCAGTCAAGCGTGCTGTCGATCGCCCTCAAGACCGGCTACGAATCCGAGGCTGCCTTCGGCCGCGCCTTCAAGCGCCTGGTCGGCATGCCACCCGCAGCGTGGCGGCGCAGGCAAGGGCAGTTGGCCGCGCCCTGATCCGAATCGGCACGTCCTGAATCGGAACGTCCTGTTCGACACGTCCTGAATCGGCGCGCGCATGACCGCGGCGCCGCCAATCTGCAATGAGGGGGTTCCGCCGATGCGCCACGTCGGCGTGTGCGAATCAATGCCGGATTTTCAGGCAAGCGCGGAGGACGACGGGTGGAGCGCAGGTCGCAGGGGCCATCGAACAATGGCCACCCTCCCCGCCCCCGCACAGGAATGACAACGTGAACGCCGTTTCCATTGATTTCCCTGACTACACCGCCGACCACAGTCGCTACGCCAAGTGCATCGAAGTATCCAAGCGAGTCCGCTGGGAGATCGATCGCGACGTCATCCGCGACCGCCAATTCGATTTCGACAACAAGTTCCTGCCCGACGGGTTGAGCCTGCTCGACCGCTCGATCCTGGAGAACAGCGATGAGCGTCGCTTGATGAGCCAGATCCAGGGCCGCAGCTACGCCAATATCTTTGGCCTGGTGGAGCGCTTCATCAATGCCAAGGTGCTGGAGTTGAGCCAGGACCACTGGCTGGGCGACCAGGTCGCGCTGGAAGCGCTGATTCGTTTCAGCGACGAGGAGCTCAAGCACCAGGAGCTGTTCCGCCGGATCGAAACGATGATCGCCGCGGCCATGCCCGCCGGCTACAGGAGCGCGGCCGATCCGAATGCCGTTGCCCAGGTCGTGCTGGGCAAGAGCACGTGGGCGGTGCTGGGCCTGACCTGCCACATCGAGCTGTTCACCCAGGCGCACTACCGCCAGAGCATCGAGCCGGACGCATCACTGTCGGCGCTGTACAAGGACGTGTTCCTGTTTCATTGGCGCGAGGAATCGCAGCACGCCATCCTCGACGAGTTGGAATGGCGCCGTATCGATGCACAACTCTCGCCGGCCGAACGCGACGCGGCGGTGGACGACCTGATTGCCCTGGTCGGCGCCGTCGACGGCATCCTGCAGGCACAGGCGCGCGCCGACGCCGACTACTTTTCCCTGATCGTCCCGCGCTCCAGGACGGTCGCCGAGCACGATCTGCTTGCGGAGCGCGATCTGCTCGCGGCCGAGACGCTGGCCGCCTATCGCTGGCAGTACATCGTGTCCGGCGTGCAGGAACCACGCTTCCAGAAAATATTGGGCGACCTGGTTACCCCGGCGCAGATGCAGCGCATCGGCACCGCGCTCGCCCCGCTGATGGCGTAGTACCTACCGCGCGCCTTCGCAGCGGCGGGCGTCGCTGCCCCGAGCCATGCACCGGAGTTCCGTCATGCACACCTCCATCCTCGACACCATCGGCAACACACCCATCGTTCGATTGCAGCGGCTGGCGCCGCCCGGCACCGAGCTGTACGTCAAACTCGAGTCGCGCAACCCGGGTGGCTCGGTCAAGGACCGCATGGCCGTGGCCGCGATCGAGGATGCCGAACAACGCGGCGTCCTGCGCCCCGGCCAGACCGTGGTCGAGGCCACCAGCGGCAATACCGGTATCGCATTGGCGATGGTCTGTGCCGCCAAGGGCTATCCGCTGGTCGTGGTCATGGCGGAAAACTTCAGCATCGAGCGGCGACGCCTGATGCGCCTGCTCGGTGCACGCGTAGTGCTCACGCCGGCCGCGCTGAAGGGTTCGGGCATGCTGGCCAAGGCGCGGGAATTGGCCGCGCACCTGGATGGCTTCCTGGTCGAACAGTTCGACAATCCCGCGAACGCGCGCGCCCACGAACTGGGTACCGCGCGCGAGATCCTCGCCAGCTTCGCCGACGGGCCGCTGGATTGCTTCGTCACCGGCGCAGGTACCGGCGGCACGTTGCGCGGCGTCGGCGCGGTGCTGCGGAAGGAAAGCCCCCACACCCGCATCGTCGTGTGCGAGCCGGACAATGCGCCGGTGCTGGCCAGTGGTCGCGCGCAGCCGCAGGACGGTTCCAGCCATCCGGCGTTCCGCCCGCACCTGATGCAGGGCTGGACGCCGGATTTCATACCCGGGCTCACCGCGGCGGCGGTCGCGGCCGGCGTGATCGACCACGTGCAGGCGGTCGATGGCGACGAAGCCATCCGCGTCACCCGCGCACTGGCTCGCGAAGAAGGGATCCTGTCGGGCATTTCCGGCGGTGCGGCCGTGGCCGGTGCGCTGCACGTCTGCGCCACGCTCGCACCGGGTAGCCGCGTGCTGGTGATGCTGCCCGACGCGGCGGATCGCTACCTGAGCACGGCATTGTTCGAGGAGATAGACGACACCATGAACGACGCGGAGCTGGCGCTGTCCCATGCCACCCCGTTAGCGCATTTCGGCGCGGCACCAGCGATTGACCCATCGCCGGCAACCGGCGTGCAACTGCAACCCGGCGATGCGGCTGCGGACGCGGAGCTCGGCGCCCTGCTCACGGATCGGGAGCAACCGGTGCTGCTGTTTGGTTTCGCCTGGTGCGAATACGCCCGGGCGGTACGCCGGCTGTTCGCGCATCTCGGTGTTCCCTACCAGGCAGTAATCCTGGACGCGCCCGACATGCAGGCCGGCGATCGTGGTGGGCGCCTGCGCCGCGCGCTCGCGCGACACCTCGGGAAGGCGACGATTCCGCAGGTCTTCGTCGGCAGCCAGCACATCGGTGGCTGCAACGAGACCTTCGTCGCAATGGCCGACCGCAGCCTTCTGCGCAAGCTCGCCGGCGCCGGCGTGGTGGTGCCGGAGCCGTCGGACGACTTCGATCCCACTTCGCTGTTGCCAAATTGGCAACAGCCCACGGGCGCGGGTCAACCGATGCCCGCGGCCAAAGCGGACACGCCGCGGACGATCGAGGCTTGACGCGAATTCCCTCCGTCTCCGCTACTCGAATAAGTCGACTCTGCTCCTGTTTCGCACCCGAGATCAGGGCGGCGTTTGCGCCACGCTCAAACCGGGTCGCACCACACACCTGGGCGCAGCAGCGGATGGTCTGCGCGTTCAAGGCAAGGCGCGCGACTGCGAGACTGCCGATGCACCGCTTCGGCCTGCGCGCGCAACAACGGCTTGATCACCGCAGCATCCCATCCATTGCAACGCTCGTTAATTAGCGCGTTTTCCGCCAGATCAGCAACGCGGGGACAGACGGCACCAGAAAGACAACCGCAAAATAAGGCAGCTCCTCGGACACGGAGTACCCGGCTCGGCTGACACCCATCCACATGTTGAACCCCGCACAGGCAAGCCAGACCAGCAGGAACTGCGCTGCCCATGTTCCAGCACTCAACGACAGCCAACGACCGAGCCCCCAGAAGATGCCCAGGAGCACGAGGCCGGCGGCGATGACTTTCACGGTGTGCATTTTCTTCCTTTCAAGCCAGTTGGTTGCAGCATGAATTTCTGAAAGCGGCGTGTCTACGCAACGCGCATTGCTTCGCTTAGACCACGTGACGACAAGGACAAGGCGGGCCGAGAGGGGCTCATTGGCAGTTGGCAGAAATCGAGGGTGGCTTGTCATTTCCAGGATTGGTGGCCTGGCGGAGACTGAGTTCGTCAGCAAGAACACCGGTTGACAAGCCCCTCACCGAGTTATTCCCCCTCAATGGAGTCCTGTCATGTCCCAGAAAGTAGCCCTGATTACCGGTGCATCCCGCGGCATCGGCGCAGAGATCGCCCAGCGTCTGTCCCAGGACGGTTTCGCTGTCGTCATCAACTACGCCAGCAATGCCGCCGAGGCGGAAGTCGTGGTCAACAAGATCAGTGCAGCTGGTGGTACCGCCATTGCGGTCAAGGGCAACGTCGCCGATCCGACCGACGTGCGCGGCCTGTTCGATGCGGCCGAATCCCAGCTTGGCAAGGTCGACGTTCTGGTCAACAACGCCGGCATCCTCAAAACGGTTCCATTGGTGGATAGCAGCGACGAGATGTTCGACCAGCATTTTGCCGTCAACACGCGCGGCACCTTCAACGCACTGCGTGAAGCAGGCAAACGCCTCAACAACGGTGGCCGCATCATCAACTTCTCAAGCACGACGCTGGCGCTGAACCTGCCGGGTTACGCGGTCTACAACGGCACCAAGGCGGCAGTTGAAGCCTTCACCCACGTGTTCGCCAAGGAGCTGCGCGGCCGCAACATTACCGTCAATGCGGTGGCACCCGGCCCGATCGCGACGGACCTGTTCCTCAATGGCAAGACCGAGGAGCAGATCGCCACTTTCGCGAAGATGCCGCCGCTCGAGCGACTGGGGCAGCCGTCGGACATCGCCAACGTTGTGGCCTTCCTCGCCGGTCCAGACGCGGGCTGGGTCAACGGACAGATTCTTCGCGCCAATGGCGGCGTGGGCTGATCACCCCTTCCCCAGGAGCATGTCATGAGCAATTTACCTGTCCGCACCTCTCCGCGCGGCTTCTTCAGCCTTTCCTACGCGACGTTCACGGCCGCCGCCGCAATCGTCGCCGCAGCGGCGGCCGCAGCCAGCCTTGCTCTCGGCGTGCCGGTCTGGGCCATGTTCGTCGGCTGGGTGGCGTACTACACGCGCGGTGTCAACGCACGGGACGGTGTGTTCAATCTCATCTGCGTGATGCTGGGCGTTGTCATCGGCAAGGGCGCCGCCGTGGCCATCGGCGCACTCTCGCCGATGGTCGGCGCCGCCGCCATGCCACTGGTGGTTCTGATCGTGGCCAGTCTCGTGGTGTCGCTGCGCGGTGCACCACGCATCAACAACCTGCTGTGCTACTTCCTCGGCCTGATCGCTTACTTCGCGATCCATCAGCCGCCTTCGCTCGCGCTGTTCGCCACGTTGGCCGGCGCCGCCGCACTGGGATCCTTTGCGGCCTGGCTGGCGCACGAGCTGCAGCGCCGCGTCCACTGATCGCCACTCCCGTTCCCTTAAGCCCCCTTCCTCCAGGAGAAATGCCATGAAATCCGTCGTTCTCGTCACCGGCGCTGGCAGCGGTATCGGCAAGCTATCCGCCCAGTCGCTCGCCCAGGCCGGCCATATCGTCTACGCCACCATGCGCGACGTCGAAGGACGCAACAAGCCGCGCGCCGATGAAATCCGCCAATGGGCATCCCAGAACAAAGCCGAGCTCTATCCCCTCGAGCTTGACGTGCTGTCGCAGGACTCGGCCAATGCAGCTGTAGCGGCCATCGTTCGCGAACAAGGACGCCTTGATGTCGTGATGCACAACGCCGGCCACCTGGTCATCGGGCCAACCGAGGCCTTCACCCCGGAAGAGTTCATCAAGGTCTACGACACCAACCTGTTCGGTGCATTGCGCGTTAACCGTGCCGCCCTGCCGCAGATGCGCGCCCAGGAGTCCGGCCTGTTGCTGTGGATCAGCAGCACCACGACCAAGGGCGGGTTTCCGCCGTTCATGGGCCCCTACGGCTCGGCCAAGGCCGCGATGGATTCGGTGGCCGTGACCATGTCCTACGAACTGACCCGCTTCGGCATCGAAACCTCGATCGTGGTGCCCGGTGCATTCACTCGCGGCACCGACCACTTCCCGACGGCTGGCAAGCCCGCCGATCAGGCCACTGTGGATGCCTACCATCGCTACGATGGCGTAATGGACAAGGTCGGTGAGCGCCTGACGGCACTCACGCCGGACCACGCCGACCCGCAGGGTGTCGCCGACGAAGTGGTGCGCATCGTCAACCTGCCGCGAGGCCAACGCCCCGCGCGAGCGGTCATCGACTACGTGAACGACGGCGCGGCCGAAGTGATTGAAGTGGCGGAGCGCGTGCGCATCGACTTCGCCAAGCGCATCGGCATCGACGACTTGCTTCACCCCATTGTGGTCTCGGTCTGATTGCCTTCGACGCGATGATGTCCCTAGGAGGGCGGCCGCCCTCCTCCATGTCTACGCCACTCATGTTCCGCGACTGATTGGACCTCCACCATAGGGGGACGCGCTATCGCAATGGCTTATCCTGTCAGCAGGATCCGCGAGGCGCCCCCTTGAGCCCTCAGCCGCCGTCAGACCGGGGAATCCCCAACTACCGTCGGGTGGTCTTCCTGTGCGTGCCTCCGATCTTCGAGCTGGACCTGGTCGGCCCCCTTGATGTGTTCGCCCATCCGGCGGCCAAGACCACGGCTGAGGCGCAAGACGGCGGACAAACCTACGAAGTCATCGTGGCCGGTGCCGGTGAAGGCCGGACCGTAACCGGCATGCGCGGCCTGACGCTCACAGTCGGCGTCCACTACAGCCAGATCAGCGGCCCCATCGACACCCTGTTTGTCATCAGCGGTGCCGCCCCGGCCGACATCAGCCAAGACACGCAGCTGTGCGCTTGGCTGAAGACCATCAGCAAGGATGCTCGACGGATCTGCTCGATCTGCACGGGTGCGTTCGTACTGGCATCAGCCGGTGTCCTGGATGGACGTCGCGTCGCTACGCACTGGGCATACGCCAAGGAACTGGAAGCAAACTACCCATCGATCCAAGTGGATCCGGACCCCATCTGGTTGAAGGATGGCCCGATCTACAGCTCAGCTGGCGCCACCGCCAGCATCGACCTGGCGTTGTCCCTGGTTGAAGACGACATCGGCGCAAAAGCCGCACTCGACATCGCGCGGATGCTCGTCGTCTTCCTCAAGCGCGCCGGGAGTCAGAACCAGCTCAGCCGGCCGCTCTCCGCCCAGCAGGCCACTACCCGAACGCCATTCACCGACCTAGCGGCGTGGATATCGGAGAACCTCGACAAGCCCTTGAACGTGGAGACCTTGGCTGAACAGGTCGCAATGAGCCCGCGCAACTTTGCCCGTGTCTTCCACGCAGAGATCGGCACGACGCCCGCCAGCTTTGTCCGCAGGATGCGCATCGAGGCGGCGCGAACCTTGCTGGAGCAAACCCAGCGCGGGCTGGACGACATAGCCAGCCGATGCGGATTTGGCAATGACGAGGCGATGCGACGAGCGTTCGTCGAAGACGTCGGGCTGACTCCTGGACAGTACCGGAGCTCGTTCGGCGGTGGCCGCTTGATTCGTCGTTGAATGGCATGTTGGCAATGGCAGAAAACGTGGGGCAACTGGCATAGCCAGTCCGGGATGCGCAGCAGAAACTCTCCGCGGACAATCGCCGGCCCTTCGGTGATTGGCGCGCACCTGACCATCGCCGGATTACTTGCAAATGAGCTCCTCCCCTCCCCGCGTCGCTTTGATCTCAGGCGCCACCCGCGGTATCGGCTATGAGATCGCACGTGGACTTGGTCACGCCGGCTTCGTTGTCTTGCTCGGCGCCCGTGACATGGACTCCGGCATTGCCGCGGCGGCGAAGCTGCGCGGTGACGGGTTGGATGCAAACCCCATCCAACTCGACCTGACCCGCTCAAGCTCCATCCAGGACGCTGCGAAGCGAATCGAGGCCACGTTCGGCAAGCTCGATGCCTTGATCAACAACGCAGCGATCGCCGCTCTCGGCGACGGCAGTCCGACCCAAGCGGACATGGCGGCGATTCGCCGCATCATGGACACCAATTTCTTCGGCGCAGTGGAAGTCACTCGCGCCATGCTGCCTCTACTGCGCCGCTCTCCCGCGGGTCGCATCGTCAATGTGTCCAGCGATCTTGGATCGCTCGCACTCAACGCCGACCGCTATTCCGTATCTGCGCAATTTCAGCGACTGGGCTATGCGAGCTCGAAGGCGGCCTTGAACATGCTGACGATCCAGCTGGCCAACGAACTGCGGGACACAGCGATCCTGGTCAATTCAGTCAACCCTGGCTTCGCGGCCACAGACCTGCACGGATTGCCGGGCAATGTTTCAGCAACAGAAGCGTCACGCGAGCCGGTGCGGCTCGCGATGCTACCCGACGGCGGTCCGAATGGCCGCTTCTTCGAGGATGAGGCCCCGTTGGCCTGGTAACGCACCCGTTTTGAGGGTCACCTGTCATTGGCCGGTTGAACCGAGTCCTTCGTCGACGGCCCACTTTTCGCCGTAAGCCCAAGGGCCAATATCGCGGCAGCGCGGGGCGGTGTTTGATCAACGGTGGACCACGCTCCACAGCGCACGACCTGCATCGAGCGTGGAACCGTCGTGACGCCGACGCGACGCGACGTGGCCCACAATCGCTTCGCTCGCCTGCAGAGAACCAGCATGTCCAACCAGACCGACGACGCGGGCACCATTCAGGCGCTACTGGACCGGCTGGTGAATTTCCGCCTGCCGCGGGCCATGGCGCTCAAGAAACGGATCGACGGCGGCGAGCGTCTGACCGACGCCGACATCGCATTCCTGAAGAATGCGCTCGAGGACGCCCACCACGGGCTGAAGTACGTGGCGCGGAATCCGGAGTTCCAGGTATTGGGCTCGCAGATCGTCCAGCTCTACGACGACATCATCCGCAAGGCCACCGAGAACGAGAAAGGGGCATGACGCACGATGGCGTGCCAGCGGAGCGGACGAATCGGGAGCGCGGCGGCAGCGACGTCCGCGCCCGCCCGCCGCTCATCGTCGACATCGGGATGGCGAACGGCCCACTGCGGCCCCCTACAAGCGACCACAACGCACGAGCGGAGCAGGCAGTATGAAACGTGGCGACCAGAACGACGCGCCCGGCGCGGCGGAAACCGCGCCGATGAAGCGGAAGGACTACGAGGCGGTACTGGAAGAGCTGCACGCCGAGCTCGTCAAGCTGCAGCAGTGGGTGGTCGCGGAGGGGCTCAAGGTCTGCATCGTGTTCGAGGGGCGCGATACCGCGGGCAAGGGCGGGACGATCAAGGCGATCATGGAGCGGGTGAGCCCGCGGGTGTTCCGGGTGGTGGCGCTGCCCGCCCCGACGGAGCGCGAGAAGACCCAGATGTACATGCAGCGCTACATGCGGCACCTGCCGGCCGGGGGCCAGGTCGTGATCTTCGACCGCAGCTGGTACAACCGGGCGGGTGTGGAGCGGGTCATGGGATTCGCGTCGGAGGACAAGGTCCGCAAGTTCCTGGACACCACGCCGCTGGTGGAGCGGGCGATGGTCGGCTCGGGAATCATCCTGCTGAAATACTGGCTGGAGGTCAGCGAGGAGGAACAGATCCGGCGCCTGAAGGAACGCGCGAACGACGAGCGCAAGATCTGGAAGCTGACGCCGATGGACCTGGAGTCGTACAGCCGCTGGTACGACTATTCGCGGGCGCGCGATGACATGTTCGCCGCCACGGACACGTCGCATGCACCGTGGTACGTGGCGCGCACCGACGACAAGCGGCGCGGACGCCTCAACATCATCCGGCACATCCTCGACCACGTCCCCTACGAGGAACTTTCGCGCAAGAAGATCAAGTTTCCCAAGCGGCAGAAACGCGGCGACTACGCCGAACCGGAACATCCGTTCCGATACGTCGATGAGCGCTATTGACCATCCCGGAACTGCAGGCCCCGGGTGACGACGATTCGGTCCAGCCCCGGCGCCCTGTGCATCGCGCGGAGGCCCGGTCGCGGCCATCGCCGCCCATCACACGAGGCAATGGTTTGGAGCTCGCGGGCATGAAGGGCTGGAAGCGTTGGCTACCCGGGCTGCAGATCATCCGCCAGTACGAAGCGGCGTGGCTGCCCAACGACCTGATGGCCGGCCTGGTGCTGACCACAATGCTGGTCCCGGTCGGAATCGCCTACGCCGTGGCCTCGGGCGTGCCGGGGATCTACGGCCTCTACGCCACCATCGTCCCGCTGCTCGCCTACGCCCTGTTCGGTCCGAGCCGCATCCTGGTGCTGGGACCGGACTCCTCGCTCGCCGCGGTGATACTCGCGGTGGTACTGCCCCTGTCCGCCGGCGACCCGCAACGCGCCGTCGCCGTGGCGAGCATGATGGCGGTGGTATCGGGCCTGGTGTGCGTCGCCATCGGTGTCCTGCGCCTGGGGTTCATCACCGAACTGCTGTCCAAGCCGATCCGCTACGGCTACATGAACGGCATCGCGTTCACCGTGCTGATCAGCCAGCTGCCGAAGCTGTTCGGCTTTTCGATCGAGAGCAGCGGGCCGCTGCGCAACCTCGTGCGCATCGCAGAGGCGCTGTTGGGCGGCCAGGCCAACTGGACGGCGTTCGCGGTCGGCGCCGGCACGCTGGCGCTGATCCTGCTGCTCAAGCCCTTCAAGCGGATCCCCGGCCTGCTGATTGCGGTGGTGGCCGCCACGATCGTGGTCGGTGCGCTCGCACTGGACGACAGCGCCGGAGTAAAGGTGCTCGGCCCGCTGCCGCAGGGCCTGCCATCTTTCGCCCTGCCCTGGATCGGTCTTGCCGGCCTCAGCCAAGTGGTGGTCGGCGGCTGCGCGGTCGCCATGGTGGCGTTCGCCGATACCAGCGTGCTGTCGCGCACGTACGCGGCCAAGACCGGCGTACCGGTCGATCCGAACCAGGAGATGATCGGCCTGGGTGCCGCGAACCTGGCGGCCGGGCTGTTCCAGGGATTCCCGATCAGCAGCAGTTCCTCGCGCACGCCGGTCGCCGAGGCGGCGGGTTCGAAGACCCAGCTCACCGGCGTGGTCGGTGCCATGGCCGTGGCCCTGCTGCTGGTCGTGGCGCCGAACCTGCTGCAGCACCTGCCCAGCAGCGCGCTGGCCGCGGTCGTGATCGCCGCGGCGATCGGCCTGTTCGAATTCAACGACCTGCGCCGCATCTTCCGCATCCAGCAATGGGAGTTCTGGCTCTCGATCGCCTGCTTCGTCGGCGTGGCCGTCTTCGGCGTGATCCCCGGCATCGGCCTCGCGATCGCCCTCGCGATCATTGAATTCCTCTGGGACGCCTGGCGCCCGCACTACGCGGTGATGGGCCGGGTCGACGGCATCCGCGGCTACCACGACATCCAGCGCTATCCCGAAGCGCGGCTGGTCCCGGGCCTGGTCCTGTTCCGCTGGGACGCGCCCCTGTTCTTCGCCAACGCCGAACTGTTCCACCAGCGCGTGCTCGAGGCCGCGGCGCAATCGCCGACGCCGGTGCGGCGGATCGTCGTCGCCGCCGAGCCGGTCACCAGCATCGACGTGACTTCGGCGGACATGCTGGCCGAGATGGAGCAGTCCCTGCGCGCATGCGGCATCGAGCTGCGGTTCGCGGAGATGAAGGATCCGGTCAAGGACAAGTTGAAACGCTTCGAGATGCTGGACCGCTTCGGCGAGCTCCAGCCCACCATCGGCGCCGCCGTCGACGCCTACCTCGCCGAGCACGCGGTGGACTGGAAGCCCTGAAACACAAAGGAGCGTCAGCAGGCGCGCGTATCAGGTGAAGATCAAGCGTCGCTTATCGTTGTCACCGGGCGAAGGCATTCCCTCCATGAGCAGAACCTACGACGCAGTGGTGGTTGGCGCTGGCGTGTTCGGTGCTTGGACCGCGTGGCATCTGCTGCGCGCCGGCCAGCGGGTGCTGCTGGTCGACAAGTATGGGCCGGCAAGCGCGCGCGCCAGTTCCGGCGGAGAGACGCGGGTGATCCGCATGGCCTATGGGCCGGACGAGATCTATACCCGCATGTCGCTGCAGTCCTTGCCCATATGGAAGGAATTCTTCGCGCGGATCGAGAACCCCGGGTTGTTCCGCGAAACCGGTGTGCTGTGGCTGGCAACCGCTGAAGACACGTCAGCCGCGCAGTCGGTTGCAGTGCTGGCGCGAAACGGCATCCGGCACCAGGTGCTCGATCACGACGCCCTCGCGCAGCGCTACCCGCAGATCGTGATTCCGCCCGGCGGCTGGGCCATCTTCGAGCCGGATAGTGGCGGCCTGCTGGCGCGTCGGGCCGTGCAGGCCGTCGTCGAAGACAACCTGCGCGCCGGGGCCGAGCTTTGCATCGCTGCAGTCAGTGCTCCGACGGGCGACACGCAGCTTGCGGAAATCAGGACCGATGCGGGCGAAGCGATCCGCGCCGATCGCTTCGTGTTTGCGTGCGGTCCGTGGCTGGGCAGCCTCCTGCCCGACGCTCTCGGCGGGCGCATCTTTCCCACCCGCCAGGAAGTGTTCTATTTCGGTACTCAGGGCGATCGACTTTTTTCATCGCCCACGCTGCCGATCTGGCTCGATTTCGGGCGCGACTATTACGGATTCCCCGATATCGATGGTCGTGGCTTCAAGCTTGCCCACGATGCGCACGGCGAAGCGTTCGATCCCGACACCATTGAGCGTCGGCCCACCCCGGCGCGGATCGCGCACGCACGCGAATTCCTGGCCCGGCGCTTTCCCGCGTTGGCCGCGGCACCGCTGCTCAAGGCCGAAGTCTGCCAATACGAGAACACCTGGAACGGCGATTTCGTCATCGATCGCCATCCGGCCTTCGACAACGTCTGGATCGCTGGCGGGGGCTCCGGCCACGGCTTCAAGCACGGTCCGGCGGTGGGCGCATACCTGGTCGAGCGCATGCTCGATGACGCGCCGGCCGAACCACGCTTCAGCCTGGCCACGAAGCAGGCCGTGCAGAAACGCGAGGTTCACTGATGTGCGAACCGGCGTTATGCCGTACGCGATGCGCTCGATAGTGAAGCGTGGTGATCTTGGACCTGTCCGTTGGCAGCCTGAATCCAGCTGCCATCCGGTCGTCACCGGAGAAAGAGTACGCTGCAGAGCGCCTCTTCTGTTGTTGCCGCGATGTCGCACAAGCCTCGATCGCAACGCGTTGGCCAGGGCCTCAATTCTGCGGTGGTCTGGATGCTGCTGGTCGTGAGCACGGCCGCAGTCGCGGCTCCGGACACCCAAGATTGCGCGCAAGGCTTCCTGCAGGAACTGGGCTGGCGCTTCATTCCTTCCAATGAGGCGGTGGTCGAGATCCAGCCCGGCACGCCCTGCGATCGCGCTGATCTGCTCGAAGCACAGGCCGCAGGCGACCTTGTCGTCCGCGTTCCCCATCGTCTCGACGCCACGGCGCGCTCGCAACTGACGGAAACATTGCTCCATCATCCGGCGACCCTGTGTGCGTATGGATTCGAGCTGGGCGCCGCGACGCGGCGAGCGGTCGACCGACTGGTCGAAAACCGCGGCTTCCGCTTCTCCGCCTTGCAGATCGGGTGGATCGGCTTCGGCCCGACGAGTTCGGCGCGCGATGGCTGGGAGCCAATCGCATGGTTCGGGCGCGGCTATCAACCACGCGGCGCCAATTCGCGCGCGATCGAAGCGTTCTACACCGGTCAGGTGCGCGGTGAGTGCGGCTTGGGGCGGCAGATCGCCCAGTACGCGACGCAGGCGGAGCTGTATGGCAGCAAGGGGTTCGACACAGAGTTCGATGCCGACGAAATCGTCATCGGCACGTTCAACCGATTGCACCCCAGTCGCAGCATCCTGCTCGGAACATCCGCGGGCCGCTTCACCAGGGACGGCCACGCCATCGCTGCTGCGGCGGCTGGTCGCCAGGCTTTCATGGGCCTGCCTGGCTTCATCTTCCACGTGTTTGACCGCAGCACGCTGGATGACCTCAACAACCAGGCCGAGAACTTCGTTGTCTACGACGTCGGCGCCGAGGCCGCCGCGGCGTTACGAAGCCATGGCGGCTTCGAGTTCTACAACACACGCAACCGGACGATCTGGTTACTCGCCCGGTCGATATCGGGGCGCAAACCACCGCGATACTTCCAGCGCCTGCTGATCGAGCGCGATCCCGCCCTGCGTGCGGGCCTGTCCGCGGATGCCAGAGCGACGGTTGCCCGGCTCGATGCCAAGTTCGCCGATCCGTTCTACCGCGATTTCGAGATTTACGTACATAAGCAGGGCGTCAAGCCGGTCGGCTTTCATATCGCCCGCCTGCTCGACCGAAATCCGCGCACTCCGTTCCGCATCGAACTCGCGCTGCACAACTTGCACACCACGTTGTACGACCGCTACGTGGCGTACCGCCTGGGCGCATGCCATCAAAGGCCAACGCGTCCTATTGCGCGAAGTCAGTACTGGCAGTCCGCTCCGGGCCCGGAAGCGGACATTCTCCAGCCTTGATCAAGTCGGGAGGCGGCTCCCGAAGGAAGCCGCCGCAGGTTCACCTGACGACGACGTTCGTGCCCTGCGGCACGAGAGCACGCGGCTGCCTTCTACGAAAACCCCTGCTTCCACCGTCATATTCAGATGTAACCGCTCTTGGCAGTGCTGCCAAGGTCCAAGCCGAGAACATGCGGTTCGCGTTTTGGGAACATGTCCCCGGGGCTCAAGGCACTGCGCAAGCAGCGGTGCTCTCCGAGACCAAGGATCGCTAAGACCATTCGGCGCGCTATAACACCGGTTCTACGGCGATGTCCCGTTCGCCCCGCAGTGCTTGCACGCGATCGAGGGCATTGGCGGCCATGCCCGGATCACCCAGCGCGCGGTAAAGCGCGAGTGTCGTCCATGCCACGCGGTAGTCCGAAGCGGCGAAAGCATCCAGGTCGCCGAGCACGGCCGCGGCGGCATCGGGCTGGCCACGATCCAACAGCAGTCTGGCCTGCAGTAGTCCGGTCCGGACCCGATCGTCCGGACTGCCCGTGCGTTCGGCGACGGCCCGCGCCTGGCGTGCCATCTGCAAGGCGTGCTCGGCGCGCCCTTCGCTCTGGGCTACCAGCGCACGGGCCACATCCCACGATGTCGTGGCGCCATCCGAAGTGGTGGCGCCCTGCGTCGGCGATCGCGACAACCAGTAACGCGCCGTGCCGGCATCGCCATTGCGAAGTGCGGCCTGGACCGCGGTGAGCGCCAGGGAACCCTGTACCCGGTCAGCCGCGTTGGGGTGGCGCCGCGCCAACACTCCCGCGTCGGTCCGTGCGTTCCGGGCCAGCTGCAATCGCAGCATCAATTCCTGCAGCCCCTGGTCGGTCTCGTCCATACCCAGCGCCCGGAGCCCGGCGATGCTCTGCTCGGCTCCACGGATTCGTCCGTTCGCCAGCAGAACATAGGTCCTGACCGTAGCAATCCGCATGGCCAGCTCCGGGTCTTCCAGCGCTTTCGCCAAGGCGTCGGCGCGCTGGATCGAAGCGGCGGCATCCGCCGGCTGCACGAGCTGCAGTTGGGTTGCAGCCTTGGACATCAGGGTCACGGCGAGATAGTCGCGCACGTCGAAGCGTTCGAACACCGCTATCGCGCGGTCGAATTCCTGCAAGGCCTGCGAATAGTGTCCGCGCCTGGTTTCGATCTGACCGAGGTTGCTGCCGACCGTGGCGGCTTCGATCAGGTTGCCGGAGCGCTGCATCGCGATCCGGGCACGGCCCATGTCCTGCACCGCCGCATCCATCTTGCCCTGCTGTACGCGCGCGACGCCGCGCCCGTTGTAGGCGTTTCCGAGCAATGCGGGATCGTCGACATCGCTCGCGCGCGACTCCAGCACCGTCAACGCCTCGGTGTAGCGGGACTCGGCGGCGGGGAAATTGCCGCGGCGGATCTCGACGGCGCCCTGGCCCATGAGCGCCTTGGCGCGGACTCCATCGGTCATCGCGCGCTGGCCGTCGAGCACCTTCTGGAAGGTCGCGGCCGCCTCCTCGATGCGTCCGGCGCGATATTCGATCTGGCCTTCGCGCACGCGCAGCGCGGGTTCGTCGCGCTCCTTCGCCGGCGCGCCCTCGATCAGGCGGCGCGCGTTGGCGATCTGTCCGGCGAGGAGCTCGGCATCGACCTGTTGCACCCGCTCGACCATCGGACTGGGCGTGGCTTCCCTGGCCTTGCCGTCCAGGCCAAGGCGCCGAAGCCACGAATCGGACACTGCGGCCGCGGCGGTCAGCGCCGTCGCGCCGCGTGCCTCGATGATTTGCGGCTGCCGCCCCGCTTCGTACAGGTTCAGGCGCATGCGCCAGCCCTGTCGATCGTGCAGCGCTTCCGGTGCGACGATCCAATGCGCAGCGCTGATCGACTGCAGCTTCTGCAGACCGTCCGCGGTGATCGGCTTCGAATCGCCGACCTGCGCACTCAGGTGCATTGCCTGGTCGCTGGGAAGCACCTTCAATCCGCTGCGGCGCAGGCGGCTGGCGAGGTAATCCATGGCGCCCAGGCGAACCCAGTCGTCCTCGCCTTCGCTCGGCGTGACCACGACCGGAAGCACCAGCGCGACATTGCCGTGCGATTGTGGCGCCGATCCCGGACGCGCGCCGGGCCAATAGCGGTATACCGCCCAGCCCGCGGCGACGACCGCAACCAGTAACAGAACCAGCCAGGGCCACGGCGCGCGCGCGCGCACGGCTGCTGCTGGCATCTCATTGCCCGCGGGCATTGCCTCGTTGTCCGGCAACGCGACTGCAGTTGCCGCGGTCGCCGATTCACCGGGCACCTTGTCGTCGGAAGGAACGACTTCCTGCACGGCAGCCACCCAGCGATAGCCGAAGCGCGGAACCGTGCGGATGAGCGATTGCCGGTCGCCGGTATCGTCGAGCGCCTTGCGCGCGCGCAGCAGCGTCTGCGCCACCACCGTGTCGCTGACTTCGACGCGTCCCCACACCGCGCTGATGAGCTCATCGCGTCCGACCGCGCGATCGCGGTTGGCGATCAGGTGCACCAGGCATTCGAACGATTTCGGAGGCAATGCGATGCGCTCGCCGCGCCGCAGGAGTTCGCGGGACGCCGGGTCGAGCTCGAATTCGCCAAACCGGTATCTCGGAAGGCGCATCACGCCGGCCCTGCCCTCGTAACGCCCCGACACACCATGCAACGGGCTGCGCGTGGCGCATGCTAAGCGATCTGCGCCGCCGATTCTGTGCCGCCGATGGCGGACACCCGCTACTAGCGGACGGTGATCTCGAACTGGACCACGCGCGCGGGTCCGGGCTCGACGCCCAGCGGTTGCTGATAGGCGAAGCGCAGCACCGCACGTCCGGGCTGCTCGGCGCGGAAACCCCAGGTATGGATGCGTCCACCGGTTACCGGCTCGACGCCCGGATCGCTCTCCATGCGCAGCATCGAACTCACTTCGCGCTCCAGCACCCAGCGATAACCCGTGGCGGGACTCGCCGGAAGATGAATGCGCAGGATCTGCCCGGTCTCAAGGCAGATGGACGCAGCGGCATCGGCCGCACCGATGTCCAGTTCGGTCGTTGCTGGGTCGCCGTCGTCGGCGTCGCCTGCGCAATCGTGTTGCGGGTGCGCCGTGCGATCCGGCGCGTTTGCGGCCGTCGCGGCGGCGGCATCTGCCCACGGCCCGCGAAGGTCGTCGCTGACCTGGCACGCCGCCAGCAGGGCGACCGACAGACCGAGCCAGCGTCGTCGAAAAAACATGCAGCCCTCCTGGAACCCTTGGTCCGGCCGGGGCGTCACCGCCCCGGCCGTATTTCGCTGGTCGTCCGCGGACGTCAGTACATCTTCGCGCGCACCACCACGCCCGACGCGGCCGCGGATGCGGTCACCTTGAGGTAGTAGTGGCCGGCGGCAGGCCCGCTGATGGTGATGATCTGGTTCGTACCCGGGCGCGTCGACACGCCTATGTTGGCAGCGGGCATCGGTTCGGCCTCGTAGTTGGCATACGCGGCGAGCGTGCCGCGGCCGCCGTACGTGGTGAACTCGAGGCTGGTGGCGCCGACCGGAACGTCGACCACATACATCACGCTCTGGCCCGCACCCAACGGCGACATCGCCTGCGCGACATTCGGAACCAGCGGAGTACCCGTAAGCGGCTGGCCAAAGTTCTTGGCGCGATCGACGGCGGCTGCAGCGTCGAGGATGCCGGTGCCCTCCGCCACTGGCGGCTTGATGACGAACGGACGGGCCGAGGCCTTCAGCAGGCCTTCGACCACCGACGGCGTCAGCGGTTGCGCTGCCACGCTCTGCATCAGCGCGACCACGCCGGCAACATGCGGGCTTGCCATCGAGGTGCCGGTGTAACCCGCATAGATCGGAGCGTTGGGGACCGTGGTGCCGTTGTTGAGCGTCGACCAGATATAGCCGTTGGGGTTGCCTTCCACGCCGGCACCGCCCGGCGCGGACAAGTCGACGCCGGCGCCGTAGTTGGAATAGCCCGCGCGCTGGCCGCCGTAACCGCTGGCGCCGACGGAGACGACGTTCGGGCAGCTGGCCGGCGAATGCCCCATCACATCGGAGTTGTCGTTGCCGGCTGCAACCACCACGGTCGTGCCCAGCGACACGGCGGTGTTTATGGCCGCCTGCGTGTCCGCATCGCAGGAATGGTTGCCACCCAGACTCATGTTGATGACTTCGGCCGGGTACGGATTGGCCGGCATGCCCGGGACAGTGCCGCCCGCGGCCCAGATGATGGCGTCGTTGATGTCGGAGGTGTAACCACCGCACTTGCCCAGTACACGCAACGGCACGACCCGCGCGTCGTAGGCGACGCCGGCACCGCCGACGGCATTGTTGGTCACTTCGGCGATCGTGCCGGAGACGTGCGTGCCGTGCCAGCTGCTGTTGCTGGCTTGCGAACCCGTGCCGCAATAGCCGGCCGGTGAGGCGTCGCCGAGATCCCAACCGCCCGGCACGCGTTCGTCGGTGTCGCGGCCGGAGATGAACTGGTCGGAGATGAAGTCATAGCCCGGCAGCAGGTTGGGCTCCAGGTCCGGGTGGTGGGTCGCGCCGGTATCGATCACGGCCACCACCACGCCCGCACCCGTGGCACCCGCGTCCCACGCCGTGGTGACGCGAGCACCGCCGGTGCCGGTGCCGTAATGCCACATCTGGTGCGAGGCCAGCACTGGATCGTTGGGCATCGCGGCCGGACGCATGATGGCGTCGACCTTGATGGATTCGACGTTCGGATCGGCGGCGATCGCGCGCATCAGCGCTTCGGCTTCGCTGCGGCTCAGGCGCTGCGAGGCCCTGATCACGTGCTTGCCGTTCGCGGTGGCGCGCAAGGTGCTTACGCGCAGCGCGGCGGAGCCCTTCAGGCCGACGATCTGCGCGCCCATGCCGGGGCGCGCACGATCGGTGGCGGCATCGAGCGAGCGCTGGCGTGCGGCCGGCTGCACGCGTTCGGCGCTACCGTCGCGGTACTTGACGATGAAGCGCGGCGACACGGTGGCGTCGTTCAACGACGACAGGTCGATGGTGGCGCTGGCGGCCAGGGCCGGCGCGCAGGCGCTGGCGAGGAGAACACTCAGAACAGTGCGACGAAGAGTCATGACTGGAATTCCTGGATATGCGGTTGGTCGCGGCGCCCTGGATCGGGCGCCGCGTGTACGGGTGGATTACAGGTCGATGCCGAAGCCGACGCCGGCCGACTGGTCGTCGCTGCTGAAGGCGCCGCCAATCGAGAACGAGGCACGCTCGCCGACCGACTTCGAGTAACCGACCGACAGCGCGCTCTCGCCGTTCTGCCAGCCGGCACCGACGGCGACGCGGCCGCGCGGGCTGCGCGAGTTGGCGGCGTTGATCGCCATGTTGGTCATGGCGGAACTCATCGCACCCTGGCGGTCGATGCGCTCGTCCTGCTTGCCCAGGCGCACGCCGATCTCGTTGCTGAGGTCGCTGAACTGGTCGTCCAGCAACTGCAGCCTGCTGTCGGTGTAGCTGTTGGCGCGGGTCAGCGTCTGCGTTGCGGTGGTGTCGGTGTAGGTGTTGGCCGAGGCCAGCGTCTGCGCGTCGCCCGCCTGCATCTGCTGCACGTTGGCGGCATCGGTCGCGGCGGTGCCGGCGGCGACGTTGGTCACGCGGCGTTCGCTGCCGGCGCTGCCCATCGACACGGTGTTGGCCTGGTCGGCGACCGAACCACGGCCGATCGCGACCGCGTTGTCGGCACTGACCGTCGCGCCCTGCCCGATGGCCGTGCCGCTGGCGGCACTGACATGCGTATCGGCGCCGACGGCTACAGCGTTCGTTGCCGCCACGTCGATCACCGCATTGCTGCCGACCGCGGTGCTGCCATCGGCCATGACCGAGGCGCCGCTGCCGTAGGCGGTGTCGCGGCTGTCCTCGGCATGGCTGCCCTCGCCCAGCGCAAGGCCGCTGCCGGTACCCACCGGCAGGCCGAGGCCCGGGGTCTGCTCCAGCTGCACGATGCGGTTGTTCAGGGTGCCGAAGTAGCTGTCCAGCGCATCGAAGGCGGCGCCGACATTGTTGTAGCTGCTGCCCTGGATGGTGTAGCTGGGCGCGCCCAACAAGCCGTTGACGTCGATCGTGGCGCCGCCACCGAGCGCAGCCGCCACGGTGTCTAGCTGGGCGACGTTACTGGCGCCGATGGCGACCAGCACGTTATTCAGCTGACCCACGTTGACGGCATCGGTGTCCTGCGTGCCGGCGGCGACGTTGGTGATCTGCCGCTCGGCGCCCAGCGCGCCGACGGAGACAGTGTTGGCGCGGTCGGCGACGGAATAGGCGCCCACCGCGACACTGTCGTCTTCCAGGGCGATGCTGTTGTAGCCGAACGCGGAACTGTTGAGGCCGAGCGCGAAGGCATTGGTGCCCATTGCCAGGCTGTTGTCGGCGCTGGCGTAGGCATAGGAGCCGATGGCCGTCGCGTACACGCCCAGCGCCTGGCTGTTGTCGCCGTAGGCCGAAGCGGATACCGCCATGGCCTGTGCGGCATTGCCGAAGGCGACGGCACCGTCGGCCATGGCGCCGGCATTGGTGCCGAAGGCCATGGCGTTGTTGATGTCCGCACCGCCACTCATGCCAACGTGGGCGCCGATGCCGAACGCGGTGTTCGCGGTGCCGAAGCCGCCCCACGCCTCCGCGCCCTTGCCGATGGCCATGTCCTGGTGCCAGGTGGCGATGGCGGAGTCGCCGAGGGCGAGACTGTCGATGCCCCAGGCAACGCTCTTGTTGCCGATGGCCATGGCGTAGGAGTCATGGGCCCGGCTCTGCGTGCCCATGGCCAGGCTGGCATGGCCTTCGGCAAAGGACACGAAGCCCACCGCGATCGAGCCATTGATGACCTTCTGGTCGTTGGAGTTGTAAGCCACACCAGCATCACTGTTGAAATCGCTGGTGCGGGCCGCCGGACCGAGTGCCGTGTCGTAATTGCCCCAGGTGCGGGCGTTGGCGCCGAACGCCTGCGATGCGAGGCCCGGGGTATTGGTACCAAACGAGAAACCGCTGGGGGGCGTATTGACGGGCGTGCCACCGAAGGCCGCGTTGACGTCGAACCATCCGCCGACCGCGGTCGAGCCGGTGCCGATGGCGTAGGTACCGGTACCGATGGCGGTGGTCGCGTAGCCGTATGCAATCGCGCGGTAGCCCAGCGCCGTACCCCAGCCGCGCACCGTTGCCGCCTGAGTGCCAACGACCGTGTTGTTCTGATCCTTCAACTCAATCGTTCCGGTAGCGTCGGTGCCGCTGCCGGACGTCGTGGCACCGCTGCCGATCACCACACTGTTGATGCCCTTGGAAACAGCACCGCTGCCTACAACCGTGGAATTGGTGGCCGGCGCCGGGATGTTGGTAAGAACGTACGGACCGCCGAAGCCGTTCAGGGGCACCCGGGTGTAGGCCTCGGCCAGGGCACCTGCGCCGATCACCGTGATGCCGTCGCCATTGGCACGCGAGGCGTTGCCGATGACTACGGTGTTGTTCACCGGCTGGACCAGGGTCATCTGGGTTTCTTTGCTGCCCGCCGGCGATGCTGCCACCGAGTACAGGTTGGTGATCTTTTCCGCGCTGGCGCTGGGCCCGATCACGATGCTGTTGTTGCCGTTGACGCGGGCCAGCGAGCCCATGGCGATGCTGTTACTGCCCGAGGCCGGGAGCGACGTGGACGGATTGGTGGTCACCACGGTACCGGTGCCGGTACGTGCGGCACCTTCGCGGGTGGTCACGGTGCTGGTACCCACGGCCTGGGTCTGCGCCTGGTTGCCGATCGCGACGCTGTTGTCGAGATTGGCCACGGCGCGGACGCCGAGCACGGTGCTGGCCTTGCCCAGTGCCTGCGCGGCGGCGCCGATTGCGGTGGCGTTGTCGCCCTTGGCCCAGGTGATCTCGTTCGGGTCGACCACGCCGTCACCGTTGAGGTCGATCCAGGAACCGACGGCGGTGGTGTTGTTGCCGGTGGCGGTGGCTTCGCCGATCGCGGTCGAACCGTCGCCGATCGCCTTGGCGTGCCGCCCGCAGGCCAGGGCGTCGGTACCGGGCGCGGCGCCATCGACCGCCCTTACCGGGGGTGGGCCTTCGGGGAGCAGCTCACAGTTTTCGCCGGCGTAGGCCGGCGAGGCCAGGGCGGACAGGAGCGCTACGGTGAGAAAACGGCGTTGCAGTTTATTTGACGTCGCAGACATGGCGGTTCTCGGTTGAAGGGAACGGGGGCGGCTCCCGACGGCAACACCGCCCCCTGCCGAACTCCCCTGTCCCTACCCTGACCACGCCCTCCACAAGCGGCTTGAACACGCCATCACAGAGCCCCCGCCGGTCATCACATTTCGATGACAGCCGCGCTACAAGGCCATGAATTCTTTCGATTTGTGCCCCATCGGACCCGAACTGGGCAGCGTTCGGCCAAAGGCGGGTGCCGGCCGTAAGCTTGCGGACTCGATCCGCAGGGGACCGCGATGAGCGCCATCACCTCGTTGCTCGGTGTCGAATTGCCGCTCGTGCAGGCGCCCATGGCGGGCGTCCAGGACGAGGCACTCGCGCTCGCGGTGTCCGAGGCGGGCGGGCTCGGCTCGATGCCGTGCGCGCTGCTGGGCCCGGCCCAGCTCCAGGTGGCGCTGCAGAAATTCGCCGCGCATCCGCGGCCGATCAATCTCAACTTCTTCTGTCATGCCATGGCAGCGCCCGATCCCGTGGAAGCGCGGCGCTGGCTTCACACGCTCGCCCCGTATTACCAGGAGTTCGGCATCGAGCCACCTGCGCCGTCGCAGGCCGGTGCCCGCCGACCGATCGATGCGGCGACCGTGGACCTGCTCGCGCCGTTCCGCCCCCAGGTCGTCAGCTTCCATTTCGGTCTGCCGGAGGCGCCGCTGCTCGCGCGGATCAAGGCCTGGGGCGCGGTGGTATTGGCTTCGGCCACGACATTGGCCGAGGGTCTTTGGCTGCAGCGCCACGGTGTCGACGCCGTCATCGCCCAGGGCATCGAAGCCGGCGGCCACCGTGGCCACTTCCTCGCCGACGACCTGATCGGACAACCGTCGACGCTCGATCTCGTTACCGCGCTGTGCCGCAACCTGACGGTGCCGGTGATCGCCGCCGGCGGCGTGGGAAGCCGTTCCGACGTGCTGGCCCTGCTCGCGGCGGGCGCAGCCGCCGTCCAGGCCGGCTCGGCTTATCTGTTGTGTCCCGAAGCGACCACCACGGCGGTGCATCGGGCGGCGCTGCAGCAGTCCAGACGCGACACCGCGATCACCAATCTGTTCAGCGGTCGCCCTGCACGCGGCCTGGTCAACCGCCTCATGCGCGACCTGGGCGCGCTATCGGCCCTGCCCCCGGCATTTCCGTGGGCGGCGCAGGCGCTGGCGCCGCTGCGCGCCGCGGCGGAGGCACGCGGCCTGGATGACTTCACCCCGCTGTGGTCGGGCACGCGGCCCGGTGGGTTTCCCGCGATGGCCGCGGCCGACGTGACCCGCCAACTGGCGGGGCAGGGCTGACGCCTCGCCACCGCGCGCTGATGACACTGCTCCCGTAAGGCACCTGTACAACCGCGCCTGTATAACCGCGCCTGTATAACCGCGTCTATACAACCGTCTGCTCAACACGCAGACGTCTGCCACCTCATCCACTGGAGATCGTCGTGAGCAAAGAACTGCAAATCACGAACTCGCTGCTGTGGGCCTCCGCGATCATTGCCTCCGCCGTGCTTCAGGCCCCGCATGCCTTGACCTTCCTGGTGCTTCCGTCCCTCGCTGTGGTGTCGTGGTTGTTCACCGCCACTCGCAACCGCTCGAAGCCTTGAGCTTCCCAGCCATCGGAGGCGAACCAACAAAGTATTCAAGCCAGAGCCGCTTCGCGGCCCGGCTTGATTCAGGCCATATGCGAGGCACCAACGGCGCGCCGTGACCGCCTACGCCGCCTCCGCATGATCCGCATCAACTTCCCGCAGTTGCGCCCGACGATCGTAGTCATCCGCCAACGCGCGCAACGCCGTGCTGCCGTCGCCTGAAAACGCGGGGCCGTGCATCAGCCCCAGCGTACGCGGGGACAGTCCTGCGAGCGACCGGATCGTCGTGCCCATGTTCGGATTGAGCGAGGAATAGCGGAACAGGTCTTCGGCGGCGACGGCCGGGCCGACGATATCGCCGGATACCAGCGCCGGGCCTTCACCCACCTGCGTGAACAGATCGCCGCATAGCAGGGTGCCGGTCGACTCCTCGTACACCACGGCTGCCTCCCACGCGTGGGGCGTATGCGGCGTGTCGAGGTAGCGCACCCGCTTGCCGCCGCCCAGAGCGATGACTTCGCCGTCCCGAAGCATGCGCGGCGTGCGGTCCGCCAGATCGTTCAAGGACACCGAGACGGCGGTTTCGCCGTGCGCCACGAGCGCGTGCGGCGCGATCGCGAGCCACTCGTTCATGGCCCCGCACTCATCGGCTTCCACATGCCCGAACGAGATCCAGCGCAGGTGCTCCGGCGGCATGAGCCGGCCCACGGCTTCGCGCACCAGGGGAAACATCCGGCGCGGCCCGGTGTGGAACAGCAGCGGCTCGTCGCCGAGGATCAGGAACTGGTTGAAGGTGAAGCCGGCGGGCGCCGCCACTTCGGGCACGAAGGTCGACAGCCGGAAGATGCCATCAGCGATTTCATCGACACGGGTATTCATGGAGACCTGCCTTGGGGGAAGGGAGGGCGCCCGGCCGGACTGCCCGGACGCGCCCGAATATTGGGAGAACAGAACTGTGCTCCCAATATTACAGCCTGTCAATATGGGTACGCACGCGTGTATAGTGAATATATGGCCCGTACCTACACCCTCAAACGGCGCGCGGAGCAGCAGGCGGAAACCCGGCAACGGATCGTCGAGGCGGCTGTGGCCCTGCATGGCGAAATCGGCCCCGCGTTCACCACGTTCAGCCTGATCGCCGAGCGCGCCGGCGTGCAGCGCAACACCTTCTATTCGCATTTTCCGGATGAGCGCAGCCTGCTGCTGGCATGCTCCGCGCGTTCCCTGGAGCGCGACCCGCTGCCCGACGCCGCCACATGGCGCGACATCGGCGATCGCGCCGAGCGTCTCACGGCCGGCCTCTCCGCGCTGTACGCCTGGTATGGCCGCAACGCCGACCTGGCCGGCTGCGTGCTGCGCGATGCCGAATCGCATCCGCTGGTGCGCGAGATCGTCGAACTGAGGTGGGGGCCGTTCCTGGCGGCGTACGACGAGGTGCTCGGCGGCGGCTTCGCCTCCGCGCCGCGTGCGCTGCTGCGGCTCGCCCTCGGTTTCTTCACCTGGCGCAGCCTCGTGCGCGACAGCGCGCTCGCTCCCGACGAAGCAGTCCGCACGATGGTCGCGGCGCTCACGGCCACCCCACGGGTGATTGGTCCGGCTCTTATTCGCCCATCAACTCGATGAAGTGCGACACCAGCTGCAGCACCTGCTCGGGCTGTTCGCGGTGGGGAACATGGCCGCAAGCCTCGAGCACCACGCGCTGCGCCGGGCCCTGCACGCCGCGTGCGATGCGCTCGGGAAACGCCACCGAACCGAATTCGTCGCCGTCGCCATGGATCGCCAGCACCGGGCAGCGGACCTGCGGCAAGCAATGGTCCAGGCTCCACGCGGCGAATGCCGGATCGAGCCACACCTGCGTCCACGCATCCAACACCCACGCCGCCTTGTCGCCGTGCCATCGCGCGAGTCGCGCGAACTGTTCGTCGCGCTCGAACTGCGCCTGGGCAGCGACGATGCCATCCAGCGTGCGCTGCTCGACGAATGCCTGCGCCGATTCCGTCACCACGAACCGGCACTGGTCGCCCTGCGCCGCCGCGATCGCCAGCGCCATCGCACCACCCACGCTATGGCCGAACAGCCCATAGGCCTCCAGTCCGAGCGCACGGCACAGCGCGGGAAAGTGGACGTCCGCCTCTTCCGCGATGAAATGGATCGATGGGCGTTCGCTGCGCGCGGAGGATCGGCCGAAGCCGAGCCGGTCGTACGCGATCACCGGCCGGTCCAGGCGATGCGCCAGCACGGCCGGAAAATCACGCCATTGCTCCACGCTGCCGAGCGAGTCGTGCAGCAGCACGACCGGGAGCGACGATGCGTGCTCGCGTCCCCATCTGCGCACGAACACCTGCCCACCCGGGACTTCGACGAACATATCTTCCACGTTGGCTTCGCTCGGACTACGCGCCCGCCAGGGCAGCCTTCTTCGCCCGCTTGGTCGCGTACATGGCCTGGTCCGCCCGGTCGAGCAGGCTCGCCAGGTCTTCGGCATCGTCTGGATAGAGCGCCTGGCCGATGCTGGCGTCGAGCGGCAACGGCGTGTTCTCGAACGCGAAGCCTTCGCGCCTGATGGCATCGGCGTAGCGCTGGACGCAGGTGGCCGCGACGTCGCGGCTTTCCACCTGCGACAGGATGACGGCAAACTCATCGCCGCCCACCCGTGCCACGGTGTCGACTGCACGTGCGCATTGGCGCAAGCGCGTGGCAAATGCCTGCAACGCCGCATCGCCCGCGCGGTGACCGAGGTTGTCGTTGATCTGCTTGAGGCCGTCCATGTCGAGGTTGAGCACGCCGAAGCGACGATTCTCGCGCCGGGCCTGTGCCAGGCACAGCTGCAATCGCTCGAAGAAGAGCGCGCGATTGGGCAGGCCCGTGAGCGCATCGTGGGTGGCCTGGATGAACAACTCGCTCGCGCCAAGCCGGGTGGCATGGAACATCGCGGCGGCGATCAGTCCGGACATCAGCCCGAGCAGGTGCAGGTCGTCGTCATCGAACTTGTTGGGCCTGGAGGAGAGCACCTTGAGCACGCCGACCACGGTGTTGTGGTGGTGCAGCGGCACCACGATCATCGATCGCAGGCCGATCTTGCGGCACGCTTCGACATTCACCCGGGAATCGGTTTCGGAATCCACGCAGTTCAGCGGCGCGCCGGCGGCGATGCACAAGCCGGAAAGGCTGTTGTCCCGCGCAAGACGCATCCCGAGGTGCGCGGTCGCCGAGCCGGTCGCCGCGCGATAGACCATGTCGGCGTCCTCGGCGAGCTCCACCACCGCGCCGTCCGCGCCGGTCAGTTGCTGGGTCCGTTCTGCCACCAGATCCATCACGCTGCCCAGGTCATGGCCGAGCCTGGCGATCTCGGTCTGGGTCCGGATCACTTCGAGCAAGCGTGGATTCGCGTCTACGGGCGGCATGTGTGTTCTGTTCGGGTCCTGTGCCGGCTGAATCCTTTCCGGGGACCCGGCGAGCGGGACCACTACCACGGCCAATCGGAAAATACACCCGGCGCCAGTCAGGGGAAACGCCGGCGGCCGGTAATCCTACGTGGATGGCCGGAATTATCCCGGCACGCGCGTCAACGGCGCCTTCGCCCGAGCCGCCTCATTCTTCGCCTGAGCCCTGATTCCCTCCCCTCGCAATGCCCGCGCACCGCAAAGAGATCCCCATGCGTTCCATCCACCCGTGGCCCGGACGGGCCCACCCGATGCCAGTACGCCTTGCCTTGCTGCTCCTGTTCGCCAGCGTGGCCGCCGGCTGCGACACGGTCGGCAAGCATGCGCGTGCGCCGGAGGCCGTGGCGCCGCCGGTCGAGATCGTCCTGCCGCCGCCGACCACCACGCGCGGCGAATTCACCATCGAGGCGGACAAGCTCGACACCTGGAACGCGGTCGGCCAGATCGCGGTACGCACGCCGGGCGTGGAGTACCAGGGCCGCGCGCAGATGCTCGACCTCTACGCCCTGCGTTACCGCGGAGAGGAGTTCCTGATACTCACGAAGGCATTGCCGGCGTCCGCGACGATCACGCGCTTGACGACGAAGGTCACCGCCACCTCATCGCGCGGCGCGCCGATCGACAGCGACGCGGTGGCGGAGTTCCTCGTCCTGTTGCAACGGGAGCTGCCGGCAGAGATCGAAAGCGTGCGTGCGCGGCAGGCTGCGGAGAAACGGGCCGCTGAGAAACGGGCCGCAGCAAAAAAGGCGAAGCACGGCAAGAAGAAAAAGAAGTCCTGAGCTGGAGCGACTTGTTGAACTCGACCGGAGCCTGGGTGCTTTTCGCGCAATGTCCCGTTGCGCCATTGGGGCCCAGGCTCAGTTAGTGGCCGGCAAGTTGATGATCGTGGCCTGCATCACTGCGATGATTTCCTGGCGCGAACCCTGTTCGCCGATCACCTCGCCCTGGCACACCGTCAGGGTCTTGCCCGCCCTCGTGACCTTGCCGACGGCCACGAACCGGTCGGCAACGGCGGGGCGGACGAAGTTGATCTTGAACTCGACGGTGAGCACGTCACAGCCTGCCCGCGCGACGGTCAGGGCGGCATAGCCGCAGGCACTGTCCAGTACGCTGGTGATGGCGCCGGCATGGATGTAGCCGTGTTGCTGCGACAGCTCCGGGCGGGGCAACAGCGCGATCCGCACTTCGCCCGGGGCGACGTGAACCAGTTGCGCACCCAAGGTCGTCATCAGCCCCTGGGCGGAGAAGCTGGTGGAGACGCGTTCGTGCAGATCGGGCACAGCGATTCTCCATGCGATATCCGGCATCGTAGCGCGCTGCGACAAGAACAATGCACCGGAATTCCGAGCGGCGCCGTCGCGCGTGGGACATATGAACCTTGGGCGGTTCGCCCCTGCAGCATGACGAAACGCACCTGGGTGCGCTGCGCTTACCCGGACTACGCGGACTACTGTCTTTCACCGAACACGCGGGTTCCACGCACTGCTGCTGATAATGAGCGAGCGCCCTGCGACGGGAGACTTCCGATGTTTTCCCAATCTCTGTATCAGTACTGGGGAGGCGACATCCTCGCCGCCAATGCCTTCATTGGATTAAACATGGTTGGCGCCCTGCTGCTTGGGATGCTGGTCGGGTATGAGCGTTCCTATCAAGGCAGGGCGGCCGGGATGCGCACCTACGGATTGGTGTGCATGGCTTCGACGGCGTTGACCATCTTTGTTGGCTTCGCGCCGCTGTGGTACGGCGGCATGGAGGTGCGTGTCACGGCCGACCCGACTCGCATCGTCCAAGGCATCGTCACCGGCATCGGCTTTCTGTGCGCCGGCGTCATCGTGAAGGATGGCCTGAGCATCAGGGGCCTTACGACCGCGGCATCCATCTGGGCGGTTTCTGCTGTTGGCATCCTGCTCGGCACGGGTTTTTACCCTGCCGCCCTGTTGCTGGCCCTGCTATGCGCCGCGTCCATGTCGTTCCTGCAACGGATAGAAGCCCGGCTTCCAGGTCGAGCGTCACTGGACATCACGGTCAAGTTCCGCGAGGGGCATCCACCCGACCTGGAAGAGGTCATCCAAAGAGGCAAAGTCCGGGGCTACCGCGTGCTCAAGGAGAGCCTGACCATTAGTGTCAGCGACAAGCAGGCGATATGGAGATTTGGAGTCGTAGCGCTTGAGCGGTCCCGTGCTTTGTCTCCAGCCCACATGGCACAAGAACTATCGAAAGACGAGAACATCGTGAGCTTCAGCATTACTCCGGTTCGGCATTAGCGTCACTTCAGCCCCGCGACCGGGATCGCCTTCCGTCGCGCGTCACGGCGAAGCAGCGCAGTCGCCGAACATCAATCGCTGTTCGTGCCGCGTCGCCGAAGCGAGCTCGCCGGCAGCGTCGTAGTCCAGGCGCAGCAACCAATCGAACACATCCTCCGGCCAGTCGTCGGGCAGCAATGCCTTCGGCGCGCCCAGCGCCTTGACCAGCTTGGGCAGGTGCTTGTGGGACCAGCACACCAGCGTGGTGGCGCCGTCGTAGCGCGCCTCCTCGCGCAGGCGTTGGGCCAGCTCCCTGGTCTGCTCTTCGCGCAGCTCGCTGTCGATCGGCAAGCCCAGCGCGGCCGCCAACGGCTCCAGCGTCAGCACCGCGCGCCGGCTTTCCGCCTCATTGGCCTTGGCGATCAACCACGACGGCGGCGCGATCTGCTCCGAGTCGAGGGTGAGTGTCTGGAAATAGGCAACGTAGGCGCATGCCCGCGCCTGCCCCGCGGGCGTCAGGCCCGTGTCATCAGGATCGTCGGACTTCTCGGCGTGGCGGATGACAAGCAGGGTGGCGGATTTCGGCATCGGGAGGGGTCCGTGTGGACGATCCATTCTTGCCGCGGGCGCGTGCGCATGGCGTCATGGCGAATGCGCGGGGGAAACGCCGCGGCGTCGCGGGCGTCGTCCCGGTGCGCTGCGCTTTCCGGGCTACGCATGCTGGCTGAACACAGACCACAGCAACGACAGGCCGAACAGCGTCCAGCCCACGAACTCTCCGGCCGCGGCAAACGCGCGGTAGTGCCTTTCGTTATTGCGGCGGTCGTAGTGGTCGAGCACGACGGAAAGCATGACCAGGCAAGCGCAGATCATCGCCCCATACATGACCCAGGCCGGCGTGTCGTGCAGATGCACGCCGCGGCTATGCCTGCCGGGAACATAGAGATCGTTGACCCGTACGCCGTAGCTGCCGTAGGCGAACAACGCCGGCGACAACAGCACATGGCTGGCGCGCTCGTCAGACGGGATCTGATTGGGTATGTAGCGACCGTTCGCGTCGAACTTCGGTTGCGGCTCAAGTGCTTCTTCGAGCACCTCGGCAGGCGGCTCTGGTTCCGGGATCGGTGAAGGCCGCCGGGAGGTCAGCCGCTCGTAGGCGCTACGCAAGTTCGCATAGTTGCCGGGGTACCGGTTCCGGTTGATCCCCGCGAGCGCTTCTTCAAGCTCAAGCAGGGAGTACCTGGAATAGTCGATGTCACCGTCCTGCATGGGACCGGGTGTAGTCCATCGTGCTGAATCCGTAGCACCAGGGTGGGCTTCGCATACGCAGCTCTAAGCAGCGTCGGCCGGTTGTGCGGCTGGACCGATGCCCTGCTCCGCCGGCTTGAACGAAATCCCGAACGGACCGAGCCACGAATAGACCCACAGCCCGAACGCCGTGGTGGTACCGAGGAACATCGTGAACACGGCCACGAGGAACACGCCGATGAAGGGCGAGGCCACCAGCGCCACCCACCCGTGCAGTGGCTCGTTGTTCCAGGACAGCGTATTCAACCCAAGGGCGGCCGTGCACCCCATCAGGATCGTAAAAGGCAGCAGCGAGAACAGCAGGCCCACGCCTACGAGCTTGAACACCGTGCCGACGGAGATGCGTCGGATCATCACTTCCTGCATGGTTCCTCCCCAGAAAACCTTTGTTGGAATCGTAGTCCGGGCAGTCTTCTGCCCGGGAACGGAATGCACAGCGCCCGCGCCGCTTCGCTCAGGGCTTCCTGCCCACAAACGGGTGACGCTCGCGGTATTCGCTCGAGCCGCACACGAAGTCCAGCACCATGCCCTCGACCGCTCCTTGCAGCGCATGGTCGCCCTGCACGCGCTCCATCACGAGCTTCTCATCGTCCGGAACGTCGTTGCTGAAACCGTGGAAGGAAATGCTCTCCCCGATCTTGTCTCCATCCGAGCCGAACTGGACCGACTTGATCTCGCGGCTGCGCCGCCCGCTGCAGTCGAACTCCATCGTTCGCAGGATGGACAGCTCCATATCCATGACGTGCTTGCGTTCGAACACGTTGACCCGTACGTAGCCCTTGGGGTGGCTTTCCGAATCGACGTCGACGTAGTAGCCGTCCCCGTCACTGTTGGAGGCCACTTCGTAGTAGGAGGCGGCAACGGCAACCTGCGGGCATACGGACGCCAGCGCTGCAGCCAGCGCGAACAAAAACTGCTTCATGATTTCCCCTGTAACGATTGATACGGGCGCGCAACGGCCCGCGCGCCGAAAATTGCGGCATGGCACGGGGGCTGTCAACGCCCCCGGCGGGGGGCGGCTCCTTCCCGGGCTCGCTTACGCGGGCATCCGTAGGCGGGCTCAAGTCCGCCTTGCGCCGGTTGCCGGGTTGATGCGCGCCTACTTCGTCGCGTTGGCGCTGTCGCGGTCAACGGCCTCGACGAAATCGCCCAGCACCTCCACCCATAATTCGATGGGCTGCGGATGTACGCCTTCTGGTCGGTGTTCACGACCTCGAAGTCGTATTCGATGAACGGATCCATCGCATCGTCCAGATAGGCGCTGGCGTAGCGGTACTCCGAGTTGAACTCGTTGATGGCCTGCCAGGTCGAGCCGTGTTCCAGGTCGAGGGCCGTGGTGAACCGGAGCGAGCCGCAGCGATCGGCCTCGCAATCGTAGAAGTCGATGACGACGTCCGCGCCGGCCATGCTCGAGTCGATGCGGGGGCCGCCGTCGCCGGCCTTGCCGATCTTCGCCCCGTAGCCGGCGTCTTGGAGGATCCTGGCCACTTCCGCCGCGGTGACGCCGCGGGCTGGTTGCGCGGCCGGCGCGGTCCAACTCGTCGCGACAAGGGCAGCGAGGACGGCGGTTCGGATCTGCGCCTTCATGGCGGGCCTGCGCGGCAGCGGGCTGATTGCCTGCGCCCTTATGGGAGTTAAGTCGTAAAGGTCGCGTGAGCTGCCTTCGAGCGCGCTTCACGCCATGGCGTGAACAGGCAGCGAATCCGCTGGAACACCGGGTTGATGAAACCAACCCGGACTACGGCTGTTTCTTGTCCTTGCCCGCGAGCTGCCGCAGCCTGGCCACGCGGCTGGCATCCAAGGGGCCGAGCACGCCGCGCCGTTCCATGGGTATGTGTTCGGCGGGATCGGCGTCGTTGAACACGTAGTGCTCCAGCAGCGCTTTCCAGGCATCGCGTTCGGACTTCGGCAATGCCCTGTAGGCAAGGATCGCGTGCATCAGCGCTTCCAGTCCGGGTTCGGGCACGTGGCCCGCGTAGGCGCCTGGCCGCCACCAGTAGTTGACCAGCGCGTTGAGCCGTTCCAGGGATTGGACGTGGTGCCACCACACCGGTGGCATGTAGATCGCGTCGCCGGGTTCCAGCTCCGCGACCAGCGCGTGGCGCAGCGCTTCCTCCAGCCGCGGATAGCGCGGATCGGCTGCCTCGTCGAGGTGGGGCAGGCTCATCGCGGCAACGGTGGGTGCGAAGTCGATGGGGCCAACATAGAGATTGGCCACCTGCTCCGGCGGAAACAGCGTGAAGCGGCGGCGGCCGCAGACGACTACGGCGATGTTGTGCGAACTGTCGAAATGCGCGGGCGTAGTGACGTTGTTGCCGATCCACAGGCGCGGCTGCACGGACGGGTCGAGCAGCGGCATCGGATGGGCTTCGGCGAAGCCGGGGAGGCAGCCCTGGATCAATGCGCTCTGCATCGCCAGGCCGGGCACGCTGTCGTGACGGCTGTAGGCCGCCAGGCGCTGCAGCACGTCGGTCACCGACACCTTGAAGTGCCGGTAGTTGAATGCGTCCATCGTGGCGTTGTAGCCCACCACGCCGCGCACCTCGGGCGGCATGTGCAGCACATCGACCGGGCTGCCGTTGTCGTAGGCGACCAGCGCCTGGGCGAAGGCGGTTTCGGATTCCCGCGCCTTCTGCACGATGGGCCAGTGCCGGCACACGCCGCGCAGGACTTGGGGGCGCCCGCCTGCGGTCAGCGCGTCGAGGCCGATGGGTTGCCGGGTGACGTCCAGTTCGTCGATCGCAGTGGGCATGGGCAGCGGGCCAACGGAGATGCGCGAACGATATCGCGAATGCGCGTGGGCATGGCAAAGGGGTCAGAGTGCACTTTCCTAAGTCGACTCTGCCCCCTGTTTTCACCCGGGATAGAGTAAGAAAAAGGAGTTGGCGGGTTGCGTCGGTTCCCGGCACACCGCGAACGCGATTGGAGGGGCTGACCATGAGCCATCATCACGGCGCATTGATTCGCACCATCTTCCACGACCCGGTCAGCGGCAATATCCATTGGCGTGAAGTGGAATCGTTGCTGCACCACCTGGGTGCGGAAGTCGAAACCTTGAGTGGCAATCGCATCCGCTTTCGCATCAAGCAGGTCGAGGCGGTCCTGCATCGCCCGCATCGAGGCAACGTCCTCGACCGCAATGCCGTACGCAGCCTACGCGGCTACCTGGCCAGTGCCGGCGTGACACCATCTCTGTACGAGCAGCGCGGCGAAGAGTCCGACCAGAAAAGGGATGGGGGCAATTAGCCTCTCTTGTACCTCCGGCCCCTTAATCCGTCGCTGCCGATCGAACACCAGGACCCGCGAGAACGCCTGCTATTTTCCGACGGGCTTCCGTGCGGTATGGATCGCGACAATTCCAAGCGAAAGCCGCTCGAACGTCACGCCCTCGAAGCCGTGGGATTCGATCTCTCCGGCAAACGCCTCGGCCGAGGGGAAATCGCGTATCCCATGCAGGAGGTATTTGTAGGCCGACCCATCACCGGCGGTCGCCAACCATCCGAGCAGGGGCATGCAGACATGCATGTAGGCGAGATAAGCGCGATGCAGCGGTCGCCACGGGATATTCGATGCCTCCAGGATCACGAGCCGTCCGCCGGGGCGCAACACGCGGAACGCTTCCTTGAGCGCGCGGTGCCTGTCGCAGATCTTCATGACGAGCGACATGGAGTAGGCGTCGACACTGGAATCGGGCACTGCCGGCATCGCCTCGGCGTCCAGCTGCCGCAGCTGCACCTCTCCCTCCCAAGGTGCCAGGCGGCATTGCGCGATCGCCAGCATCTTTTCACTGATGTCGGCGGCAATGATCGTTCTTCCGCCAGCGCGCTCATTCACCAGCATTCGCAGAATGATGTCGCCGGTTCCGGTTGCGCCGTCCAATAACACCGACCAGGACTCGCCAGCGATGCGCCTGGCCACTCGACGCTTCCACAGCCGATGAATGCCGAGGCTGAAGACATCGCACAACAGGTCGTACCGCGACGCGATGCGGCCGAAGATATCGTCGCTTTTCCAAGCGAATTCCGCCGCGTTCGGATTTGATTGAGGCGCCACGCTCATGGTCATCGATCCAATGAAAGAATGAATCGCCCACTATCGTGGGCTTCGATCAAGTTGTCTGTAACGGGCCGAGTGACCTGTTGGTTCCGGCTACGTATTCCTTGATCGCACCATGAAACAGCGCGTTGAGCTGATCGACAACCCGCGGGGAGCTGGATTTCTGCGAAACCTCGACGGGCTCCTTGTCCAACTCGGCCTCGATGAAGTCATTCAGCACCGGCACGGCCGGCGCCAAGCCAAGTTCGGGCGCGTGGCGCTTCTGTTCCAGCAGCTTGCGCACGGCTTCCAGCACGGTCGGCTCACCCTGCAGCAGCGTGAGCAGCTTCTCGAACTCGATAGGGGCGGCGCCGCCGGTATTGGCCACCCAACGTGCCGCCAGCAGCGGCCGCAGCACATAGAAGTATTTCTTCAGGCGCACGACCGGCTCGCGCAGATAGCCGCGATAGTTGGTCTTCGCCATGCTTCGATAGTGGTAGATGCCTTTCTCGGGCGCGTAGATATCCGATAGGACGCCCAGCGCGTCGGCCCGGAACGTACTCGGCTCCAGGTAAGTGATCGGCGACTGTATCCATTCGACAAACGCCGGATTGGATTTCCAGAACAGCCGCAGCGCCTTGCGCACATCCCAGCCATTCAAGTCGATGTCATCGACAATCGGATACTCGATGACATCCCGGCGCTCCTCCAGGTTCACGGCTTGGTACCACGCCGGTTCGCGCATGTAGACAAACCGGACGTCGTAATCGCTATTGGGCGAGGCGAAGCCCCACGCGCGGCTACCCGACTCGATGGCAAACAGAATGCGGACGCCGTGCTCGGCTTCCGCATTCTTCAAGCGACGAAGGATTTCTTCGCGCACTTCTTCCTGAATCATGAAAATTACCCTGACCTCTCTTTAGCACCGTACAACCAGCCCAGCGGGGCGTCCTTATGGCGCGACTCCTATGACCTTCAATCACGGCTGGTTAACCGTGATCGACTTGCCCAGGGTCTTCTTGACAACGAACTCGATTCGTTCGCCACAGGGGTTCTGCCCTGGTGCGAGTACGCGACCGGAATGCTCAACCGGGCATGGCGGCAGCACTGCAGGCACGGCACCCTCCCAGCCATACAGGAACTCCTGCCGCATCACCGTTTCAATGGGCGTGCCGTTGCTGGCTTCCGGCTCGAACCGCGAGTGCGCTATCGATTGGCGGGCCGTGCGCGTGATCTCCTCAGAGCCGCCAAAGTGCTCGACCCAGATGTCCTTCGGGCGGCCACGGATATCGACCACGAACATGACACGCGCCCAGATGTTTTCCTTGGTGGCGTGCAATCGCGAAGGCGCCTGCGGCACGGTTGTTCTCACAGCCTTGGGACCTGCGCTGACTCCGGAAAGCCGCAGCACGTAGTCAGGGCCCTCCTGCTGCAGGCTGTAGCCACCGCGCAGATAGGTTCGGACCGGTATCGGTTGTGATCCGCGATGGGCGGGAACGAATGTCAGCCCGCGCAGCTGCGTCTGCAGTGCATCCACGACTGCCGGGTTGCCTTTGCCATCCGGCACGAACGCCCGCAGGCGACCTCCGGCATCGATCTCTGCCCAGCCTGCGAAATATCCCTTGATCGACGTCGCCTCGGCGTCGGTCGAAGTGGCCTCTGCTCCAAAGCCCACAGCCGGGCATGCATACGCGACCATGCAGAAAAGAAGAATCAGTTGATGCCTCATCGCCAGCCTCCCCGCTGACTGCGTTCCAACGCTGCCGAAAACTGTTCCGTGGTTGTAGCCCGAAAAGAACCCGATCCATTTTCTTTTAGGAGACGGGGTCAGAGAACCAATCAACCCAGCGCTCCACGCGGTGGACGTCACCACGCAGCGAATCTTCTGGGGCAAACGCTGGGTTGATGGAGCCAACCCAGCCTACGGTCCTCTGACCCCTGATTTTCTACAGCCGTTGCACTTCGCTAATGCGAAGCGTCTCTTTCTGAAGCGAAGAGGTGGGGCAAAGTCTGTCCACACTTCCTACGCCGTTGGTTCAACCAGTCCATCAATCGCTGCGGCTCGCCTAACGGGTAAAAGTCTTTGCCCGCCTTCGCTTGCCAAGTCATGACGCCGCTCGCGTCCTTCTCGGCGGTGTTTCCCCAGTAGTCCATCGAAACGTTTTGCGTGAGCCGGCTCAAAGGAAACGCTGCCTCCGGCATGCGTATCCAGGCGCCGTTCGCCCATTTCAGCAGCGTAACGTCGTAGCTGTCGGGGCCGTGATCGCGGCAGTACTCCCAACCGGCCCTGTCGATTACCGCATAGGGCACGCCATCGACGATGTCGAAGGCCAGCACCCAACCGGCGGTTCGGGGGGCGCTCTTCCATTTCGCGTTGAGGGGCCGGTAGACGAATTCCGTGCCGTCCAATCTCCCTCCCGTCGGATTCAACAGGGTGTCCCCGATCATCGCGGCGCGGCGTTCGAGTTGGACGATCCGGCCGTCCTGGATCTTCACCTCTTCAAGCCAATGCGCCTCACGCCGACCCTTGGATGCCATCGCCTTGAAAACCGCCTTGGCTAGCTCTGCATCGCGGCTTCGTTGGCTTTCCGCGCTCTTGTTGCAAGCCGTCACGCATAGCGTGACTGCCAGGATCCCGGACGCAAGGGCGAGCGGCAGGTATTTCATCGGGGTCCTTCTCCGGGTGGGTGCATGCAGTCGATATTTACAAAGTGCAGTTGCGAGGTGATGCCGGTGAAGCACCGAGCTGCGGCGCCTCGATCTTCAGCTGGCTCACGCCTTATTCCTCTCCCGCAGGGCTGAGGAAGACGACATTGAAAGCAGGAACCGCCACGAGTATTACAAACAGCGAAAGCGAGAGCAGCGCCGGGGCATAAGGACTGAGCCCCAGGAGCTTTGCGAGGAAGAGCAAGGCGAAAATGCCGTTGATTGCCCGCGCAACAATGCTGAATACCTCGCTTTGGATCACCTGCTTGGAAAGAAGCGCGAAGGCAATCGGAATAAGCAGGAAAAGGACGGAACCGAAAGGGATGTGCTTGTAGATGGCTGTCGCGACGACAACCACAACCACAGCCCAGTTGATGAAGGCCACCCAATCCTTTGGCTGCGCGGTCTTACGCTGCATGACCATGCGGGTCGGAATCGGCGGCGCTGCGGGCTCCGGCGCTGCGTTTACGGGTGAAGAGTGGGAGTTGTAGGGATCGGTCATCTTGAGAGCCAGCAATTTGAGGGAAGCAAGCTGTTCGGTCAGGCGGGCAAGCAGACGCAGATGGCTCGCGCGCGTGCTACCTGATCCCGGTGGAGCGCAAGACGCTGGAGAAAAGGGGGCAGAGAACCATTTTCAAAAATGCACTCTGACCCCTGTTTTGCCAGCACCATGCCCAAGGTGCCGAAGGCATTTGGAATCAGCAGCCAGCGCGGTGTGTCGAGCACTTTCGCCGGACCATCCGGCAATGCGCGGATGCGACGATCAAGCTCGGTGTATGAAAGTCCAGCTTCTTCCATGGCTGCTCACCCCTATGAAGCTGATCCTCTATGGCACTGACGCCGTCTCACGCGGCTTCAGCCGGCGTAATAGTGACGCCCTACTCCGCTGACTTGTACGAAATACCGAACGTTCCGGGTCACGCAGGCTCGTAAGTGACTTCTTCGGTTATGGAGCCATCTTCGCCCCACAACCTCACGCTGGTAGCGTTACCTGTCGCTCTATTCCAGCCTTTCGCATCTTTAGCTGCAGCGGCGAAGGCGCTTTCTTTGGTCGGATACCGCGCATCGGGCATACCTTCTGCTTGCACTCGCCAACCTGACCTGTCTTGACGAACATTCCAATGTTTGACGAAGCGGGCCTTCGACGCGTCATATGCGGCAGACTCCCCAGCCCCGATAGCAGTAAGCGATTCAAAATAGCGCCGATGCGTCTTTCGCAGACTTTCTTCATCGGCAGCTTCAAGCAAAACTACTTCATGCCCATTAGATGAAGGAAGAAGGCTGAGCTCTTTCTCCAGCTTGGCCTTTCCTGCTTCCTCTCTGTCCAAAAAAGGCAAAATTGACACAAGCCGGCGCGTCGACCGATTGTAGTGAATGAGGAAGATCATCTGATGCTAGCTCTCAATTTGACGCACCAATTCTCGTAGTTTGTAGAACTCAAGCCTTACTGCGCGCTGCAATTCCTCCGCCCGCTTCTTTGCCTGTTTCATCGCACGTCTATCAAAAACACCTGAGATATCGCGCTCCAATTTCAGGCTCCTCAAATAGAGATTTTCCATCTTGCGGATATGCTCGGACATTCGCCCAAGGATGTTTAAGGCCCACTCATTTCCTTCGCCATACTTGATCTCCTGCCCATAAGTGTCAGCCATCTTTTCCGAGATCTCTGCCCAGAAGTGCTGAAATCGAGTACGCACTTGGACCTCAACCAGCTTCCCTCCTTGTTTGATAATCAGATGGACAGCGCGGTAGCTGTGCACCGGATCGTCGCGCTTATCATCGACTGATATTTCATCAAGCATTACCTTCGCAGCTTCAACGAGAGAATTCTGCTCAGCCACACTTCCGACGACAATGCGGCAACCAGCAATGTCCTGTATTTGTGTCAAACGCGTTTTTTGTCGTCGAAGCTTTTCAATAATTGCAAGCGTGGACTTTGCCGGACGGCCGGTGACCGTGTGCCCTAACACGTCCCGGAACATTCTTTCGACGTACTTATAAGATTCGGTAAATTCGTCCCGATATGCCTCTAGGGCGCGTATCGCGTCAGCATCGATATCCCCTTCTCTCAGCCGATCACCGATTTTGTCAATCTGACTCTTACTAAGCAAAGGACCCCCAATAAGCAATGAGGCCAGCGCAAGCATGCGTCTGGCCTCATCTGAAGAATTATTTCTGCCCCTCTACCCGCACTTGCTATACCCACAATTCAAGCAAGTCGCGCACCCATCCATGATCACCACGGCCTTGGCTGAGCACTTGTGGCACATGGTGGCGGACGGCGGGAAGGACGCGCCTTCGCCGGTGACTTCGATGACTTCCTCGGTGCGGGCGTTGGCGTCGTGGTTGGCCATGGCGCCGCCTAGGTCCGCGGTTATTTCACTGTTTTTTTTTGAGCGCTCTTCGAACGCCTTGCGCTTCTCGGCAATGAGGGCGCGGGTGGCGTCGCTCATCTCGGGGTCGTGCATCAGGCCGATCGACTTGAGGTGCTCCTCGACCACGGCGCCGATCTCGGCGACCAGCGAGGGCATGTACACGCCGCCGGCCTTGAAGTAGCCGCCCTTGGGGTCGAACACGGCCTTCATCTCGTCGACCAGGAAGGTGACATCGCCGCCCTTGCGGAACACGGCGGACATGATGCGGGTCAGGGCCACGATCCACTGGAAGTGGTCCATGTTCTTGGAGTTGATGAACACCTCGAACGGGCGACGCAGCTCGTGCTCCGTACCGGGGTTCAGCACGATGTCGTTGATCGTCACGTACATGGCGTGCTCGACCAGCGGAGTCTTGATCTTGTAGGTGGAACCGATCAGCACTTCCGGGCGCTCGACGCGCTCGTGCATCTGGATGACGTCGGCCATGGGCTTGGCTTCGACTTCGGCGGCGGCACGCGAGACGGACTCGGCGCGGATCGCTTCCTTGGCCTTGTCGTCGGCGGAGACGACGCTGTAACCCTTGATTTTCTTGCTGATCTTGACGGTCATCGTCCTGGTTCCTGGTATTGCGTTGGCAACTTGTGCGTTTGTTTTGAAGCCGGGTTCAGTGCGGTCACCGCGCCCGCGTGGGGCGCGGTGACCAATCGGGGCTTGCTGTTTTGGGTGCTGCTTGTTTGTTGCATCGCCCCAGGCAAGTGCCCGGGGACGATCGGCCCTTCAAAATCGGCCTTTCAAGTATTACTTCCTGCGAGCGGCCTTCTTTGCGGCCTTGGCCGGACGGCGTGCCGCCTTCTTGATTGCCCGCTTTACCGCAACCTTGCGGACCGCCTTCTTTACAGCGGCCTTGCGGGTTGCCTTCTTCACCGCCCTCTTCACCGCCTTCCTGGTCGGCGCCTTGCGCGTGGCCTTCCTGACGGCCTTCTTCACCGCCCGCTTCGCGGTGGCCTTGCGGGCGACCTTCTTCGCGGCCTTCTTCACCGCGGTGGTCTTCTTGGTGGCCTTCTTCGCGGCCTTCTTGACGGCCTTCTTCGCCGTCTTCTTCTTGCCGGCGACCTTGGCCTTCAGCGCGGTGGCTTCCTTCTTCGCCGCGGCCGATGCGGAGGCGAGCTTCTTCTTGGCCTTGGTGACGGCCTTGCCCGCCGCCTTGCTGGCCTTGCCTGCACTCTTCTTCACGGCCTTCGTCGCCGAGCTCGCGCGCTTCTTCACGGCCTTCACGGCACCTTCGGCCGTGCTGGCGATCGCGGTACCGACGTTGGACGCGGTTTCCTTCACGCTTTCGGCGGCCTGCGACAACGTCGCGGTCACTCCATTCCCGTTGCTCATGTGCCCTCCTCGCGGGCGTTGTGCCTGGTTGGTTCTAATCGGGACAAATCAATCGGAACTGCGGTGTTGCGGCTCGATCCTATACCTGCGCGGAATCGAAAACATGGTGAAGTGGAGCGGTGGAGACTGAATCGATTTTCAGGTTGGGGTTTTTCCTCGCGCCTGCGGCGCTCGCCCTCACCCCTGCCCCTCTCCCGCAAGCGGAAGAGGGAGAACCTCTTCTTGCTCGGCCCTCACCCCTGCCCTCTCACCCTTGGACACCCTTCGGGCGCCGCAAGCGGGAGAGGGAGAAGATCCACATCAGAACTTGCCGTAGTAACCCTCTTTCAGCGCATCGAACAGGTTGGCGGCGGTGTGCATCTCGCCGTCGTATTCGATCTGCTCGTTGCCCTTGACCTCGACCACGCTGCCGTCTTCGAGTTCGAAGCGGTAGGTGGTGTTCTCGAGGTCGGCTTCCTTCACCAGCACACCCTGGAACGCGGCGGGGTTGAAGCGGAAGGTGGTGCAGCCCTTGAGGCCCTGCTCGTGGGCGTAGCGGTAGATGTCCTTGAAGTCCTCGTACGGGTAGTCCGTGGGCACGTTCGCGGTCTTGGAGATCGAGGAGTCGACCCACTTCTGCGCGGCGGCCTGGACGTCGACGTGCTCCTTCGGGGTGATGTCGTCGGCGGAGATGAAGTAGTCGGGCAGCCTGGCCTCGGCTTCCTCGCTGAACGGCATCGCCTTGGCGTTGACCAGCTCGCGGTAGGCGAGCAGCTCGAACGAATAGACGTCGACCTTTTCCTTGGACTTCTTGCCTTCGCGGATCACGTTGCGGCTGTAGTGGTGCGCGAAGCTGGGCTCGATGCCGTTGGAGGCGTTGTTGGCCAGGCTCAGCGAGATCGTGCCGGTCGGGGCGATCGAGCTGTGGTGGGTGAAGCGCGCGCCGACTTCGGCGAGCTCGTCCACCAGCTCCGGGGCGACCGAGGCGATGCGCTGCATGTAGCGGCTGTAGCGCGCGTGCAGGGTCTTGCCTTCGATCTCCTGGCCGATCTTCCAGCCGTCCTTCACCATTTCCGGACGCTTGCGCAGCATCTCGGCGCTGACTTCGAAGCGCTCTTCCATGATCGGGGCGGCGCCCTTCTCCTTCGCCAGCGCCAGGCCCATCTCCCAGCCGGCCACGGCCATGTCACGGGCGATGCGGTCGGTGAATTCGCACGACTCCTTGGAGCCGTACTTCATCTGCAGCATGGTCACGGTCGAACCCAGGCCGAGGAAGCCCATGCCGTGGCGGCGCTTGCGCATGATCTCGGCGCGCTGCTGTTCCAGCGGCAGGCCGTTCACTTCGACCACGTTGTCGAGCATGCGGGTGAACACGCGCACGACTTCCTTGTATTCCTCCCAGTCGAAGCTCGCTTCCGACGTGAACGGCTTGCGCACGAACTTGGTGAGATTCACCGAGCCCAGCAGGCAGGCGCCGTACGGCGGCAACGGCTGTTCGCCGCAGGGATTGGTCGCGCGGATGGACTCGCACCACCAGTTGTTGTTCATCTCGTTGACGCGGTCGATCAGGATGAAGCCCGGCTCGGCGTAGTCGTACGTCGAGACCATGATCATGTCCCACAGGTGCCGCGCACGGATGTGGCCGTAGATCTTGCAGGCGACCAGGCCGTCGTCGCGGGTGATGTAGTTGCGGTGGGTCGGCCACTCGCGCCACACGACCTGCTCGGCATTCTTGAGGTCGATGTCGCCGCGTTCCTTCTCGTTGACCGGGAACACCAGCGGCCAGTCGGCGTCGTTCTTGACCGCGTCCATGAAGCCGTCGGTGATCAGCAGCGACAGGTTGAACTGGCGCAAGCGGCCGTCTTCGCGCTTGGCGCGGATGAAGTCCTTCACGTCCGGATGCGACACGTCGAAGGTGCCCATCTGCGCGCCGCGGCGGCCACCGGCCGAGGACACGGTGAAACACATTTTGTCGTAGATATCCATGAAGGACATCGGACCCGAGGTGTACGCGCCGGCACCGGCGACGAACGCGCCGCGCGGACGCAGGGTCGAGAATTCGTAGCCGATACCGCAGCCGGCCTTCAGCGTCAGGCCCGCTTCGTGGACCTTGTCGAGGATGCCGTCCATCGAGTCCTCGATGGTGCCGGACACGGTGCAGTTGATCGTCGAGGTCGCCGGCTTGTGCTCGAGCGCGCCGGCGTTGGACGTGATGCGACCGGCGGGGATCGCCCCGCGGCGCAGCGCCCAGACGAAGCGCTCGTACCAGTAGGCCTGCTTCTCGGAATTCGGCTCGGCTTCGGCCAGGGCCTTGGCGACGCGCTGGTAGGTCGCGTCGATGTCCGCATCCACCGCCTCGCCCGACTTGGTCTTCAGCCGGTACTTCTTGTCCCAGATGTCCTGGGACGCGGGCTGCATCGGGATTTCCTGTTCGGCCATCTTCGTCTTGACCGCTTCGAGGCGTACGGTGCTCATGCCTGTCCTGTCTCCTGTGAATCGGGTGGCAGGTCGAGGCCGGCCGCCCATGCTGTTCTTATGATTGTGTGTTGCGTGTCACATTCACCGACGCCACCGACAGCGTGGCCCGCGTCGCTTCCTGACTACTCCATTGGAGATGCCGATTGCGTCGCGTAGCCGTTGGTTTTGTTGGTCGTCCGGGCCCTTGCCGACCCGTCCCGCTCCCGCCGCAAGCCGCTCCCCCGCGTCTTCCGGCCGTTGCCCTTATTTCCCAGCTTACCCCTAAGCTTGGGCTCCTTCCGCCGACCAAACCACAAGATGTAGTGGCCGGCAGGAATCAAACCTAAACCTGCCCCCAAACCAAGTCAACCGTTTTTTTGCGCCGATGCGAGGTCGAAATCATCCGCTTGCGGCGGGGCCCTGCAATCAAGCGGTCCAGCGCCGGATCCTGCGGAAAGGGCGAAACTTCATGAACGGTTCGGCGGCCAATGCCGAAACTCACCTGCACCGCGATCGTCCCTGCTGCAGGCTTGAAATCCACGACCGCGCCGCGATTCATCCATCCACTTTCCCCGACCTGCCCCCCATGCGCCTGTCGAACGCCCACAAGACCCTCCTCTCCCTGTCCGCCGCCGCCGCGTTCGGTGGCTTCGCCGCAACCGCGCTGCGCGATGCGTTCGAGGCACCGGCCGAGGCCGCGCCGCTCGCCGCCGCCGCCGTGCCCACCGTTGCCGCGTTGCCGGCCGCCGTTGGCACCACGCCGCTGCCCTCGCTCGCGCCGATGCTCGCCCGGGTCACGCCCGCGGTCGTCAGCGTGCACACCAAGCAGCGCGTGCAGGTGGGCGTGGGGCCGTTCGCCAACGATCCGGTGTTCCGCCGCATGTTTCCGCAGCTCACCCAGGAGCGGATCAACGAGTCGCTGGGTTCGGGTGTGATCGTCGATGCGGCGCGCGGGCTGATCCTCACCAACCACCACGTCATCGAAGGCGCGGACGAGGTCTCGGTGACGCTCGCCGACGAGCGCACCTTCAAGGCCGAATTCGTCGGCTCCGATCCTGACACCGATGTCGCGGTGATGAGGATCAAGGCCAGCAACCTCAGTGCGTTGCCGCTGGCCGATTCCAGCCAGCTCAAAGTCGGCGACTTCGTGGTAGCGGTCGGCAATCCGTTCGGCATCGGCCAGACCGTCACCTCGGGGATTGTGTCCGCGGTGGGCCGCAGCGGGCTGCGCGGGCTGGGCTACCAGAACTTCATCCAGACCGACGCCTCGATCAATCCGGGCAATTCCGGCGGTGCGCTGGTCAACCTCAACGGCGAGCTGGTCGGCATCAACACCGCCAGTTTCAATCCGCGCGGTTCGATGGCCGGCAACATCGGCCTGGGCTTCGCCATTCCCACCAGCATCGCGCGCGGGGTGATGAACCAGCTGGTCGCCACCGGCGAGGTGCGCCGCGGCACGCTGGGCCTGGAAGCGCAGGACGTCGATCCGCGCCTCGCGCAGGGCCTGGGCCTGGGCGAAGCGCGCGGCGCCGCGGTGACGCGCGTGTTTTCCGGTTCGGCCGCGGCGGCCGCGGGCCTGAAGCCGGGCGACGTGATCGTCGGCGCCAACGGCGAGCGCATCGACGACCGCAATGCGTTGCGCAACTTCGAAGGCCTGCAATCGGTCGGCAGCCGCGCGACCTTGGACGTGGTGCGCGACGGCAAGCCGCTGCAGCTGAGCGCCAGCCTGCGCGAACAGCCGCGCGCACTGGCCGGGGCCGAACTCGATCCGCGCCTGGACGGCGCGACCTTCGCCGAACTGCCGGCCTCGCTGCGCCAGTCCGGCGCCGGTGGCGTGCTGGTCGAGACGGTGGCCGGCGGCAGTCGCGCCGCCCGTAACGGCCTGCAGAAGGGCGACGTGGTGGTGGCCGCGACCAGCGGGGACTTCGACGACCTGCCCGGCTTCCGCGCCAGCTTCACACGGTCACCCGCAAGGTTGGTGTTCCGTGTCATCCGTGGCGGCGGGCGCGGCGATATCGAGATGCTGTAACGCCGCACCTGTCCGCTTCGCCACCCCAGGAGAAAGAGCATGTCCCCCACCAATACCGATGGCATGAAGACCCATCTCGGCGAAGCCGGCGGCCACCTCAAGCAGGCCGCAGCGGACACGGGTGATGCGCTGCGCAGCGCCGCGGGCGCGGCGGCCGACGAGTTGCGCCTGGGCAAGGCCAACGTCAAGGCCGACCTGGCCGACAGCGCGCTGGCCGGGCTCACCGCCGCCGAACACGCCGGCGGCGTGGCGCGCGAGCAGGTGGACGCGCTGATGGACAAGGGCCGCGACCTGATCGACAGCGCGGCGGACCTGATCCGCGAGCGGCCGCTGGCCTCGTTCGGCGTCGCCTTCGCCGCGGGCTGGATCATCGCCAAGCTCGCCCGCAGCGGCGACAAGTAAGCCTCGAATGTAGCCCGGGCGGGTCCGGGCGCCAGCCGCATGGACGTTGTCGGGAACATCCCTGCGCAGGCGTCGCTCGCCCGGGCTACTCTCCAAGGCCAACAGGGCCATGTCGGCCAGCGGGCAGGCGATGGACGAACCGCACAGCGACGACACCACTCCGAATCCTGATGCGCGCAAGCCGCCGGCACCCGACCTGGCCGAGTCGCTGCGCCAGGTCGGAGACGCCGGCCGGGCCGGACTGAAGGCCGCCAACGATGCCGCCAAGGCGTTGCGCGTGCTGGTCAGCGCCGACCTGTCGCTCGCACGCAGCGCCCTGGGCCGTGCCCTCGCTTTCACCGGCGTGGCGATCGCGTTCGGCGCTTCGGCCTGGATTCTGCTGATGGCCGCCGTCACCGCGGTATTGCACGACGCACTGGGCTGGTCGTGGACGCTGTCGCTGGCCGTGTGCGCGGCGACGAGCCTGGTGATCACGGCGCTGGGCATGTGGCGCGCGGTGCACTACTTCGAGCACACGCGCATGCAGGCGACACGGCGGCAGCTGGCACGCCTGGGGATCGGCGAACTGGCCGCCTTCATGCCCGATGCGGATTCGGGCGAATCCACCCGGCACGCCGCCGAACGCGTGGCCGAGGCCACCAGCGACAAGCCGGTGAAGAAGGGACTGGGCATCGACGTCACGCCGCCCTGAGTCGCAGCACGACCACCGTTCCGCCCCGCCTCCACTTCGAGCCACGCATGGGTTTCAAGCAACTCCTCACCAAGGTGCAACAGGCCGAAGCCGCGCTCGAGGCACGCGAGCGCCGCGTCGGCGCCGAGTGGCAGCGGTTGAAGGTCACGTGGAAGGAAGGGTGGACACCCGGGCGCGTGATCATCGCGGGACTGGTCAGCGGCTTCGTCGTGGGCCGCGCCGCGCCCGTGCGCGCCGCCGCGCGCAGCGGACAGATCATGCAGCTGGTGACGATGCTGTCCGGCCTGTTCGCCGGTGGCAGCGCGCAGGTCGCGGCGACCGAGGCGGAACACGCGGCGGACACCGCAGAAGGCGTCGCCGATGCGGTCGCGCCGCAGGCGGGGTCCACGCAGTCGGGAGCCGTGCCGTCGGGAGCCGTGCCGTCGGGGGCCGCGCGGGCGCCAGCGGCGCAGACACCGTCGTCGCAGGCACCGTCGCAAGCTGCCGCTGCACAAGACTTCCCACCTTCCGAGCCCTGAGCCGTGCCCCTGTCCGAAACCGTCATCAAACCTGCAGCAAAGAGCGACGCCGGCCCGGCTCCCGATCCAGTCACCGATTCCACCCGTTCGCGTCCACGCTCGTCCGCGGCCGCGCTCGTACTCGCCACCATCGCGATGGGCACGGTGCTGTGGGCGGCGCAGGACCTGATCCTGCCGGTGCTGCTGTCGATGTTCTTCGCCCTGATCGGCAACCCGATCATCCGCGTGCTGCAGCGGCTGTGGATTCCGCGCTTCCTTGGCGCGCTGCTGGTGCTGGCCGGCGGCCTGTTCCTGGCGGGCGCGCTCGGCAACCAGCTGATCGAGCCCGCGGGCGAATGGGTGCGCCAGGCGCCGCGCGAACTCAAGGAACTCGCGCCGAAACTGCGCGAGATGGTCAAGCCGATGCAGGAAGCGAACAAGGCCGCGGAGAATTTCGCCCGCGCCGCCGGTGGCGAATCCAGACCGGTGCAGGTGGTGCGCACCGAGGTCAACGACCCCTATCGCGTCCTCACCACCACGCCGCGCATGCTCGCCTCGGTACTCGCGGTGGTGCTGCTGACGTTCTTCTTCATGGTCTATGGCGAGGGCCTGCAACGCAACGCGATCGCGCTGCTGCAGAGCCGGCAACAGAAGAAGTTCACCGTCGAGGTGCTGCAGTCGATCGAAGCCGAGCTGTCGCGCTACGTGCTGACCATCAGCGTGATCAATGCGGTGGTCGGGTTGGCACTCGCCACTTCGCTGTACTTCCTCGGCCTGCCACTGCCCGAAGCACTGCTGTGGGGCACGATGGCCACGCTGCTCAACTACGCGCCCTATGTCGGCCCGCTGGTCGGGATCACGGTCATGCTGCTGATCGGCCTGGCGGCATTCGATGGCCTCGCGGCGCTGCTGCCCTCCGGCATCTATCTGCTGCTGCACACGCTGGAGGGCCAGATCGTCACCCCGATCGTGCTGGGCCGGCGCATGCGGCTGTCGCCGCTGGTACTGATCCTGGGGCTGATGGTGTTCGGCGCGCTCTGGGGCCTCGTCGGCCTGTTGCTGGCGGTACCGCTGCTGGTGTGCGTGAAACTGGTCCTGGAGCGCACCCAGGGCATGGACGGCTGGGCGCGGCTGCTCGAATGAATAGGCGCCCATGACGAAGATGAAGCGGCCGCGCGACCCGCGCCGCGCGGGCGGCTGATATTGGCAAACGACCGGCTGTAGTCGCGAGAACAGCCGCGCAGCCCTCAATTCAGGGCACCCGCCGTCCACCGGTACAATGCACCGGGTGAGCTTCCCGATCCGCGCCATCACCCTCGACCTCGACGACACCCTCTGGCCCTTCGCGCCGATCGGCGCGCGGGTCGAACAGGTGCTGCACGACTGGCTGGCGGCGAACTGCCCACGCACCGCCGCGGAGTTCCCGATCCTGCGCATGCGCGAGCTGCGCGACGAACTCAACGCACAGCACCCGCACCTGGTCCACGACTTCAGCGCGATGCGGCGGATGACGCTGGAGCGCGCGATGCAGCTGGCCGGCGACGACCCGGTGCACGTGGATGCCGCCTTCGAAGCCTTCTTCGCCGAGCGCAATCGCGTCGAGTTCTATCCCGACACGCTCGCTGCGCTGCAGCGCCTGGCCGCGCGGGTGCCGCTGGCGGCGCTGAGCAACGGCAACGCCGACCTGTCGCGCATCGGCGTGCATGTGCACTTCGCCTTCCAGCTCGGCGCGCGCGAACACGGCGCGCCCAAGCCCATCGCCAGCATCTTCCACGCCGCCTGCGCGCGCCTCGAGGTGGCGCCCGCGCAGGTGCTGCACGTGGGCGACGACATCGACATGGACGTGGTCGGCGCCCACCACGCCGGCCTGCGCACCTGCTGGCTCAATCGTGAGAACCTCGCCTGGCCGCGCGACGATGTGCGCCCGGACCTGCAATTCGCCTCCCTTGCCGCACTGGCCGACTGGCTGGATGCGCAGCATCAACAGGAAGAAGTCGCCGCATGACCCTACCCGCTGGCCTCACCCGTGATTCCGCCGTCGCCGTCCCGTTGCATGTGGTCACCCGCGCGGATTTCGCCGAATGGCGGGCAGCGCAACCGGCCGCGGTCGGTACCTGGCTCGATGCACAGGGCTTCGACGGCAGCGCGTATACCGCGCTCGTCGTGCCCGATACGGACGGCAGCATCGCCGCCGCGGTGATCGGTGTGGGCGACCGCCTCGATCCGTCTTCCTACGGGCATGCTCCGTTCGCGCTGCCGGCATGTGCGTGGCGTCTCGCCGACCGCCTCGACCCGGCCGAGACCGCCGCCCTGCAACTGGGCTGGGGCCTGGGCAGCTATCGCTTCAACCGCTACAAGCAGCCACTGCGCGCACCCGCGACGCTGGAAATCGAGGGCGATGCCGACGACATGCTCGCCGAACTGGCCGCCTGCCTGCGCGTACGCGACCTGGTCAACACGCCGACCGAACACATGGGCCCGGACCAGCTCGAGCAGGTGTGCTGCGAGATCGCCGAACGTTTCGGCGCGCATATCGACGTGGTCAGCGGCGACGACCTGCTGACCAGGAATTTTCCGGCCATCCACTCCGTCGGCCGCGCCTCCCACCGCGCGCCGCGCCTGATCTCGCTGACCTGGGGCAACGCCGCGCATCCGCATATCGCCATCTGCGGCAAGGGCGTGTGCTTCGACACCGGCGGCCTCGACCTCAAGCCTGCCGACGGCATGCGCAACATGAAGAAGGACATGGGCGGCGCCGCGCACGCGATCGCCCTGGCCGAGCTGATCATGTCGCGCGAGCTGCCACTGCGCATCACCCTGCTGGTGCCGGCGGTCGAAAATGCCATTGGCCCCAACGCGTTCCGTCCCGGCGAAGTGGTCGCGACGCGCGCCGGCATCAACGTCGAGATCGACAACACCGATGCCGAAGGCCGCGTCGTGCTGTGCGATGCCCTCGCCTACGCCGCCGAACAGCAGCCGGACCTGCTGCTCGACTTCGCCACCCTCACCGGCGCCGCGCGCATCGCGCTCGGCCCCGACCTGCCCGCCGTGTATTCGAACGACGAAGCTGTCGCCGCCGCCTGGCTCGACGCCGGCGCGCAGCTGCGCGACCCGCTGTGGCGCATGCCGCTGTGGCGTCCGTACTGGCGCTACCTCACCAGCACCGTCGCCGACATCGCCAACGGTGGCCCGTCGAAGATGGCCGGCAGCATCACCGCCGCGCTCTACCTCGAACGCTTCGTGCCCCTGCAGCAGAAGTGGGCGCACCTCGACGTCTATGCATGGAACGACAGCGACCGTCCCGGCAAGCCCACGGGCGGCGAGGCGCAGGGACTGCGCGCCGCGTACGCGATGCTGAAGGCGCGCATCACCGGCTGATCTTGGCCTCCTGATGTGCACGGCTTGCGGATCCGCCGTGCACGCCCCCGTCGCCGCGCTTGGCGGCGACACGCCGACCCGCCACACTGGGCCCTCACGCCAGGGACCGGCGCTCTGTCGTGCGCGAGAAACTTACTTCCGGCAGGTTGGCGCACGACGGACGACGCGTTCACACTGGCGCCGCCTTGAAACCGGGCGGTCGAAACGGGCCTCGCCCGTTCGTCTTCCCAACATGCCGCCCGTTTTGCGCCCGCCCCAGATCCAAGGATAAAGGTCCGTCCGGATGAACAATTCCGATTTGCTCAAGGAACTCCGCATCGACCGCAGCGCGCCGCCGCCTGCACCGTCGCGCACCGGCCTGTGGATCGGCCTGGGCAGCGCCGCCGCGCTGCTCGTACTCGCAGTGGTCGGCTGGGCCGTGTTCGGCCGCGACGACGCCGTCGAAGTGAAGACCGCGCAGGTGACCGCGCTCGACAGCGCCGGCGGCAGCGCCTCGGTGCTCGACGCCACCGGCTATGTCGTCGCCCGTCGCATGGCCACGGTATCCGCCAAGATCACCGGCAAGGTGCGCGAAGTGCTGATCGAGGAAGGCCAGCGCGTCGAGGCCGGCCAGGTGATGGCCACGCTCGATCCGATCGATGCCGACGCCCAGCGCGACCTCGCCGCGTCGCAGCTCTCCGCTTCGCGCAGCCAGATCAACATGGTGCAAGCGCAACTGCATGAGGCCGAAGCCAATGCCGATCGCCTCAGTGGCCTGGTGCAGCAGCAGCTGGTGTCGAAGGCGCAGTACGACCAGGCCATCGCCGCCCGCGACGCCTTGCGCGCGCAGCTGCAGACCGCGCAGCGCAATTCCCAGGTCGCCGGCAGCGGACTGCGCATCGCCGCGCAGGGCGTGGACAACACCATCGTGCGCGCGCCGTTCGCGGGCGTCGTGATCGCCAAGGCGGCGCAGCCGGGCGAAATCGTGTCGCCGCTGTCCGCGGGTGGTGGCTTCACCCGCACCGGCATCGGCACCATCGTCGACATGGATTCGCTGGAAGTCGAAGTCGATGTCAGCGAGGCCTACATCGGTCGCGTGCAGCCGAAGATGCCGGTGGAAGCGGTGCTCAACGCCTATCCGGACTGGCGCATCCCCGCCGAGGTGATCGCGATCATTCCGACCGCCGACCGCGCCAAGGCCACGGTCAAGGTGCGCATCGCGCTGAAGTCGAAGGACCCGCGCATCGTCCCGGACATGGGCGTGCGCGTGTCGTTCCTTGAGCAGGAAGACAAGAAGGCCGCAGCCGCGGCGCAGGCGACGCCGCGCACGCAGCTGCCCGCCGCGGCGCTGCGCAAGGACGGCGAGCAGGACATCGTCTTCGTCGTCCACGACCGCAAGGCCGAGCGCCGCGCCGTGCGCCTGGGCGGCAACCTCGGCGACAACCGCCAGGTATTGGCCGGCGTCAGCGCCGGCGAACAGGTGATCACCGAGGCACCGGCGACGCTGAAGGACGGCGACGCGGTGCGCGTGGCCACCGGCAACAACTGATTCCCCCCGTTTCTTCCCGACTTACCCGCATAGCCCCAAACCGCATATCCCCAAGACTTCACCCCCTAAAACCTTCCGCGAGGCCCCGCGATGAACGACATGAGCAACCGAGACGCGATGATCCAGATCCGCAACGTCACCAAGTCGTACGAGCGCGGCAAGCAGAAGGTCGAGGTGCTGCACGGCCTCAGCATCGACGTGCCGCGCGGCGACTTCGTCGCCCTGATGGGCCCGTCGGGCTCCGGCAAGACCACCCTGCTCAACCTGATCGGCGGCCTCGACACGCCCACCTCGGGTGAGATCAGCGTCGACGGCCAGCGCATCGACCAGCTCAAGGGCGGCCAGCTCGCGCAGTGGCGCAGCCACAACGTCGGCTTCGTGTTCCAGTTCTACAACCTGATGCCCGTGCTCACCGCCGAGGGCAATGTCGAACTGCCGCTGCTGCTCACCAAGCTGTCCGCGGCACAGCGCAAGAAGAGCGTGCAGGTTGCGCTGCAGGTCGTGGGTCTGGCCGATCGCGCCAAGCACAAGCCGCGCGAGCTGTCCGGTGGCCAGGAGCAGCGCGTCGCAATTGCCCGCGCGATCGTCTCCGACCCCCACCTGCTGGTCTGCGACGAACCGACCGGCGACCTCGACCGCACCACCGCGGATGAGATCCTCAAGCTGCTGCAGGCACTCAACCGCGAACACGGCAAGACGATCGTCATGGTCACCCATGACCCCCTCGCCGCCAGCTTCGCCAACCGCACCCTGCACCTCGACAAGGGTCGTCTCGCCGAACAGGTAGGCGCGTGATGCGCGCCCATAACGGAGACGTGCGCGTGATGCGCACCGGCCGCCGGAGGATCAGCCCATGACCAAGACCGGATTCGTTTTCGCCAACCTGTTCCGCAAGAAGACGCGCACGATCCTGACCCTGCTGTCGGTGATCATGGCCTTCCTGCTGTTCGGCCTGCTGCAGTCGGTGAACCACATCTTCGATGCCGGTGCCGACTTCATCGGCGCCACCCGCCTGGTGACCCAGGCGCGGGTGTCGTTCACCCAGCCCATACCGCTGAGCATGCTGCCCAAGCTGGAAGCGGTGCCCGGCGTGGCCCGCGTTGCCCACATGCAATGGTTCGGCGGCGTATGGCAGGAAAACACCCCGTTGTTCGTCTTCGCCGTCGACCCGGTGCGCCAGCACGACGTCTATCCGGAATGGGTGATGCCCGACGCGCAGTGGAAGGCCTTCGCCAACACCCGCACCGCGATGATCGCGGGGCGCAACGTCGCCAACCAGTACGGCTGGAAGATCGGGCAGAAGATCCCGATCCGCTCCAACATCTACCCGCAGAAGGACGGCAGCAAGGCCTGGGCCTTCGACCTGGTCGGCATCTACGACGGCAGCGACGAGAACTGGCAGAAGCAGACCAACACGGTCTTCATCAGCCACGACTACTTCGACGAGGCCAACCAGTTCAGCAGCGGCCGCACCAATTTCTTCATGCTCAAGCTCGCTCCGGGAGCCGATGGCGCGAAGATCAGCAGCACCGTCGACAAGATGTTCGAGAACTCGCCGGACGAGACCAAGACGCAGACCGAGAAGGATTTCAACGTCGGCTTCATCAAGCAGATCGGCGACATCGGCATGATCGTGCGCTGGATCCTGTTCGCCGTGTTCTTCACCCTGCTGCTGGTGGTGGGCAACACCATGGCGCAGAGCGTGCGCGAGCGGATTCCGGAGCTGGCCGTGCTCAAGACGCTGGGCTTTTCCGATGGCACCGTGCTCGGCTTCGTGCTGGCTGAGGCCACCGCACTGGTCCTGGTCGGCGGCGTGGTCGGCATGTCCATCGCGACCCTGTTCGGCGCCATGATCGAGAAGGGCACCGGTGGCCAATTCGCGCTGAGCGTGAACGGCTGGGTGTGGATGACCGGCCTGGTCGCCATCGCGCTGATGAGCCTGGCCGTGGGCCTGCTGCCGGCGTTGCGCGCACGCCGCCTGAAGATCGTCGACGCATTGGCCGGACGCTGAGGAGCACATCATGCTGAGTCAAATCACCGCCATCACCGGCCTGAACCTCAAGAGCATTCCCGAGCGTTGGGCCTCTTCCCTGGTGATCGTCGTCGGCCTTGCCGGCGTGGTCGCCGTGTTCACCGCCCTGCTCGCAATGGCCACCGGCTTCGAAAAGACGCTGGCGTCCACCGGCAGCACCGACAACGCGATCATCCTGCGGGGCGGCTCCGATGCGGAGCTCAACTCCGGTCTGAGCCGCGATTCGGCCACGCTGATCAAGCAGGCACCCGGCATCCGCAGGGGCGCCGACGGCAAGCCGCTGGCCTCGGGCGAGATGATCGTGATCGCCGAACTGGTCCGCCAGGGCGACGAGAAGAACGGCGCGAACATCACCGTGCGCGGCGTCGAGCCCAATGCGTTTGCACTGCGTCCGCAGCTGAAGATCGTCGAAGGCCGCAAGTTCCGCACCGGCCTGCGCGAGCTCATCGTCGGCCGCGGCGTCACCCGCCAGTTCCAGGGCGCGGAGCTGGGCAAGACCCTGCGCATGCGCGGCTCGGACTGGACCGTGGTTGGGATCTTCGAATCCGGCGATGCGTATGACAGTGAGCTGTGGGCCGACGCGGAAGTCGCACAATCGACGTTCAACCGCGGTGGCTACAGTTCGATACTGGTCGGGCTGGATGGCGCCAATGACCTGAAGACGCTGCAGGACGCCCTGAAATCCGATCCACGCCTGTCGGTGGACGTGAAGAACCAGCAGGAATACTTCAGCGGGCAGACCAAGAACTTCCGCAAGCAGATAGGCTTCCTCGCCGGCGTGGTCACCTTCATCATGGCGCTTGGCGCGATCTTCGCCGCGCTCAACACCATGTACGCGGCGGTGGCCACGCGTGCCAAGGAAATCGCCACCCTGCGCGCGATCGGGTTTGGCGGCACGCCGGTGCTGGTGTCGGTGATGATCGAGTCGCTGGTGCTGGCCTTGGTCGGCGGCGCGCTCGGGGCGATCATCGCCTACCTGCTGTTCAACAACTTCTCGGTATCGACGCTGGGCGAGAACTTCACCCAGGTGGTGTTCGCGTTCAAGGTGACGCCAGCGCTGGTAATGACCGGCCTGATCATCGCGCTGGTCATCGGCTTCTTCGGCGGGTTGCTGCCGGCGTGGCGTGCGGCGCGGATGCCGGTGACCACGGCGTTGCGCACAGCGTAGATCCAGGCTCTCGTTCAACATCGACAGGCCGCAGCAATGCGGCCTGTTTTTTGGGTACCTGTCAGGCTTCCGTGACGTTCGCGCGGAAATGGAAGCACTCGATGCCGAGGCCTTCGCGGAAATAGAAGCGATGCGCGTCTTCCCGCTTCACGTGGGAGATCAGCTGGACCTGGCTGCAACCCAGCGCACGCGCCTCGTCCTTCAGCCGCGCCAGCAGTCGTGCGCCATGGCCACGCGAACGCGCGCGCTCGTCCGTGACCAGGTCGTCGACGTAGAGCAACCGCCCGCAATACAGCATGTTCATGATGCGATAGCCGGCGACGGCGCGGACCTGGCCGGCATCGCGCAGCGCCAGCAGCCGGAATCCGTCGCTGGCCCGCATGTCGCGCACCATGGCGACGTACTGCTCGCGCTGCAGCTGCGGTCGCAGCTGGTGCATGACGTCGAAGGTCGAAGCGATCTCGTCGTCGCTTTCGGCGTGCAAGGAAATCGATCATCAGGTTCACGCCTCCCAGGTTCACGCCTCGCGCGCAGGCAGCGGAGCAGGCATGACCCGCGCCGCTCGCCGCGAACGCAGCAGCCCTTCGAGCGCAAAGATCGCCAGTCCGGCCCAGATGAAGACGAAACCGACCAGGCGCTGCTGGTCGAAGGCCTCGTGGAACACGAACACGCCGGTGAGGAACTGCAGCGTCGGCGCGATGTACTGCAACAACCCCACCACCGACAGCGGCACGCGCCGCACCGCGAAGGCGAAGCCGATCAGCGGCAGCGCGGTGAGCGCGCCGCCGAAGATCAGCAGCGCATCCATGCCCATGCCCCAACCGGGCGCGCCGCCCAGCGGCAGGAACCCGCCCTGCCCGTGCGCCTCGCCCCATACCAGCATCGCCAGTGCAGGCAGGAACAGGTAGACGCTTTCGACCCCGAGACCGGTCACCGCATCGATCGCCAGCAGCTTGCGCAACAGGCCATACAGGGCGAACGACAGCGCCAGGCAGATCGCGATCCACGGCGGCTGGCCGAAGTTCACGGTCAGCCACACCACGCCCGCCGCGGCGAGCGTCACCGCGACCCACTGCGCACGGCTCAGGCGTTCGTGCAGGAACACCACGCCCAGCACCACGTTCAACAGCGGATTGATGAAGTAGCCCAAGCTGCTCTCGACCACGTGGCCGGCGTTCACCGCCCAGATGTACAGGCTCCAGTTGAAGCCGATCAGTGCGCCGCTCAGCGCCAGCATCCACGCCGCGCGTGGCCGCGCCAGCGCGGCGCGCAGCCAGCCGCGGCCGTTCTTCCACAGCAGCCACGCCACCACGAGCAGCGTGCTCCACACCACGCGATGCGCGACCACCTGCATCGACGGCACCGCCTTGAGCAGGTGCCAGTACAGCGGCATCAACCCCCACAGCACGAACGAGGCGACCGCCACCCACAGGCCGCTGCGATTCTCGGCAGCCGGATTCATGCGGCGGGCTCGCTGGCGGACGCGCTGGTGGAGTCGGCGGCAGGCACCGGTGTCGTGGTCCGCGCCTTCGCCAGCGTGATGATGACGACGCCGGCCAGGATCACGGCCATCGCGCCGAGATCGTGCGTGGTGAAATTTTCGCCACCGAGCATGAAGCCGAAGAACACCGCGATCGGCGGATTCACATACGCGTAGCTTGTCGCCAGCGCCGGGCGCACGTGGTGCAGCAGCCAGATATAAGCGGTGAAGCCGAAGATCGAGCCGGCGACGACGAGATACAGCATGGCCGCCGTGGCGCCCATCGAGGGCACGCCGGCAAAGCGCTCGCCGGTGACGAGCGCCGCGACCAGCATCCACACGCTACCCGTCAGCATCTGCACGGCCGCCGACATGAAGGGTTCGGGCAGGTCCTGGTCGCGGCTCCAGATCGAACCCCAGGCCCACGAGATGGCGGCAGTCGCCAGGCAGACCACGCCCAGCACCGACGAGGACAATTCGCTGCCCGCGTTGAGCCAGATCACGCCGAGGAAGCCGATGATCGTCCCGACCCACTCGATCTTCGTCGGGTGTCGCCCGCGCAGCATCGCGAACACGCCGGCGAACAACGGCATCGAAGCGACGGCGATCGCGGCGAGGCCAGAACCCACCTGGGTCTCGGCGAGGTTCACCAGCCCGTTCGACAACAGCACCATGAAGATCGACAGCACGGCCAGCGTGCGCCACTGCTTCCTCGTGGGCGGCTTCACGCCGCGCCAGCGCAGCACCGCGAACATCAGCGCGCCGGCGATCGCCATGCGGATGGCACCGAGCAGGAACGGCGGATAGCTCTCCAGCGCGAAGCGGATCGCCAGGTAGGTCGAGCCCCACAGCACATACACCGCGGCCAGTGCCAGGGCGATGGCAAGCGCGGAGGCGGTGCGTTCGGGAGTGGAGGCGATGGCGGTCATAGCAGAAGTAACGGGAAGGGAGGGCTTCAGGAAGTGGCGGTGGCGACGCACGAGGCCTCGATCTGCCCCAGCAGCCATTGCAGCCCGGCGAGATGTTGCTGGTCGTGGCTGCACAGGTAATGCACCAGGCCACGCATCGTGACCGGGCCGTATCCATCGAACTGGGCCGTGCGGGACCAGTCGTCAGGATGCAACGCCGCCAGCATGGCCACCGTGCGCGTCCGTGCAACGCGGAATTCCGCCAGTGCAGCCGTCGCATCCGCGGCCTGCGCATAGCGCCGTTCCGCCGCCAGGGCATAACTGTCGATGTCGGCCAGCAGGGGATGCGTTTCGTGCAGCGTACGCTGGAAACGCACGTGGTAGCCGTCGACCTCGATGTCGCGCACGTGCAGCACCTGCTGCAGGGGCGTGAACCGCTCGCTGGGCACGCCCTCCCAGGACGTCGGCGCCCACTGCGCAAAGCCCGCGGGCACGGCGGCGTAGTGCGCCGCCAGTTGCTGTGGGAAGGCGGCGAGCGCCTGCAGGGTTGCGTCGATGGTCATCGCATTCTCCTCAGGCCAACCGGCGTGGTTCGAGCACCATGCGCACGGCCAGGCCGCCAAGCACGCTGCCCATGAGGTAGCGCTGCGCCGCCATCCACGCCGGCTTGCGCGCGAACCGTGCCGCCAGGCCGGCCGCCGAGAGCGCAATCAGCAGGTTGAAGGTGAAGCTGATCGCGATCTGCAGGCTGCCTAGCAATACGCTCTGGGCGAACACCGAGCCGCGATGCGGGTCGACGAACTGCGGCAGGATCGACAGGTACAGCACCGCGGCCTTCGGATTCAGCAGGCAGGTGAGGAAGCCCATGCGGAACAACCTGCCCGGCGAGTCCGGCGGCAACAGCGCCGGTTGCAGCGGGGATCGCGCGCCGGGCTTGACCGCCTGCCACGCCAGGTACAGCAGGTACGCGGCACCGGCGACCTTGAGCGTGTCGTAGGCCAGCGGCACCGCCACGAACAGCGCGGTGAGTCCGGCCGCGGCGGCCGTCATGTGCACCAGGAAGGCGCACACCACGCCGAACAGCGACACCACGCCCGCACGCGGCCCCTGGCTCACCGACCGCGAGACCAGGTAGATCATGTTCGGGCCCGGGGTCAGCACCATGACCAGCGCGGTGGCGGCGAACAGCAGCAATTGCTCGATCGGGACCATGAGCGAACGGGCTTCACGACGGGGATGGCAACAGCGTATCGGCGCGCCAAGCATCGCGCTTGAAAATAAACCCGCCATGGCGCAAGAATTTTGCGTGACCAATTCCCTTGCCCTCGATGAATTCGACCACCGCCTGCTCGACCTGCTGCAGCGCGATGCCGGCGTCACCCTGACCGCCCTCGGCGAGGCGGTGGGGTTGTCGGCGAGCGCCGTGCAGCGGCGGATCAAGCGCTATCGCGAAAGCGGCCTGATGCGCACGGTGGCGGTGCTGAATCCATCGCAGCTGGGCAACATCACCCTCGCCACCGTGCTGGTCGCGCTGGAACGCGAATCCGCGCGCCACCACGCCGCGCTGCACGCCCGCCTGCGCGCGGCTCCGGAAGTGCAGCAGTGCTACGTGCTCGCCGGCGAATGGGACTACCTGGTGATCCTGGCGACGACCGGCCTGGCGCATACGCGTGAAGTGGCCGAGCGCCTGTTCGGCGGCGACGACAACCTCAAGCGCTACGAGACGCGGATGGTGTTCGAACCGGTCAAGCAGGGGCTGGCGCTGCCGACACGGCCGCCGGGGCGACGCAAGCGCTAGCGCATCACGCGGCGCGCTCGCGCTGCAGCACTTTTTCCTTCAGCGGCAGGCCCCAGCGATAGCCGCCGAGCGAACCATCGCCACGCACCACGCGATGGCAAGGCACCACGATGGCGACGCGGTTGTGCGCGCAAGCGCTCGCCACCGCGCGCGCACCACGCGGGGCGCCCAGTTGCGCCGCGACTTCGGCATAGCTGCGAGTTTCGCCGGGCGGGATGCGCATCAGCGCGTCCCACACCTTTTTCTGGAAGGCGGTGCCGATCAGGTCGGTGTCGACACGGGCCTGCTTGCCGGCGAGCGCGTCGGCCACCGCGCGCAGGCGCGGGGCGAGGAATTCGTCGCGGCCGGCGTCCACGCGCTCCAGCGCCGCGCGCGGGAACTCGCTGCGCAGCTTCGCCTCCAGCGCGGCGATGTCGTCGCCGAGTTCGATCATGCAGATGCCGCGTTGCGTGGTTGCCACCAGCGCGGTGCCCAGTGCAGTGTCGAGCAGGCTCCAGCGGATCTGCTCGCCTTCGCCACCGGCACGATAGCGGGCCGGGGTCATGCCCAGTTTCGCGGCGCCGCGTTCGTACACGCGCGAGGGCGAGCCATAACCCGCGTCGTACAGCGCGGCACTGACGTCGCGGCCCTCGCGCAGCGCCGACTTCAGGGTCCCGAGCTTGCGTTGGGCGAGGTACTCGGCCGGACTGATCCCGAAGCGCGCGGTGAAGCTGCGCTGCAAATGGGACGGGCTGAGCCCGACGGCGTCCGCCAGTTCGTTCAACGAGGGTTCGCCGGCGTCGAGCAGCATGCGCACGCGCTCGAGCTTGTCGCGGGAACCGCTGGCCGGGTTGGAAAATGTCTTGACCATGGCGTTCATGGCCCCAAGCGTAGCGGGCACCCGAAGGTGCCCGCTATCCGATTCTTGTGGTGGCGCCGCGGCCCCTTAATCCGCCCAGTGGCCCGGCGTCGCCGCCTGCGGCAGCACGGTGGCGGACAACTTGCCGTCGGCGTTGAGCAGCTGCACGGCGTCGGCCAGGATCGCGGCCGATTCGCGCAACAGCGGGTCGGGACGCTGGTCGGCGAGCTTCTCGCGGGCGGCGTCCTTGGCGATGTCGCGCTCGCTCGAAGCCAGGCCGTCGTCGGCGTTGTCGTCGGCCAGCGGGTCGATGGCGAGACCCAGCGCCTTGCGCTGTTCCTGGCGCAGCTTGCGCTTGGCGTCGTCGCGGTCGCGTTCGGCGCGGCGCTCGGCTTCGTTCAGCGACACCGACTTCTTCGCACGCTCCTCGCGGAACTGCGCGACGTCCTCGCTCCACCACTGGAATTCCTTATCCTTGGCGATGCGTGCGGAGTGCATCGTTTCCAGCTTCGGCAGCAGCGGCGCGAAGTTGCCGTAGCGCGTGTGCTGCACGCCCGCGATGCGGGTCCACGGCAGCGCGTTGTCGTAGGTGCTCTCGCCGAATTCGCTGGCGTCGACCGACACCGGGAAGGCGATGTCCGGCACCACACCCTTGTTCTGCGTGCTGCCGCCGCTGACGCGGAAGAACTGCGCGATGGTCAGCTTGACCTGGCCGAAGCGCGCGGTCTCATTGGCCGGCCAGCGATCGAGGTCAACGAGGTTCTGCACCGTGCCCTTGCCGAAGCTGGTCTCGCCGATGACGAGGCCGCGACCGTAATCCTGGATCGCACCGGCGAAGATTTCCGACGCCGAGGCCGAACCGCGGTTGATCAGGACCGCAAGCGGACCTTCCCACGCGATCCCGGAATCCTCATCGCCGTACACCTGTACGCGACCGCCGGATTCGCGCTGCTGCACGACCGGGCCGCGTTCGATGAACAGGCCGGTGAGATCGATGGCTTCGTCGAGCGAACCACCGCCGTTGTTGCGCAGGTCGAGGACGACGCCGTCCACCTTGTCGCCGCGCAGCTTGGTGAGCAGCTTGGCTACGTCGCGCGTGGCCGACGCGTAGTCGCCGTCGTTGCGGCGGCGGCCCTCGAAGTCCTGGTAGAAACCAGGCAGCTTGACCACGCCGATGCGGCGCGCGGGCGTGCCGTTGGCGGCGGGTAGCGTAATGATTTCCGACTTCGCCGCCTGGTCTTCCAGCCGCACCTTGTCGCGCACCAGCACGAGGCGGTTGGGATGGCTGTCCAGGCCGGCTTCGGCCGGGATCACGTCGAGGCGCACCTTGGTGCCCTTGGCGCCGCGGATCTTGCCGACGACATCATCGATGCGCCAGCCGACCACGTCTTCCATCACGCCGCTGTCGCTCTGGCCGACGGCGACGATGCGGTCGCCGACCTTGAGCTTGTGCGACTTGCTGGCCGGGCCGCCCGGCACGATCTCGCGGATCGCCACCACGTCGTCCTGCTTCTGCAGTACCGCGCCGATACCTTCCAGCGACAGCGACATGGTCATGTTGAAGTTGTCGGCCGAGCGCGGGGTGAAGTAATCGGTGTGCGGGTCGATCGCGTTGGCGTAGCTGTTGAGGAAGGTCTGGAAGACGTCCTCGCCCTTCAGTTCGGCCACGCCCTTGGCCATGTTGAGGTAGCGCTTGTCGAGCGTCTTGCGGATGTCCTCGGGCTGCTTGCCGGCCAGCTTCAGTCGCAGCCAGTCGTTGCGCACGGTCTGCTTCCACAACGCGTCGAGCGCGGCTTCGTCCGCGACCCACGGTGCGTCCTCGCGGTCGTACTCGAAACGGTCGTTGCCGGTGAAAGTGAAGATGTCCTGCTTGAGCAGGTTGCGCGCATACGTGACGCGCGCATCGAAGCGCTGGCGATACGTGCCGAAGATCGCGTAGGCGGGATCGAGGTTGCCCGACTTGATCGCGTCGTCGAACTTGAACTTGTAGGCATCGAACCTGGCGATGTCCTGCGCGGTGAAGAACTGCTTGCCGCCGTCGAGCGCCTCGAGATAGCGCTTGTACATGTCGGCCGACAGCGTGTCGTCCAGCGCGCGCGGGCGATAGGCGTAGCGGCTGTCGGACAGCAGCCCGTACACGAGCTTGGCCGCCGTGGTCTGGTCGGTGGTCGGCGCATTCGGCAGCGTCTTCGCATCGACCGACTTCAGCAGCGCCTTGTCGCTTTGCGGCGGCGTCGGCAGCTGTGCGGTCTTGGCACCATCCGCGGCAAGCAACGCGACCGGGGCGGTGAGCAGGAAGGCAACCAGTACGGTCGCGGCACGTGGGGTCTTGATTTTCATCGCGTGGGCTTCGCGGGCCCGTGTGGCCCGGATCAAGGATGTCGCGGAATTCGACCGGTCCACAGTGCCGGAAGTTGCATGCGCTGTCGACTGCGTAAATGGTGCCAAAGCGTGCTGATTGCGGGCCTTGCGCGCCGGTCCGCAGGAAAGGTTCAGTTTCGCCACATCGCGCGTGCGTCGACCGGGGGTCGGCACGCGTATTGCGTAAGCACCATGCTTGTCGTCACGGGATGCGGGGCGAAGCCCGGCCATCCCTGTTCACGCTTCGGCGTAACCCGCTTCGATCGCGGAGCGGTCGGCGTGGTACGAGGAACGCACCAGCGGACCCGAGGCGACGTGGCTGAAGCCCAGTTCGTACCCGTACGTTTCCAGTTGCTTGAATTCGTCCGGCGTCCAGTAGCGCATCACCGGATGGTGGTGCGCGGTCGGCTGCAAATATTGGCCGATGGTGATCATGTCGACGTCGTGCGCGCGCAGGTCGCGCAGCGTCGCCTGCACCTGCTCCATGGTTTCACCCAGGCCCAGCATGATGCCGCTCTTGGTGGCCACATCCGGATGCTGCGCCTTGAACTTCTGCAGCAGGGTCAGCGACCACTGGTAGTCGGCGCCCGGACGCACATTGGTGTACAGGGCCGGCACCGTCTCGATGTTGTGGTTGAACACGTCCGGCGGGTCGGCCGCGAAGATCTCCAGCGCGCGCTCCATGCGGCCCTTGCCGCGGAAGTCTGGCGTCAGCGTCTCGATCTTGGTCTTCGGGCTGTGCTCGCGGATGGCGCGGATGCAGTCGACGAAGTGCTGGGCACCGCCATCGCGCAGGTCATCGCGGTCGACGCTGGTGACGACGACGTATTTCAGGCCCATGTCGGCGACGGTGGTGGCCAGGTGCATGGGTTCTTCCGCATCCGGCGGCTTCGGGCGGCCATGGGCCACGTCGCAGAACGAGCAGCGGCGCGTGCATACCTCGCCGAGGATCATGAAGGTCGCGGTGCCGTGGCTGAAGCACTCGTGGATGTTCGGACAGCTGGCCTCCTCGCACACGGTCACGAGGCGGTTCTCGCGCAGCTTGGCCTTGAGGCGCGCCACCGAGTTGTCGCTGGGAATGCGCACGCGGATCCACGACGGCTTGCGCAGCACGGGCGCGTCGGCGAACTGCACCGGCGAACGGTTGATCTTGTCGCCACCAAGCTGCTTCACCCCTTCCTGGAGCCGGCCGGCCGGTTGCGGTGCAGGCGCATCGCTGCTCACCACCGCAAGCGGAATGGTCTTGGAAGCGGACTCGGTCATGGTGTCGGGATGGGAAGCGGAGGGGGTCAGGCAGGCAGGTGCGGCGCGGCGGATTCGACATCCAGCCCGAACAGACGGGCGATGTGCGCGACCAGCGCCGGTTTCACCGCGTCCAGGCTGGACGGGCCGCCCAAGTCTAGCATCGAGGTCACTTGCAGCCCCTGGTAACCGCAGGGATTGATGCGGCTGAACGGCTCCAGGTCCATCGCGATGTTGAAGGCGAGGCCGTGGAAAGTGCAGCCGTGGCGCACGCGGATGCCCAGCGCGCCGATCTTGGCGCCGTTGACGTAGACCCCGGGGGCGCCCTCGCGGCGTTGGGCGTGGATGTTCCAGTCGGCCAGGGTGTCGATCATCGCCTGCTCGATCCTGCAGACGTAGTCCTTCACGCCGACCTTGAGCCGGCGCAGGTCCAGCAGCGGGTAGAGCACGATCTGCCCGGGACCGTGGTAGGTCACCTGGCCGCCGCGATCGACGTGCAGGACCGGGATATCGCCGGGCATGAGCACGTGCTCGTCCTTGCCGGCCTGGCCCAGGGTGAAGACGGGATCGTGCTCGACCAGCCACAGCTCGTCGGGCGTACGGTCGTCGCGCGTATCGGTGTAGCGTTGCATCGCACGCCATACCGGCTCGTACGCTTGCCGGCCGAGATCGCGCAGGAATGCTGGCGCCGCCGCCGGGACGGCGTCGCTCGCTTGCGGGAGCGGGCAGGCCGCGGCCGTTACAGGGTCCACTTCACTTCCGGATGGTCGCGCAGCACCTGGTGGGCCAGGTCGTACTGCTCGCGGTTTTCGGCGCGGAAGCTGATGCGCACCGACACGTACTTGCCGTTGGACGAGTGCTTCCACTGCACCGTTTCGGTTTGCACCTCGATGCCGGCATCCAGCAGCCGCTGCGGCAATTCACGCTCCAGGCCGATATCGGCCGAACCCATGGCGCTGAGCTCGAAGGAGCCGGGGAACTGGAAGCCGTGCTCGGGGTTGTCTGACTTGATTTCCATGGGCCGGAAATGGGGACAGGGGCGGAATATCCAAGGGGCGTAGGATGCGCCTAATCGCGCGGACGGACCAATGAAGATGGACACCGGCTTGTTGTTGTGGGGACTGTTGTTCAGCTCCATCGGGCTGGGCTATTTCATCTATGGCAAGCGCCAGCAGGCGCCGATTCCACTGGTCTGCGGGCTCGCCCTGATGGTGTTCCCCTACTTCGTGTCGAGCGCCTGGACCGTGGTGCTGGTGGGCACGGGTCTGATGGCGATTCCCTACTTCGTGCGCCTGTAACCGCCTTTGCGCGTACCCGCGAGCGCTTCGCCAAGAAAAAAGGCTGCCGGGAGGCAGCCTTTTTTGAAAGGAATGGCGACGCTGGCGCGCCCACCGGGCCTTATTCCGGGCTTTATTCGGACTCCCACCACATCCAGAACTCATCCCACAGGCGCTTGAAGAAACCGCCCTCTTCCACCGCGCTGATCGCCACCAGCGGACGCTGCGCGATCACCTTGCCGTCGAGCACGACCTTGACCGTACCGATCTTCTGGCCCTTCTTGATCGGCGCGACCAGGCTCTTGGGCACGTCCATCGACGGCTTCAGCTGCGCATAGCGGCCGCGCGGCACGGTCACGAGCATCGGCTCGGCCACGCCGAGGTTGACCTGGTCGGCCGCGCCCTTCCACACCTTCTGCTTGGCGATCGCCTTGCCGGCGTCGTACAGCTTGTGGGTCTCGAAGAAGCGGAAACCCCAGTTGAGCAGCGCCAGCGAATCGCTCGCGCGCTGGTTCTCCGACGTCGAACCCATCACCACGCTGATCAGGCGCTGGTCGCCGCGCTTGGCCGAGGCCATCAGGCAGTAGCCCGCGCCGGAATGGTGGCCGGTCTTGATGCCGTCGACGGTCGGATCGCGCCACAGCAGCAGGTTGCGATTGGGCTGCGTGATCGGACCGACGGTGAATTCCTTGATCTTGTTGTAGGCGTAGGTGTCGGGGTAATCGCGGATGAAGGCGCGGCCGAGCAGCGCGAGGTCGTGCGCGGTCGAGAAGTGATCCGGCGCGGACAGGCCGGTGGCGTTGACGAAGTGCGAGTTCTTCATGCCGATGCGCGCGGCATAGGCGTTCATCAGCGAGGCGAAACTGTCCTCGCTGCCGGCGACGTGTTCGGCGAGCGCGATCGCGGCATCGTTGCCCGACTGGATCGCCATGCCCTTTTCCATCTGCTCCAGCGGCGCGGTCTTGTTGACCTCGAAACCGCTGTAGCTGCCATCGGTGCCGGCGCCGCCGGTGCGCCACGCGTTCTCGCTCATCATCACCTGGTCGGTGGCCTTGACCTTGCCGCCGGCGATTTCCGCGGCCACCACATAGCTGGTCATGACCTTGGTGATGCTTGCCGGCTCGAGGCGGGTGTCATAGGCGTCGCCGGCCAGCACGTTGCCGCTGGCGTAGTCGACCAGCACCCACGATGTGCCCGTCACTTTCGGCGGCGGCGGGACCGGCAGGGCGTCGCTGGCGGGCGGCAGCGCGGGCTTGGGCGCGGGTGTCTGCGCCACGGCGAGCCCGAGCGTCGAGGTGAGCAGGAAGGCGGCGGCGAGGGCGAAGCGGGATTTCATTGCGGGAGTGGCTCCGGCGGCCGGGTTCCGGCCTGTGTACTGCGGAAGGAAAACGTCGACGACTCGGAAGAGTCGGAAAAACTGGGCGAATCGTAGTGCAGTGTCGCGCCGGGCTCCACGTCCGATGTGAAGACCGTTACCGCGTCTCGTTTGCCTCGGGCCCCCGCACGCGTTGCGGCGTCCCGAAGCCCAGGCCGGCGATGCGGGCGGCGAGTTCCGGGGCCGCCGTGGCCGCCAGCGGGCCCACCCGCAGGCGCCAGATCCTGCGGCCGTTGGCGTCGCCGTCGGACAGGGACGCCGCGTCGATACCGGCCCCGTGCAGCATCGCCAGGGCGCGATCGGCGTTGGCGCGCGCAGCGAAGGAGGCGACCTGCAGGACCACGCCGTCGGCCTTCACGACCTCGGTGGCCAGCGGCGCAGCTGGCTGGCTCGTGGCGTCCGGGCCGGGGACGACCTCGCCCTGCGGCGCACGCGCTTCCGGCTTGCCGGGCTTGCCGGTGGCGATGCGCACCTGCCGCGCCTTCATCCACGCGTCGAATTCGGCCGCGCTCATGGCCTTGCCGTCCCCGCGCATGTCGAAGCGGTAGTCGCCTGGCGCCGGCTGGTTCACGCGCGCTCCCGGCTTGTCGGCGGCCGCCGCGGTCGCCACCGGCATCGCCGCCACCAGGCTGTCGATGGCGCTGGGCGCGGCAGCTTCCTGCGCTGGCGGGGAGTGCCTGGCCACGGCGCGATCGCCCTGCTCATCGTCGGGCAGCAATGCGCGCACTTCCACGCGCGCGGTGCCCTTGCTGACATAGCCGAGCTTGGTCGCGGCGGCATAGCTGAGGTCGATGATGCGGCCGGGATGGAACGGGCCGCGATCGTTGACGCGCACGATCACCGACTTGCCGTTGTCGAGGTTGGTCACCCGGGCAAAGCTCGGCAGCGGCAGCGTCTTGTGCGCGGCGCTGAAGGCGTACATGTCGTACACCTCGAGGTTGGAGGTGCGGCGACCATGGAATTTCTTGCCGTAGAACGAGGCGATGCCGGTTTCGACGTAGCCGCCCGGATGGTCGAGCACCTCGTACTTCTTTCCGAGCACGGCGTAGGTCTTGCGGTTGCCGACCGCGGAGCGCGGCTCGTTGGTGACTTCCGGTTCGGGAATCGCGTCCACGTCGGGAATCTCGTCCGGCACGCTGTCGCGCTCGCCCGGCGCGTAGAGGCCACCGGCGACGTAGTTGCCACGCTTGCCGGGGTCCTCCTGCGCGGCCGCATACGGCGACTTCTTTCGCGCCGTGGGCGCAGCAGCGGCGGCGCGCGCCTCGGGCTTCGCGGCTGCAGCCGCGGGGGGGGCGGATTTCTTCGGAGCGCCGGCGCAGGCCGCCAGGCCCAGCACCAGCGCCACCACAACTCCGCTCATCCTGAGCCCGTCGAAGGACCTCATGCGCCCGGTTGTCCGTCGCTGGGCGGCGCGGCGACCGGCGCGACGCTTTCCGCCGGTTGCGCGATCAGCTGCGACAGCTGGTACACCGCGGTCGCGTAGCGAATGGAGTTGTTGTAGCTCCAGATCGCGCGGAAATTGCGGAAGGTCAGCCAGTACTCGTCGGTTGCGCCATCGAGCAGGATCGGCGCGGCGGTGAGGCCGGCCGGTATCGGCTCCAGCGGCTTGTAACCAGCCTGCTCGAGCGTCGCGAGGGAGTGGATCGGGTCGCCGTTGGAATCGACCAGCGCCACCGGGCCGGGCGTGAAGCTCGCACGCACCATCACCGGTTGCCCGCGCAGCCAGCCGCCCTTCTTCACGAAATAGTTGGCGACCGAGGCGAACACGTCGTCGGGGTCGGTAAACAGGTCGCGCATGCCATCGCCATCGCCGTCCACGGCGTAGGCGCGATAACTCGACGGCATGAACTGGCCCCATCCCATCGCCCCGGCATAGCTGCCATTGAGCGTGGCGATGTCGAGCCCGCTCTCCTTGCCCAGCTTCATCAGCTGCGCGAGTTCATCGCGGAAGAACGCTTCGCGCTGGTTCTCGCGCTCGATCTTGTCCGGCGCATTGGTGCGCGGATAGTTGAAGGCGAGCGTGTACAGCGCATCGAGCACCGGCGTCTTGCCGGTGTTGCCGCCCCACATGGTTTCCACGCCGAGGATGGCGACGATGACTTCGGCGGGCACGCCGTACTGCGCTTCCACTTTCGCCAGCTGGTCGCGGTGCTCGGCGAGGAAGGCGCGGCCGCCGTCGATGCGCTGCTGGGTGATGAAGATCGGGCGGTAGTCGCGCCACGGCTTGGTCTCGGCCGGGCGCGACATCGCCGTAAGCGTGCTTTCGCGGATCTGCGCGCGCGCGAGCATGGATTCGATGTAGGCGGCGTCCAGGCCGTACTTCGCCGCCGTTTCCTTTACGAAGGCCGCGCGCACTTCGTCGCTGGGCGGACGCGCGACCGGCAACGGCGTGGCGATCGCATCGGCCGCGGTCATGCCGGGCGCCGACGGCGGGGCCGGCGTGGGCGTGGGCGTGTTTACTGGAGGCGGCGCCTGGGAGGCGCAGGCGGCCAGTGCGAGGGCCAGTGCGCAAGTGAGCGCAGGCCGCACCTTGAGCCACGCGCGTGAAGGGGACGGGCATCGGGTCATCGCGGCCGAGGGTAGCATGCGACCCGGCAGCGAAAAACCTTTGTTTTCCGCTGGATGAACGCGCCGGTCAGCTTCGCGTGTGTAGTGCGCGCGAAGCATCAGCGTGCGTGCACCGGCCGATGCGCATGCACCGCCATCACCACGCCCAGCCCCGCGAGCAGCGAAACGGCCGAGGTGCCGCCGTAACTGAGCAGCGGCATCGGCACGCCGACCACGGGCAGGAGGCCCGCGATCATGCCGCCGTTGACGATCACGTAGACGCAGAACGCCAGGCCGAGCGCGCCCGCCACCAGGCGCGAATAGCCGTCGCGCGCACCCGATGCGATCCACAGGCAACGGCCGATCACGAACAGATAGAGCGTGAGCACGAGCAGCACGCCGAACCAGCCGAATTCTTCGCTGAGCACGGCGAAGATGAAGTCGGTGGTGTGCTCGGGGATGTAGTTGAGGTGCGACTGCGAGCCCTCGCCCCAGCCCTTGCCGAAGAAACCGCCGGCGCCGATCGCGATCTTCGACTGGATGATGTTCCAGCCGGTACCGAGCGGATCGGACTCGGGATTGAGGAAGGTGAGGATGCGGTCCTTCTGGTACGGCCGCAGCAGCCAGAACCACGCCACCGGCGCGACCGCCGCGATCGCGCTGAACGCCGCGCCGAACCACCACCATGGCAAACCCGCCAGGTACAGCACGAAGGCGCCGCTGATGCCCACCAGCATCGCGGTGCCGAAGTCGGGTTGCAGCAGGATCAATCCGGTCGGCACGCCGATGATCACCGCCGCCACCAGCACGACGTTGAAGCGCGGCGGCAACGGCCGGCGATTGAGGTACCAGGCGACCATCATCGGCAGGCTCAGCTTGAGCACTTCGGCCGGCTGGAAATAGAAGACGCCGAGGTTGATCCACAGGTTGCCGTGCTTGCCCTGCCCGATCGCCAGCACGATCAGCAGCGGGATGATCGACAGTGCGTAGACCAGCGGCGTCCAGTTGCGCAGCTGCGTCGGCGGCAGCCGCGAGAGTGCCCACATCACGCCCAGGCCCATCGCGAAGCGCGTGCCCTGGGCCACCACCAGCCGCATGGACTGGTCGCCGGCGCTGTACAGCACGGCGAGGCCGATGCCCATCAAGGCCAACAGCGCTCCGACCAGCGGCAGGTCGAGCGTGCGCGTGAAGCGCACCAGCATGTCGAACAGCCAGCGCAGGATGAGCCTCATCGCGTGGGCTCCGTCGACGGCGGTGGTTGCTGTGGCATCTGTTGCGGAGTCTGTTGCGGTGACTGCTGCGGTGTCTGCTGCGGTGTCTGCTGCGGTGTCTGCTGCGGTGTCTGCTGCGGTGTCTGCTGCGGTGCCTGCTTTGGTGCCTGCTTTGGTGCCCGTTGCGGTGCCTGTTGCGATGCCTGTTGCGATGCCTGCTGCGGAGTCTGCTGCGACTGCGTGCCCGGCGCCGTAGCAATCACGTTTGCGGCGGCCGGTGCCGCAGGCGCCGCAACCGTCGGCTGTACCGCCGCCGGCGGGGCCCGACCCGGCATCAGCATCCCGCCCTGCGGCGAACGCGTCACGCCTTCTACCGGCTCTGGCATCTTGCCCAGCAGCCACGCATCGAACACCTTGCGCGCGATCGGACCCGCGGACGACGCGCCGAAGCCGCCGTGCTCCACCGATACCGCGATCGCGATGGTCGGGTTGTCCGCTGGCGCGTAACCGACGAACAGCGCCTGGTGGCGCAGGTTGTACGGTAGCGAGTGCGGATCGAAACTGATGTTGCCCTTGCGGCTGATCTTCTGCGCAGTGCCGGTCTTGCCGGCCATCATGTACGGCGCACCGCGCGCCATCGACGCACCGGTACCGCCGCCGTGGATGGTGTCGATCATGCCCTCCTGCACCGCGCGCAGGTTGCTCGCGTTGTCGGTGATGCGCACGGGCTCGGGCTGTGGTAGCGGCGTCCAGGGCCGGTCATAGCCATCGCGCCGGTCGTCGACCAGGTGCAGGCGCCGCAGGTTGCCGCCATCGGCGATAGCTGCCGTGCCGCGCACCAGCTGCAGGACGGTCGCGACCCAGTAGCCCTGGCCGATGCCGGCGTTCACCGTTTCGCCCGGATACCAGCCTTCCTTCGAACGCTTGCGCTTCCATTCCGGCGACGGCACCACGCCGATGTTCTCGCCGGAAAGATCGATGCCCGTCTTACCCCCGAACCCGTACTTGTACATGTACTGGTCGAAGCGATCGATGCCCATCTCGTAGGCAAGCTTGTAGTAGTAGAAGTTGACCGATTGCGAGATCGACTTGCGAAGGTCGGTCCAGCCCGCGCCGCCGTGCGCGTCGCGCCAACCGCGGCGCTGGCCCGGAATGTAGAACGTGCCGGTCGAGAAGACCTTGTATTCGGGGGTGCGCAGGCCGCTGTCGAGGCCTGCCAGGCCGATCAGCGGCTTCACCGTCGAACCCGGCGGACCCCCGCCCAGCACGTTGCGGTTGAACAGCGGCCGCGACACGTTGTCCATCAGCGCGCGGTAGTCGTTGTGCGAGATGCCGTTGACGAAGAGGTTGGTGTCGTACCCGGGCAGGCTCACCATTGCGAGGATCTCGCCGGTGCGCGGATCGATCGCGACCGCCGATCCATCCATGTCGCCGAACGCGGTGACCATCGCCTGCTGCAGGTCGAGGTCGATGCTCAGGCGCAGGTCCGCGCCCGGCTGCGCCGGCACGCGTCCGGCCGAGTACATCGGCCGGCCATCGACATTGGTCACGATCTTTTCGTAGCCGACCTTGCCGCGCAGGTCCTGCTCGTAGAAGCGCTCCAGCCCGGTCTTGCCGACATGGCTCAGCGCGGCATCGCTTTCGCTCATCGTCTTGAGGTCGTTGGCGTCGATGCGGCCGACGTAGCCGATCACGTGCGAAAGCAGCTCGCCGTAGAGATAGCGGCGATTGAGGTAGGACTGCAGCTCGATGCCCGGGAAGCGCCAACGGTCGACGGCGAAGCGCGCGGCTTCCTCCTCGCTCAGGCGCAGCTTCAGCGTGACCGGCTTGTAGCCGCGCGCGACGTGGCGACTGGCCTCGTAACTGGCGATGTCCTCGGGCGAGAGCGCGACGATCTTCGCCAGTTCCGGCAGCCACTTCTTGCTGTCGCCAGCCTCATACGGAGTGACGTCGAGCCGGAATGCGGGCACGTTGTCGGCGAGGATGCGGCCCTTGCGGTCGTAGATCAGCCCGCGCGCCGGCACCACCGGGCGCAGCTTGATGCGGTTTTCCTCCGAGCGCGTGGCGTATTCGCTGTGCTGCCACACCTGCAGGCGGAAGTACCAGAGCGCCAGACCGGACAGCGCCAGCAGCACGCCGGTGAACGCGACGAACGCGCGGCGGCGGAACTGGTCGGCCTCCAGCGCGGCGTTCTTCAGCACACGGCGGCGCGGGCGCAGGCTCATCGCCTGCGCCAGCCGCCCATGCGCAAGCCGTCCAGCAGCATGAACACCGGAATCCACAGCAGCATCCCGAGCAGCGGCGAGACCCACGCCAACGAGGCCTGCACCGGCTCGCCGAGCGTCACCCGGACCGCCATCGTCACGATGCGGTCGTTGAGCAGCAGCGCGCCGATCGCGAGGGCCTGCTGGGACATCGGGAAGAAACGCAGGCGCGCGCGGAAGCGTTGCAGGATGAAAGTGATCACGACCAGGCGCAGCGCCTGTTCGCCCAGCACGCTGCCGACGACCAGGTCAGCGGCCAGCCCGATCAGGAAGGCGAAACCCAGCCCGAACCGGTCGGGCTCTTCCATCACCCAGTACGCGAGCACGAGGGCCAGCCAATAGGGCCGCAAGCCCTGCAGCTGCGGCGGCACCGGCAGCAGCGCCAGCAGCAGCGCGGCCAGCAGGCTCAACGGCAGGATCCAGGGCGAACGCGTGCGCATCAGCGATGCTCCTCCTGGGCGGGCGGAGCGGGCGCGGGTTCGCGCTTGGCGGCGGCGTCCGCGGGTTGGGCGGGAGTCGTCGCCGCCGGCACGGCGGGACGCGGCACCTTCGCCGTCGCCGCGGATGCGGGGCCCGTGCCGGAGGACTTGGCTGTGCCGGCGGGCGGCGTTGCGACCGTCGGCGGCGTCGCGCTCCCGGCAACGGGCGCGGAAGCCACGGTGCCCGGAGCCGCCGGACCGATGACCGGCCGCGCCGGCAGGGTGCGCAGCAGCAGCACGTCGCGACCGCGATCCAGCTGGGCCGCCGGCTTCACGTCGCCGACGAGGAACGCGCGGCTTTCGTCCGGCCGCAGCGCGGTGATGGTGCCGACCGGAAAGCCTGCGGCGAAACGTCCGCCCAGGCCCGAGGTGACCAGGATGTCGCCCACCTTCACGTCGCTCGACAGCGGCACGCTGGCGAGGGCGAGCTGGTCGGCGCGACCCGTGCCGTAGGCGACCAGGCGCACGCCGTTGCGGGCGATCGCCACCGGCATCGCATGGTCGGGGTCGGTGAGCAGCAGTACCGTCGACTGTAGCGGCCCGACTTCGATGATCTGGCCGACCACGCCGCCGGCATCGATCACCGTCTGCCCGGTATGGACGCCGTTGTTGCTGCCCGCGCGCAGGACCAGGCGCTGGCGGGTGGGATCGAGGTCGATGTCCAGCACCGGCGCGAGCTGTACGTCGAGGCTGCCCTGCTCCGACGCGCCAAGCAGGCCGCGCAGGCGCGCGTTGTCGGCATTGACCGTGGCCAGCCGCGCCATGCGCGCGTGGGTCACCAGCAACTCGTTGCGCAGGCGGCGGTTCTCGGCTGTGAGCTGGCTGAGCGTGCCAGCATCGTTGGAAACGGTTTCGACCACGCGTCCGGGCAGGCCGGCCACGGCCCGCACCGGCTGGGTCAGCACCTGGGCCTGTTGCCGCACACGGCTGAGCCAGCCGCCGCGGTGATCGAGCACGATCAGGACGACGGCCATGGCGAGGTACGCCAGCAGCCGCAGGGTGTCGGCGATGTCGCCGGAGCGGCTTGCGGAGGGACCGGCGTAGGAAGGCACGTCAAATCAACAGGAGGCAGGAGTCGGGGGAGGCGACGCGGCAGGGCGCGTCGCGGGCATTGCATCATTTTCTAAAAGCACGCAGACAGTGTGTGGCGGATGTCTTGCTTTCCGCCTGCCGTCTCCCGCATGCCGACTCATTCCGGCGCGAAGAACTCGTTGCCGTGCATGTCGACCAGCTCCAGCGCGCGGCCGCCACCGCGGGCCACGCAGGTCAGCGGATCGTCGGCGACCTGCACGTGCAGGCCGGTTTCCTCGCTGATCAGGCGGTCGAGGTCGCGCAGCAGCGCACCACCGCCGGTGAGGACGATGCCGCGCTCGGCGACGTCGGCGCACAGTTCCGGCGGGGTCTGCTCCAGCGCCAGCCGGATCGCTGCAACTATCCCGGACAGCGGTTCGCGCAGGGCCTCGTAGACCTCGTTCGAGTTCAGCTTGACCATCTTCGGCACGCCCTCGGCGAGGTTGCGGCCGGAGACCTCCATCGAGCGCGGGTCCTTCTGCGGCGTGGCGCAGCCGATCTCGAGCTTGATGCGCTCGGCGGTGGTTTCGCCGATCAGGGTGCCGTAGGTGCGGCGCACGTAGCTGATGATGGCCTCGTCGAAGCGGTCGCCGCCGATGCGGACCGACTGCGAATAGACGATGCCGTTCAGGGCGATCACCGCCACTTCAGTGGTGCCGCCGCCGACGTCCACGACCATCGAGCCGCGGGCCTCGGTCACCGGCATGCCGGCGCCGATCGCGGCGGCCATCGGTTCCTCGATCAGGTAGACCTCGCGGGCACCGGCCTCTTCTGCCGATTCCTTGATCGCGCGGCGCTCGACCTGGGTCGAGCCGCAGGGCACGCAGACCAGCACGCGCGGGCTGGGGCGCAGGAAGCGCGACTTGTGCACCTTGCGGATGAAGTACTTGAGCATTTCCTCGGTGTAGGTGAAGTCGGCGATGACGCCGTCCTTCATCGGGCGGATCGTGTTGATGTGGCCCGGGGTGCGGCCGAGCATTTGCTTGGCCTCCGAACCGACCGCCGCCACCGAGCGGTTGCCGCCCACCAGGCGGTCCTGGCGCACCGCCACCACGGACGGCTCATTCAGCACGATCCCCTGGCCGCGGACATAGATAAGGGTATTGGCCGTGCCCAGGTCGATGGACAGGTCATTGGAGAACATGCCGCGGAACTTCTTGAACATCAGGAAATCAGCCGTTTTTTGCCGGGGGGAAAGGGGGGCGCAAGGAGCCCGGTAGACTACGCCCCGCCCCTTGTCCAGACAAGGAACTTTTGCCCAAAAAGCTGTATTGAAGCTGGCCCGGCCCGGGCCCAGCGGCTACCCTACGCGCCGCGCGGCGTCCCGCCGCCCCGGACAGCTTCCGGAACTCCTCGCTCCGCCCCTCCCGGGGGGCTCCCCACCAGGACGATTTGCCGATGGCAGCCTTGATCTGCGGCTCGCTGGCCTACGACACCATCATGGTGTTCCCGGACCAGTTCAAGAACCACATCCTTCCGGACAAGGTGCACATCCTCAATGTGTCCTTCCTGGTGCCGCGCATGCGCCGCGAATTCGGCGGCTGCGCCGGCAACATCGCCTACAACCTCAAGCTGCTGGGCGGCGAGCCCATCCCGATGGCGACCGTGGGCCAGGACTTCGGCCCCTACCGCGACTGGTTCCTCGAGCAGGGCATCCCGCTCGACCGCGTCAAGGTGATCGATGAACTGTTCACCCCGCAGGCGTTCATCACCACCGACCACGACAACAACCAGATCACCGCCTTCCACCCGGGCGCGATGATGCGGTCGTACGAGAACCACGTGAAGGACGTTCCGGGCGTGACCTTCGGCATCGTCAGCCCCGATGGCCGCGAAGGCATGCTGCAGAACGCGAAGGAATTCGCCGAGGCCGGCACGCCCTTCATCTTCGACCCGGGCCAGGCGATGCCGCTGTTCAACGGCGCCGAACTGCGCGACTTCATCGAACTGGCCGACTACGTCACCGTCAACGACTACGAATCCAACCTGCTGCAGGAACGCACCGGCTGGAGCGAGCAGGACATCGTGTCGCGGGTGAAGGCCTACATCACCACGCGCGGCCCCAAGGGCGCGGAGATCCACACGAAGGAAAAGACCTTCGATATCGCGCCGGCGCACGAGCGCCGCGTGACCGATCCGACCGGCTGCGGCGACGCCTTCCGCGCCGGCCTGATCTTCGGCATCGAGAAAGGCTACGACTGGATGACCATCGGCCGCATCGGCAACCTGATGGGCGCGTTGAAAGTCGAACATCCGGGAACGCAGAACCAGCGCTTCGACTACGAAGAGTTTGCGGAGCAGTTCAAGCAACAGTTCGGTTACGCGCTGTAAGTATCGGGCGGCCGGACCACCAGCCGTGGCGGCGGCGCCGGCACCATCGGCGCCTTGTTGATGAGGCGGCGCGGTTACGCACTCTGACCTTCCGCACACGCGATCCAAAGCCCCGCCTCGGCGGGGCTTTTTTCTTGCGCAGCGCGACGCCGCAGTGGCTCACATCACGTGCGCCAGCCACAGCAGTTCCGGCTGCGCCAGCTTCTCGAACTCTTCGTAGGGCATGCGCACGGCATCGGTGTGCGAACCCGCGTTGAACGCGATCTCCGGCTGCTGCGCCAGGCGCGAATCGACGTAGACCGGCATACCGTAGAGATGCCCGAACGGCGGCATCGCGCCGACTTCGCAATCGCTGAAGGCGTCCTTGAATTCGGTTTCGCCGGCAAGCTCGACCACGTCGCCACCGAGGGCGCGCGACAGCCGGGTGAGGTCGATGCGATAGGCCGCGGGCATCACCATCATCGCCAGCTTGCCGTCGACCTTGAGCATCACCGTCTTGGCGAATTGCTGCTGGCGCACGTGCGATGCAGCGGCGGTTTCGTGCGCGGTGACGGTGCGGTCGTGGACGAGGGTCTGGTAGGCCGAGTGATGCTCGTCAAGCAGGTTGTGCAGGCGTGGGGACAACATGACTCTCCCTCCGCGAGGCTTCCGCCTTTCGTCCCGTGCGGCGGCGCCGCTGGTGGACGCAGCGTGCGCTTCCTTCGCGCGCCGTCCGGGCGCCGCTCGCCCATGGCACTGCGTCGACGCCTTCGTGGCGAGCTTACTCCGGCGGTCTTGGGATGGCGTGAAGCGGGTTTTAACTGCGGGACGCCATGATCATCAAGCGCGCAGCAAAGGCTTGGCTTTCGATGAAACCTGGTAGTTCTCCGCGGTCGGCCGCGGGCGCGGCTTCAGCAGCAACGCAGCTTCAGGTGCGTCGCGGGCCGGCCGGCCCTCACCACTTCGGCAACTTGCCGGGGTCCAGTCCGCCCACTTCGAACACCGCCGTGCGCTTGCCGCCGGCCTTGACCGGGAACTCGATCGCCATCGTCTTCGCACCATGCGCCATGCGCCACAGCGCGCGTTCGTCCTCGATGAACATGGCGATGGCTTCATCGGTCTTGGGACGCGAGGCGGCCATCGCCTTCGGCGCCTTGTCGTCAAGCGTCACCTGCACCTTGCAACCGCCGTAGCAGTTGAAGTCGCCGTTCTCCAGCACGAGGTAGCTGCTGCGCCCCCACTCGGGATGGTCGCGGAAGATCAGGCGCACCGGATACGCCGTGCCGCCGCCGGTGTCGATCGGTTTTTTCGAGTAGATCGCGGCCGACAACTGCTGGCCGCCCTTCACCGCAACGCTCTGGTACTCCCACAGGCCGGCCATGCGCCGCTGCTCGCGCACCTCATCCGCCTTGACCTTGGCTTCTTCGTACTGCGGCTTGATGCGCGCGGTGACCGGACTGTCCGGATGCATCACCACCAGTTCCTCGCCATGCGCCCGCGCGAGTTCCCAGTTGTGCTGCGCGTACTGCGCGTCGAACTGCTTGCCGATCTCCTGCGCCTTCTGCTCCTTCGCCGCGGCCTGCGCGGTGGCGGCGGCCTGCGCGGCCGCCTGCTGCTTTTCGGCGGAATCGCACGCGGCCAGGGCGACGGCGGCGGCGAGGACGAGGGCGAGGCGGGTCGGCTTCATGGTGGCTGGCTCTGTGGCTGGCTCTATGGGCGTGGCGCGGAGGGCTTTTCGATCAATGCGGTCACCGCGGCGGCGACGGCATCGGGGCGCTCCACGATGGACATGTGGCCGCAGTCGTCGAGCATCACCTGCGCAGCCTGCGGCATGCGCGCAGCGTACAGCGCCAGCGCACTGGGATCGATCACGGCATCCTGGCGGCACCACAACAACAGCGCGGGCTGGTGGATGTTCGCGGCTTCGTCGCCGGGCAGGAAACGCTCGGGCCCGCGGCCGATGCGATCGAGCACGGCCTGCTCGAAGGCGGCATCGTGGCGACGTCGTGCGATCAGGCCGCGCGACGCGGGCCACGGAATGGAGGGCTTGGCCGCCGGGTCGTGGAAAACGATGTCGAGGTAACGCTGCAGCGATGCGTCATCGGCAACGGCGAAGGGATTCCGCCCCGCGAGCACGTCGGCGCCGAACCGGTTGTCATGGAAGCGCACGCCGGCCGCATCCAGGAGCCCCACTTTCGCGACATCGCGCGGATGGCGCGCCGCCACCAGCGCGGCCACGCCGCCGCCCATCGAATGTCCGAGCAGCACCACCGGCCTGGCCGGCGACAACGCGCGCACGAACGCATCCACGCGCGCGCTTTCCGCGACGAAGCCATAGTCCTCGCCCGGCTTGCGTTCGCTCTCGCCCCAGCCCGGCAGGTCCGGAATGACCAGCCGGTAATGGCCACGCAGGCGGCGCGCGACGGGATACCAGTTCTCCTTGCTGCCGGTGAAGCCATGCAGCATCACCACGACCGGCGCATCCGCCGGCGCATCGTCGCTGAAGGCGTATACCCAGTGGTGGCCGGCAACGTCAATGCCGCCACGCGAAAGCCCGGCGCTTAGGCGTTGACGGCTGAATTCCAGGCGCACCAGCCGGTACGGATCGAGCGCCACCGCGACGACGGCAACGCCGGCGGCCAGCGCTAGCAGAACGGCCGCCACGCGGGCGGCCGTTCGCAGGGGGCGATGCGTGCGCATCACTGCCCGTGGTTCTTACTTCGACGCCGGCTGCGCGGCCTTGGCCTCGGCCGCTTTCGCATCCGCAATCGTGGACTCGACCGAGCCGGTGGTGATCGGGTGGTAACCCGGCTTCGCCTTCGCGAAGGTCTCTTCCGCCAGCGCCAGGCCGGCCGGCGTCTTCACCAGCTCCTTGTAGGTCGGCATGATCAGCTTGCGCCGGCCGACGCGCTCGAGGAACTTCGCGATCTCGGCATTGGCCTGCGTGTAGCCGCTGCGCACCGCGAGCGGGTACCAGCGCTGCGCGATCTCGCCGTTGGGCGTGCCGGTGAAGTGGTAGGCGGCGTCGAGCGCGGCGAGCTGTTCGGGCTTCAACGTCTCAGGCATGCCTTCGATGAAGTGCACCCACTCCTGCGTGCTCCACTGCTTCGTCGCGGCCGCGGCCGGCAGCGTGCCGGCGTCGAGGAAGCCCTTGCGGGCCGCGTCGACGGCGTCGAAGCGCGCCGAGGTGACCTGCGGCGCGGTCGCCGGGATGCCCGGCTCATGCAGCCATTCGTCGAACTCGGCCTGGGTGACCTTGCCCGGATACTTGTCGAGCAGGTTGGCCTTGGCGTAGTCGGCGAACTGCTGCGAGGAGATCGACTGGAACGCGAAGTGGTCGAAGTAGCCGCGCAGGAACGCATCGAAGTCGGCGCGGCCGATCCGCTGCTCGAGGAACTGCATGAACCACGCGCCCTTGGCATAGACCGTCGAGCCCAGGTTGTCGTCCGGGTCCTTCAGCTCGCCCGGCTTGCCGGCGAGCACCTGCAGCGCCTTGTTCTCTTCGCTGAATTCCTGCTTCAGTTCGTTGCGCGCGATCACGCGCTCCATGTCGGCGCGGTCCTTGCCGTACAGCTCCTCGTCGATGCGGCCCTCGACATAGGTGGTGACGCCCTCGTTGAGCCAGGCATCCTTGGCGGTGGAGAAGGTCACCAGGTTGCCCGACCAGCTGTGCGCCAACTCATGCGCGATCAGCGACACCAGCGACTTGTCGCCGACGATCGCGGTCGGGGTGAGGAAGGTCATGCGCGGGTTTTCCATGCCACCGTACGGGAACGACGGCGGCAGCAGCAGCATGTCGTAGCGCTCCCAGCGATAGGGGCCGTACAACTTCTCCGCCGTCTGGATCATCTTCTCGGTATCGGAGAACTCGTTCGCCGCGCGGTCGACAGAGGCCGGTTCGGCCCAGATGCCGCTGCGGTTGCTTATCGGCTTGAACACCAGGTCGCCCACGCCGATCGCGAGCAGGTAGGACGGAATCGCGTTCGACATCTTGAAGCTGTAGTCGCCGTCGCGCTTGTTGCCGCTGTTGTCGGCGCCCGGTTCGAACGCCGCGCTCATTACCACCATCGCGTCCTTCGGCGTGAGCACGTGCGCGGTGTAGGTGAAGCGCACCGACGGCGTGTCCTGCAGCGGCACCCACGAACGCGCGTGGATCTGCTGCGACTGGCTGAACATGAAGGGCGTCTTCTTGCCCTCGGTCATCGCCGCGGTGAGCCATTGCAGGCCCGAAGCACCCGGCGACGTCGTGTAGGTGATGCGCACGCGCGGGTTGCGCTTGGGCGTCTCGATGGTCAGCTTGCTGCCAAGGACCTTGTCGGCCGGCGCCAGCGCGTACTTGAGGTCTTCCCATTTGCCGTCGCTGCGCTCGCCGACGATCTTGCTGATGGTCAGGTCGCGCGTGTCGAGGTTGAGCTGGGTGGCGGTCTGGTCGATCCAGTCCAGCGCCAGCGTGGCACTGCCGTCGATCACCTTCCTGTCGAAGTCGACCTTGAGGTCGAGGGCGAGGTCCTTGACCTTGACCTTGTCGGGTTCGGCGTACGAGTGCTCGTCGATCATGTGCGCGGCAGCGGCAGTGGCGGACGTGGCGGTTGCGGTCGGCTGGTTGGCATCGGCCGGCGCGGCGTCGCGCTTGCAGCCGGCGGTGACGGCCAGCACGGCCGCTAGGGACAGCATCAGGATCGAATGGCGCATGGGTCGTGCCCGCGGGAAGGAAGCGCGGAGTTTAGCGCTCCCACCGTGAGCGGTTTCGCACCCGCCCCCTACTTTTGACAGGGTCGGCAAGGCGCCCCTTCCCGGACAATGGGCGGATGCACCCGACTTACCTTTTTGGCGGCCTGCTCGCGCTGGCCGTCCTGCCTGCGTTTGCGTCCGAAACCCTGACCATCCCCCGCGTCGACGGCGACATCGTCGTCGATGGCAAGCTCGACGACCCCCTCTGGACCCATGCCGCCAGCGTCGACCTGGGCTACGAGGTCACGCCGGGCGACAACCTGCCCGCCGCGGTGAAGACCACCGCGCGCATCGCCCATACCGACGATGCCCTGCTGGTGTCCTTCCACGCCGAGGATCCGGATCCGGCGAAGATCCGGGCCTTCCTGCGCGATCGCGATGCGCTGTACAGCGACGACTTCGCCGGCGTGATGCTCGACACCTTCGACGACCAGCGCCGCGCCTACGAATTCTTCGTCAATCCGCTCGGCGTGCAGGCCGACCTGATCAAGGAGGAAGCCACCGGCAACGAGGACGACTCGTGGGACGGTCTGTGGACGAGCGCGGCGCAGATCACCGCGAACGGCTACGACGTGGAGTTGCGCATTCCGTTCGCGACCCTGCGCTTCCGCGACACCGACGGCGCGCGCCGCTGGGGCGCCACTTTCCTGCGGGTCCGCCCGCGCGACTTCCGCTACCAGTACTTCAGCAACCGCGTCGAGCGCGGTGCGCGCTGCCTGACCTGCACGTTCGGCAAGGTCGAAGGCTTCGCGGGCGTCCGGCAGGGGCGCAACCTCGATATCGTGCCGACGCTCACCATGAGCCACGACGAGGAGCGCGTGGCGCCGGATGCGCCGTGGACCAGCGAAGGCACGGACATCGAGCCCGGCCTCGACGTGGCGTGGGCGCCCAGCCCCAACCTCACCCTTAACGGCACCCTCAATCCCGATTTCTCCCAGGTCGAAACCGACCAGGCGCAGCTCGACCTCAACACCAGCTTCGCGCTGTTCTTTCCGGAGAAGCGGCCGTTCTTCCTCGAAGGCGCGGACTACTTCAGCACTCCGCTGCAGGTGCTCTACACGCGCCAGATCGCCGATCCCGACTACGGCCTGCGCACGACCGGCCGCAGCGGCAAGCAGGCCTACGGCGTCATCGCCGCACGCGACGCGACGACGCAGCTGCTGGTCCCGGGCGTGCTGGGTTCCTCGTTCCGCTTCCTCGACCAGGAAGCGGACGACATCGTCGGCCGCTACCGCTACGACGTCGATGCGCACACCAGCGTGGGCGCGATCGCCACCTACCGCGGCGGCGACGATTACCACAACGCCCTCGCCGGCCTGGATGCGCGCTGGCAGAAGGACGAGCACACGCTGCGCGGCCAGTGGCTGCACAGCGATTCGCGCTACCCGGACGGACTCGCACTGCCGGACACCGCGCCGAGCGGCGATGCGCTGTTTCTCAACTACAGCTACGGCAACAAGAATTGGCGCGGCAACCTGCAGCACACCGACATCGATCCGGGCTTCCGCTCCGACCTCGGCTTCATCGCCCAGGTGGGCTACGACAAGTCAACGGTCGGCGGCGCCCACACCTGGTTCTTCAAGGACGGGAGCGCGATCAACCGGATCGAGCTGTATGGCGACTGGGACATTACCCACCGCTTCGACGGCCAGCTGCTCGAGCGCGAACTCGAGGGGTACCTCAGCGCGCGCGCCTCGCACCAGGGTTACTACGAACTCGGCGGCCTCACCCGCGTGCGTTTCTGGGACGGCCAGATGTTCGACGAGCACTGGGGCACCGGCTACCTTGAAATCACGCCCCTGGCGGGATTCAAGCTCACCGCATTCGTGCGCGCCGGCCAGCAGCTCGACCTGCTGGCGTCGCGCATGGGCCACATCATCGAATTGCAGCCGTCGGCGCAATGGGATGTCAGCCGCGGCCTGAACCTCAACATCAGCTACACACAGCAGCGCCTCACGCGCGATGGCGGCACGGCATTCGATGCCCAGGTCGTCGACAGCCGCCTGGCCTGGCAGTTCGACCCGCGCCAGCGCCTGCGCCTGTCGGTGCAGGGCAGCAACATCGACCGCGACCAGGCGCTGTATGCCACCACGGTCGACGAGCGCTTCCACGATGTCGCGGCGCAGCTGCTGTATTCGTACAAGCTCAATCCGCGCAGCGCGCTGTATGCGGGCTATTCGCAGGGCGGATATTCCGACGACGAATTCCAGCAGCTGTTCACCAGCAGCCGCAGCCTGTTCCTCAAGCTGAGCTACGCCTGGCAGCCCCAGGCCTGACCACTGGCCCTGGCCGCCGGCGTACCTGGCGGCAGGTGCCCCTCGTCGCAGACCAGCTGGCCACCGCCCTGGGCCTTGGCGGCATACATGGCGGCGTCAGCCTCCCGGTACAACTGCATCACATCCGTGCCGGGACGGTGCTGTGCACAACCGACGCTGACACGGATCGGGATGCCGTCGGCGCGAGGCATGGCGGCGAGTTCGTCCAGCCATGACTGCACCCGCCTGTTGGCGCCCGCTGGCGTGTCATGGATGCAGATCAGGAATTCATCACCGCCCCAGCGACCGATCCAATCGCCGTCGCGCAGCCATTTGCGCGAATGCTCGACGAGATCGATCAGCATGCGGTCGCCGGCGGCGTGGCCGTATTCGTCGTTGACCGGCTTGAGGTTGTCGACGTCGAGCACATAGAGCACGAGCGGATGGCCCTGCTCGGCGCGCTCCACGCAGGCGCCCAGCTCGCGGTCGCTGCCACGCCGGCTGAGCGCGCGGGTCAGCGGATCCTCCAGCGCGACACGTTCCAACTCGCGGATGCCGCCGTCGATCTCGCGCAAGCCGCAGTTGATGCCGCGCATCAGCAGGCCCATTTCGTCGCGGCCGTCCTCGGGGAGTTCCGGCAGGCGATGTTCGCGGAAATACGCCTCGACGACATCCGCCATCATGCGCAGCGGCGTCAGCAGGTGATAGAGCAGGACCAGCGCGATCAGCACGCCGACCAGGGTGGCGACGACGGCCACGCCCGCGCCCATGGCCAGTTGCGCCGGGCTCAGGTGCCGGTAGAACAGCAGCCAGATGACGAAGACGCTGATCGGCAGCAGCGTGCATCCCACCACGACTGCCATGAGCTTGGCCCGGAACGAGTGCGGGAACACCCGGGAAAGCGTGCGATAGACGCCGAGGCCAGCCATTTTTTACGCACCGCCGGGAAGGTGTTACCTGACCCGAGCATAACCACTGGTGTCACAAAGCCCAGTGACGTATGACCCCATCCCCCGATCGGGTGAGGTCAGGTCTTGTACCCGGTGTGGATGGCGACGATTCCCGCGGACAGGTTGCGATAGCCGCAACGCGCGAAGCCAGCGGCTTCCATCATGGCCTTGAGCTCGTCCTGCGGTGGATGCTTGCGGATCGACTCCGCCAGGTATTGATAACTCTCGGCATCGTTGGCGAACAGCTTGCCCAGCTTCGGCAGGATGTTGAACGAGTGGAAGTCGTAGACGGGCTTGAACCAATCCGCCTTCACTTCCGAGAATTCGAGCACGCGGGCCTGTCCGCCGACCTTGAGTACGCGCTGCATCTCGCGCAGCGCGGCGTCCTTGTCGGTGACGTTGCGCAGGCCGAAGGCGATGGTTACCAGGTCGAAACTGGCATCGGGGAACGGCAGCTTCTCCGCATTGCATTCGACGAACTCGACGCCGGAGACCACGCCGCGGTCGGTCATGCGGTCGCGCCCGACCTTCAGCATCTCGCCGTTGATGTCGCCCAGCACGACGCTGCCGGTGGTACCAACGCGCTCGCGCAGCAGCAGGGCGATGTCGCCGGTACCGCCGGCGAGGTCGAGCACGCGGTCACCGCGCTTCACCTGGCAGGTGCCGACGAAGTAGCGCTTCCACACGCGGTGGATGCCCAGCGACATCAGGTCGTTCATCAGGTCGTACTTGCCGGCGACCGATGAAAACACTTCGCCGACCAGCTTCTGCTTCTCGCCGACCGGAACATCGCGGAAACCGAAGTGGGTGGTGCCGGGCTGGTTGTCGTGCTCGCTCATGCCGGGATTATCGCATCCCGTCCACGGATCGGCGCCGGCCCGGAGCGGCGGCGCACGGATCGACGAATGCGGCATGATGGCGCGCCCCTGCCAGGACCCAGCATGATCGACACCCCGGATTACCGCGCCCTGCTCGCCACGGCCGTGGCCGAAGCCCGCCAGGGCATCGCCGAAGGCGGCATCCCGATCGGTGCCGCGCTGTACCGCAACGATGGCCAGCTGCTGGGTTGCGGCCATAACCGCCGCATCCAGGAAGGCGATCCATCCGTGCACGGCGAAACCGACGCCTTCCGCAAGGCCGGCCGCCAGCGCCGCTACCGCGACACGATCATGGTGACCACGCTGGCGCCGTGCTGGTACTGCAGCGGCCTCGTGCGCCAGTTCAACATCGGCACCGTGGTGGTCGGTGAATCCGTCAACTTCCGCGGCGGCATCGACTGGCTGCGCGAGAACGGCGTGAACGTGGTCGACCTCGCCGACGCGGAATGCGTCGAAATGCTGGGAAGCTGGATCGCCGCCAATCCCGAGGTCTGGAACGAGGACATAGGCGAGGACTGAAACGCATGTCACTGCGATCCACGCGTGTCGACCACCACGGCACGCCCTGCACGCTCCTGCATGGCGAAGGCGGAGCCAGCGCGCTGGTCGCGTTGCACGGTGCACACGTGCTGTCCTGGATTTCCGCCGACGGGCGCGAGCGCCTGTTCCTCGGCCAACGCGCCTGCTACGACGAAGGCGCGGCCATCCGCGGTGGCGTCCCGGTGATCTTTCCGCAGTTCGCCGGCCGCGGGCCGCTGCGCAAGCACGGGTTCGCGCGCACGTTGCCGTGGCGCTTCGTGGGCGCCGACGAGCGCGCGGTCTTCGAACTGGACAGCGGCCCGGCGACGGCTTCCTGGCCGCACGCCTTCACCGTGCGCCTGTACATCCGCCTGGATGCCACGACCCTGGATCTTGAGCTCGAAGTCGACAACAACGGCTCCTCCGGGTTCGCGTTCACCGCCGCGCTGCATACCTACCTGGCGGTCGATGCACTGGACACCACGACCCTGCACGGCCTGCGGGATTGCCGTTACGAGGACAGCGCCAACGGAGGCGCGATCCTGCGGCAGGAAGACGAGCTGCTGCGCTTCGACGGTGAAGTCGACCGCATTTATTCATCACCGTCGCGATCCATCGAACTTCGCGATGGACCGCGGCGCACCACGATCGGCCAGCGCGGATTCGCCGACACCGTGGTGTGGAATCCGGGTTCGGCGCTGGCGGCCAGCATCGGCGATCTCGCGCCGGACGAATACCGGCGCTTCGTCTGCGTGGAAGCCGGACAGGTATTGCAGCCGGTGCAGCTTGTGCCGGGCGGGCGCTGGTCCGGAGCACAGCACCTGCGCTGAGCCCGTAGCCCTGCGACCGGTAATCGCACCGCGTTAACGGCGACGGGGAACAATGCGCAGGCCGGGCCGCGGCGCGGCTGCGGACGTCCGCCTTCCAGTGGATCGCGCGAAGGATCACCCCGAGGGATCACCCACATGGAGATCTCCAGATGAAACAGTCGATCTTCTTCAGCCTTTGCCTGGTGCCCGTCTGCGTGCTGGCGGCGGAACCGCAACCGGGATCGAGCGCCACGACCTCCCCGCACGTGATGGTGCGCGCTGCCGCCACCCAGTGGGGCGACGCACCCGCCGCCCTGCCACGCGGTGCGCAGGCGGCGGTCCTCTCGGGTGATCCCGGCAAGCCCGGCGCATTCACCATCCGCCTGAAGGCGCCCGCCGGTTACCGCGTCCCGCGTCACTGGCATCCCACCGACGAACAGGTCACGGTGATCGAAGGCGGCCTCAGCCTGTCGATGGGCGACGGCAGCAATGCACACGCGGCCGACTTCGTGGCGGGCGACTACGTGCTGCTGCCGGCGAAGATGCAGCACGAGGCGACCACCCGCGATGGCGCGATCCTGCAGATCAACAGCACCGGGCCGTTCGAGGTCAACTACATCAACCCGGCGGACGACCCGCGCAAGCAGGCCGCGGCGAAAGCGGTGGAAGGCAAGCACTAGCCGCCCCTGACGCGTCTTCGCGGATGAATGTCTCCGGCGGATGATCCGTCGGGTCGGCTGCGCGCCACTGCAAGGCAGATTCCGGCATGCCCCTTGCCAACCCCGCTTGGCTCGGGCCACGCATCGCGCGTGCGACAATTCCGCCGCCACGCCAACGTGCCGTGCCGAGGACCACCTCGTCGATGAGCGCTTACGGACCACGCGAATGGCTGCCTCACGAGCGGCCGCTCTTCCCGGGCTCGCCTTCGACCCCGAGCCATCCCCTCGCCCTGCGCTGGGTCTTCGCCCTGCTCGGCACGCTCGTCGCCATCACCGGCAGCCTCGGCAATGCGATGGTCACGACCAACCAGCTCCAGCTGCAGGGGGCCCTGGGCGTGACCGCGGCCGAGATCGCCTGGCTGCCGGCCGCCTACGTGATGACCAACGTCTCGGCCAACCTCATCCTGATCAAGTTCCGCCAGCAGTTCGGGCTGCGGCTGTTCACCGAGATCAGCCTAGTGCTGTATGCGCTGGTGACGTTCGGGCACCTGTTCGTGCACCAGCTCGGATCGGCGATCGCGGTGCGCGCCGCGCACGGCATCGTCGGCGCGGCGCTGACCACGCTGGGCATTTTCTACATGATCCAGGCGTTTCCGGCGCAGCACCGCCTGCGCTCCCTGGCGGTCGGCATCGGCCTGACCCAGATCGGTACGCCGCTGGCGCGGGTGATCTCGCCGAACCTGCTGGAATTCGGCGAATGGCGCGGCCTGTACCTGTTCGAACTCGGCCTGGCCCTGCTGTCGCTGGGTGGCGTGATGCTGCTCAGGCTACCGCCGGGCGATCGCTACAAGGTCTTCGAAAAGCTGGACCTGTTGAGCATCACCCTCCTGTCCATCGGCATGGCACTGCTGTGTGCCGTACTGTCGCTGGGTCGCATCGAATGGTGGCTGGAAGCGCCGTGGATTGGATGGGCGTTGGCGGGCGCCATCGTGCTGGTGGTGTCCGGCATCGCGATCGAGCATTTCCGCGCCAATCCATTGATCAACACGCGTTGGCTCGGCAGCGGCCTGATGCTGCGGCTGGGCGTGGCGATCATCCTGCTGCGCATGGCGCTGTCGGAGCAGAGCGTCGGCGCCGTGGGCTTCCTGCAGGCGATGGGACTGACCAACGAGCAGATGCGCGGCCTGTTCGCCGTGGTGCTGCTCGGCTGCCTGCTCGGCATCGCCGTCAGCGCCATGACGGTGAAACCGGTGCTGACTCGGCTCCCGGCCCTGATCGCGCTGACCTGCGTCATGACCGGTGCGTTGATGGATGCGTCCTCCAACAGCCTGACCCGGCCGGCGCAGCTGATGATCAGCCAGTTCCTGATCGGTTTTGGCAGCACGTTCTTCCTGGCGCCGGCGCTGATCGCCGGCGTCGGCAGCGTGATCGCGCAGCCACGCAACCTGATCAGTTTTTTCGTGATGTTCAACATCGCCCAGAACGTGGGCAGCCTGCTGGGCTCGGCGTTCCTGGGGACTCTCCAGGTGATCCGGGAGAAGTACCACTCCAGCCAGATCGTCGAGCACCTGACCCTGCTCGACCCCCAGGTGGCCACGCGCATCCAGTCGGGCGCGGCGAGTTATGGACAGGCCGTCACCGACCCGGCGCTGCGCAACGCACTGGGCGTGCGCGCCCTGGGGGCGACGGCATCACGCGAAGCCAATGTCCTTGCCTATAACGATGTGTATCTCGCGATCGCCGCCATCGCCCTGATGACGATGATCTGGTTGACCTACATCGCCGTCCGGTCGCGGCTGCGCGCCCGGCGCGAGAGCCTCCTTTCCGCCCAAGCGACTCCGGCACCCGCCACATGAGCACTCCCTCACCCGCTCCGGCCGCTCCGGCCGCTCCGCCCGCACCCGCTCCGGCCGCTCCGTCGGTACTGCCGCCGCGCCCGCGGTGGCAGATCGCGGCCTTCGCGGCGGTGGCCCTGGGCGGCGCGCTGGTCGTGCTCTACGCGTGGCGGCTGCCACCGTTCCGCAGCGCCATCCAGAGCACCGAGAACGCCTATGTGCGCGGCCAGGTCACCCTGATCAGCCCGCAGGTCAGCGGCTACGTCATGCAGGTGCCGGTGCGCGACTTCCAACGCGTGCGCAGGGGCCAGCTGCTGGCGCAGATCGACGACCGCATCTACCACCAGCAGGTTGACCAGGCCCGCGCGCAGTTGCAGGCCGCGCAGGCCAGCCTCGCCAACTGGCCGCAGCAGCTTCGCAGCGCCCAGGCCAGTACCGTGCAGGCGCGTGCGAACCTGGCCAGCAGCGACGCCCAGCATGTGCGCACCGCGGCGAGTTTGCGGCGCATCGAGCAACTGTCGGGGGAGAAACTGCTGTCGGCGCAGGATCGCGACACCGCTTTCGCCGCCAATGCGCAGGCGGTGGCCAGCGTGAACCAGTCGCGCGCCGCGCTCGATGCGGCGGAACAGGGCGTGCGCAGCGTCAGCGTCAATCGCGCCACGCTGGAAGCCGCCGTGGCCGGCGCCGAGGCCGCCGTGAAGCTGGCCCAGATCAATCTCGACCACACCCGCATCGAAGCCCCGCGCGACGGCCAGCTCAGCCAGGTGTCCGTGCGCGAAGGCGCCTACGTCACCAACGGTACGCAGCTGATGGCGCTGGTGCCGGACGCATTCTGGGTGGTAGCCAACTTCAAGGAGACGCAGATGCGCGACGTGCGCATCGGCCAGGCCGCGCGCTTCAGCGTCGACGCCCTGGGCGGCAGCCGGCTCACCGGCCGCGTCCAGGAGATCTCCCCCGCCGCGGGTTCCGAGTTCAGCGTGCTGCCCGCGGACAATGCCACCGGCAACTTCGTGAAGATCGCCCAGCGCATCCCGGTCAAGATCGCGATCGATCCCGGGCAGGCGGCCGCGGCGCGGCTGCGCCCGGGAATGTCGGTGGTCGTCGACCTCGATACCGCCAGCCACCCACGCGACGAGAACCGCTAAGCCGCCCGCACGGCCTGCGGCGTGGATCAGAGGATGTAGCGGCTCAGATCGGGATCCTTCACCAGCTCGTTGAGATTCGCGTCGACATACTCACGGTCGATCGCCACCGATGCGCCGTCGCGATCGGGCGCTTCGAAGCTGAGCGAGTCGAGCAGGCGTTCCAGCACCGTATGCAGACGGCGCGCGCCGATGTTTTCCTGGCGCTCGTTGACCTGCGCGGCGATCTCGGCGAGGCGGTCGATCGCATCGGGAGTGAACGACAGCGTCACCCCTTCGGTATTGAGCAACTCGACGTACTGCGTGGTCAGTGCCGCCTTGGGTTCGGTCAGGATGCGGACGAAGTCGTCCTTGCTCAGCGCGCCCAGCTCGACCCGGATCGGGAAGCGGCCCTGCAGTTCCGGGATCAGGTCGGAAGGCTTGGCCAGGTGGAACGCACCCGAGGCGATGAACAGGATGTGGTCGGTCTTCACCGAGCCGTACTTGGTACTGACGGTGGAACCTTCGACCAGCGGCAGCAGGTCGCGCTGCACGCCCTCGCGGCTGACATCGCCGCCGATCATGCCGGCGTCGCTGCGCTTGGCGACCTTGTCGATCTCGTCGATGAAGACGATGCCGTGCTGTTCGCAGGCCTCGATCGCGGCATCGCGCACGTCGTCCTCGTTGACCAGCTTGGCCGCCTCTTCCTCGATCAGCTGCGCACGCGCGGCCTTGATCGTCGCGGTGCGCTTGTGGGTCTTGCCGCCCGCCACCTGCGAGAACATCTGCCGCAGCTGCTGGCCCATCTCCTCCATGCCCGGCGGAGCCATGATGTCGACGCCGACGTTCATGGCGAAGTCGAGTTCGATCTCCCGCTCGTCCAGCTCGCCGGCGCGCAATTGCTTGCGCAGCTTGGTCCGGGTCTTCTCGTCGCTTTCGGACTCCTGTGGCGTCCGCTCCGGCTGCGCGGCCTGCTGCGCGCCTTCGGGATCGCCCTGGAAACCGAACAGCGTGACCGCGCGCCGCGGCAACAGGGCATCGAGGATGCGGTCTTCCGCGCGGTCCTCGGCCTGCGTGCGCACGCGCTGCTTGGCCTGCTCGCGGTACATCTTCACCGCGGTGTCGGCGAGGTCGCGCACGATTTGCTCGACGTCCTTGCCCACGTAGCCGACTTCGGTGAAGCGCGTAGCTTCGACCTTGACGAACGGGGCATTGGCGAGCGTGGCGAGGCGGCGTGCGATCTCGGTCTTGCCCACGCCGGTCGGGCCGATCATCAGGATGTTCTTCGGCATCACCTCGTCGCGCATTTCCGGCGCCAGCTGCATGCGGCGCCAGCGGTTGCGCAGGGCGATGGCGACGGCGCGCTTGGCGGCGTGCTGGCCGACGATGTGGCGGTCGAGTTCCTGCACGATCTCGCGCGGGGTCATGGTGGCGGAGGTATTCAAGAGCTTGCCCATCACAGTTCTTCCACCACGATGTTGCGGTTGGTATAGATGCAGATGTCGCCGGCGATGTTGAGCGCTTCGGCGGCGATCGACTTCGCGTCCAGTTCGGTGTGCGCAGCGAGCGCGCGCGCGGCCGACAACGCATACGGCCCGCCGGAGCCGATCGCGACGATGCCGTCCTCCGGCTCGATCACGTCGCCGGTACCGCCGACGATCAGCGAGGTTTCCTTGTCGGCGACGATCAGCAGCGCCTCGAGCTTGCCGAGGCGGCGTTCGGTGCGCCATTCCTTGGCCAGCTCTACCGCGGCGCGCGTGAGCTGGCCGTGCTTCTCGAGCTTGGCCTCGAACAGTTCGAACAAGGTGAAGGCATCGGCCGCCGCGCCGGCGAAGCCGGCCAGCACCTGGCCATCGCGGCCGAGGCGGCGCACCTTGCGCGCGTTGGATTTCATGACGGTGTGGCCGAGCGTGACCTGGCCATCGCCGGCGACGGCGACATGGCCGTTGCGGCGCACCGAGACGATGGTGGTGGCGTGGAAGACGTCGGGGTTGCGGCTGGGATCCATGGGTTTCTCCGTGGGGTCCCACCGAATTGGGGGCGTGGCGGCGCTGTTCAAGCGCTCCGGCCGGCGACTGTCCGGCCGGCGTCGCCCGGATTGCCGTCGCAGCGGCGTGCCGCGCGACCGCGCGGTGCGCTTCAGCGTCGATACAGCGCCAGCTACTCTCCGCTCTTTTCCGTTTTCCGCTTCGCCCGCGGATGCGCGGCGTCGTACACCTTGGCGAGGTGCTGGTAATCCAGATGGGTGTAGATCTGCGTGGTCGCGATGTCGGCATGGCCCAGCAGTTCCTGCACGCCGCGCAGGTCGCCGGACGACTCGAGGATGTGGCTGGCGAAGGAATGCCGCAGCAGGTGCGGATGCACGCGCTTGAACAGGCCCTGCTGCTGGGCGAGCTGGCGCACGCGCAACTGGATCGCGCGCGGCGTGATGGTTCCGTTGCGGCCCGGGAACACGGGAGCATCTTCAATCCGTGCATCCTGAGCCTGCCGAAGGACGGTCGACGCGCGCCATTCGCGCAATGCGTTGCGTGCGTGCGACCCCAACGGCACGCTGCGCTGCTTGCGGCCCTTGCCGAGCACCGTCACCAGCGCCTCGTCGAGGTCGAGGTCGCGCCAGCGCAACGCGCATAGTTCGCTCAGGCGCAGGCCGGAGGAATAGAACAGTTCCAGCAGCGCACGATCGCGCAGGCCCAACGGCGCATCCGTGGGAACTTCCACCAGCGCCTTGGCTTCATCCGGATCGAGCACCTGTGGCAGCTTGCGCGGCGCCTTGGGCGCGCGGATCGCGGCCGCGGGGTTGGCGCCGATGCGGCCGTGCCTGAGCAGCCAGGTGTAGAAGCTGCGGCAGGCGGAGAGGCGGCGCTGCAGCGATTTGGGCGACAGTCCGCGACGGTGTTCGGCGGCGACGAACAGGCGCAGCTGGTCTGCCCGCAGCGAGACGGGATCGGCGGCCTGCGGCTGCGCCCACGCACTCAATGCCTCGAGGTCGCGGCGATAGGCATCGAGCGTATGCGCCGACATCTGCCGCTCGACGGCGAGGTAGGCGAGGAAATCGTCGAGGGCGGAGGGCATCATGTAACCCGATCGTCATCCCGGCGAAAGCCGGGATCCATTTTGATTTTGCCGTTGTTGTTTCGATGCAAAGTCAAAGCAACCGCAAAATGGATCCCGGCTTTCGCCGGGATGACGACAAAGATGCGGTTACACCGCGGGCGCATACCGCTTCAACGCCACCGCCACGGCTTCGCCCATCATGCGCAGGAACAGGGTGCCCATGCCCGGGAAGAAGCGGTTGGCGTCATGGCTGCCCACGGCGACGAGGCCGATGCCGGCCACGGGCAGCAACGCCGTCGACTGCACTTCCTCCGCGCGTGCGCCGTAGAGCAGGGCGTGCTTCTCCGGCTGCAGGCGGCCGCACAGCGGTTCGCCTTCGGCGATGCAGTCGCGGAACGGTTGCAGGCGCGCGTCGTTGGCCGGAATGTGCTGCAGCCATTCGGCCTGCTCGAGGCCCGCGAACGCTTCGAACGCCACGATCCGCACGAGGTCGCCGTTGAAGTCCTCGGCCAGCGTCGCCGCCAGCGCGCGCAGCGTATCGGCGGCGTTGCCCTGCTTCATCAGTGCCAGCGTGAACTGGTGCGTGCGTACGGCCAGGCGCTCGTTCTCCTGCGCGTTGCCGAACAGTTCCTGCAGGCGGCGCGCAAGCTCGCGGTTCTTGTCGCGCAGCACTTCGAGCTGGTAGCTGGCCAGCGATGCGGCCGGGCCCTCGTCGCGTGGCACGACCAGGCTGAGGGCGAGGTCGGGGAACTGCTTGAGGAACTGCGGATGCCGGCGCAGCCAGGCGGCGACTTCGTGCGCGCCGAGCTTTTCGGTTACGTCTGTCATGCCAGCCACTCCCCCTCGAATACGAATGCGGCCGGTCCGGCCATGGTGATCGGTGCGTCGTCGTCCGGCCAGGCGATCTGCAGCTCGCCGCCGGGCAATGCGATGGTCACGTCGCGATCGACGCGGCCGCGTTTCATCAGCACGGCGGCGGCCGCGCAGGCGCCGCTGCCGCAGGCCAGGGTCTCGCCGGCGCCGCGCTCGTATACGCGCAGGCGCACGCGCTGGCGCGATTCGACCTGGGCGAAACCGATGTTGGCGCTGTCCGGGAACACCGGCAGCGATTGCAGTAGCGGACCGGCGGTCTCCACCGGTGCGCTGGCCACGTCGGCGACTTCGAGCACCGCGTGCGGATTGCCCATCGACACGGCGCCGAAGGCGAACGCCCGGTCGTCGTGGCTGAGCACGTACTCGTCCTGGGCATGCTCGAAACCGCTCATCGGGACGTCGGCGGGGGCGAAACGCGGCACCCCCATGGCGATGCGGAAGCGCCCGTCGGCCAACCGCGTGACGTGATGCGTGTCGACCGGACTGTCGACGTCGAAGGCATCGCCGCTCGCGGTGCCGTCGCGCAGCAGCCAGGCCGCCACGCAGCGGGCGCCGTTGCCGCACTGGCGCGCGAGCGAGCCGTCGGAGTTCCAGATGCGGTAGCTCGCCACCGCATTCGCGCTGCGCGGTGGCTCGATGGTCAGGATCTGGTCGCAGCCCACCCCGGTGTGGCGGTCGCCCAGGGCGCGGCACAGCATGGCGTCGAGCGAGACCAGGCCGTCGCGCAGGTCGACCACGACGACGTCGTTACCGGCGCCGTGCATCTTGCTGAAGCGCAGTGCGCGACTGTCGCGCACGGCGGATGCAGCCGGCGATGCAGCCACTTCAGCCATTGCCGTCGCCGCCGGGTGGAGGCGGAGGGGGTGGGGTTTCCGGTGGCTGGGGTGCTTCCGGCGCGGGCGGCGTTGCGGCCGGCGGCTGGACGGTCTCGGGCGCGGGTTCGGCCGGCGCGGCCTCCGCCGGAGTGTCCGGCAGCGTGACCGGTTCGGTCGGCGGCGGCGCGGACGGCAGCACCAGCGGGCCCTTGTTGCCGCACCCGGCCAGCGAGGCCAGTGCGGCGGCGATAAAGACGATGCGGAGTGTGCGATTCATGCGGGGAGTGTAACGCGGGGGCACGGGCGGTTCCGCAGAACCGCCCTGCCCGGCCCGGCTTACTTCACGCCGAGCTGGTCCAGCATGAACGCATACATCTCGGCGCGCTCCTTGTGGCGGCGGAAGCGACCCGACTTGCCGCCGTGGCCCGCGTCCATGTTGGTGCGGAAGACCACGGTGCGGCCCGAGGTATCGAGGTCGCGCAATTTGGCCACGTACTTCGCCGGTTCGTAGTACTGCACCTGCGAGTCCCACAGGCCGGTGCCGACGAACATGGCCGGATAGGCCTGCGCGCTCAGGTTGTCGTAGGGCGAGTACGACAGCATGTAGTCGTAGTAGTCCTTCTTCTCCGGGTTGCCCCACTCGTCGTATTCGTTGGTGGTCAGCGGAATGCTGGCGTCGAGCATGGTGGTGACGACGTCCACGAACGGCACTTCGGTCAGGATCACGCGATAGCGGTCCGGCGCCATGTTGCTGATCGCGCCCATGAGCAGGCCGCCGGCGCTGCCGCCATGCGCGGCGACGCGATCCCTGGCCGCATAGCCTTCCTTCACCAGGAAGTCGGTGACGTCGATGAAGTCGGTGAAGGTGTTCTTCTTCTTGAACAGCTTGCCGTCGTCGTACCAGGCGCGGCCCATTTCCTCGCCGCCGCGGATATGCGCGATGGCGTAGACCATGCCGCGGTCGAGCAGGCTGGTCACCGCATTGTTGAAGCCCGGGTCCATCGAGGCGCCGTAACTGCCGTAGCCGTACTGCAGGAGCGCGGCGGTACCGTCCTTGCTGAAGCCCTTCTTGTAGACCAGCGACACCGGAATCCTGGTGCCGTCGCGCGCCGTCGCCCACAGGCGTTCGGTCGTGTACTGGCTCGGATCGTAGCCCGGCACCGGATCGCGCTTGAGCAGGCGGCGCTCGCCGGTACGCGTGTTGAGCTCGTACGTCGTGTTCGGCGTGGTCATCGAGGTGTAGCTGTAGCGCAGCCACTCGGACTCGGGCTCGGGATTCGTCGACAGGCCCATCGAATACGCCGGCTCGTCGGCCTTCACGTTTTCGGACTTGCCGTCGTTGCCTAGCACGCGCACGCGTTCCAGCCCTTCGGAGCGTTCCGCTATGGCGGTGAAGCCGCCGAACAGCTCGAAGCCGTCGATGTACACGTCGTCGCGCGCGGCGATCCAGTCCTTCCATTCCTTGCGCGAGGTCGCCGCGGTGGGCGCGGTGACGATCTTGAAGTTCTTCGCCGGCTTGCCGTCGGCGCCCGGCGCGTTGGTACGAATCACCCAGCGGCCGCCGTGATGGTCGGCGTCGTATTCGACGTCGCGCGTGCGCGGCGCCAGCACCACGAATTCCTTCGGGTCGGCGGCCGGCGCATAGCGCAGCTCGTCGGACACGGTGCTGCTCACGCCGATGCAGATGAACTTGTCGTCGCGGCTACGCGAGACGCCCATGTAGAAACTGTCGTCGTGCTCCTCGTACACGAGCACGTCCGCCGTTGCCGGCGTGCCCAGCACGTGCTTCTTCACCCGCACGGTGAGCAGGGTTTCCGGGTCGTTTTCGACGTAGAACAGCGTCTTGTTGTCGTCGGCCCAGACCAGGTTGGGCGAGACGCCCTTCACCGCATCTGCGTAGACCTCGCCGGTGTCCAGATTCTTGAAGCGGATCGTGTACTGACGGCGGCCCACATCGTCCTCGGCCCAGGCGAGGATGCGGTTGTCCTGGGTGACCTCGTAGTCGCCGACGCTGAAGTATTCCTTCCCCGTAGCCATCGCGTTGACATCGAGCAGCACCTGCTCGGTGGCGAAGTCGGCGCCGGTGTTGGCCTGCTGGATCGAGGTGGCATCGACGCCCGCACCGTCCTTGCGGCGCGCGTGCACCGGGTAGTCCTTGCCCTTCTCGAAACGGGAGTAGTACCACCAGCCGCGCTCGCGGGACGGCACCGACGCGTCGTCCTGCTTGATGCGCGCGACAATCTCTTCGTACAGCTTCTCCTGCAGCGGCCGCAGCGGCTGCATCACCGTATCGGCATAGGCGTTCTCGGCATTGAGGTACGCCAGCATTTCCGGATTCTTGCGGCTGTCGTCGCGCAGCCAGTAGTAATCGTCGAAGCGCGTCGCGCCGTGGGGCGCCTTCACCGCATGCGGCTTCCTGTCGGCATCGGGCGGGCTCGGAACATCGGCGGCATGGGCGGGCATGGTGGTCATCAGGGACGTACTCGTGAGAAGCGTGGCCAGCAGAGCTGGAATGCTTCATGGAATGGGGTCCGGATAGGCGGTGCGCAATGGGGCGGACGGAGGCCGGAACGACAGACGGGCGCCGTAGCGCCCGCCTGAGGATACCGCTTCGGATCGGCCGGTCCGCGGCTTCAGGACCGCATTACTTCAGCTTTTCCCACAGGAAGGTGTAGGCCAGCGCGCTCATGTGCGCCGCCTGCGCGTTGTTGGCCGAACCGCCGTGGCCGCCTTCGATGTTCTCGTAGTAGGTCACGTCCTTGCCGGCCTCGAGCATCTTCGCCGCCATCTTGCGGGCGTGACCCGGGTGCACGCGGTCGTCCTTGGTCGAGGTCATGAAGATCACCGGCGGGTAGGTGCGCTTGGCGTCGAACAGGTGGTAGGGCGAGAAGGTCTGGATGAATTCCCAGTCGGCGGTATCCGGGTCGCCGTATTCGGCCATCCACGACGCACCCGCGAGCAGGTGGCTGTAGCGCTTCATGTCGAGCAGCGGCACCTGCACCACGACGGCACCGAACAGGTCGGGATACTGCGTGAGCATGTTGCCGGTGAGCAGGCCGCCGTTGCTGCCGCCCTGCACGCCGAGGTGCTTCGTCGAGGTGATCTTGTTGGCGATCAGGTCCTGCGCGACCGCGGCGAAGTCCTCATAGGCCTTGTGGCGGTTGGCCTTGAGTGCCGCCTGGTGCCAGCGCGGGCCGTACTCGCCGCCACCGCGGATGTTGGCGACGACGTACACGCCGCCCTTCTCCAGCCAGCCCTTGCCGACGCTGCCGGAATAGCCCGGGGTCAGCGAGATCTCGAAGCCACCATAGCCGTACAGCAGCGTCGGCGCCTTGCCGTCGCGCTTGAGGTTCTTCGGCTTGACCAGGAAGTAAGGCACCTTGGTGCCGTCCTTGCTGGTGGCGAAGTGCTGTTCGACCACGTTGTTGCTGCCATCGAAAAAGACCGGGTTGGTCTTCAGCACTTCCGGCTGCTTGCCGGACATGCCTGGTTGAAGCTGGGCGATGGCCAGCGTGGTCGGCGTGAGGTAGTCGGTCGCGGTCATCCACACCGCGTCGCTTTCGTCCTCGTCGACCGGGCCGACGCTGACGGTGCCGAGGGTCGGCGCGCCGACGAAGGGCTCGCGCTTCCATTCGCCCTTGCTGTCCGAAAGCGGGGCCGGCGTGAGCACGCTGATGCGGTTCTTCACGTCCTCCAGCACATTGAGGACGAGGTGGCTCTTCGTCCACGCATAGCTGGACAGCGAGGTCCGCTCGCTCGGAGCGAACAGCGTGGTGAACTCGCGCTTGCCGGCCATGAAGTCATCGAACTTCGTCGCGATCAGGCTGCCCGACGCATAGGTCTTGCCACCGGCCTGGTAGGGGTCGCGCAGTTCCAGCAGCAGCCACTCCTTGTGCACCGATTTGTTGGCCGAGTTCGGCGCATCGATCTTCGCCAGCTTGCCGTCGGTGCCGCGCAGGTAGAGCTCGTCGTTGTAGAAGGCGAGCGTGCGATTGGCGAAGTCGCGTTCGAAGCCGGGCGTGTCGTCATGGAAGGCGGCGATGTACATGTCATCGGCCTGGCCTTCGTACACGGTGGTCGCGGCGCTCATCGGGGTGCCGCGCTTCCATTCCTTGACGATGCGCGGATAGCCCGACGGCGTCATCGAGCCGGCGCCAAAGTCGGTGTAGACGTAGACGCGGTCCTGGTCGATCCAGCCCAGGCCGCCCTTGGCCTGCGCACGGTAGAAGCCGTCCTTCACCCAGGTCTTGGTGGTGAGATCGAATTCGCGGGTGACATCGGCGTCGGAACCACCGGGCGAGAGTGCGATCAGGCAGCGCTCATAGGCCGGCTTCAGGCACGACGCGCCATGCCATACCCACTTTTCGCCGTCGGCGCGCTGCTCGGTTTCATTGAGTGCGTCGATGTCGAGCACGGTTTCCCACGTCGGCTCCGCCTTGCGGTACTCGTCGAGCGTGGTGCGGCGCCACAGTCCGCGCTGGTGCTGCGCGTCCTTCCAGAAGTTGTAGTAGTACGCGCCGATCTTCTCGACACCGGGAATCTTGGCGTTGGAGTCGAGGATCCCGCGGATGTCGCCTTCCAATTGCTTGAACTGCGGCGTGGCGGCGAGCGCCGTTTCCGTCTTCGCGTTCTGCGCACGCACCCAATCGAGCGACTGGCGGGCATCGACGGCTTCCAGCCAGGCAAACGGGTCGGCGGCGTCTTTCATCTGGGGAGCGTCCTCGGCGTGGGCGGCGCCCATGGTCGCAACGATGCCGACGGACAGTATGGCGGTCTTGAGGAACGGGGCCTTGTGGGCCTTCGGTGCTGCAGGCATGGGCATTCGGGGTGATGGGAAAGACCCGACGCTAGCACGGGGGCACGGCGTGGCCGCCGTGCCCGAGGTCATGGTGGGCTTGCCCGATCTGGCGCCGTGCGCGCGCCGGCGAGCCCCACTATCCCGACTGTTTTCAGTAACTTAGGCCGCGCGCGAAAGGGCGCGACGCACGACCCCGCGCCCACGCCGGCGGGCCTGCGGACCCGGGCGGCGACGGCGGGTGGCGAGCACGACGGGCGCTGTGCCAGCCGCCTTCGGCATGGGAAACCCACGCACGGCCCACAGCGCCACGGCCGGCATGGCCAGCAGCCACAGCGGCAGCCAGCCCACGGTTTCGCTGAAGCCACGCGCCGCCGGCAACAGCAGGACCAGTACCGCCCCGATCGCCAGCGCGTAGCGGAGCACATCGTCGATGCGGACATCGGATTCGTCGCGGGTGTCGTTGCGGTTCATTGCAGTCTCCGGTCGGTGTGGAGCGAGCGTGGCGCCGCGCCATCTCAGAGGCTGCGACGACGGTGTTTCCCCGCGCAGGGCGGCGTGATCGGGTGCGCGCAGGCGCCCGAAAGCGCCCCCGACCGGGGACTGCGTTTCACCGTGGCCCTGCTGTATCCACGCCGTTGACGCCTGCCATGGGCGCGCGACTTCGGATCACAGTGTTCAGGAAACATCCGCCGCGAGCCCCGGAACCGGCCGCATCCTGTGCACCGACCCAGCAAGGCGGGACGCGAAGACCCGCTTTTTCCTTTCCCGATCCACACGCTAGGAATCCCACATGCAAGCTGCCGCCTATTCGCGCACAGGACCCGCCCCAGACGTCCTGGAACTGATCCAGATGGATCGTCCCGTACCCGGCCCCGGCGAAGTCCGCGTCCGGATCGCCTGGTCGGGCGTTAATCCTTCCGACGTGAAGAGCCGCGCGGGCACCCGTTTGAAGACGCTGCCGTTCGCCCGCGTCGTTCCGCACAGCGATGGGTCCGGCGTAATCGATGCCGTTGGCGACGGTGTTTCGAAGGAGCGGATCGGTCAGCGCGTGTGGATCTGGAATGCCGCCTGGAACCGCGCCGACGGCACTGCCGCCGAATGGATCGCGCTGCCCTCGGCGCAGGCGGTGGCGTTGCCCGCAGGCGTGTCGCTGGAAGTGGGCGCCTGCCTGGGCATTCCCGCACTGACCGCATGCCATGCGGTCGGTGTCGATGGCGGCGTGGCCGGCAAACGCGTGCTGGTCGCCGGTGGTGCGGGCGCGGTCGGGCATTACGCCGTGCAGATGGCGCGCCTGTCCGCTGCCAGCTGCGTGATCGCCACGGTGAGCTCGGAAGAGAAGGCCGCGCACGCACGCGCCGCCGGCGCCGATGTCGTCATCGACTATCGCCGCGAGGACGTCGTCGCGCGCGTGATGCAGGCCACGCAGGACCACGGGGTCGACTGCATCATCGAGGTGGATTTCGCCGCCAACGCCGCCCTGGACCTATCCCTGCTCGCACCCGAGGGCCGCATCGTCGTCTACGGCAGCGGTGCCTCCAACATGTCGGTGCCGTTCGTGCCCGCAATCGTGAAGAACGCGCGCATGTCGTTCTTCATCGTCTACAACCTCTCCGACGCCGATCGCGCCCGCGCGACACGGCAGCTGCACGCCTGGCTCGATGCCGGGTCACTGCAGCACACCATCGCGCTGCGCGTGCCGCTGGAGCAGATCGCACACGCGCACGAAGTCGTGGAGTCCGGCCGCGTGATCGGCAACGTGGTATTGCGCGTGGGCGGCGGCGAATAACGGGGGAGTCCCCCGCCATGAAGGAGGAAGTGACCGCTCAGCGCTCGTAGTTGCTCAACGCCAGCCCCAGCAGCGAGCGCGCCTGTTCGCGCAACGACGCGGGCTCCGCGATCTCGGCATCGCTGCCGTAATGCATCACGTCCATCAGCAGTTCGCGCCCCGCGCTGTAGGGCACCTTCAGTTCATAGCGGCCGTCGGGCAGGTAGCGGCCCTGCTGCTGCGAATGCCAGTGCTCGTCGGCGACCCAGCGCGCGGCCTTGGCGCTGAAAAGGATCGTCGCCCAACCCTTCGGCGTGCCGGAGAAGATGCCGTAGCTGGAGGCGAGATGGCGGTCGAGCTCGTCTTCGGCCACGTCGCGCGCGGCGGCGTCCAGCACCTTCGCCGCGGTGATGCGGTCGACGGAGAAGCTGCGCAGCGCATCGCGGTCGTGGTCCCAGGCATCGAGGTACCAGTTATCGCGGTAATGGGTCAGCCGCTGCGGCGACACGCTGCGGCGCGTGCGCTCGTCGGTCGAGCGGGCGCGGTACTCGAAGCTGAGCTGCTTGCGGTCCAGTACCGCGGTGGCGACGGCACGGAAGGCGGTTTCGTCGAGCTTGCGGGTGCGGTGCGGCACGACGCGCACGCGCTCGACCGGCAGGCGGCGGCCGCCGGCGTGCTCGTCGAGCAGCTTCTCGATGCGCTGCTGCAACGGCGCCAATGCGTTCGACAGCACGCCGCCGCCGCTGCGGACCAGCAATTGCTGCGCGGCGAGCAGCGCGTGCAGTTCCTCCGAGCTCAGCCACAGCCCCGGCAGCTCGAAGCGCTGCGCGTCGTCGTTATGGTCGTAGCGGAAGCCGGCCTCGCCATTGCCGACCACCGGTGCCATCAGGTAATCGCGCAGATAGGCAAGGTCGCGGTAGACCGTCGCGCGTGAGCATTCCAGGTCTTCCTGCAGGCGTTGCACGGTCACCGGATAGCGCGCGGCGCTGAGGATGCGATGCAGGGCGTGGATGCGTTCGATGCGTTCCATGGCGGTCTGTTGGGCGTGGGGAGTGCGGCGGTGCGACGCCGAGCCGGCGCGCGTGGCGAGCTGCCGCAGCGCGCCCAAGTATGGCGAAAAAACGCGGTCAGGATCAGGGACTGACCGGATCGGGTCCGCGTTTGGCGTTACCTGTAGCAGTCCGTGACCTATTCCAGGCCTTCCATGAACTCGCCGTGCTCATCCGTGCCGCTGCTGCTTGCCGCCTGCGCGCTCGCCGCCCTGGGCGCCTGCCAGCGCGAGAACGCGGCCGCGCGCATCCCCTCCGCTGCCGAGGCCACCGCGCCGCTTGCCGGCGCACCAGCGGCGCTGGCAACGGCTGCCAGCGCGACCCATCCACTCGATGCCAGGGACGAGATCGGCAACGTCATGGAGCACTTCTTCAGCCTGAAGAGCTATCACGTCGACATGGATACCTCGACGCCGAAAGGCGGCCAGACCATGGACGTCGACTTCGTCGCTCCCGACCGCTACCGCTTGAAGACGCCAATGGGCACGCAGTACGTCATCGGCGACACCATGTACATGACGATGAACGGGGCAATCACTAGAGTGCCGCTGCCCAAGGGCGAGATGACGGGCTACCGCGATCCCGCCCGGCTCGAGGAGAACAAGGCGACGATGACGGTACGGCTGCTGGGCAACGAAGCCGTCGATGGCCAGATGGCGAAGAAGTACCGGATCCTCAATACGCGGCCGCATCCGAGCGAATCGACCTTGTGGGTGGGCGCCGACGGCTATCCGCTGAAGATCGAAGTCACCGGCGACGCCAACGGCCAGGTCGCGCACACGTCGATCCGCTATTCGCGCTTCAACGATCCGGCGATCCGCATCGATCCGCCGCGGTAGCGCGCGCGGCCGCAAAACCCGCCCTACAATGCGGGCCATGCGCACGCCCGCCGAGCCCGTAATTGATTACTCGCCTTCGCCCGGCGACCAGGTCAAGACCACCACCTGCTACATGTGCGCCTGCCGCTGCGGCATCAAGGTGTGGCTGGCCGACGGCAAGATCCGCTACATCCAGGGCAATCCCGCGCACCCGGTCAACAAGGGCGTGCTGTGCGCCAAGGGTTCGGCCGGGATCATGCAGCACTACTCGCCTGCGCGGCTGGACAAGCCGCTGCTGCGCGTGGGCGAGCGCGGCACGGGCGAGTTCCGCGAGATCGAGTGGGATGAAGCACTGGAGATCGCCACGTCATGGCTGGCGCCGATCCGCGAACGCAATCCGGATGAACTCGCCTTCTTCACCGGCCGCGACCAGTCGCAGGCACTGACCGGCTGGTGGGCGCAGCAGTTCGGCACCATCAACTACGCCGCGCATGGCGGCTTCTGCTCGGTGAACATGGCCGCCGGCGGGCTCTACACGCTGGGCGGCTCGTTCTGGGAATTCGGCGAGCCCGACTGGGAAAACGCCAAATACCTGATGATGTGGGGCGTGGCCGAAGACCACGACTCCAACCCGATCAAGCTCGGCCTGGGCAAGCTGAAGGCGCACGGCGCCAAGATCGTCGCGGTGAATCCGGTGCGCACCGGCTACGGCGCGATCGCGGACGAGTGGATCGGCATCCGTCCCGGCACCGACGGCCTGTTCGCCTTCGCGTTGATCCACGAACTGCTGAAGGCGGACCGCATCGACCTCGATTACCTGGTGCGCTACACCAATGCGCACTGGCTGGTAGTCCGGAATCCGCACGGCGCCGATGACGGCCTGTTCGCGCGCGATGGCGACGGCAAGCCACAATGCTTCGACAAGCGCACGAATGCGCCCGCGGACGCGAACTCCATCGACGTCGCGCCCGCCGTGGTCGGCGAAGTCACGCTGGCCGATGGCCGCCGTGCCGTGCCGGTGTTCCACCTCGTGGCCGAGCGCTATCTCGACCCGCAATACTCGCCCGACGCGGTGAGCGAACGTTGCGGCATCCCCGCCGACACTATCCGCCGCATCGCGCGCGAACTGGCGGAAGCCGCGTTCGACAACGAAATCCGCCTGCCTGTCGCGTGGACCGACGCGCACGGCCGCGTCCATAGCGAGATGATCGGCCGGCCCGTAGCCATGCACGCCATGCGCGGGATCAGCGCGCACAGCAACGGCTTCCACACCTGCCGCGCGCTGCATCTGTTGCAGTTGCTGCTCGGCGCGGTGGATACGCCGGGATCGTTCCGCTACCAGCCGCCGTTCCCCAAGCCGATCGCGCCGCCGAACCGGCCCGGCAAGACGCGCCAGGCCAACGGCGTGCTCGATGCCGCGCCGCTGGGCTTCGTGCATGCGCCCGAGGACCTCGTCGTCGATGCGGAGGGCAATCCGCGCCGCATCGACCACGCGTTCTCCTGGGCGTATCCGTTGTCCGCGCACGGGATGATGCACAGCGTGATCCGCAACGCCTGGGCCGGCGATCCCTACAAGATCGACACGCTGCTGATGTTCATGGCGAACATGAGCTGGAACTCGTCGATGAACACGGCGCAGACCATGGCCATGCTCACCGACAAGGACGAAGCCGGGGATTACCGGATCCCGCGGATCATCTATGCCGATGCGTATGCGTCGGAGATGGTCGCCTACGCGGACCTGGTCCTGCCGGATACGACCTACCTCGAACGCTTTGATGCGATCTCGCTGCTCGACCGGCCGATTTCCGATGCCGATGCGGCCATCGATGCGATCCGCCATCCGGTGCTGGATTCCGCGGAGCAGCGCGAGGGCCGCGACGTGCGCGGCTTCCAGAGCGTGCTGATCGACCTCGGCGCGCGCCTCGGCCTGCCCGGCCTGTGCAACGAGGACGGCTCGCCGAAGTACCGCGACTACGCCGACTACATCCAGCGCCATGAACGAGCGCCGGGCGTGGGCCTGCTCGCGGGCTGGCGCGGCGAGGACGGCACGCTGGAAGCCAAGGGCGCGCCGAATCCCGAACAACTGCAACGCTACATCGAGAACGACGGCTTCTGGCGCAGCGAGATCCCCGAGGACGCGCGCTATTACAAGATGGCCAATCGCGGCTACCTCGAATGGGCGCAGCGCATGGGTTTCCTCGCCAGTACCGCGCCGATCACGTTGCAGCTGTATTCGGAAACGTTGCAGAAGTTCCGCCTGGCCGCGCTCGGGTTTGGCGCACAGCAGCCGCCCGCGCAGCACCGCGAACGCGTGGCGACCTATTTCGATCCGCTGCCGATCTGGTACGAGCCCTTCGAACACGCGCAAACCGAAGCGGGAGCCCGGGTAGATCGCGCGGATGCCGACCAGAGCGGCTCCCGCACGGCACCTACTCCCCCTCTCCCGCTCGCGGGAGAGGCCCGGGGTGAGGGCAGGCCACCGCAAGACCACCCCTTCCCGCTCAGTGCGATCACCCAGCGGCCGATGTTCATGTACCACGCGTGGGGTTCGCAGAACGCGTGGCTGCGGCAGATCGCCGCGCGCAATTACCTCTACCTGCATCCGGCCACCGGCGCGAAGCATGGCCTCGCCGACGAGGACTGGATCACGGTGACCTCGCACCACGGCACCATCACCGTGCAGGCGAAGTTCGCCGCGAACGTGCAGCCCGATACCGTGTGGACGTGGAACGCGATCGGCAAGCGCAAGGGCGCGTGGCGGCTGGACAAGGACGCGCCGGAAGGCAACCAGGGCTTCCTGCTCAACCACCTGATCAGCGACATCACCCCGCGCGGCGATTACTTCAACGCCGATCCGGTCACCGGCCAGGCCGCATGGTTCGACCTGCGCGTGCGCATCGCCAAGGCGGACGTCGCGACGAACCAGAGCGCGCCGCAGTTCGCACCCTTGAGCCTGGGCGAAGCGGACAATCGCCCGCTGCGCTACGGCGCGGATTTCCGGGCCGCGCGCAAACGGGAGGAGCAGGCATGACGCCGCGCCGGATTGCGGGCTACCTGTGCGTCGCGGGCAGCTTCGCCCTGATCCTGCTGCTGGGTTACGGCGTGATCGATCCGATCGGCGCTTCGCCGGCACAGGCGACCTCGATGCGCGATGTGCTGATCGGCCTGATGCCCAGCGTGCTGCTGGCGCTGGGCACCTTCGCCATCGGCCTGTGGCTGCTCAAGGGAAAGAAATGACTGCGCTGCCACCGCCCTCGAAGAAGAAACTCGGCCTGGTCATCGATCTCGACACCTGCGTGGGTTGCCACGCGTGCGCGGTCGGCTGCAAGGAGTGGAACGCCGGCGGCTTCGCCGCGCCGCTGACCGACGAGAAGCCCTATGGCAAGGATCCCAGCGGCGTGTGGTTCAACCGCGTGCACAGCTACGAAGTCGCCGCAACCGACTTCACCACGCCGGCGCACGACCCCGGCAGCCACGACGCATTGAACCTGCAGGCCGGCCAGCCGCAGACGGCGTGCACTTCCGGCCCGAGCCTCGCGCAGATCGCCGCGCAGCCTGCGATGACCCTGCACTTCCCGCGCTCCTGCCTGCACTGCGAGACCCCGGCCTGCGTGACCGTGTGCCCCACCGGCGCCAGCTACAAGCGCGCCGAGGACGGCATCGTGCTCGTCGACGAGGACAAGTGCATCGGCTGCAAGCTGTGCTCGTGGGCCTGTCCGTACGGTGCGCGCGAGTATTCGCACGTCGAAGGCGTGATGAAGAAATGCACGCTGTGCATCGACCGCATCTACAACGAGAACCTGCCCGAAGCCGAGCGCGAACCCGCCTGCGTGCAGGTGTGCCCGACGCGCGCGCGCCATTTCGGCGACCTCGGCGATCCCGAATCGAAGGTGTCGAAGCTGGTCGCCGAACGTGGCGGCGTGGCGCTGATGCCGGAACTGGGCTATGCACCGGTCAACCGCTACCTGCCGCCGCGGCCACGACGCGCGGGCCAGGACGAACCGAAGACTCCCTCCAATGAAACGCCACGCGAATCGCTCGACACCGCCGCACTGCCACCGGTCCTGCGCTGGCTCGACCGCGTGCTGTCGCGCTGACCCGCGCCGCCGATGAGCTGACCCACGACATGCATCCCGCGCTTTCCGTCATCTTCTTTACTTCGCTCTCCGGCGCGGGCTATGGCCTGCTGTTCTGGAGCGCGCTCGCCGCATTGTTCAACTGGATGCGCCCGATCCCCCTGCTGGCTGCAGTCGTGCTGGGGTTGCTGCTGGTGACAATCGGCCTGCTCAGTTCGGTTGGACACCTGGGCAAGCCGCAACGCGCGTGGCGCGCGTTCTCACAGTGGCGGACTTCATGGCTCTCGCGCGAAGGCGTGATGGCGGTGGCGACCTACGTGCCCGCCATGGCGTTATTGCTGGTAGTGCTTGGCAACCTGTCCGCGCACGGCGCAGTGCACGTGGGCGTACCGGGAGTCATCGCCTGCTCGCTGTTGCTCGTGCTGACACCGTTGACGGTGTACTGCACCGCGATGATCTACGCATCGCTCAAGCCGATCCCCGCGTGGTGCCATTCATTCGTTGTGCCGGTGTACCTGCTGTTTGCGCTGCTGACCGGCGGACTGCTGTGCGCGACGGTGGCCGGCTTGCAAGGCGCGGTAGGCAACATCGTGGCGATGGGTGGCATGCTGGTGGCGATCGTGCTGGGCGTGGTGAAGTGGCGTTACTGGCACGACATCGACAACACGCCATTGACGCAGACCCGCGCCGACGCCGTCGGCCTGCCGGGCCGCAACGTCAGCGTGTTCGAACGCCCGCACACCGAGTCGAATTACCTTACCCGCGAGATGGGCTTCATCGTCGCGCGCAAACATGCGCGCCGGTTGCGCCGGATCGCGATCGTGTTGTTTGCCCTGGTGCCGGTCCTGTTGCTGCTGCCGGTGTGGCTGTTCGTGCACCTGGACGCGGCGCCGTGGCTGGCCGCCGCCGCGCTCAGTGCGCTGGCGGGCGCCTTCGTCGAACGCTGGCTGTTCTTCGCCGAAGCGAAGCACCTGGTGACGCTGTACTACTGAGGCTGCGCCTCAGCCGGCGTCGCCGATCAGCTCGCGTGCGCCCTGCGCCAGCAGCGCGTCGGCCACCTCGAGCCCCAGGCATTCGGGCGCATCGCCGCGACCCAGCATCTGGGCGCGGACCGCGCGGCCGTCGCTGGCGGAGCCGACCAGGCCGTGCAGTTGCAGGTGCTCGCCATCCAGTTGCGCGAACGCGGCGACCGGCACGTGGCAGCTGCCGTGCAGGGCGCGATTCATCGCCCGCTCGGCTTCGACACACGTGCGCGTGGCGACGTGGTCGAGCGCGGCGCACAGCGCGCGGGTGGCGTCGTCGTCGGCACGGGTTTCGATGGCGATCGCACCCTGCGCCGGCGCCGGCAGCCACTGCGGCGCATCCAGGCGCGAGCGGATGCGCACATCGAAGCCGAGCCGCTGCAGGCCCGCGCAGGCCAATACGATCGCGTCGTACTCACCGGCATCGAGCTTGGCCAGGCGCGTGTTGACGTTGCCGCGCAGGTCGCGCAGCTGCAGGTCGGGACGCAGCGCGCGCAGCTGCGCCTGTCGGCGCAGCGAGGAGGTGCCGACCACGGCGCCCTGCGGCAGCGCCGCGATGTCGTCGTAGCGGTTGCTGACGAAGGCGTCGGCATGGTCGGCGCGCTCCAGGATCGCCGGCAGGGCGAAGCCGGGTTCCAGCTCCATCGGCACATCCTTGAGCGAGTGCACGGCGCAATCGGCTTCGCCCCGCAGCATCGCCAGCTCCAGCTCCTTGAGGAACAGGCCCTTGCCGCCGATCGCCGCGAGCGAGCGGTCGAGCACCTCGTCACCGCGCGTGCTCATCGGCACCAGCACCACCTCGAGGCCGGGATGCGCGGCGCGCAGGGCGGCGGCGACGTGTTCGCTCTGCCACAGGGCGAGCGGGCTCTTGCGGGTAGCGATGCGGAGGAGGCGATTCATGGGCACATTATCGCCTGTCAAAGCGCCCGCCAAAGCGCCCATCAAAGCGCCCCGGGAGCGCCCTGCCTGCCCGCGCCGTGATTCAGAGATGCTTGAGGGTGTCGCGCAGCCCCGCCACGCAGCGGCGGCTGACTTCCAGCGGCTGCTTGCCGTGGCGCAGGATCGCCTGCACGTGGCCATCGGCGCTGCGCTTGAGCTCGACGATCTCGTGGCGCGCCACCAGGCAGTTGCGGTGGATGCGGACGAAGCGCTCGCCGAATTCCTCTTCCAGCGACTTCAGCGATTCCTCGATCAGGTCCTCGCCACGCGCGTGGTGGACGATGACGTACTTTTCCTCGGCGTGGAGGTAGTGCACGTCCTCGACCGGGATCAGGCGCAGGCTGCCGCGCAGGCGCGCGCACAGGTGGGTGCGCCGTTGCGTGGGCGCGGCAGCGGAGGCGGTCGTGCCCTGGACGCGTCCTGCGGCGAAGGTGCGCACGCGATCGATCGCGGCCGCCAGGCGCTCCGGGCGCACCGGCTTGACCAGGTAATCGATGGCCTCGGCCTCGAACGCCGAGAGTGCGTGCGCGTCGTAGGCCGTGCAGAAGACGACTGCGGGGCGCGGTTCGAACGCGGCAAGGTGGCGCGCCGCTTCCAGGCCGTCGATGCCCGGCATGGCGATGTCGAGCAGCACCAGGTCCGGATGGTGGGTGGCGCAGGCATGCAGGGCCTCGTGGCCGTCCGCGGCATCGGCCACGATTTCCACGCCCTTGATGTCGGCCAGCAGGCCGCGCAGTCGCTCGCGTGCCAAGGGCTCGTCGTCGGCGATGACTACTTTCATGCGGTCCACTTGCTTGCCATTCCCTTGCTGCCTGATTCCGCGGGGGCGAGGCGGCCGGTGGTGACCGGCAACCTCAGGTCTACCTGATAGTAGCCCTCGTTCCACGCCGCGGCCATCCGGACACGCGGGCCATAGGCATAGCGCAGGCGTTGCGCGATGCTGAACTGTGCGTGGCGGTTGCCGGCCTGGATGGATCCGCCGCCCAGTGCGGGCAGGATGTCGCCCTCGCGCGGCGCCGGCGCCGGGTTGCGCAGGCTGATCGCGAGCTCGTCGCCGACCTGCCCCAGTTCGATTTCGATCTCGCCGCCCCCCGGCAAGCGTGAGATGCCGTGCAGCACGGCATTCTCGAGCAACGGCTGCAGCACGAGGCGTGGCATCGGCATCCGCCATGGCAACGGCTCCCCCTTGCGCCAGACCACCCGCAGGCGATTGCCCAGGCGCAGTTGCTCGATGGCGAAATAGCGCTCGCACAGCTCGATTTCCTCGCGCAGGGTGGAATCCGACTCGCCCGCGCCCAATGCGGCGCGGAAAAGGTCGGAGAGGTCGAGCACCGCGCGCTCGGCCACTGCCGGATCGCTGCGGACCAGGCCGGCGATGGTGTTCATGCTGTTGAAGAGGAAATGCGGCTTGATCCGCGCCTGCAGGGCGTCGGCTTCGGCGCGCGCGCTCGCCCGCACCTGCGCCGCCCAGCCATCGTTGACGTAGAGGTAGCGCAGCACCACCGCGACGATCAACGTGGTCACCGCGGCCGAGCCCCAGACGAAGCGCAGCATCGACACGTTGCTCGGCACCAGCCCGTAGCCGAGGCTGGCATCGATCACGTGCGCCAGCGATGCGCCCAGCGCGGCAATGGCGCCGCCGCCCAGCAAGGCCAGCGTCGTGCCGACCGGTGGTGGCAGCCTCGAGAGCCGTTGCCGCGAGACGCACAACAACACCGAGGCGGCGAGCGCGAGCCACAGCGCGAAGCCGCTGGCGGTAACGAAGCGTTGCAGGTCCCAATGCGCGCCGCCCGGAGCGAGCGCCAGCACCACCACCACGAGTTCGGCCATGCCCAGCATCACGGCGAGACGCGGCAGCCGGCACAGGTCGGGCAACCAGGGTTCGCGCGGATCGCGGACACTCATGGGCGCGCGGATCAGCCGCTACCGTCGGCGGCGACGAAGCGACGTTGCATCCAGTCGCCGAGGTCGCGGATTTCTTCCGCGCAGACCTGGTGCGCCATCGGATACGCGTGCCAGTCGACGTTGAACCCGAGTTCGCGCAGCTTGCGGGCGCTGAAGTCGCCGCCCGCATAAGGCACGACCGGATCGAACTGGCCATGGGCCATGAACAGCGGCTGCGTGTGCGCCGTCGCCGTGGTCTCCTGCACCAGCCGATCGACCATGGGCAGGTAGGTCGACAGCGCAACCACGCCGGCCAGGGGCTGCGTGCGGCGCAGCGCCGTCGCCAGCGCGATCGCGCCGCCCTGCGAGAAACCCGCCAGCAGCAGGCGCGAAGCGGGAACGCCGCGTGCCACTTCGCGCGCGATCAGCGCTTCGGTCTGCGCGACCGATTCATCCACGCCGGTTTCGTCGGCGCGGTTGGCCAGGTTCATGTCGCGGATGTCGTACCAGGCGCGCATGCGCATGCCATTGTTGATGGTCACCGCGCGCACGGGCGCATGTGGAAAGACGAAGCGCAGTGCCGGCCAGTCCTTGCGCACCAGTTCGGGGACGATCGGGGCGAAGTCGTGGCCGTCGGCGCCGAGGCCGTGGAGCCACAGCACGCTCCATTGCGGCGCTGGGCCGGTTTCGTGTTCGACGGTTTCGAGGAGGGTGGCGACTGACTCGTTCATGCAGGCATTGTGCGGGGGCGCCGCAATTGAATCCAATCGACGGCGCATGCGAAGCCGCCGCAGCGGCCGATAAGGGTGAACGACCGTCACATCGCGCCCGGCCAACCGCGCCCCTGCCGGGCCGGCGCGGTCTCACCGGCTGAGACTGCCAGGCCGCACGCTGCCGCGATGCAAGGCCAGATCTGCCTGAACTTCACCCACGACAGCCGCGCCGGCACCGTTCAGCCCCCGCCGCCATTGCAGCGGGATAATGGCCCGGTGTCGCTATCCGGCTTCCATCCCGCGGTCTCCGCCTGGTTCGAACGCGCCTTCCCGGGCCCGACCGAAGCACAGGCGCTGGCGTGGCCGGCGATCCGCTCCGGCCGCAACACCCTGGTGGCCGCGCCGACCGGCTCGGGCAAGACCCTCACCGCCTTCCTGTCCGCGATCGATGCGCTGGTGCGCGAAGGCCTGGCCCAGGGCCTGACCGACGAGACCCACGTCATCTACGTCTCGCCGCTGAAGGCGCTGTCCAACGACATCCACCTCAACCTGGAAGCGCCGCTGGAAGGCATCCGCGAGGAACTCGCGCGCCAGGGCCTGCCGGATGTGGAGATCCGCACTGCCGTGCGCACCGGCGACACGCCGCAGGGCGAGCGCGCGCAACTGCGCAAGAAGCCGCCGCACATCCTGGTCACCACGCCCGAATCGCTGTACGTGCTGTTGGGCTCCGACTCCGGCCGCGCGATGCTGGCGACCGCGCGCACGATGATCGTCGACGAAATCCATGCGGTCGCCGCGAGCAAGCGCGGCAGCCACCTCGCGCTCTCGCTGGAACGGCTGGAAGCGCTGTGCGGACGGCGCCTCACGCGCATCGGCCTGTCGGCCACGCAGAAGCCGATCGACGAAGTGGCGCGCTTCCTGGTCGGAGCCAGCAACGTCACTCCCTCCCCCACATGCGGGGGAGGGTTGGGGAGGGGGCCGGACGACATCGGCGGTCCTGCCCCCCTCTCAACCTCCCCCCGCTGCGCGGAGGGAGGAGCAATCGCCGACTGCGAAATCATCGACATCGGCTATGCCAAGCAGCGCGATCTCGCGCTCGAAGTGCCGCCCACGCCGCTGCAGGCGGTGATGTCGAACGACCAGTGGGAACAGGTCTATACGCGCCTCGCCGAGCTGGTCGAACAGCATTCGACGACGCTGGTCTTCGTCAACACCCGGCGCATGGCCGAACGCGCCGCGCGCCATCTGGGCGAACGCCTGGGCAAGGAGCACGTCGCCGCCCACCACGGCAGCCTCGCCAAGGAACTGCGCCTGGATGCCGAGCAGCGCCTGAAGAGCGGCCAGCTCAAGGTGCTGGTGGCGACCGCGTCGCTGGAACTGGGCATCGACATCGGCGATGTCGACCTGGTCTGCCAGCTCGGCTCCCCGCGCGCGATCGCCGCCTTCCTGCAGCGCGTCGGCCGTTCCGGCCACCATGTCGGCGGCGTGCCCAAGGGCCGGCTGTTTCCGTCCTCGCGCGACGACCTCGCCGAATGCGCCGCGCTGCTCGACTGCGTGCGCCGCGGCGAACTCGACGCCTTGGTGATGCCGCGCGCACCCCTCGATGTGCTCGCGCAGCAGATCGTCGCCGAAGTCGCCGCGCGCGAGTGGGAAGAAGACGCGCTGTACGACTGGTTCCGTCGCGCCTGGCCCTATGCGCAGCTGGAGCGCAAGGACTTCGACGCGGTGGTGAAGATGTTGTCGGAGGGTTTCACCACCCGCCGCGGCACGCGCGCCGGCTACCTGCACCGCGACGCCGTGCACAAACGCCTGCGCGGACGCGCCGGCGGACGCATGACCGCGGTGATGTCGGGCGGCACGATTCCCGACACCGCCGACTACAACGTCATCCTCGAGCCGCAGTCGCAGAACATCGGCACCATCAATGAAGACTTCGCCATCGAGAGCATCGCCGGCGACATCTTCCAGCTCGGCAATGCCAGCTACCGCATCCTGCGCGTCGAACCCGGGCGCGTGCGCGTCGAGGACGCACAGGGCATGCCTCCGAGCATTCCGTTCTGGCTCGGCGAGGCACCGGGACGCAGCGACGAGCTGTCGCACGGCGTATCGCGCCTGCGCGCGGAGGTCGCCTCGCGCCTGAGCTTCGCCAGTTCCGGCAGCGAGGCGGCGCAGGTCGCCGATGTCCTCAGCAATGAGGGCGCGACGGCCGCCGCCGCACGCTGGCTGGTCGATGATGTGGGTCTCACGCCTGAAGCCGCGTTGCAGCTGGCCGATTACCTCGGCCGCCAGCAGGCCGCGTTCGGGATGATGCCGACGCAGCAGACGATCGCACTGGAGCGTTTCTTCGACGAATCCGGCGGCACCCAGCTCGTCATCCATTCGCCCTACGGCAGCCGCCTGAACCGCGCCTGGGGTCTGGCGCTGCGCAAACGCTTCTGCCGCAAGTTCAATTTCGAACTGCAGGCGGCGGCGACCGAGGACGCGATCGTGCTGTCGCTGTCGACGAGCCACAGCTTCCCGCTGATCGAAGTCGCCAAGTACCTGCATTCGTCCTCGGCCGAGCACGTGCTGGTGCAGGCCCTGCTCGACGCGCCGCTGTTCGGCGTGCGCTGGCGCTGGAACGCGACCACCGCGCTGGCGCTGCCGCGCTTCGTCGGCGGCAAGAAGGTCGCGCCGCAACTGCAGCGGATGAAGTCGGAAGACCTGCTGGCGACGGTGTTCCCGGACCAGGTCGCCTGCCAGGAGAACATCGTCGGCGAGCGCGAGGTCCCCGACCACCCGCTCGTCGCGCAGACGATGGACGACTGCCTGCACGAGGCGATGGATACCGAAGGCTGGCTCGCGCTGCTGCGACGGATGGAAAGCGGCGAAGTCGAAGTCGTCGCGCGCGACCTCACCGCGCCTTCGCCGTTCGCTGCCGAGGCCTTGAATGCGCGGCCGTACGCCTTCCTCGACGACGCCCCGCTGGAGGAGCGCCGCACGCAGGCCGTGATGGCGCGCCGTTACGCCGATGCCGACAGCGCCGACGACCTCGGCCGCCTCGATCCGGCCGCGATAGCGGACGTACGCGAACAGGCGTGGCCACAGGTGCGCAATGCCGACGAGATGCACGATGCGCTGATGGGGCTGGGCTGCGTCACCCAGGACGAAGCCGAAGCGAATGCCTGGACGGATTGGCTGCGCCGGCTGGCGAAGGACCACCGCGCCACGCGCCTGCAGATCGGTTCGGGCCTGTGGTTCGCCGCGGAGCGCTTGCCGCAGGCCGCCGTGCTGCATCCGCAGGCCGTAAGCGAACCGGTGATCGAAGCCCCCGCGGAATTCGCGCAGGAAACCTGGACCCGCGAGGACGCGCTGGTCGAGCTGCTGCGCTCGCGCCTCACCGGCCTCGGCCCGACGCCGGTGGCCGCGCTGACAACAGCGCTGGCGCTGCCGCAATCCGACGTCGACTTCGCCCTGCTCAAGCTGGAGGGCGAGGGCTACGTGATGCGCGGCCGCTTCTCGCCCCACGCAATCGAGGAGGAGTGGTGCGAACGCCACCTGCTCGCGCGCATCCACCGTTACACCATCGGCAAGCTGCGTCGCGAGATCGAACCGGTCGAGCCGCGCGACTTCATGCGCTTCCTGTTCGAGTGGCAGCGGGTGTCGAAGGCGTCGCGGGTGAGCGGGCCGGAGGCGCTGGCCGGCGTGCTCGCGCAGCTGGAAGGCTTCGAGGCGCCCGCCGCCGCGTGGGAAGGTGAACTGCTGCCGGCGCGCGTCAGCGACTATTCGATTTCGTGGCTGGACGATCTGTGCACGGCGGGTCGCGTCGCCTGGACGCGCCTGCGTGGTGCCAGCCCCGAATCCAGCGGCAACGGACGCTCGGCACCGGTACGCGCCACGCCGATCGTGTTGTTGCCGCGCCGGCACCTGCCGCAGTGGTCGCCGCTCACCGCCCAATCGCTCGACGACGGTCCGGAACTGTCGTCGCGTGCGCAACGCGTGGCCGATCACCTCAAGGATCACGGCGCGTCGTTCTTCGACGAACTGGTCGTCGGCGCGCACCTGCTGCACACCGAACTGGAAGACGCACTGGCCGAACTCGTCGCGCGCGGCCGCGTGACCTGCGACAGCTACGCCGGTCTGCGCGCCCTGCTGGTGCCGCAGTCGAAGCGGCCCAGTGCCTTTGACGGCCGTGGTCGTCGCGGGCGCCGCACCGCTTTGCTTGGCATCGAGGACGCGGGGCGCTGGACGCTGACGCGGCGCGCGGCTCCCCTTCCCCCATCCCAACCTTCCCCCGCAGGCGGGGGAAGGAGCAGTGACGCAAACGGGGGAAGGAATGTTGGCGCGGGCGGGGGAAGGAGTACTGACCCGGACAGCATCGAGCACATCGCCCGCACCCTGCTGCGCCGCTACGGCGTGGTGAGCTGGCGCCTGCTCGACCGCGAGGCGCCGTGGCTGCCGCCGTGGCGCGAGTTGTTGCGTGTCTACCATCGCCTGGAGGCGCGCGGCGAAATCCGCGGCGGTCGTTTCATCGCTGGGCTCGCGGGCGAACAGTTCGCGCTGCCTGAGGCCATCACGTCATTGCGGCAGATACGCAAGCGCGCGCCCGATGGCGAATGGCTCGCGTTGTCCGCGCTGGATCCGCTCAACCTGGTCGGCACCGTGGTCGCCGGCACCAAGGTGCCGCGCCAGCTGGGTGCGCGCGTGTTGTGGCGCGACGGGCTGCCGGTGGCCACGCTGGTTGCCGGCGACATCCAGTGGCTGGCGGAACTGCCGGCGGCCGAGCAACGCACCGGGCACAAGGTGCTGATGCGCGAACCCGACCTGTCCGTGTACGGGCTCGATCTGGCAACGCAATTCGCGCCACCCAGTGGCTGATGGCTGGCCGCCGGTCAGGTGCGGCATGATGGTCGCCCCCACCCAGCGGTCCTGAAGCATGCGCGCCATCCGCGGCCTGCTCGCGATTCTCCTGCTGCTGTCGTTCCAGACGCGCGCGGGACAACCCATGCCCGAGGCCCCAGTCCGCGTGTTCGCGGCCGCCAGCCTCACCGATGCCCTGAACGACGTCGCCACCCACTGGCAGCGCCTCGGCCATCCGGCGCCGAGCCTCGCCTTCAGTGCGTCGTCCGCACTGGCCAAGCAGATCGAAGCAGGCGCGCCGGCGGATGTGTTCGCCTCCGCCGACCTCAAGTGGATGGACTACCTCGACCAGCGCGGCCGCATCGACCACGCCACGCGCGCCAACCTGCTCGGCAACACGCTGGTGTTGATCGCCCCCCGCGGCAAGGGCTTCAAGGCGAGGATGGAACCCGGCTTCGCCATCGCCGATGCCTTCGCCGGCAAGCTGTGCACCGGTGAGCCTGGCGTGGTTCCGGTTGGGATCTACGCGAAGGAAAGCTTGGAGAAACTCGGCTGGTGGCCGGCATTGCAGGGACGCATCGTCGGCACCGACGACGTGCGCACCGCGCTGGCCTTCGTCGAGCGCGGCGAATGCGGTGCCGGCATCGTGTATGCCACCGATGCGCGCATCAGTGCCAGGGTCGAGACGGTCGCGCCGTTCCCGGCCGCAACGCATGCGCCGATCGTCTATCCGTTCGCGCAGGTCGCCAAGGCCCGGCCGGAAACGCGCGCGTTCCTGCGCTACCTGCGCACGCCGGAGGCCGCCGCGATTTTCAAGCGCCACGGTTTCAGCGTGCTGAATGACTGACATCACCGTGTGGCTTTCGGCGGAGGAATCGCAGGCGCTCTGGCTCTCGGCCAAGGTCGCGCTGTGCGCCACCGTCGTGTGCCTGCCACCCGCGATCGCGCTGGCGTGGTGGCTGGAGCGTCGCCGCTTTCCCGGGCGTTTCCTGGTCGACGCGCTGGTGCAGTTGCCGATGGTGTTGCCGCCGGTGGTGCCGGGCTATCTGCTGTTGTTGCTGCTCGGCACGCAAGGACCGCTTGGGCATTGGCTGGAAGCGACCTTCGGGATCGTGATTGCATTCACCTGGAAGGGCGCGGTGCTCGCCTCGGCGGTGATGGCGTTTCCCTTGATGGTGCAGCCGATCCGGCTCGCCTTCCGCCTGATCGATGCGCGCCTGGAACACGCCGCCGCCACGCTGGGCGCGCGGCCATGGCGCGTTTTCGCCACGATCACCTTGCCACTCGCCGCGCCGGGCCTGATCGCCGGCTGCGTGCTGTGCTTCTCGCGCAGCCTCGGCGAATTCGGCGCGACCATGGCCTTCGTCGGCAACATTCCCGGGGAAACCCGCACGTTGCCACTGGCGATCTATTCGCTCACCCACGTGCCCAATGGCGAGGCCGGCGCCCTGCGTCTCACCCTGCTCTCGATCGCGCTCGCGGTGGCCGCACTGCTGGTGAGCCATTGGATCAGCGCGCGCGCCGAGCGCCGCCTGGGCTTCTCCGACCACCGGGGCGCGCATGCTGAACTTTGATCTCGCCTACGCACGCGGCGAGTTCCGGCTCGACGCGTCGGCGCAGATCGCCGGTGGCGTCACCGGCATCTGCGGGCCATCAGGATCGGGCAAGAGCACCCTGCTGCTGCTGATCGCGGGATTGCTGAAGCCGCAGGGCGGTTCGCTGCACTTCGGCGACGAGATGCTGGTCGATCGTGCCCGCCGCATGTTCGTGCCCGCCTGGCGTCGCCATTTCGGCCTGGTGTTCCAGGACGGCCAGTTGTTCCCGCACATGAGCGTGCGCGACAACCTGCTCTACGGCCACGCCCGCCTTGCCGCGGAGGGGCGCCTGTTCCCGCTGGACACCGTGCTGCAGCTGCTCGAGATCGGCCACCTGCTCGACCGCCGTCCGGCCATGCTCTCCGGCGGCGAGCGCCAGCGCGTCGCCCTCGGCCGCGCCCTGCTCTATTCGCCGCGCCTGCTGTTGCTGGACGAGCCCCTGTCGTCGCTCGACGACCGCCTGAAGCAGCAGATCCTGCCCTTCCTGCGGCGCGTGAAGGACGAAACCCGGATCCCGATGCTGTACGTCACCCACGCCCGCCCCGAAGTCGACTTCCTCGCGGATCGGGTGCTGCTGATGGATCGAGGCCGCCTGGCGCCCGAATCGCGCGCCTCCAATACCGCGCACGCCTGACGGCAGCTCCGTTGCACGAACGGGGGGGGTGCTGCCAACGCGATTGCGGGATAATTGCTGCGGGCGCCGGGAATCCGGTCCGCCCGATCACCAGCCCCAGGCTCCCGCGCGGAGTCCACCGGGGCGCCTCCCGCCTCCGTGAACGCCGCCCGCGCGGCGCCACGTCCCCTGCAAAGCCAGACGCCAGCATGAATACTCAATTCCGCAAGCCGCTCCCGGGCACCGAGCTCGACTACTTCGACGCACGCGCGGCGATCGAGGCGATCACGCCCGGCGCCTGGGACACGCTGCCGTACACCTCGCGCGTGCACGCGGAGAACCTGGTGCGGCGTGCGGAACCTTCGATGCTCAACGCCTACCTGGCGCAGCTGATCGAGCGCCGCCGCGACCTGGATTTCCCCTGGTTCCCGGCGCGCGTGGTGTGCCACGACATCCTCGGCCAGACCGCGCTGGTGGACCTGGCCGGCCTGCGCGACGCCATCGCCGAGCGCGGCGGCGATCCGGCGCAGATCAATCCGGTGGTGCCGACGCAGCTGATCGTCGACCACTCGCTGGCGGTGGAAGCGCCCGGCTTCGACAAGGAGTCCTTCGCGAAGAACCGCGCGATCGAGGACCGCCGCAACGAGGACCGCTTCCACTTCATCAACTGGACGAAGAAGGCGTTCAAGAATGTCGACGTGATTCCGCCGGGCAACGGGATCATGCATCAGATCAACCTGGAGCGGATGTCGCCGGTCGTGCACGCGCGCGACGGCGTGGCGTTCCCCGACACGCTGGTCGGCACCGACAGCCACACGCCGCATGTCGATGCACTGGGCGTGATCGCGATCGGCGTCGGTGGCCTGGAGGCGGAGAGCGTGATGCTCGGTCGCGCCTCGTGGATGCGCCTGCCCGACATCACCGGCGTCGAACTGACCGGCAAGCCTGCACCGGGCATCACCGCCACCGATATCGTGCTGGCGCTGACCGAATTCCTGCGCCAGTCGAAGGTGGTTGGCGCCTACCTGGAATTCCGCGGCGAAGGCGCGGCGGCGCTGACGCTGGGCGATCGCGCCACCATCTCCAACATGGCGCCCGAGTACGGCGCGACCGCGGCGATGTTCTTCATCGACGACAAGACCATCGACTACCTGCGCCTCACCGGCCGCGACGACGCGCAGGTCAGGCTGGTGGAGACCTACGCGAAGCAGGCCGGCCTGTGGGCCGACGCTTTGAAGAGCGCGCAGTACGAACGCACGCTGGCGTTCGACCTGTCGACCGTGGTCCGCAACATGGCCGGCCCGTCCAACCCACACAAGCGCCTGCCGACGTCGGCGCTCGCCGAGCGCGGCATCGCCACCGGCATGGCCGGGCCACGCGCGCAGGAAGCCGACGGCCTGATGCCCGACGGCGCGGTGATCATCGCCGCGATCACCAGCTGCACCAACACCAGCAACCCGCGTAACGTCATCGCGGCCGGCCTGCTCGCTCGCAACGCCAACGCACGCGGGCTGACGCGCAAACCGTGGGTGAAGACCTCGCTCGCACCGGGCTCGAAGGCGGTGCAGCTGTACCTGGAGGAAGCGAAACTGTTGCCGGAACTCGAGCAACTCGGCTTCGGCATCGTCGGCTTCGCCTGCACCACCTGCAATGGCATGAGCGGCGCACTGGATCCGGTGATCCAGAAGGAAGTGATCGAACGCGACCTCTATGCCACCGCCGTGCTGTCGGGCAACCGCAACTTCGATGGCCGCATCCACCCGTACGCGAAGCAGGCGTTCCTCGCATCGCCGCCGCTGGTGGTGGCGTATGCCATCGCAGGCACCGTGCGCTTCGACATCGAGAAGGACGTGCTCGGCACCGATGCGCAGGGCAATGCGGTCACGCTCAAGGACATCTGGCCGAGCGACGAGGAGATCGACGCGATCGTCGCCAGCAGCGTGAAGCCGGAGCAGTTCCGCGCGGTGTACGAGCCGATGTTCAAGTTCAGCGTCGAACATGGCGAGAAGATCAGCCCGCTGTACGACTGGCGCCCGCAGAGCACCTACATCCGTCGTCCGCCTTACTGGGAAGGCGCGCTGGCCGGCGAACGCGCGCTCGCCGGCATGCGCCCGCTGGCGGTGCTCGGCGACAACATCACCACCGACCACCTGTCGCCGTCGAACGCGATCCTGCTCGACAGCGCCGCCGGCGAATACCTGGCGAAGATGGGCCTGCCGGAAGAGGACTTCAATTCGTACGCGACGCACCGCGGCGACCACCTCACCGCGCAGCGCGCGACCTTCGCCAATCCGAAGCTGCTCAACGAGATGGTGCGCGACGACGCCGGCAACGTGAAGCAGGGCTCGCTCGCTCGCGTCGAGCCCGAGGGCCGCGTGACACGCATGTGGGAGGCGATCGAGACCTACATGGAACGCCGCCAGCCGCTGATCATCATTGCCGGCGCCGACTACGGCCAGGGTTCCTCGCGCGACTGGGCCGCCAAGGGCGTGCGCCTGGCCGGCGTGGAGGCGATCGCTGCCGAAGGCTTCGAGCGGATTCATCGCACCAACCTGATCGGCATGGGTGTGCTGCCGCTGGAATTCCTGCCCGGCACCAACCGCACCACGCTCGGCATCGACGGCACCGAAACCTTCGACGTGGTCGGCGCACGCACGCCACGCGCGACGCTCACGCTGGTGATCCATCGCCGCGACGGCGAGCGCGTGGAGGTACCGGTGACCTGCCGCCTCGACACGGCCGAAGAAGTATCGATCTACGAGGCCGGCGGCGTGCTGCAGCGCTTCGCCAACGATTTCCTCGAATCCGCCCAGGCGGCCTGATTACAGTTCGATCCCCGCCCGCAAAGGAGCTTGCGCCATGCCCGGAACCGTCACCCTGCACCGCTTAGTGAGGGCGCCCGCCGAACGCGTCTACCGCGCGTTCCTCGATGCCGATGCGATGGCGAAGTGGCTGCCCCCGCACGGCTTCACCGGCAAGGTCCATGAGATGGACGCGCGCGTGGGCGGCGGTTATCGCATGTCGTTCACCAACTTCAGCACGGGTAGCAGCCATTCGTTCGACGGCACCTACCTGGAACTCGTGCCGGGCGAGAAGCTCCGCTACAACGACCGCTTCCCCGGCATGCCCGGCGAGATGGAAGTGACGGTGACACTCAAGCCGGTCATGACCGGCACCGAACTACATGTCGTCCAGCAGGGCATTCCCGACGCGATCCCGGTCGAGTTCTGCTACCTGGGCTGGCAGGAATCGCTGGCCCTGCTCGCGCAGCTGGTCGAGCCCAACATTCCCGACAACCTCTGATTTCGCCATCTCCCATGACCCACGCACCCCAGATCCGCATCCCCGCCACCTACATGCGTGGCGGCACTAGCAAGGGCGTTTTCTTCCGCCTGCAGGACCTGCCCGAAGCCGCACAGGTGCCGGGCCCGGCGCGCGACGCGTTGCTGATGCGCGTGATCGGCTCGCCCGATCCCTATGGCAAGCACACCGACGGCATGGGCGGGGCGACTTCGAGCACCAGCAAGTGCGTGATCATCGCGAAATCCGACGTGGCCGATCACGACGTCGATTACCTGTATGGGCAGGTCTCCATCGACACCGCCTTCGTCGACTGGAGCGGCAACTGCGGCAACCTGTCGTCGGCGGTCGGCCCGTTCGCGATCGCCAACGGCCTGATCGATCCCGCGCGCGTGCCGCACGATGGCATCGCCACCGTGCGCATCTGGCAGGCCAACATCGGCAAGACCATCGTCGCGCACGTACCGATGACGAATGGGCAGGTCCAGGAAACCGGCGACTTCGAACTCGATGGTGTGACGTTCCCGGCCGCGGAAATCCAGCTGGAGTTCCTCGATCCCGCCGACGAGGGCGAAGGCGGCGGTGCGATGTTCCCGACCGGCAACCTCGTCGACGACCTCGAAGTCCCCGGCGTGGGCACGTTCAAGGCGACGCTGATCAACGCCGGCATCCCAACCATCTTCCTCAACGCCGCCGACCTCGGCTACGCCGGCACCGAACTGCAGGGCGCGATCAACGACGACAAGGCCGGACTGGCGAAGTTCGAGACGATCCGCGCGCACGGCGCGGTGCGCATGGGATTGATCGCGGATGTGGCGCAGGCCGCCACGCGCCAGCACACCCCGAAGGTCGCCTTCGTCGCGCCGGCCCAGGATTATGTTTCCTCCAGCGGCAAGCACATCGCCGCGGGCGAGATCGACCTGCACGCACGCGCGCTGTCGATGGGCAAGCTGCACCACGCGATGATGGGCACGGCCGCGGTCGCCATCGGCACGGCGGCCTCGATTCCCGGCACGCTGGTGAATCTGGCCGCCGGCGGCGGCGATCGTTCCGCGGTGCGCTTCGGCCATCCCTCCGGCGCCCTGCGCGTCGGCGCCGAAGCACGGCAAGTGAACGGCGAGTGGACCGTGACCAAGGCGGTGATGAGCCGCAGTGCACGCGTGCTGATGGAAGGCTGGGTGCGCGTCCCGGGCGATTCGTTCTGACGGCGGCGCCGTCGATCGCGTTCTACCACTGGTTTCCGGTCGTGCGCGACAGCACGACAACTTTCGTGCCATCGGGCTTCCAGAGCACGGTGCACGAAAGATGGGGAAGCGCCACCCGCAATCTGGGGATCCCTCCCGATGTGGGAAAAAGCGCGGACACCTAGTCTGGCATCGCAGTCCAGCACCGGGCTGCTAGAACCAGACGAGGAACCTGTCATGTCCCGCTACATGGTCGAACTCTTCTCTACCGCCGGCCTGCTCACGACCCTGAATAGCCCGAGCGAACTCGCTGTGCTTGCCGCCGCAGCGATCCCGTTCTCCGCTCCGATCCGCCATGTCCATCGCGACCGCAACAGCGAATTCGGCGTTGGCTACGGCAACAGCTCCGGTTACGCCGCCGACCGCCACTACGTCTCCGAATGGTCGCCGCAGCGCTTCCGCTGCTGCTGAATCGCGGCCTGAAACCCTGCCCGAGGCGACTGCCATGCCCCGATACCTGATCGAGCGCAGCTTCCCCGACGGGCTTGCCATACCGGCGAACGCCGACGGCGCGCAGGCATGCGCGCAGATCGTCGGCGTCAACGCCAACAGCGGTGTCACCTGGCTGCATTCCTATGTCAGCGCCGACCGCCGCAAGACGTTCTGCATCTACGACGCAGTCGCACCCGAAGCGATACGACAGGTAGCCCGCCGCAACGGCCTGCCGGTGACCAGCATCACCGAGGTATCGGTGCTGACACCGTACTTCTATTACTGAATGCGGGGCCGCGGCCAGCGCGAGGCGCCCTCGCCATTGCCGCCCTCCGTTCCCGTCATGAGCGGATAATCGCCGTGATCCTTCGGAGCCGGTGCATTGGAACTGATCGAACGAGGCCCCGCTTTGCAGCTACTGCAGGGCGCATTCGACGTCGCCGGCCAGGGCGCCGGTCGTACCGCGCTGGTCTCCGGAGAGGCGGGCATCGGCAAGACGTCGCTGGTGACGCAACTGGTGGCGGAACTGCGCGACAGCCGCGTGCTGTGGGGTGGCTGCGAGGCGCTGTTCTCGCCACGCCCACTCGGCCCGCTCTACGACATGGCCGACGCACTCGGCTCGAAACTGAAAGCGATGCTCGGCCTGGAAGGACGTCGCGTCGAACTGTTCACCTCGTTTCTCGCCAACCTGCAGGAATCCCGCGAGACCACCGTCATCGTGCTCGAGGACCTGCACTGGGCCGACGCGGCCACACTCGACCTGGTCAAGTTCCTGGGCCGGCGCATCCAGCGCGTGCGTGCCCTGCTGGTGCTGAGCTACCGCGATGACGAACTGGGCGAGCGCCATCCACTGCAAATGGTCCTGGGCGACTTGCCGGCAGATGCGGTGGTACGCGTACCACTGCTGCCGCTGTCGGAAGCCGGCGTGGCCGAACTGGCGCGACGCGCCCGCCATTCCGCCGACGGCGTCTACGCCGCGACCGGCGGCAATCCGTTCTTCGTCACCGAGGCATTGCGCGCGGAAGGCATGCCAGCCACGGTGCGCGACGCGGTACTCGCCCGGGCCGCGCGACAAACGCCGGCGGTGCGCGCTCTGCTGGACCTCGCGGCGATCGTGCCGGCGCGCATTGAAGCCGACCTCATCGACGCGATCCTCGCACCGGATCGGGCGGACATTGCCGCTGCCCTGGCCTCGGGCCTGCTGACGGCCGACGGCCGCTCCTATGCGTTCCGTCATGAGTTGGCCCGCTTCGCGATCGAACAGGCCCTGCCTGCACCGCTGGCAGCGACACTGCACGGAAAAATGCTGGCGTGCCTGGAGCGGCGCGAGCCGCCGGTCGCAACGTCGCGCCTGGTCCATCACGCATCCGGTGCCGGCGACTCGAGCGCCGTGCTCAAGTACGCACTCCATGCCGGCGACGAAGCGGCGTCGCATGGCGCCCATCGCGAGGCGGCCTCGCTCTACGCGACCGCGCTCGTCCATGCCGATGCATTGGCGCCGGCGGAGCGCGCCGGCCTGCTCGAACGTCTCTCGTACCAGTGCTACCTCATCGACCAGAACGACAAGGCGATCGCCGCTCGTGCGGCGGCGCTGCCGATCTGGCGCGAACTCGGCGACCTGCAACACGAAGGGCTCACGCTGCGCTGGCTTTCACGCCTGCACTGGTTCGGCGGGCACAAGCAGGAAGCCGAGGAATACGCCAGCCAGGCCGTGGAGCTGCTGCAGGACCTGCCCGATGACGAGGCGTATGCCTGGGCCCTGAGCAATCGCTCGCAGCTGTACATGCTGTCCGGGCACACGGACGAGTCCGTGGAATGGGGCACGCGCGCGATCGACCTCGCCACGCGCATCGGCAGCCACGAAGTGCTGGCCCATGCCCTGAACAACGTCGGCACTGCACGCTATGCCGCCGGCCTGTCCGACGGCAGGCCAATGATCGAACGCAGTCTGGAAATCTCGCTTGCCCACGACTACGAGGAACACGTCGCGCGTTGCCATGCCAACTTCGTGGCCACCGCGGTCAAGAACCGCGACTATGCGGAAGCCCGGCTGCAGATCGCCGCGGCGACACGCTACTTCACCGCGCGCGACCTGGATTCGTGGTCGAACTACATCGAAGCCTGGCAGGCGCGACTGGACTTCGAGCAGGGCCAGTGGGACGCCGCCGCAACGACGGCGATACGGCTGGCCAACAGCCATGGCGTCGCACCGGTCACGCGCATGTGCGCCTTGACGGTACTGGTGCGACTGCGCATGCGTCGCGGCGACCCGGGGGTGAAGGAGTTGATGGAAGAGCTGAAGACGCTGGCCAGCGCGTCCGGTGAACTGCAGCGACTGGCACCCGTGGCCGCGGCCCTCGCCGAGGATGCCTGTCTGCGCGACGCCGCCGATGCGGTGGATCCGCTGGTGCTCCAGGCGTACACGATGGCGGAACAACGACAGGACCCACGCTCGCGCGGCGAGCTGCGCTACTGGTGCCAGAAGCTCGGGCTGGCCGATCCCGGCCCGGAGGGCACGGAGGCGCCGTATGCCTTGCAACTGTCGGGGCAATGGCGGGAAGCGGCGCAGGCCTGGGACCGGCTCGGCTGCCCCTACGAGCGCGCCCTGGCCCTGCTCGATGGCGACGAGGCCGCCATGCGCGAGGCATTGGCCATATTCGAATCGCTTGGCGCGACCGCAACCGTGCGGCGGTGCCGGGAACACCTGCGCTGCGCAGGCGTGCGCGGGGTCGCGCGCGGACCACGGGCGACGACCTCGGCCAATCCGGCGGGACTGACCTCACGCGAGCTCGAGATCCTCGCGTTGCTGACGGACGGCCTGAGCAACGCGCAGATCGCGGGCAAGCTCGTGCGCTCGGAAAAGACGGTCGATCACCACATCTCGGCGATCCTGCGCAAACTGGATGCGCGATCGCGTGGCGAAGCCGTTTCGATCGCCAGTCGCCTCGGCTTCGGCACCACCGGCGGAGATGTAGTCGGGCGTGCGTAGGGCGCCGCGGGAATGCGCCAATTACCGCGTCAACGGTCGCGGAGATTCGCTGAGATGCGCGCCGCCATGTACGCGTAGAACGGGTTGTAGCTGAGCCGGGTGAGGCTGTCCTCCGACACCACCAGCGCATTGCGCTCGCCGCGCACGGCGACCGCGCCCAACTGCACGATCCTGCGCCCCGAAGGACGATTGCCGTAGAGCGGATCGTCGGCCGGGAACGGCAGCGCGATATGCGACAACGAATACACATCGGACGGATAGTCCAGCCCCGTGGCCTGTGCCTGCACCGCGTTCGCACCGGCATGCCGCGAGCGCGCCACCACCGACGCGTCGCTGTCCGAGGCTGCACCGACCAGGGTGAGCGTGTAGGAGCGGGATGGGCCCTGCAGCGCTTTATGCGGCCAGTCGGTCGCGCCCATGCGCAGCATCGGGCCGATGACCCGGTTGCGGTTGACATCGAACAGCACCAGCTCGCTTCCGTTGGCGCTCAACTTGTCGATCAGTTGCGTCATCACGCCATGGGCGTCGACGGTGTCGTCGACCACCGACTGGAACGCCAGGATCGGCGGCACTTCGCCCATGCGCTGCTGCTTTGCCACCGCCTCGATGGCCGCGTGCAGCTCATTGGTCACCAGGTACGATTCGCGCGCCGCGCGCACCGGGAACGAGTTGTATTTGAAGGGGTTGTACTCCGGCAGCAGGTCCAACCACGCGGCCTTGGCGTAGCGAGGGAACAACGCGGGCCAGCCCGCCACGCCGGCGTAGCGCGCGAACCCGCTGACCTCGATCATCGGCGAGAGCAACACGATGCGATCGACGTCGCCCGGCTCGCCACGTTCGATACGTCGCATCACGTGCAGCAGCGCCAATGCACCGCCGTTCGAGTAGCCGACCAGGTGCACCGGCACGTGGCCACCTGCGCGGCGGCGCGCTTCGGCCATCGCCATTTCGACCGCCGCCTCCCATTGCTTGCGGCCTTCATGCGTGAGCCCCGCGGGCACGGTGCCGTGGCCGGGCATGCGTGGCGCGAGCGCGACGAATCCCTGCTGCCGATACAACTCGGCCAGGCTGCGCATGCTGTACGGGGAATCGGTGAGTCCATGCAACAGCACGACCACGCCACGGACGGGGCCCGCGGGGCCAAGCACGAAAGAGCGGTTCCAATCCCGGCCGAATGCCACGGGTGAAGTCCGGCTGGCATCGTAATAGCGGTTCAACGGCGTGCGATCGCCTGGTTCCATCTCGCGCTGCAGGCGACGATGAAGCTGATCGAACAGGGTGTTCTCTGCCGCGACATAGGCCCGCCAGTCACCCTGGGCAATGGCTTGTGCGCTCGGTTCGGCCGGCACGAAGGTGTGCCATGGACGCAGCGGGGGACCCTGGGTCGACTGGTAGGCGCGAATGCCGACCACCACCAGCACGGCCAGAACGGCCACCGCGGCGCCCTTGCGCGCCAACCTGCCGATGCCGATGGCGATTCGTCGCACCCAACGCCGCGGCAGGGACGCTCCAGCGGCATGCATCGCAGGGCGTGACGCCGTGCCATCGCCTTCGGGAGTCGTCGCCATGTGCCTTCTCCTGCCATGACCGATTCGCGACATGGTTGCACATGAGGCCCGGGAAACTGGACGCCATCCAGATGCGGCCGCCGATGGAGGGTGGTCGCTCCCCGGATGGCCGTCGGCTCCCGGGAGCGACGTTGGCCTAAGCGACGGGCCTCCGTCGACTTTGTTGGAGAACCCCATGCAGCAGCGAACATTGGCGGTCGGAGTGTTGTGTGTCGCGATCGCAACCGCGTTCGCGCAGCCGGCGGTCGCCGATGGCAAGCAGCAGCAGACCGCAGTCGATGCCGCGAGCGAGGGCGCCGAGCCGAGCGCCACGCTGGAAGTCGAATCGGAGAAGACCCGCATGCTCATGGGCGGCACCTCCGGCAAGGGCGTGCTGCATTTCCAGGGCACGGATTACCCGTTCACCTACAAGAGCGCCAGCGCCGGCGTGGGCGCCAAACTGGTGAACAAAGTGACGGCGACCGGCAAGGTGTATTCCCTGAGCCGAGTGGAAGACTTCGCGGGCAAGTACACCAGCATCACCAAAACCGCGATGGCCGGGTCGAGCGAAGTGACGGCGACCTACAAGAACGACAAGGGCGTGACCATGGTCCTTCAGGGCAAGGCCGAAGGCGTTGGACTGAGCCTCGGCGGCGGCATGGTGACGGTGACGCTCGAACCCGGAAAATGATTTCGCCCTTAGCGGCAATCGATTACGTCACTGAGGTCATTCGCCAGTTTGGGTGGCCGCATTGCGTTCTGCACGGTCAAACCGGCGAAATCCTTGTGAAATGGCGAACCCCCTGTTCCTTGGGGAAGGCCCATCCAGCGCGACTCGTCTTGCCACCATGCCGCTGCAACTCGCAGTCCGTTGCGTCGGAAGGCGCATGCCGCCATGCGGTGAAAAGATGAGACGCGTCATGGTTTCCGACTGAGGGCCTTGAGGTGGCGAGCGTGGGTCGGCACCGGACGAGGACACTTCCCGCCCACCCCGTCGCATCCGGGGCGGGGCCCACGGAAAGAGGGACAGGCAGTTGCCAAATGCTGAAGATGACGCCTACTGTGAAGTCTGACCATTGAGGGCCGGGCTCGGATCGGGGCAGAGCTGGGACCGCACTACTGCGTAGGCTCCACAGGGGGTCTGACCGTGCCGAAGCGACGCGTTGCGATAACAGGGATGGGCGTCCTGTCCCCTCTCGGCCTTTCCGTGCCCGAGCTGACCGCTGCTCTGCGCACAGGCAGGTCCGGCATCAGGTTGCTGGACGTGCCGAAACTTCCTGGAGCGTATCCCGCCGGCATTGTCGACGGCACCTTCTCCGACCGCTTTACCAGACTTGAGCAGCCATTCCTCGATCGATGCCACGAGATGGCGATAGTCGCGGCGCGCCAGGCGATCGAGGATGCGGGACTGGAGTCGTTTGCGGCCCATGGACCGCGCGCGGGGTTGTACTACGGCAATGTCAACGGCGGCGCCGTCTCGGTGCAGAACTGGTGCGAAGACGTACTGGTGCATGGCAAGCACAAGTCCCGCCCGTTCACTGCCATGTCGATCATGTCAAACAGTGGCGCGGCGCAGGTCGCCATACGGCACAAGATCCTCGGCCCCGTAGTGACCCATGCGAGTGCTTGTGCATCCTCGGGCGTCGCCATCGGCGAGGCGATGCGCGCGATCGCAGATGGCTATCTCGATGTCGCTGTCGTCGGCGGAGCCGAGGCTCCCCTTACCGCGGCGTTGATCGGCGTGTTCGATGGAACCAGAGCCCTGTCCAAGGCGGATCAGGGCGATCCTTCGCGAACCTGCAAGCCGTTTTCGCGCGATCGTTCCGGCCTGGTCCTCGGAGAGGGCGCGGCTTTTCTGGTGCTTGAGGCGGAAGAAAGCGCGGAGCGGCGCGGTGCTTCGAAACACTATGGTTATGTCCGAGGGTATGGCGTCTCATGCGATGCCCATCACATCGGCATGCCGGAGAGCCAGGGGCAGGTCCAATGCCTCGTCCAGGCCCTGGAGAATGCAGGAGTCAAGGCTGGCGACGTTCAATACGTAAATGCTCATGCAACCGCCACAGACGGCGGCGACATGATCGAGGCAACGGCGATCCGGACCGTATTCGGCGACTCCGAAGGTTCGGCCGCTGTCAGCTCGACCAAGTCGGTACACGGCCACCTTCTCGGCGCTACCAGCGCGCTGGAGTGTCTGATCACCGTTGTAGCCATCAACGAATCCCTGCTGCCGGCGAGCGGCAACATCGGCATCGCGGATGAGCGCTGTAGCCTGAACCATGTAGGAGAACGTCCGCGCGCGAATAGCCAGATCGATGTGGCAGTGAGCTTCTCTTGCGGGTTTGGTGGAACCAACGCTGCACTGGTGCTGGGCAGCCGGCGCAGCCCTCTGTAACTCCACGCCTATCTCACGAGGAATTCCCATGAGCGCTTCGCCGTCATACCCCGATGCTTCATCCGTTCTCGCTCTAACGCATCCCCGTTTTAGCCGGCGCGTCGTAACCGAGCTGCGCAGGATGGCATCAGAAACGTTGTGGGTCCGATTCGACCCGGATTCCGCAACGGGATTGCAGAACTTCACGTCGTCGCTGGTCGATGAGTTCCAGCACGTGTTGGATTCGCTGTATCCGGTTGGCGCCAAGGCGCCGGTAGCAAATGCACCGCGCTACACGGTCCTGCAGTCATCGCACCCGGAGTACTTCAGCCTCGGCGGCGACCTGCGCTTCTTCCGAACGTGCATCGAGGCCCGCGATGCGAAGCGTTTGCACGACTACTCCATGAAGTGCCTCAACCTGATGTATGCCTGGGCAACCAAGCTGAAGGGGCACAACACCTCGATCGCCCTCGTACAGGGACGCGCACTGGGCGGTGGCTTCGAGATGGTGTTGAGCACCGACTATGTGATTGCAGAGCAGCGCAGCTCGTTCGGCTTCCCCGAAATCATGTTCGGGCTGTTTCCCTGCACCGGAGCCATGGGGCTGCTGGCAAGCAGGGTGGGTGCAAGGCAGGCCGAAAGAATGATGACCAACAAGAAGATCTATTCGGCCGCTGAATTGCATGCGATGGGGTTGATCGACGAGCTCTGCGACGACGGCGACGGCGAGAGGGCCGTCGAGCGGTATATCGACGAGCACACGCGCCGGCAAAAGGCCCTGTTCAAGGTGCAGCAGAGCCGCTACCGGCACACGGCCCTGGATTACAAGGAAGGCCGCACCGTGGTGGACGACTGGGTCGAGACGGCCATGAGCCTGAGCGCGGAAGAAATCCGGACGCTGGAAATGCTCATGCTCATGCAAAAGAACGAGCCCGCCTCGAACCGGCAGCTGGCCGCCTGAGCGGGCTTCAGGCAGTAAGACTCGCGTCGGCAAAGGGAGCGCGCAGCTCTTCAAGTGCGGCTAGCGTTGCCTCGCCCGTAGTGGCGAGGTCAGCGCGCAGCTTTTCATTGGACAAGTTGAGCTGACTGCCGGTCAGGGACATCAGGCGCTCGCACTGGGCGCCCAGCCTCACCGCACCGATGTTGAGCCCCACGCCTCTCAGCGCATGTGCCAGGTGATGCACCGAACGAAGATCTTTGCCGGCAGTCGCCAGCGACAGCTGCTGCAACAGAGCGTTGATGTCCGAAATGCCGTCGCCGATGATGGAATGGATGAACTTCGGATCGTCCTTGATCTCGCGCAGGGTCTCCAGGATGGCGACGTCCACGTGCTCGACGGGGACCGCCGCGAGTTTGACGGATGCGCGTTCGAATCCGGCATCCAGCCGCGCCGCCTCCACGCCTGCTTCGGCGGGAAATACGGACACCAGGGCGCCGCGAAGCTTTTCGAACGTCAGCGGCTTGTAGATCACGCCCGAGGCGCCGGCCTTGTTCAACTTGGAGGCGGTGGCGCTCGACGTATCGGCGGTGACGAAAAAAGTGGGCGCCGGATTGATGCGGCCAAAGCAGTACGTCTGGAAGACGGTCAAGCCGTCCAGGTCGTCCATGTTGAAGTCCAGCATGACGACGTCGAACGGAGAGGAGGCAAGCTGCTGCAGCGCCTCGTTGCCACCGTGGGCCACGGAGACGACATGGCCGTCCTTCGCCAGCATCTTCTGCAGCAATTCCAGATTCAGTGCATTGTCGTCGGCAACGAGAATGCGCTTGGGCGAGAGCACCGGCGCAAAAAGCTGCTCCAATGCGGGCGCCACCGCTTGGGCGATGGGCAACTCCACCTCGAACCAGAACACGGTTCCCTTGCCGACGGAGCTGGACAACTGCAGCTCTCCGCCCATGCGGCGCACATACTCTCGTGCGATCGTCGTGCCCAGCCCCGTGCCGCGGTACTGCCGCCGGTCGCCGGTTTCAACGCGATAGAACGGCTCGAACAGTTTGGCCTGGTGTTCCGGCGCAATGCCGATTCCCGTATCGGTCACGCCGAACCACAGCGCATAGCTTCGGTCGTCGGAGGCCGTCAGCTTGATCTCGAGCGTCACGCTGCCCTCATGCGTGAACTTGACGGCGTTGCCGGCAAGGTTCATCAGCGCACTCGTCAGGTCGCGGGGTTGTCCCAGAACGGGCCGAACAATGCGTTCGTCCACGACAACGTTGAACTTGATTTCCTTTGCCGCGGCGCTATCCCCCAACGCCGTGACCACATGGCCGGTAATGGCAGTCAGCTCGAACGGCACAGGCGGGCCCGCAGCAGGCTGCACTCCCTGCTTGGAAAGATCGAGGAGCTGGCTGATCTCGGTGTCGAGGGATCCTGAGAGCTGCAGGATGGACTGCACGAGCTTGGCCTCGGAAGCCGCGACGTGCCCTTCCAGGAGCTGGGCGGCCGACACGATGCCGGTCAGGGGAGTCCGAAGCTCGTGACTGACGTTGGCCAACAGTTGCGTCTTTGCCTTGCTTTCGTGCTCTGCAAGGGCTTTGGCGTCGCGCAGGTCGCGCATCAGCGAGCCGGCGTACATCGGAACGGCGACCAGCAGGATCAGATGCGATAGCCCGAAGAACGGGTGGTTGTTCCAGAACGGCGACACGATCAGGACCCAGGCGAATCCGAGGATGGATACGCCCTGGCACACGCGCATGATGTTCGGACCGATCCGGAAGCCGAATCCAAGGATCGTGAAGAGATAGAACCCCATGACCAGGATGGCCGACTCGCCCTCGGCGAACAACCAGGCAGAGAGGATCACCGGATCGAGGATGGCGGTACCGATGGCGATGTCCCGCCATGAAAGCGGACCGGGGTGCCGCGATACGAAAAAAGTGACGAAGGCGTAGAGGATGTAGGCCGTCACCACGCCCGCCCCCGTCGTCGACGCATGCGCGCCGCCGGGTTGCGACCAGACATTGATCAGAATCGCAACCAGGGCGACCGGAACGCCGAGCTTGACCCTGATTCCCGACTGGATCAGTACGCTCTTGTGAATCTGTTCCGGGCTGACGTCGTCCATCCCTTTCAGGTCCCTATTGCTTGTACGATGTGGGTGCAACGGAGGCGCCTTACATGGAACGCGAAGATATCTTCGAAAGTCTGAAAGACCTGGTGGCCGAGCGGTTCGACCTCGACGGCAACGACCTGACCCTCACGACCACGCAGTCCGACCTGGGTATCGATTCGATACTGATGGTAGACCTGATGATGGATGTAGAAGAGCGCTTGGGCGTCACGTTCAAGGACCTGAACCTCGTGAAGAATCCGACCCTCGGCGATATCGTAAGCCTCGTCGAAGCGAACATGGGCGCCAAGTCCTAGCTGACCGGTTGCACTCTTCTCCGACTGCCGCCAAAGGCAGCCCGAACGGCAGGCAAAAGCCGGCGCCGTAACGACAGCACTCGCTAGCCGACTTGACCGTAACTGGTTGCTATCCCCGCGCGCAATCTCAGAACGGCAGCACCTGCGCCCAGGATCCCGGCTTGGCCACCATGAGGTAGAACACGGCCAGCATCGCAACGACGTCGGATAGCCCAACGCTTCCCACCAGCGGCATAGCGCCAGTACTCGGCGGGAAGCACACCTTCGCCGGGTGCAGGGCCGCCGACCGCTACCGCTCGTTGCCACCTATCACACCGCCTTCGGCTTCCATGAACTGCCGGACGTGCCGGTGCAGAAACGTGGTGGGCCCACCAGGACTCGAACCTGGAACCAAAGGATTATGAGTCCTCTGCTCTAACCATTGAGCTATAGGCCCGCTGCAGGACGCAGATGATACGGGCTGGCGTCGCGGTGGAGAAACACATCGCGCTCGAGGCGGATTGCCGGCGTTCGCCCTAACCGGATCGGCACAAGGGCCGCCGGCGCGGCGGCACGAGCATTGGCGAAAACGACGACGGCCGCCGAGGCGGCCGTCGCGGGCAGGTTTCCGGGGACTCATTTTCCGTGTTTGGATTCCTCGCGATCGATCACACCGTCGCCGTTGGCATCCATCACCTTGAAATCGTTGTCGCTGTAGGCGGCGATCTCCCCGAGTACGAGGGACGCGTCGTGGTTGGCGTCGATGACGTCGAACTTGCTCGGGTCGCGGGCAGTCGCGACCTCGGCGCGGCTGAGCTTGCCGTCGCGGTCGGTGTCGTAGAGCAGCACCAGCTCCGCGACGAAACCGTCGTATTCGGCCCGGTCGACCTTGCCGTCGTGGTTGGTGTCGGCGGCGTCGAAACGGTCCGGCGCCGGATCGGGAGTGACCTGCGCCATGGCGGATGCCGCCAGCGCGAGCGCGGCCATGCCGAAGGGGATTCGCATGAACTTGTTCATCGTTGCTCGCTCCGGTCAGGACGCATCCCATTGGCCATTGGATTTCTTGCAGGCGGTGCCGCTGGTCTCGTCGACCTGCTGGCCGCCCACGGTCAGGCCACGACGGAAATCGCGGCATATGCGGCCATCGGACATCTGCTTGGTATTGAGCGCGACGAAATAGCCGGACTCGTTGGTGCGCGCATCCGTCCACGTCACTTTCTGTCCGGAAGCCGCATTGTTGAGCGCGCGCTGCGCGGCGTCCTTTTCGTACTCGGACTTGGCGTGCTTCTTGAACATGTGGTTGCCGATGAAACCGCCGGCGACCGCGCCGGCCGCGGTCATCAGCACCTTGCCGGTGCCGCTCCCGAACATGTTGCCGACCAGGCCACCGACCACCGCGCCCGCTACGACGGAGCCGGTTTGCTTCTGCGTCGTGCGTGTGCCCGGATCGCTGGCGCACGCCGCCAAGGCGAGCGCAATGCACAAGGCAAGGATTTGTTTCATGATCGTTTCCCGGGTATCCGCCCCGGCCCATCCGGGGTCACTGAGGAGTGAACGCACACCGCCGCGCATCTCCGGCCATCCTCTCGCCAATGCGCGTTAACGGCGCGTGAGGAGCACGGTCGGGCGCGCTCGCCAGAAAAGCGAAGGCCCGCACGTGGCGGGCCTTCGGGTGTCGCACTTGAACGAGAAGATCAGTCGATGTCGAGGAAGCTGCGCAGCTGTTCGGAACGGCTCGGGTGGCGCAGCTTGCGCAGCGCCTTGGCTTCGATCTGGCGGATGCGCTCGCGGGTGACGTCGAACTGCTTGCCGACTTCTTCCAGCGTGTGGTCGGTATTCATGTCGATGCCGAAGCGCATGCGCAGCACCTTGGCTTCCCGCGGGGTCAGGCCGGCGAGCACGTCGCGCACGGTTTCCGACAGATTGATGTTGGTGGTCGCATCCACCGGGGACTCCACGTTGGTGTCCTCGATGAAGTCGCCCAGGTGCGAATCCTCGTCGTCGCCGATCGGGGTTTCCATGGAGATCGGTTCCTTCGCGATCTTCATGACCTTGCGGATCTTGTCTTCCGGCATGTCCATTTCCTTGGCCAGCTCCTCCGGCGTGGCCTCGCGGCCGTACTGCTGGAGCATCTGGCGGGAAATGCGGTTGAGCTTGTTGATCGTCTCGATCATGTGCACCGGAATGCGGATGGTGCGCGCCTGGTCGGCGATCGAGCGGGTGATGGCCTGGCGGATCCACCAGGTCGCATAGGTCGAGAACTTGTAGCCGCGACGGTATTCGAACTTGTCGACCGCCTTCATCAGGCCGATGTTGCCTTCCTGGATCAGGTCGAGGAACTGCAGGCCGCGGTTGGTGTACTTCTTGGCGATCGAGATCACCAGGCGCAGGTTGGCCTCGACCATTTCCTTCTTCGCCTTGCGCGCCTTGGCTTCGCCATAGGCCATCGCGCGGCTGATTTCCTTCATGTCCGCCAGGGTCAGGAAGTTCGCCTGCTCAATGGAAATCGTCGCTTCCTGCTCGGAAATGATCTGGTCCTTGACGTCGCGCAGGCCCGACGACCACTTCTGCTTGCGCTTGAGCACGTCGTCGACCCAACCGAGGTTGGTCTGGTTGCCTTCCCAGGCGCGGATGAAATCCTTGCGCGGCATGCGGGCGACGCGCGTGGACAGGTCGAGGATGCGGCGCTCGTGCTCCTTGATCTTGTTCTGCACGTCGCGCAGGTTCCGGACCAGCGTGTCGGTCAGACCGAGCGGCAGCTTGAGGGTGACGAAGACTTCCGCCATTTCCTCACGCGCCTTGAGCACGCTCTTGTGGCTCGGGCCGTGCTTGGCATAGGCCTTCTCGAAGCGGCCGTAGGCCTCGGCGATCTTGCCCATGCGATCGGCGACTTCGGCCGGATCCGGGCCGGTCGGGCCCTCTTCCGCGGCTTCTTCGTCGGCACCGGCGACCTCGACCTCTTCATCTTCCTCGTCGGCGTCGACTTCAGCGGCCACGACCGGCACGGGCTCGGGTTCGGGTTCGGCGTCGAGGAAACCGACCACGATTTCGGCCAGGCGCTTCTTGCCGGTCTTGTGGGTCTCGTAGTCGCCGAGGATGTGGGCGATCGTGGCCGGGAACGAAGCCAGCGCGGCCTGCATCTGGTTCAGGCCTTCCTCGATGCGCTTGGCGATGGCGATTTCGCCTTCGCGCGTCAGCAGCTCGACGGTGCCCATCTCGCGCATGTACATGCGCACCGGGTCGGTGGTGCGGCCACCTTCGCCATCGAGCGCGGTCAGCGCCGCGGCGGCTTCTTCGGCAGCGGTTTCATCGACCTCGCGGCCACCGCCGGCGGCTTCGCCAGCGAGCAGCAGGGTTTCGGCGTCGGGCGCAACTTCATGCACCTCGATGCCCATGCCGTTGATCATGCCGATGATGTCTTCGATCTGCTCCGCATCGACGAGGTCGTCGGGCAGGTGATCGTTGACTTCGGCGTAGGTCAGGTAGCCCTGTTCCAGGCCCTTGCTGATGAGCTGCTTGATGTCGGACTGAGGCGCCGGACGTTCGTTGGCCATGGAGTGGACACCGGGAGGGGTACTAAGGGAACCAAGCATTATACCAGCGGAAGCGGGTACTGCCCGGACGGAAGCGCCTGGTCCCTGCAAGTCGCCGCGCGCCGTCAGGCTTGCAGCATCAGGAGTATAGGCGGCGCTCCGGACCCATCGGCTTCGGCTTACGCCTTGAGCAGGAAAGTCACGGGACCGTCGTTGACCAGGCTGATCACCATATGGGCGCCGAACCGCCCGGTTTCCACCCCGGGTGCGTGTTTTTGCCGACACGTTGACAGCAGCCGGTTGAACACGGGTTCAGCCAGCCCGGGCTCCGCCGCGGTGGAGAAGCCCGGACGCATGCCGCTGGCGGTATCGGCGGCGAGGGTGAACTGGCTGACCAGCAGCAGGCCGCCACCGGTCTCGGCCAGGCCGAGGTTCATCCGCCCCTCGGCGTCGGCGAAGACGCGGTAGCCGAGCAGGCGGTCGGCCATGCGCGCGACCTGCGCATCGCCGTCGCCAGGCTCGACCCCCACCAGGGCCAGCAGGCCGGGACCAATGGCGCCGACGATTTCACCGTCGACGGTGACACGGGCTTCGGTGACGCGCTGGATCAGGGCAAGCATGGGCGGAGATCGCGAATGGGATCCGGGAATCGTACGGGCTAAGCGCGGGCTTCCCGAGTCGTGCTTCCCGAGTCGTGCTCCCCGAGTCGTGCTCCCCAAATACGGCACGGATGGATCGCCGCGAGGGGACCGCCGCGGGTTGATCGCGCGGAGCGGCGGCTACACTGAATGCGATGGCCGACTTCCTCGCCCGCTTCCTCTACTTCTGCGCCGCCCTCCTCGCCCGCCTGCCCTGGCCCTGGCTGATGCGCCTGGGCAACGGCGTCGCGACGCTCATGCTGCGCCGGGATTCGCGCGAGGCGCGGGTGGCGCGCCGCAACCTCGAACTCATCGAGCCGGGCCTGCTTCCGGCGCAACGCGAGGAACTGCAGCAGCGCATCGTGCGCACCACCGCACGCCAGGCGATCGAGACGCTCCGGTTCTGGACGCGGCCGCACACCGAGAATCTCGGGCTGATCCGGGAGCACCACGGCGTTGAATTGTTCGATGCGGCGATCAGTGCCGGCCGCGGCGTGATCGTCGCCGCGCCGCATTACGGCAACTGGGAACTGCTGAACCAGTGGCTCGCCTCCCACACGCCGCTCGCGATCCTGTACGCACCGCCGGAATCGGAGATCGGCGACGCCTTCCTGCGCCGCGTCCGCGCCGACGACGCCAACGCGCACCGCGTGACGCAGGTGCGCGCGGAAGGTCCGGGCGTGCGCCAGCTGTTCAAGATCCTCAAGGACGGCGGCGTGGTGGGCATTCTGCCCGACCAGCAGCCCAAGCAGGGCGACGGCGAGTTCGCCCCGTTCTTCGACGTGCCCGCGCTGACGATGACGCTGCTGGGACGCCTGGCAAATCGCACGGGCGCCGCGGTGATGTTCGCCTACTGCGAGCGCATCGACGGCGGCCGCGAGGGTCGCCCCGCGTTTGCCCTGCATATCGATGCCGCGCCGGAAGCCGTTGCCGACGCCGACCCTGTGATCGCGGTGACCGCGCTCAACAGCGCACTCGAACGCATTGCGCGGCGCGATCCGAGCCAGTACCAATGGACCTACAAGCGTTACACGCTGCGGCCGTCCGGGCGCGGTGAGGACAATCCGTACCGCGGAATCCGATGACGATGGAAGCAGCTCCGATGGAGATCGACACCGCCACCCGGGACAACACGGATTGGCAGCCACTGCCCGCGCGCGCGCGCCTGCTGTTTGCCGTTTCGCGCACCGGCGTGGCGCTGCCGGTGGCGGTGGCCGGATTCGTCGTGTTCCGCCTGGTGGGGCTGCCGGCCATCGTCGGTGGGATCGCCGCCGCGCTAATGGCCGGCGCACTCGCGCTGTGGCTGGGCGTCCGCCAGTTCCGCCACGTCGCATGGCGGCTCGATTCGACGGGCCTTGCGATACGGCGCGGCCGCCTGTTCCAGCGCGAGACCCGCGTGCCGGCCACCCGCGTGCAGCACCTCGACCTCAAGCGCGGGCCGTGGCAGCGCAGGCGCCGGCTCGCCACGCTGGTGGTGCACACCGCGGGCACGCGGCACAGCGCGGTGACGCTGGCGTACCTGGACGAAGCCGATGCCGAACGCCTGCGCGACACCCTCGGCCGGCAGATCGACCGCGATGACGACGCCGGACCGCAGGGCGCCTGAACTCCGCCAACGCGGCCCATGACCGTGCCCATGACCGACGTCGCCCACGCCAGCCATCGCCTGCACCCGATGTCCTGGCTGTTCGCGTTGCTGCAGCAGCTCAGGCAATTCGTCGTGCCCTTGGTCGCGGCATTCTTCTTCGGCGGGGACCGCAATGAGCTGTGGCCGCTGATCGGCATCGGCGTGCTCGCCCTGGTATCGGTATGGCGCTACTTCACCTATCGCTATGGCTTCAGCGACGAGGCGCTGATCGTGCGCAGCGGTGTGCTCGAACGCAGCGTGCGGGTCATTCCGTTCGCGCGCATCCACAACGTCGCCCTGCAGCAGTCGCTGCTGCACCGCATGTTCGGTGTCGCCGAGGTGCGGCTGGAATCCGCGGGCGGGCAGAAGCCGGAAGCGGAAATGCGCGTGCTCAAGCTGGCCGATGCACTGGCGCTGGAGACCCTCGTACGCCGGCGCGGCGTCCATGCCGGGCCGGCCACCCAGGCGCCTGCGACGGCCGCGCCGCTGCTCACGCTGCCCCCTGGCGAAGTCATCCGCCTCGGCATGATCTCGAACCGCGGCCTGATCGTCGTCGGCGCCGCGATCGGCGGCCTCTCGCAATACAGCCCGCGGATGCTGCCCAACCTGCTGGAGCGCTGGGGCCAATGGCTCCTGGGCTGGGCTTCGCAAAATGGCATGCAGGGATCCGTGCACGTCGCCGTGGCCGGCATCAGCCTCGCCCTGGTCGCGATCGTGCTGCTGCGCCTGTTCTCGATCCTGCTCGCGCTGCTGCAATACCACGGCTTCATCCTCAGTGAGAGCGGCCGCCGCCTCACGGTGGAACGCGGCCTGCTTGCACGCTGGCGCACCAGCGCCTCGCGCCGGCGCATCCAGGCATGGACGTTGCGCGAGAACGTCATGCACCGCTTGCTCGGCCGACGCAGCCTCGACATCGACACGGCCGTGGCCGAACAGCACAACCAGCAGCGCGCGCTGCGCGAACTCGCGCCGGTGGCGACGCCGGCCGCATGCGACTCGCTCATCGAACACCTGCTGCCGCATTCGGCGTGGCCGCGGCTCGAATGGCGGCCGCAGCCGCGTAACGCATGGTGGCGGCTCGCGCTTCCCGGCCTGCCCATCGCGTTGCTGCTGATGGCGCTGGCCGCCTGGGGCCTGGGATGGTGGGGATTGCTGGCCCTGCTGTGGCTGCCGTGGTCCGGGTATGTCGCCCGCCGGCATGTCCGCGCCGCCGGCTACGCCGTCAACGACGAGCTGGTCGCCGTGCGCGAAGGCTGGTGGAGCCGCCACTGGCGCTTCGCCGAACTCGACAAGCTGCAGGCGCTGCAGCTCACGCGCAATCCCCTCGACCGGCGCTGCGGGACGGCCACGCTGTGGCTGGACACGGCCGGCGCGGGCACGACGTCTCCGCCGCTGCGCATCCGGTTCCTGCCGGACGCCGAAGCGCGCGCACTGTGCGAGCAGCTGTCACGCACCCTGGCGCAACATCCGCTGCGCTGGTAGCGAGGGTTCAGCGCCCCCAGTACCCCAGCTCGCGACGGATCTGCAGACGGCGCCACAGCGACGACAGCGGCTTGCGCCGCAGCGTGCCCCGTTGCCCCGCCAGCAGCGCGTCGGTCGCGGCGATCACCCGTTCCGACGAGCGACCGTCACGCAAGGGGTGGATCGCATCGGCGTAGTCGGCCAATGCGCCCTGCAGGCGCGCATCCGGCGCGAAGGCCTGCGCGAGCATCTCCGGCAACCGCGAAGGCTCGGCGAAGTCGAGCATGTGCGGCTTCGGTGCGCGGTTGCGGAAGGTCACCACGGGTTTGCGCTGCACGACGAACTCCGACACCACCGACGTCGTGTCCGCCAGCAGCACGTCGGCGGCGCGCTCCGCGGCGACCAGTTGCTCGGTTTCGATGAAGGCCGCGCTCGCGCCGGCGAGAGCGCGATAGCGCGCGAACAGTTCCGGCGGGCACTTCGGATGCAGGGTCAGCAGCCAATAGCGATCGCCGCGTGCGACCTCGGCCGCGATCGCGTCGAGCAGGTGCGGCGCGGCGCTGAGCCGTTCGGTGAACGTGGAGGCGAACATCACCAGCGGACGCCCACCCGCCGGCGCGCGCAGGGCCGCCGCGCTGCCGTCATCGTCGCGGAACAGCGGATCGAGCTTGGGCCAGCCGGTTTCGACGACCGCGAAATGCCGCTCGCGCGCCGCCAGTGCGCGGAACGGCTCGGTCGTCGCCGGTCCCTGCGTGCAGTACAGATCGAACAGGCCGCGCACGCGGAAGTGGCCACGCTCGTTGGAACGCTTCTCCACATTGAAACCATGGAAGAGCTGGACCTTGGCGCCATCCACGAACGTCGGCACCCAGTTGGCGGCGCTGAACACCGCCCGCGGCCTGAGCGCGACGGCTTCCCGCATTCCCACCATCCGCACCGGCGCCGGCAGCGTCGACCCCGCGGCGCCGTCCACGAACCACGCGTGCACGCCGTGCCCCAAGGCTTGCAGCGCATCCGCCAGCGGCTGCAGGATGGGCAGCGCATAGCGCTCGGTCGCGAACAACAGGTAATCCGCCATCACTACTTCCCAGACCCGTTCGGCGCGCGTGCCGATTTCCGCGTGCATTATCACGTTCAACGAGGCCGACCGCATTGGCGACTGCCTCGCCTCGCTCGCGTTCTGCGACGAGATCGTCGTGGTCGACTCGCATTCGACCGATGCCACGCGCGCGATCGCCGAGTCGCTGGGTGCACGCGTGATTGCGCGGCCGTTCGACGGTTTCCGCAGCCAGAAGCAGTTCGCGATCGAACAAGCCACCCACGACTGGGTCCTGTGCCTGGACGCCGACGAGCGCGTCAGCGCGGAGTTGCGTGCGGCGATCGAGGCGGAGCGCGCGGGCGGCTTCACCACCGCGGCCGGTTACCGTTTCGCCCGGCTTAGCGAGTATTTCGGCAAGTTCCTGCGCCACGGCAACGCCTATCCGGACCGCGTCCTGCGCCTGTTCGACCGCCGCCGCGGCGGCTGGCGCGGCACGCGCGAAGTGCATGAAGCGGCGAGCGTGGAGGGCGAAGTCCGCACGATCAGGGGCGACCTGATCCACTATCCCTATCGCTCACTCGAGCAACAACTGGCGAAGACGCAGCGCTACGCAAGGATGATGGCCGAGCACGACTTCGCCCGCGGCAAGCGCGCCACGTTGGGCAAGCTGGTGTTCGCGCCGTCATGGCGGTTCTGGCGCGGCTACGTGCTGCGCGGCGGCTTCCTCGACGGCTGGCACGGGCTGGTCTATGCCTATGTACGCGCCAACTACGTGCGGCAGAAGACCGTCATGCTGTGGCTGCTGCAGAACGGCCGACCGCTGTAGCGCGCCGCCCGCTACGCGGCCGACAACCCCCGTTCAATCCCCGTCGGTGTCCTGCAGCTCGCTGTCCGTGACCACGCAACCGGGCACCACGGCCGTCGCCGGCACCAGCCACCAGATCCGGCGGTTGGAGCGACCGCCGAGCATGACCTTGCTGCGATCGATGCATTTCGACATCGCCGGCTCCTGCACCAGCAGCCAGCGCTGCCGAGGGGCCTGCCGCTGCCAGGCCACGCCGCGCCGGAGCTGCTCGCCGATCGGCACCTTGAAGCCGAACGTCATCGCCGGCCGCCGCGACATCAGCAGGATCTGCTCCTTCCAGGCAACGAGGCCAAGCTGCGCATCCGGGGCGAGGCGACCGTCGATCTCGGCCATCAGGCCACTCGCCGAGCTGGACGGATTCAACAGCGGATAGGCGACCAGGCCATACAGCACCCAGATGAAGGTGAGCGTGGACAGCAGCACCGCGATCGGCCGGCGCAGGCCGAACCACAGCAGGCTGCCCAACCCGCCCGCCCCCATCGCCAGCAGCATCCAGCCAAACGGCGCAGCATCGCGCTGCAGGCCGCGCTCGCCGATCAGTTTGTCCACGAAACCGGTATGACCCAGCAGCATGGCCAGCCCGGCGCCCGTCATCGCCACGGTGAACGCCAGTGCGAATCCGAGTGCCAGTCGTCGCGCCCACAACTTGCGCACGATGCCTGGCAGCAACGGCGCGAGCGCGAGGCAGGCCATCGGCAGTGCCGGCATGATGTAGACGTCGCGCTTGCCGTGGGGAAACGAGAAGAACAGGACGACCAATACCCACCACGCCAATGGCAGCAGGTAGCGCGCATCGCGTCGTTGCAGGCGCCGCTTCCATGCCGGCAGCGCCCACGGCAATGCCAGCAGGGGAGGCAGCCACATCGCCAGCATCACGCCGATGAAGTACCAGGGCGGATGCGGATGGTCCCAGGATCGCGTGTAACGCCCCGCGGTCTGGCGGAACAGGATGTCTTCCAAGTAGGCGCGGTAGGCCGGGTCTGGATGGTGCAGCGCCACCGTCACCATGGGCACCAGCCATAGCGACATCGCGACCACCAGCGCCAACGGGCCGAGCAGCAGGCGCCAGTCGCGCCGATGCACGCGGGCCCCTGCCCAGCCGCGGCTTGTCGCGAAAATCGCCGGCACCAGCATCAGCAGCGCGAGCACCCCGACGCCCTTCGTGATGGTGCCCACGCCCGCCGCGAACCAGGCCAGCGTCCACATGCGCCAGTCCGGCCCGCGCAGGAAGTGGCGGATCAGGCCGTAGTTGGCGAGGGTGATCCAGAACATCACCGTCGGATCGATCTGCGCCTTCTTCGCCTGGTAGGTGAACTGCAACGCGAACAGCAGCGCGTAGCCGGCATACAGGCCGACGCGGCGCGTCCACAGCCGCTTGCCCAGGTCGACCACGCACCACAGGGTGCCCAGCGCGGCGAGCAGGGAGGGCAGCAGGAACGCCACGCGCCAGTTGCCGAACAACGAGTAAGCCAGCGCCTGCAGCCACATGAACGTCGGCGGCTTGTCCGAATACAGCTCGGCACCGCGGTGCGGGAACAACCACTCGCCGCTCTCGATCATGTGCTTGGCGACGAGCGCGAAGCGCGGTTCGTCGGCGGGCCACGGATCGCGCAGGCCAAGGCCGGCACCGAGCACCAGCACGGCGAGGATCCAGAACATCCAGGTTTCGCGGGATCGGTTCGTTTTCAGCATGCGCGGATCATAGTCGGGCGATGTCGGGTTCTTGTCGGTTGCGCCTGTGCAGGTCCGTCCTGCGCAGACCGGGGAGCGTCACGTCGCCTTGCGCAGGCGGGCGTAGTAGAAGCCATCGCCGCCCTGCTCGCCCGGCAGGCGCTGCCGGCCCGCGCCGCCACGTTCGAACGGGCTGGCGTGGTCGCCGAACCCCTCGTCCAGCGCATCGGCGGTGGCATCCGGCGTGCGCGCCAGGAACGCCGCCACCTGCTGTTCGTTCTCCGCCTTGAGTACCGAGCAGGTGGCATACACCAGCACTCCACCGGGCGCGAGCGTCGTCCACAACGCATCCAGCAGCCGCGCCTGGGTGGCGAGCAACGGCGCCAGGTCGGTTTCGCGCCGGTGCAGCAGCACGTCGGGTTGGCGCCGCACGATGCCCGTCGCCGAGCAAGGCGCGTCGATCAGCACGGCGTCGAGCGGCGTGCCGTCCCACCAGGTTTCCAGGCGGGTCGCGTCGGCAGCGAGCAGGCGCGCGCCGGCCCCGACCCGTACCCGCGCGAAGGTACTGCGCACACGCTCCAGTCGGGAGGCATCCACGTCCAGAGCGATCAGGCGCAGCGCGGGATCCCGCTCCAGCAGATGCGCCGACTTGCCTCCCGGCGCGGCGCAGGCATCGAGCACGCGCGCACCGGGCACAAGCGGCAACGCATCGGCGACGCGCTGTGCGGACAGGTCCTGCACCGACACCGCGCCCTCGGCGAAGCCCGGCAACTGGGCGACGGCGAGACTGGCATCGAGGCGCAGCGCATCGGCGGCGGTGTCGTCGACGTGCGATGCAATGCCGGCTTCGAGCAGGCGCTGGCGGTAGGCATCGCGCGACTGCTGCAGCCGGTTGACGCGCAACCACAAGGGCGGCATCTGCGCGCTGGCTTCGAGGATGCGCGCGTGCTCCTGCGGCCAGTCCTGTTGCAGGCGCTTTCGCAGCCATTGCGGCCAATGCGCGGCGGGATCGCCGGACGGCAGGCCATCGCGTTGCGCGCGGCGCAGCAGCGCATTGACCATGCCCGCCTGGTGGGCGCGGCCCAGCGATCGCGCGGCTTCCACCGTCGACGCCACCGCGGCGTGCGCAGGCAAGGCCAGCGGATCTAGCTGGGCGAAGCCGACGTACAGCAGCGCACGCAGTTCGTCGTCGCGCCGGCCGAGCGGACGCGGAATCCATGCCTTCAATGCGCCTTCAAAACGCGATGGATGACGCAGCACCGCGAAGCAGATCGCCTCGACCAGGGCGCGATCACGCGTATCGCCCAGCGTCGACAAGTGCGCGGACAGTTCGGCCTTGAGCGAACGGCCGCGATGCAACACCGCGTCGAGCACGCGCGCCGCTACGACCCGCGACGCGGCACCGCTGCTCACGCGCCCCTCAGGTCAGGGCGGCCGTTGAGGTAATCGGCGGAGCTGATCGCCTTGCCGCCTTCCCGCTGCAGCACGCGAATGCGGAGGACGCCTTCGCCGCAGGCGACATCGAGTCCGTCGCGGCCCGCGCGCAGCAGGGTGCCGGGCACGGCGTCGTGGCGTTCCGGCAGCGCCACCGCGCCGTGCAGGCGCAGGCGCTCGCCGGCGACGATCGCCTCGGCCATCGGCCACGGATTGAAGGCACGCACTTTATTGGCGAGCACGCCCGCCGCTTGCGACCAGTCGAGCCTGGCTTCGGCCTTGTCGAGCTTGTGCGCGTAGGTGACGCCCACGTCGGGCTGCGGCCGCGGTTGCGGACGGACGCCGGCGCGCAGCAGTCCCAGGCCATCGGCCAGGACCTGCGCGCCCAATGCGGCGAGGCGATCATGCAACTGGCCGCCGCCCTCGTCCGCGCCGATTTCCAGCGCCTGCGACAGCAGCACCGGACCGGTGTCGAGGCCCTTCTCCATCTGCATCAGGCACACGCCCGATTCGCGGTCGCCCGCTTCGATCGCGCGTTGGATCGGCGCGGCGCCGCGCCAGCGCGGCAGCAGCGAGGCGTGCACGTTCCAGCAACCGTAGGTCGGAATGTCGAGCACCGACTGCGGCAGGATCAGGCCGTAGGCGACAACGATCATCAGGTCCGGCTTCAGTGCCCGCAGCGCGTCCTTCGACACGACCGGCCTGAAGTTCTCCGGCTGCACCACCTCGATGCCGCGCAGCAGCGCTTCGCGCTTGACCGGCGAGGGGGTCAGTTCGCGGCCGCGGCCCGCGGGACGGTCGGGCTGGGTGTAGACCGCGACCACTTCATTGCGTTGCGCGGCGGCGCGCAGGCTGGGCACGGCGAAATCCGGCGTGCCGGCGAAGACGATTCTCAGAGTCATGGGTAACCCGTAGGGTGCGATAAGCGAAGCGCCTTGCACCTTCGCCCGACAACACGAACTTCATCTGCGGTGTGCCGCAGCGGCAATTCCGGCGCACGCCCCGCAGGGCATGCGCCATTATCCGGGCCCGGCGTTCCACCGGCCCCGGACAGTCAGGCGGCCGCCTGGCGGCGAGCCTTGGCCAGCTTCTTGCGCACCATCTCGCGCTTGAGCGGCGAGAGGTAGTCGACGAACAGCTTGCCGATCAGATGGTCCATCTCATGCTGGACGCACACCGCGAGCAGGCCATCGGCCTGCATCTCGAACGGCTTGCCTTCACGGTCCAGGGCCTGCACGGTGATCTCGTTGGCGCGGGTGACATCGGCAAAGATGCCCGGCACCGACAGGCAACCTTCCTGGTAGACCTGGTCGCCGGCGCGCGCGGTGATCACCGGGTTGATGAAGACCAGCGGCCGGGTTTTATCGTCGCTCACGTCTATGACCATGAAGGTCTCGTGGACGTCGACCTGGCTCGCCGCCAGCCCGATGCCGGGCGCTTCGTACATGGTTTCGAACATGTCGTCGAGCAGGCGCTGGAAGGCGCCGTCGCCAATCCTGGCGGGGTCGACCGGGCCGGCCTTGGTACGCAGCCGCGGGTCGGGGAATTCAAGGATGGGGAGCAGGGCCATGGTACGGAGTCTCTGGACCCTTCGCGTCGAAGGGATGCCGGGTTGTCGCGGGACAACGCGGCGGTTGGGGAAACATGCAGCCGGTCACTGAAGCGCTGTGCGGTGCGGCAGATGGCATCCCGGAAAAATGGGGGCCACGGTCACATCGTCAATGACAGGTCGAATTGTAACCCTGCGAAGGCCGTGGAAAGCTTGCAAAGGCGCGCATCTTCTGGGCTATAGTGCCCGGGCCCGTGGGGAAACTGGCAAGGGGAATCAGATACATGGCCGCCATGCTTAAACCAATCCGCACGGTTCTTACCGCTGCGCTCCTGACCATCGCTACCGTCGGCGTCGCCGCCGAGATGAACGGTGATCATCCTGATACCTACACCGTGCGCCGAGGCGACACGCTGTGGGACATTGCGGGCAAGTTCCTCAAGCGACCGTGGCTGTGGCCGGAGATCTGGCAGGCCAACCCGCAGATCAAGAATCCGCACCTGATCTACCCCGGCGACGTCATCTCGCTGGCCTACCTCGACCGCGTCGCGGTGACCCCCGGCCCGCGCGAGGAAGCGCCGGCCACCGGCGTCCCGCTTTCGCAGGTGGAGCCGTTCCTGAAGAACCTGCGCGTGGTCGACGAGTTCGAGGACCTGCCCTATGTGGTCGGCCTGGAAGAAGACCGCCTGCGCGCTTCGCTGGACCAGGTCGCCTACGTGCGTGGCCTGTCCGGCGCCGAAGCCGGCCAGCGCTACGCAATCGTGCGCCCGACCCAGCGCTACACCGGCATCAATCCGAAGCGCTGCTGCGATGTCACCGTGCAGAAGGCGGACGATCTCGATTTCCGCGGCGACATGACCAAGGGCACCGAGCAGCTGTGGAATCACCAGATGCCGGCGACGCGCGGCGAATTCCTCGGCTATGAACTGATGCAGATCACCACGGCCACGGTCAGCCGTGGCGAAGTCGGCCAGGCCGAAGCCAGCACGCTGGTGGTGGACCAGAGCGGCCGCGAAGTGCGCGTCGGCGACCGCCTGATCCCGGTCGAAGCGCAGCCGTACGACCTGCAGTTCTTCCCGCATGCTCCGAAGCAGGAATTCGCCTACGGCAAGGCCAAGGTGCTCGCGGTCGCCGACATGCTCCGCACGGGCGGCCCGCGTGACGTGGTGGCGCTGTCGGTTGGCTCGCGCGATGGCGTCGACAACGGCACCGTGTTCTCCAGCTGGCGCGTCGGCACCGACAAGGTCGATCGCGTGGCCGTCGGCGATGACCGCAGCTATGACACCGTCGGCCATGGCAACACCGTGCGCCTGCCGGACGAATATGCCGGCCACATGGTGGTGTTCCGCACCTTCGACAAGGTCAGCTACGCGCTGGTGATGGACAGTGTCCGCCCGACCCGCGTGGGCTACGAACTGAAGCATCCCGACGCGCCGTACTGACCGGCGCTCGCTCCGCGACATGCAACGGCGCCGAATGGCGCCGTTGTTTTTTCTCCCGGCGCACTTCGTCGCCGGTGACTGCAGGTAGCCGGTGCGTCGCTACGTGCCGCGCAGGTTCAGGCAATTCCTACTGCGGATTGCGGCCTCGGCCGGATTCGCCGGCGTCTCGTGCCACATAGCCTGCAGCAATGCACAACGATGACATCGACGCGTTATTGCGCCTGGTTGTGGCCGGTGGCGCTGCGGCGCCGCGCAAGAGCCTGCTCGACCACGTTGGCGCCGCCGGAGCACTTACGGCAGGGGCCTCGTTCTGGCGCGCCTGCGGGCTCTCGGATGCGCAGATAAGCGCGCTGCGGAATCCGGACCATGCGGTGCTCGAACGCGCCCGGCAATGGCTCGCGCATTCCAACCATCATCTGCTTGGCTGGAACGACCCCGACTATCCCTCCCTGCTCCGCCGCACTGCGAACGCACCGCTTGCCCTGTTCGTTGCCGGCGAGCCGTCGCTGCTGTGGCATCCCTCGCTCGCCATCGTCGGCAGCCGCGCCGCCACGCCGGGCGGCCGTGACAATGCCGCCGCGTTCGCCCGCGCCCTCGCGGTGGCCGGCTTCGGGGTGGCCAGCGGGCTCGCGGCCGGAATCGATGCCGCCGCGCATGAAGCGGTCCTCGACGCCGGCGGCCTCACCCTCGCAGTCCTCGGTACCGGCCCCGACGTGCCCTATCCCCGCAGCCATGCCGGCCTGCACGCGCGCATCGCCGCGACCGGCACCATCGTCAGCGAGCATCTGCCCGGCACCGGCGCGCGCGCCGAACACTTCCCCAGCCGCAACCGCATCCTGGCCGGGCTCTCGCTGGGCACGCTGGTGGTGGAAGCCGCCGATCGTTCGGGCGCGCTGATCACCGCCCGGCAGGCCGTCGACGCCGGGCGTGATGTGTTCGCGGTTCCCGGCTCGATCCACAACCCGCTCGCGCGCGGCTGCCACCGCCTGATCCGCGAAGGCGCCACCCTGGTCGAGACCGCCACCGAGGTGATCGCGGCCTTGGCACCTGTCGCGCAGGAGTTGGCCGCCGACTTGCGGCTACGGCTTGGCGGCCCCACATCTGCCGCGGAGCCGAGCGACCACAACGCGGTCGCGCGCCCCGCCTTCACGGGTGCCGGCGCGACTTCCGGCGATCCACCAAGCCATAACGCCGACTACCAGAAGTTGTGGAAGGCGCTCGGCCATGACCCAACAGGTATGGAGCAACTGGTTCAACGAACCGGATTGACGCCCGCCGAACTGTCCTCCATGCTCCTGATCATGGAGCTTGACGGTCAGGTAACAACGCAACACGGCCGGTACCACCGGAGTCGATGAATCCGCCTGTGAGGCATGGTTCTTGCGGCACCCCTAAGTAAGCCCCAACCCGCCCATCGCGCCGCTTGCGGCGCAGGCCGAGGGAAATGAAAGAGAGCATCCTGGACGTCCTGCTGTACCTGTTCGAGCACTACTTCACCGAGGACGCCGATCTCGTCCGCGACCACGATTCGCTCCGCAGCGGCCCCCTCTTCGAGGAACTCGGCCAGGCCGGCTTCAGTCCGGCCGAAATCAACAAGGCCTTCGAATGGCTGGACGCGCTCGCCTCGCAGCGCCCCAGTCCCAGCACGGCCACGCCCCGCGCAGGCGGTCCTACCCGTGTCTATTTCGGACCCGAACTGGACAAACTGGACGTGGAGTGCCGCGGCTTCCTGCTGTTCCTGGAGCAGCACGGCATCCTCGACGCCGACCAGCGCGAACTCGTGCTCGACCGCGCGATGGCGCTGGACCAGGACGAACTCGACCTCGACGACCTCAAGTGGGTCGTGCTGATGGTGCTGTTCAATCAGCCCGGCAGCGAGGCCGCGTACGCCTGGATGGAAACGCAGATGTTCGCGGACGAACCAGAGCCGGTACATTAGCCGCATCGCTGCCGGCGTTCCTGCGACCGGCAGACGCAACATGGACTCCGGCTGCAGGGATGGCCTCGGGGGGAGGCGATGATCGACTGCTATTACCACGACCCGGACGAGGGCCGCGCAGGGCCGCTTGCACGGAATCCGTGGCCATGACCCGCTGGCATTACGTCGACGGTGCCCGCAACCGAATCGGGCCACTGAGCGCGGACGAGTTGCGCGAACACTATCGCCTGCGCCGTCTGGGCCGTGACAGCCTGGTCTGGTGCGACGGGATGGTGCAGTGGGTAGCGCTCGAACGCGTGGCCGTCGAACTCGACATCGACTCGATCACGCCCGCTGCCGCGATGCCACCGCCCCTGCCTGCACGGGTCACGGCGCATGCATCGCATCCGCCCACACGATCGCAGCAGAAAGGCATGTCTGGATGCCTCATCGCATTGATCGTCTGCGCCGCCGCCGCGGTGCCGCTGGCAGGCATCCTCGCGGCCATCGCGATCCCGGCGTACCGCGATTACGTCGAACGCGCACGCCATGCATCCACTGCGGCGCCCGCCTACGACGAGGACTCGATGGCCCAATCCGATGCGCAGGTGCGCACACTGGTCGCACGGGCCATGACGACCTACTACCCGCAGCGGCGCGAGTGCCCCGACACCTTCGAATTCGAGAGCCTGCAGGTCCGCGATCCCGGTCTCGCCGGCAATTTCACGGTCGACCTGGACAGTAACGACGGACAGCACTGCGGATACCGGGTCACCTTCCTGCACCAAGGCCCCATGATCGAGGGCAAGGCACTGCGTTATGACGCGATTCCGTCGGGAGGAAGCATTGAAGTGCGCTGCTCGACTGCGGAAATCGCGGCTGAATTCCGGCCACCGAACTGTGGCTAGTCCGCGCCTACTCCACCAGGGTTTCATGACATGAGCGATTGGTACTACAGCGATTACGAACGCAACCGCCACGGGCCCGTTGCCGCGCGCGATCTGGCCGACCTGCACCATGCCGGCCAGCTGCAACCCGACACCCTGGTGTGGCGCGAAGGCATGCCGCAGTGGCGCCCATGGAACGAGGTGATGACCCAGGCGCTGAACGAAGCCGACGGTCGCACGCTACCGGCCGTGGACGCCGTGCCCTTGTCGGCGGGCGTCAACCCCTACGCGATGGCCGAACCGCTGCCATCTAGCGGGGTCGCATCGAGCGGTACCGGTCCGTCGCCAGGCACGGCGGGAACACTGTCCGCGGGCACGAATCCGTACGCATCGGCCCAACCGCATTCGCCCTATGCCCCGCCGCGCGCAGCGCTTCGCAGTGACAGCGACTTCGTCTCCGGCGGCGACATCGTCTACGCCGGCTTCTGGAAGCGCGTCGCAGCCTCGATCATCGATTCGCTGGTGCTGATGGTGGTCATCTTCATCCTCGCCGCCTTCCTCGGCGTGCTCGGTGCCGCCAGCCAACTGGGCAGCGGGATCTCGACTGGAAGCATGATTTCGCTGGGCGTGTTCTATCTGCTCGAGATCTTCGGGCTCGCCCTGTATTACGCCCTGATGCACGCATCCAGCCTGCAGGCCACGCTCGGCAAACTGGCCGTGGGCATCAAGGTCACCGACGAGGACGGGCAGCGCATCACCTTCTGGCGTGGCTTCGGTCGCTACTTCGCTTACCTGCTCAGCAGCATCGTGCTTCTCATCGGCTACCTCATGGCGGCCTTCACCGACCGCAAGCGGGCGCTGCACGACATGATCTGCAGCACCCTTGTCGTCGACAAATGGGCCTATACCGCCCACCCGGAGCGCCAGCGCCATGAACTGGGCACCGTCACCGTCGTCACCCTGGTCATCGGGGCGGTGGGGGTTCTCGCCTATATCGCCCTGATCGCGGTGATCATCGCCGGCCTGGCCTCGATGGCTCACTGACGGCCCACGGGGCCCCGAGCCCTCCCGATTGAGGGTCGGAGCGGCCTCGGCTTGACAGCCGCGGCCGCCTCGTGATTCCACTAAAAAAGGAAAAGCCCCCTTCGACGCCCGTGGCCCCGCCCCGGGCGTTGCCTTCTCTGCTGTCGTTTGGCGTTCTCCCCGTTGCCCCCGGGGAACGCCCGGAACCGGATTCCCCCATGGCCAAGAACCTCCTCATCGTCGAGTCGCCCGCCAAGGCCAAGACGATCAACAAGTACCTGGGCAAGGACTTCACCGTCCTGGCCTCGTACGGCCATGTGCGCGACCTGGTGCCCAAGGAGGGGGCGGTGGACCCGGACAACGGCTTCGCCATGCGCTACGACCTGATCGAGAAGAACGAGAAACACGTCGACGCCATCGCCAAGGCCGCCAAGGGCGCCGACGCCCTGTTCCTGGCGACCGACCCGGATCGCGAAGGCGAGGCGATCAGCTGGCACATTGCCGAGATCCTCAAGGAGCGTGGGCTGCTCAAGGGCAAGACGCTGCAGCGCGTGGTGTTCACCGAAATCACGCCGCGCGCGATCAAGGAAGCCATGACCCAGCCGCGCGACATCGCCAGCGACCTGGTCGATGCGCAGCAGGCGCGGCGCGCGCTGGACTACCTGGTCGGCTTCAACCTCTCGCCGGTGCTGTGGCGCAAGGTGCAGCGCGGCCTCTCCGCCGGTCGCGTGCAGTCGCCGGCACTGCGCATGATCGTCGAGCGCGAAGAGGAGATCGAAGCCTTCATCGCCCGCGAGTACTGGTCGATCGAGGCCGAATGCACGCATCCGTCGCAGCCGTTCACCGCCAAGCTCACCAAACTCGACGGCAAGAAATTCGAGCAGTTCACCGTAACCGATGGCGACACCGCCGAAGCCGCGCGCCAGCGCATCGTGAAGGCCGCCGCCGGTGCACTGCACGTCACCGATGTCACCAGCAAGGAGCGCAAGCGCCGCCCCGCACCGCCCTTCACCACCTCGACGCTACAGCAGGAAGCCGCGCGCAAGCTCGGCTTCACCACGCGCAAGACCATGCAGGTTGCGCAGAAACTGTATGAAGGCGTGGCGATCGGCGAGGAAGGCACGGTCGGCCTGATCAGCTACATGCGTACCGACTCGGTGAGCCTGTCGCAGGACGCGCTTGGCGAGATCCGCGACGTCATCGCCCGCGACTACGGCACCCGCGCGCTGCCGGACAAGCCCAATGTCTACACCACCAAGTCGAAGAACGCGCAGGAAGCGCACGAAGCGGTGCGCCCGACCTCCGCGCTGCGCACGCCGCAACAAGTGTCGCGCCACCTAACCGACGACGAGCGCAAGCTCTACGACCTGATCTGGAAGCGCGCCGTCGCCTCGCAGATGGTTCCGGCCACGCTCAACACCGTCAGCGTCGATCTCGCCGCCGGCAACGAGCACAGCTTCCGTGCCTCCGGCACCACGGTCGTGGATCCGGGCTTCCTCGCCGTGTACGAGGAAGGCAAGGACACCAAGTCCTCGGAGGACGAGGACGAAGGCCGCAAGCTGCCGGCGATGAGGACCGGCGACCGCGTGCCGCTCGAGCGCATCCACGCGGACCAGCATTTCACCCAGCCGCCGCCGCGCTTCACCGAAGCGGCGCTGGTCAAGGCGCTCGAGGAATATGGCATCGGCCGGCCCTCGACCTACGCCTCGATCATCCAGACCCTGCTGTTCCGTAAGTACGCCGAAATGGAAGGCCGCAGCTTCCGCCCGTCCGACGTCGGCCGCGCGGTGTCGAATTTCCTCAGCAGCCACTTCACCCAGTACGTCGACTACGACTTCACCGCCAAGCTCGAGGACGAACTCGATGCCGTCTCGCGCGGCGAGGAGGAATGGATTCCGTTGATGGAGAAGTTCTGGGGCCCGTTCAAGGAGCTGGTGACCGAGAAGACCGAGTCGGTGGATCGCAGCGAAGCCACCGGTGCGCGCGAGCTCGGCACCGATCCCAAGTCGGGCAAGCCGGTGAGCGTGCGCCTGGGCCGATATGGACCGTATGCGCAGATCGGCGACAAGGACACCGACGAGAAGCTGGAGTTCGCCTCGCTGCGTCCGGGCCAGTCGATGCACACCATTGAACTCACCGACGCGCTGGAGCTGTTCAAGCTGCCGCGCAAGCTCGGCGAGAGCGGCGGCCATGAGGTCAGCGTCGGCGTCGGCCGCTTCGGCCCGTTCGCCAAGCGTGGCAGCGTGTATGCCTCGCTGAAGAAAGAGGACGATCCGTACACGATCGACCTCGCCCGCGCCGTCTTCCTGATCGAGGAGAAGGAAGAGATCGCGCGCAACCGCATCATCAAGGAATTCGAAGGCAGCGACATCCAGGTGCTCAACGGCCGCTTCGGTCCGTACCTGTCCGATGGCAAGCTCAACGGCCGCATCCCCAAGGACCGCGAGCCGGCGTCGCTGACGCTGGCCGAAGCGCAGGAACTCATGGAGACGACCGGCAAGCCGATGCGCGGCCGCTTCGGCAAGAAAGCCGCGGCCAAGAAGGAACCGGCAGCGAAGAAGGCGGCGGCGACAAAGACCCCCGCGAAGAAGGCGGCAGCGAAGAAGGCCGCAAAGAAAGCGACCAAGAAGGCGGCCAAGAAAGCGGTGAAGAAGACCACCAAGGTGGCGACGAAGAAAGCGGCCAAGAAGGTCACGAAGAAAGCCGTCAAGAAGGCGGCGACCGACAAGCCGCCGTTCTGAATGGTGTCCGGGCAAGGATGAGCACGGCCGCACTTTCGATCAGCCAATCCGTCGCCGCGTTGCAACGCGGCGGCGTCCTCGCCTATCCGACCGAGGCGGTGTGGGGACTGGGCTGCGATCCCTTCAACGAAGCCGCGGTGATGCGCCTGCTCGCCATCAAGCAGCGCGAAGTCGGCAAGGGTCTGATCCTCATTGCCGGCGATCGCGCCCACTTCGACGGCCTGCTGGACTGGGACGCGCTGCCCGCCGACCGCATCGCTGCCGTCGACGCGAGCTGGCCAGGTCCGCACACCTGGATCGTGCCAGCCACGGCGCGCGTGCCGCGCTGGATCACCGGTGCGCATGCCGGTGTCGCCGTGCGTGTCAGCGCCCATCCGATCGTGGCCGCATTGTGTGGAAAGTTTGGCGCCCCACTGGTATCCACCAGCGCCAACCGCGCCGGCGAAGCGCCCGCGTTCCATCGCGACGCGCTCGATCCCGTCCTGCTCGCGCTGCTCGATGGCGTCAGCGAAGGCGAGACCGGCGGCCTGGCCGCGCCCACCGCGATCCGCGATGCACGCACGGGTGCCGTGCTGCGCCTCTGAAACCGGGCGCACAGCCCACGCCGTGTTAACGGAGCCGCGCGTAGGGTGCGCCCGCTGGCCGCGGCCGCGGCCCTTCCAACGGAGAGGATCAATGAAAATTCGCCACCTGGCCGCGCTGTCGCTCGGCCTCCTCATGGCCATGCCGGCTTTCGCCCAGGACAAGGCGACTGCCCCGCCCCAGATGAGCCCCGAACAGAAGGCGATGATGGAAGCCTGGCAGAAGGCGGCGACGCCCGGCGAGCGGCACAAGCAGCTGATCTCCGAGTTCGAGGGCACCTGGAACACGAAGATGTCGTCGTGGATGGATCCGTCCGCGCCACCCTCGATGGAAACCGGCAAGTCGGTGAACACGACCGTGCTCGGCGGTCGCCAGCTGCGCATGGATTACAGCGGCCAGTACATGGGCCAGCCGTTCCAGGGCTTGGGCTACATCGGTTTCGACAATGTCACCGGCAAGTACTTCAGCACCTGGTCGGACAACATGTCGACCGGCCTGTTCGTGTCCGAAGGCGACTACGACCCGGCCAGCAAGAGTTACAGCTACCGCGCGCAGATGCACGACCCGATGAAGCCGGGCACCATCGTTCCGGTACGCCAGACGATGCGCATCGTGGACAAGGACCACGCCGTGTTCGAGATGTACGAGACGCGCGATGGCAAGGAAAACAAGTCCATGCAGATCGAGTACACGCGGGCGAAGTAGCCGCGCCGCGGCTTTCCGCGTTGGAAAAGGCCGGCCTTGTCGGCCTTTTCCATTGGCGGCGCGATTGCCGCTGGCCTGAATCCGCACCAACACCGGCGGCGTCCGCCTTCCCTGCACCCGCGGTGGGGCGCAAGATGCCGCCATGATCCGGCCGTGCCGCCTGCTGCTGTCTGCCCTGCTGGCCCTGCTGGCCACCGCGTCCGTGCACGCCGGCGAAGTCACCATCTACCGCTGCACCGATGCCAAGGGCCAGCTCGCCCTGCGCGACACGCCCTGCCGCGCCGGCGAGAAACAGGAAGCGCGCACCATGGTGCGACCGACGGACCCACCGCCGCGCGCCATCCCGGCGCCGGCCCCCGCGGCGAAGGAGTCCTACGGGCCCGCGCCGCGTTACGTCGTGGTCACGCCACCGCAACCGCTGTACGAATGCATCACTCCAGACGGCGAGCGCTATACCAGCGACACCAGCGAGGGCCATGTCCGCTGGGAGGAGTCGTGGATGTTCGGCTATCCCGCGCTGCCACGCCGCGGCGGTGGTGGCGGCGTCAGCGCCACCATGGACGCGCGCAGCGGCAATGTCAGCGGCAGCGTGCGCATTGGCGATTCCAACCATTTCCGCCGGCCGGTCCTGGTGCCGGCCATCCCCTATGGGCAATACCTGTATGACGAATGCAATCGCCTGCCGCAGGCCGAGGTGTGCGGCCGTCTGCGCGATGAGCGCCACGAATTGAACCGGCGCTGGAACATCGCCCAACCCAGCGAGCGCGCGGACATCGATCGCGAGACCCGCGGCATCGATGCGCGCCTCGCCAACGACTGTGGAGAGAGTTGATGCCCGTTGCCCATCGCGTTTCCCTGCGCTCGCAGCGAGGCATCGCAACGAGACTCTGGAAGCCGGCCATCGTGCTGCTCGCGTTCGCCCTGTCCGCACCGCAGGCAACGCTCGCGCAGGGCGTCGTCATCTACCGCTGCACGGACGCAAACGGCGCCCTCACCATCCAGAACGACGTGCCCTGTCCGAAAGGCAGCAAGCAGGTGCGCAGGGTGATGACCGCGACGTCTGCCGTGTCCGCGCCGGCCTCCGCCCCGTCGACACCGACGCGGGCGCCGGTCGCATCACCCGTGGCAGCGCGACCTGCACGCCCGGCCCCTGCCGAGCCGCCCGCCGAGACGGAACCCGTCATCGCCGACTCCGATCGCCTGCCGCCGCCGTGGCTGTTCGAGTGCCACACCTACAACGACGACACCTACCTGAGCGAGAACGGGGCACCGGCGCCGCGCTGCGTGACGCTCAACCCCACCGGACTCAGCGGCTACATCGAGAGCACCAATGTGTCCGCCTGCGAGATGAAAACCGACCAGTGCCAGCGCGTCCCCGACGGCGCCCTGTGCGATGGCTGGCGCCAACGCCTGCGCGAGGCCCAATCGGCGCTCAAGTTCGGTGTGACCGACGACCGCGAGCGCGATCAGGCCGAGGTGCAACGCCTCGCGCGCATCGTGCGGGAAAGCACCTGCGGGAAGCAGTAGCCACATACGGACACCTACATCGGCCGTGCTAGCGTGACGCGCTGCACGCCACGGGAGCATGGGATGCGCAAGGTCAACACGGCTACGGTGGTGTCCACCGACACGCATTACCTGCATCGCATCCATGTCGGCCATTTCGACCTGGACGCCGATGAAGGCCGCGCGCTGGGCGGGCAGGGGCAAGCACCCGCACCCTTCGACTACTACCTCGCCTCGTTGTCGGCCTGCACCGCGATCACGTTGCGCATGTATGCCGAGCGCAAGGGCTGGAACCTGGGCGAATTCCGCGCCGAACTCGCCTTGAGCTTCGACGACGACGGCAAGCCGCACGTGCATCGCACGCTGCATTCCAACCAGCCACTCAGCAACGAACAATGGAACCGGCTGCTGGAAATCGTGGCCAACACCCCCGTCACCAAGGCCATGCGCGACGGCGCCGTCATTACCAGCGAGCACGGGGCCTGAACATGCAGAGGCACCCTTCATGACTACATCCACCGTCCACGCCCGCAGCGGCGCGATTCCCTTCACCGTCACGCTCAGCGACGACCTGGCGCACACCTGGCTGGGCGACGAGCCGGCGGACCGGGGCGGCGCCAACCAGGGGCCCGATCCCACCCGCCTGCTGCTGTCCAGCCTGGGCGCCTGCACCGTGATCACGTTGCAGATGTACGCGGCCCGCAAGCAGTGGCCACTGACGGGCGTCGAAGCCGAACTGCAGTTCAATCCGGCCGGCAAGCCGAAGAGCGGCACCGACATCACCCGCCGCATCACGCTGCGGGGCGAGCTGAGCGAAGAACAACGCGCGCGCCTGCTGCAGATCGCCAATGCCTGCCCGATCCACAACGTGCTGGTGGGCGAAGTGCGCATCGATACCAGCCTCACCGTCTGATCCAGATCCAGCGCGTCCAGATCAGCGCATTCAGATCCGGCGCGTCCAACTCCAGCGAGGAGCCACCATGGCCAGGATTCTCGGCATTTCCGGCAGTCTGCGTGCCCGTTCCTTCAACACGGCGCTGTTGCGCGCGGCGCAATCGCTTGCCGGCCCCGATGTGCAGTTCGATGCCGCCACCCTGCACGGCATCCCGCTCTACGACGGCGACGTCGAGCAGCGCGACGGTCTGCCCGCCGCGGTGCTCGCACTCAAGGACCGCGTCGTCGCCAGCGACGGTGTGCTGCTGTGCACGCCCGAGTACAACAACGGCATTCCCGGCGTGTTCAAGAACGCGATCGACTGGCTGTCGCGTCCGGCCGACGACATTCCCCGCGTGTTCGGTGATCGTCCCTTCGCCGTGATCGGCGCCTCTCCCGGCGGCTTCGGCACCATCCTCGCGCAGAACGCGTGGTTGCCGGTGCTGCGCACGCTGCGCGTGCGCTACTGGGCGGGCGGCCGCCTGCAGGTATCGCGCGCGGCCACGCTGATGGATGCCGATGGCGAACTCGCCGACGAAGCCACGCGCAAGCTGCTGGGCGAGTTCGTGCAGGGGTTCGCACGTTTCGCCGCATCGTGACGCATCGTGCCCGGCGCAGCGCGCCGGGCGTTCGGATGGCCTGCGCGGCATGCCGCGCAAGCAGGTCATCCTCACCCCTGCAGTTCGCGCAATGTCACGCTGGGCGGTGCGTCCAGCACGCGCCGTGTCGCGAACAGGCCCGCGGCGAGCGCGGCGAGCATGCCCAGGCCGCCTCCGGCGACGGCGAGCATCCAGTCCGGCTCCCACGGCAGGTCGAACACGCGCTCCGCGATGACGCCGGACAGCACCGACGCCGCGATTGCCGCGACCAGCCCCGCGAGCAGGCCGATCGCCGCGAATTCGGACGCCTGCGCCAGGCGCAGTTGCAAGCGGCTGCCGCCCAGCACGCGCATCACGCCGCCCTCGAGCAGGCGCTCGTCCTGGCTGGCGCTGATCGCCGCCATCAGCACCAGCACGCCGGCCGCGAGCGAAAGCCAGAACACCACCTGCACCACGCGCGAGACCTGGTCGCCGGTGGCGCGTACCTGCGCGAGCACGGCCGCGACATCGATCACCGATACGTTGGGAAAGCGCGCCACCAGGTCGGCAGTGAAGCGGGTCTTCGCCTCCGGCACGCTGACCGCGGTGATGTAGCTCGCGGGGAAGCCGTCGAGCGTGCCCGGCGCGGCGATGACGAAGAAGTTGGGATGGAAGCTTTCCCATTCCACGCTGCGCACGCTGGTGATCGGCGCCTCCAGTCGCTGCCCGGCGATGTCGAAGGCGATGCGGTCACCGACCTTCCAGCCCAGCGACGCGGCGAAATCCTCCTCGACCGAAAACTGCGGTGCGACGCGTGCACCCGCCATCCAGAACGTGCCTGCGACCACCTTGTTGTCGTCGCGCAGGACGCTCGTCGTGGAGAGGTTGAATTCGCGCTCGCTGCGGCGCCGCGCGCGCACTTGATCGGCATCCGTGTCGCCGCCGGCGGTTTGCGCCTGGGTTGCGGCATTCGCGACCGGCGCGCCGTTATGGGCGACCAGGCGTGCGCGCACCATCGGGAACAGCGTCGGCCTGGCCAGGCCCTGGGCGGCGATGAAGTCGCGCACCGGCTGCGCCTGGTCGTCCTGCACGTTGATGATGAAACGGTTGGGTGCGTCCTGTGCAAGCGAGAGCTGCCAGCGATCGAGCAGGTCGGTGCGCACGAACGTGAGCAGCAGCAGCGCCATCAGCCCAAGTCCCAGCGCGGTCACCTGCGCGACGCTGGTGGCCGCGCGGCGGCTGACGTTGGCCAGCCCGTAGCGCAGGCTGCCGCGCAGGCGCGGACGCAGGCGGCGCACGACGACGATCAGCAGCCACGCCAGCAAGGCGAGCACCGCGAAGGTGGCGCCGATGCCGACCAGCATCGCGCCGCCCAGCGTCGCCGAGCCCGCCTTCCACCACAGCAGTGCGGCCAGCCCGGTGATGCCGGCAATGGCGACGAACCAGGCGCTGGGCTCGGTCGCGTCGAGGTCGTGGCGCAGCACGCGCAGCGCCGACACGCGCCGCAGCGCCAACACCGGCGGTGCGCCGAAGGCGAGGAGCACTACCAGACCGACGCCAAAGCCCTGCATCGCCGGCAGCCAGCCGCTGGGAGGAATCGACAGCGAGAGCACGCGTCCCAGCCAGTCGCTAAGCGCCCATTGCGTGGCGAATGCGAACGCCACGCCGAGCACGCTCGCCATCACGCCAAGCAGGAGCAGCTCGCCGACATGGATGCCCGCCAGGGTACGTTGGCTCGCACCGAGGCACCGCATCACCGCGGCGCCAGACAGATGGCGCGCACTGTGCCGGCGTGCGGCCATCGCCACCGCGATCGCGGCGAGCACCACCGACACCAGCGCGGCCAGGCCAAGGAAACGCGAGGCGCGTTCGAGCGCGGAGCGGATTTCCGGACGCACCTGGCCGATTGTTTCCAGGCGTTGGCCCCGGCCGAGCGAAGCGCGCGCGGTGGCGACGAAGCGCTCGACCGCACCGGCATCGCCGGCGACGACCAGCCGATAGCCGACCCGGCTGCCTTCCTGCACCAGCCCGGTTGCCGGCAGGTCCGCCAGGTTGAGGAACACCTTGGGCGCGACGTTGAAGTAATCCAGCGCGGCATCGGGCTCCTGCGCCACCAGCGCGGCCAGGCGCAGCGACGCATCGCCCAGGCGCACCGTGTCGCCGATCGCGGCGCCGAGCGTGTCGGCGCCCGCGCGGCTCATCCACACCGTGCCGCGTGCGGGAATGTCGTCGGCATTGCGCTCCACGCCGCGTCCGTCGAGCACGCGGAATGTCCCGCGCAGCGGGAAGCCGGGCGCGAGCGCGCGCAGGTCGCCCAGGCGCAGGCTGTCCGCATCGGCTTGCGCATCGTGGCCGGCACGGGCAACGCGGATCATCGAATTGAGTTCGACGGTCTCGGTCGAACGCAGGCCATGCACGCTCGCCGCCTTGCGCACCGCCCCGGTGATCGGCGCATCGCCGCGGACTACGGCATCGCCGCCCATCAGGCGGTTGGCTTCGATCGCAAGCGCACGCTCGGCGCGATCGGTGACGAAGCCGACCGCGGTCACCGCGAACACGGCGAGCGCCAGCGCTGCCAGCAGGATGCGGATGTCGCCGGACTTCAGGTCGCGCCGCAGCTGGCGCCAGGCAAGCGCGAACGCGGAGCCCTTCATGCCGGCACCAAGCGGCCGCCATCCAGCCGCAGCACGCGGTTGCAGCGCTGCGCCAGGTGTTCGTCATGCGTCACCAGCACCAGCGTGGTGCCGGCCGCGGCGTTGAGGTCGAACAGCAGTTCGATGATCGCCTGCCCGGTGCGCGTGTCGAGGTTGCCGGTGGGTTCGTCCGCGAACAGCAGTGCCGGCCGCGTCACGAACGCGCGCGCCAGCGCCACGCGCTGCTGCTCGCCACCGGAGAGCTGGCGCGGGTAATGACCCAGGCGCTCGCCCAGCCCGACCTGCGCGAGGATCGCGCGCGCCGGCGTCTCCACGTCGGCATCGCCGCGCAGTTCCAGCGGCAGCATCACGTTCTCCAGCGCGGTCAGCGAGGGCAGCAGCTGGAAGCTCTGGAACACGAAGCCAACTTTCTCGCCGCGCACGCGCGCACGGCCATCCTCGTCGAGCATGGACATCGGCTCGCCCTCGAGCACGACGCGACCGCTGCTGGGCACGTCGAGCCCCGCCATCAAGGCCAGCAGCGTGCTCTTGCCGGAGCCGGAGGCTCCCACTATCGCGACCGCATCGCCGCGCTCGATGGTGAAGCCGACGTCCTCGAGGATGGTCAGTTCGCCGGCAGGCAGCGGCACGTGCTTGCCCAGGCCGCTCACTTCCAGCGCGTGTCCCGCGTGCGCGGCGATCGCCGGGGCGGCATCGGCTTGAATGGACGGCGGATCGGCTCTATTCATCGCGGGTGTCCATCATGGCGGGCGACCCCGGTGTCGGGGTCACGCCACCGCGGGTTCGACGGGAGAAGTGGATGAAATCAAGAGATAAGGCGCCGCTGCGCTGGCTTCAATGGCCGAAAGTCCGGGTGCAACTCGTCCTGCTGGCCTTGGCCCTCTCGCTGTTCGCCACCGCGCAGGCCGCGGCCCCGCACAAGCTGGAGCCGCTGCCGCCGCCCACGGTGATGGTGTTCGGCGATTCGCTCTCGGCCGCGTACGGGCTGGACGCCAGCGAGGGCTGGGTCGCGCTGACCGCACAGCGCCTGGCCCGGGCGAAACCGGGATGGCGCATGGTCAACGCCAGCATCAGTGGCGAGACCAGCGCGGGTGGCGCCGCGCGCGTAGTGAACGAAGTGGCGCGCGTGCGGCCGACGGTCGTGGTGATCGCGCTGGGTGCCAACGACGGATTGCGCGGATTGCCGCCGCGGGAAACGCGCCGCAACCTCGCGCGCATGATCGGTGCGGCACAGGGTGTCGGCGCGAAGGTGCTGCTGGTGGGCATGCGCCTGCCGCCGAACTATGGCAGCGAGTACACTCACGCCTTCGAGCAGAACTACCGCGACCTGGCGAAGCTGTTCGACACCGCCCTGCTGCCCTTCCTGCTCGAACCGATCGCGCGCGATCGCAGCTACTTCCAGGCCGACAACATGCACCCGGTGGCGGCAGCGCAGCCGCTGCTGCGCGACCATGTCTGGCGCGCTCTCGATCCGCTGCTGAAATGAGCGCGCCACAGCGCCGCCCGGGCACCGCGCGGCTAGAAGCCGTAACGCAGGAAGCCGCCATCCACGGCGATGCATTCGCCGGTGACGTAGCTCGACGCCGGCAGGCACAGGAAGGCAACGGCCCCGGCGACTTCCTCGGGTTCGCCGATGCGGCCCAGCGGCGTGCGCAGCAACACCTCGTCGAGGTAATCCGGGTCGGCGAGCTTGTCTGAGGTACGGCGCGTGCGGATGTACCACGGCGCCACGCAGTTCACGCGCACGCCGTCCTCCGCCCATTCCACCGCGAGGTTGCGCGTCATCTGGTGCATCGCCGCCTTGCTCATGCCATAGGGCGCACCGCTGCGTACGTGGGTCACGCCGGACACGCTGCCGACGTTGACGATGCTCGACGCCGCATGGCGGGCAAGCAGCGGATGGGCGTAGCGCGAGAGTTCAAAGGCCGAGAACAGGTTGATCTCGAAGATCTGCCGCCATTCGTCCTCGGTGTAATCGGTCGCCGGCTTGGTGACATTGCCGCCGGCGTTGTTGACGAGGATGTGCAGGCCCTCGCCGAAGTCCTCGACCCAGTCGAGCAGTTCGCGCCGCTGTTCGTCGTCGGCGACGTCGGCAACGAAGGTGCTGACGTCGCGTTCGGGGAAGTCTTCCAGCAGCTCCGTGCGCGCGGTTTCCAGGCCGGTCGCATCGCGCGCGGCCAGCAGCACGTCGGCACCGAAACCGAGCAGTTCGCGTGCGATTGCGCGGCCGATGCCCGCGCTGCCACCGGTGACCAGGGCCAGCTGCCCGTCCAGCCGCCAACGCTTGGGATCCATGAGCTCTCCATTCTTGTCTTGGACGGCGCGGCCTGCCCGGCCTGCGCGACCGGCGTAGCATAGCCGCAGCCCCGACCGGAGAAGTGCCAATGGTTCGACCGCTGCTGTGTTGCGTGTTGCTGATGCTGGCTGCGTGCTCCAGGCCGGAGCGGCCGGAAAAGGAGCGTCCGCCCAAGCCGCGGGCCGAGGGTCCGCAGAGCGACCTGGGCAAGTCGATCCAGGCACCGCTCGACAAGGCCAAGGGCGTCGAGGGCGAGATGCAGAAAGCGGCGGACGAGCAGCGCAAGGCGATCGACGAAGCCACTGGCGGTTGAGCCGCGGGCGACCCTCAGCCGTAAACAAGAACGCCCGGCAATGCCGGGCGTTTTGCTTGGTGCGATGCGCGCCTACAGGCCGGCGCCTACAGGCCGCAGAAGCAGTACGCGAGCGACTTCACCGGCACGCCGCGGGTCGGCTCGATCGCGCTTTCGAGGAAGCGCAGGTCCTTGGCCGTCTGTGGCAGGGCACGCGGCAGCAGCGTCTGCGCCATGCCCTGCGCGAACGACGAGTGCTGCAACCACTGCGCGCCCAGGCGGCTGCCGACGAAGCTGGAGAACAGCTGCGCGAACGGCGGCACTTCCTTCTCGAGGTAGCGGACGCGGTAGCTGTCCGCCTTGCCGAGCTTGGCGCGCCGGGCGACATCGTCGATCGCGACCTGCAGGCCGCCGAAATCGTCGACCAGGCCGCGCTCCTTCGCCTGCGCGCCGCTCCACACGCGGCCGCGCGCGACTTCGTCGATCTGCTCGACGCTACGCTTGCGCGCGCTGGCGACGCGACCGGTGAAGTCCCGGTAGCCCTTGTCGATCACGGTCTGGATGACCTGGCCGACTTCCGGTTGCAGCGACCGCGTGATGTCGAACGCACCGGCGTACTTCGTGGTGCCCACGCCGTCGCTGTGCACGCCGATCTTGTCGAGCGAGCGCTGGAAGGTCGGAATCAGGCCGAAGATGCCGATCGAGCCGGTGATGGTCGATTCGTCGGCGTAGATCCTGTCGGCATTCATCGAGATCCAGTAACCGCCCGACGCGGCGAGGTCGCCCATCGACACCACCACCGGCTTGCCCGCCTTCTTGAGGCCGGCGATCTCGCGGCGGATCTGTTCGCTGGCGAAGACTTCGCCACCGGGCGAATTCACCCGCAGCACCAGTGCCTTGACGTGGTCGTCGTCGCGCGCGTCGCGCAGCAGTTCCGCGGTGGACACGCCACCGATGCGGCCGGGCGGCTGTTCGCCACTGCTGATTTCGCCTTCGGCCACCACCACGGCGACCTGCGGACGCTCGTCGATCGGATTGATGCGGGCATTGAGGTGGGCGAGGTAGTCGTCGAGCGAGACCTGGCGGTACCCATCCTCGGCATCGCCGTCGCTGGCGCCGCGCTCGGCCAGCAGGTCGCCGACTTCCTCGGCCGTCTTCAGCCCGTCGACAAGCTTCTGCTGCATCGCGTACCTGGCGATGTCGCCCTGTACCGCGGTGATGCCGGCCGGCAGCTGGTCGATGCCCTCGGCGAGTTTGCCGGCGTCGAGCTTGCGCGCCTTGGCGATGTCGCCGAGGTAGCGCTGCCACACGTCGTTCATCCAGTACAGGTCCGCTTCCTTCGCCTGTGGCGAAGCGGCATCGAGCACGTAGGGTTCGGCCGCGGACTTGTATTCGCCGACCTTGAACAGGTGCACGTCGACGCCGAGCTTGTCCTGCAGGCCCTGGCGGTAGTACTGGCGATAACGGCCCAGGCCCTCGAGCAGCATGCCACCCATCGGATCCAGGTAGATCTCGTTCGCCTGCGCGGCGAGCAGGTACTGCTTCTGGTCCATCGTCTCGCTATAGGCGACGACTTCCTTGCCGCTGGCCTTGACCTTGGCGATGGCGTTGGCGACTTCGCGCAGCGAGGCCATGCCGCCGCCCTGCAGGCGATCGAGCTTGAGCACGACGCGGTCGATGCGCTTGTCGTCCTTGGCCGCGTCCAGCGCGCGCAGCACGTCGCGCAACTGGATCTCGTCGCCGTCGCGATCACCGACGGCGCGCTTGAACGCGCGCTCGGCCGGATCGGATGTGAACTGCTCCACCAGCGGGCCGGTGGGTTCGATCACCAGCGCGGTTTCGTCGAGCAGCGGTTTGGCACCGCCGGCGCCCGCAATGATCAGCACGATGGCCAACAACAGCAGCAGCAAGCCGAAGAAGAGGATGTTGAGGACCAGCTTGCGGGTGAAATTCATCACGTTCCACAGGCCGACGAAGAATTCGGCAATGGGGCCGCGACGGGCGCTGGGTCCTGTTGGGGTATTCATGCACTTGACTCCGGAACGATAGGAGCAGGTTACCCGCCTACTGCCGGGGTTTCACCCGCCACAGGTCATCGTGACCTCATGCCGGTAAAGCCGGCGTTGGCTACAGGCGGCGGCTCGAGCGCCAGAATCGCGCCGCCAGCAGCACCGCGGCCACGGTCAGGCCGCAGATCAGCCCCACCCACATGCCGCGCGGGCCCCACCCCAGGCCCAGGCCCAGCCCCGCGCCCACCGGCATGCCGATGCCCCAGTACGCCAGGGCGGCCAGCACCATCGGCACGCGCGTGTCCTTCAGTCCGCGCAGCGCACCCGCCGAAAGCACCTGCACGCCGTCGGGGAACTGGAACGCCGCCGCATACAGCAGCAGCGACGCCGCCAGCGCCGCCACCGTGCTGTCGGCGGTGTAGAAGCCGACCACGTATTCATTGCCGGTGAGCAGCAGCAGCGCCGACATCGCCTGCGTGGCGAGGACGATGACGTAGCCCGCCAGCGCCGCACGGCGCAGGCCGGAGGCATCGTCGCGACCCAGCGCATGGCCGATGCGCACGGTCGTGGCTTCGGCGATGCCCATCGGCACCATGAAACACAGCGCGGACACGTTGATCGCGATCTGGTGGGCGGCGGCGGGGATCTCGCCCAGGCGGCCGATCAGCAGGGCGGTGGCGATGAACAGGCCGCCCTCCATCGTCACCGTCACGCCGATCGGCAGGCCCGTGCGCAGCAGGGTGCGCAGCGTGGGACCGTGCGGAAGATCGAAGTGATCGAACAGCTCGAGGTCGGCAAAGCGTTTCGCCCGCCACAGGTACAGCGCGAAGGTCAGCGCCTGCGCCCACATCATCAGCGCGGACGCGATGCCCAGGCCGCCCGCGCCCAGCTCTGGAAACGGGCCGATACCGTAGGTCAGCGCGTACCCCAGCGGCACCAGCACCAGCAGGCCACCGAAGCCCAGCAGCATCGTCGGCAGCGTGAAGTGCAGGCCATCGCTGAGATAACGCATGGTCAGGTACAGCGTGAGACCCGGCACGCCCCAGCGGATGCCGTGCAGGAACGCGATCGCGCCCGGACGGATCTCCGCCGCGATCCCCATCGGCTCCAGCGCGTGCACGCTGAAGGTGAGGAAGGCGAACAGCGGCACGCCGAGCATCGCCGCCAGCCACAGTCCCTGGCGGAACAGCGCGCCGATTTCGGGTCGCCGTGCCGCGCCATCGAGTTGCGAAACCGCCGGTGGCAACGACATCAGCGTGCCCATCGCAATCATCATCGGCAGCCAGAACAACGCGGTGCCGACCGCGACCGACGCCAGCGTTGCCGTGCCATGGTGGCCGGCGATGACGCTGTCGACGAAGCCGATCAGGCCGGTGGAGACGTGCCCGCCCACCAGCGGCGCGGCAAGCACGGCCGTGGTGCGCACTTCGCTGGCGAAGCGCGGCGCTGCCGGCAGGGTGGATTCAATGCTCATGCGGGGGATCAGGAGACTCCAAACAGCGACGCGCCATTGGCCACGCCGAGAATCCGATGGCCTTGCCAGCCAGCACACCGTGGTTCGCCGTCATCAGCCGCGGGCGCGGCCCCAACGATTCCGCTGCCGATTTGCGCCGCGGGCCGCTGGCGCCGGGTCACGAGGGATCGCTATCTTAGCCGCCTGATGACGATGCCATATGACGGCACGGGGACACGGGGCATGGCTGGTACGGACGCGCAACACACGCCAACACACTGCGAGAACTGCGGCACACTGTTGCAGGGCCACTATTGCCACGAGTGCGGGCAGTCGCTGCACAGCCCGACGCGACACTTCGGCCATGCGCTGGAAGAGATACTCGAATCCTTCTGGCACCTCGATGGCCGCGTATTCCGCACGCTGCGCGACCTGCTCGTCCCCGGTCGCATCGCCCTGAACTACCTCGCCGGGCAGCGCATGCGTTACATCGCGCCCTTGCGACTGTTCGTGATCGTCAGCCTGCTGACGTTCTTCGTGGGCAAGCTCGTCGTGCACATGGACGAGCCCGCGATCCAGTTCGGCGGCGAAGGCGGGGCCGCCATGGCCCAGGCGCAGACCGCCGAGGAAGTCCGCCAGGTCGAGGACCGGTTGCTCAAGAAGCTCGCGGTCGAGGAAGCCAAGGCCGCGAAGGTGCCGGGCGTCAACGCCGCCCTGATCGCAACGCGCGCGCGCATCCAGGGCGAAGCGGCCTCGCGCATCGCCGAACTCGAAGCCAAGGCGGCCAAAGGCGGGAACACCGGCAAGAACACCGGCGGCAAGACCGGCGGCGCGCCCAAGGCGGCGGCAAGCACACCGGCCCCGGCAAAGGAGGCCGCCAGTGGCCCGCCCGCCGCGGCCACCGCTGCCACGGCAAAACCGGCGCCGGCCAAGGCCGACCGCGACGACCAATGGAGCTTCAACAACCGCCCCTGGGACGAGAAGACCAATCCGGTCAACGTGCCGCTGATGCCGGCCTTCGTGGATCGCTGGGTCAACCACAAGATCGCGCGTGCCCAGGAAAACCTGGAGCACATGGACGAGAACCCGGACCAGTTCGTGCAGGCCGCGCTCGGCGCCGTCCCCACGGCGCTGTTTCTCCTGATGCCGGTGTTCGCGCTGCTGCTCAAACTGGCCTATCTCGGATCGGGACGGCACTACCTCGAGCACTTCGTGGTCGCGCTGTACAGCCATGCGTGGCTGCTGCTGGTGGGGCTCGCGATGTTCGTGATGAACGCCATCGACGATGCCTTCGCCGCCACCTGGGTCTCGGTCGTCACTGCCCTGGTCGATGCCGCGCTGTGGATCTGGATTCCGATCTATCTGTTCCTCATGCAGTACCGGGTATACGGCGACCACTGGGCGGTGACTGCCATCCGTTACCTGGTGATCGGTTCCATCTACATGGTCCTGGTGCTGTTCGTGGTCATGTTCGCGGTGCTGGCGGGGATCGTGGCGTGAGCCCCGCAGCCGGCGTGATCTACGAGGTGAACCTGGACATCGATGCCGCGATCCGCGCGGAGTACCTAGACTGGCTCGCGGCCCACGTCGCGGAGATCGGCGCGCTGCCGGGCTTCCTGGGCGCGCAGGTGCTGGAAATCGCCGATCCCCCCGCCGCGCCGGGCCGGATTGGCCTGTGCGTGCAGTACCGGCTGAGCGGCCAACCCGCGCTCGACGCCTATCTGGCCGAACATGCCCCGCGCCTGCGCGCCGACGGCATGGCCCGGTTCGGCGGGCGTTTCACGGCGTCACGGCGGGTGCTGGCAACGCTGCCCTGACCGTCGCCAAAGGTGTCCGTGAAGGGGTCCTGTCGTCACCGCGCTGACTCGGGGAAATCGAGGCTTGACACCGCGCGATTTCGTGCTCCTCCAAGCGTGGCGCGGGCTGCGGGCAAATCAGTTGTGCACAGCAGTAACAATTTCGTCACCCGCCCCCGAGGGCCCGTTTGCCAGGCGTCGTCTGCAACCGTGTTTCACGGTCAAGTTATTGATTTTAAAGAACATAGCGGCATTGGCACTTTTTTAGCCAACCCACATGGGGGGCCTACGTTTCCTGCATTCCGTGCGCGTGAAGGGATTCACTCCACAGACTTATCCACAACTGGTGTGGATAAGCCCGAATCCCCTTTCATATCCGGCAGTTACGTGATGTACGTCATGTTTGAGGGAAGAATGGCGCGCAACTGCCATGCCGGTTACCCGGGGTCGCGCCACCATTTTCTGAATGCGCCTCCCGACGGGTAATTTTCACCAACATGACTCGGCGCGAGGCGCCGCGCACACTGTCCCTGATGACCGTTCCGTCCACCGCTCCCGCCCTGGTCTGGCACGTGGCCCTGCCCGTGCCGGTGCCGCGCCTGTTCGACTACCGGCCCGCCGATGGTGGGGTGACGGCGGCCGACGTGGGGTGTCGGGTGCGGGTCCCGTTCGGTCCGCGCGAACTGGTGGGGGTCGTGGCCGGTATCGGAAGTCCCGATGCCGATGCGCCCGCCGCCAAGGCCGGCCACCGCCTGGACGACGCGCCGCTGTTCCGCGGCGAGCTGCTCGAGTCCCTGCGCTGGCTCGCCCGCTACACCCACGCTCCGCTCGGCGAGGTCTTCGCCACCGCGATGCCGGCGCCGCTGCGCCAGGGCGAGCCGCTCGCCGATACCCACGCCTGGGGCTGGCGGCTCACCGAAGCCGGCCAGACCGCACTGCCGCGCCTGCGCGGCAAGCCGCGACGGCTGGCGGACCTGCTCGCCGACGCCGCGCGCGACGAGGACGCGCTGGCCGACCTGCTCGACGATTGGCGCGCAGCCGCCCGCGCGCTGGCCGGGCGCGGATTGCTGGAACGCTTCGCGCTGCCGCTCCGCGCCGGCGAGCCCGGCTCCGTGCGCAGCGCGCCGGTACTCAACCCCGAGCAGCAATCCGCCGTCGACGCGCTGCTCGCCGCGCGCGACGGCTTCGCGCCGTTCCTGCTCGACGGCGTCACCGGCAGCGGCAAGACCGAGGTGTACCTGCAGGCGATAAGCGACTGCATTGCGCGCGGGCGACAGGCGCTGGTGCTGGTGCCCGAGATCGGCCTGACCCCGCAGACGCTCAAGCGCTTCCGCGAACGCCTGGGCGTGCCGGTGCACGCGTTGCACTCCGGCCTGGGCGACGGCGAACGCGCGCGCACCTGGGCGGCGTGCTTGCGTGGCGAGGCGCGGGTCGTGGTCGGCACGCGCTCGGCGGTGTTCCTGCCGCTGCCCGACGCGGGCCTGATCGTCATCGACGAGGAGCACGACGGCAGCTTCAAGCAGCTCGACGGCATCCGCTACCACGCCCGCGATTTCGCCCTGGTACGGGCGAAGGCGCTGGACGTGCCGATCGTGCTCGGCAGCGCGACGCCGTCGCTGGAGTCATTACGCAATGCACAAACGGGACGCTACGCGCACCTGCGCCTGCGCCTGCGCGCCGGCGTCGCGCAGCCGCCGCGCGTCCGCGTGTGCGACGTGCGCAAGCGCCCGCTCGATGCGGGCATGTCGCCGGAGCTGTTCGAGGCGATCGCGGCCACGCTGCGCAACGGCTCGCAGGCGCTGGTGTTCAAGAACCGCCGCGGCTACGCGCCGGTGCTGCTGTGCCACGACTGCGGCTGGAGTGCGCAGTGCTCTCGCTGTGATGCCCCAATGACCGTGCACGCGGGCGGCCGCCGCCTGCAGTGCCACCACTGCGGCGCGCGTCGCCCCGCACCCGATGCCTGCCCGGATTGCGGCGGCCTCGCGCTGCAGGCGCAGGGCGCGGGCACCGAACGCATCGAGGAAGCACTGGCGAAGCGTTTTCCCGACGTGCCCGTGCTGCGCATCGATCGCGGCAGTACCCAACGCCGCGACGCGCTGGAGAACTTGCTGCACGATTTCGGCGAGGCGCCCGGGATCCTCGTCGGCACTCAGATGCTGGCCAAGGGCCACGACCTGCCCAATCTCACCCTGGTGGCCGTGGTCGGCGTCGACGAAGGCTTGTTCAGCGCCGACTTCCGCGCGCCGGAAAAACTCGCGCAGCTGCTGATCCAGGTCGCCGGCCGCGCCGGTCGCGCCGCGCGCGCGGGCGAGGTGCTGCTGCAGACGCACCATCCACAGCATCCGCTGCTGGAGACACTGCTCAATGGCGGCTATCACGCCTTCGCCGATGCCGAACTCGCGCAGCGCGAGGCCGCCGCCTTTCCGCCCTTCGCGCATCTCGCACTGATGCGCGCCGAAGCCAAGCAACTCGAGGTCACCCACGCCTTCCTGCAGGCGGCGAAGGCGGCTCTGCGCGATGCTGGCGGATCGCTGGAACTTCACGGCCCCTTGCCCGCGCCGATGCCGCGCCGAGCAGGCTACCAGCGCGCGCAACTGCTGTTGTCGGCCACGGAGCGACGAACACTGCATGCCGCGCTCGATGCGGCGCTGCCGGCGATTCACGCCCTGCCGGAGGCTCGCAAGGTGCGTTGGTCGCTGGATGTGGATCCCGTCGATCTGTATTAACGAAGCCGTTCGCCGTCATCAGCCGCGCGCGCGGCATCAATTCCGTCGCGCTTCAAGTTGGTCGCAGGCGGGCCATTCCCATGCCGCAAACAGGTATAACGCCAGCGCGATCAGCAGCGTCGCGCGCAGTCCGCACGCCATCGCCAGCAGCACCGCCAGGATCGCCGCGATCACCGAGGCGCAGCCGTTGAGTCCCCACGCCCAGGGCACGAACGCCGGCGCGGTGCGCGCGAGCCGCGACAGGCCCAGCGCGAACGGCATGCCCATGGCGAAGGCGAGCGGCGCGATGCCGGCCACGCCCAGCGCGGCGCGCATCCCGGCCGACCACGCTGCGCCGTAGCCATAAGCAATAAAGAACAGCACGAACTGCCACGTCAGCCCGAGTGCGATGGCGCCCACGGCCAGGCGGATGCGCGCGACCAGCACCGCCTCGTCCACCACGGCGCGCCGCGACAACCAGCGCTGCGTGTACACGCTGCCCGCGCCCGCGCACAACAGGAACGCCGCCAGTCCCACGCCTGCGGCCAGCAGCGGATGCCCGATCAGCAAGGTCAGGCGCGACAGCGTGGCGATTTCGATCAGCAGGAACGCCAGTCCCAGGGCGAGGAAATAGCCGCCCGCGCGCAGGCGCGACAAAGACCCCGCTCGCACGTCGTGCGGACGCGGCAGGAAGCGTAGCGGCAGCAGCACCAGCAGCATCGCCAGCGGCACCGCCTGCACCAGCGCGGCGACCAGCAACAGGTAACCCGCGTCCAGAAGCACGGCGCTGCCCTGCCCACGCAGCCGCCACAGCTCCGGCAGGCTGCGCCAGCGGAAATAGTCGCCGAAGTAGGGGCGGTCGTCGCGCGCGGGCGTGATCGCGAAGCGATAGTCGCGCACGTAATCGCGTGCCCGCGGCGACAACAGCGCCTGCGTGCCATCGAACAGGTACGGCGGTTCGAGCACGTGGAAACGCTGCGTCGCATCGAATGGCATTCCCGCCGCGTAGACCGGATCGAAGCCGTACGCGGCGGCGAAGTCGCGCAATGCCGCAAGCTGCGTCGCCGTGAACGGCCGACGCGCGATCAGCCACGTGCTGGCGTCCCAGTTGCGGATCGCCGCCAGTTGCGGCGCCGGATCGGCCACGCTGCGCTCACGCAACGCCGCGATCGCGGTGGCGAAGAGCTTGAGCTCGTCGCGTGGCGGCTGCTTGCTCCAGCGCGTGACGGCGAGCATGCCGTCCGGCGACAGGCGCGCCAGGTAATCGCGCACCGCCTCGACCGTCAGCGCGTATTGCTCCGACGCCGCCTGCACGCCGGCGCCGCTGCTGGCGAAAGAATCGCCACCGGCCAGCACGATCAGGTCGTAGCGCGCGGCGCTGGCACGCACGAACGCGCGCGGCTCGGCGGCCGTGACGTGCACGCGCGGATCGCGATACAGGCCGCCGGCATAGCGGGTGAAATCCTGTCGCACCCAGCGCAGCCGCTGCGGATCGAGTTCCACCGCGTCCACCCGCTGCGTTCCGAGCGCCAGTGCCTGCAATACCTCGAGGCCGCCACCGGCGCCGAGCACCAGCACGGACCGCGGCGCGACCAGGCGATAAGGCAGCGCCGACGTCATCGCACCCATCCATGCACGCGAACGCCGCGAGCCGTCGTCGTGCACGATCACCGACAGCGCGTCGCCGTCGGTGTAGAGGCCCAACTGTGGTGGCGGTTCGTCGACGAACTGCAGGCTCAGGCCCGGCGCCTGGCGCAGCGGCACGCGCGGACTGTCGAGCACCGCCAACCAGCCATAAGGACCCGAGCGCTGCACCAGGATGCGCGCGCCTGGCAGCAGCAAGGTCCTGCTCAGGCCCTTGAATTCGTTCGGTCGCGGCGTCAGCACATGGCTTGGCAACAAGGCGAGCAGCAGTGCCGCAACGAGCAGCGCCGCAGCAGCCACCGCTGCGAAGCCAGCGCCGCGAAACCGCATCACCAGCACCGCCGCACCCGGGCCACACAACGCGGCCAGCACCAGGCCGCGTTCGACCGGCAGGTATGCCAGCGCCAGCGCCGCCAGCGCTCCCACCCCGGCACCGAGGAGGTCGGCGCCGTACAACATCGGGATGCGCTGGCCATGCCGGGCGAACGCCAGGCCGAAACAGCTGGCGGCAAAGAAGAACGGCACCGCCAACAGCAGGTACAGCGCGCTCAGCCACAGCAATTGGCGTGGATTCCACACCAGTTCCAGGCCGTTGAAGGGAATGTGGGCGGCGAGCGCGAGGGCCAGCGCCGCAGCCAGTGCATACAACAGCGCACAGCCGGCAAACGTCGCCTCGAACCGCGCGGCCAGCCATGCGTGCGGTCGCCCCCGCAGCCACATGCTCAGCCAGGTACCGCTGGCTCCGTGCCCGAGCAGGGCGAGACTGATGATCATCGCGGCGAAGGGGTACCAGTGCGCGATGGCGAGCCAGCGCATCAGCAACAACTGGTAGGCCAGCGCCGCGGCGGAAATCAGCGCGACGGCCAGCGCCAGTCGCCACGGCGTGCGTGCATCTCCGGCGGCGTCGATCAACTCGGTTTCGCGTGCGGCAGGCATCGCGAGGGGTCGCGGCTCAATGCTCGCCGGTCAGCGGCACGAATCGCACGGGCAGGACCTGGCGCGTGCGCACCCGCCCACCAGCGTCCTTCTGCACCAGCAACAGCGTCTGGGTGAAGAAACTGCTGCCGACCGGAATCACCATGCGTCCGCCCGGCTTGAGCTGCGCCAACAGCGGCGGCGGAATCGACGATGCCGCCGCCGTCACCACGATCGCATCGAACGGCGCCTGCTCCTTCCAGCCGTAATAGCCGTCGCCGGTGCGCGTGGTGATGTTGCGCTGGCCGCGCAGCCGTTCCCGCGCCTGCGTGGCGAGCGGCGCCACGATCTCGATCGTGTAGACCTGCACGCCGAACTCGGCCAGCACCGCCGCCTGGTAGCCGGAGCCGGTACCGACTTCCAGGACCTTCTGCCCGGCGCGCGGCTGCGCCAGCGTGGTCATCAGCGCGACGACGTACGGCTGCGAGATGGTCTGGCCATAGCCGATGCCCAGCGGCCGGTTTTCATAGGCATAGTCGCGTTCGGCCGCAGGCACGTAGGCATGCCGCGGCACGCGCCCCATCACCGCCAGCACGTCGCGGTCGATCCGGGTGAAGCTGCCCGAGTCCGTATCGCCTTGCGCGCGCAACTCGGCAATGAGTGCACTACGCGGCGCCGCATAGGGATCCTGCGCGTGCACGCCCGGGCTGCACACCAGCCATGCCAGCAGCAAGTACTGGCCGATGCCGGCGATGGAAGATCCGCCTCGCATGGGGCGACTGTAGGCGCCTGTCCGTTAGCGTTCCGGCAACGGCGCATGCGCCGATGACGACATCCCGCGCTTCACGCACAATCCGCGCATGACCACCCAACTCGAACAACTGCGTGCCCTGTCGGCGGTAGTCGCCGATACCGGCGACATCGACGCCATTGCTCGCTTCCGACCGCTCGACGCCACCACCAATCCCTCGCTGCTGTTGAAGGCCGCGATGTTGCCGGCGTACGCCCCGCTGATCGATGCCGCGCTCGCCAGCGCCCAGGGCGCCGACGCCCCCGCGCGCCTTGCCGATGCCGGCGATCGTCTTGCCGTCGCCATCGGCGCGGAAATCCTCAGGCTCATTCCCGGACGCGTCTCCACCGAATGCGATGCGCGCCACAGCTTCGATGTCAATGCCACGCTCGCGCAGGCGCGCAAGCTCGTCGCGCTCTACCAGACCCGGGGCATCGGCCGCCAACGCCTGCTGATCAAGATCGCGGCGACGTGGGAAGGCATCCAGGCCGCGCGGCAACTCGAACGCGAAGGCATCCATTGCAATCTCACCCTGCTGTTCTCGTTCGCGCAGGCGCTCGCGTGCGCGGAAGCGGGAGTGTTCCTGATCTCGCCCTTCGTCGGCCGCATCCTCGACTGGCACCTGGCCCAGGGCCTGCCAGCGCCGGCAACGCCACAGGACGATCCGGGCGTCGTGTCGGTCACGCGCATCTGGCGCTACTACAGGCTTCATCGCTACGACACCGTGGTGATGGGCGCGAGCTTCCGCAACACCGGCCAGGTGCTGGCACTCGCCGGCTGCGACCGGCTGACGATTGCGCCGGAGTTGCTGGCGCAGCTCGAAGCCAGCGAGTCCACAGTGCCGCGCGCGCTCAGCGACGAAGGCGCCCGCAGCGACGCGCCGAGACAACTCGACGAAGCCGGCTTCCGCTGGCGGCACAACGAGGACGCGATGGCCACGGAAAAACTCGCCGACGGCATCCGTCGCTTCGCGGCCGACCAGGTGAAGCTCGAACAGTTGCTCGCGCAGCGGCGATGATGCGCGTGGCGACTACCCACGATTCGACTGCCGGCGATACGCCGCTCACCCCCGCGCGCCGGCTGCGCAGCATCTTCTCCGGCTCGGTCGGCAACCTGGTCGAGTGGTACGACTGGTATGTCTACAGCGCGTTCTCGCTGTATTTCGCGCAGGCGTTCTTCCCCAAGGGCGACCGCACCTCTCAGCTCCTCAACACCGCCGCGATCTTCGCCGTCGGCTTCCTGATGCGGCCGCTGGGCGGCTGGCTGTTGGGGCGTTACGCCGACCGCCACGGCCGCCGCCGTGCGCTGATGCTGTCGGTGCTGATGATGTGCGCCGGCTCCCTGCTCATCACCTTCACCCCCGGCTACGCCTCGATCGGCATCGCCGCCCCGGTGCTGCTGGTGGTCGCGCGGTTGCTGCAGGGGCTCAGCGTCGGCGGTGAATACGGCACCTCGGCGACGTACCTGAGCGAGATGGCCACGCGCGAGCACCGTGGCTTCTGGTCCAGCTTCCAGTACGTGACGCTGGTGATGGGCCAGCTGCTGGCCCTGGCAGTGCTGATCGCACTGCAACAGCTGTTCCTAACCGAGGCGCAGTTGCACGCGTGGGGCTGGCGCATCCCCTTCGCCATCGGCGCGCTGGCGGCGGTCACCGCACTGTGGTTGCGGCGCGCCATGCAGGAAACGGCGATCTTCGACAGCAGCGAACGTGGCGAAGCCGCAACCCAGCAAGCCCAAGGCTCCGTGCGAACGCTGATGCAGCATCCGCGTGCCGTCGCCACCGTGATCGGCCTGACCATGGGCGGTACGCTCGCGTTCTATACGTACACGACCTACATGCAGAAGTTCCTGGTCAACAGCGCCGGGCTCGACACCCGTTCCGGCTCTTCGTTGAACGCGGCGACGCTGTTCGTGTTCATGCTCATGCAGCCCGTGGTCGGCGCGCTGTCCGACCGCATCGGCCGGCGTCCGCTGCTGATCGCATTCGGCGTGCTGGGCACGGCGCTGACCGTACCGATCCTGAGCGCGCTCCAGCATGTACGGACCACGACACAGGCGTTCTGGCTGATCCTGGCCGCGCTCGCCATCGTCAGCTTCTACACCGCGATCAACGCGGTGGTGAAGGCGGAGCTGTTCCCGGTCGAGGTGCGCGCGCTCGGTGTCGGCCTGCCGTACGCGCTGACCGTCGCAGTGTTCGGCGGCACCGCCGAATACGTGGCGCTGTGGTTCAAGAACGCCGGCGTCGAAAGCGGCTTCTACTGGTACGTCGCCGCCTGCATCGGCGTGTCGTTGCTGGTCTACCTGTGGATGCCGGAGACGCAGCGCACTTCGCGCATTGATCGCGAGGTGACCTGACATGCGTCCTGCCGCCCGGGCATGGCATCGCCGTGCTGCGCAGACGCCGGTGGTTTTGAAACAATGCCCCCATGGACAAAACGCCCGGCCAGCCAACTCCCCATGTCGTGATCGTCGGCGGCGGCTTCGCCGGCCTGTGGGCCACGCGCGCGCTGGCGCGCGACCCCGTTCGCATCACCCTGGTCGACCGCCGCAACCACCACCTGTTCCAGCCACTGCTGTACCAGGTCGCGACCGCGGGGTTGTCGGCACCGGACATTGCCGCGCCGCTGCGCCATATCCTGCGCGGGCAACGCAACGTGGAAGTGCGCCTGGGTGAAGTCGTCGGCATCGATGCCGGCGCGAAGTCGGTAACGCTCGCCGACGGCGACATCCTCACCTGCGACTACCTGGTGCTGGCGAGCGGCGCCACCCATGCCTACTTTGGCCATGCGGACTGGGCCGCGCATGCGCCCGGGCTGAAGACGCTCGACGATGCGCTCGCGATCCGCCGCCGCCTGCTGCTTGCGTTCGAACGCGCCGAAGCCGCGCAGTCCGCCGAGGAACGCACCGCCTGGCTGAACTTCGCCGTGGTCGGCGGCGGCCCCACCGGCGTGGAACTGGCCGGCACGCTGGCGGAGATCGCGCGCCACACCCTGCGCAATGAATTCCGCCACATCGATCCCGCCGAAGCGAAGGTGCGCCTGCTCGAAGCCGGGCCACGCGTGCTGTCGTCGTTCCCCGAGTCGTTGTCGGCGAAGGCGCGCGCGCAACTCGATCGTCTCGGAGTCGACGTCGTTACCGGCTTGCCGGTGGAGGCGATCGACGCGGACGGCTACATCCTGAGCGGACAACGCGTGTCTGCACGCACCGTGCTATGGGCGGCGGGCGTGGCGGCCTCACCGCTGGGCGCACTGCTCGACGCACCGCGCGACCGTGCCGGCCGCGTGCAGGTCGACGCCGACCTCAGCGTGCCGAATCATCCGGGGATCTTCGTCGCCGGCGACCTCGCCAGCGTGCAGCAGGACGGCAAGCCGGTGCCCGGCATCGCGCCCGCGGCCAAGCAGATGGGCGCGCATGTCGCGCGCGTCATTCGTGCGCGCCTGCGCAACGAGGCCGCGCCGCCCTTCCGTTACCGTGACTTCGGCAACCTCGCCACCATCGGCCGCATGGCGGCGGTCGTGCACTTCGGCCGGCTCAGGCTCTCCGGTCTGCTGGCATGGTGGTTCTGGCTCTTCATCCACATCTTCTTCCTGATCGGCTTCCGCAACCGCGTGATCGTGCTGATCAACTGGGCATGGGCGTACTGGAGCTACCAGCGGCACGCGCGGATCATCCTGGGCGGCAACGCGCCCCGCGAATGATGCGGACAATAGAAAACGGCCCGGTTGCCCGGGCCGTTCGTCTTTTCATGTTGCATGCGTCGTTGCTTACGCCGCGAACAACGCCTTCATCTTCTTCAGCGCGTTGGCTTCGATCTGGCGGATGCGTTCGGCGGACACGCCGTATTCGTCGGCCAGTTCCTGCAGCGTGATCTTGCTGTCGGCATCGAGCCAGCGACGCTTGACGATGTCGCGTGAGCGGGCGTCGAGGCCGGCCAGGCCCTCGCGCAGCAGCTCGAGCTGGTTGTCCTCGCTGTCCGCGCGCTCGTAGGCCTGCGACGGATCCTCGGCATCGGTGCGAAGGTAGGCGGCCGGCGACGGCGGGGCGTGGTCGTCGTCCTCGTCGGTGGGCGCGTCGAAACCGATGTCGCGGCCGGACAGGCGCGATTCCATCTCCAGCACTTCGCGTTCGGACACGTTGAGGTCGGCGGCCACGGCGCGCACTTCCTCGGCATTCATCCAGCCCAGGCGAGTCTTGGACTTGCGCAGGTTGAAGAACAGCTTGCGCTGCGCCTTGGTCGTGGCGACCTTGACGATGCGCCAGTTCTTGAGGATGAACTCGTGCATCTCGGCGCGGATCCAGTGCACGGCGAAGGAAACCAGGCGCACGCCCTGCTCCGGGTCGAAGCGCTTGACCGCCTTCATCAGGCCGATGTTACCTTCCTGGATCAGGTCGCCCATCTGCAGGCCGTAGCCGTTGTAGCCACGGGCGACATGGACCACGAAGCGCAGGTGCGAGTGCACCAGGTCGCGCGCGGCGTCGAGGTCTTCTCCGTCGCGGAAGCGGCGCGCAAGCGCCTGCTCGTCTTCGGCGGTGAGCACCGGGATCTGGTGCACCGCGCCGATGTAGGCATCCAGCGAACCGATTGCGGTCAGGCCATTGAAGGCCGGAACCGGGAGGTTATTGGCGATAAGGGCGGTGTTCTGGGTCATGGCAGGCATCTTAGCAGTCGGGGTATGGGACTGCTAAACCCCGCGAAAGTTCCGGTGCGTTGCATTCATGGAACGCGGTTTGGGCCGTCCCCGGCCCCGGTGGCGGCCGATTTCCGGCCCGCGTGGTGGCTCCAGAAGATCTCACCCACCGCCGGAACGGCCCGCGCTCCCGCTTTCCGGCGCTCCCGGCGCCGGGGAGACCGGCGGCACCCATTCCGGGGCCGCGGCCGTCGGCCGGACATCGTGCTGGACCGGCTTGCGGCCATTGAACAGATAGCCCAGCACGGCGTAGCGGCGGACCAGGAAGTGGTGGAGCGCCAGCGACACCACCGAAGCGGTGGCCAGGACGATCAGGAACTTCATCCCGGCCGCCAGCGGCAGCGACAGCAGCGCCGTCGCCGTGGCGATCACCGTCACGTGGTGGAACAGATAGATCGAGTAGCTGGCGGAAGACAGGTAGGCGAAGGTACGTGACGGCCGGTTCGCCCATTCGCGGAACAGCGAGAACACAACCCGCACCACCATCCACCGCACCAGTCCTTCGCCCAGGAAGTTTGCGGTGCGGAAGGCGTAATCCGAACGCCCCTCGGTCAACAGCATCACCACCCCTCCGCTCACGGCAAGGGCAATCACCAGCCGATCGCGGCGGGCGAACCGGTCGAGCAGCTCCGGACTGGCGCACAGCAACATCCCCACCAGGAAGCCGGGAAGATAGAGCAGCAGCTCCGCCGGGCTGGCGCTCCCCAGCAGGGGCTCATCCCAACCGGGACCGGCAAGCCGGCCCACCGCCACCACCGCCAGCGGCGTAGCGACCAGGGCGAGCAGCACGAAGGGCAAGGCCCAGCGTCCCCGCAACCAGGAGGCGACGGCACCATCGGGGTCAGCCAGGCGGCGCAGGTACGGCGCGAACATGGCGGCAAGGGCGAAATAGACAGCCAGGGAGAACAGGAACCACAGGTGGGAAACCCATTGCCCATCCACCCACGCAGGCAGCAGCGCACCCTGCAGGAAACCGGCATCGCCCCCGGCGCCGATCACCAGCCGCACCTGGAGCAGGTTGAAGGTCAGCAGCGTCGCCAGCAGTGGGACCAGCACCCGGCGCATGCGGTCGCGCAGGAAGTCCCGCACCGGCCACCGGATCAGCAGGTACATCGCGAAATAGCCGGCGACGACGAAGAACGCCGGCATCCGGAACAGGTGGATGCCCGACACCAGCCAATCCAGCGCTGGCAGGCGGGCCTGGTCCTTGACCTGCCAGGCGTCCGAGTCGTACGGCCGCGCCGAATGCAGCACCACCCCCAGCAGCATCAAAACGCTGCGCAGCGCATCCATGTAATGAAGCCGTGAGGCCCCATTGCTCATTCGCGTGCCTTTCTGTCACCCGGGTATCCAAGCAAACGCGATGCCCGGGCGCATGCGGCCTGATGCGGCCTGAATATGGACGCGCGCCGCGGCGACCCGCTTAAACGCCTGGGGACGCCCGTGCATCTGTATGGCTATGCTCGCCGCCGTGATGCCCATCGAAACCGACCATCCCGACACCGGGACCGACGACGACCGCGCCCTGGTCGGCGCGGCCGCCCGGGGCGAAGTGGCGGCCTTCGAGGCGCTCTACCGGCGCCACGCCGGCCGCATCCACGGCGTGATCGCCCGGCTGGTCGGCGGTCATGGCTCCCGCGCAGAAGACCTGACCCAGGACGCGTTCGTCCGCGCCTGGCAGGCGCTGCCGGCCTTCCGTTTCGAATCGGCCTTCGGGACCTGGCTGCACCGGCTCGCGGTCAACACGGCGCTGATGGACCTGCGCAGCCGTAAGAGCCGTCCGCAGGACGACGGCAGCGAGGACGCCTTCGACGGACTGGGCGTCCCCGATTCCGCCGGCTACGGCACCGCGCTGTCGATGGACCTGGAGCGCGCCGTCGCCAGCCTGCCGCCACGCGCCCGCGCGGTACTCGTGCTGTACGACGTGGAAGGCTGGCAACACGAGGAAATCGCCGCCGAACTCGGCATGGCCGTCGGCAGCTCGAAAGCGCAATTGCACCGCGCCCGCCACCTGTTGCGGACGCGGCTGGAGGCACACGCATGAATACCGATCACGGCAACTCCCACGACAGCAACGACTTCCCCGACGCCCTGCGCTGGCAACTGCGCGCCCTGCGCCAGGACGCCATGCCGTCGCACGACCTGTGGCCTGGTATCGCGTCGCGCCTGGCCACGCAGCAGGCGCCGATGCGCCGGTCGCCACGCTGGTTGGGCCTTGCACTCGCCGCCAGCGTGGTCCTGGCCGTGGGCAGCGTGGGCTGGTTCGCCCGCACCGCCGGCGTCACCGCGCCATCGCAGGCGCAGTCGCCGACCCTGGTGCAACGTGAAGCCGATGGCCTTTCGCGCCAGTACCAGGCCGCATTGCAGGAGGTGCAGGTACCTATGCCGCCGAGCCTGCAGCCTACGGCCGAGGCGCTGGACCGCGATGTCGCCCTGATCCGCGCCGCGCTCGCCCGCGACCCCGATTCGGTCCGCCTGCTCGAACAGTTGCGCCGCACCTACGCCCATCGCCTCGCGCTCGCCCAGCGCGTCGCCTACACCTGATCCTTTCGCCTACCTGCTGTTCCGGAGAAGTCCCATGTCCCGCGCCCTCGCCCTGATGACCGTCGGCCTGTTCGCTGTCCCCACGCTGTTCCACGACGCACTCGCCGCGACGCCCATCAACGAAACCCGCGCCTTCGATGCCCGCGGCCACCTCAGCATCGAGAACGTCAAGGGCAGCATCGAAGTGCGGGCCTGGGACCGCCGCGAGGTGAAGATCGAAGGCAGCCTCGGCCAGGGCGTGGAAAAGCTGGAGATCCTCGGCGACGCCCAGCACTTGTCGATAAAGGTGAAGTACCCCAAGACCGGCGGCCTTGGCTTCTTCTCCGGCAGCGACAAGAGCGAACCCTCGGAACTGCGGCTGATGGTGCCGTTGCAGGCCGACCTCGACATCGACGCCGTATCGGCCGACGTCGACGTCAACGGCATGGCCTCGAACGAACTCGCCATCGACAGCGTCAGCGGCGACGTCAGCGTCGTCGGTGCCCCGCGCGAAGCGACGATCGACAGCGTCAGCGGCGACCTCAAGCTGATCCTCAACAGCCCGAAGGTCAGCACCGAAAGCGTGAGCGGTGACATCGACCTGCGCGGCCGCCTCAGCGACGAAGTGCACGTGGAAACCGTGTCGGGCGACATCGACGTCTCCGGCCACCAGAGCAGCGTGCGCAAGTTCAGCGGTAATACGGTGTCCGGCGACATGCGTATCGACACTGCATTGACCGCCGGCGGACGCATCGGCCTGGAAAGCGTGAGCGGCAACCTCACCCTACGCGTGCCCGCGAACCTTTCCGCGCAGGTGCGCGGGGACAGCTTCAGCGGCGAACTCTCTGCACCCGACGTGGAGATCAGCCGGCCCAAGCATGGCCCTGGTTCGAACTTCGAGCACCGCTACGGCAGCGGCGACGGCGAGATATCGCTGAAGTCGTTCTCCGGCGACGCGCGCCTGCAGTTCGACTGAAGCAGCGCGACGACGCACCCGAAAATGCCGGGCCTCGCCCGGCATTTCCGTTGACGCATCCTCCGCAGCTACGCGATCCGCGCGGGCGGCGGCAGCGACCAGTCGATCGGCGCCATGCCGTGCTGCGCGAGGTAGCGGTTGGCGGTGGAGAAATGTCCGCAGCCGATGAACCCGCGATGCGCCGACAGCGGCGAAGGATGCGGCGCCTTCAACACCAGGTGCCGGCGCGGATCGATGACCTTGCCCTTGGCCTGCGCATAGCTGCCCCAGAGCATGAACACCAGGTGCTCGCGTTCGCGGTTGAGCGTTTCCACGATGCGGTCGGTGAAGCCTTCCCAACCCTTGCCCTGGTGCGCGCCGGCGCGCCCCTCCTCGACGGTGAGTACGGCGTTGAGCAGGAGCACGCCCTGCTCCGCCCAGTGCGCGAGGCACCCGTGGCCGGGCCGCGCGATGCCCAGGTCGCGCTGGATTTCCTTGTAGATGTTGTCCAGCGACGGCGGCACCGCGACGCCGGGTTGCACCGAAAAGCACAGGCCATGCGCCTGGCCGAAGCCGTGGTACGGATCCTGGCCGAGGATCACCACCTTGACCGCGTCGAAAGGCGTTGCGTCCAGCGCGGCGAAGATCTGCGGTCCTGGCGGGAAGATGCGCGCGCCGCTCGCCCTGCGTTCGCGCAGGAAGGTCGACAACGCCTGCATGTCGTCGCGCTGCAGGTAGTCGCCCATGCGCGATTTCCAGGAAGGGTCGAGCCGGATGCGTTCGCCGATATCGTTCATGCGCACAGGATACCGCTGCGCCGCGCGCCGATTACGCGTCGAGCGTGCGCTGCTCCGGCATCTTCGCCACTCGCAGCTGGAACAGCGTCTTGGTCACCAGCAGGCGCTCCTCGATCGGCTTGAGCACGAGATCGTTCGCACCCATGCGCAGCAGCTCGCTCTGGTTGTCCGGATTGGCGTCGCCGGTCATCACCAGTACCGGCAGGCGCCGTTTGCCGTAGCCGAAGTCGTTGCGGATCCGGTCGAGCAGGTCACTGCCTTCGAGTTCGCCCTTGAGGTAGACATCGGTGAGGACCAGGTCGGCGCCCGGATCGTCGTTGCCGCGATGCTGCTCGAGGTACTCCAGCGCCTCTTCGACGCCGACGAAGTGCACGACGACCAGGCCGTTGCGTTCCAGCATGCGCTTGGTCGCGAGTGCGACCACCTTGCTGTCTTCCACGTACAGCACCCGTGCGCCCGGGATCGATTCGGGCTGCACGTAGCCGCGGATGAAGGCCGCGAGCGCGCTGTAGCCCAGGCCCTTGTCGAAGTAGTCGGTGACGTCCTCGGTGAAACGTCGCGCTTCCAGCGCGTCCTGGGCATTGCCGGAGACGACGATGATCGGCACGTACGCCTGGCCCGACGCTTCACGCACCGTGCGCGCGAGTGCGATGCCATCGCCATCGGGCAGTACCAGCGAAGTGGTGACCAGATTGACCGCACCCCGTGCCAGCGCGTCGCGCGCTTCCCCGATGCTGCCGCATGCGACGAGTTCGGCGTCGGCGACTTCGCGCACCAGCACATCGCCGATCATCTTGCGCACCAACTTGCTGCCGTCCACCACCATCACGCGTGGCGCGGCCTTCTCGAGGTGGCGCAGATCCTGCGAAGACATGAGATTGCGAGGACGGCGGAGTGGGCGAGTCGCGAGTGTACGCGCTGCCTGCAGCGATTACGCGACGATGTTGCGACGCCGGTCGGCTTTTCGATCAAGGAATCGCTGCACGAAGTTCGGCGATTCCTGCGGCACAGGGATGTGCCGCACGCGGGCAAGCACGCAAGTGCTTGATCCGCGTAAGCCGGGGTCGAGCTTGGCTCGAGCCCGGCGTGTCTGAAAGATGTCCCGGAGGGACTCTTTGAGACTACTCAAATGTCCGTCGGACGGGTCTGGCGCAGGTAATGACCGGTCACGAAACCGGCGCCGAGCCAGCCCAGGAGACCGGCCACGAACACGATCGCGCCCGCCTCCGACGGGTCGAACCCGCGCAGGGAGAAGCCGCTGCCGTAGCTGCGCGCGAGTTCGGCGAGCGGCGCGCGCAGGGCGACATCGGTAGCGGTGAGCAGGGCGAGCGCGAATGCGCCCGCCAGCAGCCCGTAGCACGCGCCCAGGTACAGGAAGGGCCGGCGGATGAATCCATCGCTCGCGCCCAGCAGTTGCAGCACGCCGATCTCGTCGCGACGCGACTGGATGTCGAGCCGCACCGTGTTGCCCACGACCAGCAGCGCGCCCAGGCCCAGCAGGCCGGCGAGCACCCACGCCAGGCGCGCGCCGAAACGCAGCCACTGGTCGAGGCGATGGCGCCAGCCAGCGTCGTGCCGAACGACGTCGGCTTCGGGCAGTGCCTGCAGCGATTCCGCGAGCGCGCCTTCATCGCCCGCACCGTCGCGGCTGTCACTAACCCTGGGCGTCACGATCAGCAGGCTTGGCAACGGATTGCCTTCGAGCGCGGCGAGTGCATCGCCGAGGCCGCGCTGGCGCAACTCTTCGAGACCCTGCTCCGGCGTACGCAGTTCGACCTGCGCGACGTCGCCGCGCGCCTTCAATTCTCCGGCCAGCGCCCTGGCGCGGTCCACGGTGACATCCGTCTTGAGGAACAGGCTGACCTGGCGCGACTGCTGCACGTCGCCGGCAAAACGTTCGACGTTCCGCAGCGTGGCCCACAACCCCAACGGCAGGGCCAGCGCCACCGCCATCACGCCGATGGTGAGTGCAGTCGCCCATGGCTTGCGCAACATGCGACCGAGGCTGGCAACCAGGCTGTAGACGTGGTGGTCAAACCACATGCCGATGCGCGACTGCGCCTTCATGGCGTCGACTTCGATGTTCATTCGGCCAGGTCCTGCGGCGAGATATCGTCGACGAGGCGGCCCTGGTTGAGCACCAGCACGCGCTTCTTCATGCGCTTGAGCAGGTTGAGGTCGTGGCTGGCGATGAGCACGCTGGTGCCGCGCTCGGGCAGCGAGGCGAACAGGTCGAGGATCTCCGCGGACAGGGTCGGGTCGAGGTTGCCGGTGGGTTCGTCGGCCACCAGCAACTTCGGCTCGCCGATGATCGCGCGGGCGATGCCCACGCGCTGCTGCTCGCCGGCGGAGAGCTGGCCCGGCAAGGCATTCGCCCGCGCGCCGAGACCGACCTTTTCGAGCACGCTGCGCACGCGCTTGGCGATGTCGCCGCGCCGCATGCCACGCAGCACCAGCGGCAGGCCGACGTTGTCGGCAACGCTGCGGTCGGTGAGCAGGCGGTGGTCCTGGTAGACCACGCCGACATCGCGCCGGTGCAGGGCAATACGGCCGCCGCGCACTTTGGCCAGGTTGCGCTCGCCGAAGAGCACCGCGCCGCGGCTGGCGCGTTCACTGAGGTGGATGAGCTTGAGCAGCGTGCTCTTGCCGGCGCCGGAATGGCCGGTGATGAAGAGCATCTCGCCTATGGCGACTTCGAAACTCACGTCGGTCAACGCGTGGTGACCGCTGTCGTAGCGTTTGCTGACGTTGTCGAAGCGCAGGACGGCCATTCGGTCCGGAAGTGCAGCCAGTTCAGCGGCAAGTATCGGGGCCGGACGCTGCGATGGCTAGTCGTTGGCGGGGATAGGCGATTGGCGATCGTGGCGGCCGCATCCCGGCGTGGCCGGGATGCGTGTCGGAGAGGTGGCGCGGATCGCGTGCGACCCGCGGCCCCTCAATGCTGCGAACTGGGCGCGCGCGTGACCAGCTTCTTCAGGCCGTGGCCGATGCGGGCAATCAGGCCCGGCTTCGCCCCCGTGGCGGCGGCCGGCTTGGCGGCCGGGACGTTCGCCGGTGACTTCGCCACCTGCACGGCACCCTCGGCGCCTTCGATCTTGCGTCCGCCGCGACGGCGACGGCGCTTGCGCGGCGCGTGCGCGGCCTCGTTCGCGGCGACATTGGCCGCAACCGGTGCGGCCTGCGGCGCGGCGGGCGCGGCGGGCGCTTCGGCACGCGGCGGGCGCGGCGCATGGGCTTCGCCCGGCGCGCGCTCGCGGCGCGCACGCGGGGCACCATCGCGGGAACCGCCTTCGCGGCGACCACCGCTGCGGGCACCGTCCTTGCCACCGCGGCTGCGGCCACCGCCACGACGTTCTTCATCGGCGGCGCGCTGTTCGCGTGCTTCCTTGAAGATCGCGCCGATGCTTTCGCCGGCCTCGTCGCCCTCGCCACCGGCCGGGATCTCGCGCGGCGCGCGCGGCACGGCGATCAGCAGGTCGGCCTCGACTGCCGCGACCGGCAACTTCTGCTCGATGTAGGCCTCGATGTCCGGCAGCGACATCGCATAGCGCTCGCAGGCGAAGCTGATCGCGTCGCCTTCCGCACCCAGTCGCGCCGTGCGGCCGATGCGGTGCACGTAGTCCTCGGCATCGAACGGCAGGTCGTAGTTGTAGACGTGGGAGACGCCATCGATGTGCAGGCCGCGCGCGGCCACGTCGGTGGCCACCAGGATCTCCAGCTGTCCGGCCTGGAATCTTTTCAGCAGCGACTCGCGCTTCTTCTGCGGCACGTCGCCGCTGAGCACGCCGACGCGGTAGCCGGCCCTTTCCAGCGCGCGCGCCACGCGCTCGACGAACGCCTTGGTGTTGACGAACACCATCGTGCGCGCGCCCTCGGAGCGTGAGAGCAGGCCGATCATCAGCGGCAGCTTTTCCTCGTCGGCCGGGAAGTAGATCTTCTGGCGAACCTTGGCCGCGGTGATGAATTCGGTTTCGACCACGAGCTTTTCCGGCTCGTTCATGTGCTCGTAGGCGAGTTCCAGCACGCGGTGCGACAGCGTCGCCGAGAACAGCAGGGTCTGGCGCGTGGTGCGCTCGGGCATGCGCCGCAGCAGGAAGCGGATGTCCTTGATGAAGCCGAGGTCGAACATGCGGTCGGCCTCGTCGAGCACGCACATCTCGCACGCGTGCAGGGAGACGACGCGATGCTGCTTGACGTAGTCGATCAGGCGCCCGGGCGTGGCGATGATGATGTCGGCGCCCTTCTGCAGGATCTCGCGCTGCTTGTCGTAGTCGACGCCGCCGTAGACCAGGGCGAACTTGAGGCCCAGGTCGCTGCCGAACTTGACCGCGTCCTTGTGGATCTGGATCGCCAGTTCCCGGGTCGGGGCCAGGATCAGCGCTCGCGGGTCTTCCGGCTTGCGCTCGGCCAGGGCGGGACGGGTCAGCAGGCGGTTCATCACCGCCACCAGGAAGGCGAGGGTCTTGCCGGTTCCGGTCTGGGCCTGGCCGGCGACGTCGCGGCCATTCAGGGCCAGCGGCAGGGTCAGCGCCTGGATCGGGGTGCAGCGGGTGAAGCCAGCGGCTTCCAGGCCGGCCAGCAGGGACGGGTGCAGTTCGAACGAGTCGAACGTGATATCGGTTAGCGGTTTGTCGCTCATGGATTTCTGTGTTTCATCGCGAAGGCCGCGCTGCATTGGGCAGCGCTTGCATGGGGGCGGCCTGCCATCGCAGACTGCCGGGGCCGGGCTCGCCGGCTCGGTTTGACGTAGGCGCCAGGACTTGAAGCCGGCGCGAAACGCCCCAGTTTAACCCAGCCTGCGGTCCCACCGGTCCGGTCATCCGGTCCGTGGCCCCCTTACTTACCCGCCCCGCGCTCCTGCTGGGGCCCCAAGCTCCAGGAGATGCGCGTGAGCGACAAAGTGATGCATGTCGGCGATGCCGATTTCGATGCCGTCGTGCTGGGCTCGTCGGAGCCGGTGCTCGTCGATTTCTGGGCTGAATGGTGCGGCCCCTGCAAGATGATCGCCCCGGCCCTCGACGAGCTGGCCGACACCTACGCCGGCAAGGCCAGGATCGTGAAGGTCAACGTCGACCACAACCGCGCCAGCGCGATGAAGTACCACGTGCGCTCGATCCCCATGCTGCTGCTGTTCAAGAACGGCCAGATCCACTCCCAGCAGATCGGCGCGGTGGGCAAGGCCCAGCTGAGCCAGATGCTCGACAAGGCGCTGTAAGGGCCTGCGCAGCTGAACCGGTCCGTGGCAGCCTTGCCGCGGACCCGCTGGAACAGCCCATGGCCGGCTTTTGCCCCTCGCTGCGGCTCGTTCATCATTATCGGGACTGAACTTGGGTCGCGGCGCGCTTGCCGCCGCGCGGCCACGGTGCTAGTTTCGCCCTGCAGGCATGCCGATATGTACTCGGCGCCGCGCCCCTCTTCTCAATGACCCACGTCCCTGACGTCCCGCTCGCAGCCCGCGAGCGCTCGCCGCTTAGCGAGGATTCCCTGCTTGTCCGATAACACCCCCGATTCCGGCGAAACCGCCGAGAAGCGCGTGCGCAAGGCACGCGTCGTGAAGGCCGATGCGCCGGCCGCCGCCGAACAGTCCGCCCCGCCCACCCCGCCGCCCGCACCGCGCGAATCCGCGCCGCCGGCCCCGTCCGCAGGCGAAGGCGCCCCGGCGGCCGCTGCCAACGATTCCGCGCCAGCCCAGGGCGGCGGTGGCGAGCATGGCCAGCAAGGCCGCGACTTCGACAAGGGCGGTGGTGGTAATCGTCGCGACCGCTTCCGCAACCGCCGCGACCGCCAGCGCGACCGCTACCGCGACGGCGGCATGCAGGACGACGGCGGCGGCAACGAGACTTTCGTCCCGCGCCCGCACCCGCAGGTGCCCGAGGGCTTCCCGGTCTACTCGCTGGGCGACCTCAAGCGCATGCCCGCGAACCGCCTGCTGGACATCGCCGAACAGCTGCAGATCCAGGAAGGCGTGGCCCGCGCCCGCAAGCAGGACGTCATCTTCGCCGTCCTCAAGGTCCTGACCCGTCACGCTGAAGGCGTCGCCGCCGACGGCGTGCTGGAAATCCTGCCCGACGGCTTCGGCTTCCTGCGTTCGCACGAGGCCAGCTATCTCGCCGGCCCGGACGACACCTACATCTCGCCCAGCCAGATCCGCCGCTTCAACCTGCGCACCGGCGACCACCTGTCCGGCCGCATCCGCTGGCCGAAGGACGGCGAGCGCTATTTCGCCCTGGCCGTGGTCGACACGATCAACGGCGAGCCGCTGGAAGCGTCGAAGAACAAGGTCCTCTTCGAGAACCTCACCCCGCTGTTCCCGCGCCGCAAGTTCAAGCTCGAGCGCGCCGACGGTTCGACCGAGGACATCACCGGCCGCATCCTCGACCTGATGGCACCGCAGGGCAAAGGCCAGCGCGCCCTGATCGTCTCGCCGCCCAAGGCCGGCAAGACGATGATGATGCAGCAGGTGGCCACGGCCATCACGCACAACCACCCGGACGTGCACCTGATCGTGCTGCTGGTGGACGAGCGTCCGGAAGAAGTGACCGAAATGCAGCGCACCGTGCGCGGCGAAGTGGTCTCCTCGACGTTCGACGAGCCCGCCGCCCGCCACGTGCAGGTCGCCGAAATGGTGATCGAGCGCGCCAAGCGCCTGGTCGAGCACAAGAAGGACGTCGTGATCCTGCTCGACTCGATCACCCGCCTCGCTCGCGCCTACAACAACGTCGTGCCCTCCTCGGGCAAGGTCCTGTCCGGCGGCGTCGACGCCAACGCCCTGCACCGTCCGAAGCGCTTCTTCGGCGCAGCGCGCAACGTCGAGGAAGGCGGCTCGCTGACCATCATCGCCACCGCGCTGATCGACACCGGCTCGAAGATGGACGAGGTGATCTACGAAGAGTTCAAGGGCACCGGCAACTCCGAAGTCCACCTCAACCGCCGTATCGCCGAGAAGCGCGTCTACCCGGCCATCGACATCAACCGCTCGGGCACCCGCCGCGAAGACCTGCTGATCGAGCCGGAACTGCTGCAGAAGATCTGGATCCTGCGCAAGCTGCTGCACGGCATGGACGAGATCGGCGCGATGGAATTCCTGCTCGACAAGATGAAGACCACCAAGTCGAACGACGAGTTCTTCAGCTCGATGAAGCGCTGAGCCGCCACACGCGGTCCCGCTCCACGCGGTTCCGCCAACCACGACGCCGGCTTCGCGCCGGCGTCGTCGTTTTTGCCATACCCCCCCCGCCGCGGCTTGCGGCGATCCGCCGCTTTCCGACTACACTCGGAGCGTTTCCACGCTTCCCGGTCCGCATGCGCAGCAAGAAATCCCGGTCCACCTCCGTCGACATCGCCCATCGTGCCGGCGTTTCGCAGGCGACCGTATCGCGCGTCCTCCGCGGCAGTCCGCTGGTGAATCCGGAAACGCGCGCGCGGGTGCTCGAAGCGGTGCGCGAACTCAACTACAAGGTCGACCATCGCGCCTCGAGCCTGCGCACGCAGCGTTCGGGCACGCTGGCCCTGTTGCTGTTCGAGGACCCGACCCCGGACGAGTCGCACATCAACCCGTTCTTCCTGTCGATGCTCGGTTCGATCACTCGCGCCTGCGCGCGCCACCGCCATGACCTGCTGGTCTCGTTCCAGCAGCTCTCCGACGACTGGCACGCCGATTACGAAGACAGCATGAAGGCCGACGGCCTGATCCTGCTCGGCTACGGCGACTACATGGCCTATCGCAGCAAGCTCGAGCAGCTGGTCGAACACGGCACGCACTTCGTGCGCTGGGGCGCGGTGCTGCCCGACCAGCCGGGCATCTCGATCGGTTGCGACAACTTCCAGGGCGGCCAGCTCGTGGGCGAACACCTGCTGGGCCTGGGACGCAAGCGCGTCGCCTTCCTCGGCCACGCCTCCAACCACTATCCCGAATTCTTCGACCGCTACCGCGGTTGCGACGCGGCGCTGCAGAAGGGCGGCGCATCGATGCATGCCGACCTGCAGGTCGACGCCGAGAGTTCGGAGGAAGCCGGCTATGCCGCGGCGCTGGCGCTGATGGAACGCGGACGCCCGTTCGATGCGCTGTTCGCCGCCAGCGACCTCATTGCGATCGGCGCGATGCGCGCCCTGGTCGAGCACGGCCGCCACGTGCCGTGGGACGTCGCGGTGGTCGGCTTCGACGACATCCCGATGGCCCGCGTCGCCAGCCCGCCGCTGACTTCGGTGATCCAGGACACCTCGCGCGCCGGCGAACTGCTGGTGGAGACGCTGCTCAAGCGGGTGCGTGCCGAACCCGTCGACAGCGTGATGCTGCCGCCATCGCTGGTGGTCCGAAGGTCGAGCACCGTCGGTTGACGGCCGGCCCCCTCCGCGACGCGAAGGGAGCAGCCATGCCTCAACCGCGCGGGTGTGCGCCGTCGCGTGCGCGCGCCAGTGCCGCACGCAATGCCGGCAGGGTCACCGCCGCATCGAGGACATAGACCTCGACGCCGTGCGCCGGCACGGTCGCCTGCAGCGCGCCACCCTCGGCGACATCGACGTCTCCCCCGCCTAGCGCCGCGTGCCAGCGCCCCGCCTGCAGCAGCTCCTTGACCGCGAATGCCGCCGGCGCCGCGCCCTTGTTGAGCAGCACCAGTGCGATCTGGTGCGTGTCGCCCTGCTGCAGCACGCGATAGAACGCGGCGCGTTCGCCCTGCATCAGCACGTTGACTTGCAATCCGCGCTGCAACGCCGGCGTGGCCGCGCGCAGGGAGCCGATGCGCCTGAGCGACTTGTAGATCGCGCTGCGCGGTGCGGCGTCGATGCGTTCCTGGCCGAAGTAGTTGCGATTGCCCATGTGCTCGGCGGTGCCCCGCTCGAAGCCGGTTTCCGAACCGTAGTAGATGACCGGGATGCCGCGCGTGGTGAACAGGAAATTGTTGGCGTCGATGAAGCCGTCGTCGCTGGCGTCGAGCCGCGCCATGTCGTGGTTGTCGTAGAAGGTCATCAGCTCGTACGGGTTCTGGTACGGGCCGTCCTCCAGGTACAAGCGCTCGGCGATGCGTTCGAACCCACCACCCTTGCGTCCGAACACTTCCGCCACGCGTTCCTTCAGCGGGAAGTCGAGCACGCTCACGCCGGCATTGCGCGGCAGCGTGTGCGCGGCGATGGTCGCGGCGTCGTAGTCGAAGGCCTCGCCGAACATGAAGAAGCCCGGATGCTTCGCGCGGATCCGCGTGGTGAAGGCATGCCAGTACGCATGCGGCATCCACGGGATCGTGTCGATGCGGAACGCGTCCGCGCCCTGGTCGATCCATTGCGAGTACGCGCCGACGAAGTATTCCAGTACCTGCGGGTTGTTCTCGTTGATGTCCGACAGCTGCGCCAGCCCGGGATGTGTGTTGTAGAACGCATGCAGCGGGTTGTGCGCGGGATCGAGCTTGTCCGGCGCGAGGTTCTGGTGGTCGGCGAGCAGCTTGCCGTCCTTGTCGTAAATCTCGCCGAACTTCGGCTGGTCCGTGGGCATCGTGTAGGACGGCGAGCCGTGGTTGCAGACGATATCGAGCACCGTCTTCAGGCCGTGCTGCTTCAGACCCTTGGTGAGGCCGGCGAAATCGAGGTTGGCGCTGGGCAGGTGTTCGTCGAGCTTGTAGAAATTCACGCCCCAGTAGCCATGGAAGCCGGTCTTGCCGCGGTCGGTGAACATGCTGCCCCATGTCACCGGGTCGCCGCCGGTAAAGGCCTCGTCAGGTTGGTCCACGATCGGCGTTACCCACACCGCTCCGAAACCCATGCCGCGGATGTAGTCGGCGTTGTCGAGCAGGCCTTTGAAGTCGCCGCCGAGGTAGCCGATGTTGTCGCTGTGTCCCACCGGTGCGCCGGGCACCGGACGGTCGAACGTGTGGTTCGGCCCTGCCGCCTGCTCGCGCTGGTCGTTGCCCGGATCGCCGTTGACGAAGCGGTCGGTGAGGACGAAGTACACCGCGTTGGCCGCCAGTGGTTCGGCGGTGCCGATGTAGTCGTTCGCGCTCGCCGTCTGGTCCGCTCGCGGCTTGCGCGCATCCATGGCGGGCGACGGCGCAGCGGCTTCACGCGCGCATCCGGCCAGCAGCAGGGCGCAGGCCACCGTGAGCAGGCGACGTTCCATGTGCGGATTCCTCACGGATTGGCCGCCGCGACGGCCGCATGGGGCGCGGGCTCGCGCACGCGCAGCACGCACAACCCGGCCACCAGCAGGCTGATGCCGCCGATCACCAGCGCGTAGATCGGCTGGCTGCCGAAGAACACCTTCAGCAGCACGCCGAGCAGGCTTGCCGCGACCAGCTGCGGGATGACGATGAAGAAATTGAAGATGCCCATGTACACGCCCATCTTCTGCGCCGGCACGCTGTCGGACAGCAACGCATACGGCAACGACAGGATCGAGGCCCAGGCAAAACCGACGCCGACCATCGACAGCAGCAGCCACTGCGGATCGCGGATGACCGCGAACGACAGCAGGCCCAGGCCGCCGAGCGTGGCGTTGATCAGGTGGCTGATGCGCAGGCCCCAGCGCTTCACCATCCACGGAATCAGTACCGCCGCCAGCGCGGCGAAACCGTTGTAGGCGGCAAACAGCACGCCGACCCAGTTCGCGCCTTCGTTGTACGCGGCCGTGGTCGTGTCGGCGCTGCCGTAATGGACGCTTGTCACCGCGCCTGTGGTGTAGATCCACATCGCGAACAGCGCGAACCAGGAGAAGAACTGGACCACGGCGAGCTGCCGCATCGTCGGCGGCATGTCATAGAGGTCGTCCATGATGTGGCTGAAGGCGCCTTCGCCCTGCCGCAGCGAACGCAGCAGCAAGGCGACTCCGTAGGCCGTGAGCAGGCCGGCGAAGATGTACAGCTGCCGGTCCCAGCCGCCCAGCGCCACGGCGATGACGCCGATGCTGCCGGCCAGGAGCCAGGCCAGGGCATTGCGGCGCACGCGTGCGGCATCGCGCGGCCGGCGCGCCAGCGGTGGCGCCTCGTCCCACGCGTGCAGTTTCTCGGGCGGATATTCGCGGGTGCGCAGCACCGTCCAGGCGATCGCGAGCAGCAGCACGGCGCCGCCGGCATAGAAGGCATAACGCACGGTGTCGGGCACTTCGCCCGGGCCTGCGGTATTCGACACGCCGTACTTCGCCAGCAACCACGGCAGCAGGCTCGCCACCACCGCGCCCACGCCGATGAAGAAGCTCTGCATCGCATAACCGCTGGCGCGCTGCCGTACCGGCAACTGGTCGCCGACGAAGGCACGGAACGGTTCCATCGAGATGTTGATCGACGCGTCCAGCATCCACAGCAGGCCCGCCGCCATCCACAACGCCGACACGTTCGGGAACAGCAGCAGCGCGATCGACGCGAGTACCGCGCCGACCATGAAATACGGTCGCCGGCGTCCCAGTCCCGTCCACGTCCGGTCGGACAGATAGCCCACGATCGGCTGCACGATCAGTCCGGTCAGTGGCGCGGCGATCCACAGGCCCGGCAGGGTGTCCATGTCGGCGCCGAGCGTCTGGAAGATGCGGCTGACGTTCGCGTTCTGCAGTGCAAACCCGAACTGGATGCCGAGGAAGCCGAAACACATGTTCCAGATCTGCCAGAATGACAACTGCGGCTTCCCGTGGGCGATGCCCCCACCCTGCTGCGCGGCGCTTTGCTTCATCTGGTTTCCTTGAACTTTGGAAGGCACGCATCGTAGTCAGTGCCCGCACTGCACAATGAAATGTAATCGTATTCAAGCGTCGCCGTGACCATGCGCCCACACGCCGGGTACCTCGGCGTGGAATAGTCGCGGCTCTGACGGAATTAGGGCCGAGGGCCGATGGCGACGAACCGCTGGTGGCGTGGCGCGGTGATCTACCAGATCTACCCGCGCAGCTTCCTGGACACCAACGGTGACGGCGTCGGCGACCTGCCCGGGATCGTCGACAGGCTCGACCATGTCGCCAGCCTCGGCGTGGACGCGATCTGGATCTCGCCGTTCTTCAAGTCGCCGATGGCCGACTTCGGCTACGACATCGCCGACTACCGCGATGTCGACCCGCTGTTCGGCACCCTGGCCGACTTCGAACGCCTGCTGGCGAAGGCGCACGCGCTGGGCCTGCGCGTGATGATCGACCAGGTGCTCAGCCATACCTCGATGGAACATGAGTGGTTCAGGCAGAGCCGCGAAAGCCGCGACAACGCGCGTGCCGACTGGTACGTGTGGGCGGACGCGAAGCCCGACGGCACGCCGCCCAACAACTGGCTGTCGCTGTTCGGTGGGATGGCGTGGACGTGGGAACCGCGGCGCGGCCAGTACTACCTGCACAACTTCCTGTCCTCGCAGCCCGACCTGAACTTCCATAACCCGTACGTGCGTGCCACCACGCTCGACAACGTGCGCTTCTGGCTCGACAAGGGCGTCGATGGACTGCGCCTGGACGCGATCAACTTCTGCTTCCATGACGCGCAGCTGCGCGACAACCCGCCCAAGCCGGCGGAACTGCGCACCGGGCGCGGCTTCAGCCCCGACAACCCGTACGCGTTCCAGTACCACCACTACAACAACACGCAGCCGGAAAACCTGCAGTTCCTCGGCGAACTGCGCGCGCTGCTGGACCGCTATCCCGACGCGACCACGCTCGGCGAGATCTCCTCGGAGGACTCGCTGGCGACAATGGCCGAGTACTGCAACGACCAGCGCCTGCACATGGGCTACAGCTTCGAGCTGCTGACCGACGACTTCAGCGTCGCCTACATCCGCGGCACGGTCGAACGGCTCGAAGCGACGATGACGGAAGGCTGGCCGTGCTGGGCGATCTCCAACCACGACGTGCGGCGCGCGGTAACGCGCTGGGGCGGCGCCGACGCCAGCGGGACGTTCGCCGCCCAACTGGTGGCGATGGTGTGCTCGCTGCGCGGCTCGGTGTGCCTGTACCAGGGCGAGGAACTCGGCCTGCCCGAGGCCGACGTGCCGTACGAGGCGCTGCAGGATCCCTACGGCAAGACGTTCTGGCCCAACTTCAAGGGCCGCGACGGCTGCCGCACGCCGATGCCGTGGAACGATTCGGCGCAGGCGGGCTTCAGCGACGGCAAGCCGTGGCTGCCGATTCCCGCCGACCACATAGCGCGCAACGTCGCCGGACAGGATGCCGATCCGCACTCGGTGCTCAATGCCGCGCGCGCCTTCCTGCGTTGGCGCCGGACGCAACCGGCGCTGCGCGAGGGCGCGATCCAGTTCCTCGATGCATCCGAGCCCGTGCTGGCCTTCGTGCGCGAATGCGAGTCGCAGCGGCTGCTGGTGGCCTTCAACCTGTCCGGTGCCGCGGTCGAGATGCCCTTGCCGGTCGGCCTGCGCATGCAGGCGCTCACCGCGCCAGGCGTCGCCAACGGTTGCGCCGACGGCAGCATGCTGCAGCTACCCGCACATGGCGCGTTCTACGCCACGCTCGATTGAGGCGCCGCGCGTGCGATCAGGCCGGCACCGCCACGGCGCCGGCCACGCAATGCTTGGCGATGAATTCGGCATGCGATGGCATGGCCGCGACGCAGGCCTCATGCACGCCACGCACGCCGGCGACCATGCGACTGACTTCGTCGTGCGGAAGCGTGTCAACCATCGGATGATAGCTGCGCGGCCTCACGCCTTGTCCCAGCAGCACCTGCACCCAGCTCGACTCGGTGAAGAGTTCTTCGTGCTCGCGGAACAGGCGGCCGTGGCTGCGGAAGAGCTCGATCTTGGCTGCCAGCGTATCGGGGATGGCCATCTCCCTGCATTGGCGCCAGAACGGCCCGGGGCGTTCGTTGGCGATGTAGTGCAGCACGATGAAATCGCGGCTGCGCTCATATTCGAACTGCACCTGTCGGTTGAATTCGTCGATGTCGACCTGGTCGAACCCGGCCGACGGGAAGAAGGCGACCAGCTTGGAAATACTCTGCTGGATGAAGTGGATGCTGGTCGACTCCAGCGGTTCCATGAAACCGCTGGCCAGGCCCATCGCCACGCAGTTGCGGTTCCAGAAGCGTTTGCGCATACCGGTAACAAAGCGCAGCGGTCGTGGATCGGCCAGCGGCGCGCCGTCGAGGTTGCCGAGCAGGATCGACGCGGCTTCATCGTCGCTCAGGTGGTCGGCGGAATAGACCATGCCGTTGCCGATCCGGTGCTGCAGCGGAATGCGCCACTGCCAGCCGGCCTTGCGCGCGGTCGAGCGCGTGAATGGGGTCGGCGGGCTGACCGATTCGCAGGGCACGGCCATGGCACGGTTGCACGGCAACCAGTGGGTCCAATCTTCGTAGCCGGTATGCAGCGCCTGCTCGATCAGCAGGCCACGGAAGCCGGAGCAATCGATGAACAGATCGCCGCCCACGACTTCGCCGCTTTCCAGCACCACCGCTTCGATGAAACCGTTCTCGGCGCGCAGGCGGGTCTCGGTCACCTTGCCCTCGGTGCGGCGCACGCCCCGCGCCTCGGCATGGCCGCGCAGGTACTTGGCATAGAGGCCGGCGTCGAAATGGAAAGCGTGGGCGATGGTGGAGAGCGGCGAGTTCGGAATCGCCACCGCGCGCATGAACTTGTTCTGGCGCGCGGCGATGCTGTTGAAGGTGTAGTCGCCCAGTTCGCCCGCTGCGCCGGCCTGGTGCAGCTTGAGCCAGTACTGGTAGAACGGCACCACGCCGAGGGGGCGCCCGCCGATCCCGCCGAAGGCATGGTGGTAGGAGTGACCCGGGCGCAACCAGTCCACAAACTCGATTCCGAGCTTGAACGTGCCCTGGGTCTTGCGGATGAAGTCGTCTTCATCGAGGCCGAGCGCCTGGTTGAACAGCTGGATCTGGGGAATCGTGGCCTCGCCGACGCCGACGATGCCGATCTCGTCGGATTCGATCAGGCGGATGCCGACCTGACCCTGCAGCAACTTGGACAGCGCGGCCGCGGCCATCCAGCCGGCCGTGCCGCCACCGACGATGACGATGTTGCGGATGCGTGGTTCGGTCATCGCCTGTTTTTCCATTGCCGTGGTGTCGCGGGCAGCCAGCATGCCGCCGACGGGCGCCGCCACCAAGAGACCTGCATCGCATGACCGCTGATTACGATTTCAAAGGCTCATTCAGGGACCTCGCGGCCAGGCATGGACGCGGACTGCGCGGGCCGGCGATGGCGTTGTTGCTGGCTCTGGCCCCTGCCGCGGCGTTGGCCACGCCGGCCGCATGCGACGCGCCCGGGTACGCCACCGTGCTGCACCCCGCCGCGCATGCCGCCACCGATGCGCGCGCGTACTGGCTCGATGCGCAGTTCCTGAAGTGGCCGGGGTCGAACGGCCCGGGGAGTTATCGGATCTATCACTCCGCGCAGGCGCGGTTGCGCGCGGAACGCGGCCAGCCTGTGCGCGGCGCGGACGACAGTATCGAGGCCGGTGTTCCCGATACCTTGCCGGCATCGCTGTTCGAGCGCTTCGGTTTCGTCGCGGACGGCGTCGAACTGGCAGTCACCCGCAAAGACCTCGCCAAGGTTCCGCAGTTCCTGACGGGTCAGATGCTGCTGGTGCAGGAAGACGAGGCCGGCCGGGTGCTGGACGCGACCCATGTGCAGGCGCCGGGCGCGCTCGACAACCTGTACGCCCGCGCAGCCGACGACACCGCACTCGGTGTGTCGGCGACCGCAGCCCGCACCGGCTTCCGGTTGTGGGCACCGACGGCGCAGGCAGTGGCGCTGTGCCTCTACGGCGACGGCGCGGGCCCGGCTACCCGCACCGCGCCATTGCAGCGTGATGCCACGACGGGCATATGGTCCGCGACCATCGCGGCCGACTTGCGGTCGCAGTACTACACCTACCTGGTCGACGTGTTCGTGCCGGGCGTGGGCGTGGTACGCAACCGCGTCACCGATCCGTATTCGATCGGCCTCACCACCGATTCGAAGCGCAGCTACATCGCCGACCTCGACGATCCGGCGCTGACGCCGACGGGCTGGGACGACGCGCCGCGTCCGGCACCACTGGCCGCGCAGACCGACATGTCGATCTACGAGCTGCACGTGCGCGACTTCTCCATCAACGATGCAAGCGTGCCGCAGGCGCATCGCGGCAAGTACCTCGCCTTCACCGATACGACCTCCAACGGCATGCGTCATTTGCGCGCGTTGCGCGAAGCCGGGCTCAGCGATATCCACCTGCTGCCGGTGTTCGACATCGCGACCATTCCCGAATCCGGCTGCGTCGCGCCCACGGTGCCCGCGGCGGCGCCCGACAGCGAGGCGCAGCAGGCGGCGGTGATGGCGCAGGCCGCGCGCGACTGCTTCAACTGGGGCTACGACCCGTACCACTACAGCGTGCCCGAAGGCAGCTACGCGAGCGATGCCGGCGACGCCGCGGTGCGCATCCGCGAGTTCCGCGCGATGGTGATGGCGTTGCATGCGGCGGGGCTGCGCGTGGGCATGGACGTGGTCTACAACCACACCACCGTGGCGGGGCAGCAGGAGCGTTCGGTGCTCGATCGCATCGTGCCCGGCTACTACCAGCGCCTGGATGCCGAGGGCAAGGTGGAGCGCTCGACCTGCTGCGCCAACACCGCCACAGAGCACCTGATGATGGCCAGGCTGATGGCCGATTCGGTCGCGTTGTGGGCCCGGCAGTACCGCATCGACTCGTTCCGTTTCGACCTGATGGGCCACCAGCCGCGCGCGGCGATGGAACAGGTGCAGCAACGCGCCGATGCCGCCGCCGGCCGCCCCATCAACCTGATCGGCGAAGGCTGGAATTTCGGGGAGATCGCGGACGGCAAGCGCTTCGTCCAGGCCTCGCAGTTGTCGCTGCAGGACTCGGGCATCGGCACCTTCAGCGACCGCGCCCGCGATGCGCTGCGCGGTGGCGGTTGCTGCGACAGCGGCACCGACCTGGTCACTGCACAGGGCTATCTCAACGGCCTGTTCTACGCTCCCAATTCCCTGAGTGCAGGCAAGCACACTCGCACCGACCTGCTGCGCGCGGCCGACTTCGCCCGTATCGGCCTCGCCGGCACGCTGCGCGATTACCGCCTGCAGACCGCTGACGGCCACGAGAAACCGCTGAGTGAGATCGACTACAAGGGCCAGCCTGCCGGCTACGCGGCGCAGCCCGCGGAAGTGGTCAACTACGTGGAGAACCACGATAACCAGACCCTGTTCGACATCGACGCGATGAAGCTGCCGCGCGATACGGCCCCGGCGGATCGCGCCCGCGTGCAGCTGCTCGGCGCGGCCTTCGTCGCCTTCAGCCAGGGCGTGGCCTACTTCCATGCCGGCATGGACGTGCTGCGCTCCAAATCGCTGGACCGCAACAGCTTCGATTCGGGCGACTGGTTCAACCGCCTCGACTGGTCCTACCAGGACAACCACTACGGCACCGGCCTGCCGCCGGCCCCCGACAACGGCAAGGACTGGGCGCTGCTGCGGCCGATGCTGGCCGATACGGAGACGATCAAGCCGACGCCCGGCGACATCGCGTTCATGCGCGACGGCTTCCGCGACTTGCTGCGCATCCGCGCCAGCTCGAGCCTGTTCCGCTTGCGCACCGCCGCCGACGTCCAGCAGCGGCTGCGCTTCCGCAATACCGGCCGTGACCAGAATCCGCTGGTGATCGCGGCGCACCTGGACGGCAGCGGCTACAACGGCGCGAACTTCCGCGAGGTGCTGTACCTGCTCAATGTCGCGCCGCAGGCGCAGACACTGGTGCTGCCGGAAGAAGCCGGCAAGCGCTACGTGCTGCATCCGGTGCAGCGCGCCGCCAGTGCAGCCGACAGGCGCGCTGCGGATGCGCGCTTCGATGCGCGCGAGGGCCGCTTCGTGGTGCCGCCGCGGACAGCGGTGGTGTTCGTAGTCGAGTAAAGCGTTTCAACTCCGATAAATCTGCCAAGGAATCCCGATGCGTGTTGGTTTGCCCGCTCTCTTGCTGATGGCGCTGGTTGTTCCGGCCTATGCCGAAACCGTCGCCGCGGTCGCCTCGCCCGATGGCACGCTGAAGGTGGAACTGGACCTCAACGGCGAAGGCCGGCTCGCCTATCGCGTGGCGCGCAAGGGTACGCCGCTGATCGGCGATTCCCGGCTCGGCTTCCTCCTGCGCAACGGCCGCGAACTGCTGCGCAACCTCAAGCTCGAGCAGCAGTCGGCACGCAGCTCCGACGAGACCTGGGAGCAGCCGTGGGGCGAGCGCCGTTTCGTCCGTAATCATTACAAGGAACTGCGCGCCAGTTTCGTCGAGAGCGATCGCGACCACCGCCACTTCGACGTGGTGTTCCGCGTGTTCGACGACGGCGTCGGCTTCCGCTATGAGCTGCCCAGGCAACCAGCGCTGGACGAGGTCCAGATCCAGGAGGAGCTGACCGAGTTCGCCATCGCGCAGCCGGCGACCGCGTGGTGGCTGCCCGCGTTCGAATGGAACCGCGAGGAATACCTCTACAACCGCACGCCGCTGGCGGAAGTGGGCGTGGCGCAGACCCCGATCACCCTGCGCACCGCCGACGGCACCCACCTCACCGTGCACGAGGCCGCGCTGGTGGACTACGCCGGCATGAACCTGGCGAAGGGCGAAGGCGGCCGGCTGCGCGCGATGCTGACGCCCGGAACCGAAGGGGCCAAGGTCGTGCGCCGCACGCCGTTCGCGACGCCATGGCGCACCATCCAGGTCGCCGACCGCGCCGGCGGGCTGGTCGAGTCGAACCTGATCCTCAACCTCAACGAACCCAACAAGCTCGGCGACATCAGCTGGTTCAAGCCGTCCAAGTACGTCGGCGTGTGGTGGTCCCTGCACCTGGACGAGCAGACCTGGGGCACCGGGCCCAGGCACGGCGCCACCACGCAGAACACGAAGCGCTACATCGACTTCGCCGCCAAGTACGGTTTCCGCGGCGTGCTGGTGGAAGGCTGGAACGTGGGCTGGGACGGCGACTGGTTCGCCAATGGCTGGAACTTCGACTTCAGCAAACCCACTCCGGATTACGACATCGCAGCGCTCGCGGCATATGCGAAGGCGAAGGGCGTGCACTTGATCGGCCACCACGAGACCGCCTGCGCGGTCAGCCATTACGAGCGGCAGATGGGCACGGCGTTCGCGCTGTTCCAGCGCCTGGGCATCGACGCGGTGAAGACCGGCTACGTCTGCGACGCCGGCCAGATCGAGCGGCAGGACGCCGACGGCGGCCCGGTGGTGCGCGAATGGCACGAGGGCCAGTGGATGAGCAACCACCACCTGCGCGTGGTGCAGGAGGCGGCGAAACACCACATCGCCATCGACACGCACGAACCGATCAAGGACACCGGCCTGCGCCGCACGTATCCAAACTGGGTCTCGCGCGAAGGCGCGCGCGGCCAGGAATTCAACGCCTGGGGCAATCCCCCCAATCCGCCCGAGCACGAGCCCAACCTGATCTTCACCCGCATGCTCGCCGGGCCGATGGATTTCACCCCGGGCGTGCTCAGCCTCAAGGGCCGCAACGGTCAGGCGATCCAGAACACCCTGGCGCGCCAGCTCGCCGATTACGTGGTGCTGTACAGCCCGATCCACATGGCCGCGGACCTGCCCGAGCACTACGAGCAGCACATGGACGCGTTCCAGTTCATCCGCGATGTGCCCGTGGACTGGCAGGAGACGCACGTGCTCAACGGCGAAGTCGGCGACTACGCGACCATCGTGCGCAAGGATCGCAACAGCGCCGACTGGTACCTGGGCAGCGTGACGGACGAGAACGCGCGCACGCTGCAGGTGCCGCTGGACTTTCTCGATGCAGGGCGCAGCTACGTCTCACAGATCTACCGCGATGGCGACGGCGCGGACTGGAAGACCAATCCCTTCGCCTTCGTGCGCGAGACCCGCAAGGTCACGCGCGGCGACACGCTGACGCTGAAGCTGGGTGCGGGCGGTGGCGCGGCGATCCGTTTCACGCCCAGTAAGAAGTGACGGCGCAAGCGATGTCGAACCCGGACCTGTGCTGTTCCACCTGTCGAAGGAAACCCGCGTGAACCCTGCCCGCTTTGGCCCCACCGTTTTTCTCCTTGCCGCATTGCTGGGCAGCGGCTGCGCCCATGTCGCGCCGGCAGCCGCGATGACGCCCGAGGACGTCGCGCAACGCTCGAAGGTCGAAACGCTGCAGCTCGATGCGCCGGGCGTCGCGCCCGCGCCCTTGCGCGTGCGCGTGTACCTGCCGCCGGATTACGACCCCCACGCCGCGATCGGTTATCCCGTGCTCTACGCCAACGACGGCCAGGACATGGAAGCCGTCGGGCTGCAGGCCACGCTCGCCGAGCTGTATGCGCAGAAGGTGATTCGCCCGGTCATCGTCGTTGCCATCGACATGCCGCCCGACCGCATGGGCGCCTACGGCCTGTCCGACCGCGCGCAGGCGCGCAGCCTGCCCGCGGTGACGAAGTACGGACCGGTGGGCACGCAGGCACACGCGTATTCGGAATGGCTGGCGAAGACGCTGGTGCCGACGATCGACGCACGCTATCGCACGCGCACCACCCCGGACGCGCGCGCGGTGCTGGGCTGGTCACTGGGCGCGCTCAACGCGTTCAACCTCGGCTGGCAGTATCCGGAGCTGTTCGCGCGCGTGGGCGCGTTTTCGCCCTCGTTCTGGCTCTCGGCCGAACGTGGCGATGCCCAGGCCGTGCAGCGCACGCGGCTGGCACAGCAGATGGTCGCAAGCAGCACGCCCCATTGGGGACTGCAGCAGTATTTCGCCGTCGGCACCAACGAGGAAACCGACGACCGCGACGGCGACGGCATCAACGACGCACTCGACGACACCCGCGACCTGATCGACGGCTGGCACGTCGGCGACGAGGTGAAAGCCAAGGGCCTGCGCCAGCTCGGCCACAGCGTGAACCTCGACTACGCGGCGCATCCCGCGCGCAGCGAGGTCGCCCTTGCCGTGCTCGACGGCGGCCAGCACAACCAGGCGTCGTGGGCCAGGATGCTGCCCGGCTTCCTGCGCTGGGCCTACGCGGTGCGGGCGCCGGACATCATGGCCACCGGCACGGTCGAGGGTTACCAGGATTTCCCGTCCGCGCATGTCGCCGCCCGCAACGTCGATGTGTGGCTACCACCGGGTTACGCCGCGCATCCGCACAAGCGCTATCCGGTGCTGTACATGCACGACGGCCAGAACCTGTTCGATCCCGCGTTTTCGTTCTACTCGCACACCGACTGGGGCGTGGACGAAGCGATGACGAAGCTGATCGCCGAAGGCCGCGCGCGCGAGGCGATAGTCATAGGCATCTGGAGTACGCCGCTGCGCCTGCAGGAGTACATGCCGCGCAAGCCGGTCACCGGCACGTCGCTCGCGATCGGCGTTGAAGGCATGGGCGACCTGCCCGCGTCCAGCATCGTGTCCGATCAGTACCTCGACTTCGTCGTCCACGAGCTCAAGCCGTTCATCGATGCCACCTACCGCACGCGTCGTGGCCGCGACGACACCTTCGTCATGGGCTCGAGCATGGGGGGACTGATCTCGCTGTATGCGGCCGCCGAATACCCGGACGTATTCGGCGGCGTCGGCGCGGTGTCCACGCACTGGCCGATCGGCAACGGCGTGGTGATCAATTGGCTTGACACGCACCTGCCCGATCCGCGCACGCACCGGCTGTATTTCGACCACGGCACCGCCACGCTCGACGCGCAGTACGCGCCCTTCCAGCAACGCGTCGACGCGATCGTGCGCGCGCACGGCTATGTCGAAGGCCGCAACTTCAGCACGCGCGTGTTCGAAGGCGCGGAGCACTCCGAGCGCGCCTGGAGCGCCCGCGTCGAGGTGCCGCTGGAATTCCTGCTCGGCAAATGAACGATCCCCGGGCAGGCGTGCCTGCCCGGGTGGTGGCGCACCTTCAGTCGCGCATCGCTTCCAGTTCCATGCCCCTGGTCTCGCGCACCGCGCGGAGCACGAACACCAGCGACAGCACCGCGAAGGTGGCGTACAGGCCGTAGGCGAAGGTCAGGCCGATTTCGGCCAGCGACGGGAACGTCGCGGTGATCAGGAAGTTGGCCAGCCACTGCGCCGAGGCGGCCACCGCCAGCGCGATCGCGCGGATGCGGTTGGGGAACATCTCGCCCAGCAGCACCCACACCATCGGTCCCCAGCTCAGGCCGAAGAACACGACGTAGGCGTTCGCCGCGACCAGGGCGGTCATGCCCCACGCGCCCGGCAGGATCAACTGCGCGCCGGTACCGGTCGCATGGGCGAAGCACACGGCCATCAGTGCGAGGGTCAGCGCCATACCGGCCGAACCGACCACCAGCAATGGCTTGCGCCCGAGCCTGTCGACCAGCGCGATCGCGACCAGCGTGACCAGCACGTTGACGATCGAGGTGGCGACGGTGATCGAGAACGAATCCGCTTCGCTGAAGCCCACCGAGTGCCACAGCGTCGAGGAGTAATAGAAGATGACGTTGATGCCGACGAACTGCTGGAAAACCGACAGCAGGATGCCGATCCATACCACCGGCAGCAGGCCGGCGCGGGGACCGCACAGGTCGCGCAGCGTCGGCCGGTATTCCCGGCGCAGGCTGTGCTCGATGTCGTGGAGCTTGCTGTCCAGGCTGGCCGGATCGCGCAACCCGAGCACCTGCTGCAACACGCCACGCGCTTCGGCCAGGCGGCCCTTCGCCACCAGGTGGCGCGGCGATTCGGGCACACCGAACACCAGCGCCCCGTAGACCAGCGCGGGCACCAGCGCCACCAGGAACATCCAGCGCCAGGCCTCCAGCCCGAACCACAACGTCTGCGACGCGCCACCCGCGGCGCCCGCCAGCCACGCATCGCTCAGCAGCGAGGCGAAGATGCCCAGGACGATCGCCAACTGCTGCAGCGAACCGAGGCGGCCGCGAACGTGCGCCGGCGAGACCTCGGCGATGTATGTCGGCGCGATAACCGAAGCGACGCCCACGCCGATACCGCCGACCACGCGCCACAGGATCAGGTCCCACACGCCGAAGGCAAAACCGGCGCCCACCGCGCTGATCGCCAGCAGCGCAGCGGCCACGCGCATGGTCTGCACGCGGCCATGGCGGTCGGCCAGCGGGCCGGCATACCAGGCGCCCAGCGCCGAGCCGAGCAGCGCGCAGGAAACCGCAAACCCCGTGGCCGCCGCGCTCAGGCCGAAGCTGCCGCGGATCGCGTCCACCGCGCCGTTGATCACCGCGGTGTCGTAACCAAAGAGGAAGCCACCCAGCGCCGCCGCCGCCGAAATCAGCAGGACGCGGAGCGTCGCGTGCTGTTCCTGACCACCCACCATCGTCTCGATGCTGCTCATCACCCCTCCCAAGGTTCCGTGCCAGCTGGCATGCCGCGAAGCGCGGCCATCCGCCGATCATGCGCACGCGTATCGCGGCGCGTCCGACTGAATACGTATGCAGCGGTTGGCGGCCACGAAGTGTGATCGGGTTCCGGATCTGCCAGCACGGTGGCGCCCGCGCCCTGGCCGGCAATCCGCCGACACGGTCGTCGCTCCGTTTAAGCGCCACGTCAGGCTCTTTCCGCGCTGCCAGATGAATACGTATGCAAGGGAAATTGTGCAGCTGCGCCCCGGACTACCATCGGTCTGCGTTCGCGGCAACCACTTGGGGCCGTACGTAAGACTCGTGGACCCGTGGTGACACGTGTACCGCAGCGACTATTAGAAAGTTTCATTCCGGAGGGGGAGTGATGGTGCAGTTGAAACGTAATTTGCTCAGCGTGGCGCTGGCATCGGCAACGATGATGCTTGCCGCCAATGCCTATGCGCAGTCTGCCGACCAGCAGGCGCCGGCGCCGGCGCAACAGGACCAGACAAAGGACAAGACGCAAGACGCGAAGACACTGGATACGGTGACGGTTACCGGCATCCGAGCCGGTATCGAGCGCGCGATCGACACCAAGCGCGCTTCGAGCGAGATCGTTGAAGCGATTTCCGCCGAGGACATCGGCAAGCTGCCTGACGTCAGCATCGCCGAGTCGATCGCGCGCCTGCCCGGTCTGGCCATGCAGCGCGTCGCCGGTCGCTCCTCCACGGTCAGCATCCGTGGCCTGTCCGACGACTTCAGCACCACGCTGCTCAACGGCCGCGAGCAGGTCAGCGTCGGCCACAACCGTGGCGTCGAGTTCGACCAGTATCCGTCGGAGCTGATCAGCGGCGTCGTGGTCTACAAGACCCCGAGCGCCCAACTGGTGGGCCAGGGCCTGTCCGGCACCGTCGACCTGCACACCGTGCGGCCGCTGGACTACACCGACCGCCAGGTCGTGTTCAACGCCCGTGGCGAGCACAACTCTAACGGCGACCTCAACTCGGACGTCAGCGCGTACGGCAACCGCTTCAGCGTCTCCTACATCGACCAGTTCCTGGACAACACCCTGGGCGTGGCGATCGGTTACGCGCACCTGGACACCCCGGGCCAGGCCAACCAGTGGGAGGCCTGGGGCTACCCGACCATCACCGTCAACGGCGAGACCGCCAATCTGCTCGGCGGCAGCAAGTCGCAGGCTTTCTCCAGCACGAACAAGCGCGATGGCCTGATGGGCGTGGTCCAGTACAAGCCGAGTGAGTCCTACGAGACCACGCTCGACCTGTATTACTCCAAGTTCAAGATCGACGAGACCCTGCGCTTCATGGAGACCGGCCTAGGCTGGTCGGGCGCGACCCTGAGCAATCCCGTGGTCGAGAACGGCAACGTCGTCTCCGGCACGTTCACCGGCGTGCGCCCGGTGCTGCGCAACGACAACAACACCAAGGACGACAAGCTGTTCGCTGCCGGCTGGAACAACCGCTTCCAGTTCAACGACGACTGGGCCGGCGTGTTCGACCTGAGCTACTCCAAGGGCGAGCGCGACGAGATGCTGCTGGAGACCTACTCCGGCCTGGGTCCGGCGACCGATCCGAACGCCTTCGACACCGTCGATTTCGTCATGGGCAGCGACCACCCGACCTTCACCTACGGCCGCGACTACACCGATCCGAGCCAGGTCAAGCTGACCGATCCGGGCGGCTGGGGCCAGGAAGGCTTCGTCAAGTTCCCGCACGTAAAGGACGAGCTGTGGGCGGTGCGCGCGGACCTCGAGCGCTCCTTCGACGAGAGCATGTTCAGCAGCGTGGAGTTTGGCCTGAACTACACCAGCCGCGAGAAGACCCGCGCCAGCGGCCTGGAAGCGTTCCTGTGCCTGGCACCGAATCCGGACGGCGGCGGCTGCCGCGACGCCAACGGCAACCTGAGCGGCGCCACGGCCACCGTGCCCTCGTCGTCGCTCGTGCATCCTGGAGTCGACCTGAGCTTCACCGGCATCCCGGGCACCCTCAGCTACGACATCGACGACATCTTCGGGCTATACAACATCTCCCCGCTGGTCCACCAGGACGTCACCAACAAGAACTGGACGGTCAACGAGGACGTCACCACGGCCTATGCGCAGCTGAACATCAATACCGACCTGGGTTCGGTGCCGGTGCACGGCAACATCGGCATCCAGGCCGTGCACACCGACCAGAGTTCGGATGGCTTCCTGGTGCCGTTGAGCGCGGTCGATTCGCCCACGCCGATCTCGGGCGGGGCGACCTACGACGACTACCTGCCCAGCCTGAACCTGTCCTTCGAGTTCCCGGCGGAGCAGGTGCTGCGCGTGGCCGCGGGTCGCCAGCTGGCACGGCCGCGCCTGGACTGGATGCGCGCTAACCAGAACCTCGACCTCCCACAAAGCGGCCAGAACGCGGGCTTGTGGGTCGCTACCGGCGGCAATCCGGAACTGAAGCCCTGGGAAGCCAACGCCTACGACGTTTCCTACGAGAAGTACTTCGGCGGCACCAAGGGCTACGTGAGCGTGGCCGGCTTCTACAAGGACCTGCGCACCTGGGTCACCGAAACGACCGTTCCGTATGACTTCACCGGCTACGACCCGGGCGATGCGCCGCCGCCGGCCTCCCCGATCGGACTAATCACCACGCCCGTCAACGGCGAGGGCGGCACGATCTACGGCTGGGAGTTCGCGGCGTCCGTGCCGTTCGACCTGGCGTGGGACGCACTCGACGGCTTCGGCCTGCAGGGCTCCTACTCGGACACGACCAGCAACATCCAGGACCCGGTCACCGGCGAGGATCGCACGATCGCAGGCCTGTCCGAGAAGGTCTGGAACATCACGATGTACTACGAGAAGAACGGCTACCAGGCCCGCGTGAGCCAGCGCCATCGCTCACCGTTCCTGGGAGAGATCCAGGGCTTCGGCGCCGATCGTTCGCAGCGCTTCATCAACGAGGAGGACATCGTCGACGTGCAGTTCGGCTATTCCTTCGCGGAAAGCTCGGCACTCAACGGCGTCTCGCTGCTGTTCCAGGTGCTCAATGCTACCGACGAACCGTACCGTGAGTACTTCGATGGCAGCGGCCTGGCGCAGAAGCACTCCGAATATGGCCGCACCTATATGTTCGGCGTAACGTACAAGTTCTAAGCTAAGGGCCTCCGTTAGACACAACCCTTGCCGGGTCTCTCCACCGGCAAGGGTTTTTCTTTGTTAGAGCGCGCGCCTTCCGCAGCACGGCGGCTAAGCCACCAAACGCCTCAAACAACAAGCCCGCCGAATGGCGGGCTTGTGCGTCAGGTCATCAACACGCTAGTCCCGCGTTCGCGGGGATGGCGAGCATGGCGCCCTTCAGCCAGCCATCACCGAACTCAGCGCTCCCGCAGCACCGCCGCTTCGCGCGCGAGATTGGCAACGCGTTGCCAGTCGCCGTCCGCGAGCGCATCCGCCGGCACCATCCACGAACCACCCACGGTGATCACGTTGGGCAGCGCCAGGTACGCCGGCGCCTTGGCCGCGTCGATGCCGCCGGTCGGGCAGAACCTGGCCTGCGCGAACGGCGAGGCGAACGATTTCAGCGCGGCGATGCCGCCACTGGATTCGGCGGGGAAGAACTTGAAGCGCTGGTAGCCCAGTTCCATTCCGTGCATCAGTTCGCTGGCCGTGGCGATGCCCGGCAACAGTGGGATGCGCGCATCGCTGGCTGCGGCGTACAGGGCATCGGTGGCGCCGGGCGAGATCGCGAACAGCGCACCGGCGGCTTCGACCGCGGAAAGATCGCGCGCACTCAGCACGGTGCCGGCGCCGACGCTCGCGCCGGGAACCTGCTCGCGGATCGCGCGGATCGCACCGATCGCGGCGTCGGTGCGCAGTGTCACTTCCAGTACGGGCAGGCCGCCGTCGACGAGCGCGCGGGCGAGCGGCACCGCATCCTCGATGCGGGCGATGCTCAGCACCGGCACGACCGGCGCGCGTGCCAGCACCTGGTCGATGCGCTCGGCATGCAGCTCCATGGGGTTGTTCATCGCGACGCCTCCGCCTGCAAGGCCGCACGCGCGGCGACGGCCGCGCCGAGCAGGCCGGGATTGGGGTGGGTGATGACGCGGATCGTCACCGACTCGAGGTACGGGGCGAAGCGGCCCTTGGCGAGGAAGCGTTCGCGGAACGCGCTACTGCGCAGGAACGGGATGAAGCGCGGCACCATGCCGCCGGCGATCATCACCGTGCGCGCGCCATGGATCAGCGCGGTGTCGCCGCAGACGCTGCCGAGCACTGCGCAGAACCGCGCCAGCGCCCGGCGCGCGACCACGTCATGACCTTCGAGTGCGGCCTTGACGATGTCGGCAGGTTCACGCATCTCGAAACCGCGCAGTGCCACATCGTGCGGCGCATTGCCGTTGCTGCGCAGGACGGCATCAATATGCGACAGGCCCGCGCCGCACAGCACGCGCTCGGTCGAGGTGCGGCCGAAACGCGCGGTGAGCCAGCGCGCGATCGTCTGCTCCTCGTCGCCGAGCGGGGCGAAGCTGACGTGGCCGCCTTCGGTTTCCACCACGTCCCAACCGCGTTGCGCGTCGCCGACCAGCAACGCGACGCCGAGGCCGGTGCCCGGGCCGATCACGCTCACCGGTCCACGCAGCGGCGCGTCGTCGCGGCCGTGCAGGGTGAGGTATTCCGCCGACTGCAACGCCGGGATCGCCCACGACACTGCGCCGAAATCGTTGATCACCGACAGCTGGTGCAGGCCCAGCGCCTGCTTCAGTTCGCTGCGGGTGAACGACCAGGCCCGGTTGGTCAGGCGGATCTCCTCCCCGTGCACGGGCGAGGCCACGGCGATCGCCGCGCTGCGCGGGTGCGCACCGACTTCGGCGAGGTAGTGTTCGGCCGCGTGCTGCAGGCTGGCGAATTCGGCGTTGATCAGCGAGCGTGGCTCGATGATGTCGGCCTTGGACGAGGCCGGATCGGTCAGGGCGAAGCGTGCATTGGTACCGCCGACGTCGGCGATCAGCGCGAGCGGCCGGGAATCGGCTTTCATGGCGCCTCCGCCACGAACAGGCTGCACGCGCCCTGTTCCGCGGTGCCGACCTGCGTGCGCATCAGCGCGAACAGTTCGCGGCCGAGTCCGGCGCGGTTGCCCTGCAGCGATGCGAGTTCCGGCGCGCGCGCGTTCCATTCGGCCGCGTCGACCAGCGCATCCATCGTGCCCGCTTCGGCGTCGATGCGAAGCATGTCGCCGTCGCGGATGCGCGCGATCGCACCGGCATCGGCGGCTTCCGGCGAGACGTGGATCGCCGCGAGCACCTTGCCCGATGCGCCCGACATGCGCCCGTCGGTGAGCAGCGCGATGCGCTGGCCGCGATCCTGCAGCACGGCGAGCGGCGGCGTGAGCTTGTGCAGTTCCGGCATGCCGTTGGCGCGCGGGCCCTGGCCACGGATCACGGCTACGAAATCGCCGTCGAGCTGGCCATGCTTGAACGCATCCAGCAATGCGTCCTGGGTGTCGAACACTTTCGCCGGCGCGGTGATGATGCGGAACTCCGGCGCCACAGCGGAAATCTTGGCAATGGCGCGGCCGAGGTTGCCCTGCAGGCGCCGCAGGCCACCCTCGCTGTCGAACGGTTCCGCCGCCAGCCGCACCACCGTGGCGTCGCGCGATTGCGGCGGCGGATCGCGCCAGCGCAGCTGGGTACCGTCGAGGAAGGGTTCGAGCATCTGCTGGCGCAGGTCGCCGCCGTGCACGCAGCGCAGATCGCCGTGCATCAGGCCGGCATCGAGCAGCTCGCGGATGACGAAGCCCATGCCGCCGGCGGCGTGGAAGTGGTTCACGTCGGCGCTGCCGTTGGGATACACGCGTGCCAGCAGCGGGGTGACGCGCGAGAGTTCGTCGAGATCGTCCCAGTCGATGATCAGGCCCGCCGCGCGCGCCATCGCCACCAGGTGCAGGGCATGGTTGGTCGAGCCGCCGGTGGCGGCGAGGCCGACCATCGCATTCGCGATCGCCTTCTCGTCGATCGTGCGCGCCAGCGGGCGGTAGTTATCGGAGACGCCGTCCTCGCCCAGCGCGGTGATGCGCAGCGCCTGCTCGGTCGCCGCCACGGTCAATGCATCGCGCAATGGCGTGTGCGGATTGACGAAGGCGCTGCCGGGCATGTGCAGGCCCATCACCTCCATCAGCATCTGGTTGGAATTGGCGGTGCCGTAGAAGGTGCAGGTGCCGGGCGAATGGTAGGACGCGGACTCGGCTTCGAGCAGTTCCTCGCGCGTGGCCTTGCCTTCGGCGTAGCGCTGGCGCACCGCCGCTTTTTCCTTGTTCGGCAGGCCCGACGGCATCGGCCCGCCGGGCACGAAGATCACCGGCAGGTGGCCGAAGCTCAACGCGCCGATCAGCAGGCCCGGCACGATCTTGTCGCAGATGCCCAGGCACAGCACCGCGTCGAACATGTCGTGCGAGAGCGATACCGCGGTGGCGAGCGCGATGGTGTCGCGCGAGAACAGCGACAGCTCCATGCCGGTACGGCCCTGGGTCACGCCGTCGCACATCGCCGGCACGCCGCCGGCGACCTGCGCGCTGCCGCCGGCATTGCGCGCCGCCATGCGGATCAGGCTTGGATACGGTTCGTACGGCTGGTGCGCCGACAGCATGTCGTTGTAAGCGGTGACGATGCCGATGTTGCCGCCGCGCCCACCGCGCAACCGGGGTTTGTCTTCGCCCGCAGCGGCGAAGCCATGGGCGAGGTTGCCACAGCCCAGGCGCGCGCGCGCGGGCGTGGACTCGCGCGCTGCGTCCATGCGCGCCAGGTAGTCCGCGCGGGTTGCGTGGCTGCGCTCGGCGATGCGGCGGGTGACGCGTTCGAGAACGGGATGCAGCGACATCATTCACTCCAATGGATGAGCACGGTCACGGGCGCATGCAGGATCGCGGCGATCGGATGCCGCAGCGGGTCGTGCGTGGCTTGCGCCTCGCGCAGCACGGCGTGCTTGCCTTCGCCGGTGATGGTCAGGTGGATGCTACGCGCGTGCAGCAGGCGTGCGGCCGACAGGGTGATGCGTGGAAATGGCGCTTCCGCCGGCAGCGGTCGTGGATCGATCCGGAACGCATCGACCGGCTTGGCCATGTCGAGCGCTTCCGCTAAGTGTTCCGCGCCGGGGAACAGCGACGCCGTATGCGCATCGTTGCCCATGCCCAGCACCACCGCATCGAAGGCACCGGCGTGCTGCGACAGCAGCGTGCGTGCCTGCGCCAGCGAGCGCTCCGGATCGCCGTCGTCCGCGGTCAGCGAAGCGAAGCGCACGCCCGCGGCCGGCGCGAACGCGGCACGCATCTCGCGCAGGTTGCAGGCGGGGTGGTCGTGCGCAACGCAGCGCTCGTCGGTGGGCATCAGCACGACCTTGTGCCAGTCCAGTGCGCACGCCGCGAGCGCGCGGTAGGCGGGAAACGGCGTGCGTCCGCCGGCGAGGGCAAGCATCGCGTGGCCGCGCGCGGCGATCGCTTCGCGCACGATGTCCTCCAGCCGCGCCGCGAGCGACGCGGCCAGCGCGTCGGCATCGACGTACAGATGTTCGATCCAGGCCATCACCGCACTCCGCGCGCGCCGGCGTTCATTCGCGCCAGCTGTGGCCGTGGCGCTCGGCCATCGCCACCGCGGCGGCCGGGCCCCAGGTGCCCGCAGGGTACGGCCGGGGCGTGACGTCGGCGTGGCGCCAGCCGTCGAAGATGGCGTCGATCCATTCCCATGCCGCTTCAGTCTCGTCGCGGCGCACGAACAGCGTGCTATTGCCCTCGATGGCGTCCAGATACAGCCGTTCGTAGGCGGGACGGCGCGGGACGTTGGCGAATTCCTCGTGCATGTCGAGGTCGAGCGCGACCTGCGACAGCCGCAGCCCGGAACGGTCCAGGCCTGGCGTCTTGCTCATCAGCTTGAGTTCGATGCGCTCGTCGGGTTGCAGGCGGATGGTCAGCGCGTTGGGCTCGACCTGCGCGCCGGCGAAGATCGAATGCGGCACCGCGCGGAACTGCAGGTGGATCTCGGTGCTGCGACGGGGCATGCGCTTGCCCGTGCGCAGATAGAACGGCACGCCCGACCAGCGCCAGTTGTCGACGTGCGCGCGCAGGGCGACGAAGGTTTCGGTGCGGCTGGGGCGACCGAGTTCCTCGAGGTAGCCCGGCGCGACTTTTCCATCGACCGCGCCGGCGGTGTACTGGCCGGCGACGGTCTCGGTCAGAACCTCGTTGCGGCCGATCGGACGCAGCGAGCGCAGCACCTTGATCTTCTCGTTGCGCACCGCGGACGGCTCGAAGCGCGCTGGTGGTTCCATCGCGGTCAGGCACAGCAGCTGCAGCATGTGGTTCTGCAGCATGTCGCGCATCGCGCCGGAATGGTCGTAGTAGTCGCCGCGGCCTTCCACGCCGACGGTCTCGGCCACCGTGATCTGCACCTGTTGGATGTGGCGCGCGTTCCACAGCGGTTCGAACAGGGCGTTGCCGAAGCGCAGCGCGAGCAGGTTCTGCACGCCCTCCTTGCCCAGGTAATGGTCGACGCGGAACACGCGGTCCTCGTCGAAGACGCGGGTGACGCCATCGTTGATTGCGATCGCGCTGGCGAGATCGTGGCCGATCGGCTTCTCCAGCATCACGCGGGTGCCGGGGCCGGCGAGGCCATTGCGCCCGAGCGCCTCGCAGATCGGCGCATAGAAGCGCGGCGCGGTGCTGAGGTGGTAGACGACATCGCCGCTGGCCGTGGCGCGCAGTTCGTGGATGCGTTGGCCCAGCGCTTGCAGCGAGGCGTCGTTGGAGACGTCGGCGGCGTGGTAGTCGATGCGTTCCAGCAGCGCCTGCAAGGCGCCTTCGTGGCACTCGCCGGCTGGCGTGTTGCGGCGGACCGCCTCGGCGACCAGCGCACGAAAGAGCGTCGTGTCGATATCGCTGCGGCCGGTGCCGAGGATGCGCAGCGCCTGCGGGCACAGCACGTCTTCCTGTAGGCCGTAAAGCGAGGGAAACAGCATCCGCTGCGCCAGGTCGCCGGTGGCGCCGAAGATGACCAGCAGGGAAGCGGGGCTGCGCATCGCGGGATTCCATAAAGGATCACGACAGCCTAATACTGCGGTCGTCCACAGCGCGGGTGCAAACGATTACACGGCGCCGCGACAGCCTTCACGCCGCGACGCCGTGTGAACGCGCCGCCGCGCGCCGGAAGCCCTGTGCTTCCTGCGCGCCGATTCAGCCCGCCAATGCATCCTGGATCTCTTCCAGCCGGTGCCCGCGGGTCTCGATTCCGCTGCGCAGCAGCAGCACGCCCGACACCGCCATCGGCACCGCGATCAGCAATGCGGACCACGCGAAGTGGCTGAAGAAACCGAGTACGCCCAGGCCCGCACCGAGGATGCCGCCGAACTTGGAGCTCGCCGCGATCACGCCCGAGCCGGTGCCGCGCAGATGCACGGGGTAGATCTCGGCCGCATACGGAATCAGCATCGCGATCACGCCGCTGATGCTGATCAGCAGCGAGGCGGTGGCGACGACGGTCAGCGTCTCCGAGCGGATCTGCAGCATCCCCATCGTGAAGAAGGCGAGCAGCGACAGCGTGGTCAGGGCGATGAACACCACCAGCGACTTGAAGCTGCTCCAGCGGTGGTACAGCCAGATCACCACCGCGATTCCCGGCAGCGCGTAGAGCGCCGATTTCGCCAGCAGGCGGCTGGCGGCCTTGGGATCGACGCCGAGTTCGGTGAGGTTGACCGGCAGCCACAGCAGGAAGCCGAAATTCGCCAGGCCCCATGCCAGCCCGCACACCAGCAGCCCCCAGGTGATCGGCGCATGGCGGCCGCGCAGCAATTGGCGCATGCCGGTGACCGGATGCTGGTCATCGATCCTCGGCGCGCCCGGGTGCTGGGCATCATCGATTTCGAGCGCGTCGGCGGCCTGGCCGGAGAACTTGCGCAGCACCGCGCGTGCCTGGTGGGCGAGGCCCGCGTTGGAGAGGAAGCGCGGCGACTCGGGGATGAAGCGGTAGAGCACCAGGATGATCGCGCCGGTCGGGAGTCCGAGCAGCCACAGCACGCGCCAGCTGAACATCGGTTCCAGCGTCGCCGCCGCGCCTGCCGCGAGCAGGTAGCCCGCGGAGGTACCGATGCCGCCCAGCGCGACCAGCAGCCAGCCGCGATGCGCGGCGGGTACGGTTTCAGCCATCAGGGTGAAGGTGATCGGCAGCAGGCCGCCGGCGGACGCGCCCATGAGGAAGCACATCGCCAGGTTCCAGCCGAACGCGGGCATTGCGCCGCAGATGGCCGTGCCCATGAACATCAGGGCGCCAAGCAGGATCGCGGCACGGCGACCGAAGGCGTCGGCGACGCGACCCCACAGCACCGAACCGACCGTGGTGCCGGTGAGCGCCACCAGCGCGAGCAGGCTCGCGGTCGGCTTGGTGATCGCGTATTCCGCGCTCATGCCCGGCATGACGAAGCCGAGCGTCGCCGGCTTCATCACATCCACCGCCAGCGCGACAACGAGCACGCCGACGAGCTTCCAGTGTTCGATGTTGAGCGGCACGCCGTCGGCGATATGGAAGTGCAGGTGCCGCGCGTCGCCGTGCAGCGCCTGCTGCATCAGCGCCAGCCGCGGCATCAGGCCATAGGCGGCGAAACCCAGGCCCACCGGAATCGCGGCCATGCCGGCGAGCATCCAGACGTCCATCGGCATGCCCACCATCTGCCAGTGCGTGTACTGCCCCATCAGGAACATCGGAGCGTGCGAGAACACGCCGGCGATGATCAGCGTGCAGCCGAACCAGAAGGCGATGGGATGGTGGAACGACAGACCGCTGGACTGCATCGTGTTTCCCGTGGCAACGGATTGTGGATGGGTACGCCGATGATGCACCGCTCGCGCGTTGCCGCGGAGCGGCTGTAACCGATCAGTTCTCGGAAAGCTGGGTCAGCAGCTTCAGGCCCGATCCCGCGAGATAGGCCCCGCCCGGCGCCAGCGTGTCGGGGCTGAACGCCGCGCCTTCCTTGTCTTCTTTCCAGGGGTTGGCTTGGCGCGGACCGGGAACGTAGGCTTCCCAGCGACCGTAAGCCGCCTTCGCGCTACGCGGATCATCGAAAGAGAACATCACTGGCACGCGCAGCACCCAGAAGTCGGATCGCGCATCGTCGCCTTCGGTGGGCGGGGCGAAGGTCCAGCGTTTGGCCTGCCACACCGAGGCGTCCTCGAACATGCGGCGCCATCGCGCCATCGTGGTGTCATCCGCGACCGCCTTCAGATTCACCTGTTCGACAAGCACGTCGCTGACCTTGCCATCGCGCCCTGCGCGGACAAGGAGGTAGACGGTGCCGGACACGCCATTTCGCGCCGCGCTGTCCGGATATCTCGGCGGCTCCATGCTGACCGGGCGCGGGCGCTCTTCCGGGTTGCCCGTCCTGTCGCCAAAGCCGGCGCTGCGGATGGTGATCGTGAAGCTGTCCTTGTCGACCTTCTTGGCCACGACCCGGATGTTCATGTCGGTCGCCACGTTTGCCGCCTTGCCATCGATCAGCACAGGCTCGAACCTCCACGTCGGCACCGCCGTGCCGATGAGGCTCACGACGCCCTCGGGCAGCTTGTCCTTTTCGTCCAGCGAGAAACCAGCCACCTTGCCGCTGGTGTCGACCTGGATCTTGCCGGTGACCAGCATGCTGGCTTCGATCTGCTTGCGCACCGCTCCGGGGCCGGCGGCGAAGGCCGCGGCGCTGGCGAGCAATGACATAGCGACGAATACCGCTCCTGCGCCAATGCGGATGTTCATTGCTTCTCCTTGTCCCTGTTAAGTGGCAACCGGCGCAGCATAACCTCGTCGCGGCGGCATAATCGCGGCAACGGAGGTGTCCCCATGCACGGCGGTCTTGAGCTCGCCCTGGTGTTCCTGCTCGCCGCGGTGATCGCGGTGCCGGTGTTCCGGCGTTTCGGCCTGGGTGCGGTACTGGGCTACCTCGTCGCGGGCGTGGTGCTGGGCCCCCACGGCATCCGCGTCATCCGCGACGCCGATCCGGTGCTGACCGCGTCGGAGATCGGCGTGGTGATGATGCTGTTCGTGATCGGGCTGGAACTGTCGCCCTCGCGCCTGCGGGTGATGCGCAAGCCGGTATTCGCCGCGGGCGGCGCGCAGGTGCTATCGACGGGGATCGTGCTCGCCGCGGCCGCCATGGGCATGGCGACACTGCTGGGCGATGCGACGCTCGCCAGCATCTTCGACTGGAAGGTGGCGCTGGTCGCCGGTGCCGGCCTCGCCCTGTCGTCCACCGCGGTGGGCCTGCAGCTGCTATCCGAGCGCAAGGCACTGGCCAGCGAACATGGCCGGCTCGCCTTCGCGATCCTGCTGTTCCAGGATCTCGCCGCAATCCCGCTGCTTGCGGCGATTCCATTGCTGGGCCATGCGCATTCGCAGACCAGCGAGCCGATCGGAATCGCCATCCTCAAAGCGGTGGCGGCGATCGCCGCGGTGGTGATCGGTGGTCGCATCGTGCTGCGACATTTCCTGCGCTTCGTCGCGCGCACGCGGACGCCGGAGGTGTTCACCGGCGCGACGCTGCTGACGGTCCTCAGCGCAGCCTGGGTGATGGAGCTGGCGGGATTGTCGGCGGGCCTGGGCGCTTTCCTCGCCGGCGTGCTGCTCGCCGATTCGGAATACCGGCACGAGCTCGAATCGCAGATCGACCCCTTCAAGGGCCTGCTGCTGGGCCTGTTCTTCATGGCCGTGGGCATGAGCATCGACCTGCGCCGCGTGCTGCAGGAGCCGCTGCTGATCGCCACGGTCGTCATGGGCTTCATGGCGATCAAGTTCGCGCTGCTGTTCGCCGTGGGCCTGCGTCCCGGCGGCCTGAGCAAACGCGGCGCGCTGCAACTCGCGGCGGTACTCGCGCTGGGCGGTGAATTCGCCTTCGTGGTCTTTGGCGAAGCGAAGAAGGCCGGCCTGTTCGACGATGTCCTGCGCGATCGCCTGGTCGCCGCGGTCGGCGTGTCGATGGCACTGACCCCGTTGCTGGTGGCGGCACTATCGCGCACGCTGGTCGCGCATCCCGTGCCAAAAGCCAAGCGCGCATTCGACAAGATTCCCGATGACCACCCGCAGGTGCTGATCGCGGGCTTCGGCCGCTTCGGCCAGATCGTCGCGCGCCTGCTCGCGGCGCATCGCACGCCGTTCCTCGTGATCGAGGACGACATCGACCAGGTGGATTTCTCGCGCCGCTTCGGCAGCCAGATCTATTACGGCGATCCGACCAAGCCCGAGTTGCTGCGCTCCGCGGGCGCGGCGGGCGTGAAGGTGTTCGTGATCGCGATCGCGAACCAGGAGCGCAACCTGCGCACCGTGGAAGTCATCCGCCGCCTGTATCCCGATGCGATCGTGCACGCGCGCGCCCGCGATCGCCGCCACGCGTGGGAGCTGATGGACCTGGGGGCGGAACCGATGCGCGAGACCTTCCATTCCAGCCTCCTCCTCGGCGAGCAGGTACTGGTGGAGCTGGGCATCGCGCCGGAAATCGCGAGCCAGCATGCCCAGCGTTTCCGCGAGCACGACCAACGCGTGTTGCAGGCGCAGTACTACGTGCGCGACGACGAGGACGCCCTGAAGCAGTCGGTGCAGGAAGCCCGGCGCGAGCTCGAGGAGTTACTCAGCGCCGACATGGGCGAAGGCGTGCTCGGTGAGATCGCCAGCGAGGAAGAAGAAGAGTAGGACCGCGCGGCGAGCCCGGTTACCGGCTTCGCCGCGCGTCCATCACGGCTCGCGCAGGAACCGCGCCATCGACACGTCCGAACCCGGGGACGGCACCGGCGCCAGTTCCGCGGCGATGTCGACGAAGCCGCGCATCACCGCGATCTCGCGCGGAGTGCGGTTGAGCGTGTCGCGCAACGCGGGATCGGCACCCGCACGCAGCAGCTTCTGCACCACGCGCATCAAGCCGTGCAGCGCAGCCAGGTGCAACGGACCGAAACCGCGCGGATCCTGCACGTCGAGCTGGGCGTCGTGGTCGAGGAGCTGGTCGAGGCCGGCCATCAGCACGTCCTCGTCGGCGGCCGAGCCCGGTTCCGCACGCGCCCCGAGCACCAGCAGCAACGGCGTCGCCCCGGCGGCGGGCAGGTCGGCTTCGGCGCCGGCGAGCAGCAGGGTGTCGAGCAATGCGACCAGGCGTGCGCGTTCGCGCGCGGTGAAGCCGAACATCGCCGCGCAATGCAGCGCGGTGCGGCCCTGGGCATCGGTGGCGTGCACGTCGGCACCGGCCGCCAGCAGGCGCGCGGCCATATCGGGCAGGCCGAGCGCGCACGCGACCATCAACACGGTGAGGTCGCCGGGCAGGCGCTGTTCCAGGGAGACGCCGGCGGCGATCAGGCGGTCGACCACTTCGGCATGGCGCATGCTCACCGCGGCGGACAGGGGCGTGGCCCCGGAATGCGCGGCGAGTTGTGGATCGGCGCCGCGCGCCAGCAGCAGGTCGACCACGGCACGATGGCCGCCACCGGCCGCGCGCAGCAACGCGCTGCAACCCTGGCTGTCGGCAGCATCGACCGGCAGGCCGAGGTCGAGCAGGCGGCGCACCGCATCGGCGTCCCCCACTATCGCCGCCGCCGGTACGTCCTGCGCGCGCAGCGGCCGCTTCGGCAGCGGCCAGCCGCGCCAGTCGAGCCAGTCGGCGAGATCGCGGCGTCCGGACGACAGCGCGACACCCAGCGGTGTCTGTCCGTCGGCGGCGAGCAGGTCGGGCGCGGCGCCCTGCGCCACGAGTTTTCTCAGCATCGCCTCGCGGCCGAGCGCGGCGGCGAGGTGCAGCGCGCTCATGCCGTGGCTGTCGCGGCCGTCGAGGCTGACGCCGATGGCGAGCAGGCGATCGACCAGGCGCGACCAGCCCAGGCGCACGGCCAGGGCCAGCGGCGGATCGCCGGCGGGCGATGCCGCGAACGGGTCGGCACCGCGCTCGAGCAGGTCAAGGGCGAAATATTCGAGGCCGCGCGCGGCCTGTTCGCTGGCCGAACACGCGGCGAGGAAGCGCGCGAGGCCACCGCCACCGGTCGGCGAAACGCCGAGGCGCACCAGCGCCTGCAGCGCCGGGAGCGCCGCGGGGCCGCGGGTGAGCAGCGCGAACAGCGGGGTGTCGCCCTGCCCATCGCGCACGCCCGGATCCGCGCCCCAGTGCAGCAGGCGCTCGACCTGTTCCGCGCTGGGTGCGGGCGCCTCGTCATGCAGCAGCGCGCCGAGTTCGCTGGCGCTGAGCAGTTGCGCCAGGCCGGTGAGCTCGGCGCCACGGCGTTCGTGCAGGCCCTCGCGCAGCAGCGCGGCGGGGGCGCGGTCGGGTAGTGGCGCGTCCGGCGTTTCCGCGGCGTCGCTGACCGCCGACGGCAACGGGTAGGCGCGGTCGAGCGCGGCGACCAGCGCCCAACGCCCGGCTTCGGCGGCGCGGTCGATCGCACGCTTGTCGTCGAAGTCGCGCGCGTCGGCATCGAGGCCGAGCGCGAGCAGGCGTTCGATCAGGGCCGGCGTGGCGTTCTCCGACATCGCCGCGAGCATCAGCGCACCGCGGCCATGCGCATCGACGGCGGCGGCTTCGCCCATGCCGCCCCCGCTCCTGGACGAGTCGCGCAGCTGCGCGAGCAGGCGGTCAAGCACGGCGACGCGGCCGCCTCGCGCTGCTTCGAGCAGCGGCGTGCGGGCGAGGCGGTCGGCGGCGGCGGCATCGGCACCGGCGGCGAGCAGGGCCTCGACGATCTCGGCGTGGCCGGCGAAGGCCGCTTCGTGAAGGGCGCTGCGGCCTTGCGCGTCGCGCGCGTCGACCTTGGCCTTCTGCTTGAGCAGCAGCTGCACGCCCGCGGCGTCGTCTTCCTCGGTGCCGGCGGCGGCGAGCAGCGCCGGCTGGCCACCGACTGGCTCGGGCTTCGCGCCGCGCTCGAGCAGGAATTTCGCCAGGCGCCAGTTGCCCGCGGCGCAGGCGACGCCGAGTGGCGAGAGGCCCTCGGCATTGAGCGCGTCGACTTCCGCCGCGGCATCGCGCAGCAGCGCGGCGACGCCGGGATCGGAGCTGCGCGCAGCGTGGTGCAGGGCGGTGTTGCCGTCATGGTCGACGGCGCGCGGATCGGCGCCGTTGGCGAGCAGTGTCATCACCGCATCGGGACGGCCGTGCCAGCTGTCGCGGGTGGCGGCGAGCAGCGGCGTCATGCCGGCATGGGCGGCGTTGAGGTCGACGCCGTGCGCGATCAGTGTGCGCAGCAGGCGCAGGTCGGGCAATACCGCCGCGAGTACGGCGAGGTTGCGCTGGTCGCGGTCCTCGTGCGGCGGCGGCGCATGCACGTTGGCGCCCGCATCGATCAGTTGCAGCGCCTGTTCGACGCGGCCAGCGCGGGCGGCGGCATAGAGTTCGGTTTCCAGCGGCAATGCGCCGAGCGGCAGTTCGGTGGCGGCCTCGTTGTCGGTTTCGACGACAGCGTCGGCCTCGGGCAACGCATCGGCGGGCGCCGTGCGCTGCAGCAGCCAGTGCAGCAGCGGCGAAGCGACGACCAGCCCGGCGCCCAGACCCCAGCGCGCGCTGGCGCCGAGCAGGCCAGGCCACGCCAGCACCAGGATCGCGGCGAGCAGCGCCACCACCAGCCCGGCCACGCCCAGGCCGCGCCACGCACCGGCGTCGAGTTCGCCCAGCTCGCCCCAATGCTGCGCCAGCGTGCCGCCCTCGGTTTCCATGCCGTGCCACAGCGGCCACAGGCGCCATGCGCCCAGCAGCAACACCCCGGCCATCAGGCTCAGGCCGAGCGCCGACAACAGCGAACCGCCTTCGATCAGGGCCGACAGGGGCCAGGTGACGACGGCCAGCGCCAGCACGAATGCCCCGCCCCACAGCAGCGTGAGCCAGCCGCTTTCGCCCAGCAGCGCGCGCGGCGCGGCGAAGCGACGGCCGCGGAACTGGGCGACAGCCAGCGCGAAGGCGGGTTGCGCCAGCAATGCGGCAATGGCGGCGACGCCACCGAACCCGGCCACCGCCGCCAGGGCGACAGCGCCCACCAGCGTCGCCCATGGCAGCCACCGCGGGGCGAGGCGGCGCGTGCTGTCCGCCGGCATGGCCGCTGGTATGGCCGCTGGCGTGTCTGGCGTCGCCGCGATGGCGTCAGGCATCGGTGCCCCAGTCCTCCGTCATCGGGTCTTCGACCGTCGGCGGGTATTGCAGGTGGAAGCCGCGCACGGCGAGGTTCTCGCGCACCACGGCCGCATCCCCGCGGGCGAGCTTGCGCTCCGGCGTCAGCGCCAGTTCCAGCACGAACTGCAGGTTGCCCAGCTGCGAGCGCAGCGGTGCGGGCAGGCGCTCGAAATCATCGCGGGCGCCGAGGTAGACGTAGGTGTCTGCTTTGCGGAGGCTTTTGTAAACGTAGGCTTGCATGCGCTTCGGGGGACGGCTCGCCGCGTGACAACGCACACAGCATAACCGCCCCGTCGCTGCGCGACACGCGTGTTCAGGCTTTTTTTGCGGGGTTTTCGCGCCCCGCGCCAGCGGCCTTCAGTGGTAGCCGGCGTCCGCCGCGACCTTGCCCTTGAACACGCTGTACGACCACCACGTGTACCCGAGGATCGCCGGCAGCAGCACGATCAGGCCGACGCCGACGAAACCCTGCGACGACGCCGGCGACGCCGCATCCCAGATCGTCAGCGACGGCGGCACGATGTTCGGCCAGATCCCCAGCACCAGCCCGGCAAATCCGAGCACGAAGAAGCTGAGCGTCAGCAGGAACGGCGCTGCGTCGCGCCCCTGCTTCATCGTCGCCTGCCATAGCGCGAAGGCGTTGATGAGCGCGAGCACAGGCACCGGCGCCAGCCACCAGAAATTCCCGCTTTCGAACCAGCGCGCCATGATCCGCGAGTCGAGGAACGGCAGCCACGCGCTCACCAGCCCCATGAAGGCGACGACCACCAGCACCAGCGGTCGCGTCAGCGTGCGCGCGATCAGCTGCGTGCGGCCCTCGGTCTTGAGGATCAGCCAGGTGGATCCCAACAGCGCGTAGCCGAATACCACCGCCACGCCGGTGAGCATCGAGAACGGGCTGAACCAGCCGAACGCACCGCCCATGTACTTGCCGCCCTGCAGCGGCATGCCCTCGACCAGCGCGCCGAGGATCACGCCCTGCGCGAACGCGGCGAACATCGAGCCCAGCGCGAACGCCGCGCCCCATGCCGGCTTCGACCGGTGCGCCTTGAAGCGGAATTCGAAGGCGACGCCGCGGAACACCAGCGCGATCAGCATCAGCAGCACCGGCAGGTACAACGCCGACAGCACCACCGCGTACGCCTTGGGGAAGGCCGCAAGCAGGCCGGTGCCACCGAGCACCAGCCAGGTCTCGTTGCCGTCCCAGATCGGCGCGGCGGTATTCATCATGTGGTCGAGCTGGTGCTCGTCCTCCGCGAACGGGGCGAGGATGCCGAGCCCGAGCACGAAGCCGTCGAGCAGCACGTACATCAGTACGCCGAAGCCGATCACGCCGAACCACAGCACGGGCAGCCAGTACGCCATCACGCGCCCTCCTCTTCGGCACCACCCACCGACAGCGGCCGCGCCGGTGTCTTGTCGCCGCCTTTGGTCTGTGGCGCCGGTTCATGCGGCTGTGGGCCCTTGCGGATGAGCTTGAGCAGGTACCAGATGCCGGCGCCGAACACGGTGAAGTAGACCGTGGCAAAGACGATCAGCGACGTCAGCACACTGCCGGTGGCCAGCGTCGGCGTCACCGCGTTCGCGGTGCGCAGCAGGCCGTAGACCACGTAGGGCTGGCGGCCGATCTCGGCCACCCACCAGCCGGCGAGGATCGCGGCGAAGCCGGCCAGCGTCATCGCGCGCCAGCCATTCAACAGCCACGCCGATTCGAACAGCCGGCGCCGCCGCCACATCCACAGCGAGGCCAGCACGAGCAGCAGCATCGCCGTGCCGAGCCCGACCATCGCCCGGAAGGCGAAGAACACTGGCGCCACCGGCGGGCGATCGTCGGCGGGCACCGATTTCAGCGGCTGGATTTCGCCGTCGAGTGAATGGGTCAGGATCACGCTGCCGAGTTTCGGCACCGCGATCTCGTAGTCGTTGCGCTCGGCCTTCTGGTTGGGCAGCGCGAACAGAACCAGCGGCACGCCGGCACCCTTTTCACCCTGTTCCCAATGTCCTTCCATCGCCGCGAGCTTGATCGGCTGGTGTTCGCCGACGTTGAGGCCGTGCTGGTCACCGACGAAGACCTGCAGCGGCACCGCGATCGCCGCGAATACCATGGCGAGCCGGAGCATGCGCTTGCCCGCTTCGACGTGCACGCCGCGGCGCAGGTAGCCCGCACTGACGCCGCCGATCACGAAGCAGGTGGTGATGAACGCCGCCAGCACCATGTGCGTGAGCCGGTACGGGAACGACGGGTTGAACACGATCGCCCACCAGCTCGCCGGCTCGAACACGCCGTCGGCGGTGAGCGTGTAACCCTGCGGGGTCTGCATCCAGCTGTTGGCAGAGATGATCCAGAACGTCGAGATCAAGGTGCCCAGCGCGACCATGCAGGTGGCGAAGAAATGCAGCTTGTCGGATACGCGCCTGGCACCGAACAGCATCACGCCGAGGAACGTCGCTTCGAGGAAGAACGCGGTCAGCACCTCGTACGACAACAGCGGCCCGAGGATGTTGCCGGCCTTCTCGCTCAGCACCGCCCAGTTGGTGCCGAACTGGAAGCTCATGACGATGCCGCTGACCACGCCCATGCCGAACGACACGGCGAAGATCTTCAGCCAGAAGAAGTAGAGGTCGCGCCACAGCGCATCGCGCGTGCGCAGCCAGCGGAATTCGAGGAATGCCAGCCAGCTGGCGAGGCCGATGGTGAAGGCCGGGAACAGGATGTGGCAGGAAATGACGAATCCGAACTGGATCCGCGACAGCAAAAGCGGCGAGAACAGTGCATCCACGCAGCGACTCCGCGACGCGCGGGGGTGCGTCGCGGTGCGTATTGTGCGCCGCGCCATTGGCCGCGAACAGGATCAGATCCGGCGTGGCCGGACCGGTGCAGCCCGCGGGCCTTGCAGCCCGGCCGCCGGCGCGGCCGGAGCATGACCGACGGCCCGATTGCGCAAAGCGCCGGACTGTTACCCTGCGGCCCGGTTTCCCTACAGTCCGCTGCCCGATGCGTATTGCCGTCCTGCCCTTCGCCTTGCTCCTCCTGCTGCCCGCCGCGGTCGCGGCCCAGACCACCCCGCCGCTCACGCTCGAGCAGGTCATGGCCGATCCGGACTGGATCGGGCCGCCGGTCGAGCAGGCCTGGTGGTCGTGGGACGGCAAGCAGGTGCAATACCAGCTCAAGCGCGAGGGCGCGACGATCAAGGACACCTGGCGCCAGCCCGTCGACGGCGGTCCGGCGCAGAAGGTCGATGGCGCCGCGCGCGCCGAACTCGATGCGGCGAACCCAGTCTTCGACGCGGCGCGCACGCGCATGGCCTTCGTCCGCAATGGCGACGTGTTCGTGCGCGACCTGCGCAGCGGTGCGCTGACGCAGGTGACGCGCACCGATGCCGCCGAAGCGCTGCCGCAGTGGAGCCGCGATGGCAACCTCGTATTCCGCGTCGGCAACGACTGGTTCCGCTGGCGCGCCGGCGCCGGGGTCAGCCAGGCCGCGGTCGTCAAGGCCGAGAAGGATCCCGCCGCCGCGCCCAAGCCCGACGACCTGCGCGAGCGCCAGATGCACATGATCCGCACGCTGCAGGACGACAAGGCGCGGCGCGACGCCGCGCGCGTGCAGGACGAACAGTGGCGGCGCGACGATGCCACGCGGACGCCGCTGCCGGCCTATCTGGGCAATGACGTCGCCATCGTCGACAGCCTGCTGTCGCCGGATGCGCGCTGGCTGCTGGTCGTCACCACCGCCAAGGACGCGGATGCGGGACAGGCCGGCAAGATGCCCAAATACGTGACCGAGTCGGGTTACGAGGAATTCGAGGAAGTGCGTACCCGCGTCGGCCGCAATGCGTCGCTGCCGCAGCGGGCGTGGCTGGTTGACGTGAACGCCGCCAAGGTCAGCGAACTCAAATTCGACACGCTCCCAGGCATCAAGGACGACCCGCTGGCGGCGTTGCGCAAGGCGGCCAAGCAGGACGCGCTCAAGGGCAACCGCACCGTGCAGGTGCTCACCAGTGGCGACAACAGCGGCGCGCCGTCGATCCGCTGGAGCGACGACGGCCACAGCGTCGCGATGATGGTGCGCGCGATCGACAACAAGGACCGCTGGATCGCCAGCGTCGATCTCGCCACCGCCAAACTGCAGCCGCGCCACCGCCTCACCGATCCGGCCTGGATCAACTGGGGCTTCAACGATTTCGGCTGGACCCCGGACGGGCAGCTCTGGCTGCTGTCGGAGCAGAGCGGCTATTCGCACATCTATCTCAGCGACGGCGGCACGCCGCGCGCGCTGACCTCGGGCAAGTGGGAGGCTTCGGCGCCGCAGTTGTCGCCGGACGGCAGCACCTTCTATTTCCTGTGCAACCGCAAGTGGCCTGGCGACTACGAGGTGTGCGCCGCCGACCGCAAGGGCGGTGCCGTGCGCGAGCTCACCGACCTCGGCGGCGTCGAGGACTTCGCGCTGTCGCCCGATGGCACCCAGCTGCTCGTGCGCCATTCGCGCGCCTACATGCCGGCGCAGGTCTCGGTGGTCGCGGCGAATGGCGGTGAAGTCCGACAGCTCACCGACACGCGCAAGGACGCCTTCAAGTCGCGCGACTGGATGCAGCCCGAATACGTGCAGGTACCCAGCAAGCACGGTGCCGGCACGGTCTGGGGCAAGTACTACGGACCCAGGCAGCCCGAAGCCGGCAAGAAGTATCCGATCGTGATGTTCGTGCACGGCGCGGGCTACCTGCAGAACGTCGACGACCGCTGGCCCGAGTATTTCCGCGAGCAGATGTTCCACAACCTGCTGGTCGAACACGGCTACGTCGTGCTCGACCTCGATTACCGCGGTTCCGAAGGCTACGGCCGCGACTGGCGCACCGCGATCTACCGCAACATGGGCCATCCGGAGCTCGAGGACTACCTCGACGGCCTCGACTGGCTGGTCGCGAACAAGCAGGGCGACAAGGATCGCGCCGGCATCTATGGCGGCTCCTACGGCGGCTTCATGACCTTCATGGCGCTGTTCCGCTCGCCCGGCACGTTCAAGGCCGGCGCCGCGTTGCGCCCGGTCAGCGACTGGTCGCAGTACAACCACGAGTACACCAGCAACATCCTCAATACGCCCGAACTCGACCCCGAGGCCTACCGCGTCTCGTCGCCGATCGAATACGCCGACAAGCTGCAGGACCACCTGCTGATCGCACACGGCATGATCGACGACAACGTGTTCTTCAAGGACTCGGTGATGTTGTCGCAGCGCCTGATCGAGCTGCACAAGGACAAGTGGGAAATCGCGCCGTACCCGATGGAGCGGCACACCTTCGCGCATCCGGATGCGTGGTACGACGAGTACCGCCGCATCTACGAACTGTTCGAGCGCACGCTGAAGTAAGCGCGCCGGCGCCGCGGCCCCGAGGCCGCGGCGCTCAAGGCGCCGTGGCGGTAGCCGTGTCCGGCACTTCCTGCCAGCTGCTGTCCGGATCGAAGGTGGTCATCGCCTTCGCCACGCGCTCGCTGTCCGGGCCGAGGTCCTTCTCGAACAGCTCGCCTTCGTGGCTGATCATGAAGCTCATCACGCCGCTGTCGCCGTACTTCGTCGGCCACGCCACCAGGGCGAAGCCGCGGCTCATGTTGTCCCCGAGCTTGTAGTCGTAGGCGCCGCCCGGCGCCGACGGTCCCTGCGCGGCGAGGATCCGGTAGTGGTAGCCGTGCCAGTCGCCGCCCGGAGTGTCATCGCCGAACAGCGGCCCCAGCGGGCTTTCCTCCTCGCCGGGCTGGTCGGCCCAATACAGGCCGTCGTGCTTGCCGTCGCTGCTCAGGAATTTCTGCGCGTACTCGAGCGCGCCGTCGCCATCGCGGTCGACCATGGCGTAGTCGTCCTGCGCGTCCTCGTAGGCGCGCGCGGCCTGTTCCGCCGCCAGCTCGTTGCGGCCGATGCGGCGGATGCGGATCTCCTGCGCGCCGGCCTTGAGATCGAAGGCCCAGCCGCCGCCCTTGCGCTTCTCCAGCGGTACCGGCAGGGTCCACGCATCCTTGCCGACCGAGAGCATCTCGCGGCCGCCGGCATCGGTCTTGAACTCATGGTGCTCGCGATAACGCGCGACGAAGGCGTCGACGTCGTCGCTGCCGACGCTGCCGACCGGCACGTAGTCGCGCCAGTCCGCGCCCAACAGGGCGGCGAGGCGGACTTCATCGGGCTTCTCCGCGCGCTGCGATGAACCCAAGGCCCTGACCAGCGCTTCGGCTGCCGCATCCGGTGACGGATAGGCCTGCTGTGCCCCAACCACCGGCGCCAGCAATGCCAGGACGGCGAACGAAATCAAGCGAGTGGTAGCGGTCATGCTCGATCTCCTGTTCAACGGCGTCGTCCGCCGCCGCCGCGTGAGGGACGGGACATCTGGTGGCCACCGCCGCGCGAGCCGGAGCGCTGCGACGCGCCATAGCTGCTGCGGCCGCGGTTCGACGAGGCGCGCGAGCCATTGGGATTGCTCGCTCCGGAGAACGCGTTGTTGCGTTGCGCTCCCTGGGAGCTGTTGAACGAGTCACGCGAGGACTGGCGCGCTTGCGCATTGCGTTGCTGGCTCAGCTGCTGCTGGCCGCGATCGAAGTCGCTGACGCGCCCCTGGCCCTGGCCCATCTGCCGCGAGGCCTGGCCGGCGCGATCGCGCGCCTCCCGGTTGCTCGCCGCCGGCGCCTCGAAGCCACTCTTCGACATCGATTGGCGGGCGCGATCACGGTCGGCGTTGCGCGCCGTATCGCGGCCGCGATACGCATCGCGCGAGGCGACGCCTTCGCGGCTCTTGCCGAACTGGTCGCGGCTGCGCTGGTCGCGGTAAGGCACGCCGTCGCGATTGGCGGCGTTGTGCTGCCACTTGCCGCCCTCGCCGCGGTTGGTGGTGCGATTGGTGTTGCGCTCGCGGTTGGTGTTGCGGTTGAAGTTGTTGTTGACGTCGATGTCGATGTCGCCGCCACCCCAGTTGCAGTTGCCCCACAGCGCGCCGCCCACGACCATGCCGACACCGAAGCTGAAGAGCGCCGCGCCGGGGTAGTAGCCGTAGTAGTACGGCGGATAGGACGGGTAGGCCCAGGGGCCGTACACGCTGGAGCTGTAGCTGGGTACGTAGATGACTTCCGGGTCGGCCGATTCGATGATGATGGTCTGCGGTACCGATTCCGCCGCGACGGCGCCGGTCGCCGGTTCGGTCTTGACCACCTGCTGCTCGGTGGTCTTGAGGTTGCCGGCTGCCTGCGCCTTGTTGCGCAGGCGTTGCACGGACCCCATCACGTCATCGGGCTGGGCGAGGAAGGCGTCGCCCAGCTTCTGCACCCAGGCCGCATCCTGGCTGAGCGTGTCCAATACCTGTGGGAAGGCGACCAGCGACTGCACGCTCGGATCCCAGGCCTGGTTCTCGACCTGCTTCACGGCCTCCTCGCCCTTGGCGTCCTTGTGCTGCTTGGACCACTTGGCCGCATCGGCAACATCACCCGGGTAGGTCGACGCCATCAGCACCTGCGCGAGCAGCGCGTCGGGATACAGGGCGATGGGCGCCGTCATCTGGTCGAGCTCCTCGACGCCGAACACCTTTTCGGACGCGGTCGTCGATGCGGGCGCAGCGGCCGCCTGTGCGGCCGCGAGGGGAATGGATGCCGGCGGCGCGGCGCGCGCAGCGGCCGCGGCGAAAATCAATGCAAATGCGGTGAGATACGGCCCTGGATTGCGCATTGGGAATCTCCAGTCGCAGACGGCGCCACACACACCGAAGGCGGATTCGCGGGCGGCACTTCGCGGGCCGGACCGAATCGCCCGGCGTGAGGGAAACCTTAGTGCGGGGCAGGCATGCGGGGATATTGGACTTTGATCCCACGCGCGCAGGTCTGGTCCCTGCCGGTCAAGCTGGCGTTCACGATCGGCCAACGATCAACCAACGATCCGCCGACGCGCATGACAGCGCGCGTCGATGCGGGAAGACGCAGGGTCTGCAGCTAGCGCGCGGCGGCCGCGGTGTCCGTGTCCTTCACTTCTTGCCAGCTGCTGTCGGGATCGAAGCGGGGCATCGCCTTCGCCAGCTTCTCGCTGCCGGGGCCGAGGTCCTTCTCGAAGACCTCGCCGTCGTGGCTGATCATGAAGCTCATCACGCCGCTGTCGCCGTACTTCGCCGGCCAGGCGATCAGGGCGAAGCCGCGGCTCATGTTCTTGCCCAGCATGTAGTTATAGGCGCCGCCCGGCGCCGATGGTCCCTGCGCGGTGAGGATGCGGTAGTGATAGCCGTGCCAGTCGCTGCCGGGCGAGGCGTCCGCGAACAGCGGACCGAGCGGGCTGATCTCACCGCTGTCGTCGTCGGCCCAGAACAGGCCGTCGTGCTGGCCGTCGGTGCTGAGGATCTTCTGCGCGTACTCGAGCACGCCATCGCCGTCGCGATCGACTTCGGCGTATTCCATCTGCGCGTCGTCATAGGCGCGCGCCGCTTCCACCGCCGCCAGCTCGTCGCGGCCGATGCGACGCTCGCGGATCTCCGTGGCGCCGGCGCGGAGATCGAAACGCCAGCCGTCCTTTCCCTTGGTCAGCGGGATCGGCAGGCTCCAGTCGTTCTTGCCGACGACCAGGTTGGCGTGGCCGTCGGCAGCGGTCTTGATCGAATGCCGCTCGCGATAACCGCTGAGGAACGCATCCACGTCGGCGCGCTGGCCGCCTGCAGGCGGGATGTAGTCGCGCCAGTCCTTGCCGAGCAGGGCCGCCAGCTTGTCGGCGTCGGCATGGTCGGTCCCCAGCGCGGCGACCAGGGCATCGGCGGCGGCATCGGGACTGGGATAGGCCTGCTGGGCCCGGACCAGCGCGGGCAACGCCAGGCCCAGCAACGCCAGTGCAGCAACAGGAAGGGTGCGCAGAGTCGTATTCATAAGGCCCCTCTCAACGATGACGCCCGCCGCCACCCTGGCGTTGCGGTGCTTGGCGCTGGACCTGGTGGCCACCACCGCCGCCGCGGGATCCGGACGAACGTTGCGCGGAGGCGTTGCTGGAGCGGCCGCGGTTGGCCTGGGCGCGCGACTGCGACGGGTTGCTGCGCGACCCTTCGAATGCGTTGTTGCGCGCGCCGCCCTGGCTTCGTGCCTGTTGCTGCCGCGCCGTGTTGCGCGCCTGCGTGTTGCTTTGGCCGCGCTGCTGGCGCGCCTGCGATGTCGACCGCGACTGCTGCTGCGCGCGTGCGCGGTCGCCGCCCTGGCGGCTGGCCTGGGCGGCCTGCGCGCGCTGGCGGTCGCGCGCCCCTGCCTGCTGCCGTTCGCGCGCTCCTGCCTGCTGGCGGTCGCGCGTGGTCTGCGCAGCCCGCTCCCGTTGCTGGTCCCGCGCCTGCCCTTGCGGCCGCTCGCGCATGTCCCGCGACGCCGCCTGCGCACGGTCGCGCGCCTCGCGGTTGTTCCTCGCCGGCTCGATGCCGCGTTGCTGCATCGAGCTGCGCGCCTGTTCGCGCTGGCGCGCGCGCCCGGGGTCGTCGCCACGGAATGCATCGCGGCGCCCGCTGTCCGCCAGTTGCCGGCCGTTGCGCTCGCGGTTGGCGCGATCGCGATAGGGGACGCCGTCGCGATTGGCGGCGTTGTGGCGGAAGGTGTTCTCGGTGCGGTTGATCTGGCGGTTGGTGTTGATGTTGTTGTAGCGGTCGACATCGATGTCGATATCGCCGCCGCCCCAGTCGCAATCACCCCACAACGAGTCGGCGATCGCGATGCCGGTACCGAAGGCAAGCCCGGTCATCAGCGCGCTGCCCGGGTACCAGTACGGCGTCGGCGGGTAGTACGGCGGTGGATACGACGGATAGGCCCAGGTGCCGTAGACCTGAGTGGGGTTGTAGCTGGGCACATACACGACCTCGGGGTCGGTCGGCTCGATGATGATGGTCTGCGGCGGTGCCTGCTCGACCACGGTGCCCATGGCCGGCTCCGCGGCGGGCGCGGGCGCCGGCGCCGCTTCCATCGACACCTTCTGGTACTGGTTGGATTCGAGGTTGCCGGCCGCCTGGGCCTGGTGGCGCAGGCGCTGCACGGCATCCATCACGTCGCTGGGTTGGGCCAGGAACGCGTCGCCCAGGCGCTGCACCCATCCCGGGTCCTGCCCGAGGGTGGCCAGCGCCTGCGGGAAGGCCACGAGTGCCTGCACGCTCGGATCCCAGGGCTCATTGGCGACCAGCTTCACCGCCGCGTCGCCTTCCTCCTTTGGATGCGCCTTCGACCAGGCGACCGCGTCGGCCACGTCGCCCGGATAGGTCGAGGCCATCAGCACCTGGGCCAGCAGCGAGTCCGGATACAGCGCGAGGGGCGCCACCATCTGATCGAGCTCGGCGCGGCTGAACACTTCCTCGGACGGCGTCGGCGCCGCGGGAGCGGCAGGCGCAGCGGGTGCGGGCGCAGTCGCCGGCGGCGGCGTCGCGGCGGGCGCCGATGCCGCTGGGGTCGAAGCGGGTTCCTTCGAACAGGCGGCCACCACCACCAACAGCGCGGCTAGCAGGACATGACGAGCCGGGATGCGCATTGGGAACTCCCATCGCAGAGGCGTCAGCAGTAGCGGGATCGAGCTCGAACAGGCTTCGATTTGCCGGCGGATCATAGTCCCCGCGTCGTTAAATCCCGATTCACATGGACATGAACAACTGCACGCCGCGTGCGCGCGCGTGCACGCAATCAACGCGTCCGGGCACGACCTTGCATCGCTTTGATGGCACGCGTTTCGTGGCGTCCGCCTAGAATGCGGGCCCATGACCGCCAAGCCTCCTGCCTCCACCCCGGAATTCGAACGCGTCCGCGATTACCTCACCGGGTTGCAGGACCGCATCTGCAACGCCATCGAAACTGCCGACGGCGGCGCCCGCTTCATCGAAGACCGGTGGAAGCGCGAGGAAGGCGGCGGTGGCCGCACCCGCATCCTGCGCGACGGCACGGTGTTCGAGCAGGCCGGCATCGGATTTTCCGACGTATCGGGCACGAAGCTGCCGCCCTCCGCGAGCGCGGCGCGGCCGGAACTCGCCGGTGCGTCGTGGCGCGCGGTCGGCGTGTCGCTGGTGTTCCATCCGCGCAACCCGTTCCTTCCGACCACCCACGCCAACGTGCGCCACTTCCGCGCCGAGCGCGACGGCGAGACCGTGGCGTGGTGGTTCGGCGGCGGCTTCGACCTGACCCCGTTCTATCCCTTCGACGAGGACGTGCTGCACTGGCACCGCACCGCGCGCGACCTGTGCGAACCTTTCGGCGGCGACGCGCGCTACGTCGCGCACAAGCGCTGGTGCGACGACTACTTCCTGCTCAAGCATCGCGGCGAGACGCGCGGCGTCGGCGGGCTGTTCTTCGACGACCTGCACACGGACTTCGACCGCGACTTCGCTTACCTGCGTGCGGTCGGCGACGGTTTCCTCGACGCCTACCTGCCGATCGTCGATCGCCGCCGCGATACGCCTTACAGCGAGCGCGAACGCCAGTTCCAGCTGTACCGGCGCGGCCGCTACGTGGAATTCAACCTGGTGTTCGATCGCGGCACGCTGTTCGGCCTGCAATCGGGCGGGCGAACCGAATCGATCCTGATGAGCCTGCCGCCGCTGGTGCGCTGGGAATACGGCTTCGCGCCCGAAGCCGACAGCGAAGAGGCGCGCCTGGCCGATTACCTGCGGCCGCGGGACTGGATCGCGGAACTGGGCTGAACCGTGCTCAATGCGCGCCCGGACCTTCCGGGCGATGCGTTTCCCGCGGAATGATCGTGATGTGTCCGTTGGTCTCGAGTTCGGCCAGTTGGATCTCGTCCACCTCGGAGATACCCGCTTCGCGCATCGCCTTGTCGAAATCCGCCAGGCTAACCAGTTCGCGCTTGAGCACGTTTCGGAACACATGGCCGTCGCGCACCAGCACCACGGATTCGCCCTCGACAAACTTGCGCACCGCCGGGACGCGCGCCGAGAGGAAGGCCACGCCGTAGTTCAGCGCAATAAGGCTGACTGAAAGGATCAGGGCGGCCGTCAGTGAGTTGTCGCCGCCGTTCATCCCGTTCTGCACGGCGTTGCCGATCAGGATCAGCAGCACGAGGTCAAATGGCGTGAACTGCCCCACCGCACGTTTGCCCGACAGACGCACGAGCACCATCACCACGAAGTACACGAGCACGGCCCGCAGCACGAACTGATACCAGGGCAAGCTCAGTTGCAAAAGGCTGGCAGCGCCGTCGCTCATACGATTCTCCCCGTTTGTTTCGCGAAGGTAACGCAGCGGCGATGGAAGCACAGCAAACGATGGAATAAGGAGAAACGGCAAAAGCAAGCTCGCTGCGCTCGCTACCCCTCACCCGCCCTTCGGGCACCCTCTCCCCGCAAGCGGGGAGATGGACGTACTTCCGGGATCGGGAAATTCTCTGGAGGAGAGCCCCCTTGGTAAGGGGCGCGGCGACAGCCGCGGGGATTGGAAGCGCATAGCGGGGCCCAAAGTTTTGCAACGCGAAACTTTGGGTTTTTATTGCCTGCGCAAAAAGCGCAGGCAATAAAAAGCCCCGCAGGCAGGGGGGGCCGGCGGGGCTGGAGAAGCGGGGCCTGGGGAGGGGCCGTCGCTCCTGGGATCACTCCAGGGGAGGGAGAGATCAGCGACAGGCGTTGCACCTGTCGCGAGTAATAAGACCATCCTCCACATGGATAGTTCGTGAAGAGGATAGTTAACAATTTGTTGGGTTCAGGACTGATTCATTCCGCCAACTTCTACAAACGTCGCGCAACCGGCAGCGTTCGGCGCACAGCGGCCGGCAAAACCTGACAATGCCCGCGCCCGATCCTTCTCTCACCCGGTCAGGTGCCATTTTTTGGCGGCCGTGTCCGCACCGGGACCGCGTTTTGCGGTCTTAATGGGCTTGCCCCCAATTGTCGCCGACCCCGCTGTCGACCACCAACGGGACCCGCAATTCTGCCGCCGCCGCCATCCGCTGCGGCACCTCCGCCAGCAGCGTGTCCAGGAAGGCGGCGTCGACTTCGAACACCAGTTCGTCGTGTACCTGAAGCACCATCAAGGCACGGTCACGATGCGCCGCCAGCCAGTCGTCGATGTCGACCATCGCGCGCTTGATGATGTCGGCGGCGGTGCCCTGCATCGGCGCGTTGATCGCCGCGCGTTCGGCACCGGCGCGCAGGCCCTGGTTGCGCGCGTTGATGTTGTCCAGGTACAGGCGCCGCCCGAACACGGTTTCGACATAGCCACGCTCACGCGCCTGTTCGCGCGTGCGCTCCATGAATTCGCGCACGCCGGGATAGCGCGAGAAGTACAGCGCGATGTAATCCTGCGCCTCGCCCCGGGCGATGCCGAGGTTGCGCGCCAGGCCGAACGCGCTCATGCCATACATGAGGCCGAAGTTGATCGCCTTGGCCGCGCGGCGTTCGTTGCCGCTCACCTCGTCCAGGGTCTTGCCGAATACTTCCGCCGCAGTGGCGCGGTGGATGTCGGCGCCGGATTCGAACGCGCGCAGCAGGCCCGCGTCCTGCGACAGGTGGGCCATGATCCGCAGTTCGATCTGCGAGTAGTCGCAGGACACGATCCTGCGCCCCGCCGGCGCCACGAACGCATTGCGGATGCGGCGGCCATCGTCGGTGCGGATCGGGATGTTCTGCAGGTTGGGGTCGTTGGAGGCGAGGCGGCCGGTCGCCGCGCCGGCCTGGTGATAGCTGGTGTGCACGCGGCCGGTATCGGCATTGACCATTTCCGGCAGCTTGTCGGTGTAGGTGCTGCGCAGCTTGGCCAGGCCGCGGTAGTCGAGGATCACGCGCGGCAATTCGTGCAGCTCGGCGATGGCCTCCAGTGCTTCTTCGTTCGTCGACGGCTGGCCGCTGGGGGTCTTCACCAGGGCGGGCAGCTTCAACTCTTCGAACAGCAGCTGGCCCAGTTGCTTGGGCGAATCGAGGCTGAAACTGCGGCCGGCCAGTTCGGTCGCCTTCTGCTGCGCGACCAGCATGCGCTTGCCGAGGTCGTTGGATTGCCGGCGCAGTTCGTCGGCATCGATCAGCACGCCGTTGGCCTCGACCCGCTCGAGCACCGGTACCAGCGGCATCTCGATCTCGCGGTAGACGCGCTCCAGGGCGGGTTCCGCGGCCAGCTTCGTCGCGAGCGCACGGTGCAGGCGCAGGGTGACGTCGGCGTCCTCGCCCGCATAGCGGGTGGCATCGTCCAGCGCGACCTGGGCGAAGGAGATCGCCTTGGCGCCTTTGCCGGCGACCTGTTCGTACGTGATGGTGTCGTAGCCGAGATAACGCCTGGCCAGCGAATCCATGTCATGGCGGGTGGCCGTGGCGTTGAGGACGAAACTCTCGAGCATCGTGTCTTCCGCATAACCGGCGACTTCGATGCCGTGGCGGCGCAACACGTGCAGGTCGTATTTGCCGTGGTGGCCGATCTTCCTTTTCGCCGGATCGGCGAACAGCGGCTTCAACGCCGCCAGCACGGTCTCGCCCGGCAACTGCGCCGGCGCGCCGGGGTAGGTGTGGCCCAGCGGCACGTAGGCAGCGTGCCCGGTCTCGACCGCGAGGCTGATCCCGACCAGTCGCGCACGCATCGGGTCGAGCGAATCGGTTTCGGTGTCGAAGGCGAACGCATCGGCCGCCTGCAGTTTCGCGATCCACGCCGCGAGTTGCGCGTCGGTGAGCACGCATTCGTATTCGCCCTGCGTGGCCAGCGCCGGATCGAGCGGTTCGGCGGAAGCCGGCGCAGGCGCGCGCGCATAGCCCGCCGCGGTACCACGCACGCTGATCCTGCCGGCGTCCGCATCCGCCCCCGCCGCGCCTCCTTCCAGCTCGCGCAGGGCCTGCTTGAAGCCGTAGCGGGCGTACAGCGTGCGCAGCGCGTCGGTGGCGCGTGGCTGCAGCACCAGGTCCTGTGGCCGGTACTCGAGGGCCACGTCGGTCTTGATCGTGGTCAGTTCGCGATTGAGCGGCAGGCGCGGCAATGCGGCGCGCAGGTTGTCGCCGATCTTGCCCTTGATGGCGTCCGCGTGGGCGATGACGCCATCGAGCGTGCCGTATTCGCCCAGCCACTTGGCCGCGGTCTTGGGGCCGCATTTGTCGACGCCGGGAATGTTGTCGACGGCATCCCCCATCAGGGCGAGGAAGTCGATGATCTGCGCCGGGCGCACGCCGAACTTGTCCACCACGCTGGCTTCGGAGTCGTAGCGGCTGCCGCTCATGGTGTTGACCAGGGCGATGCCCGGGCGAACCAGCTGGGCGAAGTCCTTGTCGCCGGTGGAGATCGTCACCTCGAGGCCCTCGCCCGCGCCCTGCATGGCCAGCGTGCCGATCACGTCGTCAGCCTCGACGCCGCCCACGCGCAGGATGCGGAAGCCCAGCGCCTGCACGATCTCGCACATCGGCTCGACCTGCGCGCGCAGGTCGTCGGGCATGGCCTTGCGGTTGGCCTTGTACTGCGGGTAGAGGTCGTCGCGGAAGGTCGGCCCGGGCGCATCGACCACGAAGGCGATGTAATCGGGCTGCTCCTTCAGGTGCGCACGCAGCATGTTGACCACCCCGAACAGGGCACCGGTCGGTTCGCCCGCCTCGTTGTTCAGTGGTGGCAGCGCGTGGAAGGCGCGGTAGAGGTAGCTGGAACCATCGATCAGGACGAGTCGTTTCATCCTTCGAATTCTACGCGGGCGGGCATGGCGCCACGTCGCGGGCCGGATGCCCGGTGACACATGCGGCCGCATTACACCCGGACGCGTATGCTTCGCTCATGCCCTCTTCCGGAGAACTGCCATGCGTGCGCTAGCCCCCTTGCTGCTCGTTCTGTGCCTGGGCGGTTGCGCCACGATGGATAGCGATCCCACCGCCGGACTGGAAGGCGCCGACGTCACCAGCCGCATGATCGACGGCGACCGGGTCGAGGAATACCGCGTGCAGGGCCAGCTGCAGGTGGTCAAGGTGACGCCGAAGCGCGGCGCGCCCTATTACCTCATCGACCGCAATGGCGACGGCCGCCTCGACAGCAGCAAGGGCGAAGGCCCGGTGTCGCCGGTGATGTGGAAGCTATTCCAGTGGGACTGAAGGCCTGGTGGGACTGACGCGGCACCGTTTCAAAACCACTGCGAATCCAGCAAAAACAAGGCCCGCCGAAGCGGGCCTTGTTACTGGAGCAGGTGTTGCAACCGGAGATCAGGCTGCGGCGTCCTTGAGCTTCTTCAGCGCGCGGACCTTGATCTTGACGGTGGCCGGCTTGGCGGCGAACCACTGCTCTTCCTTGGTGAACGGGTTGACGCCCTTGCGCTTCGGCTTGGCCGGCACGTTCACGACGTTGATCTTCAGCAGGCCCGGCAGGGTGAATGCACCCGCGCCCTTCTTGCTGACCGAAGCGTGCACCGCGCCTTCGAGCGCGCCAAGCACTGCACGGACGTCCTTCGCGACCACGCCGGTCGTTTCGGACAGGTGAGCGACCAGGCCGGACTTGCCCAGCACTTCCTTGATCGGCTTGACGGCTGCCGGCTTGGCAGCGGCTTTCTTCGGAGCAGCTTTCTTCTTCGCCATTTTTCTAAATCCCCCGGATGGAGAGTTGGTTTGAGGTATGCCTGGAAAAACCCCTCGGCAAGCGGAATGTAGGGCACAAAAGCCGCGACGCCAAGCGCCTTTTTGCATTTTTCGGGTTTTTTTTCGCATCACGGCGACGGATGGCGGCGATTGGCCGCCCATCAATACCGTTTTTCAGGCCGGCTGCAGGTTCGACGACGCCAGCTTCAACCACTTGCTGCCGGCGCTCTCGAAGTTCACCTGCACATTGGCGTAGGCGCCGCTGCCGACGAAGTCGGTGACCACGCCGTGTCCGTAGCTGGGATGCACCACGTCCTGGCCGAGCCGGAAGGCGGGCAAGTCGATGGCCGCATGGCCGAGGTCACGCCGCGGCTGCGGCGCATACATCGGCCGCGACACCTGCACCTTCGGCCGCACCTCGTGCAGCAGCGCCGCGGGGATTTCGCGCAGGAACCGCGACGGCGTGCCGTACATGTCCATGCCGTGGATGCGCCGCGTTTCGGCGTAGCTGAGCACCAGTTTCTGCCGTGCACGGGTGATGCCTACGTACGCGAGGCGGCGTTCCTCTTCCACGCGTCCGGATTCCTCGGTCGACTTCAGGCTCGGGAACAAGCCCTCTTCGAGCCCGCCGAGGAACACCAGCGGAAACTCCAGTCCCTTCGCGCTGTGCAGGGTCATCAGCTGCACGCTGTTCTCGCCGGCCTGGGCCTGGCCCTCGCCCGCCTCGAGCGCGGCGTAGCTGAGGAAGGCCACGAGTTCGGGCATCGCCGCCGCCTCGTCCTCGTCCTCCCGGCCGCTGAAGCGTGAGGCCACGGACACCAGCTCGTCGAGGTTGTCGGTGCGCGAATCCAGCTGTCCGCGCGACTCGTTGGCGTAATGCTCGCGCAGGCCCGAACGGCCGAGCACATGGTCGATCTTGTCCGGCAGCGGCCGCGCTTCGACCTCGTTGGCGAGGTCGTCGACCAGCAACAGGAACCCGGCCAGCGCGTTGCGCGAGCGCGCCGCCAGGGTGTTGTCGCGGGTGATGCGCAGCGCGGCTTCCCACAATGCGACGCCGTCGGCGCGGGCGCGCTTGCGCACCTCTTCCAGCGTGCGGTCGCCGATGCCGCGCGCGGGTGTATTGACCGAGCGCTCGAACGCGGCGTCGTCCAGGCGCGAGGCGATCATGCGCATGTAGGCCAGCGAATCCTTGATTTCCGCGCGCTCGAAGAAGCGCATGCCTCCATAGACGCGGAACGGGATTTTCGGCTCTTCCTGCAGTACTTCTTCGTAGGCGCGCGACTGCGCGTTGCTGCGGTAGAGGATGGCGACATCGCCGTGATCGCCGCCGTCGCGGACCCACTGGCGGATGCGCTCGACCACGAAGCGCGCCTCATCCATCTCGTTGTAGGCGGCATACACGTCGATCGGATCGCCATGGCCGATGTCGGTCCACAGCTTCTTGCCGAGGCGGTCCGGGTTGTGCGCGATCACCGCGTTGGCGGCATCCAGGATGGTGGCGCTGGAGCGGTAGTTCTGTTCCAGCCGGATCGTCTGTGCATCGGCGAAGTCGCGCAGGAAGCGCTGCATGTTCTCGACCTTGGCGCCGCGCCAGCCATAGATCGACTGGTCGTCGTCGCCGACCACGAACACATGGCCGGTATCGCCGGCCAGCACGCGCACGAAGGCGTACTGGATGGCGTTGGTGTCCTGGAACTCGTCGACCAGGATCTCGCGGAAGCGATGGCGGTAATGGGCCAGCAGTGCCGGGTTGTCGCGCAGCAGCTCGTGCGCGCGCAGCAGCAGTTCGGCGAAGTCGACCAGGCCGGCGCGGTCGCAGCGCTCCTGGTACAGCGCGTAGCAGCGCTGCATCACGTCCAGCCATTCGTCGTTGCGTTCGGACTGGATGTTGTGCGGGCGCCGGCCCTCGTCCTTCTGCGCATTGATCCACCACACGATCTGCCGTGGCGGGAAGCGCGCATCGTCCAGCTCCAGCTGCTGCACCACGCGCTTGACCAGGCGCAGCTGGTCGTCGCTGTCGAGCACCTGGAAGCCTTCGGGCAACTTGGCTTCCTGCCAGTGCAGGCGCAGCAGGCGGTGGGCGATGCCGTGGAAGGTGCCGATCCACATGCCGCGCGCGCCATGGCGCAGCAGGTGCTCGGCGCGCGCGCGCATCTCGCCCGAAGCCTTGTTGGTGAAGGTCACCGCGAGAATGCCGTGCGCCGGCACGCCAAAGGCCTCGTTGAGCCAGGCGATGCGGTGGGTGAGCACGCGGGTCTTGCCGGAACCGGCGCCGGCGAGCACGAGATAGTGGCCCGGCGGTGCGCTCACGGCCTCGCGCTGGGCGGGGTTCAGCGCGTCGAGCAAATGCGAAACATCCATGCGACGCATTCTACCGGCCATGGAGTATCGCAGGCTGAGAAAGCCCGGCTTCACGCATGCGCAGGCACAGTGTGGCCGTCGTTCCCCGGAGCGCGGATCCGTCCATGGCTCGACCGGCTCTTACCCTGCGAGTTCTCACGCTGCGACCTTCCATCCCGTGCCTGATCGCGCTGCTGCTGGCCTGCGCCGGGCCGGTCGCCGCCGCGGACACGACCGCCACGCGGATGCGGATCGACCAGGATGAACTGCGCAGCGGCGATCACGTCCTGCATATTCAGATCGCGCCGGACATCGACCCCGACCGCGCCCGCATGCTGCGCGCCTGGCTCGCGGAAACCGCGCAGGCCACGCTGGCCGCCTACGGCCGCTTCCCGCTTCCCGATGCGACGATCCGCGTGAGCGAGGTCGACGATCGCGGCAGCAGCCCGGTGCCTTGGGGGCAGACCTCGCGGCGCAACTCCGTCGCCGTGCTGCTGTACGTGCGCAAGGGCGCCAGCTTGGCGGAATTGCGCGCGGACTGGACCGCGGTGCACGAACTCTCGCACCTGTTCCATCCCTACCTCGGCGACGACGGCCGCTGGCTGGCGGAGGGTTTGGCGAGCTACTACCAGAATGTGTTGCGCGCGCGCAGCGGCCTGCTGGACGAAGCCGAGGCCTGGCGACGTCTGGATGCCGGTTTCGGCCGCGGCCGTCGCGAGGACAGTGGGATGCGCTTGGACGAACTGTCCGGCACGCGCCACGGCACCATGCGCGTGTATTGGGCCGGCGCCGCCTATTGGCTGGAAACGGATCTGGCGCTGCGCGAACGCGGCAGCAGCCTCGATGCCGTGCTTTCGCGCTACGCCGATTGCTGCCTGAGCGGCAGCGGCGAAGTCGCGCCGGCGGACTTCGTCGCGCAGCTGGACCGGATCGCCGGCGGCGACATCTTCTCGCGGATCTACCGGCGCTACGCCGCGTCGAGGGAGTTCCCGTCGCTCGACGCGGCCTACGCGAAGCTGGGCCTCAGCGGCACCTCCGGTGAATTGCACTTTTCCGACCGGAATGACGCCGTGCGCCTGCGCCGTGCCGTGATGGGCCGGCGCTGACGCCCTCAGTGGGCGTGCGCGTGCTCGCGCTTGCTGGTGGTCCCGGTCATGAGTTTGTCGGTGTAGGCGATGCCGATCGCGGACACGATGACAACCGCAAACCAGCACCCCTGCGCGCGGTGGCGCGTTTTTACCCTGTCGCTGCTGGTGGGTTATCGGGGCGCGGCTCGTCGATCGCCACGCCTGGCAACTCCAGCACGTAGTCCGGCCCCATCAGTTGCGAGGGCGTGTAGTAGCCGCCGTCGGGCGCCGGGTTGTCTAGGAAACACTGCACGATGCCCAACGCAGCGCTCACCGTCAGCGCGTAGCCGTTCGGCGTGACCATGCGCCGCACCTGCGCGCGGCCGCTGCCACGCACCTCGCCCCAGAAGTAGGCCTGCGTCCTATCGCGCGTCTGCGCATCCGGCCCCTTGGTGCTGCGTTCGACCCGCGCCTTGAGCCAACGCTGTACGAACTGCATGCGCAGCAATGGCCCGAGCAGGCGCAGGCGGCGGACACTGGCAATCGTCTTGGGCGAGGCCGTGGTGTAGACCTCGATGTCGGGAATGCCGGTACTGACGAAGGCGGTGTGGACATCGCCCCACGGAATCGTCATCGCCATGCGATCGACACCGTCGCGGGTAAAAGTGCGCGTCTTCCACGCCAGCGGCACGCGCTTCAGCTCACCCTTCTCGCGCACGCGGCCGCCATGACCCAGGCCTTCGACGCTGGTTTTCGCGGTGCCGGGACTGAAGCCGCCACCACCCTCGAAGCCGAGCACCAGCGATGTCGCCCATGGGCAATCGCGATGCAGCTGCGCGGCAAGGCAATCGCTGGGCACGACGTCGAAGCCGACGCCTGGCGCGACCACGATGCCCGCCTCCTGAGCGCGCGTGTGCTGCGCGTGGCAGTGGGCGAAGACGTCGATCTCGCCGGTGATGTCGAGGTAATGGGTGCGCGTGGCCAGGCAGCCTTCCAGCATCGGCGCGCTGGTCGCGGAAAACGGGCCGGCGCAATGCAACACCAGGTCGATGCCGCGCAGGCCTTCCACCACGGCGCCGGGGAGGTCGAGAGTGAATTGGCGCCAGCGCAAGCCCAGCTCGTCGGCCAGCGCGCGCACGGCGGCTTCGTCGCGGCCCGCGAGGATCGGCTGCAGGCCGCGCCGGGCGGCTTCAGCGGCGATCAGGCGGCCGGTGTAGCCGTTGGCACCGTAGATCAACCATTGCATGGCGCATTACTCCCGTGGCCGCAATGGGAAAGACAGCGCGCGGCCGCTCTAGAATTGCCATCCTACCCACTCACCGGAACCGCATGGCATGCGCTGGCCCGCTTTCCTTGCCGCCGTCACATTCGCCATGAGCGCACACGCCCAAACCAAGCCGATCACGGTGGCCCCGAGCAAGCTGACACTGGAACCCATTGCCGGCAACGCGCCGCTCGGGCCCGAGCCCGGAGAAACCCGCGATCGCGCCCGATGGCAGCCGGGCGACCTTCTGCGTGACCCACTCAGCGACGCTTATTGAGTAAAACAATGATGACAATCCGCCCACTGGCACTCACGTTGATTCTCCTTGCAACATCCTGCGCTTCGAGCCAACGATTGACCGCGAATAGACCCATGACACTCGATCGCGCCGCCGAAGAATATGTCCGCTTGACCCTGAGCATCGGCGAACGCGAACCCGGCTACGTTGATGCGTACTACGGACCGGCGGAATGGGCGGATGACGCGAAATCGATCAAGCGTTCGCTACCCGAGCTACGCACAGCGGTAGACGATCTCAACAAGCGCCTTGACCTCATCGACAGTGATTCGCTGCCAGCAATGGACGCGCGCCGTAAGGATTTTCTTGCCGCCCAGCTGGTCGCTGCCAGAACGCGACTGGCCATGATGTCTGGCGAGAAACTTGGTTTCGATGAAGAAGCGGAAGGCCTTTTTGCCCTTCGACCGAAGCTGAAACCGTTGTCGGAATACGATCCAATTCTCGCTGAGATCGACCGGCGCGTACCCGGAAAAGGGCCGCTCTGGGAACGCGTCGATGAACGCGTGAGTCAGACGGCAATTCCCAGCGATCGTCTGGACAGCGTCATGCGAGCCTCGATTGCCGAGTGCCGTCGGCGGACCATTGAGCACATCGCGCTTCCAAGCAACGAGACATTCACCCTGGAGCTCGTAACCAAGCAACCCTGGTCGGGATACAACTGGTACAAGGGCAATGCCACGAGCTTGATTCAGATCAACACCGATCTTCCCGTGCTGATGAGCCGCGCAGTCGACCTCGGCTGTCACGAGGGTTATCCGGGCCACCATGTACTGAACATGCTGCTGGAGCAAAGGCTGTACACGGACCGAGGCTGGATCGAGTTTACGGTGTATCCGTTGTACAGCCCCCAATCCTTTATCGCTGAAGGCTCAGCCAACTACGGGATAGAACTGGCCTTTCCCGACAAGGACCGCCAGACCTTCGAAACCAAGGTGTTGTATCCGCTGGCCGGACTGGACCCTGCATTGGCCGCACAGGACGCCGCATTGCAGCAGATGCGAAACAGGTTGGCAGGGGCACGACTGACAATCGCAAAGGAATACCTGGACGGACGGATCACCAGGAGCGAAGCCGTAAAGCTGGCTCAGAAGTACCAGCTCCTATCTCCCGAACGGGCCGAACAATCCATCAGCTTTACCGATAAGTATCGAAGTTACGTCATTAACTATGGCCTGGGACTCGACATGGTCAGAACCTTTGTCTCGTCTTCCGGCAGTTCCTCCAGCGATCACTGGTCGGCGATGGAGAAGATCCTGTCTGAACCGACTTTGCCTTCTGACCTGTTGCCGGGTGCAACAGCAACGCATCGCTGACCTCCAGCTCAGGCACAGCTCGCCAGTTGGACGACAGCAGCTTCACTGCAGACCGCAACCGGTTGGACGCCTTGACCTGACGGATGTAGCGGGACTTCGTGAAGCTGGACGCTTCAGGTCCCCACCGCGCCGAGGCATGCCGCCCAATACGCAGCGGCATGCCTCATCCCCAACCACCCAGGATCATGAGCACAGCAGGATAGGCGCGCCCCCTGGCATCAACGCCCAGAGCACGCCGGCGATCAGCGCAACGCCCAGGACCCACCGCTCTACTATTTCGACGTGATCACTGCGATGGCGTACTGGGATGCCGGCGGTCATTGGTTGCTTCTCCTGCTGCGAAACCAATGAAACGCCTCAACGCCGCGACGAACTGGGATTCGCATCACGCGCTACTGGAAATCAGACTCCCTAGACCCAACCGCTGGCCGTCAACAACGTCGCTTCAGACCTTCGAAGCTCGCGTTGCGCGGAACATCCGCCGCGGGCGCGTGTTGCAAGGCAAGCGAGGCCCCATTGCGCGTCGCAGCCGCCTAACGCCACTGGGCGTACTTCGCGCGCTGCCTGCGGTCGGGACAGCGAAAGGCTCGCCGCTACGGTGAAACGTGATCGCGGTGGCAGCCAAGCCTGCCGCCGGCACGGGACCTCATGACCTTCGGCGCATGGCGGCCTTCGACCCGCAGGCCCATGCTGCGGCGTCTTCCACTGGGGTGTCCCATGACCAAGCCGCTCGTTCTCGCGCCGCTCTTCTTCGCTATCTCCCTGGCGCTTGCGCCGTCCGTCGTGCTGGCGCAGAAGGCGCCGGCGGCGAAGTCCACACCGGCCAAGCCGGCCGCCAGGTCCGCACCGGCCTGGGTAGCCAGGAGTAACGAATACACCCAGATCCTGATCCTCGCGCAGGCGCCGTTCCAGCCGGAGCAGGTGTCGTTCTTCGGCGTGCCGGGCTTCGATGACCAGGTATTCGATTTCGGTCCTGGCTATGCCAAGCGCTTCCGCGACGCCACGGCCAAGGCCAAGGCCGAACTCGTCGCGAAGTCGGCGAAGGAAACCGACGCCAACGTGAAGCAGGACATCGCCATCCTGCTGCAGGCCGCCGACGACCAGATCAAGGCGAGCGAGGTCAACGAGCGCCTGACGCGTCCGTGGCTCGACGCCGGTCAGACCATCTTCTCGGGCATCCAGTCGCTGCTTTCCGATCAGACCCCGCAGGACCGTCGCGCCAAGGCCGTGCAGCGCCTGCAGCGTTATGTCGGCCTGGTGCCCGGCACCACGCCGCTGACCACGCTGGCGCAGCAGCGCTACGACGAACGCAACGACAAGGGCCTGGTTCAGCCGACCCAGATCGAAGTGCAGCAGTCGCTCGACAACGTGAAGACCTACCAGCAGGGCATCCGCGACCTCTTCGCCAAGTACAAGCTCGACGGCGAAGCGGCCGCCGCGCTCGACGCGCTGGACAAGCAGCTCACCGAATACGCCGCATGGTCGAAGTCGACCGTGCTGCCGACCGCACGCACCACCTACAAGCAGCCCGATGAACTCTATGCCCTGCAACTGAAGGGCTTCGGCATCGACATCGATCCGCGCATCCTGATCGAACGCGCGCAGCTGGAATTCATGGAGACCCGCAACGCCATGCAGCAGCTCGCGCCGCTGGTGGCCAAGGCGAAAGGCCTGAAGTCGACCGATTACATCGGCGTCATCAACGAGCTCAAGCACCCGCAGTTCAAGGACGACCAGGTCGAACCGCATTACCGCAACGTGGTGATGCCGGAACTCGACCGCCTGATCGCCGCGAACAAAGTGGTGTCGCTGCCGCAGCGCCCGATGCAGATGCGCCTGGGCTCGCCGGCGGAAAATGCCGCGCAACCCGCGCCGCACTTCCTGCCCGCACCGCTGGTGGGCAACACCGGCCAGCAGGGCACGTTCGTACTGCCGCTGGGCAATCCCAACGCGGGCGCGGACGGTCCGTATGACGACTTCAACTACCCGGCCGGTGCGTGGACGCTGACCGCGCATGAAGGCCGTCCCGGCCACGAGCTGCAGTTCACCGCGATGGTCGAGCGTGGCGTGTCGCTGGCGCGCACGCTGTATGCGTTCAACTCGGTCAACGTCGAAGGCTGGGCGCTGTACGCCGAAGCCGAGATGGTTCCGTACGAGCCGCTCGAAGGCCAGCTGATCGCGCTGCAGTTCCGCCTGCTGCGCGCGGCGCGTGCGATGCTCGACCCGATGATCAACCTTGGCCTCACCGACCGCGACACCGTGGTCCGCGTGCTGACCGAGGAAGCCGGCTACTCGAAGGCGATGGCACGCCAGGAAGTGGACCGCTACTCGGTGCAGTCGCCGGGCCAGGCCGGCAGCTACTTCTACGGCTACTCGCGGATCATGCAGCTGCGCGCGGAGACCGAAGTGGCGCTGGGCGACAAGTTCGACCGCAAGGCCTTCAACGACTTCCTGCTCGACCAGGGCCTGCTGCCGCCGGCGTTGCTGGCGAAGGCGGTGCGCGAGCAATTCGTGCCGGCGCAGAAGGCGAAGTAACGCATCACTGCAACACACGACGGGATGGCGGCCATGCGTCGCCATCCCGTTTTCTTTGGTCCACGCGATTGCTCAGGTCACGCGCTCCAGCATCCGCCGATGGCCGATCAGGCGCGCCCAACGTGTGCCGAGATCCGCCCAGCACACATACGCCGCTTCGCCCGCCAGCCGCCACAGCGTGCCAGGCCCCAGGCGCAACTTCGGTTCGGCGGCGCACAGTTCCCAGTCGAAGCCCAGTTGGCGCGCGAACAGCGCGCACCGCGCCAAGTGGTAGCGATTGCTGAGCAGGGTGACGCGCGTGCGCATGCCGTCGCCCAGCAGCTGGCGCGCGTTGCGCAGGTTCTGCAGCGTGTCGCGCGAGCGCGACTCCAGCCGCAGCGGAATATCACGGGCGAAGCCGCGCGCGTGCAGGCCATTGCGGGCCACTTCGGCTTCGCTGGCTTCGCCCTGCGCACCGCCCCCCAGGAGCACCAGGCTGCGTCGCGGCTTCTGCTGCCATAGCGACACCGCGCGATCCAGGCGCGCGGCGAAGTCGCGGTCGATGCGGCCGCCGGGCGCATCCTTGCCGAACAGCAGCACGCACTCGCCGCCCACGGGTTCGCACGGCGCACGCCGGGCCACGCGCACGACATGGACGAGGTAGCCGACGTACACCAGGCCCGCGCTCAGCACGCACGCCGACAAGGCCACCGCGCCGGCATGCAGCACGTCGCGGTCGATCGCGAGGGAGATTCGATGGGAGGTGCGGCTGCTCATGGCGGGTGCGGTGCAGGTCGGAACGGCGATCGGAGCGGCGTTCGCGCGTCCTGCCACAGGATAAATCCACGCACCCGTTCGCGGTGGCTCCGACGAGCTGCTGGCTATACTTCCGCGCCTGTCATCAAGGAGTTTCGCGTGTCGCCGATGTCGTCGCATGTCCGCCCGCCGCCGATGGCGCCGCTGGCGATCCGCGCGTACACCGCCACCACGGCGCTGGGCCGTGGCCGCGACGCCCAGCTCCAGGCCCTGCGGGAACGCCGCGGTGGCCTGCGCCGCAACGACCTGCCCGTGCTAGCCCCGGGACACACCGCGCTGGATTGCTGGATCGGCCGCGTCGACGGCCTGGAAGCCGTCGCGCTGCCGCCTGAATGGGCTGAATGGGAATGCCGCAACAACCGCCTCGCCTGGCTGGCGCTGCAGCAGGACGGCATGCGCGAAGCGGTCGCGGCCGCCGCCGCGCGCCACGGCGCCGAACGCGTCGCTGTGGTGATCGGGACGTCCACCGCCAGCATCGGTGCCACCGAGGAAGGCTACGCCCGGCTCGAGCACGCAGCCCTGCCCGCAGACCTGCAGTTGCCGATGGTGCACATCCCGCATTCGCCCGGGGCCTTCGTGCAGGCCATGACCGGGCTGCGCGGTCCGTGCGTGACCGTGGCGACCGCGTGCTCGTCCAGCGCCAAGGTGTTCGCGCAGGCCGCGCGGCTGATGGCAGCCGACCTGTGCGATGCCGCGCTGGTCGGCGGCATCGACACGCTGTGCGGCAGCGTGCTGTTCGGCTTCAACTCGTTGCAGCTCGTGTCCGCGGATCCCTGCCGGCCGTTCGATGCGGCGCGCACCGGGCTGTCGCTGGGTGAAGCCGGCGGCTACGCCCTGCTGGAACGCACGCACGACGGCGACACCGCGCTGCAGCTGCACGGCTACGGCGAGTCCAGCGACGCGCACCACATGTCCACGCCGCATCCGCAGGGCCTGGGCGCACAACTGGCCATGCGCGATGCGCTGGCGCGCGCGGGCGTCGAGCCGGCCGACATCGGCTACCTCAACCTGCACGGTACGGCGACGCCGGCCAACGACAGCGTGGAGGCACTGGCGGTCGCGGCGCTGTTCCCCGACTCGCTGCACGCCAGCTCCACCAAGGGCTGGACCGGCCACACGCTGGGCGCGGCGGGCATCGTCGAATCGGTGATCGCCCTGCTTGCACTCGAGCACGGCGAACTGCCCGGCATCCTCAACAGCAACACGCCCGACCCCGCCTGTGGTCCGCAGATCCGGTTCGCCAACGCGCGCCGCGACATCGCGCACGCGATGAACAACTCCTTCGGCTTCGGCGGCAACAACTGCTCGCTGGTCTTCGGCCGGCCGCGCGCATGAAGCCACTGCGCGCGACGATCGAAGGCATCGGTTTCTGGGCCGGCGGATTGCCGTCATGGACGGCGGCGCGCGCGTATGCGAACGGCGGCGTCCTCGTCGCCGATGCGCCCGCACGCCCCGCCCCGCAACTGCTCGCCGCCAACGAACGCCGCCGCGCCCCGGAAACCGTCGCCGTCGCCCTCGATGTCGCCCTCGCCGCCTGCACCGCGGCGGGACGCGAACCGGCCGCGCTGCCATCGGTGTTCGCGTCGGCGCACGGCGACCTCGCCATCACCGACTACATGTGCACGACGCTGGCCAGCGATCCGCGCAGCGTGTCGCCCACGCGATTCCACAATTCCGTGCACAACGCCGCCGCGGGTTACTGGACCATCGGCGCCGGCGCCATGCAGCCGGCCACCGCGATCAGCGCCGGCGATGCCAGCTTCGCCCAGGGCCTGATCGAGGCGCTGGCGCAGCTCGAGAGTGGCAGCGACGCGGTGCTGCTGGTCGCCTACGACAGCGCTTCTGTGGGTCCGCTCAGGCAGGTCACGCCCAGCCAGGGCCTGCTCGGCGCGGCGCTGGTGCTGGCGCGGCACGAACGTGCAGGCGCCCCGGTACTTTCGGTCGAACTGGGCGCCGGCGGCACGACGCGCGGCACCGGGCCGTTGGCGCGCCATGCCGAAGGCAATGCGATGGCGCCGATGCTGCCGCTGTTCGATGCACTCGCCCGCGACGGCATCCGTGATATTCCAGATACCGCGATACTCCCGGCCGGCCCTGGCCGCGCCCTCACCGTCAGGATCCACTGGTGATCGATCGAAGCAACATCTATGTCGTGATTCCCGCCCTCAACGAGGCGTTGCGCATTCGTGGCGTGGTCGAAGCCGCGCTGCGCGAATGCCCCAACGTCATCGTGGTCGACGACGGCTCCGACGACGGCACCGGCGATCGGGTCGCCGACCTGCCGGTGACCGTGTTGCGTCACGCACAGCGCATGGGCAAGGGCGCCGGCCTGCGCGACGGGTTCGCCGAGGCATTGCGGCGCGGCGCACGCGGCGTCATCACCATGGACGGCGATGGCCAGCACGATGCGGCCGATATTCCGCGCCTGATCGCGGCGGCGAACGCTTACCCCGACCACATCGTCATCGGCGCACGCCTGCGCAAGCGCGCCTCGCAGCCGGCCTATCGCCGCCTCGCCAACGAATTCGGCGACTGGGGCATCTCCTGGGGCTGCGGCTTTCTCGTTGCCGACACCCAGAGCGGCCAGCGCTTCTATCCCGCCAGCGTGGCGGCGCTGCGCGACGTGCCGGGCGAGGATTTCGTCTTCGAGGCCCAGATACTGATCACTGCCGCGCGCCGCCTCGGCGTGCGCTGCGTATCGGTGCCGATCGAATCGCGCTACCAGGGCGCCGAACCCGAGGGCCCGCAGTTCCGCAAAAGCCACTTCCGGCCGCTGCGCGACCTGTACCGGATTACTTCGCACGTGGTGAAGCAGGTGTGGAGTTACGGCAACGTCGTGCGCGAGTACCGCATCACGCGCGCGCACCCGCCGGTGATCCACGATCCCAGCGGGGAGTTCGGCACGGTATTCGACGCACCGCGGATGCCGCGCGCCGGCTGAGCCACGTCAGGGAGTACGCGGCGGCGGTGGCGTTGTCGGCGGCGCGGGCGTGGCTGGCAAGGTCGGCACATCCGCCGGATCGACCCAGATCGCCATCGCACTCGCGTGCTTGGGCGACGGACTGATGTTGAAGCCGACGCCGACGCCCGTGCTGCTGCTGTGTCCGTAGTTCGAGCTGCCGACACCGACTCCGACACCGCTGCCGCTGTACACGTTGCCGTGGCCTTCCAGCAGCACGCCGTTGGCGCCGAGCTCGGCCGCGGACTTGCGCAGGTTGGCGAGCACCTCGTCCATCTTTTTCTGCTCGCCGTAGGTGAACCCGCCGCTCTGCGTCTCCAGCATCGCGATCTCCTGGTAGTGCGGCGGCGGTTGGGAATAGATGCGGACCTGGTCGGGCGTGATCGGCGCGCGGGTCTGGCCGACCATGACCTTGGACGTGCTGGCACAGCCAGTGAGTGCGGCCAGCAGGAGGAGCAGGGACAGGATGCGCATGGCGGGATTCTCGTGGCTCCGGATCCCCGAAGCGTGCGCCCATTGGCGTGAATGGTCCAGCAAGCGGCCGCTGGCCCGGTCGCGGCTAGCCCATGCCGCCGTTGATGCCGATCACCTGGCCGTTGATGTAGCCGGCCACATCTGAACAGATGAAGGCCACCAGGTGCGCCACTTCCTCCGGACGGCCAGCGCGGCCGGCGGGCACCATCTGGCGGATCGCTTCGGCCGGGAACAGCTCCGACGTCATCCGCCCGGCGATCACGCCGGGCGCGACGACATTGGCGGTGATGCCGCGTGACGCCATTTCGCGCGCCAGCGACCGCGTCGCCCCGTGCAATGCCGACTTGGCGGCGGCGTAGTTGGCCTGGCCGCGGTTGCCGAGCACGGCGGCCACGCTCGACACGCTCACGATGCGGCCCCAGCGGGTGCGCGCCATCGGCAACAGCAGTGGCTGGGTGACATGGAAGAAGCCGTGCAGCGACACGTCGATCACGCGCTTCCATTGCTGTGCGGTCATGCCCGCCAGGGGCGCGTCGTCGTGGATGCCGGCATTGTTGACGACGACCTGGACCGGCCCGGTTTCGAGCAGCGCATCGATCGCCGCACGGCTGGCGTCGGCGTCGGTGACGTCGAAGGCCACGGCGTCGGCCGTGCCGCCGTCGGCGCGGATCGCGGCGGCGACCTCCTCCGCGCGAGCGAGGTTGCCGTGCGCATGCACGATCACGTGCATGCCCGCGGCCGCGAGTTGCATGCAGATCGCCGACCCCAGGTCGCCACTGCCCCCGGTGACCAGCGCGCGCTTGCGGATCTCGTTCATGCCGTGTCTCCGTGCAGCATCACCGCGGCCCGCCCCTCTGCGATCAGGGCGCCGGCATGGGTGATGCGGAATGCGTACTGCTGGCTGTGCTCGCTCTCCGCGAGCGGCTGCGCCTCGCACTCGATAGCCCCGGCGAGGTCATCGATGCGCGCCACGTACAGTTGGATGCCGCGCAATGCGACCAGCATGCCCGCCCTGGCGACGCTGGCGCCTGCGCGCGCACGCAATCCGCCGTGCACCGCCATCGCCTGCGCGCCGTATTCGCACAGGTGCACGGCGTGCAGCCGGCCGCCGCTGCGCAACGGGTGCGCCGGGTCGCGATGGCCGTGCGTGCGCACGCGGACGCGGGCGTCGTCCCAGGCGACGACTTCGTCCCACAGGCACATCGCGCCCTGGTGCGGAATCAGCGCCTGGATGTCCGCGTGGCCGATCATGTGTTGAACGCTTTTCTCGTCGCCGGCTGCCGCACCAGCAGCAGGGCCAGGACGAAGTTGCAGACCACGCCCAGCGCCACCGTGCTGCCGATCGCGCGCAGCACGGGAATCGAGGAAAGCGCCAGCAATGCGAACACCAACAGCGTGGTGAGGCTGCAGACGATGATCGCGTGCAGGGTGCGCAGCTGCTCGGCGTGGTCGTCGCCTGCGTGATCGAAGAACAGCGCGTAATCGAGGCCGAGGCCGGCCGCGAGGATCAACGCGACCAGATGGAACAGGTTGAGCTCGACACCAAAACCGCGCAGCACCGCGAGGATGAGCAGCGTGGTCAGCACCATTGGCGAGAGCACGCGCAGCACGCGCTGCGGCTGGCCCAATGCGATCCAGACCGTGATGATCAACAACACCCACGCCAGCGCCAATGCCAGCAGCACGCGTTCGCGGTAAGCGGCGACCAGCGATTCGGAGGCCTGCTTGAGGTCGAGCAGCGCCGCGCCGTGCTGTTTGGCCACCCGCGCCACGGCGGCCGGATCTTTCAATCCATTCAGTGATACGAGTGCCGTGGCGTGGTCGTTGTGTTCGAGCAGCAGCCCGCCGATGGCGGCCGCCAGCGGTGTGCCATCGAGATCATGGGGCGCCAGCGGCGGCGCCGTGCGCGCGGTCTCGACATCGTCGACGAAGCCGTCGAACGCGTCGGCCGTGAACGCACTGCCCGTGACAGCGCCGTTGAACGCGCGCTGCAGCTGGCTGCGGTCGGGCAGCCTGGCCTGGCGCGCGCGCTGCATCGCCTGGCTGGGCAGGTAGCGCGCGGCGGAATCGAAGCCGGCGATCGCGCCGTCCGCGCGCAACTTGGCCAGCGCAGGCTGCAGGCGTTCCAGTACCTGCAATGCGACTTCGGCATTGCGCGCTTCCACCGCGACGAGGTAACGCACGTCGGGTGCGCCGAGTTCGCCACGCAACTGCGCATCGCGCGCGAGCGCGGGCGCCGGCACGGGCGTGAGGCGCGACAGGTCGTTCTGCCAGAATGGGCCCGGCGCCCACCAGGCGATCGCGATCGCGGCGGCGGCGAGCAGGTAGTACGCGGGGCCACTCAGGCGCGGCCAGCGCGCGAAGCGCTCCCACAACCCGGCCAGGCGCACGGAGTCGGCGGCGTCGCGCGGCGTGGGGTCGATCAGGCCCGGCAACAGGAAGCGCGTGGTCAGCGCGGCCACGCCGAGGCCGGCGATGGTGAATACGGCCAGCTGCTTCAAGCCGTCGACCCCCGACACCAGGAAGGTGAAGTAGGCGATGCAGGTCGATGCCACGCCGGTGCCCAGCGTCGGCCACAGCGCGCGCGCGCTCGCCCACGGCGACAGGCCGGCGCGCTGGTGCGAGAACAGGTGGATCGGATAGTCCTGGGCGACGCCGATCAGGGTGAAGCCGAAGGCGATGGTGATGCCATGCACGCCATCGAAGAAAAAAGTGACTGCGGCCAGTCCCGCCAGGCCACCGCTCGCCAGCGGCAGGCCGCCGAGCAGCGGCGCCTTCCAGCTGCGGTACGCGAGCCACAACAGCAAGGCGAAAATCACGCTGTCGATGGTGCCGATCCAACCGGCTTCCTTCGCGGTGCGGCCGCCGATCTCCACCGAGAACGCACCCGGACCGCTGAGGGTGAGGCGGCTGCCGCTCTTGCCGGCCGCCTCGGCGAAGGCGGCGCGGATCGCATCGACCGCGGCCTGCTGGCCCTTGGGGTCGAATCCGGCGGCGCGCGTTTCGATCGCCAGCAGGGCTTCGCGCCCGGCCCGGTCGAACCAGACCCCGTGCAGGCGCTGGGGCGCGTTCGCGGGCTGCCAGGCTTCCGCGAGCTTGAGTGTTTCCAGGGTGGGATCGCGCGGCAACAGCGGCTCGAGCAGTGCGGCCGCGGGCGACCCCAGGTCCTGCACGCGCTGGCCGAGTTCGGCGCTGAGGAAAGCGCGGTCGAAGCGATGCGTGTCGGCGGTATCGGAGAGCAGGTAGCGGTACGGACGCAGGCCCTCGGGAATTGCTTCAAGGCCGGAATCACCGCCGTTGGCGACCAGCTTGAACTGCGGTTGCGGCAGGAGTCGTTCGCGCAGCGCGGAAGACTGCATCGCGAGCGTCTGTGCATCGCTGCCGGACAACGCCACCAGCAGCAGGCGCGAACCCGGGCCCTCGCCCAGTTCTTCGATCAACAGCTTCTGCCCGCGGGTTTCCGCGGCGGGCATGAACTTGCGCAGGTCGCCACTGAGCTCGACGCGGCTGCCGAGCCACCAGCCGGCGAGCGCCAGCACCGCCAGCCACAGCAATGCCAGCGTCAGGCGCGAACGCGGCGTCATCGACGGCAGTTTCATTGCGCTTTGGCGCCGCCGTAGCACAACGTCGCCAGCGCACCGGGTGCGTAGACGGTTCCGGCCGCGCGCGCGGCGCCAGCGAGGAGGGTGCGCTGGGATTCGCCATTGACCGGCTGGGTTTCGATGCAGCGCAATTCGGAGCCGCTGCCATACAGCGTGACGGCCTCGAGCTTCTGCAGCACCAGAGGATCCTTGGGCGTAAGCGTCAACGTCCAGCGCTGGCGCGTGCCCTGGGTGTCGAGGCGGTAGTGCTGTTCGAGCAGGCGGCGATCGCCGGAGAGCAGCGCGCCGAAGCTGGCCTGCAGCGCCGCCATCTCCGGCACGCGCGCCAGCGAGAAGCGACGCGGCGTCTTGCCTTCGCGGGCGATCTCGACCTCACCGGCGCGGATGGTGGTTTTTTCGACATAGGGCGCGGCGACCTGGCGCACCAGTGTGTCGGCGTCCGGGCGCAGGTATTCGCCCTGCAGGCGCAAGGGCTTTTTCAGCAGTTTCGAACCGCGCAGTTCGACGAAGGACGTGCGCGCCGGCGGCGGCTGCACGAGCCGGGCGAGGATCCAGTCGCTGTCGGCGCGCGCCGGCTCAGGAGAGGCGGCGTACAGCGGCGCCATCATCGCCTGCAGGAGCACGACCATGCCCAGGGTTTTCATCGTGGACGGTAGTCGCGTCATGGGTCTGCCAGAAGTCGTAGAAGTTGAACCAGTTGTAGGGCGCGCGCCGCGCATGATGCTGCAGCCGCGTCGCGTAAGTCTGCACGAGGGAGGACAGGGCCTGGGGGCGTTCATGGCGGGGCAGGGAAAGCCCGTCGCTGAGCGGCTCGAAGACCAGCTCGTAACGGTTGCCGCCACGGTACAGGCCGAAGGCCAGCGTGACGGGCACGTGCAGGACGCCGGCGATCAGCCATGGCGCGGCGGGAAACCGCACCGCGTCGCCGAGGAATTCCGCGCTGACCGTGGCTTCGTTCGCGACCGCGCGATCGGCCAGCATCGCCACCAGCGCGCCCTGGTCGAGCGCTTCCTTCATCGCCAGCACGATCGCCGGACCGGGTTGGCCCGCGTCGATGATGTCGCGCGCCAGCTCGGGATTCAGCGTGTCCAGCAGCTGTTGCATCGCCGGGTTGTGGCCCTTGTCGAGCAGCACGCGCACGCGCACGTCCGGCCGCCGCGTGGCGAGCGCGCGCAGCGCGTCGAAGCTGCCCAGGTGCGAGCCCAGCACCAGCACGCCCTGGCCGCGCGCGAGTTGCGCCTCCAGCCCGGCCAGGCCCGTCACCGTGAAATCGAATCGCTGCAACTGGCCGCTGAGCAGGAACACGCGGTCGAGGATGGTCGAAGCGAAGGTATGGATATGCCGCGCGACATGCAGCAGGTTCGGCCGCACCAGGACGCGGCGCAGGTAGGCGCGCGAAGCGCGGCGTTCGGGTCCGCGCAGCAGCAGGAAGTACGCCGTGATCGGCCACAGCAGGCTGCGCGCGAGCAGGCGGCCGCCCCGGCGCGCGATGGCGCGGATCAGCCAGATGGCGGCAAAACCGCCGCCTTCGGGGCGCTGCTTCCAGTCCGCCGCGCTCATGCGTCCGCCACCACGTCTACCACCACATCCCCGGTCGCCAGCAGCAGGTCGCCGCGCAGGATGCGGAAACGCCAGCGCGGCGCCGTCCCTTCGAGTTCGATGTGCGCTTCCTCCCCGGGCAGCAGCGGTTGCAGGAACTTCACCTGCGGCAGGCGCAACGGGCCGAGTGGTCCGTGCGCAGTTTCTATGGCGCTCACCACGCGATCGAGCAGCACGACGCCCGGCACCAGCGGACGGCCGGGAAAATGGCCGGGCAGGCTCGGATGGTCGTGGGGAATGGTGAAGCGCATGCGCGAATTATGGCGGTTGCGGGCGGACCACACCGGGTCACGCGCCCCGCCGGCGCGCTAACGCAGGAATCCCTGCCAGAACTCCGGTCCCAGCCGCGCCATCCTGTGCATGAAATCGGCAAAGTTGCGGTAGGGCTGTTCCTTGAAGAAACGACCGCGCAGCAGGTATTCGCCGACGAAGAAGGTCCCGACCACGCCGTAGTTGACGAGGTTGGCGAGCAGCGAACCCTGCTCGCGCGCGATGCCCCATGCCGGCGCATGGCCCAGCCGTGCCAGCACGCCGCCGGGCACCTCGGCGAAGGCGAGCACGCCATTGACCACCGCCAGCATGCCCAGCAACAGCGCCCATGCCGCGGTGAGCCGCCGCGTGTAGCGCAGCAGGTCGGCCGGAAGGTCCTGCGCGGGCCGCTGGTGAATTGCAGCCACTATCCGGGTGATCAGCGCCTCGCGCGGCAGGCGCAGGCTGCGGCCAAACAGCCACGCCAGCGTCGCCAGGATCAGGACCGGCGGCGCCAGCAGCAGCAACTGCGGGATTTCCGTGCGGGCCAGGGCGTACAGGACCGCCGCAAGCAACGCGGCCGGTCCCCATGCCCACGCGCGCGGGCGCAGCAACGGCCCGACCAGGAAGACCAGGATCAGGTCCCCCAGGGCCAGCGCCGCCGCTTCACCGCTGCCGGCACGCGTCGCCCAGAAGGCCAGCGGCGGGTAGGCGAGCGCGAACACCGTCCGCGCCGCGACTGAACGCTTCATGCGTTGGGCCGGGTTGTGATGGGCAGGGCCGGTCAGGCCGCCTTGTTGTGCTCGATATGCGCCGACAGCGCGCGCAGCGACCCGAAGATGCGGCGATTCTCGTCGTTGTCCGAACGCAGCTGGAAGCCGTATTTCTTCGAGACCGCCAGCGCCAGTTCCAGGGCGTCGATCGAATCCAGACCCAGGCCCTCACCGAACAAGCGCGCCTCCGGATCGATCCCGGCGGGATCGGTGCCTTCGAGATTCAGGCTCTCGACCAGCAACTGGGCCAGTTCGGCTTCGGCGGCCGTCTGGGCGGAGGTGAGCATTTCAGACATCGGTAAATCCGGGCAATACAGGTACGGGGGCGCAACGATCCAGCATCGCGCCCCGTGGTGCAAGCCTCGCCTTGACGGGCACCGACTATCATGACCGGATGACCGATCCCCATTCGCCCGACGCCCGCTCCGCAGCCCCCCGCCAACAGGCCACGGACGCCGCCAGCGATGCCCACGTGTTGGGTCACGTGATTGAAACAGACGTCCTGGTGATCGGCGGCGGACCCGCCGGCACCACCGCCGCGGCATTCCTCGCCCGCCAGGGCTGGAAGGTGCTGCTGCTGGAGAAGGACCACCATCCCCGCTTCCACATCGGCGAATCGCTGCTGCCGATGAACCTGCCCATCCTCGAGCGCCTGGGCGTGCTGGAGCAGGTCCACGCGATCGGCACCTTCAAGGCCGGCGCGGATTTCCCGCTGGCGTGCCGCAATCCCGATGGCACGGACTACAACACCTTCCGCTTCGAGCGCGCGCTCAATCCGGTCTTCCCGCACGCCTACCAGGTGCACCGCGAGGAATTCGACCAGTTGCTGTTCGCCCATGCCGGCCGCTGCGGCGTCGACGCCCGCGAGGGCGTGAAGGTCGAGCGCATCGAATTCGGCGCGGACGACCGCCCCGAGCGCGTCTATGCACGCAGCGAGGACGGCGCCGCGCTGGAAGTACGACCGCGCTATGTGATCGACGCCAGCGGCCGCGACACCTTCCTCGGCAACCGCTTCAAGCTCAAGCGCAAGAACGAGAAGCACCAGTCGGCGGCGATCTTCAGCCACTTCGACGGCGTGCAGCGCCGGCCCGGTACCGATGACGGCAACATCACCGTGCAGCGCTTCGCCCACGGCTGGATGTGGCTGATCCCGCTGCCGCGCGGCGTGATGAGCATCGGCGCGGTGTGCTTCCCGTCCTACCTCAAGCAGCGCCGCGGCGAGAGCGAACGCTTTCTCATGGACACCCTGCTGGGCGAACCGCAGGTCGCGGCGCGCATGCAGGGCGCGACGCGCGTCGCCCCGGTGCACGTGACCGGCAACTACGCCTACAGCTGCACGCGCATGGCCGGGCCCGGCTGGCTGATGGCCGGCGATGCCTATGCGTTCGTCGATCCGATCTTCTCCTCGGGCGTGTACCTGGCGATGGACAGCGCCGAGCAGGCGGCGAAGGTCGTCGACGGCGCGCTGCGCGAACCGGCGCGCGAAGGCGCGCTGCAGGCGGCGATGGCCCGGCGCATGGTCCGCGGCCTGCGCTGGTTCCAGTGGTTCATCTACCGCTTCAACACGCCAGTGATGAAGCACCTGTTCAACAACCCCCGCAACGCCTGGCAGGTGGAACAGGCGGTAATCTCGATGCTGGCGGGCGATGTCTTCGACAACCCCGCGGTGGTGCGGCGGCTGCGCGTGTTCCGGGTGATCTATGCCCTGACCGCGTTGCAGCAGATGCCCGGCGCACTGCGCGGTTGGCTGCAGCGCCGGCGCGCGGCGCGCGAAGGTTTCAGCGGCGACACCCTGCAGCAGGACAATCCATGAGCGCAGTGGAACCGCTGGTGCTGCCTTCGCACCTCCACATCAGCTACAGCGATGCGACCGCTGAAGCACTGCTGGCCGCGCCGGACACGCTCGCCGTGATCGGCTTTGGCGACGGCGCCCCCACCCATGACGATCCACGTTACCTGCGCATCGCGCTGCAGCCGCACGGCGCGGCGCCGCTGGAGCACTGGCGCGCGCACGGCCCGGTCGCGCGCGGTCGCGACGCCGGCGTGGCGTGGGCGGAAGACGGCGCGCTGCAGTTCGGGGCAATCGAGCTCGACGAGGACGAAGGCGACATCGAGGCCGCCGCGAGCGCCGCCTACGCCAGGCTGGGTGCGTTTACGCAGGCGCGCGGTTACCCGCATCTGCTGCGCGTATGGAACTACCTCGACGGCATCACCCATGGCGACGGCGACGCCGAGCGCTACCGCATCTTCTGCGTGGGCCGCGCGCGCGGGCTGGGCGAATTCGATCCGCAGGCGCTGCCGGCGGCCACCGCGATCGGCCACTCGACCGCGGCCGGCGCGCAACGCCTGCAGGTCTACTGGCTGGCAGCGCGCACGCCGGGTACGCCACTGGAAAACCCGCGCCAGATCAGCGCCTACCGCTACCCGCGCCAGTACGGCCCGCAGCCGCCGAGCTTTGCCCGCGCGATGCTGCCGCCCGGCACGGTGATGCCGCTGCTGATCTCCGGTACCGCGGCGATCGTCGGCCATGAGTCGCGCCACGCCGACGATATCGGCGCGCAGCTGGATGAAACGCTGGCCAACCTCGACAGCCTCATCGCCGCCGCGCATGCGCGCCGTCCCGAGCTGCCGGCGCGCATGGGCGCGGGCACGCAGTTGAAGGCCTACGTGCGCGACCGCGCCGACCTGGACATCGTGTCGGCATTGCTGCGCGAGCGAGTCGATCCAGGCGTGCGCTTCGTGGTCCTGCACGCGGCGATCTGCCGCCGCGAGTTGCGGGTGGAGATCGACGGCGTCCACGACGCCGCTGGCTGAGCCGCGCTGGCTGAGCACGCGCCGGCTGAGCAGGCCCTACACGCGCTGCGCACATCTGGCAGCCGAATGGGCCATCGGTTTACTTGAAGCGGCGCCGCGGCAGGGCCATCTTGTGCGCATCGGCCGCGCCGCGGCCCGGGAGCAGGCAACGATGGGGCTGATCAGTGTGTTGTGGGGCATCCTCGCCCTGTGCTGGATGGTGCTGGCCCTGATACCGGTCATCGGCCTCACCAACTGGCTGCTGATTCCGTTTGCCGCGGTGGGTGCCATGATCGCGGCGATCGGCATCCTGTTCACCCGCAGCGAGAACCGCGGGCGCGCGAAGACGGGCCTGATCCTCAATGGCATCGTGATCGTGGTCGCCGCGATCCGCCTGAGCCTGGGCGGCGGGCTGATCTGACCACGGCCTGAGTGTGCGCCCGCCTACGTGGCGGGACGCGCCGCCAGCAGTGCGCGTGTGTGCGCGTGTTGTGGTTGGCGCAACACCTCGATGGTCGCGCCGGTTTCCACGATGCAGCCGGCATCGAGCACGGCGATGCGCTCGGCTACCGCGGCCGCGGCCGCCAGGTCGTGGGTGACGAACAGCAGGGCCAGCCCGCGCTCGCGCTTGAGCCGTGCCAGCAGGGTGAGGATGGCGGCGCGATGGTGCGCATCCAGGGCGGAGACCGCTTCGTCGCAGACCAGCAGTTCGGGTTCGGTCGCCAGTGCGCGCGCGATCGCGATGCGCTGGCGCTGGCCGCCGCTGAACTGGTGCGGGTGGCGGTCGAGCATGTCCGCCTCCAGGCCCACCGCGACCAGCAGTTCCGCCGCCTTGGCGCGGCGCGACGCGGCATCGCCGCGAGCGTGGATGCGCAGCGGCTCGGCGACGATGTCGGCCACGCGCAGGCGCGGATCGAGCGAGGCGTAGGGATCCTGGAACACCACCCCCATGCGTGCCCGCAGCCTGCGCAGTTGCGCGCGGCCGAGCGTGGTCAGTTCGACGCCATCGAAACGCACGCTGCCGTGCGCACCGCGCAGCAGGCGCAGCAGTACGCGGCCAAGCGTGCTCTTGCCGCTGCCGCTTTCGCCCACCAGGGCGAGGCCTTCACCGCGGCGCAACTCGATGGAGACGTCATGCAGGGCGTCGCGCGGCGCGCGCGGATAGCGCAGGCGCAGGCGTTCGCCGCGCAACAGCACCGGCGCGGGTGTGTCCCTTACGGGCAGCGGATCGAGGCGGTCGGCTGCCAGCAGTTCGCGCGTGTACGCGTGCTGCGGGTCGGCGAACACCGCACGCGTGTCGCCCTGCTCGACCACCGTGCCGCGCTGCAGTACCAGCAGGCGCTGCGCATACGCGCCCACCAGCGGCAGGTCGTGGCTGATCAGCAGCAGCGACAATCCCTCCTCGCGCCGCAGCGTGTCGAGCAGGTCGAGGATGTCGCGGGCGATGCGCGCGTCCAGCGCCGACGTCGGCTCATCCGCGACCAGTACGCGCGGTTGCGCCGCCAGCGCCAGGGCGATGGCGATGCGCTGGCGTTGGCCGCCGGAGAATTCGTGCGGGTAGCGGCGCAGGGCCGCCGCGGGTTCGGGCAGCTGCACGCGGGCGAACAAGGCTTCGGCCTCGCGCCGCGCCGCGGCCCGCGACAGCCCCCGCAACACGCGCAACGTCTCGACCAGCTGGGCACCGACGCTGCGCAAGGGATGCAGGCTGGCGAGCGGATCCTGCGGGACCCAACCGAGCACGCGCCCGCGCAGCGCCGCGTGCGCGGGGGAGCCCAAGGCAATCGCGCGGTCTTCGTGCCGCAACTGCCCCCGTGCGCGCAGTCCGGCGGGCAGCAATCCGAGCAGCGCCAACGCGGTGAGGCTCTTGCCGCTGCCGCTTTCACCCACCAGGCCGAGGCATTCGCCGGCGTGCAACTGCAGCGCCAGCGCGTCGAGCAGCGACCGCCCGCCGGCAGCGATGGACAACCCGTCGATTGCGAGCACCGGCCTGCTCATGCCAGCCTGCTCATGCCAGCGTGCTCATGCCGCCGCACTCTCGCGTTCGACGCGCGTGCCGCTGCCGCTGCCGCTGTCGCCGCGGCCGCTGTCGCCACGAATGTCCAGCCAGTCACGCAGGCCGTCGCCGAGGAACTGGAAGGCCGCCAGCGTCGCCACCAGGAACACCGCCGGGAACAACAGCGTCCACGGCGCGCTGTCGAGTTCCTGCACGCCTTCGCTCAGCAGCGTGCCCCAGCTCGCCGAGGGCTCATCGACCGACAGCCCGAGGAAGCCAAGGAAACTCTCCACCAGGATCGCCTGCGGCAGGATCAGGCCGAGGTATACGAACGCCAGCGGCAACAGGTTCGGCAACACGTGCCAGCGCAGGCGCTGGCCGAAATCCGCGCCGGCCGCCTGCGCGGCGAGCACGAACGGCGCCTCGCGCAGGCGCGCGGCTTCGGCGCGCATCACCCGCGCGAGATCGATCCATACGTAACCACCGATTGCCGCCAGCAGCAGCCCCAGCGAGCGCTCGAACAGCGTCAGCAGCAGGATCACCACCAGCAGGAATGGCAGCGCGCTGAAGACGTCGAGCACGCGCAGCAACGCGCGCTCGACACGGCCACCCGCCAGTCCGGCGATCGCGCCGTAACCCAGGCCGATCACCAGCGCGACGATGCTCGACAGCAGTCCGACGGTCAGCGACAAGCGTCCGCCGGCCAGCGTGCGGGCGAAGACATCGCGGCCGATCGCGTCGGTGCCGAACCAGTGCCCGCCCCCGCCGGGCCGCACCGACATCGCGCCCCAGTCCGGCGTATGCGGATCGAAGCGGGTCGCCAAGGGTCCCAGCCAGCACAGCAGCGCCAGCACGGCCAGCGCGATCAGGCAGGTGCGCGCCAGCGGCGGCAGGGGACGGTAGCGGACGGACATCGGCGCCATCTTACGGTCTGCGCGCGGCCTGCCCGCCCGCGGCGACCCGTCCCGCTTGATCGTGGTCATTGCCGGCTGGCCGCTACATCGGCACCCTGCCTCGTCCAGATGCGCAACCGGCATATGCAGATGAGGCATGACCGTTTCCGCCCCGGCGCGCGCATCGCCACTGTGTTCCTCCAACCCTGGTGATCTCCATGCCCGCACGTCCAACCACTTCCCTGCGCCGCACCTCATTGTTCGCCGCGCTCGCGTTCGTGCTGCTGCCCCTGCACGCCCACGCGGGCGAAGTCACGGTCGAAGAGCTGGCCAAGCGCCTGCAGGTGCTGGAGCAGCGCCTAGGCGTGACGGCGACCACCGCCGACAGCGCCGGCCTGGCCGACCTCGACCAGCGCCTGCGCGTGATCGAACGCAAACTGGAACTGCAGGCCGAGGAATCCGCGGCGAAGGCCGCCAAGGATCCGGTCGTGAGCCTCAGCCCCAAGGGCCTGTCGATCAAGTCGCCGGCGAGCGATGGCATCGAGGTGAAGTTCAAGGCGCTGGTGCAGGCCGACGGCCGCCTCTTCCTCGATGACGAGCAGCTTCCGCAGAACGACACCCTTCTGCTGCGTCGCGTCGAACCCACCATCGAAGGCACCTGGGGCCCACTGCTTGGATTCCGCCTGCAGGCGCAGCTGGCGGGCGACAGCGCCACGCTCAACGATGCCTACCTCGACCTCAAATTCGATCCGCGCGCGACGCTGCGCGTGGGCAAGTACAAACAGCCGTTCGGCCTGGAGCAGTTGCAGTCCGCCGGCAGCCTCGCCGCCATCGAGCGCGGCCTGCCCACCGAACTCACGCCGGGCCGCGATCTTGGCGTGCAGCTGCAGGGTGAATTCGCCGGCAGCACGCTGAACTACGCCGTCGGTGTGTTCAACGGCGTCGTCGATGGCCGCGACGCAGTCGCGTCCAATCCGGACAACGAATTCGAAGCCACCGCGCGCGTGTTCTGGGAGCCATACAAGAACGCCGCCAATGCCTGGTCGGGCCTGGGCGTCGGCATCGCGACCAGCGTCAGCGACAACTTCGGCGCCGGCCCCAATTTCCTGCCTCGCTACCGCACGCCGGGGCAGGTGCAGTTCTTCGGTTACCGCGCCGAAGCCGCGGCCGACGGCCTGCATCGCCGCTGGTCGCCACAGGCGTACTACTACAACGGCCCGCTCGGCCTGCTCGGCGAATACGTCACCTCCGAGCAGGAAGTGCGTCTCGTCGCCGGCGCCAGCGCCGGCCGGGTGGAGCACCTGGAGACCAACGCGTGGCAACTCAGCGGCAGCTGGGTGCTGACCGGCGAGGACGCCTCCTACCGCGGCCTCGCCCGGCCTAACCACCCGTTTACGACCGGTGCGGCAGGCTGGGGTGCCCTGGAACTGGTCGCGCGCTACGGAGAACTCGATGTCGACGACGACGCCTTCCCGCTGTTCGCCAATCCCGCCACGTCCGCGAGCCGCGCGCAGGCGTGGACCGTCGGCCTCAACTGGTACCTCACCCAGAACCTGAAGCTGGTCGCCAACTACAGCCAGACCACGTTCGAGGGCGGCGCCGCGGCCGGCGCCGATCGCGAGGACGAGAAAGCCTTCTTCACCCGCGCGCAGCTTTCGTTCTAGACACCCAAGGCCCCCCATGACCTCCCCCACGCTCCGCATGACCCTCCGTTCCGCGCTGCTTGCCGCTGTCCTCATCGGCGGCAACGCGGTGGCGAAGGATGTCGAACTGCTCAACGTCTCCTACGACCCGACACGCGAGCTCTATTCGGACGTCGACCGCGCCTTCGCCGCGCAGTGGAAGCAGGAAACGGGTGAAACCATCAACGTGCGCGCCTCGCACGGCGGTTCCGGCAAGCAGGCGCGCGCGGTGATCGACGGCCTCGAAGCCGACGTGGTCACGCTGGCGCTCGCTGCCGACATCGACGCGATCGCCAGCAACGGCAAGCTGCTGCCGGCGAACTGGCAATCGCGCCTCCCGCACAACAGCGCGCCCTACACCTCGACGATCGTGTTCCTCGTCCGCAAGGGCAATCCGAAGGGCATCAAGGACTGGAACGACCTCGCCAGGCCGGGCATCGCCGTCATCACGCCGAATCCGAAGACCTCCGGCGGCGCGCGCTGGAACTACCTCGCCGCGTGGGCGTGGGCGTCGCGCGAGTACCGCGACGGCGGCAAGGTCGTCGACTACCTCACCCGGGTGTTCAAGAACGTGCCGGTGCTCGATACCGGCGCGCGCGGCGCGACCACGACCTTCGTCGAACGCGGCATCGGCGACGTGCTGGTCGCGTGGGAGAGCGAAGCGCTGCTGACGGTTTCGCAACCGGACACGCGCGGCAAGTTCGAAGTGGTCGTGCCGTCGATCAGCATCCGCGCCGAACCGCCGGTGGCCTGGGTCGACAAGAACGTGGTCAAGCACGGCACGCGCAAGCAGGCCGAGGCGTACCTGCGCTTCCTGTATTCGCCGGAAGGCCAGCGCCTGGCCGCCAGGCACTTCTACCGCCCGGCCGAACCCGACAAGGTCGACGCGGCGGAACTGGCGCGTTTTCCGAAGGTGCCGCAGGTGACGATCGACGAGGCCTTCGGCGGCTGGAAGAAGGCGCAGGCCGAGCATTTCGCGGACGGCGGTTTCTTCGACCGGATCTACCAGCCGAAGTGAGCCCTGTGCTCGCGACACCGCCATGAATGCTCCGCCATGACCGCCGCCGTCCTGTCCCCGCTGATCCCGTTCCGCAGCCGCCGCCCGCTGCCCGGGTTCGGGCTGAGCCTCGGACTGGGCATGGCCTGGCTCGGCGTCGTGGTGTTGCTGCCGCTCCTCGCGCTTGCCGTGCGTGCGGCCGGGCTCGGCGGCGACGGCTGGCTGCGCGCGATCCACGACCCGCGCGTGCAGGCGGCGCTCAAGCTCAGCTTCGGCGCCGCATTGGCAGCGGCGCTGCTCGCCCTCGTCGCTGGCGCGATCGTCGCCTGGGTGCTGGTGCGCTATCGCTTTCCCGGTCGCCGCGTGCTCGATGCGCTGGTCGACCTGCCGTTCGCCTTGCCCACCGCCGTCGCCGGCATCGCCCTGACCGCGATCTATTCCAGCAACGGCTGGGTTGGACGGTTCACCGAGGCGGCGGGGCTGAAGATCGCCTACACACCGATCGGCATCGTCATCGCGCTGGTGTTCATCGGCCTGCCCTTCGCCGTGCGCACGGTGCAGCCGGTACTGGAAGCGCTGGGCCACGAACAGGAGGAAGCCGCGGCATCGCTGGGTGCCTCGCGCTTCACCACGTTGCGCCGGGTGATCCTGCCGGAACTGCTGCCGGCCCTGCTCACCGGTTTCTCGCTCGCCTTCGCGCGCGCGCTGGGCGAGTACGGCTCGGTGATCTTCATTGCCGGCAACAAGCCCTACGCGACCGAGATCGCGCCGCTGCTGATCACCATCCGCCTGGAGGAGTACGACTACAACGGCGCCATCGCCATCGCCGCGCTGCTGCTGGCGGCGTCGTTCGTCTGCCTGCTGGCGATCAACGCGATCCCGTCGCTGTTCGCCCACGAGCGCCGGGAGAAGCCACATGGCTGACGCGAACGTCGACGGCGCCCTGCACTCACCGACGTGGCTGCGCACGGCGCTAATAGTGCTTGCCGTGCTGATCATGCTCGGCCTGGTCGTGCTGCCGCTGCTGATGGTGCTCGGCGCCGCGTTCGGCGAAGGCTTCAAGGCGTGGTGGGCGGCCCTGCGCGAACCCGATGCGCGCTCGGCGCTGCGACTGACCTTGTTCACCGCGGCGATCGTGATTCCGGTCAACGCGGTCTTCGGCACGCTGATGGCGTGGGCGGTGACGCGCTTCGAATTCCGCTTCAAGAAGCTGCTGCTGTCGCTGATCGACCTGCCGTTCGCGGTATCGCCGGTCGTCGCCGGCCTGTGCCTGGTGCTGTTGTTCAGCACCACCCACGGCTGGTTCGCGGGCCTGCTCGAAACCTGGAACGTCCGCATCCTGTTCGCGCGGCCCGGCATCGTGCTGGCCACCTTGTTCATCACCTTTTCGTTCGTGGTGCGCGAGTTGATCCCGCTGATGCAGCAGCAGGGCAGCGACGAGGAACTCGCGGCGCGCTCGCTCGGCGCGGGTGCGTGGACCATGTTCCGCCGCGTCACCCTGCCCAACATCAAGTGGGGCCTGCTCTACGGCGTGCTCCTGTGCGGCGCGCGCTCGATGGGCGAATTCGGCGCGGTGTCGGTGGTGTCCGGGCACATTCGCGGCCTGACCAATACGCTGCCGCTGCACATCGAGATCCTCTACAACGAGTTCGACAGCACGGCGGCGTTCGCGGCGGCGTCGTTGTTGAGCGGTTTGGCGCTGGTGACCTTGATCATCAAGTTCTGGCTGGAGGCCAGGCACGGTGATGCGCTGGCTAAGACGCATCGGAGGCATTGAGTGAACGTTGTTCGAGTTGATTTCGAAAAGGCCAAGGCGCCGCGGACTGGGGGTGCTTCACCCGGTTCGCCGGTGATGGTTCATCATGATTCCGTTCCCCGGAGGCGAGGCATGGACCTGCACATTCGCCAGCTCAGCAAGCGCTACACCGATGTCGCCGCGCTGGACGCGGTCGACCTGGACATCGCTTCGGGTGAACTGGTCGCGCTGCTCGGCCCCTCGGGCTCGGGCAAGACCACGCTGCTGCGCGTGATCGCTGGCCTGCTGCACGCCGACAGCGGCCAGGTGCTGTTCGGCGACACCGATGCCACGCGCCTGAGCCTGCGCGAACGCAACGTCGGTTTCGTGTTCCAGCATTACGCGCTGTTCAAGCACATGACCGTGGCCGAGAACGTCGCCTTCGGTCTGCGCAGCCGGCCGCGCTCGAAGCGTCCGGACAAGGCGGCGATCGCGCGTCGCGTCGAGGAACTGCTGACACTGATCCAGCTGGCGGAACTGGGCGAGCGCTATCCCGAGCAGTTGTCCGGTGGCCAGCGCCAGCGCGTCGCCCTGGCGCGCGCACTCGCGATCGATCCGACTGTGCTGCTGCTCGACGAACCCTTCGGCGCGCTCGATGCCAAGGTGCGTGTGGACCTGCGCCGCTGGCTGCGGCGCCTGCACGAGCAGACCGGACAGACCACGCTGTTCGTCACCCACGACCAGGAAGAAGCGCTCGAGCTCGCCGACCGCGTGGTGGTGCTGCGCGAGGGCCGCATCGAGCAGGTCGGCACGCCGCACGAGATCTACAGCGCGCCGGCATCGGAATACGTGTTCGATTTCATCGGCCGCGCCAATGCCGTCGAGGGCCGGTTCGACGGCGGCAACTTCGTCGCCATCGGACACGAGCTGCGGCTGCCGATCGAAGGCGGCGCACCCCTGGCCGGGTCGACGCAACCCGCGCGCCTGTACGTGCGCCCGCACGACCTCGCCATCGTCCCAGCGGACGAAGGCTGGTCCGCGAGGGTCGCGGCCGCGCACCGGCTCGCCGATCGCATCACCCTGGAGCTCGACGTCGAGCACCAGCCGCGCCCGCTGGAACTCGACTTCGCGGCCACCCCGGACGTCGAAATCCCCGCCGTGGGCCAGACCATCGCCGTCGCACCGTTGCGCTACCGGGTCTATCCGTCCGCGCCGACAAACGCCGCGCCGCCAGGCACCCAAGGCGCGAAGCCGCCGGGCGTGCCGCCGCGCGGGCGGTAGCGGCATGCGGTCGGTTACGCCGCAACAACCCCGGGTGTGGCCCTCTGTCCAGCCGGGTCCTGGAACCGCTGTGTCCTGTTCGCGCAAGGCCCGCAGCGCGGGCGCAGCGTAGAATTGCCGCATGAGCTATCCCTACACCCGCCCGCGGCGGATGCGCCGCGACGATTTCTCGCGCCGGCTGATGCGCGAGACCGTGCTCACCGCGAACGACCTGATCTACCCGGTCTTCGTCCACGAACTCAAGGGCCGCGAAGCCATCGCTTCGATGCCCGGCATCGAGCGCGTCTCCATCGACGAACTGCTGAAGGTCGCCGAGCAGGCCAGCGAGCTGCGCGTGCCCGCGCTCGCCCTGTTCCCGGTCACCGCGCCGGAAGCCAAGTCGCTGACCGCCGAAGCCGCGTGGGACGACGACGGCCTGGTGCAGCGCGCGGTGCAGGCGCTCAAGCAGCGCTTCCCGGAACTGGGCGTGATCACCGACGTCGCCCTGGATCCTTACACCACGCACGGCCAGGACGGCCTGATCGACGAGAGCGGCTACGTGCTCAACGATGAGACCGTCGAGGCGCTGGTGCAGCAGGCGCTGTCGCACGCGCGCGCCGGCGCCGACATCGTCGCGCCCAGCGACATGATGGACGGCCGCATCGGCGCCATCCGCGGCGAACTGGAAAGCGAAGGCCATGTCCACACGCGCATCCTGGCCTACAGCGCAAAGTACGCGAGTGCGTTCTACGGGCCGTTCCGCGATGCGGTGGGTTCGGCCGCCGCGCTCGGCAAGGGCAACAAGTACACCTACCAGATGGACCCGGCCAATTCCGACGAGGCCCTGCAGGAAGTCGCGCAGGACCTGCAGGAAGGCGCGGACATGGTGATGGTGAAGCCGGGCCTGCCCTACCTCGACATCGTGCGCCGGGTGAAGGACGAATTCGGCGTGCCGACCTTCGTCTACCAGGTCAGCGGCGAGTACGCGATGCTCAAGGCGGCCGCGCTCAACGGCTGGATCAACGAACGCGCGTGCGCGCTCGAGGCGCTGACCTCGATCAAACGCGCCCGTGCCGATGGCGTGCTCAGTTATTTCGCGCTGGATGCGGCGCGCTGGCTGCGCGAAGACTGACCCGGCTCGGCTTTCACGCCCAGCCCGCTGCTACACGCCCGTTACTGCACGCCCGCTACTGCTCGCAGCCGGGCTTGCCGGTGACCGTCGGCGCCTTTATCCGGTAGATGTCGAGCTTGCCGGCACTGGGCGCGCGGGCCTTGCCGGTGACCAGCAACTCGCCCGGCTTGTTCCAGTCGATGCCCGGACCCAGCGTCCACGCCTCGGCGCTGTTGAACGACAACGGCAGCACTGCCGCGTCTGCATAACGCTGGCCGTCGCACTGCGCGAGGAACAACTGCATCGGCTTGTCGTCAGCATTGGCCGAACGGGTGAAGACGATCGCCTTGCCACCGTCCAGCCACGCCGCATCGAGCTCATCGGCGCGCGTGTTCACGCCCGGGACCGGCTTGCGGTCGCCGAACGCACTGCCGTCCCAGCGCGCGACGAACAGGTCGTGGCGCCCCGCGCCGCCGAAGCCGTTGCTGGCGAACAGCAGCGACTTGCCGTCGCGACTGGGCGCCGGCGCCCATTCGTCGCCCTTGCTGTTGACCCCGGGGCCGAGGTTCTCCGCGTTGCCGAAGCCGCCGTCCGCGCGCACCGCGACCCGATACAGGTCGTCGCCGCCCAGGCCGCCATCGCGGTTGGAGAAGAAATACAGCCAGCGCCCGTCGGCGCTGAAGGCCGGATCGAAATCGTTCGCCGTCGTGTTGATCGGCAACGGTTGCGGATCCTGCCAGCGCCCCTGCTTGAGGCTCGCCTGCCACAGGTCCCAGCCACCCTTGCCGCCGGCGCGATCGGTGCTGCCCCAGACGATGCGCTGGCCATCGGCGCTGACCGTCGCGCGTACTTCCGTTGCCGGCGTCGACACCACGTGCATGCCCTCGATGCCGAATTCGGCCAGGTAGGCGTGGGCGCCGAATGAGAGCAGGCCGGCGAGCAGGACCAATCCGGTCAAGGAAGATCCGGTCAAGGCGGCGGAGTGGCGGCGCATCGTGGCGTCCCTCGTGAACGAGGCGTCAATGTGCCGGACTTGCTGACTCCCCGCCATCGCAAAACCTGTCGCTGGCGCACAGTTCGCGATGGCAGGCGTAGACTCGCAGCGGACGCGGCCGGCCGGCCATACGCTTCGCGTTCCGTCCAGTACGCACGGCTGCGCCGCGCACCCTGTCCGGTACGCGGCTGGCTCAACCGTTCATCTTTTCGCGCGAGGCTTTCATGTCCGTCCAGCGCTACGCCGTCATCGGCCATCCCGTCGCCCACTCGCTGTCGCCGCGCATCCATGCCGCCTTCGCGCGCCAGACCGGCATCGGACTGGAATACGCCGCGATCGATGCCGCGCCGGAAGACTTCGATGCCGCGCTGGCCGCATTCGCCGCCGAAGGTGGCGTCGGCGCCAATATCACCCTGCCGCACAAGCTCCGTGCCGCGCAGATCTGCACCTATCTCAGCGAAGCGGCGCAACGCGCCGGCGCGGTGAACACGCTGACTCGCGCAGCGACGGGCTGGCAGGGCGACAACACCGACGGCGTCGGCCTGGTGCGCGACCTCACCGAGCGCCACGGCCTCGACCTGCGCGCGCGCCGCACGCTGTTGATTGGCGCCGGTGGCGCGGCGCGCGGCGTCGCGCCGGCCCTGCTCGATGCCGGGATCGGCGGTCTCTACATCGTCAACCGCACCCCCGAGCGCGCCGATGCGCTCGCCGACATGCTCGCCCTGCCCGGCCGCGTGCACCCGCGTTACCTCAAGGACGTGGGCACGCTGGGCAATTTCGATCTCGTCATCAATGCGACGTCGGCCTCGCGCGGCGACCCGCTGCAATCGCTGCCGACGCTGCCGATCAACCTCATCGCGCCGCGTGGCGCCGCGGTCGACCTGAGTTACGGCGAAGCGGCGATCCCCTTCCTCGCCTGGGCCCGCTCGGCCCGTGCGCACGACTGCATCGATGGCCTGGGCATGCTGGTCGAACAGGCTGCGGAGAGCTTCCAGCGCTGGCACAAGGTCCGTCCGGAAACCGATGCGGTCTATGCGAAGTTGCGGGATCGCGAACCGATCCTCGTGACCGCCGACTGAGGCGACGCCGTTAGATGGACTGCCGCGACCGCTGCGGCGCGTGCTGCATCGCGCCTTCGATCACCTCGCCGATCCCGGGCATGCCGCATGGCAAGCCGGCGGGGATTCCGTGCGTGCAGCTGGACGATGACTTGCGCTGCCGGCTCTTCGGCAAACCCGAGCGACCTGCGTTCTGTGCGTCGTTGCAACCGCACGCGTCCATGTGCGGTGCATCGCGCGATGAGGCCATGACGACGCTGACCGCACTCGAGTACGCCACGCGCCCGGACTGAAGCCGCCGCGCGGCACGATTGGCCTACGGCACAGTCGCCGCCTTCGGCGTCGAGTGCTGCAGGTCGGCCGCATCGTCGTTGCGTACTTCGACCGCGGGCGTTCCCGCCGCCGCCACGATCGGCACGACCCCGGCAGGCGCATGCGGCGAGGCCGGAGTTGCCGCCCCGGTGGCGCCGCCGTCGCGGGCCAGCACAGTCTCGGTTTCGAAGTAGCTCGCCATGTCCAGGCCGATCCTGGTAGCAACGCCGAGCACGATGGCCGCGATGATCCCGGCGAAGGTCAAGGCGAGCTTTGTCCAGCGGGCGGTGGCAATGGCGGTATCCATGGGGCCTTCCTGCGGGGGACCCATTGCACGTCGCCGGCTGTGCCGACGACGTGAAGTGCAGGCGAGTCGTGCAAGGAGCTTCAGTCGCCGTTGCATGCAGCGTCAGCGCATAAAAATCTGCGCGTGCGTATTCGCTCGTTGCAGGCCGCCCTGCGATGTGGCCGCCTTTTGCGCTGCGCGCATCGAAACCCTGCAATCGCAGGCGCGCTGCTACCCCGTTTTCAACCCAGGACGAAGGTGAAGCCCGCCGTGCACCTGGCCGGCACCGCCTCGTCACCGGCCTGCGCGGGCGTGAAGCGCCACGAGCGCACCGCTAAAGTCATGTGCTGGCCGAACGCGGCGGGCGTGGTTGGCGTCGACTCAATGTCCGTCGTATGGCCGCCGGCATCGACCGTGAATGTCGCGTTCACCGGCCATCGCATCGGCAGATGGCGAACCTTGCGGTCCTCGATCAGCGCTGGGTTCAACATGCCGACCGGATACACCGGCGCCTTGCCCGAAGCCAGCCGCGGTGGCGCTTCGTACTCTCCCGCGCAGGTCACGGCGTAGCGGGCGGGATCGATGGTGGTGTTGGCGCGGAAGGTGTCGGGCCGGGACGCGCATCCGGCCAGGGCAATGGCCAGCACGGCCACGAGGGTAGCGTTGGTGCGTGTGTTCATAGCAGTCCGTCCCGTTTGATCGCCAGATATTTCTCCACCAGCGCCGCGGCCAGCTGCCCGCAGGCCACGTCCAGCACCATCACTCCGTGGCTGCGCAGCGCGTCATGCGCGGCGTTGCGCTGGGCGAGGTACTGCGCCGTGGCCCCGGCGTGGATGGCGGATGGCAGGTCGTGCACGTCCTGCGCCAGCGTGGCATCGAGCGAGCCCTCGCGCAGGCTGGCGACGCAGACCAGGTGGCGCTTGCGCAGCATCTGTACCGCCGCGAGCAGGTCGTCCATGTCCTCGTCGCGCAGGTTGGTGACCAGCATCACCAGCGCGCGGCGGCGCTGGCGCAGCGACAACTCGGTGGCGGCCTGCAGGAAATCGGTGGCGACGGGCTTGGGCTGCAGCGCGTAGGTCGCGCGCAACAGGTTGTCGATCGCGCCGACGCCGCGTTGCGGCGGCACCCAGGCACTGTCGCCGCCGCTGGCCAGCAGGCCGACGCCATCGCCCTGGCGCAGCGCGAGGTACGACACCACCAGCGACGCATCCAGCACGTGGTCGAAGTGGGCGAGTTCGCCGTCGCGCGCGAGCAGGCGCCGGCCGGTATCCAGCATCAGCACCAGCTGCTGGTTCTTTTCGTCCTGGTACTCGCGCGAGATCAGGCGCCGCGCGCGCGCCGTCGCCTTCCAGTCGATCTGGCGCAGGCTGTCGCCGACGCGGTATTCGCGCATCTGGTGGAAATCGGTGCCTTCGCCGCGGCGCCGCTTCACGTGCGCGCCGACGAGGCGCGAGGCCTGTTCCGCGCTGAACATCGCAAAGCGCGCGAGCGGTGCGAAGTTCGGGAACACCCGCACCCGTTGCGGTTCGCCGGCCACACGCGCGTGCCACCACAACCGCCACGGCGAATGCAGGCGCAGCTGCACGCCATCGAAGACGAAGTCGCCGCGCGCGGTGGCACGCAAGGTGTAGTCGAGGCTCGCGGCTTCGCCACGCCGCAGGCGCAGGCGGCGCGGCAGGCCCTGCATGGCCCAGGTCCCTGGATGCAGGTCGAAGACATCGACCTGCTGCGCGCGGCTGGCCTGCAGCTTCAATGCCACCGGCCGCTCGACGCCGATCGGCCAGGTGTCCGGAACACGCCTCTGCACATCGGGCGTGGCGCCCTGCATCACGCGGAGTGCGTCGAACGTCGCCACCAGCAGCAAGACCACGCCGGCGGCCTGCCACGCCGACACCGGTGCGTACTCGATGCTGGCGGCGAGCCCCAGCGCCGCCCACAGCGCGAGCAGCACCAGCATGGCTGGCGCGGGACGGGGCAGGCTGCGTATGCGCGATGGAAGCATCGGGCGTTCCATTCAATTCCGGTCCGCTACACCCTCCCCCGCTTGCGGGGGAGGGTTGGGCCCCTTCCCCCGCAAGCGGGGGAAGGGGCGGAAGGCGTGTGCGGTGCTCGTGCGCGTCATTGCCGCGGCGCTTCCACCTTGGCCAGCAGTGCATGCAGCACGTCGTCGGGTTCCTGGCCTTCGATCTGCAGTTCCGGTGCCAGGGCGATGCGATGGCGCAACGCAGGCTTGGCGATTTCGCGCACATCGTCGGGAGTGACGAAGTCGCGACCGGAGAGCACCGCCTGCGCGCGCGCCGCGCGCACCAGGGCGAGGCTGCCGCGCGGACCCGCGCCGAGCGCGATGCCGGCCCAGTCGCGGGTGGCGGCAGCGATCCGCACCGCGTAGTCGATCACCGCATCGTCGACCGTCACCAGCGCGGTGCCGAGCTGCATCGCCACGATTTCCTCGGGCCCGACCACGCGCCGCACCTGCGACAGGTCGAAGTCGGAGGCCATGCGGCCCTGGCTGACAGCCACGACCATCTTCTTCTCGTCGGCGCGCGAGGGATAACCGATCAGCACCTTGAGCAGGAAGCGGTCGAGCTGGGCTTCCGGCAGCGGATAGGTGCCTTCCTGCTCGACCGGGTTCTGCGTGGCCAGGGTGAGGAACGGCGGCGCCAGTTCGAAGCTGTGGCCTTCGATCGTGACCTGCATTTCCTGCATCGCCTCGAGCAGCGCCGACTGCGTCTTCGCCGGTGCGCGGTTGATCTCGTCGGCGAGCAGGAGGTTGGTGAAGACCGGGCCGCGGCGGATGTTGAAGGTCTCGGTCTTCGGGTCGTACACGGCGTGGCCGCTGATGTCGGAGGGCATCAGGTCCGGGGTGAACTGCACGCGGGCGTAGCCGCAGTCGAGCGTCTTCGCCAGCGCGCGCACCAGCAGGGTCTTGCCCAGCCCGGGCACGCCTTCGATCAGCGCATGGCCACCGGCGAGCAACGCGATCAGCACATGGTCGAGGGCATCGGCCTGGCCGATGAAGGCCTTGCCGACCTCGTCGCGGATCGCGGCGGCGCGTTGCGCCAGCGCTTCGCCCGTGATCGGTTTGATCGTGCGCGGCGCGGCCACGTGATCCGGAGCCAGGGGAGGAATCAGCGTGTCGCTCATAGTCGGTTTCTCAGTCGGATCAGGGTGGCGATGCGGGTGCGGAAGGCGGTGTGGTCATGAGCGAACGGCGGCAGCAGGGCGTCGCGGATCTCCCCTGGCGGCACGTCCTGGAAGCGCTCGGCGAGCAGCATCAGCTGTGGCTCGCCCTGCAGCGCGGCGGCCTGCGGATCGCGGCGGCGCAGGCGCGCGAGGAAGGCGTTGCGCGCCGCGTCGTAGAGCAGGTGCGCGTAGCCGTAGCGATATTCGAGTTCGCCGCTGGCAACGATGTGCTCGAGCAGCGAACGCCGTTCGGTCGATGGCGCCGGCAACCCCGGTCCGAAGCGCTGCATGCGCCGCCACAGCCACAACATCAACGCGAGCAGCAGCGGCCCCCACGCCATCCAGCTGTGGCGGATGATCGTCACCCACAGCGACGGCATCTGCGCGGCGTAGACCAGGTGCACGGTACCGGCGCGATGGTTGGGCTGCAGCAGCTGGCGCGCGAGCAGGAAGCTGGCCGGGTCTTCGAGCTCATCGCTGTCGAGGAAATCGAGGTCGGCGAGCACATCGACGCTGCCGTTGCCGCGTTGGATGCGCGCGAACACGTAGCCCGCCTTCAGGTCGCCCCAGCTGTGCACCGGATTGGCGCCGGCGAGGGTGAACCGGCGCGCCCCGCAGAACAGCAGGCCCTCCGCACGCTCCGCCGCCGCGTCCGTCTGCACCGTCGCGGCCTCGTCCGCCGCCTCGTCCGTGGTGGGCCCGCGGTTGCCTTTCATCTCCGCGCACTCGCTGTTGTCGCGGCCCATCGGCATCAGCTGCAGGTCGGCGAACAATGGCACCGGCGTGTTCGTCGCCAGCAGCCCCAGCGGTGGCGTGCGCACGATCAGGTGGCCGCCGGCGTCCACCCAGTGCAGCAGTCCCGCGGCTTCCGGCGCCGTCAGCGTGCGCGGATCGTTGTAGATCACGACGGTGTCGCGCGCGGCCAGCGGCACGCTGGCTTCCTCCTTGCCGGCGCCGGGCAACAGTTGCAGGCGCCGGCGCGACTTCACGGCCACGCCGTCCTTCTGCAGCGCCAGCTGCAGCGCGTACAGCGGATTGCGCCGCGCCTCGCCGGTGCGCGGCATCTGGATGCGGCGCTCGACACGCTCGTGCGTGTGCAGCCACCACGCCGCGAGTCCGCCGAGGACGACGATGCCCAGCAAGCTCAGCAGCGCGATGCGCATCGAGCCGGGACGCAGGGAGGACGGCGCGTTCATGCCGCCGCTCCCGCCCAGAACCGCTGCGCCAACTGCGTCAGCAGATCCTCGAATTCCTCGCCGGCGGGCAGGCCATGCGCATAGGCGGCGGTCTGCCACACACGCACGACCCGCGCGAATGCCTCGCGATCGGCCGCGGCCGACAATTGGCGCGACGCGCGCAGCGTGTGCGCCTCGGTCGCGCCGGGCACGAGCACGACCTGCGCGCGCCGGGTCATCGCCTCGACGCTGGCGCGGTACACCAGGGCCAGCGCGTCGCGCTCGCGGCCCGCCTGCCACAGGCGGCGCGCGGCGGCAGGCACGTCCTCGGGCAGCGGCGATTCCTCGGCCACGGCTTCGCGTTGCACTTCGTCGTGGTCACGCCCGCGCCGGCGCTCCGGATCGCGGATCCAGCCCAGCCACTTCGGCGCGGTGAGCAACAGCGCCAACACCAGGGCACCGACCACGATCCACAGACCGTACTCACCGATGGACGCCAGCCATTCACCAAGGCGGCCAAAGTCGGCCGGTGGGCGCGGGCTGTCGGGATTCTTCGGCACCCACTGCGTCACGGTGCGCCGGGGGCTGACGGCCGGGTCTTCGTACGTACGTTTGACCGCCTGGCGCCAGCCATCGTCGTCGACGACCTGCGGGCCAAAGACTTCGCGCAGGGTCGATTCGGCGCGTGGCACCTGCCGCGCCGCGACGTCCGTGGCCGGCGGTGCGGGCGTCTCCTGGACGAAGGGTTCTTCCTGCTGCGCGCGTGCGGGCAGCACGCCCAACCCCAGTGCACACAGCAGCAGCAGCGGCGCGACCGCATGACCCAGGCGCGCGCGCAGGCGCCGCAGCACCATCTCGATGTCCCAGGCCTCGATCTCGGTGCGCCGGTTGAGGTAAAGGCCGAAGCCGGCGCCGACATAGAACGGTTCCAGCACGCTCGTCGCTGCCCACATCAGCAGGTTGCTGGTGAACTGCACCCAGTCCTGCTGCGACTCGAACACGTTCCACATCCGCGCTGCGGTTTCCTGCACGAGGTCGTTGGGCGCGAACAGCATCACCGTGGACACCGCGCCCAGCAGCAGCGCGACCTCGAAATGCGCGAACACCAGCAGCACCAGCGAGGCCACGCCGTACACCGGCGAGCCCAATGCCCGGCGCCGCGCCCGCGCTTCCTCGCCGACGCCACCTTCGAGCAGGTCCACCGGCAGGTACACCGCGCGCACCGGCCCAAGCCGGCGCCACAGCAGATAGGCCGGCAGCCAGCGCCGGCCGAAACTCCACTGCGCACGCACGGTTTCGCGCGGAGTCGGCACGTGGCCGAATACCGCGCGCGACAACACATACAGCGGGATGCGGTCGAACAGTGGCTTCAGCCACCACATCACCAGGCCAGCCAGCCAGACCACGCCGAGCTGCCAGCACAACGCATTGACCAGCAGCAGCATCGGCAGCGACACCAGCAGCCACGGCGTCCACACCGCGCCGGCATGGCGACGCACGAGCGCGGTGCCGAGTTCGACGGCTTCCCACGCAGTGCGTGGCCGCAGGGCGACGGTCAGATCCTCGATCCTCATGCGCGCCGCGCTTCCGTGGTCAGGCGATGCCGCGGCGTCATGGCGACGACTCCGCATGGCGACGGTTGCGGCCGCCGGCCAGCAGCCACACGAACACGGCACTCCACAGCACCGCCGCCACCGAGTACTTCACCGTGGCCGGCATCCATCCGATCGAGGACCAGAACGCCTCGATGAAGGCGGCGACGAGCAGCATCACCAACACGCCCACGCTCAGCAGCGCACCGCGGCGTCCGCCTTCGACCAGGGCATCGATGCGTCGCCGTTGTCCCGGCGCGATCAGGTTGAGGCCCAGGCGCAGTCCCGCGCCGCCGGCTATGACTATGGCGGTCAGCTCGAACGCCGCATGTCCGCAGACGAAGCGCCAGAACGGATCGCCATGGCCAACCGCCTGCAGGTGGCCGGCCACGGCGCCGGCGCGGATGCCTTCGTTCGCCAGCGCGAGCACCGGACCCAGCCCGACCAGCAATCCGCTCGCGAATACCTTGAAGCCAATGCTGATGTTGTTCCAGATGTAGAAGCCGAACATCGCCACGTCGGTGCCGTTGTCGCGGCCGAGCGCGCGCTGCGGATCGTTCGGGTCGTACATGTCCTCGAAGCCGGCGAGCTGCACCGGGTCGTACAGCGCGCTCGACAGATCGGGCTGGATCTGGATCGCGGTGTACATCGCCACCAGCGGCAGCACGAACAGCAGCGTCGCCGCCAGCATCACACCCTTCTCCGCGCGCACCAGGCGCGGAAACCCAGCCAGCACGAATTCCACCGCACGCCGCCAGTGCGGTGCGGGCGTGCGATACAGCACGCTGTGGCCACGCTGCATCAGCTGCTGCAGGCGCTCGGTCACCACCGCGCTGTAGCCGCGGCGGCGCGCCAGCGCAAGCTGCTGGCACAGGCGGCGGTACCGCGCGGGCATTTCGTGGTCGGCGAGGCCGTGCCAATCGCGCCGGTGCGCACGTGCCTTGCGCGCGCTGTCGCCACGCGCATCCAGCCATTGCTCGAGCGCGACCCATTCGGCCTGGTGGCGACTGACGAATATCTCCTGCCTCATCTCAACCCCGCCGTCCGAGTAGCCAGTTCGCGATGCCGTACAGGCGTGCTACCCCGAGCGGGCCACGGGCCTGCACCAGCGGCTCGGCGATATCGGCGAGCTCGACCTGGCGTTCCTGCGTGAGTTGCGGCCCGCGTTCGGCGAAGGCGACCAGCGCCGCCTGTTCGTGCGGTCGCAACGGTACGGCGGGCGCGAGCGCTGTGCCCACCGGCGCCGCCTGCGGTTCGTGCGGGCGCGCGTCGTGCACCACCAGCGTGCCCGCGACCATGTCGCCCAGGCGCCGACCCCAGGGATCGGCGAGGCTGGTGACCAGCCCGGTCGCATAACCGAACGGCAGCATGTCCACCGTGCGCAGCAGGTTGCGGGTGAAAGCGGCGAGCCAGCCCACCGGCGCGCCGTTGGCCGCGATCACGCGCAGGCCCAATGCGCGCTTGCCCGGCGTGCGGCCACGATCCAGGACTTCAAACAGCACGTGGTAAAACCAGAACACGACGAACATCAGCACCGCATACGGCCCGAAGCCCGCGGTGCCCAGCATCGCCAGCACCATGCTCGCGACCATCAGCACCCCTATGCGGATGGCCAGGTCTATCGCCCACGCCAGCGCACGCGGCACCGGTCCGGCCGCAGGCAGGTGCAGGGCCACACCTTCGGGCGTGACTACTTCGCGGTAGGTGTCGAGCATCCCGAACCTTGCGCTGCTGGTGCCGCCGCTCCTGGCAGTCGCTCGATCCAAACTCACCTCAGCGCCCATATCGTCGAAGGTCAGGTCGTCGAAGTCAGGCAACAACGACGATGGTATCGGCCATCATGTCGTGGATGCAGCGCTTCTCGTTGCCGAAGATGCACAGCGCGTCCGGCAACGAGAACAGGGGGCCGGCAAACGCGGTGATCAATCCCGGCAAGAACATGCGCAGACCGAAAACGCGTCCCAGGTCGGCGTTGCTGCCGTCGCTGCGGACGATACGGATACCCAGCCACTGCTTGCCAATGGTCTGGCCGCTCTGGCCAAGCAGGGCCAGGTTGTAGACGAACAGGCCAATCAACCCGGCCAGTGCGAGCAGCAGCCCCAGACTGATTCCCCAGTCCGGCCTGTCGGGCAGCAGCACAAGGACCAGCATCGGGATGAAGCAGGCGACGTACAGAAGCTGATCGACGATCCTGGCCAGCAACCGCCGGCCACGTCCGGCCAGTTCATGGCGTTGCGTCGCGGGAATGGGAGGCGGACCAGACATCAGCGGCGCGCCCGGCGCCGCATACGGATTGTGGATCTCTTCCATGCGAACAGTACGGCCCCGGTTCCCCAACTTCCGGCCTCGACTGTAATGCGCGATGGCGGCAGCGACAACCGCCGCCCCACGCTCCAACAGGGAACTACGGGGCCGACATTCCCAAGTACTGGTTCTTCAGGCGTACGTAGTGCTGGGCGGAGTAATACAGCGCCTGGATTTCCTCGTCGCTGAGCATGCGTACCTTTTTCGCCGGGTTGCCGAGCCACAGCTCGCCCTCGCCGACTACCTTGCCGGGCGCGATGAGCGCACCGGCCCCGACGAAACCGTGCTTCTTGACCACCGCGCCATCGAGCAGGATCGCGCCCATGCCGATCAACACCGCATCCTCGATGCGGCAGGCGTGGATGATCGCCTTGTGGCCGATGGTCACGTCCTCGCCGATCACGGTGGCGAAGCCGCCGAGCTTGGCGTGCGGGCCGTCATGACTGACATGCACCACGGTGCCGTCCTGGATGTTGGTGCGCGCGCCAACGCGGATGAAGTTGACGTCGCCGCGGACGATGGTGCCGGGCCAGATCGAGACATCCTCGCCGAGGATCACGTCGCCGATCACGGTGGCGGCGGGGTCGACATAGCTGCGCTCGCCGAGAACCGGCATCTTGTCGAGGTAGGGGCGGACGTTCATGGGCGTGGTGTTCATGGGCATGATGATGTTATGCGCCAATTGTACGACTCGCGCCGGAAGCGAAAACCGCCGCGTTACACTGCCGGCCATGAAAATCGCCAGCTGGAACGTCAATTCGCTCAACGTGCGCCTGCCGCACCTGCAGCAGTGGCTGCAGGACTTCGCGCCGGACGTGGTTGCCCTGCAGGAAACCAAGCTCGAGGACAGCAAGTTCCCCGACGCCGCGCTGGCCGAACTGGGCTATCGCAGCGTGTTCTGCGGGCAGAAGACCTACAACGGCGTGGCCCTGATCAGCCGCCTGCCTTTCACCAGCGAATGCGTCACCGCGATCCCCGGTTTCGACGATCCGCAGAAGCGCGTGCTCGCCGCCACGATCAGCGCTCCCGGATCCCAGGATCCGGCGCAGGCCATCCGCATCGTCGACCTGTATGTGGTCAACGGCGAGGCCGTGGGCAGCGAGAAGTTCGAGTACAAGCTGCGCTGGCTCGCCGCGGTGCGCGAATGGCTGCGCGAGGAGATGCGCCAGCATCCGAACCTGGTCGTGCTCGGCGACTTCAACATCGCGCCCGACGACCGCGACGTGCACGATCCCAAGCGCTGGCGCGAAAAGATCCTGTGCTCCACGCCCGAACGCGAGTCGCTGCGCGGCCTGCTCGACCTCGGCCTGCACGACAGCTTCCGCCTGCATAACGAGGACGGCGGCCACTTCAGCTGGTGGGACTACCGCTTGGCGGCGTTCCAGCGCGGCTGGGGCCTGCGCATCGACCTCGTGCTGGTCAGCGAGGCGTTGCGTGCGCGTTGCGTCGCCGCGGGCATCGATACCGCGCCGCGCGAGCGCGAGCGCCCCAGCGACCACACGCCGGTGTGGGTCGAACTGGCCTGACGCAACGCCGGAGCGCGCCGGCAAACCGATACAAGACAAGGCGGGAAAAACAAAGGCCCGGGGATACCGGGCCTTTGCATACCGCGCGAGCGTGCGATCAGCGCACGCGACCGCGCCGGAACAGATTGATGATCGCCAGCAACACGATCGCACCCACCAGTGCCAGCAACAGGCTGGTCAGGTTGAAGGCGCCGTTGTTGATGTCACCGCCGCCGATGCCGAGCATGCTGCCGATCCAGCCGCCGAGGAAGGCGCCGACGATACCGACCACGATGTTGAGGAACAGGCCCTGCTGGGCGTCCGTCTTCATGACCAGGCTCGCAAGCCAGCCGATGACGCCGCCGACGATCAGCCAAATAATGAAACCCATCATGTGCGTTCTCCTTCCAGCTGCGAGTGGGGAATCCGAGTGAAGAAACCAGTGCCTATATATCGTGGGCAAAGCGAGTCTGTGCGCCGCAACGTGATGGCAGCGTCAGTGGTGTGAACCGGCTTTGCAGGGGGTTGCGCGTAATGAAAAAAACGTAAAGAGCGCAGCACAGGCACTCGGCGCCAATCAATCCTCGTGCCGCAGCAGGACCGCAAGCGCAGCGCGCGGAAGCTTGCCGGTTTCGTTGCGCGGCAACGCATCCACCAGCCGCAACGGACGCGGCAGGAATACCGGGTCGGCGTGTTCGCGCAGCGCGGCCAACACCTGCGCTTCACGCAACCCGGGCGCGACCGCCAGGGCGGCGATGCGCGCCACCCCCGTTCGGGGGCAGGGATCGAGCTGGAACACCACGCCATCGCGCACGCCTGGCACCGCCAGCAGGCGCCGGGTGAGATCACCGAGCGAAGCACGCTTGCCGGCGATCTCGATCAGGTCGGCATTGCGTCCACGCAGTTCGAAGCGCCCGTCGTCGTGCACTTCCACCAGGTCGGCCAACACCACCGCGTGGGTCAGATGGACGCCTTGTACCGCTGTGCCATCGGGCTGCGGCGTGAGCTGCACGCCGGGCAACAGCGTCCACGCCGACTCGTACGCGGTGCGGCGGCGCGCGATCACGCAGGTCTCGGTGGAACCGAACACTTCGCGTACCTCGCAAGCGAAGCGCTGCTCCGCCGCGACCGCGAGCTCGCGCGACAGCGGCGCGGTGGCCGAGACGATGCCGCGCAGCGGCGGCAGCGAGGCGTCGGATTCCACAAGCGCACGCAGGTGCACCGGCGTGGTGACCAGCAGCGGCGCGGAGGGCGCGTCGCGCAGCGCGCGTGCGATGTCGTCGGGAAAGAACGGACGTGCGCCATGCACTGCGACGGGTCCGAGCAGCGGCAGCAGCACCGACATCTCCATGCCGTACATGTGCTGGGGCGGAACCGTGGCAATCAGCGGGGTGACGGCGGCGTGGTCGAGCAAGTCGTCGAGCGCCGCCAGGTTCTGCGCGGTGCTGGCGCGGAACGACGCCCAGCTCTTGGGGTTCGGCTTCGGCCGTCCCGTGCTGCCCGAGGTGTAGCCGATCACCAGCGGCAGATCCTCGGGAATCGCCAGCGCTTCGCCGTCGCGCCGTGGCAGCGCGGGCGGCAGCCGCCAATGCCGGTGTTTCGCCGCCATCGCGGCGTCGCCCTGCATCGCGGCGTCGCCCTGCATCAGGGCGTCGCCGAGCACATAACTGTCGCGATGCTGGGCCAGCACATCCTCCACCACCGCGGCGGCGCGCGACGGCGGCAACAGGGTGGTCTGCCCACGCAGCGCCGCGGCGCACAACGCGACCATGAAGCGGTAGCGGTCCTCGCACAGGTTCAACGCGAAGCGGGCGTCGGGCAGCAGGTCGGCGACCGCGCGCACCTCGCCTGCGAAACGACCCAGATCGATCGCACCCACCGCATCGAACGCGAACAGGCGCGCCGGCGCCCCCCTGGTCAGGGCGGCGGCTTCATGGCGATGCAATAACCCCGTGATGCTCTGTACAACTGCCGACATGCGTTTCCCGGACAATACGTATTCGAACCGCGCCCGCTGGAGCGCGTAACCCGTCCTGGGTGGTTTTCCCCTGCGCTATGGTACCGGCACCCGCGTCCATGCCCGTCGAAATGCCTTCATCGGCCGTCACCACCGAGATCCCGGCCCAGGGCCCGCTGCGCTGGAGCTGGCATGCGCACGCGCACGGCACGCCTACCGACCCGGTGGCCAAGGCCTGGCTGGCCGCGGCGCTGGGCGTGACCCCGGACGCGCTCAACCTCGGCCGCGAACCGCGCGGCCGCCCGCGCCTGGGACCGCCGCAGGACGGCTTCGACTGCAGCTGGAGCCACAGCGGCGACGGCCTGCTGATCGCGCTGGGCCAAGGCGTGCAACTGGGCGCGGACTGCGAACGCGTGCGCCCGCGGCCGCGCGCGCTCGACCTGGCGCAACGCTTCTTCACCGCGCCCGAGCACGACTGGCTGGCGTCGTTCGCCACCGGTGCGGAGCGCGACCTCGCCTTCCTGCGCCTGTGGTGCGCGAAGGAGGCGGTACTGAAGGCGCATGGGCATGGACTGTCGTTCGGCCTGGAAAAACTGCGTTTCGCCGAAGCCGGCGCCGCACTGGTGCTGGTCGAATGCGACGCCGGCCTCGGCGCCGCACGCGACTGGTCGCTGCGCGAATTCACCCCCGCACCGGATTACGTCGCCGCCCTCGCCTGGCGCTGAGCCGGCGCCGCGCCGTCATACTTTCGCGATGAACCTGCCCGCCACCCTGCGCCCCACCCTCGAGGCCGGCCTGCGCGAGCTCGGCCTCGCGCCGACGCTGGCCGAACCGCTGCTGGCCTACCTCGCCCTGCTTGCGCGCTGGAACCAGACCTACAACCTCACCGCCGTACGCGATCCGCAGGAGATGGTCGGCAAGCACCTGCTCGATTCGCTGGCGATGCATCCCTTCGTCGACGACCTCGCCCGCCGCGGCGGCCACCTCGCCGACCTCGGCACCGGCCCCGGCCTGCCCGGCATCCCGCTGGCGATCGTCAAGCCGGGCCTGCACGTGACCCTGGTCGAGAGCAACGGCAAGAAGGCGCGCTTCCTGCGCGAGGCCGTGCGCCAGCTCGGCCTGAAGGATGTGCGCGTGGCCGAAGCGCGGATCGAAGCCGTGGATGAACCCGGCGCCTTCGATGCGATCACCGCGCGCGCGCTGGCGACCTTGCCGCTGATCCTGGAACTCGGCGGCCACCTGCTGAAGCCGGAAGGCACCCTGCTGGCGATGAAGGGCGTGTACCCCGCCGACGAGATCGCGGCGCTGCCCGCCGGTTGGGGACTGGCGGCGTCGCACCCGCTGCGCGTGCCCGGCGTCGATGCCGAACGCCATCTGATCGTCGTCCGGCGCACCAGCGCCGACTGATCTGTGACCGGCTTCTCATAATTCGAAGCGTTGATGCGCGACCAGCGCCTGAACACGCGCCCGCGCCGCTGGCGTTTTACCGACCGGCGGGGCGGTTGCACTGGCGGCAGTCATCGCGGCGCGTTCCGCGCCTGTGATAACGCATAATCCCGGTCCGGCCGTCCTTGCGGCCAACCACCGTATTTCCGAGGCAACGAGCCGCATGGCCCGCATCATCGCTGTCGCCAACCAGAAAGGCGGAGTCGGCAAGACCACTACCGCCGTGAACCTGGCCGCTGCCCTGGCCAAGACGCCCAAGCGCGTCCTGCTGGTCGACCTCGACCCGCAGGGCAACGCGACCATGGGCAGCGGCATCGACAAGCGCGAGATCGAGGAGACGATCTGCGACGTGCTGCTGGGCGAGGCCGATACCGCCAAGATCCTCAAGCGCACCGCCGAGGACTTCGACCTGCTGCCGGCCAACATCGAGCTCACCGCGGCCGAAATCAGCCTGATGGGCGAGCCCGACCGCGAGCAGCGCCTCAAGACCGCGCTCACGCCGCTGCGCGCGCATTACGACTACATCCTGATCGACTGCCCGCCGGCGCTGTCGCTGCTCACGCTCAATGCGCTGACCGCCGCCGATTCGATCGTCGTGCCGATGCAGTGCGAGTACTACGCGCTGGAAGGCATCAGCGCCCTGCTCGACACCATCGACGCGCTCAAGGCGCGGCTCAATCCGCAACTGGAGATCGAAGGCGTGCTGCGCACCATGTTCGACGTGCGCAACAACCTCGCCAATGCGGTCTCCGCGGAGCTGACCAAGCACTTCGGCGACCGTGTGTTCCGCACCATCGTGCCGCGCAACGTGCGCCTGGCCGAAGCGCCCAGCCACGGCCAGAGCATCGTCGGCTACGACAGGGCCAGCCGCGGCGGCATCGCCTACCTCGGTCTCGCCGGTGAAGTGCTGCGCCGCCAGCGCGAGCGCGACCAGGCCGCGAAGGCGGCCGTGCCGGAGACGGCGGCATGAGCACGGCCAAGAAGCGCGGCCTCGGCCGCGGGCTGGAAGCCTTGCTCGGCCCCAAGGCCGCGGCCGAAGTGCCGCCGCTGGAAGCCCAGCCCGGTGACATGCTGCGCACGCTGCCGGTCGACTCGCTCACGCCCGGCAAGTACCAGCCGCGCCGCACGATGGACCAGGGCAAGCTCGGCGAGCTGGCCGAATCGATCAAGGCGCAGGGCGTGATCCAGCCCATCGTCGTGCGCGACCTCGGCGGCAAGAGCTACGAGATCATCGCCGGCGAACGCCGCTGGCGCGCCTCGCAACTGGCCGGCCTCACCGAAATCCCGGTAGTGATCCGCGAAGTCGACGACCGCACCGTGGTCGCGATGGCGCTGATCGAGAACATCCAGCGCGAGGACCTCAACCCGCTGGAAGAAGCGATCGCGCTGCAGCGCCTGATCGACGAATTCGACCTCACCCATGCGCAGGCCGCCGATGCGGTCGGCCGTTCGCGCGCGGCGGTCTCGAACCTGCTGCGCCTGCTGGAACTGCCGGTCGAGATCCGCGTGCTGCTGGAAACCAAGTCGCTGGAAATGGGCCACGCCCGCGCCCTGCTCACGCTGGCACCGCAGGCCGCGATCGCGCTCGCCCGCCAGGCCGCGGACAACGGCTGGTCGGTGCGCGAAGTCGAGCACCGCGCGCAGCTGCTCGCCGCCGGCAAGGTGATGGGCGCCGGCAACGCCAAGGCCAAACCGGTCAAGCCCAAGCCCCAGGCCGACATCGCCGCGCTCGAACGCGAACTGTCCGAATCGCTCAGCACCCAGGTCAACGTGCTGCACGGCCGCGGCGGCAAGGGCCGCCTGGTGATCCATTACAGCGACCTGGACTCGCTCGACGGCGTGCTGGAACGCCTGCGCGCCAAGGCCGACTAACCGCGCCTCCCTTCTCCCGCATGCGGGAGAAGGTCGAAACGGCCGGCAGGCCGTTGAGGGCAGGGCGGATGAGGGACGCTTCTGCCTCCGTCGATGAGGGCTAGCCCGCCTCCAGCGCCTCGCGCAGCTGCCGCAACGCCGGCGCGATGGCGTCCTCGTCGATCACTCCGTAACCGAACACCAGCGCCGGCTGCTCCGGCGTTGCCGCGGCGTATTCGGCGATCGACTGCGCGCCGGGCACGTGCTGCCGCGCCTTGGCGATGATACGGCTGGCCTGCTTCGGATCGCGGATGCGCGCCGCCAGGTGCAGGCCGGCTTCCGACGGAATCGGTTCCAGCCACGGCGCCAGTTCGGTGCGCAGGCCTGCCAGCAACGCCTCGCGCCGGGCCGCATACACCGGCCGCATCCGCCGCACGTGCCGCGCCAGGTGGCCGTCGCGGATGAAGGCGGCGAGCACCGACTGGGTGATGGTGTCGCAGTGCGAATCGGCGATGTGCTTCACCGCGATGAATGCCTCGCGCGCCCACGCCGGCACCACCACGAAACCCTTGCGCAGCGACGGGAACAGGCTCTTGGAAAACGTGCCGACGTAGAACACGCGCGCCTCGCGATCCAGCATCTGCAACGCGTCGAGCGGACGGCCGCCGTAACGGAACTCGCCGTCGTAGTCGTCCTCGATGATCACCGCGTCGTGCTCGCGCGCGTAGTCGAGCAGCGCGGCACGGCGGCGCAGCGACAAGGCCACGCCGGTCGGCGACTGGTGCGACGGCGTCACGCTGATGACACGCACGCCCGGCGGCAGGCGCTCGACGCACAGGCCTTCGTCGTCCACTGCCACCGACAGCAACTTCGCGCCCGCGGCGGCGAACGCGGCGCGGACCGGTGGATAGCCGGGCTCCTCCACCGCCACCACGGTTTCCCCCGGCGTTACCAGCAGGCGCGCGAGCAGGTCGAATGCCTGCTGCGCGCCGGACGTGACGACGATGTCTTCCGCCGTGCACGCGACGGCGCGCGCGAACGCGACGTGCTTGGCGATCGCCTCCCGCAACACCGGAATGCCCTCCGATGGTGGATAGCCGAACGCGGTCTTCGACCATGCGCGCAGCGATTGCGCCATCAGCCGGCGCCAGATCGCGTGGGGGAAGTGGCGATGGTCGGGCACGCCGAGGCGGAAGTTGCGCGGTGGCAGCAAACGCGATGACGACGCCAGTCCCGCGGGCTGGCGCCACTGCGGATTGAGCCGCGCATCGGCGCCGGCGTCGGCCTGCGATTGCGTGCGTGTGTGCATGCGCATGGCCAGCTCGGCGACCACGGCCTTCGCTCCCGGGCGCGGCAGCACATAGCCCTCGGCGATGAGCAGGTCGTAGGCGGCGATCACGGTGTTGCGGGCGATACCCAGGCCCGCCGCCGCCTGTCGTGTCGACGGCAGGGACGCGCCGGCGGCAAGGCGTCCGTCGAGGATCGCGGCGCGCAACTGCTCGTGCAGGCGGCGGGTGCGCTGGTGCTGACCGTCGCCACCCTCGTCGAAGTGGATGGGGAACTCGAAGACTGGTTCCTGCGCACTCATCGTTACTGGCCTGCTTTCAGAGCCAGTCCAAGCCTACGGTAAGCCCATCGCGGCACCAAGCCCCGCCTTTCTTGACACGTACGGAGACCCGTCATGACCTGCTACCTCTGCGAAACCTGCGGCACCCAGTACGCGGAATCACCCTCGCAGCCCACCGCGCCGCCGGCACGCTGCGTCGTGTGTGAGGACGAACGCCAGTACGTCGGTTGGAACGGGCAGCGCTGGACCACCCACGCCGCGCTCGCCGGGAAGTACCGCCTGCGCCTCGAGGACGACGACGGCCTGCTCGGCATCGGCCTGCCGGGCGACTTCGCCATCCCGCAGCGCGCGCTCCTGTTGCCGACCGATGCCGGCAACGTGCTGTGGGAATGCGTCAGCCTGGTCACCGCCGAAGCCGTGGACGCGTTGCGTGCGCGCGGCGGGATCGAGCGGATCGTCATCTCGCATCCGCACTTCTACGCGTCGATGGTGGAATGGAGCGAAGCGCTCGGCGGAATCCCCATCCTGCTGCATGAGGCCGACCAGGCCTGGGTGCAGCGGCCGTCGAAGCACATCCGCTTCTGGCGCGGCGACGAACTCAGGTTGTCGAGCGACGTCACCCTGCTGCGCGTCGGCGGCCACTTCGAGGGCAGCACTGCGCTGCACTGGAAGCGCGGACCGCGCGGCGCGACGTTGCTGCCGGGCGATGCGCTGCAGGTCGCGTCCGATCGCCGCCACGTCGCCTTCATGTACAGCTATCCCAACTACATGCCGATGAAGCCGTCCGACGTGCATCACATGCAGGCGCTGCTCGCCGGCTACGACTTCGACGACGTGTTCGGCTACACCTGGCAGCGCAACATCATCGGCGGCGCCCGTGCCGCCGTGGATGCATCGTTTGCGCGTTACCTGCGGGCCATCGCGGCGTGAGGGGCACGCCCCGGCGGCGCTGACCGGATCTTCGCGCCGGCCGGACGAAAATGCCGTTTGCCGGGGCAAACCACGTTTACCCGGATAAACCCGGCGAGTCCGCATCCGGGTGCGGCTCGCCGGTTCGGCCGCGTCGTTCGCTGCGTATGAGGAGCAGCCGCCATGACCTACCGGCTTGCTGCGATCGGACTGGCCCCTGTGCTGTTCGCGCAGGCTGCATACACACGCCGGGTGACCCCGCGGCTGCCCGAGCCCCCGGGCCCACGCCAGGGCTCGGCCGGCGCAGGCCGGCCGCTGCGCCTGCTGATCGCCGGCGACTCCGCCGCCGCCGGCGTGGGCGCCGCGACCCAGGCCGCCGCGCTTTCCGGCCGGCTCGTCTCGGGGCTCGCCCACCACTTCTGCGTGTCCTGGCAGCTGATGGCGCGCACCGGCGTCGCCATCGCCGACCTGGTGCAACAGCTCGACGCCGCCCCGCGCCAGGCCTTCGATGTCGCCGTGCTCTCGGTCGGCGTCAACGACGTCACCGGCGGCACCAGCGCGCGCCGCTGGCTGCAACTGCAAAGCCAGCTGGTGGAGCTGCTGACGATGGAGTTCGAAGTGCGGCACCTGTTGTTGGCCTGCATCCCCCCGATGCAGTACTTCCCGGCGCTGCCGCATCCGCTGGGCTGGTACCTGGGCAAGCGCAGTGCGCACCTCAACCAGCTCTCGCTCGACGGCGTGCAACGCAACCCGCGCTGCGAGTTCGTCGATCCCGGCTACGTGCCGGAAGGTCGCTTCATCGCTTCCGACGGCTTCCATCCCGCCCCCGACGCCTACGCGTGGTGGGCGCAGCACCTGTCCTGGCGAATCGTGGACCGCTGGTGCTAGCGCCCTGCACGTGTTCCCAGATTTCCACGCGTTCCCGAAAAAAAGAAACGGCCGCAGTGCGGCCGTTTCTGTTGAAGCAGTGACGCGGTGGCTTACCAGATCTTCACCCGGTCCGCCGGCGCCAGGTACAGCTGCTCGCCCGGCTTCGCGCCGTAGGCGTCGTACCACGCATCGATGTTGCGCACGGTCTGCGCGCGCCAGCGGCCCGGCGAGTGGCCGTCGGTGAGCACGCGCTGGCGCAGCGCGGCGTCGCGCATCTTCGAACGCCACGACTGCGCATAGGCGAGGAAGAAGCGCTGGTCGCCGGTGAGCCCGTCGATCACCGGCGCTTCCTTGCCGTCGAGCGATTTCTTGTAGGCCTCGTGGGCGATGGTCAGGCCGGAGACATCGGCGATGTTTTCGCCCAGCGTCTGCTCGCCGTTGATGTGCAGGCCCGGCAGGGCCTCGTAGGCGTCGTACTGCGCCGCCAGCTTCGCCGTGGCTGCCTTGAAGTGCTTGGCATCCTCCGGCGTCCACCAGTTGGCGAGGCGACCCTGCGCGTCGAACTCCGCGCCGGTGTCGTCGAAGCCATGGCTGATCTCGTGGCCGATCACCGCGCCGATCGAACCGTAGTTGGCGGCGGCATCGGCGCTGGGATCGAAGTACGGCGCCTCGAGAATCGCGGCGGGGAAGTTCATCGCGTTCTGCAGCGGCAGGTTCACCGCGTTCACCGTCTGCGGCGTCATCCACCACTCGCCGCGGTCGACCGGCGCGCCGAGCTTGGCGACCTGGTGCTTGTACTCCTGCGCTTCGGCGCGCAGGCGGTTGCCGAGCGGATCGTCGGCGCGGATCTCCAGCGCCGCGTAATCGCGCCACGTCTCCGGATAACCCACGCCCACGCGCATGGTCTCCGCCTTCGCCTTGGCCTTGGCCTTGGTTTCCGGCGTCATCCATTCCAGCGTGTCCACGCGTTCGCCGAAGGCGGCGAGGATGTTCTTCACCATGCCCTCGACCTGCGCCTTCGACGAGGCCGGGAAATACTTCTCGGCATACAGCTTGCCGACCGCGTCACCCAGGGCGTTGTTGGTCGAATCCAGTGCGCGCTTCCAGCGCTCCTTCTGCTTCGGCGTGCCCTGCAGGGTGGTGCCGTAGAAGCCGAAGCCCAGGTCGGCGTAGGCCTTGGGCAACAGGCCGGCACTGTGGTTGAGCGCATGGAAGGTGAGGTAATCCTTCCAAGCCTGCAGCGGCTCGCTGCCGACCAGCGCGGACAGGTGCGTGATCGCGGCCGGCTGCCACGCCACGATCGTCTTCTGCGAGGACAGGCCCGCGGCGGTGAAATACGCCGTCCAGTCCAGACCCGGCGCCTTCTTCGCGAACGCGGACATCTCCCACGGATTGTTGGCCTTGTGCACGTCCTGCGTGTCGACGATGGAGGCGTGCGCCTTGGCGATCCTGGTCTCGAGCGCGACGACCGCCTTGGCCTTGGCGTCGGCATCCTCGACGGCGGCGAGCTTGAGCAGCGCGGTCACGTACTCGAGGTACTTCTGCCGCGTCGCCACCATCTCCTTGTCGTTCGACAGGTAGTACTCGCGGTCCGGCATCGCCAGGCCGCCCTGCATCAGCGTGGCGATGTTGTGCTCGGGATCCTGCAGGCCCTGGGCGACGAACAGGCCGAACAGGTTTTCGGTGTGGTAATTGGTCGCGTTGAGCGGATCGACGTCGGCGCGCAGGCCACTGCCGAGCACGCGCGCGAGGTCGGTCTTGGACGCGATCGCATCGATCTTCGCCAGTTCCGGCTTCAGCGGTTCCAGCCCGCGCGCCTCGATGCCGGCTTCGTCCATGTAGGCGGCGTAGTAATCGGCGATGCGGCGCGCGTCGGTGTCGGCGGCCGGGTTGGTCGCGGCCAGCCCCTTGATCAGGTCGGCATTGCGCTGCTCGGCCTTCTTCTGCACTTCGTAGCCGGTGCCGATGCTGGAGCGGTCGTCGGGAATCTGCGCCGCGTTGCGCCACGCGCCATTGGCGTAGGCGTCGAAGTCGTCGCCCGGCTTCACGTTCTTGTCGATGCCGGCGAGGTCGACGCCCATCGCCGGTGCCGCGGCGGCCGTGGCCGCGGGCGTGGCCGGGGCGGTCGCGGTTTCGTTGGAAGCGGGTTTGCACGCGGCGAGGCTGCAGGCGAGCGCGAGGAACAACAGGTTGCGGTTCAGGTGCATGGCCGTCTGGAGTCACTGGAGAAGCCGCGATGGTGCCCGGATGGCGCGCCATTGCATGTGCAGGAAGGCACACAATGAACTTCAAACCGGCCCAGAGCGCGTCCTGGGCATCGTGGGCTGAAGCTTTACGCCGAATTTATGCAGTCGGGGCAGTCGGCGAATAGAGGTTTTACGCCTCCCCTGCCGAGAATTTCAGCGTGGCCAAGAGGGCCTCGCCGACAACTCCGGGCAGTTGATGAAACAGAAGATTTTCCGCGCACGCGAGGCTCGCGCCCCCTTGGTCACGGCCATTTGTGCCGTCGCCGGGCTGATGGCGCTGGCCTCCCAAGCCAAGGCGGCCGAGGTGACCGGCAATGCCGCGCTGACGACCGACTATGTCTGGCGCGGCAGCACGCAGACGCAGGGCGATCCGGCGGTCCAGGCCGGCTTCAAGGTGGCCGGCGATTCCGGTCTTTATGCGTCGATCTGGGGTTCGAACGTCGAGTTCGCACCCGAAACCCATGCAAGCAGCGAGTTCGACTTCACCGTTGGCTGGGGCAGGAAGCTGTCCGACGACTGGGCTGTCGACGTCAACGTCCTGCACTACCGCTATCCGTCGACCACGGTCGATCTCAACTGGACCGAGTTGAACGGAACAGTCACCTACGCCGACAACTACTGGCTGTCGGTGGGGTACTCGCCGGAAGCACTCGGCAGCGACGAGACCGGCGTGTACACGCAGCTCGGGGCGCGCTTCCCAATCAACGACACGCTCCGGCTTGAAGGCGCGGTCGCGCACTACTTCCTGGACGACGTGTACGACCGCAGCTACTCGCATGCGCAGCTAAGCGCGGTGTGGGCGTTCAAGGCCCCGTTCGAGCTGCGGATGACCGCGCACGGCACGGACTCGAACGCAAAGCGGATTTTTGGCGATGACCTTGCAGGCTCGCGCGTGGAAGCGACATTGCAGGCCAGCTTCTGACGACCTAACTGAGGAGAACTCCCATGCCTGGCTGGTTGGCTTTGATTTGCGCCGTCGCGGTGATCGTGGCCTGCGCCTACCTGCTCTACGTGATCCTGCATCCGGATCGCTTCTGATGAATGCGACGCTTCTGACGAGATACGACAATGACTGAAGCAATCCTTGTATTCGCGCTCGCGATCGGCCTCGGCTGGCCGCTTGGGCGCTATCTCGCCGCGGTGATGCGCGGCGACCCAATGCTACGGCTGGACCGCGCCTCCGGCTGGATCGAGCGGCCGCTGTATCGGTTGCTCGGCACTGATCCGGCGCATGGCATGTCCTGGCGCGGCTATGCGAAGGCCTTCGCCCTCAGCAACCTCGTCGTCGGTGGCCTGGTGTGGGTGCTGTTCATGACCCAGGGCTGGTTGCCGCTGAATCCGGATGCCATTCCCAATATGCGCTGGGACACCGCGCTGCACACGATGGTGTCGTTCCTGACCAACACCAACCAGCAGCACTACTCCGGCCAGGCGCAGCTGTCCTACCTGTCGCAGATGGTGGGCATCGTCGGCCTGCAGGTCATCACGCCGATGATGGGCCTGGCGCTAGTGGTGGCGACATTGCGTGCGCTGATGGGCGGCCGTCAGGCGATGGCGCCGGGGCGCGATCCGGCCACGACCGCCGGCAGCGAAGCCGATGTCGGCAACTATTGGGCCGACGTGATCCGCGCCAGCGTGCGCTTCATGCTGCCGCTGTGCCTGCTGTGGAGCGTGCTGCTCACCTCACAGGGTGTGCCTTCGACACTGGGCGCCGGCCCCACCGCGACGCCGGTGGATGCCAGCGTCGAGATGAAGCAGCAGAAGATTCCGCTGGGCCCGGTTGCGCCGATGGTCGCCGCCAAGCAGCTCGGCACCAACGGCGGCGGCTGGTACGGCCCGAACAGCGCCGTGCCTCTGGAGAATCCGACGCCGCTCTCGAACCTGCTGGAAATGCTGGCGATCATCCTGATTCCGGTAGCCGTGGCCTTCATGGTCGGTCCATTCACGGGTCGCAAGAAGCTCACCGCGCTGGTATTCGGCAGCATGCTGCTGATGTCGGTGGTGTCGACCGGCGCCGGCGTGCTGATCGAAGGCCACTCGGCGATGGCCGCCGATCATGCCGCGATGGATCATGCCGTCATGGATCCCGCCGTCATGGAAGGCAAGGAAGTCCGTTTCGGTGTCGACAGCTCGGCGCTGTGGGCCACGCTCACCACCCAGACCAGCAATGGTTCGGTGAATGCGATGCACGACTCGCTCGCGCCGCTGTCTGGCCTGGTGACGCTGGGCAACATGTTGATCAATGCGATCTGGGGCGGAATCGGCTGCGGCCTCCAGCAGTTCCTCGTCTATCTGTTGCTGGCCGTGTTCCTTGCGGGCCTGATGACGGGCCGCACCCCGGAACTGTTCGGTCGCAAGATCGAAGCGCCTGAGGTACGACTGCTGTCGTTGCTGATCCTGCTGCAGCCTGCAGTCGTGCTCGGCTTCACCGCGCTGACGCTGGCACTGCCGCAGTTCACCGCAAATTCCAATCCGGGTTTCCACGGCGTCAGCCAGGTCTTCTACGAGTACACCTCCGCCTACGCCAACAATGGTTCGGGATTCGAAGGACTGGGTGATGCCACCTACTGGTGGAACCTGACCTGCACGCTGGTGCTGGCGCTGGGTCGCTATCCGGCCTTGATCGTGCCCTTGGCTGTGGCGGCGAGCCTCGCCCGCAAGCGTCACGCACCGGAAGGCCCCGGCAGCCTGCATATCGAAACCCCGACCTTCGCGCTCACCGTGATCGCGGTGATCGTGATCCTGACCCTGTTGCAGTTCATGCCCGCGTTGGTGCTGGGCCCCGTGGCCGAGCACCTGAGCCTGGCGGCGCATTGAGGACACAGCCATGATCCAGCAGACCTATCAAATCAAGACCCAGCGGGGCCACCCTGCGCTCATCGACGCGGCCGCGTTCCGCGCCTCGATCCACAATGCGGTCCTGAAGCTCGCACCACAGCACATCATCAAGAGCCCGGTGATGGCGATCGTCCTCGGGGGCACGCTGCTCGCAGCCCTGATCACCGCGGTCGGCTCCGCACCTGCCGGCTTCGGCTGGGCCGTGACCGCGATCCTGCTGGTCACGGTGCTGTTCGGGAATTTCGCCGAGGCCGTCGCGGAAGCGCGTGGCCGCGGCCAGGCCGCGTCGCTGCGGCGTGCGCGCAAGGATCTGATCGCACGTCGCATTACCGATGCCAAGGGCTTTCGCCCGGGGATGCGCGGCGAAGAAGCGCAGATCCCTGCAGCGGAATTGCGCCCGGGCGACCTCGTGGTGGTATCCGAGGGCGAGTTGATTCCCGCCGACGGCGAAATCATCCACGGCCTGGCGACGATCAACGAGTCCGCGGTCACCGGCGAATCCGCGCCGGTGCTGCGCGAAGCGGGCACCGACCGCAGCGGCGTGATCGGCGGCACCAAGGTGCTGTCCGACGAGATCATCGTCCGCGTCACCGCCGAGCCTGGACAGAGTTTCCTCGATCGCATGATCGCGCTGGTCGAAGGTGCCAACCGGCAGAAGACACCGAACGAGATCGCCCTGACCATGCTCCTGGCCGCGATGACGCTGACCTTCGTGATCGTTTGCGCAACGCTGCCTGCGATCGGCGCATTTGTCGGCGTCAAGGTCGATCCGCTGCTGTTGATCGCACTGCTGGTGTGCCTGATCCCGACCACCATCGGCGGACTGCTGCCCGCGATCGGCATTGCCGGCATGAACCGTGCGCTGTCGGCCAATGTGTTGGCGAAATCCGGCAAGGCGGTGGAAGTGGCCGGCGACGTCGACGTGCTGCTGCTCGACAAGACCGGCACGATCACCCACGGCGATCGCCAGGCCACGGCATTCCACCCGTTGGCGGGCATCAATGGCGACCAGTTGCGCGACGCCGCCCTGCTGTCGTCACTGGCCGATCCGACCCCCGAGGGCAAGTCCATCGTCAGGCTGGCGCGCGAACAGGGCGCGGTGATGCGCGATCCCGAGCATGCCCACTACCTCCAGTTCACTGCGCAGACGCGCATGTCGGGTGTCGACATCGCGGCCGACGGCGACAACGACGAACGCGTGATCCGCAAGGGCGCGGGCGATGCCATCGAGCAGCACGTGCTGGCATTGGGCGGCCTCGCGCTGGCCGAGTTGAAGGCCCGCATCGAGCAGGTGGCGCGCAAGGGCGCCACGCCGCTGGTCGTCAGCGAGGGCAAGCACGTGCTCGGCGTGGTCGAGCTGTCCGACGTGGTCAAGCACGGCGTCAAGGAACGCTTCGCCCGGCTGCGTGCGATGGGCATCAAGACCATCATGATCACCGGTGACAACCCGCTCACCGCAGCGGCGATCGCCGCCGAGGCCGGCGTCGACGACTACATCGCCGAAGCCCGGCCCGAGGACAAGCTCGCACGCATCCGCGCCGAACAGGCCGGCGGCCGCTTGATCGCCATGGTTGGCGATGGCACCAACGACGCCCCGGCGCTGGCGCAGGCCGATGTCGGCCTGGCGATGAACTCCGGCACGCAGGCGGCGAAGGAGGCCGGCAACATGGTCGACCTCGACAGCGATCCCGCGAAGCTCCTGGCCGTGGTCGAAGTCGGCAAGCAGCAGCTCATCACGCGCGGCGCGTTGACCACGTTCTCGCTGGCCAACGATGTGTCGAAATATTTCGCGATCCTGCCGGCATTGTTCGCCGCCGCGATCCCGTCGATGGCCGCACTGAACGTCATGGGCCTGTCGAGCCCGAAGAACGCCGTGCTGGCCGCGCTGATCTTCAATGCGCTGGTGATTCCCGCGCTGATCCCGCTTGCATTGCGAGGCGTGCGCTTCAAGCCGGCCAGCGCCACCGTGTTGCTGCGGCGGAACATGCTGCTCTACGGCGTGGGCGGCGTGCTGCTGCCCTTCATCGCCATCAAGCTGATCGACCTGGCGCTGGCCGCCACAGTGGGCGCCTGAGTGCAGGCGCATGAGGATTACGTCATGAACCAGACTACCCATCTGCAGGAACGTGCCCTGCAGGAACGTACCCTGCAGGAGCGTGCCCTTCAGGATCGTCCCCTGCAGGAGCGCATTGGCATGCGCGCTCCGTTGTTGTTGGCCGGCATCACCCTGGTCGGCTTCGGCCTGTTGTATTCGCTGGCCGGCACGGCATTGGGTCGCGTGCTGTTCCCCGATGCAGCCACCGGCAGCGTGATCACGCGGGGCGACCGTATCGTCGGCTCGGCCCTCGTCGCGCAGCCATTCGGCGATGCCCGCTATTTCCAGCCCCGGCCCTCGGCAGCCAGCTACGATCCGATGGCCGCGGCCGGCAGCAACCAGGCGCGCAGCAACCCCGACCTGCGCAAGCGCATCGACGAAGCCGTCGTAGCCGTAGCGGCTCGCGAAGGCATCGCGGCGGCAGACGTCCCGGCCGAACTGGTGACGCAATCCGGCGGCGGCCTCGACCCTCACATCACGCCAGCCGGTGCGAAGGTGCAGGTGGCGCGCGTGGCCAAAGCGCGTGGACTGGATCAAGCGACTGTCGAGAAACTCGTGGCCGATGCCACCGAAGCGCCGCAGCTGGGCGTCCTGGGTCAGCCGCGGATCAATGTGCTGCGCCTGAACCTGGCGCTGGATGCGTTGCAGCACTAAGGCGGCGCACAATCCCGCCATGAATGCCGACCGCAGCGCCGCGATCCGAAAGGAACAGGCCGACGCCCTGCTGGGTGAACTGCAACGCCAGGGCAGCGGACGCCTGACCCTCTTCCTTGGCGCTGCCCCCGGTGTCGGCAAGACCTACGCGATGCTGTCGCGGGCGCGGGAGTTGAAGAAGCAGGGCATTGACGTGGTCGTGGGCCTGGTCGAGACCCACGGCCGCGTCGAGACGCAGGCGCTGCTGGAAGGGCTGGAGGTCCTGCCGCGAACGCGCATTGAATACCAGGGCCGCCGCCTCGAGGAACTGGACCTCGATGCGCTGCTCGCACGCAAGCCGGGCGTGGCACTGGTGGACGAACTCGCCCACCGCAACGTGCCCGGAAGCCGGCACGAACGCCGCTGGCAGGACGTGATCGAACTGCTGGACGCCGGCATCGATGTCTACACCACCGTCAACATCCAGCACCTGGAAAGCCTCAACGATGTCGTTCATCGGATCACCGGCGTCCGCGTCAGCGAGACCGTGCCGGATCTGGTATTCGATCGCCTGCGCGACATCCTGCTGATCGACCTGCCGCCGCGTGAACTGATCGAGCGCCTGCAGCAGGGCAAGGTCTACGTGCCGGACCAGGCAGCGCATGCGCTGCAGGCGTTCTTTTCGCCCTCCAATCTCACGGCGCTGCGCGAGTTGGCGATGCAGACCGCGGCCGATCGCGTCGACAGCGACCTGCGCGAAGCGCAGGCGGCACGCGGCCTGCCGGGGTTGCCGCTGCGCCGGCGCGTGCTGGTGGCCATCGACGGTCGCGGCCAGTCGGAATACCTGGTGCGCGTGTCGCGCCGCCTGGCCGAACGACGCGATGCGCCATGGACGGTGGTGACCGTGCAGGCCGGCGGACCAGCCGATGGGCAACAACAGCTGGAGATCGACCGCGCCTTCGCCCTGGCGCGCCGGCTCGGCGGCGACACCGAGGTATTGCACGGCGGCAATATCGTCGATGCCATCCTGGACCACGCGGCGCGCAGCGGCGTATCGACTATCGTGCTCGGCCGCACGCGTGAGCGGCCGGTTGCCCGGATGTTCAATCGCACGCTCACCCAGCAACTGCTGCAGCGTGGCGCGCACTACGAACTCACGATCTTCAGTACCCCCGAAGCGCGGGCCAAGGCGCGTCGCTCGCTGCGCCACGTCGGAAGCTGGCTGACCCGTAGCGATGTCGGGCTGGCAATCCTGTCTGCAGTGCTCGCCACCGGTGCCGGTGCGCTTGCACAGCGATGGCTGGGCTTGGCCGACCTGTCGATGGTGTTCATCGTCGCGGTCGTGCTCGTGGCTTCGAAGACCCGCATGGCCGCGGCAGTGCTCGCAGCGGCGCTGTGCTTCCTGTCCTACAACTTCTTCTTCATCGAGCCGCGCTTCACTCTCTTCATCGGCGCGAGCCGGGGAGTTGCCACGGTCCTGCTGTTCCTGCTCGCCGCACTGGTGGCCGGCCGACTCGCGTCACGCCTGAGGATGCAGGTGCTCGCGCTGCGAGCCGCCAACGCGCACGCAACGGCGCTGCAGACACTCAGCAGGCAACTCGCGGTGGCTGCCGACCTCGGCCAGGTCGTCAACGCCGGACGCCGCGCCCTGAAGCAAGCCACCGGTGCCGACGCACTGGTCCAGGCCGGTGACACTCCGCTGGGCCCGGATGGACCCTATGTCCTGTCGGACAAGGACCGCGCGGCGGCCGACTGGACGCTGAAACACCAACAGGCGGCCGGGCGCTTCACCGACACGCTGGGCAATGCCGACTGGTGGTTCATGCCGTTGACCGGCGACGGCGGCCACACGGGCCTTATCGGGTTGCGGTTTGACGAGAACGCATCCCGCCTGGGCGCAGAGCAGCGACGCCTGATCGAAGCGATGGCCGACGACATCTCGCAGGCGATCGTGCGTACCCGATTGGTGTCGGATCTCGAGGATGCGCGCGTCACCGGCGAAACCGAGCGATTGCGCTCCGCCCTGCTGTCGTCGGTGTCGCACGACCTGCGTTCGCCACTGGCGTCGATCATCGGCGCCGCCGAGAGCCTGAACACCTACGGCAACGCAATGAGCGACGAGGATCGCCACAGCCTGCTGGATACGGTGCGACTGGAAGGCGAACGCCTCGACCGCTACATCCAGAACCTGCTCGACATGACCCGTCTCGGCCACGGCGGGCTGACGCTCAATCGCGACTGGATCGGCGTCGACGAGTTGATCGGTTCCGCTGTCTCGCGCCTCCAGCGTTACCAGCCGGGAGTTCGCTTCGACATCCAGTTGGCCGAGGGCCTTGCTCCGCTCTGGGTGCATCCCGCGCTGGTCGAACAGGCCATGTTCAACGTGATCGAAAACGCGGCGAAGTTTTCGCCCCCGGGCGAACCCGTCACCGTCGAAGCTCGCGATATCGACGGCCAGCTGCGCATCGATGTCCGCGATCGCGGCCCGGGCATTCCGGAAGAGGAACGCAAGCGCATCTTCGACATGTTCTTCAGCGTCGAACGCGGCGATCGCGGACGCCAGGGCACCGGTCTGGGACTGGCCATTACACAGGGCATGATCGGCGCGCACGGTGGCAGCGTCGAAGCATTGCCGGGGTACGATGGCCGCGGCACGACCATCCGCATCACCCTGCCGCGCATGCAACCCGTCAGCGAATGAACGACCCGACTGCTACCGACGCCGCTGCCACCGTTCCTGCGCGCGTGCTGGTCATCGACGACGAGCCGCAGATCCGCCGCTTCCTCGACATCAGCCTGCGCGCGCAGGGTTATCTCGTGGAAACCGCGGAGACCGGCGAAGCCGGCTTGCAGGCGCTGGTGGCTCGCGGCGCCGACCTGGTAATCCTGGATCTGGGCCTGCCCGATCGCGATGGCCAGGACGTGCTGCGCGATCTGCGGCAGTGGTCGCAGGTGCCGGTGATCCTGCTCACCGTGCGCGCCGATGAAGGCGAAAAGGTCACCGCACTGGACTCCGGCGCCAATGACTACGTGACCAAGCCGTTCGGGGTGCAGGAGTTGATGGCACGCGTCCGCGCGCTGATGCGCTGGCGGGCGACGCCCGGCGACGCGCCCCCCGTGTTCGATGACGGCTGTCTGCGCGTCGACCTGGCACGGCGTGAAGTCTTTCTACAGGGCGAGCCGGTGCAACTGGCGCGCAAGGAATATGCGCTGCTCGCCCTGCTGGTGCAGCACAGCGGCCGCGTCGTGACCCAGCCGCAGATGCTGCGCGAACTGTGGGGGCAACACCACGAACACGACACGCACTATTTGCGCGTGCTGGTCGGCAAGCTGCGACAGAAGCTGAACGACGACCCGGCCGCGCCGCGCTGGATCGCCACGGAACCGGGCGTCGGCCTGCGCTTCATCGGGGAAAAGCCCGCGTCCTGACGCAACACAGCCGTCGCGACAGCGGTCGTCGCAAAAGTTTACGAGGAATTTACGCGCCTTCCGTCCAAGGCGCTGTCATCCTTGCGGGCGCACGGTCGACTGCCTTGGCCCGACATTCCAGCTGCTTTCCCGTAGCTGCGCCGCTTATGAATTCCGATCGCTCCGTATCGAGCGAATAACCCGAACATGACCATCGCCTCTTCCGACGGGAATTATTCCCAAACCTCCAATGCCAGCTTCCGCAGCCTCATGCTGGGCGCGATCGGCGTGGTCTTCGGCGACATCGGCACCAGCCCGCTGTACACAATCAAGGAAGCATTCACGCCGCACTACGGGCTCACGCCGGACCACGCCACGGTGCTGGGCATTCTCTCGCTGGTGTTCTGGTCGCTGATGGTGATCATCACGGTGAAGTACGTCGCCGTGATCATGCGTGCCGACAACGAGGGCGAAGGCGGCATCATGGCGCTGACGGCGCTGGCCCAGCGCACGCTGCCCGGCGGCTCGAAGGCGGCGTACGTCATCGGAATCCTCGGCGTGTTCGGCGCCGCGCTGTTCTTTGGCGACGGCGTGCTGACGCCAGCCATTTCGGTGCTGTCAGCGGTCGAGGGCCTGGAAGTCGCGGCGCCGGCGCTGCAACCCTGGGTCCTGCCCATCACCATCGTCGTCCTGCTGGTGCTGTTTGCGACCCAACGGTTCGGCACCGACCTGGTGGGCAAGGCCTTCGGCCCGGTGATCATCGTGTGGTTCGCCGCACTGGCCGCCATTGGCGTCCACAACATCGCTGGCAATGCCGAAGTCCTGCATGCGCTCAATCCATGGTGGGGGCTGCGCTTCTTCATCGAGCACGGCGCGCACGGCATTTTCATACTCGGTGCCGTAGTGCTGGCGGTCACCGGTGGCGAAGCGCTCTACGCCGACATGGGGCATTTCGGGCGTCGTCCGATCCAGTACGCCTGGAATTTCCTCGTGCTGCCTGCGTTGACCCTCAACTACCTTGGCCAGGGAGCATTGCTCCTTGCGAGCCCGGAGGCGGTGGACAACCCGTTCTACATGGGCGTGCCGCAGTGGGCGCTGTACCCGATGATCGGCCTGTCCACCGCTGCCACGGTGATTGCGTCCCAGGCCGTCATCAGCGGTGGCTATTCTGCAGCCCGGCAAGCGATCCAACTGGGTTATCTGCCGCGCATGGCGATCAAGCACACCTCGCGCGAGACGATCGGCCAGATCTACATCCCGTCGATCAACTGGATGCTGATGGTCGGCACCATCGCCACCGTGATCGGCTTCGGCAGTTCCACCGCACTGGCCACTGCCTACGGTGTATCGGTAACCGGCACGATGCTGATCACCAGCTTCATGCTGATCGTGGCCATGCGACATCGCTCCACGATTCCGCCGGCGCTGTTCTGGCCGCTTGCGGCGCTGTTCGTCCTGGTCGACGTGGCGTTCCTGTTCGCCAACCTGGTGAAGTTCATGGACGGCGCGTGGTTCCCGATCCTGCTCGGCGTAGTGGTTTTCACGCTGCTGCGCACCTGGGGCCGCGGGCGCCAACTGCTGCAGGCGGAAATCATCAAGGACGGCATCAGGCTGGACACCTTCCTGCCCGGCCTGATGCTGTCGCCGCCGGTGCGGGTGCAAGGGACCGCGGTGTTCCTGACGGCCCAGAAGGGCATCGTACCCAAGGCGCTGCTGCACAACCTCAAGCACAACAAGGTGCTGCACGAGCGCAATGTCCTGCTGACCGTGGAAACCAAGGGCGTTCCCTTCGTCAATGCGGACTCCCGCCTGAGCATCGACACCATCGGCAACGACTTCTACCGCGCCACGATCCGCTATGGATTCATGGAAACGCCGGATGTGCCGCTGGCCTTGATGCGGGCCGCGGACAAAGGCGAAATGTGCTTCGACCCGATGGATACGACGTATTTCGCCAGCCGCGAGACGATCGTGGCTACCCCGAAACGCGGCATGCCCATCTGGCGCGACAAGCTCTTCGGCGTGATGCATCGCAATGCCGCGCCCGCGACTGACTTCTTCCGCATTCCGGCCACGCGGCTGGTCGAACTCGGCGCGCCGGTAGAAATCTGAACGCCTAAAAAAGCAGCACCGGCGCTACCCGCACGGCGACGGAACGGAGTGCGACTGGCTACTGCCGGATATCCACGTCCCTGGTCTCGCGCAGGAACAGCGAGCCGATCACGAATGTCACCAGCGCGACGATGATCGGGTACCACAGGCCCTGGTACATGTTGCCGCTGGCGGCGACCAGCGCGAACGCGATGGTCGGCAGGAAGCCGCCGAACCAGCCGTTGCCGATGTGGTACGGCAGCGACATCGAGGTGTAGCGGATGCGGGTGGGGAACAGCTCCACCAGCCACGCGGCGATCGGGCCGTACACCATCGTCACGTACACGACGAGGAGGGTGAGCAGCAGCAACAGCATCGGCTTGTCGATGCGTGCCGGGTCCGCCTTTTCCGGATAGCCGGCGGTGCCCAGCGCCGACTTCAATGCGGCGGTGAACGCTTCGCTCTGGGCCTTGCCTTCGTCCTTGCCCAGGCCCGCGCCTTCGTAGCCCGGCACGCTGATGCCACCGATCGCCACGCTGGCGACGCTGCCGGCCGGTGCCGGCGCGATCGTGTAGGGCACGCCCGCCTTGGCCAGCGCGGCCGTGGCGATATCGCAGGAATTGCTGAAGACCTTCTTGCCGACCGGATCGAACTGGAACGAGCAGGTATGGGGATCGGCGTGCACCACCGCCGGACGGGTCGCGCTCGCTTCCTCGATCGCCGGATTGCCGTAGTGGGTGATCGCCTTGAACAGTGGGAAGTAGGTGAGCGCGGCGAGCAGGCAGCCGGCCATGACGATCTTCTTGCGGCCGATCCTGTCCGACAGCCAGCCAAACAGGATGAAGAACGGAGTACCCAGCGCGAGCGCGCCGGCGATCAGCAGGTTGGCCGTGGTCGCATCCACCTTCAACGACTGGGTCAGGAAGTACAGCGCGTAGAACTGGCCGCAGTACCACACCACCGCCTGGCCCGCGGTGGCCCCGAACAGTGCCAGCAGCACGATCCGGCCGTTCCTGGTGAAGAAGCTCTCGGTAAGCGGTGCCTTCGAGGTCCGACCCTCGTCCTTCATCTGCTGGAACAGCGGCGATTCGCTCAACTGCAGGCGGATCCACACCGATATGCCGAGCAGCACGATCGACAGCAGGAACGGCACGCGCCAGTAGGTCGCCTCGAACGCCTCGGTGCCGACATGGCTGCGCACGCCCAGGATCACCAGCAGCGACAGGAACAGGCCGAGGGTGGCGGTGGTCTGGATGAAGCTGGTGTACAGGCCGCGTTTGCCGTGCGGCGCATGCTCGGCGACGTAGGTCGCCGCGCCGCCGTATTCGCCACCGAGCGCCAGCCCCTGCAGCAGTCGCAGCGCGATCAGGATCACCGGCGCGGCGACGCCGATGCTGGCGTAACTCGGCAGCAGGCCGACCAGGAAGGTCGACGCGCCCATGATCACGATGGTGATCAGGAAGGTGTACTTGCGCCCGACCAGGTCGCCGAGGCGGCCAAACACCAGCGCGCCGAATGGCCGCACCGCGAAACCGGCGGCGAAGGCGAGCAGGGCGAAGATGAAGGCGCTGGTTTCATTGAGGCCGCTGAAGAACTGCTTGGCGATGATCGCGGCGAGCGACCCGTACAGGTAGAAGTCGTACCACTCGAATACGGTGCCCAACGACGAGGCGAAGATCACTTTCTTGTGACCTTGCGTGAGCACGCGTGCGGGCGCGGCGGCGGACGCGGTGGACATCGGCGGTTTCCCCTGGCCTGGACCGGGCCCAAGAGTGCCATGCCTCCGGGATGATTGCTGCCGCAACGAACTCCCGATGGCGCCGGCCGATGCGGCACAATCGGAAGGACCTTCCCGATGCCCCACGCCGGAGCCGTACTGCCATGTCGCAAGCCGTCTACCCCGTCCGCGCCGGATTCGCCGCCGGGGCCCGCATCACCCGCGCGCAATACGAGCAGTCGTACATCGCATCGGTGGCGCAGCCGGATGCGTTCTGGGGCCGGGTGGCGGAACGGATCGACTGGTTCAGGCCGCCGACGCAGGTCAAGGACGTGAGCTACCAGCTCGACGATTTCCACATCCGCTGGTATGCCGACGGCGAACTCAACGCCAGCGTCAACTGCCTCGACCGCCACCTCGCCACGCGCGGCGACAAGACCGCGCTGGTCTTCGAGCGCGACGACCCGACCCAGCCCGCGCAGCACGTCAGCTACCGCGACCTGCATGCGCGTGTGTGCCGCCTCGCCAATGCCTTGCGCGCACTCGGCGTGGCCAAGGGCGACGTCGTCACCATCTACCTGCCGATGATTCCCGAAGCCGCGGTGGCAATGCTCGCCTGTGCGCGCATCGGCGCGGTGCATTCGGTGGTGTTCGGCGGTTTCGCGCCGCACTCCATCGCCGATCGCGTCCACGACTGCCGCTCCAAGCTCATCATCACCGCCGACGAGGGCCTGCGCGGCGGCAAGAAGGTGCCGCTCAAGGCCAATGTCGACGCCGCATTGAAGCTGCCCGGCACCAACTCGGTCGAAACGGTGCTGGTCGTGCGCCACACCCACGCCGCGGTCGACATGCAGATGCCACGCGACCGCTGGTACGACGCCGTCGTCCACGACCAGCCGGCCACCTGCGAGCCCGAGCGCATGAACGCGGAAGACCCGCTGTTCATCCTCTACACCTCCGGTTCCACCGGCAAACCCAAGGGCGTGCTGCACACCACCGGCGGCTATCTCGTCTGGGCCGCCTACACGCACGAGAGCGTGTTCGACCTGCGCGAGGACGACATCTTCTGGTGCACCGCCGATGTCGGCTGGGTCACCGGCCACAGCTACATCGTGTACGGGCCGCTCGCCAACGGCGCCACCTCGCTGGTGTTCGAGGGCGTGCCCAACTACCCGACGGTCTCGCGCTTCTGGGAAGTGATCGACCGCCACAGGGTCACCATCTTCTACACCGCCCCCACCGCGATCCGCGCGCTGATGCGCGAGGGTGAGGCGCCGGTGCAGAAGACCTCGCGCGCGTCATTGCGCCTGCTCGGCACCGTCGGCGAACCGATCAATCCGGAAGCGTGGCGCTGGTATTACGAAGTCGTCGGTGATTCGCGTTGCCCGGTCGTCGACACCTGGTGGCAGACCGAAACCGGCGGCATCCTGATTTCGCCGCTGCCGGGCGCGACCGACCTCAAGCCGGGTTCGGCGACCCTGCCGTTCTTCGGCGTACAGCCGGCCCTGGTCGACGCCAACGGCGTGCTGCTCGAAGGCGAGGCCGAAGGCAACCTGGTACTGCTGGATTCATGGCCCGGGCAGATGCGCACGGTCTACGGCGACCACCAGCGCTTCATCGACACCTACTTCAAGACCTATCCGGGCATGTACTTCACCGGCGACGGCTGCCGTCGCGATGCCGATGGCTATTACTGGATCACCGGCCGCGTCGACGACGTGATCAACGTCAGCGGCCACCGCATCGGCACCGCCGAAGTCGAGAGCGCACTGGTCTCGCATCCGAAGGTGGCCGAAGCCGCGGTCGTCGGCTTCCCGCACGACATCAAGGGCCAGGGCATCTACGCCTACGTCACCCTGATCGCGGGCGAGCGCGAGAGTGAAGAGCTGCGCCGTGAACTCATCGTCCACGTGCGCAACGAGATCGGCCCGATTGCCGCGCCCGACCACCTGCAATGGGCGCCGGGCCTGCCGAAGACGCGCAGCGGCAAGATCATGCGCCGCATCCTGCGCAAGATCGCCGAGAACGCTCCGGAGCAGCTCGGCGACACGAGCACGCTCGCGGATCCGTCGGTGGTGGAATCGCTGGTGCAGCAGCGCCGCGTGCCCTGACGCCGCCCGCGGCCCGCCCAACATGACCCGCGCCCTGCACCTGCCCATCACCCTCGCCCATGCCAAGGGCGCCTACACCGTCCGCCTGTCGATCGGCAGCGGCCAGCGCCCCGGCAATTTCGTCCTCGATACCGGCAGCAGCACTCTGGTGGTATTGCCGCACGCCTACGATCCCGACCAGGACGCCAGCCACACGCCGACCACCTGGGCGCAGGAAGTGCGCTACGGCGGGGGCGTGTGGGCCGGGCCGGTGCTGCGCGCGGACGTGCACTTCGACGGCCTGCACGAGAGCGTGCACCTCGAGGCCGCGCAGTTCTCGCGCGCCCAGGCCCAGGCGCAGGACATGCACGACGCCGACGGCCTGTTCGGCCTCGCCTACAGCGGCCTGGACATCGCACACGACGTGCGCGACTACCTCAGCGAGCGCGGCGTCGAGCCACCGCTGACCTGGCCGTGGCCGTTCGACCGCGAAGACGAGAACCTCTGCGACTTCGCCACCCTGTTGAAGCAGCAGCCGCGGGTGACATTGACGCCGCTGTTCACCGCGCTGGCGGACGCCCATCGCATCGACAACCGCTTCGCCCTGCTGCTGCGCCGGCCGCTGGTGCACGTCGAGGACGACAGCGCCGACGTGGCATTGCTGGCCGCCGATCCGCTCAACCAGGGCGTGATGGTGCTCGGCGGCTCCGCCGATCACGACGCGGACCCGCCGCACCGGCTGCACGAGGGCAGCTTCAGCGACATCCAGATCGTCCACGACCTCTACTACAACGCGCATCTCATCGCCGTCCAGGTCGGCGACGGTCCGCGCATCGACGCGCCGGCGCTGGACCCGAAGTACGAACACCGCGCCGCGAGCAACGCCTTCTTCGATACCGGCTGCAGCTTCGTGATCCTCGAAGCCACGCTCTACCGCGCCGTGCTCGCTGCCTTCGCTCAGCACGATGCGCGCCTGCCGGCGCTGGTCGAACGCTTCCAGCAGACGTTCGCGCAGCAGCAACAAGGCCTGCCGAACGCCGACGTCGACGCACTCGACTGGCCCGAGCTGCATTTCTTCCTGCGCGCCCCCGATGGCAGCGAGACCAGGCTCACCTGCACGCAGGAGCACTACTGGCCGCGCAATGCGATGCGCGCCGGGCAGGCGTACTGCCTGCTGATGAGCCAGATGAAGAACTGGCCGAACCAGACCATCCTCGGCCTGCCGCTGCTGGCGGAGCGCTATTGCGTATTCGACCGCAGTGCGCCCAACGGCGGCTGCGTGCGCGTCGCGAAGGCGCGCGGTGCCGATGCGGCGTGGTCTGACTGAGGTGGCCGTGCTGGATACGCCGCGCCTGCGTCTGCGATTGATGCGGACAGGCGACGACAGCGATCGCTCGCTGTATCGCGATCTCTACAACGATCCGGCCGTCATGCGCCGCATTGCGCCGTTGTTGGGCGACGAAGCGGCGATGCGTGGCTTTGACGCCGCCTGCCGCCATAACGTCACCGAGGCGCCGGGCCATCGCTTCTGGCGCGTCGACGACACCGCATCACAAGCCGCCATCGGCCTGGCCTGCCTGCGTCGCGACGGCGCGCGCGCGGAGATCGGCGTCATGCTCTTCAGCGAATGGTGGAACCGCGGCATCTGCAGCGAAGTATTCGTGGCGCTATTGAAATACGGATTCGAGCAGGCCGGACTCGATGGCGTCGACGCCCGCAGCGCCGAAGACGACGGCCTGCCGGTAATCGAACGCCTGCTCGCGCCTTTCGGCTTCATCCGGACACGTTCGGGCGCCGCTGACGGCGTAGGGCACTGGGAGTTACCCCGTGCCAGGTGGGAGGCGATGTGGGTATAGCTTCCGCCGCGAACTGAGACCGATTTTGCAGAATCAGGCGGGTCGGTTATCGTCCTGACTCTTCCGGGGGGATGGACAAAACGTGTCAACGACTGCTGAAAAGCCGGGCAGCCTGGTCTGCGTCGGCCTGGGGATGATGCTTGGGGCCCATATCGGCCCGCGTGCGCGCAGCCAGATCGAACAGGCCGACGTGGTCTTCGTCGCCGTGTCCGATCCGGTGGTCGAGCTGTGGCTGCAGCAGATGCACCCCGACGTGCGCAGCCTCCAGCCGCATTACGCCGAGGGCAAGCCGCGCCACCAGACCTACCGCGACATGGTCGAATCCATGCTGGTCGAGGTCCGCGCCGGCCGCACCGTCGTCGGCGCGTTCTACGGCCACCCCGGCGTGTTCGCCAAGGCCCCGCACGACGCCATCGCCCAGGCCCGCCGCGAAGGCTTCGCCGCCCACATGGAACCCGGAGTGTCCGCCGAGGACTGCCTGTACGCCGACCTCGGCATCGACCCGGGCCGCCTGGGCTGCCAGCACTACGAAGCCAGCCAGCTGATGTTCTACCGGCGCCGGATCGATCCGTCCGCCTACCTGATCCTGTGGCAGGTCGGCATCGCCGGCGACCGCACCTACCGCCGCTTCGCCACCGGCCCCGAGTACCGCCGCCTGCTGGTCGAGCGCCTGCGCGAGGACTACCCGGCCGACCACCCGGTCACCGTGTACGAAGCCGCGACGCTGCCGATCACCCAGCCGCGCATGGACACCGTCGCCCTGCGCGACCTGCCCGACACGCCGCTGCACATGCATTCCACCCTGGTCGTGCCGCCGTGCGAGGCGCTGCAACGCGACGAGATCATGCTGGCGCGGATCGAGGCGCTGGAACGCGCCGAAGCCGGCGCCACCGAATACGCCTGAAGTCCAAACCGTCCATCACCGAAGTAAGGAGTCGAAGATGTCCAACGTCGTGCAGTTCCTGGAAGCCCTGGCCCGCAACCCGAAGCCGCTGTCGGCTGAAGATTTCGCCGCGGCCGTTGCAAAAGCGGGAGTGGATTCTGCCGCGTACAAGGCATTGATGGAGCGCAATGCAGAAGCCCTGAATCAGGCCCTGGGCGGACGCCTGGCGATGATGTGCATGATTGTACCGGCCGAAAACGACGAGCCGCAGGAAGGCGATGAGCAGGAAGGCGGCGACGAAACGCCCGAGGGCGAAGTCTCCTCTCAAGCTGCCTAAGCCCGAGTGACGCCGACGTCCTGCGCCTCGGTGCAGTGACGTCGGCAGGTCTACCTGGACATGGAGATGATCATGAAGCAGCGGAAGGTTCAGAAAGGATTGCTGGCAATAGCATTGTTCGCATTGCTGCCTCTGTCGGCCATGGCCTCTGACATCGAGGCCCTGCTTCAGAAAGCAGAATCAGTTCGCAGCACCGACCCGAAGGCTTTCGCGGCGGCGCTGACCGGGCTCGATGAAATCAAAGCGTCCGCGACTCCCAGGCAGTTGCGCCAATTGCGCTTGCTCAAGGCCTACCAGAAAGGGATCACCGGCAACTATGACGGTGCGACCAAGGATGCACTCGCGGTACTCGACGAAGCGCCCGAGGTTTCGCTGCAGTTTCGCGCCGCGCTCCTGGTCGCCAACCTTGCCGCAATTACACGCGACTTCTCCCTGGGGCTGCGTGAGCTCGAGAAGGCCCTCAGCCTGGCCGACCAGGTCCCCGAGACCGAGCTTCGTCATCAGGGCTACCTCGTTGCCGCTGTCATCTACAACCAATACGGGCAGTTCGCACTCGGCCAGCATTACGCCGAGCGCCTCCTGGCCCAGGGCTCGTCGCCCAGAAACCAATGCATCGCACACCAGCTGCGGGTCGAGGCTCTCTATGGGTTGAATGCGCCCGACGACGAAGCCGGCATCAACGATGCCATCGCTGCTTGCAATGGGCAGCACGAGACCATTCCCGCGAACCTGCTCCGTGGCTATCTGGCCCGACGCTGGGCCGCCGATGGCAAGACATCTCAAGCCATCGACCTGCTCGAATCCCACTTGCCCGAGATCAAGGCCACGAAGTATCCTTGGCTGATGGGCGAAATTCACAGCCTGCTCGCCGAGTACTACCTCAATTCCCGCAACCTGGTCGAATCGAAGGACCATGCGCATCGAGCGCTGGAAGAAGGCGACAAGAACGCCTACCTGTTGCCGCGGGTAACTGCGCATCGTGTGCTGTACGAAATTGCGCTGAAGGACAACGACCTATCCACTGCGCTAAGCGAGTACCGCCAGTACGCCGAAGCCGACAAGGCTCGCCTCGATGAAGTGAAGGCGCGTGAATTTGCGTTTCAGCTGAGCCGCCATGAGCTGCAGCAGAAGAACCAGGCCATCGAACTGTTGCAAGGCCAGAACGACGTGCTACGACTGAAGCAGGAAGTGGCGGCCAAGTCGGAACAGGTCGCGAAGAAGTCGGCGCAGAACAACCGCCTGCTGGTGGCGATGCTGCTGCTGGTGCTTGGCGTGGGCGCCTACTGGGCCTACAAGATCAAGCGCGTGCAGATGATGTTCCGCAAGCAGGCGCAGGTGGACAGCCTCACCGGGATCTTCAACCGCGGCCATTTCCGCGCGCAGGCCGAGACGCAACTGGCGCGTTGCGCGGCCGTCGAGCGCGAGGCCGCGCTGGTGCTGCTCGACCTCGACAACTTCAAGCGCATCAACGACCGCCATGGCCACGCCACCGGCGACTGGGTGCTGCGCCAGGTGGCCGCGGCGTGCCACGCCTCGTGCCGCGAAGGCGACCTGTTCGGCCGCCTGGGTGGCGAGGAATTCGCCATCCTCTCCTGCGGCGGCGACCTGCACACGGCCGAGCGCATCGCGCAGAAGTGCCGCGAGTACCTCGCCGCGATCGATGCGTCGGCGATCGACGGCGGCATTCCCGCGATCACCGCCAGCTTCGGCTGTGCCAGCACGAAGTTGTGCGGCCACAGCTTCGAGCAACTGTTCATGCACGCCGATCGCGCCATGTATCGCGCCAAGGCGGAAGGCCGCGACCGCATCTGCATGCATGAGGAAAACCGCCCGGTGCCGCTGCGCCTGCACGTGCCGGCCTAACCGCGCGACTCGCCCGGGCGGGAGGGTCCGACAACAGCGAAGCGACGGCTGCGCTGTTGTTTTTTGGGCGACGTCAAATCGTGCTTATGGGCGCACGCGCGCCGCGTAGCCGGCCTGCATCTCGGCCAGGTCCAGGTTGCCGTCGTTGTTGCGGTCGAGCCAGCCGAAGCGCAGCTCGGTGGAGCGGCGGAGTTCGGCATCGTCGAGTTCGCCATCGGCATCCAGGTCGGCGATCACGATGCGGTCGGCGGCGGAAGCCGAACCGGGCTCCACTGCCCCCAGGCCCGCCTGCAGCTCGGCGGCCGACAGGCGGTGGTTGTGGTCACGGTCCATCGTCTCGAATGCGACGTCGCTGTCGTATTCGTACTTGCTCAGGACGCCGTCCTGGTTGACGTCGAGGAAGGTGAAGCGGGCTTGTGCCCCGGCGGGCAGTGCGCTGCGGGGCTTGGACCCGGTGCCCGGGTCGCCGGCGAGCGCGGGCATCGCGAGGGCAAGTGCGAACGTCAGCACGGCGAGGCGCGGAAGGACGGCAGGCATGGCGGGCTCCGTGAGCAGGTAGGTGTCGCAGGGAGCAACGCCGTAGCCGTCGCGAACCGGCCGTGAGCGGCCGCGCACGGCCTTAACGACCCGCGGTGCAGCATGGCGCGACCTGTCCCCGGGAGACCTGCATGAGCCAGTACGCCATTGCCGTCTTCGTCGGCAGCCTGCGCCGCGATTCCTTCAACCGGAAGCTCGCCACCGCGCTGGCCCGGCTCGCGCCCGCGGAATTCCACTTCCATCAGCTCGAGATCGGCGACCTGCCGCTGTACAACCAGGACGACGACGCACACCAGGCGCAGCAGGTGCTGCGGCTCAAGGCGGAGGTCAAGTCCGCGGACGGCCTGCTGTTCGTCACCCCCGAATACAACCGTTCGATGCCCGGCGTGCTGAAGAACGCGATCGACCACGCCTCGCGTCCGTACGGACACAGCGCGTTCGCGGGCAAGGCCGCGGGCGTGATCGGCATCTCGGTCGGCGCCATAGGTACCGCGCTGGCGCAGCAGCACCTGCGCACCACGCTCGCCTATCTGGACGTGGCCACGCTCGGCCAGCCGGAAGCCTTCCTCCACGCGAAGGAGGGCTTCTTCGACGACGACGGCAACATCGGCGCGGCCAGCCGCGAGTTCGTGCAGGGCTGGATGGACAAGTACGCCGCCTTCATCCGCGCGCACGCGGGCTGAAGCATTCCGATCCGCACGCGCGGATCGGGAAATTGCTGCGATGCGGCGTGCACCCGCGGGAGCGGGCGGGCAGGATGCGCGCGCCGCATGGGCCGCGGCAGGAGTTGGAGACCGGGGCCGGTCGTCCACTCGCCGTCACCTTCCTTACCGACTCTTCGGCGCTGTGCAGGCCGACGCGCCGATGTGCTGCCGCCTGGCAGGCATCGCGGGGCCGGCACGGAGAGGACGCGAAAGCACAAGGATGTCCGACCCTCGCTACGCCTGCCGTCGCGAAGGAAGGCCCGCGCTCTCGCCCCGGGGTGATGACACCTGTCGTCCCTCAGCCCCGGAATCACGCATGCAGCCCGCCCAGTCCCCGCCCGCCCCGCGCCATTGCCATGGTGCGTTCGCGTCCGTGCCGTTCGCGACCATGCCGTTCGCGCCCGAGCCGTCCTGACGAAATCCATCTGCCCGCAGGCCCAGGCCCGCGGGTGGATCGTCCGTCGAACGCGCGCCGGCAGCGCTCACGGCAATTGCAGTAGCTGCAGTCCCTTGAAGCGATGGCCTCCCTTTAGGCCGTCGATGGCAATCCGATTCCGCCCGGTGTCCTGCCCATCCGATTCCGTCATGCCTGCTGCCCAGGCAGCCGACGCCGCGCAAGACGCGACGCGCCGGTGGCGGTCTCGACATCCCATCGTTACCCAAGGAGAGAGTTGTGGAACGCAACAAGTTGAACCTACTCGCGCTGTCGCCGTTGGCGCTCGCGCTCGTGTGCAGTCCCGCGCTGGCGGCATCGCGCGTCGACCTGCACAAGCAGGACGCCAAGCAGATGGAGGCCCAGTACAAGGCCGCCACCGCGCGCGCGGGCGTCGCCGCCAATGCCGCCGACCGCCACGCCGAAATGCTGGGCATGGACGCCGATTCCAGCCTCAAGCTGCTCGGCACCGACACCAGCAACGGCACCGTCCGCCGCTACCAGCAGACCTTCCGCGGCCTGCCGGTGTTCGGCGAACAGGTGATCGTCGCCGAAGACCGCAACGGCAACGTGCGCACGCTGTTCGGCCAGCGCGTCGACGGCCTCGCCCGTGAGATCCCGGCGGCCGCCGCCAAGCTCGACAAGGGCCAGGCGCTGGCGATCGGCAAGCAAGCCGGCCTGGGCAACCGCCTCGCCACGCTGCGCACCGAGAACGAGAAGTCGGAACAGATGGTCTGGGTCGACGGCAATGACCGCGCGCACCTGGTCTACGTCGTCTCCTACTTCGCCGACTCCTCGCAGGGCGGCGCGCCGACGCGTCCGTTCGTGATCATCGATGCCAACAGCGGCAAGGTGCTCAAGCAGTGGGAAGGCCTCACCCACGCCGACATCGGCACCGGCCCCGGCGGCAACGCCAAGACCGGCCAGTACGAGTGGGGTTCGGGCGGCATCTACGGCTTCCTCGACGTGGTCCAGAGCGGCACCACCTGCACAATGAGCAACACCAACGTGAAGTCGGTGAACCTCAACGGCAGCACCGGCACCAGCACCACGGCGTGGACCTACACCTGCCCGCGCAACACCACCAAGGCCATCAACGGCGCCTACGCACCGATCAACGACGCGCACTTCTTCGGCGGCGTGATCACCAAGATGTACCCGGCCTACACCGGCTACAACGCACTGAACTTCCAGCTGATCATGCGCGTGCATTACGGCACAAACTATGAGAACGCGTTCTGGAACGGTTCGAACATGAGCTTCGGCGACGGCGCCACCACGTTCTATCCGCTGGTCAGCGTCGACGTGGCCGGCCACGAGGTCTCGCACGGCTTCACCGAGCAGCACTCCAACCTGACCTACTCGGGCATGTCGGGCGGCATGAACGAGGCCTTCTCCGACATGGGCGGCGAAGCCACCGAGTTCTACTGGAAGGGCAGCAATGACTTCGACGTGGGCCGCGACATCTTCAAGTCGGGCTCGGGCGCGCTGCGTTACATGTGCAACCCGACCGCCGACGGCGGCTCGATCGACAATGCCGCCAACTACACCTCCAGCCTGGACGTGCATTACTCCTCGGGCGTGTACAACAAGGCGTTCTGCACCCTCGCCAAGACCCCGGGCTGGGATACGCCGAAGGCGTTCAAGGTGATGGCGCGCGCCAACGCGCTGTACTGGACCGCTAGCTCCACCTTCAACCAGGGTGCGTGCGGCGTGGAGACCGCGGCGACCGACCTGGGCCTCAACAAGGCCGACGTGACCGCGGCGTTCAGTGCCGTGGGCGTGAGCTGCACGGGTGGTGGCGGTGGTGGCACGGTGACCGCGCTTAGCAATGGCGTCGCGGTGACCGGCATCGGTGCCTCGGCAGGTGCGGACAAGTTCTACAAGTTGGACGTACCGGCCGGTGCGACCAACCTGAAGTTCGTCACCGCCGGCGGCAGCGGCGACGCCGACCTGTACGTCAAGTTCGGTGCGCAGCCGACCACCACGTCGTACGATTGCAAGTCCGAAGGCAGCACCACCGCCGAGACCTGCAACATCACCACCGCGCAGGCCGGCACGTACTACGTGACGGTCCACGGCTACAGCACCTACTCGGGCATGAGCCTGACCGGCAGCTACAGCACCGGCGGTGGCGGCAGCACGCAGACCTACAGCAACACGGCCGACTACGCGATCAACGACAACGCCACGGTGGATTCGCCAATCACGGTCTCCGGGCGTACCGGCAACGCCCCGAGCAATGCGTCGGTGACGGTGGCGATCGTGCACACCTACATCGGTGACCTGAAGGTCGACCTCGTGGCCCCGGATGGCACGCTCTACAACATCCACAACCACACCGGGTCGAGCACCGACAACATCAACAAGACGGTGACGCTGAACCTGTCGACCGAGGCGCTCAACGGCACCTGGAAGTTGCGCGTCAACGACAATGCCGCCGGCGACACCGGCAAGATCGACAGCTGGAGCGTCACGTTCTGATGCGACCGGTTCCATCTTCCGTGTGATGCAGAGCCCCGGCCTTGGCCGGGGCTTTTTTCTTGCGGCGGACGTCGTGCTCAGCCGCGCTCGCCCGGCAACGGCGTGCCGTGGGCGAGGTAATGGTTGAGGCGGCCTTCCCAGTCGCGCATGAACTGTTCGTAGTGCGCGGCGGTGAAGCCGGCGACGAAGGCATCGCCCGCCGGCGTGCCGAGGCTGGTGTGAAGGTAGGTCACCGTGGCATCGCAGCCGGTCGGCGTCGCGCGCAACTGGATGGTCAGGCGGCAGGCGGTGACGCCGGGCGTGATCTTCAGCATCTCGACGAAGCCCGCTTCGGGTTCGTGGCGGGTGATGTACCAGATCGCATCGGCGGGTTCGGCGGCGGTGGCGAACACGCAATCGCCCTCTGCGACGCCGGAGGCGCTGATGACCCGCAAGGGATCCCAGCCTTCGATCCAGTCGGCTTCGCGTACGGGGCACAGCAGCGGGAGCACGCGCGCCGGCGCGGCGGCGAGGCGTTGCACGTAGGAGTGCGCGACGCGAATGGGCGGTTGGATGTTCATGTCGTCTCCTGTGGTGGCGTTTCGGACTCGAGTTTCGGGCACGCAAAAAGAAAGCCCGCCTTGCGGCGGGCTTCGGTGCTGCTTCGAACAAGCCGGTCGGAAACCGGCCGGAAGACTTACTTGATCTTGCCTTCCTTGTAGATCACATGCTTGCGAACGACGGGGTCGTACTTCTTGACCTCCATCTTGTTCGGCGTGTTCTTCTTGTTCTTGTCCGTGGTGTAGAAGTGGCCGGTGTTGGCCGAGGAGATCAGGCGGATCTTGTCGCGCTTGGAAGCCATGATTCAGATCCTCCTCAGATCTTCTCGCCGCGTGCACGCAGCTGGGCAAGGACGGAGTCGATGCCGTTCTTGTCGATGGTGCGCAGGGCAGCGGTGGAAAGGCGCAGCTTCACCCAGCGGTTTTCGCTGGCAACCCAGAACCGGCGTTCATGCAGGTTCGGGAGGAAACGGCGGCGGGTCTTGTTGTTGGCGTGCGAGACGTTGTTACCCGCCTGCACGCGCTTGCCGGTTACTTGGCATACGCGGGACATACGCACCTCGAGAGGTAATTGTTGCTTCCCTTGGCCAGGGAGGCGGCGGCCCCTCCGCCCGCGGTGGATTGCGGCGGCACACGATGAGGGTGGGATTTCTCCGCTGCCGGCGGCGGGTCGGAATCGTGCTTCCGGGTCCCGCCCGGGCGAGGTCCGGCTCCATGGGAGCAGGCCGACCGGACGCAGCGAGCCGCGCATTATGCCGCGCCAAGGGGGATCGCGCCAGCCCGGATGCCGGGCGCGCCGCAGCGCTGCGTACCTGAACGCGCTGGCCTTTTGACGGGCCGGGCCGTCCGGGACTCGTGGACTACCCCGCCTCGGGCGAGGGTCAGTGGGACGCCTTGTCCCGGTGCCAGCCGCGGTGCTGGATGTCCAGGTACAGGCTGTAGGCGGCGGTGAAGGCCGGGAACAGGTTCTGGATCACCCCGACCGAGTCCTGCTTGGCCGAGAACACGAAGTAGCCCAGGGTCATCACGCTCCCCACCAGGCTCATGTACCAGAACAGGCGCGGGATCACCGGCTTGCCATGCTTGCGCGAGGCGAGGAACTGCACGAGCCAGCGTCCGCCGAACATCAGCGCGCCGGTCAGGCCGATCAGCTTCCAGGGCGACATGTGCAGCCCGGTCCAGGCCAGCCAGGCGATCGGGGCATTCATGAAGTCGGCGCCACCGGCTGCGGTGGCGGCAGCGGTCAACAGCATCTCAGACCTCCTCGACCGCGGTGCGCTTGCTGCGCGTGATCAGCCACGCCACTCCGCGCAGGTCGCGGATGCCGACCAGGGCGCGATTGAAGTTGTTGTATTTGGACACGCCGGCGGTGCGGGCGCGGTGGTTCACCGGCACGCTCACCGTCTTCCAGCCCGCGCGCTGCATCAACGCCGGCAGGTAGCGGTGCATGTGGTCGAAGTAGGGCAGGTCGAGGAAGGCTGCGCGTTCGAACAGCTTGATGCCGCAGCCGGTGTCGGGCGTGTCGTCGTGCAGCATGCGCACGCGGATCGCATTGGCCCACTTCGATGCCCAGCGCTTGCTGCCGGTGTCCTGGCGGTGGACGCGCCAGCCGGCGATCATTTTCACCTCGCGGCCGCCCTTGGCACGCTCGGCGATCAGCTTGGGGATGTCGGCCGGATCGTTCTGGCCATCGCCGTCGAGCGTGGCGATCCATTCGCCGCGCGCGGCCTTCACCCCGGTGCGGATCGCCGTGCTCTGGCCGCTCTGGCTGGCGTGGTGGAGCACGCGCAGTTCCGGCACCTGCGCCTTGAGTCCGCGCAGCGTCGCCAGGGTGTTGTCGCGCGAGTGGTCGTCAACGTAGACGATCTCGAAGGGAACCACGCCGCGCAGTGCGGCCACGGTTTCCTGGATGAGCGAGGCGACGTTGTCCTGCTCGTTGAACACGGGCACGACGATAGAGATCTGGGGCACGGATGGAGTCATGTCGGCATTGTCATGCCGCACCAGCACGCGGTGCGACTGAGCGGGGGGTGTTGGGCGTGCATCCTACCCGCCCGCGGGTTACGGCGTCAGGGCGAGGCCGCGAACGGGTCAGGCGCGGTCGCCGAAATAATCGCGGCACCAGGCCACGACCTGCGGCAGGCCGGCCTCGATCGCGGTCGTGGGTTCGAAGCCGAAAGCGGCCTTGGCGCGGGCGGTATCGGCCATGGTTTCGACCATGTCGCCCGGCTGCATCTCCCTGTAGACCTTCAGCGCGGGCTTGCCGGCCGCCCGCTCGATCACGGCGATGAAGCGCTCGAGCTCCACCGGCGTGTGGTTGCCGAGGTTGAACACGCGGTGCGGAGGATCTTCGCCCGATGGCGCGTCGAGCGAGCCCAGCACTCCGGCGACGATGTCAGCGACGAAGGTGAAATCGCGGCGCATGCGGCCATGGTTGAACACGTCGATCGGACGCCCGGCCAGTACCGCGCGCGAGAACAGCAGCGGCGCCATGTCGGGCCGTCCCCACGGGCCGTACACGGTGAAGAAGCGCAGGCCGGTCGCGCGCAGGCCGTAGAGGTGCGCGTAGGTGTGCGCCATCAGTTCGTTGGCGGCCTTGGTCGCCGCGTACAGCGAACGCGGCTGGTCGACGCGCTGGTCTTCCGAGAACGGCGGCGTCGCCGAATCGCCGTACACCGACGAGGAACTCGCGTATGCCAGGTGCTGTACGCTGCGATGGCGGCACAGCTCCAGCACGTTGACGAACCCCACCAGGTTGCTGTCGACATAGGCGTGCGGATGGGTCAGCGAATAGCGCACTCCGGCCTGCGCGGCCAGATGGATGACGCGTGTCGGCTTCACCTCGTCGAACAGCGCGGCAAGGCCGTCGCGGTCGCCGAGGTCGAGCGTGCGCAGGTCGACATCGGGGCACAACGCCGCGACACGGTCGCGCTTGAGCTGCGGGTCGTAGTAGTCGTTGTAGTTGTCGAGCCCGACCACGGCATCGCCGCGATCGCGCAGGGAACGGCACACGTAGGCGCCGATGAAGCCGGCCGCGCCGGTCACGAGGATGGTCATGCGCGCATTCTAGGGAGCGAAGCCGGATGCGTCGCCTGCAGCTCGCCTCAGCGCGGCGGCGCCGACAGTTCCTGCGTGCTGAGGAAGCCGTCGTGATTCGCATCCTGGCGCTGGAACATCGCGGCCAGCGCTTCGCGGTGTTCGGCCAGGCTCACCGTGCTGCCACGTCCGCCGGGCAGCTCCTCGGCGCTGAGCACGCCATCGCGATTGGCATCCATGTGCTCGAAGGCGTAACCCATCCACGCCTGGTATTCGGTCAGCGAGACACGGCTGTCGCGGTCGCCGTCCATGCGTGCCAGGTAATCGTCGCTGGCGGTGACCTGGGCGGCGGCGAGCGCAGGCCACAGCAGGCCGGCTCCGATCACGGTGAGGATGTTGCGCATGCCGCGCAATCTGCCGCAGCGCGGCTGAACCGCAAAAGACGGAAGGAGCGTCGCCGCTCCTTCCGGATTCGAACCTGTCGCGCGGCGACGCATCACGCGCCGATGCGCGACGGCGCCAATGCATACCCCTTCAGGCGCATCGAGAACGCCTGCAGGGTCGCGTTGCCGGAGGCTTCGGCTTCGGCACACCACGCCTGCAGCTTGGCCAGCGTGGCCTGGGCGTCCTGCGAGCGTTCGTCCAGCACCTGCGAGAGCTTGGCGCGGAACTCGGCCAGCTGCGCCATGCGCGGATGCTCGGCCACCCACGCCTGCAGGCGCGCACGCTTGTCGTCGTCGAGCCAGCGGCCGCCGTCGGCCAGGCCCTTGCGCAGCTTGCGCGGCAGCTTGACCTTGGCTTCGCGCAGGGCGGGCAGGGTGACGTTGCGGTAGTAGTCGGTCATCGCCTGGAAGCGGATGGCCAGCAGTGCCTTCATCGTCTCGCCATCGGGCATGGCGATGTTCGGGCGCACATCAAGCGTGGGCGCCACGCGCAGCACCTTCGCCAGGCCGACCTTTTCCAACAGGCGGATCGCGATCCAGCCGATGTCCACTTCGAACTTGCGCAGCGCGAATTTCGCCGACGACGGGAACGCGTGGTGGTTGTTGTGCAGCTCTTCGCCGCCGATCCACACACCCCACGGGCTCAGGTTGGTCGAGGTGTCGGCGCTTTCGAAATTGCGGTAGCCCCACCAGTGGCCGAGGCCGTTGACCACGCCCGCGGCCCAGAACGGAATCCACGCCATCTGGATCGCCCACAGCGCGACGCCGACGAAGCCGAACGACGCGAAGCTGATGAACAGATACAGCGTCGGACCCAGCGTGGCGTACGGCGTGTAGAGGTGGCGCTCGATCCAGTCGTCCGGGCAGCCCTTACCGTACTTCTCGATCGACTCGCGATCGGCGCGCGCTTCCTTGTAGAGCTCGACGCCCTGCCAGAACACGGTCTTGATGCCCTTGATCTGCGGGCTGTGCGGATCTTCCTCGGTCTCGACCTTGGCGTGGTGCTTGCGGTGGATCGCCGCCCACTCCTTGGTGATCATCGAGGTCGAGAACCACGACCAGAAACGGAAGGCGTGCGCCAGCACCGGGTGGAAGTCCACTGCGCGATGCGCCTGCGAACGATGCAGGTACAAGGTCACGGAGAAGATGGTGAGCTGCGTGGCGACCAGGAAATAGATCGCGAGGGAGAGCCAGCCGGCCTGCAACAGGCCACCGGCGAGAAAATCGAGCAATGCGGACATGACAACTCCGAAGCGGGCGCGCCGCCCTTCGCTGGGGGCGAAGAGGGTGGGTGGAAGGCGCAGTCCCACGCGGGATTCTGCCACTCCCACAGGACGTTCGCGCTGGTATGGAACCCCTATTTGATGGGGACCGGGACGCGCTTCGGCAAGGGCAAAAGCTGAACAGGCGGGCCGATGGGCATCTTCGTAAGCTAGGCGCATGCCGCGCCGCGGACGACGTTCCCAAACCGCGATCTCTGCGCCGCCGCAGCGGCCCTGGATATAAGCCCGTCGAGGTCCTGAGTGCCCGAACTGCCCGAAGTCGAAACCACCCGTCGCGGTCTGGCGCCGCACCTCGAGGGCCGCACGGTCACCGGCGTCGTCCTGCGCCGGCCGGACCTGCGCTGGCCGATCCCGGACGAGGTGCGCGACCTCCTGCCCGGCCAGCGCATCGCCGCCGTGCGCCGGCGGGCCAAGTACCTGCTGCTCGACACGTCCGCCGGCAGCGCGCTGCTGCACCTGGGCATGTCCGGCAGCCTGCGCGTGCTGCCAGCGGCGACGCCGGTCAAGGCGCACGACCACGTCGACCTGGCCCTGGATTCCCGGCGCGTGCTGCGCTTCACCGATCCGCGCCGCTTCGGCTGCCTGCTGTGGCAGCCGCCGGGCACCACCCACGAACTGCTGCGCGACCTGGGCCCGGAGCCCTTGTCGGACGCCTTCGACGGCGACTACCTGTTCGCGCTCAGCCGCGGCCGCAAGGCGCCGGTGAAGACCTTCCTGATGGACCAGAAGATCGTGGTCGGCGTCGGCAACATCTACGTGGCCGAGGCCCTGTTCGAAGCCGGCATCTCACCGCTGCGTGTCGCGGGCAAGGTCTCGCGCGAGCGTTACGCCCTGCTCGCGGCGGCGGTGAAGCGCATCCTCGTCTACGCCATCGAGCGCGGCGGCACCACCTTGCGCGATTTCATCAGCCCCGATGGCGAACCCGGCTATTTCGAGCTGGAACTGTCGGCCTACGGCCGGGGCGGCGAGCCCTGCCCGCGCTGCGGACGGGCGTTGAAGCAGGCCACGATCGGGCAACGCACGACCGTATGGTGCGGGCACTGCCAGAAATAGCCCTCGCCGCAGGTTGGCCAAAATCTCCACGCCACGTATGCGGATATTGGGTTTATATTCGACGCAACTCCGGGGGATCGGATGGTCATGGCGGATAGTGCCGACATCACATTGCTGCTGGATGCAGCCCGAGAAGGGGATCGCGGCGCGCTCGACAACGTGCTCGCGCGGCTCTACTCAGAATTGCATTCCATGGCCCGACGCCAGCTCGCCGGCCAGCATGGCCAGACCCTCGATGCCACCGCGCTGGTGCACGAGGCCTACCTCAAGCTCATCGGTCGCCGCGAAGCCCGTTTCGACGACCGCGCCCATTTCTTCGCCTATGCGGCCTCGGCCATGCGCAGCGTGGTGGTCGACTACGCGCGCCAGCGCCTGGCGCAGAAGCGCGGCGGCGACCTGCACCGCGTTACCGACCTGCCCGAGGACGTCGAAGGCGGCCTGCGCCTGGACGAGGAAACCCTCGGCCTCGACGTGGCGCTGACCAAGCTCGCCGCCGTCGACCAGAAGCTCGCGCAGGTGGTGGAACTGCGCTACTTCGCCGGGCTCTCGGAACTGGAGATCGCCGCCCTGCTCGAGCGCTCCGAGCGCAGCATCCGGCGCGACTGGCAGAAGGCGCGGCTGTTCCTGCTGGCTTCGCTGAAGGACTCCTGAGTTACGCCGCCGCCCCGACCGGGTAGGGAGCACAGGCACAACGATGGACCCCGCGCGCTGGCAACTCCTCTCTCCGCTGATCGACTCGCTCTTCGAGCTGCCGCCGGAAGCACGCGATGAACGGTTGCGCGAACTGCGCGAGGAAGACCCCGGACTCACCGATGAACTGGAAGCGCTGATCGCGCTGGAAGAGGAACGCGGCGACTTCCTCGCCGAACCGCTGGTCCCGCCGCGTCCGGGCGTACAGCCGGGCACCGTGGTCGGGCCGTACCGCCTCGATCGCCTGCTCGGCGAAGGCGGGATGGGCCAGGTGTGGCTGGCTTCGCGCGCCGACGGCCTGTACCAGCGCCGCGTCGCCCTGAAGCTGCTGCGCCCGGGCCTGACCGACACCAACCTGCGCGTGCGCTTCACCCGCGAACGCCAGATCCTCGCGCGCCTGGGGCACCCGCACATCGCACGCCTGCTCGATGCCGGCGTCACCCTCGAGGGCCTGCCCTACCTCGCCCTGGAATACGTCGACGGCGAGCCCATCACCGACTACTGCCGCACCCAGGACACACCGGTCGCGCAGCGGCTGCACATGTTCCAGCAAGTGTGCGATGCAGTGAGCCACGCGCACGCCAACCTGATCGTGCACCGCGACCTCAAGCCCTCGAACATCCTCGTCACGCCTGCGGGGGAAGTGCGGCTGCTCGACTTCGGTATCGCCAAGCTGCTCGACAGCGAAGCGGCGGTGGTCGAACAGACCCGCACCGGCATGCGTGCATTCACTCTGCACTACGCGGCGCCCGAGCAGATCCGCGGCGAGCCGGTCACCACCATGACCGATGTGTATTCGCTCGGCGTGGTGTTGTACGAACTGCTGACCGACCGCAAGCCGTACAAGCTCAAGCGCGACAGCGACGCGGCGTGGGAAGAGGCGATCCTGCTCAACGACCCGCTGCGACCTTCGCAGACCATGCTGCGCCGGGCCGAGAACGACACGGTGGAGGAATACGGGCATGTCGCCGCATTGCGTCGCCGCGCGCGCGTGCTGTCGGGTGACCTCGACAACATCGTGCTGAAGACGCTGTCGAAGCAGCCCGAGCAGCGTTACCCCTCGGTGGAAGCCGTCGCCCTCGACCTGCGCCGCTATGAAGAAGGCCGCCCGGTGCTGGCGCGTTCGCAGGGTGTCGGCTACCGCATTCGCAAGTACTTCGCCCGGCATCGCTGGACACTGGCGACCGCGTCCATGGTGATCGTGGTGCTGGGGCTCTCCGTCGGCCTGGTCGCCTGGCAGGCGCGGCAGGCGCTGGCCGAAGCCGCGCGCGCGCAGGCCATGCAGGATTTCATGGTGGGCCTGTTCGAACAGGCGGGTGGCGCGCCCGGCAAGGCCATGGACCTGCGCAGCTTGCTCACCGCCGCCGAGACGCGCGACCGCACCGAGCCCGGCCACCAGCCGCGCGCGCGCGCCGAATTGCTGGGCCTACTCGCGCGCCTGCGTCTGGGCCTGGGCGACTATGCGGAAGCGGGACAACTGCTGCAGCGGCAGTCCGCCATCGTCGACAACACCCGCGACATCCCCGACAGCCTGCAACTTGAATCACTGACCCTGCGTGGACAACTGCTCGCCGTGCAGGGCAATGCTCCGGCGTGCCTCGCCCTGATGCAGCCCGCACTCGACGTAGCGCGCGGCGAGGAAGCGCAACTTCCACCGCAAAGCAGTCAGTTCTACTCGCAGCTCGGGCGCTGCCGCCGCGCCGCGGGCGAACGGCAGGGCGCGCGGCAGATGTTCGAGCGCTCGCTCACCATCCGCCGCGAATCGCCCGCCGATGAGGTCGGCATCGTCGAGAACCTCGTCGACCTCGCGTCGCTCAAGGGCGATGCCGGCGACAACGTATCCGCCATGCGCGGCTTCAACGAAGCGTTGTCCTACCTGGGCAGCCACGTCGGCGCGCGCCATCCCCTGGCAGTCACCATCCTGCGCGATCGCTGTGCGTTGCGTCGCGCGCAGGGCGACCTCGCGCTCGCCGAGCACGATTGCCAGGAGGCACTGACTCTCGCCGTGCAGCTACACGGCGGCGACAGCCGTGCGGGCATCGAAGCGCGCCGCCAGCTGGCCTCGCTGCACATGGACCTGGGCCGTTACGCATTGGCCCAGCGCGAATTCACCGAGACCCAGGCGTGGCTGGTCGCCAGGCTGGGGGCCGGCGACGCCGAGATCGCCCGCAACTCCAGCAATCTCGGACTGGCCGCCTGGGAACGTGGCGACCTGGCGGCCGCCCTGCCCGCCCTGGCGCACGCGGTGGAGATCTGGCGCACGGGCCCGGATCCCGGCCTGCTCGCCACGGGACTGTTCAACCAGGCGGCGGCGCTGCACGACGCCGGACTCGATGCCAACGCGATGCCGTTGTTGCAGGAGGCGCGCCGGCTGCGCATCGGGCAGTTCGGCGCTGAGCATGGTCTCGTCGGCGACACCGATCGCCTGATCGGCGTGGTCGCCGCGGCGCTCGGGGATCCGGCGCAGGCCCGCGGCGCCCTCCAGGAGGCGGTCGCGCTGACGCGCGGTCATTACGGCCCGGGGGATCCGCATACCCTGCGCGCCGAGCTCGCGCAGGCGCGCCTGCTCGCCGCCGAAGGCGATACCGCGGCCATGCAGCGCCTGGCCGAAATCGGGACGACCGGGCCGGCCGACGACAGCGACCGGCGCCGGGACCGCTGGTTGGCGCGCGCCTACCTCACCGAGACACGCTGCCAGCGCGAACCGGCGCTCGCCCGCGCCCAGCTCGACGCGATCACGCAGGAGATGCAGGCGGCCATGCCCGAAGGCAGCGCGGCCCTGGGCGAGGTGCACGGGATCCGGCAAGGCTGCCTGTAATCCGGTTCACCACAACGACTTCACCGCAACGATTTCACAGCAACGGCGGCTGCTGCGGTTCGGGCAGGCCCTCGATCGTGGCTTCGCCGCGCATGACCTTCTTGAATTCCGCGCGGGACACCGAGACGTAGCGTTCATTGCCGCCGATCTCGACCTGCGGTCCCTGCTGCACCGCGCGCCCGGCGTCGTCCACGCGCACCGTCATCGTCGCCTTCTTGCCGCTGTGGCAGATGGTCTTGATCTCGTTGAGCTCGTCCGCCCACGCCAGCAGGTACTGACTGCCCTCGAACAGCTCGCCCCGGAAGTCGGTGCGCAGCCCATAACACAGCACCGGTACCCGCAAGGCATCCACTACCTCGCTCAACTGCCACACCTGCGACTTGGCGAGGAACTGCGCCTCGTCGACCAGCACGCAATTGAGCCGGCCGTGCGAATCGATGTCGGCACGGATCAGCGTATCGAGGTCGTCGCTGCGCTCGAAGGCATGACCGCTGGCCTTCAGGCCGATGCGCGACGCCACCGTACCCTGGCCGGCACGATCATCCAGTCGCGGCGTGAGGATCAGCACGCGCATGCCGCGTTCGCGGTAGTTGTGGGCGGATTGCAGGAGCGTGGTGGTCTTTCCGGCGTTCATCGCCGAGTAGTAGAAGTAGAGTTTCGCCATCCGCCCAGTTTAGTGATTCGCTGTGCGGACTGGCATGGCGCCGTGCGCATCGTTGGCCTGGATGCGCCGGAATTCGCTGAGCGACGCACGCGCTGCGTGGCAACGCGACGTCGCCATGGCCCGCACGGGATTGCAGCCCCGATTGCAGACCCGCCGGCAGGTTTGCCGCCTGCCGGCATCTGCACCGCGCGCCGCATGGGCGCCGTTGGCTAGTCGGTGTGCTTCGGCCTCGGTGTCGCCTTGGCCGGGCCGACCTCGACGCGGCCGCCGGTTTCAAGCTCGAGGTCCTGCTGCTGCCAGTACGGGCCCATTTCCACCCGGTCATCGGCGTAGGCTTCGAGGCTGGTGGGGCCGCCGGCGGCAACGGCGCTGGAGGCCAGCATGCCGGCGGTGGCGTTGCCGAACGAGCCGTGGATCGGGGGTCCGTTCTGTTGCTCGAGCATCTGGTTGCGGTAGCCGATGTGACTTCCGGTCATGCTGCGGGCGAAACGGCGGATTTCCATTTCCGCGCGCGGCCGCGCCACGGCGTCACCGTAGCGGTCGTAGTAGTCGGCGCCCTGCGCCACCGCATCCTGCTGCTGTTGCGGCGTCAGCTGCGCCCACATCTTTTCGCGGATCGCCAGCAGCTTGCGGCTGCCGCGCTCGGCGGCCAGGTCACTCCAGATGTAGGCGCGGACGTGGTCCGCGGGCACACCCTGACCGTACCAGTAGATCAGGCTCAGGTAGTGCTGCGAGTACTTGTCGGCGTACCACGCCGCCCGCTCGAAGCGCCCGATCGCCTCCTCGTAGCGGCCGTCCTGGTAGGACTTCAGTCCGTTCAGGCGCCACTCCTCGTTGGGGTGGCCCTTGGCCCAAGGCATCTGGGCATCGACTTTCATGAAGTTGGCCGTGACCAGCTGGAGCGGCTCTTCGGCAGGCACCGCGGCGCTGCCGAAGAGACAGACCATGCAGAGTCCGGCAAGACGAACGTTGCGTGCGTTCATGTCCGCATTCTCCGTTGGGATAAACCGAAGCCGCTGCCAGCACGCTACTCCCCTGGCCTGGTGCCGGCAATTGCATTTATTGCCGTTTGACCGCCCCATCGGCGACGTTCGTGGAACATCGGCGCCCGGTTTGTCGACGCCCTGTTTGTCGACCCGTGTTTTGTCGACCCGTGTTTTGTCGACCCATTTCGCATAACCCGCAGCGCGCGGCCGGCGCCGGTTCCACGCCGGGTAGACTGACGCCCTACCCGGAAGTCTCCATGCACGGTCTCAACCCTCCCCAACGCGCCGCAGTCACGCACTGCGACGGCCCCCTCCTTGTGCTCGCCGGTGCCGGCAGCGGCAAGACACGCGTCATCGTCGAGAAGATCGCGCACCTGATCGCCTCGGGGCGCATGCCTGCGCGCCGCATCGCGGCCATCACCTTCACCAACAAGTCGGCGCGGGAAATGAAGGAGCGCGTCGCCAAGCGCATCAGGGGCGACGCGGGCGAAGGCCTGACCATCTGCACCTTCCACGCGCTGGGGCTGAAGTTCCTGCAGATCGAGCACGCCAAGGCCGGGCTCCGGCGCGGCTTCTCGGTGTTCGACAGCGACGACACCGGGGCGCAGCTCAAGGACCTGCTGCCGCCGGGCAGCAAGCCCGACGTGCTCGACAACGCGCGCAACCTGATCTCGCGCGCCAAGAACGCCGGGCTGTCGCCGGAGGAAGCGCTCGCGGTCGCGCAGAGCCCGCGCGAGATGGATGCGGCCATCCTTTACCAGAAGTACCAGGCGCGCCTGACCACCTTCAACGCGGTCGACTTCGACGACCTGATCCGGTTGCCGGTGCAACTGCTCGAAGCCGACGAGGACCTGCGCCTGGCCTGGCGCGAACGCATCGGCTACCTGCTGGTCGACGAATGCCAGGACACCAACGACGCGCAGTACCGCCTGCTCAAGGCCATCGCGGGTCCGAAAGGATTGTTCACCTGCGTGGGCGACGACGACCAGTCGATCTACGCCTGGCGCGGCGCCAATCCGGACAACCTGCTGCAGCTGGGCAAGGACTACCCGACGCTGGAGATCGTCAAGCTCGAGCAGAACTACCGCTGCAGCAACCGCGTGCTGCGCGCGGCCAATGCCCTGATCGCGCACAACTTCCACGAATATCCCAAGACGTTGTGGAGCGACCAGCCCGACGGCGAGCGCATCCGTGTATGGGAATGCCGCGACAACGGGCACGAAGCGGAAAAGGTGGCCAGCGAGATCCATTTCATCGCGCAGAAGAACGCCGCGCCGTGGAGCGATTTCTGCATCCTGTTCCGTGGCAACCACCAGTCGCGACCGCTGGAAAAGGCGATGCAGTTGCTGCGCGTGCCCTACCACCTCAGCGGCGGCACCGCGTTCCTGGAACGCCAGGAAGTCAAGGACACCCTCGCCTGGCTGCGCCTGATCGCCAATCCCGATGACGACGCGGCGTTCCTGCGCGCGGTGCAGGCACCCAAGCGCGAGGTCGGCGCGACCACGCTGGCAAAGCTGGCCGAACTCGCGCATGGCGCGCACATGCCGATGTCGCGCGCGGCCGAATCGGTCGGCGCGCTCAAGCAGCTCGCGCCGCGCGCGGCCAATGCACTCGATGGTTTCACCGGCATCGTGCGCTCGCTGCGCGCCGACGCGCAGCGCCTGAGCCCGGCGGAGCTGGTGCGCGTACTCGGCGAGAAGTCGGGGATGCTCGCGGCGATCCGCGCGCAGTGCAAGGACGAAGCCAGCTTCCAGCGGCGCAAGGAAAACCTCGAGGAACTCGCGGGCTGGTTCGACGGCGGCAAGGGCTCGGGTCCGGGCGAACTCGCCGCGCAGCTCGCGCTGCTTTCGCACGCCGACAAGGGCGATGCCGGCAACCAGGTGCGGCTGATGTCGATGCACGGCGCCAAGGGCCTGGAGTTCCGCTACGTCTTCATCGTCGGTTGCGAGGACGGCACGCTGCCGCACGAGATGGCGCTCGAAGAAGGCAGCCTCGACGAGGAGCGGCGCCTGCTCTATGTCGGCATCACCCGCGCGAAGGAACAACTGTGGCTGTCGCACTCGCGCGAGGCCTCGCGCTGGGGCGACAAGCTGCGGCTGAAACCGAGCCGCTTCCTCGACGAACTGCCGGCGGCCGAACTGCAACGCGACGGCGCCGATCCGGTCGCCGATGCGGTGCGCAAGCAGGAACGCGCGAGCGCCGGCTTTGCCGCGATCAAGGCGCTGCTGGAAGGTTGACGCCGCGCGCCTGCGCGCTGCCACGGTGCCGCCACGTGGCTCCGCTAAACTCGGCCGGATCTTCTGACCGGCCGCCTGCATGCGTCTCCTCGTCCCTACCGCGACACTCCTCTCCTTCGTCCTGCTCGGCGGCTGCGCCAGCACGCGCGTCGCCGGCATCGACGCGGCGGCACCGATCGCACCTGCGCCGGTCCCCGCGCCGGGTCCGCCCGCCGACGACAGTCTCAACGCCACGGTGTGGTTCCAGACGTCGGTCGAGCGCGACCTCGTCTATACCGCGATCTATCGCGCCGCCGGCGCGCGCCTCGACGCCGCCCTGCGCGACAAGCACTGGGATGCGCTGCCGAAGGAAGAGCGCAGCAACGATGTCTCGCGCCTGCCGGCGGCGATCATCGTCGACATCGACGAGACCGTGCTCGACAACTCGCCCAGCACCGTGCGGCAGATCCGCGAACGCCACGGCTTCAACGAAGCGGCGTGGGGCGAGTGGGTGAACCAGCGCGCCGCCAAGGCGCTGCCGGGCGCGAAGGAGTTCCTCAACACCGCCGCCAGCAAGGGCGTCACCGTCTTCTACATCAGCAACCGCGATGCCAGCCTCGCCGAGGCCACACTCGCGAACCTGCGCCAGGCCGGCTTTCCGGTGAAGGACGACAGCCAGTTCCTCGGACTGGGCACGGTGGTCGATGATTGCGAGCAGAACGGCTCGGAAAAGGCCTGCCGGCGCCAGCTGGTCGCCCGCCGCTACCGCGTGCTGATGCAGTTCGGCGACCAGGTCGGCGACTTCGTGCAGATCCTGGCCAATACCCGCGACGGCCGCCGCGAGGCCATCGCGCCCTATCTGGCCTGGATCGGCGAACGCTGGTGGCCGCTACCGAACCCGCTGTATGGCAGCTGGGAGCCCGCGCTGTTCGACAACGAATGGGCGCAACCCGAAGCCGCGCGCCGCGCCGCCAAGGAAGCCGCGCTGGACGACGCGCGCCCCTGAGACGCAACTTTTCGCGGCGAACGGGCTTCTCTCAAATAAAATCAATAAGTTACAAGATAAATAGAAAGTATTGCCTAAGAATAACGGTTGCACTAACCTGCTCCCGTCCGGTTGCGGCCGGAAACGTGCCACAACCAAGTCCTCCGGCCTCGGCCGGATTGCGGGAGGCCCCAATGGCCTCCCTTTCTTTTTGTCCGCCGTCCGCCCCGGGCTTTCGAACCGCGACCGGTTCGGCTTGTCCATCCCGACCCTGCCCGCGACACTGCCGGGTCACGGGGAAGCCGCCGCAGCCATGTCCAAGCCATCGATCCGACCCGCCTGCGCGCGCGCCGCCCTCCTGCTGGGGCTGCTCGTCCTCGCCGGCGGCTGCGACCGCGGCAGCCGGACACAGGCGACCTCGGCCGCACCCGCCCAGGCCATGCAACAACTGGTCGACGACCTGCGCCGGGACGATCTGGCGGCGTATGCCGAACACGCGGTGCCACCAGCGCTGCATCGTCGGCTCGCCGCCGCATGGGGCGAAGGCCGCACCTTGTGGCCGTTGACCGAGCTGCCACTGGATCACAAGGCCCAGGGCTTTCTCATCGCCCTGGCCGAACCGCGCTCGGAGGAAAAACTGCTGGCCGCGTACCGCCGCCAGTTCGCCGGCGCCAATGCCGAGATCCGTACCGCGGCCACCACGCTGGGGCTGTTCACCAGCCAATACGTGACCAAGGAAGCGAGCTACAGCGAGGCCGAACGCGACCATTACCGCCAGCTCGTTGCCGCGCTCGCGCGCTGGGGCCAGCGCGCACCGCTGGGCGATGCCGCGCGGGCACGACGCAGCATCCCGCAGGTCGCGCTCGCCGCGCGCGCCACCGGCCTGGGCACCCCCGATGGCCTGCGCAAGGCGGGGATGGAGCACAGCCTGCGTCGGCTGGGACCGTTCTTCGTGCGCCTGGAACGCGTGCTGGCCGCCTACGGGCTGGACTTCGACGCCACGCTGGGGGGCATGCGCATCAGCCTCGCCGAACAGACCGGCGACACCGCACGGGTGCGCTTGCAATACACCCTGGCCGGCCAGCCCATCGACGCCCTGGTGTTGATGGAGCGCCGCGACGGCCGCTGGTATCTCAGCGACCTGCTGCGCCGCGCCGAGGCCGAAGCCACCGTTGCCAACGCGACCTCCGCCGCGCCGTAGCACCACTGATACGTCCCCGTTCGCGTCCCGTTTTACGACGCTGCGGGCATAATCCCGACGATGCCAAACCAGACCTCCATCTTCCCGGACGCCCCGACTCCGCCGCCGGGGCGGCCGAACGACGGCCAGCCTGAAGCCGGCGCGCAGGCGCAATCGCCCGCGCCAGGCGCAGACACCGGCGCCAGTGTCGCGGTGGATCCCACCACGGATCCGGCCGATGCGACGCCCGCGGCGACCGAGGCCGCCGCTCCGGTTGCGCCGGACGCGGCCCCCGCCCAGCCCGAGCTTCCCATCCCGGCCGCCCCGGCCGCCGGCGCTGTCGCGTTTGCCACCGACCCACGCCCGCATCCGGCGCCGCGTCGCCCGCTGTGGGCGAAGTTGCTCGGCTCGCTCCTGGAGCCGTGGGTCGAACTCAAGGTCGAACCCACCAATCCGCTCGAGCACGTGGCCGCGCTGGACGGCCGCCCGGTCTGCTACGTGCTGGAGGACTACGGCCTGTCCAATGCGCTGATCCTCGAGCGCGCCTGCCGCGAAGCCGGCCTGCCGACTCCGCTGCAGCCGCTGCCTGGCGACCCGCTCGGTCGCAAGCGCGCCTACCTCGCGCTGTCGCGCCGCAACGTCAGCGCGCTGGCGCCGCTCGCGGACAGCATCACCGGCACGATCACCGGCGCCCCGGCGGCGTCGCCGCCGTCGGCCAAGACCCATTCGGGTTCGCTGGCGCGCCTGCTCGAGGCCCATCGTGCGCATCCGGAACTCGATGTGCAGCTCGTGCCCGTGTCGATCTTCGTCGGCCGCGCGCCGGACAAGAGCAGCGGCTGGTTCTCGGTGTTGTTCTCGGAAAACTGGACCCTGGTCGGTCGCTTCCGCCGCCTGCTCGCGCTCGCCCTCAACGGCCGCGACACGCTGGTGCAGTTCGCGCCGCCGGTGTCGTTGCGGGGCGTGATCGACGAAGGCCTCCCGGCCGAGCGCACGGTGCGCAAGCTGTCGCGCGTGCTGCGCACGCACTTCCACCGCCTGCGCGCCGCGGTCATCGGCCCCGACCTGTCCACGCGGCGCCTGCTGATCGACCAGGTGCTGGCCGCGGACACGGTGAAGGAAGCCATCGCCGACCAGGCCGCACGTGACAAGAGCTCGCTGACCGACGCCTGGAAGAAGGCGCACGGCTACGCCTACGAAATCGCCGCCGACTACTCGCACCCGGTGGTGCGTTCGGTCAGCTTCCTGCTGACCACGGTGTGGAACCGCATCTACCGCGGCGTGCTGGTGCACCACCTGGATAATCTCAAGCAGGCCGCGCCGGGCCACGAAGTGGTGTACGTGCCCAGCCACCGCAGCCACATGGATTACCTGCTGCTGAGCTACCTGCTCTACACCAAGGGCATCGTGCCGCCGCACATCGTCGCCGGCATCAACCTCAACCTGCCGGTGATCGGCACCCTCCTGCGCAAGGGTGGCGCCTTCTTCATCCGCCGCAGCATCCGCGGCAGCGCGCTGTACTCGGCGGTGCTGAGCGAATACGTGGCGCAACTCGTCGCCGGTGGTTACTCGATCGAATACTTCACCGAAGGTGGCCGTTCGCGCACGGGCCGACTGCTGCAGCCCAAGGGCGGCATGATTTCGATGACGGTGCGCGGCTTCCTGCGCCAGCCGACACGCCCGGTGCTGTTCCAGCCGGTGTACATCGGCTACGAGAAGCTGATGGAAGGCAACAGCTACCTCGACGAACTCACCGGCAAGCCGAAGGAAAAGGAATCGATCTGGGCGCTGCTGTGGGGCATCCCCAAGGTGCTGCGCAGCAACTACGGCCAAGTGGTGGTGAACTTCGGCGAGCCCATCAGGCTGGGCGACGTGCTCGCCGAACACGCGCCCGAATGGGACGGCAAGCCGGTGCCCGAGGACGAGAAACCCAAGTGGCTGGCGGAGACCGTCGACACGCTGGCCGAGCGCATCAACATCAACATCAACCGCGCCGCGGACGTGAACCCGATCAACCTGCTGGCGCTGGCGCTGCTGTCCACGCCCAAGCACGCGATGGGCGAGGGCGACCTGCGCGCGCAGATCGCGCTGTCGCAGAAGCTGCTCGCGGACCTGCCGTATTCCGACCGCGTCACCGTCACGCCGCACACGCCCGAACAGATCATCGCCCACGGCGAGGAGATCAACGTGCTTGAGCGGACTAGGCATCCGCTCGGCGACGTGCTCGGCGTCGACGACGAAAAGGCGGTGCTGCTCAGCTATTTCCGCAACAACGTGCTGCACCTGTACACCGCGGCGGCATGGATCGCGTGCTGCTTCCAGCACAACCGGCGCATGAGCCTGACGCGGGTGCAGGAGCTGGGCCGCAACGTGTATCCGTTCCTGCAGGCGGAGCTGTTCCTGCCGTGGAGCGAGGACGAATTCGGCGAGCGCCTGGCGCGTACTGTCGACCTGTTCGTGCGCGAAGGCCTGCTCGAACGCGTCAGTGAGGAGGATGGTGGCATCCTCGCGCGCAACGCCGGCCAGACCGACGAGGTGTTCCGCCTGCGCGCGATCGGCCACTCGCTGCAACAGGCGTTCGAGCGCTACTACATCGCGATTTCGGTGCTGGCCAAGAACGGCGCGGGCACGTTGTCCTCGGGCGAACTGGAAAGCATGTGCCACCTCGCCGCGCAGCGCCTGTCGTTGCTGTACGCGCCGGCGGCGCCGGAGTTCTTCGACAAGTCGCTGTTCCGCGGTTTCATCCTGAAGCTGCGCGAATTGAAGCTGGTGTGGCCGAACGAGAACGGCAAGCTCACCTTCGACCAGCGCCTGGCGGCGTGGGCGAAGGATGCCAAGGTGATCCTGGGCCGCGAACTGCGCCACACGATCGAGAAGATCAGCCCGGAGACCGCCAAGCCGGCTGGCGACGCGGCCTGAGCCGCGACGCGGCGGGGGCGTACAAGGCCTGGGGCGGTGCCACGCGCACCGCCGCGCCTTACAGGACTCAGGCCGGCTCGTCGGGGATCAGCGCGCTTTCGAGCCGCGCGATGCAGTCCTTCAGCCACAGCTTACGCTTCTTCAGGCGCTTGACCGTCAATTCGTCGGCGGCCGCATCGCCGGACAGGCGTTCGATCGCGAGATCGAGGTCGCGATGCTCGGTCCGCAATTCGGCGAGCTGGCGCGCGATGGCTACGGGATCTTCGGCTTCGACCATGTTGCGAGCTTAACCCCGCCCCGCTGCGGCGTCATGACGGATCATGCGGCACGTTCCGGCGAGCCCGGCGAGCCCGGCGGGGCCGGCGGGCGGACGGTAGAATGGCCGTCCGCCGTCGCTGTGCCCCGCTGTCCTTCGTGAACATCCCCCTGCCCCTCGCCGAACCGCTGCCACGCGCCCACGCCCGTGCCGATAAACGCGGCACGCACGAGGCCAACAAGCTCGCCAAGCGCCTGCGCCACCAGGTCGGCCGCGCGATCGCCGACTTCGGCATGATCGAGGACGGCGACAAGGTGATGGTGTGCCTGTCGGGTGGCAAGGACAGCTACGCGATGCTCGACATCCTGCTGCAACTGCAGCAGAAGGCGCCGGTGAAGTTCGAGCTGGTCGCGGTCAACCTCGACCAGAAACAACCGGACTTCCCCGCGCACATCCTGCCGGCGTACCTCGAATCGCTCGGCGTCGCCTACAAGATCCTCGAGCAGGACACCTACTCGGTGGTGAAGCGCGTGGTGCCGGAAGGCAAGACCCTGTGCTCGCTGTGCTCGCGCCTGCGCCGCGGCGCGCTGTATGCGCACGCCGAGGCGCAGGGCTTCACCAAGATCGCGCTGGGCCACCACCGTGACGACCTCGTCGCCACCTTCTTCCTCAACCTGTTCTTCCACGCCAAGCTCGGCAGCATGCCGCCGAAACTGTTGTCGGACGACGGCAAGCACGTGGTGATCCGACCGCTCGCCTACGCGCGCGAGGACGACATCGCCGCCTACGCCGTGGCGAAGCAGTTCCCGATCATTCCGTGCAACCTGTGCGGCTCGCAGGAAAACCTGCAGCGCAAGCAGGTGAAGCGGATGATGGACGCATGGGAAAAAGAAACGCCGGGCCGCATCGAGACGATCGCGCGCGCGCTCGGTGACGTCCGGCCCGCGCAGCTGAGCGATCCCCGGCTGTTCGACTTCCTTGCGCTGGGTGCGCGCGGGGGCGAGGTGCCGGATGCGCATGCGTGGCTGGCCGGCGAGCCGCACACAAGCGACACCGACGCCTGATTCCCCGATCCATTGCCATTCCGGGGGCAACCGCCCACGGAACCTTGTTCTGCCGCCCGGCTGCAGCGTACGACAACCAGAGAGACCGAATGTTCTTCCGCAACCTGACGCTGTTCCGCTTCCCCACCACCGCCAAACTCGATGACCTCGACCGCGGCCTCGATGAATGCCAGCTCAAGCCGGTCGGCCCGCTGGAACTGTCCAGCCGCGGCTTCATCTCCCCGTTCGGACGCGACAGCGACGTGCTCGCCGCGCGCCAGCGCGATGCGATCTGGCTGACCGTCGGCGGTGAGGACCGCCTGCTGCCGGGCGCCGTGGTCAACGACATGCTCGCGAAGAAGCTCGAGGAGATCGAACAGAAGGAAGGCCGCAAACCCGGCGGACGCACGCGCAAGCGGATCAAGGACGAGCTGATCACCGACCTGCTGCCGCGCGCGTTCGTGAAGCCCAGCCGCACCGATGCGCTGCTCGACCTGGAGCACGGCGTGGTCGTGGTCGACACCTCCAGCCGCAAGAGCGGCGAGAACGTGGTCAGCGAGATCCGCCGCGCGCTCGGCAGCTTTCCCGCCTTGCCGCTGAACGCGGAAGTCGCACCGCGCAGCGTGCTGACCGGCTGGATCGCGGGCGAACCGCTGCCCGATGGCCTGTCGCTCGGTGACGAGTGCGAACTGCGCGATCCGGTCGACCAGGGCGCGGTGGTGAAGTGCCAGCGCCAGGAGCTGCAGGGCGACGAGATCGGCAAGCACCTGGAAGCCGGCAAGCAGGTCACGCGCCTGGCGCTCACGCTCGACGACCACGTGTCGTTCGTGCTCGGCGAAGACCTGGTCGTGCGCAAGTTCAAGCTGCTCGACGGCGCCGTCGACCAGCTCGAATCCACGGATCGCGACGACCTACGCGCCGAACTCGATGCACGCTTCGCGTTGATGAGCGGCGAGGCTAAACGCCTGTTCGCCGTGCTCGAGAAGGCGCTGAAACTGTCGAAGGCCGAGGCGTAACACCGCCACGGGCGCAACCAGTGCGGACGCGAGCTCGCCCGGTGGACGCTCGCGCGACCGCCATGCATCGCGCCCCCGGCCTGCGCCGTGCATCGCGTCACTTTTTCGCAAGGCCGCGCAGATGAATGCGCGGCTGCGCCGCGCCGGCATCGCGATATGCTTTGGCCCATGACGAGCGTCACCGCATGAATCCACTCCGCCTGCTCGCAGGCAAACCCGGCGCGCAGGCGCGCGGGACGGCGCGCGAAATCCTCAGCCTTACCCTGGACAACGGCGAGACCGTCGCCGTGCTGCGCGTGCGCGATCCGCGCGCGCGCCGGATCAAGCTCAGCGTGAGCGAACGCGGGGCGCGCCTGACCCTGCCGCTGCGCGCAAGCGAAATCGCCGGCGAGCGTTTCGTGCTCGAACACGGCGACTGGCTGATGGCGCAGCTGGCGCACAACGGCAACGCCGCACCGGCGCTGCAACCGCACGCCACGGCTTCGATCCCGCTGCGCGGCGGCGACCTGCCGGTGACCTGGCACGAAGGCCGCGCCTTGCGCCTGACCATGAGCGACGACGGCTTGCAGGCCACCGTGCCTGCCAACCTGCGCATCGCCTCGCTGCGCCGGGCGTTGCGCGATTTCTATGAAGCCGAAGCGCGCGCGGACATCGGTCGCTGGTTGCCGCCCCTGCTGCCGACGCTGCCACGCCCGCCCGCGCGCATCACCCTGAAGGTGATGAGCTCGCAATGGGGTTCGCTGGCGCCCAACGGCGCGGTCGCGCTCGATCTCGCCCTGGTGCTCGCCCGCCCGAGTGCATTCGAATACGTCCTGGTCCACGAGCTGTGCCATCTGATCCGCGCCGACCATTCGCGCGCGTTCTGGCGCGAGGTCGAACAACGCTTCCCGGCGTGGCGCGACGAGCGCGATTACTTCAAGAACGAAGGCCGTCGTGCCAAGGCCGCGATGCGCGCGCTGCTGACCGCCTGAGGGCGCTCAGGATGCGTGGAAGAAATCACCGATCGCCGCGGCCACGCCGGGCGCATCGTCCATGTGCAGGTGGTGGCTGCCCGGCATGACGATCAGCTCGCCATGGCGCAGCAATCCGGCGCGTTCGCGCCGCAGCGCCTCCGGAAAGTAGGTCTGCGCGGGTTCGGCGTAGATCACCCGCGTCGGACACTCGATATGGGCGACCAGGTCGCGGCTCTGCGCCTCGCTCATGCGCACGGCGGTCGGCATGGTCAGGCGCGGGTCGCTGCGCCAGACGAAACCGCCGTCGACCGCCCGCAGGCCGCGTTCGACCAGCAGCGTCGCTGCCGCCTCGCCGAGGTCGCCGGTGCCGGCGCGCAGGCGCGCGCGGATGGCGGTGGCGACATCGGGGAACACGCGCAGCTGCTTGCCCGGCAGCGCGGCGTAGGCGGTGAGCGCATCACGCAGGCGCTGCGTGGTGCGTTCCTCGGCTTCGGTCAGCGCGCCCAGGGCTTCGATGGTCAACAGGCGCTCGATCCGGCGTGGCTGCGCGGACGCCATCAGGCTGGCGATCACGCCGCCGAGCGAATGGCCGAGCAGCGAAAAACGCTCCCAGCCCAGCGCATCGGCGGCGGCGAACGCCGCGCGCAGGAATGCGATCAGCAGGTAATCCGCCGCAGCCGGAAGGTGCGCGCTCGCGCCGTGGCCCGGCATGTCGATCGCCACCAGGTCGATATCGGGCAGGTGCGCGGACAGCGGCACGAAACTGGCCGCGTTGTCGAGCCAGCCATGCAGGGCGAGCACGCGCGGCGCACCTGCGCGGCCCGCGCGCAGCCCGGCCAGCGTACCGAAGGCGGTTTCCAGCGCGAATGCACGCATCGCGCTCATGCGGGCTGCGCCGCCGTTGCGGCCAGCGCATCGCGCGCGATCGCGGCGAGCACGCGCGCGTGCGCGTCGCTGTCGTTGAGGCAGGGGATGTAGCGCAGCTCGCCGCCGCACGCCTGGAAGTCCTGCTTCAGCATCTGCGCGACTTCCTCCAGTGTCTCCAGGCAGTCGACCGCGAAGCCCGGCGCAACCACGTCGACGCTGCGGATGCCACGTTCCGCCAGGGCCTTGAGCGTAGCGGCGGTGGCCGGCTCCAGCCATTTCTCGCGCCCGAAACGCGACTGGTAACTCAACGTCCACGACTCCTCGCGCAAGCCCAGCGCGGCGGCGATCGCGCGCGCGCCGGCCTCGCATTGGCGCGGATACGGATCGCCGTTGTCGGCCAGGCGCTGCGGCAACCCGTGGAAGGAAAACATCAAGTGCGCGGCGTTGCCATGGCGGGCGCGGTGGTCACGGATCGATTCACTGAGCGCGGCGATCCAGCCCGGATCGAGGTGGTAGTCGCCGATGAAGTGGGCCATCGGGGCGACGCCGGCATCGGCGTCGGCGTCGGCGGCCTCCTTGCCGGCCTCGACGAAGCCGCTGTCGCGGATCGCGAAACGTGCGGTTTCGACCACGTCGCGCACGGACGCGGTGGTCGTCGTCGAATACTGCGGATACAGCGGCAGCACCAGCACGCGGCGCACGCCATCCGCGCGCAGCTGCTCCAGTACATGCGTGAACGACGGCGTGCCATAGCGCATCGCATGCAGCACGCGCCATTGCGGGCATTCGCGCTGCACCGCCTGGGCCAGTTGGCGCGTGTACACCGCCAGCGGCGAGCCGTCGCGCAGCCACACGCTGGCGTATTTGTGTGCCACGCGCGTCGCGCGCAGCGGCAGGATGACGAGGTTCAGCAGCGGCCACCACAGCCAGCGCGGCAGGTCGACCACGCGGCGATCGGACAGGAATTCGCGCAGGTAGCGGCGCACGGCGCCGGGCGTGGGCGCATCGGGCGTGCCGAGGTTCACCAGCACCATCGCGGTGGCACGGTCGATGGCGGCTGCGGTCTCGCCTGCCGTGGGGGTGGGCGCGGTCATCGGCATAGGATGACAGTCGCGCGGAGGGGCGTCATCCGAAGCGCGCGCGCCATCGCGTTTCCCTGTTTCAGTGCGGCGCGGTTCGTGACCATTCATTTCCGCGCACTTACGCTGCCGGAACCCCTGCCTCCGGAGCTGTCATGTCGAGCCACGCTTTGTCGAAGTCGTCCCTGCTGTCGCTGTCGCTCGCCCTCTCGCTCGCCGTCGCCGGCACGGCCGCCGCCGCCCCCGAGCAGGACCAGCGCTCCCTCGACGCGGTGCGTGTCCTCAGCGAAGTGCAGCGCATCCCGGAATCCGCGATCCCGGACAAGCTGTTCGACGAAGCCAGGGCGATTGTCGTGGTGCCGGACGCACTCAAGGTCGGCCTCTTGTTCGGCGGCCGCCGCGGCCACGGCGTGGTCTCGATCAAGAATCCCGACGGCAGCTGGTCCAATCCCAGCTTCGTCAAACTCACCGGCGGCAGCATCGGCCTGCAGGCCGGCGTGCAGTCCTCCGACATCGTGCTGGTGTTCCGCGGTGAGCGCGGCCTGGATTCCATCGTCAACGGCAAGGTCACCCTCGGCGTGGATGCCGGGGCGGCCGCGGGGCCGGTCGGCCGCAACGCCGCCACCCTCACCGACGGCCAGCTGAAGGCGGAAATCTGGTCGTGGTCGCGCGCGCGCGGGCTGTTCGCCGGCATCGCGCTCGATGGCGCGGTGCTGTCGATCGACGACGCCTCCAACCAGCTCGCCTACGGCCAGGGCACCACGCCGCGGATGGTCTTCGAGGGCCGTACGCCCCAGCAGCCGGACGACAAGGTGATCGACTTCCGCGACGCGCTGGAGGAAGCCAGCGCGCTGGCCCGCGATCGCCGCGGCGGGCATGCGAGCGCGGCTTCGCGCGGTGCGGCTTCGCCTGCGCCGGTGGCGCAGACCCAGGCCATGGCCCCGGCCGCCGCCGAGACCCGGCCCGCTCCGTTCGAGGACGTTCCCGCCGACGCTGGCGTCCGCAGCGAACCGCTACCGCCTGAACCCGCGCGCACCACCCCGTCCGGCCGTCGCTGAGCCAGGACCGGCGATCACGGGATACCGCGGCCGCCCCCGTCGCTGCGGTATCCTTAGCCTCCACTTCGCAGGGCAATATCAATGGGCGGTTTGAGCATTTGGCACTGGCTGATCGTGCTGGTGATCGTGGTGCTGGTGTTCGGCACCAAGCGCCTGGGCAACGTCGGCAAGGACCTCGGTGAAGCCGTGAAGGGCTTCAAGAAGGGCCTGCAGGACGACGACGACAAGAAGCCGTCGGGGCAGCTGCCCGACGAGCGTCGCGACAACGGCTCCACCACGTCGCAGCGCGACGACGAGCACACCCCGCGCTGACGCGCACGGGCCCGCCGCAAGGGCGGGTTGACGCATGTTCGATGTCGGATTCGGCGAGATCCTCCTGATCGCGGTCGTGGCCCTGCTCGTGCTGGGCCCCGAACGCCTGCCCAAGGCCGCGCGTTTTGCCGGCCTGTGGGTGCGGCGCGCGCGCGCGCAGTGGTATTCGGTAAAGGCCGAGCTCGAGAACGAACTCGCCGACGAGGAACTCAAGCGCAGCCTGAAGCAGGCCCAGGCCGACCTGATGGAAGCGGGGGCTTCACTGGCACAGGGTGGCTTGGCGCTGCAGCGCCAGATCGAAGATGCGCAGGCCGAGGTCCACAACGTCCTGCGCCCCGGCACGCCCCCCGATGCCAGCGACGGTGCCGAGGCATCGCAGCACGCCATCGGCGCACCGGAACCCACCACGCCGACGCTGCCCGGACGCGACACCGCCGCCGGCATGGCGCCTGACGCCGACGCGGCCGGGTCCGGACACGATGAACGACGCTGATGCCGCACCCCCGCAGGGCGAAAGCCGCCTGATCGATCACCTGATCGAACTGCGCGCGCGCCTGCTGCGCGCGGTGCTGGGCCTGGTCATCGTGTTCGTCGCATTGCTGCCGTTCGCCAACAGGCTCTATGCGTGGCTGGCGAAACCGCTATTGGCAAAACTGCCGGCCGGCGGACAGCTGATCGCCACCGGCGTCGTGTCGCCTTTCTTCGCGCCGGTGAAGCTGGCGTTCTTCGCCGCGCTGTTCGTGTCGGTGCCGTGGCTGCTGTACCAGGCTTGGGCCTTCGTCGCGCCGGGCCTGTACCAACGCGAGAAAAAGCTGGCGCTGCCGTTGCTGGTGTCGGCGGTATCACTGTTCTACGCGGGCTGCGCGTTTGCGTATTTCCTGGTGTTGCCGGCCGTGTTCGCCTTCCTCACCCGCGTCACGCCCGAGGGCGTGGCGATGATGACCGACATCCAGGCCTACCTGGATTTCGTACTGGTGATCTTCCTCGCGTTCGGCGCGAGCTTCGAGGTGCCGGTGGCGTTGGTGATCCTGGCGCTGCTCGGCTGGGTCACGCCGCGGCAGCTCAAGGAATCGCGCGGCTATGCCGTCGTCGGCGTCTTCGTCGTCGCCGCGATCATCACGCCGCCAGACGTGGTCTCCCAGCTGATGCTCGCGATCCCGATGTGCATCCTGTACGAGGTCGGCATCATCGCCGCCGCGTGGGTAGCGCCCGCCGGCCCGCGGGAGCCCTGACGCCGCCATGCCGCTGGAGTCGCGCCCGCGGCCTGCAGCAGCCACTGGCCGACGCTGTCAGAACCTGCTGCGCGGGCGGCTTGCGGCACCGAATAGCCCGCCGCTTTACGGCATCACCGGCGGCACATACTCCAGCGTCGTCCCCAGCAGCCACAGCAACCCCAGCACCAGGGGCACATGCACCAGCAGCTGCACGAAGGTGAAACCGACGATGTCGCGCGCCTTCAGTCCGAGCACGCCGAGCAGCGGCAGCATCCAGAACGGATTGACCAGGTTCGGCAATGCCTCCGCGGCGTTGTAGACCTGCACCGCCCAGCCCAGGTGCATCTGCAGTTCGTTGGCGGCCTGCATCACGTACGGCGCCTCGATGATCCACTTGCCGCCACCCGACGGCACGAAGAAGCCCAGCACCGCCGAATACGCGCCCATCACCAGCGCGAAGCTGTCGCGCGAGGCGACCTGCACGAACAGCGCCGACAGGCTCTGCGCCAGCGTGGCGCCGTTGGCGCCGGCGACATCGGTCAACAGCAGCGCGATGCCGCCGTAGAGCGGAAACTGCAGCAGCACGCCGGTAGTGCTGGGCACGGCCTTCGCCACGGCGTCGAGGAAGCTGCGCGGCCGCCAGTGCAGCAGCAGGCCGAGCGACAGGAAGAGCAGGTTGTAGGTGTTGAGGTCGGCGATCGCGCGCGCGAGCGGTTTGCCGGTGAATTCCGAGGAAAGCCAGCCGAACGCGAGCAGCGACAGCGCAATAGTCAGCAACGGACTGTGCTCCAGCCATTCGCCGGGGCGCTTCGCCACCGCGGAGGCCGTGGCCGCCGCGCCATCCCACGCCGTCGTTTCCGGCGCGCCACGCGCCGACGCCTCGCCCGGCGCGGTCCAGTAGGCGACCAGCACCGACACGGCGATCAGGACCGCGGTGAGTGCGAGCGACTGCCACAGGAAGATCGTCTGTGCGAACGGCAATACGCCGGTGATCTCGAGCAGGCCCGGCGGCATGCTCGCCGGGTTCGCCTGCAGCTGCGCGGCGGAGGAGCTCAGTCCCATCGCCCACACGGCGCCCAGGCCGAGATAGGCCGCGGCGCCGGCCGCGCGGTAATCCATGCGCAGGTCCTCGCGCCGCGCCAGCGCGCGTGCCAGCAATCCGGCGAACACCATCGAGAAGCCCCAGCTCAACAGCGAACTCAGCATGCTCACCGCGGCGACGAAGGCGACCGCGCCGCGCCCGCTGCGCGGCCAGCGCGCCAGGCGTTCGATCAGGCGCGCGACCACGGGAGCGGTCGCTACGACATAGCCACCGATCACCACGAACACCATCTGCATGGTGAAGGGAATCAGGCTCCAGTAGCCCTTGCCGAAGCCTTGCGCGGTGGCTTGCGGCGTCGCGCCGCAGGCGATGGACGCCGCCGCGACGATCAGCACGCCGAGCACGGCGAATACCCAGGCATCCGGGAACCAGCGCTCGGCGAAGGCCGCGCAACGCAGCGCCGTCCGCGCCATCCAGCGTTCGCCCGCTGCTACTTTCATCGTCGGTTCCCTTGCGCTTGTCGTTGCATTGTCACCACAAAAGACAACGGCCCGCGTGCGGGCCGTTGTCTTGTCTTGCCAGAAGAACTCAGGTCGCGGGTTGCGCCGCGTCCTGCTTGCGGCCCACCAGCCACATCGCGGCGCCGACCACCATCAGGCCCACGCGGATGCCGATACCCACGCCCGGGCCCCAGTTGTCGATCCAGCTCAAGAGCATGAACTCGAGACCGAACAGGTTCAGCAGGAACGAACCGGCACCGAAAATGAAAAACCACTTGCCCCATGACTTCATGCACCACTCCCCTGGTCATCAATGAATGGCCCGATCCCCATCGGACCCGGCGAGTCTAAGCGACATCAACGCGCGGCGCGCAAGCCCAGGTCGAGCGCGATGCCGGCGAATACCACCATCCCCACCCATTGGTTGTGCAGGAACGCGCGGAAGCAACCGTCGCGATCCCGTGCCCGCGCCATCCAGAATTCGCAGGCGACCAGCACGGCGGCGACGCCCAACGCGCTCCAGTAATACATCCCCAACTCCGCACGGCGGCCGACCAGGAACAGGGCGTAGGCGAACAGCGCATACAGGATGCCCTGCGCGACCAGGTCCATCTCGCCGAACAGGATCGCCGTCGACTTGGCGCCCATGCGCAGATCGTCGTCGCGATCGACCATCGCGTACCAGGTGTCGTATGCGGTGGCCCACAGGATGTTGGCGATGTAGAGCAGCCACGCGACCGCCGGCACTTCGCCCTGGATCGCGGCGAACGCCATCGGGATGCCCCAGCCGAAGGCCATGCCCAGGTACACCTGCGGCAGGTAGGTATAGCGCTTGAGGTACGGATAGCTCGCTGCGAGGACCACGCCGACGAGGCTCAGGTAGATCGTCAGGCGGTTCATCGTCAGCACCAGGGCGAACGCCACCAGCATCAGCACCGCAAACACCGCCAGCGCCTCGCGTCCACCGACCGCGCCCGTGGCGAGCGGCCGCTGCATGGTGCGTTCGACGTGCGGATCGAGCCAACGGTCGGCGTAGTCGTTGATGACGCAGCCGGCCGCGCGCGTCAGCCATACGCCGAGGCTGAAGACCACCAGCGTCCACCATGGCGGCACGCCCTTCGCCGCCAGCCACAGGCCCCACCAGGTCGGCCACAGCAGCAGCAGCCAACCGATCGGACGATCGCCGCGCACCAGCAACCAGTATTGCTGCAACCGCTCGCGCCAGCGCGGCACCGGCGGCGGTATCGGGGCGTAGTCACGCTCGTAACCCATCGTTCCCCACTCGTCAGGACGTCAGAACAGCGCCGGGACGGCCCGGCCACGCGGGCATTGTCGCCGATCGCCAGCGGATTCCAGACCGGCGGCCCCCCTGTCCTTTGTTCCGCACCGCAACCAAGGGTAGGCTAGCCCGGGGTTGGGGGGATCTGATGGATATCAAATCCAGGGAAGTGCGCATCACTGTCCACGGACTGACACTGGGGATGTACGTCAGCCGGCTCGATCGGCCGTGGATCGAGACCGCGTTCCTCATGCAGGGGCTCAAGATCTCGTCCGAGGACGAGGTCGCGATGCTGCAACGCATCTGCAACCACGTCTGGGTCGACGTGATGCTCGGTGCATCGCCGGACCCGCGCTACCTCGCCTTCGAAGACCCCGCGGAGGTACGCCAGCGCCGCGCCGCCGCGGAAGTCGAGGCGTTGCGCAAGACGCAATGGACGCCGCAGGTCGAGGTCCAGCAGGAGCTGCGCCAGGCCGAAGCGGTGCACGCCTCGCTGGAAGCCTCCATCGACGAGGTGATGACCGACCTGCACAGCGGCAAGCGCCTCGACCTCGAACGCCTGAAGGACGGCGTCGACGCGATGATCGATTCCATCCTGCGCAATCCCACCGCGTTCGTCTGGCTCAAGGAGATGAAACGGCGCGACAACTACGCCTACCAGCACGCCATGGGTTGCGCGATCTGGGCGGCGAGCTTCGGTCGCCACCTCGGACTGGAACGCGCGGAACTGCAGCTGCTCGCGCTCGGCGGCCTGCTGTGCGACGTCGGCAAGACGCGCTTGCCCGAGGCGCTGTTGAACAAGCGCACGCCGCTGGGCCCGGACGAGATCGAACTCGTGCACCAGCACGTGCAGCATGGCCTGGAGATCGTCGATTCCACGCCGGGGCTGTCGCCGAAGATCCGCGAGATCGTCGCCACCCACCACGAACGCCACGACGGCAGCGGCTATCCATGGCGGCTGCAGGGCAGCGATATCCCGATCTTCGGCCGCATCATGGGCATCGTCGACAGCTACGACGCGATGACCTGCGTGCGTCCCTATGCCTCCAGCCGCTCGCCGCACCAGGCGGTGACCGAGCTCTACCAGCAGCGCGGCACGCTGTTCCAGGCCGAGCTTGTCGAACAGTTCATCCAGAACTGCGGCATCTATCCCACCGGCTCGCTGGTGGAGCTGTCGAACGGGCAGGTCGCCGTGGTCACCGACGTGCACAGCCTCAAGCGCCTGCGTCCGCGCGTGATGCTGCTGCTCGATGCCAACAAGGCGCCGCTGAAACAGTTCCGCGTACTCGACCTGGGCGAAGTGGAACAGGACGATGCCGGCCAGCCGTTGAGTGTGAAGGGCGGCCTGCCGACCGGTGCTTACGGCATCGATCCGGTGGAACTGTTCCTGCACTGACACGCCGCCATGGCCACGATCGAGGACGAGCTCACCGGACTGCACAACCGCCGCAGCTTCCTCGCGCTGCTGCGTCGGCATATCGGCTACGCCAACGAACGCAGGACCAACCTCGCGCTGATCGTCGCCGACATCGATGGCTTCGCTCGCCTCAATGCGGCGCACGGCTACGAGTTCGGCGACCGTGCGCTCCGGCACGTCGCCCAGCAGTTGCGTGAGGTCATCCGCCCGCAGGACTACGCGGCCCGCATCGGCGACAACCGCTTTGCCCTGATCCTGCCGGGCGTGATGAACGCGGGGCACGCCGAACTGGCGGTGCAGAAGCTGTTCCGCCTGTTCGAAGTGCCCTTCGATGGCGGCAAGAGCAAGGTGCGCATGACCGCAACGGTCGGCGCGGCGGTGTGCCCGATGCACGCCAGCCAAGCCGAGTTTCTGCTGCGCCAGGCCGAAAAGAGCCTGGAGGTCGCGCGTAACACCGGGCAACGCTGGCTGTTTCCGCCGGAGTGCGAGGACGACCGCGGCTTCTCCGAATTCTGGGACCTCGAAATCGAACTCGACGGCGCGGTGCAGCGCGGCGAGACCTACCTCACCTACCAGCCCAAGCTGCGCCTGTCGGACCTGCAACCGGTCGGCGCCGAGGCCCTGATGCGCTGGCAGCATCGCGCGCGCGGGCTGGTGTCGCCCGAACAGTTCATTCCCATCGCGGAACAGACCGGCCAGATCAAGGGCATGACCATCTGGGCGCTCAACACCGCGTTGCGCCACGCCAGCGAATGGGAACACACGCACGGCCGCCTCAATGTCGCCGTCAACGTGCCGGCCGAACTGGTGGGCCAGGAGGACCTTCCCGACCTCGTCGAAAACGCCCTGAAGCTGTGGAGCGCCCCCGACACGCAACTGGTGCTGGAGATCACCGAGCGCTCGCTGGTGATGGATCCGCGCCACAGCTTCAAGATCCTGTCGCGCATCCGCGACCTCGGCGTGAAGATCTCGATCGACGACTTCGGCACCGGCTATTCCTGCCTGGCCTACTTCAAGGACATCCCGGCCGACGAACTCAAGATCGACAAGTCCTTCGTCGCCGGCCTGCTCACCGATCCGGCCTGTGCCGACATCGCCTCGCTGATCATCGACCTCGCCCACCGCTTCAATCTGTCGGTGGTCGCCGAGGGCGTGGAAGACGAGGCCACCCTCGAGGCCCTGCGCCAGCGCCACTGCGACGTGGTGCAGGGGCACCTGTTTGCCAAGGCCATGGCGCTGGATGAGTTCTCCGCGTGGCTGCGCCGCGCCGCGCCGCCCGACGCCGTGCGCCGGGCCGTTTGAGGAAATCGCGGCCGCGCACGCGCTGGCGCTGCTAGAATGCCCGTCCCGCGATGGTCGCCATCGCGCGGTTGCCTGAAATAACGCGCCCGTAGCTCAGCCGGATAGAGTAGTGGCTTCCGAAGCCATTGGTCGGGGGTTCGAATCCCTCCGGGCGCGCCAACCCCCTTGCTGCAGCGCCTCCGCGCCGTCTAGCGCCGCCGCGACGTGATCCGCGGGCTGCCGGCTGGCTATTCACCCGGACATGCGCCGGCTGTTCGATCGCTTTGCGGTTCAGACTTTGTCGGTCGCGGATCTACCGCACCTCGGCAGCGACCGCTGGCGGATCGCTGCGCGCCACGTGGAATCCCGTGATGCCATGACCTTGTGGCTTCAACCCGACCGGCATTGGGACGGCTTCCGCCAGCACCTCGATGCCAGCGCGATGGCGTTGGAGCCACGGGCGTAGCGGCATCGCGGCTGCACCGTTGACACCCGCGCCGTGGCGGCAAACGATGGCGACTCGGTGCCGCGCGGGCACCCATAGACGGGGAAGCGACCGGATGCGATCGATTGCAGTCGAACTGCTGGACCAGTACGACCCGGATCTGCCGCTGGAGGAGGCGTCGACCATTCCCGCCTCCTGGTACGTCGATGAGCGCATCGCGGCGCTGGAGCGCCGGACCACGTTCTCGCGCTCGTGGCAGCTCGCCGCCAGGGTCGACCAGTTGCGCGAGCCCGGCCAGTACGTCACCTGCGAGATCGCGGGCGAACCGATCGTGGTGGTGCGCGGCAGCGACGGCGTGTTGCGCGGCTTCTTCAACGTGTGCCGCCACCATGCGGCCGCGGTGATGACCGAAGCCTCCGGCTGCGCGCAGAACCTGCGCTGCCCCTACCACGGCTGGACCTACACGCTGGAAGGCGCGCTCAAGGGCACGCCGAGCTTCAACAGCGAATGCCACTTCGACCGCAGCGAACATGGCCTCGTGCCGGTGGCGACCGACGTGTGGGAAAACTGGGTGTTCGTGCGCCTGGACCGCGAAGGCCCGAGCCTGGCGGACTTCCTGGGCACGGACCTGATCGACCGGATCCGGCCGCTGCAGTTGTCGGGCCTGTACTGGTTCGAGCGCCGGCACTACCTGTTCGACTGCAACTGGAAAGTCTTCGTCGACAACTACCTCGACGGCGGTTACCACGTGCCGCACCTGCACAAGGGGCTGGACAGCGTGCTCGACTACAAGAACTACACGATCGAGAACGGTGGCCGCTTCTGCCTGCAGTCCAGTCCGCTGACCACCGCCAAGGCGCAGGAGGACTACGCAGCGGTGCGCCAGGGCGACCGAGCCCTGTACTACTGGCTGCATCCGAACTTCATGATCAACTGGTACCAGGGGATGATGGACACCAACCTGGTGCTACCACTGGGAGTCGACAAGACCGAGGTGATCTTCGACTTCTGGTTCGCCGACGTGTCCGAAGCCGCGTATGCGCGCAACCGCGCCAGCGTCGACGTTGGCCAACAGATCCAGGACGAGGACATGGCGATCTGCAAGTCGGTGCAACGCGGGCTGCATTCACGCGCCTACAGCGCAGGCCGCCTGTCGGTCCGGCGCGAAGCCGGCGAACACCTGTTCCACCGGCTGCTGCACGCGGACCTGCTGGCCGGCTGACCGAAGTGGCCGAAGTGGCCTGGTCCGGCCCCTCACTCCGCCGAGGCCCTCACTCCGCCGGAGGCATGGCCGCGGGCAGGCGCGCCAGTTGCTTGCAGCGCAGCCACCAGGCCGCGTGGCCGAGCCACAGCAGGATCAATGCGATCACGGTCTTCTGCCGGAGCCCCACGGGCGCGCCGTGCCAGTTCGCGTAGATCACCAGCGCGATGAAGGCGACCACGGCCAGGGGAAACGCCCGCCCGAAATGCGGCCGCCACGTGGCGTCGTAATAGAAGCGCCATGACTGCAACATCATGGCGGTGGTCACGCTCACGAACGTGATCAGCGCCGCCACCTGGTGCAGATCGCTTTCCTGGTCGCGGTCCAGGAATGGCAGGTCGGTTTCGGAAATCGCGGTGAACCACAGCGCGATGCCGGCCACCACCAGCAGCAGCAGCGGCGCGAGGCGGCGCGCGTGCGGCCTGAGTGCCGCGTACAGGCCGACCCCGAGCAGCATCAGCGCCATGCTCAGCTGGTAATAGGCGCCCCGCACCCAGCCACCGTAGTGACCCGTCAGGTAATGACTGAGCGGGTCCTTGCGCCAGTCGAGGTCCGGACGCAACACCTGCGCCAGCACGCAGATCGCAACGAACACGAGCACGGCCACGAAGCAGATCAGGCCCGAACGATGCCGCACGACGCCTTCGAGCGGGGCGCTGCCCGCTCGCATCCTGCGCAACGTTGCATCGACGGTGGCGTGGGTCCTCATACATGCGTCAACGCAGCGCGTGCACGGGCACGGCCAGCGATCCGCATGCTTTGCGACGTTGCCACGACCTGATGCAGACCGTGGCCGCGCAACGGCGATCGCGTCGTTGTCCTATTGAAGGACCACGCGTTGCCGCGATGGCTTCCGCGAAGCCACGCAAGCTTTCGCGTGCCCTGAAGTCAGTCCGTCAGGGCTTCGCCTTCAGCACCATCTGCACGGCATTGCGTCCCGCCGCGCCGCTGATGCCGCCGCCACCGTGCACACCGGAACCGCACAGGTACAGGCCGTGGATCGGCGTGGCGTGATTCGACCATCCCGGCAGCGGGCGCATGAAGAACATCTGGTCGAGGATCAGCTGGCCATGGTTGAGGTCGCCTTCGGTCAGGCCAAGGTCGCGCTCCAGGTCCGCCGGCGTGATCACGCGCGAGTGCCGCACGGATGCCTTCAGCGCCGGGAAGTGCGGGGCCAGCGTGTCGAACGCGAGCTGCTCGAGATTGCCGCGGGCATGCGCCCAGTCCGCGTGACGCAGCTTGTACGGCGCGGACTGGAAATGAATCGACACGACATCGCCGGCCGTGGTGACTTCGAGATACGGCTGCGCGGCAATCTCGCCGTATTTGGCGGCATCGAACGCGCGCTCCAGGTACTTCAGCGTCGGCGCGATCGCGAGCGTGCCCGCGGGCACGCCATGCGAGCCATCGGTCTGCAGGTGCACCTTGGCGACGGCGCCACGCATCTTGATCGACTGCGTCTCCCACACGAACTCCGGGGGCAGCTCCGGCGCCCCGACCAGGCCGAGCAGGGTGTGGCGCGGGTCGACCGCGGACATGACCGTGGATGCCGCGATCTCCTCGCCGCTGTCCAGCCGCACCCCGCCCACGCGTTGCCGGTCGACGAGGATGCGTTGCACGCCGGCCGACGTGCGCAGTTCGCCGCCGTGGGCGATGAAGGCAGCGACCAGCGCTTCGGCAAGGTGCACGCTGCCGCCGGCGACCGGCCGATGGGCGAGGCCGCCGCGATTGAGCCAGTTGTGCATCAGCGTGTAGCCGGTGCCCGCCGACATCGAGCCGAGCGTGTGCCCGTGGATGGCCACCGCGGCGATGGCGGCCTTGAGTTCCTCGGACTCGAACCATTCCTCGGTGAACTCCAGCGCCGACATCGACATCGACCGGATCACCCGGAACATGTCGCGCCCGCCGAGGCGGCGCAGCGTCCACGCCAGCTTCGCCAGGGGCCAGCCCTCGGCCAGGCCGACATGCGGCAGGCGTGGCATCGGCGTGCGGTAGGCGGCATCGAGAAATGCGGCCGCCTTGTCCATGAACGCCACGAACTCGGGCCAGCGCGCAGCGTCGGCCGCGGAAAACTGCCGGATCGACTCCAGTGTCCGGGCATCGCCGGGCGCCGTCGACAGTTGCAGGCGACGGCCATCCGCCAGCAGCGAGACATAGGCCGGCGCGGGAGCGGCGGCGGCAAGGCCGTGCCGGGCCAGGCCCAGTTCGCGGACGATATCCGGACGCAGCTGGCCGCCGGCGTGCAGTGGGTCGAAACGGGAACCGTCATCGAAGGCACGCGAAGCCAGCTGGCCACCGGCGTGTTCGCGCCGTTCCAGCACCAGCACCTTCTTGCCAGCCTTGGCCAGGTACGTCGCAGCCACCAGACCGTTGTGGCCGGCGCCGACGACGATGACGTCGTAATTGGATTTGCTCATGGATTTGTGGGCTTCTGCATTTGATCGTCGTCCCGGCGGCTTTCAGCAACAAAGCTGCCGGGATCCAGCTCTTGCCTTTGGCGCGAGTTGGGAGAAGGAACGGAACCCAAAGGCTGGATCCCGGCGTTCGCCGGGATGACCAAGTGGGGAGCCGGCCGCATCCTGGTACTCACTTCCAATCCTTCAGGACTTCCTGCGCGGCCATCTTGCCGGCCGCCCCCATCACGCCACCGCCCGGATGCGCGCCGGACGCGCCGAAGTAGTAACCCGGCAGTGGCGTGCGGAAATCGGCCCATTGCGGCGCGGGGCGCAGGAAGAACAATTGGTGCAGCAACAGTTCGCCGTGGAAGATGTTGCCGCCGGTGATGCCGGCGATGTCCTCGATGTCCTTCGGCGTGATGACCTGCTTGCCGACGATGGCGCGACGGATGTTCGGCGCGTAACGCTCGATCGTGGAGATCACGGTTTCACCAAACGCATCGCGCTTGGCGTCGTCCCAGCCGCCCTCGATGTCGTAGGGCGCGTACTGCACGAAGCAGGACATCACGTGCTGGCCCGGCGGCGCCATGTCGCGGTCGATCATCGAGGGGATGATCATGTCGATATAGGGATTCTTCGCGAACTGCCCATACTTGGCCTCATCGTAGGCGCGCTCGATGTATTCCATGCTCGGGCTGACCGAAATCGCACCACGGTGCAGTGGGCCTTCGCCCGGCAGGCAGGTGAAGTCGGGCAGTTCGCTCAGCGCGAGGTTGACCTTGCCCGATGAACCGCGCACGCGGAAGTTCTTGATCTGCTGGACGAACTCGTCGGGAAGATGCTGTTTCTCGACGAACTGCAGGAAGCTGCGCTTGGGGTCGGCGGCGGAGATCACCACCTTGGCCTGCAGCTCGTCGCCATTGGCGAGCGCGACGCCGGCCGCGCGGCCGCCCTTGACGATCACCTGCTGCACCGACGCATTGGTGCGGATGTCCACGCCCAGCGCGCGCGCCGAGCTGGCGATCGCCTGGGTCACGCCGCCGTTGCCGTTCTTGCAGAAACCCCACGCACGGAACGCGCCGTCGATCTCGCCCATGTAGTGGTGCAGCAGCACGTAGGCGGTGCCGGGCGAATTCGGGCCGAGGAAGGTGCCGATGATGCCGCTGGCCGACTTGGTGCCTTTGAGCGGATCGAACTCGAACCAGTCGTTGAGCAGGTCGGCCGCCGACTGCGTCAGCAGCTTGGCGATCTGGTAGAGCTCCTTCTCGCTCAGGCTCTTGCCGTACTGGCCAAGCTTGAGCAGGCCCTTCATGTCGCGCAGGCTCAGCGACGAAGGATCCGGCGGTACCAGGCCGATGATCGGCTTGATCGCCTTGGCGGCGCGCGCCATGACGCGGCCGTACTCGTCGGAGGCCTCGGCGTCGCGCGGCGAATGCCGGTACAGCTCCTGGCGCGTCAGGTCGTGGTCGTCCCACGCGGCGAGATAGTCGCCGTTGTCCATCGGCGTGACCGTGCTCGGCAATGGCAGGATCTTCAGGCCGTGCCGGGGCAGCTCGAGGTCGCGGATGATCTCCGGCCGCAGCAGGCTGACCACGTAGGAGAACTGGCTGAAGCGGTAGCCGGGGAACGGCTCGGCGGTCACGGCCGCGCCGCCGACCACCTCGCGGCGTTCGAGCACGGCCACCTTCTTGCCCGCGCGCGCCAGGTAGGCGCCGGCGATCAGGCCGTTGTGGCCGGCGCCGATGACGATGGCGTCGTATTGGTTGTTGGTCATGGTTGTCTTGATTTCGCTTTTGTCGTCATCCCGGCGAATGCCGGGATCCAGCTTTGGTATTTGCTCGTGTTCAACAAGGGTGAAGTCAAAGGCTGGATCCCGGCGTTCGCCGGGACGACGAAGCCGTTGCCTTCAGCTCGCGCAGCGGCCTACTTCTTCTTCCATTCCGGCTCGTAGAACGGCAGCTTCACGACCTTGCCCTGCGCGTGCAGGCGCTTGTGCTCGACCGTCACTTCCATGCTCAGCACAGTGCCAGGTTCGTAGTACGGACGTTGCAGGTGCACCAGCGCGATGTATTTCTTCAGCACCGGCGACCAGGTGCTGGTGGAGGCGTAGCCGACCTGCTTATCGCCCTGCCACATCGGCAGGCTGCCACGCACCGCCATGCCGGGAATCTGTGGCGGCAGGCCGACGGCGGCGAACAGTTTCTCCATCGCTTCCCAGTCGACCTCGAAGCCCATCAGCTTCCACGCCGAGCCTGCCTGCTTCTCGCGCTCCAGCGCGCGGCGGCCGACGAAGTAGCCGGGCTTGTCCAGCTGCACCGCCCAGTCCAGGCCCATCTCCAACGGCGTGGATTTCTGCCCCTCGATCCAGGCGTGGTTGGCCGCGGTGTAATCGACGTCGATCATAAACAGACCGGCTTCGACGCGCGCCATGTCCATCGCCAGGATGCCGCACGGGACGATGCCGTAATCGTGGCCCGCCGCCATCAGCGCGTCCCACACATGCAGCGCGTCGGCAACGTCGATCCAGATCTCGTAGCCGAGGTCGCCGGTGTAACCGGTGCGCGAGATCGTCACCGGCTTGCCCGCGAGCGTGTTGGGCATGACGCGGAAGTACTTGAGCTTGTCGAGCGACTTGCCGCAGACCTTGTTGAGGACGGTGCGCGACTTCGGCCCCTGCAGGCTCAGCGCGGCGACCTGCTCGGTGACCTCGGTGATCGTCACGTCCATGCCGACCGCGTTCATCGACAGCCAGCGCAGCGACGGCTCGGCGGAGGTCAGGCGGAACAGGTTCTCGCCCAGGCGCGACACCGTGCCGTCGTCGAGCATCTTGCCGTCCTCGTCGCACCAGCCGGTGTAACCGACCTGGCCGACGGCCATCTTGTGCACGTCGCGCGGCGTCAGCTTGTGCAGCAGGCGCGCCGCGTCGGGGCCCTCGATCAGGTACTTCATCAGCGGCGAGACATCGATCATCGCGACGGCATCGCGGATCGCCCAGTACTCGCGGTCCAGGTGCAGGTCGTAGGAACCGGCGACGATGTGCCCGGCCCAGCGCCGCCAGTTCTGCGGCAGGCACAGGCGCGAGGTGCGCTCGTGGAAAGGCGTGCGTTTGAGTTGCAGCATGGCCATCGGAATAAGTCGAAGAGGGTCAGGCGGGTTGCAGGCGGCGGATCAAGGCCCGGACGGTGACGCCAGCGGCGTGCCGCGCACGGCGCGGCGCATCAGCACGTACACCGGCAGGCCGGCCGCGGCCAGCGCGAGCGCGTACACGAAGGGCTCGCGGCCCATGCCGATGAAGGCGAAGATCACATACGCGGCGCCGGGGATGGCGAGGACCAGCAGGTCGCTGTTGGCGGGTTTCTGGCGGCGACGCCACATCACCATCAGGGCGAGCGCGCAGAACAGGTACAGCGGCAGGTTGGCGGCCGTCACCACGGTGGTCAGCAGGGTGAAGCCTTCCACCAGCGTCCGGCTGTAGCTCATCAGCACCATCACGCTGGCCAGCATCCCGGTAACCAGCAGCGGCACCGCCGGCGCTCCGTGGCGGTTGTTGCGGGTCAGGACCGCGGGCAGCACGCCATTGACGGCCATGGTGCGGGTCAGCTCGCCGACCAGCAGGGTCCAGCCGTTCAACGCACCCAACCCGCTGATCACCACGAACAGGGCGAGCCAGCGGCCATTGCCCTGGCCCAGGTACTGGTCGAGCAGCGCCGCGAAGGGCGCATTCGAGCGGCCCAGCTCCGCCTGCGGGATCAGCAACAGCGGCACGGTGGACACGATGATGTAGATGACCGCCGTCAGCAGCGCGCCGACGATGGTGGCGCGCGGAATGGTGCGGCCGGGGTTCTCCACGCGGCCCGCCGGCACGGTGGCCGACTCCAGCCCGAGCATGGCGAACAAGGCGATCGTCGATGCGGCCATCAGCTGGTTCAGGCTCACTGGCGTCGTTGGCAGGTGCCGGGTATAGGCCGCCGGCTCGCTGATCAGCAGCCACGCGCCCAGGCCGGCGACCATCAGCATCGGCAGCAGCTTGAGCGCCGTGGTCACGATCTGGACCCGCCCGCCCGTGCGCACGCCGAACAGGTTGATGATCACGAACAGCCACACCAGCGCGAGCGCGAGCAACGCGGGCCGGATGCCGGCGAGCGCAGGAAACACCGCATCGACATAGCCGACCACGCCGGTGGCGATCGCCGCGTTGGTGATCCACAACGAGACCCAGTAGCACCAGATCGCGATGAAGGCCGGGATGTCGCCGAGCGTGCTGCGGATGTAGCCGTAGGGGCCATCGGCATTGGCCATCTCGCGCGCCAGCCGCGCGAACACCCGCGCCATCGCCATGCAGCCCACCACGGTGATGACCCAGCCGATCAGGGCGTTGAATCCGAACGGTGCCAGCGAGGCCGGCAGCAGGAAGATGCCGATGCCGATGGTGTTGCCCACCACCAGCGCGGTGCACATCCAGAACCCGAGCTTGCGCTCCTGCTTGTCGCTAACCGATTGCATCAACTGCTCTCCCGTGGCCCCAACCCCGTGAATGGCGCACGCCACGGTCAGAGGCCGCCATCATGGCAGCTCATCGGGCCGGCGGCGCATACCAGCGTCCCGCTCTTGATGACCGCCTGGACCCGGCGCAGCACCTCGATGTCGGCCAGCGGATCGCCCTCCACCGCGATCAGGTCGGCGGCCTTGCCGGCGGCGATGCTCCCGAGTTCAGCTTCGTGGCCCAGCGAGCGCGCGGCGTTGATCGTCGCCGACTGGATCGCCTGCATCGGCGTCAGGCCGTAGCGCACCATGTAGGCGAACTGGCGCGCGTTGTCGCCGTGCGGATACACGCCGCTGTCGGTGCCAAATCCGATGTTGACGCCCGCCTTGACCGCCTTGCGGAAGCCCTGTCGCTGGACGTCGGTGGTCTCCAGGTTCTTGCGCAGCTTTTCCGCCGACCAGCCTTCCTGCCGGCCGACGGTGTCGATGTAGTCGCCGTTGTAGATGTCGGCCACCAGCCAGGTGCCGTGCTGCTTCATCAGCTTGATGCCTTCGTCGTCGAGATAGGACCCGTGCTCGATCGAGCGCACGCCTGCGCGCACCGCGCGCTTGATGCCTTCGGCACCGTGCGCGTGGGCGGCGACGAAACTGCCGCGCCTGGCCGCTTCCTCCACCGCGGCGCGGATCTGCGCTTCGGTGTATTCGGATTCGCCCGGCTCGGTGCCGTCGGTCAGCACGGCGCCAGTGGCGATCACCTTGATGAAGTCGGCGCCGTGGTCGAACAGATAGTTGACCTTCTGCCGAACTTCCTGCTCCGAATCGGCGACACCCAGGCGGAACTCGTTTGGCACCACCGTGCCCTTGGGCAGGCCGGTGATCTCGCCCCCGCCGCCGGTGATGGTGATGTACGCACCCGCCACGAACATGCGCGGCCCCGGGATGGACCCGGCGTTGATCGCATCGCGCAGAGCTACGTCGGCAAGCCCCCGGTATACGCCGACGTCGCGCACCGTGGTGAAGCCGGCACGCACGGTATCGCGCGCGTTCTTCGCGCCGATGAACGCGTCGCGCACCGGCGTGCTTTTCAGTGGCGCACCCGGATCGGCTTCCTGACCCTCGTCGGCGATGTGCGTGTGCAGGTCCATCAGGCCGGGCAGCACGGTGTAGCGCGACCAGTCGAGCACCTTCGCGTCGCCAACGTTTGCGTTGGCGTACGGCTCGACGCGGGTGATGCGCTCGCCTTCGATGCGGATCGCCTGGTCGGAGAGCACCTTGCCGTGGTCGACGTCGACCAGCTTGCCGGCACGGAGGACGACGACGTCCGACCTGGTGGCGGCCGAAGCCATCGAGGGTCCGGCGGCCAGTGCCATGGCCAGTGCGGAAGTGAGCAGCGTGGGAATCCGGATCATGTCGTGTCGTGGTTCCGTATGGAGGATGGTGCGTGTGCGGGTCATCGCCGCGGCTGGTAGCGGCCGTAACGCTTGAGCAGGCGTATCAGCTCGCCGTGCGGCAAGGCCTTGGCGTAGTGCCCGCCTTCGCCGGTCATGTCGCGGGCGGCGACCATGGCGTTGACGATGGCTTCCTCGGTGGCCTGCACGGTCGCTTCGAACAGCGCGTCGAGGTGGTCGTTGCCGACGAACTGCGCCTGGTTGAGCGGCGCGCCGGCGGAGGCTTCGGTATTCGCGGTGGAGAACGCGACGAAGAGGTCGCCCGAACCGTTGCCGGCGTAGCTGCCCATCCGCGCCAGGCCCATGCCGGCGCGCTTGGCGATGCGCTTGAGCTGGTGCGGCAACAGCGGCGCATCGGTGGCGATCACCACGATGATCGAACCGGTGTCCGCATTGGGCACGGCGACGCCCGCGCTGGCGAGCGCCGGGTCGGTATAGACGCGGTCGTTGCGCAGGTGTTGCCCCACCGGCACGCCGGCGATGCGCAGCGGATTGCGCACGCCGTAGTTGGCCTGCACCAGCGCGCCGACGGTGTAGTCGTGGCCGTCGCCGCCGACCCGGCGCGACGCCGTGCCGATGCCGCATTTGAATTCGTGGCAGATCATGCCGGTGCCGCCGCCGACGTTGCCCTCGGCCACCGGCCCGCCCCTGGCGTCGCGGAGCGCCTGCGCGGCGTGTTCGGGCTTCACGTGGAAGCCGTTGATGTCGTTGAGATGCCCGTCCCAGGTTTCCGCGACGACCGGCAGCGACCACCAGTAGCCGCTGGCATCGGCGCCACCGGCCTGGATGCGTGCGGCGATCACCGCGTCGCGGACCACGCCGACGCTGTGCGTGTTGGTGAGCATCACCGGGCCTTCGAGCTGGCCGGATTCCTCCAGCCACGCGGTGCCGGTCATCTCGCCGTTGCCGTTGAGCGCGAACCAGCCGCCGAACACCGGGGTGTAGAAGCTGGCCTGGCCGCGCGGCAGGATCGCGGTGACGCCGGTGCGCACCTTGTGGCCGTCGCTGCGGTCCTCGATCAGCGTGACCTGGCCGACGCTGACGCCGGCGACATCGGTGATCGCGTTGAGTGCGCCGGGCGTGCCCTCGAACGGCACGCCGAGGTCGCGCGCGCGCGGCTCACCGGCCTGCACGGCGCCGGCGGCGCATGCGGCCGCGAGCAGCAGTGCGCGCGCGGCAATGGCAACAGGCATCCTCATCACGGCACCTCCTGCAGGAAACGCTGGTACCAGGCCAGGTTGCGCGCCATGCGATCGCGCAGGTAACTCGGCACGGTCAGGCCGTGGCTCTCGCCGGGATAGACCACCAGGCGCGTGGGCACATTGCGCGAGCGCAGCGCCTGGTACATCTGCTCGGCCCCCAGGCAGGGGACGTTCACGTCCTCCCCGGCGCACTGGAACATCGTCGGCGTGGTGATGCGATCGGCGTGCAGGAACGGGAAGCTGGCGCGGTCGTACACGTCGCGGTTAGCCCAGGGCGTGCCGAGTTCGAGTTCGTATTCGCGGATGTACTGGTCGTGGCCGTACATGCCGTACATGTTGGATGCGCCGGCACCGCTGATCGCGGCCTTGAAGCGCGTGTCGCTCGCGATCACCGCGTTGGTCAGGATCGCGCCGTAACTCCAGCCGCCCACGCCGAGCCGTTGCGGATCGGCGATGCCCAGCGCGACGACATGCTCGATGCCATCCAACACATCGCGCACATCGACACTGCCCCAGTCGGCGTAGATCGCCCTGGCGAAATCGAAGCCGCGCCCGGAACTGCCGCGCGGATTGATCGCGAGCACGGCGAATCCCTGCGCCGCATACACCTGCCAGTCGGGCATGAATTCGTGGCTGAACTGGTACACCGGCCCGCCGTGCAGGCGCACGATGGTCGGATAGCGCCGGCCCGGCGCGTAACCGTGCGGCTTGACCAGCAGGCCTTCGATCTCGCCGCCGTCGCGGTTGCGGAAGCGGATCGTCTCGACCGCAGCCAGCGCGCGGGTGGCGAGGAATTCGTTGTGGTCGGCGAGCACGCGCAGCCCATCGCCTTCGACCGCGGAGATCCGGTAGGGATGCAGGTCGCCATCGCCGAGCACGACGACGCGGTCGTTGCGCGACACCGCGAGGTCGTAATCGAAGCGGTCGCCGTGAGTGAGTTCGGTGACCCGGCCGTTGTCGAGTTCGACGCGCGACAGGTGGGTCACGCCGCTTTGTTCGACCAGCACGAAGACGCCGCGGCCATCGGCCGACCAATGCGGCTTGGTGAAGCAGCGGTCGATCGGCGCCGGCACGGTTTCATGCCCGCTGGCGACATCGACAACAGCCAGCTGCCACGGCGCGTAGTAGATCCATTTGTCTTCGCCACTGCGCAGGTAGGCGATGCGGGTGCTGTCGGGGCTCCACGCGGGCCGGGTTTCCCAGTACGGATCGAGATCGGATCCGGGGAACGTGGTGAGCTGCCGCTCGCTCGCGCCGGCCTTCGGCTCCACTACGTAGATGTCGTAATTGAGGTGGCGGTCCGGATCGACGCCGCGCTTGGTGACGTAGGCGACCAGCTTCCCGTCCGGCGACCACGACGGCAGGATCTCGTCGTGCTTGCCGGTGGTGATCTGCTCGGCCTTGCCGCTGGCGATGTCGACCACGTAGAGATGGGTACGCCTTTCCCCGAGATAGCCGGTGCCGTCCTCCTTGAACTGGTAGCGCTCGCTGACGATCGGCGGCGGGTGCTTGGGCTTCGCCGCGCCGGCCGGACGTTCCGAATCGCGCACGATCACCGCGATGCGCTTGCCGTCGGGCGACCACACGTAGTCGTCGACGCCACTGGGGAAGCGGGTGATCGGCCGCGCAGGGCCGCCCGCGGCGGGCATCAGCCAGACCTGGCTGACTTCCTCTTCTTCGCCGCCGCCGCTCTTGCCGGGCTTGGCCTTGGCGGGTGGCGGTGCGTCCGACAGGAAGGCGATCGCCCTGCCATCCGGCGACCATAGCGGCCGCGATTCGCTGTGCGTGGGCGTGCGGGTGAGTTGCACGCGCCCCGTGCCGTCGTATCCCACGCGCCACAGGTCGGTCTGGGCGAGGTCTTCCTTCGCATTGACGGTGCTGACGCTGTACACCAGCGCCTTGCCATCGGCGGACAGGTCCGGCGCGGCCACATCGGCCAGCCGCGCCAGGTCGTCGACGCCAAAGGGCACGGGCGGCGCGGGTGGCGCGGACGGCACAGCCGCTGCGGACGCTGTCGCCAGCAACGCGCAGACGCTGCCCGCTGCAGCCATGAGTCGCAATCGCATCAGGTCATTTCCCTTCGGCCCGCCGCTGGTAGATCGCGCGTGCGCCTTGCAGGTAGTCGAGCGTCGCGCGCTTCTCGGCGGCGTCGTTGTAGTCGTCGCGCGCGTCCGCGGCTTCGATCACGCGGTCCAGCCAGGCGACGAAGTAGGCGGCGTCGCCACGAGCGTCGGGCACGCCGGCGGAGCTCTCGAGCCAGACCGGGTTGGTGGTCGCATACGGATACAGGTCGAGGATCTGCGGATCGGCGCCGTCGTTCCAGGCGCGCAATAGCAACCAGCCGCCTTGCGTCACCGCAAGGTCGCCTTCGGCATCGAAGCGGTGGTGGTTGTTCGTCGCATCGCCCGTCAGATCGAAGCGCTTCACCACCTGGCCGTTGTGCACCAGCTCCAGGTGATCGACCGCCACCGGCGATCGCAGCGCGACGCGGTAGTGCAGCTTGCGCGCGGTATCCACCCGCAGCGTGGCGCCGGGCTTCTGGCCGTCGAGCAGCAAGCCGAGCAGCGGTCCGTTGCTGACGAAGCCACGGCCGGCATTGAGCGCGTCGAGCATGACGGCTTCATCGAGACGCCCGCCGGTGTCGAGGAACACCCGGTTCATGCCGACCGGACCGCGCAGCGAGGCGTAGTTCGCCATCGCGTCGGTGCCGGCGCCGGCGGGCAGGTGGAAGCCGAGGTTGAGCAGGCGGTACCAGACCGCGGCCGTGGCCTGGTGGTCGGCGAAGCCGACGACTTCGATGTAGTCGACCTTGCCCTGCGCGACATCGGCGGGCAGTTGGTGGCTGAGCACCGCATCCCTGGCGGGGTCGGGCACGGTGTCGAACGGATGCACGTAGCCGACCACGCCCTGCTGCGCATGCGCGAGGTCGGCGATCACGCCGTTGTGCGGAAACGGGCTGGCCATCGCGGTGTGTCTATACGCCGAGAAGTCCGGGGTCAGGTAGTGGTCGCGCAGGTGGAGCAGGCCGAGATGGCCCCAGAAGCTGGTGTGGTACTCCTGCGCGTGGGCGATGCGCGGCCGGTCCGGATCGTCGCTGGTGCGCGTGCCGAAGTAGGCGATGTCGGGAATGCGCTCTTCCTTGTTGACGATCAGGTTCTCGACGAAGTCGAGGTCCTCGGCCTGCGCCTGGCGCGCGAGCTGCGCGGGGGCATTGCGGTAGTGCCCGCCGTAGTTCATGTGCACGTGCAGGTCGGCGCCGATCCAGTCGCCGAATTCGCGCGGCAGCGGCTGTGCCTCAAGCATTACCCGCACCGGCGTGCTCTTGTGCGCGGCCAGTTGCAGGCGCTGCTGCCAGAGCGCGTGGGCGAAGCCATGCTGGACGGTGACATCGGTCGCGCCTGCGGGCACTTCCAGCGAGCAGGGCGACGCGCAATGGAAGTAGTGCGTCTCCGTCGCCTGCCTGGCCCGGTCGAAGCCGTCGTCGGCGTGCATCCACGCATCGGCAGGCGCGTATGCGCGGGCGTCGCTGGCCAGCACCGAAACGCGGGCCGGCACGCGCTGGCCGGACTCGTCGAAGATGTCGAGCGTGAGTTGCGTCGTCGGCTGCAGGGTGCGGTGGGTCTTGGCCTGCACCGGTTGGCTCGCGCCGCCGACGGTCTCCATCACCATCAGGGACGTGTTGCCGTCGGCGCCGGCATTGCCGATGTACGCGATGCGTTTGCCGTCGGGCGACCAGCGCGCGTTGCGGCGCTCGCTGTCGCCGAAGGTCAGCGGCAACGGCGCAGCGCCTTGCAGCGTGGTGAGCCACAGCTGCTGGGTCCGGCGTCCGTGGTAGCTGCCGAACAGCACGCGCTTGCCGTCCGGCGCGAGTTCCGGCCGTGCGCTCCAGCTGGTTTCCTCGGCGAGCACTTTGCGGCGCTGCGTGGGATCGTCCACCCGCACCGTCCACAGGTCGCCACTGCCCCACGCGACCTCGGGGTTGCCGACGTAGAGCAGCGACTGGCCATCGGGCGACCACGACGGATTGATGGCGTGGTCGAAAGGCGAGTAGTAGTAACGATCGATCGTGCTCCTGCGTTCGCCCAGCAACAGCCGCGCATTGCGCAGGCCTTCGGCGCCGAGCTCGGCGACGAACAGATTGAAATGGCCGGTGCCCTGCGTCGACACCCACGCGATGCGCTTGCCGTCCGGCGACAGCCGCGGCTCGACGTTAACGGCGCCGCCATGGGTCAGCGCGCGGGCGCGGCCTTTGCCGAGGTCGAGCTGCCACAGCTCCATGCCGGTGCCGTCGTAGCGCGTGAACACCACGCTGCGGCCATCGCGGGCAACATCGGGCTGGTAGTCGTACGCACCCTTCGCGTGGGTAAGTTCGATCGCCTCGTCGCTGCCGATGCGTTGCCGCCACAGCGAGCCGCCCATGCTGTAGACCAGCGTCTCACCGTCGGGCATGAAGCTGAGCGACGACGGTCCGGTGGTCAGCTGCGGCAGGTACAACTCGCGCCAGTAGTAGCTGTGTGGCAGGTCGACCTGCTTCAGCACCGGCTCGCGGCCGGCGGCGGCCACGCCGATCACGCCGGTCACCGCCAGCAGCAGAGTGGCGGCGAGGACCGCGTGGCGATGGCGCCTCCGGCGACTGCGCATCCGGCTCAGGACCCGCGTCCGGCGAGCGCTTCGTCGAGGCTGATGCGCAGCAGGGCGATCGCCTCGTCGACTTCATCGCGCGACACGTTGAGCGGGGGCATGAAGCGCACCGTGCTCGCGCCGCACGACAGCAACAGCAGGCCGTTGTGGAAGGCGCGGGTGACCACCGCATCGCACAGGGCGCGCGCCGGAGTGCGTTCGTCATCGGCTTCGACCAGCTCCATGCCGATCATCAGGCCCTTGCCGCGAACCTCGCCGATGCACGGGTAGTTGTTGGCGAGATCGACCAGCCGGTTCACGAAGTGCGCGCCGACGGTCGCGGCGTTGCCGAGCATCCCGGCTTCGACCAGGTCGATGGTCGCGTTGGCCGCCGCGCAGGTGATCGGATTGCCGCCGTAGGTGTTGCCGTGCGCACCGCGCTTCCACTGCGACATCAATCGCTTCTTCGCGACCATCGCCCCGACCGGCAGGCCCGAGCCCATGCCCTTGGCGAGCGTCATGATGTCCGGCGCCACGCCCCAGTGCTGGCTCGCGAACATGCGTCCGGTGCGACCGATCCCCGACTGCACTTCGTCGAATATCAGCAGGATGCCGTGTTCGTCGCACAGGGCGCGCAGGCCGGCGAGGAAGCCGTCGGGCGGTACTACATAGCCGCCCTCGCCCTGTATCGGTTCGACCAGGATGGCCGCGACTTCCGACGCCGGCACGCTGCGCTCGAACAGCATGCGGATGTAGTCGAGCACCGCCACGCCCTGGTTGTCGCCGGCGAACAGCGGGCGATACGGATCCGGATACGGCACGTGCACCACGCCGGGCATCGTCGCGAAGAAGCCCTTCTGCTGCGTGTACTTGCTGGACGTGAAAGCCAGCGAACCCATCGTGCGCCCGTGGAAGCCACCGAGGAAGCCGATGAAGCGCGAGCGCCCGGTGACGTAGCGCGCGAGCTTGATCGCCGCTTCCACCGCTTCGGTGCCCGACTGGCACAGGAAGCTCATCGCTGGCTCGCCCATTGGCGCGATGCGCGCCAGGCGTTCGCCCAGGCCGGTCATCTGCTCGTGCCAGTAATCGCTGGAGATGTGCAGGAACTTCTCCGCGGCGCCCTGCACCGCCGCGACCACCTGCGGGTGCGCGTGGCCGGTGCTGCACACCGCGATGCCGGCGGCGAAGTCGAGGAAGCGGTTGCCGTCGACATCCCACACTTCCGTGCCGCGCCCGTGCGACATCACGAACGGATAGTCGCGCGGGTACGACGGCGAGATCACTTCGGCATCGCGCGCGATCAGTGCGCGCGCGTTCGGGCCGGGAAGCTCGGTGCGGATATGCGGTTCGGACATGTGAGGCGTCCTGGTCATCGTTCGAAGGAAGGCAGGACCACGGGTTGCGCATGGGCCTGCCGGGTGCGCGCGTGGAGGGCGCGCAGGATGTCGAGTTCGTGCGCGGTCGGCGGTTCGACGCGCGTCACCACGTCGGCCGCCACCAGCGGCCAGCCGATCGCGGCGCGCACGTCGTCGACGGTGACATCGGCGAACAACGCGCTCAGCTGCAGTTCGTCGGTGACCGGATGCGGCGTGAGGATGCCAAAGTCGGTGATCACCGCGCGCGGACCGCCGCCACGCGCGGTGCTGCGGGCGCGGGCGCCCGCGCCTTCACCGAAGCCGGCCGTGGTACGGAAATCGAGGCGCTCGACGAAACTGCGCTTGCTCGCCTTCGCCATCACGAAGGTTTCGCGCGCATGCGCGGCGATCTCCGGCGCGCCGCCCGCGCCGGGCAGGCGCGTGGCCGGTGCGTCGTAGGGCCCGATCACGGTGCTGTTCAAGTTGCCGAACCGATCGACCTGCGCGGCGCCGAGGAAGCCGACATCGACGCGCCCGCCCTGCAGGTAATGCGCGAACACCTCCGGCAAGGGCACCACGAACGCGGCGGTCTCCGCGAGTTCGCCGTCGCCGATCGACAGCGGCAGCACGTCGGGCCGCGTGCCGATCGTGCCGGATTCGTAGATCAGCACGATGTCCGGCGCGTGGGTGAGCCGCGCGAGATTGCAGGCTGCGCTCGGCAGGCCGATGCCGACGAAGCACACGCGGCGATCGCGCAGCATGCGCGCCGCGGCAACCGTCATCCATTCATCGCGCGTCGCCGGCGTCATGCGGCTTTCCTGTCGAGGCTGGCGAGGAAGCCGGCGTGGTCGGCGGTGTCCAGGACGTGTGCCTGCATCCAGGCGAGGAACCCCTCGCGCTCGCGCGCGATCGCATCCCAGCGCTGGTAGAAGGCGTTGTCGCGCGTGTAGTGGCCATGCGCGTACGACGGGTAGGCCCCGCCCGGGCAATGCGCGATCGCCGCGACCACCCAGTGCGGCAGGACCACGCCATTCATCGCCGGCGGCAGCGCATCGACGATCTCCTCGACCGTCACGACCAGCGTCTTCGCCGCCATCGCCGCTTCGCGCTGCGCGCCGACGATGCCGTGCAGGGCGACGTTGCCGGCGGGATCGGCGCGTTGCGCGTGCAGGATGGTCACGTCGGGATTGATCGCCGGCACGGCCGCGAGGGTTTCGCCGGTGAACGGGCAATTGACGCGGCGGATGCGCGGATTCACCTTGTCCAGGTCGTTGTCCAGGTAGCCGCGCAGCAGGCCGAACGGCAGATGCGCCGCGCCGGCGCAGTAGGCCGCCGCCATGCCGGCGTGGCTGTGCTCGTCGAGCTCCAGCGGTCGCGGCCAGCGCTGCTCCACCGCATCGCGCAGCCGGTGCAGCGATCCCACGCCGGGATTGCCGCCCCACGAGAACGTGAGCCGGCGCGCGCAGCCCATGCCGATCATCTGGTCGTACACCAGGTCGGGCGTCATCCGGATCAGGTGCAGGTCGCGCCGGTGCTGGCGGATGATCTCGTGGCCGGCCGCGAACGGGATCAGATGCGTGAAGCCCTCCAGCGCCACGCTGGCGCCGTCGGCGACGAACTCACCGATCAGCTCGCGCACGGTCATCGCCTGCATCGCTGGCTCCTACTCCACCACGGTGCGCGACTGTTCGCGCAGGTACTGCTGCAGGTAGTAGAACGAGGCGATCGCCTTGCCGGTCGAGCCCGAACCCTTCCAGCCACCGAACGGCTGGTAACCCGGCCATGCGCCGGTGGTCGCGCCCTGCGGGCGGTTGGCATAGGTGACCCCGGCTTCGATGTGCTCCTGGAACCACGCCACTTCATCGGCGCTGCCGTAGAAACCGGCGGTCAGGCCCATGTCGGTGTCGTTGGCCAGGCGCATCGCTTCGGTGCGGTCGCGGTAACGGTGCAGCATCACGATCGGCAGGAACATTTCCTGCTTCCATAACGGATGCGAGAGCGGCGCTTCGGCCAGCACCGGCTCGACGTAGTAGCCGCGGGCCAGGTCGCCCTCGCGCAGCTGGCTGCCGCCGCTCACCAGCTTCGCGCCGCCTGCCTTGAGCAGCGCGATGTACTGCGCGTAGTGGTCGTAGGCGCCGGTATTGACCACCGGTCCCAGCCAGTTCTCGCGTTCGCGGGCGTCGCCGATGCGGATGGCCGCGATTTTTTCCTGCACACGCTCGATCAGTTCGCTGGCGACGCTTTCATGCACATATAGCCTGGACAGGGCCGAACACTTCTGCCCGCCCATGCCGAAGGCCGAGCGCACGATGCCGGCGGCGGCGCGCTCCAGGTCGGCGTGCTCGGTGACGATGCACGGATTCTTGCCGCCCATCTCGGCGATGCATGGGCGCGGCCACGGCCCGGTGGCCATCTTCTGCAGCAGTTGCATGCCCACGCCGACCGAACCGGTGAAGGTGATGCCGGCGGTGAGCGGATGGCGCACCAGCGCGTCGCCGACGTCGCGACCGGAACCGGAGACGTAGTTGAAGACACCGGCGGGCAAGCCGGCATCGCGGATGCAGTCGGCGAGCAGGCGGCCCGACCATGGCGTGTCGCTGGCGGCCTTGCAGACCACCGTGTTGCCGGTCACCAGCGCCGCCGCGACCGGACCGCCGGCCAGTGCCAGCGGGAAATTGAATGGCGCGATCACCACCCAGACGCCATGCGGGCGCATCACGCTGCGGTTGCGCGAGACCATCCCCTCGAGCGGATCGTTCGGCAACGCATTCTCGTAACCGGCGTGCTGCTCGTAGTCGTCGGCGTAGTGGTGGAAGAAGTCCACCGTTTCCTGCGCCTCGCCCAACGCCTCCATGCGGTTCTTGCCGACCTCCAGGGTCAGCGCGGCGGCGAGGTCGTAGACGCGCTCCTCCATCAGGTCGCCGACCTTGCGCACCAGGCGCGCGCGTTCGGCCACCGGCAACGCCCGCCACGCCGGAAACGCGGCGCTGGCCGCAGCCATCGCCGTGTCGACGTCCTCGGCGGTGGCCAGGGCGAAGTCGCCAAGCACCAGCTCGCTGTCGATCGGGCTGCTGCGGCGCGCGTAGTCCGCGGCTTCACAATCCTCGCCATCGATGAAGAGCTCGTGGCATTGGCCCAGTCCGGCGCTGACGCGGGCCATGGCCTCGTCGAAGCGCTGATGCATCGCTTCGGGCGGATTGAACATGGTGGCGTAGGTCAGGCGAAAGCTCATGGCGGCACGCTCGGACAGTCGAATGGATGGGAAGAAATCAGGCGGGAAAAAAGCGCGACAGCAGGCGGTCGATCACGGCGAGCGCATCGGCCAGCTCGTCCTCGGCGATCACCAGCGGCGGCGCCAGCAGGATCAGGTTGCCGCGGATGGCCAGGCTCACGCCCTCGGCCATCGCGGCGTCGACCAGTGCGCGCAACGCCGGCGGGCTCTGCGGCCAGGGCGCGGGCATCGCGCGGGTCGCGCGGTCGGCGACCAGCTCGATCACCGCAAACAGGCCGTGGCCGCCGCGTACGTCGCCGATCACCGCGTGCCGTGCCTGCAGGCGTTGCAGCTGCGCCAGCAGCTCGACGCCCAGCCGGCGCGAGCGCGCGATCAGGTCGTCCTCGGCGTAGGCCGCCAGTGCCGCGAGTCCGGCCGCGCACGCCAGCGGATGACCGCAGTAGGTCAGGCCGGTGTAGAGCATTTCGTGTTCGATGCGCGCGGCCACCTGCGCGCTCAGTACCACCGCGCCGAGTGGCAATGCGGCGCCGGTGAGGCCCTTGGCCAGGGTCATCAGGTCGGGGCGCCCGGCTTCGCCGTGGCGCTGCCAGGCGAACCATTCACCGCAGCGGCCGAACGCGCTCATCACCTCGTCGGCGATCAGCAACACTTCGCGCTGCGCGGTATGCCGGCGCAGCGCGGGCCAATAGTTGTCCGGGGCGACGATGCCGTTGGTGCCGGCGTTGGGCTCCATGATCACGGCGGCGACGTGCTCGGGCCCGAGGCCATCGATGCCGTCGGCGACCGCCTGCGCGGCGCGCTCGCCGCACGTGTCCGCATCCGTGCTCCCGAAGGGGCAACGGTAGGCGTACGGCGGTGGCACGTGGTGGATGTTGAACGCCGCCGGATCCACCTGGTCGCGGGTGCGGCTGTCGCCTGACAGTGCCATCGCCATATGGCTGGCACCGTGGTACGAGCGGTCGCGCGCGATCACCGCGCCGCGCGGCCGGCGCGACGCCTGGCGCGCGATCTTCACCGCGTTCTCGTTGGCGTCGGCGCCGCCGAGGGTGAAGTACACCCGCCCGCCCGCGAACCCCGACCGCTCCAGCAACGCCTGCGCCAGTTGCGCGCGCGGCTCCGCTCCCCACGCATTGGTGACGAAGCACAGACGTTCGGCTTGCGCGCGGATCGCCTCGACCAGGCGCGGATGCTGGTGCCCCAGGTTGCTGCACTCGGCGAGGCTGCTTAGGTCGAGGATCTCGCGGCCGTCGGCCAGGTGCAGGCGCGCGCCGCGGCCGCCGACCACCGTCGGCGCGTCCCAGTCGGACTGGACCGACCAGCTGTGCAGCACGCAGTCGCGCTCGGCGATCGCCATCCGCTGTCCACCCTCCCCGGGCCACAGATTTGTGCGCTGTGCGCACGTATGTGCGTATTGCGCACCACTGTACGGAAGCTCTAATCTCGCCGTCAATCGGCCGCCGCTGCCGGCAGGTCCGATCGACAGGCTCGATAGACGGTTCATCGCAGGGAGCAGGGGAACTACCCGGTATGGCACGGAAAACAGACGACTCGGACCAGTTCGAGCACAGCGGCGACTACGTGCAGTCGCTGGCCCGCGGGCTGTCCGTGCTCGGGGCGTTCGACCGTGGCCACGCCCGCCTCAGCCTGGCCGACATCGCCAGCCGCACCGGCCTGTCCCGCGCCGCCGCGCGCCGGCTGGTACTGACCCTGGTCCACCTGGGCTACGTGCGCCCGGCCGGCAAGGAGTTCGTGCTGGGCCCGCGCGTGCTGGAACTCGGCTTCGGCTACCTCGGCTCGCTCAACCTCACCGACCTCGCCCAGCCGCTGATGGAAGACCTGGCGCATCGTGTGCGGCAGAGTTGCTCCATGGCGGTGCTGGACGGGCAGTCGATCGTCTATGTCCAGCGCGTCCCCGGGCAGCGGGTGATGAGCGTGAACCTGGGCATCGGCGCGCGCCTGCCGGCGTTCTGTGCGTCGATGGGCCGGGTGCTGCTGTCGGGCCTGGACGAGGCCGACCTGGACACCTGGCTGGCGCAATGTCGGCCGGTCCGTCTGACCCCGCATACCGAAACCGACGTGCACCGGTTGCGCCGCATCGTGGCCGACGTGCGCCGGCAGGGCTATGCCTACGTCGAGCAGGAGCTCGAGATAGGGCTGTGTTCGATCGCGGTGCCCCTGCGCAACGCCGAGGGCCGCATCGCCACCGCGCTCAACGTGAGCATGGCCTACCACCCCGATGCCGCGCGCCAGGCCATTGATTCCATCCTGCCGCAACTGCTGCTGACGGCGGCGGCGATCGAGGGCTGCATCCCCGCCAACCGCCTGCCGGCGGTGTCGGCGTGAGCACGGGCGCGCGCCCGGTCTATCTCTGCGATGGCGTGCGCACGCCCTTCGGCCGCTATCGCGGTGGCTTGGCCGGCGTTCGCACCGACGACCTGGCGGCGCTGCCGATCCGGCATCTGCTCGGCAACCATCCGCGCCTCGACCCGGCCGCGGTGGACGAAGTCATCCTCGGCTGTGCCAACCAGGCCGGTGAGGACAACCGCAACGTCGCCCGCATGGCTGCGTTGCTGGCCGGGCTGCCGGTGCAGGTCCCCGGCGTCACCGTCAACCGACTGTGCGCCTCGGGCCTGGAGGCGGTTGGCCAGGCGGCCCGCGCGATCGCGCTGGGCGACGCCGACCTGATGGTCGCCGGCGGCGTCGAGAACATGTCGCGCGCACCGTACGTGCTCGGCAAGGCCGAGGCTCCGTTCGATCGCGCGCAGACCCTCGAGGACACCACGTTGGGCTGGCGCTTCGTCAATCCGGCGATGGCGGCCGCGCACGGCGTCGACTCGATGGCCCAGACCGCCGAAAACCTGGCCCGCGACCATGCCATCACGCGCGCCGACCAGGACGCGTTCGCATTACTTTCCCAGCAGCGCGCGGCGCGGGCCCGCGCGGCGGGCCGCTTCGACTGCGAGTTGATGGCGGTGGGCGCCTGCGTCGCCGACGAACAACCGCGCGCCGACACTTCGGCCGACAAGCTGGCCGGGCTCGCGCCGCTGCTCGGCGCCGGCACCAGCATCACCGCGGGCAATGCCTCGGGCCTCAACGATGGCGCCTGCGCGCTGCTGCTGGCCTCGACCGACGCGATCGCGCGCTGGGGCCTGGTGCCCGTGGCCCGCGTGCTCGGCATGGCGGCGGCGGGCGTACCGCCGCGCACGATGGGGATCGGACCGGTGCCGGCGATCCAGCGCCTGCTCGCGCGCACCGGCCTGCGCCTGGCGGACTTCGGCGCGATCGAAATCAACGAGGCGTTCGCCGCGCAGGTACTGGCGGTGACGCGCAGCCTCGGTCTCGCCGACGACGAGCCGCGGGTGAATCCGAACGGCGGCGCGATCGCGCTGGGCCACCCGCTCGGCGCCAGCGGTGCCCGCCTGGCCCTGACCGCGATGCGGGAATTGCAGCACGGTCATCGCCACGCACTGGTGGCGATGTGCGTCGGCGTCGGCCAGGGCGTGGCCCTGGCACTGGAGGCGCCATGAGCACCGCCGTGACCTTCGAGCCAACCATGACCTGTGAACCTGCCGCCACATTCGGCATAGTCGGGTTGGGAACCTCCGGCTTGCACCACGCGCCGCAGCACTGACTACCGGGAATACAGACGCATGACTTCCGTGACCGAGGCGACCGCCTCGCTTGAAACCGCCCTCGCTCACGCCAGCCGCTTGCTCGAAACCGATCCCGCCCTTGCCGCCGCGCAGGCCACCGAGATCCTGCGCGTCGTCGGCAATCACCCGATGGCGACCCTGCTGCTGGGTGCCGCGCACAATGCGCGCGGCGATGCCGCAGGCGCCCTCTCGGTCCTGCAACCGCTGGCCGCGGCGCAGCCGAACTCGGCCCGCACCCAGCTCGAACTGGGCATTGCGTTCGGGCGCCTGGGCCGCGGCGATGAAGCGCTCGCGGCGCTGCGCCGCGCCGTCGCCCTGAAACCCGATCTGCCCGCCGCGTGGCTTGCGCTCGGCGACCACCTCACCGCCACCGGCGACAACGCCGGCGCGGACGCCGCCTACACCCACCACGTCCGCTATTCGACCCGCGACCCGGCCCTGCTGGAAGCGGCCGCGGCACTGGCCGACAACCGCATTCCCGAAGCCGAGTTGCTGCTGCGCGAGCACCTGAAGAAGGCGCCGACCGACGTCGCCGCGATCCGCATGTTCGCCGAGCTGGCCGCGCGACTGGGGCGCAACGACGAGGCCGAGAAACTGCTGGTGCGCTGCCTCGAGCTCGCGCCCGGCTTCCATGCGGCGCGGCAGAACTACGCGCTGATCCTGTATCGGGCCAACAAGCCCGAGCGGGCGCTGGTCGAGATCGAGCGCCTGCTGCGCGACGATGCCGGCAATCCCGGTTGCCACAACCTGAAGGCGGTGGTGCTGTGCCGCATCGGTGATTACGCCCAGGCCATCGACCTCTACGACGACCTGCTCAAGCGCTACCCCCGCAACCCGAAAGTCTGGATGAGCTTCGGCCATGCACTCAAGACGGCCGCGCATACCGAGCGCGCCATCGCCGCATACCGGCAAAGCCTGGCGATGGATCCCGCGCTGGGCGAAGTGTGGTGGAGCCTGGCCAACCTCAAGACATTCCGTTTCACGGCCGACGACGTGGCCGCCATGGAGCGGCAACTGGCGCGGCCGGAACTGGCGGACGAGCATCGGCTGCACCTGGAGTTCGCCTTGGGCAAGGCCAGGGAAGACGCGGCCGAGTACGAAGCGTCCTTCCGGCACTATGCCGCGGGCAACGCGATCCGCCGGACGCAGCTGCGCTACGACGCGGAGACCACCTCGGCGCGCGTGGGCCACATCAGGCACCTCTACAGCCGCGACTTCTTCGCGCAACGCGAGGGCGGCGGCGACAGCGCGCGCGACCCGATCTTCATCGTCGGGCTACCAAGATCAGGCTCGACCCTGCTGGAGCAGATCCTGTCGAGCCACAGCCAGGTCGAAGGCACGATGGAACTGCCGGAGATCATCTCGATCACCCGCAGCCTGCGCGCGCGCGCGACGCAGGAAGAGGGCACGGGCACGATGCCGTACCACGAGGCACTGGCGGCGCTCGATGCCGGCCAGTTGCGCGCGCTCGGCGCGCAATACCTCGCCAACACGCGCATCCAGCGCAAGACCGGCGCGCCATTGTTCATCGACAAGATGCCGAACAACTTCATGCACGTCGGGCTGGTCCAGCTGATCCTGCCCAACGCGAAGATCATCGATGCGCGCCGGCATCCGCTCGCCTGCTGCTTCTCCGGTTTCAAGCAGCATTTCGCGCGCGGGCAGGCCTTCAGCTACAGCCTCGACGAAATCGGCCGCTACTACCGCGACTACGTGGAACTGATGGCGCACTTCGACGCCGTGCTTCCCGGCCGCATCCATCGCGTCCTCTACGAACAGATGATCACCGACACCGAGGGCGAGGTACGGCGCCTGCTCGACTATTGCGGGCTTGCATTCGAGGAGCAGTGCCTGCGCTTCTTCGAGAACGATCGCCCGGTGCGGACCGCCAGTTCCGAACAGGTCCGCAAACCGATCTACAAGGAGGGCGTCGACCACTGGCGCCATTTCGAACATTGGCTCGGTCCGCTGAAAGACGCGCTCGGACCGGTGCTCGACTCGTATCCGGCAGTACCGGAGTTTGCTGCAGTCCATTCCGATTGAATCCGCAACCGAGTGTGAAATTCACAACCGAGGGGAGAGGGAGACCGATGCATCGTTCCAGAAGATCAGGCAAGACATCTGGCAGCAGCCGCGCATTGAGCAGGTTGCCGCTGGCCGCGGCGATCTGCTTCGCCGTCAGCACGGCGGCCTATGCGCAGGAGGCGGCTGCTCCGCAGGACGCGCAGGCGCCGCAGGCACAGACGACCCCGGCACCGGCTGCGCCAGCCCCGCAGAGGACAGCGACGCTGGAGGCCGTCACCGTTACCGCGCAGAAGCGCACCGAAAACCTGCAGAAGGTGCCGATCAGCCTGGAGGTCCTGGGCGAGGAGAAGCTGGACGAACTCAACGTCACGGACTTCGACGATTACGTCAAATTCCTTCCCAGCGTGTCCTACCAGACATTCGGCCCCGGCTTCGCCCAGATCTACATGCGCGGCGTCGCCAGCGGCGGCGACGGCAACCACTCCGGCTCCCTGCCGAGCGTGGGCGTCTATCTGGACGAGCAGCCGGTCACCACCATCCAGGGCCCGCTCGACCTGCACATCTATGACGTGGCCCGCGTGGAGGCCCTTTCCGGTCCGCAGGGCACGCTGTACGGCGCCAGCGCCCAGGCTGGTGCGCTGCGCGTCATCACCAACAAGCCCGACCCGAGTGGATTCGCCGCCGGTTACGCGCTCGAACTCAACAGCGTCAGCCACGGTGGCATGGGCCACGTGGAAGAGGGCTTCGTCAACATCCCCTTGACCGACACGGCAGCCATTCGCCTCGTCGGTTGGAACCAGCACGACGCCGGCTACATCGACAACAAGCCGGGTGACCGCCAGTTCCCGATCCGCATCGATGACGGCGGCACCCCGGCCGATCCCAGCGACGACGTCCCGGCCAGCTGGGGCGGCGTGCTGACCAATCGCAACTGCACCTCCACGCCTCAACTCGTCTGCACCGGCCGCGCCGAAGACGATTACAACGACGTCGACACCACCGGTGCGCGCCTGGCATTGAAGGTGGACCTCAACGAGAACTGGTCCATCACGCCGACGCTGATGGGGCAGAACGCGGTGGCCAACGGCAACTTCGCCTTCGACGAGGAAGTCGGCGATCTCGCCCTGAACCACTTCTACAAGGAGCGCTCGGAAGACAACTGGTGGCAGGCCGCGCTCACCGTGCAGGGCAAGATCGGCAATTTCGATCTCACCTACGCCTACGCCCACCTCAAGCGCAACGACGATGTCGACTCCGATTACAACGACTACGGCTTCTGGTACGACACGCTGTATTCCTACAGCGCCTACAACGACAACGGCGACTTCATCAACCCGTCGCAGTACATCCAGGGCAAGGACCGGTACAAGAAGGACAGCCACGAACTGCGCCTGAGTTCTCCCGCCGAGGACCGCTTGCGCCTCACCGCCGGGCTGTTCTGGGAAACGCAGAAGCACGACATCCAGCAGCGCTACAAGATCGACGGTTTCGCTGATATTTACTCCATCCACGGCTGGCCCAATACCATCTGGCTCACCAAGCAGGAGCGCGAAGACCACGACGAGGCCATCTTCGGCGAGGTGTCGTACGACTTCATTCCCGACGTGCTCATCGGCACGATCGGCGGGCGCCATTTCCGTTCGGACAACAGCCTGAAGGGCTTCTTCGGCTTCAGTGCGGGCTGGTCCCCGAACTCGAGCTATGGCGAAGCCGTGTGCGTCGCCCAGTTCGGGCCCGACCCGGCGAACTGGCCGTCATTCAATGGCGCGCCCTGCGAGGTGTTCGACAAGGAGGTCAAGGAAAGCGGCAATCTTGGCAAGGCGAACCTGACGTGGCAGATCACGCCCACCAAGATGATCTATGGCACCTGGTCCGAGGGCTACCGGCCCGGTGGCATCAACCGCCGCGGCACCTTGCCGCCGTATCTGTCCGATTACCTCACCAACTATGAGGTGGGTTGGAAAACCAGCTGGGGCGAAAATCGCCTGACCTTCAATGGTTCGTTGTTCCATCAGGAATGGAAGGACTTCCAGTTCAGCATCCTCGGTGCCAACGGCCTCACGGAGATCAAGAACGCCAACCAGGCCAGCATCGACGGCCTGGAAATGGACGTGAACTGGGCGGCCACCTACAACCTGCAACTGGGTGCGGGCGCAGCGTTCTACGACGCCAAGCTGACGGAGAACTATTGCGGCTTCACCGATGACAATGGCAATCCGGTTACCGACTGCCCGGATCCTGAAGCGCCGGACGGCACACAACTGCCGGTCACGCCGAAGTTCAAGGGCAACCTGATCGCGCGCTACAACTTCAACATCGGCAGCTTCGACTCCTTCGTGCAGGGTGCCGTGGTCCATGTCGGTGACCGCAAGTCGGACCTGCGCCTGCTCGAGCGCAGCATCCTCGGCGACCTTCCTGCCTACACCACGGCGGACCTTTCCGCCGGCATCAGCAAGAACAGCTGGTCGCTGAGCGTGTACGTCAACAACGTGTTCGACGAACGCGCCCAGATCAACCGGTTCACGAACTGCGCCGAGACCGTCTGCGGTGCAGCCGGCGTCGTACCGGAATATCCCAACGGCCAGGTCTATACCGTCACCAACCAGCCGCGCACCTTCGGCGTGCGCTTCTCGCAGGAGTTCTGAAGCAAGAGCCCCGAAAAGGGGGACTGGCGGCAGCCTTGGGGGAGGCTGCCGCCGGTTTTTTTTGCGTCATACGCCGACTTCTTCCGCTCTGGGTGCTGTTGTTGGCTTCGCCGCGCGCGCAGGAAATGAGGCGCGAACATCAGGCGCCCCGCCGGCCATCACGGCACGCGCGCGCAAACCCAGGCCTCCACTCGCTGCACGCCTGCGCGCTTGAGCGCCGTGGCCGCAGCGCGCAGCGTCGCACCCGTGGTCATCACGTCGTCGACCAACACCACGTGCGCGGGCACCGGCCTGTCGGTGCGGACCGCAAACGCCCCCTGCACATTGCGCCGCCGCGCGCCGGCGCTGAGCTCCGACTGCGGCGCGGTGGCCCGCACGCGCTGGAGCAGGTCGCCACACAGGGGCAGGTCCAGCGCGCGGGCGAGCGGGCGGGCGAGTTCGAGCGCCTGGTCGTAGCCGCGCCGGCGCAGTCGGGCCCGGTGCAGGGGCAGCGGCACCAGCGCGTCCGGGCGCGGCCGGGTGGCGGCCGTTTCCGCCAGCAGCTGCGACAACAGCGCCCCGGCAGGCAGGTCGCCATGGAATTTGAAGCGTGGCAACAGCCGGTCGAGCGGGGCGGCATATACGAAGCTGGCATGGACCCCATCCAGCACCGGAACCCGGCCGCGCCGGGCCAGGACGACCTCTTCGCGCAGACAGCCGCCACAGACATCGGGAGCCGGCAGGGGCAGGGCGCAGCGCGGACAGGCCCGGCGGTTCCAGGGCAGGGCCGCGACGCAGGCAGCGCACAGGTCCAGGCCGTCGAGACCGGGAGCGTCGCAGGCCAGGCAGCGACTGGGCCAGAGCAGGTGGGCGGCATCGACCCGGAGCCAATGTCCCAGGCGCCGGCGCAGCGAGGCGGGCTCGCCGGTGGGATGCGGGTCGCCGTCAACTCGATACATCCCCGTTTGGTTGACAGCGCTGGCCATGGTTTCCAGACTGCCCGCCCGGTCTGCCCACGTCTGTCGGAAAACTCCCATGCCTGCCGTCAGTGACTCCCCCGCTTCCCCGCTCCGCCACGACTGGAGCCGCGAAGAAGTCCGCGCCCTCTTCGACCTGCCCTTCCCGGAGTTGCTGCACCGTGCCGGCACGGTCCACCGCACCCATTTCGATCCGGCCCAGGTGCAGGTCAGTACCCTCCTCTCGATCAAGACCGGCGGCTGCCCGGAGGACTGCGGCTATTGCCCGCAGGCCGCGCGCTACCACACCGGGGTGGACGCGACGAAGCTGATGGCCACCGAAGCGGTGGTGGAGAAGGCAAAGCAGGCCAAGGCCGCCGGCGCCAGCCGCTTCTGCATGGGCGCGGCATGGCGTTCGCCGAAGGACCGCGACATCCCCAAGGTCGCCGCCATGATCGCCGAGGTGAAGGCGCTCGGCCTGGAAACATGCGCGACGCTGGGCATGCTGTCGGGTGAACAGGCGCGCGCGCTCAAGGATGCCGGCCTCGACTACTACAACCACAACCTCGACACCGCGCCCGAGTTCTATGGCGAGGTGATCCACACCCGCGAATACCAGGACCGCCTCGACACGCTGGGCCACGTGCGCGACGTCGGCATGAAGACCTGCTGCGGCGGCATCGTCGGCATGGGCGAGCAGCGTGAACAGCGCGCCGGCCTGATGCAGACGCTGGCCAACCTGCCTGCGCATCCGGACTCGGTGCCGATCAACCGACTGGTGCAGGTCGAAGGCACGCCGTTGGCCGGCACCGCGCAGCTCGACCCCTTCGAATTTGTGCGCACCATCGCAATTGCGCGCATCCTCATGCCGAAGTCGATGGTGCGTCTGTCCGCGGGCCGCGAAACGATGTCCGATGAATTGCAGGCGTTGTGCTTCCTCGCCGGCGCGAACTCCATCTTCTACGGCGAGAAATTGCTGACGACCGGCAACCCCGACACCGAGCGCGATATGGCATTGTTCAACCGTCTGGGCCTCATGCCCATGCCGGTCGTTGAACAGGGGGAGACCGTGCACGCCGATATTCTCGAAACCACGGACGTCGCTGCCCGCGACACACACGCTGTCAGCAGCCACGCTGTTACCAGTATTTCCTGCACGGTGGTCTGAGATGGCGCGTGCGTCATGGCGTGATCGCATTGCAACGGCACGGGCCGAGCGCGTCGCCGCGTCGCGCGTGCGCGTGCTACGCACGGCCACGCACCGCGACGGTGCGCGCGTGGAAGTCCTGGACTCGAACGGCACGCCCCGCAAGCTGCTGAATTTCTGCAGCAACGACTACCTCGGCCTGTCGCAGCATTTCGCCGTGATCAATGCACTGCAGGATGCGGCCTCGCGCGAGGGCGCCGGCGGCGTCGCCTCGCACCTCGTCTGCGGCCACCATGCGATGCACGTGGCGCTGGAGAAGGAACTCGCAGACTGGCTCGGCGCGCCGCGCGCGCTGCTGTTCGGCAGCGGCTTCATGGCCAACCTCGCGGTGATGCAGGCGCTGCTTGGCGACGGCGACATCTGCGCGCAGGACCGCCTCAACCACGCCAGCCTCATCGACGCGGCCCGCCTGTCCGGCTGCAAGCTGCGCCGCTATCCGCACGGCGACGCCAGCGGCGCGCTGCGCCTGATGCGCGAATCCACCGACGGCGTTGCGATGCTCGCCACCGATGGCGTCTTCAGCATGGACGGCGACATCGCGCCGCTGCGCGAACTCGCGCTGGCGGCGCGCGTGCAGAAGGCGCTGATGTACGTCGACGACGCGCACGGCGTCGGCGTGGTCGGTCCCGACGGCCGCGGCAGCGTCGCCGAAGCGCAGCTCACCACCGAACAGGTTCCACTGCAGCTGGTCACGCTGGGCAAGGCGCTCGGCGGCTACGGCGCGGCGGTGGTCGGCGACGCCGACCTGATCGAGCACCTCGCGCAGACCGCGCGTCCCTACATCTACACCACGGCATTGCCGCCGGCGCAGGCCGCCGCGACGCTGGCCGCGGTGAAGCTGGCACGCAGCGAGGACTGGCGCCGCGGCAAGCTCTACGACCTGATCGCGCATTTCCGCGAACGCGCGGACCGGGCCGGCCTGGTACTGCTGCCGTCGGAAACGCCGATCCAGCCTGTGATGTGCGGTAGCGATACGCGCGCGTTGTCGATGTCGGCGACGCTCGAGCAACGCGGCTACTGGGTCGCGGCCATCCGGCCGCCGACCGTGCCCGAGGGCCGTGCCCGCCTGCGCGTCACCCTGTCGGCGCTGCATACGCACGCCGATGTCGACGGGCTGGTGGATGCGCTGGGACGCGCGCGCGACAAGGCCGAGGCCGAGGCGCGCGTCGCCGAAATGCTGCGTTGAGCGCCTGCGCCACCAGGAAGCTGCGCCCGGCGCAGCTCTGAGGACTGACGATGTACGTCGAAACGCGCGGCAACGGTCCCGCGCTCGCACTCATTCATGGCTGGGCGATGCACGGCGGCCTGTTCGCGCCGCTGGCCGAGCGGCTGGCCGACCGCTACACGCTGCACCTCATCGACCTGCCCGGTCACGGCCACGCTCGCGACGACGCCACCCCACTGGTGCCCGAAACCCTGGCCGCCGAGTTGGTGGCGCGCGTGCCCGATGCCGTGTGGCTGGGCTGGTCGCTGGGCGGCCAGTTCGCGCTGCGCGCCGCGCTCGATCATCCGCATGCGGTGCGCGGCCTGATCATGGTCGCCTCGTCGCCGCGCTTCGTCGTCGGCGAGGACTGGAAGCACGGCGTCGGCACGCAGTTGTTCCGCGATTTCGGCGAGGCGCTGGCAAAAGATTTCCGCGGGACGCTGGAAGGCTTCCTCGCCCTGGAAGCGCTCGGTTCCGCGCACGCGCAGGAGGAGTTGCGCAGCCTTCGCGCGCAGGCCTTCGAACGCGGCGAACCCGCGGCGCGCACACTGCTGGAAGGCCTGCAGCTGTTGGATCGCCTCGACCTGCGCGACGAGCTGGCGATGCTGCGCGTGCCCAGCCTGTGGTTGTCCGGCCGCAGGGACCGCCTGGTGCCCGCGGGCGCGATGCCGGCGGCCGCACTGCTGGCGCCGAACGCGCGCAGCGCGGTGATCGCCAATGCCGGCCATGCGCCGTTCCTCGGCGCGGCCGACGAAGTCGCGCACGAGATCGACCGCTTCATGCAGCAACTGCCCTAGCCCGGCGCGACCGGCAAAGCGTCTTCCCCCAACGCCCCCCACAATAGCCGCACCGCATGAGCGAACTGTTCGACCACCGCCAGGTCCGCCGCGCCTTCTCGCGCGCCGCACACCACTACGACGACGCCGCCGGCCTGCAGCGCGAAGTGGGCGCGCGCCTGCTGGAATCGCTCGACTACTTCGACGAGCGCGCCCAGCGCGAGACCCCGGGCGGCAAGGCGCGCACGCCGCAGGTGGTGCTCGACGTCGGCTGCGGCCCGGGCCATGCGACAGCGCAGATGCAACAACGCTGGCCCAAGGCGCAGGTACTCGCGCTCGACCTGGCCCTGCCGATGCTGCGCGAGACCCAGCACAACGCCGGCGGCTGGCGCCCGTTCAAGCAGCGTCCACAAGCGCTGTGCGCCGACGCGCGCGCGCTGCCGCTGGCCGACGGCTGCGTCGACGTGCTGTTCTCCAACCTGTGCCTGCAGTGGGTTGAAGACTTGCCCGCCGTGTTCGCCGGCTTCCGTCGCGTGTTGAAGCCGGATGGCCTGATGGTGCTGTCGACGTTCGGACCCGACACGCTATGGGAACTTCGCGAAGCCTTCGGCCACGCCGACAGCGCACCGCACGTGAGCCCGTTCGCGTCGATCGCGCAGTTCGGCGATGCGCTGATCGCGGCCGGCTTCAAGGATCCGGTGCTGGACCGCGACGAGTTCCACCTGCAGCACTCCACTCTCGGCGACCTGATGCGCGAGCTGCGCACGCTCGGCGCGACCAATGCGCTGAGCACGCGCCGCCGCAGCCTCACCGGGCGCGAACGCTTCGCCCGCGCGGCGCAGGGCTACGAGCCGCTGCGCCGCGACGGCAAATTGCCGGCGACGTGGGAAGTGATCACCGCGCATGCCTGGGGTCCGCAGCCGGGTACCCCGATCCGCCTCGGCGGCATCGATGAAGTCGCGGTGCCGGTGGCGAAGATCCCGATCCGGAGGCGCGGGTGAACCGCTCCGCCCGGGGCGCCGCGCTTGCGGCGGTCGGCATCGCGCTGTTGTCGGCGCTGTTCTTCACCTGCACCTACCTGCTCAACCGGGCCGCCGCCAACGCGGGCGGGCACTGGCTCTGGACCGCGGCGCTGCGCTACCTGATCACCCTACCCATCATGCTGGTGGTGATGCCTTGGCAGGGCGGCGCGAAGCCGGTGTGGCGGGCGATCCGCGCGCATCCGGGGCCGTGGCTGTTGTGGAGCGGGGTCGGCTTCGTGCTGTTCTACCTGCTGCTCAGTTTCGCCGCGAACAGCGGGCCGTCCTGGCTGGTGGCCGGCACCTTCCAGCTCACCGTGATCGCCGGGATGCTGTGCGCGCCGTTCCTGTACGACGACGCGCGCGCGCGCATTCCCGTGCCCGCCTTCGCGGCGGGCCTGGTGGTCATCGCCGGTGTGCTGCTGATGCAGGAGGGTTACGGTAGCGGACACCTCGATCGCAAGGCCTGGCTCGCCCTGCTCGCGGTGGCGGTGAGTGCATTCGCCTATCCGCTCGGCAACCGCGGCCTGCTGTTGCACCTGGAGCGCACGGGCACCGAACTCAATGCGACCCAGCGCGTATTCGGCATGACCCTGGCGAGCCAGCCGATGTGGTGGGCGGTGACGGCGTATGCGTTCGCGAGCGTGGGCACGCCACCGTCCGGCCAGGTGCTGCTCGCCGCCGGCGTCGCGCTGGGTGCGGGCGTGATCGCCACCGTGCTGTTCTTCCAGGCGACCGGCATGGTGCGCAACGACCCCAGCGCACTGGCGGCGGCCGAAGCGATGCAGGCGGCGGAAATCCTGTTCGCCACCCTGATCGGCGTGTTCTGGCTGGGCGAAGCGTGGCCGCGCGGAATCACGCTGTGGGGCGCGATCCTCGTCGGTGCCGGCATCGTCGCCTTCAGCGTGGTCGCGGCGCGGGCGGCAGCGGGCGACAAGCATGCGATGCAGGAACTGCGCAGCGATCGCGGCGCCTGACCGTCCCGCCTATTCCCGTATCACGCGGAAGATCACCCGGCCCTGGTACGGCGCACCCAGCACCGTGGTGCGATAGCCCTGTGCGGCGATGCGTTGCTGCAGTTGCGGCCACAGCTCCTGCTTGCAGATCCACACCGCGCCGCCTGGCTCGTGCTCGGCCAGCTCCTGCGCGAGCGTCTCGTCGTACTCGGGATTGAAGGCCGACTGCTGCGTCGGTTCCAGCGAGATCTTTTCGACCTCGGCATCCAGGTGCAGGTGCAGGCCGTATCGGGCCATGTCCTCGACGAACATCAGCTCGGTCACGCGCCCGCCCGTGCGCTCATTGATCGCGCGGGCCCACGCAGAGGCGTCCTTGTGCGTCGGCCACAGCGACGCCGCGAACTTCAGGGCCAGCAGGACTACCGCCCACGCGAGCAGGGGCCGCCATGACAGCGCGCGCCGCTCCGCGCCGCGCTGCCTGGCCACGATCACCGCCAGTGGCAGGAACAGCGGCAGGATGTACAGCGGCAGGCGCGAACGCGCGAAGCAGAACACCAGCAACGGCACCAGCAGCCAAGCCAGCAGCATCAATCCGGCTGCATCGCGCTCGCGCCCTGGCCCGTCGCGCCATCCCCGCACCCGCGCCGGCAACGCGCGCAGCCACCGCCACAACGTCGGCGTCCATGGCAGCGTGCCCACCAGCAGCGTCGGGCCGTAGATGGCCAGCCAGCCATACCATTCGCCGTGCCGGCCGAATTCATTGGTGGTGACGCGATTGACCACTTCGTCGCCGATGAAATAGCGGAACAACCCGGGATGATTGACCATCACCGCGGCGTACCAGGGCAGCGCCAGCAGGGCGAACAGCAGCAATCCGGACAGCTGGAACACCCGGCTGCGCCCGTGATCGGGCATCAGCCGATCGAAGGCGAGGGCGGCGAGCAGATGGACCAGCGCCGGCGGCCCCTTGGTGAGGAAGGCCAGCGCGAACGCAACCCACATCAGGGCCATCCAGCGCCGCGGATGCGCGCCGTCTCCCAGCCGCGCCTCGACGAAGGCCCACATCGCTACGCCGGTACATGCCGACAGGACGTAGTCGGTGGTGATCATCTGCGCGGCACCGACGGTGAAGAGCATCGTCGCGTAGGCCACGGCCGCGGTGGCCTCAGTGCCCGGAGCGACCCTGCGGGCAATGCGCCAGGCCAGCCACACGCACAGCAGGTAGGAGAGCGCCGACGGCAGGCGCGCGGCAAACGGGGTCTGCCCAAGCGTGGCGACGCTTGTAGCGATCGCCCAGTAGGTGAGCGGCGGCTTGGTCCAGTGGCCGACCTCGTCGTTGCGGCGCGGATTCAACCAGTCGCCGCTGTCGAGCATGTTCAGCGCGACGTTGGTGTAGCGGCCTTCATCGGGATCCCATATCCCGCGCGTGCCGAGGAATCCGAGCGCAAGCACGATCGCCAGCACGGCGATCCAGAGCACACCAGGCCGGGGCAGCAGCGAACGCAGGGATCGGGGCATGCGGACTCGCGACGAAGGGCGGAGAAACGCAGGACGGTACGAACACTTCGTTACATGCTGCACACAACAGCGGGAATGCCGCAACGTCAGGCGCGCGCGAGCATCCCCGCCAGGGCTTCCAGATCGATGTTGCCACCCGACAGGATCACGCCGACGCGGCGCCCGGCGAAGTGCTCGCGGTGCGCCAGCACGGCCGCGAGCGCGACCGCGGACGAGGGTTCGATCAGCTGCTTGGTGCGCTGCCAGAACAACCGCAGCGCGCCCAGCGTCGCGGCGTCGTCGGCAAGCAGCACCTCGACGCGATGCTGGCGCAGCAGGGCGAAGTTCGGGGCACCCAGCAGGCCGCGCAGGCCGTCGCAGATCGTATCGGGCACCAGCTCGGTGACGCGTTCGCCGCGCTGCAGGGACTGGAAGGCGTCGGCCGCGCCCGTGGGCTCGGCGCCGAACACGCGCGTCGTCCGCGACACCGCCGCCGTGGTGATTGCGGTGCCACTCAGCAGGCCGCCTCCGCCCAGCGGCGTGATCAGGGCATCGAAGCCGCCGTTGTGGCCGAGCAACTCGAGCGCCGCCGTGCCCTGGCCCGCGATCACGCGCGAGTCGGTATAGGGATGCACGAGTTCCGCCCCGGTGTCGGCCTGCACCACCGCGCAGGTCGCTTCGCGCGCTGCGATGGTCGGGGCGCAGTAGTGCAGCGTCGCGCCGTAGGCCCGGATCGCGGCGACCTTGGCGGCCACCGCGTTTTCCGGCACCACAACGTGGCAGGGGATGCCACGGGTGCGCGCGGCGAGCGCGAGCGCGGCGCCGTGGTTGCCGGAGGAATGCGTCACCACACCCAGCGCGGCGATGTCCTCCCGCAACGACCACACTGCATTGCATGCCCCCCGGAACTTGAACGCGCCCGCGCGTTGCAGATGCTCGGCCTTGAAGTGCAGCTCGCAGCCCGCCAGCTCGTCCAGCGAACGCGACCGCAGCACCGGCGTGTGGTGCACGTGCGGCGCGATGCGTGCGGCCGCGGCCAGGACGTCGTCGAAACCAGGCAAGCTCGGCACGGAAGTGCTGGGGTGGGGGGCAATGCTCATCGTGCAGATGCTAGCGTGGCCGCCCCCCGGATGGTCGACGCGGCGCGCAGGCCGTTTGAGTTAAGCGCGAGTTCAAAGCGCCGGCCGGAAGCTGACGGCACACCCCGGGGGGTTCCGACATGATCCGCAAACTTCTTCTTCCGGCCGCGCTCGTGGGCCTGCTCGGCGGCTGCGTGAGCGCTGGCTATGGCTACGGCGACGGTTATTACTACGGCCAACCCAGCGTCCAGTACCGCTATGGCTACGGCTATCCGCAGGGTTACGGCTACCCCTACGGCTACAGCTATCCCTATGGCTACAGCTACCCGTATGGCTACGGCCATCCCTATGGCTACAGCTATCCATATGGCTATGGGTATTCACCGTACCGCTACTACAACTATCCGTACCGCCCCGATTACTACCAGCACCACAACCACGGCCACGGCCACAACCACCACCAGAACCCGCCGCCGGTGACCGGACCGCAGCCAGGGGACGGCCACGGCCACGACGACAACAACCCGCCGCCGTGGCGCGACTTCAACCGCCACCGGCGCTTCGGTGAAGTCGCAGGCTCCGCTCTGCAGACCCAGGGCACGATCCAGCAACGACCGCAGCCGCAGCAGCCGACCCAGACGGTGACCCCGCGCCATGAAAGCAGCGGCAATGGGTCGCGGATGCAGCAGGTGATCAAGCGCGCGCAGGAGAGCCGGCGGCACGAGTCGGGCACGACGCAGGAGCCCTGAGCCGACTTCGCGCAGGCAGGCATCGCGTCACAAAACCGCGCCGCAGGAGGCTTGCGTTGCCCCAGCAGTGACGGCAAGCTGCAACCACTGACCGGTTGCGTCGCATTTAGACGCTGCAGGCACAGTAAAAGGTGGCAAGCGCCGATGTCGGCGTCCGACGAAGAATCCCGGATCCCCCCTGTTCCGCCTTCGTTGGACGCCGGCTCCCTTTCTTGCGGACGCCGCCGCGGCCCGAGCGCCGCCCCCGCTCCCGCCTGCGTGGCACGCGAAACCTGACCGTGGTCTCCGGGTCACTGTGACCGCTGTCACAAAACCGTGGCGCTGGCATAAAAAAGGGGCCGAACGTCCCCCGACATTCGACCCCCTGCTTCCCCCGCGAGCGCTTGGCCAGCCCCTGTTCCAAATCCAGCCGGCGCTTAGCGCCTGCCCCGCTGAGGTGCAGGGATATATCGCAGGATGCGTGCCAACTTCGGCCGATCCGCACCAGGACGCGATCGGCACCAGCAAGCACCCCAGCAAGCACCTGATTGCTCTAGTAAAATTCCGCTCCCACCCGGGTCGACCTGCCTTGTCCCAGTCCTTCTACCAATACGACGTGATCGTGGTCGGCGGCGGCCACGCCGGCACCGAAGCCGCCCTCGCCTCGGCGCGCGCGGGTGCGCGCACGCTGCTGCTCACGCATTCGGTGGAAACCGTGGGCGCGATGAGCTGCAACCCGGCCATCGGCGGCATCGGCAAGGGCCACCTGGTCAAGGAGATCGACGCGCTCGGCGGCATCATGGCGCGCGCCGCCGATGCGGCCGGCATCCAGTGGCGCCGGCTCAACGCCAGCAAGGGCCCGGCGGTACGCGCGACGCGCTGCCAGGCGGACCGCTCGCTGTACCGCGCCTTGATCCGCCACGCGGTCGAGAACCAGCCGAACCTGACCCTGTTCCAGTCCGCGGTCGACGACATCGTCTTCGCCGGGGGCAAGGTCACTGGCGTCGCCACCCAGACCGGACTCACGTTCGAAGCACCCGCGGTCGTGCTCACCGCCGGCACCTTCCTCGCCGGCAAGGTCCACGTCGGCCAGACCACCTACGCCGCCGGCCGCGCCGGCGATCCGCCCGCGGTCGCGCTCGCGCACAGGCTGCGCGAGGGTCCGTTCGTGGTAGACCGGCTCAAGACCGGCACGCCGCCGCGCATCGACGGCCGCACGCTCGACTATTCGGTGATGGAGGAGCAGCCCGGCGACGATCCGCGTCCGGTGATGTCCTTCCTCGGCTCGCACGCCGACCATCCGCCGCAGGTCTCGTGCTGGATCACCCATACCAGCGAGCGCACCCACGAGATCATCCGCGGCGCGCTCGACCGTTCGCCGCTGTACACCGGCCAGATCGAAGGCATCGGCCCGCGCTACTGCCCGTCGATCGAAGACAAGGTCGTGCGTTTCGCCGAGAAGGCCAGCCACCAGATCTTCGTCGAGCCCGAAGGCCTCACCGTCGCCGAGATCTATCCCAACGGCATTTCCACCTCGCTGCCGTTCGACGTGCAGCTCGACCTGGTGCGCTCGATCCGCGGTTTCGAAAACGCGCACATCACCCGTGCCGGCTATGCGATCGAATACGACTTCTTCGATCCGCGCGGCTTGAAGACGACGCTCGAGACCAAGGCGATCGAAGGGCTGTTCTTCGCCGGCCAGATCAATGGCACCACCGGCTACGAGGAAGCCGCCGCGCAGGGCCTGCTCGCCGGCGTCAATGCCGCGCGGTTCGTGCACGGCCACGAGGGCTGGAGTCCGCGCCGCGACGAGGCCTACCTCGGGGTGCTGGTCGACGACCTGATCACCCACGGCACGACCGAGCCGTACCGCATGTTCACCTCGCGCGCCGAATACCGCCTGCAGCTGCGCGAGGACAACGCCGACCTGCGCCTGACGCCGGTGGGCCGCGAACTCGGCCTCGTCGACGACGCGCGCTGGGCAACGTTCGATGCCAAGCGCGAGGCGATCGCGATGGAGAATTCGCGCCTTGGTGCCATCTGGGCGGCACCGAACAACGCGCTCGGTCGCGAGATCCACGCCACGCTCGACATCGAGATCACCCGCGAAACCAGCGCGCGCGACCTGCTCAAGCGGCCGGAACTCGACTACGCCAGGCTGATGGCCGTCGCCTCGCTCGGTCCGGCAGTCGCCGATGCCGCCGTGGCCGAACAGGTCGAGATCGGGGTGAAGTATTCGGGCTACCTCGACCGCCAGCGCGAGGAAATCGAGCGCCAGCAGCGCCACGAAAGCACCACGATCCCCGCGGATTTCGACTATGCCGGCGTGCGCGGCCTCTCGGCCGAGGTCACGCAGAAGCTGCAACGCGTGCAACCGCAGACGGTGGGGCAGGCACAGCGCATCCCCGGGATGACACCGGCCGCCATTTCCCTGTTGCTGGTGCATCTGACCCGGCAGCGCCGCGAACGCGTCGCCTAGACCGGCAAGTCGCACGCGACCCGCGGTGACGCCGCGCCTACCCGTGCGCGTTACCCTGCGCGCATGAAATGCCATCCCGTGCTGACATCGATCGCCGTGCTCCTGCTCGCCGCATGCAGTCGCGAGCGTGCGGCGGCGCCAGTGGCGGCCCAGCCAGCGGCGCCACAACCCCTCCGGGTGGAACCATGGACGTTGCCGGTCGATGTCGCTGCCGCGCAACCCGACCTGGTTGCCACGCCCGATGGCCGCCTGCTGCTGTCATGGGTGGAGCCGCAGGCACACGGACACGCGCTGAAGTTCGCGGCGCTCGACAAGACGCAATGGAGTGCGCCGCAAACCATTGCCACCGGCACGGACTGGTTCGTCAACTGGGCCGATACCCCGCATGTCGCCGTCACCGCCGATGGCGCGCTGTGGGCGCACTGGCTGCAGAAGTCGGCCACGTCGTCGTATGCCTATGACGTGGCCCTGGTGCGCTCCGGCGATGGTGGTCGCACGTGGTCGCCACCGGTGCTGGTGAACGAAGACGGCAAGCCCGCCGAGCACGGTTTCGTCTCGCTGTGGCCGGCCGCGCGCGACACGCTCGGCGTGGCCTGGCTGGATGGCCGCGAATCGGCCGGCGAAGACGAACCCGTCGGCCACGCCGCGCATAACGAGCACGACGAGCACGACGGTGCGATGACCCTGCGTGCGGCCTTGTTCGACGCGCAACTGCAGCGTCACGACGAGACGCGCGTGGACGCGATGACCTGCGACTGCTGCCAGACCGACATCGCCCTGACCGCGCGCGGGCCGCTGCTGGCGTACCGCGACCGCACGCCGGAGGAAATCCGCGACATCGCGGTGACGCGCATGCAGGGGCGCACGTGGACTACACCGCGCCTGGTTCATGCCGACAACTGGACCATGCCCGCGTGCCCGGTCAACGGCCCGGCCGTCGCCGCGCGCGGCAACGACGTGGTCGTCGGCTGGTACACCGCGGCGGGCGACATGGCAGCGCTGAAGCTGGCGCGTTCAAATGACGATGGCGATCACTTCGCAGCGCCGGTGACCGTCGACCACGGCGAGGCCGTGCAGGGCCGGGTGGATGTGGCGTTCGATGCCGACGCCGCCTGGGTGACCTGGCTGCGCGAGGACGCGGACGGCCAGTCGCTGCAGCTCGCTCGCTACAGCCTGGACCTGTCGCGCCCGCTGCAACGCATCGAGATCGCGAAGCTGCAGGGCCGCGGTCGCGGCACCGGCTTCCCGCAACTCGCGCTGCATGCGGGCGGCGCCGTGGTGGCATGGACCGACATCATCGACGGTAAGCCCCGGTTGCGGGCGGCGCGGCTGGTGCGCTGAGTCGGCGTCAGCCGCGGGACGCACGCACGCTCATGCCCCAACGCCCGACTCCGCGATCACCTGGTCCTCGAAGTCGACGAAGTTCTGCAGCTCGAACCGATCCAGACGCAAACGCTGAGTGGCAGCGGAGAACGCCATGATCGACAGCACGCGCTGTGGGTCCTTCGCCCACGGCGGCAGGTACACGGAAGGCGCGATCAGCCCGGAATCGCGGTAGGGCGCCAGAGTGATCACGTCGGCTGTGGTCACGCGGCCGGCGAACAGCATCCCCAGCATGTCACCGCGCCCGTCCTGCAATACCTTGCGAATGAACAGATGGACGGCCATCACGCCTTCCAGGTAGGCGCCGTCCTTGGTGAAGCAGATGCCGCCACGCACATCGCCACCGCGGAACACGCGCGAAGCGCTGCGATAGCTCTCGACGTCGCTTTGGCCCGCATCGAGGAAGCCACGGAACACCTCGATAAAGTCGGCGCCGTCGAGCGCCTGCTTCACCATCACCACGCGCAGCGCAACGCGTCGCAACCGCGCGATGTCGATCGCACCGGTGATGATCTCGGAGAAGGTGGCCAGGCCCTCCTGCGTACGGGTGGTGCGTGGCGAACCCAGGCCGAGCGAACGCAGCTGCGGCTGGTGCTTGCCGTTGAGCAGGGTCAGGGTGTGGATGAAGGCCTCGTGCTGGGTCAGCTGCTCCAGGTCGCGCTCGGAGAACAGCGCGGTCGCGCGCAGGTTGATCCCCTTGCTTCCGGCGGTGGCCTTGGAGGACAGCGCCGGATCCAGCACCACGTCGACCTGGTCGTGCGAGAAGAACGGACCGATGCGCTCGCGCAGGCGCTGCGCGAATTCGTCCGCGGGAATATCGCAGGGCACCGGCGGCAGATTGCGGTTGCCGACCAGCTCGTCGGTGATCGCGAGCATTTCGCGCGCGCTGTCGACATTGGTGACGTCCTGGCTGCGGTACTGGAAGTCGGGTCGCCCGTACAGCATCGTCGAACAGCGGGTGAACTCCGGCGTGCCGGCATGCGTGAGCATGCGTGCGGCCACGGCATAGCTCCACGCGGTCTTGAACAGCCAGTGGCCGATCGGATGGCCCCGGTCGATGCGCCGCATCAACGCCTCGAGCGCCGCCATCTCGTTTTCCAGCGCCCGCGCCGGCACCGGTGGCACCGGCAGTTCCGGGGCGCCGCGCTGCCAGGCGGCGAGGAACTGCTCCTCCATCTCGGCCGGCCAGCCGATCGCCTTCAGCACCTTGATCTTGGGGCCGATCGACATCAGCACGCGATCGCATTCGGCCAGATCCGCGGGTAGTTCGGTCCGCGCGGGAGCATCGAGTTCGGCCATGGCAACCTCCGCCGTGCGGCCGATGGGCCGACGATGCGACGGGTTATACATGCCGCGAGGGAAAGCCCGCGTTAGGAGCACGCACGTTAGGAACCGCGCGTCCGCGGACCCGCTATTTCTCCTTGCGCCAGTTCACCGAGGCCCGGTTCTCCACCGTGCTCGATTCGATCTCGATGTCGAAGCCCTTGCGCAGCAGATATTTCAATGTGAGCACCTGGCCGGTGCCGAGCAGCGAGACGCCGTAGCCGACGTACACCTTCGGCGACAGGTACTTGCCGATGCCGAGCACGCTGCCGCCCAGCGCGCGGCTTTGCGACACCCCGGCGTCGTCGAGGCCGATCGCCGCGCCCAGCTGCGAGGCGAGCATGCCGCCGCCGGCCGCCAGCGCGGCGCCGGCGGCATTGAGCTGGCGGGTTTCGTCGCCACTCGCGCTCGCCAACGGGCGGCCCAGCGCGAGGTAGGACAGCGCCTCGGATTGCGAAGTGGCCGGATCCGTCCATACCCGCGCCTGCGGCGAGGCCGCACGACCGGTGACATCCATGCCGGCGGTGACCTCACCGACTTCGCGCTCGGCGCGGATGTCGAGGATGGGATCGGCGACGGGGCCGTTCGACCACACCAGCGCGCCGCGGGTGATCTGCAGTTCCTGGCCGTAGGCGGTGTAGCGGCCCTCGACATCGAGGCGCCCGCTCGCGGTCATCTCGCGGCCCGGCCGCGCACGCACGCGCAGGCGGCCACCGAGGGTGCCATTGAGGCCGAAGCCGGCGAGCTTCACGTCGTCACCGAGCGCAATGGTGAGGTCCATGTCGAGCGGCGCCTCGCCGGTCTCTTCCGGGTTGGCCGGATCGAGTACGACGACGTCGGGCGATGCGGAGACGCCCTGGTCGAGGCGCTCCAGGTCGAGGCGCGCGGACGGCACGGTAACGGTGCCGGTGACCTGCAGCGGCTGCTTCGCGGCGTAGCGCACCTGCACGTCGGGGTTGGCAACCGCGTGCAGGTCGCGCGTATCGGACAGCAGCACGTTCTCGCCCTTCAGGGCGAGCACGAGCGGAGTGTCGTCGCCCTGCCAGCCGAGCGTGCCGTCGATATGCAGGGTGCCCTCGCCCGAACGCACGCTGCCGGCAATGCGCGCGCTGCCATCCGGCCGGGCGTCGAGGCGCACGTCGCCATCCTGCAGCTCGATCGCCAGCGAAGGCAGTTCGGTGCTAAAGCGGGTGAGGTGCGCATTGCCGCCCAGCAACGGTTGCGCGCGCGTGCCGGCGAGCGTGATGCGGCCCTCGAGCTGTCCTTTCGGCTCGACGATGTCGGGCGAGAACAACTCCATCCATACGAGTTCGTCGGTATTGAGACCGACCTCGCCGGTGAGCGGCGCATAGGCGTCCCAGCCGGTGGCGATGCGCGCATCGACACGGCCATCGTCATTCAATGTGGTGTGCAGTTCGGCAGCGAGGCGTTGCGGATCGAAGGTCGCACTGAGGTCGAGACCGCCGTAACGCACGATCTCGGTGCGCGAGCGTTCGCTGAACTTCATGCCGCCGCTGGCCGAGGTCAGGTGCGCACTGCCGCGCCACGCGTTGCCGACCGGACGCACTTCGGCGCTGAGCGCGATGTCGCCGCGCAGAATCCACGGACGCTTGTCGCTGCGTTCGGGCAAGTAAGGCAGCAGCAGCGTAAGCGGCAGCGACTCGCCGCGCACATCGAGGCCGCGACGCGGCCAGTCGGCGTTCGCGCACAGCGAACCGCCGCCGCTCGAGGCCAGGCACGCATTCGACAGCGCGCCGCTGCGGCCGTCCCAACGGAATTGCGCAGCCTGCTGCAGGCGCCATTGCGCGCCCTTGACCGGAGCCAGCTGCAACGAGGCGAGCGCGCCCTGCCAGACATTGCCGCGCTTGGCCGCGCTGCCGCTCAACGCGAGCGTGCCGATCTCGCCGCGCGCATCGCCCTGCAGTTGCAGGTTCTCGACCGCGCCGCGCGCATCGAGGGCCAAGGTTTCGACCGGCGTACCGACGTCGAGCCCGCTCGCGCGGATCGCCAGCGCCCCGCTGCCGCCGCGCCACGGCAGGCGGCCGTGCGCGCTCACCGTAGCGGCACGGTAGCCGGCATAACTCAGGCCGCTGCCGGTGAGGTCGGCGTCGACGTCCGGCGCAGTGCGCGCGCCGGTCAGCCGCAATGTGCCACGCAGGGTGCCGGCGCCATTAGGCAACAAATCGTTCAACTGCAGCGGCTGGAATTTCGCATCGACATCGAGCGTGTCCGTCACCCGGCCCTTCGCGTCGATGCGGCTGCCACCGAGGGTGAGCGCGACCTCGCCTTCGTAGGCGTCCTGTGCGCGCTTCGTGGCCGCGCCACGCATTACGAAGCGGCCGCGGCCCTGCAGCGGCCGTCCGCGCAGGCGGCCATCGATCTGCGGTGCATCGACGGCGATGTCGAGGCCGCCATCGCCGCGGGTGACGCCGCGCGTGCTGAAGCGGCCGCGCAACGCCCCCTTCCACTCCGGCGCGAAGTAACCGGGATCGAAACCGGCCAGCGTGGCCTGGAGGTTCCAGCCCAGCGCCGGCGTCCATGCAACGTCTCCGCTCGCGTCGAGCGCACCGCTGGGCATCTGCGCGTGCAACGCCTTCAGGGTCATGCGCGCCTCGTTGCCACGGCCGTCGAACTGCACCTGCGCACGCTCGCCCTCGCGCGTGAGCGTGGCGTGGCCAATCGCGGCCCAATGCTGCAACGTGCCGGCGATGCCGAGGTCGGCGTCGGCTTCGACCAGTGGCGTGTCGCTGGCCGCCTGCGCCGGTGTCTTCGGCGTCGTCTTCGCCCCGCCCCACTTCAGGCCGCGCGCGTTGACGGCGAAGCGCAGCGTGGCGTTTTCCGCATCGTTGAAGTCGGCGCGGCCGCGCAAGGTTGCAGTGCCGTCGAACACGCGCAGCGTCAATGGCTTGGCTTCGAGGACCTCGTTCTCGATCCGCAGCCGCGACGGCAGCACGATGGCATTGAACTCGCCCTGTGCGAATTCGCCTGTAAGGGCCATCTCGCCGCCGACGCCATCGGCATCGAAGCGCAGGCGCAGCGGCGTGCCGGACGGCTTGCCTTCGGTCAGCAGCGCCAGGTCCAGCGTCTCGGATTGCGCGTGCAGGTGCCAGCGCGGCTGCTCCTTGCCATGCAGGGTCAGCGTCGCCCGCACGGGTGCGGGCGCGCGGCCGGCGAGGCCGACGTCCATGCGCGCAAGATCGCCACGCGCAACCAGCCCCAGGCGCGGCGCGGTGCTCCCCAACGATGCGGGCAGTACCGCGGTGGCGACGAGGTCCACGCGGTAATCGTCGCGTGGCGCGTAGTCGCCGTGCACATGAAAATGCCCACGGTCGGTGTCGGCATCCAGCGATTCCACATGCAGTGCGCCCGCGCGCGCATCCATGCCGGTGCGCAGGCGGCGGATGTCGATCAGCGGCTGGCGGTCCTGCGTCACCCGCAAACCGTCGATGCGCACGTCGTCGGCCTGCAGGTCCAACGGCGGCCGGATCGCCGGCAGGGATTCGGGCCAGCGCGGCAGTTCGAAAGGCTCGTCGCTTTCGGGAATCTCCAGCGTCGCGCCATCCAGCTGCAACGCATCCAGGCGCAGGCGGCGGCCGAGCAGCGGACGCAACGCGGGATCGACCATGGCGCGCTTCGCCGTGAACTCGAGCAGGCGCGGATGCCGTGGGTCGCGCTTGCCGTCCTTGTCGGCCATGACATAGGTGAAGCGCACGCCGTGCAGCACCAGCGGTCCCGAAGCCGGGCCTTCGGCGCGTTCCCAGCTCAGCCTCGCCTCGGCCGGCAGGCGCTGCTGGATCTGTGCCAGCAGCACGTCGCGGCCACCGACGGTGGTGAGCAGCCAGTACAACAGCGCGACGGCACCCAACATCAATACGGCGGCCACGATGCCGCTGCGAATCGCGAGCCAACGCAGGCGGGCACGTCGCTTCGCGCGCAGCTCGGCGATGCGCGCCTCGTGCGCGTCGCACTCTACCGGGGTCATGACTGGCCGCTTCTTCGCCATGTGCCTGCCTACAGATCCGCGCCGATGTTGAGGTAGATCTCGTACTGCGAATCCGGGTCGTACAACCCGTGCGCGATGTCGAGGCGCACCGGCCCGACCGGCGAACGCCAGCGCACGCCGAAGCCGACGCCGGTGTGGAAGTCGGGGCGATCGTCATCGAAGGCGTCGCCACCGTCGACGAACGCCGCGGCGCCCCAGGTGTCGTTGAAGTAGTGCTCGAATTCGGCCGTGCCGGTCAGCACGTTCTTGGCGCCGAGCGCGTACTTCTTGCCGTCGTCGGCGATGAAGAACGGTCCCACTTCGCGATAGGCGTAGCCGCGGATGCTGCGGTCGCCGCCGGCGTAGAAGCGCAGGCTGGGCGGCATGTCGACGAGTGCGTTGGTGAAGGTGTAGCCGGCTTCGCCGCGCAGGATCAGGCGATTGCGTTCGCCCAGGCCGCGGTACCAGCGCCCCACGCCCCACGCCTGCAGGAAGCTGGCATCCGAACCCACCCCTTTGACGCCACCGCGCAGCTCGACGGTCAGCCCGAAGGCATCGCGCGGAAACAGGCGGTTGTCGGCGTCGATGTACTCGCCGCGCAGGGCCGGGTAGAGGAAGGTCGCGTAGTTGTACTGGACCGGCGCCAGCGCGCCCGCGCCGTCGTCCGGCAATGCATAGGCCCAGCGTTCGCGCAGGGCATGCAACGATGCCGCCACGTTGAGGCGCTCATTGACCTGGCCGCTGCGGCTGCCGACCAGCTCGATCTTGCGCGTGTCGATGTAATCGGTCTGCTCGTCGTAGTACTGCGCGCTGATCGTGTACCAGCCGTCGATCCACGCGAACGCGGGAATGCGGTACTGCACCGTCGCGGTTTTGCGCTTCTCCGCCCAGTCGAGCTGGGTCAGCAGCTTGTGGCCGCGGTTGTTGAGGTAGCGGCGCTCCAGGCCGAGGCGCACGCCGGCGCCGCTGTCGGTGCCGTAGCTCAAGCCGGCGGTGTAGATGCTGCGCTTGGCCGGCGTCAGGGTGACGATGACCGGCACGCGTCCATCGACGGCGTTTTCCGGCTGCGGCTGGATGTCGATGCTGGCGAAGTAGTCGAGCCGCGCCAGCGACTCGCGGAAGCGGTCGAGCTTGCCCTGGTGGTAGTAGCTGCCCTCTTTCCAATAGACCAGGCGATCGATGAGGCTGTCGCGGATGATGTGTTTCGGCGACTGCGTGATCGTCATCGGCCCCATGTCGTAGCGTTCGCCGCTGGTCCAGACCAGATCGATGTCGGCGGCATGTTCGGCGCGCGTCACCGCGACCTGGCGGTTGAGGAAGTCCGCATCGAAGTAACCGCGCTCGGCCAGGCGGCGGGTGATGCGCGCCTTGCTGGCCTCGTACTGCGTGTGGTCGAAGACGCCGCCGGACTGCGGCAGGAACTTGCCGAGGTCCTCGCGCAGGTATTTGTCGGTGCCGCCCGCGCCTTCGATGGCGATGTTGGCGCGGCGCACGGTGACGGGCTCGCCCAGCGCCACGGTAATGGTGACGGTGACGGGAGAGGTGTTCGCGCGGCGCTCGCCGGGCGGCGCCGCTTCGCTGGCCGCCGTTGGCGCGGCGCCGGTGGCGGCCGTGGAAGGCGCGCCTGGCGCGGTCGCGTCCGTGACTAGCGTGGTGTCGGCGGGTGTGGTGTCAGCACTAGGTTCGCCCACCACGGTGGTCACGCCATCGCGGGTGCGCTCGACGGTGATGCTCGGCGAGTAGTAGCCGAACGGCTCCAGCGCCTCGCGCGTCTCCTGCTCGGCCTCGCGCAGCAGGTACGCCAGGCGGCGGCCGGACACGTCCTTGCCGATCGCGTCGACCAGCGACAACGACACGCGCACGTTGAGCGCCATCGTTTCGTCGAGCCCGCGGATGTCCACGCTGGTGACGGTCGCGGCATGCGCGCTGCCGGCGGCCAGCAGGCCCAGGGCGAACACGAACCGCGTGCTGAGTCGGGGGAGACAGGGCATCGCGGCAGGATAACCGTGGAGCGTCAAAGCGCGCTTAACGGCGCCGGTCATTCCGCGGGCGCCATCACACGGAACGACACCCGGTCCGGCGCCGCCCGTTGCAGCGCCGGCGCCACGCGCGAGCACTAGATCGACAGGTGTTCGATCGCCGCCACGCTGCCGAGGCGGTCGCCCAGGCGCTTGAGCAGCGCGAGGCGGTTGTTGCGCACCGCCATGTCATCGACGTTGACCATCACCTTGTCGAAGAAGGCATCGACCTGCGGGCGCAGGCGGGCCAGGCGGCCGAGCACGGCGACGTAGTCGCGCGACTGCAGCAGCGCGTCGGTGTCGTTGCAGGCAACGTCGACGGCCTCGCCGAGTTCGCGCTCGGCCGCTTCGGTGTAGCGCGCCGGCTCGATCGCGGTGGGGACTTCACCCTCGACCTTGCGCAGGATGTTGCGGATGCGCTTGTTGGCAGCGGCCAGCGCTTCGGCTTCGGGCAGCTTGGCGAATTCGGCGATGGCCTTGAGGCGGCGATCGAAGTCGAGCAGCGAAGCGGGACGCAGCGCGGCGACGGCTTCGAACTGCTGCGGCGGCACGTCCTGGTCGGCGTAGTAGCCGCGCAGGCGGTCGATGATGAAGTCGCGCAACTCATCGATGTTCGCGGGCGCGGCCGGCGCCTTGTCCAGCGCGATCGCGCCGACAGTGTCGCGCGCCTTGGCCAGCGTCGCGTCGAGGTCGAGGTCGATGCCGCCCTCGATCAATGTGCGCGCGAGGCCGAGCGCATTGCGGCGCAGGGCGAAGGCATCCTTGTTGCCGGTCGGCTTGAGGCCCGCGGCGAAGCCGCCGGTGAGCGTGTCCAGGCGCTCGGCGATCGCCAGCGCCTGCCCCAGCTTCGACGGCGCGATCGCATCGCCAGCGAAGCGCGGCATGTAGGCCTCGTCGATCGCGTGGGCGACTTCCAGCGGCTGCTGTTCCACCGCGGCGTAGTAGCGGCCGGCGATGCCCTGCAGTTCCGGAAATTCATTGACCAGGCGCGATTGCAGGTCTGCCTTGGACAGTTCCGCTGCACGGCGCGCCCGCTGCGCATCGACGCCGACCTGCGGCGCGATCGCTTCGGCCAGCGCGGCCACGCGTGCGACCTTGTCGGCGACCGTGCCGAGTTTGGCCTGGTAGGTGACGGTCTTCAGACCCTCGGCCATCGAGGCCAGGCCCTGCTTCATGTCCTCGACGAAGAAGAACTGCGCGTCGGCGAAGCGCGGGCGGATCACGCGCTCGTAGCCCTTGCGCACTTCGGCTTCGTCCTTGGATTCGATGTTGGCGATGCCGATGAAGCGCTCGCTAAGCTTGCCGTCGCCGTCCAGCACCGGGAAGAACTTCTGGTTGGCTTCCATCGTTGCAATCAAAGCTTCCTGCGGCACGGCGAGGAAGTCGGCTTCGAAGCTGCACGCGATGGCCTTGGGCCACTCGGTGAGGCCATTCACTTCCTCGAGGATGCCCGCGTCGATGCGCGCGCTGCCGCCCTGCGCAGCCCCGTTTTGGGCAGCAGACTGGACTTCATGCACGATGCGGGCGCGGCGCTCGTCCGGATCGACCAGCACCTTGGCACCGCGCAGTGCGTCCACGTACTCGTCGGCGCCGTTGATCCACACCGGCTTGTCGTACATGAAGCGATGGCCGCGGCTCATGCGGTCGGCGCGGATGCCGAGCACTTCGCCGTCGACGATGTCCTTGCCCAGCAGCAGCACCAGCCAGTGCATGGGGCGCGCGAAGCCGTAGTCGTGGTCGCCCCAGCGCATCGGCTTGGGGATCGGCATGGCGGCGAGCGCCTCGTTGATGATCTCCGGCAGCAGCGCCGCGGTGCGCGCGCCCGGCTTCACCGAACGGTGGACGAAACGTTCGCCCTTGTTGTCGCTGGTCTTCTCCAGCGCGGTCCATTCGACGCCGGCCTTGGCGGCAAAACCCTGCAGGGCCTTGGTCGGTTCGCCGTTGGCGTCGAGCGCGATGTTGAGATACGGGCCGAGCACTTCCGAGGTCTGCTCCGGCTGCTCCGTCGCCACGCCCGGCAGGCGCACCGCGAGGCGGCGCGGCGTGTACAGCGGCTTGGCTTCGCCGCGATCGAAGGCGATGCCGCGCTTGGCAAATCCATCGAGCACACCGTCGAAGAAGGCCTGTGCCAGTCCGGACAACGCCTTGACCGGGAGTTCCTCGGTGCCCAGTTCGATAAGCAGGGGCTGCATGCTCATCACGCAACCTCCTGCGGCTTCCTGGCCTTGTTCAATACCGGGAATCCGAGCTTCTCGCGTTGCGCGTAATACGCCTCCGCCACGCCCTGGGCGATCCTGCGCACGCGCAGGATGTAGCGCTGGCGCTCGGTCACCGAGATCGCGCGGCGCGCATCGAGCAGGTTGAACGAATGCGACGCCTTGCAGACCTGATCGTAGGCCGGCAGCGGCAGGCCGAGCTCGATCAGCTTTTGCGCTTCGGCTTCGCAGGCGTCGAAGCGATGGAACAGTTCCTCCACGTTCGCGTGCTCGAAGTTGTAGGTCGACTGCTCGACTTCATTCTGGTGGTAGACGTCGCCGTAGGTGACCGGCGTGCCGTCGGGACCATGCGTCCAGACCAGGTCGAAGACGTTGTCGACGTTCTGCAGGTACATGCACAGGCGCTCGAGGCCGTAGGTGATCTCGCCGAGCACCGGCCGGCACTCGAGTCCGCCCGCTTGCTGGAAGTAGGTGAACTGGGTGACCTCCATGCCGTTCAACCACACTTCCCAGCCCAGGCCCCAGGCACCGAGCGTCGGCGACTCCCAGTTGTCCTCGACCAGGCGCAGGTCGTGCACCAGCGGATCCACGCCCAGCGCCTTGAGCGAATCGAAGTACAGCTCGACGATGTTGTCGGGGCTGGGCTTCATCACCACCTGGTACTGGTAGTAGCGCTGCAGGCGGTTGGGGTTCTCGCCGTAGCGGCCGTCGGTGGGACGGCGGCAGGGCTGCACATAGGCGGCGTTCCACGGCTCCGGGCCCAGCGCGCGCAGGAAGGTCGCGGGGTGGAAGGTGCCGGCGCCGACCTCCAGGTCCAGCGGCTGGATCAGCACGCAGCCGCGCTCGCCCCAGTAGGCGTTGAGGCGCTGGATCAGCTGCTGGAACGTGATCGGTGACGGCGGCGGCGCGCTGGCTTGTGACATGGGTACGGAAAGGCCGCGGGGCAAAGCGCGGTAGTATAGCTACAGCCCTTGCGGCAGCTTGTTTTTCCGCGCTCCCGGGCCAATGAACAATCTGGTTTTTGATCCCGCCTGACGGTGTTCCAATGACATTGCAGTGCCGTCCATGGCGTAACCGCATCGGCTTCGGATCATCCGGCCCGGCCATCCATCGCCCGGCGTCCGGATCCGCAGCCGATGCCGACAGGGCATCGGCTTGACGCGGCATCCTCACCCCTTCCTGATCCTCGAGACCGGCCAGCCGGTCGCTTCCATGCGCCGCCATCGCGGCTTCCCGCACTGGATCCGCGTCGCCGCCGGACTCGAGCGCGACGAAGCGGTGGTGGTGAACGTCGAAGCCGGCGAGGCGTTGCCGTCGCGCGAGGGTTTCGCCGGCGCGATCGTGACGGGCTCGGGCGCGATGGTCACCGACCGCGCCGACTGGAGCGAACGCTCCGCGCAGTGGCTGCGCGACGCCGCGCACGACGGGCTGCCGCTGTTCGGCATCTGCTACGGCCACCAGCTGATCGCGCATGCGCTCGGCGGCGAGGTCGACTACCACCCGGCCGGTCGCGAGATGGGCACGGTCGCACTCGAACTGCATCCGCAGGCCGAACACGATCCGCTGTTCGCGGGCCTGCCGACGCAGTTCCCCGCACAGGCCACGCATCTGCAGAGCGTGCTGCGCGCGCCCGAGGGCGCGACGGTGCTGGCGAAGTCGGCGCACGACGCCTGCCACGCGTTCCGCTGGGGCGATCGCGCCTGGGGCGTGCAATTCCACCCCGAGTTTTCCGCCACCCACATGCGCGGCTACGTGCGCGCCCGCGAGGAGGCGCTCGCCCACGAGGGCCGCTGCCACAAGCAGGTGGCGCGCGGCGTCAGCGCGACGCCGCATGCGCGGCTGGTGCTGCGTCGTTTCGTGCGCCACGCGCGCACCCTGCCACGCTGAGCACTGGACTTATCCGCGCGCGGCCCCATCTCGCGGCTGCGCCCTTCCCCCTGGAGATGCATCGGTAATGACTACTCGCGCCAACGGCCCGCTCGCCGGCCTCACCTGGCTCAAACGCGGCCTCAACTCCGGGCGCAACAATCCCCGCGCGATCTTTGGCGGCGCGGCGTTGCTGATGGTGGCGGCGCTGGTGCCGGGCTTCCTGCAGGCGTTCGCCCACCTCGTGCTGCGGCCGGGACCGGGCGGCGCCACGGTCATCGCGGCGCTGACCACCGTACTCGCGGTGGTCCTGCTGGGGCCGCTGATGGGCGGCTACCTGCGCGTGATCGATGCCAGCGAACGCGGCCAGCCCGCGCACGCCGCCGATGTGCTTGCACCGTTCCGCCACGCGCACGACGCGCAGCGGATGATCGGTTTCAGTTTCGTCATGCTGTTGATCCAGCTGGGCGCGCTGTCGCTGCTGGTCGCGGTGTTCGGGCACGCGATGCAGAACCTGCAGGACTGGTACCTGGGCGTGGCCGAGATCCTCCAGCACGCCACGCCCGGCAAGCCCCCGGAAATGCCACCACCGCCGGAGGGCCTGGGCGGACTCTTCAGCCTGGCCGGACTGTTCGCGCTGTTCGTGGCGGCCGTGTTCGCGGTCGGCCTGGGCCAGGTCGCGCTGCGCGGCCGCGGCATCGGCACCGCGGTAGTGGAGGGCCTGGCCGGCGCGGCGCGCAATCTGCTGCCGCTGCTGGTGATGGCGCTGGTGGCACTGGCCCTGCTGATGGCGGCCGGGGTGGTGTTGCTGCTGGTCGCCGGCGTACTCGGCCTGCTGAACCCGCTGCTGGCGCTGGTGGTGTTCCTGCCGCTCTACATGCTGTTCGTGCTGGCCCTGTACGTGGTCATGTTCGGGGTCATGTACCACCTGTGGCGCGACGTGGCCGGCGACGCAGCCGCCGCTCCGGGCGGCTTCGAGGCCTGAGCGCGACCCCGTTCCTCCCGCCTCGGCGGGGGAAACTCGCGCCCGCCCCCCGCTTCTGGAATAATTCGCGCTCTTTGACCGGTCGGGCGCAGCCCGCTCCGTGGCCGGGAACAAGCCCCAGGAACAGCCCCTCGTGCGTAATTACGACCTCGAATTCCTCAAGAAATTCTCCATGGTGATCGGCTTCCTGATGCTGGTCACCCTCGGCCTGATCGCGGGTGCCTTCTACGTGCACCAGCACCTGCCACCGGAGGTCAATCCGGTCGCGCTGAAGAAGACTCAGGACCGCATCGCCCCGGCGGGCGCGGTCTACGCCGGCACCACCGGCGCTGCCGCCCAGGCGGCGGCCGTGGCCGCCGCGGCCGCGCAGGCTGCTTCGCAGGTCGCCTACGGCGGCACCACCGACGGCTCGGTGATCTTCGGCCAGCTGTGCACCGGCTGCCACACCTCCGGCGCCGGCGGTGCACCGACCCTCGACCAGGCCCACTGGGGTCCGCGCGTCGCCCAGGGCAAGGACACGCTGTACAAGCACGCCATCGAAGGCTTCACCGGCAGCGCCGGTGTGATGCCCGCCAAGGGCGGCAACCCGTCCCTCAGCGACGAGCAGGTCAAGGCCACCGTCGACTGGATGGTCGGCAACCTCAAGTAAGCCGCATCGCGCGCTCGCTTCCGCAACGCCGCCTCCGGGCGGCGTTGTCGTTTCTGCTCATCAAACCTGTCGGTTGCAGCCGCGCCGTAGAATGCCCGCATGAGCGCACCCACGTTCCCCGTCGAGTCGGCGGCATTGACCCTGCCCGGACCCGTCGGCGACCTCGAAGCCGCCGTCGACCTGCCCGAAGGCCCGGCCCAGCCGATCGTCGCCATCGTCTGCCACCCGCTGCCCACCGAGGGCGGGACCATGCACAACAAGGTGGTGACCATGGCCGCGCGCGCGCTGCGCGAATGCGGCATCGCCACGGTGCGCTTCAACTTCCGCGGCACCGGTGCCTCGCACGGCCACTTCGACCATGGCGAGGGCGAATCCGACGATCTGCGTTTCGTCGCGCGCTGGGTGCGCGAGCGGCGCCCCGACGCGCAGCTGTGGCTGGCGGGTTTCAGCTTCGGCGCCTTCGTCACGATCAGGTGCGCCGCCGAACTGCAGCCGGGCATGCTGATCTCGATCGCCCCGCCGGCCGCCGGCCGCAGCTGGGACTTCGCCGCGATCACGCCGCCGGACTGCCCGTGGCTGGTGATCCAGGGCGATGCCGACGAAGTCGTCGATCCGCAGGCCGTCTACGACTGGCTGGATTCGCTCAAGGACCTGCCCAACCCGCCGGAACTGGTGCGCATGCCCGACACCAGCCACTTCTTCCACCGCCGCCTGATGGACCTGCGCGGCGCGATCAAGGTGGGTGTGCGGCCGTACCTGCCCAACCCGATCGCGGATTGAACCGATGCCACGGCTTTGTGTCCGGCAGGATCTCCGCCGGTGACTGACTCCGTCCCGTTGCCTTCGCGGCGCTACGCCGAGGGTGTCGCACGCGGCGCCTGGAGCGACGATCCGGCGCAGCACGCCGCGTTGCGCGAACTCGATCGCCTGCATGCCCTGCTCGTGCAGCCGGTGAAGCGCGGGCTGCTGGATTCGCTGTTCGGCAAGAAGCCGGAAACGCCGCGCGGCCTGTACCTGTGGGGCGGCGTCGGCCGCGGTAAGACCTTCCTGATCGACCTGTTCTTCGACGGCCTGCCCTTAGAAGACGTGGCGGCCGCAGGCCGCACCGACGCCTCTCTCCCGCCCGGCGGGAGAGAGGGGCACCGCACGCGGAGCGAGCGGTGGCGCGAGGGCAACGGCAAGCGCCGCACCCACTTCCACCGTTTCATGCGCGAAGTGCATGCCGCGTTGCGCCAGCATGCCGGCGAAAGCGATCCGCTGGCGAAGATCGCCAGCGAATGGCGGCGCAACCTGCGCGTGCTGGTGCTGGACGAGTTCTTCGTCAACGACATCGGCGACGCGATGCTGCTCGGGCGCCTGCTCGAACGCCTGTTCGCCGAAGGCGTGGCGCTGGTGACCAGTTCGAACACCGCCCCGGCGAACCTGTATGCGCACGGCCTGCAGCGCGAACGCTTCCTGCCGGCGATTGCGCAGTTGCAGGCGCACACGGTCGAACTGCTGCTCGACAGCCCCAACGACTATCGTCTGCGCGCGTTGACAAAGTCGCCGGTGTACCACTCGCCGCTCTATGCGCAGTCCGACGCGTGGCTGGCGCAGCGCTGGGGCGAACTCACCGCCGGACTGCCGCAGGATCCGTGCGTCAATTCGGCCGGCATGATGGAAATCGACGGCCGCGAGATCCCCGTGCGTGCCACCTGCGAGGGTCACGCCTGGTTCGACTTCGCCGCGTTGTGCGAAGGTCCACGTGCGACCAGCGACTACATCGAGATCGCCACCGAACACCACACCGTGCTGCTTGGCGGCATCCCGCAGTTCGACGACACCCGCAATGATCCGGCGCGCCGTTTCGTCCACCTGATCGACGAGCTGTACGACCGCCACGTCAATTTCGTCTGCACCGCCGCGACGGCGCCGGACGAGCTGTACGCCGGCAGCAAACTTGCTCATGCCTTCGAACGCACGACCTCGAGGCTGATCGAAATGCAGTCGGCCGAGTACTTGGCGCTGGAGCACCGCGGCTAGGCATCACGTCATTGGTTCCACGATCGGCTCCGTCACTACCGAGGCCAACTCATGCGCAGCGATGAAGATGCGATTCGCCAACTGGTCACTGCCTGGATGACTGCTACGAAGGCCGGCGACACCCGGGCCGTGCTCGAGCTGATGACCGACGACGCGGTGTTCCTGGTGCCGGGCCGCCCGCCGTTCGGCAAGGCGGCCTTCGCGCAGGCCGCGCAGACTCAATCCGCGTCGGCCCTGCAGTTCGACGGGCGCAGCGAGATCGAGGAGATCCAGGTGCACGGCGACTGGGCCTTCATGCGCTCGCACCTGACCGTGACTGCGACGCCGCGCGAAGGCGACGCGGTAACGCGCGCCGGGCACACGCTGACGATCCTGCGCAGGGAGGACGGGCGTTGGAAGCTGGCGCGCGACGCCAACCTGCTGGTGCCGGTGGCGAAGCCGGCCGACGCGGCCTGACGGCGTCCTGATCCGACGCGCGCCTGCGCCTTGTTCCCGTCAGCGCCCCGCTTCCCGTCAGCGCCGCTGACGACGCGCGTGCAGCAAGGTGTAGGTGACCACCAAGACCGCCAGCGCGATGCCGATCGCCAGCCATTCCTTGCGGGTCAACGTGGTGACGATCGCGACCATCGCTGCGGTCGCCAGCGCCGGGATCAACGCGCCGCCGGGCAGCACGAATGGCTGGTCGCCGCGCTCGCGCAGGTCGAGCGACTGCGCCCGCCAGGCGGACAGGCTGACCAGCCCGTAGACGAGGCAGATCGCGCCGCCGGAGATCAACGCCAACGCGTCGAAGTTGCCGGCGATCGCCAGGGCCCAGGCCAGCAGGGCGTGCACGACCAATGCCCACAGCGGCACGCGGTGCGCCGGGCTGACCGTGCCGAACACGCGCGGCAGGTAGCCGTCGCGACCGAGCGCGAACACCAGGCGCGCGGTGCCAAACAGGTTGCCCATCAGGAAGCCGGTCATCGAGATGCAGGCGGTGATCAACAGCAGCACGCGGCCGGGCCCCCACAGCGCACCGGCGGTATCGGCCACCGGTACGCCGCTCTTCGCCAGTTCCGCGCCGAGCAGGCCCTGGCCGACGATCTGCAGCGCGAGGTAGAGCAGCACCACCAGCAGGATGGCCACCATCGTGGCGCGCGGCACGTCGCGGGCGGGATTGTTGAGCTCGCCCGACGGCACCAGTGCGGTTTCCATGCCGGAATACGCGAACATCACCAGCACCATCGATGCGCCCAGCGCGCCCCACGACGGCACGTCGCCGATCGCGAAGCTCACCTGGCTCCAGTCGACGAAGAACACGCCGAGTAGCGCGAGCGCGAACAACGGCGCCAGCTTCAACGCCGCCAGCGTGGTGATCGCGCGCGCACCTAGCTTCACGCCGAAGGCATTCAGCGCGAACAGCGACCCGTACACGAACGTGAGTAGCAAGGCGCGTGGCAGCGGCGGCGCAAACGCGGGCACCAGGCTGGCGACCTGCACCGACAACGCGGCGGCGACGCCCGCGCTCGAGGTGAAATTGCTGATCCACATCAGCGCGCCGCCGACGAAACCGGCGAACGGCCCGAACGTCGCGCTGAGATAGCTGTACGGCCCGCCGGTGACCTGCACGCGGCTGCCGACCGCGGCAAAGCACAACGCGATCGGGATGATGGCCAGCGCGCCCGCCACCAGCGCCAGTGGCGCGGCCGCGCCCATCTGCGTCGCCAGCGCCGACGGCATGCGGAAGATGCCGCCGCCGACGATCACGTTGATCACGGCCGCGGTCAACGCGAACGAACCGACCGCGCGTAGCAAGGCGGCATCGCCCTGCAACGGCGCGGGAGGCGTGGGACGGGTTGCGTCGTTCATCGGCGAGGCCTGCATGGGTTCGGTGCAGGTTCGCACGCCCTGGCGGGCGCTGTCTAAGTACGGGTGGTGTCGGTGCGGACACCATCCGTCATGAGGTGGTCAGCAGCAGGCCGCGCGGCGCATCCGCCGCGAAGTGATCCTCGTACGGCTTGCCGGCCGCCTCCAGCGCTGCCGTCATCGCATGCGTCACCACACCCGGCGACGACAGGCATTGCGCCGCGCGCATGCGGCCAGATCGCGCACGGGCCGGCGCGCACTTTGACGGTAGCATCGGCGCTTTCCGTTCCGGAGTGATCCATGCGTCGCCTTGCGATCCTGCCTTTCGCGCTCTGCGCGCTCACCGTCCACGCCCAGGCCACGCAGCGGCCGGAAGTCGCCGCGGCCGCGCGGGCCGAGCAGGCCAGGGTCGTCGCCTGGCGGCGCGACTTCCACCAGAACCCGGAACTGTCCAACCAGGAACAGCGCACCGCCGCCAAGGTCGCCGAACACCTGCGCGCGCTCGGCCTGAAGCCGCAGACCGGCATCGCCCACCACGGCGTGGTCGCGATCATCGAAGGCGGCAAGCCGGGACCGAGGGTCGCGCTGCGCGCCGACATGGATGCACTGCCTGTCACCGAACAGACCGGACTGCCCTTCGCCTCGAAAGCGACGGCGACGTTCAACGGCCAGAGCACCGGCGTGATGCACGCCTGCGGCCACGACGGCCATACCAGCATCCTGCTCGGCGTCGCCGACGCACTGGTGGCGATGCGCAAGGACCTGCCCGGGCAGGTGATGCTGATCTTCCAGCCGGCGGAGGAAGGCGTGCCGCCGGGCGAGAACGGCGGTGCCCCGATGATGCTCGAGGAAGGCGTGTTCAAGTCCTTCAAGCCGGACGCGATCTTCGGCCTGCATGTGTTCTCCACCTTGCAGGCCGGTCAGATCGGCGTGCGCCAGGGACCGATGCTGGCGGCGTCCGACCGCTTCTCGATCAAGGTGCACGGCCGGCAGACGCACGGCTCGCGGCCATGGGGCGGCATCGATCCGATCGTCGCCGCCGCCGACATGGTCGGCACCGCGCAGACCATCGTCAGCCGTCGCACCGACCTGGCGAAGCTGCCGGCGGTTGTCACCTTCGGCACGATCCATGGCGGCATCCGCTTCAACATCATTCCGGACGACGTCGAGATGACCGGCACGATCCGCACCTTCGACCTGGGCATGCGCGAGAAGATCTTCGCCGACCTGAAGAACGTCGCCGAGCATGTGGGCGCCGCCCATGGCGCGACCGTGGAAGCGAAGGTGCCCGACGCCAAGGGCAACCCGGTCACCATGAACGACCCCGAGCTCACCGCGCGCATGCGTCCGAGCCTGGAAGCGGTCGCCGGCAAGGACAACGTGGTCGAGCCGCCGCTGCAGATGGGCGCCGAGGATTACGCCTACTTCGCCAGGGAAGTGCCGTCGATGTATTTCTTCGTCGGCGCCACCGCCAAGGGCATCGATCCGGCCACCGCGCCGGGCAACCACTCACCGCAGTTCAACATGGACGAATCCGCGCTCGATCTCGGCCTGCGCGCGATGTTGCAGGTGACGCTCGATTACCTGCACGGTGGCTCGTAACCGCGCTGGTCCAGCCCCCTGAGTCAGGGGGCGATTCGCGCCGAAGGCGCGAATGGGGGTGTGGCAGCGCGTGGCGGGGCCCAAGGTTTGCGCAGCAAACCTTGGGGTTTCCAGGCGCAGCCGGGAAACGCCCCCTACAGGATCGGCGCCAGGCCCGCGCCGAACGCGGTGAACATGCGCGTGCTCAGCGACTTCAGCCCGACATCGACCTCGGGGAAGTCGCCGACCGGTCGGTAACAGGCGCGGAAGCGCGGATCGTTGCGCCGCAGCGGCACGGGACAGTCGGGTCCGGGGACGAATTCGTAGCTGGTGGCATAGCGCATCGGCCACAGGTCGAAGATCGGCATGGTTTCAGACATCTTGCCGATCGAGTACTCCAGCCCGGAGAACATCGACGGCTTGTCGCGCGCCGCGATCGCCCAGGCGTTTTCCGGGCGGGTGTCGCGGCGGATGCTTTCGGCCAGCGCGTGCGCGAACGCGGGGTCCTCGATCACCAGCGCGCTTTCGGTGTTGTAGTTGTCGCCGCGCGGATCGAAGTTGTGCGTGCCGATCACGCCGATGCGTTCGTCGATGACGATCGACTTGGCGTGCAGGCCGACGCGCACGCCGGCACGCCGCAGCGGCACCGGTTCGTTGGCGCGGCGGCGCGCATAGCGCTTGGCGGTGTCCTCGCGCGACAGCGGCGTGCGGTAGGGGCGGTAGACGACGCTGCGGCTGTCGCTGTCGCGGCCACGGCGGGTGTAGGTGGTTGACGTTCCCGACTCCGGCGCCGACCCCGAGCCCGGGCCCGGCAGCGCCAGGGCCTCGCTGGGGCCCTGCTCGTCGTCGGACAGTTCCGGCAATTCCGCGCCGGTGGCGGCGACGTCGATCGGTGAGTCCAGCGGGAACGGCTTGTATTCGTAGATATCGAAGCCGAATTCGCGCAGGTAGCGGCGCTTGTACTTGTACGACAGCGCGTAGGCGATGAAGGCATCGGTCGCGGCGAGCGAATTGGTCGACACCGTCACGCGCGGACGCTGGCTGCGCTCGCGCTCGTGCATGCGCCGGAACATCGCCTGCGCCGGCTTGGACATCACCAGGTACGGCGTCTGCAGGATCACCTCGCTGTGCGCGGTTTCGATCAGCTGGCGCAGCGTGTCCGAGCTCCATTCGTGCTCGCGCCCCGCGCTGCGTTGCTTGGTGGGCGTGTCGGAGAGGTAATGCACCTGGCCGACCGGCATCGCGGCGGACACCAGCCGTTCACTGACCACGGCGGCGTCGGCGGCGTCGCGGCGCATCGCCGCGGCGCGCTCCGGTCGCTCGAACACCGGCGGCGCCAGCGTCGGCACGCCGCCCTTGATCAGCCGCTTGCCCACGTCGGTGAGGTACTCGACGGGCACGCTGCGGCGATCGTTCCAGAAAGTGACGAAGGCGGCGTCCATGGTCGCGGCCGCCGGACCGGCGACGAGCAGGTCGCGGTCGCGGAAGTTGAACTGGTCGTTCCAGTCGTAATAGTCGTCCTGGTAGTTGCGCCCGCCGGAGATGCCGACCGCGCTGTCGACCAGCAACATCTTCGAATGCATGCGCTGGTTGAGCTTGCGCCAGCAGCACGCGGCGGCGAGGGCGTACTGGGGATAGTTGATGCGCGCGCGGTGCAGCACCGGGTTGTAGATGCGCACCTCGAGGTTGGCGTGCGCGCCGGCCAGCGCGGCCAGGGTCTCCACGCGTTTGAGTGCGGACAACTGGTCGAGCAGCACGCGCACCTGAACGCCGCGGCGCGCGGCGGCCAGCAGCTCATCGAGCACGAGCTGGCCGGCGTCGTCCTCGTCGAAGATGTAGGTCTGCAAGTCGATGCGCGTGGTCGCGGCGCGGATCAGGTTGATGCGCGCGAGCATCGCGTCGGGACCGCGCTCGATGATCAGGGCGTAATGGCGCGGCTGTTCGCTGGTGGATTCGGTCAGCGCGCGGGTGGCGAGGTCGCGCAGCGGCGAAGGCTGCGCGCACTTGTTGAGGGCAGTGCAGTCGACCACCGTCGGCCGCGCCGCGGCGACGATGCGCGCGCTGTGCTCGCGTTGGGCCGGCGAGAGGCTGGCGCAGGCGGCAAGCGCGAGCGTCCCCGCGGCGATGACGAGTCGATGCATCAGGTTCATGGCGCGCGATTCTAGAGGCAATGCCCTAGGGGGCCGCGTCTTTGGGGGCCTCATCCTGCAGGCGCACGCGTAGGCGGAAGTTCACGTCGTCGGTCAGCGCCCAGCGCCAGGTCTGGATGCCGTAGTTGGTGCGCTGCACGCGTCCCTGGACGAGCACGTCGCAATCGTAGGCCGGGCGGGCGCAGGCGCTGGGCGCGAGCACGAACGCCTCGCGCCGGCTGACGCCGTGCATCGTCAGTGTGCCGTCGAGCGGGCCGCCGCTGCGCACCAGTTCGCCGGCGTAGGGATCGGAGCGGAATTCCACCCACGGATGGTGCGCGGCATCGAGGAAGCGCTCGCCGCGCGCGAAGCGGGTGTAGCGCGGCGAGCCCTCGACCTCGACACTGGCGGTGGCGAGGCGGATGCGCACTTCGTGGCGGCCATCGGGCAGCTGCACCACTTCGCCTTCGTAGCGCGGAAAGTGGCCGCTGAGGGTCTGGCCCCAGCGCATGCTCAGCTCGAAGTCGAACCGGCTGCGGCTGGCATCCAGTGCCTGCGCGGCGGCGGGAGCGAACGGCGCGAGCGCGAGCAGCGTGCAGATGGCGAACAGTGATTGCCGGAAGCCGAACAGTGATTGCCGAAAGCCGTTATGCACCACCTCATCTACCCCATGCCGCGTGCCCGTGGCTCACGGCCACCAGAAGGCGCTGAGCTGCGCGATCCCGGGCTCCAGCGAGGCACCGGCCGGCACCGTCAGCACGGCGATGCCGCCCGGCGGCATGCCGCGGTAGTCGCCGGACTGGCCACTGTGCAGCAGCGCGGCCAGCTGCTCGAAGCCGGGATTGTGGCCGACCATCATCAAGCGTTCGGAGTGGGCGTGGCTGTCGGCGAGCGTGATCAGCGCGCCCGGCGTGCCCTCGTAGATGGAGGGCTCGATGCGCTGGTCGACATAGCCGACCGCGCCGAGCACGGCCTCCAGCGTCTCGCGCGTGCGTCGCGACGGCGAGCACAGCACGCAGTCGGGCACCAGCCGGTTTTCCGCCAGCCAGCGGCCCGCGGCCTCGGCTTCGGCGAGGCCCTCCGCCGACAGCGGACGATCGAGATCGGCCTGACCGGGCGAAGCGGGGTCAGCGTGGGCGTGGCGGAGCAGGATCAGTTCGCGCATGGGCAGGCCGGGTTCCGTGGTGGCGATCGGGAATTCGAAAACGAGGATGGGCTCGGGAATCCGCCCGTTACTTCTTCAGCCACCGCAGCAGGGGCTGCCAGTCGGCCTGGTGCTCGCGCACCTGTGCTGAGTGGTAGTCGAACAGAGTCTTGCCCAGCGCGGTGGTGACGACGTAGCCCTGGCTGTCGCGCAGTTGCGCCACCAGCGGATAGGGCCACTGCGCGAGCAGGTCCAGCGCCTGCTGCGAGACGTTGGTCCACGGCTTGAGCTTGTTGCCGACCAGGGCGACGCGCAGCGTGCCCTTGCGCACGCGCGGATGACGGGCCAGCGAATCGAGGAAGGGCACGGTGGCCTCGATGTCGAAAGTCGACGGCACCACGGGTACGACCACCGCATCGACGGTGTCGAGGAACGGCTCGAGGTCATGGGCCATCGCCCCGGCGGCGCCGTCGACGACTACGCGCTGGGTGTCGTCTGGGACCTGCTTGCGCCAGCCCTTGCGGTGGGTACCGTCGACGGCCAGCACCGCACTGTCGAGGCCGGCGCGGCCGTCCAGGGCACGTTTCTGCGCCCACCGCGTCGAGGAAGCCTGCGGATCGGCGTCGACCAGCGCGGTGCGCAGGCCGTCGAGCGCCGATTGCGCGGCTAGGTGGGTGGCAATCGTGGTCTTGCCCGCGCCCCCCTTGGAACTGGCCACCAGAACGGTCTTCATCAAACCCCCTCATCGGCGCGATGGCCCCAGCGTACAACGGCGGCTGGCCGTCGGCACGCGGCAGGAGCCGGCGCGTTCAGGCCAGCAGCGGCAGTTCCGCGACCAGCGCCACGCGGCCCCCGGGTTCGGCTTCGGCACGGATCTGCCCGTCGTGCTCGCGGATGATGGCCGCCGCCAGCGGCAATTGCAGGCCCAGTCCCTGCCCCAGCGCCGCAGGCAGGGGCCCGTCGAGCAGGCGCGCGGGCTCGTCGAGAAAATCCGCCGGGCACACCAGCCGCCGGTGCAGGCGGGCACGCCGGCCATCGCGCTCGAGGAACAACGGCGCCGGCAGGACCTCCTCGGCCGACAGGCTCAGTTCGCGCAGGATGCGCAGCAACTGCTGCAAGCGGCTGTCGTCGCCCAGCATGCGCATGCCCCTCGGGCCGTCCTCGCAGCGCAGGGGCGCGGCGTCGGCGCGGGCGATGCCGAGCGCGGCCAGCACGCCCAGGTCGACCTCGGTGCGGCGTCCCACCAGGTTGCCGCGCGTGGCGCGCAGGCAGTCGCCGAGTTCGTCGATCATGCCGGACAGGCGCATGCCCTGGCGTTCGATCAGATCCAGCATGCGGGTGCGTTCCTCCTCGCTGATGTCGCCGCTGCGCAGCAGGTACACCGCGGTCTGCATGGGCGAGAGCGGATCGCGCAGGTCATGGGCGACCCGCTGGAACCATTCGGGATGCGTCATTCCCCCTCCGGTTGGCGCTCATTGCGCCCTTGCTGGCTGGCACACAACTGTTTCACGGTCTCGAGCTCCGGTGGCTTGACCAGATGTAGATCAAACCCCGCATCAAGGGAGCGTCGACGATCCTCGGCCTGGCCCCAGCCGGTGACCGCGACCAGCCGTGGCGCCTGCGCGCCTGACGTCGCCCGCAGGCTGCGGGCGACGTCGAAGCCGCTGCGCCCGGGCATGCCGAGATCGAGGAAGACGAGATCCGGCTGCACGCCCTGGACGGCGGCTTCGACCGCCTGCGGGTCGTACAGCGCCTGGGCCTGGTGGCCGAGCATGCGCACCATCGCGGCCAGCGTATCGGCGGCGTCGCGGTTGTCGTCCACCACCAGCACGCGCAGGGGTACGGCGGGGGGCGCGGCTTCGTCCACGGGCATCGGGGCCGGCGGGGGCGCGGCCGCCATGGTGGCGCTGCAGGGAAGCAGCACGGTGAAGGTGCAACCCCGCCCCGGCCCGTCGCTGTGCACGCTGGCGACGCCGCCGTGCAGCTGCGTGATCCGTTGCACCAGGGTGAGGCCGATGCCGAGGCCGCCGTGCGCGCGGTCCACGCGCGTGTCGATCTGGCGGAACAGGTCGAAGACCGCCTGCTGGTCGGCCGCCGCCAGGCCGATGCCGTGATCGACGATACGCACGGCCACGTGCGGCCCGCTCGCGCGCACATCGTCGCGCAGCTCGACCCCCAGTTCGATCGGCGTGCCGGGTTCGGAATACTTCGCCGCGTTGTTGAGCAGGTTGGCGAAGACCTGCGCGAGCCGGGCCGGATCGGCGTCGAGCATCACGTCACGCCCCGGCAGGTCCAGTACGAGTTCGTGGCCGCACTGGTTGAACAACGGCTGCGCGGTGTCGATCGCGGTGCGCAGGATCGACTGCAGCGACGTGTGCGAGCGCCGCAGCAGCATCTTCCCGCGGGTGATGCGGGCGACATCGAGCAGGTCGTCGAGCATGCGCACCAGCAGCGCCAGTTGCCGCTCCATCACGTCCTGCAATTCGTCATCGCTGCCGGCCAGCGCCAGGCGCCGGATCGACAGCGCGTTCTGCAACGGCGCCAGCGGATTGCGCAGCTCGTGCGCGAGGGTGGCGAGGAACTCGTCCTTGCGCGTGTCCGCCTCGCGCAGGCGCTGTTCCGCGCTCGCGCGCTGGGAAATCTCCACCTGCAATGCGGTGTTGCGCGTGGCGAGCACGGCGTTGGCTTCGCGCAGGGTGTCGTTGAAGGCTTCCAGTTCGCGCGCCTTTTCGGTCTGCAGGGCGCGGTTGGCGGCGGCGAGTTCGGCGTTGACCACCTCCAGTTCGCGCCGCTTGCGGTGCAGCTCCGACAGCACCTCGACCTTGCTGCGCAGGATCTCCGGAATGATCGGCACCATCACGTAGTCGACCGCGCCGAGCTTGTAGCCGCGCAGGCGGTCGAGGTCGGTGACGTTGACCGCGGTGACGAAGATGATCGGCGTCTTCTCGAAACGCGGGTGCTGGTGGATCAGGCTCGCGGTCTCGAAGCCGTCCATGCCCGGCATATTGACGTCGAGCAGGATCACCGCGAACTCGTCTTCCATCAGCCGCCTGAGCGCCTCGGTGCCGGAGTTGGCATCGATGAGGTTCTCGCCGAGCGGCTCCAGGATCGCGCGATAGGTGAGCAGGCGCCCGGGCTGGTCATCGACCAGCAGCACGTTCACCGGTTCGCGCGGCGGTTGCGGAAACGCCGGGTCGCCAGCGGTCAGCGGTGCAGCCATTGGCGCAGCATCCCGAGCAGTTGGTCGGTGACCACGGGTTTGGCGAGGTAATCCGAGGCGCCGGCTTCCAGGCACTTCTCGCGGTCGCCCTTCATGGCCTTGGCGGTGAGCGCGACGATGGGCAGGGAACGCGACTCGGGCTGCTCGCGGATCGCGCGCATCGTGTCGTAGCCGTCCATGCCCGGCATCATGATGTCCATCAACACCAGGTCGATGTCCGGATCGGCGGCGACCTTCTCGATCGCTTCCTGCCCGGTGCCCGCGGTGACCACGTCCATGCCATGGCGCTCGAGGACGCTCGACAGCGCGAAGATGTTGCGCACGTCGTCGTCGACCACCAGCACCCGCTTCGACCTGATCGTTTCGTCGGACTCATGCAGGCGCTGCACCATCTGCCGCTTGCCCGCCGGCAGATCGGCGATCACGCGGTGCAGGAACAGCGCGGTTTCGTCGAGCAGGCGCTCGGGCGACTCCACGCCCTTGATGATGATGCTGCGCGCGGCTTTCTTCAGGCGCTGGTGCTCCTCGGCGGTCAGTTCCTTGCCGGTGAACACCACGATCGGCATGTTCTGCAGCAGCGGCACCTCCTTGACCCGGTCGAGCAGGTCGAATCCACTCATGTCCGGCAGGCGCAGGTCGAGCACCGCGCAGTCGTACTGGCCGCTGCCCAGCGCCTCCAGTGCCTCCGCACCGGAGCCGACAGTGTCGATGCTGACGTCGTCGTGGCGGATCAGTTCCTCGATGCTCAGGCGTTCGCCGGCGTCGTCCTCGATCACCAGCAGGCGCTTCACCCGCGGCAGCGTGTATTCCTTGATCCGCTGCAGGGCCTGCGCGATCGATTCGCTGGTGGCCGGCTTGGCGAGGTAGGCAAAGGCGCCGCGTTCGATGCTCTGGTGGCGCTCTTCCTCGATGGTGACGATCTGCACCGGGATGTGGCGGGTGGAGGAGTCCTGCTTGAGACGCGCGAGCGCGGTCCAGCCGAGCATGTCGGGCAGGAAGATGTCGAGCGACACCGCGGTGGGCTTGTACTCGCGCACCAGCCGCAGCGCCTCGGCGCCGCGGTTGGCGACGAGCACGCGGAAGCCCTGTGCGCGCGCCATGTCGCGCAGCACCGCGGCGTAGCGCGCGTCGTCCTCGATCACCAGCAGGATCGGTTCGCCGGGCTGCACCCGGTCGCGGTCGTCCTCGATCTGCTCCGGCTCGGGCGCCGCTACGCCTTCGCTGGCCAGCGCCGCGGCGGGCAGCATGCTGGCGGCGCGCGCCGCGTGCGGTTCGTCGGGACCGGCGTAGCGCAGCGGCAGGTACAGGGTGAACGCGCTGCCCTTGCCGACATCGCTGTGCAGCCGCAGTTCGCCGCCGAGCAGGCCGGCGATTTCGCGCGAGATCGCCAGGCCGAGGCCCGTGCCGCCGTACTTGCGCGAGGTGCCCGCATCGGCCTGCTGGAAGGCCTCGAAGACGATCTTCTGCTTCTCCGGCGAGATGCCAATGCCGGTGTCGCGGACTTCGAAAGCGACGACCGAGGGCGCGTTGTCGAGGATCGTGTGGCCCGCGGTCCAGCCGCTCGCCGCCGCGCCGATGTGCATGCGCACGCTGCCCTGGTCGGTGAACTTGAGCGCGTTCGACAGCAGGTTCTTGAGAATCTGCTGCAGGCGCTTGGGATCGGTGGTGAGCGCGTGACCCAGTCCGGGGGCGAGGTCGACGGAGAAGTCGAGACTGCGGCGCTCGGCCTCATGGTGGAAGCTGCGCAGCATGTTCTCGCGCAGGTGCTCGAAGGCGATTTCCTCGCTGTCGACGGTGACCGTACCCGACTCGATCTTGGAAAGGTCGAGGATGTCGCTGATCAGGTGCAGCAGGTCGGTGCCGGCGGCGTGGATGGTCTTGGCGAATTCGACCTGGCGCGTGCTGAGGTTGGCGTCGGGGTTCTCGGCCAGCTGCTGGCCGAGGATCAGGATGGAGTTGAGCGGCGTGCGCAGCTCGTGCGACATGTTGGCGAGGAACTCGGACTTGTAACGCGAGGTGAGCGCGAGCTCGGCCGCCTTGTCCTCCAATGCCCGGCGGGCATGTTCGATCTGCAGGTTCTTGCTTTCGACCTCGCGGTTCTGCTGGGCCAGCAACGCGGCCTTGAGCGCGATTTCCTCGTTGGTCTGCTGCAGCTCTTTCTGCTGCGACTGCAGTTCGCCGGCGAGCTGCTGCGACTGCGACAGCAGCGACTCGGTGCGCATCGAGGCGACGATGGTGTTGAGCACGATGCCGATCAGGCCCGACAGTTGCTCGAGGAAGACGCGCTGGCTCGGCGAGAATTCGCCGAGCGAGGCCAGTTCGATCACCGCCTTGACCTGGTCCTCGAACAGCACCGGCAGCACGATCACGTTGCGCGGCGCCGCGCTGAACAGCCCCGAGGATATCCGCACCGAGCTGGCGGGCGCGCTGTCGGCCAGGCCGCCATTGAGCGACCCGCCATTGAGCAGCATGTTGTCGAGCAGGATGATCTGGCCCTGCGCGGCGCACTGGCCGATCAGCCCCTCGCCGAATTCCAGCGTGCGCTCGTCGCCGGGCGTGCTGTCGGCGTAGCCGGCGAGCTGGCGCAGGACCGGGCGGTCGTGCGATTCGCTGGGCTCGACCACGTACATCACCGCCTGTTGCGCGTTCACCAGCGGCGCCAGTTCCGACAGCAGCATGTGGCCCAGTGTGATCAGGTCGCGCTGGCCCTGCATCTTGCCGCTGAACATCGCGAGGTTGGTCTTCAGCCAGTCCTGCTCGCGGTTCGACTCGGTGGTCGCGCGCAGGGTGCCGATCATCGCGTTGATGTTGTCCTTGAGGTCGGCGACCTCGCCGCGCACGTCCACCTGGATCGACCGCGTGAGATCGCCCTGGGTCACCGCGGTCGCCACGTCGGCGATCGCGCGCACCTGGTTGGTGAGGTTGGCGGCGAGCTGGTTGACGTTCGCGGTGAGGTCCTTCCAGATGCCGGCGGTGCCCGGCACCTTGGCCTGGCCGCCGAGGCGCCCTTCGACGCCAACTTCGCGTGCCACGGTCGTCACCTGGTCGGCGAAGATCGCCAGCGTGTTGGTCATCGCATTGATGGTGTCGGCGAGTTCAGCGACTTCGCCCTTGGCTTCCACCGTCAGTTTCTTGTGCAGGTCGCCGTTGGCGACCGCGGTCACCACCTTGGCGATGCCGCGCACCTGGGTGGTCAGGTTCGACGCCATCGAGTTGACGTTGTCGGTGAGGTCCTTCCACGTGCCGGCCACGCCGGGCACCTGCGCCTGGCCGCCGAGCTTGCCTTCGGTACCCACTTCGCGCGCCACGCGCGTCACTTCCGCGGCGAAGCCGTTGAGCTGGTCGACCATCGTGTTGAGGGTCTCCTTCAGCTGCAGGATCTCGCCCTCGGCGCCGACCGCGATCTTGCGCGAGAGGTCGCCCTTGGCCACCGACGTCGCCACGTCGGCGATGTTGCGCACCTGCGTGGTCAGGTTCGATGCCATCGAGTTGACGTTGTCGGTGAGGTCCTTCCACGTGCCGGCCACGCCGGGTACCTGCGCCTGGCCGCCGAGCTTGCCCTCGGTGCCGACCTCGCGCGCCACGCGCGTCACTTCCGCGGCGAAGCCGTTCAACTGGTCGACCATCGTGTTGATGGTTTCCTTGAGCTGCAGGATCTCGCCTTTCACGTCCACCGCGATCTTGCGCGAGAGGTCGCCCTTGGCCACCGCCGTGGTGACCTCGGCGATGTTGCGCACCTGGGCGGTGAGGTTGGACGCCATCGAGTTGACGTTGTCGGTCAGGTCCTTCCAGGTGCCGGCCACGCCCGGCACCTGCGCCTGGCCTCCGAGCTTGCCCTCGGTGCCGACCTCGCGCGCCACGCGCGTCACTTCCGCGGCGAAGCCATTCAACTGATCGACCATCGTGTTGATGGTGTTCTTCAGCTCGAGGATCTCGCCGCGCACGTCCACGGTGATCTTGCGCGAGAGGTCGCCGCGCGCCACCGCGGTGGTGACCTCGGCGATGTTGCGCACCTGCGAGGTCAGGTTCGATGCCATCGCGTTGACCGAGTCGGTCAGGTCCTTCCAGGTGCCGGCGACGCCCGGCACCACCGCCTGGCCGCCCAGGCGGCCTTCGGTGCCGACTTCGCGCGCCACGCGCGTCACTTCCGCGGCGAAGCCGTTGAGCTGGTCCACCATCGTGTTGATGGTGTCCTTCAGTTCCTGGATCTCGCCGCGCACGTCGACGGTGATCTTGCGCGACAGGTCGCCCTTGGCCACCGCGGTGGTGACCTCGGCGATGTTGCGCACCTGCGAGGTCAGGTTGGATGCCATCGAGTTGACGTGGTCGGTGAGGTCCTTCCACGTGCCGGCGACGTCGGGCACCTGCGCCTGGCCGCCGAGCTTGCCTTCGGTGCCGACCTCGCGCGCCACGCGCGTCACTTCCGCGGCGAAGCCGTTGAGCTGGTCCACCATCGTGTTGACGGTGTTCTTCACCTCGAGGATTTCGCCGCGCACGTCGACCGTGATCTTGCGCGAGAGGTCGCCCTTGGCCACCGCGGTGGTGACTTCGGCGATGTTGCGCACCTGCGAGGTCAGGTTCGACGCCATCGCGTTGACCGAGTCGGTCAGGTCCTTCCAGGTACCTGCCACGCCCGGCACGATCGCCTGGCCGCCGAGCTTGCCTTCGGTGCCCACCTCGCGCGCCACGCGCGTCACTTCCGAGGCGAAGCCGCGCAGCTGGTCCACCATCGTGTTGATGGCTTCCTTCAGCTGCAGGATCTCGCCGCGCACGTCCACGGTGATCTTGCGCGAGAGGTCGCCGTTGGCGACGGCGATCGTCACTTCGGAAATGTTGCGGACCTGTCCGGTCAGGTTGGACGCCATCTGATTGACCGAATCGGTCAGGTCCTTCCACACGCCCGACACGCCCTTGACCTTCGCCTGTCCGCCGAGGCGGCCGGCCGTGCCCACTTCCAGGGCGACGCGCGTCACCTCGGACGAGAATTCGCCCATCTGCTCGATCATGCGATTGACGATCGTGGCCGAACGCAGGAACTCGCCCTGCAACGGACGGCCGTCCGCCTCCAGCGGCACCGTGCGGGTGAGGTCGCCCTTGGCCACGCCGGCCATCGCTTCGGTCATCGTCTCGACTGGGCGCACCAGGTCGTCGATGAGGTCGTTGACCGAAGCCTCCATGCCCGCCCACGCGCCCTGGCGGTTCGCCGGCACCAGGCGTTGCCGGGTCTGGCCCTCGCGGCCGACTTTCACGCCGACGCGTTGGAGGTCCTGGGCCAGGCGCCGGTTCATCTGCACGATCGTATTGAAGGCATCGGCGAGCTTGCCTTCGACGCCGGGCCAATGGGCCGGCAGCGCCACCGAGAAGTCACCGGTCGTAACCGCCTGCATTGCCGCAAGCAGCGCGAGCATGGGGTCGCTGTCATCGCCCGCTTCCTGCGGACGTGACCGCCCCTTGAGTTCCGTAGCCACGTAAAACCCCCTGTCGCACTACCGCCGAAGCGACTGCATCGCCCCGGGCGGGCCTGTTGCGTCATTGAAAAAAGATTCGTGGAAACGTATTCCGGCTGACGTGATGGCGACCTTCACGCCGCGTGAGCCCGCGTTGCCGCGCGCCAGGGCTTCACGCGCCGTTATCATTCCGGGCCGCCACATGGAAGCGCTGGGCCGATGTCCGAACTGCAAGACCTGGTCGCGCTGATCCGCGCCAATACTCCTCTGATCGTGATCGAGACCCGCGACGAGGGCCGCGTGGTCGAGCTGTTCCGGCAGGCACTGATGCAGGTCTGGCGCGCGCTGTTCCGCTGGTCGATCACCGAAGGCCTGCGCCGCATCGATTTCGACCGCGAGGACGCGACCGATGTGGCCCCCGATGCGTCGGCCCTGCTGGCGGCCATCCGCGATGCCGGGCAGCGCGGCATCTACCTGATGTTCGACCTGCATCCCTACCTCGGCTACGCCAGCACCCAGCGCCTGCTGCGCGACCTGATCCAGCGCCGCGACTGCCAGCCCCACGTGCTGGTGCTGATCGGCCACAAGGTGGAGTTGCCGCCGGAGCTGGAAACGCTGGCGGTGCGCTACGCGCCGCAGCTGCCCGATGCCGGCGCGCGCCTGAAGATCGTGCGCGAAGAGGCCGAGGGCTATGCCCGCGAGAACGGCGGCCGTCGCGTCGAAGTCGATGGCGAAGCCGTGCAACAGATCGTGCGCAACCTGCGCGGCCTCGATCCGATCGACGTGCGCCGCATCGCGCGCCAGCTGATCCACGACGACGGCGCGCTCAATGCCGGCGACCTGCCGGAACTAGCGCGGCTCAAGTTCGAACTGCTCAACCGCAGCGGCCACCTGCATTACGAATTCGACAGTGCGCGCATGGACGACGTCGCCGGAGCGCGGCGGCTGAAACGCTGGATCGAACTGCGTCGCAGCGTATTCATTGGTGGCGACGCGCCCACCACCAGCGGCGGCAACCCGCTGGATCCGCCGCGCGGCGTGCTGCTGCTGGGCGTGCAGGGCTGCGGCAAGTCGATGCTGGCCAAGGCGGTCGCTGCCGGCTTCGGGGTGCCGCTGGTGCGGCTGGATTTCGGCACGCTGTACGACAAGTTCCATGGCGAGACCGAAAAGAATCTGCGTGACGCGTTGGCCTCCGCCGAGCAGCTGGAGCCCTGCGTGCTGTGGATCGACGAGATCGAGAAGGGTTTGGCGACCGACGGCGGCAACGGCGACGGCGGCGTGTCGCGCCGCGTGCTTGGCTATCTGCTGACGTGGATGGCCGAGCGCAGGTCGCGGGTGTTCCTGGTGGCCACTGCCAACCAGATCGATGCCCTGCCCCCGGAGCTGCTGCGGAAGGGCCGCTTCGATGAAGTGTTCTTCGTCGACCTGCCGGATGCGGCCACGCGCGAGCAACTGTTCGCGCTGCATCTGCGCAAGCGCAAGCTCGATGCGGCGGCGTTCGATCTGCCCGCGCTCGCCGCGGCCAGCGATGGCTTTTCCGGCGCCGAGGTCGAGCAGGCAATCGTGTCCGCGCTCTTCGCCGCCCACGCCACCGGCTCGCCATTGTCGGATTTCGCCCTGCGCGCCGAACTGAAGCAGACGCGGCCGCTGTCGGTGCTGATGGCCGAGCAGGTCACGGCGCTGCGCGAATGGGCGCGCGGGCGCACGGTGCCGGCGGACTGAAATAACCCCGGTTTGGCCCGGGCTTTCAACCCACGCCCCATCCGCTCCACTGTGCCCACAACGGCAGCGTGATCAGCGACAGCAGCACGCCGTAGCCGACCATCGCCGCGGCGAGGCGTGGCGCGAGGTTGTGGGCGATGGCCAGCGCGCCGGCTGTCACCATCGACGGCATCGCCGACTCCAGCACGGTCGTGCGCGCCATGTCGCCATGCAGTCCGAGCAGCGGGACCAGCATGGTGGCGAGCGCGGGCATCAACGCCAGCTTCAACCCCAGGCCCGCGGCGAGCGGCTTGAGCTCCTCGCGCGGCAGGGTGAGCCGGACCGACAGGCCGATGGTCAGCATCGCCAACGGCAGCAGCGCATCGGACAGGCGTTGCAGGCCACCGGCAATCCAGGGCGTCGGCGCCGCCGGCATCAAGGTGAAGCCGAGCAACAAGGCCCACAGTGGCGGAAATTTCACCAGCCGCAGCAGCATGTCCCGCGCCGTCGGCCGCGCGTCGCCGCCGTAGCGTGCGAGCACCCACAGGCCGAACGTCGACAGGATCAGGAACGCGCCGAACTGGTCGTACACCACCGCATACGGCAAGGCGTGCTCACCGATCAGCGCGCGCGTGAGCGGATAGCCGAGGAAGCTGGTGTTGCCCAACGCCACGGTCAGCAGCAGCACCGCGCGCTCTTCGTCGCACAGGGCCAGCCAGCGCGACAGCGCCGCCACTGCCGGCACCGTGGCGAGCAGCAGCAACCACGGCACGGCGATCACGCCGAGCAGGGCCGGCTCCGGGTGCAGGCGCGGCGCATAGCGCAGCACCGCCGCCGGCAAGCACACGTACAGCACGACCAGGTTCAGCGTGCGCGCCGCATCGGCCGGCAGCACGCGCAGGCGCTGGAAGGCGTAGCCCAGCGCCAGCATGGCGAGCACGAGCGCGAAGGCATCGAAAGCCATGATCAGTGATCAGCCCTGGTGCGCAGGCATGCCGGCTCAGGCCGCGCCGAGATCGAACGAAATGCTGATGCGTTCGCCCTCGCCTGCATACGGCAGGGTGCGATGGAACAGATACGACGGGAACAGCAGCAGCGTGCCGACCTGCGGCAGCACGCGCCGCACGGCGTGCTCGGGCCACGGCGGCAGGCTCGCGTAGGGACGGCCGAATTCGATCCAGCCGGCATGGCTGGCATCGTCGGCGGCGATCGCCGGCGGCAGTTCCACGTAGTACGCCCCCGACAACCAGGAGTCCTCGTGGATGTGGGTGTCGATGTAACCGCTCTGCGCCGCCTGCGTTGCCCACACGTGGATCCGGTACTCCTGCGGGATGCCGGCAAGGAAGGTGTCGCTGGCGCCCGCTGCGCGTTGCGCGCGGCAGCGGCGCAGGAAGGCGTCGATGGCTTCGCGCAGGCGCTGCTCGAACCCGACGATGGCAGCCGTGCCGTCGGCCAGCAGGTCGCCGGTAAGATAGGCGTTGCGCGCGGCCAGGCCGGCGGGCTCCCAGCGTTGCTGGCTGTGCCGGCGGATGTCGGCGGCCAACGCCTGGTGGAATGCGTCTGCGCTGGCGAAACCCGTTGGCACCGGCAGTTCGATGGCATGGATGTGTCGCTGCAGGCCGACGAAATCGATGGCCGCCTCCACCTGGCCCGAGCTCGCCAGGGCCAGGCCCAGATGCGCGATCGCACGCTGGTCGTCCGGGCGCCGCGCCACCGCTTCGGCCAGTGCCGCGTGCGCGGCATCGGCCTGGCCCTGCCGCAGCAACGCGATGCCGTGCTGGCGGATCACACTGGGCGTGTCCACCCCGGCCTGGCGCGCCGCCGCGTACAGCGCGGCGGCCATCTCGACGCGACCGTTGAGCATCAGTTGGTCGCCCAGGGTCTCGATGGTGTCCGGATCGCCCGGGGCCAGTTCGTAGGCGCGGCGCGCGTGCACTTCGGCGCGCACCGGTTCGCCCAGTTTGCGCAGCAGGATGGCGGCATTGCGGTACGCCTCCGCCAGGTCGGGCGCCAGCTCCAGCGCGCGCTCGGCCGCGGCGAGGCCTTCGCGCAAGGATTCGGGATCGAAGAGATTGGAAAGCAGCGCGGCCAGGGCCTGGTGCGAGGCGGCGACCTGCGGCTGCAGTCGCAACGCGCTGCGCGCGGCCTCGATCGCCGCGGGGTAATCCTGCAGCCGGCCCAGCGCCGCGGCGAGGTTGTTCCAGGCCTCGCTCCACTGCGGTTCGAGTTCGACCGCGCGCCGGAAACTTGCGGCCGCGGCGGCGAAATCGTTGTCGAGGAAACATGCGGTGCCGTGGCGGAAGGCGACGCGGCCGATGGCCGGCAATGCCCGCGTGGCCAGTTCCAGCAACGGCCGGGCCGCGCCGGCGTCGCCCCGCTGCAACAGCCAGCTGCCGCGATCGAACGCCGTGCCCGGATCGTCGGGGCGCAACGCCTGTGCGCGTTCGAGCGCGAGGCCAGCACCGGCGTCGTCGCCCAGCGCCTGGCGTGCCATCGCGAGCATGCGCCAGCCATCGAAGTTCGCAGGATCGCGCTGCACGACCTGCTCGCATTGCAGCCGCGCCTGTTGCACCTGGCCGCCGCGCAACTGCGCCCATGCGCTGCGCAACAGGTCCGCGATCGCGGCGGCGTCGGTCACGCGGGTTCGGGAAGTTCGTGGCTCATCCGCTCAGTATCCCGCGGCCTGTCCGTCCTTGCGCGACTCGCTGGCGCCGATGTAGCCGCCGTTGGGATTCACCATGATCGCCTGGTAGCCGCCGTAGGGGCCGTCGGCGAACCTCACCGAATGCCCCTTGCGCATCAGCGCGCGCACCGTCTCGTAGGAGAAGCCGGATTCGAGGTCGACCTCGCCACCGTCGCTCATCGCGGTGGCCTGGCCCGTGGGTTCGGTGGAACCGTCGTGCTGGATGCGGGGCGCATCGCCGGCTTCCTGCAGGTTCATGCCGAAGTCGATCAGGTTCATCAGGATCTGCGCATGGCCCTGCGGCTGCATCGCACCGCCCATCACGCCGAAGCTCAACCACGGCTTGCCGTCGTGGGTGACGAACGCGGGAATGATGGTGTGGAACGGACGCTTGCCCGGCGCGAAGGAATTCGGATGACCTTCCTTCAACACGAACTGCTCGCCACGGTCCTGGAAGATGAAGCCTAGGCCCGGCGGCGCCATGCCGCTGCCCATGCCGCGGTAGTTGGACTGGATCAGCGACACCATCATGCCGTCGGCGTCGGCGACGGTCATGTAGATCGTGTCGCCCTCGTTGAGCTGCGGGATCACGCCGGGCTCGACCGCCTTGGCCGCGCGATCCATCGAGATCAGCTTGCCGCGTTCACGCGCGTATTCCTTCGACACCAGCTTCGCCACCGGCGTCTTGTAGAAGTCCGGATCCGCATAGGAAGCAGCCCGGTCGGCGAACGCGAGTTTCTTGGCTTCGGTGAACAGGTGCACGTGTTCGGGGCTGCCGAAGCCGTACTGCTTGAGGTCGTAGGGCTCGAGCAGGTTGAGGATCTGCAGCGCGGCGATGCCCTGGCCGTTGGGCGGCAGTTCCCACACGTCGTAGCCGCGGTAGTTGGTGCTGACCGGCTCGACCCATTCGCCGTGGTGCGCGGCGAGGTCGTCATAGGAGAGGAAACCGCCGTTGGCCTTGAAGTAGGCATCGATGGTGCGCGCGATGTCGCCCTTGTAGAACGCGTCGCGGCCGCCCTTGGCGATCTTCTCCAGGGTGTTGGCGAGGTTGGGGTTGCGCCACATCTCGCCGGTGCGCGGACCGCGCCTTTTTCCGGAGGTGTCGTCGGCGACGGTGAACTGCTCCGCGAAGCCCGGCCACTTCGACAGGTTGGGTACCGAGCGGCCCCAGTAATAGGCGATCACCTCGTGCACCGGGTGGCCTTCGCGCGCGTAGCGGATCGCCGGCGCGAGGTCGGTGGCGATGGGCTTGCGGCCGAAGCGGTCGTGCAGGGCGAACCAGGCATCGACCGCGCCCGGCACCGTCACCGGCAAGGGGCCGTAGGAGGGAATGTCGGTGAGTCCGCGCTTCTGGAATTCGGCCAGGGTCAGCGACCTGGGCGAACGGCCGGAACCGTTGTAGCCGTACAGCTTCTTCGACTTGGGATCCCACACGATCGCGAACAGGTCGCCGCCGACGCCGCTTCCGGTCGGCTCCATCAGTCCGAGCGCCGCGTTCGCCGCGATCGCCGCATCGGCGGCGCTGCCGCCCGCCTTCATCACATCCAGGGCGACCTGCGTCGCCAGCGGATGCGAGGTCGCCGCCATCGCGTGCGGCGCGTAGACCTCGCTGCGGGTGGCGAAGGGGTGTCCGGTAACGCGGTCGGCGCACATGGCGGTAAGCGGGAGCGTCAGGAAGAGGCCAAGCAACAGTTTGCGCATGGGAGTTCGCCCAGGGACAGAGCGCGCATCGTAGCGCCGGCGCAATCCCCACGTCCGTGCCGGATCTGCCCGCAGCGCGCACGGCCGTGACAGCGCACTCAGTCGGCGGAATGGCGCTCGGCGACCAGCAGCTTCAGCCGCTCGGCCGCGGTGTCCACGTGCGCGACGAGCGGCAGGATGCCCGCCCACGCGCCGGCTTGGCCGGCGGCTTCGAGTTCGGCGGCGGCGTGCGCCAGCTCGATCGCGCCGACCAGGCGCGCGGCCCCTTTGATCTTGTGCGCCTGGCGGGCGATCGCGGGGATGTCGCCGTCTTCGCGTGCCTGCGCGAGTTGAGCCAGGTCCTGCGCGGTGGCGTCGAGGAAGTCGCGCAACACCGCGCTGGTTTCCGCTTCGTCCCCGCCGCTGAGGTCGTTCAATGCGTTGTAGTCGAGCAGCGGCGGCGCTTCCTGCAACTGCGGGAATCCGTCCGATGCCGGCGCGGTGCTGGCGTTGGCATCGCCATTGCCGGCCACATCCGCATCCGCCTGTGCGCTGGCCGTGTGCGGCAGCCATCGCTGCAGCATGGCGGCGAGCGTGGCGATGGGGACGGGCTTGGCGAGGTAGTCGTCCATGCCGGCGGCGAGGCAGCGCTCGGCTTCGCCCTTCAGCGCCGACGCAGTGAGCGCGATGATCGGCGTGCGCGGCAGCCCGCGCTGCTGTTCTTCCCTGCGGATATTTCCGGCCAGGGCGTAGCCATCCATGTGCGGCATATGCACGTCCGACAGCAGCAACGCATAGCGCCCCGTGCGCCAGCGCGCGAGCGCCTGTGCGCCACCCTCCACCGCTTCGCTGGCATAGCCGACGAGCGCGAGCTGGCGCGTGATCACCAGGCGATTGGTCGGGTGATCGTCGACCAGCAGGACGAGGCTGCGCTCGCGTTCGGCCTGGGCCAGCGTCGGCAGCCGCCGCGGGCTGAACGCCGCGGCCTGGCCCGTGGGCAGCGCGTCGGCGGCAGGCAGGTTCGCCGGCGACGCATGGGCCAGCGTGATCGCCATCCGCAGGGTCGTGCCGATCTGCGGCACCGAATCCATCGTCACCACGCCGCCCATCAGTTCGGCCAGGCGCGTGCAGATGGCGAGCCCCAGGCCGGTGCCGCCATAGCGGCGCGTGGTGTCGCTTTCGGCCTGCGCGAACGGCTGGAACAGGCGTTGCTGCGCCTCCGCGCTGATGCCGATGCCGGTGTCGGTGACACGGAAACTGAGCAGGTCGGCGCCCAGCGGGTGCGCGTCGTCGGCGGGCACGCCGCCGCGCCATTCCAGCGCGACTTCGACCCCGCCCCTGGTGGTGAACTTGATCGCATTGGAGAGGAAGTTGCCGATGATCTGGCGCAATCGCAGCGCGTCGGCGAGATGCGCGGGGGCGATGCGCTCGTCAACCTCGCAGGTGAGGGTGAGGCCCTTGCTCGACGCCGCGCCGGTGTAGTTCGCCACGGTGCTGCGCAGCACCGCGGCGAGATTGACCACGCTCGGCGCGATCTCCATCCGGCCGGCCTCGATCTTCGAGAAGTCGAGGATGTCGCCGATGATCTGCAGCAGCGACTGCGAGCTCTGCTGGATCACGTTGAGCGCGTGGCGCTGGTCGTGGTCGAGCCGGGAGTGGGCGAGGATCTCGATCATGCCGGTCACGCCGATCATCGGCGTGCGGATCTCGTGGCTCATCGCCGCGAGGAACGACGACTTGGCGCGATTGGCTTCCTGCGCGCGCGCTTCGCTGGCGCGCAGGTCGGCTTCGAGGCGGTGGCGTTCGGTGAGGTCCGTGGCCACCGCGATCAGGCCCATGCGCTTTCCGTGTTCGTCGTGCAACGCGGCCACCGCCAGCAGCACCGGCACTTCGTGGCCGTCCTTGTGCAGCAGGCGCGCCTCGGTCGGCGCCTGCCGCAGCTCCGCCAGGTCGTACATGCCCTGCCAGTCGTGGTCCACTTCGCGGCCCAGGCGCTGGCTCACCTCGGCGGCGATGCGCTCAGCAGTCGCTTTCGGCATCAGCCGTGGCGCGTCGTCCGGCAAGCTGGCATCGCTCGCATGGCGCGGGACGCGACCGACCACTTCCTCGGCGCGCCAGCCGAGCATGCGCTCGGCGAAGGCGTTGAACGTGGTCCAGCGGCCTTCGCCGTCCATGGCGATGATCGCCACCTGCGCGGCATCGAGCAGGGAACGCTGGAACCGCTCGCGCTGCTCGAGCTCGGCGCGCACCTTCTCGTTGCGCGCAAGCTGCTCGGTCAGCTCGGTCTCGAAGCCGAGCACATCACGACGCATCTCCATGAACGCATCGGCCACCATGCCCAGCTCGCTGCCCCTGGGCAGGTAGGGCGGCATCGCGGCGTAGTCGTGCTGGCGCATGCGTTCCGCGATGAAGGCGAGGCTCTCCACGCCGCGGTAGGCGTTACGCAGCACGGTGCGGCCGATCAGCGCGATCACCACCAGCGCGGCCAGCGACAGGCCGATGCGCAGCGCACTGACGCGGCGGTTGTCGCGCAGGTTGTCGCGCACCACCCTGTCGGCCTTGACCGTGGCAAGGTCGGACAGCAACTTGAGACGCAGCGTCACAGGATCGATGGCGGGATACAGGCGCGTGGTGGCGAAGCTGCCGAGCGCATCGATGTCCTTGCGCGCCAGGATGCCGTGCAGCTCGACCATGGCCGCATCCGCCGCGACGCGCTCTTGCTCGGCGGCGCGGAAGTGCGTTGCCTCCTCCGGCGTGCGCGGCAGCTGCGCCAGCGACTCCCAGCTGCGATCGATGCGCACGCGCGCGGCGTCGATCCTGGCCTCGCCCTCTTCCCAGGTGATCAGGTGGTTGCGCGTGCGGAAGGTGGTGTCGACGACTTCGAGGCCGTAGGCGTCGGACACCGCCTTGATCTCGCGCAGGCCCAGCAACGACTGGCCGCGCAGCGCGAGCAGCGACTGCCGCGCCTGGTACTGCGCGACCTCGTCCACCACCAGCACGGTCGCACCGGTCAGCAGGAACAGCCCGAACAGGATCCACAGTTGTTGGCGGATGCCGGCCTTCATCGACGCGCGCAGACCGGACCGCGCGCGACCGCAGCGCAGAGGAGAGCCGTCGGCGATTCCCGGTAGCCCATGCCCGCGCGCCTGTCCTAGAACTCCGGCCGCCGCCAGCGCGACAGCACCGCAGGCAGTTCATCGGGGGGCACCGGTGCGGCGATCAGATGCCCCTGCGCCATCCCACAGCCGAGGTCGGCGAGCATCTGCCATTGCTCTACGGTTTCCACGCCCTCGGCGACCACGTCGAGTTGCAGCTTGCGGGCCAGGTCGAGGCTCGCTTCGATGACTGCGCGCTTGCGTGGTTGCAACTGCGCGCCGGAGACGAACCCCTGGTCGATCTTGAGTTCGGTGAAGGGAATCTGCGAGAGCTGGGCGAGCGAGGAATAGCCGGTGCCGAAATCGTCGATCGACAGGCCGAAGCCCTTCAGTCGCAGCCGCGCGAGCACGCCCAGCCCGCGCGCGGCGTCGGCCATCAGCGAACTCTCGGTGATTTCGAGGACCACTTCGTTGGGCTCGACGCCCTGCTGGCGCACGATGTCCTGGTAACGGTCGGCGGCGGTTTCGTCGGTCAGGATGTGCGGCGAGACGTTGACTGCGACGTTGAGGCGCAGGCCGCGCTGGTCCCAGTAGTGCTTCCAGCGGCAGGACTGCACGAGCATGTAGTCGGTCAGTTGGCCGACCAGGCCTTCGTCTTCGACCAGCGGGATGAAATGGGCGGGATGCACGATCCGGCCGTCGCGGCGACGCCAGCGTGCGAGTGCCTCCACCGCGACCGGCTTGCCGTTGCCGAGTTCGACCTGCGGCTGGAACCAGGGTTCGATCTCGTTGCGGGCCATCGCCTCGCGCACGGCGTCGACGGTCACGTCGATCACTTCGTCGACGTCGTGGGCATGCAGCTCTTCGTCGTAGCTGCCGAGCACGGATGCGAGCTTGTCGCGGGTCAGCGGTTTCTCGACGCTGCCGAGCACGCGCAGGCCGTAGGCGCGGGCCATGGTCTGCACGGTGTTGAGCAGCGCCGGATCGAGCGCGCTGGCGACGATCACGGCGCGCGCGAGCTGGCGCTGCGCGACATGGCCGATGAATTCGATCCCGTCCATGCCGGGCATGTCGAGATCGACCAGCAGGACGTCGGGCGGAGCGCCACCGTTTTCGAGCAGGTACAAGGCGCCGTTGCCGTCCGCGGCCTCACTGACCTCGCCGATGCCCAGGTCGGTCAACAGCCGCAGCGCCATGCGGCGCTGGAAGCCGTGATCCTCGACCACCATGACGCTCAGTTTCGACAAGGGCATCCGGTCCGCCTCGGTGCGCTGGCCATTGCCGTGCGTCGCGCATCTGCGCCGCTCCCGGCCCTTCGACCTGACCGCACTCTAGCGCCGGCACGGTGTCCGTGCGAATGGCTGTCCCTGACCGGGAGAAACGCCAGCTCGCGTGCGGCTGGCGCCGTCGTCGTCCCGCTTCAGCGCCTCAAGGCCACTGCGGCGGATTCGCGGCCCATGCCGCCTGCACCTCGGCCAGCGTGGCGTGCTCGCTGTCGCGCCAGTCGGGAAGCAGGCGCGTGAAATTGGCCGGATCGCGCCACAGCTGGGGTTCGGTGCGGACGGCCGCGCCGTACCACTGCACGGCCTCGTCCTTGTGGCCCGCACTCCACAGCGCGAGGGCGAGAGTCGGTGGCACCCAGTTGGCGTTGCTGCGGCGCACGCTGAGCAGCTGCTGCCACTGCGCGAGCGCGCCGGCGGCGTCGCCGTTGCGGTACAGGTCCCAGCCGTAGTTCCACAGCAGCGGGCGCCACAGCGAATCGGTGGACGTGATGCGGGCCAGGGCGCGGCCGTACAGCTCCTTGCCCAGGTCGACCCGGCCTGCGTCCATGGCCAGGTGGGCCAGCTGGGCGTGTTCCGCCTTGGCGTGCGGATCGCGCTCGATCGCCTTGAGCAGCTTCTGCACCGCGGCATCGCCGGTGTCCTTGATGGCGAGGACCGGTCGGGTCGTGGCGGCATCGGCATCGAAATAGAACTCTGCCGGCTTGGGCAGCGACTGCGCGGATGCAGCGCCCGCGATGGCAAGGCCCGCGATAAGCGGGATAAAGAAACGAATACGCATGGAGGCCCCCTGATGCTGAGTCGATGTTACCCCTGCCACCGACGCCCGGCACCCTGCCAAACGTTGGTGTCGACGGACGGTCAGGGCAGCAGCGCCACCTCGTCGATGGCCCACAGCGGGTCGGCCGCACCGGAGGCGAATACGAAGCACAGGTCATGCCGCCCGGTCATGGCCGCGAGCGGCGCGTCCAGCACGCTCAGGGCGTCCGAGGCCCTTGCCGGCGCCAGCGGCAGCGTGGCGACCACGCGGCCCGCGCAACCGTCGACGCGCACCTCGAGCGCGCCCCCGGGCTGGGAGGCGGTGCGGGTGACGACCTGCTTGACGTCGCGCCACAGCTGGAAATTGAAGGGCAGCTGCCCCACCCGGACCGACAGGCGGCGTACTCCGTCCAGGTCGGCCTGTTCGTAGATCCAGCATGGATCGAAGACGTCGGCGGTCATGAGCGCGCGCGGTCCGTCGCGGGGGGCATCGTCCTCCATGCGCAGGGTCAAGCCGCCCTTGCACGACCGCAGCGATTGGCTGTCGCGCGCACGCAGGCTGCGGGTGTCGAGTCGCAATGCGCGCGGCGCGGCCAGCGCGCGATCGCCGGCGAACGCGTTGGCGGTCAGCAGCTGCTCGGCGACCGGCAATTGCAGGGGGCCCGCATAGGCCGGTGACTGCGGCGTCGGCGGCGTGCCGTCGGTGGTGTAGCGGATCGTGCCGAAGCCGGTCTGGTTCGACAGGATCACCGACGCCGATCCGGACGGCGCAGGGGCGGGGGCGATGCGTACGGCGAACGCGCTGTCCGCCGCGTGGAAATCCGCCGCGAGCCAGCGCGCCCGCATCGGCGCGAGCCGCTGCAGGAAGCTGTTCCAGTCGCGGCGCGGGGCCGGGGTCCAGGTCACTTCCGCCAGCGCGGCCGCGCGCGGGAAGGCGGCGCGCTGCACGCGTTCGTTCGTGCGCAGGTGTTCGGTCCACAGGTTCGCCTGGGCACCCAGCACATGGACCTGCTGCGCCGCCGTCAGCTCCCTGGGCACGGGTTCGAATGCGTACACGCTCTTGAGGTCGATCACCCCGAGGCGGCCCGGCGTCTCGTCGCCGAGGTCACTCTGCACATGGTCGAAATACAGGTCCGGCGCCGGTGCCAACACCACGTCGTGCCCGGCGCGCGCTGCCTCGATCGCGCCTTGCGTGCCGCGCCAGGACATCACGGTGGCGTCCGCGGGTGGCCCGCCTTCGAGGATCTCGTCCCAGCCGACCATGTGCCGGCCGTGCGCCTGCAGGTACTGCCCGAGGCGGCCCATGAACCAGCTCTGCAGCTGCTTTTCGTCCTTCAGGCCCAGTGCCCGCAACCGCGCCTGCACCGCCGGCGACTGCTCCCACTGGTCCTTCACCGATTCGTCGCCACCGAGGTGGATATAGCGCGACGGAAACAGCGTCATCACGTCGTCGAGCACGTTCTGCAGGAAGCTGATCGTGCCGTCGTCGACATTGAACAACCACGTGTGGACGCCCCAGTCCGGCGACACCGGCGGCGCCTGGCCGGTCACGCCCAGCTGCGGATATGCGGCAATCGCCGCCTGCGCATGCGCGGGCAGGTCGATCTCGGGCACCACGGCGACGTGGCGCTGCGCGGCGTAGGCAACGACGTCGCGGATCTGCGCCTGCGTGTAGAAGCCGCAGTACGGCCGCGGCGTGCCATCGGCATTGCGCCCCGCCGCACCGGCGGGGATGCGGCATCCGCCGACCTCGGTCAGGCGCGGATAGCGCGGGATCTCGATGCGCCAGCCCTGGTCGTCGGCCAGGTGCCAGTGCAACGTGTTGAGCTTGTGCAGCGCCATCTGGTCGATCAGCGCCTTGACCTCGTCGACGCTGCGGAAATGACGGGCGACATCGAGCATCAATCCGCGCCAGGCAAAACGCGGAGCGTCCTCGATGCGTTGCGCCGCAATGGTCGCGGTGCCCTGTGCGCCGTCGGCGGTGGCCAGCTGCCACAGCGTCACCGCGCCGTAGAACAGGCCGGCCGATGCGCGGGCGCGGACTTCCGCGCCACGCGGCATGATCTCCAGCGTGTACGCCTCGTCGCCTGCCAGCGGCGCGCGCGGGTCGAGCACCAGCGTCACCGCATTGTCGCCACCGCGCCGTGCCAGCGCGGGCACGAAACCGCGGCTGCGGCCGATGCGGTCCGCGAGGTCACGACCGACACGCGCGGCTTCCTCACCGCGCGCCACGATCCGCGTGCGCGCATCGAACCGGAATGCGCCCTCGCCCGGCACCACGGTTGCGGGCAACGGGATCACCGGTGTGAGCCGGGATTCGGTTTGTTCCGCCGCATTGGCGATGCCGGCGAACGCCATCGCCGCCAGCACCAGCGCCATGCCCATGCGTACCTTCATGTCCTTTCCTCGCCTGCTTTGGCTGTCAAAAGAACGGGCCCGGCAAGCCGGGCCCGTTGTCACGCACTTGCCTTGCTACAGCCCACCGACTCAATACTTGAAGTGGAAATTCAGGTAGTACTGACGGCCGTTCTCGTAGATCGAGCGCGGACGCTGCCTGTTCTCGGCGTAGTACTTGGTCTTCGGGTTGTTGAGGTTCATCGCGTCCAGGGTGAGGTTGAAGTTGTCGTTGATCTTCCAGCCGAACGATGCCGACAGGCTGTCGATATCGTCCTGGTAGAACGCCGAGGCACGATCCAGGCCGCTGTAGAACCACGAGCGATAGTTGTAGTTCACGCGGGCGTTGAACATGTCGTTCTCGAACCACACGCCGACGTTGTACGTGTTCTCGGACTGACCCAGCATCGGGGTGCCGTCGTCGACGTCGGCCTCGCTCCAGGTGTAGTTCGCGAACGCACCGAAGTACTCGCCGATCGGGCCTTGCCACGCCAGCTCGAAGCCGTTGACGCTGGCGCCGGTGCCGACCGGAACGGTCAGGTCGTATACGACCGGAACGAGCACCGGATTCAGCGGATCGGTGACGCTGTCTTCGGTGAGATGGGTCTGCTGAACCGAGCTGAGCGACACGTAGTCATCGATGTCCATGCTGAACACCCCCACCGACACCAGCGCACGCTCGGCGTAGTACCACTCGACGGTCGCATCGAGGTTGGTCGAGATGATTGGCGCCAAGTTCGGGTTGCCGCCACTGCCGGTGCCCGTGCCGGGGAACGAGGCGGGCGCGTTGAGCTGCACGGCACCGCTCAGGGCCGAGAAGTCCGGGCGGGTCAGCGTCTGGCTGGCGGCCAGGCGCAGCACCAGATCGTCGTTGATGTCCCACTTGAAGTTGGCGCTGGGCAGCCAGTCCTTGTAGGTGTTCTTGGTGACGACGATGTGATACGGACCGAAGGCCGACGTGGTGATCACGTCCGGAGCGTTCGGGTCGGTGGGGTTCACGTAGTTGGAGACCTCCTCCTCGGTGCGCACAAAGCGCATGCCCAGGTTGGCCGTCCAATGCTCACCGCCGAAGTTCAGCTGCCCGTACGCCGCCTCACTGCGCTCCTCCAGGCCGTACGTGTAGTGATAGTCGAAGCGCGTGACCGGGTTGCGGTTGGCGTAGATGTCGTTGAACTGGGCGAGCTGGTCCTCGGTGAAGAACCAGATGTTGCGCGGGAAGCTGCCGCCCAGGCCGTCGCCGAAGTCGCCCGGATAGTTCTGGAAGCCCTGCGGCCACGCGGCCGGATCGAACGGCGAGATCGCCGCGGCGAAGTTCGGTCCCTGGTTCGTCGCCTGGGGCAGGTTGCGCTCATGCTTGGCGCCACGGATGCCGAAGTCGATCGACTGCAGCACGCCGCCATCGGTGAAGTAGGTGCCATCGATCTGGCCCCAGTCCTCTTTGTCCTCGACGTCGAGGTCCTGCAGGCCGAAGATCCAGTCGAGGCGGAAGTCGACGTTGGGCGTGCCGGGCGCGCCGGTGTTGGTATTGCCCAGGTGCCAGTCGGCCGCACCGACGCCGTTGAGCTGCCAGCCGGCACCGCTGTTGAGGCCCACGTCCCACTCGGCGGTGTCCTGCGTCGGCGACTTGCCGTGGCCTTCCGAAGTACCGGCCTGGCCGCTGAAGCGCAGCTTCTCGTTGACGTCCCACTTGCCTTCGAGGCTGAAGGACTCGGTGCTGGACTTGGCACCCGGACGCGAGATCTGGTCGTAGACTCCGAATGCGTTCGACGGATCGGCACCCGGGGTGGCGGGGAATTCGGCGGACACCAGGGTGTTGTTGCGGACCACATAGCCCGGCAGCGGGACCTGGCCATTGGTGCCGTTGGTACCGTTGATGATGCGCCGGCCCCACAGCATGTAGTTGCGGTTGTAGTTGTCAGCATCCATGTCGGACTTGAAGTAGTTGGCTTCCAGTTCGACGCCGTCGGTCGGCTTCCACTGCGCGCTGAACATGCCACCGGTACGCTTGCGCTCCTGTTCGAACAGGGCCGAACCGATCAGCACCGGGAAGAACACACCGGCCAGGTCTGGGTTCGCCTGCGCAGCCGCCGTGGTGCCCAAGATCGGCTCGTAGCCCAGCAGCTCCTGGCCATCGCGGCGCAGGTGGCGCTCCTCGCTGAACAGCTGCAGCATCACGCCGAAGGTGCCCTCGGTATTCTTCCAGTTGCCGAGCACCGAGATCTGCGGATCCCACTTGTCCGGCAAGTCGGCGTAGACCGCGCCGGCGGAGCCGAAGATGCTGAAGCCCTCTTCGAAGTTGAGCGGATTGCGGGTGATGATGTCGACGGTGCCGGTGGCGCCGCCTTCGACGAGCTTGGCCTCGGACGATTTGTGCACCACAACCTTGTCGACCAGTTCCGACGGCAGCAGCGAGTAGCTGACGCTGCGGCCCACGGTCCCGGTCTGGTTGAGCACGAACCAGTCGCCGGTGCCGATGTTGTGGCCGTCGATCATGGTCTGGGTGAAGCTGGGGCTGGTGCCGCGCATGGAGACCCGGTCGTTCTCGTCGAACGCACCTTCGTTGGCGCTGGCGGCGCTTATGGTTACGCCGGGGACGCGCGCGAGCGAGTCGGCGACGTTCTTGTCGGGCATCTTGCCGATGTCTTCCGAGGTGATCACCTCGACCCGGCTGTCCTCGCCTCGCTTGCTGTCCAGCGAGGCCTCGATGGCGCCGCGGATGCCCTTGACCACGACGGTGTCGAGGTCGGTGGCGGTCTGGTCGGACGCCGACGGCGCCTGCTGTGCACTGGCCGAGCCGGCGACGACGCCGAGTGCGGCGACGATGCTGATCGACAGGATCTTCTTACGGAGCTGCATGGATTTCCCCTCCCACGGTTTTTTGGGTATTGGCCTGTGGATTCCGCCTCCCCCGGCAGAGCCTTCGACCGCTTGTTGTCACGCTGCGCTGTGGCCCACGTCGTTGCTGCTGGGATCGGCGTCCCGCCGATGGTTCAGGTGCTGCACAAACCAGTTCGCCGCGCCGATGACGCCGAGGCGTTCGTTCTCGATCAGCCGCACCGGCACCCGCTCGAGCACGGCGCGCATCGCGCCCTTGTCGACCAGGCGGGCATGGAAGTCGCTGCTGGCGAGGAAATCGAGGAGCTGGGGCACGATCCCGCCGGCCACGAATACCGCGCGGGCGCTGCCGATCACGGCCAGGTCGCCGATGACGCTGCCCAACAGGGCACAGAAAGCGAGTACGGCTTCGCGTGCGATGGCATCGCCGCGGCGCGCGGCCTCGGTGATTGCCGCCGGGGCGCGCAAGGCGGGATCGTGGCCATGGATCGCGCACAACGCGTCGTAGAGATTGACCAGGCCCGGCCCCGACACCAGCTGTTCGGTCGACACATGCCGGGTGCGCTGCTGCAGCCAGCGCAGGATCGCGATCTCGCGCTCGTTGCCGGGCGCGAAGGCGGTCATGCCCGCTTCGGTCGGGAGCACCACCGTGCCGCGTGGATCCGGGATGCAGATCGCGGCGCCCAGGCCCGTACCCGGGCCGATCACCAGGACCGGGCCGGGATCGGCGGCGGTCACGCCCGGCGTCAGCAGGCGCGACTCGGCCGGATCCAGGCACTGCGCGCCATGCGCGGCGGCGGCGAAGTCGTTGATGACATGCAGCTCGCGCAGGCGCAGCTCGCGCCGCATCTCCGTCAGCGATATCCGCCAGGGCAGGTTCGAGTTGATGACCTCGTCGTCCAGCACCACGCCCGCGCTCGCGATCGCCATGCGGTCGATGCCTGCGGCGGCGGCGTGCTCGGCCACGAATTTGGCGAGGATGACGGTGAGGCTGGGGTAATCGCCGCAGCTGTACTTGCGATACGCGAGCACCTCGATGGCGCCGTCCGCGTTCGCCCGGACCACGCCGATGCGCGCATTGGTCCCGCCCACGTCGGCGGCGATGAAATGCTGGACAGGCGAGGACGCCATCGGGCTCACGGCCTCCGTCCCGCTGCCCGGCTCATCCGCCGGCAGCCGTTCCCGGATTGTGGTCCTGCTGAATTCCACGGCATGCCCTTCTCTGACCCCCAAGCCCCGATCGCGGCCGAGATTGCTCCCGCGATGACAACGATGTCAACAATTGTTAGAAATTAGTCATCGTCGCTGCTTTAAGCCCGTAAACCCCGGTGTTTTCGTGCTGCACAGCAGCAAGATTTATGCGGCCAACGCGGCGAGACTAGGCCGCAATTGCCGGGTCGGCTTGTCCACTGGTGACAACGTTACGCTGCAGGTTGTCGCACAGGTCATTCGATCCGGTCGCCGCGGGGCAGCCCGCATTCCTCGGGAGGGAAGTCCTGCAATGTCCACCTCATCACCCGGCACCGCCGGTGCATCGCGCAGCCGCTACGGCTCGATCGCGATCGTCGGCGCGCTGTTCTTCATCTTCGGCTTCGTCACCTGGCTCAACGGCCCGCTGATCTCCTTCGCCAAGCTCGCCTTCGACGTCAGCGACACCCTCGCGTTCCTGATCCCGAGCGCGTTCTACATCTCGTATTTCTTCCTGGCCCTGCCTTCGTCGTTGATCCTGCGCAGGACAGGCATGAAGAAAGGCATGGCGCTGGGCCTGTTCCTGATGGCGGTCGGCGCCCTGGTGTTCGGCCAGTACACGACGGCGCGCGTGTATCCGGGTGCCGTGGCCGGCATCTTCGTGATCGGCGCGGGCCTGGCGATCCTGCAGACGGCCTCCAATCCGTACATCAGCATCCTCGGTCCGATCGAGGGCGCGGCGCAGCGCATCGCGGTGATGGGCATCTGCAACAAGCTGGCCGGATGGGCGGCGCCATTCGTGATCGGCACCCTGGTGATGCATGGCATGGGCGACGTAGCCAGCCGCGTGGCGGGTGCGGCCGATGCCGCCACCAAGGAAGCCGTACTCAACGAGTTCGCCGCGCGCATCCACGATCCGTACATGCTGATGGCCGGCCTGCTGGCGCTGCTCTCGGTCGGCATCCTGTTCTCGCCGTTGCCGGAAATCCGCGCGGAGGAAGTCAATACCGAGGGCGATGCAGGCAGCAAGACCAGCCTGTTCCAGTTCCCGCACGTGTGGCTGGGCGCGCTGTGCATCTTCGTCTACGTCGGCGTGGAGGTGATGGCCGGCGACGCGATCGGCACCTATGGCCAGGCGTTCGGGTTGCCGCTGGACGAGACGAAGTTCTTCACCGGCTTCACGCTGAGCGCCATGCTGGTCGGCTACGTGGTCGGCCTGGTCGTGATTCCGCGCTACATCTCGCAGGAACGTTACCTGAGCCTGTCCGCGATCCTTGGCGTGCTGCTCGCCATCGGCGCCTTCCTGACCAAGGGCTATGCGTCGGTGTATTTCGTCGCCGCGCTCGGCTTCGCCAACGCGATGATGTGGCCGGCGATCTTTCCGCTGGCGATCCAGGGCCTGGGCCGCCTGACCGAGAAGGGCTCCGCGCTGCTGATCATGGGCATCGCCGGCGGCGCGGTGATCCCGCAGTTGTTCGTGCACCTCAAGCAGGTGCACGACTTCCAGCTGGTGTTCCTGTCGCTGATGGTGCCGTGCTATCTGTACATCCTGTATTTCGCGATGCGCGGCCACAACGTGGGACACGCCGAGCACACGCCGGTAGCGAGCGCGCGGGGAGCGGTGTCACAGAACTGAACTGACACATTCCACACGCCCCCGCACGTGTATCCACCACGGCGGGGGTTGGATAGGCTAGTCCCCCCGCAGCGTCGAGCGATGCCGCGGTCCGTCGGATGTAATCGGATGTAAACCGCGAGGCTTCGTTGCGCAGACCCACCATCAAGGACGTAGCCGAGCGCGCCCAGGTATCGCTCAAGACCGTTTCGCGCGTCATCAACGACGAGCCCAGCGTGCAGGCGCGCACGCGCGAACGCGTGCAGGAGGCCATCGCCGGACTCGGCTACCAGCCCGATCCTTCTGCGCGCAGCCTGCGCAGCGCGCAGTCGTATGCGATCGGCCTGATCTACGACAACCCGAATCCGTACTACGTAATCGCGATGCAGAACGGCGTGCTGGCGGTGTGCCGCGAAACCGGCTACGGCCTGCAGATCCACCCCTGCGACTCGTCGTCGCCCAAGCTCGCCAGCGAAATCATCCGCCTGGTGCAGCACGCGCGCCTGGCGGGCCTGGTGCTGGCGCCGCCGATGTCGGAACGGCAGGAACTGGTCAGCGAACTGATCGCGAACGGCATCCGCCTGGTGCGTGTCGTTTCGGCCGCCGCCGACCCACAGGACGGCAGCGCATGCATCTATGTCGATGACCGCGACGCCGCCTATGAGATCACCGAACACCTGATCCAGCTTGGCCACAGCCGCATCGGGTTCCTGTGGGGCGGCAAGTCGCACGGCTCCTCATGGGAGCGGCACAAAGGCTACAAGGAAGCGCTGCATGACTACGGCATCGCGCTGGACGAGGCGCTGGTGGTCGAGGGCGATTACTCCTTCGACGACGGTTTCCGCGGGGCGCGCCGGCTGTTGGCACTGCCCGACCGGCCGACTGCGATCTTCGGCAGCAACGACGAGATCGCCGCGGGCGTACTCGCCGCAGCCAAATCCAGTGGCATGAACGTGCCCTATGACCTGTCGATCGCCGGCTTCGAAGACAGCCCGTTCTCCAAGCAGAGCTGGCCGGCCCTGACCACCGCGAAGCAAGCCACCGAGGAAATCGCCCAGCACGCCGCGCGGCGCCTGCTGCAGGAGATCCAGGATCGACCGCGCAAGGCCCTGTCCAACGAAGGCTTCAGCCCGCAACTGATCGTGCGCGGATCGACCGCGCCACCGCGGCCGAAGGCACGCTGACCCCAGTTCCGATCGGCATTCCCCGGTTTCAGACGCGCAATTGCGCGGCCGCGTGCGCCAGCCGCTCGATCGCTGCCCAGTCCCGGGCGGCGATGAGGCCGGGCGGCGTCAGCCAGGAGCCGCCGACGCAGGCGACGTTCGGGGACGACAGATACTCGCGCGCATTGCCGGCATCGATGCCTCCGGTGGCGCAGAAACGCACCTCGGGCAACGGGCCGTGCAGGGAACGCAGCGCGGCAATGCCGCCCGCGGACGCGGCGGGGAAGAACTTCTGGTAGCGGAAGCCGTGCTCGGCCAGGAGCATGGCTTCGCTGGCCGTGGCCGCGCCCGGCAACCATGGCAGTGCGCTTTCCCGCACCGCTGCAAGCAGGGTGGGCGTCGATCCCGGCGATACGGCGAAGCGCGCGCCGGCCTTTTCGGCAGCGTCCAGATCCTGCGGCGTACGCACGGTGCCGACGCCGACGATGGCGCCCTCGACTTCGCTGGCAATCGCACGCACCGCATCGAGCGCGGCGCGCGTGCGCAGGGTGATCTCAATCGCGGGTACTCCGCCGGCGACCAGGGCACGCGCCAGTGCGACGGCGGTCCCGGCATCTTCGATCACGACCACGGGAATGACCGGTGCGGCGTGGAGCACGGATTCAGGGAATTTCATGTGTGGTTCCCAGGTTTGCCGACACGGGTTCGTCGGCGGGTTCATGCGCAATGGAAGATGCCGCCGCCGGCATCGGCCGCGTTTGCCCGATCGCGGAACAGAGCGAACAGTTCACGCCCCATGCCCTGCTGGCTCGCGGACAGATCGGCGGATGCGGCCTCGCGCGTTGGCCACTCGCGGTCATCGACGCGCACGTCGAGCGTGCCGGCTTCCGCATCCAGGCGCACCACATCACCGTCGCGCAGCTTCGCGATCGCGCCGCCGCTGGCCGCTTCGGGACTGACATGGATCGCCGCCGGCACCTGGCCCGATGCGCCCGACATGCGGCCATCGGTCACCAGCGCCACACGATGGCCCTTCTTCTGCAGCACCGACAGCAGCGGCGTGAGCGCGTGCAGTTCGGGCATGCCGTTGGCGCGGGGCCCCTGGAAGCGCACCACGACGACGACATCGCGGTCGAGTTCGCCGTTGTCGAACGCACGCTGCACTTCGTCCTGCCGCGCGAACACGCGACAGGGCGCCTCGATGACGAAGCGGTCTTCGGGGACCGCAGAGACCTTGATCGCGGCGGTCCCCAGCGGTCCGCGCAGCACGCGCACGCCGCCGTCGACGCGGAACGGCGCGGCGACCGGGCGCAGGACGGAGAGGTCTTCACTGCGCCCGGTCGCCAGCACGTATTGCACGGCCTGGCTTGCATCGTTGCGGGCCTCGACGCGATAGCGCGACAGGCCGCGACCCGCGATGGTTTCGACGTCTTCGTGCAGCAGGCGGGCGTCGAGCAGCTCGCCGATCACGAACGCGATGCCACCGGCGGCGTGGAAGTGGTTCACGTCGGCGCTGCCGTTGGGGTACACGCGCGCCAGCAGGGGCACCACGTGCGACAGCGCCTCGATGTCGTCCAGGCGCAGCTCGATCCCGGCCGCCGCGGCGATGGCGATCAGGTGCAGCAGGTGATTGGTCGATCCACCGGTCGCATGCAGGCCGACGACGCCATTGACGATCGCGCATTCGTCGATCACGCGGCCCACCGGGCGATAGTCATCGCCGAGGGCGGTGATCGCCGCCGCGCGACGCGAGGCCTCTGCGGTGAGCGCATCGCGCAGTCGCGACTCCGGCGCGACGAAACTGGCACCCGGCAGGTGCAGGCCCATCAGCTCCATCAGCATCTGGTTGGAATTGGCGGTGCCGTAGAAGGTGCAGGTACCGGGACCGTGGTAACTCCGCGCTTCGGCTTCCAGCAGCTCTTCGCGCGTCGCCTTGCCTTCCGCGTAACGCTGGCGCACGCGTGACTTCTCGTCGTTGGGCAGGCCCGAGGCCATAGGTCCGGCCGGCACGAACACCGCCGGAAGATGGCCAAAACTCAAGGCGCCGATCAGCAGGCCCGGCACGATCTTGTCGCACACGCCCAGGTACAGCGCGGCGTCGAACATGTCGTGCGACAACGCGATCGCGGTCGACAATGCGATCACTTCGCGCGAGAACAGCGACAGCTGCATGCCCTCGCGCCCCTGCGTCACGCCGTCGCACATCGCCGGCACGCCGCCAGCCACCTGCGCGGTCGCGCCGACGCTGCGCGCGGCGTTGCGGATCAGGAAGGGAAAGCGCTCGAACGGCTGGTGCGCGGACAGCATGTCGTTGTAGGCGCTGACGATGCCCAGGTTCGGCGCGATGCCGGTGCGCAGCGCGGCCTTGTCGTCGGGCGCGCAGGCGGCGAAGCCGTGCGCCAGGTTGCCGCAGGACAACTCGCGCCGATGCGGCCTGTTTCCAGCGGCGGCCTCGATGCGCGCCAGGTAGGCGGTGCGCCGTTCGCGGCTGCGTTCGACGATGCGCGCGGTGACCTCGGCAACCACCGGATGCACCATGTCAGGCCGCTCCCGTGCTGCGCAGCGCATCCGATGCGGATCTCTCGCCTGCGGCACTGTCGTTGCCGCGTGCAGCCGCCACATCCGGGCACCAGAACACCCGCGGCGGCACCGGTGCCTGCGCCATGAAGGCGCGGATCGGCAGGCGGCTGCGGGGATCCTCGATCGCCGCTTCCAGGACGCGGCGCTTGGTGTCGCCTTCGATGTGCAGGTACAGCGACGGCGCGGTGAAGATCGCGCTCAGGGTCAGCGACATGCGCGGCTCGGGCGCCGCGCTGCTGCGCACGGCGAGCACCGGTGCGCGCCCGCCCGCTTGCAGGCCGATGTCGCGGCGCGGCAGATCGGGGAACAGCGAAGCGAAGTGGCCGTCCACGCCCATTCCCAGCACGGCGACGTCGAGCGGCAATCCACGCAGTGCGACCTGCGTCAGCACGGCCTGCAATGCGCACTCGGGCGTGGCCACCGGGCGGAACAGCGACAGCAGGTTCGCCGTGGCCGCCGCGTTCTGCAGCAAGTGCTCGCGTAGCAGGCGTTCGTTGGAACGCCGGTGCAACGGTGGCAGCCAGCGCTCGTCGACCGGCAGCACCTGCACGCGCGACCACTCCAGCGCCTCGCGCGAGAGCGCCTGCAGGAAGCGCAGCGGCGTGGTCCCGCCGGACAGCGCCAGCTTCGCTTCGCCGCGTTGGTCGAGCGCGGAACGCAGGTCGTCGGCGACGCAACGTGCGAGCGCGGTCGCCAGTGCGTCGCCGTCGCCATGGCGGCATTCGTCGAACATGGGACGCACCGGCGCGATCACGGCCAGGTGCTCACGCTGCATCTTCATGCCAGGTCCTGCCATCGCGTTCGATCAGGGCCACCGCGGCGCTCGGACCCCAGGTGCCGGCGGTGTAGGGCTTGGGCGCGTCATTGCCTACTTCCCATGCGGCACGGATCGGATCGATCCATTTCCACGCGGCTTCGACCTCGTCGCGGCGCATGAACAACATCGGGTTGCCGCGCACCACGTCCATCAGCAGGCGTTCGTAGGCATCGGCCTGGCGGCCGCCGAAGGTCTCGGCGAAGCTCAGGTCCATCGGCACGTGACGCAGGCGCAGGCCGCCGGGACCCGGCACCTTGTTCATCAGCCACATCGTCACGCTTTCGTCTGGCTGCAGGCGCAGCACGAGGCGATTGGGCGCGAGTTCGCTCACGCCTTCGAAGATCGAATGCGGCACGGGTCGGAAGGTCACCACGATTTCCGACACGCGCGCGGGCAGGCGCTTGCCGGTGCGCAGGTAGAACGGCACGCCGGCCCAGCGCCAGCTGCGCACTTCCGCCTTCAAGGCGACGAAGGTTTCGGTGCGCGAACTGCGGCCGAGCTCTTCGGCGTAGCCGCGGACCGCGCGGCCTTCGGCGGCGCCGTCGCGGTACTGGCCGCGCACGACCAGCTGCGCCGCGTTGCCCGCGTCGATCGGGCGCAGCGCGCGCAGCACCTTCAGCTTCTCGTCGCGGATCGCGTCGGCATCGAGCGAGGTCGGCGGCTCCATCGCCACCAGGCACAGCAGCTGCAGCAGGTGGTTCTGCACCATGTCGCGCAGCGCACCGGCGCGGTCGTAGTACGGTGCGCGGCCTTCCACGCCGATGGTCTCGCCGACGGTGATCTGCACGTGATCGATGTGCTGCGCGCGCCACAGCGGCTCGAACAGCGCGTTGCCGAAGCGCAGCGCGGTGAGGTTCTGCACCGTTTCCTTGCCCAGGTAGTGGTCGATGCGGAAGATCTGCCGTTCGGCGAACACGCGGCCGAGCGCGTCGTTGATCGCGTCGGCGCTGGCGCTGTCGGTGCCGATCGGCTTCTCGACCACCACGCGGGTGTCCGCATCGACCAGGTCCCACGCCGCCAGCCGGTTCGCGGCCTGCGCGAACAGATCCGGTGCCACCGCCAGATAGAACACGCGCACGCGCCGCGCGCGGCGCATGGCCTGCGCGAACTCTTCCCAGCCGGTATCGCCGGCCAGATCCAGGTGCTGGTAGGACAACAGTTGGAGGAAACCTGCCAGCGCGGCGCCGCCGGAATTGTCTGCGTCGTCCTGTTGCATGGAAGCGGCGAGCGCCGCGCGGACCTGTTCCCGGTAGTCCGCGTCGCTGCGGTCGTCGCGGGCGACGCCGACGATGCGCGTGCCGTCCACGATCTGCCCATCGCGATAGCGATGGAACAACGCCGGCAACAGCTTGCGCAGGGCCAGGTCGCCGGAGCCGCCGAAGATCACCAGGTCAAACGACGGGAGGGGAGACGAGTGAGCCGGGTGGGCAACGGAGCCGACGGGTACGACGGGGGTCATGGGGCAGGTCCAGTGGCAGTGGGATCACACTACCAGTGTTGATACCAGTTGCATACCACTAGCCGGAATTATTGCCCTTATGGTCTGCAACTGGTATTGTTTGAGCATGGAGAGCTATCTGGTCAGCGAGTTCCAGCGCCAAGCCGAGACCCGTCGGGCGCCGGCCTACCAGCACCTGCGCCGGACCCTGCAGCACGCGATCGAGAACGGTGAATTCACCCCGGGCCAGGCCCTGCCGGGCGAGCGCGAACTAGGCAAGCTGCTGGCCTTGTCCCGCGTCACCGTGCGCAAGGCCCTCGCCGGCCTGGTCGCGGACGGCCTGCTGGTGCAGCGCCACGGCGCGGGCACGTTCGTCGCCGAGCGCATCGTCAAATCGTTTTCCAAGCTGACCAGCTTCACCGACGACCTGCGCGCGCGCGGACTGGATCCCAAGTCGGTATTCCTCGAACGCGGGGTTGGCGAAGTGACACCGGAGGAAGCGATGGCGCTCAACCTCTCACCCGGCTCCCAGGTCGTGCGCTACTACCGTTTGCGCACCGCCGGCGACCAGCCGTTGGCCTTGGAGCGCACCGCGGTGCCGCAATCCGTGCTCGCCGATCCCGCGATGGTCGGCAATTCCCTGTACGAAGCCTTCGCCGCGTGCGGCATCCGCCCGGCGCGCGCGCTGCAGCGCCTGCGCGCCATCGCCTTCGATGCCGAACAGGCACGGCTGATGCAGTTGCCCGAAGGCAGCCCTGGCCTCTTCATCGAACGCCGCACCTTCCTCGACGACGGACGCGTGGTCGAGTTCACCCGTTCCTTCTATCGCGGCGACGCCTACGACTTCGTCGCCGAACTGCACACGGAATAAGCCCTGCGTGCGTCATCGTCGCCGCGATGACGACCCCTGCAATCACCGGACGCCGCGCCATGATCGACCCCACGACCACCAAGATGTACGCCGAAGCGGCCGAGGCCGCCGACGCCGTTGAGCGCCAGTTCACTGCCAATGCCGGCGTGATCGACGCGCTGGTGGCGCGCCTGAAGCAGGCGCCGCCGCGCTTCATCGTCACCTGCGCGCGCGGCAGTTCCGACCACGCCGCGACCTACGGCAAATACCTGTTCGAGACCACGCTCGGCCTGGTGACCGCGTCGGCCTCGCCCTCGGTGGGCTCGGTCTACGCCGTGCAGCCGCAACTGGACGGCGCGCTGTTCGTGGTGATTTCGCAATCGGGCAAGAGCCCGGACCTGCTGCGCAACGCCGAGATCGCCAAGGCCGCCGGCGCGATAGTCGTGGCCCTGGTCAATGTCGCCGACTCGCCGCTGGCGCGCCTCGCCGACACCGTCATTCCGTTGCGTGCCGGCCCCGAGAACAGCGTGGCCGCGACCAAGAGCTACCTGTGTTCGCTCGCCGCCCTGCTGCAACTGGCGGCGCGCTGGAGCGGCGATGCCGCGCTGCTCGCCGCCATCGAGGAATTGCCCGAAGCGATGCGCGCGGCGTGGCGGCAGGACTGGTCATCGCTGGTGTCGGGTCTGCGCCTGGCCCAGAACCTGTTCGTGCTCGGGCGCGGCCTTGGCCTGGCCGCCGCGCAGGAAGCCGCGTTGAAGTTCAAGGAAACCTGCGGCCTGCATGCCGAGGCATTTTCTTCGGCCGAGGTGAAGCACGGACCGATGGCGCTCGTCGGCGCGGATTTCCCGGTGCTGGCCTTCGCCCAGGACGACGATACCGGCGCCAGCACGGCGGCCATCGCCAGCGAATTCCGCGCGCGCGGCGCGCCGGTATGGCTGGCGCTGCCGGGCGCACAGGGTGCCGGCGTGTTGCCATTGCCGGCACCGCGGCATCCGGCCTGCACCCCGCTGCTGACCGTGCAGGCGTTCTATGGCGCGGTCAACGCCCTCGCCGTGGCGCGCGGGCACAATCCCGACGTGCCGCCGCACCTCAACAAGGTCACCGAGACCGTCTGACGCCATGACCGCGCCGCATCCCCCGCTGGTTTTCCGCAACGGCCACGTACTCACCGAACGCGGCTTCGAGCGCGACGTCAGCGTGGTGGTGGAGGACGGCCACATCGTCGCCGTCCTGCACGGCGAAGCGGCGCGCGGCACGCAGGCGATCGACCTGGACGGCGGCTATCTCGTCCCCGGCTTCATCGACACGCAGGTCAATGGCGGCGGCGATGTGCTGTTCAACGATGCGCCGGACGTCGACGGCCTGCGCCGCATTGCCGCCGCGCATCGCCGCTTCGGCACCACCGGCCTGATGCCGACGCTGATCAGCGACGACGTCGCGGTGATGCGCCGCGCGATCGACGCCGCGCGCGAGGCGATCGCGCAGGGCGTGCCCGGCATTCTCGGCATCCATCTCGAAGGGCCGTACCTGGCCGAAGCGCGCAAGGGCGTGCACGACCCGCACAAGTTCCACACTCCCGACACGGCCGAGCTGGACCTGGTGGCATCGCTCGGCGTCGGCCGCACGATGGTGACGCTGGCGCCGGAGCGCTTCAGCGCCGAGACCCTGCGTGCGCTCACCGCGCGCGGCGTGCTCGTCTGCGCCGGCCATACCGCGGCGAGCTATGAACAGCTGCGCGATGCTTTCGCCGCCGGCGTGCGCGGCGTGACCCATCTGTTCAACGCGATGACGCCGTTGCAGAGCCGCGATCCCGGTGCCGTCGGCGCCGCGCTGGAAGATGCGGACAGCTGGTGCGGCCTGATCGTCGATGGCCACCACGTGCACGATGCCGCGCTGCGCGTCGCCATCGCGGCCAAGCCGGTCGGCAAGATGATGCTGGTGACCGACGCGATGCCGCCGGTCGGCGGCGAACGCGAGGACTTCACCTTGTACGGCGTGGCGATGACCTGCCGCGACGGCAAATGCGCCACCGCAGACGGCACGCTGGCCGGCTCGGCGCTCGACATGGCCAGCGCGGTGCGCAACACCGTGGAGCGCGTGGGGGTGCCGCTGGCCGAGGCCTGCCGCATGGCCTCGACCTACCCGGCCGAATTCCTGGGCCTGGGCGGCGAACTGGGCCGGATTGCCCCGGGTTACCGCGCCGACCTGGTGCTGCTGGACCCGGAATTGCGGGTCCGGGGCAGTTGGATCGCCGGTCGAGGCTGAGGGCCTTCACTCCTTCCCCCGCCTTTACCCCTTCCCCCGCCGTGCGGGGGAAGGTTGGGATGGGGGCCGGGGCGGCGGTGAAGCTTCCCAGCGCCCTTCCCCCTCCCCAGCCCTCCCCCGCAAGCGGGGGAGGGAGCTCAAGGGCCATTCGGCGGTCAAGGCTGAGGGCTCACCCTTCGCCGCTTTCACCCTTTCGCCGCTTTCACCCCTTCCCCCGCTTTTGCCCCTTCCCCGCCGTGCGGGGGAAGTTGGGATGGGGGCGGGACGGCGGTGAACTTCCCAGCGCCTTCCCCCTCCCCAGCCCTCCCCCCGCACGCGGGGGAGGGAGCTCAAGGGCCAGGGCGCGTGGCGCGGGCTATAATTCCGAGTCTTTGCTCGGGACTTTGCTCGCGGCCACCCGGTCGTGAGGCGTGGTGCCGGGCGCCCCCCAGCCATACCCGCGGCCCCGGCCGCGTGCACGAGCCACGCCCATGACCAGCACCGCCGAACTCAGCTCGCCGTCCTCGGCGAACACCTCGCTCACCAACAGCGTGGTCGACCCGGACTACACCCTCGAGCACAAGTACAGCCGCGTCGAAGGCCGCATCTACCTCTCCGGCGTCCAGGCGCTGGTGCGCCTGCCGCTGATGCAGCGCCTGCGCGACCAGGCCGCGGGCCTCAACACCGGCGGCTTCATTTCCGGCTACCGCGGCTCGCCGCTGGGCGGCTTCGACATGGAGCTGTGGCGCGCGCGCAAACACCTGGAAGCGTCGGGCGTGAAGTTCACCCCGGGCCTCAATGAAGACCTGGGCGCGACCATGGTCTGGGGCACGCAGCAGACCAACCTGTTCCCCGGCGCCAAGGTCGATGGCGTCTACGGCATGTGGTACGGCAAGGGTCCCGGCGTGGATCGCTGCGGCGACGTGTTCAAGCACGCGAACGCTGCCGGCACCGGCAGGTTTGGCGGCGTGCTCGCGCTCGCGGCGGACGACCACAACTGCCGCAGCTCCACGCTGCCGCACGGCTCCGAACACGAATTCGTCAGCGCGATGATGCCGGTGCTCAACCCGGCCGGCGTGCAGGACATCCTCGACATGGGCCTGGTCGGCTGGGCGATGTCGCGCTTCACCGGCCGCTGGGTCGGTTTCAAGACCATCGCCGAAACCGTCGAATCCTCGGCCTCGGTCGACGTCAACCCGCTCGCGCTCGACATCGTCATCCCCACCGATTTCGAGCTGCCCGAAGGCGGCCTCAACATCCGCTGGCCGGATCCGCCGCTGAACCAGGAAATGCGCCTGCACCAGTACGCGGTCAAGGCGGCACAGGCGTTCGCACGCGCCAACAGGATCGACCGCCTCGTCATCGATTCGCCGAACGCGCGCCTGGGCATCATCACCACCGGCAAGTCCTACCTCGACGTGCTGCAGGCGCTGGAATACCTCGGCCTCGACGCACGCGCCTGCGCCGACCTCGGCATCCGCGTCTACAAGGTCGGCATGACCTGGCCGCTGGAGCCGGTGGGCCTGCGCAACTTCGCGCGCGGCCTGCAGGACATCGTGGTGGTCGAGGAGAAGCACGCCTTCATCGAAAGCCAGATGAAGGAGTCGATGTACAACTGGGACGGTGGCCAACGCCCGTCGATCGTCGGCAAGTACGACGAGAGCGGCGAATGGATCCTGCCCTCCACCGGCGAACTCACGCCCGCGCGCATCGCCGGCGTCATCGCCAAGCGCATCCAGCGCTTCCACAACAGCGAGCACATGGAGAACGTGCTGCGCTGGATGGCCGAGAAGGAATCCGAACTGGCCCTGCCGCGCGCGCAATTCCCGCGCGTGCCGCACTACTGCTCGGGCTGCCCGCACAACACCTCGACCGTGGTGCCGGAAGGTTCGCGCGCGCTTGGCGGCATCGGTTGCCATTACATGGTCACCTGGATGGACCGCAACACCGACACCTTCACGCACATGGGCGGCGAAGGCGTGACGTGGGCGGGCCAGGCGGCGTTCACCGAAACCCCGCACGTGTTCCAGAACCTCGGCGACGGCACCTACTTCCATTCCGGTTCGCTGGCGATCCGCCAGTCGATCGCCGCCGGCGTCAACATCACCTACAAGATCCTCTACAACGACGCGGTCGCGATGACCGGTGGCCAGCCGGTCGACGGCACGCTGTCGGTGCCGCAGATCGCGCACCAGGTGCGCAGCGAAGGCGTCGACACGATCGTGCTGTTGTCCGACGACATCGCCAAGTGGAACAAGCGCGAGATCTTCCCCTCCGGGGTGGAGTTCCATGACCGCAAGGAACTCGACGCGGTGCAGAAGCGCCTGCGCGAAGTGAAGGGCACCTCGGTGCTGATCTTCGACCAGACCTGCGCGACCGAAAAGCGCCGCCGCCGCAAGCGCGGCAAGATGGTCGATCCGCAGAAGCGCGTGATGGTCAACAGCCTGGTGTGCGAAGGCTGCGGCGACTGCGGCAAGAAGTCGTTCTGCGTGTCGGTGCTGCCGAAGGAAACCGAGTTCGGCCGCAAGCGCGAGATCGACCAGTCCAACTGCAACAAGGACTACAGCTGCGTCAACGGCTTCTGCCCGAGCTTCGTCACCGTCGAAGGCGGCGGCTTGAAGAAGAAGAAGGCGTCTTCGGCCAAGGATCGCCTCAACGCGCTGCCGCTGCCGACCCTGCCGTCGCTCGACCAGCCCTGGAACATCCTGCTCACCGGCGTGGGCGGGACCGGCGTGGTTACCATCGGCGCGCTGCTGGGCATGGCCGGGCACCTGGAAGGCAAGGGCTCGACCGTGCTCGACCAGACCGGCCTGGCGCAGAAGGGCGGCGCGGTCACCACCCACATCCGCATCGCGAAGACGCCGGCCGACATCCACGCCGTGCGCATCGCCGCGGGCGAAGCCGACCTCGTGCTCGGCTGCGACATGGTGGTGGTGAACGATTACTGGGTGCTGTCGAAGATCCGCACCGGCCGCAGCAACGTCGTGCTCAACAGCTACGAGGCGATGCCGGGCACCTTCACCACGCGCCCGGACATGCAGTTCCCGGCGACCGACATCGTGTCGGCGATCAGCAAGGCGCTGGGCAACGGCGAGCAGGCGGCGGACCGTCTGCACATCGTCGATGCCACGCAGCTCGCGACGGCGCTGCTCGGCGATGCGATCGCAACCAACCTGTTCATCCTCGGCTACGCCTGGCAGCAGGGCCTGGTGCCGATCGCACTGGATTCGCTGATGCGCGCGGTCGAACTCAACGGCGCCGCGATCGAGATGAACAAGACCGCGTTCGCGTGGGGCCGTCTCGCCGCGATCGACCCCAAGGCCGTGGCCGAAGCCGCCGGCCTGATCCGCAACGCACCGACCGCCGCGGAAGCCACGCCGCACGAACTGCCGATGCTCAAGGCCGGTGCCTGGGAAGGCAACGAATGGGGCGCGACCTCCGCGCCGCGCAGCACGCGCACGGAAGACGAGCTGCGCCACGTGCCGGAGCACGGCACCGACGGCGACAACGTCGCCTTCCTGCCGCTCGACGACGCGCGCCTGTCGCGTTCGCTCGACGAACTGATCACGCGCCGCGTCGGCTTCCTCACCGATTACCAGGATGCGGCCTACGCCAAGCGCTACAGCGACTTCGTCACCAAGGTACGCGAAGCCGAGACCTCGAAGGTCGCCGGTTCCACCGACCTGACCGAAGCCGTCGCGCGTTATGCCTTCAAGCTGATGGCGTACAAGGACGAGTACGAAGTCGCGCGCCTGTACACCAGCGGCGACTTCCAGAAGAAGCTGGAGCAGCAGTTCGACGGCGACTACAAGCTCAAGTTCCACCTCGCTCCGCCGCTGCTGGCGAAGAAGGACGCGCAGGGCCACCTGATCAAGCAGGAATTCGGCCCGTGGGTGTTCACCGCGTTCAAGTGGCTGGCGAAGCTGCGCTTCCTGCGCGGCGGTACGTTCGATATCTTCGGCAGGACCGAGGAGCGCCGGATGGAGCGCCAGCTGATCGTCGACTACTTCGCCACGATCGACGGCCTGCTCGGTACGCTCGACCGCGGCAACGTCGACCTCGCCGCCGAGATCGCCTCGATTCCGGAACACATCCGCGGCTATGGCCACGTCAAGGAAGAGCACCTGCACAAGGCCAAGGAACGCGAAGCCGAACTGCTGAAGGAATGGCGCAATCCGCTGCGGATCGTAAAGGTCGCCTGATCCGGCCGGCCCACACACGTTTCACGGCGTTTGCAGAACCCCGCTCCGGCGGGGTTCTGCGTTTGTGGCGGCGCTATCGGCGCCAGACCAGGGTGCGGTTGTTCGCAGGCATGGCGATGTCGGCCACGCGCTGCAGGCCGATGCCGCGGGCGAGCGCATCCACGGATTCGAAGTCACGGATGCCCGAGCGCGGATCGCGGGTCCGCAGCCACTCATCGAACTCGCGGTTGCTGGCGCTGGTGTAGGCGCCGCGGTAGTTGAACGGACCGTACACCGCGAGCACGCCGCCCTGCGGTGCGTGCTGCAGGATCTGGCCCACGCCGGCGAAGAAGGTCTCGACTTCCGGCCACGCCATGATGTGCAGGGTGTTCGCGCTGAATACCGCGTCGAAGGATTGCTGCGGCCAGGCCCCGCGCACGTCCAGTTCGAGCGGTGGCGGCGTGTTGGCCAGCTCCGCCCCGTCCAGCCACAGGCCGATGCCGGGCAGCTGCTCGGCGACATCCGAGCATTGCCAGGTCAGCCATGGCATCGCCGCGGCGAAGTACACCGCGTGCTGGCCGGTGCCGCTGCCCACTTCGAGCACGCGCTGGCAATCGGCGAAATGCGTGCGCAACACGTCCAGGATCGGATCGCGGTTGCGTTCGCAGGCGGGGGCGTGCGGCTTGCCGGACATGGTCCTGCATCACCCGTTCGGGTGGTGGGTGCGGGCGTCCATTACACCCGCCTGCCGCTTTCCTGCATCAACTGGTCGAACTGCTCCCAGCGCAGGCGGCGTTTATAGACCTTGTTGGCCGGGCGCCATTCCACCGCGCCTTTGGACACCAGCAGGGTGCCGAAGCGCACCCCGTCGCGCTCGACCACGAACTCGATGTCCTCGCGGCCGAGCGCGCGCTGCGGGACGTTGAAGGTGACCGTGTGCGCCATGGCATACCCCAGGCTGCGACGCCACGCGCCGCGATCCGGGCAATCTAACGCGACCTCCCGTTCACGCCGCGTGGCGGCGCCATCGGCGGCCAGTCAGGTATGGACGGGCCGGACCGTGACCGTTCCCGGGTTCGCCTTGCGTTGTGAGTCCCGTAACGGCCGCGACGGCCGGCGGCGGTGCGAGCCATGGTTTTCAACTCCCTCACCTTCGCGGTGTTCTTCGCCTGCGTCCTGCTGCTGCACAACCTGCCGCTGGGCTGGACGACGAAGAAGGTCAACCTGCTGCTGGCCAGCTATCTGTTCTACGCCGCGTGGAACCCGCCGTTCGTAGTGCTGTTGTGGATCTCCACGCTGGTCGACTGGTGGGCAGCGAAGAAGCTGGCGAACGCGGAGCACCCGCATGCGCGGCGCGCGTGGATGCTGCTGTCGCTGGTGGTGAACCTGGGGATGCTCGGCTACTTCAAGTACGGCGGGTTCCTGTTGGCGAATTTCGCCGCGCTGCTGCAATCGGCAGGCATCGCCTACCAGCCGCCCAGCCTCGACATCGTGCTGCCGGTCGGCATCTCCTTCTACACGTTCGCGACGCTGTCCTACACGCTGGACGTCTACCTGCGCCGCGCGCATCCGGCGCGCAGCGGCCTCGACTACGCGCTGTTCGTGACCTTCTTTCCGCACCTCGTCGCCGGTCCGATCATGCGCCCGACCGAACTGGTGCCGCAGTTAGAACAGCCGCATCGCGCCAGCGCGCAGCAGCTCGGGTTCGGCCTGGCACTGATGACGCTGGGCCTGTTCCAGAAGGTCGTACTGGCCGACGGTTTCCTCGCCCCGGCCGCGGAAGCGGTGTATTCGACCCGCGCCGCCGCACCTGGCGCGCTGGATGCGTGGATGGGCACGCTCGCCTTCAGCGGGCAGATCTTCTGCGACTTCGCCGGCTATTCCACTACAGCGATCGGCGCGGCGATGTGCCTGGGCTTCGCGATGCCGGACAACTTCCGCTTCCCGTACGCGGCGGTGGGCTTCTCCGACTTCTGGCGGCGCTGGCACATCACCCTGTCTGCGTGGCTGCGCGATTACCTGTACATCCCGCTGGGCGGCAACCGCCATGGCGACGCGCGCACGTATTGCGCGCTGATGGCGACGATGCTGCTGGGCGGGCTGTGGCATGGCGCCAGCTGGACCTTCGTGGTGTGGGGCGGACTGCACGGCCTGTACCTCGCCGGCGAGCGCGCGTTGCGTGCGCGCTTCACCGGCTACGTGCCGTCGCCGCTCGCGTTCTTCGGTCTCGGCCTGCTCACCTACGCCCTGGTCAACATCACCTGGGTGTTCTTCCGCGCCAAGACCTTCGCGCAGGCGTGGCAGGTGCTGCGCGGCATGTTCGGCGGCAACGGCGGCGCGCAGCCGATCCTCGCCACCTCGCAACTGACGATGGTGGCGCTGATCGTCACCGGCATCGTGCTCGCGCACTGGCTGATGCGCAGCCAGACGCTAGAGGCGATGCTGGCGCGGCGGCATCCCCTGCCGCTGGCGGCGGCACTGGGCCTGATGGCATTCGCGGTCGTGGCCGCGCAAGGGGCAGGCAATGCCTTCATCTATTTCCAGTTCTGACGTGGCACTGACAGCATCGGTGGCCGCCGCCGAGGGCGTGGCACTCCCGGCGCGGTTCGAGCGCCCCGGCTTCGTGCGGCTCACCGCGTCCGACCGTCCGGGTGTCGCGCAGCCGGTGCCGGAACGCGACATTCCGCCGCAGCCTTGGGGCCGGATCCTGCTCGGTGCGCTGGCACTGTTCCTGCTGCTGATGAGCGTGTGGGAACTGTACTGGCGCGACTTCGGCGCCACGCCGGGCTACCGCAACAGCAATGGGGCGTGGGCGGAGCAGCGCCGCCGCATCGATGCCGGCGAAGGCGGCAAGACCGTGCTGATCGGTTCCTCGCGCATGCTGTTCGACGTGCAGTTGCCGGTGTGGGAACGCATCACCGGCGAACGCCCGATCCAGCTCGCGCTCGAGGGCACCTCGCCGGTGCCGGTGCTGGAAGACCTCGCCACCGATCCGAACTTCACCGGCCGGCTGGTGGTCGGCGTGGCGCCCGACCTGTTCTTCAGCGGCTTCGCCTACCGCGGCGAGGCGATTACGCACTACCACCACCAGGGGCCGTCGCAGCGCAGCGGCCACTGGCTGTCCAAGCACCTGCTCGAACCGTACTTCGCCTTCTACGATCCGGACTTCGCCCTGCCGACGGTGGTGATGCGCCAGGAGTGGCCGCTGCGTCCGGGGATGCGCAAGGACACGCGCGTGCGCAAGCTGATGACGCAGGACGCCGACCGCAACACGCGCATCTGGCGCAAGGTCGAAGTCGATCCGCAGTACCGCGCGCTGGCGCGCAGCATCTGGGCCGAGCACTTCGCCGGCCCGCCGCCGCCGAACATGGATACCCCGGCCAAGGCGCGCGCCGTGGCGACGGAACAGGTCGAGCGCGCCGCGAAGGCAGTCGCGACGCTGCGCCGGCGCGGCGTGCCCGTGGTGTTCGTGCGGCCGCCCAGCAACGGCGCGTATTACGCCTTCGAACAGAAGGCGCTGCCGCGCGCGAACACCTGGGCGCCGCTGCTGCAGCGCACGGGCGCCCCGGGAATCCACTTCGAGGATTACCGGCAACTGCAGGGTTATGAGCTGCCGGAGTGGTCGCATCTCACCGCGGCCGACGCGGCCCGTTTCACCGCGGCGCTGGTGCCGCTGGTGGAACACGAACTGCGGGCGCAGGCGCATGGCACCGCACCGGCACCGGCGGGGCCATAGCGGGGCGCCGCGACGCGGGTTGACCGGCAGCACACGCGCGGGCTGCCACACTGCGGGCTTCCTCCCCCGGGATATCCGCCATGCCACGCCGCCTGCTGGTCCTGACTGCGCCCATGCTGCTCGCGCTGGGCGCCTGCACCACCACCCGATCCGCCGCCGACGTCGACGCGGACACGACTGCTGCCGCCGCCACTGCGACGACCACCGGCGACACCGCCGCCACGCCCCCGATGCAGCCCGGATGCAACGCCGAAGCCGCACGCAACGTGGTCGGCCAGATCGCCACCGCCGAGACGGTGGAGCAGGCCCGCAGCGCCGCCGGTGCCGAGATCGCACGCACGCTCAAGCCGGGCCAGGTGGTGACCATGGAATACAACGCCAGCCGCTTGAACATCGACGTCGATGCCGGCAACACGATCAGCAATGTCCGCTGCGGGTGACGCTTAGCGTCCAAATCGGCAGCGGGCCAGGGCCGAAGCTGCCCAGGCGCTCCCCGCGCCTTTGCCGAGGACGGCGCCGCGCCTGACAGGCTGCGGTTTTTCCCGGCGTTTCAATCGTTTCCAAGGCTGGCACCACACTTGCATGGTTGTGTTGCATGCGGCGTCCCGCCTGGATCTTCCTTGCCCTGTTCGTACTGCTCGGCCTGTGGTTGTGGTCGCAGCAGCGCGCGCCTGCGCCCGCGGCCAGCGCTCCCACGGCGGTGGCAGCGCTGCCGCAAGCCGTGCCGGCACCCGTGCACCCGCGCGCACCGGACGGCGCAACGGCTTCGCGCTATCCCGCCTTCCTGCCAGTGGAGGCGCACGCGGCCCTGCAACGCATCGCCGACGGCGGACCGTATCCATTCCGCCAGGACGGCAGCGTGTTCCAGAACCGCGAACACCGCCTGCCAGCGCAGCCGCGCGGCTACTACCGCGAGTACACGGTCGCCACGCCCGGCGCCTCCGATCGTGGCGCGCGCCGCATCATCACCGGCGGTGAGCCCCCGCGCGAGTATTGGTACACCGACGACCACTACCGCAGTTTCCGCCGCTTCGGCATCGAAGCGGCCGAGGTGTCCCGATGATGCCCATCGATGTGCGCGAGGTACTGGCCGACCCGAGCCAGGGCGGCGCGTATTTCGTCGATGCGCGCGAGAGCGACGCCCTCGCCGAAGCCGCGCAGGCGCTGGATTTCGCGGTGGTGCGGATCGAGCTCGCCGGCTGCGGCAGCAAGCACCGGGCATTGGAGCGTTTCGCGCAGGCGCTGCGCTTCCCCGCCTGGTTCGGCGGCAACTTCGACGCGCTGGCCGACAGCCTTGGCGACCTGAGTTGGCTGCGCGCGCGCGGTTACGTGCTCCTGCTCGAACACACCGACATGTGGCGCCAGGCGGATGACGAGAATTTCGCCACCCTGCTCGACATCCTCAACGAGGCCGCCGTCGTCTGGGGTGAGCAGGGCGTGCCGTTTTGGGCGCTGATGCCGCTGCCGCAGGAGCAGTTGGACAAGCTGGCGATCTGATCCGCGGCGGCGCCGGCGTCACACCCGGTCGTCGAGGCCGTGCACGCCGGACTCGCGGGCGCAATGCGCGCAGCAGTAATAGCGGCCGCCGTGCTCGGCGCCATGGCCGATGATGCGGCAGCCGCAATGCGCGCAGGCGGGCGCCAGCGCGTGGATAGCGCACTCGAACGAATCGAAGGTGCCACGGCCGCGTGGCCCGTCGATGGTGAACGCCTTGTCGTAGTCGTTGCCGCAGACGTCACAGCGGGCCATGGCACGGTTCCCGGTCGCGAAGGAACCGGCAGTCTCGCGCGCTGCGTGTTAGCCGCGCGTTGGCGCTACGTGGCCGGCTGCGCCACCACTTGCGGCGCGCGCGCGAAGCGCCACGCCATGCCGAGTGCGACCACCAGCAGCAGGCCCGCGGCCCAGAACGGCGCGCCCGGCTGATGGGAAGGGGCCTTGTCGCTGATGAACCAGGCGAAGATGCCGGTGTAGAAATGCGGCGCCAGGATCCCGGCCAGGCTCATCAGGCTGCTCAGTGCCCCCTGCACGCGCCCCTGCACGCTGCGATCGACCTGCCTGGTCACCATCGCCTGCGTCGCCGGCATCGCGAAGCCCCAGAACGCCATGATCGGAATGCCCATCAGGAACAGCAGGCCGGTCGGCGCCCAGCCGTAGATGCTGAAACCCACGATGCCCGCACACAACCCGAACAGCAGCGCGCGGCGCTCGCCCCACGCGGCCACCGCGTGCTTCACCAGGCCGGCCTGCACGATCACGCCGCACACGCCGACCACGCCCAGCACCAGGCCGACCTGCTTCGGATGCCACTGGTACCGGTAGTCGGCGAACAGCACGAAGATGTTCGGATAGACGAAGTGGGCGAGGTTGATCAGGAACACCACCGCCGCCAGGCCCCAGATCCGCGGGTAGCTGCGCAGCAGCTTCAGCGAACCCAGCGGGTTGGCGTGGCGCCAGTCGAAGATCGGCGAGCGATGCTCGCGCGGATGCGATTCGGGCAGCACGAACCAGCCGTAGGCGAAGTTGCACAAGGCGAGGAAGGCCGCGCCCCAGAACGGGAAGCGCAGGTCGATCCCGCTCAGCAGTCCGCCCAGCACCGGACCGACGATGAAGCCCAGGCCGAACGCCGCGCCGAGCATGCCGAAGGCCTGCGCGCGCTTTTCCGGCGCGGTGATGTCGGCGATGTAGGCATTGGCGGTGGTGAAGCTGGCGGAGAAGATCGCGGAGATCACCCGGCCGACCAGCAGCCACGACATCGATGGCGCAAGCGCCATGAAGATGAAATCGACGCCGAGGCCAAGGCACGACAACAGGATCACCGGTCGCCGGCCGAAGCGGTCCGAGAGCGCGCCCTGGATCGGCGCACACACGAACTGGATCGCCGAGAACAGCATGCCGAACCAGCCGATCCAATGCGCGGCGTCGCCGTAGTCGCCGCCGGCAAACTGCTTCACCAGGAGCGGCAGCACCGGAATGATCAGCCCGAACGCGAGGATGTCGATCAGGACGGTGATGAAGATGAAGATCAGCGCGGCTTGGCGCGCGCCGGCAGTGGGTTCGGTCACGATGGCGCTTCGAGGAGTTGCGAGCGCGGAGTTTAGCGCGTCGCCGCTGGCGTCCCGGCGTACAGGTCGATGATGTCCGCGATCGCGTCCTGGCAGACCTGGCAGAAGCGCTCCGTGCGGCTGAACATCGTGCACTGCATTTCCGAGCGGTAATAACCGCTGGCCTGGTAGTTCGCGCCCTCGAAGGCGCCGACCAGGCCGTGGTTGGGATGGCGCGAGAACAGCTGGTCGGTGTACCGGCGTTCGGCGGCGAACAGCGCGCTCATCTCCGATTCCGGACGGTTGGCCTTGCGCAACGCGACGCGCTTGGCCTGGTACTCGCGCTGGTACTTCTCGTATTCGGCCTTGGGCCACGGCGTCGGCAAGGGCGTGGTCGGGGCGACATGGCGCCTCCACTTCAGCTGCGCGGGATCGAGCAGCGCGGTGACGTTGGGCTCCCACGGCTCCGGCCGCTCCGCGCCCGCGGTGTAGGCCACCGGCGAGGTGTAGTACTCGTCCGCCAGCGCGGCGAAGTGGTGGCCGAACTCGTGCACGAACAGGTAGTTCGCCCAGTCGTTGCTGGCCGCCGCGGTGCTGAACTGGCCGAAGATGCCGCCGCCACCGTAGGTCTCGTTGTTGACCAGGATCTCGATGAACTCGTTCGGCGCGTACTGCGCCAGCTCGCGCAGGGCACGATTGTCGAGGGTGAGCACGTAGCGCTCGCTGCCGAAGATGTCGTAACGGGTGTTGAGCGCGGAGTCGTGGAAGGTGCCGGTGGACGGGCGCGACACGCCGGATTCGCGCGTGGGCACGGCCAGTGCCCAGACGTTGAAGTCGCTGGCGCGTTCGCGGAACGGCGAGACGCTGAAGAGATGGTCGGCGAGTCGGCGCGCATCGGCCTCGAACTTGCCGATTTCCTCGCGCGTGTAGCCGTCGCCCAGGATCAGCAGGTCAACCTTGTCCGCCGAGGGACCGTTGTTGCGGATGGCGATTGGCGTCGCCGGCGCCGGGCGCTTTTCCTGCTCGATGTCCAACGCCGCCGGATCGACATCGACGCTCCACACCACCGAGAACTCGTTGCGGTCGTCGCGCTGCAGCACGCGCACCCTGACCGGCTTGTCCGGGCGCGGGAAACGCAGCGATTCCTGGAAGCCGCGGCTGCGCTTCTGCGCTTCCTCGGTCGTGCGCCACTCGCCGAAGATCGTGCTGTAGCCGCGCGAGTAGAGCACCTTGTTGGTCTGCGGATCGACCACCTCGAAGCGGTTGAGGCCGCGGTTGGTGTCGTCCAGTGGCCGCGCCGGATTGCCCGGCCACGGCAACGGCTCCAGCACGACGCGATCGAGCGCATAGAAGTCGGCCAGCGCATTGCCGCTGTGCAGGACGTCGACGCGCAGGGTGGCGGGGGCGTCGGCTGCGTTCGCCGCGCAGGAAACCGCCGCCAGCAACAGCGGGGCCAGGGCACGCAACCACGACGGCACGCAATCCATTACCACGCTCCACGAGGGTTTTCGGAAGAACGCCGCGCGGCGCGCGGCATCCGGAAGTTCAACGTCCGGGGCCGACGTCGATGAACTGCAGGAACTCGGCGCGGGTGCGCGCATCCTCGCGGAAGCTGCCCAGCATCTTCGAGGTGATCATGCTGACGCCGCGCTTGTGCACGCCGCGCGTGGTCATGCATTCGTGCGCGGCCTCGATCACCACGCCGACGCCACGCGGCTGCAGCACGTCATGGATGCAGTCGGCGATCTGCGCGGTCATCTTTTCCTGCACCTGCAGGCGGCGCGCGTAGGTTTCCACCACGCGGGCGAGCTTGCTGATGCCGACGACCTTGCCATCGGGCAGGTAGCCGACGTGGGCGCGACCGATGATCGGCGCCATGTGGTGCTCGCAATGGCTTTCGAACTGGATGTCGCGCAGGACGATCATCTCGTCGTAGCCGGCGACTTCCTCGAAGGTGCGGGCGAGATAGGCCCGCGCATCCACGTCGTAACCGCTGAACCAGTCGCCAAAGGCGGTGACGACGCGCTTTGGCGTGTCGAGCAGGCCTTCGCGGCCGGGATCGTCGCCGGCCCAGCTCAGCAGGGTGCGGACGGCGGCTTCGGCCTGTTCGCGGGAGGGCTTGTCGTTGGCCATGGAATCGCCGGCCACGCGGCCGGCCTCGTCGTTCGGTGAGGCGGGCATCGTACTCCAGCGGCACGCGGACAGAAATGCGGAACCGTTGCCGGTTCCGCATGCCTGCGTTCTGTTCCTCGTCAGAGTTCCCTCAGCAGCTCAGCCGGGGCAGGGCTGCTCCATTGCCGTCAGCGCTCCAATGGCGCGTGAGCGTTCGCTCATCGGTCCGGCCCGTGGCAGCGCGACGGGCGCTCTTTGGCGCGTGCGCCAGTGGCGCACAAACGAAACGCGCCTCATCGGTCCGGCCCGTCGCAGCGCGACGGGCGCTCTTCGCGGCACGCGCCAGTGGCGCGTGAACGCCGCTCATCGCCCATCGCGGTCTGCGTCGCCGGGCATCGCGCGTTCGATGTAATGCCAGCCGTCGCGCACGGCCTGGCGCGCATCGTTCCAGGCCAGACGTGAGTTGCCGCGCGTGGCGTCCCAGTTGCGCTGGAGTTCGCTCTCGACGTCGTCGAACTGGCGCCCGCGGTACTGGCCATAAGTGTCGTAGCCGTACTTGTACGCCGGTTCGTAGTCACGCCATTCGCTGCCGCTGATGTAATACGGCGCGCTCGCGTAGTCTTTGCGGAAGTGCTCGGTATAGGTCGTTGGATTGACCGCTTCGGCGATCGAGTCGCCCGCCTTGGCGCCAACGATGCCGCCCACCACCGCGCCGACGGCGCTACCGACGGGACCCGCGGCCGAACCGATCGCAGCACCGGCCACCACGCCGGTCATTGCACCTGTGCCTGCACCGATGCTGTGGTCTTTTTTTACGTCACTCATAGTGTTGCTCCTGCGTTGGCCGGCGACCAAGTGGTGCCGGGACGCACGAAGCTAGTCAGTCGACAGTGCAGGTAGAGTCAAGAATCACTGAATGCGGTGCACGGCATTCAAACTTGCCTTAACCCTTCAGTCGCCATGCAAGTCCGGACACACGTTGTGCATGCCGCGTCAACGCGGCACGCAGCACCGCTTCGCTGGCGCACACGTGCACCGCACGCCGCGCGCGCGTCAACGCGGTGTAGACCAGTTCACGCGAAAGCGTGCGCGCGTCCTGCCTGGGCAATTGCAGCCACACCGTGTCGTACTCCGAGCCCTGCGCCTTGTGCACGGTCATCGCGAAGGCACCGCCGTGTTGCGGCAGTGCCGCGGGATGGAAGGCGCGCACGCCCTCGCTGCCGCCGGCAAACCAAGCCACCATGGTGCCGGCGGCATCGCGCAGGCACACGCCGATGTCGCCGTTGAACAGGCCGTGGCGATAGCTGTTCTCGGTGACCATCAGCAGGCGGCCATGGAAGTAGGCCTCGCGCTGGGCGCCGGCGAGCGCCTCCTCGATGCGGGCGTTGAGTTGCGCTGCACCTTGCGGGCCCTCGCGCAGGGCGGTCAGGACGCGGGCGCGATCGGCGATGGCGAGCGCGGCACCGGGATCCGCCACTGCCGCGAGTTCGCGCCACGGCGCCAGCAGCGTTTCGCGCGTGGCCGCGGACAGCAGGTCGTAGTGATCGGCGTGGAAGTGCACGCCGGACAACTGCTGTGCCTGCAACAGGCTCAGGGCGCCATCGCCATCGCCGCCCCGTGCCGCCTCTGCGAGTGGCGCGAGTTCGAGCCCTTGCGCCTGGCGATAACCCCGCTGCAGGTGGATGCGATGTCCATGCATCGGCGCAGCCGTCGCCGGCACCGATGCGCAGCGGCCCAGCAACGGCTGCAGCGCCGGCACCGCATCTTCCGGCAGCAGCGCTCCTTCGCCGCTGGCGGTCACGATCGCCGCCAGCACGTCGCCGGCTTCCACCGAGGGCAACTGGTCGGCATCGCCGAGCAGGATCAGGCGCGCGCCCTCGCGCACGGCTTCGACCAGCTTGCACATCATCGGCAGGTCCACCATCGAGGCCTCATCGACTACGACCACGTCGAACGGCAGCGGCTGCGATGCGTCGTGGCGGAAGCGGGTGCCGCCGGGCAGCGTGCCGAGCAGGCGGTGCAGGGTGCGCGCTTCCTGTGGCAGGGCCTCGAACAGGGTGGCGTCGATGTCCAGCTGCTCGCGCAACGGCGCGAGCGAGCGATGCAGGCTCGCCGCCATGCGATCGGCGGCGCGTCCGGTCGGCGCGCCGAGCGCGATCCGCGGCGCATCGGCGCCCGCGGCACGGGCCTGCGCGGCAAGCAACAGCAGCAGGCGTGCGATGGTCGTGGTCTTGCCGGTGCCGGGACCGCCGGTGACCAGCAGCAGCGAGCGCTGCAGGGCCAGTGCGGCGGCGCGGGCCTGGGCGTCGTCGTCGAGCGCCTGCGGGAACAAGCGTGCGAACAACGGCGCCAGTGCCGCGATGCCGTCGGCCGCGGGCACATGCGATGCCAGGCGCAGCAGACCGGCGACCAGACGCCGTTCGTATTCGCGGTAACGGCGTAGATAGAGCAGGTCGCCTTCGAGCACCAGCGGCACGTCCGTGGGCGCGACTTCGTGCGGTGCAGGCGTCGCCACCCAACGCGACGCCTGCAGCGCCTCGCGCCATGGCCGCGGCTGCGGCAACTCGTCGAAGGTGTCGACCAGCAGTTGCGGGCATTGCAGGTCGAGCGCCGCGTGGCCCAGTCCTATCGCCAGCGATGCCAGTTCCGCGCCCTGCAGCACCTGGGCATCCGTAGCTGGATCGAGGCGGCGCAGCACGTCGGCGAGCGCACGATCGACGACGCGCCCACCGGCGTTGGCCTGCAGCGGCAGTTGCCGGCTCATGCCCGCTCTCCCTGGGGTGCCGTTCCAGTCGCCAGCAGCGTGTCCACCGCTTCGACCAAGGCGGCGTCGAACCGCGGAGCAATGATGCCGCGCGACCCGGCGCGTTCGAGGCCGCGGCAGAACAGATAGCGCACGCCACCGAAGTCACGCGCGTAGTCGTAGCCGTCGCCGCGGCGTACGCGCAGCCAGCGATGCAACGCGACGACATAGAGCAGGGCCTGCAGGTCGTACTCGCTGGCACGCATCGCCTCGTCCAGACTGGCCGCGTCGTAATCGGCGAGCAGGTTCGACTTGTAGTCCAGCACATGCACGCGTCCATCATGGACGTAGGTGAGATCGATCTTGCCGTTCATCAGCCCCGACAGACGCGGCCACACGCCGAAGTCGCGACGGTCGCGGGCGATTCCGTGCCGGTGCAGCAGTGCCAGCAAGGCGGCGCCGTCGGCATCGGCAAGGGTGAAGTGGAACTCGATTTCCGCCACGCGCGCCGACGCTGGCAGGTCGCAAAGGCGGGCGCCTTCTGGCAGCGGCGCGTTGAGCGTGGCCGCGACCAGGCGGGTGAGTTCACGCACGCCATCCTCGACGTGGTCCGGCGCGTAGTCCTGGCTGGCCAGTGCCTGCGCCAGCACGCCGTGCTCGCCTTCCGGTGGCGCCGTGCCGGCGTGGTCGCTCCACCTGGCGAAATCGGCATGTTCCAGGGCGTGGTGCACTGCGTTGCCGAAACGCTCGCCGCGGAAGCGCGGGTCGACGGCCTCGAGCACCACCGGCGGCGTCACCGCGAGCGGGCGCTCGTCGATCGCGGGCGTTTCTTCCCGCATGGCATGCACGCCATGCGGCTTCTGCCGATGCAACTGGCTGAAGCTGTGGATCCACCAGTCGCGGCGCAACTTGCGCGTGGCGACGCGCGGCAGCGGGATCGCCATCTGCGCGTACGGCGGCAGACGCGCGGCGTCGTCTCGGTCCGGAACGCGCGCATCTTCCACGCGAAGCCGATGTTCACCGAGATCGCGTTGCAGGTCGGAAGAGGGGCGCATGCCGCCCAGCAGCGCTTCCAGCGCGGACTGCTCGTGGCTCGACACCGCGCCGCCCCACAACCACAACGCCTCGCGCGCACGGGTGAGGCCGACGTAGAGCAGGCGCATGTCTTCGCCGCGCTCTTCCTCGTGGTGGCGCTGGCAGGCCTCGTCCCACGACGGCTCGCCGCCGTGCCGGAATGCGGTTTCGACCTGGCGCACGCGTTCGCCCGCGTGCTGGTACAGCGCCAGCTTCGGTGCCTTGCGCTGGCGGCCGATCGCCACGAACGGCAGGAACACCAGCGGGAACTCGAGGCCCTTGCTCACGTGCAGGGTGAGGATCTGCACGCGGCCGGCATCGGATTCCAAGCGCGGCTGCTGCTCCAGGTCGTCCTTGTCGGCGTTGGCGATCGCATCGCGCAGCCAGTCGATCTGTCCTTGCGGCCCGAGGCCGCGCGGTTGCGTCGCCGACGCGCGTGCTTCCTGCAACAGTTCGCCCAACTGCAACAGGCAGGTGAGCTGGCGTTCGCCGTCCACCTGCGCGAGCAGGCGCGTGGCATGGCGCGCGAGCACGTCGGCAAGCATCGCCTGCGGACCGTGCTGTTCCCAGCGCAGGCGCCACGCGGCGAAATCGTGCTGCACGCCCTGCAGCGCCTCGCCCTCGGAGGCGAGCACTTGCAGTTGCGCGGCATCGAAGCCGAACAGGCGCGTCGCCAGGGCCGCGCGCAGACGGCGTTCGTCGCCCGGCGTCGCCAATGCCAGCAGCAGCGTCAGCAGTTCCTGCGCCTGCTCGGTTTCGTACAGGCTCTGCCGTCCGGTCGCGACCGCGGGCACGCCCAGTTCCGCCAGTGCGTGGCGCACGGCCACGGCTTCGTGGTGCGCGCGCACCAGCACCGCGCAATCACGCGGCTCCAGTGCCCGCAGGTCGCGGCCATCGCGGCGCTGCACGCGTCCGGCGCTGGCATGCGCCAGCAGGTCGCGGAGAGTCTGCGCGCAGCCGCGGGCGAGATGTTCGACGGACACGTCCTTGGTCCATGCCTTCATCTTGCCCTTGTCATCGACTCCGCCTGGCAACTCGTTGAATACCAGTGCCGGCGCCGGCTGGCCGTCGATCATCAGGGCCTCGTCGGCGACGCCGCCTCCGGCCTGCGTGGCGACGAAGCCGATGCCGTCGCCCAGCGCGTCCGCCGCCAGGTGGGGCTGGGTGAACAACGCGTTGACCGCATCGATCACGCACGGCCGCGAGCGGAAGTTGCGCGCCAGCGGCGGGGCGACCTGCGCGGAGGCGCGCGCCCGCTGGTAGGTGTGCACGTCGCCACCGCGGAAGCGGTAGATCGCCTGCTTGGGATCGCCCACCAGCAACAGGCCGCCATCGCCGCAGGCGGGCGCCCCGAACAGGCGTTCGAAGATCATCCACTGGCGTGCGTCGGTATCCTGGAATTCATCGATCAGCGCCAGCGGGAACTGCGCCCGCACCGCGGCGCACACGCGCGGCCCCGCCTCGGGATCGGTCACCGCCGCGAGCATCGCGTCGATCAGATCGTCGAAGTCGCGCTGCTGGAACGCCTGCTTGCGGGCGTGGTCGCGGGCGATGGCCTCGCCGCGCAAGGCGTGCAGTCGCTGCAGGTCGAGCGCCTCGCAGGCGCGCAGGTAGGGTTCGACCGCATCGAACAGCGGCGACTGCGGACACAGCGCTTCCTTTCTGCTCAGGCGCTGCGCCAGCAGGTAGGCGTTGGTGAGTTGCACCAGTTCCGCGACGGGCTGCAGCGGCGGCGCCGTGGTCTGCGCCGCGAACCAGTCGCGCAACGTGGCCACGTCGACCCTGCGGTCCTTCGCGCCGCTGAGCACCTTGGCCGCGGTCGCCTCCTCGATCTGTTGCAGGGCGTCTTCGCCATGCTGTTGATACAGCGCATGCAGGCGTGACCAGGCGGCATCGCGCTCGCCGCTGGCGTCTGCCGGCGCGGCCGGCAGCAGCGGTTCGGGTGCCATCAGCGCGCCCAGCGCATCGGCCAACCCGGCGGGATCGGTGTATGCCGCGCGCAGCCAGGCACTGTCGCCCGCGCGCCGGTTCCACTCGCGCCACAGCTCCACCGCGATGGCCTCGTGCGCCTCGCGCACGTTGGTCACGACTTCCGCGGCGCGCAGCACCTGGCCGGTGTCGAGCGCGTGTTCGCCGAGCACGCGCTGGCAGAAGCCATGGATGGTGACGATCGCGGCCTGGTCCATCTCGCGCGCGGCACGGGCGAGGCGCCGGCGCAGCGCGGCGAGCGACTCGCGGCCATCGGCGAGCGCGGCGTGGATGAAGTGGCGCAGCAGCGCGGTGCCGGCATCGTCGCCGGCCTGCTGTGCATCCTCATCGCGCCAGTGCGCCGCCAGTTCCGCGGCACGCAGCAGGCGGTCGCGCACGCGTTCGTGCAGCTCCTGGGTGGCGCGGATGGTGAAGGTGACCGCGAGCACCTCCGGCACGGCGCGCCGCTCCACGATCACCGCGCGCGCGAACAGACCGGCCAGCGTGTAGGTCTTGCCGGTGCCGGCGCTGGCCTCGATCAGGCCCAGCGCATCCAGCGGCGTGTCGAGGACGACCTGGCTCATGGCAGGTCCTCCAGCGCGAACGGCTCGGCGCGCTCGACCGCGGCAAACAGCGCGCGCGCGATCTCCTGGAAACGCATGCGGCTGAGGGCGTCGTCGTCGACGAACGGATCGCGGCCGCGCAGCGCCATCTGCGTGGCCGGGCTGCGTTCGGCGCCGACGTGGTTGCGCTCGTCGCCACGCCACTGTAGTGCGGCGGCGCGCAGACCGCGCGCCTCGTCGCCGGCGGCGTAGAAGGCGTAGCCGCTCTTGGGCAGGAACGGCAGCGGTTCGCGCAGGGCCTGCTCGTGCAGGGCAATCAGTGATGCCAGCGCGGCTCGGGCCTGGTCGCGCGTCGCCAACACGCGCGGCACCAGCCTGGGCGCCTCGCCTTCCTTCTCGCGATACAGCTCGTACATCGGCAACTGCAGCAGCGACGCCACCAGCCAGTCCAGGCCGTGGCGCAGCACCAGGTTTCCGTGGCGCCCCTTCGCGCGTAGCGCTACACGCAGCAGGCGCGCTTCGGTCGCGCCGTGCACGCCGGCGAGCGCGCCGCGCAACACGCGCCCGGCCACCGGCTCGTCCGCGACGATGCGGCGTTCATCGCTGCCGAAGCCCGCGTCCAGCGCGAGGCTCGCGAACGGCGCGACTTCGCCGAGCAGCGCTTCCACGGCCGCGCGGCCATCGGCACCGGGCGCAAGTTGTGCGCGGGCGAGCAGGTGCTGTTGCAACCGGTCCGCCTGCGGTCGCGCACCTTCCTGCAGCCAGGCACGGAATACCGTTTCGCGCAGGTGGTAGTGATCGAGCGCGTCCGGCGCACCCAATGGTTCGTGGTCGTCTAGCGGCGGCTCGTCTTCGGGCAGGCGCAGGCCGAGGCCATCGCGCAGATAGGCCGCGTGCGGGCGCAGCAGCGTGCTGCGCAGGCGGTCGATCGAAACCACGTCTTCGCGTGCCTCGCCGGCCAGGCGCAGCGCAGCCGGCGCGAATACCGGCTCGGTGCGCAACGCACGCGGCGTCTCCGCGGCGTCGCGCCAGCGCGCATCGAAACTGAAACGGCGCGGTTCGCCGGCGTCGCCATCGGGCCCGGCTTCGTCGACATGCGCGGCGCCGAAGGCCGCCGGCGAGAACGGCTGCAGGGCATGGCGCACGACCAGCGCCGCACGCACCGCCTGGCGCGCGGATTCGTCGCTGGCCCCGTGGCAGTCCGTGGCCACATCAAGCAGCTCCGCCACCAGCGCCGACGGTTCGCGCCGCGAGTTGTCGCGCGGGTCCTGGCCGCACCAGCTCAGGTACAGCACGCGCCCGGCGGAGGCGAACAACTGCAGGAACAGGTAACGGTCGGCATCGCGTCGCGAGGGATCGCCGACGCGGCGTTGGCGCGTGGCCAGTTCGCGCGCCAGCAGGTTGACGCTGTCGCGGGTGTCGCGCGCGGGGAACGCGGCTTCATCCATGCCAAGCAGGCAGATCGCCTGGAACGGGATCAACCGCATCGGCACCATGCGGCCGAAGCAGACGCCGCCGGACAGGAACGGCGCGCGGGCATCGCTGGCGCCCAGTTCGCGACGGAAGTGGTCGAGCACGACCGCGGGTTCGACCGCCGTCTCGAATTGCGCCAACGCCGCGCCGCGCGCGAAGCTGGCGATGGCCTCGCGCAGCGCTTTCAGCGCGCCCGCATCGTCTTCGCTGTCGCGCGCGAACAGGCCATCCAGCAGTCCGTCCAGGTCGCGCGCCCACGCCGCGGGGGCCTTCGCTTCGGCCAGTCGCTCGCTTGCGCGACGCAACAGGTCGAGCAGGCGCAGAAGCCCGTCGAGCGCCGCCGTGGCCTGGCCTTCGAGTCCGGGCCACGGCGCGACGCCGGCGATGTCATCGTCCGCGTCCGCGGCATGGCCGAGCAGCAGGCGATCAAGGGCGAATTCGAAGGTGTAGGCGGCCTCGCTCCGCGCGCCATGGCGCGCGCGATCGGCGCCATCGAGGCCCCAGCGCGCGCCGGCGGCGTCGAGCCAGTCCTGCAGGGCACCGCGTTCGTTGTCGTCGATGTCGAAGCGGGCGGCGATCGCGGGCACCGCGAGCAGGTCGAGCACGTCGCTGACGGTGAGTGCGCGCAGTGGCAGCTCGAGGACCCGCAGGAAGGCGGCCGCGAGGGGCGTGCTCGCCAGCGGGCTGGTATCGGCGATGGTGTAGGGAATCTCGCGCTCGCTGCCGAGCGCGCCGCCGAACACCGCTTCGATGTGCGGTGCGTAGGCGTCGATATCGGGCGCGAGCACGGCGATGTCGCGTGGCTGCAGGCGCGCGCCACCGGCGGGCGCTTCGGCCTCCAGCAGAGCGCGCAACTGGTCGTGCAGGACCTGCACTTCGCGCAGGCGCGTGTGGCAGGCGTGGAACTGCAGGCTGGCATCGAGACGGTCGACGCGGGAACGCGGCCACGGCCCCGCATCGCGCGCACGGCTTCGAAAATCGATGTTGTCGAGCACGTCGCGCTGCAGGCGGCCAAGCAGCGTGTCCTCGCCGGGTGGCGAATGCGGGGCGAGCTCGAAGCTGGCGGGCACCGATTCGCCGCTCACCAGTCCGGCGACGAAATCGCGTCCGGCCTGGCCCCAGGATGCCAGCAGCGGATTGGCGGCATGCACGCCGTCGCCGCCGAGGTACTCGTCGTCCTGTGCCGGCGTGTAGTCGGGCCAGCGTTGCAGGTCGCCCCAGAACGCACGCGCCGGCGTGTGCAGGTAGAAATGCTGCGTGCCCACGCGCGACTGGCTGGCGATCACCTGCAGCACGTCGGGCGAGATGTTCTGGCAGGCGAACACGAACAGGCGCCGCTGCAAGCCCACCGGTTCGCGTACGCGCCGCAGGTAGTCGTCGATGCGGCGCGCACGGTGCGGCCGGTCGCGCGCGATGCGGCGCCACAACGCGGCCTGCCAGTCGTCGCTGCCGGTGCGCGGGCGCGCATGGCGCTCCCAGTCGAGCAGCCAGTCGCGGCGCCAGGCCTGGTACTTCTCATAGGTTTCCGCCAGTGCATTGGCCAGCGACCACGGCCTGAGCGGATCGTCGCCGGCCAGGAAGCCGGACAGCGCCGGCGGTGGCGCGGTGCGCAGTTCATGCAGCACGCGCCAGCGCAGCGAGTCCGGGGCGAGCCGGTCCTGCTCGGGCGCCTGGCCCAGGTTCTGGTCGAGGGCGAAGTCGACGAATTCGCCCGGGGTGAGGAACTTCAGGTTGGCGCAGATGCCCAGCCGCTCGGCCAGCACCTGCTGCAGCCAGCGGCGCATCGAGAACTGCGGCACCAGCACGATGTCGGGGCGCAGCCAGTCGCCATCCGCGGGCAGCTTCGCGACCTCCGCCGCCAGCAGCCCCGCGAGTACATCCAGTGCATTGGAGTGGTAGAGGCGGAAATCGGCGGCGTCGGGCATCGATGCATCTTGCCGGATGGGGGTCGCAACGGGCGAGACGGACCCCGGGGCGGCAAACAAGGCGGTCTCTGCGACAATGGCCGCCGCCATCTCCCGTTCAGCCGCACACCGCCATCCTTGCGCGCGTTTTTGCCCGCGCGCACCTTGCCTGTTGCCTTCGCATGCCCGAGCCGTCGCCCATCGTCCGCATTGAACACCTCCGCCTCGACCGCGGCGGCCGGACCGTGCTGCGCGACATCAACCTCAGCGTGCCGCGCGGCAGCATCGTCGCGGTGCTGGGGCCGTCGGGCTGCGGCAAGTCGACCCTGCTGGCAGCGCTGACCGGCGAATTGCCGGCGGCGGCCGGCACGGTGGAAGTGCTGGGCCAGCCGGTGCCGCGCTCGCAGCGCGCGCTGCTGGAAATGCGCAAGGGCCTGGGTGTCCTGCTGCAGGGCAACGGCCTGCTCACCGATCTCACCGTCGCGGAGAACGTGGCGCTGCCCTTGCGCACGCATACGAAGTTGCCGTCGGCACTGATCCGCCGCCTGGTGCTGATGAAGCTGCACGCGGTCGGCCTGCGCGCCGCCGCCGATGCCTATCCGCGCGAACTTTCCGGCGGCATGGCGCGTCGCGTCGCGCTGGCCCGCGCGCTGGCGCTGGATCCGCCGCTGATGATCTACGACGAGCCGCTGACCGGCCTCGATCCCATCGCCAGTGGCGTGGTGATGAGCCTGGTGCGCCGCCTCAACGACACGCTCGGCCTCACCAGCATCGTGGTCACCCACCACGTGCACGAGACGCTGCCGATCGCCGACCACGCGGTGGTGGTCGCCAATGGCGGCATCGTGTTCTCGGGCGCACCCGACGCACTGCAGGCCAGCACCGATCCGCTGATCCGCCAGTTCCTCAACGGCGAGCCCGACGGTCCCATTCCGTTCGAAAGCCGCGCCTTCAATTCGCAGCCGGAGCCGGCCTGATGCCGTTCGTTGCCGCCACCAGCGCGATCGGCCGCGCCGGGCTGTTCACCCTGTCGGTGCTGCGCGCGAGCGCGCCGACCGCCGACTTCTTCCGCGAACTGGTGCGCGAGATCTACAAGATCGGCGCGCGCACGCTGCCGATCGTGACCGTCGGCGGCGCCTTCGTCGGCCTGTCGGTGACCCTGCTGGGCTACCGCGCGCTCGATACCTACGGCGCCGCCAACCAGGTCAGCGCGATGCTCGGCCTGGGCATGTACCGCGAGCTGGGGCCCGTGCTCACCGCCTTGCTGTTCATCGGCCGCGCCGGCTCGTCGATCGCGGCGGAACTGGGCCTGATGCGCGCGACCGACCAGATCACCGCGCTCAGCCTGATGGCGATCGATCCGATCGGCAAGGCGGTGGCGCCGCGCTTCTGGGCCGCGCTGATCTCGATGCCGCTGCTCACCGGCTTCTTCTGCAGCCTGGCGATCAGCGCCGGCTACTTCGAAGCCGTGCACGTGATCGGCATCGACCAGGGTTTCTTCTGGCAGGTGCTCAAGGACAGCGTCGACTTCCATGAAGACTTCCTGATGGCCTTCGTGAAATCGGGCGTGTTCGGCGCCACCGCGGCGCTGGTCGCCGCGTACGTCGGCTTCCACGCCGAACCGACCATCGAAGGCACCTCGGTGGCGACGACCAAGGCGGTGGTCAACGCCTCGCTGCTGGTGCTGATGTTCAACTTCGTGATGTCCGCCCTGCTGTTCAAATGATTTCGAAACCCCGGCATGCGCCGGGACAGGTGATTTATGCGTGGTCCAAGAATCGAATTCGCCGTCGGCGCCTTCCTGCTGCTGGCCCTGGCCTCGGTGCTGGTGCTGGCGCTGGCGTCGACCAACCGCAATTGGGGCTTCGGCCACGCCAGTTATCCGCTGAAGGCGCGCTTCACCTCGATCGGTGCGCTGCGCCCGAACGCGCCGGTCAAGATTGCCGGGGTCGCGGTCGGCAAGGTGGCCGATATTCAGGTCGATCCGGTTAAATACGACTCCGTCGTGACCCTGGCCATCGATAGCAAGTACAAGGACCTGCCCGGCGACACCTCCGCGGGCATCTTCACCAATGGCCTGCTGGGCGAGAGCTACATCGGCCTGTCGCCCGGCGGCGATCCCGAGCCGCTCAAGCCCGGCGACGAGATCTTCCTGACCCAGCCCGCGGTCGACTTGATCCAGCTGGTCGGCAAATACATGTTCTCCGGCGGCAAGCCGGCCGGCGACGCCGAAGCCAGCGACAACAGCAACGAATCCTCCGCCCCCACGGACGCGCCCACCAAATGATGAAGACGACTCTGCTTTCCCTCGCCCTGGCCACCGCCTTCGTGGCCGCAACGCCCGCTGCGTTCGCGCAGGGCAACGCCCAGGCGGCCGCGACCCCGGCCAAGGCCGGCACGCCCAGCAAGATGGTGCTCGACAACAGCACGCGCATCCTCACCACGCTGGAATCGCGCCGCGCCGAATTCACCAAGGACCGCGGCGCGCTGCGCCAGTTCGTGTCCAGTGAGTTCAACGCCATGTTCGACCGCGACTACGCCGCGCGCCTGGTCCTGGGCACGCACGGCCGCGGCGCCTCCGATGAAGACGTGAAGCTGTTCGCCGACGCGCTCGCCGACAGCCTGATGAGCCGCTATGGCTCCTCGCTGCTCGACTTCAACACCAAGCTCAAGGTGCGGGTGAAGTCGGAAACCGCGCTACCCAACGGCCGCGGCGTGCGCGTCTCCAGCGAGTTCCTGCGCCAGGGCGGCGAGCCCGTGCCGGTCGACTACTTCATGCGCAACACCGGTACCGGCTGGAAGGTGTTCGACGTGATGGTCGAAGGCGTGAGCTTCGTGCAGACCTTCCGCGCGCAGTTCGATGGCCCGCTTAACCGCAAGTCGATCCCGCAGGTCGCCGCCGACCTCAAGGCGGGCAAGCTGCAGGCGGAAGCCAGCAAGTAACCCAGCCAATGTCCGGCGGCTTCCCCCGAAGCCGCCCGGCGCACACGTCCCCCGCACCGACACCTCCCCCATGACGGCCACCTGCACCCTGCACGACGACACCCTCGCCTTCACCGGCATCCTCGATCGCGCCGCCGTGGCGGTGTTGTGGCCGCAGATACCCAGGCAGCTCGCCGGCGTACGCCGGTTCGACCTGTCGGCGGTGCCGCTGGTCGACAGCGCGGGCCTGGCCCTGCTGGCTGAACTCGCGGCAATGGCCGGCGAAGGCGTACGGATCGACGGCAGCCCGGAAGGACTGGCCGAGCTGCGCCGCGCGTATCGCCTGCAGGACGATCTTTCCTTTGCGGCCTGAGCATCTCGCCGCCCCTTTGCGGTAGCGTGCTTGCCGCTCCCCCTGCCCCTACTGCACCCCCTGATGCGTTCGAACGGACTCCACCTTGCCCTGGCCACGCTGCTGGTCCCCGCGGCTGCGTTCGCGCAGACGGCGGAACCGGCTGCGCTCAACGCGGGGCAGGTCGACGCCGTGGCCGCCGACGCGGGCGCGCGTCCCGCGACCGTCAGCGAGCAGGCCGTGAGCGAACCGGCCGCGCCGGCCAGCGCTGAGACCCCGGCCACGCCGCCGGACCAAGCGCCCCCGCCGGCGACCGACGCCAGCACGGCGCCGCCCACCAACCAGGCGCCCCCCGAGGCCGCCGCAGGCGACACGCCGGCAGCCGGAACGGCCAGCGAGGCGACACCGGCCGCGGCGCAACCCGCGCCGTCGGTGCCGACCGACGCCGAGCAGGCCTTCAACGACATCTACGGCCAGGGCGACCAGGATTACGCCGATCCGTTCCTGCCTGCCGCGGCGGAGATGCCCGGGACCTTCGATCCCTGGGAGAAGTACAACCGCAAGGTGCACCGCTTCAACAACGCGGTGGACCGCCACATCGCCAGGCCGCTCGCGCGCGGCTACGTGAAAGTGACGCCGCGACCGGTGCGCCTGGGCGTGAGCAACTTCTTCAACAACCTCAGCCAGCCGCTGAACATGGTCAACGCCCTGCTGCAGGGCCAGCCGAAGCAGGCAGCCGAGGCGCTGGGCCGCTTCCTGCTCAATTCCACCTTCGGCCTCGCCGGCATCCTGGATCCGGCCTCGCGCGCGCAACTGCCGCAGAAGAGCGAGGACTTCGGGCAGACCCTCGGGGTGTGGGGCTGGAAGCGTTCGCGCTACTTCGAGTTGCCCCTGTTCGGGCCGCGCACCGTGCGCGACGTGTTCGGCATGGCCGGCGACGCACCGCTGAGCCCGCTGCGCCGGGTGGGACCCAACGAGGTCCGCATTCCGCTGCAGGGCCTGCAGCTGGTCGACATGCGCGCGCAGCTGCTGTCGACCGACTCACTGCGCGAAGGCGCAGAGGACGACTACACCCTGGTGCGCGACGCCTGGTCGCAGCGCCGCGACTACCAGATCTTCGGCGACCGCCAGCAGGACGACGACAGCCGCAAGCTGCCGGACTACCTGCGCGAAGACGAGGACGATTCCACCGTGCCGGTGGATGCGATGCCGGTGGTGGTACCGGGCAACGGCTGACGCCGTCGCCGCGAATCACGAATGCCCGGGTCGCGCTGCGTACCCGGAATGCCTGGCGGCTACGAGGCTTCCTCGTCCGCGGTTTCCAGCTCCGTTCCCAGCAGGCGCTGGCTGTCTTCCAGCGGCAGCGCTTCGACGTCGCGCAGCTTGCGCGTGAGCACGCGGGTGCGCCGGCCAGTCTCGTCGATCTTGCTGCTGGCCTCGTCGAGCTTCTTCTTCACCCCGTCGAGCACCGCGCCGAACTTGGCGAATTCGGTCTTCACCGCACCCAGGGTGCGCCATACCTCGCTCGAACGTTCCTGGATCGCGAGCGTGCGGAATCCCATCTGGAAGCTGGTCATCAGCGCCAGCAACGTGGTCGGACCGGCCACGGCGATGCGCTGGTCGCGCTGCAGCGCCTCCACCAGACCCGGGCGGCGCAGCGTTTCCGCGTACAGGCCCTCGGTCGGCAGGAACAGGATCGCGAATTCGGTGGTGTGCGGCGGGCCGACATACTTGTCGCGGATGCGCGTGGCTTCCAGGCGCACGCGCCGTTCCAGCGCGTCGCCGGCGGCATGCGCGGCGGCGACGTCGCCGCGCTCCTGCGCATCGAGCAGGCGCTCGTAGTCCTCGCGCGGGAACTTGGCGTCGATCGGCAGCCATAGCGGCGCCTCGCCGGTGGAGCCCGGGAACTTCACCGCGAATTCGACGCGCTCGCTGCTGCCCGGCAGCGTCGCCACGTTGGCCGCGTACTGGTCGGGCGCGAACACCTGTTCGAGCAGGCCGGCCAGCTGCACTTCGCCGAACACGCCACGCGACTTCACGTTGCCGAGCACACGCTGCAATCCACCGACGTCGGCGGCGAGCTTGTTCATGTCGCCCAGGCCCTGGTGCACCTGCGCCAGCATCGTGGTGACGTTGCCGAAGCTCTCGCTCAGGCGTGTCTCCAGCGTCGCGTGCAGCTTCTCGTCGACGGTCGCGCGCATCAGCTCGAGCTTGGCGGCGTTGTCGACCTGCAGCTCACGCAGTTTCTGCTCCAGCGTCGTGCGCATCTCGCCGAGGCGCTGCTCGTTGTTGCGGGTGAGCTCGCCGACGCGGCCATCGAGCGCCTTGGCGAAATCCTTCAGCGCCAGCGCGGTTTCCTGGCGTGCCTTGCGCGCGTCCTCGGTCAGGGCTTCGCGCAGGTCCTCCAGGCGCTGGTCGGTGCGTCCCGCGGCCTCGTTGAGGCGGCTGGCGAAGCCGTCGATGCGCAGCTCCTGCTGGCTGGAGAAGCTGTCGAGCTGCTGGCGCAACTCGCCGCGACCGTCGCGCTGCTCCTCGCGCAGGGCCTGCTCCAGCTTCTCGCGATACGACTCCAGGGCCCCGTCCGGCCTGCGCAGGATCAGGATCACGAGCAGGACCACGGCGACGGCGACCGCCAGCAGCAGGAGAAGCAGGAGCAAAGTGGTTACGGGCATGGAGACAGTCTAGCCCGCGGGCTTCGCAATTCCTGCGACTGCGCGCTCGGCACTCGCACGAAATGCACAAGCCCGCCACTGCCGGCGGTTTACATTGGCCACGGTGTTTTCCAGGAGCGCGCCATGCGTCCCACGCGAATTCGCCTGCGCCTGGCCGGCCTCGCCGCGGCGCTGGTGGCAGTGTCCGTGCTGGCGGCCGACAACGCCGGCGTCCTGCCCGATCCCGAGGCGCTACGCAGCATCAAGGACACCGAGCTGCGCCATCACATCCAGGTGCTGTCGTCCGATGCGTTCGAGGGCCGCGCGCCCGGCACGCGCGGTGAAGAGCTCAGCGTGCGCTACCTGACCGAGACCTTCCGCCAGCTCGGGCTCGCGCCGGGCAATCCGGACGGCAGCTACGTGCAGGAGGTGCCCCTGATCGGAATCACCTCGCAGCCGCAACTGCACCTGGAGGTGAAGGGACAACGCCTGGACCTGGTGCCCACGCAGGACTTCGTCGGCAGCTCGGCGCTGCCGCAGCCCCGCGTGGTGGTGCAGGACTCGCCGCTGGTGTTCGTGGGCTATGGCGTGGTCGCCCCGGAGTTCGGCTGGGACGACTACAAGGACGTCGACGTGCACGGCAAGACGGTGGTCGTGCTGATGAACGATCCCCAGCTCGGCGGCCCCAGGCTCGATCCCGCGCTGTTTCGCGGCGCCATCAAGACCACTTACGCCTCCAACCGTTACAAGCGGACCCTCGCGGCGGAGAAGGGCGCGGCGGCGATGATCATCGTGCATGAGGCAGCGCACGCGGGTTGGGAGTTCGCACTGGCCCGCACCGATGCCGGTCGCGAGCACCTGCAGCTGCGCGATGATCCCGCGCCGCGCCTGCAGTTCGAGGCGATGATGCCGATCGCCCACGTCCGCCAGCTGGTGCGGATGGCAGGGCACGACTTCGAAACATTGCGCAAGCGCGCGCAGCAACGCGACTTCCGCCCGGTCGCGCTCGATGCGACGGCCAGCTTCGACGTCATCAGCACGTTCCGCGACGTGGTGTCGCACAATGTGGTGGCCCGTATCGACGGTCGCGAAGGCGCACGCAGCGACGAAGTCATCATCTATACCGCGCACTGGGACCACCTCGGCAGGGATCCGCGGCTCGCCGGCGACCAGATCTACAACGGGGCCGTCGACAACGCCTCCGGCGTCGCCGCGATGCTCGAGATCGCCAAGGCGTGGCGCCGGCTGCCACACCCACCGGCGCGGTCGGTGCTGTTCATGGCGACCACCGCGGAGGAGCAGGGCCTGCTCGGCGCGCGCCATTACGTCGCCAATGCGCTGTATCCGCTATCGCGCACCGTGGTGGACCTGAATCTCGATGTGATCGGCTTCTGGGCGACCACGCGCGACATCCGGGTGGTCGGCCTGGCCGAGACCAGCATGGACCCGCTGCTGCGCACCGTCGCCGCGGCCTTGCACCGGACCGTGTCACCCGACCCGGCGCCCTGGGAGGGCGCCAACCAGCGCCAGGACGCTTATGCGTTCGCATTGGGCGGCGTGCCCAGCCTCTACTTCGCCCGCGGCAGCCAGCACCTGACCGGCATCATCCGCGACACCGGCAGCCCCCGCGAACGCATGAGCCCGGGCGTGCCGTACGACGACTACCACCAGGTCGACGACACCATCAAGCACGACTGGAACTATGAGGGTGCGGTGGACGTGACCCGCTTCGCCTTCGCCGTGGGTTATCGCCTCGCCGAAAGCGAGGCATTCCCGGACTGGCTGCGCGGCAGCGAATACAAGGCCAGGCGCGACGCAGTGATGGCGGCCGGACCCACGCACTGACCTGCGCGCCGACCCGCAGGTGCCGCGCCGGCACCGTATGCTTGCGCGACCCGACCCCCAAGGAGCGACACGATGACGACGCATCAAGGCAGCTGCCACTGCGGCAAGGTTGCATTCGAAGTGGATGGCGACATCGATGGCGCGATGGCCTGCAACTGCTCGATGTGCCAGCGCAAAGGCTCCCTGCTGTGGTTCGTGCCGCGCGCGCAGTTGCGGGTGACGACGGGCGCGGACGCGCTGTCCACCTACACTTTCAACCGCCACGTGATCCAGCACCACTTCTGCGCCACCTGCGGCATCCATCCGTTCGGCGAGGGCCGCGATCCCCAGGGCAACGCGATGGCGGCGATCAACATCCGCTGCCTCACCGACATCGACCTCGACGCGGTGCCGGTGCACCACTACGACGGTCGCTCGAAGTAAGCGTGGCTGAAGCGGCCTGATCGCGGGCTAGGGCAGGACCCGCTCGGGCGCGTTGTAGAGATTGAGCGCATCGCCGCGCGCAAACGCGGCCAGGGTGATGCCGGCCGCGGTGGCGGTGCGGATCGCCAGGTCGGTGGGCGCGGAGATCGCTATCACTATCCCGATGCCGGCCATCGCCGCCTTGTGCACGATCTCGTAGGACGCACGCGAGGTGATGACGAGGAAGCCGCTCGCGGGATCGAGTCCCGCGCGCACGATCGCGCCGATCAGCTTGTCCAGCGCGTTGTGGCGGCCAACGTCCTCACGCACCAGCAAGCCCTGCGCGTGCGCGAAGCCGGCGGCGTGGACACCACCGCTGCGTGCATTCAATGGCTGCTGCGTGGCCAGCGTGGCCAGCGCGGCGCGGATCTGCGCCAACGACACCGGCTGCGGCTCCGGCACGCGCGGCACCGGACGTTGCGCGTCCTGTAGCGCTTCCACGCCACACAGGCCGCAGCCGCTGCGGCCCGCGAGGTTGCGCCTGCGCTCTTGCAGGGCGTCGTAGCGCGCCTGCGGGATCGCCGCGTGCAGGGCCACGCCCGTCTCGCCACGCACGCTATCGACCAGGTTGAACTCCTTGTCCGAGGCCACGATGCCTTCGCTCAGCGCGAAGCCGAGGGCGAAATCCTCGAGGTCGCAGGGCGTGGCCATCATCACCGCGAAGGACAGGCCGTTGTAGAGCAGCGCGACCGGCGCCTCGACCACGGCCGCGTCCTCGCGTGCCTCGCGCGCGTCGGCCTGCACGCGCAGCGCGCGCACCGTCGCCAGCGCATCGTTCAGGCCGTCGCGCACAGGCGCCGTCCCTTGTCGGTCAACCACAGCAGGGTGCGCTCGCCCTCCACGCGTTGCTCGACCAGGTCGAGGCCATCGAAGCGCGGATCCGGGCCGAGCGCGGTGAGCAGGCGCTGCAGTTCGCTCAGGCTCAGCTCCAGGCGCTTGGCGACGCGGTGGATCGATTGCCCGTCCTCCGCGGCCAACAGTTGCAGCAGGGCGAGCGCGCGTTCCTCGCTCACGGCGCGGCGGCCTTGCGCAACCGCACCGGGATCGACTTCGACGCCGGCGTGCGCGCGCGTTCGGCGTAGCTCTCCAGCGGCACCAGCGGGTTGGTTTCGGGGAAATACGCGGCCAGGCACCCGGCCGGGATGTCGTATTCGACCAGGCGGAAGCCGTGCACTTCGCGTTCCTGCACGCGGCCGCCTTCGTTCCACACCGACACGATGTCGACCAGCTCGCCATCGGCGAAGCCATGCCGCTGCAGGTCCTCCCGCGAGATGAAGCACACGCGGCGCAGGCCATGTACGCCGCGATAGCGGTCGTCGAACCCGTACACGGTGGTGTTGTACTGGTCGTGCGATCGCACCGTCATCAGCGTCAGCAACGCCGCGTCCATGCCTGTTGCTGCCGCCAGCGGATGCACGAAGAATTGCGCCGCGGCGTCGCGGGTGGGAAATGCGCGCTCGCGGTTGGGATGGTGGAGATGGAAACCGCCCGCGGTGCGCACACGCTGGTTGAATCCTTCGAAGCCGTCGACCACGCGCGCGATGCGGTCGCGGATGCGGTCGTAGTCCTCGACCAGCGCCAGCCATGGCGTACGGCTGCGCGGCAGTGTCGCCGCGGCGAGGCGCGCGACGATCGCCGGCTCCGACAACAGCATCTCAGATGCCGGCGCGTTCATGCCCGCCGACAGGTGCACCATGCTCATCGAGTCCTCGACCGTCACCGCCTGCGGACCGGCGGCCTGCAGGTCGATCTCGGTACGGCCCAGGCACGGCAGGATCAGCGCGGAACGGCCGTGCACCAGGTGCGACCGGTTGAGCTTGGTGCTGACGTGCACGGTGAGCTCGCAGTTGCGCAGCGCGGCCTGGGTCTGCGCGGTGTCGGGCGTGGCGGTGGCGAAGTTGCCGCCGAGGGCGAAGAACACCTTGCCGCGTCCGTCGCGCATCGCCGCGATCGCATCCAGGGTGTCGAAGCCGTGCGCGCGCGGCGGCGCGAAGCCGAATTCGGCGCCGAGGCTGTCGAGGAACGCGTCCGTCGGCTTCTCGTAGATGCCCATCGTGCGGTCGCCCTGCACGTTGGAATGTCCGCGCACCGGGCACGGCCCGGCGCCGGGCTTGCCGACATTGCCGCGCAGCAGCAGCAGGTTGCCGAGCATCTGGATAGTCGCGACGCTGCGGTGGTGCTGGGTGATGCCCATGCCCCAGCACAGGATGCTGGCGTTGCTGTCGATATATATCTGCGCGGCGTGTTCGAGCTGGGCGCGGGTCAGGCCGGACTCGCGCTCGAGTTCGTCCCAGCGCGCCGCGCGGACGCTGGCGGCGAAAGCATCGAAACCGCGGGTGTGCGCGGCGATGAACTCACGATCGACCGCATCGCGCTCGACCACCACCTTCGCCAGCGCCATCGCCACGGCGAGATCGCCGCCGATGCGCGGTTGGAAGTAGTCGGAGGCGATGCGCACGCCCTGGCCGCCGGGCAGCATGTCGGCGGGAACCTGTGGATTGGCGAAGCGCTCCAGCCCGCGCTCGCGCAGCGGATTGAAGGCGACGATGCGACAGCCGCGCTTGGCCGCCTCGCGCAGTTCGCCGAGCATGCGCGGATGGTTGGTGCCGGGGTTCTGGCCGAAGATGAAGATCGCCTCGGCGAGTTCGAAATCCTCCAGCAATACCGAACCCTTGCCGCTGCCGAACTGCTCGGTAAGGGCCACGCCCGAGGGCTCGTGGCACATGTTCGAGCAGTCGGGCAGGTTGTTGGTGCCGTACTCGCGCACGAACAACTGGTACAGGAACGCGGCCTCGTTGGAGGCGCGCCCGGAAGTGTAAAAGATCGCCTCGTCGGGGGAGGCCAACGCGTTCAGTGCCGTCGCGATCGTGGCGAAGGCCGCATCCCAGCCGATCGGCACGTAGCGGTCGCTGTCCGCGTCGTACTGCATCGGCTCGGTAAGGCGGCCCTGCGCCTCGAGGAAATGGTCGTCGTGCTGCGCCAGCTCCGCCACCGTGTGCGCGGCAAAGAACTCACGGGTGACGCGCTTGCTGGTGGCCTCGTTGGCGACCGCCTTCACCCCGTTCTCGCAGAACTCGAAGGTCGAGTGCTTGTTGCGATCGGGCCAGGCGCAACCCGGGCAATCGAAGCCGGCGGGCTGGTTGGTGCGCAGCAACGTGCTGGCGCCCTTCATCACCACCTGCTGCTCATGCAGCGCGTGCCACGAACTCTTCAGCGCGTCCCAACCCCCGGCGGGCTTGAGGTAGACATCGATGGGCTTGCGCTGGGACATGCGCCGATTTTAGCGCTGCTGGTTTTAGCGCTGCTGGGCGACCGGCCCAGCGGCACGGTTTGCCTCAGTCCAGCACGCGGCAGAACACCGCCTTGAGGTAGCGCGATTCCTGCACCTGCGCGAGGAACGGGTGGTCCGGGCCGGCGCCGGACACCTTCAGTACCTGCACCGTCCGCCCGGCGTAGAACGCGGCGCGGCGCAGCATGTCGAGGAACTGCTCCTCGCTGACCAGGCCGGTGCAGGAGAACGTCGCGAACAGTCCGCCCGGCTTCACCACGCCGAGCGCGAGCTTGTTCATATCGAGGTACTTCTTCAGCGCGTTGATCACCTGCTCGCGATCGCGGGTCATCTTGGCCGGGTCGAGGATCACCACGTCGAACTGCTCGCCGGCGTTGGCGGCGTCGCGCAGCCACGGGAAGATGTCGGCCTGGATGAAGCGCGGACGCACGTTGTTGAGCTTGGCATTGCCCTTGGCGATGTCGATCACCGCCTCGTCGATGTCGATGCCGACCACTTCGCTGGCGCCGCGCACCGCCGAGTACACCGCGAAGCCACCGGTGTTGCAGCACAGGTCGAGCACGCGCTTGCCTTCGACCTGCTGCGACAGCCACTGCCGGTTCTCGCGCTGGTCGGCGAAGAAGCCGGTCTTGTGCGCGCCGGCCGGGTCGGCGCGGAACTTCACCCCGTATTCGCTGATCACCGCCGGCTGCGCCGGTTCGGTGCCGCGGAAGTCGAACGACTCCTGCTTCTGCACGTGCTCGTCGGCGGAGGCGTGGAAACGGCAGCCGGGGAACTGGGCGCGCAGCGCGGCGTAGATCCACTCGCGGTAGCGGAACGCGCCGGCGCTGAAGAACTCGACCACGACCAGGTCGTCGTAGCGGTCCACGACCAGGCCGCTGATGCCGTCGCCCTCGCTGTGCACGACGCGCCAGGCATTGCTGATCTGGTCGAGCTTGAGGATGTCGCGGCGCAGCTGCACCGCCTCGGCGATCTTGCGTGCGAACCAGGCGGCGTCGACGTCGACATCGGGGTCGCGCTCGAGCATGCGCAGGGCGATGCGCGAGTGGCCGTTGTAGAAGCCGCGCCCGATCCAGACCCCGTCCACGCCGACCACGTCGACGATCTGGCCGGACTTGGGCCGCGTCGCGGGCTTGTCGACCAGGCGCTGGAAGATCCAGGGATGGGTGGAGTTCCAGGCGTTCTTGAGGCGGACGATCGGGTAGGGTTCGGGGGTATTCATCGCCGCATTTTACGCACTCACCTTCCCTTCTCCCCGTTTGCGGGGAGAAGGTGGCGCGCAGCGCCGGATGAGGGGCTTGGGGCCGCGGGATTCAATGTCCCGCTCCCCCGCCCTTGCATCGCGGTCCCGCGGTCGCCACTGCTTAGGCATGCACCTGCCCACTCCCGAGTTGCCCGCCGACACGCCGGCCCAGCGCGCGCACGACCGCCGCCGGCTGTTGCGCGCCTTCAACCTGAGCTTCGCCTTCGTCCTCGTGCTGGCGGCGGTGTTCTTCGCCCAGGGCACGTTCGACGTCGCGCGATGGACGGTGCAGCCGCACGTCCTGGCCGGCCTGCGCGGGGTACTGACCGCACCGCTGCTGCATGGCTCGCTCGAGCACTTCGCCGCCAACGCGATTTCGCTGCTGCTGTTGGGCACCCTCGCCGGCGCGGTCTACCCGCGCGCGACGGTGCGGGCCCTGCCCTTGCTCTGGCTGGGGTCCGGACTGGGGGCCTGGGCGCTGGGTGAAGCCGGCTCGCACCACCTGGGCGCCAGCGGTCTCAGCCACGGCCTGATGTTCCTGGTGTTCGGGCTCGGCCTGCTGCGCCGCGACCGACCAGCGGTGGCGGCGGCGATGATCGCCTTCTTCCTGTACGGCGGCATGTTGCTGACGGTGCTGCCGCGCGAGGCAGGCGTGTCCTGGCAGGCGCACCTGGGTGGCGCGGCCGCCGGACTGTTGGCGGCGTGGCTGTTCCGCCGCAGCGACCCCGTGCCGCCGCGACGCCGCTACAGCTGGGAACTGGAAGAGGAAGCCGCGGCCCAGGCAGCGCAACGCGAACACGATGAACTCGAGCCCGGCGCGCCGCAGGAGGTACCCGCGCTGTGGCAGCGGCCGGCACCCGATGACGAACAACGCGGCGTGGTGCTGCGCTTCCGTCGCCCGGACTGAGGCGGCGCAATGCCGCCGCTTGCGCGCGCCCGCCGGCAGCGCCGGGTCGATTCACTCAGCGTTTAACATAAATTTGACAAATCCAAGGGCAACGCCGCAACCTCTGGCCCGCCCAGTAGGGGCTAACTCTTACGGATAAAGATGATGAAGAAGATTCTGGTTCTTTCGTGCGCACTGGTGCTGGCCTCGCTGTCGACCGTCGCGATGGCGGCTGAAGGCCAAGCCTTCGTGGGTGCGGAAGTCGGTCGCACCGAAGCCGATTTCGATATCAACGGCCTGGGCTCGGCCAGCGACTCGGATACCTCGTTCTCGGTGCGTGGCGGCTATTACTTCACCAACAACTTCGCCGTCGAGGCGTCCTACAACAACCTCTACGACAAGAAGGACAACGGCGCCCAGCTCAAGCTCAACAGCTTCGGCGTCGGCGTCCTCGGCAAGAAGAACTTCGGTGTCAACGACAGCGGCTTCTTCGTTGACGGCCGCGCCGGCCTCGAAATCGTCCAGGGCGACGCCGACGACGCCTTCGGTTCGAGCAGCGAGAACTCCACCGAGTTCTACTTCGGCGTGGGTGGCGGTTACGACTTCAACGAGTCGTTCGGCCTGAGCCTGAACTACACCTACCACAAGGCCGGCTTCGATGGCGTCGATGTCGATGCCGACACGCTCGCCGTCGGTGGCGAATACCGCTTCTGATTGTTGCGCGCCTGTGTGACGCGGAAACGGCCACTTCGGTGGCCGTTTCTTTTTGCGCGATGCGTGCCAGCAGGCGTAGCCGGCGAAGCATCGTCACTCGCCGCGCCGCGCGGGCAGCGGCAAGCCGCGGAATGCCTTGACCGTACGCAGCACGAAACTGGAATTGACGTCGGCGACGCCGGCCTGGTTGAGCAGGCGGTCGAGCAGGAAGCGCGAGAAGTGCTCGAGGTCGCGCACCGCGACCTGCAGCAGGTAGTCCATGTCGCCGGTGAGCGCGTGGCAGGCGACGACCTCGTCCCACTGGTTGACGAAGTCGGCGAAGGCGGCGATCGAGGCCGCGTCGTGCTGGCGCAGCTGCACGCGGACGAAGGCCTGCAGGCCGAGCCCCAGCCGCTCCGGATCCGTTTCGGCGCGGTAGCCGCGGATCACCCCCTCGCGCTCCAGCCGCTGCACCCGGCGCAGGCAGGCCGAGGCCGACAGGTGCACGCGCTCGGCCAGTTCGGCATTGGTCTGGCGGCCGTTGGCCTGGAGTTCGGCCAGCAGTTGCAGGTCGGTGCGATCGAGATTGACGGCGGTCATGGTCTTTCCCGCTGATTTGGTGCAAGAATTTCGTTAAACGCGCACGAATCATGCGCTGGGGGCGTTATCCCGTGCAACAACGCAAGCCTGTTGCGTCCGCCGGCCGCTACAGTGCCTGATGCGGCGGAATCCCCTCCGGCCGCCCCCTTGCCCCAGGACCCGCGCCGTGAACACCACCCCCAACCGCGTCGAACACCAGCTCACCGACAAGGGTTACGTGCCGGTCTACACCACCGCCGTGGTCGAGCAGCCCTGGGCGAGCTACAGCGGCAGCGACCACGACGTGTGGGCGACCCTGTTCGCGCGCCAGCAGCAGATCCTGGTCGGCCGCGCCAGCGACGAATTCCTGCGCCAGCAGCGCGCGATGGGGATGAACCCCGACCGTATTCCCAAGTTCGACGACCTCAACCGCGTGCTGCGCGCCACCACCGGCTGGGAGCTGGTCGGCGTCGAAGGCCTGCTGCCCGAACTCACTTTCTTCGACCATCTCGCCCATCGCCGCTTCCCGGTGACGTGGTGGATCCGCAAGCCGGAGCAGCTCGATTACCTGAGCGAGCCGGACCTGTTCCATGACCTGTTCGGCCACGTGCCGTTGCTGATGAACCCGGTGTTCGCCGACTACATGCAGGCCTATGGCCGCGGCGGCGTGAAGGCGCATGCGATCGGTGCGGACGCGCTGGTCAACCTGACGCGCCTGTACTGGTACACGGTGGAATTCGGCCTGATCAAGCAGGCCGATGGCCTACGCATCTACGGCAGCGGCATCGTGTCGTCGAAGGGCGAATCGATCCATTGCCTGGAATCGGCCGCGCCCAACCGCATCGGCTTCGACCTTGAGCGGATCATGCGCACGCGCTACCGCATCGATACCTACCAGAAGACCTATTTCGTCATCGACAGCTACGAGCAGCTGATGGAAGCGACGACGCCGGACTTCACCCCGATCTACGCGAAGCTGGCGCAGCAGGACTCGATTCCCGCCGGTACCGTGCTCGACACCGACACGGTGTACAACCGCGGCACCGGCGAGGGCTGGTTGAACGACGGCGACGTCTGACGCGGGCGTTCACCCGGCACGCACTCGCCACCCGGCACACGCTCCACTAACGGAGTTGGCAGGGTCCGGTTGTGAGTCTGCGTTGCCCGCTACGAAGTCATGGCCGGGCTCCTGTGGCGAAGTGGCCCCGGCTTCGGCAACGATCGCTCCCCATCGCAGTGCCCGCGGTCATCAACGCGACCTGCCGGAAGTCATCACTTGCTCCGGCGGCATTGCCTCGCCGGCCCCCGCGCCGCAGCATGCGCGCATGCCTCCGTCCGCTCCCTTCTACCCGCCGCGCGGCGTGCGAATGCGCAGGCACCTGCTCGGGATGCTGCATCCATTCACGGTTGCCGGGTTGTTCACCTGGGGCGCGGTCGCGCTGTCACTGCGCTGGTTCAAGCCGGAACAGCAGGTCATCGCCTGGTGCGCGTTGCTGCTCTATCTGCTGGCACTGCTCGCACATGGCCTGGTCCGGGACCGCCATCGGCGATCCGCCGATGCCCTGTTGTGGCTGGAGGCGGTCTGCGCGCTGGCGCTGGTGTGGCTGGACCCGGGCGTTGGCACGGCCCAGGTGCTGCTGGTGATATGGACCGCGCAGATTGCCGCGAACTGGCCGCCGCGCGGCGCGATCGCCGCCGTGGTGGCCGCAGATGTGGTCGTGTACTGGATGCTGCGTTCCGCCGGATATTCCTCCTCGCCGCTGACCGTCGTGGCCCTGTATGCCGGCTTTCAGGCTTTTGCGGCGTTGTGCGCCTACTACGCGGTCAGCGCCGAATCCGCGCGCGACCGCCTCGCCCTGGTCAATGCCGACCTGCTGGCGACGCGCGCCCTGCTCGCCGATTCCGCACGCGATGCCGAACGCCTGCGCGTCGCGCGCGAACTGCACGACGTTGCCGGACACAAGCTCACCGCGCTCACCCTCAACCTGCGCGCCCTCGCCACCGATCCCGCGTTCACCGACCGGCGCGAACTGGCCGTGGCGCAACAGCTGGCAGCCGAACTGCTCGGCGACATCCGCAACGTCGTGCAGGCCCTGCGCGACTCCAGCGGCCTCGACCTGGGCACCGCGCTGCGCGCGTTGGCCGCACCGATGCCACGACCGGCACTGCAGCTGCGCATCGACGACGACGTGCACATCAACGACCCCGCCGTTGCCGAAGCGGTGCTGCGCCTGGTGCAGGAAGCGATGACCAACAGCGCGCGCCACGCCGAAGCCGGGATCGTGTGGGTGGCATTGGCGCGTGCAGGCAACCGGCTCAGCGTGAAGGTCGAAGACGACGGCTACGTGCGCGGCACGATCCGCGAGGGCAATGGTCTGTCCGGCATGCGCGAGCGCCTCGCCGCCGCCGGCGGCACGCTGGCGCTGTCGACCACGGCACGCGGCGCGCTGCGCATCGAAGCGAGCCTGCCGCTGTGACCGCTTTGTCCCTTTCCGCACAAGGCATCGCATGATCGCACCGCTGCGCATCGCCCTCGCCGACGACCAGGCCCTAGTGCGCGCGGGCCTGCATGCCCTGCTCGAGCGCCAGGGCATCGAAATCGTGTTCGAAGCCGACGACGGCGCGCACCTGCTCGAGCTGCTCGCCACGCAACCGGTCGATGTCGTGCTCAGCGACATCCGTATGCCGGGCGTGGACGGCATCGAGGCGCTGCAGCGCCTGCGCGAGCGCGGCGACACCACGCCGGTGCTGCTGCTCACCACCTTCGACGACAGCGAATTGCTGTTGCGCGCGACCGAAGCGGGCGCGCAGGGTTTCCTGCTCAAGGACGCCGCGCCGGAGGACCTGCGCGACGCCATCGAACGCGTGGCCCGCGGCGACACCCTGTTGCAGCCGGTCAGCACCGAAGCGGTGCGCACGCGCTACCAGTTCCACGCGCAGGACGCGCCCAAGGAACGCTTCAGCGAACGCGAGGTCGCGATCCTGCGTCTGCTCGCGGGCGGCTATTCCAACAAGGAGATCGCACGCTCGCTGTTCCTCGCCGAAGGCACGGTGAAGAACTACGTGTCGGTGATCCTGGAGAAGCTCGACACCCGCGATCGCACGCGCGCGGTGCTGAAGGCGATCACGCTGCGGGTGATCTGAGCGGCCGCGTGCGCTGCGTCAGGCAGCGCGCGGCTTCCACCAGCGATCCAGTCCGCCCAGCAGCTTCTTGATCACACGCGACGTGCGCCCGCGCCGGGTCTTGCGCGCGTGCGCCGCGACATCGGCCAGCCATGCGATCTGGATGGTGAAGCGGTCTCCTTCGAACGGCAGGTGGCCATGGAAGGAGTTGTCGGCGCGCCGGAACGCGACGACGTTGCCGTATACCGGCAGCACCTGCGGCGCGACCTGGTCTTCGATATCCGCCAGGTTCGCGAGGAAGCGCAGCGATCCCGCCGCTCCGTGCGGCCACTCCTCGTTGAGGTACACCAGCGCCGTCACAATCTTCGACTGGCTGTCGGTGTGGATGTTGCCGTGGCGCAGGTTGAGCGAACGGCAAAGCGTGACCAGTGGCGGGTACTGCGACAGGCGCTCCACGCCCAGGCGCTCGCCGATGGCATCCGCGAAGGCGGGCGCGGTCAGCTCGGCCACCAGCGCATTGACCGCGGGACCGCAGTCGCGGTCCTCATAGGGGAAGAAGCCGGCGCCGCGATAGCGGGGGAAGTCCGCGCGCAGCCGGTCCGCACAAGCAGGATCCAGCATGCCTGCGGCCGTCAGCAGCGGGAATGGCGCCGGCAGCGCGGCAGCGGGCAGGTGATCGGCGAGGAGCATGTCGCGGGCACTACGGGGGGAAATCGCAGTTTAGTCCACGGCGCATATAAGGGCCGTGACTCAGGCGCCTTGCGCGGCGATCCACGCCGCAAACGCATCGAGCATTGCCGCCATGACCTCGGCGTCGCGTCCCAGGCGCGCGGGAACGTGGAAGGAATGGTCGGCATGCTCGAACAGCCGCAGCTCGGCTCGCGCTCCCAGGCGTTCCACCAGCGGCTGCAGCAGGTCGAGGTCGGCGAGCTCGTCGCGGGTGCCCTGCAGGAACAACATCGGCACGCTGACCTCGAACAGGTGCGCGCCGCGCTCGTCCCCAGGTTTGCCGGCGGGGTGCAGTGGAAAGCCCACGAACACCAGGCCCTTGACCCCGGGCAGCAATCCCGCGGCCTGCGCCTGCGAGGTCATGCGGCCGCCAAATGACTTGCCGCCGGCGAACAGCGGCATGGCGGGGAGGCGCCGCGTGGCCTCGGCGACCGCGGCCCGCACTGCCGCCTGCGCGACGCGTGGCACATCGGGCCGGCGCGAACCGCGCTCCATGTACGGGAACTGGTAGCGCAGCGTGGCGATGCCGCGGGAGGCGAGGCCCGCGGCCATCGCGGCCATGAACGCGTGCGTCATGCCGGCGCCGGCACCGTGCGCGAACACAAAACAGGCGCGTGCTTCCGGGGGCGCCAACAGCAAGCCCGACACTTGCTGTCCGGCGTCGATTGCGATGCCCAGCGCCTGTGCCTGGCTCATGGCGTGGCTGCCTGCATCGCGGTCGCATCCAGCAACGCCTGCGCATAGGCCGGTGCGGTGGGCTCGTGCATGAAGTAAGCGTGCACGTCGGTCCAGGCCGTGGCCTGGATCCGTTCCGCCCACTGCGCGAAGTCGGCCTCGCCGTAGTCCTCCAGCCGCAGGCGCAGGTAGCCCCAGGGTGCGGTTTCGACCAGCGGCGGCGGTCGGTCGTCTTCACGCTCGGACAGGCACAACGCCGCGCCCGCGGCCTGCAGTGCGGCGTACACCGCGTCGTCGAACCAGCTGTCGTGGCGGAACTCGAATGCGGCCTGGTGCCCGGCCGGCAGCAACTGCAGGAATTCGCCGAGCCGCGGCAGGTCCTGCTTCAGGAACGGCGGCAGCTGGAACAGCACCGGCCCGCGCTTGTCGCCCAGCGTTTCCAGCACGCGGTACAGGTAGGCCACCGAATCGGCCGCCGCGTCCGCCTTCAGCCGCGCGTCGTGGGTGATCCTGCGCGGCGCCTTGATCGCGAAGCGGAAATCCTGCGGCACCACCGCGGCCCAGTGCTCCAGCACCGACGCCTTGGGCATCTGGTAGAAGGTATTGTTGATCTCGACCGTGGGCAGGCGCTGCGCGTACCAGGCAAGCATGTCCTCGGGCTTGATCTTCCCGGGATAGAAGCTGCCCTTCCATTCCTTGAAGGAATAGCCGCTCGCACCTGCCCATACGCGTCGTGCTGCCATGGTCGCGCTCCTGAGGTAACCACCCGGATGGCGAAGCTCAGCGAATATTCCGCCAAGCGCCGTTTCGAGGCCACCCCCGAGCCGGTGCCGGCCGAGCCCACGCACCTCGGCGGGCCGCTGCTGTTCGTCGTGCAGCAGCACGCCGCCACCCGCCTGCATTACGACTTCCGCATCGAATGCGATGGCGTGCTGTTCTCGTGGGCGGTGCCGAAGGGACCCTCGCCCAATCCCGCCGACAAGCGCATGGCGGTGTTCGTCGAGAACCATCCCTATGACTACGCCTCGTTCGAAGGCGTGATCCCGCCCAAACAGTACGGCGCCGGCGAGGTGATCGTGTGGGACTGCGGCGTCTACAGTCCGGATGAAGACAGCTCCGGCGAAGACGCCACCTGGTTCCATGACCGCGCGGAAGCCGAGCGCCGCGTGCGCGAGGGCCTGGCGGCCGGCAAGCTCAGCCTGCAGCTGCGCGGCGAGAAGCTGAAAGGCTCCTACGCGCTGGTGCGTACCAGGGAGGCCAAGAGCTGGCTGCTGATCAAACACAAGGATCGCTTCGCCGGCACCGATGACATCACCGCGCAGGATCGCTCGGTGCTGTCGGGCCTGCGGGTGAAGGACCTGAAGTTCCTGCCGGCGCCGCCACGCGTGCCTGCGTCGCAACTGGTGCCCGCCGGCGAACCGGACGCGATGCCGGCGAAACTGGCGCCGATGCTCGCCGACGTCGGCGACGCGCCGTTCACCCGCGACGGCTGGCTGTGGGAGCCCAAGCTCGACGGCTACCGCGTGCTCGCCTTCATCGACGGCGACCAGGTGCAGCTGAAGTCGCGACGCGGGCTGGAACTGGCCCCGACCTTTCCCCGGCTCGCGGCGGAACTGCGCCAGCAGGCGGGCGGCGGGCGCATGCTCCTCGATGGCGAGATCGTCTCCTTCGACCCGCAGGGCAAGCCGTCATTCAACGCGCTGCAGAACCGCTTCCAGCTGAAGAGCGCGGTCGACATCGCCGCCGCCGATCGCAACGTGCCGACCGTGTTCTTCGCCTTCGATCTGTTGCACTTCGCCGGCATCGATCTGCGCCAGCGGCCGTACCGCGATCGCCGCCGCTATCTCGCCCAGTGCCTGCTGCCCTCGCCGCTGGTGCAACTGGTGCACGCCGCCGCCGATGGCGAGGCCATGCACGAAGCGGCGCTGGCCAGCGGTTTCGAAGGCGTGATCGGCAAGCGCGCCGACAGCCGTTACGAAGCCGGAAAGCGCACGTCGGCGTGGCTGAAAGTGAAGCCGACGCACAGCGCGGAATTCGTGATCGGCGGCTATACGCGCGGCAAGGGTTCGCGTGGCGCGCTGGGCGCCCTGCTGGTGGGTTACTGGGACGGCAAGGCCCTGCGCTTCGCTTCCGGCGTGGGTTCCGGCTTCGACGAACGCGTACTCAAACATGTACTGGCGCGGCTGCAGCCGCTGCACAGCGAAACAAACCCGTTCAGCGAAACCCCCGAGGTCAACGGCCCCGTCACCTGGGTGCGGCCAGACTTGGTTGCGGAAGTGAACTTCCAGGAATGGACGAACGATGCGCACCTGCGGGCGCCGATCTTCGTCCGCTTGCGCGACGACATCGATCCCAGCACCGTGCACCGCACTGAAACCACCCGCTCCGGTTCGCCTTCTCCGCGCCAGCGCGCCGGCGCGGCGACGACTGCGCGCGCGACGAAAGCCAGCAAGGCCAAGGCCACGCCGTCCACCGAGATCACCGCGATCCTCGACCAGCTCGAGGCGAAGAAGAACAACCTCGAACTCAGCGTCGGCGCGCACCACATCCGCCTCAGCAATCTCGACCGTGTCTACTGGCCCGCGGACGAGGAGTTGCAGCAACCGGCGCTGACCAAGCGCGATCTCCTGCGCTATCTCGCGCAGGTGTCGCCGCTGATGCTGCCGCACCTCGCCGACCGCCCGCTCACCATGATCCGCATGCCCGATGGCATCACCGGCCAACGCTTCTTCCAGAAGCACTGGGAACAGGCGCGCCCCGACTTCGTCGAATCGGTCACCGTGTTCTCCGGCAGCAAGGACGAGGAGCACGAATACCTGCTGTGCAACAACCTGCCGACACTGCTGTGGCTGGCGCAGTCGGGCACGCTCGAGTTCCACGTCTGGCATTCGCGCGCGAAAGTCGCGGCGGATACGAAGTCGAAGTCGACCGACTACGCCAGCTCGCTCGAGTCGCTGGAAGCCTCGGTGCTCAATTATCCCGACTACGTCGTCTTCGACATCGATCCTTACATCTACTCGGGCAAGGAAGCCAAGGGCGCCGAGCCCGAGCTCAACACCATCGCGTTCGAGAAGGGCAAGGAGATCGCGTTCGCCCTGCGTGGGCTGCTGCAGGGCATGAAGCTGGAGCCGATCGTGAAGACCTCGGGCAAGACCGGCCTGCACGTGTTCGTGCCGATCAAGCGCACCATCGACTTCGACGCCGCCCGCCACGTGTCCGAACTGGTCAGCCGCCACCTCATGCGCCTGCACCCCAAGGACATCACCATGGAGTGGAGCGTCACTAAACGTAGTGGAAAGATTTTCATGGACCACAACATGAACGTGCGCGGCAAGACCCTGAACGTCGCGTACTCGCCGCGCGGCGTGGCCGGCGCACCGGTATCGATGCCGTTGACCTGGGAAGAATTGGCGTCCGCGCATCCACTCGACTTCCGCCTGACCGATGTTATAAAACGGCTCTCCCGCACGGGCGATCGCTGGAGCGATGCCCTCACACGCAAGCAGGACCTGGCGCAGGCTCTGAAACCGAAGAAGAGCGGCAAGGCCTGATCCATCGGAGAAGCAGTCATGGCTGCACGTTCGATTGCGTCACTCACCGTTTCCTTCGGCCTCGTCGCCATTCCCGTGAAGCTGTACACGGCGACCGAGTCCAAGGGCGGCATCTCCTTCAACCTGCTGCACAAGAAGTGCGGCTCGCGCGTGCGCTACCAGACCATGTGCGCGCGCGAGAACATCCCGATCGAACGCGACGAGATCGTGAAGGGCTACGAGTTCGCCAAGGACCAGTACGTGATGTTCGCGCCCGACGAGCTGAAGGCGATGGAGGAAGTGGGCACGCACAGCGCGGACATCGTCGAGTTCGTGCCGATCGCCGCGATCGATCCGGTGTACTTCGACAAGGCCTACTACCTCGCGCCGGACAAGGGCGGGGCCAAGCCGTACGCGTTGTTCGCCAAGGCGCTGCGCGAGTCCGAGCGTTGCGCGATCGGCCACTGGGCCACGCGCGGCAAGAGCTACATCGTGATGATCCGTCCGGTCGAGGACGGCCTGGTGATGCAGCAGTTGCTGTACGCCAACGAGGTGCGTTCGATCGACGACCTCGACATCCCGCGCACCGAGGTCAAGCCCGCCGAGCTCAAGCTCGCGCAGCAGCTGATCGATTCGCAGAGTTCGAACACATTCGATCCCAGCCAGTACAAGGACGACGTCGCCGAGCGCATCGAGGCCGCGGTGCAGCAGAAGGTCGAAGGGGAGCAGATCACCCTGGCCGAAGAACCCGAAGGCGGTGCGCAGATCATCGACCTGATGGAAGCGCTGCGCGCGAGCCTGGAGAAGAAAGGCGGCGGCGGCGCCGCGCCGGCGCGCAAGGGCGCGGCGGCGGCCAAGACGGCACGCAAGCCGGCCAAGCGCGTGCAGGCGCTGGAGGCCGAGACGCCCGCGGCACCCAAGCGCAAGACCGCCAAGCGGGCGAAGTAAGCAGGATCCCGCATGCACCAGTACGGCGTGGGCGACGTCGAAAAGCTGTTGCGCCTGCCGCGCAGCGCCATCCGCTCGCTGGTGGCCGCCGGTTTCGTCACGCCTGCGCGCGGGCCGCGCAACGCGTTGCTGTTTTCCTTCCGCGACCTGATCGTGCTGCGCACGGCGCGGGCGTTGTCCGTCGCCAACATCCCGCATCGGCGCATCCTGCGGGCACTGCGCGAACTGCGCAGCCGGTTGCCGGAGGAGATGCCGCTGTCGGGCCTGAGCATCGGCGCGTTCGCCGACCATGTGGTGGTGCGCGAGGGGCTCAGCCGCTGGATGGCCGAGTCGGGACAGTACCTGTTGGCGTTCGAAGGCGACCCGGCCCAGGGCACGCTGCGCGTGATCGAGCCCGCACCCGCTCCGGCTCCTGCCACCGGCGAGGACTGGAGCGTGCGAGGCGCCGACCTCGAGCGCGACAACGCCGAACACGCGGCGCAGGCCTATGAACGCGCCATCACCGCCGACCCCATGCGCCTCGACGCACGCATCAACCTGGGCCGCCTGCTGCACGAACTCGAACGCTACGACGAAGCCGAGAGCGTCTATCGCGATGCCTTCGCGATCGTACGCTCCGAGCGCAGCCATTCGGACCGTGGCGACGCCGCCCTGCTGCACTACAACCTCGGCGTGCTGCTCGACGACCTGGAGCGCACGGACGAGGCGATGGGCGAATACGAAGCCGCGTTGCGCGCCGATCCCGATCTCGCCGACGGCCACTACAACCTGGCGCTGCTGTACGAACAGCAGGGCCGGGCGAAGCAAGCGCTGCGCCACATGTCGCAGTACCGGCGCCTGACCAGGCAGTAGCCTTTACGGCAACGCCCCCAGTGGTCCCGGCGTTCCGGCCACAAGTGGACTGCCAATGGACGCTTCCTCACGATCCAATGGCCGCGGGAGGTAGGAAATGGACCTGGTTCTCGACGACAACGGACCGCTGTACCTGCAATTGGCCCGCGCCCTCAAGGAGGCGATGGCCGCGGGGCGGCTCGCCAACGGTACGCGGCTGCCGTCGAGCCGCGAGATGGCGTACGACCTCAACCTCTCGCGCACCACGGTGGTCGCCGCCTACGAGCACCTGCGCGCCGAGGGCTTCATCACCGGACGCGTGGGCTCGGGCAGCTACGTGACCTCGCCCTGGGCGGGGCCGGTGCGGCCGCCACCGCCGCGCCGCGCCGTCGTCGCCCAGTCCGCCTTCAGCCGGCGCACGCGCGAGTTCTGCACGCTGGGCAACATTCCCGGCCATCGTCCGCCTGGCATGCGCTACGCGTTCCAGTTCGGCACGCCCGTGGTCAACACCGCCCTGACCGCGCAGTGGGTGCGCGAGCTGACGCGCGCCGCGCCCTACGTGCAACCCAACTATCCCCGCATCCAGGGCCTGCCCGCGCTGCGCGAGGCGGTGTCGCGCCACATCAGCCGCACCCGCGGCGTGGCCTGCACGCCCGATGACGTGCTGATCGTTGGCGGCACCCAGCAGGCGCTGTCGCTGATCGCGCGCGTGCTGCTGGAGGACGGCGACGAAGTCGCGCTGGAAGAACCGCATTACTTCACCGCACGCACCATCCTGCAGGTGCACGGCGCGCGCCTGGTCGGCATTCCCGTCGACCGCGATGGCATGCAGGTGGAGCGCATGCCCGATCCCGCGGTGAAGTTGACCTACGTCACCCCGTCGCACCAGTTCCCCACCGGTGCCGTGTTGTCGCACGAGCGCCGCCTGGCCCTGCTCGAATACGCGCGTTTGGGCTCGGGCTGGATCGTCGAGGACGACTACGACGGCGAATTCCGCCACGACCAGCAACCGGTGCAGGCGCTGCAGCAGCTCGACCGCGACGGCCGCGTGCTCTACGTGGGCAGCTTCTCCAAGACGCTGTTCCCGGCCCTGCGGCTGGGCTACATCATCATGCCGCCCGGGCTCAGGGACGACCTGCTCGCGGCGAAATGGACCGACGATTTCGGCTGCGCGTCGATGGACCAGGCGGCATTGGCGGGCTTCATCGCTTCCGGCGCCTACGACCGCCACCTGCGCCAGGTGACGCGCAAACTCGCCGAGCGCCGCAACCTGCTGCGGTCACTGCTGCAGGAACACTGCGGCGACCGCCTTGAGATCATGGAATCGCATTCGGGCATGCACCTGGTGGCATGGATACACGACATGCCGGCCGCGGAAGGCGATGCGCTGATCCGCGCGGCGCACGAGCGCAAGCTCGCGCTGTATTCGATCGCGCCGTGCTACCTGCAGCCACCGGAAGGCACCGGCCTGATCATGGGCTTCAGTGCGATGTCGCCGGCCGAACTGCGCGAAGCCGTGCCGCTGTTCGCCAAGTGCCTGGCGCTGTTTCCGCGCCGTGCCGCGGGCGAGCGCGGGCGCCCGGCCCTGTACCTGGCGCGCAGTTCGGGCTGACGCCGTTGCGCGTCGATGTGTGCGACCCCTCGGAACGTGCGTGATCCCTTATGCCGCGTCGTCGAACAGCTGCGACAGCACGAGCATGATCTTGTCGGCCATCAGCGGCTTGGTCAGGTGCGCATGGAAGCCGGCTTCGCGCGTGGCCGCCAGATCGATGTCCTGCCCGTAACCGGTCAGCGCGATCAACGGCGGCGGCGGGCTCGGTGAGGCGCGCAGGCGCCGGGCGACCTCCAGTCCGCTCACGTCGGGCAAGCCGATGTCCAGGATCACCGCATCGAAGCGGCTATCGCGGACGGCCTGCAGCGCGCTGGCACCGTCGTAGACGGTCTGGCTGTCGTAGCCGGCGAATTGCAGCATCGCCTGCAGGGTATCGCCGGCATCGCGGTTGTCGTCCACGACCAGCACCCGGCGCGGCGCGGCGGGGGCGGCGGGCGGTTCGGCCGCGGTCGCGGTGGCGGGTGCGATGGTCGCCGGCAGCCGGATCAGGAACTCGGCGCCTTCGCCGGGCTGGCCGCTGCTGGAGGCACTCACTTCGCCGCCGTGCAGCCCCACCAGTTGCTGGACCAGGCTCAGGCCCAGGCCCAGGCCGCCCTGGCTATGGCCTTCGTCCTGCTCGCCCTGGACGAAGGGGTTGAAGATATCGACCAGCTTCTCGGGCGCGATGCCCGGTCCGTTGTCGCGGACCACCACTTCCACGTGGTCACCCACGATTCGCAGCCGGGCGTGGATGTTGCCTCCCGGTGGCGTGAACTTGACGGCGTTGTTGAGCAGGTTGCTCAGCACCTGCACGAGACGCGCGCGATCCCCCACCACCCACGCCGGCGCCTCCGTCACCTCGACCTGCAGCGCATGCGCACGCTGCCGGGCCTCGGTTTCGACCGTTTCCACCGCTTCGGCGAGTACCGGGCGCAGGTCCAGCACCTGCGGGTTGATGCGGACCTTGCCGCTGGTGATGCGGCTGACGTCGAGCAGGTCGTCCACCAGCCGGGTCATCTGCGCGACCTGGCGACCGATGACATCACGGCAGTAACGCAGGGACTCAGAGGCGATGGGCTCCGCGCGCATCAGGGCGACCGCATTGGTGATCGGCGCCAGCGGGTTGCGCAACTCATGGCCAAGCATCGCCAGGAAGGTGGTGAGGCGATGGCCTTCGTCCTCGAGTGCGCGCACCCGCCGGTGCGCGGTGAGGTCGCGGGTGATCTTGGCAAAGCCGACGTGGCGCCCCTCGCTGTCGTGCAGCGCCGTGATCACCACACTGGCCCAAAAGCGCGTGCCGTCCTTGCGCACGCGCCAGCCCTCGTCCTCGACACGCCCCTCGGCTAGCGCGATCTCCAGCTCTCGCGCCGGCCAGCCGCGGGCGAGCGCTTCCTCGGTATAGAAGGTCGAGAAATGGCGGCCGATGATCTCGTCCGCCGTGTAGCCCTTGATCTCCTGCGCGCCGGGATTCCAGCTGGAGATGCGGCCCGTCGTGTCGAGCATGAAAATCGCGTAGTCGCGCACGCCGTCCACGAGCAGGCGGAAGCGTTCCTCGCTGCGGCGCAGGCGTTCTTCCTGTTCGCGGCGCTCGCTGAGGTCGCGCGTGACCTTGGCGAACCCGCGCAGGCTGCCGTCCGGATTGTCGATGCGGGTCAGGATGACGTTGGCCCAGAAACGCGAGCCATCCTTGCGCACGCGCCAGCCTTCGTCCTCGAAGCGGCCGGTAGCGCGCGCGACCCCCAGTTCGTACTCGGGCCATCCCTGCTCGACCGTCTCGCGCGGATAGAACATCGAGAAATGGCGGCCGATCACTTCTTCGGCGCGATATCCCTTGATGCGTTGCGCGCCCTTGTTCCAGCTGCGGATGTGGCCGTCGGCATCCAGCAGGAGGATGGCGTACTCGGGCATCGACTCCACCAGCAGCCGATAGGTGGCATCGCTGATGCCCGCGCCCCAGGTGGTGTCGACCGATGTCATCCGCTCACAGGACCGCGACACCGGTGATTACCGGGTGAAGGAAGACGCCCGCCCGGGCGCAGGCGCGCACCGGCGGCACCGCGACCCGTATCGCTGGTCGGCATCATCGGCTGGCCACCCCGCGCAGGTAGGCATCCAGGTTGCGCGCCGGATCGTCCGCGAACACCTCGCCGGTGAGTGCGTGCGCGACGATGCGGTCGGGACGGAAACTGCGGCAATCACGGCGCAGGCGGCACCACGCGCCCAGCGTCCAGGTGCCGCCCCAGAACATCAGTGCCAGCGGCTCCACCTCGCGCACGGTCACCTCGCCGCTGCCGTCGCGGTAATCCAGGCGCAGCACTTGCGCCTGCCCGATCGCGGAGTGCAGCGCGTCGATCAGGCCGCTGCTTTCCATTCGGTTGTCGAGTTGCGGGGCGAAGATGCGGGTTTGGCGGCTGCGCTCGCGCAGCGCTTCGGGCAGCACTGCTTCGATCTTCAGCAAGGCCGTGGTCGCACCGCGGCCGAGGCGCTCGCCGCCGAAGGCACGGACGAAGCGCGTGCCGACGACCAGGGCCTCGAGTTCCTCTTCGTTGAACATCAGCGGCGGGATGTCCGCGCCCTTGCGCAGCAGGTAGCCGACACCGGCTTCGCCTTCGATGGGCACGCCCGACAGCTGCAGGTCGGCGACATCACGGTAGACGGTGCGCGCCGAGGCCTGCAGCGTCTGCGCGAGCTGCTGCGCGGTAAGCGCCGAACGGCGCCCGCGCAGGGCGTGGATCAGCAGGAACAGGCGGTCGGCGCGGCGCATGCAACATGATGGCGTGTGCTCCGCGTCGATTCAAAACAGCGCCAGGCCGTCAGCGCAGTTCCGAGCGCGCAGTCGGTGCCAGGCGCAGCAGTTCCGGCGCCTGCAGGAGTTCTTCCCGCATCGCCGCCGCCAACGCCTCCTGCCACCTCGCGCTGCCCTGCAGCGTGGCCAGGTGCGCATCCAGCGCCGCCATGTCGGCGAAGCGCGCGACCCACACGAACACGCATTCGCCCTCGCGCACCGGCAGGCGCGGGAAGGTGTTCGCGCTACCATCGGTTTCGTACCGGGCGATGACGTCCGCGCCGTGCTGGCGCAGCAGCGGCGCCAGCTGCTGCTCGAAGCGCGCGGTGAAGCCCTCCGCCGCCGGCGCGCGCAATGCGCACGTGCCGATGCACACCGCGCCCGCCGGCAGGGCGGTCCCGATGGCCGGCCGCGGCATCGACGCAGGCGCCAGGCCCGATGCCGGATGCGCCGGCCTGAGCAGCAGGACGTTGTCGCTGTCGACCATCGTCGCGTTGGCGGCATCGCGATGGCGCTGCCACACCGGTCCGAAGTAGAAGGCCTGCAACGCCTCGCGGCGCGCCTCCATCGACGGGAAGCCGCGCAGCCACACGTAACGGTCGGGGGCGTCGAGGTCGCGGAAGTGGCCGATGACGTGCATGCCTACGGCTTCCTGGGTCTCGATGAATTCGCGCTCGAACAGGTCGATCAATACGTCGCGCTGGCCGGGCTGCAATGTGTACTGGCGCAGCTCCAGCACCGCATCGTCGTGCCGCAAGCGCCCGTGCTCGTCGACGCGGCGGAACCACATGTGCCAGTTGGTTTCCCAACTCGCGCCTCCGTCGATGGAGAAGGCCTGCTGCCAGTGCGCGCTGTTGGCGCTGGTGCGGCTCCACAGGAAGCGCACGCGCACCGGGCGGCCCGCATGTTGGTCGCTGCCGTAAAACGTACCCACGCCGTCCTCGAAGCGTCCGCTTACCGGCGGATCGAGTGCGCCGCTGCGATTGCTGGCCCAGTGGATGCGCCATACCCCGCTGTCCACGTCGTACAGGCGCAGCGCGATGCCCTCAAAGCCGCCGTTCCAGGCGGTGTGGAATTCCTCGAGATTGCCGGCGCCATCGAGCACCGGCCGACATTCGTCGGTGGCGTCGAATACGTCCCAGTCGGTGCTGCCCACCAGGCGTTCGCGCAAGCGCTCGTTCTGCACCCGCCAGCGGCCATGGATGAAGTCGAAGTCGTGGCGGCCATCGGTTGGCGGCGTGGGCTTTGTCGTATCGGTCATGGCTCACTCCGCTGGGTGTGCATGGGGCGGATTCCGGAGAACTCGCCAGCGGGCAATGGTGACGCGAGAGTGAAGGACAAACACGTGAACAGCGAACGGGATGGATGCACGGCGCCGCTCCTCGGGTGGCATCGCAGCTTGCGCGCGGCCTGCTGCCACCCTGCTGTCAGCAGATGAACGCTTCACCGCTCTGTCGCCGGATTTTCACTGGCCGCTGACCGCCCGCTCCGCACTCTGACGCAGTCCGCTATCCGCTGCCGAATCCGTAACAGTTGGCGGGTATCTCAGCTGCTGCGACGCCCCCTGCCGAGACTGAACGCATGAACGCTCCCTACGCTCCGCCCACCGCCGACGAGCTGCTGCTCGCCCTGTCACGCCTCGACGCTGCCCTCGCGCAGGTGATGCGGCGCGCGGGCCAAGGCTGCGGACCGGAATGCGAACGCCTGTTGGACGGCGCCTCGCGGGGCCTGCGGATGCTGCTGGGCGCCGCCGCCGCCGATGTCGTCAATGACGTGCTGGACGCCGCCCGGCGCGTGCTGACCGCGGCCGAGCCGGGCGCACCGCTGCTGATGCTGACGATGGCGCGGCAGACCCTGGCCGCGGTGGTGCATCGGCACGCCGCCCGCGCGACGCGCCAGGTCGCCTGAGTGCCAGGCCGGTGAGTTCCAGCCCGGCTGCGCCTGCGCCACTGCCTTGAACCGCCCGCCCCCCGGGGGCGGCGGCCACCCGCATCGGCGACAATGGCGGCCCTCTCCGCTGCCGCCCCGCCCGCCCGCCATGTCCAGTTCTGCCTCCATCTCCCTGACCCGCTTCCTGATCGAAGAAGAGCGCGCCGGCCACATCCATGCCGACCTGCGCCTGCTGATCGAAGTCGTCGCCCGCGCCTGCAAGACCATCTCGATCGCGGTCGGCAAGGGCGCGCTCGGCGGCGTGCTGGGCGACGCCGGCACCCCAGGCGTGGCGAGCATGAACATCCAGGGCGAGGCGCAGAAGAAGCTCGATGTGCTGAGCAACGAGATCCTGCTCGAAGCCAACGCCTGGGGCGGCCACCTCGCCGGCCTCGCCTCGGAGGAAATGGACCACAGCCAGGCGATCCCGGATGTGTATCCGCGCGGCAACTACCTGCTGATGTTCGATCCGCTCGACGGCTCCTCCAACATCGACGTCAACATCTCGGTCGGCACGATCTTCTCGGTGCTGCGCTGCCCCGACGGCGTGGTCACGCCGGCCGACGAGCACTTCCTGCAACCCGGCACCGCGCAGGTCGCGGCCGGCTACTGCACCTACGGGCCGAGCACGATGCTGGTGCTGACCGTCGGCCACGGCACGCATGCGTTCACCCTGGATCGCGAAGTCGGTTCGTTCGTGCTGACCACGCGTGGCATGCGCATTCCGGAGGAGACCCGCGAGTTCGCGGTCAACGTCTCCAACCAGCGCTTCTGGGAAGCGCCGATGCAGCGCTACGTCGGCGACATGCTGACGGGCAAGGAAGGCCCGCGCGGCAAGGACTTCAACATGCGCTGGGTGGCCTCGATGGTGGCCGACGTGCACCGCATCCTCACCCGCGGCGGCATCTTTAGCTACCCGCTGGACAGCAAGTGCCGCGACAAGGGCGGCAAGTTGCGCCTGATGTACGAAGCCAACCCGATGAGTTTCCTGGTCGAGCAGGCCGGCGGCGCCGCGACTACCGGTCGCATGCGCATGCTCGAGGTGCAGCCGACCGGGCTGCACATGCGCGTGCCGGTGTTCATGGGCTCGAAGCAGGAAGTCGAGACCGCCACGCGTTACCACCGCGAGCACGACGCGGCGCAGGCCGGCGCGACGGCAATGGCCTGAGCACGGCGGGGGAATCTGCTTTACTGCGGATCCCCGCTCCGACCGTGACGCCATGAGCCACGCCGACTTCATCGAAGTATTCGAGGATGCGCTGTCGCGCGAAGCCTGCGCGGCGCTGGTGGCGCGTTTTGCCGCCAGCGATGCCGCGCAACCCGGCCGCGTCGGTGGCGGCGTGCTGCCGGAGCTGAAGGACAGCCTCGACATTTCCATCACCGGCCGGCCGGAATGGCGCGATGCCGAAATGGAGCTCAACCAGGCCGTGTTCCGCGGCCTGCTGGCCTACCTGCGACGCTACCCGCACACGCTGATCGCGCCGCTGATGCTGGAAGTGCCGGGCGAGGGCGGTGCGCGTCATCGCCTCACCGCCGAACGCCTGCAGGCGATGGACGATGCGACGCTGTCGCCGGTGGCGCAGGCCGTGCTGCGGCCCGGCGCGATCAACCTGCAGCGCTACACCGGTGGCCGCGGCGGTTATCCGTACTGGCATTGCGAGCTGTACCCGCGCGATCCGCAGAACGAGACTCTGCACCGCCACCTGCTGTGGACCATTTACCTCAACGACGGCTTCGAAGAGGGCGAGACCGAATTCCTCTACCAGCAGCGCCGGATCGCACCGCGTACGGGCTCGTTGCTGATCGCGCCGGCGGCCTTTACCCATACCCATCGTGGCAACCGCCCGCTCGGCGGCGACAAGTTCATCGCGACGAGCTGGATCCTGTTCCAGCGCGCGGAAGCGCTGTTCGGCAAGCAAGGTTGATACGCGGCGCTATGCCACGCGCGGATGGTTGAGCACCAGCCAGTACAGCCCGACCTGTCGCACCGCCGCGACGAACTGCTCGAAATCCACCGGCTTCTGGATGTAGCTGTTGACGCCCAGGGCGTAGCTGGTCTCGACATCGAAGGGCTCGGCGCTGGTGGTCAGCACGATCACCGGCAGTTCGCGCGTGGCGGGCTCGGCGCGGATCGCCTGCAGTACCTCGCGTCCGTCGAGCTTGGGCAGGTTGAGGTCGAGCATCACGATCGACGGCAGCTCGGCGGGATTGCGCTCGGCGTGGCGGCCGCGGGCAAACAGATAGTCGAGCGCCTCGGCGCCATCCCCGACCACCACCAGGCGGTTGCTGACGCTGGCTTCCTCGAAGGCGAGCCGGGTCAACTCGACATCGTCGGGATTGTCCTCGACCAGCAGGATGTCTCGATGGAGCACTCGCTGTCCCTCACGCGTCCGGCAGGTCCACAGTGAAGGCCGCGCCGTCACCGGGTTGTGAAACCGCCGTGATGCAGCCGCCGTGGCGCTCGGCGATGCGCCTCGCGATGGCGAGGCCGAGGCCATGCCCCGCGCCCTGCTCAGCGCCGTGCAGGCGCTGCAACGGCTCGAACAGCTTGCCCGCGTAACGCGGGTCGAAACCGATGCCTGCATCGCGAATCACGAAACGGCGGCGGCCACCTTCGCCATTGCCGGTCACTTCGATGCGGGTGGCGGCGGCCGTCGCCGAGAACTTCCAGGCGTTGTGCAGCAGCTGCGTGAGCAGCAGCCGCAGCAGGCGTTCGTCGCCGCGCACCCGCAGGCCGGGTTGCACGTGGAGCTGGGTAGGGCGGTCGGGTTCGGTGGCCTGCAGGTCGGCCAGGATCCATTCGGCCATCAGGCTGATGTCGACGTCGGCCGGTTGCAGCGATGCGTGGGTGGCGCGCGCGAGTTCGCCCAGTTGCTCCAGCAGCGAGGTCATGCGCGTGGCAGCGTCATGCACGCGCTGCAGCTGTTCGCGTTCGCGTGGCTCGAGGCGGTCGTGGGCGCTCGCGGCCACGCGCGCGGCAAACCCTTCGATCGTACGCAGCGGGGCGCGCAGGTCGTGGGTGATCGCGTCGGTCAGCAACTGCAGTTGGCGGCGCGTTGCCTGCAACTGGTTGCGGTCGTTCTCCAATTCGTCGCTCATGGCTCCGGCAACGGTGCGATGAAGGTCCATCATCGCAGGACTGGCGCGGTTGTGAATAACGCAGGTGCCACTGGCCGGGAACGGCCGCGGCAGGTGGAGCCTGCGTGATGCCGGCCGCAGCCCCAAGGCGCGGGGTCGTCCCTGCAACAAGCGCCCGCGTGCAGGCCCAGCGGCAATCGGCCGCGCGGTAGCCGTCAGAACAGCTCGCCTTGCGGCGACAACGGTCGCGGCGGCGTGAAGCGGCTGCTGTCCAGTGGCGGCAGTCGGCCGAACCCGATCCGGGCGTATGCCTTGGCGAAGCGCTGCTGCAGCAACTGCGCAAACGGTCCCTCGCCGCGCATGCGCTTGCCGAAGGCGCTGTCGTAGTCCTTGCCTCCGCGCATCTGCTGCACCAGGCTCATCACGTGCGCCGCACGGTCGGGGTAATGCAGTTCCAGCCATTCGCGCCAGATCTGCTTGAGCTCATGCGGCAGGCGCAGCAACACGTAGCCGGCGGCGCGCGCACCGTGTTCGTAGGCCGCTTCGAGGATGTGTTCGAGTTCGCGGTCGTTGATCATCGGGATCATCGGCGCGGCCATCACGCCCACCGGTACGCTGGCATCGGCCAGCGCCTTCATCGCGCGCAGCTTGGCGTGCGGCGCGGAGGCACGCGGTTCCATCTTCGCGGCGAGGTGGTTGTCGAGCGTGGTGATCGAAAAGTACACGCTGACCAGGCGTTCGCGCGCCATCGCGGCGAGCAAGTCGAGATCGCGTTCGATCAACGCGCTCTTGGTGATGAAGCTGAGCGGATGCTTTGTTTCCGCCAGCACTTCCAGGCATTGGCGGGTGATGCGGTAGCGCCGTTCGATCGGCTGGTAGGCATCGGTGTTGATGCCCAGCGCGATCGGCGTGCAGCGGTACGACGGCCGCGCCAGTTCCGAACGCAGGCGTTCAGCGGCGTTGGTCTTGGCGAATAGTTTGGTCTCGAAGTCGAGTCCCGGCGACAGGTCGAGGTATGCATGCGACGGCCGCGCGAAGCAGTACACGCAGCCGTGCTCGCAACCGCGATACGGGTTCACCGAGGCCGCGAAGCCGATATCAGGCGAATCGTTGTGGCTGACGATGCTGCGTGCGCGCTCTTCGGTGACGGTGGTCCTGGGTCGCGGAGTGTCGTCCGAATCTTCGTAGACCGAACCCCAGCCGTCGTCGGTACCCTCGGTCGTCGTGACGGCATAGCGGCCGTGCACGTACGACGCCGCGCCGCGGCCTTTGATGGGCGCTCTGGGTTTGTTGGCGTCTTCCATAGCGGTTGGACTGGCGGCAATGCTGCCTGGGGACTCAAGGTTATTAGCAATATTACTAACTGACAAACACGGCTTTCTGAATGCGTGGATGCCGCGCTGAACGGGGGTGGCACGGCTTGGGATACGCTCTCCGCGTCGCGCACCGCGACGATCCGTCGACCAAAACCGCATGCCCGACGCCCTGCGCGAGTTCTGGACGGCCCTGCTCGCGGTGCCGCACCTGAAGCTCTACCTGTCCCTGGCATGGGCGGTATACCTGCTGGGGCTGGGCGGCTGGATCGTGTTGCAGAAGCGCGAACCCGTGGCCACGCTGAGTTGGCTGGTCTGCCTCGCCGCCCTGCCGTACGTCGGCTTCATCATTTACTACTGGCTGGGTCCGCAGCGCATCCATCGGCAGCGCCTGCGCCGCTTCCGCGCGAAGGCAAATCTGCCGCCCCCGCCCGAGGGCTTCAGGCCCAGCGCGGACGCGATCGAGCTCGCACGACTGGGGCAGGCAACGACCGGCCTGCCGCCAACGTCCGCCACCGACGCGCGCCTGCTGGTCGATGGCGGCGCTAAGTATTCCGCCCTGCTGCGTGATGTCGCCGCAGCGCGGGAGCATGTGCATCTGGAGTACTACATTTTCTATCCGGACCAGACCGGCGCGGCATTGCGCGATGCGCTGATCGAGCGCGCGCGCGCGGGGGTGAAGGTCCGGCTGTTGCTGGATGCGGTGGGTTCGGGCAAGACACCGGCGCGTTTCTTCCACGATCTCGTCGCCGCGGGTGGCGAACTCGCGTGGTTCCACCCTTCGCGTTTCCTGCAGGTGTGGAAACGGCCGTGGCTCAACCTGCGCAGCCATCGCAAGATCGTGGTGATCGACGGCCGCATCGCCTACACCGGCGGCATCAACATCACCGACGAGGAAGACGAGCGCCTGCGCGCGGACGCCTACCGCGACCTGCACGTGCGCGTGGAAGGCGACGTAGTGAGTTCACTGCAGCTGGTCTTCGTCGAGGACTGGGCCTACGCCACCGGAAATCCGCCGATCACCCTGCCGCTGCCCGTCCCGCAGCGCGGACACGTACCGGTGCAGGTGCTGGTATCGGGACCGGACTCGTCGTGGGAAGCGATCCATCGCCTGCACGTCGGTGCGATCCATTCCGCCGAGCGGCGGGTTTGGCTGGCGACGCCCTATTTCGTGCCGGGCGAGGCCGCGCGCATGGCGCTGACGTCCGCGGCGCTGGGCGGCCTCGACGTGCGGCTGTTGGTACCGCGCAGGAGCGACAGCCGGCTGGTCACGCTGGCGGCGCGGTCCTACTTCGACGAGCTGCTCGCGGCCGGCGTGCGAGTGTACGAATACGGGCCGCGCATGCTGCACACCAAGGCGCTGCTGTGCGATGACGACCTCGCCATCATCGGCAGCGCCAATTTCGACCACCGCAGCTTCCGCCTCAATTTCGAGGTGTCGCTGATGTTCCGCAACGCCGCCCTGTGCGCCGACCTGGCGGCCTTGATGGACACCGAATGCGCGGCCTCGGGCTGCGTGGCGGTCGACCGCTCGCAGTCCCTGTTCGCCACGCGCCTGCCGGAAGCGCTCGCGCGGCTGGTATCGCCGGTGCTGTAGCGCCCGCCTGGCTACAAGGCGGGGGCGGGGCGACGGACGGGCCAAGGCCGCGTGCTCGGGCACAAAACGCGACCAGACCGGCGCGGTAAACTGCCGCCAGCGTATTCGGGAGTTGCCCCCATGGCCTGGTTGTTCCTCGTGCTTGCCCTTGGTGCCCTGTGGATGGCGTTCACCGCCGCGACGACCGGTGGCCTGGTGTTCGCCTTGCTGGTGGCGCTGGCGATGTTCGCCGCCTTCGTCCTCAAGCTCGCGTCCGACCGCATCGGCAGCCGCGCGCGCGACGAACAGCTGATACTGGATCCGGAAGAGCTGCGGCGCCTGCGCGAGCAAGCCGAAGCGCGCCGGCTCGCCGCAGCCACCCAGAACGAACCGCCGCGCGGTTGATCCGCCGGAACGTCGCACCACACCGTCGTGCCCCGTGGTCGTGCGCGATCGCCGGGTACACTTCGGGCGATGACCGTCCTCAGCGTCAACGTCAACAAGATCGCGGTGCTGCGCAATTCGCGCGGCGGCAACGAACCGGACGTGGTCCGCGCCGCCCGCGCCTGCCTGGATGCCGGTGCGCACGGCATCACCGTGCACCCGCGTCCCGACGCGCGCCACATCCGCGCGGACGATGTGCATGCGCTCGCCGAGCTCACGCGCGAATACGGGGTCGAGTTCAACCTCGAAGGCAATCCGTTCGCGCCGCCGCGCGCCGGCTATCCCGGCTTCGTCGCCTTGTGCGAGCAGGTGCGTCCGGCACAGGCGACGCTCGTGCCCGATGGCGATGCGCAGCTCACCTCCGATCACGGCTTTGATTTCGCGCGCGACGCCCAGGCGTTGCGTCCGCTGGTGGCCCAGCTGAAGGCGCTGCACTGCCGCGTCAGCCTGTTCGCCGATGCGCATGGCGAGGAGGGCGATGACATGCACATGGCCGCGGCGCTCGGCGCGGATCGCGTCGAGTTGTACACCGGCCCGTACGCCGAAGCACATGCCGCGGGCGATGCCCGGGACATGCTGCTGCGCTTTGCCGCGACCGCGCGCCGAGCCCAGGCGGAAGGCCTGGCGGTGAATGCCGGGCACGACCTCAGCCAGGACAATCTGGGCGCGTTCCTGCGCACGGTGCCGAACGTGCAGGAAGTGTCGATCGGGCATGCGCTGATCGGCGAGGCGTTATATGCCGGCCTCGCGGCGACGGTGAAGCGATACCTGGCGATCCTGGCGGGGTGATCCCCTCGGCAAGGTCGCCAGGCGCATGGCGCGTTTTTCAACGCGCCATGGCTGGATGCCCTGTCGGCAAGACCTACTGCATCGCGATATTGCTGATGCCGTTGTTGCGGGCCACGGTCAGCGCGGTGGTGAACGCCTGGTAGTCGGCGTCGCCACTCACGGACAGATCCACGACCGTATTGGGCGCCGCGCGCGCGGCTTCGCCCAGCGCCGATGCGAGCGCACGTTCGCTCAGTACGACGCCATCCAGCACGAACTGGCCGCTGCCTCGCACACCGAGGCTGAGGTGCGGCGGTTTGATCGACTGCGGTTCCGGCGGCGGCGTCTGCGGCAACCGCAGGTCGATCGAGCGCGTCACCATCGGCGCTGCCACCATGAAGATGATCAGCAGCACCAGCATCACGTCGACCAGCGGCGTGATGTTCATCTCCGCCATCGTTCGGCCTTGCGTGCCCCGGCCGGAGTCGCCCGCAAACATGGAAGTTGCCATGGTGCCCTCCCTCTGTCGTGTCGAATGAAGCGCAGCGCGGACCTCATCCGTCCGGTGGCCTCGCATGCGCCGGGCGACGGGTCCTGGATTTCACGCTAAGCCCGATTTCACAACGTTGACAAGGGGCGCATGGGGTTGCGCGAGCGTCGCGACGTGCGGCGGGCCCTGGGGGGGCGCGAAGCGCGCATAAAAAAACGCCGCCCGGAGGCGGCGTTTCACGACTGTTGAGGTAACGCTTGAAACGTTTGCCAGGCTTACTGCGGCTGGACGAAGCCGATCTTCTGCATGTCGGCGTTCTTCGCCCGTGCCAGCACCTTGGCGAGGATGCCGTAATCGGCATCCGGGTTCACATCAATTTCGAGCAGCGGCTGATTGGTGGGGTCCTTGGCGACCTCATTGTTCATCTGCTGCTGCAGCACGCGCATATCGATCGGCGAATCGTTCCAGAAGATCGTGCCGGCGGCGTCGATGCGCAGACGGATCGGCGGCGGCGGGACCTTCGTCTGCGGCGGCTGGTTCAACGAACGCTGCGGCAGGTTGACGTCGATCGGGTAGGACAGGATCGGCGCGGTGACCATGAAGATGATCAGCAGCACCAACATCACGTCGACGAGCGGCGTGACGTTGATGTCGGCCATAGGACCGCCGCCGGAACCACTTGCAAATGCCATGTCTATTTCTCCGGTTAGCGGTTACGGCTGGCCCGAGCGATCCTTGATCGCCACGAAGCCGACCTTGCGCATGCCCTGGTTCTGGGCGATCTGGACGACCTCCTGAACCAGCTTGTACTTGGCGGTCTTGTCGCCACGTACGTTGACCTGCGGCTGCGGGGTCTTCTGCGCCTCGACCGAGAAGCGGCTCTCGATCACGCCCTTGGTCACCGGTTCGTCGTTCCAGTACAGCGCACCGGTGTCCTCGACCGCAATCGTGATCGGAGTGACCTTGATCGTCTCTTCCGTTCGCTTGGTCAGATTCGCCTCAGGCAGATCGACCTTGACCTTATGCGTCATCAGCGGCGCGGTGATCATGAAGATGATCAACAGCACCAACATCACGTCGACGAGCGGCGTGACGTTGATTTCCGCCATCGGGCGGCCGCCACCACTACCAGAATTGAAAGCCATGTCCGAACTCCGAAACGACTACTGGTGACCTGGGATCAGCGCTTGGCGACTTCGCCGACGCGCGAGCCGGTGGCGAAGAAGTCGTGCAGGTCGTGGGCAAACGTATCGAACTTGTTGTTCGTAACGCGGTTCAGGCGGGTGAAGAAGTTGTACGCAAGCACGGCCGGGATCGCGACGAACAGACCGAGGGCGGTCATGATCAGCGCTTCACCCACCGGACCGGCGACGGCGTCGATCGAGGCGTTGCCCGAGGCGCCGATGCGGATCAGCGCACCGTAGATGCCCCACACGGTACCGAGCAGGCCGACGAACGGCGCGGTCGAACCGACGGTGGCGAGCACGGTCAGGCCGGACTCAAGGCGCGAGGATTCGCGGGTCACGCCCTGGCGCAGGGCACGGTCGACGAACTCGGAGCGGTTCAGCGACTCGACCAGGCGCGAGCCTTCGTGGCGCTGGTGGTGCGCGGCGGCCTGGGCGGCATCGAGGGCGATCTTGGAGAACGGCTCGAAGCGCGGCTGCTCTTCCATGAAGCGGATCGCGTCCTGGGCGTTCGGGGTTTCCCAGAACGTGCTGATGACGCGGTCCGAGGTGCCCTTCAGGCGCACGTTCTTGATGAAGTTGGTGACGATCCAGTAGATCGACAGCACCGACATCAGGGTGAGGGTGAGAAGCACAGCCCAGGAGACGGCGTAGTGGCCCGGGTTGCTAACCATTTCCTGGAGCAGATTGCCAAAGCCCATCTGCGACAGGGCGGCGGCGTTGGAGCCCCCGGTCTGGGCCGCGGCGGCGGCGGTGGTTTCCTGCAACATGACGCTTACCTTTTAGTCGTGGAAGGTGGAATTGCTAATTACTACAGTGCTCCCCGGCCGCGAGGCCGGGGTTTGAAAGCTTTAGAAGTTGAAGACAACCGGGACGCGCACGGTGCTGGGCACCGGCTGGCCATTTTCCTTGGCCGGGTTGAAGCGCCACTTCTTCTTGCGCGGAGCGTCCTGGGCGGCGCGGTCGAGGTCGCGGTTGCGGCTGGACTTCTCCACACGCACGTTGACGACGTTGCCCTGGGCGTCGATGTCGACGAGCAGCACGACCGTACCGGTTGCGCCGGCGCGAGCCGCGGCCGGCGGGTAATCCGGTGGGTTCATGCGCTGCGAGGACGGATCGATCGAACCGGCGATGGTTTCGCTCGGACGCGGCGGGGCCGGCGGCGACGGCGGCACCGGCGGCAGGTCGACCGGGCTCGGGTCTTCGACCTCGATCGGCGGCTGCTCCGGCGGCGGCGGCAGAGGCGTGGGCTGCGGCGGCGACAGCTGGCGGACCGGCTGTGGCTTGGGCTCTTCCGGCGGCGGCGGCGGCGGCGGCGGCGGCGGCGGCGGCGGACGCACGATATTCACGATCGTGGTCTCTTCCTTGGCCTTCTCGCTCGGCGGGGCAGCCAGCGGAGCGAGCAGAAGCAGCAGGGCGCCGACGTGGACGGCCAGCGCCATGCTGATGCCGGTGATTCGCGCCCAGTTAAGGCCTTCGGGCTCGTCGTCGTGGGTATGGATTTCGAAGGCTTGCGTCATGCGCCGTAGCTCGGGAAGTTTTCCGGACGCCAGGGCGCCTCGGGCGATGTTCGATTCCGGCGCTCGCATCGGCGAGAACGCAGGAACCACCTAGCATATACCAAGTCGCGCTCGGGCTTCCAAGCGCGAAGCGGTATTTTGTGCTCTGCGACTCTTAATTGGCTCTTATTTCGCCGGCAGCGCCAGAATTTTCTTGGCGTCATCGGGCTTCTTCAGGCCCTTGGCGATGGCCTGCTTGGCCGCTTCCTTCGCTTCGGGGATGCGGGCCTCCTGCCAGAGCAGGCGGGCAAGGTTGAGATAGGTCTCGCCATCGTCATCCAGCGGCGCGGCCTTCTTGTAGGCCTCGATTGCCGGACCGGGCTGCTCGGAGAAGTAGTAGGACTGCGCCAACGCCAGGTAGGACTGGTGGTCGGGCTTGAGGATGCCCTTGTCGAGACCCTCCTGGATGACGCCCGCGGCCTGCTTCTCCTTGCCCTCGCTGTTGAGGTAGGTGGAATAGAGCTGGCGGTAGTCGCGGTCCTCGGTGAACTGACCGGCGGCGCGGAGCTTTTCCAGGACCACGGACGCCTTGTCGTACTTGTCGGCCTGCAGGTAGACCGCCACGAGGTTCATCTGCGCACGCTTGTCGGTCGGGCTCTTGGCCGCGACCTTTTCGGCCATGGCGATCGCCTGGTCGCCCTGGCCACTTTCGGCGTAGGCCGCCATCAGCAGCTGCTGCCAGTCGGCGCGGGGTTCGGGCGAGGCGTCGATGGCCTGCTTGAGGACGGCCGCGGCCTCGGGATACTTCTCGAGCCGGTACAGGGCATTGCCCTTGATCACCAGATGCTCGGGCTGCTGGCTCTTGGTCTCGCTGAGGAACTGATCAATGGTGCTGAGGCCGTCGGCGTACTTGTCTTCCTGCAACTGCAGCTGCGCCTTCATCAGCATGGCGTTGTAGTGGCTGTTGTTGTCCAGGCCATTGAAGGCCATCGCCTTGTCCAGGTAGGCAATCGCGCCGTTGGCGTCGTCGGCCTCGTACGCGATCTGTGCGGCGATCTGTGCGGCGAAGGCATGGTCATAGGCATTGAAGGCTTCGGTGCCGATGATCTCGTCGGCGATTGCACGCGCTTCGGCCGGCTTCTCGTCGTCGTACAGCTTCATCATCTTCTGCAGCTTCGGCGAGGCCTTGGCCGAGGCCTTCGCGCCAGGCTCCTGACGCGTCGCGTTCGGATAGGTGACGGCTGCCTTTTCTTCCTTGCCCTGCTTGCTGGCCTTGGCTGCTTCGCGGTCGGCACGACGCTGCTGGGCGGCGCTCTGCGCACTGACCTGGGAAACCGCACCCAGAGCGAGCACGGCTGCGACGGTGGCGGCCAGGACGGTGCGATGAGAAGAAATGGCTTTCATTGGCAGTCACCTATGTTGCGGTTGGTGCGGCCCGGGTCGAGAAGCGCCGGGTCAGGGGGCCGTCACGCTAACAGAAACGCCCGTGCCGGCGATATGGGGTCAGTTTTGCTCTTTGTGTCCGTGTTTAGCCGCACTTGGGGGTGTGGCCACTGGCGCGGGCCTGTTCGTAGACGGGCACTAGGCTGGCAGCGCGGCTGCCAAGTTCCTGGATCCGGGTTTCGGGATTGGGGTGCGTCGACAACCATTCCGGCGGATGGCTGCGGCTCGCCGCGATCATGTTCTGCCAGAGGTTGACAGCCTGGCGCGGGTCGAAACCGGCGCGTGCCATGAGCTGCTGGCCGACGACGTCGGCTTCGGTTTCCTGCGTACGCGAGTTGGGTAAAAGGAAACCGGCCTGCGCCGCGATGCTGCCGCCCTGCACGACCGCATTCGCCGCGCCTTCGCCATAGCGTGCGCCCGCAAGCGCGCCCAGCATCTGCAGCGCGCCCTGCGTTCCCATCTGCTTGGTGATGCGTTCGTTGTGGTGGTGGGAATAGACATGGCCCACTTCATGAGCGACCACGGCAGCCAGTTGATCCTGGTTCTTGGCGACCGTGAAGATCCCGGTGTTGACCCCGACCTTGCCGCCCGGCAACGCGAATGCGTTGGGGGAGTCGTCGACGAATACTGCGGTTTCCCAGCCGATGTTCTGCCAGTCAGGCGGTAGCTGCTCCACCACGCGTTGCACCACGCAGCGCACGTAGGCGCTCTGGCGACCGTCGGTGCTTTGGGGGGTCTTGGCCTTGGTTTCGGCGAAGGCTTCCGCGCCGAGTTGCGCAAGCTGTTCTTCGGACACGCCACCGACGACCTGCGTTCGGCCGGTGGGCGACGTGGTGGTGGCGCAACCTGCAAGGAGCGTGGAAACGGCGACCGCAAGCAACAGACGCTTCATCGGCAACTTCCTGAATGGGTATTCCGCGTTGTAGACCGCGAGGGATTAACGCGTCGTCAACGTTAGGGTCGCGCAGCGTGCAGTGCCCGCGAGATGCGGGCGACCGCGACGCGATCCTCAGACGTCGAGGTTGGCGACCTTCAGCGCGTTTTCTTCGATGAACTCGCGGCGCGGTTCGACCACGTCCCCCATCAGCGTGGAGAAGATCTGATCGGCGGCCACGGCGTCCTCGATGCGTACCTGCAGCAGGCGGCGCGTTTCCGGATTGACCGTGGTATCCCACAGCTGCTCGGGGTTCATTTCACCCAGGCCCTTGAAGCGCTGGATCTGGCGGCCCTTCTTGGCTTCCTCGAGCAGCCACGCCTGCGCTTCGGCGAAGCTCAGAACCGGCTGTTCGCGATTGCCACGCACTATCTTCGCGCCGGCGCGGACGAGGCCATGCAGCATCGCGGCGGCTTCGCGCACCGCGCGCAGTTCACCGCCTTCGAACGCCGCCATCGGCAGCACCTGGGTGTGCTCCACACCCATGTGGGTGCGATGCACGAGCAGCGCGGCCTGGCGCGCATCCGTGGCCGGATGCAGTTCGAGGCGATAGCGCGGCTTGCCCAGCCCGGTGCGGTTGAGGCGCGCCTGCAGCGTGTCGAGTTCGTGGCGCTCGTCGGTATTGCTAGCGAGCGTGGCGGCATCGAGTGGCGTGAAATCGATCAGCGCTTCGAGCACGCTGGGATCGTAGCGATGTGCGTTGCGTGCGATCGCGTCGCGCGCGCTCGCGTAGGCGAGCAGCAACTTCTCCAGCGCTTCGCCGGTGATCGGCGGTTCGCCGTTTGCGGGCACCAGTGAGGCGCCTTCGACCGCATTGCCGGCCAGGTACGCATCGAGCGCGGCATCGTCCTTCAGGTACAGCTCGTTCTTGCCCTGCTTGATCTTGTACAGCGGCGGCAGGCCGATGTAGATGTGCCCACGTTCGAGCAGCTCCGGCATCTGGCGGTAGAAGAACGTCAGCAACAGCGTGCGGATGTGCGAGCCGTCGACGTCAGCGTCGGTCATCAGGATGATGCGGTGGTAGCGCAGCTTGTCCGGGTTGTATTCGTCCTTGCCGATACCGGTGCCCAGTGCGGTGATCAGGGTGCCGACTTCCGCGCTTCCGAGCATGCGGTCGAAGCGGGCGCGCTCGACGTTGAGGATCTTGCCCTTGAGCGGCAGGATCGCCTGGGTCTTGCGATTGCGGCCCTGCTTGGCGGAGCCGCCGGCCGAGTCACCCTCGACGATGAACAGCTCGGACTTGGCCGGATCCTTCTCCTGGCAGTCGGCGAGCTTGCCGGGCAGGCCGGCGATATCCAGCGCGCCCTTGCGACGGGTGAGGTCGCGGGCCTTGCGTGCAGCCTCGCGGGCACGGGCGGCGTCGACGATCTTGCCGGCGATGGCGCGGGCCTCGTTGGGGTGTTCCTGGAGGAACTCCTCCAAACGTGCACCGAACGTGCTTTCAACGACCGGCCTTACCTCGGAACTGACGAGTTTCTCCTTGGTTTGCGAGGAAAAACTCGGATCCGGCACCTTGACCGAGAGCACCGCAATCATGCCTTCGCGCATGTCGTCGCCGGACAGGGTGATCTTGGCCTGCTTGGCGATACCGTTTTGTTCGATGTAATTGCTCAGCGTGCGCGTCAGCGCGGCACGGAAGCCGATCAGGTGGGTGCCGCCATCCTTCTGCGGAATGTTGTTGGTGAAGCAGAACATCGTTTCCTGGTAGGCATCGGTCCACTGCAGGGCGACGTCCACGGTAATACCATTCATCTCGCCAGACACTGAGATGACGTTCGGGTGCAGCGGGGTCTTCAGTTGGGCCAGATGCTCGACGAAGGAGCGGATGCCGCCCTCGTACTCGAAGACGTCGCGCTTGCCTTCACCACGCTCGTCGATAAGCGTGATCTTGACGCCCGAGTTGAGGAAGCTCAGCTCGCGCAGGCGCTTGGCGAGGATGTCGTAATGGAATTCGACGTCGGTGAAGATCTCGACCGACGGCTTGAAGCGGAGCAGGGTGCCGCGCTTGCTCGAATCCTCGAGGCGCTTGAGCGGGTACAGCGGTTCGCCCAGCGCGTATTCCTGGCGGTGATGGCCGCCGTCGCGCCAGATGTCCAACCACAGGTGCTCGGACAGGGCGTTGACCACCGACACACCCACGCCATGCAGGCCGCCGGAGACCTTGTAGCTGTTGTCGTCGAACTTGCCGCCGGCATGCAGCACGGTGAGGATCACCTCGGCCGCGGATACGCCTTCTTCCTTGTGGATGTCGACCGGGATGCCGCGACCGTTGTCGGACACCGAGCAGGAGCCATCCTCGTGCAGGGTCACGATGACTTCGTTCGCGTGCCCGGCAAGGGCCTCGTCGATCGAGTTGTCCACGACCTCAAAGACCATGTGGTGCAGGCCGGTGCCGTCGTGCACATCGCCGATATACATGCCCGGACGCTTGCGCACGGCTTCCAGACCACGCAGGACGGTGATCTTGCTGGAGTCGTAGGTCTGGGAGGGGGCGACGGGAGTCGGGACGTTCGCGGGATCGTGTTCGATCTGGGTCATGAGGTGCAGCAGGCTCCGGCGGCGCGTGGTCAGGCCTTGGGGCCAGGCATCGCACCGAGACACATGAAAATACGTGTGTGGAGTATAGCCGGGGCAAGCGGCTTCCGGGGCCCGAGGCGGCGCGCGCGGGCGCTGGGTTGGCGAGCAGCCAGCTTGCTGGTCGGCCTAGACCGGGCCGACCAGTCCCTGTTCCACGTGGAACACATTGATGGGAGCCGAAACGTCCGTCAGTCCGGGCGGCCGCTCCGTTCCGGTGACAAACACCTGGGCCGAGCAGGCGAGCAGCCGATCGAGCACACGCCGCTGGTGATGCCGATCGAGCTCCGAGGCCAGGTCGTCGAGCGCAACCACCGGCCACTCGCCGCGGTGCGCCGCATAGTGCCCGGCCTGGGCCAGCAGGGCGGCGAGCGCCGTGAGCTTGGCCTGTCCGCGCGACAGGGCCTCGCGACCCGGTACGGCGAAGAACGTCAGGGTCCAGTCGGCGCGATGGGGACCCACCGAGGTATGGCCACTGGCTTGGTCGCGGTCGCGATTCACCAACAGCGCATCCAGCAGGGACAAGTCGTCCCGGCGCCAGCCCGGCTGGTAGTGCAGCGAGCCCTGTCCTACCTGGGGGGCCAAGTCGGCCAGCAGAGTGGCGTAGTGGGGCTGCAGCGCCTCTAGGTAACTCTGTCGGTGGACGGACAGCGGCTCCCCGGCCTCCGCCAGTTCAGCGTCCCAGGCATCCAGTTGGGCGCTGGTCGCACGCGACTTCAGCAGGGCATTACGCTGGCGTAGTGCACGAGAATAGCGGCGCCATAGCGGCAGGAAGTCGGGTTCCACGTGGAACAAACCCCAATCCAGGAAGCGTCGGCGCGGCTCGCCGCCGCCACTGATCAGGACGTGACTGCCGGGATCGAAGCTGACCACGGCCAACGCCGCGCAGAGTTCGCCCAGATGCGCGACCGGATTGCCATCCAGCCGCCCGGTCCAGTCCTGCCCGCTGTGGCGCAATCCGGCCTTGCGGGAACGAAGAGACTCCCCGCCGGTGCGGCTTGCCCGCTCCTCCCACTCCACGAAGACCTCCAGGGCCGACGCGCCGGCCTGCACAAGGCCATCCCGGACTCGCCCGCGGAAGCTGCGGCCGTAGGCCATAAGGTGCAGGCCTTCGAGGATGCTGGTCTTGCCGGCGCCGTTGTCCCCGATGATCAGGTTGACCCCTGGGGCAGGTCGCAGGCTGACGTCGGAAAAACGACGCAGGTTGCGGAGGTCGAGGCGAGTGACGTGCATGGCTGGACTCTAGTGTGCAGGTGGAACCGGACAAGGAGGAGAGCCCAAAAGAAAACGCCCAGCCGAAGCCGGGCGTTCCACGTGAAACATTCCGGTCTGAATCAGAGACGCAGGGGCATCACGACATGGCGGCAACGCTCATTCGACGCCTCCCGCACCATCGCCGATGAATTAGCGTCGCGCAGGGCCAACACCACGTTCTCATCGCGCAGGGCAGTCAGGGCATCGAGCAGATAGTTGACGTTGAAGCCCACGGCCAGGTCGCTGACCCGCGTTTCGGCTTCCACCTCTTCCTGTGCCTCTTCCTGCTCGGGGTTGTGCGCGCTGATCTTCAGCTGGCCGGGCGACACTTCGATGCGCACCCCGCGGTACTTCTCGTTGGACAGGATCGCGGCGCGCTGCAGCGACGCGCGCAGCACCTCGCGGTCGATCCGCACTTCCTTGTCCGCACCGATCGGGATCACGGCCTCGTAGTCGGGAAAGCGGCCGTCGATCAGCTTGCTGGTGAAGGTGACATCGTCGCGCTTCACCCGCAGATGGCTGCGGCCCATTTCCAGCTCCAGTTCGCGCTCGCCGCCTTCAAGCAGGCGTTGCAGCTCGGTCACGCCCTTGCGCGGCACGATGATCTGGCGCTTGGTACTGGCGCCGGCATCGAGGGGGGCTTCACACAAGGCCAGGCGGTGGCCGTCGGTGGCCACACAGCGCAGCGAGGTCTCGCGCAAATCGAACAGCAGGCCGTTGAGGTAGTAGCGCACGTCCTGTTGGGCCATGGCGAACGCCGTGCGTTCGATCAGCTCCTTCAGGCTCGCTTCGGGTACCCGCACACGCTCGGTCGCTTCGACCTCGTCGATTGAGGGGAAGTCGTTGGCGGGCAGGGTGGATAGCGTGAAGCGGGAGCGTCCCGCCTGCACCGTGATCTTCTCCGCCGCCTGCGAGACGGTGACCTTGCTGCCATCAGGCAGGGCGCGGACGATCTCGAACAGCTTGCGGGCCGGGATCGTGGTCTCGCCGTCCTGCGCGTCGTCCACACCGATACGCGACACCATCTCGACTTCGAGATCGGTACCCGTCAGTGAGAGCTGTCCGGCTTTGACCTGGACCAGCAGGTTGGCGAGGACCGGCAGGGTTTGCCGACGCTCAACGACATTGACGACTTGCGCCAATGGTTTCAGGAACACTTCGCGTTGCAGGCTGAAACGCATCGATGACGCTCCCCTTACCAAAACAAAAGTAGTGAATAAATCAAAAGCATGGTGATGATGGAGCCGCCCTGAAACGCGGAAAACAGCATCAAGCCTTTGATTTAAATAGGAAAAAACAAAGTTAAAACCTTGTGGAAACCCCCGGCCAGCCGGGGCACAAGCTGTGGACAACTTTCTCCGGGGCGTACCGCAGTCGAGTTATCCACAACTTGTACGCAACTCTTCCGCAGCACCCTGTGCGCAAGCGGCGTCATCCACCGCTTATCCACCGGATTGAAAACGCCTGGAGCGCAGTGCGCGGGCGCGTGGCAGGCGTTTGCCCACAGGTCGCGACCGCGTGGTGTGAACGATACCGCGCCGCGGCCATGGCGCGCAGCGGGGAACGGAAAATATTGCGGCCCGGAGCTGGTCCGGGCACAAGGGCTGGCGATGCGGGACGGGTGCGGCGGCGCCCCGGAGGTGCCGCGATCTACTCGCTGAGCTTGCGGATCAGCTTGTCCCAATCCTCGCGCAGCTTGCCGTCGGTCTCGAGCAGGCCACGGATCTGGCGGCAGGCATGCAGCACGGTGGTGTGGTCGCGGCCGGCGAAGGCATCCCCGATCTCGGGCAGGGAGTGTTCGGTCAGTTCCTTGGCCAGCGCCATCGCCATCTGCCGCGGACGCGCCAGTGAACGCGTACGCCGCTTGCCGAGCAGGTCCTTGATCTGCAGGCCGTAGTAATCCGCCACCACCTTCTGGATGTTGGGGATGCCGATCGCCTGTTGCTGCGCGCGCAGCAGGTCGCGCAATGTTTCCTGCGCGAACTCGGTGGTGATGGTGCGGCCGGTGAAGTTGGCGCGTGCCGCCAGCGTGTTGAGCGCGCCTTCCAGGTCGCGCACGTTGCTGCGCATCTTCTTGGCCAGCAGGAAGGCGACGTCCTCGGGGATGTGCGCACCGCGCTCGCGTGCCTTGGACAGCACGATCTGTGCGCGCGTCTCGAAGTCGGGCGGATCGATCGCCACCGACAGGCCCCAACCCAGGCGCGATTTCAGCCGCGGCTCCAGGCCCTCCACTTCGCGCGGGAAGCGGTCGCAAGTCAGGATGATCTGCTGCTTGCCATCGATCAGCGCGTTGAAGGTGTGGAAGAACTCTTCCTGGGTGCGGTCCTTGCCGGCGAAGAACTGGATGTCGTCGATCAGCAGCGCATCGACCTGCTGGAACTGCCGCTTGAACGCGGCCATGCCGTTGGTGCGGTCCTGCAACGCTTTCATCAGCGACGCCAGGAACTGCTCGCTGCGCAGGTACAACACGCGCATGTTCGGATTGGCCGCGCGCATCGCGTTGCCGGCGGCGAACATCAGGTGGGTCTTGCCCAGGCCGGTGCCGCCATACAGCAGCAGCGGATTGTGGGCGCGGTCGCCGGGACGTGCGGCAGCCTGCAGAGCTGCGGCGCGACCGAGCTGGTTGCTCCGCCCCTCGACGAAATTGTCGAAGGTGTAGTGGGCATCGAGGTTGCCCTCGAAGGGCTCGCTGCGCATGGGTTCGGCGCCGCCGCGGACCGGGATGGCCTCGGTCAGCGGCGCCGGCGCGGACGCGCGCGGCAGGGTGCCGATTTCCAGCTGGACCTCGTCGCTGCCGGCGAAGTGGCTGAGCAGCTCACGGATGCGGCCGAGGTAGCGCGCGCGCACGTGTTCGACCACGAAGGCGTTGGGCGCGTACAGCACGGTCACATGGTCGCGGCGCGTAGCCTGCAACGGCTTGAGCCAGGTGTGGACGTCTTCGGCCGGGAATTCGGCTTCCAGGCGTTCGAGGCAGCGGGGCCAGGCTTCCATCTTGAGATCGGGGACCACGCAGTCGATAAAATTTCGCCCAGAAGGCAGGGAAAGCGCTGCCGCACGCGATGACAAGACATCGCGATGCAGACAGGACGGGGGCGAGCCAGACTATCATCCGTCGGCGCGTGTCGCATCCGTTTTGGTTGGGGGGATGGGTTGGGCGAAACCTGCCGGCGCGCGCGCTGCCCCAACGCGCTGCCCAAACCTGGACCCAGGCCCGGGTTGACCCGGGGCCCATGACCCCGCTAGAATCCGCGGTCTTTTCCGCCGTTCACGCCGAGCCGCCCATGGCCACCAAGCGCACCTACCAGCCCAGCAACCTCAAGCGCAAGCGCGACCACGGCTTCCGTGCCCGCATGGCGACGGCCGATGGCCGCAAGATCCTCGCGCGTCGTCGCGCCAAGGGCCGCAAGCGTCTTTGCGCCTGAGCGCAAGCCGCTGCGTCCGGTTCTGGCCAGTTTCGGCCTGGCCGGTTTCGCTCTAGCTGACTTGTCGACGGACGCCACAGCGGCGGCCGCATGACTCCGATGACCTCCCGCTTCCCGCGCACCGCGCGGGTGCGCGCGCGTGCGGATTTCGATCGCATCTTCGAACAGGGTCGCCGCCAGGCCACGCCGCGGCTGGCCGTGCATTGGCATGCCAACGACACGCCCGCCCGGCTTGGGCTGGCCGTGTCGCGCAAGGTCGACCCCCATGCCGTCGGCCGCAACCGCATCAAACGCGCCTTGCGCGAGGTATTCCGCCAGCACCGCGCGGACCTCGCTGCCGGCGACTATGTAGTCGTTGCGCGCCCGGCCGCGCGTGCAGCCACGCGGGAACAGCTCGAGCGTCATTTTCTAAATCTGTTGCGCCGCCATGGCGCGTTGCCCGTGACCCCCGTGCCCGGCACAATGCCGCCCGCGCCGGACGCGCTTGCATCGAACGAGCCCGACCCCAATTCCCCCTGACTGTGCCGACCCTATGTGTCGGCCGAGCCTGCCTGCCCCATGAATCAGACCCGCCTTTTCCTTATCTTCGCCTGGCTGATGGTGGCGACCCTGCTGTGGATGGAGTGGGGCAAGGAAAAGGCCGCACCGACGGCCGACACCGCGGCCGTGGTGGCGAATGACGCCCGCGTCCCGGCCTCCAACGCACCGGTTCCCGCGGCTGCCACCGCCGTGCCCGCTGCATCGGGCAGCGTCCCCGCGGCCACGCCGGGCGTGGCCAACGCCGTCGCGCCGGGAAGTGAACCAGTCGAAATCACCACCGACGTGCTGCACGTCGTTCTCGACGGCGGCGAGCTGCGCCAGGCCGACCTGTTGAAGTATCCGACCCTCGCCGCCGCCAACAGCGAGCCGGTGCGCCTGTTCGCGGACGACGCTGCGCACTACTTCGTCGCGCGCAGCGGCTGGACCAGCACCGGCGGGATCGCACCCGGGCAAGAGGGAGCGTTCCGCGTCGAAGGCGCGCGTGATTACCAGCTCGACGGGAAGCAGGAACTCAGCGTGCCGTTCGTGTGGTCCGGGTCCAACGGCGTGACGATTCGCCGCACCTTCACCTTCCAGCGCGGCAGTTACGTCGTGCAGGTGCGCGATGAAGTCGTCAACGCCGGCACCGCACCGTGGCAGGGCTACATCTATCGCCAGCTCAGTCGCGTGCCGCGCGCGATCGCCAGCAGCGGTCCGATGAATGCCGAGAAATACAGCTTCCAGGGCGCCGCCTGGTTCAACGGCGGCGAGTACGAGAAACGCAAGTTCGACAAGTTCGCCGGCGAGGCGCTGGACGAGCAGGTGACCGGCGGCTGGATCGGCATGCTGCAGCACCACTTCTTCGCCGCGTGGATCCCGCAGAAGGACCAGCCGGCGCTGTACACGCTGGGCGAGCAGGGCAACCGCTACACGATCGAGGCCCGGGGCCCGTCATTCGCCGTCGCTGCCGGCGCCAAGGACGTGACGACCGCGCGTCTGTGGGTCGGGCCGAAGCTGGTCAAGCAGATCGATGCGCAGCAGGTGAAGGGCCTCGACCGCGCCGTCGACTTCTCCTCCTACGCGTGGGCCGCAACTCTTGCCGGCTGGCTGTTCTGGGTGCTCGACAAGCTCCACGGCCTGCTGGGCAACTGGGGCTGGTCGATTGTCGGCCTGGTCGTGCTGATCAAGGCCGTGATGTATCCGCTGTCGTCCGCGCAGTACAAGTCGATGGCGAAGATGCGCAAGTTCCAGCCGCGCATCAAGCAGCTGCAGGAGCGCTACGGCGACGACAAGCAGAAGCTGCAGATGGCGATGATGGAGCTGTACAAGAAGGAGAAGATCAACCCGGTCGGCGGCTGCCTGCCGATCCTGGTGCAGATGCCGGTGTTCCTGTGCCTGTACTGGATGCTGTCGGAGTCGGTCGAGCTGCGCCACGCGCCGTGGATGGGCTGGATCACCGACCTGACCGCGCGCGACCCCTACTTCATCCTGCCGGTCATCAACCTCGCGGTGATGTGGTTCACGCAGAAGCTCGCGCCGCAGGCGCCGGGCATGGATCCGATGCAGCAGAAGATGATGCAGTTCATGCCGCTGGTGTTCGGCGTGTTGTTTGCCTTCATGCCGGCCGGCCTGGTGCTGTACTGGATCACCAACGGCGGCCTCAGCCTGCTGCAGCAGTGGTGGATGACCCGGCGCTACGCCGAGGAACCGGCGAAGGCGACCGCCTGAGTCTTGGTTATCCGATGACACAGCCAAGCCCGCCATCCGGCGGGCTTGCTGTTTGGACGCGGCGCGGGGCAACCACGCGTCCGCGTCACGCAGTCATCGCCGCATCTGCGACGATAAGCCCATGAGCCTGGCCAGCCGCGACACCATCGCCGCGATCGCCACCGCGCCAGGCGCGGGCGGCGTCGGCATCGTGCGCCTGTCCGGTGCGCGCGCGCATGCGGTCGCCGCAACACTGTGCCGCCTGCACCTGAAACCACGTCATGCGCATTACGTCCGCTTCGGCAACGCCGACGGCGACACCATCGACGATGGCATCGCCCTGCTCTTCAAGGCGCCCGCCAGCTACACCGGCGAAGACGTGGTGGAACTGCAGGCGCACGGCAGTCCGGTCGTGCTTGAACTGCTGCTGCAACGCTGTGTCGAACTAGGCGCGCGTCGGGCCCGCCCCGGCGAGTTCAGCGAGCGTGCCTTCCTCAATGGCAAGCTCGACCTGGCCCAGGCCGAAGCCGTCGCCGACCTTATCGCCGCCGCCGATGCCAACGCCGCGCGTGCGGCCAGGCGCGCGCTCGAAGGCGAATTCTCGCGCCGGGTCGATGCCCTCGCCGCGGACGTGCTCGCCATCCGCGTGCACGTCGAAGCCGCGATCGATTTCGCCGACGAGCCCATCGACACCCTTGGCGGCGCCCAATTGCGCGCACGCTGCGCCGCCGCCATGCAGGCGCTCGACGATCTCCTGGGTGCCGCCGAACGCGGCCGGCGCCTGCGCGACGGCCTGCATGCGGTGATCGTCGGTCCTCCCAATGCCGGCAAGAGTTCGCTGCTCAATGCGCTCGCGGGCAGCGATCGCGCCATCGTCACCGACATCGCCGGCACCACGCGCGACCTGCTCCATGAGGTCGTGCGCATCGATGGCGTCGAACTCACCCTGGTCGACACCGCAGGCATGCGCGAAGGCGGCGACGCCATCGAACGCGAAGGCATGCGGCGCGCGCGCGGCGAACTCGAACGCGCCGATCTCGCCATCGTGGTGCTCGACGCACGCGACGTGGACGCCGGACGCGGCGCGGTTGCCGATGCCATCGCCGGCGTTCCGCGGCGCCTGTGGCTGCACAACAAGGCCGACCTGTTGCCAGCGGCCAGCCCCGGCGACGATGTCGAGCACCTGCAGGTGTCCGCGCGCACCGGCCAGGGACTGGACGCCCTGCACGCGCGCCTGCGCGCGCTGGCGCAAGGGGAAGGCGCGTCAGGCGAGGGCGCATTCACCGCCCGTGCGCGCCATGTCGATGCCCTGCGCCAAGCCCGGGACGAATTCGCGCTGGCGCGCGCGCAGCTCGACCAGGAGGCCCTCGACCTCGCCGCGGAGTCGCTGCGCCAGGCCCATGACGCGCTCGGTGAAATCACCGGCCATGTCCGCGCGGATGACCTTCTTGGTCACATTTTTTCCAGCTTTTGCATCGGAAAGTGAAACGGCGTCGCAAATCTCGCCGGGCCCCGCGACCCTCGCAAACCTGAACCCATTGCGCGCTTGACAAAGGTCACGGGGCGGGTGTCACTTGCGCTGTGCGCACCTTGATTCGCCGCACTCCAGGGGACCTAAAACACATGATTTCGAACCATTCCGAGGCCCGGCCGATGCGCCGGCCCGCCACGCTCCAGTTCATTGCCGTGCTCGCCGCCGGTCTCGTGCTCGCCGCGTGCGGCAAGGACCAGCCCGCCGAGCAGGTCGCCACCACCGCCGCGCCAGCCGCCACCGCCCCGGCACCGACGCCGGCCACCGCAGTGTCGTCGCAGGTCGCCGCCATGACCGCCGACCAGCTGCGCGAAGCCGCCAGCAAGGCCTATGCCGAGAACCGCCTGTACGCGCCGGGCGGCGACAACGCCGTCGAGTACTACCTCGCCCTGCGCGACAAGACCCAGGCCGACGCCGCTGTCGCCAGCGCGTTGACCGACCTGCTGCCGATGACCGTCATCGCGATCGAACAGAGCGTCAACCGTGACGACTTCAGCGAAGCCAACCGCCTGTCGGCCCTGCTCGAGAAGGCCGATCCGCAGCACCCGGCGCTCGCCCGCCTCAAGGCCAGCATCGCCGCCCAGCAGGCCACCGCCGCCCAGCGCGCGCAGGCCCTGACCGCGGAAGAAGAAGCCAAGCGTCAGAAGGCGCTCGAAGACCAGCGCCTGGCCGACCAGAAGAAGCAGCAGGAAGACGCCGCGAAGAAACTGGCGACGCAGCAGGCCGCTTCGGACAAGGCCGCCGACAAGGCCGCCGCGGACAAGGCCGCTGCCGACAGGGCCGCTGCGGACAAGGCCGCTGCCGACAAGGTCGCCGCCGAACGCCGCGCCGCCGAACAGCGCACCGCGTCGGCCGCGGCCGCGGCCCCGAGCGCATCGGACCTGCGTCCGATCTCGATGCCGGCGCCGAAGTTCCCGCCGGAAGCCCTGCGCGCCGGTCAGTCCGGTTCGGTGCTGGTCGAGTACACGGTCGGCACCGACGGCACCGTCACCGCCGCGCGCGTGGTGCGTTCAAACCCGGCCCGCGTGTTCGATCGCGAAGCGGTCAACGCCGTGCGCCGCTGGCGCTTCCAGCCGGTGGCGTCGCCGGTGACGACGCGTCGCGAGATCAGCTTTAATCCGCAGGGGTGAGCGCAGATTGCTTGCGCGGCACTGCCACGCATCTGCGCGAACGCCCGACGCGCTGCGCCGGGCCGGGGAAGCACCCTCGCCAGTGAGCAATACGAAAAAGCCCGGCTTCCGCCGGGCTTTTTTTATCTGGTTCCGGCTGCCATCCATGGCGTCACAGATCCGGCTTCGGAACGTCCTGCCCGGCCATCCGTGGCCGGGCGTTCGCCAAGCCGCGCGGCAGTGCCGCGCAAACGGCCTGGCTCACCCCGATATCGCCAACCGCTCCTGGTGATAACGCCGCACCGCCGCGAACCACAGCACCGCCGCCAGCCCGAAGCCCGCGGCGAGGTAAATGCCCCAGACCTGCATCGGGATGAACTCTGCGCGGATCACCTTCAGCAGCATCTGGTTCTGCGCGAGGAAGGGCACCGTGTACTGCCACGACTGCTCCTTCAGGGGATTCACCATCAGCATGATCGTCGGGATCATCGGCATCAGCATCAGCCACATCATGTGGCTCTGCGCTTCCTTCATGCTCTTTGCCGCCGCCGACAGGTAGGTGAGCAGCGAGGTGCCGATGAACAGCATCGGCAGCAGCACCAGCAGCATCTTGCCCATCGCCATGAAGCCGACGTCGATCGTCTGTCCGGCATTGCTGGCGAACTGCGCGCTGAGCTTGAATGCCAGCAGCGTCAGCAGCAGTGAAGCGACGCCCATCGCGCACGCCGCGGCGATCTTGCCGCTGACGATCGAGCTGCGCGCCGACGGCGTGGCCAGCAGCGGTTCCAGCGATTGCCGTTCGCGTTCGCCTGCGGTCGCGTCCATGATCAGGTACGCACCACCAAGGAACGAAGTCAGGATCAGCAGGTACGGCAGCAGCGCGGCGGCAAACGCGCCGCGCTTGGCCTCGGCTGAGGCAAGATCGCGGTTGCCGATGCTCAGCGGCTTGGTGATGCCCGGGTCGATGCCGCGCGCGAGCAGGCGCAGGCTGCCCACCTGGCCGCTGTAGGCCTCGAGCGCGGAACGCAGGCGTGCCATCGGGATGTCGGCGGCCTTGCGCGTGCTGTCGGCAACGATCTCGATCTTGGCCGTGCCGCCATCGCGCCAGTGACTGGTGTAGTTGGCATCGATGCTCAACGCGACGTCGACCGTCTGGTTAGAGATCGCCGCATCGAGATCGCGCGGCGGCGCGACCGCCTTGATCCCGCGCGTAGCGAGGAACGCCACGAGGTTGGGCGCACGCTCGGCGCCGATCACTGGAACTTCCAGCACCTTGTCCAGTTCGGTCTTGGCGCGGCTCTCGGCCATCTTGCCGATGCCGAGCATCAGCACCGGATACAGCAGCGGGCCGAGCAGCAGCGCGAGCAGCAAAGTGCGACGGTCGCGCGAGATGTCGCGCAGCTCCTTGCGCATGACCGCAACCATGGTGGTCATGAGGCCGGTCTTCTTGTGGGTCTTCATGCGTGCAGGCCCTCTTCCGAACCGATGGCCTTGACGAAGGCGTCTTCCAGGCTGCTCTCACCGAACTTCGCACGCAGCTCGTCGGCGCTGCCCGCGGCCACGACCTGGCCCTTGGCGATGATCACGATGCGGTCACACAGCGCCGCGACCTCCTGCATGATGTGGCTGGAGAAGATCACGCACCGGCCCTCCTTCTTTAGTTGTTGCAGGAAGGCACGCATGGCGCGCGTGGTCATGACGTCGAGGCCGTTGGTCGGCTCGTCGAGGATCACGTTCTTCGGGTCGTGCACCAGGGCGCGCGCGATCGCTGTCTTTGTGCGTTGGCCCTGCGAGAAGCCCTCGGTCTGGCGATCGAGGATGTCGCCCATGTCGAGCGCCTTCGACAACACCTGCGTGCGGCTGGCGATCTCCTCCTTCGACATGCCGTGCAGCTCGCCGAAGTAGGCGATGTTCTCGCGCGCGGTCAGGCGCTTGTAGACGCCGCGCGCGTCGGGCAAAACGCCCAGGGCGCGGCGCACGGCTTCGGGTTCGCGCGCCGCGTCCATGCCGTCGACGCTGACGCTACCGCGATCGGGTGTCATCAGCGTGTAGAGCATGCGCAGCGTGGTGGTCTTGCCGGCGCCATTGGGGCCGAGCAGGCCGGTGATCTCGCCGTCGCGCGCGGCGAAGCTGACACCATCCACGGCATTCACCACGCCGGTGCGCGTCTTGAAACTCTTGTGCAAATCGTTTGCGTTGATCATGTAGGCAGTCCCTGGATGAGCAGGCCCGACAGGCGCAGGCCGCTCACGGCTCCCAGCCGTTGAAGGAAGTGAACGGCGGCACGTAGCTCAGGCTGTCGAGGCAGGTGGCATCGAGCGCCTTGGCATCGGTGGTCTCGAAGAAGCGGCCCAGCAGCTTGGGCATGCAGCCCACGCCCATGCCGCCGTGGCCCTGGCCGCGCAACACCAGATGGCGTCCGTGGCGGAGGTTCTTCACCACTTCCTCGCCGTACACCGGCGGGGTCACCGGATCGAGTTCGCCCGAGATCACCAGCACCGGCAAGTCGGACTTGAACGGCGCGGTGAAGTCGGCCGCCGCTTTCCCGCGCGGCCACTGCGGGCACGCGGCGAAGAACATGCGCGCCATGTCGGGACCGAGCACGGTGTCGGCATCGGCGGGATCGGGCCGGTAGCGCGGCGCGTCTTCGGCGCAGACCACCGACCACTGCATGCCACGGTTGAGCTGGTCGCCGACCTGTCCGCTCCACACCTTGGCGATCGCCATCAGTGATTCGTAGCGGCCCTGTTCGGCCTCGCTCACCACCAGCGGCAGCAGCGAACTCAACTGCGGCACATACGACACGCCGTGCACCAGTCCAATCAGCGTATCGGCGGTCAGCGTGTCCTGCTTGAGCGCGTTGCTGTCGGGATCGTGGTAGCGCACCTGTACCGGCGTCGCGGCGAGGCGGGCCTTCAGCGCATGCAGGCGGGCGATCAGATCGCCGCCGCTGGCGCCGGCAAAGCGTGCCTTGCACGCCGGCAGTTTCGCGCACTGCGCATCCTGCTTGCGCAATGCCTCGTCGAGGCGCTGCGCGAACTCACCACCGACCACGAGCCGGTTGGGTGCGACGCCGTCGAGCACGACGCTGCGCGTGTGCTGCGGATAATGCATGGCGTACTGCTGGGCGACGCGCGTGCCGTAGGAGCCGCCCATCACGTTGATTTTTTCCACGCCCAGCGCGGCGCGCACGGCGTCGAGATCGGCGATGGCTTCCCCGGTGGTGTAGAAGCGCGGATCCGCGCGGCCCTGCAACGACTTCAGGCATTGGCCGACATAGGCCGAAAGCGCGGCTTCGTCGGGCACCGCGGTGTCATCCAGCGGTAGCGGTGCACCCTTGGCATCGCGGCAGTCGAGCGGATTGGACTTGCCGGTGCCGCGCTGGTCGATCAGCACGATGTCGCGCTGCCTGCGCACCTCGTTCAGCGCCATGTCGATCGCGCTGGCATAGTCCGTCGCCGCCTGGCCGGGGCCGCCGGCGAGGAAGAACACCGGATCAGGCGTGCCGCCGCCCTTGTTGTCCGCGGGCAGCCAGGCGATGTTGAGCGCGATCCTGCGGCCGTCCGGCTGCGCGGGATTTTCCGCGACCGGGAAGCTCGCGCATTGCGCCTCCACCGGAGGCAGCCCCTGCTCGCTGGTGAGCACGCATGGCCTGAACGCGATGCGGCCGTACGGGCGGGTGGACGCGTCGCCGGTGGCGCTGGCCGGTGGGGTGGGCTGGCAGCCAGCCAGCAGCGTGGCCGCCGCGAGCGCGGCGGGCAGAATCCTTGTTCGAAGTCGCATGGGGCCCTGTGGTGTGCGGCTGGTACCGCGCGAGGATGACAGAGACCGGTGAAACTGAAAACGTGACGCATGGCAGGTTTGGCGCGGCGCGCGATCCGCCGCCCGCCTGCCACCGACGTCGTTCTTGCAGGGATCCGCCGCTTGCTGCTGGCGTACTTCTCGCTTACTTGCTGCTGACGTACTTCTCGCGGCGGATCTGCGGCACCGGCAGGCCATAGCCCTTCAGCGACTCGAAGCAGGCGTCGACCATGTTCGGGTTGCCGCACAGGTAAGCGATGTCGTGCGCCGCATCCGGGGCGAATTCGGCGAGGAACTGCTGCACGTAGCCATGGCGCACGTCGCTGTGCGCGTGCGCCGAATCGGCCGCGGGCAGCTCGCGCGACAGGCAGGGCACGAAGCGGAAGTTGTTCGGATGCTTGTCGGCGAAGGCGCGGAACTCGTCGCCGTACAGCAGCTCGACCGGCGTGCGCGCACCAAACAGCAGCACCACCTGCACGCCGCGCTGGCGGATCTGCGTTTCCAGTTGCGGCAGCATCGCGCGGTATGGGGTGACGCCGGTGCCGGTGCCGATCAGCAGGTAGCGCTTGTTGCTGTCGGAGGGCATCAGGCAGAAGCGACCGAACGGGCCGCTGGCGTCGACGGTCGCGCCTTCGTCCAGCCCCTCGAACAGCGCCGTCGCCGCGCCGCCGGTCACGTAGCTCACCGCGATCTCCACGCCTTCGCCCGGACCCAGCGCGTGGTCGTGGATGGTGGCCAGCGAATAGCTGCGCTTGGTCGCCGTGCCGTCGGCGTAAGTGAAGTGCACCTGGATGAACTGGCCGGGGATGAAATCCAGCGGCTGGTCATCGCCGCGCACGAACGTGTAGTGGCCGACGGTGGGCGCCAGCATGCGGCGCGAGACAAGCTTGAGCGGGAAGTGCTGGATGGCCACGGGCAGCTACTTGAGTAAGGGCAGGGTTCTGCCGGTCGATGGAACACTGCGTGGCGAAAGGCCTCGCCACCGGGCCGCCTATACTACCGGGGATCGCCACGCCGCTCGCGGCGCCGGGCACGAGACAGGACCGCTTCCACGAATGCCCCCCATGACTGAATCCCCCGTGGCCACGGCCGCCCCCGCGCTGTCGGTCCGTGACCTGCGCAAGACCTACGACACCAAGGTCGAGGCCCTCAAGGGCGTCTCCCTCGACGTGCAGCCCGGCGACTTCTTCGCCCTGCTCGGCCCCAACGGCGCCGGCAAGTCGACGCTGATCGGCATCGTCAGCTCGCTGGTCAATCTCAGCAGCGGCTCGGTGTCGATCTTCGGCACCGACCTGCTGAAGCAGCGCGACGAGGCGATGCGCCTGATCGGCCTGGTGCCGCAGGAGCTCAACTTCAACATGTTCGAGAAGCCACTCGACATCCTGGTGAATTACGCAGGCTTCTTCGGCGTGCCACGCGAGGTCGCGCTGGAGCGCGCCGAGGAGGAACTGCGCCGCGCCCACCTGTGGGAGAAGGCGGCAATGATGAGCCGCACGCTCTCGGGCGGCATGAAGCGGCGCCTGATGATCGCGCGCGCGATGATGACCCGGCCGCGCCTGCTGATCCTCGACGAACCCACCGCGGGCGTCGACATCGAGATCCGCCGCGGCATGTGGAAGACGCTGAAGGAAATCAACGCCGCCGGCACCACCATCATCCTCACCACGCACTACCTCGAGGAAGCCGAGAGCCTGTGCCGCAACCTGGCGATCATCGACAAGGGCCGCATCGTCGAACAAGGGCCGATGAAGACGCTGCTCGCCAAGCTCGACGTCGAGGGCTTCCTGTTCGACATCGACGGCACCTTGCCATCGTCGCTGCCGGCAGCACTATCGGCGTTCCCTGGCACCACCATGCATGCCACCGATGACCACACCCTCGACGTGGAGATGCCGCGCGCGATGGACCTCAACCGCGTATTCGCCGCGTTGAACGATGCCGGCATCCGCGTGCGCTCGATGCGCACCAAGAGCAACCGCCTGGAAGAACTGTTCGTGCGCCTGACCAGCGAGAACCTGGACAAGAGCCCGCCGGTCAACGGCGTGCAGGTGCAACCGGAGCAGTCCGCATGAACTCGACCGCAGACCAGCTCGCCGAAGCCACCACGACCCAGCGCAACTTCACCGCCTACGGCACCATCGTTCGCCGCGAGGTCACCCGCATCCTGCGCATATGGGGCCAGACCCTGGTGCCGCCGGCGATCACCATGACCCTGTATTTCATGATCTTCGGCGGCCTGATCGGGCGCCAGGTCCAGGCAATGGACGGCATCCGCTACATGGACTTCATCGTCCCCGGCCTGGTGATGATGAGCGTGATCCAGAACAGCTACGGCAACATCTCCTCGAGTTTCTTCGGCGCCAAGTTCGGCCGCCACGTCGAGGAATTGCTGGTCAGCCCGATGCCGACCTGGGTCATCCTCGGCGGCTACGTTACCGGCGCGGTGCTGCGCGGGTTGATGGTCGGCGCGATCGTGCTGGCGATCTCGATGCTGTTCACCCGCGTGAGCATGCCGCATCCGTTCATCACCCTCGCCACCGTGCTGCTGGGCGCGACCATCTTCTCGCTCGCCGGTTTCGTCAACGCGGTGTACGCGAAGAAGTTCGACGACATCGCGATCGTGCCGACCTTCATCCTCACGCCGCTGACCTATCTGGGTGGCGTGTTCTATTCGGTGAAGCTGCTGCCGGCCTGGGCCGAGGCCGCGACCCACCTCAATCCCGTGTTCTACATGGTCAATGCCTTCCGCTTTGGCCTGCTCGGCATCAGCGACGTCTCGATGTGGACGGCGTTCGTGTTGATGCTGGCTTTCATCGCGGGATTGAGTGCGCTGGCGCTGTGGCTGCTCAAGCGCGGCGTCGGCCTGCGCAGCTGACCCATGCGCGTGCCGACAATGCCGCCACGCGAGCCGTGCACGACAAATACGCCTTGCAGCCATGGCGCGTGATTGCCAGACTGGCGGCAGGGGCGTGGGGACGCCCAGTCCAGGGACACCAATGAAGCTGAAGTGGATGCTGCTCGGCCTGCTGGCCGTAGCCATGGGCGCGCAGGCGCAGGAATCGCAAACAAAACAGGAACAGGAAGCGCGCGCCATTGTTTCCAGTTTCCAATGGCGCGACGGCCAGGTTGCGGTCGACGAGGCCAAGGCGCGTTTCGATCTCGACCAGAATTTCCGCTACCTCGGCGCCGCCGACGCGCGCAAGGTGCTCGAGCAGCTGTGGGGCAATCCGCCCGATGACAGCGTGCTCGGCATGATCGTGCCCAAGGGCCGAGGCGTGCTCGACGACACCGGTTGGGCCGTGGTGGTGACGTACTCCGACGACGGTTACGTATCCGACGAGGAAGCGGCGAAGATCGACTACGCGGAAATGCTGCAGGACCTCAAGGACGCGGACAAGGAAGACAACGAAGCACGCAAGGAAGCCGGCTATTCCGCGATCTCGCTGGTCGGTTGGGCCGAGCCGCCGCACTACGACGCCGCCAGCAAGAAGTTGTACTGGGCGAAGGAGCTGCAGGGCGAGGGGTCCGAACACCGCACGGTCAACTACGACATCCGCGTGCTCGGCCGCCGCGGCTACCTCAGCCTCAACGCCGTCGCGCGCATGGATGAACTGGCGGAAGTGAAAACGGGCATGCAGCAGCTGCTGCCGATGGTGGAGTTCGATGCCGGCTCCCGCTATGCCGACTACGACAAGTCGTCCGACAAGGTCGCCGCCTATGGCATCGCCGCGCTGATCGGCGGCGGCATCGCCGCGAAGGCGGGGCTCTTCGCCAAGCTGGGCGCACTGCTGCTGGGACTGAAGAAGCTGTTGATTCCGCTGGTGCTGGTGGTCAGTGCGTTCTTCAAGAAAGTCCTGGGCTTCTTCAGCCGCGACAAGCGCAGTGGTGGCGTCGTCAGCTGAGTCCGTTTGCCGAGTGATAGACCAACGGCCCGCCCTGTGCGGGCCGTTTTCATTTGCATGAATGCGTCGCGCGCAACGGACCTCGCACCGACGCGGGCCCACGGCCGGTAATCGGGATACGAAAATCCCGTATTCCCAATTGCACAGAGCGATTCGGGAGCGCGCCATGAAGACGACATCCATACTCGTACCGCTGCTGGTTGTCGCGGCCGCCCAGACCGCGTTCGCCGAGGAGGCAAAACCCGCCGTCATCGAGATCGATTGCGCGCACATCGACCTGCCAACCCAGCAGGATTTCGCCCGCCTCGCCGCGATCGACAACTTCACCCTCGCTTACAACATGCGGTCCCGCACCATGGTCCGGGTGCAGCGCAGCTGCCAGGCCAATGGCGGGACGCTGCTGCTGGTGATCGAACCGACCGCACCCACGCTCGATCGCCGCGTCGCGATCCGCTGAGGCACGTGGGCTGAGCCAGCGGCATCAGTGGCAACCAATTCGTGCGCACCGCCGTGCCGCTCGGCGGACGGCGTTCGTCCGGGAGAAGACAATGAACAGCGCAATGGCAATGCTTACTCTGGTCCTGGCCCTTCCGCTGGCGGCCGCTGCGGCACCACCGCAGGATCGCGCACCATCGCAGCCGCGCACGCTCGGGCCGGTCGAAACCACCCAGCCCCACGCGGTGGTGACGGTCGATTGTGCGGACGCGACGTGGCCGACCCTGCGCGAGGTCGCGCATCACAACGGCATCAGCGTGTTCGACCCGGTTGCGCATGTGCACCATCGCATGGTCATCGCGGGCAGCCGCGCCTGTCGTCGCGGTGCCGACCAGGTGCAGGTGGTGTTTACCCGCGCGGATTCCGGAGTGGCGGTCGTGCCGTCCATGCACGCATCGGGCGGCCGCTGACGCTGGCGGCGCTTCCGGTGCGAACCTGAGTCGGCTACACCGCCGGCGGGGCCGGCAGGCGGAAGAACGCGCGCGCAGCGGCAGTGGCATTCGCCGCGGTGACCTCGATGCTTTCGCCGCGGTCGCGCGCCAGCTCCTCGACGATGTGGGCGAGATAGAAGGGCTCGTTGCGCCGATGCGACGGCGCCGGCTTCACCGTGCGCGGCAGCAGGTACGGGGAATCGGTCTCGATCATCAGGCGGTCGGCGGGGATATGCGGCACCAGCTCGCGCAGGTGCTGGCCACGGCGCTCGTCGCACAGCCAGCCGGTGATGCCGATGTGCCAGTCCTGGTCGAGGTAGTCGAACAGCTCCGCGCGCGTGCCGGTGAAGCAGTGCACCACCGCCGGGCCGAGGCGGCCGTCGAAGTTGCGCATCATCGCCATGAAATCGGCGTGCGCGTCGCGCTGGTGCAGGAACAGCGGCTTCTTTGTTTCCACGGCGATCTGCAGCTGCAGTTCGAACGCGCGCCGCTGCGACGGGCGCGGCGAGAAGTCGCGGAAATAGTCGAGCCCGCATTCGCCCACCGCAACCACCTCGGCATGCGCGTGCAGCGCGCGCATCTCCGCGTCGCACTCGGCGGTGTATTCGCTGGCGTGGTGCGGGTGCACGCCGGCGGTGGCGAACAACTCGCCGGGATGGCGCTGGGCCAGCTTGAGCGCCTGTGGGGAATGCTCGCGGCTGGCGCCCGTGACCACCATCTGCACGATGCCGGCGTCGCGCGCACGCTGCAGCACCGCGTCGCGGTCGGGATCGAAGGAGTCGTGGGTGAGATTCGCGCCGATGTCGATCAGTTGCATGGGGGTCATCTGGTGGTGTGCTTCCACGCAGCTCGCCGGTATGAGGTGCTCCGGCGCGCTGCGGCGCGTTGAAGTGTGCTTCCGCGCAAGGGTTATCGCGGCGCAGTTTACCGGAGCGTGCCGATTAGACTGTGCGGGTGAGCCGTGCCGCCTTCCCCATCGACGAACTGCTGCCGCGTATCCGCGAATCGCTGGCGGCGCATCCGCGCCTGGTGCTCGAGGCGCCGCCCGGCGCCGGCAAGACCACGCAGGTACCGCCTGCGCTGCTGGACGCGCCGTGGCTCGCAGGCAGGAAGATCGTGATGCTCGAGCCGCGCCGGGTGGCGGCACGCGCGGCCGCGCAGTTCATGGCGAAACAGCGCGGCGAGGACGTCGGCGGCACCGTCGGTTACCGCATCCGCTTCGAGAACCGCGTGTCGGCGGCGACGCGGATCGAGGTCGTGACAGAAGGCATCCTCACCCGCCTGATCCAGGACGATCCGACCCTGGATGGCATCGGCGCGCTGCTGTTCGACGAATTCCACGAACGCCACCTGTCCGCCGACCTGGGCCTCGCCCTTGCGCTCGACGTGCAGGCCGCGCTGCGCGAGGACCTGCGCATCGTGGTGATGTCGGCGACGCTCGACGGCGAGCGCCTGGCCGCTTTCCTCGATGCGCCACGGCTGAGCAGCGCCGGGCGCAGCTACCCGGTAACGGTTGCGCACTTCGCCGCCCGGCGCGAGGAAAAGCTCGAACACCACGTCAGGCGCGCGATCGAACACGCGCTGGCCACGCACCCTGGCGACGTGCTCGCGTTCCTGCCGGGGCAGCGCGAGATCGCGCGCACCGACGCCGCACTCGCCGCCGGCGACGCCGCGCGCCGCGCGGACGTGCTGCAGCTGCACGGCGAGTTGCCGGTGGAGCGGCAGTCGCGCGTGCTGCAGCCGGATCCCGACGGCCATCGCCGCGTCGTGCTCGCGACCAACGTCGCCGAATCCAGCGTGACCCTGCCGGGTGTGCGCGTGGTGATCGACAGCGGCCTCGCGCGCGAGCCGCGCTACGACCCCAACAGCGGCTTCGCCCGCCTGGACGTCGTCAACATCGCGCAGGCCTCCGCCGACCAGCGCGCCGGCCGTGCCGGTCGCGTCGCCGAGGGCTTCGCGTACCGGCTGTGGCCCGAATCGCAGCGCCTGGAGGCGCAACGCCGCGCGGAGATCGCCCACGTCGAACTGGCTGGCCTGGCGCTGGAGCTCGCCGCATGGGGCGATGCCGGGCTGCGTTTTGTCGATGCGCCACCCGCGGGGGCATTGGCGGCCGCGCGCGAACTGCTGCATCGCCTGGGTGCGCTCGATCGCGATGCGATCACGCCCCTGGGCCGGCGCATGCTCACGCTCGGCACGCATCCGCGCCTGGCCGCGATGCTGCTGGCGCCGGCGGAAACGAACGAACGCGCCCTGGCCTGCGACCTGGCCGCGCTGATCGAAGCGCGCGATCCGCTGCTGGCACGCAGCGGAGGCGGCCGCAGCGATGCGCTGGCCGAACGTTGGCAGGCGCTCGCCGCATTTCGCCACGGGCGCGTGACGGCCGATGCGTCGCGTTCGGCGCTGGTCGCGCTCGACCAGGCGGCGAAGCAGTGGCGCCGCCGCCTCCGCGTCGACGTCCCGCCGCAGGCAGACCTGCCCCCACACGCGATCGGCGACGTGCTGTTGCACGCGTACCCCGATCGCATCGCCAGGCAGCACCCGTCCGACCCCTACCGCTACCAGCTCGCCAATGGTCGCAGCGCCAGGCTGTTCGACGACAGCATGTTGTACGGCGAGCCGTGGATCGTCATCAGCGAACTGCGCGACGAGGCGCGCGACGCGCGCGTGCTGCGCGCGGCGCCATTGGACGAGGGGCGGTTGCGCCGCGATTTCCCGCAGCGTTTCACCCGCGAGGATCGCGTGGTCTGGGATGCGAACGTGCGCGGGATAGCGGCCGTGCGAGAAACCCGTTTCGACCGCATCGTCCTCGAAAGCAAATCGCTGGCGAAGCCGGACCCGTCGCGCTATGCCGACGCGCTGGTCGATGCGGTGCGCCAGCTCGGCCTGGCGGCGTTGCCGTGGACCGAAGCATTGCAGCAGTGGCGTGCGCGCGTGCGCTGCGTGCGGGCGTGGATGCCGGAGCTCGCCGACACGCTGCCCGACCTCTCCGATGCCGCGTTGCTGGCGACGCTCGATGCCTGGCTCAAACCGGCATTGAGCGGCAAGACCCGCCTCGACGCCCTCGACGAACAGGCCCTGGGCGAGGCGCTGAAGTCGGGTGTCGAGTGGGCGCTGCGGCAGAAGATCGATGCGCTCGCGCCGACGCGGATCGTCGTGCCATCCGGGCTGGAGCGGCGCATCGAGTACGGCTTCGACGCCAACGGCGCCGACGGTGAAGGCACGCCGGAAGCGCCGGTGCTCGCGGTGAAGCTGCAGGAACTGTTCGGGCTGCCGGATACGCCACGCATCGCCGAGGGCCGTGTGCCGTTGACGCTGCATCTGCTCTCGCCCGGCGGCAAGCCGCTGCAGATCACCCGCGACCTGCGCAGCTTCTGGGACCGCACCTATCCGGAAGTGAAGAAGGAAATGAAGGGCCGCTATCCGCGGCATCCGTGGCCCGACGATCCATGGAGCGCGACCGCAACGCACCGCGCGAAGCCACGCGGGACTTGATCCATTACGCGTTCGGATCAGAAGAGCGTCGGCTGCCTAGCGCTCACAGCCGCGGCGGCGGCGCGGACATGGCGGGCGACGGTGGGGGTGAGGCGGCGCCGTACACTGCGCGAATGACGCCGCTCACCGACCCCGAATTCCTGCCGTTCAAGCTCGACCTCGTCGCGCGCCGCGTGCTGCTGGTACGCCTGACGCCGGCGCAACGGCATGACGCGGCGTTCCTCGACGAACGCGCGCTGCCGGCACGCGCCGATGGCGGCTGGGTGCCGCTTGATGCGTTGCTGACGCAGGCCCCAGCGCACGCGGCCTGCGCCGACGCCATATTCCACATCGGCCACTGCGGCTCGACCCTGCTCAGCCGCCTGCTCGAAAGCTGGCCACAGGTGCAGGGCCTGCGCGAGCCCCTGCCGTTGCGGACCCTGGCCGAAGCCTGGCCGCAGTTGCACACGCCCGAATCGCGGCTGTCGCCGGCCGAAGCGCCGCGCGTGCTGCACGCGTTGTGGGATGCCTGGTCGCGTCCGTTCGCTGGCCACGGCCGCAGCGTGGTCAAGGCCACCAGCAGCTGCAACGGCCTGATCGCGCCGTTGCTGGAGGCGCGCCCGCCAGCGCGCGCGGTGCTGCTCGACATGCCGTTGCGCCCCTATCTCGCCACGCTGCTGAAGTCGCCCGATTCGGTGCGCGATACCGCCAGTGCGGCGACCGAACGCTTGCACGAACTGCACCGGCGCGGCTTCGGCGACGGCGTGCTGCTGCATGCACTGTCGCTGCCGCAGCAGTGCGCGATGGGCTGGCTGACCGAACGCATCCGCTTCGATGCCATCGCCCGTGCACACCCACGGCGTGCGTTGCGCGTCGACTTCGAACGCCTGCTCGCGCAGCCGGAAGCGGAGCTGCATGCCGTTGCCGCGCACCTCGCCCTGGATCCGGCCGCCGTCGCCGACGCGCTGGCGTCACCTGCCTGGCATCGCTATGCCAAGGCGCAGGACCACGGCTACGGCCGCGATGATCGCGCCCACGATCTGGCGCTGTCGCTGCAGCGCCATGCGGACGAAGTGCAGGAAGGCGCGGACTGGGTCGTGGACCACGCGCGACGGCACCCGCAGCTGCAGGCGTTGCTCCAGGACATCGCCGTCTAGGACATCGCGTCTAGCGCGACGGCCCTCAGGTGTCGGCCCACATCCGGAACAGGTTGGTCTTCAGCGATTCCAGCAACACCTGCAGGCGCGGATCGCCCGGGGCGGCGCCGCGCACCGCGATCGCGCGGGCTTCGTCGAGCTGCGAGAGCAGTTCGCGCTGGCTCGCGTCCGCGATCCAGCTGTGCAGCCAGGTGATCGCGGCGATGCGCACACCGCGCGTGACCGGTGCCACCTGGTGGATGGTGGTGGACGGATACAGGATCGCGTCGCCGGCATTGAGCTTGTAGGCCAGTTCCTGCGCGCCGAGCTGGATCATGAGTTCGCCGCCGTCGTATTCGGTCGGATCGTTGAGGAAGATCGTGCACGACAAGTCGCTGCGCATGGGCGGCGTGGACGGAAACAGCGCCTCGTCCACGTGCCAGCCGTAGGTCATGCCCGGCTCGTAGCGCACCACCGTGGCGCGCGCCATCGTGCGCGGCATCGCGTGGATGCGCAGGTCGGGATGCCGGGCCAATGCATCGCGCGCCAGTTGCGCGATGCGGGCGTTGACCGGGTCCTCCTGCGACGCCTGCAGGTTGCGTTTCACCTGCGACGACTGGTTGGTGATGCGTCCGTCGCCGAATCCCACCTGGGGCAGCAGTTCGCGCACGGCCTGGAGTTCGCCGGCATTCAATACTTGGGACAGGAGGCGGATCATGGCGGGCCGAATGCAGGAGATTGCCGCCGATGATCGGCGCTGATCGCGCCTGCGGCAACCGCTCACGCCGAGTCCACGAATCGGCGCGGATACTGATGGTCTGTTTTCGAACGCGGCGGGCACCATGAACAGGATTGAATCGATTTCCGAGCGTGCGCTGGAACTGGCAGGCTCCATGGGCGACAACGTCCGCCAGGCCCTGCCCAAGGCCGGTCATCTCCTGGAAGCGGGCGCGAAGCTGGGCGTGCTCAAGACCGGCGCGCGCGTGGCGGGCAAGTTCGCCCGCCGCAATCCGGCGCTGGTCGCGGCCGCTGTCGTGGGCGCAGGCGTGCTCTGGTTCGCGGCGCGTCAGCGCGCCAAGCGCGCGGAGCAGGGCAATAGCGAAAGCGAGGCGATCGAAGGCAACGCGCGGCGGGTCGATGCGCGCCGCGGCAATGGCGCGAAACGCACGCGGACGACGACGCGCGCGGGTGGCCGCGCATCGCGCGCCAGCACGGAGAGGTCGGCGGATACCTGAGCCGGCGGCGAAACGCGCGCAGCGATCAGGATTGCAGTGGAGCAGCTTGAGGGAAGCGCGCCGGCAAAGGCCGGCAGTCGCTTATTTGCCCGCTGCGACCGGCATCGCGGGTATACACGTGGTCGCTTCCGGCAGTTCGATCACGAACTTCGCGCCGCCGCCTTCGCGCGTCTCGTACCAGAGCTGGCCGCCGGCCTTGGCAATGATCTGCTTGGCCAGCGCCAGGCCAAGGCCGGACGAGATGCCGTCGTTGCCGTCCTGCAGTCGCGTGAACGGCTTGAACAACAGGCGTTGTTGCGCGGCCGGAATGCCGGGACCGCGATCGGCGACGATCAGCTGCCAGTAGCCCGGTGCGCCGGTGCGCACGGCCAGGGTGAGTTCGCAGTCGGGCGCGTACTTGAGCGCGTTGGAGACGAGGTTTTCGGCGACCTGGCGCAGCACGCGTTCGTCGATCGCCACGCGCGCCCCCGGCGGCGGCGGCACCGTGACCACGCGGATGCCGCGCGCCTCCAGTTGCATGCTGTAACGCCGCAGCAGCCAATCGAGCGCATCGGCGAGGCCCGCGCTGGTGTCGGTACGCGGCGCCGCCGCGCCCTCGCGCGACTCCAGGTATTCGCGGATGTAACCCAGCGCATCCTGCGCGCTTTCGCGGATCAGGGTGAAGTAATGCGGCACGCGCTCGGGCTTGCAGTTGTCGCTGAGCAGCAGTTCGCTCGCGAACAGCACGCTGCTCAGCGGATTCTTGAGGTCGTGCGCGACCAGGTTCACCAGTTCTTCCCGCTCGGAGGCGACGCGCGCGAGGCGGTCGCGCGCGAGTTTCAGGCCCATGTGGGTATTCACGCGCGCCAGCAGTTCCTCGGGCAGGAACGGTTTGGTCACGTAATCGACCACGCCCGCGTCGAACGCCCGCAGCAGCATGTCGCGATCCTGCGCGGCGGTGACAAACACCACCGGCGCCACCGGCGGCGGCAGCGTCTGCAGCGCCTTGAGCACATCGAACCCGTCCATGCCGGGCATGATCATGTCGAGCAGGACCAAGTCCGGCGCGGATTCGCGATAACGCGCCAGTGCTTCATCGCCATTGCCGGCTCCGACAACCTCGTAGCCCTGCCGTTCCAGCAGGCTGGTAACCACGCGCAGGTTGACCGGCTGGTCGTCGACGACAAGGATGCGGCCGTGTTGGGCGACGGGATTCATGGGATGGCGAAAGCCTCCGAGCCTTCACGCGCCGATGGAACCGGCCCTTGAAAGTAGCAGAACGCCCGGAGGCGGCGCAGTCAGCTATATGAACGAGTCAGGAAAGATTCGTCACTCCCCGTGAAGGGCGTGTATTCGCCGCCAGGCGCCCGGCGCGAGGTCATCGAGCCGGTGCGGGCCGATGGCCACGCGCACCAGCCGCAGCGTCGGCAACCCGACCGCCGCGGTCATGCGCCGAACCTGCCGGTTGCGGCCTTCGCCGATGCCCAGTTCCAGCCAGGCATCGGGCACGGTCTTGCGGAAGCGCACCGGCGGGTCGCGCGGCCATAGCGTGGGCGCCTCCATGCGCCGGCACCGAGCGGGACGTGTGCGGCCGTCATTGAGTTCGACACCCCGGCGCAACGCGTCCACCTGCTCCGCGCTCGGATCGCCCTCGACCTGCACCCAGTAGGTCTTGGGCTGCTTGTGCTTCGGATCGGTCAGGCGGTGCGCCAGCGCGCCGTCATCGGTCAGCAGGAGCAGCCCCTCGCTGTCGAAGTCGAGCCGGCCGGCGGCGTACACGCCGGCCGGCAGGTCGAATCCGGCCAACGTGCGCCGCGCCGGCTTGCCGGATGCCGGCGCGCTGTTGTCGGTGAACTGGCACAGCACGCCATAGGGTTTGTTGAAGGCGATGAGCATGGCGTGCGGGCTTGCGACGGGAAGAGGGTGCCGAAGGCGGGTGAGGAGCTTTGCTTTTGCCGTTAAAAGGCGCGGTAGGTCACCGCCATCACCCGCCGCCGCGGCTCAAACTGCACCGTAGCCCACTTCAGTCGCGGGGCGCTTTGCGGAAGCGCAGCGTCATGCGATCGCTTTCACCGATGGCCTTGTACTTGGCATCGTCGGCGGCATCGTGGTTGTTGCTCGGCGGCAGCGTCCACACGCCATTGGGATGATCGGTGGTGTCCTTCGGGTTGGCGTTGATCTCGCTCTTCGCCTCGAGCACGAAGCCCGCCTTGGTCGCGTAGTCGATCACCAGCTTCTCGGTGAGGTAGCCCGACTTCTTCATCGTCTCCAGATCGGTGCCTGGCTTGGCGCGATGATCCTCCACGCCCAGGATGCCGCCCGGCTTGAGCACGTCGAAGAAAGCCTTGAAGTACGCATCCGCATTACCGTCCGCCACCCAGTTGTGGGCATTGCGGAAGGTCACCACGACGTCGGCGGAACCAGGCGCGCCGAACACCGGCGCCTTGGGATCGAACATGCGCACTTCCGGGTCGCGGTACACGTCGGCATTCGACGCGAACTTCTCGCGCAGCTCCTTGTTGAGGCGATAGCGATAGCCGGGCTGGCCCGGAATCGCGTCGTCCCACACCGCGGCGATGTAGTGGCCGTTGCTGCCGATCAGCGGCGAGAGGATCTCCGCATACCAGCCGGCCCCCGGCGTGATCTCGATGAGCGTCTGATGCTGGCGCACGCCGAAGAAGCGCAGCGTCTCCAGCGGATGGCGGTACACGTCGCGGGCGACGTTCTTCGGATCGCGCCATTGGCCTTGCACGGCGAGCTGCAGCATCTGGTCTTCGGCCGCCTCGACCTTCTGCGCGGTCTTCGCATCCAGGCCGTCGGTACCGCCGGCGGGGTCGCGCACCGTTTCGCCGGCGCAGGCGGAGAAGGCAAGCGGAAGCAGGGTGGCAAGCAATAGACGTTTCATGCGGAGCTCCATGCGGAAAGTGGGCGCAGCCTACCCCCAAGGACGCGATGATCGCCATCTCATCCCTTGTCCGCACCGATTCCAGGCAAGCGCGTACAGGCCAGGCGCGTACAGGCCAGGCGCACTCAAGCCGCGCTGGATTTGCGCGCCGCCGGCTTGGGGATCGCGGCCTTGCGCGGCTCTTTCCCCTTCGCGCGCGCAAGCACGCATTCCGCCGAGGCCGCGTAGTCCTGCGCTTCCTGCAGCAGCCAGTCGCGGAATGCCTGCAGGCCGCGATGGCGCTCGGAGCGTTCGGGAAACACCAGGTAGTGCGAGAACTCGGCCTGCAGCCGCTCCTCGAATAGGGTGACCAGTCGCCCCGCCTCCACCATCGGCCGCGTCAGGGTCAGGCGGCCGAGGGCGATGCCGAGGCCTTCCACCGCGGCACGGTGCAGCGTTTCGGAGTCGTCGAAGTTGGCGACGAAGCGTTTGGGCGCGGTGCCGCCGAAGTGCTCGAACCAGTCGCTCCAGCGTCCGCCCGGCGCGCCCAGCAAGGGGAAGTCGCCGAGCGTTTCCAGGGTCGGATGCCCGAGCCGTTGCAGCAGCTCCGGGCTCACCGTCGGCGCCACCCAGTCATCGAACAGGTGCACTGCGCACAATCCCGGCCAGGTGCCGGGGCCGTAGCGCAGGCCCGCGTCGATGTCGGTCTGGCGTTCGAAGTCGACCTTGTTGGCCGTCGACTGCAGGTTGATCTCGATCTGCGGATGCGCGGCGAGGAAGCGCGGCAATCGCGGCACCAGCCAGCTCGAGGCGAACGATGGCATCAGGGTGATGGTCAACACATCGTCGCGGCGCGCGCGGTACGGCTGCAGCGCCTGTTCGATCGCATCGAAATGCGGCGATACCCGGTCGAACAGGCATTGGCCATCGGCAGTGAGTTCGACGCCGCGCGCCACGCGCACGAACAGACGCTGGCCGATGCGTTCTTCCAGGCCGCGGATCTGGTGGCTGAGCGCACTCACGGTGAGGTGCAGCGCCTCGGCCGCGCGCGACAGGTTGCCGGCGCGGGCGGCGATCACGAAACCCTGCAGGGCGTGCAAAGGAGGCCGAGTCATGTTGAATATCCTTCAAGGCTGGCTTGCAGAATCGTCGCTTTTTCAGCGGTCTGCAAGTCCGTAGATTACACCTCACTTCAAGAGATAGGCCCCAAACGGCCTGGGAGTGGGAAATGAACATCTGGACCGGATTGCTGTTCCTCGAGGGTGCCGTGGCCGACGTCGCGCTGGCCCGCGACCTCACCGACGAGGCCCCCGAAGCCAGCGCGGAGGATGTCGCCGAGACGGGCTCCGGCCCGCGCACGGGCCCCACGTCCACCGAACTGCATTGATCGACCTTTACTGAATCTGGAGACGACCATGAACCTGTTCAAAGGCCTGCTTTACCTGATCGACAACGACCAGCCGGCATCCCCGGTGCTCATCGACGCACGTCATTACGGCGCCGCCACTGCCGCCAACGAATTCGCCGATGAACTCGGCAACCGCGCGGCGTCCGAGCGCCGCTTCGGCCAGCGCCAGACCGCGCCCAGCGAGGCCCGTGCCGCCGGTGGCTGCCGCTGAATGAAGGAGGTTCACGCCGCTGCAAGGCGGCGTGAACCCGGGTGTCATCTGCACCGCGCAAGCTGCGCCCGCTTCACCAGCCCGCGCCAGGACGGCAGCTCCATGTCGGAATGGCCCCACGGAGCGCAGAGATGAACCTGTTCAAGAACGAGTTGTTCAACGACACCATGCTTCAGGCCCTGTCGGGCTGGGAGCCCCGCAGCTACCGCACGCCGGCCTTTGCCCGGCGCTATGGTCGGCGCCGTGATGCCGAGACCGCCCAACCAGCGCCCGCGTTGATCGCATACGCGATCGAACGCATCGGCGACGAACTGGTGATGCGGCAGTACGACCAGGCCGCCTGACCCGCGCGCGGCCGCGGCCAGGTGAAACGCGGAAGGGCGCCGATGGCGCCCTTCCTGCCGTCTGGGCGGCAGAACCGGGAGCTGGTCGTGTATTCCGCCGTGACGGCCGACTCGCTACGATCCCGTCGTGGGGCCGAGTGGCATTCGAGCGCATCGCCCGCCACGTCCGCCTCGGGGAAGCGCATGAAACTCAGATTGATCGTCCTGCTCTCGGTGGCCCTGGGCCTGGTGAGCGGTGCCTTTCTTTATTCGCTGCTGTCGGTGAAGCGGCAGGAGAAGGCCGTCGCCGCCGCGCGCGCGCAAGGCCGCGCCGATGCGGAGAAGGCGATGGCCGACGAACTCGCCGCGCTCAAGCCGGCGGTGATGAAGAAGGTCGCCAATGCCGAAGGCAAGGCCGATGGTGTCCACTTCGCCTACGAGTACGTGGCACCGAAGACGGCCGAGCTCGAGCCGTTCTACAAGCTCGCCCACGACGGCGACCTGCTGCGCCACCTGCCGGAGATCAAGGCCATCGACGGCATGCTGATGCTGCCGCGCCCGATCAAGTTCGTGATGGCCGAATGCCGAGAGCCGAATGCGTTCTATTCGCCCGAACGCGCCGAAGTGGTGATGTGCTACGAAACCATGAAGGTGCTGCTCGAGCGCGGCCAGCAGCTCGCTGCGGACCAGGACCTGGGCGACGATTACGCCCAGAAATACCTCGCCGCCAACCTGCGCTTCATCCTGCTGCACGAGACCGGCCACGCCTTGATCGACATGCTCGAGATCCCGATCACCGGCCGCGAGGAAGACGCGGTCGACCAGCTCGCGACCACCCTGATGCAGCGCTTCGCCGGCATCAACGAATCCTCGCGCCAGGTCAGCGACAACCTGCGCATGGCGTCGAACTGGTTCCTGGCGCGCAGCACCGGGCAATACAACCTCGATGCATACGCCGACGAACATGCGCTGGGCGAGCAGCGCTACTTCAACCTGCAATGCCTGGTCTACGGCAGCAACCCATCGCGCTACCTCGGCATCGTCACCGACGGCGACCTGCCCGCAGCACGGGCCAAGGCCTGCCCGGCCGAGGCGCGCCGCGTGGACAAGGCATGGCTGCGCCTGCTGTTGCCGCACGTGGCGCCGAAGTACGAGATGACCGAGGAGAAGGCGAACCGGTTGTTCGAGCAGCGCGAGCGCGAACGCAACCGTAACACCGAACTGCCTTACGTCCGCTAGCCCTGACCCGGAAGGGAGACGAGACGCGCATCGCGGTGCACCTGGGTCGGGTTCGAGTTCGACTACCGCAACGCCGGGGCGGACGACAAGCTCGAATGCACAGTGGAAACATCGAGGCCGGTGTCCTTCGGCAACCCGAACCAGCAGCTCGGCGCGGAATCGACGCTCCAGCACTTCACCATCGCCCTGCTCCCTGGCAGCGGCCACTTCTACAACCCGCAGTACTTCACGTTCACCCCGGTGGCCGAAGGCGAGCCGTTGCTGGTGAACAACGGGCGCTGCAGCCACAACGAACAGCCCGTTTTCGAATACGTCTATCGCCTGCGCTTCTCGGTGCTCCCGGCAAAGGGAAGCGGCAACTGACATTCACCATCGGACCGCCGCCTCCGGCGCCCAGCAACTGTCGAGGTCGCCGCGGCGATACACGTGCAAAAGCAAAAAGCCCGGCAGTGGCCGGGCTTTGCTTTCCTGCGCCGAAGCGGTGACGACTTACAACGCCGCCAACGCCGCGTTGAGCGTCGCGCTCGGTCGCATCGCTACCGACAGCTTGGCCATGTCCGGCTTGTAGTAACCGCCGATGTCGACCGGCTTGCCCTGCACTGCGATCAGCTCCGCGACGATCTTGGCCTCGTTCACGGTCAGCGCCTGCGCCAACGGCGCGAACTTCGTCTGCAGCGCCGCATCGTCGCTCTGTGCGGCGAGCGCCTGCGCCCAGTACATCGCCAGGTAGAAGTGGCTGCCGCGGTTGTCGATGCCGCCGACCTTGCGCGAAGGCGATTTGTCGGTGTCGAGGAACTTGGCGTTGGCCGCGTCGAGCGCGTCGGCCAGCACCTTCGCACGCGCGTTGCCGGTGGTCTCGGCGAGGTGTTCGAGCGAGGCGGCGAGGGCGAGGAATTCACCCAGCGAATCCCAGCGCAGGTAGTCCTCCTCGACGAACTGCTGCACGTGCTTGGGCGCGCTGCCGCCGGCGCCGGTTTCGAACAGGCCGCCACCGTTCATCAGCGGCACGATCGACAGCATCTTGGCGCTGGTGCCCAGTTCCATGATCGGGAACAGGTCGGTGAGGTAGTCGCGCAGCACGTTGCCGGTGCACGAGATCGTGTCCTGGCCCTGGCGGATGCGCGTCAGCGAGAACTTCATCGCTTCGACCGGCGACAAGATGCGGATGTCGAGGCCGCTGGTGTCGTGGTCCTTGAGGTACTGCTCGACCTTGGCGATGACGTTGCGGTCATGCGCGCGTGCGCTGTCGAGCCAGAACACCGCCGGCGTGTGCGACAGGCGCGCGCGGTTGACCGCGAGCTTGACCCAGTCCTGGATCGGCGCGTCCTTGGTCTGGCACATGCGCCAGATGTCGCCGGCCTTGACCGCGTGTTCCATCAGCACGTGGCCGGCGTCATCGCTGACGCGCACGGTGCCGTCGGCGGCGATCTGGAAGGTCTTGTCGTGCGAGCCGTATTCCTCGGCCTTCTGCGCCATCAGGCCGACGTTGGGCACGCTGCCCATCGTCGCCGGATCGAACGCGCCGTGCGCGCGGCAGTCGTCGATCACGGCCTGATAGATGCCGGCGTAGCAGCGGTCCGGGATCACCGCCTTGGTGTCCTGCAGCTTGCCTTCGGCGTTCCACATGCGGCCGCTGTCGCGGATCATCGCCGGCATCGAGGCGTCGACGATCACGTCGCTGGGCACGTGCAGGTTGGTGATGCCCTTGTCGGAATTGACCATCGCCAGGCCCGGGCGCGTGGCGTACACGGCCGCAAGCTCGGCTTCGATCGCGGCGCGCTGATCGGCGGGCAGCGAAGGCAGGCGTGCGGCCAGGTCGCCGATGCCGTTGTTGGCGTCGAAGCCGATCTGTTCGAGCACGGCGGCGTGCTTGCTCAGCACCTGGTCGTAGAAGCGCTTGACCACGACGCCGAACATGATCGGGTCGGAGACCTTCATCATCGTCGCCTTCAGGTGCAGCGAGAACAGCACGCCCTGCGCCCTGGCATCGTCGATCTGCGCATCGACGAACTCGCCCAGCGCCTGCGTGCTCATCACCGACGCGTCGACCACTTCGCCGGCCTTCACCTTGAGCCCGGTCTTGAGCATCTGGCTGCGGCCGTCGCTGCCGATCATTTCGATCTTCAGCGTGGTCGGCTGCGCGATCACTGCCGACTGCTCGCTGCCGTAGAAGTCGCCGGCATCCATGTGCGCGACGTGCGACTTCGAATCGCTGCTCCAGGCCCCCATCTTGTGCGGATGCTTGCGCGCGTAGGCCTTCACCGACGCCGGTGCGCGGCGATCGGAATTGCCTTCGCGCAGGACCGGGTTCACCGCGCTGCCCTTGGTGCGGTCGTAGCGGGCCTTGATCTCGTTGTCGCGCTCACCGCGCGGCTCTTCCGGATAGTCCGGCAGCGCGTAGCCCTGCTGCTGCAGCTCCTTGATCGCGGCCAGCAGCTGCGGCACCGAAGCGCTGATGTTGGGCAGCTTGATGATGTTGGCTTCCGGCGTGGTCGCGAGCTGGCCGAGTTCGGCCAGGTCGTCGGCGACTTTCTGGTCGTCGCGGAGGAAATCGGGGAAGTGCGAGAGGATGCGGCCCGCGAGCGAGATGTCGCGCGTTTCCACCGTGATCCCGGCGGGGGCGGTGTAGGCCTCGATGATCGGCAACAGCGACGCGGTGGCCAGGAACGGCGCTTCGTCGGTCAGGGTGTAGAGGATCTTCGGGGCATTGGACATGAGGGGGCTCGCAGGCTCGGTCGTTCGAAAGGGGGCGGCGCGTGGCCGTGGCCGGCCGGCAGCGCGGACCGCGGGCGGGCAGACCCGCCATTGTCGCGGTTCAGGCAGGCCGGGGCAAAGCGGTGCGGCCTTTCGGAACGGAGCGTTGCGTCCGGGTCCGGCGGATACCCGCGTTCATCTGGACAGGGGTCAAAGCATGTTCATGCGCAGACCGGAAACTGACTGCACGGATTCACAATTCCGCCTTCACAAAGGCGCAACAACATCTTGCCGCGCGGGCGCCGGCGCGGTGTACTGGCATTGGCGGTGCAGCTTCGGTATCGCAGGTTTGGTGATGTGCTCATGTTGAAACGTCTACTGGCAAGAAGTCTTTTGTTGCTGTCCCTGGGGCTGGCCGCTGTTGCCTGCCAGCGACAGGCGCCCGTGCAGGCACCGGTCACCCTCGCCGAGGACGCCGCCAGTGCCGGCCCCGCCCGGCACGTCTCCGCCGCGCCGGTGACCGAGATGGCGCCGGCCGATTACCTGAAGACCACCTACTGGCCCACCGCCGAGCTCGACGCCGGCCAGGCGTGGATCAGCTGCGATTACGACTACGCCGCGCTCGGCGATGGCGAGGCCCTGGGGGCGCTGACCTTCTTCGCGGTCGTCGACGCGCTCACGCCGTGCCAGCCCAAGGGCGTAGTGCGCGTGCGCTATGAAGGCAAGATCGACGCCGGCTTCACCGCGCTGATGCAGCGCCTGTCGGCGATCGCCGACCGCATGGAGATCCCGGTCCGCATCCTCGACATCAGTTCCTCCGGCGGCCACGTCGAGGAGGCGATCCGCGCCGGCGACAGCATGGCGGACCAGCGCTGGGCGATCTGGGTGCGCGAAGGTTCGTACTGCCACAGCTCGTGCGTGCTGATCCTGGCCGGTGGCGATACGCGTTCCATCGCCGGTGAAGTCGGCGTGCACCGGCTGTTCCGCGACCAGTCGATGGCCACGTCGCGCGCCGAACTCAGCGCGGAGTTGAAGGACGTCAGCGGACAGGTGCGTGATTACCTCGCCCGCAACGGCGCCGATGCGCGCATCGCCGACCTGATGATGACGGTCGCCAACCGCCGCCTGCGCCTGCTCAGCGAGGCCGAATTGCGCGAGTACGGCCTGTCTGGCAGCAACGCGGTGCAGGACGACCTCGACCGCATCCGCGTCACGCGCAGTTGTGGCGAGGATTTCGCGCGCCGCCGCGACGCGTGGCTGCGTGCGTTCGAAGGCGAATGCCTGGAACCGGGCAAGGCCTTCGAGGTGCTCGACGAATGCGGGCGCGCTCTGGAGCCGCGCTTCGGCTTCCCCGACGCCAAGTGTCCCGGCCAGAGCCCGACCGCGGACCGGCGTGGACTGCTGCCGGCGGTGGACTCAGCGGGGCTGCTGCTGCCGTTGAAGCCGGTCGTGCAGAAGAAGTCGGCGGACGTGGCGAGGAAGTAATCGCGATTCCGCCGCGCGCAGGCGCTCAGCTCAGGCGCCGTGGCACTTCTTGTACTTCTTGCCGCTGCCGCACGGGCAAAGCGCGTTGCGGTCCGGCGTGGCGTCCTTGCGGATCGGTTCGCGCGGGGTGAACGCGTCGATGCGGTGGTGGTGCAGGTCGGCGAGCATGCCCGGCAACGACGCGATCACTTCCAGGCGTTCGCGATAGCCGACCGGCGCACCCGGCGCCTCGGGATCCTCGCCGATCACCTCGCCGCTGGCGAGCTGGTCCAGGCGCGCGAAGATCTCCTCGATCCAGTCGTGTTCGTCCAGCCACTTTTCCCACGCGGCTTCGCGCAGTTCGACGCCGCGAAAGAAGCCGAAGGCCCAGTCGCGGCCGACATCGAGTTCATCGGGATGCTCGGCCTCGGCTTCTTCCGGCAGCCACAGCAGCGGGGCAAGGTGTTCGGGCAGGTCGTCGTCGTCGAAGCGCACGCGCTGGCTGGCCATGTTCCAGTGGCCCAGCAGCAGCGCTTCGACTTCCGCGCGTTCGGCCTCGTCGGCCCAGCGCGGCGGCTTGCCCCACACCGCGGGCTGCCACTCGGCGACGGGTACGTCTTCAGGCGACACCGCCAGGGCCGAGAGGTAACCGTCGAGCGCCTCCAGGTTGAAGCCTTTGAACGGCACGGCGCGCTGGTCAAGCAGGTCGGACAGGCGTTCGATCTGCGCATCGTCGAGGTAGCTGGGGACTTTCATGGCGGCGGGGGAGAGGTGCGGGGTGCACAGGGTAGTCGTTCGTGGCCGCGCTGGCGCGCCGGCACCGGCAATGCGGGCCCGATGTGCGTTGCCGCGGGTGCGCGATCCCGTTGGCGCATGGGACGTGGCCACGCAGGACGGATGACGCCAGGCGCGCCTCGCCGCGACAATGCGGCGATGAACGCGACCGAAGCGTGTCCCTGCCAGTCCGCGCGTGCCTATGCGCAATGCTGCGCGCCCCTGCATCGCGGTGATGCCGTGGCGCAGAGCGCCGAAGCGCTGATGCGTTCGCGCTACAGCGCCTACGTGCGCGGCGACGCGGCCTACCTGCTCGCGACCTGGCATGCGTCCACGCGACCGCAGGCGCTCGATTTCGGCGATGCCGGCGCGACGCGATGGCTCGGGCTCGAGGTCAAGCGGCACCAGTTGCTCGACGCCGATCGCGCCACCGTCGAATTCGTGGCGCGTTACCGGGTGGGCGGCGCAGCCGCGGTGCGCCTGCACGAGATCAGCCGCTTCGTGCGCGAAGATGGACGCTGGTATTACCTCGACGGCGAATTCCCGGAGCGCTAGCGCGGCGAGGGCGGACAAAAAAATGGGCGCGACATGTGCGTCGCGCCCGGACTTCAGGGCCCCGCCAGCAGCGGGGCGGAGAGAGACGGTGCTTACTTGACCTCGAACTCGCGCGTCTGCACGACGTTGCCGTCGAGCATGACGTCGACCTTGTACTTGCCGGTCGGCCAGCCATCGGGCTTGGCGATGTGGAATTCGGTATTGCCCATGCCGGTCAGGGTGACGTCACGGGTGTCCTCGCTGACGGTCTGGTTGCTGTCCACGTGGGTCCACTTCGCACCCAGCTTGCTCGGCACGCTGGCGGCGGGGTCGCTGGTGCTGGTGCCGATCGAGACATAGATGGTGTCCTTCGGCGCGAAGGTGGTCTTGGGCGCGCTCACCTTCATGTCGGCGCCCACGGCGCTGCCGAGATCGACCGTGCTGACCGATGCGCCGGCGGGCATCGGGGCGGGCATTGGTGCCGGCGCCGGAGCCGGAGTGGTGGCCGGCGGCGGCGTAGTCGCCATCGGGGCGGGTTCTTCCTTCTTCTTGCAGCCGACCAGGGCGATGGTGCCGAGCAGCGCGATCAGCAGGACAGAGGAGATGCGGTTGCGGTTGTTCATGCGTGCGTTCCTTGTGCGATGACGACTTGTGCAATGACGAACTGAGCGGAGTCGAAACAGGTCGAGGCAGGCGTGCGTTCGAACGAGGCTTCGAAACCGGTGGGCTCGGCGAGGTGCGAAGACGAGGTGCGAAGGTCAGCCTTCGCTCGCCGGGAGCTTGAGCACCTGGCCGGGAAAGATCTTGTCCGGATCGTCGAGCTGGTCGCGGTTGGCTTCGAAGATCGCGTGCCACTTGCTGGCTTGGCCGTAATGCGCCTTGGCGATGTGCGAGAGCGTGTCGCCCTTGGCCACCGTGTACGTGGTTGCGCCCGCGCCGCCGGTACCGCCGCCGCCGCCGGTGATCTGCTCGGTCGAGGACGCGCCGGACTGCACATTGGAGAAATCGGGCTTGCTCTGCTCGGTGGTGCCCGAGCCGCTTTGCACGTTGGAAAAGTCGGGCTTCTTCTCGTTGCTCATGTAGGGGCTCCTCCCCTGTGTCTTGTCGACGTGGGCAACGGTGGCACGCTCCTTGTTAAGGAAATATGGCGGAGACGGAAAACCTGAACCGGTTTCCTACTGCCTGCTGTCGCGGCCGACGGGCGGCCGTTGCCTGTCCGCCGAGGCGCGCCACGGATTGATGTCGAGCCCGCCGCGGCGGGTGTAGCGCGCTTCCACCGACAGCGATTGCGGGCGCGTGCGTGCGAGCAGGTCGGTGAAGATGCGTTCGACGCACTGCTCGTGGAATTCGGCGTGGTCGCGGAAGGAGACGAGGTAGCGCAGCAGGGCGGCGCGATCCAGGCGCGGACCACGATAGCGGATCACCACGCGTGCCCAGTCCGGCTGGCCGGTCACCGGACAGTTGGACTTGAGCAGCGCGCTGCTCAGGGTTTCCTCGATGACGTCGTTGGCATCGGCGGCGAGCAGGGTGGCGTCGGGCGGGCCGTAGCGGTCGATGGCGACGGCCTGTTCGTCGATCGATTCGCCGGCTTCACTCTCGTCGATCGGAGGCAGGCCAAAGTTGACGGCGACCGGGGCCCCCGCGGCGTGCGACAGGTCGCGCGCGATGCGTTCGCGGACGACCGCGTCGCTGTCCAGGCGCGTTGCATTGAACGAATTGAGGTAGAGCTTGAGCGACTTGGATTCGATCAGGTGCGGGGAGTCGGCGGGCACCTCGAACGTCGCCGTCGCCACGCGCGGCTTGCCCTGCGCATCGAGCCAGCTCAGTTCGTACGCATGCCAGCGGTCGCTGCCGACGAAGGGCAGCCTGTTGTCATCGATGCCGATGTGGCCGCGGCCGAGCGCGCGCGGGATCGCGAACAGCAGCGCGGCGTCGTATTCGCGCGGGTAATCGACGTGGCGGCCCAGCGGCAGGTCTTGCATGGTCATGGCGCGATTTTACGTGCGCGCGCGCGCCGGCGCAGGAATCGGATATCGCCGCGCGCGCGGGCTGCGGACACTGGCGCCTCCTCCTGCCGACGAGTCCGCCCATGCTCACGCTCTACGACTACCTGCCTTCGCAGAACGCCTGGAAGGTGCGGCAGCTGCTCGCGCACCTGCAGCGCCCATACCGCACGCGTCACATCAGCATCTTCGAGGGCGAAGGCGCGAGCGCCGACTTCCGTGCGATCAGCCCGACCGGGACCGTGCCCGCGATCGAACTGGAGGACGGCCGCTGCCTCGCCGAATCGAACGCGATCCTGATGTTCCTCGCCCAGGGCACGCCGTACCTGCCCGATGACGGGTTCGCCCGCGCCAAGGTGTGGCAATGGCTGTGCTTCGAGCAGGAACGCGTGGAAAGCCAGATCGGCGCGCTGCGGCACTGGACCCTGACGGGCAAGCTGCCGCGCCGGCCGCAGGCGCTGGTCGAACTCAAGCGCGGCGCCGGCCACAACGCGCTGGGGATCCTCGAGCACGAACTGGCGACGCGCGATTTCATTGCGGGCGACCGTTACGGCATCGCCGATATTGCGTTGTTCGCCTACACGAGCCGGGCGGACGAGGCCGGGTTTCCGCTGCAGGCCTATCCACAGGTATGCGCCTGGCTCGCGCGGGTCCGGTCGCAGCCCGGGTTCCTGGCGCAGACGCACCCGTATTCGGGCGATCCGCACTCCGTCCGCGAGCTGGGCGACCTGATTTCGGCCCCGAACCCGGCCCCGGCCGCCCCGGAATCGACCTGAATCCGCGTGCCGTCGTCCCCCGGATAGGGGAGTAGGCCATCAGTCACAGCAACGCTCCCGACCGAAAAGGCATCTGAATCAGGGAGTTCCGTCGGAAGTGACCCCTAGGCCGTCGGTGGGGTGACTTCCGGCACAGGTGAATTATCGATGCGGTGTTGTACTTTACCAACACACCAAGCCACACACCCCCCGCCCCCAAGGAAATCGCCATGAACGTCCGCACCTTCGAAGCCCGCCGCGCCGACTCCATCAAGTCCGCCCCCGCCACCCCGGTCGCCCCGGTCCGCCACCTGCACCGCGAACGCGATTTCGGCGTCGGCTACGGCAACAGCAGCGGCTACGCCAGCAACCGTCGCTATTCCAGTAGTGCCTTCCAACCCCTGTTCCGCTGCGCGTAACGCGCACCCCACTCCGGTGGCTGTGCTCGCCGCCCCGCCCAGCCCCGAGGAGATCGTCATGAACACCGTTTCCACCGAAACCCGCCCCACTCCCGACACCCTGGCCGCCGTTGCCGTGGCCGCCCTTGGCGCCGCGCAGGCCGCCCCCATTCGCCATGTGCACCGCGACCGTGATTTCGGCGTCGGCTATGGCAACAGCAGCGGCTACGGTCGCGACCGCCGCTACACCAGCAACGGCTTTGCCCCGCTGTTCCGTTGTGCCTGACTTCCGTGCCATCGCGCCGCCCCCGCGCGATGGCAGCACCTGACAAGGCTGCACCTGACAAGGATGTCCCCTCTCCGTGGGCGCGGTCCCGGCCGGCGCGCAGGTCTTCTCCCTCTCCCTGCGCGCTGGCCGGTAGTACCGTCCGCCGGCCTCACCACAGCGTGTATCGTCTGGCGATGACCGACCCCGCCCCCCGTCCCAGCCGGCCGCTGTTTCGCGGCGACACCACCCTCGCCGACCTCAACGCCATGTCCGAGGGCACGGCCATGATCCCGCTGGGGATCAAGTTCACCGAGCTCGGCCCCGATTTCGTACGCGGCACCATGCCGGTCGATGCGCGCACCCTCCAACCCCATGGCCTGCTGCACGGCGGCGCCTCGGTGCTGCTGGCCGAGACCCTGGGCAGCACCGCCGGCGGCCTGTGCGCTCCCGAAGGCAAGGGCGTGGTCGGTATCGAGATCAACGCCAACCACCTGCGCGGCGTGCGCGAGGGCTTCGTCACCGGGACGGCGCGACCGCTGCATGTCGGCGCCAGCACCCAGGTGTGGGAAATCCGCATCGAGGACGAAGCCGGGCGCCTGGTGTGCATCTCGCGACTGACGCTGGCGGTGGTGGGGCGCGGCTGATCGAAGCGGCAGTACGGAGCGGTCCGTACGCCGACGTGTGTATCGGGTGCTGCATTGCGGTGCTTCGTGCTGATCGCTTCATTTTCCCAGCCGCGGGCGCGGCAGTGCGATCGTGATGGTTTCATTGCTTTCATGGGGCCGGTATCGTGCGTGCCATGACTGCGCCGTCCCCCACTTCCGGCGCCCTCGCGCCCGGGGCGCGAGTGGCGCGCGCCTGCCGATACCTCTATCGCGTGCCGATGCTGGTGTGGCACCTGGTCGTGCACCTGCCGCTGACGATGCTGCTGACCACGCCCGTCACCGCGGCATTGCGCTGGGGCAACGAATCGCTGGAGCATCGCGCCATCCGCGCATGGTCGGCGGGATTGATGCGCGTGTTCGGCTTCCGCCTGCGCCGGGTCGGCACGCCGCTGCCGGGCGCCACCATGTTCGTCGCCAACCATGTCAGCTGGATCGACATCGAGACCCTGCACAGCCAGCGCATGATGGGCTTCGTCGCCAAGCGCGAGATCCAGAGCTGGCCGGTAGTGGGCTGGCTGGCGCAGCGCGGCGAAACCATCTTCCACGCCCGCGGCAGCACCGAATCCCTGGGCGGCGTGCTGCACGAAATGCTCTCGCGCCTGCGCAATGGCCGCAGCGTGGGCGTGTTTCCCGAGGGCGGCACCCGCGGCGGCCGCGAGATCGGGCCATTCCACGCGCGCATCTTCCTGGCGGCGGTCGAGGCGGGCGTGCCCGTACAGCCGGTGGCTTTGCGTTATGGAGAAGGAGGATCGGCGCAGCACGTGGTCGCCTTCCAGCCGCGCGAAAATTTCTTCGACAACTTCGTGCGCCTGCTCGGCGAACCCGCGCGCCTGGCCGAGGTGCATTTCCTCGAACCGATCGCGCCGGGCGAAGCCGATGGCCGCCGGCGCATCGCCGAACTGGCGCGCGGCCGCATCATCGCGGCGATGGAAGGTTGAAGTGACGGGACGTGATGCAGGGTTCGAGGCGGGCTTTGACGCCGAGCGCACCAGCGGCGATCCAAAAGAACGCAACCTGCTCCAGGACTTCAGCGCGGCCGCCACCCTCCAATCCGTGGCGCCGGCCGCGCCGCCGCAGCCCATGCTGACCGTCGCCGACTATCGTCCATCGCCCTGGCTGCGCAACGCACACGTACAGTCGCTGCTGGGCACCAGCGCGCTGCGGAGCCTGCACGGCGAGCGCGCGCTGCGCGCCTGCGGCGCGGTCGACACGGTGCACCTGATCGATGGCGGTGATGGCGTGCGCCTGCAGGGCGTGCACAGCGCCATCCCCGGCGTGCCGGCACGCGGCCTCGCCTTGCTGCTGCACGGCTGGGAAGGCAGCGCCGACTCGAGCTACATGCGCCTGACCGCGGCGCAGCTGCTGCACCGCGGCTTCGAGGTGTTCCGCCTCAATTTCCGCGACCACGGCGACACCCACCACCTCAACGAAGGTCTGTTCCACTCCAACCGCATCGACGAAGTCGTGCGCGCGGCCTGCGATGTCGCGCGGCGCTTCGCGCGCCGGCCGCTGGTGGTGGCCGGGCACTCGCTCGGCGGCAACTTCGCCCTGCGCCTGGCCCTGCGCGCGCCGGCCGCGGGGCTCGACATCGCCCACGTCGCCGCGGTGTGCCCGGTGCTCGACCCGGCGCGCACCATGGAGGCGATGGAGCAGGGGATGCGCGTGTACATGTGGTACTTCGAGCGCAAGTGGCGCAGCTCGCTGGCGCGCAAGCGCGCGCTGTTCCCGCAGCTGCATGCCTTCGACAGCCAGGTGCTGAGCCTGCGCATGCGCCCGCTGACGCAATGGCTGGTCGAACGCCACACCGACTTCGGCACCCTCGACAACTACTTCGACGGCTATTCCATCGCCGGCAACCGCCTGGCGGGCCTGCAGGTGCCCGTGAGCATCCTGATGGCCACCGATGACCCGGTGATCCCGGTAGAAGACTTCCACCACCTCCAGCTGCCGCCCACTGCCCGGCTGGAGATCGCGCCATGGGGAGGCCATTGCGGCTTCCTCGAGAACGCACGGCTGGACGGATTCGCCGAACGCTGGGTCGCCGAACGGCTGGCAACCGCCGCCCAGCCGCTGCAGGCCGCACCGGCAGCAGCCTGAGCGGTAGCGGTCGGCCCGCGCGCATCCGCCGCGCGGCTTACAATCGCCGACTCCCTGCAATTCCTACTGAAGCACACCCATGTACGAGACCCTGATCGACGCGCTGCGCCGCGGCGCCGCCGCCGAGGCGCTGCCCGCCGCCCGTGATGCCGTTGCCGCCAACCCGCAGGACGCCATGGCCCACCGCCTGCTGGGCGCCGCCCTGCACCTGAGCGGCGATCGCGGGGCCGCGCTGGGCGCCGTGGACGCCGCGCTCGCGCTGGCGCCCGACGACGCCAGCCTGCACGTCGAACGCGCCGGCCTGCTGCTCGATACGCGCCAGCTCGACGACGCGCAGGCGGCCCTCGCCCGCGCCGTGGGCCTCGATCCCAACCAGTTCCCCGCCTACATCATCCAGGGCCAGCTGGCGCTCTCGCGCGGCGACCTCGACGAAGCCGAACGCGCCGCCAAGCTCGCCGCGCGCATCGCGCCGGAGAACCCGCTGGTCGCCGCGATCGAAGGCATGGTGATGCTGCGCCGTGGCGATGCCGACCGCGCGCTGGCGATCCTGTCGCAGGCCGCGCAGACCGCGCCGGACGACGTCACGGTGCGCAATGCGCTCGGCTTCGCCTACATCGCCAAGGGCCACTACGCATTCGCCGAGCAGGCCTTCCGCAAGCAGCTCGAGCACCAGCCCGATTCGGTCGCGCTGCGCGGCCTGATCGCCGACCTGGTGCGCCGCCAGGGCCGTGCCGCCGAGGCCGCCGACGAAGCCGCCGCGCTGTTGCAGGGCGACGGTGTCACGCCGGGCCTACAGCGCGTGGTGGGCGAACTCGAACTCGAAGCCGGTCGCGCCGAGCGCGCGCTGGAGCCGTTGAAGGCAGCGTTCGCCGCCATGCCGCACGACCAGCGCACCCTGCAGGCGCTGGTGGAGGCGTGGCGCCGCGGCAATGCCGCCGAGGACGCGCGCACCACCCTCGATGCCGCCCTGGCGAACTACCCGGAAAACGACCAGCTGTGGCGCGCGCGCCTGCTGTTCGAGGCGTTCGCCGGCCCGGAAGCGCTGGCGGTGGTGGAACGCTGGCTCGAGGCCCGACCCGACTACATCCTCCCGCTGCAGGCCCGCGCCACGATCCACGACCACGCCGGCGAGACCGAGGAAGCCGATGAGATCGCGTACCAGATCGTCGCCTTGGCGCCGGGGCATACGCCGGCCGAACTGCGCATCGTCGATCGCCTGCTCAAGGACAACCCGGCCGCCGCGGTAGCGCGCGTTCGCGATCTGCTGGCGCGCACCGAATCGGCCGACGCCCGCCCGCTGCTGCGCCAGCTGCTGGGCCGCTGCCTCGATGCCGCCGGCGAAACCGCGGAAGCCGCGGCCACGTGGGCGGCGCTGCGTGCCGACGCCGCCGACCAGCGCGCGCCGTTGCCGCCGTTGACCACCACCCTGGGCGACCTGCCCCCGCTGGCGCCGCTGCCCGATTCGGCCCCCGGCGTCCTGCTGTTGTGGGGTGCGCCCGGTTCGCTGGTCGATTGCATCGCCCTGAACTTCGATTTCACCGGGGGACCGGTGCGGGTCGACCGTTATAGTTCGCAACCGCCGACCGATCCGCTGCAGCGCTACGACACGCCGTTCGAACTGCTGGATGGCCGCCTCGATGGCAAGGCCCTCGTCGACGAATGGCGCGCCGGGCTGCCGGCCCGTGGCATCCACGATGGCCAGATCTTCGACTGGCTGGTGCTGTGGGACAACGCGTTGCTGCATGCACTGCGCCCGCACCTGCCCGAGGCGGTGCTGATGATCGCCGTGCGCGACCCGCGCGACATGCTGCTGGAATGGCTGGCCTTCGACGCGCCGCAGCGCTTCGCTATGCCCTCGCCGGAAGTCGCGGCGCGCTGGCTCGCGGACTCGCTGGCGCAGGTGGCCGACCTGCACGCGGGTGACCTGTTCCCGCACCGCCTGCTCAAGCTCGACGACATCGCGTACGACCCGGTCGCGCTGGCGACGGCGGTAGGTGAGGCCCTGGAGATCAGCCTCGCGCCGATGCCGAGCGCGGGCATCCGCCATTTCGCTCCGGGCCACTGGCGCGCGTATGCCGAACCGCTGTCGGCGGCATTCGCCATGCTGACGCCGGTCGCGGTACGGTTGGGCTATCCGCAAAACTGATCACCGCGGCGCGTCGAAAAGCGCCGTCCGCAGCGACTGCGCCGCGACGCGGTCGCTGTGGCCTTCAAGCACTGTTTTCCACGCCACTCGGGAGCGCAGACCATGAAGATCCACAGCGACAGCTTTGCGCACCGCGCGCGCGTCCCCGCCGAATTCGCCGCCGGCCAGCCGACGGCCGACGGCTACGGTTTCGCGGCCAACCGCAATCCGCACCTGGCCTGGGACGATGTGCCAGCGGGGACGCAATCGTTCGCGTTGTTGTGCATCGATCCGGACGTGCCGACCGACATTGCGCCGGCGCAGATCCCGGCCGACCAGCCGCGCACCGATTTCACCCACTGGGCGATGGTCGATGTGCCCGCGGACGTGCGCACGCTCGCCGCCGGCAGCTGCAGCGACGGCGTGGTCGCGCACGGCAAGGTTGCACCCAAGGGACCCGCGGGCAGCCGCCAGGGCCTGAACGACTACACCGGGTGGTTCGCCAACGACGCCGACATGCGCGGCGACTGGCGTGGCTACGACGGCCCGTTCCCGCCGCCGCACGACCTGCGCCTGCACCGCTACTTCTTCCGCCTGTTCGCGCTGGACGTGGCGAAGCTGGACGTGCCCGACCGCTTCACCGCCAGTGACGTCCTGCAGGCGATGCAGGGGCACGTGCTGGACGAAGCCGCGATCTACGGCACCTATTCGCTCAGTCCCGCGGTCAAGGACTGACCCTGCTGTCCGCCTTCGGGCGTGCAGGCGAAAGCGAGTGTGCCTTACCTGGCGGGGAGGCCAAGCTTCTTCTGCAGCCCTTCCACATCGAGGTGCTTGGTGAATTCCGCCGAGCCGGCAGTCACGTCCGGTGACGCGAACATCTCCTGGCCGGCCACCAGGCCAAGCAGCCTGAACGATTCCGCAAAGGCGGCATTGCCTTCGTACTTGAGCGCCTGCTGCGCTTCCTTGCTGCAGGACTCGCCAAGCAGCTTCTCGAACAGCTTGGCCATCGCTTTGTTGGTGCCATCGCGCTGCGCCGGCGTGATGTTCGCGTACGGCTGGATGGTCGGGTTCAAGGAGATGGAGAAAAAGATCCATTGCACGAGTTGCTGCTTCTCCTCGGACGAGGAGGCGCTGACCAGGCACTTGCCCAGGTCATCGCTGTAGACGCCGGCACTGGCCGGGGCGGATGCCAGCATCGCGATCGCGAGGCCCAAGGCGCCAACAAGATTCCTGACTGTCATGGTGAATTTCCCCTGGAAGATTTCGAACGCACTACTGGCCGGCCGGCACCAGCAGCAGCAACGCCACGCCGAGGACGACGCGATACACCGCGAACGCCGTGAAGCGGTGGTTCTGGATGTAATGCAGCAGCCACTTCACCGCGACGAAGGCGGTGATCGCCGAGGCGACGAAGGCGACAGCGAGCGCGCGCCAGTCCTCGTGCGCGGCTTCACCCGTGCCGATCACCTCCATCAGCTCGTAGCCAGTGGCGGCGAACATGGTCGGGATGCCGACCAGGAAGGCGAATTCGGTTGCCGCCGCGCGGCTGGTGGTACCGGCCAGCAGGGCGACGAAGATGGTCGCGGCCGAGCGCGAGGTGCCCGGAAACATGCCGGCCACCACCTGCGCCAGGCCGACCAGGAGCGCGACCGTCCAAGTGATCGCCGCGCGTTCGCCCAGTACCGATGCGCGACGCGCGGCGAAGTGTTCCGCGGCGACCATCCACGCCGCGCCGATTAGCAGCGCCCAGGCGACGGGCGTGACGGTTTCGGGCAACTGGAAGCCGAGTTTCTTCATCGCAAGGCCGAGCACCGCGGTAACCCCGAAGGCGACGGCGAGTTTGGCCGCGTAGTCGCGGCTTGCATGCTCGGTGAAGAAGCCCGTGGCCAGGTCCCACAGCCGCTGCCGGTAGATCACCACCACGGCGAGGATCGCGCCGGCCTGGATGGAGATGTTGAACAGGTCGCTGCGGTGCCCGAGCCAGCGCTCGGCGATCAGCAGGTGGCCGGTGCTGGAGATCGGCAGGAATTCGGTGATGCCTTCGATGATCCCGAGCAGCAGGGCGGCGAACAGGTTGGACATGGGCAATGGACTGATTCGAAGTGGGCGTCGTCGTGCCAGGCGGCGCACCCGGCCGGCCCGGCGAAGGCGCGCAAGCATAGCCGACGGGTGCGATCGCACCAATCCGGTGCGACTCGGGATATTCCGCCCCAAACTGGCGCGGACGGGAAGTTGGCCTCGGGTTGAAACCCCTGCAAATCAGATGCTTACGCGAACTGAAAGCTTGGCACGCGGCTTGCGTTGGAGGATGCCGACGGGCCGTCTTGGCCCACCGCCACCGATCCCAGCCCCGGAGCCCAGCATGTCCCTCGAACACGTCGAAAAACTCATCAAGGACCACAAGGTCGAATTCGTCGACCTGCGCTTCACCGACATGCGCGGCGTGCAGCACCACGTGACCTTCCCCAAGTCGATCGTCGAGGCCAGCCTGTTCGAAGACGGCAAGATGTTCGACGGTTCCTCGATCTCCGGCTGGAAGGGCATCAACGAATCGGACATGGTCCTGCTGCCCGACGCCTCCACCGCGTTCCTGGATCCGTTCACCGCCGATCCGACCCTGGTCCTGACCTGCGACATCCTCGACCCCGCCACCATGCAGGCCTACACGCGCGATCCGCGCGGCATCGCCAAGCGTGCCGAGTCCTACCTCAAGTCGAGCGGCGTCGCCGACACCGCGTTCTTCGGTCCGGAACCGGAGTTCTTCATCTTCGACAGCGTCCGTTTCGCCAATGACATGGGCCACACCTTCTTCCATGTCGACTCGGAAGAGGCGGCGTGGAATTCCGGGCGCGAATACGAAGGCGGCAACACCGGCTACCGGCCGATGGTGAAGGGCGGTTACTTCCCGGTCGCCCCGCTTGACTCGCTGCACGACATCCGCGCCGAGATGTGCAAGACGCTGGAGCAGGTCGGCATCGAAGTCGAAGTGCACCACCACGAAGTCGCCAACGCCGGCCAGTGCGAGATCGGCACCAAGTTCAACACCCTGGTGCAGAAGGCCGATGAACTGCTGACGATGAAGTACATCATCAAGAACGTCGCCCACCGCAACGGCAAGACCGCGACGTTCATGCCCAAGCCGCTGGTCGGCGACAACGGCAGCGGCATGCACGTGCACCAGTCGCTCGCCAAGGGCGGCCAGAACCTGTTCTCCGGCGACGGCTACGGCGGCCTGTCGCAGATGGCGCTGTGGTACATCGGCGGCATCTTCAAGCACGCCCGCGCGATCAACGCGTTCGCCAACTCGACCACCAACAGCTACAAGCGCCTGGTGCCGGGTTACGAAGCACCGGTGATGCTGGCCTATTCGGCGCGCAACCGTTCGGCTTCGTGCCGCATTCCGTACGTGTCCAACCCGAAGGCGCGCCGCATCGAGATCCGCTTCCCCGATCCGATGAACTCCGGCTACCTGATCTTCGCCGCGCTGATGATGGCCGGCCTCGACGGCATCAAGAACCAGATCGACCCGGGCGCGCCGAGCGACAAGGACCTGTACGACCTGCCGCCGGAAGAAGAGAAGAACATCCCGACCGTGTGTCATTCGCTCGACCAGGCGCTGGAAGCGCTCGACAAGGACCGCGAATTCCTCAAGGCCGGCGGCGTGTTCACCGACGACTTCATCGACAGCTACATCGCGCTGAAGATGCAGGAAGTCACGCGCTTCCGCGCGGCGACGCACCCGCTCGAATACCAGATGTACTACACGATCTAAGGTTCCAGGTTCCTTTGCGTCAACGCCCCTCTCCTGGCGGAGAGGGGCGGCTCCACCGGGAACAGCGCGGCATGGCCGTTCCCCATGCCGCGTGCTTCAACTCCGGCGTGCGGCGATCCCTGCACGCCTGGATGTATCGGCTCGACTGAGTCCACCTCGCACCTCGCAGCGAGTGCATCACCTCCGCCTTCGCGGCCGTCCCTGCGAACGCGCACCACGCCTACCCGCGGCCATCCCTGCGGGCTGCAGTACGCGAAACGCGTCGCCACCTTCGCCATGTCACCCGCATGCCACCGCCATGCCGCCATGGCCGCGGGAGCGCATGTGGCCTGGAGGCGATCGCCGCGCAAGCGTTTACCGACAGCCATGGGAGCCGAGGGATGCAGCCGATCACCGCGATCATCCGCAGGCCGGACGGGCGGCAGCGCGTGGGATGGGGCGGTCGTGTCGCAATCGCCGTCGTGCTGGTGCTCGCCGCTCCGGCGATCGCATTCGCCCAGCAGGCGGCGCACGCTGCACCACCGGCAGTCGACAAGGGCGACATCGCCTGGCTGCTGGTGTGCTCGGCGCTGGTGATCTTCATGACCCTGCCGGGCCTGGCGCTGTTCTACGGCGGGCTGGTGCGCAGCAAGAACGTGCTGTCGGTGCTGATGCAGTGCCTGCTGGTGTTCGCGCTGGTGGCGGTGTTGTGGGTGCTGTATGGCTACTCGCTGGCGTTCACGCCGGGCAATACGTTCGTCGGCGGCAGTGGCCGGTTGTTCGCGAATGGACTCACCACCAGTGCGCTGGCGGCGACGTTCAGCAAGGGCGTGTACATCCCGGAACTCGTGTTCTTCGTGTTCCAGGGCGCATTCGCCTGCATCACCTGTGCCCTGATCGTGGGCGCCTTCGCCGAACGGGTGAAGTTCGCTGGCGTGCTGGTGTTCACCGTGCTGTGGTTCACCTTCGCCTATGCGCCGATGGCGCACATGGTGTGGTTCTTCCCCGGGCCGGATGCGTTCACCAGCAACGCCGCCGTGCCGGGCGTACTGGCGCGATCCGGTTTCCTGTTCGCGAAGGGCACGCTGGATTTCGCCGGCGGCACCGTCGTGCACATCAATGCCGCCACCGCGGGGCTGGTGGGTGCCTACCTCACCGGCAGGCGCATCGGCTACGGCCGCGAGGCGATCAAGCCGCACAACCTGACGCAGACCATGGTCGGCGCGTCCATCCTGTGGGTGGGCTGGTTCGGCTTCAACGCCGGTTCCGCGCTCGAAGCGAACGCGATTGCCGCGCAGGCCTTCGTCAACACCTTCCTCGCCACCGCCGCGGCAGTGCTGGGCTGGACCGCACTGGAGTGGATTAGCAAGGGCAAGCCATCGATGCTCGGCGCGGCCTCGGGCGCGGTGGCCGGACTGGTCGCGATCACGCCCGCGGCAGGCTTCGTCGGCCTGTGCGGCGCGCTGGTCATCGGTGCGCTCGCCGGCGTGGCGTGCCTGTGGGGCGTGAGCGGGTTGAAGCGACTGCTGGGTGCAGACGATGCGCTCGACGTGTTCGGCGTGCACGGCCTCGGCGGCATCCTCGGCGCATTGCTCACCGGCGTGTTTGCGGCGCCGGCGCTCGGCGGCGCGGGGGTATGGGATTACGTCAGCGAAACCGCGTCGCCCGACTACGACATCGTCCATCAGGTATGGATCCAGTTGCAGGGCGTGGGCGTGACCGTGCTGGTGTCGGGCGTGGTCGCGCTGGTTAGTTTCCTGGTCGTGAAGTACACCGTCGGCCTGCGCGTACCCGAAGAGGCCGAGCGCGAAGGCCTGGATATTTCCTCGCACGGTGAAGCGGCGTACGAGCACTGAGGCGGGCATGCGATTAGCCAGCCGACAGAAGCTCCTGCCCCCGGATGCGAGGATGTGCCTTTGCACTAAGATGGTGCAATGACGGCCCCGGCTCCCGACAGCAACAGCCTGACGACCCCGTTGGCCTGGGCCGATGCGGCTGGCGTGATTCTCGGAGCGAATCCGGCGCTGGCGCGCTGGCTCGGGGTCAGCAGTCGGCGCCTGCCGGGCGTGCCGTTGGCGGCCCTGGAAGTGGATGGCGAGATGCTGGCGCGCGCGCTCGCCGAATCCGGCGAAACACCGCGCGACTTCGCCCGCCTGCGCCGGCTGGCGCTGGCGTTTCCCGGCCATGACGAACCGCGTTTTGCCGACGTCAGCCTGTCGCGCACCGAAGCCGGGTGGCTGGTCGAGGCGCACCCGGTCGAGGAATTCCCGGGCGAGGATCCCGCGGTCGCCCTGCCGTCCGCGTTGTCGGCCGCACTCAAGGGCCTCGCCCACGAACTGCGCAATCCGCTGGCGGGGCTGAAGGGGGCGGCGCAACTGCTGGCGCGCCGCATCGCCAGCAGCAGCGAGGACGACCGCGATTCGCGCGAACTGGTCGCCCTGATCGAAGCCGAGGTCGCGCGCCTCACCGCCCTGCTCGAGCGCCTGCTCTCGCCGACGCCGGCGCGCCCGCACGAACCGCTCAACATCCATGCCGTGCTCGAACGCGTGCTGCGCCTGGCCGAAGCCGACGCCGGCTGGGCGGTGAAGCTCACCCGCGATTACGACCCCAGCCTGCCGGAACTCACCGGCGATGCTGACCGCCTGACCCAGGCGGTGTGGAACCTGGTGCGCAACGCGATCGAAGCCGGTGCGGTCAACGTCACCCTGCGCACCCGTGCCGAGCACGCCGCACGCATCGGCGACGAACCGCATGCGCTGGCGCTGCGCCTGGAAATCAGCGACGACGGCCGCGGCGTGCCGGAGGAACTGGCCGAGCGCCTGTTCCTGCCGCTGGTGTCGGGCCGCGCGGAAGGCAGCGGCCTCGGCCTGGCGCTCGCGCAGCAGGTCGCGCGCGAGCACCGTGGTTCGCTGGTGTACCGCTCGCGACCGGGCCACACCGTGTTCACCGTGCTGCTGCCGATCGCCCTGGAAGGTGACACCCACGAGGGCAACCCCCATGGCGCGTGACTCCCGCATCTGGATCGTCGATGACGACCGCAGCGTGCGGTTCGTCCTCGCCACCGCGTTGCGCGACGAAGGCTACGACGTCGACGGCTTCGAGAACGCGGCCGACGCACTCGCCGCGCTGCGCACGCGCCTGGCGCCCGACCTGCTGTTTACCGACGTGCGCATGCCCGGCGACGACGGCCTGGTGCTGCTGGAAAAACTCAAGGCCACGCATCCCGAGTTGCCGGTGATCGTGATGAGTGCCTATACCGACATCGCCAGCACCGCCGGCGCATTCCGCGGCGGCGCCCACGAATTCCTGTCCAAGCCGTTCGACCTCGACGACGCCGTGGCGCTCGCCGCGCGTGCCCTGCCCGTGCGCAACGGCGCACCGGCGGCGTCCGCGGGGAAGGCCGCCGACGTGCCGGCCGACAACGGCAACGACGTGGGCGCGGACGGTCCGCAACTGGTCGGCACCACCGCGGCCATGCGCGCGCTGTTCCGCGCCATCGGCCGACTCGCCCAGGCGCCGCTGTCGGTGCTGATCACCGGCGAAACCGGGACCGGCAAGGAACTCGTGGCGCGCGCCCTGCACCGCGAGTCGCCCCGCGCCGCCAAGCCCTTCGTCGCGCTCAACACCGCCGCGATCCCGGCCGAGTTGCTGGAGAGCGAACTGTTCGGCCATGAGGCCGGCGCTTTCACTGGCGCCACGCGCCGCCACCCGGGCCGGTTCGAGCAGGCCGATGGCGGCACCTTGTTCCTCGACGAGATCGGCGACATGCCGCTGCCGCTGCAGACGCGCCTGCTGCGCGTGCTCGCCGAAGGCGAATTCTTCCGCGTCGGTGGCCGCGAACTGATCCGGGTCGACGTGCGCGTGATCGCGGCGACGCACCAGGACCTGGAAGCGCTGGTCGGCGAAGGCCGCTTCCGCGCCGACCTGCTGCACCGCCTCGACGTCGTGCGCCTGCGCCTGCCGCCGCTGCGCGAACGGCGCGACGACGTGCCGTTGCTCGCCACGCGCTTCCTCGCCGCCGCGGCGCGCCGCTTCGACATGCCGCCCAAGCGCCTGGGCAAGCCCGCGATCGAACGCCTGCTTGCCTACGACTGGCCGGGCAACGTGCGCGAACTGGAAAACCTGTGCTGGCGCCTGGCCGCCCTGGCGCCGGGCGAGAACATCGGCGCGGCGGATGTCGAATCTGCGTTGCCGGCGAGTACCGCGATCGTGGACCACGCCACTGCGGCCGATGCGTGGGATGCGGCCTTGGCGCAATGGGCGCGGGCGCAACTCGCGGCCGGCCGTGCGGACATCCACGCCCAGGCGCGCGAGCGCTTCGATCGCGTCCTGCTGGACGCGGCGCTGGAGCACACCGGCGGACGCCGGGCCGAGGCCGCCGCCCGGCTGGGCCTGGGCCGCAACACCCTGACGCGCAAGCTGGGCACGGGGCGCAAGCGGCGCTGACCGGCGCACACACGGCGCGAAGCGGCTTTAGGCTAGATTCGGGCGACCCCGACCCCAGGAGATCCCGCATGCGAACCGCGCTTGTTTTCCGCGTGGCAGTCCCGGCCACCCTGCTCGCCCTGGCGGCCTGCGCCAGCACGCCGTCGTCGCCGGACTCCTCGGCATCGTCGCGCGCGACCGGGCCCGCCGTGTCAACGGCGAAGGGCGCCACCATCACGCTCATGCCTGCCTCCGGCAGTCTGGTCAGCGGCAAGCTCAGCGCGGCGCCGATCGACGACGGCGTGCGCATCACCGGCGAGATCGGTGGCCTCGCGCCCGGCAGCACGCATGCCATCCACATCCACGGGAAGGGCGACTGCAGCGCGGCCGACGCCACCAGCGCCGGCGGCCATTTCAATCCCGCCCAGCAACCGCACGGCCGCGTCGGCAGCGGACCGCACCATGGCGGCGACATGGACAACTTCGTCGCCGACGCCCGCGGCGTGGCGCGCGTGGATGTGCATGCGCTCGGCGTGAGCCTGGGTGGCGGCGACACCGACATCGGTGGGCGCGCGATCGTCGTGCATGCGATGCCCGACGATTACGTCACGCAACCCGCCGGCAATGCCGGGGCGCGCGTGGCCTGCGGTGTGATCCAGCTGATTCCGTAACCGGCGCCAGTCGAGTTGCCGGGACGCGCTACAAGGCCGCGCGCGGGTCCTCGTCCTCGGTGCAATGCACGAAGTTCACTGCAACGCCGTGCGCGCCCAGCACCGCGGCGATCTGCCGCTGCCGCGCCTGGAAATGCTGGTGCTGGCGTTCCAGCTTCTCGCGCCCGTCCGGCGTATCGCAGGGCGCGCCGGGGGCATAGCGCTGCTTCCACGCGCGCGGTTCGAACAGGGCGATGCGCGCCTCGCCGTCGGCGTAATGCAACAGCGGCTCCGGCGGCGCGTCCAGCCAGGCTTCGCCGTCGGGGTCGAGCAAGGCGGTTTCCAGCACCGGCCACAACGGCGCGAGGCCGGCGTGCTCGTACTGCAACGCGGTCATCGCCGCGAGATCGTGTGCGGTGAGGTAGCGCGCGTGTTCGATCTGCATGCCGAACGCCTCCTGCGCGGCAAGCGCGGTGGCGGCGCCGGCCATGCCGCGCTCGATCAGTTCGCGTTCGAAACGGTCGCCTACATGGGCGACGACGCCGTCCGCGCCGCCGAGGATGAAGGGCACCAGGCGCAGCGGGCCGCCGGCATGGTCGGGCGAGGGCGCCAGCGCCCCGGGCAGCTGTCCGTCGTGCGCACCGAACGCGATGATCCGACCGGCTGCGTCGCCCGGTGCGCGGGCCGACAGCTGGTCGAGCTCGCGATGCAGGGCCCAGCCCGGGCGCAGCAGTTCGACCGGATCGTAATGCGCGCCCACCATGACCAGCTGCAGCTGCGCCGCCTCGGGCGCGAACGTGGCCAGGTCGCGGGCCATCAGGGCGCCCAGCTCGCCGGCGGCGGTCTGGGCGAGCGCTTCCCGCGCCACCGCCGCATCGCCGCGCAGCTCCAGCGCCAACGCGCCGAGGACGTGCACGGGCTGGGCGGGGTCGCGGCGGGCGGACGCGTCGTCGATGGCGCTGGTCATGCGGAGTGGGGGATCTCGAAGTCGGGCGGCGGCGGGGCGGGCTGGAAATGACGGCCATGCGGTTGGTCGCGCCCGAAGGCGGCGCTACACTCGCGGCCACTGTCACCGTCCGCAAGAGTATGGCGGACGGTGCGGATTTTGAGTTAGCCGTTCCGACCAGGCCGCTCCGGCGATCCGCGCGGCCGCGTCCCCCCACATCCGAAGGTGCCCGATGCGATCCATCCGTCCCGTTGCCGTGCTCGGCGGCGTCCGTATTCCGTTTTGCCGCCAGAACACCGCCTACGCGGACGTCGGCAACCTCGGCATGTCGGTCCGCACGCTCGGCGCGCTGGTCGAGAAGTTCGGCCTGCACGGGCAGCAGCTGGGCGAAGTCGCGATGGGCGCGGTGATCAAGCATTCCAGCGACTGGAACCTCGGCCGCGAAGCCACGCTCTCCTCCGGCCTGTCGCCGCTGACGCCGGGCATCACCATGCAGCGCGCCTGCGGCACCTCGCTCGACACCATCGTCGCCATCGCCAACAAGATCGCCACCGGCCAGATCGACGTCGGCGTCGGTGGTGGCTCCGATACCACCTCGGACGTGCCGATCGTGTACGGCCGGCACCTGCGCCGGCGCCTGCTCAATGCCGCGATGGCCAAGACCACGCAGGACAAGCTGCGCGCGTTCAAGGGTTTCCATTTCCGCGAACTCAAGCCCGACTTCCCTGGCGTCGCCGAGCCGCGCACCGGCAAGTCGATGGGCGACCACTGCGAGGACATGGCCAAGGAATGGAACATCGCGCGCGACTCGCAGGACGAGTGGGCGCTGTCGTCGCACAAGAAGCTGGCCGCGGCGTACGAGCGCGGCTTCTTCGATGACCTCGTCGTCAGTTTTCGCGGCGTGGCGCGCGACAACATCCTGCGTGCGGATTCCACCCTGGAAAAGCTGGCATTGCTGAAGCCGGCGTTCGACAAGGCGTCCGGTCGCGGCACGCTCACTGCCGCCAACTCCACGCCGCTCACCGACGGTGCCGCCGCGTGCCTGCTCGCCTCGGAAGAGTGGGCCGCCGCGCGCGGCCATGAAGTGCTGTGCTACCTGCGCGATGCGCACGTGGCCGCGGTCGACTTCGTCCACGGCGAAGGCCTGCTCATGGCGCCGACCATCGCGGTGCCGGAAATGCTCAAGCGCAACGGCCTGACCCTGCAGGACTTCGACATCTACGAGATCCACGAGGCCTTCGCCGCGCAGGTGCTGTGCACGCTGCGTGCCTGGGAGAGCGAGGACTACTGCCGCGCGCGCTTGGGCCTCGACGCCCCGCTCGGTCGCATCGACCCGGCGAAGATCAATCCGGTCGGCTCCTCGCTCGCCGCGGGCCATCCCTTCGCCGCCACCGGCGCGCGCATCGTCGCCACCGCGGCGAAGCAGCTGAAGGAGCGCGGCGGCGGCCGTGCGCTGGTGTCCATCTGCACCGCGGGCGGTATGGGCGTGGTCGCGATCCTGGAGCGCTGAGCGCGCGCCGGAGCGCATCGCCATGACGAAAGGGCGCCGTAGCGGCGCCCTTTTCGTTTCGATGGAAGCGCTTCGATGGGAGCGGTTCGCGGGCGCTGCCGTTCAAGTGCGCAACCGCGGTACGCCGTGCTCGTCGCGGTCCTCGACCGCGGCCTGGTCGAAGATCCGCTGCCGCATGTCGCGGCCGGGCAGTTCGCTCACGGTTTCACCGCGCGCGGCGCGCAAGGCGTTGACGTAGCTCTGGCGCGCGCGGCTCTCGTCGCCGGCCGCGGCGAAGCCGTGGCCGAGTTCCTCCCACGCCTCCGAGCCCGCGCCCTGCGCCAGGGCGCGGTGCAGGAAGCCTTCCGCCTGCGGCCATTGGCCTTGCGCCATGGCGATGCGGGCCAGGCTCACCAGCAGGGCCGGACTGGTCGGTCGTGCCTGCGCCCAGCGTTCGGCGATGGCGCGGCGTGCATCCAGGCGGGCACGGTCCTGCGGTACGGGCAGGCGGCCATAGAGCGCGGCCAGCGATTCGTCCCACTTCGCGTCGAGCGCGGACTCGATGCTCTTCGCGGCCGCGTCGTCCCAGCGCAATGCCGCCGCGCGTTCGGCGTAGGCGGCGACGGTGCGGGCATCGCTCTTCAACGGCTTGGGTAGCGATTCCCAGCGATCGGCGAGCACGTTGGCATCGGCCGCTTCGCGCAGGCCTGCTTCGGCCCATTGCGCCTCCAGCGCGGCCAGGCGCTCCGGACCGAGCACCTGCTGCTGGCGCAGCGCGCCGAGCAGGCCATAGGCCTCACCGGCGCGGCCCATTGCGGCCAGCGTTTCCGCACGCAGCAGCACGCCACGCGGTGGTAGCGGTTGCGCAGCGGGCACGTCGAGGGCGGCGAGCGCATCGGCAGGGCGGCCTTCGGCCCGCGCGAGTTCGGCCACGGCGATGGCGTGCACGGCCGGCTGCCGGGTGAGCAACGGTTCCACGTACTGGCGGGCCTGGGCCAGGTCGCCGCGTTCGCGCGCGGCGCGGCCGGCGGCGAGCTGCGCGATCGCGGCGACGTCCTCGTTCTGCGACGCCTGCAGCAGCGATTTCTCCGCGCGCGCCCAGTGGCCCTGTTCGACGGCGAGCAGGCCGTCGGTGAGGCGGGCCCGCGCCTGCTTCTTGCGATGCCGGCGGAAGGCGACGAAGGGCAGGCTCAGCACTTTCCAGGCCAGCCACGCGCCCAGCAGCACGGCGATGGCGATCAGCAAGGCCCCGGCCAGCGTCGTGCTGTAGTCGGTTCCGCCGTAGCGGATCAGCACGTAGCCGGGATCCCGCACCAGTACCTGGGCGACCAGCGCGCCGAGCAGGGCGAGAGCGATCCAGAACAGCAGGTTGCGGAACAGGTTCATGGCGCGTGCACCTGGGGGCGAAGTCGGATCATTGTCCGCACGCTCATCGTCTGGCCGACGATGTTGCGATACACCGCGACCGGCTAGCGCGCACGCAGCTGTCGCAGCTGCTGCAGGGTGCTGCCAAGCGTGGGTACGGAAAGTGAAAGAGGCAGCGCCGCCAGCGCCTGCAGCTGCGCCCGCTGCTGCGTGCGCGCCGCGGAGTCCGGGGCGAGGCGCTGCAGCCAGGTGTCGGCGCGGCGCAGGGCATCGCGATAGCCGGCGGTGTCGCGGCGTTCGGCGGCGGCGCGCGCCAGCGAGATCTCCAGTTGCAGTCCGGCCAGCGCCGCCGCACGGTCGGCCGCCTGCACCGCCACGGCGCGGTCGGTCGGTTGCACCTGCAGCAGGTTGCCGAAGGCGCGCTGCCACCATGGCGCGCGCTCGTCGCGGGCGCGCTCCTCACGCCCGGCGGGTGCGGTGACGGTCTGGGTGTAGGCATCGAGCTGCGCGATCGCCCGCACGCGCGGATCGGCGCCGAGCGCATCCAGCGCGGTGCGCTCCTGCAGCAGCGTCTGCCGCAGGCTGAGGTAGGCAGGATCGTCGATGCCATCGAGCACCCCGGCGGCGAGGGCATAGGCGCGCCGCGCGCCATCGAGGTCGCCGGCGATCTGCAGGCGCTGGCTGCCGATCGTCAGCAGCATTTCGGTTTCATCCAGGCGCAGCGCCTGCGCGCCGTGGCGGTCGGGGTCGGCCAGCCGCTCGACGCTGGTTTCGAGCAGGGCAGCGCGCTGGGTGATGCCGTCGAGTTCGTCGCGCAGCACGCGGTTGAGCGAATCGGCCTGCTGCAGGCGGCGTGCCTGCGCGCGCTGCTCCGTGCGCATCGCGTTGAGTCGTTCCGACAGCGCATCGACCTGCTGCTGCGTGCTGTTGACGACGGCCTGTTCCCGCGCGCGCCACTGGTGCCAGCCCGCATAGCCGCCAAGGGCCAGCAGGAGCAGCAGTACCAGCCATAGCGCGATGCGGCTGCGGCGGGGCGCGGAAGGTTGCTCGGGGGACATGGCCACGATGCGGCGCTGCTCCTGATCAGGATCCGTGATCAGGGTCTCATGCTACCGGAAGCGCAGCCGCGGCCGTGGCGGCCAGGTCCGCCGGACGCGGACCGCGGGCGACCACGATGTCGGCGAAGCCAAGTTCCTGCGCCAACGCGCGCAGGCGTTCGCTGGCGGCGGCCACGCGCGCGCCGCGCAGTTTCGCGGCGAGATCGACGGGAAGCGCGGCGAGGACATGCTGCAACGCCTCGCCGCTGCTGAGCGCCAGCACCATCGGCGCATCCGTCTCGCGCAGCTGCCGCAGCACCCGCGCGGAAGGCGGAACCGGTACCCGCGCATACACGTCCGCACGCAGTACGCGCGCGCCGCGCGCCTGCAGGGCCGGAGCGATCTCACCGCGGCCGCCGGGGGCGGTCACGAGCCCCACGTCGGCGCCGGACACGTCCTGCAGCGGCGGCAAGGCGAGCAGGCCTTCGCTGTCCATGCGCGTGGGCGCATGCACGGTGTCGACGCCGGCGCGCTGCAATGCCGCCGCCGTGCCCGCGCCGACCGCGCACCAGTGCTGCCCGCGCCGCGGCTTGAAGGGTTGCAGCACATGCGCCGCGCGCACCGCCGTCGGGCTGGTGAAGATGACGTGGGGTGCCGCCAGTGCCGCTTGCAGGGCCGCGCGCGCGGCGGCGTCATCGCGCAGTTGCAGCTTCCAGGGCGACAGCGCGATCAATCCGGCACCGTATCGTGCGGCCGCGCGGCGCAGTGCAGCGTGCTCGCCGCGGGAACGCAGCGAGATCACATACCATGACGGGGTGCTGCGCCGGGACATGCGCGCAGCTTACTAGCACGCGTCTCCCCCATGCCCCACAGCGCCGAACTCGCACAGCTCCACTTCTATTACCAGTCCATGCCGCCGGTGGCATCGATGCAGCTGACCATCGCCGGCTACGACGGCCGCCGCCTGCAGTTGCACGCGCCACTTTCGGTGCACGTCAACGACAAGGGTTGCGCCTTCGGCGGCAGCCTCGCGTCGATGATGACGCTGGCCTCGTGGGGCGTCGTCTCGCTGCTGGTGGAACGCGCGGGCCTGCATGCCGACATCTTCGTCGCCGACAGCCAGATCCGTTACCTCGCGCCGCTGTTCGCCGATCTCGATGTCAGCGCCGAACCCGCGGCGGAGTCCGATCCCGATGAATTCATCGCCACCCTGCGCAGCCGTGGGCGTGCGCGTATTGGTCTGGTGGCACGCACGCTCCCGCCCGATGGGGGCATCGCCACTGATTTCACCGCGCGGTATGTCGCGATTCTGAAGTGATTTCCGAAGGCGAAGGCCGCCAACTTTCCGCCCGCGCTGCGGCGCGTTGGGCTGCCTCGCCGCCGAACTAACTCGCGGCGCGGTCGGGGCGCGCTAGGATGCGCGCATCCACCCTGGGGAATCCCGCATGACGCGTCTGCTCCGAGCCCTCTGCAAGCCGGCCTTCGTCCTGTGCCTGTTCGCCCTCGCGGCCTGCACCACCCTCGGGCCCCAGAGCGACAAGCTCGACAAGTCGCAGTACGCGTGGTCGGGCGCGATCCGCTGGGGCGATTTCGAAGGCGCGATGAACATGATCGATCCCAAGGTGCGCGAGAAGCTCGAAGTGACGCCGCTGCAGCTGGAACGCTACAAGCAGGTGCAGATCTCCTCGTACCGCGATATCGGCACCAGCACCGACTTCGAGGCCGGCACCTCCGTGCGCGACATCGAGATCGGCGTGATCAACCGCCACACCATGGCCGAGCGCGTCGTCCGCTACCGCGAGACCTGGCGCTGGGACGAGGAAGGCAAGGCGTGGTGGGTGACCAGCCCGCTGCCGGACCTGTGGGACGGCCAGTAACGCGGCGCGCTAATGCCGGCGTGGTGCGCACCGGATCCACGCGCACCGGACCCACACGCACGGCCGGCGCTCACGCCATCGCGTAATAGGTCGCTATCACCACGAACACCGCCAGGGTCTTGATCACGGTGATCGCGAAGACGTCCTTGTAGGACTGGCGGTGGGTCAGGCCGGTCACGGCCAGCAGGGTGATGACCGCGCCGTTGTGCGGCAACGTGTCCATGCCGCCCGAGGCCATCGCCGCCACGCGGTGCAGCACTTCCATCGGAATGCCCGCCGCCTGCGCGTTGGCGATGAAGCTGTCGGCCATCGCCGCCAACGCGATGCTCATGCCGCCCGAGGCGGAACCGGTGATGCCGGCGAGGGCCGTGACCGTCACCGCTTCGTTGACCAGCGGGTTGGGGATCGCGGCGAGTGCATCGGCGACGACCACGAAGCCCGGCAGCGCGGCGATCACCGCGCCGAAGCCGTATTCGGACGCGGTGTTCATCGACGCGAGCAGGGCGCCGCCGATCGCGCTCTTGCTGCCTTCGGCGAAGCTCGCCTTCACCAGCCGCCACGCGAACACCAGCACGGTGAGGATGCCGACCAGCAGCGCGCCCTGCACCGCCCAGATCGCGGCCACCTTGGAAATCTCCTGCACCACCGGCGCGGCATTGCCGATGACCGCCGGGGTGAACGCGTGGCTGCTGCCGTAACCATGCGGGATCAACACCGAGAACAGCTTGTTGCTGACGCCCACCAGCACCAGCGGCAGGATCGCGACGAAGGGATGGGCGAGTGCGGTGCCGGCGAAAACCGCGGGTTCGTTCACCAGCGTGGCCGGATCGCCGTAACCCTCGCCGCGCTTGAACGCGACACGGCGGCGCCATTCCAGGTACGACAGGCCGACGACGAGGATGAACACCGCACCGGTCACGCCCAGCAGCGGCGCCGCCCATGAATCGGTGCCGAAGAACGAAGTCGGGATGATGTTCTGGATCTGCGGCGTGCCCGGCAGTGCATCCATGGTGAAGGTGAACGCACCCAGCGCGATGGTGCCGGGGATCAGGCGCTTGGGGATATTGCCCTGGCGGAACAGTTCCGCCGCGAACGGATATACCGCGAACACCACCACGAACAGCGACACGCCGCCGTAAGTCAGCAGCGCGCACACCGCGACGATCGACAGCATCGCGCGGCTGGCGCCGAACACGCGCAGGGTGGAGGTCACGATCGAGCGCGAGAAACCCGACAGCTCGATCAGCTTGCCGAACAGCGCACCGAGCACGAACACCGGGAAGTACAACTTGAGGAAGCCGACCATCTTGTCCATGAACAGGCCGGTGAACATCGGCGCCATCAGCGTCGGATCGGTGAGCAGCACCGCGCCCATCGCCGCCACCGGCGCGAACAGGATCACGCTGTGGCCGCGGTAGGCCACCACCATCAGGAAACACAGCGCGGCCAAGACGATCAGGAAGGACATCCACGACTCCACGCGCGCCGCAGCCGACGCGCTCCACTAGGCCGCGAGTGTCGTGACCGCGCCGCGGTCGGCCCATTGTCCGAAGGTACGATGCCGCCCCCGTGCGCCCGGCCCTAGCCTTGCGGAAACGGTGGCAGGGGTCCGCCGCAATGACTTCGTACCCGCAGGAGGGACGCGATGAAGCGCAAGTATTTGAGTCTGGCGATCGGTTCGGTGCTGGTGTCGGCACTCGCCTCGCCGGTGGCGTGGGCGCAGGACACGGCTCCTTCCGAGGCAGCGACGCAGGCAAACAAGGCGACCAACCTGGGCGCCGTCACCGTCACCGCGCGCAAGCGTGAGGAAACGCTGCAGGAGGTGCCGGTCGCCGTCACCGCCTTCACCGCCGACGCGCTCGACAAACTCAACGTCGAGGACCTCTCCGACCTCGATGCGCTGGTGCCCAACCTGACCATCTACGCCGCGCGCGGTTCCAGCAGCACCGTCACCGCCTATATCCGCGGCATCGGCCAGTCCGATCCGCTGTGGGGCGTGGATCCGGGCGTGGGCATCTACCTGGACGACGTCTACATCGCGCGTCCGCAGGGCGCGCTGCTCGACGTGTTCGACGTCGACCGCGTCGAAGTGCTGCGCGGCCCGCAGGGCACGCTGTACGGCAAGAACACCATCGGCGGCGCGATCAAGTACCTCTCGCGCGGGCTGCCGCGCGCCTTCGACGGCAATGCCTCGATCACCGTGGGCAATTACAACGAACTCGACGTCAAGGCCGCCGTCGGCGGTCCGATCGGCGGCGCCGACAGCGGCCTGCGCGGCCGCATCGCCGTGGCCAGCCTCAACCGCGACGGCTTCGGCGAGAACATCGTCACCCACCAGGATGTGAGCGACAAGGAAATCCTCGCCCTGCGCGGCCAGCTCGGCGCCTACGCCGGCGACAATTTCGACGTGCAGTTCGGTTTCGACTGGATGGACGACCAGTCCGGCGTGCGCGGCGCAAAGATGCTGGAAGCGAACCGCTTCGTGCCGGGCGTGTTGCCGCTGGACTCGCGCTACGACGTGCGCAACGGCATGCCCAACGTCAACGACACCGAGATGAAGGGTGCATCGATGACGGTGAACTGGCGCGCCAACGAGGACTGGTCGTTCAAGTACGTACTGGCCAAGCGCGAGTCCGACACCGAGACCAACATCGACTTCGACACCACCCAGGCCAAAATCGCCGACGTCAAGGCGTTCTACAGCGACCAGCAGGTCAGCCACGAAGTCCAGGCCAACTACGACGCCGGCGGCCGCGCCCGCGGCGTGATGGGGATCTACGCCTTCAACGGCGATGCCGGCGGGCAGGTCCTCAACAACTTCTTCAACCTGTCCTTCGGCGATACCCAGGGCATCGTGCGCACCGAAAGCGTCGCGTTCTATGCCGACTGGACCTTCGACCTGACCGAGAGGCTCTCGCTCGACGTCGGTGCGCGCTACACCGACGAGGACAAGCGCGCCCAGGTGCTCAACCGCTGCTACACCAGCGCCACGTTCGCGACCCAGCGCGATTGCACCCCGGCCAATCCCACCGACGATCCCGCCGCCGCGCACTTCGACAAGACCATCAACTTCAAGAACACCTCGCCGAAGGTCTCGCTGGACTATGAGGTGACCCCGGACATCATGGTGTACGGTTCAGCGTCGCGCGGCTTCAAGTCGGGCGGTTTCAACATCCGTGCGCAGGCGACGACCGTGCCGCGCTCGGCCGAGCCGTTCGATGACGAAGTCGTGGACAGCTTCGAGATCGGCAGCAAGATGGCCTTCCTCGATTCGACGCTGTTCCTCAACCTGGCCGCATTCCACAACAAGTACAAGGACATCCAGCTGTCGGTGTTCACCGCGCTGCCGACCGGCGGCTTCTTCGGCGACTTCACCAATGCCGGCGAAGGCACGATCAACGGTTTCGAGGCCGAGTACCAGTGGATGCCGAACGAGCACTGGCGCGTCGTCGGCAACCTGGCCTGGCTCGATGCGAAGTACGACGAGTTCGCGTTCTTCGATCCGCTGACACAAGCCACCATCAACATCGCCGAGGAGCAGGAATTCACCAACGCCCCGGATTTCTCCGGTGCGCTGAACGTCGAGTGGCGCACCGGTCTTGCCAACGGCGGCAACCTGTCCGCGCGCATCGGCTACAGCTACCAGACCGAAGTGACGGCGACCACCGAGATCATCCGCACGGTCACCCCGCCGATCGCCCCGTTCGGACGGCCGCCGATCACCCAGGACGCCTATGGCCTGATCAATGCGGGCGTCATCTGGACGCTCAACGATGCCTGGTCGTTCTCCCTGCAGGGCAGCAACCTGGCCGACGAGGAGTACCGCACCACCGGCTACAACCTCAACCAGGCGCTCGGTGTGTACACCGGCTTCTACGGGGCGCCGCGCCAGTACACGCTGACCGCGCGTTACGACTTCTGACCACTGCTCTCCCTGGCGGGCCTGCGCGGCGGCGGATGCGATTCCGTCGGCGCGCTTCTTTTTGGATCACCGCGCGCGAGGTCGCGGCCACCGCGCCGCGCGACCGCCACGCTATCCTCGCCGCGTGACCGCTTCGTCCACCGCCGCTGACTCCACCCTGGCTTCGCGATGCTGAGCGCGGGGCTGATCGTCCTCGCCGCACTGCTGTGGCTTGGCCTGCTGTTCGCGGCGGGCGTCTACGGCGAACGTCATCCGCAGGCCTTCGCCGCGCGCTGGAACCATGTGTACGCGCTGTCTCTGGCGGTGCACTGCACCTCGTGGACCTTCTACGGCACGGTGACGCAGGCGGCGCGGTACGGCTGGCCGCTGCCGCCTACCTTCCTCGGCGCGATCCTGCTGTACGCCCTCGCCGCGGCGCTGATGGTGCGGCTGGTGCAGCTGGCCCGCGAGACCAACGCCACGTCCATCGCCGACCTCATCGCCACGCGCCTGGGCAAGGACACCTGGCTGGCGGCGACGGTGACGCTGGTCGCCGTGCTCGGGCTGGTGCCGTACATCGCGCTGCAACTCAAGGCGATGGCGATGAGCTTCGCGGTGCTGACCGGGCGCGGCGGCAACGGCGGGGCCCTCCCGGTGTGGCAGGACATCGCCCTGTACGTGGCGCTGGCCATGGCGCTGTTCGCGATGCTGTTCGGCACGCGCCGGGTCAGCGCGGCCGAGCACAACCGCGGCCTGGTGCTGGCGATGGCGTTCGAATCGTTGCTCAAGCTCGGCGCGATGCTGGCGCTGGGCGTGTTCGTCTGGTGGGGGCTGGGCGAACTGCCCGCCGCCGCCGCGCCGGTACCGGCGCCGACCAGCAGCGGCGGCTTCATGCCGCTGGTGCTGCTCGGCGCGTTCGCGATGTTCATCCTGCCGCATCAGTTCCACATCGCCGTGGTCGAGTGCCGCGACGAACGCGATGTGCGCACCGCGCGCTGGCTGTTCCCGCTCTACCTGGTGCTGATCGCGCTGCCGGTGCTGCCGCTGGCGCGCGCGGGCCAGGCGTTGCTGGGCAGCGGCGTGAGCTCGGACATGTACGTGCTCGCGTTGCCGCTGTCGCAGGGCCGTGCGGGCCTCGGCCTGTTCGCGTTCCTCGGCGGCATGAGTGCCGCGATCGGCATGGTCGTGGTCAGCACGCTCACGCTGAGCCTGATGATCGGCAACCACTGGCTCGCGCCCGGGCTGCTGCGGCGCTCGTGGAAGCGCACGCCGTGGACCCGTGGCGACCGCGGCGACCTGCGCGGGACGGTGCTGCTGCTGCGCCGCGCGGGCATCGTCGCGATCATGCTGCTGGCGTGGATGTACGGCCGCATCGTCGCCGGCAACGCGGCGCTGGCCGACGTCGGTGCGGTGAGCTTCTCCGCCCTGGCGACGCTGGCGCCGGCGCTGGCCTTCGCGGTGTGGCGGCCGCACACGCCACCGCGCGCGGCGATCGCGGGGATAGTTGCAGGCTTCGCGGTGTGGGCGTGGTGCCTGCTGTTGCCGGTGCTGGCCACTTCGCACGGACAGACGCCGGCGTGGGTTGGCGCGGGCCCGTTCGACGCGCAATGGCTGGCGCCGGATGCGCTGTTCGGCCTGACCGGCTGGAGCCGCCTCGGCCGCGCCGTGGGCGCCAGCCTGTTCGTCGGCACGCTCACCACCGCCCTCGTCGCTGTTTGGCGCACCACGCCCGCGCGGCGCGAATCGCGCGGCCTCGATGCCGCCACCCTGCGCACGGCGGGCCGCCGCTTCCTGGCGCGCGAACGCGTCGCCGAGCTATTGGTATCTGCGCCCGCCACCGGCGCAGTGCCGCACGAGGTGGAAGCCGCGATGGAACGCGAACTCGCCGCCGTGCTGGGCTCGGCTTCGGCGCGGGTATTGCTCGATGCCGCGCGGCGCGAAGGCGGCAACGGCCACGACCTCGACACCGTCGCCGCGATCGTCGATACCGCCGCGCAGGACTTCCGCTTCAACCAGCGCGTGCTCGAAGCCGCGCTGCAGAACATGAGCCAGGGCATCAGCGTGGTCGATGCGCAGCTGCGCCTGGTCGCATGGAACCGCCGTTATGCCGAACTGTTCGGCTTCCCCGATGCGCTGCTGCGCGTGGGCACTCCCATCGCGGAGCTGTCGGCGTGGGCGCTGCAGCGCATGGCGCACAAGGGCAACCTGCAGCACGCGCTCGCGCGCCGGCTGGCGTTCATGCGTGCCGGTTCACCGCACCTGTCGGAGCGCGTGTTCTTCAACGGCGATGACCACCCGGATGGCCGCATCGGCGAGGGCAAGGTCATCGAAATCCGTGGCAACCCGATGCCGGGCGGCGGCTTCGTTGCCACCTTCACCGACGTCACCGCGTTCCGCCGCGCCGAGACCGAACTGCTGCAGGCCAACGAAACCCTGGAGCAGCGCGTCGGCGAGCGCACCACGCTGCTCGAGCAGGCCAAGCGCGAGGCGGAAACCGCCAACGACGCCAAGAGCCGCTTTCTCGCCGCGATCGGCCACGACCTGTTGCAGCCGCTGCACGCCGCGCATCTGTTCACCGAGGCGCTGGCGCAGCAGCTCGGTGAGCACCACGCGCCGCGCGATGCGGGGGCCCAGGACACCTTCGCGCAGATCCGCGGCGCGCTGGATTCCACCACCGGCCTGCTCACTGGCCTGCTCGACATGTCGCGGCTGGAGGCCGGCGGCCTGGTGCCGGAGCGGCGTGCGCTGCCCTTGGCCGAAGTTCTCGAGCCGCTGGTGTCGGAATTCCGCGCTCTCGCCGCCGAGCGCGGGCTGGCATTCCACCATGTGCCGAGCACGCTGTGGATCGATACCGACCCGCACCTGCTGCGCCGCGTGCTGCAGAACTTCCTCGCCAACGCGGTGCGCTACACCGCCAGCGGCCGCGTGCTGCTGGGCGTGCGTCGCGACGGTGCGGGTGCGCGCATCGAAGTGCACGACACCGGTCCGGGCATCGCCCACGAGCAGCAGGATTTGATCTTCGAAGAGTTCCGCCGCGGCGGCGACGCGCCCGGCCAGGGCCTGGGACTGGGCCTCGCCATCGCCGACCGCATCGCCGAACTGCTGCGCGCGCCGCTGACCCTGCGCAGCGACTCCGGGCGCGGCACGATGTTCGCCATCACCGCGCCCGTCGCGCCGGCGCAGGTGCGCGAAGCGCTGGCGTCGCTGCCGCAGCGACCCAGCCTGCCGGGCCTGCACGTCCTGGTCGTCGACAACGAACCGTTGGCGATGGAGGCGTTGCGACGCGTGCTGGAAGGCTGGGGTTGCCGCGTGAGCGTCGCCGGGCACGGGTTCGGGGCGCTTGCGACGATCGAGCACGATCCCGCCGATGCCTGGCTGTTCGATTACCACCTCGATGACGACGACACCGGCGTGGCCCTGCACGGCCGCCTTGCCGCGCACCACGGTGCCCGGCCGGCGGTCATCCTCAGTGCCGACCCGGGCGAGGGCGTGCGCCGCGCCGTGCACGAGGCCGGGCTTCCCCTGCTGCTCAAACCGCTCAAGCCGCTGGCATTGAAATCCGTGCTGGACCGGGTACTGGCCGCGCGCCGGGTGCGCTAGCGGGGGTCGCGCAAGCGGTTTGTTTGCCGCAGCGGGCGACGCAGACGAATGGCGAATTCCGTCACGGAACGGCGATACTGCACTGCCTAGCCTGCGCCGCCTGGTTGGCGTTCGCGCCAGCCCCGATCTTTGGTGCGCTGAGCTGCCAGACGGGCAACCAACGCATCAGGGGGAATCCAATGGCCGGGCCACAGGTCGGCAACATCCGAACCGTCGAGGACGGCCTGCACCGGGCCGACCTCGCCAGCCGCCTGTTGCGCGCATCCACGCCGGCGGAACTGGCGGCGATCCTGTTCGAAGACGTGCCGCTGCTGTGCGAGCGCGGCGCCAGCCTGCACTGGTCGACGCGCTGGCCGCTGGACATCCGCAGCTACCCGGAATGCCAGGGCGCCGACAGCGTCGAGGCCGCGACGATCGATTTCCTGCGCGAGGCGCGCTGGGGTGCCAGTTCGCCTTCGATGCGGGTGCTGCACGACGACGGTGACTGCACCGTCGCGGTCCTGCGTGGCGTGCCGGAGTGCCCCGAGGTCGACGAGAGCATCTGCGCGCGCCTGGGCGAACTGCTCCGGCTGCAGCGCATGCACGAAAGCCTGGTGCGGCTGGAAGAAGCGGAAAAACTGCAGCGCTCGCTCTACGCCATCGCCGACATGGCGGGTTCCGACCTGGACATGCCGGACATGCTGCGCGGCCTGCATCGCATCGTCGCCGACCTGATGTATGCGGAGAACTTCTACATCGCGCTCTACAACCGCGAGTGCGACAGCCTGCGCTTCCTCTACTTCGCCGACGTGATGGATGCCACGCTGCCGCTGGAGGCCGATGAGGTCCCGCTGGCGCGCATCGAGCGCGGCCTGACCTGGCACCTGATCCACGGCAAGCGCCCGGTGATGGGCTCGGCCGAGGAAGTGCGCCGGCAGTTGTCGGGGCCACTGGTGCTGCACGGCGCCGACAGCAGCGATTGGCTCGGCGTGCCGATGATGCGCGACGGCGCGGTCCAGGGCGTCGTGGTCGTGCAGAGCTACACGGGCGAACGCTGCTACACCACCGCGGAAATGTCGCTGCTGGCGTTCGTCGCCGAACACATCCTCACCGCGCTGGAGCGCAAGCGCGGCCGCGCCGAACTCGAGCAGCGCGTGGTCGAGCGCACCCAGCAGCTGGAACGCGCCAACGGGGAGCTGCGCCGCGAAGTCGGCGAACGCGAACGCGGCGAACGCCTGCAGGCCGCGCTGTACCGGATCGCCGCGCTGGCCAGCTTCGACGAGACCAGTGCGGCGTTCTACCGCCACGTGCATGCCATCGTCGGCGAGCTGATCGATGCGCAGAATTTCTACATCGCACTGCGTTCGCCCGATGGCGAGAGCGTGTGGTTCCCGTACGTCGCCGACCAGCGCGAAGGCGAATGGCTGCCACGGCGCGCGGGGCGCGGCCTGACCGAATACGTGCTGCGCAGCGGCCGACCGCAGCTGATCGACCATCCGCGCGCGCGAGTGCTGGCCGAGGCCGGCGAGATCGACCCCGCCCGGATGGACGAGACCACCCAGGTGTGGCTGGGCGCGCCCCTGCTCGGTGTGGAAGGGGCGATCGGCGTCGTCGCGGTGCAGAGCTATGAAGCCGGCCGCACCTACGACGAGCGCGATGCCGAGTTGCTGACCTTCGTGTCGTACCAGATCGCCAGCAGCCTGCAGCGCCGCCATTCGGCCGAACTGTTGCAGCAGGCCAATGCCGAGCTGGAGCAGCGCGTCGAGGCGCGCACCCTCGAGCTGCGCGAACAGATCCGCGTCCGCGAGCAGGTCGAGGCCCAGCTGCAGCACCAGGTGATGCACGATGCGCTCACCCGCCTGCCCAACCGTGTGTACCTGCGCGACCGCATCGAGCACGCGATCGCCCGCGTGCGCCGCGACGGCCGCGACGCCTTCGGCCTGCTCTACATCGACGTCGACCGCTTCAAGGTGGTCAACGACAGCCTCGGCCATGGCGCCGGCGACGAGATGCTGGCCGAGGTGGCGCGCCGGCTGGCCACCTGCGTGCGCGAACCCGACACGGTGGCGCGCCTGGCCGGCGACGAGTTCGTGCTCCTGCTCGAGCACGTGGCGCAGCCGGAGACCGCGTGCAAGGTGGCGCAGCGCGTGCTGGAAACGCTGGCGGCGCCGATGCAGGTGGCCGGGCGCGAGTTGCGGGTATCGGCGAGCGTCGGCATCGCGCTGGCCAACGGTGCTTGCGAATCCGCCGACCGCATCCTCCACGACGCCGACGCGGCGCTGTATCGCGCCAAGAGCCTGGGCCGCAACCGCTTCGTCCTCTTCGACGATGCCATGCACCAGACCGCGATGGGCGTGCTCGACATGGAGCAGGCGCTGCGCCGGGCACTGGCCCGCGACGAGTTCCTGCCTTACTTCCAACCGCTGGTGCGGCTCGACGACGAACGCATCGTCGGTTACGAGGCCCTGCTGCGCTGGCGGCATCCGCAGCGCGGCATCCTGGCCCCGGTCGATTTCCTCAAGGTGGCCGAGGACAGCGGCCTGATCGAGGCCATCGACTGGCGCCAGTTCCGCCTGGCGCTGGAGGCGGGACGCGAACTGGTGCGCGATGGCAGCTTCATCACGCTCAACGTGTCGCCGCGCCTGTTCCAGTACAACGATTTCGATCGCCGCCTGCTCGCGATGACGCGCGAAGTCGGCTTCGATCCGCGCCGGCTGCGCCTGGAAGTCACCGAAGGCACGCTGCTGAGCGATCCCATGGCCATGGCGGCCACGCTGCAGCGCCTGCGCGAGGCCGGCATCGAAGCGGCGCTCGACGACTTCGGCACCGGCTATTCATCGCTCGGCCACCTGCATCAGTTCCCGCTGAAGATGATCAAGATCGACCGCAGCTTCATCACGCCGTTCGCGGCGGGCGTGGCGCCGCGCAGTTCGGCGGTGATCGAGGCGATCCTGGCGCTGGGCAACGCGCTCGGCGCGGAGATCGTCGCCGAGGGCATCGAGACCGAGTACCAGTGTGAGGTGCTGAAGGCGATGGGTTGCGTGTACGGGCAGGGCTTCCTGTTCGCCCGCCCGGCGCCGGCATCGCACTGGCTGGCGGAAGTAGCCGCGCCCGTCTGACGCCGCGCCTGCGCTTACGCGATCTGCCGCGCCGGATCGCTCAGTTCCAGTTCGCGCAGCACCACGCCCGCCTGGGTGCGGTTGCGCACGCCGAGGCGATCGAAGATGGCGGTGAGGTGCGCCTTCACGGTGCGCTCCTGCACATCGAGGCGGTCGGCGATCTGTTTGTTGAGCAGGCCCTGCGCCACCAGCACCAGCACGCGGAACTGCTGTGGCGACAGGCTGGCCAGGCGCGCGGCGAGGTCGGCGTCGTGCGCCGAGGACCGCGCGCGCGACACCGTCGCGCGCAGTGCGGCCGGCAGCCATTGTTCGCAGGCGAGCACGCTGCGGATCGCCTCGCGCAGTTCGTCCAGGCCCGAACTCTTGGGCAGGTATCCGGCGGCGCCGTGGTCGAGCGCGCGGCGGATCACGCGCGGATCGTCGTTGGCCGACACCACCACCACGGCGACGCCGGGATGCTGGGCGCGGATCGCGGCGAGCCCGGCGAGGCCGTGGTTGCCCGGCATGTGCAGGTCGAGCAGCACCAGGTCGATTTCGGGTTCGGCCTCGAGCGCGGCGAGCACGCCGTCGAGCGAATCGGCCTCGCGCACGCGCAGGTCGGCGACGGCATCGGCGGCGGCACCGCGCAACGCGGCGCGGAACAGCGGGTGGTCGTCAGCGACTAACAGAGAAGGCATGAAGGCGTCTTTTTTTGCCGTCATCCCGGCGAAAGCCGGGATCCATTTTGACTTTGACGTTCGAGTGCCCAACGATACGCGCCAAGGGCAACATCAACATGGATCCCGGCTTTCGCTGGGATGACGAGCAGGGGCGAGCCCGTGCTCGTCATGAATCCCGTCACTGCACCGTCCAGCCGCCGTCGACGTCGATGGTGTGGCCGGTGATGTTGCGCGCGTGCTCCGACAGCAGGAAGGCGGTGATCCCGCCGAGTTCCTCAAAGGTGATGAACACGCCCTTCGGCATCGGTTTCAGCATCACTTCCGCCACCACCTGCGATTCGGGGATGCCGCGCGTGCGCGCCTGGTCGGCGATCTGCATGTCGACCAGCGGCGTCTTCACGTAGGTCGGGCAGATGGTGTTGATGGTGATGTCGGTATCGCTGGTTTCCAGCGCGACCACCTTGGAGAAGCCGAGCAGGCCGTGCTTGGCGGCGACGTAGGCGCTCTTGTACGGCGAGGCGACCAGAGAATGGATCGAGCCGATGTTGACGATGCGGCCGAATCCGCGCGCGCGCATGCCCGGCAACACCGCGCGGGTCAGGCGGGCGACACCGACCAGCATGACGTCGACCAGGAATTCCCACTTCGCCATCGGGAACTCCTCCAGCGGCGCGACATGCTGCAGGCCCGCGTTGTTCACCAGCACGTCGACCGGATGCGACAGCGCGGCCAGCGCGGCGGCGATGCTGTCGTCCGAGGTGACGTCGAGTGCACGCGCCTCGGCGGAGCCGCCGGCCTCGCGCAGCGATTGGGCGACGGCTTCGGCGGCGTCGCGGTTGACGTCGGTGACGACGAGGTGGTGGCCTGCGCGCGCGAGTTCGGCGGCGATGCCGGCGCCGATGCCGCTGCCGGCACCGGTGATGAGGATGCAGCGTGGGGTCATGGGACGACTCAGTTGGGTGCCGGCGAGGCTCGTAGCCTAGCAAGCGGTTGCCGCGGCCACGTGGTACGAAAGTACGATGCCGCAAACGGTGCGCCTTGCTAGGGTCGCGGCATGACCCTGCTGCCCGTGCCGTCGAATCCGCACGCCCGCGACGCATCGCGCGGCCGCCACCTTGTATCCGTGCTGGCGCTCGGCCTGCTGCTGGCCGCCTGCGCCACGCCCAACCGCCACGATCGCGAGCGCGAACCGATGCTGACCACTGCGACGCTGAGCTCTGCCATGCGCGTGACCGAACACCGGGGTGGCGACGACCTGCTCACCGCCGGGCTCGGCCGTGACGGCCTGCGCGTGCCGACGGCGCCCGCCTTCGCCGATCCCGCCCATCCCACCGCGGCCGAACTGCGCCGCCGCGCCATCTGGAGCAACTGGCGCGGCATCGCCGATCTCATGCCCGGCGGCGGGTACGGCGACTGGTATGGCAGCACCGCCGCGGTGCCCGGGCGCGAATTCAGCGCGCTCGCCACCGTGCCTGGCGCGCGCCAGCCGCATCGCGTGCTGCTGCAACTGCCCGATGCCTTCGATGCGGACAGGCCCTGCATCGTGGTGGCCGCGTCGTCGGGTTCGCGCGGCATCTACGGCGCGATCGCCGTGGCTGGCCCATGGGCGCTGCCGAAGGGCTGCGCGGTGGCCTACACCGACAAGGGCGCGGGCACCGATTACTTCGATCTCGATGCCGGGCTGGGCGTGTCGCCCGACGGTACGGTCGCGGACGCCGCTGCAGCGCTGGCGTTCAAGCCGGCAACGGCCGCCACGCATGGCGTCGCGTTCAAGCACGCGCACTCGCAGGACAATCCCGAGGCCGATTGGGGCCGGCATGTGAAGCAGGCGGCGGAATTCGCCCTGCTCGCCCTCAACGACGCATTGCCGCACCGCGGCTTCACCTTCGCCAACACGCGTGTGATCGCGGTCGGCATCTCCAACGGCGGCGGCGCGGTGCTGCGCGCGGCGGAACTGGAAGGCAGCGGCACCGATCAGGGCTGGCTCGATGCGGTCGTCGCCGGCGAACCCAACGTCAACGTCGCCGGCGCGCGACCGCTCTACGACTTCACCACCGAGGCCGCGCTGCTGATGCCGTGCGCCCTGCTCGACCTCGACGGTCTGCCGGCCTCGCCGCTGTCGGCGCAGGCCCGCGCGCTGGCGCCGGTGCAGTGCGCCGCTCTGGCCGCCGCCGGCGTGCTGCCCGCAGGCGATGTCAGGGCGCAGGCGCGCGCGGCCCACGAGGCGCTGCGCACCTCCGGCTGGAGCGAGGCGGCGTTGCGCGCGGGCGCGCTTTCGGTCGACTTCGACCTGTGGCGCGCGGTGGCGGCGACCTATGCCTCCGCCTACGGCCGCTACGGCGCCGGCGAGCATCCCTGCGGCTACGGCTTCGCCGCCCAGAATCCCGACTTCAGCGCGCGCGCGGCGACGGCCAGCGAACGCGCGGCCTGGTGGTCCGATGGCAGCGGCATCCCGCCGGGCGCGGGGGTCGGCCTCATCGACGGCAAACTCGCCGCGCCCGATTTCACCCTTGCCGGCCTGCAATGCCTGCGGGCGTTGTGGACGCAGCCCGGTGGCGACGGCGACCGCGTGCGCCGTGGCGTCGCCGAACTGCGGGCCGGCCTGCCGCGCGCGGGGCTGCCGGTCGTGGTGATCCACGGGGTCGACGACGGCCTGGTGCCGATGGCGTTCACCAGCCAGCCGTGGGTGGCGGCCGCACGGGCCGCGGATCGCGATGTGCGCTACTGGCAGGTGCGGCACGCACAGCACTTCGACGCCTTCCTCGCGCTGCCCGATTACCGCGCGCGCTACGTGCCGCTGCTGCCGTACCTGTACGCCGCGCTCGACCGCGTCGCCGCGCACCTCGACGATCCTGCGCAGCCGTTGCCGGCCAATGCGCTGATCGACAGCGCGCCGGCCGCCGCCCCGTTGACCGCGGCGCAACTGGCGATCCCGCGCTAGGCGCACTCCCGAGGCCGGCAGGCGGGCGCTTTTGCGCCCCCGCAGCGCGTGGGCGACAATCGCCGCCCCTTTCGAACCCGGCTGCGGAATTTAGTGAGCCTTCCCGTGGACTTCCAAGAACTGCTGGCGTTCGCCGAACGCAATCCGATGTTGTCGCTGGCCCTGGTCGGACTGACTGTGGCGATCATCTATACCGAGATCGCGCGCCTGTTCCGCGGCTTCAAGGCGTTGCGCCCGGCCGAGCTCACCGCGCTGATCAATCGCGACAACGCGCTGGTGGTCGACCTCTCGCCGAGCGGCGACTTCGAGAAGGGCCACATCGCCGGCAGCAAATCGGTCCAGCTCAGCCAGTTCGATCCGGAGAACAAGCTGCTGGCCGCGGCCAAGGCGCTGCCGCTCGTCGTCGTCTGCCGCACCGGCCAGGCCTCGGCGGACGCCGCCAAGCGCCTGAAGAAGGCTGGCTTCGAGCAGGTCCACTGGCTCGACGGCGGCATCGCCGCCTGGCAGCAGGCCGACCTGCCGCTGGTGAAGGGCCGCCACTAGCACGCCACCCTTGCGAACCGCCCGCGGCCGCCCCACGTCGAGTCGTGTGCCTGCCCGGCCAGGGCTGAAACGGCCGTCCCATGCGGCCATGCCATAATTGCCGTCTTTTCCGAAATTCCTGCTGGAGTAACACCGATGTCCGAAGAAATCGCCAACGGCACTGCCACTGAAGCCACCGGCCCGGTGTTCACGGTCGAGAAGATCTACGCCAAGGACGTCTCTTTCGAAGTCCCGGGCGCCCCGGCCATCTACAACGAGCAGACCCAGCCGCAGCTGCAGATGAACCTGCAGCAGGCCGTGCAGCGCCTCAATGAGAACGCCTACGAGGTCATCCTCGGCATCAACCTGACCTGCGCCGTCGGCGACAAGACCATCTACGTTGCTGAAGTGAAGCAGGCCGGCGTGTTCGGCCTGTCCGGTTTCGACGCCGCCACGCTCGACGGCATGCTCGGCGTCCATTGCCCGACCGTGCTGTACCCGTACGCGCGCCAGCTGATCAGCGACCTGATCCAGTCCGGCGGCTTCCCACCGTTCTTCCTGCAGCCGATCAACTTCGAAGCCCTCTACGCCGAAGGCCTGCGCCAGCGCGCCGCCCAGCAGGCGACCGACGGCTCCAACCTGGCCGGCGCCGAGACCGCCGGCAACGCCTGATCCAGGCCCAGGCTCCGGCCCCCGCGTGGTAGCGCCAGCGCCCGCAACGGTCGCGGTGGTCGGTGCCGGTTCCTGGGGCACCGCACTCGCCGCACTGATCGCCCGGCACGGTTGTACGACCGTGCTGTGGGGCCGCGATGCCACCGGCATCGCGGCGATCAATGCGCACCACGAGAACGCGCGTTACCTGCCGGGCATCGCCCTGCCGGACATGCTGACCGCCACCACCGACCTGGCCGCCTGCGTGGGCGCCGCCGACCTGGTGCTGGTGGTGGTGCCTTCGCATGCCTTCGCCGAAACCCTGCGGGCCGTGGCGCCCCATCGGCCCGCGCGTGCGGGCGTGGCCTGGGCAACCAAGGGCTTCGAGCCCGGCAGCGGCCGCTTCCTGCACGAGGTCGCGGCGGAAGTACTGGGTGAGGACGTGCCGCTGGCCGTGGTCACCGGCCCGTCCTTCGCCAAGGAAGTCGCCCTCGGCCTGCCCACCGCGCTGACCGTGCATTCGGACGACGCCGCGTTCGCGCAGGCGGTGGCCGATGTCCTGCACGGCCCCGCCTTCCGCGCCTACACCGGCGACGACATGCTCGGCGCCGAACTCGGCGGTGCGATGAAGAACGTGCTCGCGGTGGCGACCGGCGTGGCCGATGGCATGCAGCTGGGCCTCAACGCGCGCGCCGGCCTGATCACCCGCGGCCTCAACGAGATGCTGCGCCTCAACCAGGCGATCGGCGGCAAGGCCGAGACCCTGATGGGCCTCGCCGGCCTCGGCGACCTGGTGTTGACCTGCACGGGCGACCTCTCGCGCAACCGCCGCCTCGGCCTCGCGCTCGGCCGCGGCCAGTCGATCGCCGACGCGGTGCGTGAAATCGGCCAGGTGGTCGAGTCGGTGCAGACCGCCGACGAAGTCATGCGCCAGGCCGACAAGCACGGTGTCGAATTGCCGATTTCCAGCGCGGTGCAGCAGGTGCTGCACGCCGAGCTGTCCCCGGCCGAAGGCCTCAAGCTGCTGCTCTCGCGCGAGCAGAAGCCGGAATACCCGGCCGGCCTGTTCGGCTGAGACCGCATCCGACGCGACGCGTCGTAGCAGCGCAATCTTTGGTTCCCCGCAACGTGGCTTGAAGCTGGCGCTGGCCCGTGCCGCTTCGATGCGCGTGTCGAGCCGATCGGGAAAGAGACCAGCATCAAGCCATTGCTTCGATCTGCATGCGAGCATTGATCGCCGCGCTTGTTTGCGTGCGGCAATCGGGAAGGCTCTGGATCGCGAGCAATGGCCCAGGCGCCATGCGTCTGGATCAGCGCAAGCGATGCGTGCCTATGGGAAAGGCGGAGTGAACTCCGTGCATCAATCGAAGGAGTGGGTAAGGATGAAGAAATTGCTTTTCGCAGCGTTGCTGCTGTGCAGTTGGACCGCAACGGCGCAGGTCCAACCGAAGTACTTCGGGTACTACGCCAACAACGGGGCGGTGTCCGAGAACGCGGACCACACCAACATCACGCATATCGGAGTCTGGACAAGCGATCGGGTCCAGGCCCTGAACTCCCTGCTTGCCGAACTCCAGCAAGCACGGGCGCACGGCGTAAAGGCCATGCTTGCCGTGGCCCCGTTCCTGTTCAAGCAGGGCGCGGGCGGGGCTTGTCCGTACCAGCTCGAGTCCTCGGCCAGCATCCACTGGAATACGCTCGTTACGACCCTGGTTGACGGCGGCTACATCGTGCCGGGCAATAGCGCGGCGAGCACCGTCGTGGCGTTCTATCCGGTAGACGAGCCCGAGAAATGCGGGTTGTCCGACGCTTCCGGGCTGGCTCATCCGGCGCTTGCGAATGCCCTCAGCACGATCAGGGCCGATTACAGGACCAGAGACATTCCAGTAGCTGTCATTGCCAGCGAGAACTATGGATCGGCGCTGCAGGGCCTGCGGTTGTTCGACTGGACCGGCCTGGATTGCTATGGATGCGGATCGGTTCCGCCGTGGCAGGACCTCTCCCAGACCGCCAAGAACACGGCCTACCTGGACGCCGCGCGCAGCTTCTGGGCGAAGATCAACGTCAGCCAGCAGAAACACATACTGGTTCCCCAGGCCGCTACCGGCGGGATGATGACCGACTACGGGTACGCGCATAACCCGACGATCATGTACCAGGCATTCCTGGGTGACCCGAAAATGGCGATGCTGCTGCCGTTCCTGTGGAAGCACACCAACACCACGGGCGTTTCCGGCAATGCGAGTCTGAAGGCCGACTACAACACGATCGGCCACATGATCCGGAACGACGCCGAGTTCATGCGCCAAAGCGTCCCCGCATACATGGATCCTGGCGCCACCCAAGCGGTCAGCGTGACGCTCCGAAACACCGGAACGACGACCTGGGCAGTTGGCGGCACCTACCGGCTCAAGGCCGTCGGCGCGAGCTGGGGCATTGGCAGCGTGGTACTGGCGCAGGCGGTGCCTTCGGGCAGCGAAGCGACCTTCAATTTCAATGTGGTCGCGCCCGCCCAGGCGGGGACTTATGGATTCCGATGGCAGATGGAGCGCACCGGTGTGGTGCTGTTTGGCCAACCGACCGCCAACGTGCAGGTGACGGTGGGCGATGGCGATGAGCCTCCGCCGAGCGGCGGCGAGTGCAACCCGGTCACGCACATCTGCACCGAAGTGCCCTGATCGAAGGCGAAGCAACTAGCTGTCGTGCGAAGTCGTGGCGGCAGGTTGTCCGCCACGAATGCCGGCGGCAGCTAGTCGGCGATCTTGCCAACCAGCGATATCGGTGGATGTGCCGTTTCACCGCTTGGGCTTGCCGCCTGCGACCGGCCCGCCGCGATCGCGGCCAAGGCCATCAGCAGCAAAGCGAGCCAGTTGCGCAGGCGCGATTCCTTGTATTCCCCGCGATGCATGGTTCCCCCCTCCCCTGTCTGGACCAACGCGGCCGTTTCGCTTTTGCGGACAGCGCGCGCAGACAAAAGGAAGCCCGGCAGAACCGGGCTTCAATCCGCGACATTTCGGGGGAGAGAGAGACGTCGCGTCTAGCAACTCAGAGAACGGGCCGGAGGGGAACGACCGGCCCGTTGCACCCGGGCGGGTTAGAACGTCAGACGCGGACCGATGAAATACTGGGTGTCGTTGTCGGAGAACTTCACATCGCCGGTGATGCCCCAGCTCGGGTTGAACTTCACCTGGGCGCCGACGCGGCCGTAGAAGTCGCCGTCGACATCATTGCGGTCCTGGTAGCCGGCCAGTGCGTAGCCTTCGAAATTCGAGGTCAGCGCGCTGCGCACGCCGACTTCGGCGCTGTAGCCGTCGATCCGGTCAAAGCCTTCCACCTTGGCGTTCTCATAGGCGATGCGGGCGAGCAGGTCGGTGTTGGCGGCGACCGGACGGTTGTAGCCCAGACCGACGCGCCACTGGTCGACGTCGATGCCGTCGAAGCGCACGCCGCCGATGGTTTCGTCGTCCGTCTTCTGGCTGGTGAAGCCGCCGAAGATATGGAAGTTGTCGGAGATGGCGCCGGAACCGTTGATGCCCCAGCCGTCGGCATCGCCGGCGTCGGTATTGGTGGCGACGTAGCCGCCCTCGACGTAGTTGTAGGACAGGCCCTCGGTCGCGGAAGCGGTGAACGGCAGGGCGGCAAGCAGGGTCAGGGCAAGTAGTTTCTTATGCATGAAGGTCTCAGCCTTTTGGTGTTGTGGGTCCGGAGCTGACTGGGGAATCCGATGTCTCAACGGCGCCAGATCCGGTCGGGGGCCAGTATCCAAGCCCGGTCACAATCCGCGCTTAATAAAGAACTCGTTAGTACAGGAACCATCCAGCTTCACTGTGGTCCGCATTCACCCGGGCAACACAGCAGGCTGCGAATGGTTCCCCCGCCGGCACGCGCGCTCCCTAAGATGGCCGCACCCGAACGACGGTGAAGAAGGTTCATGGACACGCTGCTGCAGCTGATTGCCACCTATGGATTGCTGGTGGTGTTCGTCAGCGTGTTCCTCGATCAGGGCGGCATTCCGATCCCGGCCTATCCGCCGATCATCGTGACGACCGCGATCACCGTGGATGCCGGCCACGCATGGTGGCCGGTGTTGCTGGTGTCGGCGCTCGCGGCGGTGCTGGCGGACTGGCTGTGGTTTGTCGGCGGCCGCCGCCTCGGGGCGAAGCTGGTGCGCTTGATGTGCAAGCTGTCGCTGTCGCCGGATTCGTGCGTGCGCACGACGCGCGGCGTGTACGCGCGCTGGGGCGTCAGTTCGCTCGCGATCGCGAAGTTCATTCCCGGCTTCGCCGCGGTGGCGACCACGCTTGCCGGTGAAACCGGCACCAGCACACGCAAATTCCTGGCGTACGACGGCATCGGTGCATTGCTGTGGTCGGGTGTCGCGGTCGCGCTGGGCGTCGTCTTCCACCACGCGGTCGATCGCGTGCTGCTGCAACTCGAAGAACTCGGCCACTACGCGATTCCGGTATTGCTCGCGCTGCTGGTGGCGTTCGTGGCGTGGAAGTGGCTGCGTCGGCGCCACTTCCTCCATCAGCTGCGGATGGCGCGAATTTCCGTCGACGAGTTGCACCAATTGCTGGAAGGCGAGCAGCCGCCGCTGGTGCTGGACGTGCGTTCGCCCGACCAGCGTGCAGCCAGCGGCTGGATTCCCGGTGCGGTCTTCGCGTTCGCGCCAGGCGATGTCGACATCCCGGTGCAGGACGAAGTGATCGTCTACTGCGATTGCCCGAACGAGATTTCCGCAGCGGTGCTCGCGCGCGAGCTGCAACAGCGCGGCTTCCGTCGTGTGCGGCCGCTGGCCGGCGGGTTCGCCGCATGGAAGGAATCGGGGCGTCAGGTGAATCTGCCGATCTCCGAGCAAATGGCCGCCTGAGCGAGGCAACACAAAAGCGCGGCAGGCCGTGATGCAGGGGCAGTCGACATTCCGTACGTCTAATCGTTCACCGCAGACACGCGCTGCGGCGCGTTCTTGCGCGGCCGCAACGGCTTTTCACGGGGCGCAGTAAAAAGAAAAGCCGCCGGACGTATCCGGCGGCTCTCCTTCACGACTTCCGTGGAACCGGTCAGAAGTCGAAGCGGACCTGTACCTGGGCGAGATCGGCGTCGAGGTCTTCGATCTCGAAGCGACTGTACTCGCCGCGCAGGGCGACGTTGTCGGTGAAACGGTACTGCACGCCGACGCCATAGGTCGGATCGGTGCCGTTGTCGTCGCTGTTGCCGACCAGGCCCGGCAGTTCGGTGTCGAGGTTCCAGCGATGCACGCCGGCCTTGGCGTAGGCGGAGAACTTGTCGGTGATCGGCAGCGTGCCGACGGCGGTCAAGTAGGCGCTGTCGCCTTCCAGGTCGGGACCGACGGTGTCGGATTCGATCTTGCCGAAGTCGACGTAACCGGCTTCGAGGCCGAAGTACTTGTTGAACTGGTAGCCGCCGAAGACGGAGAACGCGGTGTCCTCGTCGTCGTAGGAGCCTTCGTCGACGAACGACTGGCCGACGCCGGCACCGGCGTAGAAGCCCTTGTCCTGCGCCTGGGCGCCGAATGCGGCGACGCCGAGAGTGGCCGACAGCAACACGGTGGAAAGCAGCTTGGTCTTGCGCATGTTCTAGGTTCCTTGGGTCCGGCGGGGCGGAATGCCTGCTCGCCGGCGCGTGGGCCCGGGCCCGATGCCCGGGCTGCCATCGCAGCGGAACCTTTGTATGGGCCATCAACCGCAGAACAATCGCGGCATTCGGAGATACTTTTTCCCGTGAATGGGACGATCGCGCGACCGCGAAGCGGCTACCCTCGGCGTGTGTAGCGACCGGAGTCGTCAGCGCGCCGGTGTCACTCGCCAGATGATGTTGCCGACATCGTCGGCCACCAGCACGGCGCCATGGCTATCCACTGCGACGCCCACGGGGCGGCCATGCGCCTGTCCCTGTGCATCGAGGAAGCCGGTCAGCACGTCCTCGATCGGACCGGACGGCTGGCCCTTGGCGAACGGCACGAACACGACCTTGTAGCCGCTGGGTGGATCGCGATTCCATGAACCATGCAGGCCGATGAAGGCGCCGTTCGCGTAGCGCCCCGGCAACAACCTGCCGTCGTAGAACGCGAGTCCGAGCGCCGCGACGTGCGCGCCCAACGCGTAGTCGGGGGCGATCGCCCGCGCCACCAGCGCCCGATCCTGCGGCTGCACGCGCACGTCGACATGGGCGCCGTAATAACTGTAGGGCCAGCCGTAGAACGCGCCCTCACGCACCGAAGTGAGGTAGTCGGGCACGAGGTCGCTGCCGAGTTCGTCGCGCTCATTCACCACCGTCCACAACGCGCCGCCCTGCGGCTGCCAGGCGAGGCCGACGGGATTGCGCAGGCCGCTGGCGAAGATGCGGCTGGCGCCGGTCTTCACGTCGATCTCCTGGATCGCGGCGCGGCCGGCTTCGATCGCCATGCCGTGCTCGGCGACATTGCTGTTGGAGCCGACGCCGACGTAGAGCCTGGTGCCATCCCGGCTGGCGAGCAGGCTCTTGGTCCAGTGGTGGTTGCGCGGCGCACCGGGCAGGTCGGTGAGCTTCACCGGCGCAGCGTCGATGCGGGTGTCGCCGCGGCGATACGGAAAGCGCACCACCGCGTCCGCATTGGCGACGTAGAAATCGTCGCCCACCAGGGCCATGCCAAACGGCGACATCAGGTTCTGCAGGAAGACCGTGCGCGTTTCCGCCACGCCGTCGCCGTCGCCATCACGCAACAGCGTGATGCGATTCGGGCTGGGGATCGCAGCGCCCCCCTTCTCGAACGCCGACTTCATGAAGGCGCCGCGGATCGGATTGGTCGGCGGATCCTCCGTGGGCGGACGATTGGTTTCGGCGACGAGCACGTCGCCGTTCGGCAGCACATACAGCCAGCGCGGATGTTCCAGGCCGGTGGCGAACGCATTCACCGCGAAACCTGCGGCCGGTGTCGGCGCCATCCCCGCGGGCCAGCCGATCGCGGTGGCAACCTTGACCATGGGAATGAGCGAGGGCTCGGGCGCGGGCAACATAGGGTGAGGGCCGGTGTCGGCCCTTGCGGCGAGGTGCGCGGACTGGCCGCAGGCGCTGAGCGCCAGCACGGACAATGCGAACGCGGATGCGCGTGCGAGTCGATGGACACGAAGCATGGAACGGCCTCCAGGCGAAGGACGGCGAAGCACGGCAGGCTCCGCCTGCGGCCGCAGCGTGGGCCAGGCGCTATGAAGTCGGCGTGACCTGGCGCGCGCCGCGTGAACGCCGCGTCATCGCGCAGCGTGCCAACGCCATTCGACGCCGGCAGCGAAAGTGCGATCCGCCGCGGGTTCGTAGTAGCGGCGACTGCCTTCGTTGACGATCACCGAACCGGCATAGGCGCGATCGAACAGATTGTCGATCGCCAGGAAAAGCCGTCCCTCGCCATGGGGCCCGCGATAGCCGTAGCCAGCGCTCGTGCCGACGACGGTGTACGCCGGTGCGCGCTCGTCGTCGACATTGTTCACCGGCACCGCGCTGACATGCTGGGCGTCCAGGCGCAGGTACCAACCTGTTTCAGCGCCCCACTGCAGTGCGGCGTAGGCCGTCATGCGCGGCACGCCGGGAAGGCGCGTCCCGGCCGCGACTGGCGTGCTGGCCACCGCGCACGGCGTGCCGGTGCAGACGAGGAAATCGTCGCGGAACGTCGCTTCGAGCCAGGTGAGCGCGAACTCGCCGCGTACCCGAGCGCCAAGCGGTGCGCGCGCCGACCACTCCGCGCCCTGTCGCCGCGCCGCGCCGGCGTTCTGGAATGTGGTGCGGCCACCGCTGCTGGTGGCGACGGTGAGTTCGTCGCGCGTATCGGCGCGGAACAGCACGAATTCCGAAGCGGCCTCGCCGCGGCGGAACTTCACGCCCGCCTCGGTGCTGCGCGTGCGCGCCGCGCGCAGTGCGAAGTTGGGTCCGCTGCCGCCATCGCTGCGGTAGGCCAGTTCGTTGAACGTGGGCGTCTCGAAGCCACGGCCCCAAGCCGCGAACCATTGCCACTGCGGCGACGGCTTCCAGCCGATGCCCAGCACCGGCGAGGTCGCGTGGTAACGCACCTCGCCGCTGTCATCGGGGTTGTCGACGGTGATGTAGCGATCACGCGAATGGAACCGGATGTCGCTGTGGCGCGCGCCGACCATCAGCGACCAGTCATCGGCCGGATGCCAGGTTGCCTGTGCGTACTGGTCGAAGGCACGCACGTCGTCGTCTTGCGACAGTCGCAACGCACCGCGCACGCCCAGCTGCGCGCCGAGGAAGTTCTCGTAGCCGTGGCGATCTTGCTGCTGGCGATCGAAGCCGATGCCGACGACGACCTCAAACGGACGCTGCGCTAGCGTTGCCGCCCACGTCCAGCGCGCGTCCACGCCGGCGTACGGCGCCGACAGGTCGACCACGCCACCGCCGCTGAGCGGATTGGCCTGCGTGGCCACGGGAATCGCGAGGAACTGCGTGGTCTCACGCTGCCCGGCATAGGCGAGCAGGCGCAGTTGCACGCGCTCGTCGATCGCGTGCTCCAGGGTCGCGCCGATCTGGCCCTGCGACACCGACTTGCGCGTGTTGAAGCGAAGCGCGGCGTCGATGGCCTGGCGCGGGTCGGATTCGAACTGGGCACGATCGAGGCCGAGCGGGTCCTGCGCATCGGGCGCCGACAACGCGTTGGCCACCACGGTCAATTGGGTATCGGCATGCGCGATGTTCACCTTGCCATTGAACAGCGTGCGCTCGGCGCGGCTGTGCACGCGGTAGCCGTCGGTGGTGAAGTGATTGAGGCCGAGCACGTAATCGAAATCATCGCGGGCGTCCCGAAGCTCTCCACCGATGCGGCCGCTGCCATCACTGCCCACGCCCATCGCCGCGCCGATCTCGCGCGGTGCCACGCCGTCGACGGTGAACAGCTGCAGCACGCCACCGGCGGCATTGCCGTACAGCGCGGAGAACGGCCCGCGCAGCACTTCGATGCGCGCGGCATCCAGCAGCGGAAAATGCGACAGCTGGCCTTGTCCATCCGGCATCGTCGCCGGGATGCCATCGACATACAGGCGCACCCCGCGGATACCGAAGGCCGCACGCGTGCCGAAACCGCGGATCGACAACTGTTCGTCCTGGGCGAAGTTCTGCCGCGTGCGTGCGAGCACACCGGGCACGCCCGGAAGCTGTTCGGCAACGCTTGCGCCGAGCCCGTCGTGGCGCCGGGCGCGCGTGTCGATCACGCTGATCGCCGCCGGCACGTCGTTGGGGTCGTGCGGCGTGCGCGTCGCCGTGACCTGTACGCGATCGAGCGTGGTGACGTCCTGCGACGGCGCGGCCAGCCCCACGCCGCCGACCAGCAGCAGCGCCGCGCAACCCATCCATTGGCGAGGATCCGAAAGGCGCATGCGCACTCCTTCTCAGACGCGCGCAGCGTACAACGGCCGGCCGGCGGTGCCGCGGTGAACCCGCGGTGGACCCGCAGTGTTTAGGCCATGCACACGGCTTCGACGTTGTTGCCATCCGGATCGATCAGGAACGCGGCGTAATACGTCGGCGCATAGTCCAAGCGCAGGCCGGGCGCGCCATTGTCGCGGCCGCCGTTGGCGAGGCCGGCGGCGTGGAAGGCATCGACGGCCTTGCGGTCGCCGGCCTGGAAGGCGACGTGCGAGCCGCCCTGCGCCTTCGCGTTTGCGTACAGCCAGAGTGCGGGTGCGCCCTTGGGCCCGAGGCCGGCGCCGCCGTCGTCGCGCGAATCGAGCACATGCCCGAGCGAGCCGAGTGCGGCCTCGTAGAAACGCACGCTGGCGTCGAGGTTCTTCACTTGCAGTCCGAGGTGGTCGTACATGGCAGCCTCCGTGGTTGGGACGACCAGCATCGCGCCGCGGCGCGCGCGGTTCTTGGAAAAAATTGCGGTAGCTAGTGGCGCCGGCGACCCAGACGCCGGCCGAGCAGGGCGATGCGTTCGCGATCGCCGCGTGCGGCGTTGCGGAACTGGCGCGGCGGCACTCCCGCCACGCGATGGAAGCTGCGCGTGAAATTCGACAGATCGGCGAAGCCGGCGTCGAGCGCAACGTCGGTGATTGCACGTCCGTCCTCGGCGAGCATGCGCGCGGCATGGCGCAGGCGTGCGCGCAGCAGGTACTGGTGCGGCGTCACCCCGACCACGCGGGCGAACAGGCGCAGGAAGTGCCATGCACTCAGGCCGGCCTGTTCCGCCGTCGCCTGCAGGTCGATGTCCTCGTGGGCGTGGTCATCGAGCCACAGTGCGCTTTCCACCGCGCGGCGGCGGTCGCGCGCAGTGGCCTGCAACGGCGGGCGGCGGCGGCCGTCGGCGAGCGACAGGTAACGGCCCACCAGCAGCAGGCCGGCTTCGTCCACGCCGAAATCGGTGTCGCCGTCGACGGCGGCCTGCGCCAGTTCGCCCAGCACCATCAGTTCCGGCAGTGGCGGCAGTCCGCCGGCGCGCCAGTGCTGCGCGCGCGCATCGAACTCGTCGACCAGTTCCGGCGCCAGCTTGAACGACAGGCACTCGTCGCCGCCGTGGTGGTGCGCATGCGTGCACTCGAACTCGTCGCCGCAATGGCCGACCAGGACCGAGCCGGCGACCAGTTCGAATTCCTCGCCGCGCGCGCGGTAGCCGAAGCTGCCGCGGCGCACGTACGACACCGAGGTGAGGTCGTGGCGCTCGACCTGCACCGGCGTGTGCGGGCCCGCCTGGCAGCGGAAGTCGAGCACCGACAGGGCGCCGCGATGCAGCGGCGCGACGTGCATGGCGGTTCCGGTGGGAACGGGCGTCGACATGCGGCAAGCGTACCCCCGTGCGCATTACCCGGCAGTGGCGGGCGATGGCGGCAACGCCGGGCCGCCCGGTTCAGGCGCCGCCTTCGAATCCCTGCTGCCGCCACGCTTCGAACACCACCACGGCGACGGTGTTGGAGAGATTTAGGCTGCGGTTGTCCGGCCGCATCGGCAGGCGCAGGCGCTGCGCCGGGGGCACGCTTTCCAGCACGTCGGCGGGTAGGCCACGCGTCTCCGGTCCGAACAGGAAGACATCACCGGCCTGGTAGTGCGGCGTGTCGAAGCGGGTACTGGCGCGCGTGCTCAGCGCGAACACGCGTGGCGGTGCGCCGTCCGCATTCGCGATGGAGGCGAGCGCCGCATCGAGCGAGTCGTGCACCTGCAGCGTTGCGTATTCATGGTAGTCGAGGCCGGCCCGGCGCAGCTGCGCGTCCTCCAGCGAGAAACCCAGCGGTTTCACCAGGTGCAGGCGCGCACCGGTGTTGGCGCAGAGGCGGATGACGTTGCCGGTGTTGGGCGGGATCTCGGGCTGGAACAGGATGACGTGGAACATGCCGGTACGCGCACTCACCACGGCATCGTGGCGCCGAAGCGATCGAGGAAGCGGCCGCTGTGTCCCGGGCTCGCGGCGGCGATGACCTGCAGCAGCTTCGCCACCGATTCGCTCGCGCTGATCTCCGCCCCGCTGCCGCCCATGTCGGTGAGTACCCAACCGGGGCACAGGGCGATCACGGCAATGCCGCGCGGTTCCAACGCCTTGGCCAGCATCTTCGTCGCCATGTTCAGCGCGGTCTTGCTGATGCGGTAGCTGGGCGAATGGAAGTCGGGATCGTCGCTCAGCGAGGACATGCCCGACGAAATATTCGCAACGATCGCGCCGTCGACGAGTTGTGTCGCCAGTGCCTGGGTGAGCAGGAACGGGCCCATCGCGTTGGTGCGCAGGCTGTCTTCCAGGTTGGCCGCGCTCACGCTGCCCCAGCGCTCGCCCGAGTGCAGCACGCCGGCGTTGTTGACCAGCAGATCGATGCCATCGGTAACCAGCGGCAGTTCGTGGGCGAAGGCGATGCGCGACTTCTCGTCGGCCACGTCCAGCGGCAACACGTGCAGGCGGGCCGGATGGTCGCCGGCGAGGCGGTTCAGGTCGGTGGCCTTGCCGGGATGGCGGCAGGCGGCGATCACGTGGTCGCCGTGCGCCAGCAACTGGCGGACGAACTCCAGGCCAAGGCCGCGGTTGGCGCCGGTGACGAGGCTGCGGCGGGGGTGCTGGGGCATGGGCGGTCTCCCGGGGATGGCGGAAGTATCGGCGAAAGGCCGTGGTTGCGGCGGGGCGTCACAAGGCTCGCGGCCTGGGGATCGCGGCGCGCTGCGGCGCGTTACTCAGTCCCGCGACCGGGGGTTGATCGCGGCGCGGGGTCGATCGCGGCGCGGCGGGACTTGTGACCCATGCCTGCGCCGCGCCCCATCGGTACGATGCCCAGACCAGGTGGTGGGCCGCCCACCTTTTGCCCCGTAGCTTTCGCTACCCACTGAACAGGAGTTCGCATGTCATTCGCTTCGCTCAAGCGCGCCCATAACGGCCCGCGCGCTGCCGTCCTCGCCGTTGCCCTGGCCACCGCCATCGGCGGCGTGGCCTTCGCGCCCCAGGCCGCCTTTGCCAAGGCGCCCGCCGCCGAGGTCGCCATTCCCTTCGAGGAGTTCACCCTGCCCAATGGGCTGCGCGTGGTCGTGCACACCGACCGCAAGGCGCCGATCGTGGCGGTGAACCTCTGGTACCACGTGGGCAGCAAGGACGAACCGGCCGGCCGCAGCGGCTTCGCGCATCTGTTCGAGCACTTGATGTTCAACGGCTCGGAGAACCACCCGGGCGAATATTTCGTGCCCTTCAAGCAGGTCGGCGTGACCGACCAGAACGGCACCACCAATACCGACCGCACCAACTACTTCGAGAACGTGCCGACCACCGCGCTCGACATGGCATTGTGGATGGAGTCGGACCGCATGGGCCACCTGCTCGGCGCGATCGACCAGAAGACGCTCGACGAACAGCGCGGCGTGGTCCAGAACGAGAAGCGCCAGGGCGAGAACGAGCCCTACGGCCAGGCATTCGACGTGCTGACCGAGGTCATGTATCCCGCCGGCCACCCGTACCACCACACCGTCATCGGCTCGATGAACGACCTCAACGCGGCCTCGCTGGAGGACGTGAAGAACTGGTTCCGCACCTGGTACGGCCCGAACAACGCGGTCCTGGTGCTGGCCGGCGACATCGACGCGAAGACGGCAAAGGAAAAGGTCGCGCGCTACTTCGGCGACATCCCGGCGACGCCGAGCATGGCGCAGCCCACGGTCGATCCGTCGCCGCGCGCCGAGTCGACGCGTTCGATCATGGAAGACCAGGTCCCGCAGACGCGCATCTACCGCGTGTGGAATGTCGCCGAGTACGGCGCAGCCGACCTCGATCGCCTGCAGTTGCTGGCGCAGGTGCTCGGCGGCAGCCGCAGCTCTCGCCTGGACAAGCGCCTGCTGCACCAGGACAAGCTGGTCGACAGCGTGTCCGCGGGTGCGTACGCCTCGCAGCTCGGCTCCAACTTCGTCATCACCGCCGACGTGAAGCAGGGCGTGGACGAGAAAAAGGTCGAGGCGGTGATCGACGAGGAGCTGAAGAAGCTGCTCGCGGAAGGCCCTAGCGCGACCGAACTCGACCAGGCGCGCACGGTGTTCAAGGCCGGCTTCATCCGTGGCATCGAGCGCATCGGCGGCTTCGGCGGCAAGGCCGATACCCTGGCCGAGTGCACCGTCTACACCGGCAAGCCCGACTGCTACCGCGACAGCCTCAAGACCATCGAAACCGCCAGCGTCGCCGACGTGCAGGCCACCGGCCAGCGCTGGCTGGGCAAGGGCGACCACACCCTGGTGGTCGAACCCGGTGCGCGCACTGCATTGCCGGAAGAAGCGGCTGTGACCCCGGCGCCGCTGACGCTGCCCAAGGTCGATGCGAAGTACAAGACGGTGAAGACCGACCTCGACCGCAAGGCCGGCGTGCAGGTGCCCAAGGAGTTCCCGGAGCTGAAGTTCCCGGCGCTGCAGCGCACCAAGCTGAGCAACGGCACGCAGGTAATCCTGGCCGAGCGCCATGACGTTCCGGTCGTGCAGTTCAGCTACCTGTTCGATGGCGGTTACGCCACCGACGCCGGCAAGAAGCTGGGCACCGCCAACTTCGCCCTCGGCATGCTCGATGAAGGTGCTGGCAAGTACGACGCCCTGGCCTTCGGCGATCGCGCCGAATCGCTCGGCGCGAGCCTCGGCGCCGGCGCCTCGCTCGACGGCGGCAACGCCTACCTGTCGTCGCTGAAGGAAAACCTCGATCCCTCGCTGTCGCTGTTCGCCGACATGCTGCAGCGCCCGCGCTACGAGGAGAAGGACATCGAGCGCCTGCGTGGCACCTGGCTCGCCGGCATCGCGCAGGAGAAGGCCGAGCCCAGCGGCGCGGCCACGCGCGTGCTGCCGCCGCTGCTGTACGGCGAAGGCCATCCGTACGCCATGCCGCTCAGCGGCACCGGCACCGAGGCCTCGATCAAGGCGCTGACCCGCGATGACCTGCTCGCCTACCACCGCGCCTGGGTGCGTCCGGACGGCGCCACCCTGATCGTCGTCGGCGACACCACGCTCAAGGACATCGTGCCGCTGCTGGAGAAGCACTTCGGCAACTGGAAGGTGGACGGTGCCAAGCCGGCCGCCCTGCAGATCCCGACGGTGGCGCGTCCGGCCCAGCCGCGCGTGTTCCTGGTCGACCAGCCCGGCTCGGTGCAGGCCAACATCTACGCCGGCGAACTGATGCCGTCGACGATGGACCCGGGCGCGATCAAGCTCGACATCGCCAACACCGTGATCGGCGGCGACTTCACCGCGCGTCTCAACATGAACCTGCGCGAGGACAAGCACTGGTCGTACGGCGCGCGCACCTCGTTGCGTGATTCGCTGGGCCAGCGCCCGTGGCTGGCGGTGGCGCCGGTGCAGATCGACAAGGCTGCGGAGTCGATCGCCGAGATGCGCCGCGAGATCACCGAGTACGTCGATGGCAGCAAGCCGGCCACGCCGGCCGAAGTGACGCGCATCCAGGCGATCAAGATCCGCAGCCTGCCGGGTGCGTACGAGACCGCGGGTTCGGTGATGGGCACCATCGGCGGCATCGTGCGTTACCAGCGCCCGGACGATTACGTGTTCAAGCGCAAGGCCGAGATCGAAGGCATGGACGCGGCGCAAGTGAACGCCGCCGCCAAGGCGATCGACCCGAAGGCACTGACCTGGGTCGTGGTCGGCGACCTCAAGCAGATGGAAGCCAAGGTGCGCGCGTTGAACCTCGGCGCGGTCACGATCGTCGATGCCGACGGCAAGCCGGTGGGTTCGACCAAGCCGGCCAAGTAAGTTCCAGCTTCATCGTTCCTGGCAGGCCCGCCCCACGGCGGGCCTGCTGTTTTTCGCGGCGCGCGTTTTGCGCAGTTGTCGCGCGTCGACAAGCGCGCGTCGACAAGCGTGTTTTGAGAAGGGTATTCCTGCCCCGTTCACCGCACTCGGCAACAATGCCGGCTGTTGCCTTCCGGAGATTTCGCATGCGTCCTGCCGTGGTCCTTGGCCTTGCCGTTGTCCTCACCGCCTCGGGTTGCACCTGGGTGCACATGGCGCCCGGCGCCTCGGCGGTGCGCGTGATTCCTGCCGGCGCCGCCCCGACGGGCTGCGTGGAGCGCGGGGAAGTGGCCGTTTCGGTCAAGGGCAAGGTCGGCTTCTACGAACGCAACCCGCTGCGCGTGCGCGAGGAGCTGGAAACCCTGGCGCGCAATGAAGGCCCGGGCCTGCAGGCCAATACCCTGCAACCGCTGGACGAGCCGCACGACGGCGAGCAGCGCTTCGCGGCCTATCGCTGCGGCGCTTAGCGACTGGCCGGGAGGCCCTCTGTCGCCTGTTCATGTGGCGTGGCCCGAGGCCGACGGCGCCGTACGCGCCTGAATGGCGCATCGGGGCCATCTGCGCCGGGACTTGAGACCGGTGGCCGATGCATCCACGTCGATAAAGCGTTAATCTGACGTGCTTTGTCTCGCAAACGGTTGCCCGCCATGTTGTTCCAACACGTTGCCATCGCCGGTCTGGCCCACATCGACGCTCCGCGTCGATTGACCTCCGACGAGATCCACGCCCGACTCAAGCCGACGATGGATCGTCTGGGCATCAAGACCAACGTGCTGCAGGACGTGGCCGGCGTGAACGAACGCCGGTTGTGGGATGGCGACATGCTGCCGTCCGACGCCGCCACCCTGGCCGGCGTCAAGGCACTGGCCGATGCCGGCATCGATGCCGACCGCATCGGCCTGCTGGTCAACACCTCGGTCAGCCGCGACTACCTCGAGCCGTCCACCGCCTCGATCGTCTCCGGCAACCTGCGCCTGGGCGAGAACTGCCAGAACTTCGACATCGCCAACGCCTGCCTTGCGTTCCTCAATGGCATGGACATCGCCGGACGCATGATCGAGCGCGGCGAGATCGACTACGCCCTCGTGGTCGACGGCGAAACCGCCAACCTCGCCTACGAGAAGACCATGGAGCGGCTCAGCAAGGACGCCGTCACCGCCGAGCAGTTCCGCGACGAGATGGCGACGCTGACGCTCGGCTCCGGTGCCGCCGCGATGGTGCTGGCGCGCGCCGAACTGGTGCCGGGTGCGCCGCGTTACCGCGGTAGCGTCACCCGTTCTGCCACCGAGTGGAACCACCTGTGCCGCGGCGACGTCGCCCACGACCGCATGGTCGCCGACGGCCGCATGCTGATGATCGAAGGCGTGAAGCTCGGCCAGAAGACCTTCGCCGCCGCGCGCCAGGCGCTGGGCTGGGTGGTCGACGAGCTCGACGAATTCGTCATCCACCAGGTCAGCAAGGCGCACACCCAGGCCTTCCTCAAGGCCTTCGGCATCAATCCGAAGAAGGTCATGACCATCTTCGGCGAGCACGGCAACATCGGCCCGGCCTCGGTGCCGATCGTGCTGAGCAAGCTGCGCGAAATGGGCCGCCTGAAGAAGGGCACGCGCGTTGCCCTGCTCGGCATCGGCTCGGGGCTGAATTGCTCGATGGCGGAAGTGGTCTGGTAAGCCGCCAGCGGCACTAACACCAAGGGCCGGTTCGTCCGGCCCTTTTCATTGCGGTGAGTTCCACAGCGGTGCGCTTCCTGCCATGCAGTCCGACATGACCACGCCGATGTATCCCGACTATCCCTTCACTCCGCAGCGGACCGAAATCCGCCCCGGCATCGCGATGTCGTACCTCGACGAAGGCCCGCGCGATGGCGAAGTCGTCGTCATGCTGCACGGCAACCCGTCATGGAGCTACTACTGGCGCAAGCTGGTGCTGGGATTGCGCGACCGCTATCGCTGCATCGTGCCCGACCACGTCGGCATGGGTCTGTCGGACAAGCCCGGCGACGCGCACTACGCCTACACGCTGCAGTCGCGCGTCGACGACGTCGCCACCTTGCTGACGCGGCTTGGCATCACTGGCCCGGTGACGGTGGCGGTACACGACTGGGGCGGCATGATCGGTTTCGGCTGGGCGCTGTCGCATGCCGCGCAGGTGAAGCGGCTGGTGATCACCAACACCGCCGCCTTCCCGCTGCCTACGGCCAAGCCGATGCCGTGGCAGATCGCCTTCGGCCGCGACTGGAAGGTCGGCGCCCTGGTGATCCGCGCCTTCAATGCCTTCTCCGCGGGCGCCTCGTACGTGGGCGTGTCGAAGAAGATGCCGCGGGCCGTGCGCCGCGCCTACGTCGCACCGTATGACTCGTGGGCCAACCGGATCAGTACGGTGCGCTTCATGCAGGACATTCCGCTGGGCCCGGGCGACCGCGCGTGGCCGTTGCTGGAGCAAGCCGGACGGCAGCTGCCGGAATTCGCCGACCGTCCCGCCTTCATCGGCTGGGGCCTGCGCGATTTCGTCTTCGACAAACACTTCCTCGAAGGATTCCGCCAGGCACTGCCGCAGGCGGAGGTGCATGCGTTCGCGGACGCCAACCACTACGTGCTCGAAGACAAGGCCGAGGTCCTGGTGCCGGCGATCCGCCGCTTCCTGGACGCGAACCCGATCTAGTCGTCGCGCACTAGTCGTCGCGCAGCGGCCAGTCCGCCGCCGTGAGCGCCGGCAGGCCATGCGTGCGCCGCGCCTTGTCGCACTGCGGGCTGGCGGCGCCGAATTCCCACGACGCCGCCACATCGCGGCACGCCTGCGGCCGCTGCGGGTGGATGCGGCACGCGCTGCGCACGCCGATGTCCGCATCCAGGGCGACGCAACGTGGCTGCTTGCTCCAGCAGGTGCCTTGCATGGCCACCTGGTGGGCGTCGATGCGCTCGGTCAGCTCCGGCGGGACAAGGCCGCCCAGGGCCGGTTCGGACTCCGACCAGTGCAGGCTGACGCGGTAGGTGGCGCAGCAGGCGCCGCAGCTGAGGCAGGGGTGGGGCACGCAAGCAGTGACGATGGAACCAAGCCCCGCATTTTAGTCGCTGGCCGCGGTGATTCCGTGGCATCGGCGACAATATGCGGATGACGGCTCCCTTCCGCGACGACATCTGCAACATCGCCGCCTCGCTGCCGCGCCTGGCTGCGCAGTTTCCCGAGCGCATCGCGATGCGCTGCCCCGGCACGCGCGGCCGCGACGGGTTCGCCCGTTACGACACCACGCTGACCTACCGCGAGCTCGACACGCGCAGCGACGCCCTTGCCGCGGGCCTCGCCCGGCATGGCATCAGCCGCGGCGTGCGCACCGTGGTGATGGTGCGGCCGACGCCGGAGTTCTTCCTGCTGATGTTCGCGCTGTTCAAGGCCGGCGCGGTGCCGGTGCTGGTCGATCCCGGCATCGACCGGCGCGCGCTGAAACAGTGCCTCGACGAGGCGCAGCCGCAGGCGTTCGTCGGCATTCCGCTGGCGCAGGCCGCGCGCGTGCTGCTGGGCTGGGCGAAGTCGGCCCGCGTGCGCATCACCACTGGCCGTCGCGCGCTGCTCGCGGACGCGACGCTGGCGCAGGTCGAACGCGAGGGTGCGCAGCTGGCTGGTTTCAGGATGGCCGACACGCAACCGGATGAAGTCGCCGCGATCCTGTTCACCAGCGGCTCCACCGGTGTTCCCAAGGGCGTGGTGTACCGCCACCGTCATTTCGTCGCCCAGGTCGCTCTGCTGCGCGAGGCCTTCGGCATCGAGGCCGAGGGCGCCGACCTGCCGACGTTCCCGCCGTTCGCATTGTTCGATCCCGCGCTGGGGCTGACCTCGGTGATCCCCGACATGGATCCGACCAAGCCCGCGCTCGCCGATCCGCGCAAGCTGCACGACGCGATCGCGCGCTTCGGCATCGACCAGCTGTTCGGTTCGCCTGCCCTGATGGGCGTGCTGGCCCGCCATGGCCAGCCGCTGCCGACGTTGCGCCGCGTCACCTCGGCCGGCGCACCGGTGCCGGCCGAAGTCGTCGCCCGCATGCGCGAACTGCTGCCCGCCGACGCACAGTTGTGGACGCCGTACGGCGCTACCGAATGCCTGCCGGTAGCGGTGATCGAAGGGCGTGAGCTGCAGGCCACTCGCCAGGCCACCGAAACCGGTGCCGGCACCTGCGTCGGTCGCGCGGTCGCGCCGAACGAGGTCCGCATCATCCGCATCGACGACGGTGCGATCGCAACGTGGTCGGACGAGCTGTTGTTGCGCGACGGCGTCGTCGGCGAGATCACCGTCGCCGGCCCCACCGCCACCGACAGTTACTTCAACCGCGACGCGCAGACGCGCCTGGCGAAAATCCGCGAGCGCAGTGCCGACGGCAGCGAGCGCATCGTGCACCGCATGGGCGATGTCGGCTATTTCGACGGCGAAGGCCGGCTGTGGTTCTGCGGTCGCAAATCGCATCGGGTCGAGGCGAGCGAGGGCCCGCTGTACACCGAACAGGTCGAACCCGTGTTCAACACCCATCCCGACGTGCGCCGTACCGCCCTGGTCGGCATCGGCGCGCAGGGCGCGCAGGTACCGGTGCTGTGCGTCGAGCTCGTGGCCGGCGTGGCGGCGGGCGAATGGCCGCGCATCGAGCGCGAGTTGCATGTACTCGCGCAGACGCAACCGCACACCGCGCGCGTCACCCGCTTCCTGCGTCATCCGAAGTTCCCCGTCGACATCCGCCACAACGCCAAGATCGGTCGCGAGAAACTCGCGGTCTGGGCGCAGCAGCAAGGAATCCCGGCATGAAGATCCTCGTCACCGGCGGCGGTGGCTTCCTCGGCCAAGCCCTGTGCCGCGGCCTGCGCGCGCGCGGGCACGACGTGGTCAGCTTCAACCGCGGCCACTACGACGCGCTCGATGCGATCGGCGTGGCGCAGGTGCAGGGCGATCTCGCTTCGCGCGATGCGGTGATCGCCGCGGCGCAGGGCTGCACCGCGATCTTCCACAACGCGGCGAAGGCCGGCGCCTGGGGCAGCTACGACAGCTACCACCAGGCCAACGTCGTCGGCACGCGCAACGTCATCGACGCCTGCCGCGCGCAGGGCATCGGCAAGCTCGTCTACACCTCGACACCCAGCGTCACCCATCGCGCCACCCACCCGGTCGAAGGCGGTAGTGCCGACACCGTGCCCTATGGCGAACATCTCAAGGCGCCCTATGCGGCGACCAAGCTAATCGCGGAAAAGCTCGTGCTCGCAGCCAACGATGCCGTGCTCGCTACCGTCGCCCTGCGCCCGCGCCTGATCTGGGGCGTCGGCGACAACCAGCTGTTGCCGCGCCTGGTCGAACGCGCCCGAGCGGGGCGCCTGCGCTTCGTCGGCGACGGCCACAACCGTATCGACACCACGTATATCGACAACGCTGCGCAGGCGCATTTCGCCGCCTTCGACCACCTCGCGCCGGGCGCGCGCTGCGCCGGACGCGCCTACTTCATCAGCAACGGCGAGCCGCGCAGCGTGCGCGAAATCGTCAATGGCCTGCTGCAAGCCGCCGGCGCGCCGGCCGTGGACAAGACCATCCCCTTCGCCGTCGCCTACGCCGCCGGCATGTTCTGCGAAGGGCTGTGGCACGCGTTGCCGCTCAAGGGCGAGCCGCCGATGACGCGCTTTCTCGCCGAGCAGCTCAGCACCACGCACTGGTACGACATGGCCCCGGCGCGCCGCGATTTCGGTTATGTACCGACGGTGACCATCGACGAGGGGCTGGCGCGGTTGGCGGCGGCATGCCGGGTTGAAGAAAAGCCCGTAACCAAATAACCCCGCGCGCGGCGGCGCGTTACAACGGATCGGCACGTGAGTGCTGCGGCGGCGCGGCAGCGAATTGACGAGGGGCTCACGCGGCTGAAGGCCACCTTGACGGATGCCGCCACCATCACCGCATGACGACCGCGCCGCTACCAGCATGCAAGCACGCCGAACTGGCGTATTGACCGGAGATTCCCATGCTGCACTACGCCGTTGTCTTCTTTGTGATCGCGCTCGTCGCCGCGGTGCTCGGCTTCAGCGGCATCGCCGGTGCCGCCAGCAACATCGCGTGGATCCTGTTCCTGGTCTTCCTGGTGCTCGGCGTCATTTCCCTGCTCCGCGGCCGCCGCGTCTGACCCCTGCGCGCCCCGTTCCGGCGCGCGGCGGCATGCAGGGGTTGAAGCAAAAGCCCGCATCCAAGTTTCCCCACGCGCGGCGGCGCGTTACACGGATCGGCACCTGAGTTGCTGCGGCGGCGCGGCGTGTGAGTGCTGCGGTGGCGCGGAGCTACAATGCGGGCATGACCGAACGCGCCAGCCCCTTCGATTCGCTCAAGCCCCTCGCCGGCCGCACGCTGGAGGCCACGCTGAATCGTGCGCTGGCGCTCGACCCCGATACCCGTGACGGCCTGCGCGCGCTGGATGGCCGCAGCGTCGCGCTGCATGTCGCCGCACCCCGGCTCGCCCTGCAGGTAACGGTGGCCGGTGAGCGCCTGCAGGTGGGGCCGGTCACCGATGGCGCCGATGCCGACCTGTCGGTGCGCAGCACGCTGGGCGGCCTGATCGCGCAGCTGCCGTTCTTCCGCAACGACAACGCACCGCCGGTGGGCAAGCTGCGCATCGAGGGCGATGCCGACCTCGCGCGCCGCCTGCAGCGCCTGGCCGAACGCTTCGATCCCGACTGGCAGCAGCCGTTCACCGCGGTGTTCGGCGACATCATCGGCGTGCAGATCGCCAACGCTCTGCGCGCCGGCCTGGGCCAGATGCGCGAGGCCGGCGGCAGCTTCGCCAGCAGCGCCGCCGAATACGTCACCGAGGAATCACGCGACGTGGTCGGCCGCGACGAGCTCAACGCCTTCCACGACGACGTCGACACCCTGCGCGACGATGTCGAGCGCATCGCCGCGCGCGTGGCACGCCTGAGCAGGACCGGCCCGAGCGGGAGCCCGCGCGCATGACGCCGGTGTTCCGGGCCTGGCGCATCGGCCGCGTGCTGCTGCGCTACCGGCTCGACGACCTGCTCGACGACACCCCGGCCGAACGCTGGCTGAAACTCGCGCGCCCGTTCGTACCGGGCGCATCGGCGGAAGTCGCGGCGCAGTCGCGCGGCGCGCGCCTGCGCATGGCGCTGCAGGAGCTCGGTCCGATCTTCGTCAAGTTCGGGCAGATCCTGTCGACGCGCCGCGACCTGGTGCCGACCGACATCGCCGAGGAACTGGCACTGCTGCAGGACCGCGTCGCGCCGTTCGACGGCGAGGTCGCGCGCGCCATCGTCGAAAACGCATTGGCGCGGCGCATCGACGAGTCCTTCGCCTCGTTCGACACCACGCCGCTGGCGTCCGCCTCCATCGCCCAGGTGCACGCCGCCACCTTGCACGCACAGGGCGACGCGGCGCCGCGCGAGGTCGTGGTCAAGGTGCTGCGTCCCGACATCGAGAAGAAGATCGCCGCCGACATCGCGCTGCTCAACGCGGTCGCCGGCGTGGTTGAGCGCACCCATCCGGCCGCCGACAAGATCCGTCCGAAAGAGATCGTCGCGGAGATCGAGAACACGCTCGCCGCCGAGCTCGACCTGCAGCGCGAGGGTGGCAACGCCAGCGTGCTGCGCCGCTTCTGGGCGAGCAGCGACGACCTGTACGTGCCGGAGGTGATCTGGTCGCATACCGTCGACCGCGTACTTACCCTGGAGCGGGTGCGCGGCATCCCGTCCGACGACATCGTTGCGCTGGATGCGGCCGGAATCGATCGCCACGCACTCGCCGCCAAGGGCGTGCGCGTGTTCTACACGCAGGTGTTCCGCGACAACTTCTTCCACGCCGACGCGCACGCCGGCAACATCTGGGTCGACAGCGACCCGGCGCGCAAGGCGAATCCGCGTTTCATCGCGCTCGACTTCGGCATCATGGGCCAGCTCTCCGACGAGGATCAGTACTACCTCGCGGAGAACTTCATGGCGATCTTCAACCGCGACTACCGCCGCATCGCCGAGCTGCACGTGCAGGCCGGCTGGATGCCTTCGCACATCCGCATCGACGAGCTCGAAGCCGCCGCGCGCGCCGTGTGCGAGCCGTACTTCACCCGGCCGCTGTCGGAGATCTCGCTGGCCGAGGTGCTGGTCAAGCTGTTCCGCACCGCGCAGCGCTACGAGCTCACCCTGCAGCCGCAGCTGATCCTGCTGCAGAAGACCCTGCTCAACATCGAGGGCCTGGGCCGCCAGCTCGATCCGAAGATCGACATCTGGGCGGTGGCGCAGCCGGTACTGCAGAAGATCCTGGTCGAACGCTACAGCCCGCAACGCCTGGCCGGCGAATTCCGCAAGCGCCTGCCCGAGTTCGTGACGCATGCGCCGGAGATGCCGCGCCTGCTGCACCTGTGGCTGCAGCAGCAGGTCGAGGGCAAGCACGCGCTGAACATGCAGTCGCACGACCTGCGCGCGCTGACCCGCGCACTGCAGAGTGCGCAGCGGCGCACGATCGCGGCGATCTTCGGCACCGGGCTGCTGATCGTCGCGTCCCTGCTGTATGCGCTGGAAGCCGGCGGTCCACGCCTGCTCGGCGTGCCGGCATCCGCGTGGATCGCCGCCGTCGGCGGACTGTGGGCGCTGCGCGCAGCGTGGCCGCGGCGCGGCTGACCACGCGCGTCCTGCCATGGAGCCGATGCCGCCATCGCCGGAGCCGGCCGCCACGCTGCAGCTGCTCCACATCGACGACGCGCTCGCCGTGGTCAACAAGCCCGCGGGGCTGATGGTCCACGACAGTAAGCTCGCCGGCGGCGAATCCGACTTCCTCGCCGACCGCCTGCGCGAGCAGCTGGGCCGCCCGATCTTCCTCGTCCACCGCCTCGATCGCGCGACCAGCGGTTGCCTGCTGCTCGCGTTCGATCGCGACACGGCCTCGCAACTGGGGCAGGTGCTGATGTCGCGCGGGGTGGACAAGCACTACTGGGCGGTATGCCGCGGCTGGCCGGAAGAAAACTTCGTCGTCGACCACCCGCTCGATGGTGGCCCCGGCAAGCCACAGAAGAAGCCTGCCATCACCCGCTTCACCCGGCTGGCGACGTGCGAACTCGCGCTGCCATCGCAGGACTTCGCGACCTCGCGCTACGCCCTGCTGCTGGCGCAGCCGGAAACCGGGCGCTTCCGCCAGATCCGCCGCCACCTCAAGCACATGTTCCACCACCTGGTCGGCGACACCAGCCACGGCGACGGCCGCCACAACCGCAACTTCCGCATGCTCGGCGTGCACCGCATGCTGCTGCATGCATGCCGGCTTGGATTCACCCATCCTGGCACCGGCGAGCGCATCACGGTGGATGCGCCGGTGGATGCCGAGTTCGCCAAGGCGCTTGCGTTGTTTGACATCGAGGAGTGACCGGGACGTTGATCCCGCACGCCGGCTCGCACTACGCGCGGCGGCGCGATTGACTGCGCCGCGGCTCGTTGTTTGTCGCGGCGCCATACAATCCGCGCATGCTGCAGATCTCCGCCACCGTGGCCATTGCCGACGACGAACTGGTCGAACGTTTCGTGCGCTCGTCCGGTCCCGGCGGCCAGAACGTCAACAAGGTCGCCACCGCCGTCGAGTTGCGCTTCGACATCGCGCAGTCGCCGTCGCTGCCCGAGGCCGTGCGCGAACGCCTGCTGGCCAAGCGCGACCGCCGCGTCACCGATGCGGGCGTGCTGGTGCTCAACGCACAACGCTTCCGCACCCAGGACCGCAACCGCGAGGACGCGCGCGACCGCCTGGCGGCCTTCATCGCTTCCGGCCTGCATGCACCCGTGCCTAGAATCGCCACCAGGCCGAGCCGCGCAGCGAAGAAGCGACGGCTCGACGACAAGCGCGAACGCAGTACGATCAAGCGCGACCGCACCCGCCGGAACTGGGACTGACGTTCCCGCGGCGCCCGGCGCACATGGGGAAACCGGCAGGGCAGATGAGCGACGACAAGCGACAAACCGTTTTGCCGCTGCCGCCCAACGCGCCGCGGGTGAAGCCCAACGCCTTCACCCGCTGGCTGGGCCTGACCCTGCTGCGGCTGGGCGGCTGGCGCATGGTCGGCGAGTTTCCGGACCTGCCCAAGCTGGTGCTGATCGGCGCGCCGCATTCGTCGAACTGGGACGGGATCTGGGGCCTGGGGGCGAAGCTGGCGCTGGGGCTGGACATCAAGATCCTCGGCAAGGACTCGCTGTTCAAGGTGCCGGTGATGGGGCTGCTCCTGCGCCGCCTCGGCGTCATCCCGGTCGACCGCAGCGCCGCGCACGGCGTGGTCGAGCAGTCCGCGGCGATGATCCGGCGCGCCGACAAGTTCTGGTACGGCCTCGCCCCCGAGGGCACGCGCAAGCCGGTGGAACGCTGGAAGACCGGCTTCTGGAAGATCGCCAAGGCCGCCGGCGTGCCGGTGTTGCCGGCGTACTTCCACTACGGGCACAAGGTCATCGGCATTGGCCCGGCCTTCACCCTGGGCGATGACATGGCCACCGACCTTGCCCGCATCCGCGAGTGGTACCGCGGCGTCTCCAAGGGCAAGTTGCACGACGTCTGAGCCCGCGGGGCCGCATCCCGCCCCGCCCCGACCGTCCGCTAGCGCTCGGACTGTCCGGTCGCGTAGTAGTCGCTGCGTTCGAACAGGGCCGGCTTGATCAGTTCGGTGAAGGCGCGTGCCTGCGGCGACAGGAACCGGCCCTTGCGCACCACCACGCCGTAGCTGCGCGAGGGGAAATACTTCGCCAGCGAGCGCGCCGCGAGGCGCTCGCGATCGCTCTCGGAGAGGCAGATCGCGGTGACGATGCTGATGCCCATGCCCATCGCCACGTACTGCTTGATCACTTCCCAGCCGCCGACTTCCAGCGCCACGGTGTAGGGCACGCGGTTCTGCTGGAATACCAGGTCGACCAGGCGGTAGGTGGTCAGGCGCTGCGGCGGCAGGATCAGGCCGTAAGGCGAGAGGTCGGACAGTTCCAGCTCGGGTTTGCTCGCCAGGCGATGGTTGCGTGGCGTGATCAGCATCGGCTCGAAGCGGTAGACCGGGGCGTAGTCGAGGTCGGCCGGTACGTCGAGCATCGAGCCCACCGCCAGGTCGACCGCGTCCGAACGCAGCAGCTCCAGTCCGCCCGCGCCGGTGACGTTGTGCAGGCGCAGGCGTATGTCGGGGTGCTGCGCCTTGAAGGCTTCGATGATCTTCGGCAGCAGGTAGAGGATGGTCGAGCTGCCCGCCGCGACGTTGAGTTCGCCGGCGTCCAGGCCCTGCACGCGCTCGCGGAAGGTGGCGTCCAACCCGTCCAGGCCTTCGACCAAGGGGCGGGCCAGCTCATACAGTTCCTGGCCCTCGCGGGTCAGGCTGATGCGGCGGCCGCTGCGCTCGAGCAGGCGGGTGCCGAGATCTCGCTCCAGTGCCTGCAACTGCAGGGTCACGGCGGGCTGGCTGAGGAACAGGGCTTCGGCCGCGCGCGAAACCGAGCCGAGCCGTGCGGTCTGGCAGAAGGCCCGCAGCGGCTTGAGGCGATCGCCCTTGTAGGCAAAGCGGGGGGCAGGGGGCGGCTTGATGTCCACTGGAAGTGAAATTATTAGCTGGGCAAATGATATGTATTGAGAAATCTAGTTTGCCTTATACCACACGCTGCCGCATGGTCGGGGCCCGTATCACTGGACCCCGCGATGTCGGCCCAACCCGCTTCGGCACTCCCTTCCCCAGCCCCGCAATTCGGCGTTGAACTGATCGCGGACCAGCCCGGGCAGGGCGAGCTGTTGACCCCCGCCGCCATCGCCTTCCTCGCCGGCCTGCACCGGCGCTTCGAAGCCAGCCGCCAGGCCCGCCTGGCCGCACGCCGCGAGCGCCAGGCGTTTTTCGACGCCGGCGGCCTGCCCGACTTCCGCGCCGACACCGCGGCGATCCGCTCCGCCGACTGGCGCGTGGCCCCGCTGCCGGGCGCACTGCTCGACCGCCGCGTCGAGATCACCGGCCCGACCGATCCGAAGATGGTCATCAACGCGCTCAATTCCGGCGCGAGCTGCTACATGGCCGACTTCGAGGACTCGACCGCGCCGACCTGGGCCAACCTGCTCATCGGCCAGCGCGCACTGCGCGAGGCGATCGCGGGCACGCTCGAGTTCATTGCCCCCGCCAGCGACGGCGCACCCGGCAAGCGCTACGCATTGAAGCCGTACGCGCAGCAGGCCGTGCTGCTGGTCCGTCCGCGCGGTTGGCACCTCGACGAAAAGCACGTCCGGGTCGATGCCCAGCCCATGTCGGCGTCGCTGTTCGACCTCGGCCTATTCGCCTTCCATAACGCGCACGCGCTCGCCGCCAAGGATCGTGGCCCGTACTTCTACCTGCCCAAGCTGCAGTCGATGGAGGAGGCACAGCTGTGGGACGACGTGCTCGCCCATATCGAAGCCGGGCTCGGCCTGCCCGACGGCCAGCTCAAGGTCACCGTGTTGATCGAGACGCTGCCGGCGGTGTTCGAGATGGACGAGATCCTGCACGCGCTGCGCGGCCGCATCGCCGGCCTCAACTGCGGACGTTGGGACTACGTGTTCTCGTACATCAAGACGTTCCGCATGCATGGCGACCGGGTCCTGCCCGAGCGCGGCCAGGTAACGATGACGCAACCGTTCCTGCGCGCGTACTCCGAGCTGCTGGTCCAGACCTGCCACCGGCGTGGCGCGCACGCCATGGGCGGCATGGCCGCGCAGATCCCGATCAGCGGCGACGACGCCGCGAACGAAGCCGCCCTGGCCAAGGTGCGCGCGGACAAGCTGCGCGAAGTCACGGCGGGACACGACGGCACCTGGGTCGCGCATCCCGCGCTGATTCCACTGGCGCGCGAAATCTTCGACGAACGCATGCCCGCCGCGAACCAGCACCACGTGCGCCGCGAGGACGTGGTCGTGACCCGCGACGACCTGATCCGGCCCAGCATCGGCTCGATCACGCGTGCCGGCTTCGAGAACAACGTCGAGGTCTGCGTGCGCTACCTCGCCGCCTGGCTCGACGGCAACGGCTGCGTGCCGATCCACTGGCTGATGGAAGACGCCGCGACCGCCGAGATCGCGCGCACCCAGCTGTGGCAATGGCTGCATCGCGCCGATGAGCGCGCACTCCACCTCGACGATGGCAGCGAACTCGATTTCGCCCTGTTCGAGCGCGCCCTGATCAACCTGCCGGGCAAGCTCGGCGACCGCAGCACGCTGCCCGGCGGCAGCCGCATCAACGAAGCGATCGGAATGCTCGACCGCCTTACCAACGCCGACACGCTTGAAGAGTTCCTGACCCTGCCCGCGTACGCGCGGCTCGAATGATCCCGCTCCATCACCACTCCTATCCACCACACGCTACAGGAACCATCGAGGGACACCGCCATGAGTACGCACGCCACCGCCGCCCAACTCCGCCACGACTGGCAGACCAACCCGCGCTGGGCGGGCGTCACCCGTCCCTATTGCGCCGACGACGTGGTGCGCCTGCGCGGCACCGTGCCGGTCGAGCACTCGCTCGCCAGGCTTGGTGCGGAAAAGTTGTGGCATTCGCTGCACACGCAGGACTACGTCAACGCGCTGGGTGCGCTCACCGGCAACCAGGCGATGCAGCAGGTCAAGGCCGGCCTGAAGGCGATCTATCTGTCCGGCTGGCAGGTCGCGGCCGATGCCAACATCGCCGGCGAAATGTATCCCGACCAGTCGCTGTATCCGGCCAACTCCGTGCCGCAGGTTGTGCGCCGCATCAACAACACCCTGCTGCGTGCCGACCAGATCCAGTGCGCGGAAGGCGGTGGCGACATCGATTTCCTGCAGCCGATCGTGGCCGACGCCGAGGCCGGATTCGGTGGCGTGCTCAATGCGTTCGAGCTGATGAAGGGCATGATCGAAGCCGGCGCGTCCGGCGTGCACTTCGAGGACCAGCTCGCCTCGGTCAAGAAGTGCGGCCACATGGGTGGCAAGGTGCTGGTGCCCACGCGCGAAGCGGTGGAGAAGCTGGTCGCCGCGCGCCTCGCCGCCGACGTGATGGGTGTGCCGACCCTGATCGTCGCGCGCACCGATGCCGAGGCCGCTGATCTGGTGACCTCCGACATCGATCCCAACGATGCGCCGTTCGTCACTGGCGAGCGCACCATGGAAGGCTTCTACAAGACGCGCAACGGCCTCGACCAGGCAGTCAGTCGCGGCCTCGCCTACGCGCCGTACGCCGACCTGGTGTGGTGCGAGACCGGCAAGCCGGATCTGGAATTCGCGCGCAAGTTCGCCGAGGCGATCCATGCGAAGTACCCGGGCAAGCTGCTGGCCTACAACTGCTCGCCCAGCTTCAACTGGAAGAAGAACCTCGATGACGCAACGATCGCGCGGTTCCAGACGGAACTGGCGACCTACGGTTACAAATTCCAGTTCATCACCCTGGCCGGCTTCCACAGCCTCAACTACGGCATGTTCAATCTCGCCCACGGCTATGCGCGCCGGCAGATGAGCGCGTTCGTCGACCTGCAGGAAGCTGAATTCGCTGCCGCCGAAAAGGGCTTCACCGCCGTCAAGCACCAGCGTGAAGTCGGCACCGGCTACTTCGACGCCGTCACCCAGGTGATCCAGAACGGCCAGTCCTCCACCACCGCGCTAAAGGGCTCGACCGAGGAAGAACAGTTCCACGAGCAGAAGGCGGCCTGAACCCGGGCCACCGCGGGATGGCACCGTGGCAGGCACTGTCGTGTGCCTGCCGCACGGCCTGCATGCGGTCCGCGCGTCGCGAACGCATTGGCCGTGGGCTTCGCCAGCCCGCGTAGTAGGGGGGAGCGGGTGATATTCTCGATCCCTCCGCAGGCCCCGGATTGTGTGGATGAAGCGCAGAACCTCGGCTCACACGCCGCAGGAAACCGGTACGCCGACCTTGGCACCCGATACGGTGACCGCGGCGCTGACGCCTGCCGAAAACGCCCTGTTTGCGCAGGTCGGCCGCCCGCGCCGCTGTTACGCCGGCGAAACGCTGTTCCGCCGCGGCGACCTGGGCACCACCATGTACGTGATCGCTTCCGGCGCGATCGATCTCGACTTCGGCGACGACCTGATCGCCAAGCGCCTGGGCCCGCTGGAATTCTTCGGCGAACTCGGCCTGCTGATCGGCGACCACGCCCGCAGCGCCGATGCCGTCGCCAGCACCGATGGCGAACTGATCGAACTGCGCCATGAGGAATTCCAGCGCCTGGTCGACAGCGATCCCGGCCTGGTCTCCCATTTCCTGCGTCGCGCGATCATGCGCGTCGTGCTCAACGAGCAAGGCCTGATCCGGCGCCTGCGCCGCCGCAACCAGGACCTGCAGTCCGCGCTGGATTCGCTGCGCGCGACCGCGCACCAGCTCAACCAGACCGAAGCGCTGATCCGCACCGACGAACTGACTGGCCTGCACAACCGCCGCGGCCTCGCCCAGCATCTGGCCGAACGCCGCCGCACCGGCTCGCTCAAGGGTTTGGGGCTGGTGCTGGTCGACTGCGATCGCTTCAAGCAGGTCAACGACGAACACGGCCATCTCGTCGGCGATCGCGTGCTGCAGAGCGTCGCCAACATCCTGCGTTCCGTGGTCGGCGATGGCGACATCGCCTGCCGCCTCGGCGGCGACGAGTTCTGTTTACTGGTCAGTGCCGACAGCCGCGACGCCGTGCTCAGCTTCGCCGATTTCATCGTCACCACCACGCGTGGACTGCAGCAGGTGCCGCGCCACGCCGAGCCTGGCCAGGTACCGCTGATCTCCACGGTCAGCATCGGGGCCTGCCTGCTTGACGGCGAACGCGACTGGAACGACTGGTACGCGCAGGCCGACATGGCGCTGTACCGTGCCAAGCGCCTGGGCGGCAATCGCGTGGAATGGCAGGACGACGCCTTCGCTGCAGCTTGAAAGGATTGAAGCGCATGGATACCGCGGTGCAAACGTTCGATCCGACCCCCGAGCCGACACCGCGCCCGTCCGACAACGCGCCGCAACTGCGCACGCTGCTGCTGACCGATCTCGTCGATTCCACCGGCCTGATCGAACGCCTCGGTGACACGCCGGCCAGCGATCTGTTCCGCGCCCACGACCGCCTCGTCCTGCAACTGCAGCAGCAGTGGCGCGGTCGCCTGATCGATCGTTCCGACGGCATGCTGCTGCTGTTCGAACGCCCCATCGACGGCCTCGGCTTCGCCCTCGATTACTCACGCGGCCTGATCCAACTGGGCAACGAGCGCGACATCGACCTGCGCGCCCGCGTCGGCCTGCATGTCGGCGAAGTGCTGACCTGGCGAAACAGCCCCGAAGCCGTGAGCGTCGGCGCCAAGCCGCTGGAAGTGGAAGGACTGGCCAAACCCATGGCCGCGCGCCTGATGGCGATGGCACGCCCCGGGCAGATCCTGCTCTCCGCCGTTGCCGAACCGCTGGCGCACCGCGCCGCGCGCGAACTCGGCGAGCGCGGCCAGCACCTGGCGTGGAAATCGTGGGGCCGCTGGCGTTTCAAGGGCGTACCCGAGGCCCAGCAGGTCTTCGAGGTGGGCGAGCCGGGTATCGCGCCGCTGCGCGCACCGTCCAACACGCCCAAGGCCTGGCGCGACATTCCGCTGTGGCGGCGTCCGGCGGCATTGGCCGCCGAAGCGGCGCTGCTCGCCGGCGGCGCGCTCGGCCTGTGGTTCATCACCAGGCCCGAACCCGCCATCGCCTTCAACCAGCGCGACTGGGTCGTTGTCGGCGACCTGCGCAACCTCACCGGCCAGAGCACGCTCGACGATTCGCTCGCACAGGCCTTCCGCATCAGCCTGGAGCAGTCGCGCTACGTCAACGTACTCAGCGACCTCAAGGCGCGCGACACCCTGGGCCGCATGCAGCGCGCGCCCGGCACGGTGCTCGACCGTGCGATCGCCTCGGAAATCGCGATCCGCGATGGTGCGCGCGCGGTGATCCTCCCCACCGTGGCCGAAGTCGGCGGACGCGTGCGGGTCAGCGCCGAGGTCATCGATCCGCATACGCAGACCACGGTGTATTCCGAATCTGCCGATGGCAACGGCGCGGCCTCGACACTGGACTCCATCGACGACGTCACCGCGGCGTTGCGCGAAAAACTGGGCGAAGCGCTGGCGTCGATCGAGAAGGACTCCGTTCCCCTCCCGCAGGTGGCGACGAAGAACCTGGACGCGCTGCGGGCATACGCGTTGGGCCAGAAGGCCTATGCACATGCGCAATTCAGGGAAGCGCTGGGCTTCTATCAGCGGGCCACGGCCCTGGATCCGCAGTTTGCGCTCGCGTGGCTGGGGCAAACGCGCGTGCAGGCATCGGCCGTCAATGCCGAGGCAGCCATCGATCCGCTGCACACCGCGCGGTCATTGCGCGCGCACCTGGCGCCGCGCGAGGCGCTTTACCTGGATGCCTGGGATGCCGAAATCGAGGCGCCCGCGCAGGCCCTGGCCAAATGGAAGGAACTAGCCAGCCTCTATCCCGACTACTGGCCCGCCCAGGCCAATGTCGCGACGCATTTCATGGCGCAGAACCGGTTTCGCGAAGCCTTGCCATTCGCGCAGCGCAGCACCTCTTCCAAGAACGAACTGGCGGCGCTGGGCTACGACACGATCGGCCGCGCGAACCTGGGACTGGAAGACTATCGCGGCGCCCGAGGAGCCTTTGGCCAGGCCGTGGCCCGAGGCGTAGGCAGCAGCCTTCGCAGGGCGGCGGCGACGGAAGCGGCACAGCGCAACTTCCCGCGTGCCGCGCAGTTGTTGGACGGGGCGCCGAAAGATGACCTGTATCCGCACTTCGACAAGATCGCGGTGGCGCTCGACAAGGGAGAGTGGGATGCAGCCAGGGCGCACGCCCGGTCGGCAATGGCGCTGGCGGGCAAGGAGCAGGGCAGCTTTCCCGCACGCCTGTTCCAGTTGCCCGCTGCCGTGTCCGACTGGTTGTCGGGCGATGGCGAAAAGGCCTTGCAGGGTGCACGGCTGACGGTGGACCAAGCTCTCCAGGCATTGGCGCAACCCGTGGACGCGAACGCCGCGGACGACGCAGCGTTGGGCCTGATGGCAGCTATCTTTGCGCAGCGGCTGGGCGATGGGGATTCCGCCGATCGCATGTTGAAAACGCTGGATTCCAAACCGGGGTTGTTGGCCGTTCCCGTCGTCGGCGAGCTTTCACGGGTCGCCAGGGCAGAAATGCTCAGCGCTGCGAACAGGCCAACCGAGGCGATCACGCTGCTCGAGCCGTTGCTGACTGGCAGCGAGCAGTATCAGGCGAGGGTGGCCCTGTTTGGAGCGTACGCGGCCGCCGGCAAGGACAGGCTGGCGATGGAACAGTCGCAATGGCTGCAGCGCCATCGGGGCCTGGCGTACGTCGAATTGGGTTGTGCTCAGTGCCAGCAGGCGCTGAACGTGGTCGACGGCAACCTGTCCGTGCTGCGCATGGCGGAGTTACTGAAATCGGCTGGCCAGTTGGACGAATCGCGCCAACAACTGGCGCGATTCGATCACCTGTGGCCCCCGCAATCGCTGCCCGGCTACTTGCGGGTGCGACGCGAGTCGGTGCTGTCGCCGGCATCCAATTGAGGCGTGGTAAGAGCAAGTCCCGCCATCAGCATGTCCTTCAGCTCGTCGTGCGATTCCGCGATGACTTCCTTCGACGCCAGCGTCTGCACGTGACTGCAGGCCGCGAAGGGCTCGAAACCGGCCTGGTCCTTGTGACCGACCTTCTTCAGCGCTTCGGCCGGGTCGTCGACAAACTGCTTGCGGAAGTGATCGTCCGTACTCAGGAGGCGAAGCAGCTTCTCGGCAACTCTCGCTTCCATCTTCCCGGTCTTTTTCTCGTTCGCCATCCTCGTCCCCCTGTAGTGGCCTGGTCGGCACCTGGATCCGAATCTAACCCCGAGGGGCGACCGGAACAACGGGGCACGACGGATGGGGTAGGCCTGCCCACGCCGCGCACGCCCCTGTTTCATCGGTGTCGCGTTGTTGGACAATGACCCCGCCATCCGCGTCGATTCAAGGACGATCCACCACTACCTCTCGTTGGTAGCAGGCGCCAGAACCCGAGGGGATCGTGTCCATGCGTGTACGTCGCTGCGCCGTGTTGTACCTGGAACCGCGCGAGAAAATCGACTTCGACCTGGGCGGACTGCTCACCGGTGGCGATGGTTTGCTTCGCGACCGGCGCTGGTTCGCGCTTGCGCCACACCTGGGCGAGGAGGTCGAGATCGATGCCGGCGAGCGTGAGCTGCTTGGCGTGCTCAGCCCCAGCCAGTGGGTGGATGCGCGTACCTTACAATTACCTGCGCCGGCTGCGCTCAAGCGCCTGCTCGAGCGCGGGCTGGTGATCGCCGACGGCCAGCGCCACGCTGCCTGGCGCGAGCGCGACGAAGCGCAGCGCGCGACCTACTGGCATCCACTCGCCGCGACCTTGCACGCCTTCACCCGTTGGTCGGGCGTCGACGCGGTGCAGAACATGAAGGACAGCGGCACTGAAACCGCGACGCAGATGCGCGCGGTGTTGGGGGCGCCGCCCGTCGAGGCCGCACGGCGCGATGCATCCGCCGCGCAACTCAAACTGCCACGCATCGACGCCACCGACTTCGACCGCCTGCTCGCGCGCCGCGTTACCTGCCGCAACTTCGATCCGTCGTTGCCGCTGCCGTTCGAGCGGTTCGTGCAGGTGCTGCAGCGCGTGTTCGCCGCGCAGGCGGAAGTGCGGGTCAGCGCGGACACCGTGTTCCTCAAGAAGAACGTGCCGTCCGGTGGTGGCCTGCACCCGATGGAGTGCTACCTGATCGTGCAGCACGTCGAGGGCGTCGCCCCCGGGCTGTACCACTACCAGTCGGTCGAGCACGCACTGGAGCCGTTGCCGATCCCGGAAGGTCGCACATGGGACAACGGCGGCCTGCGCCGGTTCGTGCAGGACATGGTCGCGCAGCAGCACTGGTTTGCCGATGCCCACGTCGTCGTCCTGCTGTCCCCACGCTTCGACCGCACCTTCTGGAAATACCGCCAGCATGCCAAGGGCTACCGCGTCGTCGCCCTGGAGGCCGGCCACATCTCCCAGACCCTGTACCTGGCAGCCACCGAAGCCGGCCTGGGCGCCTTCATTACCGGCGCGATCAACGAGAAGGAGCTGGAGCAGGCTTTCGGCCTGGACCCCATCAGCCAGGGGGCGCTGGCCGCGTGCGGGTTCGGCTGGCGTGGCGCGGAGATGAACACGGCGGAACTGGACCCGAACGGGGTCGTCTGGGAGCCCAGCGTTGCTGAACACGTCGTCACGGATGACTTCGTACACGCGACAAATACGCGTTTCGCGAAGTAGGCTCGACAGCTCCCCACCCTGGTTGATTGAGGAATCCCATGCGCGTCGGTTTTAAAGCTCTGGTCCTTGTCCTTGCGTTTGCCATTCCCGCGCTGGCGTCAGCCGAGGAATTGAAGTTCGAAGCTATCCGCGCCCAACAGGCAACGATCCGTGCGGGTGTCGAGGCGCACAGCGCCGCCCCGTACAAGGAGCTCTCGGCTCCGGAGCGCGCGGAACTGCTTGCTCGCCAGGCCACGGTGCTCGAGCTGATCAACGGCAAACAATCGGAAAACGAGCTGACCGATCAGCAGCGCACTGAAGTATCGACCACCTTGGCCTGGATCGACGCCAAGCTGAAGGAAGCGCAGGACGATCGCATGGTTTGCGAACGCCGCACCGTCCTGGGCAGCAACAGGAAGGAACGGGTCTGCATGACGGCTGCCCAGATGCGTGCCGCGCGCGAAGCCGCGCGCGAGCTGATGGACCGGAGTGGTGGCTGCATGGATTGCAAGGCCAACTAAATCCTCGCAACGCAGGTTCAGGCGGCCGCCCTCAGGGCGGCCGTTTGCTTTTGTGCTCGCCGCCTGCATACGCGGCTCAACAGCTGGGTACCCATGTTGCCGAGGCAGGGAGCCGGGAGTACCGTCGATCCGGATTCAGGCGGCGATCGCGACTGCGTCTTGTGGCGCACTTGCGAGCAACCGTTTCCTGCTAACAAGTCGTTTCGTGGAGAGTCGCGATGCTCAAGACATTCGTGTTGATGGCCTGCCTCGCCTTAAGTGCCGCGGTACTCGCGCAAGCCGTACCAGCCGCGGGCAATGAGGACGGCCTGCAGATGATCGTGAAGCAGCAGAAGGAACTGAAGGCCGACTTGGACGACGGGGGAATCGAAGGTCTCACTCCTCGCCAGAACACGATCGTACGAAAAGCCCAGAGCGAGGTCTTCGCGGTCGTTGAGGGCAAAGACGTGATGGACGATCTGTCGATGGAAGAAAAGATCCGTCTCGAGAACGCGCTGGAACGCATCAACGCCGAGATCGTCAACACGCGCGCGGCCAGCAACAACCAGAACGTTTGCTGGCGGGAGCGGGTCAGCGGAACCACGATGAAGAAGACCCGCTGCGGCACCCAGGCCGAAATGCGCGAAGCACGGGAAGGCGCGCGTGATTTCCTGGAGAAGGGCAGGGTCTGTGTCCCGCCCGGTTGCGGCGGCGGCTGATACCCGCGGCATGCATTGTCGGGTCCGACGCGTCTGCTACGCAGCGCGCGTGTCTGCTCCCCGATCCGCGCGCCGGTAAGCCAGCGCTTCGGTCAGATGCGCGGTGAGGATCTGCGGGTGTCCATCAAGGTCCGCGATCGTCCGCGCCACGCGCAGGATGCGGTGGATGGAACGCGCGGACAGCTGCAGCGCATCGACGGCACGCTCGAGCAGCGACTGATCCTGTGCTGACAGGCGGCAGGTCGCCATGATCTCGGACTGGCCCAGCAGCGCGTTGGTCTTGCCGGCGCGGGAGTGCTGCAGGGCGCGCGCACCCAGCACGCGGGCACGGACCTCGGCGCTGGATTCCCCGGCGGGAGCGTACGGGCGCAGCTCGGTCGGTGACAGTCGCGGCACCTCGACGTGCATGTCGATGCGATCCAGCAACGGACCGGAAATACGCCCGCGGTAGCGGCGCACGGCGTCCGGATTGCACCGGCAGCGGCCACTGGCGTCACCGGCCCAGCCGCAGGGGCAGGGGTTCATCGCGGCGACGAGCTGGAAACGGGCGGGGAACTCACTCTGTCGCGCGGCCCGCGAAATGGTGACGACGCCGGACTCCAGCGGTTCCCGCAGCACTTCGAGCGCGCGCCGGTCCCATTCGGGCAGTTCGTCCAGGAACAGCACGCCATGGTGGGCGAGAGAAATTTCTCCAGGACGCGGCTCGCCACCACCGCCGACCAGGGCGACCGCACTGGCGGTATGGTGCGGCGCGCGGAAGGGACGCTCGCGCCAGCGCGATGGATCGAGGCCACGGCCACTGACCGAGGCGATTGCCGCGGTTTCGAGTGCTTCGTCTTCGCTCGCTTCGGGCAGCAGGCCGGGCAGGCGCGAGGCCAGCAGGGTCTTGCCGCAGCCGGGCGGCCCGATCAGCAGCAGATGGTGACCGCCGGCGGCGGCGACTTCCAGGGCGCGGCGCGCATGCATCTGCCCACGCACATCGGCGAGGTCGACCGCCGGGATGCGCTGCACCGGAAGCGCCTCCGCCAGCGGCAGCTGCTTGTGGCCAGCGAGCATCGCGCAGACCTCGAGCAGGGTGCGCGCGGTCCGGACCTCCACCCGCGAAGCCAGCGCGGCTTCGGGGCCGTTGCCCTCGGGCACGATCAGCCGGCGTCCGGCCTGCGCGGTGGCGAGCGCGGCGGGCAGCACGCCATCGACCGCGCGCAACTCCCCGGTGAGGCCGAGTTCGCCGAGGAATTCATATTCGCCCAGGGCCTCCAGCGGAATCTGCCCGCTCGCGGCGAGGATCCCGAGCGCGATGGACAGGTCGAACCGGCCCCCGTCCTTGGGCAGGTCGGCGGGCGCGAGGTTGACGGTGATCACCCGCGCCGGGAATTCGTATTGCGCGCAGCTGATGGCGGCACGCACGCGATCCTTGGCTTCGCGCACCGCCGCCTCGGGCAGGCCGACCAGGGAAAAGCGCGGCAGTCCGCCGGACAAGTGCACCTCGACGCGGACTGCGGGCGCACGCACGCCCGTTCGCGCACGGCTGTGCACGAGTGCCAGGTTCATGGCGCGGATTCAGTGGCGGGGAGCGGGCGCGTTCGAACCGTCGTCCAGCCGGGCTTCCAGCTTGGCCAGGGTGCGTTGCAGTCCCTCGAGTTTCTCGCGGGTGCGCAGCAGCACCGCGCGCTGTACCTCGAATTCCTCGCGGGTGACCAGATCGAGCCTGGTCAGGCCCGACTGCAGCACCGCCTTGAAGCTCTGCTGCAGCTCTTCGCGGCCTTCACGCAGGCCGGGCGGTACCAGTGCGCTCAGGCGGCGGGCGAGGTCGTCGAGGTGGTTGAGGTCGATCATGGCGTGGCTCCTCCGGGAATGGGCCCAGCTTGGAGCCCGGACCGAAGCGGCGCAGTCGGGACGTGCCGCGTAGCGGGGTGGGGAAAATCCGATCTGCGCCATTGTAGGGCGGCCCCGGCCTGCCCGGGTCACGGTTCGCGCCGGCACGCCCCATGTCGCGCTCGCTCCACATCGCCACGCGGCTTATCCTGCGCGCGCAGCCACGGAGACAATGCGATGAAGATGGTCATGGCGGTGATCAAGCCGTTCAAGCTCGACGACGTGCGCGAAGCGCTGGCCGAAGCCGGCGTCGCGGGCATCACCGCCACCGAGGTCAAGGGTTTCGGCCGCCAGAAGGGCCACACCGAGCTGTACCGCGGTGCCGAATACGTCGTCGACTTCCTGCCCAAGATCAAGCTCGAAGTCGCGGTGACCGACGACCAGGCCGATGCCGTGGTCGAGGCCATCATGAAGGCCGCCGGCACCGGCAAGATCGGCGACGGCAAGATCTTCCTGTGGGACCTCGACCGAGTGGTGCGCATCCGCACCGGCGAGATGGATGGCGACGCGCTTTAGGGCGGCGTGGTGCGGACCGCCGTGCCGCTCATGTAGCTGACCGTGCGTTTCCCGTTGGCCTTGCTGCCCGCTGCGACGGTGGCGGTCCCGCGCAGCGGATCCAGCTGGATTTCCAGGCTGCTATCGGGCTTGCCCGGGGCGCTGAAGATTCCGTAGAGAGCCGGGTAGTCGCGGACGTGGCGGGTGGAGGTGTAGCTCGACATCGCGCCCTCGAAAGCGACCGGCGGCCTGCGGATCGAGCCGATCCGGTCGAGCGCGATCCACTTGCCGTTGACCAGCAGCTTGCCGCCGCTGTCGAGCGAATCACTGAAACAGAACACGTACTCCGACGCGATCATCGTGGCAGTGGGCTTTCCGATCCATTTGAAATCGCCGTCGTAGCTGTTGATGTAGCCGGAGGTGCCGCCGGAGGTGCGCAGTTCGCGCACCGGACCGCTCAGCTGTTCCGTGAAGGTGGCCTTCCAGCATTCCTCTCCTGGAGGGCTCGGCTCTGCGGCATGGGCGGGGAATGCCAATGCAACGGCCAGCAACACGCCGCCTTTCCAGTGATTGAGCATGGTTCCCTCCTTTAGCGGGGACGGCGGCAAGGATGAGCGCCGTGAAGTGGGCTATCTGCCACGACCGATTCTCCATCCGGGTGCGCGGGCTGCCAAGGGCTCGCGACAGTGGGGTCGCTCAGGCCTCGACCGCCACGCGATTGCGCCCGGCTTCCTTCGCCCGGTACAGCGCCGCGTCGGCGCGGTCGATCACGTCGTGCACGCCGTCGTCCTGCGTGCGCAACATGGCCAGGCCCAGGCTGATGGTGACGCCAAGGTTCTCGGCGATGTCCGACAGGTCGAGGCGATGCACGCTGTCGCGCAGGCGCTCGGCCACGAGCAGCGCGGCATCGGGGGACGTGTTGGGCAGCAGCACGATGAACTCCTCGCCGCCGATGCGGCCGAGCAGGTCGTTCTGCCGCAGCACGGCTTCGCAGGCGCGCGCAACGCGCACCAGCACCTGGTCGCCGCCGGCGTGGCCGTGGCCGTCGTTGATGCGCTTGAACCAGTCGAGGTCGAAGGTGATCACCGCCATCGGTTCGCTGCTGCTGCGGGCATGCGTCACCGCCTGCTCCGCGGCAACTTCTATGCGGCGCCGGTTGGCCACGCCGGTGAGCGCATCGGTGAGCGCCAGCCGATTGATCTGGCGCATGTTGCGCCACTGGCGCAGGAACAGCGCCAGCAGCAGCACCATCAGCAGGCCGCTGCTGGTCAGGGCCACGAGCTGCCAGCGGTTGGCGCGTTCGACGACCTCCAGGCGTTGCTGCTGGCTGCGCCGCTCCGCCTGCAGGCGCGCGTTCTCCAGGTCGCGGCGCGCGGTATCGAACTGGTACTGCAGCAACAAGGACTGCTGCGTGCGCGCGTCGTCGTAGAGCTTGCGGCGCCCGGTGCGCTCGAGCTTGAGGTCGTCCATCGCGGCGCGGTAATCGCCCAGCGCCTCGTGGCTAAGCGCGCGCGCGGCGTAGAGGTCGACCTGGTAACGCAGGTTTGGATCGGCATCGAACGCGCGCGTGGCGCGGTCGTAGTGATCGAGCGCCTGGGCGTCGTCGCCGCGACCGGCGAGGACCATGCCCTCGAGTAACTGCAGCATCGCCTCGTTGGAGCGGTCGCCGAGGCGTTCGAAGCTGATGCGCGCAGTGGCGAGCGCGGTTTCCGCGCCGCTGAAGTCGCCCTTCTTCACCAGCGCCGACGCCATCGCCAGATGGGCGGCGGCCACCTCGTATTCCAGCCCCTGCCCGGCCGCGACGTCGATCGCGCGACGCAATACCTCCAGGGCCTCGTCGTGGCGCCCGAGGTCCTGGTGCAGGAATGCGATCTGCAGCAGTGCCACCGACTGCAGGCCGGGGTCGCCCTGTCGTTCGGCGAAAGCCATGCTCTGGCGCAGGTATTCCATTGCCTTGGCGTGGTCGCCCATGCGGCGATAGGCGGAGGCGATGTCGCCAAGGCCGGCTTCGGCTTCCTTGCGCAGGCCGGCGCCGGCGTACACGCGCTGGGCTTCGAGGAAGTCGGTCAGCGCTGCCGCCTGCTGTCCCAGCAGCGAGCGCAGGCTGCCACGATGGGCCAGGGTCTGCGCCAGCAGGCGCGGGTCGTTGTGTTTGCGGGCAAGCGCGAGGGCGCTTTCCACCACCGTAATCGATTGCGAGGTCTGCCCGGAGCCATCGATGTAGTTGGCTTCGCACAGGCCGAAGCGGATCTGTCCACCGACATCCCGCAGCCGCACCGCATCGGCCATGGCGGCACGGGCAAAGGCGAGCCCCACGGCGGGTTGGCCGAGGTCGTCGTAGTCGCAGCGGAAGCCGCGCAGGCGCAGTTCGCGGCGGGCGTCGTCCCTGGGACGCAGGGCATCGAGGCGTCGCACCACCTCGCGGACTCGTTGCGGACCGGACACGATCAGGTCGCCCCGTTCGACCTGCTCGATCAGGCGGTCGAACTGGCCGGCGTCCGGCGACGAACCGAACGCGGCGAGATCGGACGATGGGCCGGGCGCAACCGGTTGCGCCGGCGCGTCCGCAGCGACGCACCAGCCCAGCATGGCCAGCAAAGTGAATCCCAATAGGCGCAAGACATCCCCCCGGATCGAGCGCAGACAGCGTGCACGTGGACACCCGTCCTGGGGCCAACGTAACACAGCCCCGGGCGGGGTCCCGAGACGCACGGCGCCATTCGGCTGCCGTGCGTCGCGATGCTGCGGCTTACTCGCCCAGCGCGGCGGCGACGAAGGGCGGCGCGACCAGGGCGCCGTGGTGGATGCCGGCGCTGTAGTACTTCGTCTCGAAGCCCTTGGCGGCGGCATCGGCCTCGCGGAACTCGAAACCGCCGGACTTCCTCGCCAGCGTCGCGCTCCACCAGCCGGTGGGATAGCACGGCTGCGGGAAGGGCAGGGTCTTGAACGTGGTGAAGCCGGCCTTGCCCATCTCGCCGCGCATCTCCTGGATCAGGTCGAGCAGCACCAGCGGCGATTCCGACTGCTGCACGAGGATGCCGTCGTCCTTGAGCGCGCGGAAACAGGATTCGTAGAAGGCCTTGTTGAACAGGCCCTCGGCCGGACCGACCGGATCGGTGGAGTCGACGATGACGATGTCGACGCTGCCGGGGGCGCAGTTGGCCATGTAGGCGATGCCGTCGTCGAACAGCAGTTCGGCGCGCGGATCGTGGTTGGAGTCGCACAGCTCGGGGAACCACTTTTCGGCCATGCGCGTGACCTGCTCATCGATGTCGCATTGCACGGCCTTCTCGACGCCCTTGTGCTTGAGCACCTCGCGCAGCGTGCCGCAGTCGCCGCCACCGATGATGACGACGTGCTTCGGGCTGGCGTGGGTGAACAGCGCCGGGTGCGACATCATCTCGTGATAGAGGAAGTTGTCGCGCGTAGTCAGCATCATCGCGCCGTCGATGAGCATCAGGTTGCCCCAGTCGGTGCTCTCGTAGATCTCGATGAACTGGAACGGCGACTGCACCTCGTCCAGCTTCCTGGTGATCCGGTAACCGATGGCCGAGCCGGCGCGCTCGAAGTTCTCGTAGTGCCAGGTGGTGTCGGTGGTCATCGCAGGCTCCGTCGTGCCGGATCAGGTGGGGGCGCGGATTGTAACGGACCCAAGCTGCGAGCCCGGTTACGACGGCGTCGGCACGCTACCGAAGCACCGTGTGCCGGCCTCCCCGGCCGCGGCGGCGGCGCAGCGAAGCGGCGTCTGAGGGCTAGTGGCGGCGCGCGTTAGAATGCGCGCCTGTTCGCTCCTTATCCCCCACTTTTCGCCGAAGGAAGTACGCCGATGACCGCCTGGTCGCTCGACCACGCCCGCAAGACCTATTCGATTCCGCACTGGTCGGAGGGTTATTTCGATGTCGACGCGCAGGGTCGCATCACGGTGGCGCCGCGCGGGCCGCAGGGGCCGTCGATTCCGCTGCCGGACGTGATCGACAAGGCCAAGGCGCAGGGCGCCAAGCTGCCGCTGCTGGTGCGTTTCCCCGACATTCTCGGCGACCGCCTGCGCAAGCTGCAGGCTGCGTTCTCGCAGGCGATGGGCGACTGGGACTACGCCGGCGGCTATACCGCGGTGTACCCGATCAAGGTCAACCAGCACGCGGGCGTGGCCGGCACGCTGGCTTCGCACCATGGCGAGGGCTTTGGCCTGGAGGCCGGCAGCAAGCCCGAGCTGATGGCGGTGCTGGCGCTGTCGCGGCCGGGCGGCCTGATCGTGTGCAACGGCTACAAGGACCGTGAATACATCCGCCTCGCCCTGATCGGCCGCAAGCTCGGGCTCGAGACCTTCATCGTGGTCGAGAAGCCCTCCGAGCTGCCGCTGATCATCGAGGAAGCGCGCGCGCTCGGGGTAAAGCCGGGCCTGGGCGTGCGCATGCGCCTGGCCTCGCTCGGTGCCGGCAAATGGCAGAACAGCGGCGGCGACAAGGCCAAGTTCGGGCTCTCGCCGCGCCAGGTGCTCGACCTGTGGAAGCAGCTCCGCGACGCGGGCCTCGAGGATTGCCTGGGCCTGCTGCATTTCCACATGGGCTCGCAGATCTCCAACGTGCGCGACATCGCCAACGGCATGCGCGAGGCGACGCGCTACTTCGTCGAACTGTCCGTGCTCGGCGCCAAGGTGCGCTACATGGACGTCGGCGGCGGTCTCGGCATCGATTACGAAGGCACGCGCTCGCGCAGCTACTGCTCGATCAACTACGGCGTGAACCAGTACGCCTCCAGCATCGTCCAGCCGCTGGCGGAGGCCTGCGAGGAATACGCGCTGCCGCCGCCGCGCATCATCACCGAGTGTGGCCGCGCGATGACCGCGCACCACGCGGTGCTGGTGGCGAATGTCAGCGAGGTCGAGCAGGCGCCGGAAGGCCGCGTGCCCGACCAGCACGACGACGAACCGGCGGTGATCCGCCACCTGCGCGAGATCCACGGCGAGATCGACCAGCGCCCGGCGATCGAGCTGTTCCACGAAGCGCAGCACCACCACAGCGAAGGCCAGTCGCTGTACGCGCTGGGCCAGATCGACCTCACCCATCGCGCCCGCATCGACGACCTGTTCTACGCGATCGCGCATGCCGTGCGTGCGCGCCTGACCTACGACGAGAAGAGCCACCGCGACCTGCTCGACGAACTCAACGACCGCCTGGTCGACAAGTACTTCGTCAACTTCAGCGTGTTCGAGTCGATGCCGGACGTGTGGGCGATCGACCAGGTGTTCCCGATCGCGCCGATCGAACGCCTGGACGAAGCGCCGACGCGCCGCGGCGTGATCGCCGACATGACCTGCGACTCCGACGGCATGATCGACACCTACGTCGAGACCGAGGGCCTCGACAGCTCGCTGCCGCTGCACGAGATGAAGCACGGTGAGTCGTACCGCCTGGGCTTCTTCCTGGTGGGCGCGTACCAGGAGATCCTCGGCGACATCCACAACCTGTTCGGCGACACCGACGCGATCGAGGTGCACATCGACGGCAACGGCTATGCGATGAGCCAGCAGCGCCGCGGCGATACCGCCGACGTGATGCTCGATTACGTCGGCTACAAGCTGGCCGACCTGCGCGCGGCGTATCGCGGCAAGGTCGCCGACGCGCACCTGGCGGCAGACGAGGCCGAGCGCATGAATGCCGCGCTGGAGGCGGGATTGACCGCCTACACCTACCTCAGCGACGAGCCGCTCGCGTGACGGCGGGGGAAAGCGCCGCCATGAAGCGCTATCTGGTGCTGACGCTGCGCACGCCGCAGTTCGACCCCTCCGTGCTGGTGCCGCACTGCCTGCACCTGGACCAGTTGCGCGCGCGCGGACAGTTGGAGCTGTCGGGGCCATTCGCAGACCGCAGCGGCGGCGCGTACCTCGTTCGTGCCGCCAGCCTCGACGAGGCGCAGGCGATCGCCTTCAGCGATCCGGTGCATGTGACCGGATCGTCGCGGGTGATGGTGTACGAGTGGAACGTGGCGCAGGACCTGGATCCTGCGCCCGATCAGGCGTCGCGGGCGACCTGGAAGCCGGCGAACGACTGACTCACCGGCATCATCTCCAGCCGGTTGATATTGAGGTGCGGCGGCAGCGTCGCGATCCAGAAGATCGTGTCGGCGATGTCCTGCGCGGTCATCGGCTGCGCCCCCTTGTACAGCGCGTCCGAGGCGGACTGGTCGCCATGCGTGCGCACCAGGGTGAATTCGGTTTCCGCCATGCCCGGCTCCAGCGTGGTCACGCGCACGCCGGTGCCGTGCAGGTCGGAGCGCAGGCCGAGCGAGAACTGGCTGACGAAGGCCTTGGTGCCGCCATACACGTTGCCGCCGGTGTAGGGGTACGTCGCCGCCGTCGAGCTGATGTTGACGATCGCGCCGCGGCGTTCGATCAGCGTCGGCAGTACGCGCCGGGTCAGGGTCACCAGCGCGGTGATGTTGGTATCGATCATGCGCTGCCAGTCGTCGAGGCGCGCGCCTTGCGCCGGCGAGGTGCCTTGGGCGAGGCCGGCGTTGTTGACCAGCAGGTCGATGCCGCGGAATTCCTCGGGCAGCGCGTCCAGCGCGGCATTCATCGCATTCGCATCGCGGATGTCGAAGGCCGCGCCATGGACCTGGCCGGCGCCCAGTTCGTCGACCAGCGCCTGCAGGCGGTCGGCGCGGCGACCGGTGGCGATCACGCGCCAGCCGGCGGCGACAAAGCGGCGGGCGGCGGCGGCGCCGAAGCCCGACGTGGCGCCGGTGATCAATGCGGTCCGCGTCATTGCTGTTCCCCAGTCGTCGTGCGCGCCGATCCGGCGCGCGTGATTACTTCACCTTGATCGCCAGCGCCTGCAAACCACCCGCAGACAGCTTGCGCTTGGCCTCGGCGAGGTCGCCGGCGGTGCCGTACGGCCCCATGCGCACGCGAAAGACCGTATTGCCCTTGATGTCGGCGGATTCGACGCGGGCGCCGAGGCCGAGCAGGGCAATCTTCGCCTTGAGTTCCTCGGCCTGGCCCGACGCCTGGAAGGCGCCGGCCTGCAGCAGATAGCGGGTGTTGTCATCGACGGAGATCACCGAGGCCCGCGCGGGCGTCGTCGCCGGCGTCGCGGCCGTGGCTTGGGCGCCCGTCGCCGGCGTGGCCGCAGCCACCTGCTTCGGCGGTTGCACCGGGGCCGACGGGGCCTCGCCATCGTCGACCGGCTGCGGCAGCGGGTTCTGGGCGGCAGTGTCCGGGGTGGCTTGTGCCTGTTTCTGGCGTTCGGCTTCGCGCCGGGCCTCGGCGCGTTCGGTGGCGGCGATTTCGGCGTCGCTCAGCGGCACTTCCTTGCCGGGGAGCAGGGTGTAGAAGTCGTAGTCCTCGCCGTCCTTCTTCGCGTCCTTGTCCTTCGTGGACTTTGGGGCCGGCAAATCGCCCTCGGGCGCCACTGCGTCTTCGTCCTCCGCGACCGCCACGGGCTGCGCGTCAGGATTGGGCCGCGGGCGGAAGAAGCCGTCGCCATCGGACTTCAGGTACTTCGGCGCGACGATGACCACGACCATCGTCAGCAGGACGCCGAGCACCAGCCAGGCCCAGCCGGGAATGGTGTTGCTGTTGCCGCCACTACGTCGCGCCTGCGACTTGCCACGCTTTGCTGCCACTTCGTTCTGCCTTGGGGCGATGTCGCCCGCCTTGATTTCGCCATGAATCGTTCATTCCGCCACGCCCGAAGGCGCGGTCACATCACTTCCGGTGCCCCGACGCCCAACAGTTCGAGGCCGTTGGCCAGCACCTGCCGCGTCGCCAGCGCGAGCACGAGGCGGGCGTCGCGCAGGTTGGCGTCGTCGACCAGGAACTGGTGATCGTTGTAATACGTCTGGAACGTCTGCGCGAGTTCCAGCAGGTAGGCGGCGATCTGGTGCGGCTCCAGGTCGCGCCCGGCCACCTCGATCACGTCGGGATAGCGCAGCAGCGTCGTCACCAGTTCGCGCGCGCTGTCGTCGTCGAGGTCGAGCGGTTGGGCCAGGCCGTTGGCGGGGTCGAACGACAAGCCGCGCTCCTTGAGCTGGCGGGTCAGGCCGTACATGCGCGCGTGCGAGACCTGCACGTAGTACACCGGGTTGTCGAGCGACTGCGAGCGCGCGAGATCGATATCGAAGGTGAGCTGCGAATCGGGCTTGCGGGCGATCAGGAACCAGCGCACCGCATCGCGCCCGGCTTCCTCGATCAGGTCGCGCAGGGTCAGGTAGCTGCCGGCGCGCTTGGACAGCTTCACTTCCTCGCCGCCGCGCATCACCGTGACCATCTGGTGCAGCACGTATTCCGGCCAGCCCTGCGGAATGCCGCAATCGAGCGCCTGCAGGCCGGCGAGCACGCGCGCCAGCGAGCCGTGGTGGTCGGCGCCCAGCTCGGTGATCGCGCGCTCGTAGCCGCGCTGCCACTTCGACAGGTGGTAGGCCACGTCCGGCACGAAATAGGTGTAGGTGCCGTCGGACTTGCGCATCACGCGGTCCTTGTCGTCACCGAAATCGGTGGTGCGCAGCCACAGCGCGCCGCCTTCCTCGTAGGTGTGGCCGTGCTTGACCAGCTCGCGCACGGTCTCCTCGACTTTGTCGTCGCGGTACAGCGAGCTCTCGAGGAAGTAGACATCGAAGCCGACGCCGTAGGCGGCGAGATCGAGGTTCTGTTCGCGGCGCAGGTACGCCACGGCGAACTGGCGGATCGCGTCGAGGTCGTTCGCATCCTTCGCGCCGACCACCGTATGGCCTTCGACCTCGACCATGTCCCCGCGCAGGTAGGCCTGCGCGACGTCGTTGATGTAGTCGCCGCGGTAGCCGTCTTCCGGCCAGCCCGCGTCGTCGGGACCCTTGCCCTGCGCGCGCGCCTGCACCGAGATGGCGAGGTTGTTGATCTGCGCGCCGGCGTCGTTGTAGTAGAACTCGCGCATCACCGACCAGCCGTTGGCGTCGAGCACGCGCGCGATGCAGTCGCCGATCACCGCGGCGCGGCCGTGGCCGACATGCAGCGGTCCGGTGGGATTGGCCGACACATATTCGACGCCGGCGCGGTGGCCCTTGCCGGATTCGTTGCGGCCGTAGCGCGCGCCCTGCGCCAGCACGTCGCCGACCTGTGCGCGCCACGCCGCTTCGTGGACGAAGAAATTGATGAACCCCGGTCCGGCGATCTCGACCTTGGCGATTGCGTCGTTGGCCGGCAGCGCATCGACCAGGGCCTGCGCGATCGCGCGCGGGTTCGACTTGGCCGGCTTGGCCAGCAGCATCGCGGCATTGCTGGAGAAGTCGCCCTGGGCGCGGGTCTTGGGGCGCTCGATCACGAAGTCGGGCGTGGCCAGGTCGGCGGGGATCGTGCCGGCGGCGCGCAGGGAGTCGATGGCGGCCGCGACGAGGCCGCGGAGAGTCGATTTCACGGGAATTTTCGGCTGGTGTAGCGGGCCGGGCATTGTACGGGCCCCCGATCCACTTCCACAGACCAGAGGCCGGAGCCGCGCCAGCGGCCGGCCGCGCGGGCCGGCCGAGGTCCTGCGCTTCGGGCTCGCGAGCCGCCCGCCCCTGCGTTCAGATCCAGCCGCGCGCGGCCAGCGACACCGGCTCGCCGTCGCCGATGACGAAATGGTCCAGCAGGCGCAGGTCGACCAGCGCCAGGGCCTGCTTCAGGCGCGCCGTCACCGCGCGGTCGGCGGCGGACGGTTCCGGGTTCCCGCTGGGGTGGTTGTGGGCCACGATCACGGCAGCGGCGTTGTGGCCCAGCGCGCGGCGCACGACTTCACGCGGGTGCACTTCGGCGCCGTCCAGCGTGCCCTGGAACAATTCCTCGAAGGCGATGACGCGATGGCGGGTATCGAGGAACAACGCCGCGAATACTTCCTGCGGCAAGCCGCGCAGGCGCTGGGCGAAGTAGCGGCCGGCCGATTGCGGATCGCTCAGGGCGGCGCCACGTTCGAGTTCGGCCTGCAGCAGGCGCTGGCCGAGCTCGAGCGCCGCCGTCAGCGCGCAGGCGCGGGCCGGGCCGAGCCCGCGCAGGCGCTGCAGTTCTTTCGGCGGGCGCTGGAGCAGCGTGCGCAGTGGACCGTGCTCGGCCAGCAGCTCGCGCGCGGTGGCGACCGCATCGCGGCCGCGCAGGCCGGAGCCGAGGAAGATTGCGAGCAGTTCCGCATCGGACAGGATGCAGGCGCCGCGGGCGAGCAGTTTCTCGCGGGGACGTTCGGCGGCGGGCCAATCGCGGATATGCATGCGGCGTCAGGGTTGGAAGGAGAGGTTCCCGGACGCGGCCAGCAAGCGCCGGCCCGCAGGCCTGGACGAGCCGGGACCGCGGGCGGGTGGAATCCCGCCGCATCCGGGAGGAATACAGCTTCGCCGCACCGCGCGGTCCCGTGGATCAGGCAGATCCGCGCGTTCGGGTAAGCTAACCGCCCGTTTCGCGGTAGGAATTCCGAGCCGATGGCCGACGCCCGCGCCCGCCTGCAAGACCGGCGCATCCTGCTGTGCGTGTGCGGCGGCATCGCGGCGTACAAGGCCGCCGAACTGGTGCGCCGACTGCGCGACGCCGGGGCGCAGGTGCAGGTGGCGATGACGCAGGAAGCCACGCGCTTCGTCGGCACGCCGACATTCCAGGCGCTGTCGGGGATGCCGGTGCGGACTTCGCTGTGGGACGAGGCGGCCGAGGCCGCGATGGGGCACATCGAACTGGCGCGCTGGGCCGACCATGTCGTCGTCGCGCCCGCCACCGCGAATACCCTAGCAAAGCTCACCCATGGCTTCGCCGACGACCTCGTCACCACGCTGTGCCTCGCCACGACCGCGCCGATCATGGTGGCGCCGGCGATGAACCACCGCATGTGGTTGCATCCGGCGACCCAGGCCAACGTCGCCACGCTGCGCGAACGCGGCGTGCAGGTGGTCGGGCCCGAAGACGGTCCGCTGGCCGAGGGCGAGTCCGGACCGGGTCGCCTCAGCGAGCCGGAGGCGATCGTCGCCGCGCTCACCGAGGCGAGGCGATGAGCCTGCGCGGACGCCGCGTTATCGTCAGTGCGGGCCCGACCTTCGAAGACCTCGATCCGGTGCGCTTCATCGGCAACCGCAGCAGCGGCAAGATGGGTTTCGCCGTCGCCGACGCCGCAGCGCGCCAGGGCGCGGAGGTGGTGCTGGTGGCCGGTCCGGTCGCGCTGCCCACGCCCGCCAACGTCACCCGCATCGACGTGCGCAGCGCCGCGCAGATGCATGCGGCCGTCCTGGCCGCGTTGCCCGCGGATGTCTACATCGGCGCCGCCGCCGTCGCCGACTTCACCCCACGCGCCGTCGCCCCGGGCAAGATCAAGAAGCAGGCCGGCATGGACACACTGGTGCTGGAACTGGTGCGCACGCCCGACATCCTGGCCGAAGTCGCGGTGCATCCGCGGCGGCCGCGGCTGGTGGTCGGATTCGCGGCAGAAACCGACCATGTCGAGCAATACGCGCGCGGCAAGCTGGAAAAGAAACAGCTCGACCTGATCGCCGCCAATCGCGTCGGCGTCGCCGGCAGCGGCTTCGAAAGCGACGAGAACGCGCTGGCGGTGTACGGGCGCGACGGCTTCGAGCGCGCGCTGGGGCCAGCGCCGAAAATCCAGTTGGCAGACAACTTGCTTGAATTGATTTCCACCCGGCTGGGTTGAAGCGGCCCGCGATCGGTTTCATGGCATGCCATGGTTGATGCCGCGCCGGCGGCCGACGATGGCAACCCGCTTGCACAGCAATTGACGGCAGTGAGGAACCGCATGCACCACACGCTCGAACTGAAGATCCTTGACGCCCGCTTCGGCGGCGAATGGCCATTGCCGGCATACGCGACGCCGGCCAGCGCCGGGCTCGACCTGCGCGCCGCGCTGGACGATGCCCTCACCCTGGAGCCGGGCGATGCGGCCCTGGTGCCGTCGGGCCTCGCCATCCACGTCGGCGATCCGACCATGTGCGCGGTGATCCTGCCGCGCTCCGGCCTGGGCCACAAACATGGCATCGTACTGGGCAACGGCACCGGTCTGATCGACGCGGACTACCAGGGGCCGCTGATGATCAGCGTGTGGAATCGCGGTCGCGAGGCTTTTACGATTCAACCCGGGGACCGCATCGCCCAGCTCGTCGTGCTGCCGATCGTGCGGGCGACGCTGCAGGTGGTGGACGAATTCGAAGCGAGTACGCGTGGAGCCGGTGGCTTCGGCCACACCGGCGTGCGCTGACCGCGCTGGCTACAACAGGAAATGATGATGACCGAGAAGAAGACCCTTGCTCCCGCGCAGGCGCAGCTGCTGCGCCAGCTGGGCGCCCTGGTGCTGGTGCTGCTGGCGGTGTGGTTCGGCTGGAGCGCATGGCAGCAGTTGCGCGACAGCAATCGCCGGCAGTCGGTGGAGCAGGCGCGCGACGCGGCGGTGCAGGCCGTGCAAGGCGTGCTGGCGGCCGAGCAGAAACAGTTCGCGGCGCAGCTGCAGAGTGCGCCGGTGCAGGCGGCGCTGGCGGCGAACGACCTGCGCCTGGCCGGCGAGGCATTGACCCACGGCTGGGGTTCGGCGACCGACGGCGAAGTCCTGTCGACCGATCTTGACCCCGCGTATGCGGGCCTGCCCAAGACCGGTTATGGCCGTCTCGCGGCGATGGAGCAGGCGCTCGCCGACCAGAAGCCGGTGGCCTGGATCGTCACCGACGGTCTGGGCAAGCAGAAGCTGGCGCTGGCCGCACCGGTGATGCGTGGCAAGGAAGCCATCGGCGTCGCGAGCGCGAGCCTGCGCCTGGACAAGCTGGGCACCAGCGTCGAGGGCGCGAACGTTCCCGAGGAAACCTATCTCGCCCTGCGCCAGGGCGCGTCCAGTCTGGTCGAACGCGGTGACAAGACGCTGGCCAATGGGGCGGAGGCGATGGCGGCCAAGGTGCCGGGCAGCGACCTGCGCGTCGCCGCCGCGGTGCCGGATGTCGCGGGCGGTCCCTTCGGCCTGGGCTGGCTGGCCTGTGTGATCGCTACGGTACTGCTGGCCCTGGGCGCCGTGGTGGCGTGGCTCTACCCACGCCTGACCCACGGCCGTGGCGCCGCCGCCGGCGACGCGGACGAGGCGGGCGCACAGACGCTGGGCCAGCTGGCGCCGGACCTGCTCGCGCCGCAACCCGTCGCGGCGGCGAAGCCGGCGGCGCCGGACGCGGCGCCCAAGGCCAGCGTTGCCATCGACCGCGGCATCTTCCGCGCGTATGACGTGCGCGGCGTGGTCGGCAAGACGCTCGATGCCAGCATCGCCGACCTGCTGGGCCAGTCGATCGGCTCGCTGATGCAACAGCAGGGCCTGCTCGACATCGTCGTCGGCCGTGACGGCCGCCTGTCCGGGCCGGAACTGACCGAAGGCCTGATCAATGGCCTGCGCAAGGCTGGCCGCAACGTCATCGACATCGGCATGGCACCGACGCCGGTGGTGTATTTCGGCGCCTATCACCTGCGCGCCGGCTCCTGTGTCTCGGTGACCGGCAGCCACAACCCGCCGGACTACAACGGCTTCAAGATCGTGGTCGGTGGTGAGACGCTTTCCGGCGACGCGATCACCGATCTCTACGACCGTATCGCCGATGGCCGTTTGTTCAATGCGGACAACCCCGGCGAGGTCCGCTCGCTGGACATCGGCGACGAGTACGTCCAGCGCATCGCCAACGACGTGCAGATCGACCGCCCGCTCAAGGTGGTGGTCGACGCCGGCAACGGCGTGGCCGGCGACCTCGGCCCGCGCGTGCTGGCCGCGATCGGCGCCGAGGTCACCCCGCTGTATTGCGAGATTGACGGCACCTTTCCGAACCACCACCCGGATCCGAGCGAGCCGCACAACCTCGCGGACCTGATCCGCATGGTCGAGCGCCTCGACGCGGATCTCGGCATCGCCTTCGACGGAGATGGCGACCGCCTCGGCGTGGTCACGCGGGATGGCCAGAACATCTTCCCCGACCGCCTGCTGATGCTGTTCGCGCAGGACGTGCTCGAGCGCAATCCTGGCGCGATGATCATCTACGACGTTAAGTGCACCGGCCGCCTGCCGGGCCACATCCTGCGCCACGGCGGCAGCCCGCTGATGTGGAAGACCGGCCACTCCCTGATCAAGGCCAAGATGCGCGAGACCGGCGCGGAGTTGGCCGGCGAGATGAGCGGCCACTTCTTCTTCAAGGAACGCTGGTACGGCTTCGATGATGGCATCTATGCTGCCGCGCGCCTGCTCGAGATCCTGTCGGTACAACCCGACACGCCGTCGGCGACGCTGGCTGCATTGCCCGATGGCGTGTCCACGGCTGAGATCAAGGTCGATGCGCCCGATGGCGACCCGCACAGTTTCGTCGAGCGCTTCCGCAACGCCGCGAGGTTCGAGGGCGCACGCCTGTCGACCATCGACGGGCTGCGGGTGGATTTCCCCGATGGCTGGGGCCTGGTCCGCGCGTCGAACACCACGCCGATCCTGGTGATGCGTTTCGATGCCGACAGTGCGGAGGCGCTCCAGCGAATCCAGACGGCGTTCCGCGAGCAACTGCTGGCGCTGAAGCCGGACCTGGTGTTGCCGTTCTGATTCCGGCGGGCGACCCCTGGTCGCTCGCTGCGGCACAAAAAAAGCCGGTCAATCGACCGGCTTTTTCATGGCTGCTGGCAGGAGGTCAGGCGTCGCCGTCACCCGGGCCGGCCGCGGCCTTCGGGCCCTTGAGCGCGCGATAAGTCTGCAGCGCATGCTCCAACTCGGCGTCGATCTCGCCGCGGTCCTGGCGATGCGTCACCAGCATCGCCTGCTGGCGAATGAGCTCGTTGTGCTGGGTGGTGATGGTGCCCGCGAGGTTGGCCGGCACTCGCTTGCCCGCCAGTTCGGCTTCGCCGGCCTGGCGCAGCAAGCTGATCAGACTCTGGCGCAGGCCGCCGATGCTGAGCTGGGTAGCCTTGATGGTGTCGTCGAGCAGGGCGATGCGGCTGCTGAAGGCGCGGCGCAGGTCGGCTTCGGTCGCATAGGACTCGGCCATGGCGTGTTCGCGCATGCGCTGGGCCGCCAGCTGGAACTGCGTCTGCTGCTCGATCGTTGCCTGCGCGGCGGCGGCGGCGCGCTCTTCCGGGGTCAGCGCACGCCCGACCTGACTGGTCGTCATGCCGCTCTTGGCGCTGAATTCGGTGCGCGCACTGTCGGTTGCGGAAGCCGGCAAGGCATCGCCACAGACTTTGCGCCCAGCTTCGTTCCAGCAATACAGCTTCTTCTTGACCGCTTCCTGCGCGCCTGCGGGAGCGGACAGCAGGGCGGCCGTCAGAGCCAGCGCGATGGGGGCATACAGCTTGTTCATGGAGTCCTGTGAGGGTTCGCCCGATGCTGAACGTGCACGCAAGTATCACGCCAACTGCCTGCATCGAGCTGTCCTCTCTCAGCTTGTGGTCTCGCTGCCGTAAGCGGCACGGTAGGCCAACAGCCGCTCGCGTTGTGCGACGAGGTCGGCATTGCCTCCGGCGAATTCCAGCAGGTCGGCGAGGCTGGCGACGGACACCACCGGCAAGCCGTGTTCGTCCGCGACAGTTTGTGCCGCAGAGCGTCGCGAGACGTCGGGGGCGACGGCTTCCTGCCGGTCCAGGGCGATGACGATGCCCGCGGCGATGCCGCCGGCGTCACGGATGATCGTCAGCGCCTCGCGGATCGCGGTACCGGCGGTGATCACGTCGTCGACGATCAGCACGCGCTTTCCTGCCATCGGCGCGCCGATCAGGGTGCCGCCTTCCCCATGTGCCTTGGCTTCCTTGCGGTTGAAGGCCAGTGGCAGGTCGCGGCCGCGGCGCGCGTATTCGCAGGCCACGGCGGTGGCGAGCGGGATGCCCTTGTAGGCGGGCCCGAACAGCAGGTCGAAGCCCACGCCGTGCGCCCCGATCGCATCGGCATAGCAGCCGGCGAGCTCTGCCAGCAAGGCACCGGAGTTGAAGAGTCCGGCGTTGAAGAAATAGGGGCTGCGGCGGCCGGACTTGAGCGTGAAGTCACCAAAACGCAGCGCGTCTGCGCGCAGGGCGAGTTGGAGGAAGCGGGAGCGGTGATCGTGCGGCACGGGGTCTGAAGGTGGGTTCGGGATCCGGATTGTCGCATTGCCGCCGCGGCCGGATCGTCCTGCCGGCGATTGGCCCGGGGCACCTGTTCCTGTCGTCCGGCAGAGGGCGCCTCGCAAGCGCAGGGACAACCGCATCGGTTAGTCTCAGCGCGCCCTCGCGAACCCCCACTCTGCGCGCCATGAGAATCATCAGCTTCAACGCCAACGGCATCCGATCCGCGGCAAACAAGGGTTTCTTCGACTGGTTCCGCACCCAGGATGCCGATGTGCTGTGCCTGCAGGAAACCAAGGCGCAGGAACACCAGCTCGGCGATCCGGCCGCGCCCGTCGATAACGTGTTCCGTCCGCCCGGCTACCGCGGCTTTTTCAAGGATGCGAGCACCAAGAAGGGCTATAGCGGCGTCGCGATCTACGCCAGGCGCGAACCGGACGAGGTGCTCACCGCGTTGGGCTGGCCCGCGTTCGATGACGAGGGCCGCTACATCGAGGCGCGCTTCGGCAACCTCAGCGTCGTGTCCTTCTACATTCCATCGGGTTCATCGGGTGAGCTGCGCCAGGACTTCAAGTTCGAAGTCATGCGGTGGCTGGCGCCGATCCTGCAACAGTGGCTCGCCTCCGGCCGCGACTATGTGCTGTGCGGCGACTGGAACATCGTCCGTAGCCGGCTCGACATCAAGAACTGGACCAGCAACCAGAAGAACTCCGGCTGCCTGCCGCAGGAGCGCGACTGGCTCAATGGGCTATGCATGGACCCGGCGGCGGCCAACGGCAGTGGCTGGGTCGACACCTATCGCCAACTGCACGCCGAAGGCCAGGACTACACGTGGTGGAGCAATCGCGGTGCGGCGCGCGCCAACAACGTGGGATGGCGCATCGATTACCAGTTCGTCACTCCGTCGCTGCGGGACAAGCTGACGGCCTGCGCCATCCAGGCGTCGCCGCGCTTTTCCGATCACGCTCCATTTGCCGTGGATTACGCCCTATGACCCAAGCATTGCGCAATTGGTGGAAATCCTTCGATGTGTATGCCAATCCGCGCGTGCGCGCGATGTTGTTCCTCGGTTTCGCGTCCGGGCTGCCGCTCCCGCTGGTGTTGACGACGCTGTCGGCGCGCCTGCGCATGGCCGGCATCGACCGGACCACGATCGGCTATTTCAGCCTGGTCGGCCTCGCTTATTCGTTGAAGTATTTCTGGTCGCCTATCGTCGATCGCCTGCCGCTCCCCGGCTTGCACCGACTCGGGCGTCGCCGCAGCTGGATGCTGCTGGCGCAGTGCGGCGTCATCGTCGGCTTGGTGCTGTTGGCGTTGGCGGATCCGGCGGTGGATGCCGAGCATGTCGCCCTGCTGGCGGTGTTCACCGCTTTCGCATCAGCGACACAGGACATCTCGGTTGACGCTTATCGCATCGAGGCGGCCGAAAAAGAATCGCAGGGCGCAATGGCGGCGGCCTACCAGATGGGTTACCAGGTGGCGCTGATCTGTGCCGGCGCCGGCGCGCTGGTGGCGGCAGCCGGTTATGGCTGGACCATGTCCTACTTCCTGATGGCTGCCTGCGGACTCGTCGGCGTGGCCACCACGCTGATCATCGCGGAGCCCGACGCGTCTATCGATCGCTCGACGCTAGCCCAGGAGGCGCGGGTGGTGGCATTCCTGGAGCGTTCCGCGCACTGGCCGGCAACGTTGCGGAATGCGGTCGGCTGGCTGATCGGTGCGGTGGTCTGTCCGTTCGTCGACTTCTTCTCGCGCAACGGTCTGCGCACCGGCGTGCCGATCCTGCTGCTGATCATCACTTATCGGCTCAACTACACCACGATGGGCGTCGCGGCCAACACCTTCTACCTGGACATGGGCTTCACCCTCGACCAGATCGCACTGGTGTCCAAGGTCTACGGCGTACTGATGACGATGGCGGGTGCCTTGCTGGCAGGCGTGCTGATCCGACGGGTCGGCATTGCCAAAACGCTGATGGTCGGTTGGGTGCTGCTGACGGTGGCCAACCTGCTGTATGCGCATATCGCGACCATCCACCCGGGCCTGGGCTGGCTGGCCGCGGTAGTGAGCGCGGACAACATCGCCAACGGCATCGCCGGCACCGCCTTCATCGCGTACATGTCGTCGTTGACCAATACCGCCTACACCGCGACGCAGTACGCGCTGTTTGGCACGCTGTGGAGCCTGCCGGCAAAGAGCATCGCCAGTCAGTGGGGCAAGATCGTTGACGCTTGGGGATATCCGCCGTTCTTTGTGTACACCGCGGTGATCGGCTTGCCCGCGCTGGTTCTGGTGCTGTGGCTGATCCGTCGGGACCGGCCGGCACCCGCACCGTCACCTGCGAGTTAGGTGCCGGAGGTGTGACAAGCGTAGGTGGCGAGTTAGCATTGGGCGTAGAAGCGTGCCAGCATCGCCCTCAATGACCGAGATCGTGCTCCGTGACATCGACCCCGTGCTGGCGGATCGTCTCCGCCGCGTGGCCGACGCGCGCCGCTGGGACCTGCCACAGACCCTGCTGTACGTGCTGGAGCAGGGGCTTTACGCGGTCGAAGCCGACATGAACGTGCGTTTCAGCGATACCGACAGCGATGCGCTGCGCGCTGCCATCGCGGCACTGGAAGGCGTCCCAAACGACCCCGGGTTTTCCCTGATTGGCCGGGTGGAGCGGACGCCAGAACCGGAGCCCCCAAGCGTCGACTCGAACTTCGTCATGTCCGAATTCCTGGGGTCCGAATTCCCGGCGCGCAAGGATCCGGTCTGAGCCGGACGGCCACTTCGACGGCCCTGTCCTAGGCTGGCATCGCCGGGTAGACCACGCCCAACACGCGCGGACCGCGGGCGCCGGTGACGCTGGGCAGGTTGCCGGAGCGTTGGGCCAGGGCCTGCCTTGCCAGCCAGGCGAACCCCATCGCTTCGACGAAGTCCGGGTCCACGCCGTACACGGCGCTGGATTCCACGCTCACTTCCGGCAGGTTGGCGGCGAGTCGTTGCAGCAGGCGGGCGTTATGCACGCCACCACCGCACACCAGCACGCGCCGGGTCCCCGGCTGCTGCGCACGCAATGCCTCGGCAACGCTCACCGCCGTGAGTTCCAACAGGGTCGCCTGCACGTCGGCAGGCGATTCGTCGCCGCATAGCCGCGCCTGCACCCAGTCGAGATGGAACACTTCGCGCCCGGTGCTCTTGGGCGGCGCCAACGCGAACCATGGTTCGTCCAGCAGCCGCTGCAGCAACGGGGCATTGCTCGCTCCCTGCGCGGCAAACGCGCCGTCGGCATCGAATGCCTGTCCGGTATGCCGCGCGCACCACGCGTCCATCAAGGCGTTCGCCGGGCCCGTGTCGAAGCCGCGCACCTCGCCCGTCCGCGGCAACAGCGTGAAATTGGCAATGCCGCCGAGATTCAACACGGCGCGGTCTTCGTCCGCCGAATGCAGCAGGGCGTTGTGCAGTGCCGGCAACAGTGGCGCGCCGTGGCCACCGGCAGCGACATCGCGACGGCGAAAATCGGCCACCGTGGCGATGCCCGTGCGTTCTGCAATCACGTGGCCGTCGCCCAGCTGCAGGGTGAAGGGATGGACGCCATCGAAGGCCGCGCCCGCCGGCCGATGTCGCACGGTCTGCCCGTGCGAGCCGATCGCGCGGATGTCAGCTGCCGCGACCCCTGCCTCGCGCGCAAGGCTCAGGGCCGCGCTCGCAAAATGCTCTCCCAGACGGACGTCGAGCGTGCCGACCTCGTCGAGCGAATGGATCGCGGCGCCCTGGCCGAGTGCAATCAGGCGTGAGCGGAGGTCGTCCGGCCATGCATAGGTGCGGCCATGGACCAGTTCGCAGCGGGTGTCGGTGTCGTCGGAGCCCAGGCGCACCAGCGCGGCATCGATGCCATCGGCACTGGTGCCCGAGATCAGGCCGAGGAAGAGTTGCGGTTCGGAGAAGTGGGGCGGCATCGGCGCAGTATGCCGCGCCGGTGCAGTGCCGGCAGGGCATGCGTCAAGGAAGTACCGCCGTGTCGTTCGCCGCCGACGGTCAGCCGGAGCGGCCGTTCCGCTTCATGCCCACAGCCGCCACCGGTTGCTTCGGTGTGCTGTCGGCGTCGGCATAGATGATGTTCTCGACCTTGCGGATGCGGGCGAGCGCGACCGAGGTCTGCTGGCGGAACTGCGCCAGCGCCATGCCACTCAGCGGCTCCGGCGGCGGCATCGTGACCGACAGGGGGTTGCGATGCACGCCGTTGATGCGGAATTCGTAGTGCAGGTGCGGACCGGTCGACATGCCGGTGGTGCCGACATAACCAATCACCGTGCCCTGGGCGATGCGCTGGCCGGGCCTGATCTTGCCGATGCGCGACATGTGGCCGTACAGCGTTGTGTAGCCGCGGCCATGGTCGAGCACCACGGCGTTGCCATAACCGCCGTGCCAGCCCGCCGAAACCACGCGCGCATCACCGGCGGCCATGATCGGGGTGCCCGTGCTGGCCGCGTAATCCACGCCCTTGTGCATGCGCATGCGACCGAGCACCGGATGCTTGCGTGCACCGAAGCCGGAGGTCAGGCGCGCATACGGGATCGGCATGCGGATGAAGCTCTTCTTCAGCGGGCGGCCGTCGCCAGTGAAGTACTCGGCCTTGCCGTTGCGCAGGAACCGGAAGCCGGTGTGCAGCTTGTCGCCGGTGGTGAAGGTCGCGGCCAGGACCGGGCCGGTGCTGATCAGCTCGCCTTCGCGCCAGGTCTGCTCGACCACCACGCTGAAGCGGTCGCTGGCAGCGACATCGTCGTTGAAGTCGATGTCGTACTTGAAGATGTCGTCAGTCAGGGTGTTGATGTTGCTGCCGGTCAATCCCAGCTTGCGCGCCGAACCGTACAGCGACCGGCCCACCTTGCCGCTGAGCACGACGGTACGGGTTTCGCTGGGGCGATCGATCACGTTCTGGCGGATCTCGCCGCCGGCAAAGCTCATCTCCACGCGATGGCTGGCGTCACGATCGAAGCGCAGCGCGCGCAGTTCGCTGCCCTTGCCGCCCTCGCCGACCGGCAGGTCGAACGCGAGTTCGGCACCGGGCTTGAGCCTGGTCAGCGCTTCGCGCGCGCCCGGCTGCTGCATCACTTCATGCAGGGTTGAGGGAGAGATTCCAAACTGCTTGAACAGGGAAGCCAAGGTCTGGCCGCGTTCCACGCGCACCAATTGCCAGCTGTCACCGGCCTGTCCATGCAGGCGCGCGAGCGGCAAGGAAGGAAGCGGCAACGCCATGGACAGGCGGGCGGTCGGAGCCGGAGCATCCTGGACCGGGCTGAAGCCGGGAACGATGGCCGCCACCAGCATGCCCAGCGTTGCAACCAGGCTGGCCTGCGCCCACTGTCGACGCGACCAGCGGCCGTTGAAGCCATCGGACAAATGGCGGGCCAGTACCGGTCGATGCAATGCGGCTTCGCGCAGTGCCTTGAGTCGCTCGCGCCGTTGCGCGCCCAGTCCGGATTTACCCATTGCCATTCCCCCTAACGTCTCGAAATTCCGGTTCCCCTCCTTGGTCCCGAAACACTGTTCACGCGTGTGATGTGCGTGTAACGGGGGTACCATAGACACGTGAGCACTCCGCGTCAAACCATTGAAGAGCAAAGGTTTTTTGACGTACAGCCCGGTTTAACGCCGTGTTAACTTTGCTCTAACGAATTTCACGGACCCCGTCCCATTCAGGCGGGCGCCACTCATCGGAAAAATAAGACGTGCCCGCGACGACCCCACTGAACGACGCCCTGGCGCTGATCTCCCGCGGCGCGGACGAGATCCTGAAGCGCGATGAGCTCGAGGCCCGGCTCCAGCTCGGCCGTCCCTTGCGCATCAAGGCGGGCTTCGATCCCACGGCGCCGGACTTGCATCTGGGTCATACGGTGCTGCTCAACAAAATGCGGCAGTTCCAGGACCTCGGCCACCAGGTCATTTTCCTGATCGGCGACTTCACCGGAATGATCGGCGATCCCACCGGCAAGAACGTCACCCGCAAGCCGCTCACGCGCGAGGACGTGCTGGCCAACGCGCAGACCTACTCCGAACAGGTGTTCAAGGTGCTCGATCGCGAGCGCACCGAGGTGCGCTTCAACAGCGAATGGTTCGGGCAGATGACCGCCGCCGACATGATCAAGCTGGCTGCCCAGCACACCGTCGCGCGCATGCTTGAGCGCGACGATTTCGCCAAGCGCTACGCCGCCCAGCAATCGATCGCGATCCATGAGTTCCTGTATCCGCTGGTACAGGGCTACGACTCGGTGGCGCTGAAGGCGGACGTCGAGCTCGGTGGCACCGACCAGAAGTTCAATCTGCTGATGGGGCGTGGCCTGCAGGAACACCACGGGCAGCCGCCGCAGATCGTGCTGACGATGCCGCTGCTGGAGGGCCTCGACGGCGTGCAGAAGATGTCGAAATCGCTGGGCAACTACATCGGCATCAATGAGCCGGCAATCGAAATCGTCACCAAGACGATGAAGATGGGCGACGCATTGATGTGGCGCTGGATCGAGCTGCTCAGTTTCGAGATATCCCTGGCGGAAACGGCATCGCTCAAGCGCGATATCGACGGCGGCGCGCTGAATCCCCGCGACCTCAAGCTCCGCCTGGCGCGTGAGCTTGCCGCGCGTTTCCATGGCGCCGCCGCGGCGGAAACCGCGATCGCCGGCTGGAATGCGGCCGTGCGCGGCGAAGGTGATACCGCCTCGCTGCCGCTAAGCGATGTGGCTGTCCCCACAGAGGGGCTGCGCATCGCCGCGCTGTTGACCGCTGCGGGTTTGACGCCAAGCAATTCGGAGGCAAACCGCAAGCTCAAGGAGCGCGCGGTCCGCATCGACGGCGAGGTTGTCGAGGACGCGCAGCGATTGTTCGCGCCGGGATTCGAAGGTGTGCTCGCCGTTGGCAAGCGCACGTTTGCGCGCGTGCGCCTGGTGGCGGAGTAAGCGTTTTCGTCGCCACGGATGTGTTCAAGGACGCAGGCATGCGACGCGTGCGTTTCCTCTAACTGCGATCAGCGCGAACGCCGCTGTCAACTTAATTTTTTTGCACAACCCTCTTCCCATTCGGAGAGGGTCTGTGCACAATGCGCGCCCCGCTGATCGGGACGTCCTGAGGGACTGAACGGAGGGCGGGGACGGCGGCAAGAAAGGGTGCGGTGAGGTGTTGACGGCCCTGAAATTCGCTGTATGA
>JAVDVW010000002.1:872500-1257500 GCA_031457065.1 Agrilutibacter niabensis
AGCCTATCGAAGCGAACCCGGAGAACTGAAATATCTAAGTACCCGGAGGAAAAGAAATCAACCGAGATTCCCCCAGTAGTGACGAGCGAACGGGGAGCAGCCCTTAAGTTGAGTAAGGTTTAGCAAAACGAGTTGGAAAGCTCGGCCATAGACGGTGACAGCCCGGTATGCGAAAGACCTTATTCAATGAAATCGAGTAAGGCGGGGCACGAGAAACCCTGTCTGAATATGGGGGGACCATCCTCCAAGGCTAAATACTCCTGACCGACCGATAGTGAACCAGTACCGTGAGGGAAAGGCGAAAAGAACCCTGGTGAAGGGAGTGAAATAGACCCTGAAACCGTGTGCGTACAAGCAGTAGGAGCCCTTCGGGGTGACTGCGTACCTTTTGTATAATGGGTCAGCGACTTACTGTTCGTGGCGAGCTTAACCGTATAGGGGAGGCGAAGGGAAACCGAGTCTGATAAGGGCGCATAGTCGCGGGCAGTAGACCCGAAACCGGGTGATCTAGTCATGCCCAGGGTGAAGGTACCGTAACAGGTACTGGAGGCCCGAACCCACTCCCGTTGCAAAGGTAGGGGATGAGGTGTGATTAGGAGTGAAAAGCTAATCGAACCCGGAGATAGCTGGTTCTCCTCGAAAGCTATTTAGGTAGCGCCTCGCGTGAATCTTCTTGGGGGTAGAGCACTGTTATGGCTAGGGGGTCATTGCGACTTACCAAACCATGGCAAACTCCGAATACCAAGACAGACTGCGCGGGAGACACACGGCGGGTGCTAACGTCCGTCGTGAAAAGGGAAACAACCCAGACCCACAGCTAAGGTCCCAAATTTATCGCTAAGTGGTGAACGATGTGGAAAGGCACAGACAGCCAGGAGGTTGGCTTAGAAGCAGCCACCCTTTAAAGAAAGCGTAATAGCTCACTGGTCGAGTCGGTCTGCGCGGAAGATTTAACGGGGCTAAGCGATAAACCGAAGCTTGGGGTGCATCACTTTGTGATGCGCGGTAGAGGAGCGTTCCGTACGCCGTTGAAGGTGACTTGAGAAGGTTGCTGGAGGTATCGGAAGTGCGAATGCTGACATGAGTAACGATAATGCGGGTGAAAAGCCCGCACGCCGAAAGCCCAAGGTTTCCTTGCGCAACGTTAATCGACGCAGGGTTAGTCGGTCCCTAAGGCGAGGCAGAAATGCGTAGTCGATGGGAAGCTGGTTAATATTCCAGCACCTCGCGTAAGTGCGATGGAGGGACGGAGAAGGTTAAGCAGGCCGGGCGTTGGTTGTCCCGGTGAGAGAGTTGAGGCGGTCCCCTTAGGCAAATCCGGGGGGGCAACGTTGAGACTAAGGACGAGCCTATTAGGGCGAAGCTGCTGATATCACGCTTCCAGGAAAAGCTCCTAAGCTTCAGCTTACGCAGACCGTACCGTAAACCGACACAGGTGGGCAGGATGAGAATTCTCAGGCGCTTGAGAGAACTTAGGTGAAGGAACTAGGCAAAATAGTACCGTAACTTCGGGAGAAGGTACGCCCTCCATGGTTAATAGCTGAGGAGGGCCGCAGAAACCAGGCCGCTGCGACTGTTTATCAAAAACACAGCACTCTGCAAACACGAAAGTGGACGTATAGGGTGTGACGCCTGCCCGGTGCCGGAAGGTTAATTGATGGGGTCAGCCGCAAGGCGAAGCTCTTGATCGAAGCCCCGGTAAACGGCGGCCGTAACTATAACGGTCCTAAGGTAGCGAAATTCCTTGTCGGGTAAGTTCCGACCTGCACGAATGGCGTAACGACAGCGGCGCTGTCTCCACCTAAGACTCAGTGAAATTGAAATCGCTGTGAAGATGCAGCGTTCCCGCGGCAAGACGGAAAGACCCCGTGAACCTTTACTATAGCTTTACACTGAACGTTGAGTTCGTCTGTGTAGGATAGGTGGGAGCCTATGAAACCGAGGCGCTAGCTTCGGCGGAGGCAACCTTGAAATACCACCCTGATGTGCTTGACGTTCTAACTTAGGTCCGTAATCCGGATCGAGGACCGTGTATGGTGGGTAGTTTGACTGGGGCGGTCTCCTCCCAAAGTGTAACGGAGGAGCTCGAAGGTACGCTCAGCGCGGTCGGACATCGCGCACTGTGTGCAAAGGCATAAGCGTGCTTGACTGCAAGATCGACGGATCAAGCAGGTAGGAAACTAGGACTTAGTGATCCGGTGGTTCTGTATGGAAGGGCCATCGCTCAACGGATAAAAGGTACTCCGGGGATAACAGGCTGATACCGCCCAAGAGTTCATATCGACGGCGGTGTTTGGCACCTCGATGTCGGCTCATCACATCCTGGGGCTGTAGTCGGTCCCAAGGGTATGGCTGTTCGCCATTTAAAGTGGTACGCGAGCTGGGTTCAGAACGTCGTGAGACAGTTCGGTCCCTATCTGTCGTGGGCGTTGGAGATTTGAGAGGGGCTGCTCCTAGTACGAGAGGACCGGAGTGGACGAACCTCTGGTGTTCCGGTTGTCATGCCAATGGCACGGCCGGGTAGCTATGTTCGGAAGCGATAACCGCTGAAAGCATCTAAGCGGGAAGCGCGCCTCAAGATGAGATCTCCCGGGACACAAGTCCCCTAAAGGAACCATCAAGACCAGGTGGTTGATAGGCAGGGTGTGTAAGCGCAGCAATGCGTTGAGCTAACCTGTACTAATGATCCGTGTGGCTTGACCATATAACCTCAAGTGGCCTTAGGCTTACGACGACGTCGTGACCTTCCAGGACCAACTTGCTACAATTCCCATCCCATGCAAGCAGGCGCTACAGCGCCGCTTCACCAGCTTGCTCAGTGACAATAGCGTTGTGGCACCACCCGTTCCCATCCCGAACACGGAAGTGAAACGCAACCGCGCCGATGGTAGTGTGCATCCGCATGCAAGAGTAGGTCATTGCTGAGCATTTATCCGAAGCCCCGGTCCAAAAGACCGGGGCTTCTTCTTTGCGTGCGAGAAAAACCGAAAGGCCACCTCGCCAGACTTAATCACTTGAGTCATGGAGGATTAGTCTGGGTTTAATGCAGGCGCGCCGGACGCTAGCTGGCAACTGATCCATGCGGCAGGGAGTTGGCGCGAACCGTCTGGCAATCGCGCTCCAGGCGGCAAGTCGATCGCTGCCCACGGATTGGCACCCGTAGCTGACCAGTGCCACGGGCTTCTGACCCGCGAGCAGATCGCGTTACTGGGAAATCGTCGGGTTTCGGCCGTCAGGTTTGCTTTAGGCGACCTGCTAGGCGACCTGCAACGCCGCCTGCACGTACAGAACTACGACACAGGCGAAGGCGACGAACCACACCAGGCTGCGCAGGCTGTGCTTCCAGCCAGCCACGTAAACGAGACCATGCAGGATGCGAAATACGACGAACAGCACTGCCAGCAAGGCAATCCGGTCGGTCGCCACGCCGGCGAGTTGCGCCAGCACGACGCCTGCAGCGAATGGCGCGAAAGCCTCGTAGCCATTGAGTTGCGCCGCATTGGCGCGATGCACGCGCGGATTGGTCTGGCGCGCGGTCCAGCCCCGCGGGTCGCGATTGTCGTAGCGTTCGCCACTGGCCTTGGCGACGGACACCCAGATGTAAGGCAGCAATGCGGCGATGAGCACGCACCAGTAGGCGATGGCCAGGTTCATTGCGCTTCCTCCCCCGCGGTAGACCGCCGCAGCCTACCCCACAACCGGCAATCCGCCGAGGTGGCGGACCACTTGGGATCGAGCCGCTACCGGGCGTCGCCCGCCCGCAACTTCTGCTGCGCCGAAAGGAAGGCGTTGCCTTCGTACCATGTCGGCCACTGGTCGCTGCCGGCGAGCACCCGTCCCACGCCATACAACGCTTCCAGATCCTGCATCACGCCATCGAGCTGCCATGACGGATCGTACTGATCGGAAGGCTTGTGATAGCGATGATCGCGGTAGTCGATCTGTGCCTGTCGACCTGCCACGGTGCCGCCTGCGACCAGGTCGTCGCCGCCCTTGGCATACAGCGCCGGCACGCCCGCGCGGGCAAAGTTGAAGTGGTCGGAACGGAAGTAGAAGCCATCTTCCGGCGTCGCCTCGGCATGCAGGGTCCGCCCTTGCTCACGCGCGATCGGCCACAGGATGTCCTCCAGTTGCGAGCTGCCGAACCCCACGACGGTCATGTCGCGGGCCTTGCCGATCACCGGCATGGCATCCAGGTTGATGACCGCCACGGTCTTCGCCAGCGGTACGACGGGGTGCGCCACGTAATAGCGCGAACCGAGGAGCCCGGATTCCTCCAGGGTCACCGACAGGAATACCAGCGAGCGATCCGGTCGCGGTTGCTGGTGGACGAACGCCTCGGCGATCTCGAGGATGCCCGCCACGCCCGTCGCGTTGTCGACCGCGCCGTTATAGATGGTGTCGTCGGTCCCCGCCGCGGTCGTGCCGCCATGCTCGTCGGCTTCGTGCGCGTGATTGCCCAGATGGTCCCAGTGCGCCATGTAGACGACGGCCTCATCGGGCCGCTTGGCTCCCTCCAGCCGGGCGATCACGTTGCGTGAGGACTTTTCGCTGATCCGGCTTTTCAGGTCGAGAGAGACTTTGGCATCGAGTGGAATCGCCCTGAAGCCGCGTTTGCCCGCCGCGGCATACAGCGCGTCGAGATCCTGGCCGAGGGATGCAAGCAGCGAGCGCGCTGCCTCGCCACTGAGCCAACCCTGCACCTGCAGCCGCGGCGCCGGATCGTCGGCCGCGCGCAGGTCGAACTGCGCACCGCTCCATGAGTTCTTCACCACTTCCCAACCGTAAGCCGCGCCTTCGGTGTCGTGGATGATCAATGCGGCCGCCGCGCCCTGCCGCGCGGCTTCCTCGAACTTGTACGTCCAGCGCCCGTAATAGGTCATCCGCTTGCCCTCGAACAGGGACGGATCCTGCTGGTGGAAGCCGGGGTCGTTGACCAGCATCACCACCGTCTTGCCCTTGACGTCGACGCCGGCGTAGTCGTTCCAGTGCTGTTCGGGCGCATTGACGCCATATCCGACGAAGACAAGGTCGCTGCCATTCAGCTGTACCTGCGGCCGCGCCGTGCGCGTGCCCACGACCATGTCGGTCCCGAACTTCAGTTCGCGCCCCTTGCCGGCGACATCCAGCCGCATCACCACGTTCTCGTCCGCGCTGGTTTCCACCATCGGCACGGTCTGGAAATAGCTGTCGCCGTTGCCGGGCTTGAGGCCCAGACGCCGGAATTGCGCCTCGATATAGGCCACGGACTTTTCCTCGCCCGCGCTGCCCGGGCCACGACCCTCGAATTCGTCCGAGGCCAGGGTGCGCACGTGTCGTGCGAAATCATCCGAAGTAATGGCGGGGTTGAACGAGGCGCCCTGGCCGGCACGATCGGCGGTCGCGGTGACGGTGTCCGTGGCAGGCGCCGGCGGCTTGCACGCCGCCACCAGCACCGCGCCCAGCAGGCAGGGAAGAAGGGGACGCTTCATGGGATCTCCGGACCCGGTCGAGATCCCATTCTAGGCACGGCCCGCAGGGTCCGGCCGTGCCGACATTGCCCGTATCAGGCGCTGCCGCGGGTGCCAGGCGGGACCGACCCGCATGGACCCCCGGGCTCTTACTGTTCCGGCGGCTGCGGCGTGTCGAAGCGGATCGCCGTGGCGCCGGTGATCGCGCCGGTCCGGGCGCTGGAGTGGACGTAGAGCACGACTTCGCGCTCGAACCGCAGCGGTCCGTCGACCTGTGCATCCGGGCCGATGATCACGCGCGGGATGCGGGGCTTGCCCATGCTGAAGAACGGCTTGCTCTGCTTGCCGTAGTGCAGCCCACCGTGCACGTGCGTGCCCACACCGACGGTGACATCGCCGTTGACGGTGTCGATGCCGCCGCTGACCTCGGTGCCGACCAGGCCGATCGCGCCGTTCACCGTTTCCACGGTGCCGCCGACCTTGCCGCCGCGGCCGACGAAGATGCCGCCGTTGACGGTGCTGACGCCACCGGTGATGGTCACGTGTTCGTCGACCTGGATGCCACCGTTGACGGTTTCCAAGGCACCGGTCTGGGTGCTCTCTCCGACCTCGATGCCGCCATTGACGGTCTCGGCGCTGGCGACGCGCGCGTTGGCGCCGATGTGGATGCCGCCATTGACGGTGTCCAGCGAGCCATAACGCTCGCCGTCTTCGACATGGATGCCGCCATTGACCTTGGACACGTCGCGATCGGCGGCGTGGGCGGAGACGACGGCGCAGGCGAGCACCAGGGCGAGGGCGAGGCGGGTGCGTTTCATGGCGGACTCCATTGGGATTGCGGGGTTGGATGCGGGCGCAGGGGAGCAGGTTTAACCGGCTCCGCTACAATTTGCCCCTGCCCGAAGTCACCGGAAGCCCCTCGTGCCGCCGAATCCGCGTCCCAAGCCCGTCGTACTGCTCATCCTCGACGGCTGGGGCCACCGCGAAGACCCGGCCGACAATGCCCTCGCGCAGGCGACCCTGCCCAACTGGCACGCCTTGCTGGCGGGCAACCCGCATACGCTGATCCACACCGAGGGCCGCTTCGTCGGCCTGCCGGATGGGCAGATGGGCAATTCCGAAGTCGGGCACATGAATCTCGGCGCCGGTCGGATCGTCTACCAGGACCTCACCCGCATCGATGCGGCCATCGAGGACGGCAGTTTCTTCACCAACGCCGAACTGCGCGCCGCCTGTGCCGCCGCGAAGGCGGGCAACGGCACGCTCCACCTCATGGGCCTGCTCTCCCCCGGTGGCGTGCACAGCCACGAGAACCACATCTTCGCGATGCTCGAACTGGCCCGGCGCGAAGGCGTGCCGCAGGTCGCCGTGCACGCTTTCCTCGATGGCCGCGACATGCCGCCCCGCTCGGCGCAGCCGAGCCTGGAGTTGCTCGAAGCCGCGTGCGCACGGGCCGGCAACGCTCGCATAGCCACGGTCAGCGGCCGCTACTACGCGATGGATCGCGACAAGCGCTGGGACCGGCAACGGCGGGCATGGGATGCCATCGTCGAAGCCTCGGCGGAGCACGTCGCTGGCGATGCGCTCACCGCGCTGCGCGACGCCTACGCGCGCGGCGAGAACGATGAATTCGTCGCGCCGACCGTGATCGGCACCGGTGCCCCCGTGCGCGACGGCGATGCGATGGTGTTCATGAACTTCCGCGCCGACCGCGCCCGCCAGCTCACCGCGGCGTTCGTGTCGCCGGCGTTCGACGGTTTCGCGGCGCGCCGGCCCGCGTTGTCGCGGTTCGTCTGCCTCACCGAATACGACGCCAGGCTACCCGCCCCGGTCGCCTTCGCGCCGGACGACCTGCGCAACACGCTGGGCGAAGTGCTGGCCGCCCACGGCATGAAGCAGCTGCGCATCGCCGAAACCGAGAAGTACGCGCATGTGACCTTCTTCTTCAGCGGTGGCCGCGAAGATCCGTACGAGGGTGAGACGCGCGTGCTGGTGCCGAGCCCGAAGGTCGCGACCTACGACCTGCAGCCGGAGATGAGCTGTCCGGAAGTCACCGCCAAGCTCGTGGCGGCGATCCGCTCCGGCGAGATCGACGTCGCCGTCTGCAACATCGCCAACCCCGACATGGTCGGCCACAGCGGCATCCTCGCCGCGGCGATCCAGGCCGCCGAAGCGGTGGATATCGCCATCGGCGCGATAGCCGCGGCCGTGCACGAAGTTGGTGGCGCCTTGTTGCTGACCGCCGACCATGGCAACGTCGAAATGATGCGCGACCCGGAGACCGGCCAACCGCACACCTCGCACACGGTGGGGCCGGTGCCGTTCGTGTACGCGGGACCGCGCATGGCGACGCTGCGCAGCGGCGGTGCGCTGCGCGATGTCGCGCCGACCATCCTCGACCTGCTGGATTTGCCCAGGCCCGCCGAGATGACCGGCGCAAGCCTGCTGATCGAGGACGCTTTCGCCAGCGCGGCACAGGCCGAGAGCACGCTGGCCGGATGAGCGCACGCGTTCCCGCCATCGCCTTCGCCTTTGGGTTGCTGCTGGCGGCGCTCGCCGTGCCCGCCGTCGCGCAGGATGCACCGGTGAAGAGCCGGGGCGAGACCGAGCGCAAGCTGGAAACCGTCAAGCGCGAACTCAAGCAGGTCGCCGCCGAACGCCGCCAGATCGAAGGCCAGCGCGGTGACGTGAGCCGGCAGCTGCGCACCGCCGATGAAAAGGTCGGTCACTCCAACCGGGTGCTGCGCGAAACCGAAACCCGCCTGGTGCGCGACCAGCAGTCACTGGCACAGTTGCAGCAGCAGCGCGCAACCCTGCAGGCCACGCTGGGCTTGCGACGCGAGGATCTGGCGCGGCTGCTGCGCGCCACCTACGCACAGGGCGAGGCCGCGCCGTTGCAGGCGCTGCTGTCGCAGGACCGGGTCGCCGATGCCAGCCGGGTGTTGACCTATCAGCGCTACGTGCAGAGCGATCGCGCCCGTCGCATTGCCGAACTGGGTTCGCAATTGCAGGAAATCGACGCCCTTGAAGCGGCCATTGTCGCCCGCCAGGACGAACTCGATCGCACGCGCAAACAGCAACGCCAACAGCTCGGCCAACTCGAACTGGACCGCAAGTCGCGGGCCGCGCTGCTCGTGCAACTGGAGGAGAAGTACCAGGACCGGCGCGAGCGCGAGCAGGCCCTGGGGCGCGACGCGAAGGGCCTCGAGCAACTGCTCGCGCAACTGCGCGCAGCCGCAGCGCGCGCCGAATCCGAGCGCCGCGCCGCGGCCGCGAAGGCCGCGCGCGACGCCAGGCGCAACGCTGGCAACACCAACCACATCGCGCCGCGTCCGACCGTGGCTGCGGTGGCGCCGAAACTGCAGGTCGGCGGACTGGGATGGCCGTTGTCGGGATCGCTGCTGGCTGGCTTCGGCGGCACCATGCCCGATGGCCGCGGCAGCCAGGGACTGCTGATCGCCGCGAATGCGGGCGCACCGATCAAGGCCGTCGCCGACGGCACCGTCGTGTACGCCGAATGGATGACGGGGTATGGCCTGTTGCTGATCATCGACCACGGTGGCGGCTACATGAGTCTGTACGCGCACAACGACGCCCTGCTCAAGGACGTGGGTACGGCGGTGAAGCGCGGCGATGCGGTGGCCACGGTGGGCAGTTCAGGCGGCCATGGCCGGCCGGCGCTTTATTTCGAGCTGCGTCGCAACGGCCAACCGGTCAATCCCAGCACCTGGCTGCGCTGAACCGGGCGCGAAGCGGCGGCGCTCACTTAATGATTCCTTTGCCGCGGACCGGCGTGTTGCGCCCATAATCGAAGCGGACCGGCGAGTGAACCCGTTTCGCGCGCCGCGGTCCAACGCAATGTCGTTCCCCGGAGTCGCACCATGCACCTGCGCCTAGTTCCGCTCGCGCTCGCCCTGCTTGCCACGCCCGTTTTCGCGCAGGACCAGGATCCTGCTTCGATCGAAGCGCCCGATGCCGAGGAGACCAGCGCCGCCAAGGTGCCGCTGGCCGAGATCCGACGCTACGTCGCGGTTTACAACGCGGTGAAGGAAGCCTACGTCGAGCCGGTCGACGACAAGACGCTGATGCAGTCGGCGATCCGCGGGCTGCTGTTCGACCTCGATCCGCACAGTGTCTACATGGAACACGATGCGGCCGAGGAATTCGACGAGGCCTCGCGCGGTTCGTACGGCGGCGTCGGCGTGGAGCTGCAGCGCCAGGCGGATGGCACCCTGCGCGTGATCGCGCCGATCGACGACACGCCGGCCGCGCGCGCCGGCATCAAGGCCGGCGACATCATCACCGCCATCGACGGCAAGCCCTTCAAGCCCGACGAAGGCGACACCTCCGGTCCGTTGCGTGGCGAACCCGGCAGCAAGGTCACACTCACCCTGGTACGCGATGACAAGCCCAAGGCCTTCGACGTCACCCTCACGCGCGAGACGATCCGCATCGTCAGCGTGAAGAGCCGCATGCTCGAACCCGGTTACGGCTACCTGCGCATCGCCTCGTTCCAGGCCGATACCGCTGCCGACTTCGATCGCCAGCTCGACAAGCTGCGCGAACAGGCGGGCGGCAAGCTCCGCGGCCTGGTCATCGACCTGCGCAGCAACCCCGGCGGACTGCTGACCTCCGCGGTACAGATCGCGGACAGCCTGCTGGAGAAGGGCAAGATCGTCAGTACGCGCGGCCGCGTGCCGATCAGCGACGCCGAATTCAGCGCGACCCCGGGCGACCGCAGCGGTGCCGCGCCCGTGGTGGTGCTGGTGGACGCGGGTTCGGCGAGCGCGTCGGAAGTGCTCGCCGGTGCGCTGCACGACAACCAGCGTGCGCGCATCGTCGGCAGTCGCACCTTCGGCAAGGGCTCGGTGCAGACCGTGTTGCCGCTGGACAACGGCGATTCGGTCAAGCTCACCACCGCGCGCTATTTCACCCCGAGTGGCAAGTCGATCCAGGCGCTGGGCATCGTGCCCGACGTGGAATTGCACCCGGGCAAGGACGCGCAGAACGGCGGCAAGCCCGACTACACCGAAGCGAGCCTGCGCGGCCACCTGCGTGGCGACGAGGACGACGCCCCCGGCACCAACGCCGGCGAGGTGCTGGAAGGCGACGGACCGATCACCGCGGCCCTGAACGAGTTGAAGAAGCCGCCGGTGGCGGCGAAGCCGGCGCCGCCGAAGGGTTGAAGCCCGGCGCGGCATGCAGGCGCGCGTTCGCGCGGCGTCCCCGTGCGTGTTGCGGGATGGCTATCGCGGTCGCGTTGTCAGCGCGGCTTCGCCGGCAGCGGGAACGGCGTGACCACCTTCTCGCCAGTGGTTGCGTCACGGATCGCGGACTGGCCTTTCTTCTCGACTTCCTCGATGCGGACGATGCACTGCATGGGCAGGTGCAGCACGCGCGTGTCACCGAATTCGTCGCGCAGGCGCTCTTCGGTCGGGTCGATCACCAAGCCGTCGTGCATGTCGAAGACGAGTTCGGATACTTCGGTGAAGCCCCACAAGGTGCCCGCGCCGACCTTGCGCGCATACAGCTCGTAGATCTTGCCGGCGTTGAGGAAGGTGATCTTGTAGAGCGTCTTGGCCATCGCTGCGCCTCGGGGAGTGCTTGCAGTTAGATGAGGCCAGCCGATGGCGTCTGCAAGGTGCCGCTCAGTACCCGCGCTTGCGCCGCATCCGCCGTGCGATGCCGGCCTTGGCGATCAGCGCGAACACGCCGCCGAAGGCAAAGCCTGCCAGGTGCGCCGACCACGCCACCGCACCGAACGCCGGGCCGATGAAGGTGAACACCAACTGCAGCAGCGCCCATACCCCGATCAGCAGCGCCGCCGGCACCTTCACGAATTGCAGGAACAGTCCCAACGGCACCACCACTCCCAGCTTGGCGCCGGGGAACAAGGCCAGGTAGGCGCCGATCAGGGCCGACACCGCGCCGCTGGCACCGATGATCAGGCGGTCCGGCGTGCCGATGGCCACGGCTGCGGCGAGGTTGGCGACGGCGCCGCCGAGCAGGAACAACGCCAGCAGGCGCCACGGCCCCATCGCGCGCTCCGCCGACAGCCCGAAGATCAGCAGGAACACCAGGTTGCCGAGCAGGTGGGCCCAGTCCGCATGCAGGAACAGCGCGGTGAACAGACGCAGGATGCGGCCATCGCGCAGCGACGCCATCCATTCCGAGGGCGCCGCCAACCCGCCCGACAACGCGCCCCAGTCCAGCATCAGCCGTTGCTGCTGGGGGTCGGGCAGGACGGTGAGGGCGAGGAAACAGGCCCACAGCAGCACGAACAACAACGGCACCGCCCAGCGCCGTGGCGCCTTCTGCCGGGAGGGCAGCGAAACGAACACGCTCATGCCCAGGCGGGGGCTCCGGGACCCCTTTGCAGCCGGTTTCGGATACCACCTTGGATTGTTAGCATCCGGTTAATGCCCACGCTATAGTGCATACGGTGTCGTACGTCGGGAGGGGTCTCGGCGCGTGACGGCAACGGCCTCGCCGGCGCCGCGCAGACGACCAAGAAGAAGACTTAAAACACGAAGTCCATCGGAGAGAGTACACACATGAATCATGTAAATCGCACCACTTTCAGCGCGTTGGCGCTTGGCATTGCCGGCGTGCTGGCGATGGGCCAGGCCCAGGCGAGCGGCTTCCAGCTGCGCGAGACCAGCGTCAAGAACCTCGGCCGTGGCCAGGCCGGCGTGACCACCGCCCGCGACGACGCCTCGGTGGTCAGCAACAACCCGGCGGCGATGGTGAATCTGGACAAGAACACCGTGCAGGCCGACGTCACTGTAATCGACGTGTCTTTCGGCTTCGATGGCGGCGGCACCTCCGGCGCCGGTACCCCGCTCACGGGCGGTGATGGCGGCGACCCGGGCGAACCGACGGCCGTGCCGAACCTGGCGGCGGTGTTCCCGATGCACGGTGCGCTGGAAGGCCTGACCTTCGGCGCCAGCGTCGGTGCGCCGTTCGGCCTGAAGACCGAATACGACCGTGACTGGGTTGGCCGCTACAACGCCGTCAAGTCGGACCTCAAGACCGTCGACTTCACCCTGTCGGCCGCGCTCAAGGTGCACGACCGCTTCTCGGTCGGCCTCGGTTTCATCTACGAACGCGCCGACGTGACCCTGTCGAACGCGGTCGACTTCGGCACCATCATGGCCGGCACCGGTCTTCCGCCGGCAGCGGGCGGCGTGCCGCAGGGCTTCGACGGTTTTGCCGAGGTATCGGGCGACGACACCGGCTTTGGCTGGGTGGCCGGCATGCAGTGGCAGCCCACCGACCAGCTGTCGATCGGCTACTCGCACCGTTCGGAAATCGACACCGAGCTCGAAGGCGACGTCGAGTTCACCACGCCGGCGCAGTTCCAGGCCGCGCAGTCCGTCTACCGCGCCACGGCGGCCGCGTTCGCGCGCCTGCCGGCCAACGATCCGCGCCGCGCGCTGATCCCGCAGCTGCTGGTCCTGGGCAACGGCTTCGTCAACAGCAAGATCAGCGCCCCGCTGACGACCCCGAGCGAGGACACCATCAGCGTCCAGTACGATTTCAGCGACAGCATCCGCGTGATGGCCGATGCGCAGTTCACCGACTGGAGCTCGCTGCGCAGCATCAACATCGACTACGTCAACCCGTTCCAGCCGAACACGGTCGAGGACTTCTCCTGGAAGGACACCGAGATGTACGCGCTCGGCGCCGAATGGGACCTCAGTGACGCATTCACCCTGCGCGGCGGCGTGACCATGGACGAAACCCCGACCCACATCGAGACGCGCACCCCGCGCCTGCCCGACAACGATCGCATGCTGTATTCGATCGGCTTCACCTGGCACGTGTCGGACGCGTTCAGCGTGGATGCGGCGTATCAGCGCATCGAGATCGACACTTCGGACGTCGATATCCGTTCGTCGAGCAACTCGCACCTGGTGGGCTCGTTCGACGGTTACGCGAACCTGTTCGGCGTTTCGGCGCAGTACCAGTTCTAAGCGCCACGTTCTCCGGCACCACGTTCTCTCATTGCGACAAGAAAAAGCCCCGCTTCGGCGGGGCTTTTTTGTTGCCGGCGGGGCGGATGGATCAGTCGGCGAGGGTCAGCAGCGAGGCGTTGCCACCGGCCGCCGTGGTGTTGATGGTGATGGTCTTCTCGGTGGTGAAGCGCGGCAGGTAATGCGGGCCACCGGCCTTGGGGCCGGTGCCGGACAGGTTCTGGCCGCCGAACGGCTGCACGCCGACCACGGCACCGATCTGGTTGCGGTTGACGTAGCAGTTGCCGACCTTGATGCGCGAGGCGATCTTCTCGACGGTCTCGTCGATGCGCGAATGGATGCCGAGCGTCAGGCCATAACCGGTGGCGTTGATCGCATCGATCACGGCATCGAGCTGGTCCGACTTCCAGCGCACCACGTGCAGTACCGGCCCGAAGATCTCCTTGTGCAGCACGTCGATCGAGTTGATCGCGTACGCGCGCGGAGCGAAGAAGCTGCCATGCGCGGCGTCGTCATCGAGCGCGACTTCACCGATCTTCTTCGCTTCGGTGTCCATGCGCGCGGCGTGGTCCTTGAGCATTTTCAAGGCGTCCTCGTCGATCACCGGGCCGACGTCGGTCGACAGCAGGCCGGGATTGCCGATCTTCAGCTCGTTCATCGCCCCGGCCAGCATCGTGCTCACCTTGTCGGCGATGTCTTCCTGCACGAACAGCACGCGCGCGGCGGAGCAGCGCTGGCCGGCGGAGGTGAAGGCGGAGGAGATCGCATCCTTCACCACCTGTTCCGGCAGTGACGACGAATCGGCGATCAGCGCGTTCTGGCCGCCGGTCTCGGCGATCAGCACGCCGATCGCGGCGTCGCGCGCGGCCAGTGCGCGGTTGATCGCGCGGGCGGTGTCGGTCGAGCCGGTGAAGGCGACGCCGGCCACGCGCGGGTCCCGGGTCAGTGCCGCGCCGACGGTGGCGCCGTCGCCGGGCAGGAGCTGCACGACCGCTTCGGGCACGCCGGCTTCGTGCAGCAGCTTCACCGCGTAGTAGCCGATCAGGTTGGTCTGCTCGGCCGGCTTGGCGAGCACGCTGTTGCCGGCGGCGAGCGCCGCGGACACCTGGCCGAGGAAGATCGCCAGCGGGAAGTTCCAAGGCGAGATGCACACGAACACGCCGCGGCCCGACAGCTGCAGGGTGTTGGATTCGCCGGTGGGGCCGGGCAGCGCCTCGGGCTTGAACAGCGCGCGCGCCTGCGCGGCGTAGTAGCGCAGGAAGTCGACCGCTTCGCGCACTTCGGCGACGCCGTCGGGAATGGTCTTGCCGGCTTCCTTGGTGCACAGCGCGATGTACTGCGGCATGCGCTGCTCGAGCAGGTTGGCCGCGTGCTCGAGGATCGCGGCGCGCGAGGCGGCCGGCGTGGTGTTCCACGCCTCGTGCGCGGCCACCGCGTTCTTCAGCGCCAGCTCGACGGTCGCGCTGTCGGCGGCCTGCCACTGGCCGACGATCTCGCGGCGGTCGGCGGGGTTGGTGACGGCGATGTTCGGGCCGATGACGGATGCGCCCGGCACCAGCGGCGAGGCGCGCCAGTTGTCGTTGGCGGCGGCATTGACCTGCTCGGCGAGCGTGCGCAGCTGGTCGTCGTTGGCGAGGTTCACGCCCATGGAATTGCTCCTGTCAATGCCGTAGCTGCGGTACAGGTCGACCGGCTGCGGGATGCGCGGGTGCGCGATGGATTCGAATGCGGACACGGTGGCGACCGGATCGTGGATGAGGTCATCGATGGCGATGTCCTCGTCGGTGATGCGGTTGACGAAGCTGGAATTGGCACCGTTCTCGAGCAGGCGGCGCACGAGGTACGGCAGCAGGTCCTCGTGCGAGCCCACCGGCGCGTACACGCGGCAGGGCACGTCGAGGCGATCGGCGGGAATGACCTCGGCGTAGAGGTCGTCGCCCATGCCGTGCAGCTTCTGGAACTCGAAGCGATTCGCGCGGCCCATCGCCTTGGCGCGCTGGTGGATCGTGGCGATCGTCTGCGCGTTGTGGGTGGCGAACATCGGATAGATCGCATCCGTCGCTTCCAGCATCCTGCGCGCATTGGCGAGGTAGGAGACGTCGGTGTTCGGCTTGCGCGTGAACACCGGATAGCCGAGCTGACCGTCGACCTGCGCGCGCTTCACTTCGCTGTCCCAGTACGCGCCCTTGACCAGGCGCACCGGAATGCGGCGACCGTGCTTGCGCGCGAGGTCGGCAATGAAGTCGATCACTTGCGGTGCACGCTTCTGGTAGGCCTGGATGGCGAGACCGTAGCCTTCCCAGCCTGCGAGCGATTCGTCCGCGTAGACCGCGGCGATCACGTCGAGTGAGAGTTCGAGGCGGTCGGCTTCCTCGGCATCGATGGTGAAGCCGATGCCATAGGACTTGGCCAGCTGCGCCAGTTCCAGCACGCGCGGATTGAGTTCTTTGAAGACGCGTTCGCGCTTGGCGTGCTCGTAGCGCGGATGCAGCGCAGACAGCTTCACCGAGATCGACGGCACGCCGAAGACTTCGCGGCCTTTGTAATTACCGCTCTTGCCGATGGCATGGATCGCATCGCGATAGGCCTGCAGGTAGCGCAGTGCGTCCTTGGTCGTCAGCGCGCCTTCGCCAAGCATGTCGAAGGAATAACGGTAGTTGGCGTTGTCGCCCTTGAGCGAACGCGCCAGCGCTTCGCCGATGGTGCGGCCCATGACGAACTGGTGGCCCATGATCTTCATCGCCTGGCGCACGGCGAGGCGGATGACGGGTTCGCCTACGCGGCCAAGCAGGCGCTTGAAGGCGCCGTGCACGTCGCGCTTGGTTTCGTCGGCAAGGTCGACCAGGTGGCCGGTCAGCATCAGGCCCCAGGTCGAGGCGTTGACCAGCACCGAGTCGGACTGGCCCATGTGCTTCTTCCAGTCCGCGTCGCCCAGCTTGTCGCGGATCAGCTTGTCGGCGGTGTCCTGGTCGGGGATGCGCAGCAGCGCCTCGGCCACGCACATCAGCAGCACGCCTTCCTCGCTGCCAAGGTCGTACTGGCGCATGAAGGCCTCGATCGCGCCCTGGTCCTGGGCCCGCGCGCGGACGCGGCGGACCAGGTCGGCGGCGGTGGCCTGCGCGGCGATCCGGTCGGCGTCGGGCAGGCGGGCCAGTTCGAGCAGATGGCGGACGTGGGCGGCCTCGTCGCGCACCCAGCCGGCGGTGATCGCGGCACGCGGGCCGGGCGGCGGGGCGGGGAGCTCGGGGCGGATCATGGCGTCCTGTACGGGCGAAGCGGCGCCCGCCGGGACAGCGGCGGTGGTGGGTGGGTTCATCGGGTCCGCGGCAGCGGTGGGGAGCCCCATAGTTTAGGGCTTCGGCACCGTCGCGCGCTGGGGCCCGGCCAGCAGACATCGTCATGTGAACAGGTTGGTTTTGTGCCGGATTTGCCGTTTTTCCAGCGCATTGCCACGGATCGCGACAGTCGCGGCGGTTGCCCCGCAGCGGTCCGGCCGCTACCATTTCGCAGTTATTCCGTAGCGTCCGCGAAGCCACCGCCCACGTTTGGGCAGGCCTCCGGCGTGATGGGTTCCGGCCCGAGCCGATCCGACGATCCCGGTCCGAACCCGCCAGCCACCTTGTTCCGCGCGGCTCCCCGCCGGAGCCGGCGCTGCTTCGCCAGCCGAAGCAGGGCCGACCAGGCAGCCCGCGGAGCGACACATGAATCAACTGATCTTTTCGGGGCTCGAACTGATGAAAGCCGGTCGTAGCAAGCTTGGGACCGTGGGGAAGTGGGCAATGGGCGCCGCCGCGATGGCCGCACCGCTGCTCGCCTTCGCACAGGCCGCCAGCGACAAATGGTCCAACGCGCCACACCGTTGGCAGCTCAACATGGGCGAGGGTGCCAGTCCGCTGGCGCACAACGCCTATGAGGCGCACATGCTGTCGCTGTGGATCTGCGTGGCGATCGGCATCCTGGTGTTCGGTGCCATGTTCGTCGCCATGTTCAAGTTCCGCCATTCCAAGGGCGCGGTGCCGGACAAGGACTTCACCCATAGCACCAAGCTGGAAATCATCTGGACGGTGATCCCGATCGTGCTGCTGGTGCTGATGGCGTTCCCGGCCACCAGCAAGCTGATCAACATGTACGACACCCGCGAATCGCAGATGACCATCAAGGTCACCGGCTTCCAGTGGATGTGGAAGTACGAGTACCTGGGCGAAGGCGTCAGCTTCACCAGCCGCCTCGACCGCAAGAGCGACGAGATCCGCCAGAGCAAGGTGGATGCGCGTACCGCCAATCATCCGAACTATCTGCTCGACGTCGACAACGCCCTGGTGCTGCCGGCCGGGACCAAGGTCCGCTTCGTGATCACCGCCGACGACGTCATCCACGCCTGGTGGGTGCCGGCGCTGGGCTGGAAGCAGGACGCCATCCCGGGCATCGTCAATGAAGCCTGGGCCGAAGTAGCCGAGCCGGGCGTGTACCGCGGCCAGTGCGCCGAGCTGTGCGGCAAGGACCACGGCTTCATGCCGATCGTCGTGCGCGTGCTGCCGAAGGCCGAATACACCGCGTGGCTGGCCGAACAGAAGGCGAAGAACGCGGCGGCTCCCGCCCCGGCCGCGCCGGCGCCGGCTGAGCCGACTCCCGCTGCCGCACCTGCTGAAGCAGCACCTGCCGAAGCTGCGCCCGCCACCGACGCCCCCGCCGCTGCCGCGGTTGCCGGCTGATCCGAACGAGTTACCGAGGCACGACCATGTCGACGCATTACGAAGCCGCGCACCCGCAAGTGCACCACGATGACCACGCCCACGAGCACAAGCAGGGCTTCATCGAGCGCTGGTTCTTCTCGACCAACCATAAAGACATCGGCACGCTGTACCTGATCTTCAGCTTCGTCATGTTCCTCATCGGCGCTGCGATGTCGGTGGTGATCCGTGCCGAACTGATGAAGCCGGGTCTGCAGTTCGTCAATCCCGAGTTCTTCAACCAGATGACCACCATGCATGCGCTGGTGATGATCTTCGGTGGCGTGATGCCGGCCTTCGTCGGCCTGGCCAACTGGATGGTGCCGCTGCAGATCGGCGCGCCGGACATGGCGCTGCCGCGCATGAACAACTGGTCGTTCTGGATCCTGCCGTTCGCCTTCACCCTGCTGTTGATGACGCTGTTCCTGCCCGGCGGCGCGCCCGCGGGCGGCTGGACGCTGTATCCGCCGCTGTCGTTGCAGGGCAACAACGTGTCCTTCGCGATCTTCGCCATCCACATGATGGGCATCAGCTCGATCATGGGCGCGATCAACATCATCGCCACCATCCTCAACATGCGCGCCCCGGGCGTGGACCTGCTGAAGATGCCGATCTTCTGCTGGACCTGGCTGATCACCGCGTTCCTGCTGATCGCGGTGATGCCGGTGCTCGCCGGCGCGGTGACGATGCTGCTGACCGACAAGTACGCAGGTACTTCGTTCTTCAACGCCGCCGGTGGCGGTGACCCGGTGATGTTCCAGCACATCTTCTGGTTCTTCGGGCACCCCGAGGTCTACATCATGATCCTGCCCGCCTTCGGCGTGGCTTCCGAGATCATCCCGACCTTCAGCCGCAAGCCGCTGTTCGGCTACCAGGCCATGGTGTACGCCACCGCGTCGATTGCCTTCCTCTCGTTCATCGTCTGGGCGCACCACATGTTCACCGTCGGCATGCCGCTCGGTGGCGAGATCTACTTCATGTTCGCGACGATGCTGATCGCGGTGCCGACCGGCGTGAAGGTGTTCAACTGGGTCACCACGATGTGGCGCGGCTCGATCTCGTTCGAATCGCCGATGCTGTGGGCGATCGCCTTCGTGATCCTGTTCACCATCGGCGGCTTCTCCGGCCTGATGCTCGCCATCGTGCCGGCGGACTTCCAGTACCACGACACCTACTTCGTCGTCGCCCACTTCCATTACGTGCTGGTGACCGGCGCGCTGTTCGGCATCATCGCCGGCGTGTACTACTGGTGGCCGAAGTGGACTGGCCGCATGGTCAACGAGACGCTGGCCAAGGTCCATTTCTGGTGGACGATGGTGTTCGTCAACCTGCTGTTCTTCCCGCAGCACTTCCTCGGCCTGGCCGGCATGCCGCGCCGCATCCCGGACTACAACGTCGTGTTCGCGGACTGGAACATGGTCAGCTCGATCGGCGCGTTCGGCATGTTCCTGACGCCGTTCATGATGGCCTTCATCCTGTGGCGCTCGAAGGTCGCCGGCGTCAAGGCGGAAGCCCGCGCTTGGCCGTCGGCCCGTGGCCTGGAGTGGACCGTCGCCAGCCCGGCGCCGCACCACACCTTCAGCGTGCCGCCGGTGATCCGCGACGGCGACCTCGCCCACGGCGACATCACGCACTAAGCGCAGCCGAAGCACTGCCATGACCGCGCCGCAACTCTCCCAGAACGACATCGACGCGCGCCGCAAGCGCGCGCGTCGGATGGCGCTGTGGATCGCGGTGATCGCGGTGGTGGTCTACGTCGGCTTCATTACCCTGGTGGGGCTGTCGAAGTGAACGCAGGCCCGGACAACGCCGCGCATGCGCGCAAGGCGACCAGCGGCATCACCCGGATGGTGCTTGTCGCGATCGCGGCTTTCGCTTTCAGTTTCAGCCTGATTCCGCTGTACCGCATCGCCTGCGAGAAGGTGCTGGGCATCCGCCTGGAGCGCACGGCCGCCCAAGGCGTGGCCAACGCGAAGCAGGCAAGCGCGCGCGTCGTCACCGTGCAGTTCGACGGTGGCGTGAATTCCAAGCTGCCGTGGCAGTTCGCGCCCAACCAGCTGACCATGACGGTGCATCCGGGCGAGCAGTACCGGGCGACCTACAAGGCCACCAACACCAGCACGCGGGCCATCGTCGGCAGCGCGGTGCCTTCGGTGGCGCCGGCGCGCGCGTCGGGCTATTTCGCCAAGACCGAATGCTTCTGCTTCACCGCACAGACGCTGCAGGCCGGCGAAACGCGCGACATGCCCGTGCGCTTCATCGTCGATCCGAACCTGCCGTCCGATGTAACGACGATCACGCTGTCCTACACCTTCTTCAAGAACGACACGTTGACCGCGAAGCTGGCCGGTACCGCCGCCGGTTCGCGCGCAGCGCCCTGACTTTCGCAACAGTACCCAACGGAACACCACCATGGCCCAAGCACACGCGACGGACACCCACCACTACTTCGTGCCGCACAGCAGCCGTTGGCCGTTCATCGCCTCGATCGCGCTGTTCACCGCCATGGTCGGCCTGGCCAGCTGGTTCAATGAACTCAGCTTCGGCAAGCCGACGTTCTTCTTTGGCCTCGCGATGGTGGCCGCGGTGTTGTTCTGCTGGTTCCGCGATGTGATCCACGAGTCGATCAAGGGCAGCTACAACAAGCAGGTCGACACATCGTTCCGCATGGGCATGGTGTGGTTCATCTTCTCCGAGGTGATGTTCTTCGCCGCGTTCTTCGGTGCGCTGTTCTACGCGCGCCAGTACGCGTTGCCGTGGCTCTCGGGCGAAGGCGACGGCGTGGCGACCAATGCGCTGCTGTGGAACGGCTACACCGCCGGCTGGCCGACCAATGGTCCGGGCGGCGTGGGTGGTTCGTTCGAGACCGTGCCGGCCTGGGGCCTGCCGCTGCTCAACACCCTGATCCTGCTGTCCTCGGGCGTGACCGTGACCATTGCGCACCACGCGCTGAAGGCCGGTCACCGCGGCACGCTGCTGCTGTTCCTGGGGGCGACCGTGGTGCTGGGTGCGATGTTCCTGTACTTCCAGGGCACCGAATATATCGAGGCCTACAAGCACCTCAACCTGACCCTGGGCTCGGGCATCTACGGCTCGACGTTCTTCATGCTCACCGGCTTCCACGGCGCGCACGTGACGCTCGGCACGATCATGCTGGCGATCATCTGGTTCCGTTGCGCCAAGGGCCACTTCAACAAGGAACACCACTTCGCCTTCGAGGCGGTGGCCTGGTACTGGCACTTCGTCGACGTGGTGTGGCTGGGCCTGTTCCTGTTCGTCTACGTGCTGTAAGGCGACACAAGAAGGCCCGGGCTGAGGCTGAAGAGCCGCGGTCCCGGGCCTTTTGCTTTTTGGCGCAAGTGGTACGCCGGACGCGACGACGCGACGACGCGACGACAAACGACGCGATATTACGGTTTGCGGCCGATGTCGTGGAATTCGATCCAGCCCATCTTGGCGGCGATGACGACGCCGATGATCAGTGCGACGGACAGGGCAATGCGGCGGGTCAGCGCGTTCACCGTGCGCTTGCTCTCGCCCTTGTCGACCAGCATGTAATAGAGGCCGGCACCAAGGTTCCAGAGAATGAGGATCAGGACGGCGATGATCAGCAGGGTCTTCACGACGGTGCTCCGGCGCGATGCGTGCGCGCCCATGGACGCATTATCGCAGCCACTGGGGAATCGCGCGTGAGCCGCCGGCGCAACCTCGTGGTCGGATGGACGCTGGCGCTGCTGGCGATCGCGCTGTTCGTGCGCCTCGGGCTGTGGCAGGCGCAGCGAGCGGTCGAGAAGCAGGCCATGCTCGACGCGGTGGCGCAGGTGCTGGCGCGACGCGAACCGATGCCGCTGGCGCGCGCGGCAAGCGCGGAGCGTCGCCACGACTATGACTGGACGGTGGGCACGGGCCGCTTCGACAGCCGCGGTCCGCTCTGGCTCGACAACCAGCAGCGCGATGGCCGCAGTGGCGTGCATGCGTACCGCGTGTTCCTGCCCGACGGTGCGGCGCCGCTGCTGGTCGACCTGGGCTGGTTGCCGTTGCCGGGCAACCGCGCCATGCCGGCGATCGCCGTGCCGCAGGGGCGCATCGATGTCCGCGGCCTGCTGGTGCCGCCGCCGTCGTCCGGACTGGCGCTGGGCAGCGGCATTGCCCGGCAAGGCGACGGTTGGGTGCTGACCCGCATCGATACGGGCGTGGTGTCACGCACCCTGAAGCTGCCGGCGCCGCTGGCGCCACGCGTGCTGCGCCTGGATCCGACGCTGCCTTGGGGCTACACGCGCGACCTGCAGCTGCTCGCCAACACCCTGCCGCCGGAACGCCACCGCGGCTATTCCGTGCAGTGGTTCGCACTGGCCATCGCCGTGCTGGCCACGGCGCTCATCCTGACCTTCCGCAAGGCCCGCAATGAACAATCCTGATCCTTCCACCGCGACGCCGGACCGCAACCTACGCAATCGCAACCGGACGATGCTGCTGGCGATCTTCGCGCTGTTCTTCGGCAGCCTGATCTTCGCTGGCGTGCTGCGTTTTTCAGGCTGGCGTCCGGCCGGGATGAAGAACAAGGGCGAACTGCTGCAGCCGCCCGCCGACCTGCGCGCCTCCAGGCCGGCGCTGCTCGATGGCGGCACCTATGCATGGAATCCGATCGACCGCACGTGGCGCATCGCGATCGCGCCGCCGGCCGATTGCGGCATCGAATGCGCGAAGACGGTGCGCGACATCCATGTCGTGTGGGAACTGCTCGGCGGTGAAGCCACGCGTGTCGATGTGCTGTGGTTGTGCGCCTCGACGCCGTGCGCCTTGCCTGCAGGCGCACCGGCGCTCACGAACCTGTACCTGTTGCAACCGGCCCCCGGCCTGCGCGCGCAATTGCCGCGCGTCGATGCGGTGGCCTTCAAGGGCGGCCGTGGCGTGCCGGTGTACGTGATCGACCCGAACGGTTTCGTGATTCTGCGCTACGCTGCCGGTTCCGATCCGGGCGACCTGCGCTCCGACCTGGCCAAGCTGCTGAAGCTGAAGTAAGGCAAGACCGCGCATGAGTGCACCGACCAAACCGATCCGGACCGCCGGATACAAGCCTGCCGTTCACAGGCCAGCCGTTCACAGGCATTTCCATCGCCTGGCCTGGCTCGCCGTTGCGCTCGCGCTCGGCGTGATCGTATTCGGCGCGTTCGTGCGGCTGTCGAATGCGGGCCTGAGCTGCCCCGACTGGCCGACCTGCTATGGCCGTGCGACCTGGCCGGCCGTCGCGCAGGACGTGAGCGAACACGCCGCCAGCGCGATCCGTCCGTTCGAAACCCACAAGGCATGGCGCGAGCAGGTGCACCGCATGATCGCGGGCCTGCTCGGCGTGCTGGTGCTGACGCTGGCGCTGCTCGCGGCACGCCGGCGCACGCGCGGCCTCTGGCAGGTGGCCTTCGCGGCGGTGCTGGTGGCGGTCGCCGTGGCGCTCTACATCCAGGGCCAGCACGCGTCGGCGTCACTGCTGGCGGTCACCGGCGAGGCGATGCTGCTGGTCGCGGCGTGGCGCTGGAGCAACACCGATCTGAGCCGCGTCGCGGTGCTCACGCTGGCGGTGATCATCTTCCAGGCCCTGCTGGGCATGTGGACGGTGACATGGCTGCTCAAGCCCATCGTGGTCATGGGCCACCTGCTGGGCGGCCTGACCACGTTCTCGCTGCTGGTCTGGATGGCGTGGCGCGCAACCGGCCAGCCGATCCAGCTTGCCGAAGCCGTGGCGATGCGACGTTGGGTGATCCTCGGCCTGGTGCTGCTGGCGCTGCAGATCGCGCTCGGCGGCTGGACCAGCGCCAACTACGCCGCGCTCGCCTGCGGCAACGACTTCCCGCAGTGCGTGGGCCAGTGGTGGCCGGCGCACGACTTCCGCGAGGGCTTCGTGCTCTGGCGCGGCATCGGCGTGGACTACGAAGGCGGCATCCTCGATGGCCAGTCACGCATCGCGATCCAGCTTGCGCACCGGACGATGGCGCTGGTCGTGCTCGTCTACCTGCTGTGGCTGGCGCTGAAACTGCTGCGCACGCCGGGCATGCGCGGCTGGGGCGGGCTGCTGGCGACGCTCGCGCTGGCGCAGGTCGCGCTCGGCATTGCCAACGTCAAGCTCGGCTTGCCGCTGAAGGTGGCCGTCATGCACAACGCGGGCGCCGCACTGCTGCTGTTCGTGCTGGTGTCGCTGCTCGCGCGCCTGCGCGCGCCGGAGCATTGAACGCATGAGCGGCACGCTGCGACAGTACTTTGATCTGACCAAGCCGCGCGTCGTCGCGCTGATCGTGTTCACCGCGCTGGTGGGCATGCTGCTGGCCATCGACGGCCTGCCGACGCTGGAGGAAGCCCGACACGGCCTGCTCGGCTTCCTCGGCATCTGGCTGGCGGCGTCCAGCGCGGCGGCGATCAACCAGCTGCTCGATGCGCGCATCGACGCGAAGATGGCGCGGACCTCCTGGCGTCCGATCGTCGCGGGCCAGATCACCCCGCGCCAGGCGCTGGCCTTCGCGCTGGTCCTGGGCGCGTTGTCGATGCTGGTGCTGGTGCTGTGGGTCAACCTCGTGACCGCGCTGCTCACCTTTGCCTCACTGATCGGTTATGCGGTGATCTACACCGTGTTCCTCAAGCGCGCCACGCCGCAGAACATCGTGATCGGCGGCATCGCCGGCGCGGCGCCGCCGCTGCTGGGCTGGGCCTCGATCACCGGCATGCGCGGCGAATGGGACTGGCCGCACGCCCTACTGCTGGTGCTGATCATCTTCGTGTGGACGCCACCGCATTTCTGGGCGCTGGCGATCTTCCGCCGCGAGGACTACCGCAAGGCGATGGTGCCGATGCTGCCGGTGACGCACGGGGTCGAATACACGCGCTGGCAGATCCTGTTCTACACCGTGCTGCTCGTCGTGGTGACGGTGCTGCCGTTCGCCGCCGGCATGAGCGGCTGGTTCTATCTCGGCGGAGCGTTGGTGCTGGGCGCGATGTTCATCTGGCACGCATGGAAGCTGATGGACCCGCCCGACGAGCTGTATGCGATGAAGGTGTTCAGCTATTCCATCGTCTACCTGATGGCCCTGTTCGCCTTCCTGCTCGTCGACCACTGGCTGCTGCCGTGGCTGCAGCCGGTGTCGCCGTTCGAACTGCAGCGGGTCGGCTGACGCCGGGCCGCGTTCCACCACCCAGGGGAAATCCAACATGTCATCCATTCGCGTCCTTACGCTGTCGCTGCTGTGCCTGCTGCCGCTCGGCGCCGCGCAGGCAGCCGACAAGGGCAACGCCATCGTGTCGGCTGCGCACATGCTCGACGTGCGCAGCGGCCGCATGCTCGACAACGTCGTCGTCGTGGTCGAGGACGGCCGCATCACGCAGGTCGCGCATGGTCCGGGCGCCGCCATCATCGGCGTGGACATGCCGCGCTACGACCTCGGCGAGATGACACTGCTGCCGGGGCTGATCGACATGCACGTGCACCTCGACAGCGACCCCAGCTACGGCGGCTACACCGGACTGCAGTACGGCGATCGCTTCTGGTCGGTGCTGACCGTGCCGCACGCGCAGAAGACACTGATGGCCGGCTTCACCACCGTGCGCAACGTCGGCGCCAGCGACTGGAACGACGTCGGCCTGCGCCAGGCCATCGAAGAGCACAAGGTGGTCGGGCCGCGTGTGGTGACGGCCACCTACGCCATCGGCGCCACCGGGGGGCATTGCGATTCGACCTTCTTCCCGCCGTCGATGGACGAAAAAGGCGCCTACAACATCGACAGCCCCGAGGAGGGGCGCAAGGTCGTGCGCACGCTGCACAAGTACGGCGCGCAGGTGATCAAGATCTGCGCCACCGGCGGCGTGTTCTCGCACGGCGACGAACCAGGCGCGCAGCAGCTCACGCTGGAGGAGATGGAGGCGGTCGTCGACGAGGCGCACATGGCCGACATGAAGGTGGCCGCGCACGCGCACGGCGCCGCCGGCATCAAGGCCGCGATCCGCGCCGGCGTCGACACCATCGAGCACGCCAGCCTGATCGACGACGAAGGCATCAAGCTGGCGAAACAGCGCGGTGCCTGGCTGTCGATGGACATCTACAACACCGAGTACACGCAGTCCGAAGGCAAGAAGAACGGCGTGCTCGAGGACAACCTGCGCAAGGACCGCGAGATCGCCGACGTGCAGCGCGAGAACTTCCGCAAGGCGCACGCCGCCGGCGCGAAGTTGATCTTCGGCACCGACGCCGGCATCTATCCGCATGGCGACAACGCCAAGCAGTTTCGCTGGATGGTGAAGTACGGCATGACGCCGACGCAGGCGATCCAGGCGGCGACGGTGAACGCGGCCGAAGCGCTGGGCCGCAACGATCGCGGCGTGATCGAAGCGGGCCGCCTCGCCGACCTGATCGCCGTACCGGGCGATCCGACCGCGGACGTGACGCTGCTGGAGTCGGTGCCGTTCGTGATGAAGGGCGGCGACGTGGTGAAGGACGCGCGCAAGTAACGCGGCGCGGCCGCCGCGCCTCAGGCGGGGAAGGTCAGTGTCGTCGTCGTCCCGCTGCCGTGGTCCGACGCGATGCTCAGGCGCCAGCCCAGGTGTTCGCACAGGCGCGAGATCAGGTCCATGCCGATGCCGTCGCTGCGCTCGCCGCCGCCACGGGCGATGCGGGCGTAGATCGCGCTGATCTCTTCCGGCGTCATGCCGTGTCCGGGATCGTCGATCACCACGGTCGCTGGCGCCTGCAGCCGCACCGTGATCTCGCCGCGGTCGCTGTGTTCGATCGCGTTGCGCAGCAGGTTGCCGATCGCCGCCTGCACGATCGGCAGTGGCGCCAGGACCTCTTGCGTGGCCACGGGGACGAACGCGATGTCCAGGGCCTTGTCCCGGGTGAGATGGCGATGGTCCTCGATGATTTCCGGCAGCAACCGCTCGAGCGCGACGCGATCGCTGGACTGCGACAGGCGCGCGGGATCCTTCGCCAGCACCAGCAGCAATGAAATCAATTCCTCGACATCGCGCGCCGTGCGGCGGATGCGGGCGAGCTGGTGGCGCGCGCCCGCCGGCAGGTCGTGCGGTTGCAGCGCCAGTTCGGCGGCGCCGGAAATCACCGCGATAGGAGTGCGCAGCTCATGGCTGGCGGTGTCGATGAACGCCCGTTCGCGCTCGACGAAGCGATGGTTGCGCTGCAGGTAGTCGTTGAGCGCATCGGCGATGACGCGCAGTTCGGAGCTGGCGGAGTCGGGCACTTCGACCCGCTGTGCGGGCAGGCCAGGGCGCAGGTGGCTGATCTGTTCGGCCATCCGGCTGATCGGGCGCACCATCCGGCTGGTCGCCCAGGCCACGAGCAGGCCCAGCACCACGATCAGCAACAGTGTGGCGCCTACCACGTTCACCGCGGTGTGCTGTTCGCGCTGCTCGAAGTCGGTGATGTCGAGCGCGAGGATCAGCGCGCGGCCATCGACTTCGCGCATCAGCACGACATAGGTGTCGGTGCCGATGATGACTTCGTCGTGCAGGCCCGGCCCGATGTCGCGCAACGAAGGCGGCAGCGTCGCCGCGTCGCGGCTGTCGTAGAGCGCCATGTTGTTGGTGTTGGTCCAGCGATAGCCGGGGTCGTCGTGCATGCGCTCGACGGTGTGGTCGAGTTCGGACGAGAGCATCGTGCGCCACACCAGGCGCTCGGCACGCTCGTGCACGAGGTTGCCCTGGGCGATGACCACCACCGACAGCAGCACGACGTAGCCGAGCAGGGCCAGCAGGATGCGGCGGCGCAGGCTGTTGCGCGGGGCGGCGGCCGCGGCGTCAGCACTCATCTTCGGCGGCGTCCGCTGTGTCCGCGGTGTCGGACGCTTCAAGGACCGCGAGCCGGTAGCCCATGCGCGGCAGGGTGTGGATCAGTTTCGTCGCGAAGGGGCCATCGACGGCGCGCCGCAACTCGTACACGTGCGAGCGCAGCATGTCGCCGTCCGGCGGACTGTCGCCCCACAACCCGCGTTCGAGGCGTTCGCGTGGCACGGCCGCCGGACTCGCCTGCATCAGCATTTCGAGCAGCTTGCGGCCCGCGGGGTACAGGTGCAGCGAGCGTCCACCACGGGTGGCTTCCAGGGTGGTGAGGTCGAGCCTGAGGTCGGCGACCTGGAGGGCGCGACGGCCGGGGCCGCCGCGCGCGCGCGCGGCCAGTGCCTCGATCCGCACCTCCAGCTCGGGCAGGTCGAATGGCTTGGTGAGGTAGTCGTCGGCGCCACCACGGAAGCTGCCGACCTTGTCGTCGAGTTCGGTGCGCGAGGTGAGCATCAGCACCGGTACCTGCCGACCCGCATCGCGCAGGCGCGTAAGCAGTTCGCGGCCGTCCATGCGCGGCAGCATCCAGTCGAGGACGATCGCGTCGTAGTCCTGGGACAGCGCGAGGTGCAGGCCGGTGGGGCCGTCGGGCGCGGCATCCAGCGTGTAGCCGCGGCCTTCGAAGTACTCGAACAGGTTCGCCACCAGGTTCCGGTTGTCTTCCACCACCAGCACGCGCATGCGTCGGCTCTTCCCTCGTATGGCAGGCGCGGGTTCGCGCCGGGGCACTCCGCGGGCGCGGGAGCGCCAGCCAAGCGTGGCGACGATAGCACCCGCGCACCCGGCGCCAATGCGGGCTGGATTGTGGGAAACGTGAACGGTGCACGGCGTTTAACGGATTGCGAATGCGGCTCCCACCGTTCTCCGACGACCCCGGCCCGACCATCGCCAGTCGTTTTGAAAGAACTCCCGATCCGCCGCATGCCGCTTCCTGTTTCCGACCTTTCCCCGCCGGTGCTCGTGCCGTCCGTGGCCGCACCCGCGCGGGCGGCGGTTCATGCCTGGCGAGCCCCTGGCTTCTACTGGAAGCACGGGGCGCTGCCGCTGCTGGTACTGGCCGCCTTCTACGTCGTCTGGACCCTGGCGCACGGCGACTTGTGGCTGGCCGATCGGCTGTATGCGTGGGAAGGCCATGCGTGGGCGCTGCGCCATGCCTGGCTCAACGAGAAGCTGATCCACGTCGCCGGCCGCGAGCTGAGCACGGCGGCCTGGCTGGTGGTGCTGGCCGCCTGGCTGGTGGCCCGGTTCCGGCCATCCTGGGCGCACCTGCGCCGACCGCTGCTGTACCTGCTGGCCGCCACCGCGCTGTCGACGCTGCTGGTGGCCTGGATCAAGTCGTGGTCGAACGTCGACTGCCCGTGGGACCTGGTCCGCTACGGCGGCGCCCGGCCCTATATCGGCCTGTTTGAACTACGTCCGGCCGGGCTCGGCCGCGGGGTATGCTTTCCTGCCGGCCACGCCGGAGGCGGTTACACCTGGCTGGCCCTGTACTTCTTCCTGCTGGCCGTGAATCCGCGGCTGCGCTGGCTCGGCCTGGGCGTCGGCCTCGGCGCTGGGCTGCTGTTCGGCATCTCCCAGCAGCTGCGCGGCGCCCACTTCCTCTCCCATGACATCGCCGCCGTGGCGATCTGCTGGATCTGCGCGGTTGTGCTCCAGCGCGCATTCTGGAGGGGGCAGGACCGGCTACAGTCGCCGGTCGCGGCGACCGAGCCCGCCCCGCCCGTTCCTTCGTCAGTACCCTGCCCATGAGTTTCGTTCCCAGCCTGCCGGCCGGGCGCCTGTCGCGCCTGGCGTCGTGGGGCGCGCGCGCCGCCCGTTTCCGTCCCGAGCTGAGCATCGAGGCGCTGGCGCTGATCGCCAGCCTCTTCTTCACGCTGACCAGCAACCAGACCTTCTTCCGTGCCGTCGCCGCGACCGGCGCGCTGCAGGGTGGCGCTGGCGCGCTCACGATGGCGAGCCTGTTCGTCGCCATCACTGCGCTGCACACGATCCTACTGTGCGTGCTGCTCAACCGCTGGATTGCGAAGCCGCTGCTGGGCGTCCTGCTGATCGCCAGCGCCGCGGCCGCGTATTTCATGGCGGCGTACACCGTGTACTTCGACGCCGACATGTTGCGCAACATCCTGCATACCGATGGCAAGGAATCGCACGAACTGGTGTCGTTCGCGGCCCTGCCGTCGCTGCTGCTCAACGGCGTGCTGCCCGCGGTGTTGCTGTGGCGCGTGCGCCTGAAGCCGCGTCCGCTGCTGCGCGCGCTGGGCGTGCGCCTGGCCTGCATCGTATTGGCGTTGGTGGTAGCGGCGGTCGCGTTGCTGGCGTCGTTCCAGAGCACCTCCGCGCTGATGCGCAACCACAAGGAACTGCGTTACCTGGTCACGCCGGGCAACTACCTGGTCTCGCTGGTGCAGGTCGCGCAGGATGCCCATGCCGATCGCAACCGCCCGCGCGAGCCGGTGGGAACGCAGGCCAAGGTCGTCGGCCGTCCGGTCGGCGCGAAGCCGCGCCTGCTCGTGCTGGTCGTCGGCGAGACCGTGCGTGCGCAGAACTGGGGCATGAACGGCTACCTCCGCCAGACCACGCCGCAGCTGGCGGCGATGCGCCAGTCGCCGTCGGGTCCGGTCAACTTCACGCAGGTCCAGGCCTGTGGCTCGAGCACCGAGATCTCGCTGCCGTGCATGTTCTCGCCGTATGGCCGCGCGCACTACGACAAGGACCGCATCAAGCATTCCGAATCCTTGCTGCACGTGCTCGAACACGCCGGCATCAAGACCCTGTGGCGCGACAACCAGACCGGTTGCAAGGGCGTGTGCGAAGGCCTGGCCTTCGAATCCTTCGAGCACGGCGACGTGGCCGGTGCCTGCACCAAGGACGGCTGCCTGGACGAAGCGATGCTGCACGGCTTGTCCGAGCGCGTGGCCGCGCAACCCGGTGACCAGGTCGTGGTGCTGCACCAGCTCGGCAACCACGGGCCTGCGTACTACACGCGCTATCCCGCACGCCTGAACCGCTTCACCCCGGTGTGCGCGACCTCCGACCTCAACCAGTGCAGCCGCGAGCAGATCGTCAACGCGTACGACAACGCCGTGCTCTACACCGACGACTTCCTCGCGCGCACGATCCGCCTGCTCGGTGAGCAGAGCGGCCGCGACACCGCGCTGATCTACTTGTCCGACCACGGAGAGTCGCTGGGCGAGAACGGCTTGTTCCTGCATGGCGTGCCCTATGCGATCGCGCCGGATACCCAGACCCGGGTGCCGATGGTGATGTGGCTGTCGCCCGGTTTCGCGGCATCGCGCGGCATCGACACGGCATGCCTGAAGGAACACAGCGCCGACCCCGTCAGCCAGGACAACCTGTTCCATTCCGTGCTCGGCGCGATGCAGGTGCGCACGAAGGAATACGACGCCAGGCTCGACCTGTTCGCGCGTTGCGAAGGCCGCGGAGCGGGCAAGGTGCTGGCAGCGCCCTGAAGCGCGCGCCATTCCGTTTCCGCAGGCGCGCCTTGATCGAACGCGCCTTAATCGAAACGGTAGTTCAGTTGCAGCCGGAAGCTGGTCAAGGGATCGCTTTCGCGCGAGGACTCGGCGTTGCGTTGCACGGTGAGAGGAACGTAAAGAATCTCCGCGCCCCAGTGCCAATGCCTGGCCAGGTCACGATTCGCTCCGATCGCCAGATAAGGAACCACGTCCTGCGTCGTCAGGCGCGAGCGATCCCTCACGTCGAAGGTCAGTGCATCCACTTGCACTTCCAGTTCGGTGCGTATCAGGCCCAGGCTTGCATGCCAACGCCACGGGGCATGGTCCAGGCTCGAGGTCAGTTCGAATCCGTAATAGTTCAATTGCGCGCTATCGTCCGACGCCGCCTGGCATCCAGCGGGATTGCGTTCGCTATCGGAAATTCCGGCGAGCTCACCCGGACAGGTGATATCGCCTGACACACTGCCATGCTGCCCAAGGAGTCGGGCCGACAGCGTGTAGCGTTCCCGCTCAATCACCCTTCGGCCGATGGCGACCGCAACAAGGTCGCGAGGCCGGGTGTTGTTGATCGAAACCGGCGGCGTGTAGCCCAGCTCGGCGACCCAGCCCGCCGGCAGCCCGGCCATTACCCTGATTCGCCCGAGCACTGGAGAGCGATTCAAGTCCTCGGACTTGAAACCGTTGAAGCCGACTTTTTGCTGTTCCTCGCTCAAATGCGGGATATGCCCCAGTTCCACGCCAACCTGCCACTGTCCGGGTGCGAGCGCCGGTGTTTCGCCAAATCCGGTCATGAAAGTCGTCGCGGCGAAATAGTTCATCGCCCAAGCCTCCGGACGGTCGGGGGCCAGTCTCTCGTTGTTCTGGATTACGGTCTGGGCGCGCGCGCCGGCGCACGCCAACAAGAGGGTCGACAGGAAGATGGATCGCGCGCCCATGCTCGTCGCCTCACCGCCACACGGTTGCAGGGGTTCGGCTTGCTTCGGGGCCAGCCGAACCCGTCGCATGATAATCGAACCGATTGCCGGTCTACGGGTATTTACGTCTGGAACCCTTCGCGTGGAATAAACGCCTGGGGACGCATTGTCAGTGCGCGGCAGAACCTGCTTCGCCGGCCACCAGCGTGAGGTGTGCCATGCAGTCACGTCGAATCATGGGGGGGCGATGGTCGGCCGTCGTACTTGGGGCGTTGTTTTCGGCAACCGCGTCCGCTGCGGACCATGTTGTGACCGCGCTTTCCAACATGACCTTCTCGCCAAACAACCTCACTATTGCCGCCGGCGACACGGTCACATTTCGGAATGGCGGCGGCTTGCACAACGTGACCTCGGCTCCGGGGGCGGTGACGGCTTTTCGTTGCGCCAACGGTTGCGATGGTGCCGGCGGAAACGGCAACCCAAGCAGCGCGTCCTGGTCGGCAACCGTGACCTTTCCAGTTGCGGGAATGGTCGGCTTTTACTGCTCGGTACATGGTTCTCCCGGCGTAGGCATGGCGGGCACGATCACCGTCACTGGCGGCCCACCCCCACCCCCACCCCCGCCCCCGCCCCCGCCTCCGCCTCCGCCTCCGCCTCCGCCTCCGCCTCCGCCGCCATACACGGTCGTCACGTTTAGCGGCGACTTCAATGGCGACGGTAAATCGGATGTCTTCTGGCGCAAGGTCGACACTGGCGAGAACGCGATCTGGTTGTCGGACAATGCGGCCACATTCCAAGGCGTGGCGGTGGCAACGGTCCCCGATCCGAACTGGAGAGTGATTGGGTTCGGTGATTTCGATGGCGACGCGAAGTCGGATGTGTTCTGGCGCAACAGCGTGTCTGGCGAGAACGCGATCTGGCTGTCGGGCAATGCGGCCACATTCCAAGGCGTGACAGTGGCAACGGTCCCCGATCCGAACTGGAAAGTGGTTGGCGTCGGCGACTTCGATGGCGATGGCAGATCGGATCTGTTCTGGCGCAACAGCAGTACTGGCGGGAATGCGATCTGGTCGTCGGGCAATGCGGCCACATTCCAAGGCGTGGCTGTGGCAACGGTCCCCGATCCGAACTGGAAAGTGGTTGGCGTCGGCGACTTCGATGGCGATGGCAGATCGGATGTGTTCTGGCGCTACATGGTGTCTGGCGAGAACGCGATCTGGCTGTCGGGCAATGCGGCCACATTCCAAGGCGTGGCAGTGCCAACGGTCCCCGATCCGAACTGGTCGGTTATGCCTATGCCGTAATGGTCGAACCGTTCCCGGTGCGCGACGTTGTTTCACCCACCATTATTGGGCGGAGGCAGGTTACACACCCCTGTCAAAACCCCAACGGCCCGCATCGCTGCGGGCCGTCGAGTGCAATCGCGGCGATGGCTTACTTTGCGAGCAGGTGCTGCTGCCAGAACAGGATCGTGGCCGCACCGTAATAGTCGTTGTTGGCCTTCTTCTTGAAGCCGTGGCCTTCGTCGTTGAACAGCAGGTACCACACCGGCTGGCCGTTGCCGCGCACCGCCTTCACGATCTGCTCGGCCTCGCTGTAAGGCACGCGCGGATCGTTCTTGCCCTGGGCGACGAACAGGCGCGACCTGATGCGCTGCGGATGCCGTGCCGGCGAGATCTCCGCGAACACCTGCTGCATCTCCGGCGTGCGCTCGTCGCCGTACTCGGCGCGACGCAGGTCGCGGCGGTAGCTCTCGGTGTTGGTGAGGAAGGTGCTGAAGTCGGAGATGCCGACGATATCGACGCCGGCGCGGATGCGGTCGCTGTAGTGCATCAGCGAGGCCAGCACCATGTAGCCACCGTAGCTGCCGCCCTGCACCGCGATGCGCGAGGAATCGAGTTCGGGCTGCTGCGCGATCCAGTCGAGCAGGGCGCCGATGTCCTTGACCGAATCCTCGCGCCTGGCGGCGTTGTCCAGGGCGAGGTAGGTCTTGCCGTAGCCAGACGATCCGCGCACGTTCGGCACCAGCATCGCCACGCCGAGTTCGTTGGCGAGGAACTGCGCGGTGGGAGTGAAGACCGGCTGCGCCTGGCTCTCGGGACCGCCGTGGATGCTGATCACCACCGGCACCTTCGTGCCGGCCGGGATGTTGGCGGGGCGGTAGTAGAACGCCGGGATCGTCCGTGGCTTGCCGTTGACCTTGTCGAAGGTCGGGTAGCGGATCAGCGTCGGCGCGACGAACCGGCTGGCGTCGAGGCCGCCGACTTCGCTCTGCGTCCAGCGCGTGAGCTTCGCGCCCGCCAGGTCGACGACGTACACGTCGCTCGGCGACGTGGCGCTGTTGAGCGTCAGGGCGAGGCGTTGACCATCGGGCGCGAAGCTGAATCCACCGATCACGCCGATCGGCAGCGCCGGCAGCTTCACTTCCCGGTGCGATGGCAGCGCCAGCACATGCAGTCGGCTGATGCCGTCCTCGTTGGTGACGTAGGCGAGGTGCCTGCCGTCCTCGGCGATGGTGAAGCCGTCGACGTCCCACGGGATGTCGCGGGTGAGCACCTCGAATTTGCCCGAGGCCGGATCGTGGTAACGCAGGGTCTGGAATTCCTGCGCCTTGCCCGCCAGGGGCTCATCCGAAACGAAATAGACCGCGTGGCCATCAGGCGCGAACGCGAAGCCCCCGAACGCCGCCTTGCCGCCGTCGACCGGGAACAGTTCCAGCTTGCCGGTCGCGACGTCGACCACGCCCGGGTACGACTCCGCCGCCGACACGTACTTCGTCACCAGCAGGCGCTGGCCGTCCGGGGAGAAGTCCTGCGCGCTCCAGCTGCCGCCTGCGCTGACCACAGCGCGCGCCTGTCCGCTGGCGACATCGCGCACCCAGATGTCGGTGTCGGTGCCGTTGCGCGCGGTGCTGCTGTAGGCCATGCGGCTGCCGTCGCGCGAGAACAGCGCGCCGCCGTTCTGGGTGCGCTTGCCGTCGGTGAGCAACGAGGTGTTGCGCGAGGCGAAGTCAAACCAGTACAGCTGCGAGAATTCGTCGCCGCCCTTGTCCTTGCCGAACACGAAACCGTCCAGCTTCGACGTCGAGGGCGCGACGGTCATGCCGCCGAGCGGCTCCGGATAGAACGTGAGCTGCTCGCGCATGCCCATCGGCTGGCACACGCGATGCGCCTGCGCGGTCTCGGCGAAGCGCGTGCTGATCAGCAGGCAGCCGTCCCTGGTCCAGCCGGCGAGGCCGGCACCTCGCGTGTTCTGGTAGCGGTTGAGGCGCTCGACGAGTTCGGCGGGAATGGCGGGAATGTTTTCGCTGACGCGATTGCCCTGCTCCTCGCGGACAACTTCCTGGCGCGCGATGTTGTTGGTCGTCGTGGCCGGTGCCGGTGCGGCATGCGCGGAGGTCGCGCCGAGCAGCGCAATGGCGGTGATGGATAAGGCGAGGCGCGAACGCATCGGGTTCCCCTGTCATGGAAAACCCGAGCCTACCGCGCGGGGGCGCCACCGGTCCGGGCCGGAAGTCATGCCGACGGGCCGGATGCGCGGCAACGGCCGCTCTACATGGGCGCCGCGTACTTGCTGATCATCGCCCGCAACGAGCGGGCCTCGGTCAACAGCTGGGTCACCTCGGCGCGTTCGTGCCCGTCGATGCCCGAAGGGCCGAGCTCGCGCAGCTTCGCGCCCAGCTCGGAATTGCGCTGTTCCACCGCCTGCAACTCGAGCTGGTACATGGTGCCGAGGAATGAATGGCCCAGCGTCTGCTCATCACCGATGAAACTACTGGCCGCCAGTTTCTGCAAAGCCTTCGACTCGTCGCGGTCCGCGAAATGTTCGATCACGGCGCCGGTGGTGATGTCCGGACGCGACTCCACCAGGTCGATGATTTCCGCAAGCAGTTCCACCCCCGCCTGGTTGAGGGTCGGAAAGCGATGCGGTCGCGGAAGGCTGAGCGCGAGGGACGGTTGGTGCAGCAGCAGCTCGATGGCCGCGCGCACCAGCGAGCGTTTCGGCGCCTGCGTGTTGAGTCGTGGCGCGCGCGCTGCGGATGCCTGCGGGTCCGCCGCGCTCGCACGCGCGCCCACGCCGGTGAGTTCGGTCAGGCGCTGCTTCATCAGGTCGCCGAAGGCGCCGTCGGGGATCTGGGCGAGGAACGGTTTGGCGCGCTCGGCCAGGCGGCCCTTGCCTTCCAGCGTCGACAGGTTCACGTCCACGCCGAGCGAGTCGAAGAAGAACTGCGACAGCGGCGTCGCCGCGCGCAGGCGCGCATCGAAGCCGTCGCGGCCTTCCGTGCGCACCAGCGAATCGGGGTCTTCGCCATCGGGCAGGAACAGGAAGAACGCCTGGCGCCCGTCCTTCATGCGCGGCAGCACCGATTCCACCGCCTTCCATGCGGCGCTGCGGCCGGCGCGGTCGCCGTCGAAGCAGAAGAACACGTCCGGTGCGTTGCGGAACAGCAGTTCCGCATGGTCGGGCGTGGTGGCGGTGCCCAGGGTCGCCACGGCCGTATCGACGCCATGCTGGAACAGCGCGACCACGTCCATGTAGCCCTCCACCACGATCAGGCGCTCGATTTTGTTGTGCGCCTGTCGCACCTGCCACAGGCCGTAGAGTTCGCGGCCCTTGTGGAACAGCGGCGTCTCCGGCGAGTTGAGGTACTTGGGACTGTCGTCCTTCTCGAGGACGCGTCCGCCGAACGCGATCACCCGGCCACGACGGTCGTGGATGGGGAACATCACCCGGTCGCGGAACTTGTCGTAGACGTGGCCGCGCTCGTTCTTCGAGAACAGGCCTGCGCGTTCCAGCAGCGACATGCGGCGCGGATCGGTGCCCAGCGCATCGCGCAGGGCGTTGAAGCCGTCGGGCGCGTAGCCGATAGAGAACTGCTCGCGGATCGCGTCGCTGACATCGCGGCCGTCCAGGTAGGCCTGCGCCTTCGCGCTCGCAGCCAGTTGCTTGCGGAAGAACTTCGCCGCCGCATCGACCGCGTTGAACAGGTCGTGGCTGTCGGGATTGGCGTTGCGTTGCTGGGTGTCGCGCGGCACTTCCATGCCGATGCGCTTGGCCAGTTCCTCGACCGCGTCGAGGAACTCGAGCCGGTCGTAGTTGATCAGGAACGAGATCGCGGTGCCGTGCGCGCCGCAACCGAAGCAGTGGTAGAACTGCTTGGTCGGGGAGACCGTGAACGATGGCGAGCGTTCGTCGTGGAAGGGGCACCGTGCCGAGTATTCCTTGCCTTGGCGCTTCAATGGCACGCGCGCGCCGATGATCTCGACGATGTCGGATCGCGCAAGCAAATCATCGATGAAGGCGTCGGGGATGCGGGCCATTAGGCGACTATCGTCCCACGGAAATCGGCTGGGTTCCCACACGCTGCTTGTCCGCCGTACGCGGCGGCGGCAGGCGGTCGCGTGGCCGTGTGCAGCGGACGCTTCAACCGCGCGGGGCGAAGCTTGCGGCCAATGCCTGCAACGCATCGCCGGTGACGCGCTGCACGGTCCATTCGTCCATGCCGGTGGCGCCGAGGCGGCGATAGAAGTCGATCGCGGGCGTGTTCCAGTCCAGCACCGACCACTCGAAGCGGCCGCAGCCGCGTTCGAGCGCCAGTTTCGCCAGGTACGCCATCAGCACCTGGCCGACGCCGCGGCCGCGGTATGCGGGGCGCACGAACAGGTCCTCGAGGTAGAGGCCGCGACGGCCAAGCCAGGTCGAGAAATTGTGGAAGAACAGGGCGAAGCCGGCGGGCTGGCCGTCGGCCTCGGCGATCACCACTTCCGCGCCGGGCTGCGCGCCGAACAGGTTGGCGGCGAGCATGGCTTCATCGGTCTGCACCGCATCGGGTTCGCGTTCGTATTCCGCGAGCTCGCGGATGAGGGCGAGGATCAGCGCCGCGTCGTCGCGGGTGGCGAGGCGCAGGGTGACGCCGGGGCGGTTCGTGGCGATCTTCGCGGCGATTGTCGGGATAGTCATCGCATCAGGGGCGTTGGGCGCGTTCGATCGCGCGGGTGAGGAAGGGGCTGGTGATGGCCTCGTCGGGCCGCAAGCCGAGCTTGTGCAGCAGCGGCTGCAGCTTGCCGGCATGGGTGCGCAGCAGGGCGTCGTCGAGCGAGTGATGGAACACGATCACGCCGGGGGCCCAGCGATCGAGGAGGTCGGCCAGGCGGCGGTCGTCGCCGCGCCGCGGGCCGCGACCGAGCACGTGCACCTGCAAGGGCGCCGGATTCCCGCTGGCGGTGGTGGCGCCGGTGTCGCGCAGGTCATCGACGCAGGCGACGCCGAGGGCGGCAGGCGTGCGCAGGTGGCGTCGCAGATCGTCCGTGGCGAAGCGGTCGCCGCCGACCAGCGGTGCGCGGGCGGCGAGCTCGTGGGCGAGGTTCTCGCGGTCGGTCCGCGTGCGTACCAGCAGCACCGCGCTGCCTGCCGCCAGGGCCTGCACGACCTGGCGGCGCAGTCCCGCGGCGCTGGCGCCGGTGTCGGCCCAGACCCGGTCCTCGACCGGAGGCCTGCGCTGGAACCAGCGGCCGAACAGCCCGGTCATGGGCGCGGGCTCAGCCGGCGAGGCGCTGCTTCACCAGGGCCGAGACCTGGCCCATGTCGGCCTGGCCGGCCAGCTTCGGTTTGAGCACGGCCATCAGCCTGCCCATGTCGGCGGCGCTGGCGGCGCCGGTCTCGGTGACCGCCGCGTCGATCGCGGCGCGGATCTCGGCTTCGCCCATCTTCGCCGGCAGGTAGCGCTCGATCACCGCCATCTCGGCGCGTTCGATCGCGGCCAGGTCCTCGCGGTTGGCGGCTTCGTACTGGCTGATCGAATCCTTGCGCTGCTTGACGCCCTTCTCCAGCACGGCGATCACGGCGGAATCGTCGAGCTCGATGCGCTCGTCGACTTCGCGCTGCTTGATCGCCGCGTTGACCAGGCGGATCACGCCGAGGGTGTCCTTGTCGCCGGCCTTCATGGCGGCCTTCATGTCTTCGGTGAGGCGTTGCTTGAGGGACATGGAATGCTCCGGATGAGGGGAGGGCAGGATCGCTAAAGGCGGCCTCGGGAGGGTCGGGCGGGACGCGATCCGGGAAGTCCAGAAATGCAAAAAGCCGGCAGCGCGATGCGCGGCCGGCTTCTGCCGTGATTGTCGGGCGGGCTCAGGCCCGCCGGTCAATCAGTACAGACGCTGACGCTTGGTGACGTCGCGCGAGCTGCGGCGCGCCTGGCGCTTGACCGCGGCAGCCGCCTTGCGCTTGCGTTCCTGCGTCGGCTTTTCGTAGAACTCGCGCTTGCGGGTCTCGGCCAGGACGCCGGCCTTTTCGCAGGTGCGCTTGAAGCGACGGAGCGCAAACTCGAAGGGCTCGTTTTCGCGGACTTTGACGCTGGGCATACGTAATCTCGTTGGTGGACCGACCCGGGCGGACCGGGGGAGCCGCGTATGATAGCCGCCCACTCCGGCCGCGTGCAACCGCCCGCGGACCTTGCCTGCAAATCGCGCGTCCAGACCCCATATTCGCCCGCATGAACGTCCTCGGCATCGAAACCAGCTGCGATGAAACCGGTGTCGCCGTGTATGCCCTCGGTCCGGGCGGCCCGGATGGCGCGGCGGGGCTGCGCGCGCACGCCGTGTACAGCCAGATCGCCCTGCACGCCGAATACGGCGGGGTGGTGCCGGAACTGGCCAGCCGCGACCACGTGCGCAAGCTGCTGCCGCTGATCCGCCAGACCCTGGCCGAGGCCGGCCTGGCCGTCGAGGACATCGACGGCGTTGCCTACACCGCAGGCCCCGGCCTGGTCGGCGCGTTGCTGGTCGGCGCGGGCGTGGCCCGGTCCCTGGCCTGGGCGCTGGACGTGCCGGCCGTTGGCGTCCACCACATGGAAGGCCACCTGCTGGCGCCACTGATGGAGGACACGGACACCAAGCCGCCCTTCGTGGCGCTGCTCGTCTCCGGTGGCCATACCCAGCTAGTCGCGGTCGACGCCATCGGCCGCTACCGCCTGCTCGGCGAGACCCTCGACGATGCCGCGGGCGAAGCCTTCGACAAGACCGCCAAGCTGATGGGCCTGCCCTATCCCGGTGGCCCGCAGCTGGCCGCGCTGGCCGGAGAGGGGCGGCCCGGCGTGTTCAAGTTCGCCCGGCCGATGACCGACCGACCCGGGCTCGATTTCAGTTTCAGTGGCCTCAAGACCCAGGTGCTGCTGGCCTGGCGCGACAGCGACCAGTCCGCGCAGACCCGCGCCGACATCGCGCGCGCCTTCGAGGATGCGGTGGTCGACACACTGGCGATCAAGTGCGGACGCGCGCTCGATGCCACCGGCTTCGACACTCTGGTGATCGCTGGCGGCGTCGGTGCCAACCAGCGCCTGCGCGCCAGGCTGCAGGCCCTGGCGGAAAAGCGCGGTGGCCGCGTCAGCTTCCCGCGCCCGATGTTCTGCACCGACAACGGCGCGATGATCGCCTTCGCCGGTGCGCTGCGCCTGCAGGCCGGGCAGCACAACGACGCCTCGGTGCGGGTGACGCCGCGCTGGGACATGGCGACGCTGCCGGCAGTCGCGTAGCGTCCCGCCGCGTCAACGCACCCCTTCACCTGCAACGCCATACGGATCCGCGCTGAATGGACAAGGTCTTCATCGAGGCGCTCGAAGTCGAAGCGCTGATCGGCATCTACGACTGGGAACGGCGCATCCGCCAGCCACTGCTGTTCGACGTCGAGATGAGTTTCGACAACCGCATCCCGGCGGCATCGGATGCGATCGAGGACACACTCAACTACAAGGCCGTCAGCAAGCGCCTGGTCGAATACGTGTCGCAGTCCGACTTCGGCCTCGTCGAAACCCTGGCCGAGCGCGTCGCCGCGATCATTCTCGACGAATTCGGCGTGCAGCACGTGCGGCTCAAGCTGAGCAAGCCCGGCGCGGTGCGTGGTGCGCGCGCGGTCGGCGTGATCATCGAGCGCAGCCGCGCCTGAGGCGGCGATTCCTATGGGGCAAGGTCCGATGGGCAAGGCCTACCTGAGCCTCGGCAGCAATCGCGAGCCGGAGCGGCACCTGCGCGAAGCCATTGCCGCGCTGCGCCGGCATTTCGGCGGACTCGTGCTGTCGCCGGTGTACCGCACGCGCGCGGTCGGCTTCGACGGCGGCGACTTCCTCAATGCCGCCGCGATCATCGATACCTCGCTCGATCCCTTCGCCTTGAATCAATGGCTGCATGCGCTCGAGGACACGCATGGCCGCGACCGCAGCGGGCCACGCTTCGGCGATCGCACGCTTGATATCGACATCGTGTTGTTCGACGACTTGATGCTCGAAGGCGAAGGCCACCTGCAGATCCCACGTGCGGAATTGAAGCACGCCTTCGTGCTGCGGCCGCTGGCGGAGATCGCGCCCGACACCGTGGTGCCGGGCACGGGCCACACCCTGGTCGAACTCTGGGACCTGCACCCGGATCGGAACGCCCTCATGGAGCAGGTCGCGCTCTGACGCGGCTTCGCGCGGGCCCTCGTCCCGCGACGACTTGCGTTGTCCGTGTTCGCGCCCGAGGATGCCCGCTGCCATGAGGCAACCACGGAGACAGGACGATGTTCGATAGATTTTCGCGCAGTTGGTCGCTGGTCCAGGCGAGTGCGGCGGTGCTGCGCTCGGATAAGGAGTTGATGGTGTTTCCGCTCATCTCTGGCGCGCTGACGCTGGTGGTGCTGGCGACGTTCCTGCTGCCGATCTGGCTGCTGCGTGTGTTCGACGGCGGGTTCAACGTGTTGGGTGCGGTGCTGGTGTTCGCTTTCTACTTCTGCCAGTACAGCGTGATCCTGTTCTGCAACTGCGCGCTGGTGGGCGCGGCGATGATCCGCCTCGACGGTGGCGATCCGACCCTCGCCGATGGCTTCAATGCCGCCCGGGCGCGCCTGCCGGCGATCCTCGGCTATGCCGCGATCGCGGCGACGGTCGGCCTGGTGCTCAAGCGCATGAAGGATGACGACAGCCTGCTGGTGCGCCTGCTCGGCAGCGGCCTCGGCGCGGCGTGGACGCTGGCGACCTTCCTGGTGGTGCCGGTGCTGGTCAGCCAGAACGTGGGCCCGATCGATGCGCTCAAAAACAGCGCCAGCCTGCTCAAGCGTACCTGGGGCGAAAATGCGATCGGCAACGTCGGCATCGGCATGTTCTTCGGGCTCGTGAGCTTCTCGATCATCCTGGTCGGTGCGTTGCTGGCCTACCTGGCCGCGCAGGTCTCGGTGGCACTCGCCATCGCCGTGGCTGTCGTGTTCGTGGTGGCAGTGCTGCTGGTGGGCGTTTACCAGGCGGCATTGAGCGGCATCTATTCCGCGGCGCTGTACCGCTACGCCACCCAAGGCGAGGCGCCGGCGGCTTTCCACGGCCTGCAGTTGCAACACGCGTTCCAGGCGAAATAAGCCCTCGCCCCGCTTGCGGGGAGAGAGACAGCGTCGCGTAGCGACGCCGGGTGAGGGGAAGTGGTCGTGCCTAGTGACACCAGTGCACATGCATTGCCGCTTCGTCCCCCCTCATCCGCCCTTCCCTCAGCGGGCTATCGCCCGCTTCGACCTTCTCCCCGCAAACGGGGAGAAGGAGCGCCGCGGCGTCAGGCGTCCAGCAGACGCCCGCCATCCAGGTGCAGCACCTGCCCGGTGCTGTAGTGCGCGTCCTGCAACAACCAGCGCACGGCTTCGGCGACTTCCTCCGGCGTACCGGTGCGCGCGAGCGGCGTGCGCCGCAGCATCGCCTGCTGCCTGGCCGCGTCGCCGTCCTGTTCCGGCCACAGGATGGCGCCGGGTGACACCGCGTTGACCCGCACTGCCGGCCCCAGTTCCAGCGCCAGCGACTTCGTCATCATCAGCAGCGCGGCCTTGGCCATGCAGTACAGCGCGTGCTCGCGCAGCGGGCGTTCCCCGTAGATGTCGGCGAGGTTGACGATCGCGCCGCGCGTGGCTGCGAGGTGCGGTGCGGCCGCCTGCGCGAGGAAGAACGGTGCGCGTGCGTTGCTGGCGAAGAGCGCATCCCACTGCGCCGGCGTAGCGGTCCCGAGCGGCGTGGGCTGGAACGACGAGGCGTTGTTGACCAGCGCATCCAGCCGCCCGTAGCGGCCGATGCCGTGCGCGACCAGTTCCGGCAGGCGATCGAACTCGGTGAGATCGGCCTGCTGCACGAAGGTGCTGCCCGGACGCGCGGCTTCCAGCTCCGCCGCCAATGCCTCGAGTTCGTCGAGCGAATGCCGGCAATGCAGCACCAGGTCGTAACCGGACCGGTGCAGCGTGCGCGCGATCGCCGCACCGATGCGGCGCGCGCTGCCCGTGACCAGGGCGATGGGGCGGGCGTTGTTCATGCCGGGCGGTTCCTTGTGGTCGCGGCATTGTGCACGCGGCGCGGGAGATAATGCCGCATGACTCCAGGCCTGACCTCGCTCCCCGCACCCGATGCCGACGCGCTCGCCCACAGCGAGCGCCTGTCCGCCCTCATCCGTCACGAGATCGCCGCCAACGATGGCGCGATTCCGTTCTCGCGCTTCATGGAGCTGGCCCTGTATGCGCCGGGCCTGGGCTACTACAGCGCCGGTGCGCGCAAGTTTGGCGAAGGCGGCGATTTCGTCACCGCGCCCGAGCTGGGGCCGATTTTTGCCGCATGCATCGCCGAAAGCGTGGCGCCGGTGCTGCAGCAACTCGGAGCAAGCGCCGTGTTCCTCGAGTTGGGCGGCGGCAGCGGCGCCTTCGCCGAGGTCGCGCTCAAGCGCCTGCTCGAACTCGACGCGCTGCCCGACCGCTACCTGATCCTCGAACCCAGTGCCGACCTGCGCGAGCGCCAGCGCGAACGCCTGCAGCGCAGCCTGTCGCCGATGTTGTTCGAACTGGTGGAGTGGCTCGACGGTCCGCTCCCGAACGATTGGAGCGGCGTGCTGTTCGCCAACGAGGTCATCGATGCGCTGCCAACGCCGCGCTTCGCGATCCGCGACGGTGAGGTGTTCGAGGAATACGTGGCCGTCGATGGCGACCGCTTCGCGCGCACGCTGCGGCCGGCGGACGCCTTCCTCGGCAATGCCGTGCGCCATGTCGAACGCAGCCTGGAGCGTCCTCTTGCCGAGGGCTACCGCTCCGAGGTGCTGCCGCAGTTGCCGTACTGGATCCAGGCTGTGTCGGGCGGGATGCAGCGCGGCGCGATGCTGTTCGTCGACTACGGTCATCCGCGTGGCGAGTTCTACCAGCCTGATCGCACCGACGGCACGCTGCGCGCGTACTACCGCCACCGCATGCACCACGAACCGCTGCTGTGGCCGGGCCTGCAGGACCTCACCGCGTCCGTCGATTTCACCGCCCTGGCCGAAGCCGGCGTGGCTGCGGGTTTCGACTTCGCCGGCTACTGCTCGCAGGCGAGTTTCCTGCTGGGCAACGGCATGGCCAGCGTGTTCGAGCGCATCGAGCGCATGCACGATGCGACCGAACAGCAGCGCCGCCGCAACGAGGTGAAGAAGCTGACCCTGCCCAGCGAGATGGGCGAGCGCTTCCAGGTGATGGGCTTCGCCAAGGACGTCGAATTCGGCGTCGCCTTCATGGCGGGCGACCTGAGCTTCCGCCTGTGAGCGCGCGGAGCGGGTCGCCATTGCGGGATTTCCGTCGGCCGCGGCTGTGGCTGGCGCTGTGGTGGCTGGCGATCGCCGCCGTCATCGTGTTGTCGCTGACGCCGCCGCCACCGATGCACGTGCCGCGCAACTTCGACAAGGTCGAACACCTGCTCAGCTATGGGTTCCTGGCCACGGGCGCGGTGCTGCTCTTCGCGCGCTGGCGTGCGCAGCTGTGCGCGGCCACCGGGCTGGTGGCGATGGGGATCGCGCTGGAATTTGCCCAGGGCATGCTGACGCGCACGCGCATGGCCGACCCCGCCGATGCGGCGGCCAATGCCACCGGCGTGCTGCTGGGGCTGCTGCTGGCGTTCACCCCGGTGGCGCGGTGGCTGCAACGGCTGGATGCGCGCTTGCCCTAGAAGGTCGCCGCCGGCTGCTGCGTTGCAACAAGGGAACCGATGCGGGGTTGCCTCTGCCGGCGGGCGTGTCCGTGCGCGAGAGCATCTGAAATCGCCGTGTTCGTCGTTTGCCGCTCGTTATCGGCATGAATAGCCGATCGGGCAAACAATTCCGGCAGCTTGCGCAAACGTTAAAAATTTATGAAGCTCGGGTCAGGGCTTACAGGGGAGCCCTTTCCACTTCCAGAAAGGAACTTCATCCATGCCTCGTACCCATCGCAACCGTCTGGCGCTGGCCGTTATCGCCGCGCTCGCCACGGGCGCCGCGCTGCCCGCTTTTGCACAGGAAAGCCCCCAGGCGCCGGCCCAACCGGCCGAGCCGGCCGCAAAGAAGCCCGTCGAACTCGACCAGCTCGTCGTCACCGGTACCCGCGTGCAGGGCCGATCGCCCACGCAGTCGCTTTCGCCCGTGGACGTGTTCAGCCCCGCGAAGCTGGAGAAGCAGTCCTCCGCCGACCTGACCGACCAACTGGCCATCGTCGTGCCCTCGTTCAATACCCAGCGCTTCCCGATCGCCGACGGCACGGCCTTCATCCGCCCGGCCAGTCTGCGCAACCTGCCGCCCGACGAGACGCTGGTGCTGATCAATGGCAAGCGCCGCCACCGCTCGGCGCTGGTCAACCTGCAGGCCGAGCCGTTCGGCACCATCAACCAGGGCGCGCAGGCGGTCGACTACGGACAGATTCCTTCCGCCGCGATCGCGAAAGTGGAAGTACTGCGCGACGGCTCGTCGGCGCAGTACGGTTCGGACGCCATCGCCGGCGTGGTCAACATCATCCTCAACGACAACGCCAAGGGCGTGCGCATCGACGGCCAGTACGGCTCGACCTACAAGGGCGACGGCGACAAGTGGCGCAGCTCGTTCAACCTGGGTGTGCCGCTCATGGAAGACGGCTTCTTCAATCTGACCGCCGAGTACTTCGAGAGCGACTTCACCTCGCGTGGTATTCCGCGCGCGGATGCGGCCGTGGTCGAGGCCGCGCGTCCTGGGCAGGTGCCGTTCGAAGGCCTGGGCCAGCGCTGGGGCGATCCCAACGCCAAGGGCCTGCGCTCGTTCTTCAACGCCGAACTGCCGCTGTCCGAGAACGCCAGCCTGTATGGCTTCGGCAGCTACGGCGACTCGAAGTTCGACTCGAGCTTCTTCTACCGCACGCCAGTGGGCGTGGCGGGCGTCGCGCCGCGCGGCACGCTGATGGTGGACGCCAATGCCGACGGTCTACCCGACGCCGTCGATCAGGCGCTCGTCAACAGCATCATCGGGCAGGGCCTGAACCCGGCCGACTATCTCACCGCGAGTGCCACCAGCCCATCCGGTTGGGTCGCCCTCAATCCGATCTACACCCAGTTCCCGGGTGGCTACACGCCGACCTTCGCCGCCGACATCATGGATTACGAAGGCGTGTTCGGTGCCAAGGGCAAGTTCGACAGCGGACTGCGCTGGGATGCCAGCCTGCGCCAGGGCGAGAACCGGGTCTATTACAAGCTGATCAACTCGATCAATCCGAGCCTGGGCGTCCTGAGTCCCACCAGCTTCGAGCCCGGGATCCTGACCCAGCTCGAGCGCGGCGCCAACCTCGACTTCACCTACCCCTGGCAGAACGACGCGTTCGCTTCGCCGATCAACGTCGCCTTCGGTGGCGAGTGGCGCGAGGAGACCTACAAGATCGGCGAAGGCGATCCGGCCTCGTTCGCGGTCGGCCCGACCGCCGCCCTGTTCGGCTTCGGCTCCGACGGCTTCCAGGGCGACTCGCCGGAAGGTGCGGGCAAATTCAGCCAGTACAGCCGCGCTGCCTACGTGGATCTCGAGGCCGACGTGACCCAGCGCTGGTCCGCGGGTGTGGCCGGTCGCTTCGAGGATTCCTCGGCGTTCGACAGCACCTTCGATTGGAAGCTGTCGTCGCGTTTTGCGGCGACCGAGACGCTGGCCTTCCGCGCCACGGTCAATACCGGTTTCCGCGCGCCGACGCCGGGCCAGATCAATACGCTGGATATCACCACCACCGCCAACGCCAGTGGCGCGCTGATCCCGCAGGGCACCTTCCCGGTCAACAGCCCGGCCGCGATTGCGCTGGGTGCGCAACCGCTGACGGCGGAAGAGTCGTTCGCCTATTCGGCCGGCGTGGTCTACACCCCGACCGAAAACTTCAGCCTCACCGTCGACTACTACAACATCGAGATCGACGACCGCATCGCGCTGCGCAACTTCAGTATTACCCCCGGCTCGCCGGAAGAGGCGGCGCTGCTTGCCGCGGGCATCCCGGCGTCGGCCATTCCCGGCCAGGTGTCGTACTTCACCAACGGCGTCGACACCACCGTGCGCGGCGTGGACCTCGTGGCGATCTACAAGGCGGATTTCGGCAACTGGGGTACCGGCACCTTCGACGCCCGCCACAGCTGGAACAAGCAGGACGTCGACCACGTCGACCTGATTCCGGGCACGACCACGCCGGTCCTCGATGCCGAACGCGTGGCCGATCTGGAAAACCAGATGCCCAACAACCGTTCGGTGCTGACCTTCGACTGGCAGTCGCCGTGGAACTTCACCGTCACTACCCGCGCGAACTACTACGACAGCTGGGAAGACTCCACCTTCGGTGAGACGGCGAGCTTCGGTTCGTCCTGGCTGTTCGATCTGGCGGTGAGCTTCGACCTGTTCGACGACCATGCCCACCTGACCGTCGGCGGCAACAACATCTTCGACAAGTACCCGGACAAGCAAACCAATAGCGTCCTCAACTTCCTGGGCGCGCAGTACCCGCTGTCCTCGCCGTACGGCTTCAATGGTGGCGAGTGGTACGTGAAGGTTGGGGTCGACTTCTGATCGAGCCCTTTGCGAAGGACGAAACATCGGGCGGCTTCGGCCGCCCGATTTTTTTGCGCGGACACCCTGGCTAGGGCTTCTTGCCCGTCGCCGCCGCAACCGCGGCGATCCGTGCCTTGCGCAGCGCCTCGCCCAGCTCCGGGCCTTGCAGTTCGCCGGGCAGGTCGGACGCGCGCACCGCCAGCGCCGCGGCATGCGCATCGCGCAGCTGTTGCCCGGCCGGATAATCGATATCGGCAAAACCGGTGCGGCCACGCTTGTCGGCTTCGCACGCGACGGCGAGCTGGGCGATGCGGCCGGGCCGGCGAAACCCGTCGCAGCGCGCGATCAGCTCCACCGCCGTGGAGGCCCTGAGCTCGCCGAAGCGATGCACGTTGAGGTGTTCGCGACACACGCACTCGGCAAGCTGGCGATGCTCCAGCGGCACCTTCAGGCGCTCGCACAACGCGCGCAGCGGGGCGAGGCCGGCGCTTTCGTGGCCGACATGCCGCGGCAGCACGTCTGCAGGTGTCAGCGCCTTGCCCAGGTCGTGGGTGAGCGCGGCGAAGCCGATCAGTTCGTCGCCAGGCGCCAGCCGCGCCGCCATGTCGCAGACCAGTTCGATGTGCACGCCGGTGTCGACCTCCGGATGGTGTTCCGCGCTCTGCGGCACGCCATACAACGCAGCGATTTCCGGCAGCACCACCGCCAGTGCACCGCAGTCGTGCAGCGTGCGCAGGAACGCGGAAGGCGTGGTGCTGGCGATCGCGCGGCGCAGCTCCTGCCACACGCGTTCGGGCGTGAGTTCGGCGAGTTCGCCGCTGGCCACCATGGCCCGCATCAGCGCCATCGTTTCCGGGGCGACGGTGAATCCCAGGCCGGCGAAGCGCGCCATGAAGCGCGCCGCGCGCAGCACGCGCAGCGGGTCTTCGCCGAAGGCGGGACTGACGTGGCGCAGCACCCTGGCTTCGATATCGCGCGCGCCGCCGTAGGGGTCGATCAGATGGCCGTCGCCATCCTGCGCGATCGCATTGATGGTGAAGTCGCGGCGCTGCAGGTCCTCCTCCAGCGTCACCGCGGGGTCGGCATGGACGACGAACCCGCGGTAGCCGCGGCCGGATTTGCGCTCGGTGCGCGCCAGCGCGTATTCCTCGCCGGTCTGCGGATGCAGGAACACCGGGAAGTCGCGGCCCACGGCCTTGTAGCCGGCCGCTTGCATCGAAGCCTGCGTTTCGCCGACGACGACGAAATCGCGATCACCGTGGCCAAGGCCGAGCAGGCGGTCGCGGACTGCGCCGCCGACGAGGTAGGTCTTCATGCAACGAGTCTAAGCGAAGGGTCTGGTGGCCGGTCGCGGGAGGTAGGTGTCGGTCAGTGATTGCCGTCGGCCGCGCGCGCGGCGCTAACCGTGCCAGGGCGTTGTGCTAGCCGCGGGCGTCAATGATGTTTCTTCTTCTTCGCAGGCTGGGCGGGCGAGGGCGCGGCCGCCGGCTTGGGTGCGACCGCGACCGGGCACACGAACTTCTTGCGCGGCCCGCCGAGGCGGCCGTGCATGCGGTCCTCCATGCCCAGGGCCGTGCCGTTGAGGCGCCAGTCGTAGAGCACGCTGAAGGCGAGCACGCGGGCGACGTAGTCGCGTGTTTCCTTGTAGCTGATCGTCTCGATCCAGAAATCCGGATCCATGCCCGGCCGCTGCGACTGCCAGCGCGCCAATGGCGTCGGACCCGCGTTGTAGCCGGCGATGGCCTGGTAGGGCTGGCCGCCGTATTTGTCGAGCAGCTGGCGCAGATAGGCCGTGCCCAGCGTGATGTTGGTGTCCGGTTCATACAGCGAATCGGCACCGCCCCAGGACAGTCCGAGGTCCCTGGCCACGGCGGCGCCGGTTTCGGGCAGCAACTGCATCAGCCCCATCGCGTTGGCGCCGGACCGCGCGCGTGGATCGAACACGCTTTCGGCGCGGATCTCGCCGGCGACCCAGGCCGGATCGAGCCGGTTGCGCACGGCTTCGCGGCGGATGGTGGCGTCGTGGTGCAAGGGGAAGCGCAGCTTGTACAGGCGCAGCTCGTCCGGGCGCGCCTCGCCCGCGGGCGTCTTGCCCAGCGCGAACACGGCACGATCGAACCAGCCTTGTGACTGCGCCGCTTCCACGGCGAGGCGGCGCTGGGTGTCGTCGAAGCGGGACAGCGCATCGTCCCATTCGCGCGTCGCCCAGCCGCGACGATCGATGCGGTACAGCCCCAGCGCGCGCACGATCGCCGGGTCGCGCGCTATGGCATTACGTTCCGCAGCGGTGCTGGTGGGCTGCGACGGACACAGGGTGTAGGACGCCTTGATGCGATCGGCGGCCAGGAAGCCGTGGAACTCGGCCTTGTTGGCGGCTTCGCGGTAGAGGCGTTGTGCCGCGGCAGTGTCGCCGCTGCGTTCGGCCAGGCGCGCCTCGAAGTACTGCCAGCGCGCCTCGCTGCGCTGCTTGTCGCCCATCTTGCGGATCGCCGCCAGCGCGGCCGGCCAATCGGAGCGCGCCATCGCCTCGCGTGCGCGCCACTCGTGCAGGCGCGCGTCGTACGCGCTCTCCGGCACGGCATCGAGGCGTTGCGCGGATTCGGGCTCGTAAGAGGCAGCGGTCCACAGCGCGGCCTGGTAGAGCACGCGGCCACGATCCTCCTCGGTAAAGCCGAGGGCCTGCGCGTACTGCGGCAACTGGGCCTCGGCGATCATCGGCACCGATTTGGCGGCGCGTGCGAGGCCGTAGGAGGCCATGCGTCGGCTGCGTTCGGTCTTGGGCCAGTTGATCGCGCGCGGGTGCAACGACTCGATGAAGGCGGCGTAGTCGTTGACGAGCGCGGCCTCCTCGACCGGCAGACCGCGCGCGGCGACGCGCATCACCGAGGGCTGCCATTCGGCCGCGGCCTTGTCGATGCGCTCCCAGCGCAGGTCGGCGGCCAGACCGCCTTTCGCGCCCAGCGCTTCGAAGACGGCATCGCAGTTGGCTGGCAGCGGCTTGGCCGCAGCGCGCCACAGTGCCTGGGCATCGCCGACCCATTGCGCATCGTCGCGTCCCAGCGATTGCCGCGCCTTTAATTCGGCGCAGCGCAGTTCGCCGTTGCGGCCGACGGCGGGCTTCCACGCCGCCAGCAACGCGGCCCAGTCCTCGCGGCGCGCGCTCTGCGCGACCCAGATCTCGCGGAACGCTTCGGCGGCGGCCTGGCCGTCGTAACGCGTCAGGAAAGCTTGCGCCTGCGCCGCGCTGACGGCATCGATATTGCGGCGCAGGGTGGCGTATTCGATCCAGGCGTAGAGCGGATGCGATGCGAGGTCAGCGTATTGGGATGCGTCGAAGCCGTCGCGTTCGGCGGCCTGGATAGCGATTGCAACACGCTGCTGTTGGGGATCCGCGGCCACGATGCTGGCCGCCATGGGCATGGGCGCCGCGCTGCCGGTCAAGCGCAGCGTGGTAGGGCCGGACACCAGCGGCAGGGCTCCGGCCACGACTGCCGCGAGCGTGGTGAGGAGGATGCGGGGGGACATAGCGCCCGACTATAGCCGAGCAATGTGAATGCTCAGTCGCCATGCGCGCGCCGCATGCATGGCGTGGTGCGCGCGTCGCGGGCGGCTCGCCGTGCACGCTACGATCACGGCCTTGTCCGTCGCGGGTGTGGCCATGCTGGTGTCGTTGCTGTTGTTCCTCGCGCTCGGCGCCGTGGCCGGCGTGCTCGCTGGCCTGCTCGGCGTGGGCGGTGGCCTTGTGCTCGTCGCGGCGCTGGCGTGGTTGTTGCCGAACATGGGCGTGCCGCGCGAAGCGGCGATGCATGCGGCACTGGCGAGTTCGCTGGCCAGCATCGTGTTGACCGCCGCGGCATCGGCCCGGGCGCACAACCGGCGCGGCAGCGTGCTGTGGCCAACGGTGTGCTGGATGGTGCCGGGCCTGTTGGTCGGCGGCTGGCTCGGCAGTGATGTTGCCGTGCACATCGATGGCGACGCGTTGCGCTGGATCGTCGCGGTGTACTGCGTGCTCGCCGCGGCCCAGCTGATGTTCGGCGGCACGCGCCCCGCGTCCGCGGGGGGCGACGTGGCCGCGCCCCGTGGGCTGCCGATGACCCTGGCCGGTGGCTGCATCGGCGCGGTCTCGGCCGTGGTCGGTATCGGCGGCGGCAGCATGACGGTGCCGTTGCTGGTCTGGCGCGGTGTCTTCCCGGTCCGCGCGGTCGGCACTTCGTCGGCCTGCGGCGTTGCGATCGGCTTGGCCAGCGCGGTCGGCTATGCCCTGCACGCGCCCGATGGTGCACTGCCGCAATTTGCCTGGGGCTATGTATACCTGCCCGCCGCTGCCGGAGTGGCGGCGGCGTCCGTGCTGGCTGCCCCCTATGGGACACGTCTCGCACACCGGCTGGATGGGCGCACGCTGAAGCGCGTTTTTGCGGGATTTCTCCTGGCGGTGGCCGCGAGTCTGGCACTCGGCGGCTGAGCAGCGCGGCATGTTTGCCGCATCGGGCGTGACTTCTTTCCGCTTGTGGCCGCTTCACTAATTGTTTACAACTCAGGGACGCCGCCCCAGGGCCTCCCGGCGGCGCTAGTCCGCTCTATCCCGTCACAGCAATTCATAAGAATTCCAGGAGAGAGAATCATGAAGTCGCTGCGCCCCCGAACCCTGGCGAAAGCCATCCAGCTGTCCCTGTTCCTGAGCCTTCCCGCGATTGCCGTGGCTCAGGATGCCCCCGCACCCGCGCCGGCGCCGCAGAAGAGCGCCACCACCCTCGATGCCGTCACCGTCACCGGTTCGCGCATCAAGCAATCCAACCTCGTGACATCGCAGCCGGTGTTCGTGCTCGACCGGCAGAAGCTAGAACTGACCGGCCTGCAGTCGGTCGGCGACGTGCTGCAGGAACTGACCTCCAGCGGCAAGGCGCTGAACTCGAAGTTCAATTCCTCGGGCAACTTCGGCTATCCGCCGGATGGCGGCGGCATCGGCGCCGGTTCGGCGCAGGTCGACCTGCGCAACCTCGGCTCGCAGCGCGTGCTGGTCCTCGTCGACGGCATCCGCTGGGTCAACGAATCCTCGGCCTCGGGCGTCAGCGGCAGCGCCGACCTCAACACCATTCCGCTGTCGATCGTCGACCGCATCGAAGTGCTGGAAGACGGCGCCTCCGCGATCTACGGCTCCGACGCCATCGCCGGCGTGATCAACATCATCACCCGCCGCAAGTTCGATGGCGCGGAAGTCCACGCCTACTTCGGCAAGTACAACAAGGGCGGCGACACCACCGAGGCGTCGATGACCCTGGGCGGCAGCGGCGAGCGTTGGAGCGCGGTGTTCGGCGCCAGCTACAACGAACAGAAAGACATCAGCTCCGGCGAGTGGGGCCAATCGGCATTCCCGGAACCGGGCGCCGGCCTCGACGCGGGTAGCTCGGGCACGCCGCAGGGCCGCTTCCGCTTCTGCGATCCCGGCAGGCCTTCGGGTTCGGTCGGCTCGTGCGCCGACGGCTCGTTCTACAGCGTGACCCTCAATGACGGCACCACCACGCCGGTGTGGGATCCGACCAACCCGAACGGCGGCACCTACCATCAGTTCACGGGTGCCGATCGCTTCAACTTCGCGCCGTTCAACCTGCTGCTGACGCCGAACAAGCGCAAGGCGCTGTTCACCAGCCTCAGCTACGACATCAGCGACAACACCCGGTTGCACGTGAAGGCGCTGTACAACAACCGTACGTCGACCAACCAGGCCGCTCCGGAACCGATCTTCGTCGGCCCCGACGCTGGCACCGGCGGCCTCGCGGACACCATCTCGGTTTCGGCGCTGAATCCCTACAACCCCTTCGGCATCGACCTGGTCGCAGGCTCCAATTTCAGCTTCATCGGCCGCCGTCCGCTGGAAGTCGGCCCGCGCGTGTTCACTCAGGATGTCGATACCTGGTACTTCAATGCCGGGCTCGACGGCGTGTTCGACTTCGGTGATCGCAGTTACAACTGGGACGTCAACGCGGTCCACTCCGAGAACAAGGCGGACCAGGTCTTCACCAACGGCTACAACGTCGCCAAGATCCAGTTGGCGCTGGGCGATCCGGCCATCTGTGCGCTGGTGCCGGGTTGCGTGCCGCTGGATATCTTCGGCGGCCAGGCCCGTCCGATGACCCAGGACCAGATCGACTACATCCGTACCACCCAGATCGACTCGAGCAAGCAGGTGCTGGACCTGGTCCAGGCCAACATCACCGGCGACATGTTCAATATCGGCGACCGTACCGCAGGGTTCGCCGCCGGTGCGGAGCACCGCAGGTACCGTGGCGAGTTCCTCCCGGATCCGCTGCGCCAGAGTGGCGAATCGCAGGACTCGTTCGCGGCGGCGGTCAAGGCGCACTACAGCGTCGACGAGCTCTATGCCGAGGTCAACCTGCCGTTCCTGGACAGCCTGGAGGTCTCCGCTGCGTTGCGGTATTCCGACTACTCGACGTTCGGTAGCAAGACCACCGGCAAGCTGGGTTTCCGCTGGCAGCCGATCGAGGACCTGGTGGTGCGCGGCACCTACTCGCAGGGCTTCCGTGCGCCGAACCTGGGCGAGTTGTACGGCCTGACCCAGTTCGGTGCCACCCTCACCGATCCCTGCGGCCCGACCGGTGCACCGGTGGTTGATACCACCAACGGCATCTCGCCCGGCCTGGAGCAGGCTTGCGTCAACGCGGGCGTGCCCAATGGCTTCGAGCAGGCCAACACCCAGATCATCACCTTCACCGGTGGTAATCCGGACCTGCAGCCGGAAGAGTCCGACAGCTACACCTTCGGCGCGGTCTACAGCCCGTCGTGGGGTGCGGACCAGTCGTGGTCGCGCAAGCTCGATTTCGAGGTCAGCTACTACAAGCACAAGATCGATGGCGCGATCCAGGCCGCCGATATCCAGTCGCTGCTCAACAAGTGCTACATCGAGCAGGGCGGTACCGGACCGGCGTGCGCACCGTTCGCCCGTAACAACACCAGCAACCTGTTCCCGCCGCAGAACCGCCTGGAGAACCTCGGCAGCATCAAGACCGACGGCGTCGACCTCAAGGGCAACTGGATCAGCCCGGACTGGAACTGGGGCCACGTGAGCGCTTCGGTGCAGTCGACCTGGATCAACGAGTACAAGGCCGTGGACGCCGATGGCAACGTCGCCACCCGCGCGGTCGGCATCGAGGTCAGCGACAGCGCCATCCCGGAATGGCAGACCAACATGCAGCTGGGCTGGGGCATGGGCGACTTCGACGTGAACTGGACGGTCCGCTACATCAGTTCGGTGAAGGAAGACTGCACCTCCGCAACCATTGCGGAAGTGCCGGGCTGCCTCAATCCGGAGCAGGAGAACACCCTGGGCTCGACCACGTACCACGACTTGCAGGCCAGCTGGAAGCACGCGTTCACGGTTGAGGGCCTCGACCTGACCCTCGGCGTGAACAACATCTTCGGGAAGGAACCGCCGGTGTGCGTGACCTGTTCGCTCAATGGTTACGACGCGGGTACCTACGATCTGCCGTGGGCGTTCTGGTACGTCAGCGCCAATTACCGGTTCTGATACCGGTTCTGACTACCTGTCCTGATCGGACGTAGTTGAGCAAGGCCAAGCGGCCGCTGGTTCACCAGCGGCCGCTTTCTTTTTGCTTATGCAGAAAGTGCGGTGCGCACGTCGCGCGCCCGGCGACCATGCGCTCAGCCGCGGATGGCTGCCATCGGGACATCCAGTTCCAGCGACAACGCCAGGTGGTCCGACTGCGCGGCCGGCAGCGCGCGGGCGTGGTGGTGCGTAAGGCCATCGCCCAGCAGGATGTGGTCGATGGCGCGCTGCGGGCTCCAGCTGGGGAACGTGGGCACCGCGTGTTGCGGCGGTTGCAGGCGGGTGCGGCGGAACAGGGCCGCCATCTCCGGCCGGTCGACGTCGCAGTTGAAGTCACCCATCAGCACGGCATGGGGATGGTCGTGCAGCAACTCGGCGATGAAGGCGAGCTGTGAGGCGCGCGACTGCGCGCCCAGCGAAAGATGCGCGACCGCGATGGTGAGCGAGGCCTTGTCGTCGCCGAAGCGCGCCAGCAGTACCCCGCGGCCGGCGATGCGGCCGGGCAGGGCGTGGTCGATGACCTCGACCGGTTCCAGCTTGCTCAGCAGGCCATTGGCGCTGGAGGCGACGCCACCGACACGACGATTGGGCTGATGGCTCCAGTAGTGGAAGCCGCCACGCTGGGCCAGGTAATGCGTCTGGTTGGTGAACCCCGAGCGCAGGCTGCCGGGATCGCTTTCGTTGAGGCCGACGATGTCGTGCCTGCCGGCCAGTTGCGCGATGGTGTCCAGGCTCAGGCGCTTGCCCATCGGCAGCACGTGCGACCAGCTGCGGGTGGCGTAGTCGCTGTAGCGGCGCGTGCTCGAGCCGGCCTGGATGTTGGCGCTCAGCAGTTTCAGGCGGCGATGGCCCGTGGGCTTGTCCATGCTCATCGCCACGTGCCGGTCCGGGCTCAGCCGCCGCGGGCCGCGCGCTCCTTCGCGAGCAGGTGCGTAGTGATGCGCAGCATGTCTTCCATGGTCTTGCCGGTCACGCGGTACTTGCCGTCGACGATGATGCTGGGGCTGCCCTCGACTCCTGTCTGCTCGACGAACTGGGCGGCATGCTTCAGCTGGGCATCGGTCCGGGCGCTCGTCATGGCGCTGGCGAACTGCGTCGGGTCGACGCCGAACCGGCCATAGAAGGCGGCGATCGACGCCGGCGTGGCCTTGCCCGGATCGATCGTCTGCTCGACATGGATGGCGCGGAACATCGCCTCGTGGGTCTTCACCCGCACACCCATCGCCTCGGCCGCGTAGAAGGCCCGCGCGAACGGTTCGGGGTTGGCGCCGAAGAAGGCGGCCACCGGCGTGAACTTCACGTCCGCGGGCTGGCGTGCGCGCCATTCGCGCACGAGCTCTTCGAAGTGCGCGCAGTGCGGGCAGGTGTAACTGAAGGCCTCTGCCACTTCGATCCGGCCATTGCCGGGTTCAAAGGGCTTGCCGCCGGCTATCGCGACGTAATCGATGCCAGCCACCGGCGCCGGGCCGACCGGGACGTCCGGCGTCGCGGCCGGCGCAGGCTCCGCGGTGGTTTCGACGGCCGCCGCCGGCGCCGGGGTGGTCGCCACCGCGGGCGTGGCGGGCTCGGCGGGCGCCTCGGGTTGTGGCTTGCAGGCGGCCAGCGGCAGCAGGACGGACAACAGCAGGGCCGGGCGCAGCATCATCGGAACATCTCCGGGGAACGGGTCACGGCGGCATCGCCTAGAGGCCGCAAGGATAGCGAGCGCCAACGGGCGGGGGTGTGTGGACGCGATCAGCCGCTGCCGTGGCCGCGGTTCAGCGCCGCGACTTGGCCGCGGCGCGTTCCCGCGCCACCAACTGGTCGACCACGCGCAGGACCTCGGCGTGCGTCGGCGCGGTCACCCGGTACTTGCCGGCGACGATCATCGTCGGCGTGCCCTCCACGCCGTTGCGCTGGACGAAGACCCCCGCATGCTGCATTGCCGCTTCGACGGCAGGGCCGTTGAGGGTGGCGACGAAACGCGCCGCAGGCACGCCGAACTGGGCATAGAACGCCGCCAGCTCGTCATCGGTGGGATTGCGCGGCAAGGTGCCGTCCTCATGCACGGCGCGGAATACCGCCTCATGCGAGCGATCGGCGACCCCCAGCGTCTTGGCCGCGAAATAGGCGCGGGCGAAGGCCGTCCAATAGCCGCCGAAGGGCGCGGGGACAGGGGTGAACTTCACGTCCTTGGGTTGTTTGGCCTTCCATGCCTGCACCTCCGGCTCGAAGTGGGCGCAGTGGGGGCAGGTGTAACCGAAGACCTCGGCCACTTCGATGCGGCCGGCCACGGGTTCGAACACCACGCCGTCCGCGATCACTTCGTAATCGGTGCCCTCGACCGGTGCGGCGGGCGGGGCGGCAAGGACGCTGACCGGAAGCAGCAGCGCAAGCAGGAGGCTCAGACGGAAGGTCATGGGAGGCGGGCTTGGTATGCGAAGGGTGGAAATGAAAATGGTGGAAATGAAAACGCCGACCGTGGCGGCACGGTCGGCGTATTGAACAACAGCGCGGTCGATTGTGACCGTGCGCCGGTAGTGAAGTTCAGTGCTCGGTTCAGTGGGCGGCGGCAGGCGCCGCTTCCGCCATCGCCTCGGCGGCGCGCGGGTGCAGGCCCTGCACGTAGCTCGACAGCGAGCCGATTTCCTCGTCGGTCAGCTTGCCGGCGACGGTGGCCATCACCTTGAACAGGTGCGCATCCTTCTGCGTGGTGGTGCCGGCGCGGTATTCCTCGAGGCGACGCTGCACGTAGGCGGCTTGCTGGCCGGCGACGGCCGGATAGGCCGGGCCCGGGTTGCCGGCGCCGACCGGACCGTGGCAGGCCATGCACGCCGGGATGCCGCGGGCCTTGTCGCCGCTGCGGAACAGCTGCTCGCCGACTTCGTAGAACTTCTTGTCCTTGTTCGGACCGCTGGCGATCACGGTGTCGTCGGCGACGCCGGCACCGGCCTTCTGGGTGGCGAAGTAGGCGCCCAGGTCGCGGGCGTCCTGCGCGGTCAGCGCGTCGGCGAACGGCTTCATCACCGCGGCCATGCCGGTGTTGCGTTCGCCGCTCTTGAGCAGCGCGATCTGGTGGGCGATGTAACGCTCCGGCATGCCGGCCAGGCGCGGGTACTGCGGATCGGTCGGGTTGCCGTCGAGGCCGTGGCAGGCCGCGCAGGTGCCGGCCTTGGCGGCACCGGCCTTCACGTCGCCCCAGGTCGCCGGCTTCTCGACCAGCGGCGCGGTCTGCACGGGTGCGTTGTCCGGCACCGGGGTGACCGTGGCTTGGGCGAAGGCAACGGCGGCGGCTGCGAGGGCAGCGAAACCGACGAGGCCGAGGACGCGGGCGTGGCGCATGAGCTGGGCTCCGGAAATGCTTGAGGGACGCCCGGATGCGGGCGTCGAAACCGCGAAATTATCGTTGCCGGCCGCGGGACGGTCAAACCCGAAGAGCCCGGAGCACCCGCCCGCGCCAATCCAGTGGGTCAGCTGTACGGTCCGGTCGGCCGATCACAGCAGGAAGCGCCGACGCCTTGCCATCCTCCGCCGCGCGCGCGGCATCACCCATGCCGGCTCATTGGGTCACTCGCGGGCGGCCCCGTGCGATCCTGTACCGCATGGCCACCACCGCCCCCAACCATTTCGCCCGCGCCCGATACCTGCTCGCGGCGCACAACCCACGCCAGTTGCCTGCCGACGGCGGCCTCGAAGTCGCCTTTGCCGGCCGATCCAATGCAGGCAAGTCCAGCGCGCTCAATGCGATCTGCCAGCAGAACGCGCTCGCGCGGGTGTCCAAGACGCCGGGCCGGACCCAGCAGCTGGTGTTTTTCGATTTCACGCCGACCGCAAGCAATCCAGCTACCGAGAAGTACCTGGTCGACCTGCCCGGCTACGGCTACGCCAAGGTCCCGCAGGAGCTGCAGGCTCACTGGCAGGCCTTCATCGAGAGCTATTTCGCAACCCGCCAGGCCCTGCGCGGGCTGGTCGTGGTGATGGATATCCGCCACCCGCTCAAGGAATACGACCGGCAGATGCTCGGTTACGCCGTGCGCCGCGACCTCCCCGCGCACGTGCTGCTGACCAAGGCCGACAAGCTCAGCCGCGGTGCGGCCGGCAACACCCTGCAGGCCGTGCGGATGGAACTGTCGCGCGCCTACGGCGACACGGTGAGCGTGCAGACGTTCTCGGGCGAATCGAAGCAGGGCGTGGACGAGGCGCGCGCCGTGGTCGCGCGCTGGCTGGAGCTGTAAGCGCGGAGCGATCCGGAAGTCATCGCGGATCCGCAACGTTGCGGATCCGTCGCAGCAGCAGCTTCATTCTCCCGACGCGCTGCGGCGCGCTTGAACTTCGCGGTGCGCGCGGTCTTCCCGCGGCGCGATTTCGATGATTGTCGCCGACTTGCCCGCCAACGGCAGCGCTGCATCCAGCACGATCGGCTTGCCGGTGAGGGCATCGTGCCCGCGGCTGCCAGCAGGGATGAAATCGGCGAAGCGGTCGAGCGCCAATGACACGGCGCCGGGATTCCTGTTCAGCGCCACCATCACTGTGTCCTGGCCGTCGTAACGGAAATACACGTAAACGCCATCGGCGGGGGCGAAGTGCTGCAACTTGCCGTGCTGCACGGCCGGCGAGCGTTTGCGCCAGTTGAACAGCGCGCGCACGTATTGCTGTGCATCGCGCTGTGCCGGCGACAGGCCCTTGCCGGTGAAGGCATTGCCTGTATCGCCGCCCCAGCCCCCGGGCATGTCGGCGCGCAGCTCGCCGTCGTTGCGTTCGCGCGGGCCCTGCAGCAGCACTTCCGAGCCGTAATAGAACTGCGGCGTGCCGCGCACCGTGGCGACATAGGCCATCGCCAGCTTCCACAGCGCGACGTCGCCGCCGAGGTGGGCGAGCATGCGCGCGGAGTCATGGTTCTCGGCGAACACCACCAGCCGGCCCGGATCCGGATACAGGAAATCGTTGGCCAGCATCTCGTACAGCCCGATCCAGCCGCTGTCCCATCCTTCCGGTTGGGCCAGCGCCGTGCGCAGGGCGATCTGCAGCGGGAAATCCATCATGCTCGGCATGTACGGCACGTGGCCGTCCGGATTGACCTTGCCGCGTTGCCAGTGCGCGACGATCGCCGGGTTCGCGCTCCATTCCTCGCCGACCATCGCGAAGTCCGGGTACTCGTCCATCACCGCGCGACCCCACGCACTGAGGAAGGCGGTGTCGGCGTAGCCGAAGGTGTCCTCGCGGATGCCAGTCAGCCCCGCGTACTCGATCCACCACAGCGTGTTCTGGATCAGGTAGGTGGCAAGGTGCGGGTTGCGCTGGTTGAGGTCGGGCATCGACTTGACGAACCAGCCTTCGACGAACAGCGCCTTGTCCTCCGGCGCCGCATGGGGATCCTGCACGGTGGTGCGGCGATTGTTGGTTCCGGCGTAGCCGGCGGTGCGGTTGAACCAGTCCGGCGCGGGCGGGTCGGCCATCCACCAATGGTGGTCGCCGACGTGATTGAGCACCACGTCCATGATCAGGCCCAGGCCATGCCGGCGCGCCTCGCGCGACAGCGCGCGGTAATCCTCGTTGCTGCCGAAACGCGGATCGGTGCGGTACAGATCGGTGATCGCATAGCCGTGGTAGGAGTACCCGGGCTGGTTGTTCTCCAGCAGCGGCGTCGGCCACAACTGGGTGAAGCCCATGCCGGCGATGTAATCCAGGTGCCGGCGGATGCCGGCGATGTCGCCGCCGTGGCGGCCGTTGGCATCGGCGCGGTTGGCGCGCTCCACCATGCCCGCGACGCTGTCGTTGCCGGGCTCGGCGTTGGCGAAGCGGTCCGGGGTGAGGAGGTAGATCGCCTCGGTGGCATCGAAGCCATGGCGCTGCGCCGAACCGGCTTCGCGCGCGTCCAGTCGCCAGGGATGCCGCAGTGCGACCTTCGCGCCGTCGAGGAACTCGATCTCCAAGCCACCGGGCTTCGCGTCGGGAGCGATGGCCAGGGTGACGAACAGGTAATTGGGGTTCCCGGTCTTTTCCACGCCGGCGATCGATATGCCGGGATGCGCCAGTCGTGGGGTGAGCATCGCGATGCCGTCGCCATGCACCATCAGCTCGACGCGGTCGTGCTTCATGCCGACCCACCAGCTGGCGGGCTCGAGGTGGTCGATGGCGAATTCGCGCGCGCTGGCGGCGGTACTGAACAACAACGCGAAGCACAGCGTGACCAGCAGCCTCATGCGCGATTCCCGCAAGGAAGCGCCGGATTGGCGCAAACCGATTCTAGGCGCGCGCGCCGCGTCCGCCCCGCGAGGCCGCGGCATTGCAAACGTAATCATCGGCCACGCGCACGTGTTTCATCGGCATTGCCTCAGTCCGCGGCGTCCAGGCGTGGATCCAGCCAGCCGCGCACGGCATCCACCAGCGTGTTGATCAGCACAATCAGCGCACCCACCACCAGCACCACGCCCAGCACCAGGGTGTAGTCGCGATTGAGCGCGCCCTGCACGAAGTAGCGGCCCATGCCGGGGATGCCGAAGACCTGTTCGACCACGGCCGAGCCGGTGACCACATTGATCAGTGCCGGCGACAGCCACGCCACCACCGGCAGTAGTGCCGGCTTCAGCGCATGCGCGAACAGCAGGCGCGCTTCGGACAGGCCGCGCGCGCGCGCGGCGCGCAGGTAGTCCGCTGACAGCGTTTCAAGCATCGAGGCGCGAGTGAGCCGAGCGCAGTAGGCGAGGTTGGGCAGCGCCAGCGCGACCACCGGCAGCACCACGTTCTTCCATTCGCCCCAGCCGCCGGCCGGCAGCCAATGCAGCGTCACCGCGAACAACAGCACCAGCAGCGGCGCGGCGACGAACTTCGGCACCGCCAGGCCGAGCCCGGCGACGAACATCAGCCCGCGATCGAGCCAGCGCCCCGCGTGCAGCGCCGACCGGATGCCCAGCGGAATGCCGAATGCCAGCGCCAGCAGCAGGGCGAGCCCGCCGTTGAGCGCGGACACCGGCAACGCGCTCGCGACGAGCTGGTTGACGCTGTAGTCGGGATACTGGAACGACGGGCCGAGATCGCCGCGCGCGACATCGCCCAGCCACGCGCCGTACTGCGCCAGCAGTGGCCGATCGAGCCGGTACTGCGTGGCGAGAGCGGCCTGCACTTCCGGCGGCGCGGCCTTCTCGCTGTCGAACGGACCACCCGGCGCCGCGCGCAGCAGCACGAAGCACAGCGTCGCCAGCAGCCACAGCGTGATCAGCGCTTCGAACAGGCGCGACGCCCAGCGCCCGCTGATCGCGCGAACCCGTTCCATCAGACCTGCACGTCGAAGAGACGGCCGATCAGTCCTGCGGCGCCCATCGCCAGCGCGCCCCAGAACGCCACCCGCACTGCGCCGCGCGACGGCGAGGCCCCGCCCGCCCACGCCGCCACCGCGCCGGAGCCGGCGAGCGCCACCAGCGTGGCGATGACGATCGTGGCCTGCAGCCAGCCGGCGGGCGCGAACAGCACCGCGGCGATCGGCAGCAACGCACCGGCGACAAAGGCCGCGGCCGAGGCCAATGCCGCCTGCAGCGGGCGCGCGCGCAGGGTTTCGGTGATGCCCAGTTCGTCGCGCGCATGGCTGCCGAGCGCATCGTGCGCCGTCAGTTGCTCGGCGACCTGGCGGGCGAGGTCGGGGCTGAGGCCGCGCCGCGTATAGATCCCTGTCAGCTCGAACAGCTCGCTCGCCGGATCCTCCGCCAGCTCGCGCCGCTCCTTGTCGAGGTCGGCGCGTTCGGTGTCGGCCTGCGACTGCACGGACACGTATTCACCCGCGGCCATCGACATGGCGCCGGCGACCACGCCGGCCACCCCACTGGCGAGCACCGCGACCGTGCCCGCACCGCTGGCGGCGACGCCGACGACGAGACCCGCGATCGAAACGATGCCGTCGTTGGCACCCAGCACGGCCGCGCGCAGCCAGCCGGAGCGTTCGGAACGATGGTCTTCCGCGTGCCATCGGCGCATGGACGTACTCCTTGCAGAATTCAGGGGCGAAGCCGCAGCCATCGCGACGCATGGCGATCGAGTGCGTTGGCTTCATACCCCAGCACGCGATCGTCGACCAGATGTTTGGAAGTGTAGAAGTACAGCGGCACCACCGCGTCGGCATTCAACAGCCGCTGCTCGGCCGCGCGCAGCCAGGCATTGCGCGCGGCTTCGGTATTGGCGGCGTCCGACTTCGCCAGCCGTTCGCGGAAACCCGCATCGTCATAGCCGGGCCAGTTCAGTGGCCCGTCGCTGCCGAACGCGGCGAGGAAATTGCGCGCGTCCGGCACGTCCGCGATCCAGCCGCCGCGGAACACCTGGGTGATCACGCGCTGCTTGCGGTTGCCGACGAACACCTTCCATTCCTCGTTGCGTAGCCGCACCCGCGCGCCCAGCACGTCGCGCCACATCGCAGCGACGGCCAATGCCATGCGCCGGTGCGGCGTGGAAGTGTTGTAGCGCAGCTCGATCTCCAGCGGATGCTGCTTCGAATAGCCTGCGGCGCCATACAGGGCGCGGGCCTGCGCTTCGCGCTGCGGTTGCGACAGCGTTGCCCACGTCGTCGACGCGGGCGTGTAGCCCGCGATGCGCGGCGGCACGATCCCGTAGGCGGGTTGTTCGCCGAGGCCGGTGATGTAACGGGTGAGTCTGTCGCGATCCACCGCCAGCGCCAGCGCACGGCGCAATGCCGGGTTGTCGCGCAGCGGTGGCCGGGTCAGGTTCATGCCGAGCCAGAACGCGCCGATGTACGGGGAGATCCGCAGCTGCGCGCCGAAGCGCGTGCGCAATGCCTCCAGGGGTTGCGGTGGCACCACCTCGGTGACGTGCAGGTCGCCCGCGGCGAAGCGCTGCAGCTCCGCGGCGGCGTCCTCGGTGACATGGAAGCGCACGCGCTCGATCGCCACGTCGCGCGCGCCATGGAAGTGCGCGTTGCGTTCGACCACCAGGTTTGCCTGCGGCGTCCACGCCGCCAGCCGGTACGCGCCGTTCGACACCAGCTGCCCCGGGCGCGTGTGCTGCGCGCCGTACTGCGCCACCGCGGGCAGGTACACCGGGAATGCGATCGGCAGGGTCAACAGCGCCGGCAGCGGTGCGCTGCGATCCAGGGTGAACACCACCGTGCGCGCGTCCGGTGCGGCAACGCCGAGCGATGCCGGCGGCACTTCGCCGGCCTGGACCGCGCGGGCGCCATGCAACGCATCGAACAGTTCGCCGAACGGCGCCGCGGTCGCCGGGGAGAAGGCGCGGCGGAAGCTGGCGACGACCTGCGCTGCATCCAGGGGTTGGCCGTTGCTCCACCGCAGGCCCGGGCGCAGGGTGAAGGTCCACACGCGGCCATCGCGCGACACCGTCCAACGCTCCGCCATGCCGGGGATCAGCCGGCCACGTGCATCCTCGGTCACCAGGCCTTCGTACAGATCCCGCAGCACGTTGCCGCAGGCGACTTCCTGGCAGCGATGCGCATCGAGCGTGGCGGGTTCGGGGCCGTTGCCCCTTTCCAGTTGCACGTCCAGTTGCACGGGGGGCGAGGCGAACGCAGCGCTGGAACACAGCCACAGCAGCAGGGCGGGCAATCGCGTCATGGGGCCGGGCTATGCTTCATCGATTGCGATGTTAGGGCAGCGGCCCCATATCGTGTTCGTCGAAACATCCCACGTCTCCAGGAAGAGCGGCCCCATGTCGAGCCCCAGCAACGTCGCCGAATCACCGATCACGGACCACCGCGAACTGGTCGAGTACCTCGCCAGTGGCAGCCGGCCGCGTGAGGACTGGCGCATCGGCACCGAGCACGAGAAGTTCGGCTTCCGCCTCGACGACCTGCGGCCACCGACCTTCGATGGCGAGCGCGGCATCGAGGCGCTGCTCACCGGACTGACCCGCTTCGGCTGGACGAAGGTGGACGAGCACGGCCGCACCATCGCGCTGCTCAAGGAAGGCGCGTCGGTCACGCTGGAGCCGGCCGGCCAGCTCGAACTCTCCGGTGCGCCGCTGGAAAACATCCACCAGACCTGCATGGAAGTCGGCAGTCACCTCAAGGAGGTGAAAGCCGTCGCCGACGAACTGCAGCTGGGCTTCCTCGGCATGGGCTTCCAGCCCAAGTGGCGCCGCGACGAGATGCCGTGGATGCCCAAGGGCCGCTACAAGATCATGCGCGAGTACATGCCCAAGCGCGGCGACCTCGGCCTCGACATGATGACCCGCACCTGCACGGTGCAGGTCAACCTCGACTTCAGCAGCGAAGCCGACATGGTGAAGAAGTTCCGCGTGTCGCTGGCGCTGCAGCCGATCGCCACCGCGCTGTTCGCCGATTCGCCGTTCACCGAAGGCAAGCCCAACGGCTACCTCTCGTACCGCTCGCACATCTGGACCGACACCGATCCCGACCGCACCGGCATGCTCGACTTCGTGTTCGAGGACGGCTTCGGTTTCGAGCGCTACGTCGACTACCTGCTCGACGTGCCGATGTACTTCTCCTACCGCGACGGCGAATACGTCGATGCCAGCGGCAAGTCGTTCCGCAAGTTCCTGCGCGGCGAGCTCGACGTGCTGCCCGGCGCGCTGCCGACCCTGCGTGACTGGTCCGACCACATGACCACCGCGTTCCCGGAAGTGCGCCTGAAGAAGTACCTGGAAATGCGCGGCGCCGACGGTGGTCCGTGGAATCGCCTGTGTGCGCTGCCGGCGTTCTGGGTCGGCCTGCTCTACGACGATGCCGCGCTGGATGCCGCATGGGACCTGGTCAAGGACTTCAGCCTCGCCGAGCGCAATGCACTGCGCGATGGCGTGCCGAAGCACGCGTTGAAGCTGCCATTCCGCGGTGGCAGCGTGCGCGACCTCGCGCTGGAGGCGTTGAAGATCGCGGTCGGCGGCCTGCAGCGCCGCGCGCGCCTGAACAGCCAGGGCACCGACGAAAGCCGTTTCCTCGAGCCGCTGATCGAGTTCGCCGAGGCCAACGAAACCGCGGCCGAGCGCAAGCTCGCGCTGTTCCATGGCGAGTGGGGCGGCAACATCGACCGCGTGTTCCGCGAGTTCGCCTACTAGATGTATTTCCCCTCTCCCCGCGTGCGGGGAGAGGGTGCCGAAGGCGGGTGAGGGGCGGCGAGCGCAGCGAGCCGTGCTCTTGCTGCTGCTTCCTCTCAAACCGAAAAGCAGCTCGCTGCGCTCGCTTCCCCCCTTCTGCCCTGCGGGCATCTTCTCCCCGCAGGCGGGGAGAAGAGAGAGATCGTCGCAACCGAAAATCATGCTGTCACAGCATGATCCGTCCTAGACTCGCGGAATGACCGAGCCTGCAATGACTCCGGAACCCCTGCGCACCGTCGAATTCGCCGCCACCGACACGTTGCTGCGCGAGGACGTGAACATGCTCGGCGCGTTGGTCGGCGAGATCCTCGCCGAGCAGCGTTCGCCGGAGTTCCTCGGGGAAGTCGAGCGCCTGCGCCGCGCCGCGATCGGCCGCCGCGAGAGCAACGCGCCCGTCGCGGAAATCGCCCAGGTACTGCAAGGCATCGAACTCGACCATGCCAGCGACCTGGTCCGCGCCTTCGCCACCTACTTCCAGGCGGTGAACCTCGCCGAGCGCGTGCACCGCATCCGTCGCCGCCGCGACTACGAACGCCAGGCGGCAGCGCCGCAGCCGGGTGGATTGCGCGAGGTGCTGCGCGGACTCGCGCGCCAGGGCGTCACCCGCGAGGAGCTGCTCGCACTGCTGCCGCGCCTGCGCGTCGAGCCGGTGTTCACCGCGCATCCCACCGAGGCCGTGCGCCGTGCGCTGCTGAAGAAGGAGCGCGAGATCGTCACCTGCCTGATCGGCGACATCGACCGCGGCCGCACCCCCGCCGAACGCCGCGCCGACCGCGAGCGCATCCGCCTCGCACTGACGACGAGCTGGCAGACCGCGGAGGCGCCGTCGGCCAAGCCCAGCGTCGCCGACGAGTTCCAGCACGTCGGCTATTACCTGTCGGACGTGCTGTACCGCGTGCTGCCGGTGTTCTACGAAGTGTTCGAGGACGCGTTGCACGACACCTATGGCGACGCGCCGGTACCCGACGTGCTCGGCTTCGGCAGCTGGGTCGGCGGCGACATGGACGGCAATCCCAACGTCGGCGCCGAGACCATCACCGCCGCGCTCGCCGGCCAGCGCGCGCTGGTGCTCGCCGCGTACCGGCGCGACCTGCTCTCGCTGGGCGAAGCGCTGAGCCAGTCGCTCACGCGCGTGGGCGTGTCGGACGCACTGCTCGCCCGCATCGGCTTCTACTTCGAGCACATGCCGCAGGCGGCGGCGAAGCTGCGTCCCAGGCATGCCGACATGCCGTATCGCAAGCTGCTCACCTTCATCTACGAACGCCTGTGGGCGACGCTGCACGATGAGCCCGAGGCCTACAGCGATGCCGCCGAGTTCGCGGCCGACATCGCGCTGATCGAGGACAGCCTGCGCGCGCACCGCGGCGAGCACGCCGGCGGCTTCGCCGTGCGGCGCCTGCGGCGACGGGTGGCCTGTTTCGGTTTCCATCTCGCCAGCCTCGACCTGCGCCAGGACTCGGCCACGCACGACGCGGCCATCGCGGCCCTGCTCGAAGACGCGGACTGGTCGGAGCGCAGCGTGGAGGCGCGCACGCAGCGCCTGCACCGCCTCCTGCGGGACGAGGGGGTTTTCTCGCAAGGCAATACCACCTCGCAGTCGACCCTCGAGGTGTTCCGCGCCGTGGCGGCGCTGCGGCCGCGCTACGGTGAACGCGCCTTCGGCCCCTACATCATCAGCATGAGTCGCAATGCCGCCGATGCGTTGTCGGTGCTGGCGCTCGCGCGCATCGCCGGCTGTGTGGAACATGCCAATGAAGTCCGGGCAGATGAAATCCGGGCCAATGAAACCCGCTCCAATGAAGCCCGGGGCGCCGTCCCGCTCGACATCGCCCCGCTGTTCGAAACAGTGGACGATCTCGACGCAGCCGAGGACACGCTGCGCGCGCTGTTCGCCGACCCGCTGTACCGCGAACACCTCGCCTCGCGCGGCCAGCGCCAGGTGGTGATGCTCGGCTATTCCGACAGTGCCAAGGATGGCGGCCTGCTCGCCTCGCGCTGGGCGCTGCAGCGGACGCAGGTCGCGTTGACCAGGCTCGCAAGCGACAGCGGCGTGCGGATCGCGTTCTTCCATGGCCGCGGCGGTTCGATCAGCCGCGGTGGCGGCAAGACCGAACGCGCCGTGATCGCCGCGCCGCGCGGTTCGGTGGACGGCTACCTGCGCCTGACCGAGCAGGGCGAAGTCATCCACCGCAAGTACGGCATCCGCGCGATCGCACTGCGCAATCTCGAACAGACCACCGGCGCGGTGCTGCGGGCGACGCTGCGGCCGCGCGTGCCCGAACCGCGCGAGGACGGCTGGCGCGCGCTGGCGACCGAACTCGCGCGGGACTCGCGCGCGCATTACCGTGCCCTGGTGCACGACGATCCCGATTTCCCCGCGTACTTTCGCGCGGCGACCCCGATCGACGTGATCGAATGCCTGCGCATCGGATCACGGCCGAGCAAGCGCGCCGGCGGCGTCGGCGTGGTGCGGCCACCGGGCATCGCCGCGCTGCGTGCGATCCCATGGGTGTTCGCATGGGCGCAGAACCGCTCCGGCCTCACCGCGTGGTACGGCGTCGGCACCGCGCTGCAGCGCGCGCTGCAACGGCACGGCGTCGAGACGCTGGCGGAAATGGCCCGCGACTGGCCGTTCTTCAACACGCTGGTCGACGACGTCGAGATGGTGCTGGCGAAATCGGACCCCGGCATCTTCGAGCGCTACTCGCTGCTCGCGAGCCAACTGCCGCAGGGCGACCTGCACGCGCAGTTCCATCCGCGCATCGCCGCCGAGTTCGAGCGCACGCGCGATGCGGTGTTCGCGATCAAGGGCGGCACCGAACTGCTCGCCGACGACCCGCGCCTGCGCCGCTCGATCCGCCTGCGCAATCCCTACCTCGATCCGATCAGCGTGCTCCAGGTCGACCTGCTCGCGCGCTGGCGCGCGGGCGGCAGCGTGGACGATGCCATGCTGCAAACGCTGATCGCGACGGTGAACGGCATCGCGGCGGGCATCCAGAACACTGGGTGAAGGCGGGCGCCTGTGCGCCACTGGCGCACAAGCGCCTGAACGCCCTTGCGCCATGCGCAAGGGCCGGAGGCTCACCCCTTAGCCAACTGCCCCGACAACTGCTTCAGCCGATCCAGTTCCGGCTTGTTGAGGCGGCGCGCGTAGCCCGGCATGCGCCTGGCGCGCGACAACACCTGTTCGCACACGCCACGTGCCTTGTCGAGTTCGCCCCAGCCCTGCAGGACCTCGGCATAGCGCACGTGCGCCTGGAAACCGCTGGCGTAGCCGATCAGCGTCTCGAATTCGCTGCGCGCCCGGGTGCGATCGCCTTCGGCGGCCGCTGCGCGTGCGTAGGTGATGTGACCGTCCTGCGAGCGGAAGTCGGGACGCTTGCGAATCAATTCGTCGAGCAACTCGCGGGCGGGCGTGGCATGGCCCGATTCCAGCAGCGCGCGTGCCAGCCGCACTTGGATGTCCGGATCGTCGCTGTGGATGCCGCGCAGCGCGGACTGGTACTGCGGCACCGCTTCCGACGCGCGGCCCGAGGCCAGCAGCGCATCGGCCAGGCGCAGGCGGTTGTCGGTGGTGGCGGAATCCTCGAAGGCCTCCTGCGCGGCACGCAGCTCGCGGGTTGGATCGAGCACCTGCTTCACGCCGCGCACCAGCGCGTGGCCATGGCGCGTGTAGCGCATGGACGGCAACCAGACCGTCAGCGCATACACCAGGCTGCCCAGCCCGGGGAATGCAAACAGGATCATCAACCAATAGCGTTCCTGCCCGCTGCGTACGGCGTGCATGGCAAAGAAGATCGCGATGACCACGTGCAGGCCAAGGCCCAGGATCGGCATGCCGGTTCTCCCCAAATGACCACGCGGCGATGGCGCGCCGCGGGCGGAGGATTGTAGCGGTCCGGTCGTGGTGGATCAGGGGTTCGCGGCGGGACGCGTGGCCTTCATGGGACGGCGGTCACTGCTCTCCGCACGGAGCAACATGGGCCTAGAAGCGCGACGCCGTGAGCGGCGTGTCCGCCCACTGCCAGGCGGCGCGATAGCGGCGCTCGCTGTCGGCCGCGGCCGCGGTTTCGCCGGTGGCGCGTTGTGCCTGCGCGAGTCCGAACAGCGACCAGCCGTTGTCCGGGTACGTCTCGAGGTCCTGGGCATAGGCCTGCGCGGCTTCGCGCGCGTGCCCGGCCTGCAGCAATGCCGCGCCCAGGTAGGGGCGCACCGGCAGTGGCCAATCCGCGGGCTCGTTGTAGTCGAGGCGATCTTCCGCGGCCGCGGCCTCGCGCAGCGCGGTCACGCCCTGGCGCGTGTCGCCGCGCCGCAGCGCCAGTTCGCCACGCAACAGGGCTTCGGCGACCGGCAGCAGGCGGCCGGCCGCATTGTTGCCTGGCTTCGGCTTCTCCATCGGTTGCCTGGCCACGGCCTGCAGCGCCTGCAACTCACTCGCAGCGGCAGCCAGCTCGTCCTTGCGCACATGGGCCATGCCCCGCGCGAAGTGCCAGATCGCCGTCGGATAAGGCAGTGCCGCGGGGGGCTGCGCCTGCGCGAGGATCGCGTCCCACTGGCCAAAGCGCACCTGGGTGAACAAGGGCATCACCACGAACTGCTGCATGAATTCCAGCTCTTCAAGCCGTCCATGGTCGGCGCGTTGCGCGGTCTGCGCCGCGGCTTGCAGCGCCAGTGTGCGCGAACCGTGCAGGCCGGCGGTCATCGTCGCGAAGTGCCAGTTGTGCGGCACGTAGCCCAGCGGGTAAGGGCCATTGCTGCCGCTGCACACGCTGAGGAACGCCTTGTCGGCGGTCGTGGCTGCGAAGTTGGAGAGCGTGGCGTCGTGGTAGCGGCCGGTGCGGATGTAGATGTGCGCGGGCATGTGCACGAGATGGCCCGAGCCGGGCGCGAGCGATGCCAGCTGGTCGGCAGGGCGTTCCGCCCGCTGCGGCGTCTTCGATGCCTCGACCGCATGGATGTAGTAGTGCACCGCGCCGATATGCGCGGGATTGCGGGCGAGCACGCGCTCGAGCGTCGCGGTGATTTCGCTGGTGTGTCCGGTCGGTGCGCCATCGCGGGTCCAATACGCCCAGGGCGACAGGTCCATCAAGGCCTCGGCGTAGAGCGTGGCGGCGTCATCGTCGTCGGGAAAACGCCGCACCACGTCCGCCATCGCCGTCGCGTACGCCTGGTCGAGCGGCATGCGGTCCGACGGCGCGGGGTCGGCATAGCGCAGCTGCAGCGCCTCGATCAGGGCGCGGTCGCGCGGCTGCGCGTTCGCGGCCAGCTCCAATGCACGCCGCGCCAGGGTGGCGGCCGGTGCGGCCGCTTCGGCAGGCATCGGGAGATTGATGTTCGGCCCCAGCACCAGGGCCTGGCCCCAGACGCAGATGGCGCACGACGGGTCCAAGCGCGCGGCTTCGGCGAAAGCGCGTCCGGCGGCTTCGTGGTTGAAGCCGTAGGTCATGCGCAATCCCTGGTCGAAGTAGCGCTGCGCGGCGGGGACGCGCGTGCCGATGTCGCGATGCAGTTCGCCGAAGTTCTCGAACAGGGCGACCGGGGAAGCCGGTGCGGCATCCCGCGGGGTGTTGCCTTCGCACGCGGCCAGCAGCGCGAGCACCAGCATCACGAATGGGGTCGCGGGGAAGGCGGGTGCGCGGCGCATGGCGGGCTCCTGCGGGTGGCATGGGCATAAACGCGGGCCCGGCCGCTGGTCGGACAGCGCAGTGCCCGAAGGCTATCCTGCGGCGTCGCCAGCCGGCGGCCAATACGGAGGGGAGTCCGATGAAGCGCAATGCCTGCTGGATGCTGCTGACCCTGCTGATCGCCGCGCCGCTGTCGGCGCAGAACGTCGGTAACGTGAGACCGATGATGGCGCCGGGCAACGTCAACGCCATCCAGATCGACTACAAGCAGCAGTGGGAAAAGGAACGCGACAAGAACCAGCAGCTGCGCAACGAGAATGCACAACTGCAGTCGCAGCTGGCCGAATGGACGCGCAAGGGCGGCAGCCTGGTGCACGCCTACTGCGAGACGCCGACATTGAGCGTGACCAGTGCCGGCGCGCGCAACGACTGCGCCGCCTCGGGTTACGGCTGTGAGCCGGTCAGCGGCCTGTGCCGCACGATGGTGCGCAGCAGCGACCAGTGCGCCCCCGGCTTCCTGATGGACGTCGACCACTGCGTGCCGCAACCGCGCTGAGGTCCAACCGCTTCGCGCAACTCTTTCACCTACCCCGCCAGCTCCAGGTCGGTGTAGGCGAAGCGCGCTTCGCGTAGCACCCGCTCGCCGCTGCGCAGGGCGAGCGGGTGCGCGAACATCGGTCCGGCGTGCACGCAGGTATGGAACTCGCCGCGTTCGCCGCACGGATCGACCGCCGCCGGCAACTCCGCCAGCAGGGCGGCATCGAATTCTCGTCCGCTGTATTCGCCCGCGAGTTGCGTCGTGTCGACGCAGCACAAGGTCGCGCGCAGTCCGCCGGCGATCATGTCCTGCGCCAGTGCGCTCGTGTCGGCACCGAACAACGGCGTCTCGATGCGCCATCCCAGCCGCGCGCACAGCGCCTCGCGCCAGGCACGCACGTCGGCGAGGAAGAGGTCGCCGAAGGCGATGGTCTCCAGTCCTGGCCAGCGCACGCGCGCCTGCGCCAATGCGTCGGCGAAGGCGGTTTCGTAGGTCGCGTTGTCGCACTGCTGCGGAATGCGCGCCTCGATCAGGGGTAGTGCGGCCGCTTCGGCCTGTGCCAACAGGATGTCGCGGCGGATGCCGTGCATGGCAATGCGTTCGAAGCCCTCGGTGACCGTGGTCAGCAGGCCGACCACCTCGACGTCGTCGCGGTTGCGCAGTGCGTGCAGGGTCCAGGCCGCGTCCTTGCCGCCGCTCCAGGACAGGAAGATGGGGTGTCGTCGCATGCGCGAAGTCTAGCTCGCGCAAAATCTGAACAGGAAAATCAACAGGTTGTGGTCGCTGGATGGCGATTATTTCGCCAGTCGATGGCTGAAGTGTGGACCCGGTACCGGTACCGCCCGGACCGGATACCGAAGATGCGGCCGTCGTCGCGGTTCTGGGGGAGGGAACGCGGCGCTGGTCGACAAACGGAAGTGTCGGCGCGACTCGTCCGGGTCAAGGCCGCGACGCCCTTCGGGGTGACCTGGCAATGCAGGACGCCGGTTCAGTTCACTTCCGAGGTACGCCCATGCAATTCCCCACGACGGCGCTGCGCGCCGCGCTCTGCTCCATCGTGTTGCTTGCGCTTTCCCTGTTCGCGGTGCCGTCGGCACAGGCCGCGACGACCGGCGAGCAGAAGACCGCAGTGATCCTGGTCAATTTCCAGGACTTCCCGTCCCAGCCCATCAGCGTCGCCGATGCGCACGCGCTGGTGTTCGGCACGACCAGCGACTACTACTGGGAAGCCTCGTATCAGAAGACCTTCCTCAGCGGCGACACGCTGGGCTGGTTCACCATTCCGGTCAATGAAAGCCTCTGCAACAACGCCGTGTTCGCACAGGAAGCCGACAAGCTCGCGATCGCATCCGGCGTCGACCTGTCGAAGTACCAGCGTCTGATCTACCTGATGCCCTACAAGACCTGCATGGGCGGCGGTTCCAACTCCGGCTCGGTGCTGCCGACGCGGATGTGGGTCGCCTCCAACTCCTTTGACGCCCAGTCGATCATCCACGAGATGGGGCACACCTTCGGGCTGTTGCACTCGGGCTCCCTCGATTGCGGTGCCACCGTGATGGGCTCCAGCTGCACCAGCAGCAGCTACGGCGATCCGGCCGACACCATGGGCAGCGGCTTCGCCGCGCAGTTCAACGCCACGCACAAGGAAAAGCTCGGCTGGCTCAATGCCAGCGGTCAGCCTCCGATCACTACGGTTGCTGCCAGCGGCAGCTACACCATCACCCCGTTCGAGACGACCGGCGCCGGAGCCAAGGCGCTGAAGATTCCGCGCGGCGTGGATCCGGCCACCGGCAATACCAGCTACTACTACATCGAGTACCGGCAGCCGGTCGGCTTCGACGCGGGGCTCGGCAGCACCGGTAATCTCACCCAGGGTGTGCTGGTGCACACCGGTGGCGTCAATCAGGCCAGCGTGCTGCTGGACATGACCCCGGACAGTGCCCCCGCCTCAAGCTTCACCGACATGCGCGACGCCGCATTGCCCGTCGGCCGCACCTACGCCGATAGCGTCGCTGGTGTCACCATGACGCTGAAGTCCGCTGATGCGAACGGTGCCACGATCGACGTACAGATCGGCGGCGCACCTGTGCCGACCTGCACGCGCGCGGCGCCGACCCTGAGCCTGAGCGGTCCGACTGCAGCGGTCGCAGCCGGGACCACGGTCAACTACACCGTCACGCTCAGCAACAAGGACAGCAGTGCCTGCGCGGCGACCAGCTTCAACCTGGCCAGGAGCCTGCCGAGCGGTTGGGCCGGCGCCCTTGGCACGACCAGTCTGACCCTGAGTGCAGGCACCAGTGGCAGCACCACGCTGAGCGTGACCTCGCCGGGCACCGCCACGGCGGCGGGTTATGGCATCGGCGTCGGTAGCAGCAGCGCGTTGGGCAGCGTACATACCGCCAATGCCTCGAGCACCTACACCGTCGCTGCGGTGAGCAGCGGCACGCTGACCGAGACCGTCGGTACCAACAAGTCCAGCTACGCACGGGCCGAGTCCGTGACGATGAGCGCGTTGGTGAAGAACAGCGGCGTGCCGGTCAGCGGTGCGAGCGTGAAGTTCAACCTCACCCTGCCCAGCGGCAGCGTCACCGTGCTGACTGCCACGACGGGCAGCGATGGCTACGCGCGCAGCACGTACAAGCTCGGCAAGGGCAAGACCGCGATCGGCCAGTACGCGCTGCGTGCCGATGCCAGCAGCGGCAGCAATGCGGCCGCCGCGAGCACGAGCTTCAGCGTGCTCTGAGAGCGAATACCTGGTCGACGCCGCAGCAAGCGGCAAAAGGAGGGCGGTGGGATCGATCCCACCGCCCTCGTCGCTGCATAGGGGAGTCTGCAGCGTTGGAGCCAGACCCCGTCGCCGCAGAAGCGGCGACGGGTATTGCGGTGACCTCAAGCCGGGTTGTTGTCAATCACAGCTCGGGCAGGTCGGGCACAGCGGGCAGGTCGCGGTCTTGGGCGTGGCCGTAACCGATGTCGGCTGCGTCTTGCCATGGCCGGTTGCGCTCACGGTGTCGCTGTAAGCGACCAGGCCCGGGGTCGTCTGGTTGCCGTCCGGGGCGGTCGGGGTATAGCACCTGGACACGTTGTAGGTGTCGCCCGTGGTGCCCAGCGGCTCCAGCGTCAACCCACCCACCGGCAACAGGCTGCCGAGGTCGGTGTCGCTGAAGCTGTCGACCACCATCTTCTGCGTGTTCTGGGTGTTCGAGATGGCGATATCCACGCAGACCTTGGGTTTGAAGCTGTTGGTCGAGTCAAGGAACACCGACAGATCGCCCGGGCTCCACTGCGTGTTGAGGTCCGGCGCGGTGCCCGGATCGCCTTGACAGAACTTCAGCAGTTTCAGGCCCACAAGCAGCTCCTTGGTGCATCCGGCGAGCCCATCTCCAGGCACGGCCGCGCTCTCTGTATCCGTATCGCCGACATCCTTTGCGCCTCCATCCGCTGCGGCCGTGTTTGCCGTCACGCTGTTGGTGAACGGGTTGGCGTCGGTAGCGCAGACCAGCCCAACCGTGATCGACTGACTCTTGTTCAGCTGACCCGCGATCTGCACGGGCGTGTCCTTGTCCTGGAACAGGATCCCGCCTGCTGGAACTGTCGTTGGATTGATGCCGCCGGTGATCGTCGCGATCGCGCAAACCCTGGTGGCCGTGACGCTGTTGTCGAGCAGCTCGATCTGATGGACCGCACCGAAACCGTCGTTGGTGATCGTCACCGTGTGACGGGTGGTGAAGAGCTCGGTGGACGAATCGAAGACCGGACTGGTGGTGCCACCGTCGGAGAAGCACACCTTCTCGACATTGACCGAGCACAGGTCGAAATTATCCAGGGCGAAGTCCTTCAGTTCGGCGGTTTCCGAATGCGAACTGCGGGTCTCGGCCATGAACGACGAGAAACAAACCTCGCCGACCAGCCCAGTGATGTCGATGCCGCCTTCGAAGAAGCTCTCGGACGGGAAGTTGTTGGCAACACCTTGTTTCGGCACGTACGCCCACGGCGACGCTCTGGCGACGTTGTTGGTGGTCGCGCAGGCCGTATCGGCTTCATTGACTGTGGTGCCGGCGGTATCCGGGAGGCAGACCGTAGAGCCATTGGCTGCACCGAAGCCGATTTCCTCCAGTTGACCGAAATCGCCGCCGCTGCCGACCCATTTGAAGATCTGGATCTCGCTGCTGCTGCCGCCGCTGACGAAGTCCACTTGCACCAGGATGTCGCCCACAGCGTGCTTGCCTTCGAACTGGCCGTTTGCACCCAGGGTCACGTCGTTCTGGAAGAACCAGAAGCCTAGTGCGGCGTCGCCGTTGTTGGCGAAGCGATCGGCACCGAAATAGATCACCAGGTGACTATGGACGGTGTTGGGATGGCCCGGCTGATCGCCGGCCGGGAAGCCAGGGACCGAATAGGCCTTGGCGTAGGCGTTGGTGATGTTGTCCTTGTCGGGAGTGACCTTGGCGGAGTGGTATTCCCAGTTGTCGGTGCCGGCGATACCGTCGTTGATCTCGTCGATGTCCTTGTTAGTGCCGTTGAAGTCCGAGGACTCCTTGCCTCCGGGCAGGTTCGCGGCGTCGTTGGCGAACGAATCACCGTCGCCGCTGTCATCCGGCAGGGCGCGCGGGGTGGAATACGGTTCGGTGATGCCGAAGGCGTTGTCCCAGTCGTCGTCGAGGAGGCTTACGGGAGGATTGCCGCCTCCGATGCTCTTGGTTGGATTGCCGTCGATCTGGAATGGAGTCGGTTCGTCATGCACGGCCTGCGCCGGCGGTGGGATAAGGAGGGCTGTGCCGGTCAGGGCGACAGTGATGGCTATGGTCATGGCCGTGCTCATCCACGCCGACCCGAGCCAGATGGATTTTCGCTTGTTCATATCCTGGGTCCCTGCGAAGTGGAGGTTGGGGTCTCCGTACTTCGGACTCAGGCGTCCCGGGTGGCGGCCCTCCGGTGCGGCCGCATAGGACATGCCAGTAGACGAGTCATGGCCGTTACTCCAGCCAACTAAACGGGGGATGCACGCGGGTAAGCGGGCAGGGCTGCCCGCGCGGCCGGTTGACTCTCCGCCTGTGAGCCCCAGTCACGAAATCGCCCACGCGGGTACACCCCCGATCGAGCTAGCGATCGCGAGGCCAGATGGCCGCCCCTGTATTCAGCGCGCGTTATGCCCTTTACGGGGCATGCGTGTCCGTGCCCGGGGAATGGGTCAATGGCGGGTTTGCCAGTCCTCGCATTCGGTCGTGATCGCCGCTGGGCCGCGCATCTGCAGCGCGTGCTCGGGCCGCGGGGCGAGCTGGACTGGTGCGGCGTATTCAGCGCCGAGACCCTGCCCCCGGTTTCGGTCAGCCGGCAGGCGATCTGGCTGCTGGACGGTGATGACCTGCGTACGGCGCGGTTACCCCAGGATGAAGGCGAGTCCCAGCGGATCTACTGCTTCCGGCATCCGGATGTGGCCAGCCTGCGCAGCTGCGCGCGGCTGGGGGCAAGCGGCTGCCTGGAAAAACAGGCGCCCCCTGAGGTGCTGCTGCGCGCCCTGCGCGCCGTCGAATCGGGCTTGTTCGCGGTCGACAGCTCCCTGCTCATGCGCGCCCTCGCCGCGGAACGGCGTGCCCCGGCACCGGTGCACAACCTCGGCCACCTCACCGATCGGCAGCGTGAGATCGTCCATTGGGCGGCCATGGGCATGAGCAACAAACAGATCGGCCGCCGCCTGGGCATCAGCCCGGAGACCGTGAAGAGCCACCTGCACCAGGTGTTCGAACGCGAAGGCATCAGTGGCCGCGTGGCCCTGCTGGCGCTGCATCGGCCCGACCAGAAGGCCGCTGCCGACGCCTCGATGGTCTAGACGGGCGACGGTCCGTGGGGCGACCGTCTTGTTCAGGCCGCGGTGACGTCGCGCAGTTCCCAGCCGCCGCCGGCAAGCAGCCGCAGGCGCTGTTTGAGTACGTTGCCGGGAATCGAGCTGGTGACGACCAGCACCACATGCAGGTCATCCTGCCGGCCGACTACCGTGGCATCGGGATCCGTTGCGGCGAAGGACGGATCGACATCGTCGGGATCGTCCTGGCGCGCGCGCCAGCGATCGAACAGCGACGTGGTCCGCAATGCGTCCTGGAACTGCGCGGCGAATTCATCCGCTCCATGCGCACTGAAGGCGAGTGCGGGATCGCTGCCGCGCGCGCGCGACGGCTCGGGCAGGCTGATGTAGTAACGGGTTGCCATCCGGAAATCCCCTTCAGTGGGACGAATTCAGTAGGAACGCATTCGAGCTTAGGGCCCGGTCTATTGCGTCGATGTGAATGGGCCACCGCCGCGATCACCGCCGTTGCATGCCGTGTCGCCCGGCCTCGCGAGCACCTGCCTACAGTTCGAGTTTCGCCGTTTCCGCTGCATATCCCAACGCCAGGCCGCCCTTGCCGACATTGACCATGCCGCTCAGGCTCATCACCGACTCGAACAGTTCCACGTTGCGGGCGCTGCACGCCGCGCGCAGCTTTTCGAAGCCGGGCAGTGTGTGCAGTTCGTCGAGTTCGCCGCCGAAGCTGACGCACAGCGTCGGCGTCATCAGCTCGTTGCGCTCGATACGGCGCACGGCATGCTCGAACAGTTTCTGCGCTGCACTGTCGAAGGTCTTGACCTTGCCGACCGGGCCGGTTTCGCCGCGGTTGCAATGCAGGATCGGCTTGATGTCGAAGGCGGTGCCGAGCTTGGCGGCGAGGAAGCCCACGCTGCGGTCACCGCGGATGCGCGTGCGCTCGCGCATGTAGTTGAGGTCGCGCGGAATGAGGAAACCCTGGGTGTGCAACGCCAGGTTCTCCAAGCGCGCGCGGATCTTGGGCGAGCCTTCGCCGGCGTCGCGCAGGCGCACGCTTTCGACCACGGCGATGCCCTGCGCGGCGAACACGTTCTGCGTGTCGATCACGCGCAGCGCGAACGGCGAATGGTTGCCGGCAGCGGCGCGCACGGCCTTGTATTCGTTGAGGATGGCGAAGCTCGCCTGCTGCGCGTTGTCGAAGATGAGGCTGCGCGTCTTCGTCATGGTCATGCAGAAGACGAAGTCGTAATCGATGACCAGCTTGCCCAGGAACAGGTCGCGGATCTGGTCGACCGAGAACGGACTGCTTTCCGCTTCCCAGCCGCGCTCGGCCAGGTGGGTATGCAGGAACTGCAGGGTCGCCTCGGGATTGCGGTAGTCGTCGATGACGGCCGCGCCCATGCGGACATTGGTGGGCAGGATCGAGATCCGATGCGCCGAGAGGTAGCTGTCCGGCAGGTCGCACGGTGAATCGACAACGAGACCAATACGCATCGAAGCCTCCCCTGTGGCCGTCTTCGTATCGAAGTACAGGCAGCATACGCCGAGCAACGGGGCTGCGCCCGTGGCTACCACGGCTCGTTGCGGCGCGTCCTCCTTGTGGCGCGTCAGCGCCGTTGCACGCCGACCGGCAATGCCGACACGCGCTGCATCTCGGGGTCCGCGAGCAGAGCGGGATTGTCCAGCGCAGCAAGCGCGAAGGCGTGGGCATCGTTGCCCCAGAACAACATGCCGTCCAGGGGCCCGCCGTCGAAGGCCAGCGTCGGTACGCCATATACACCCGCCGCAACGGCGGCTTCGGTATTCGCGCGCAGTTGCGCCTTCACGCTCTCGGCCTGCGCGGCGGCGGCCTCGGTGCCGAGCGCCGCCGCCACCGGCGCCAGCGCCTCGAGGCTGTCGCCGGCGTGGCCCTGCTTCCAGATCCAGTCGAACAGGGCATCCACTGCCTGGTGCGTGCTGCCCGCCGCCACGCACAAGCGCAGCGCGGCGAGGGGATTGAACGGGTGCGCCGGCGGAAAGCGCAGGGTCACGCCTTCCTGCCGCGCCTGCCACAGCACGTGGCGATAGGTGAATTCGCGCTTGCCGGGAATTTCCGCCGGCCCCTTCTGCCCGCACGCAGCGAGCACGGCGCCGAACACGATCGGCACCGGCGTCACCGCCCCGGGCAACGTCTTCACCTTCTGCCAGTGCAGGTAGGAGAACGGCGAGAGGAAGTCGAAGTACCAGCGGGCCGACATGTGCTTACCTCAATGCCACAGTCCGAGGATCACGCCGTACAGCACGAACTGCAGCAGGTGATAGCCGCCGTCGATCAGCCACAGCTTGAGGCTGCGTCCGGCGAAGGCGTAGTTGATGCCGAAGCTGGTGGCGACGAAGGCGAAGCCCACCAGTGCGCCATGGTGGAGACCCAGGTGCAGCGACGGGGCAGGGCCGAGCAGCATGGCGAACGCGATTGCCGCCACCAGGGCCAGCACGAATGCGCTGCCGAAGACGCGGCCGGGGTGGCCTGCCGGCTTGCTCGGATCCACGCCTGCTTCACGGCACCACGCGTTCTTGAACAACGGCCCGTACCAGATGCCACCCAGCAGGAAGGCTGAAACAGCCGCTGCGACCACGGCCAGCCAGTTGATATCCATCGACATGCACGTTCCCCAATCAGATGTTCCCCATGAAGACGCCAGCATACGGCCGTGCAGGCTTGCGGTGCCATGCGCCGAAGCGGACACTGGCCCGGCAGGGAGGGAGCGCATGAAGACAGCATGGCTGGCAGTGTTGCTCGTAGCTTGGCTTGCACTGGCGCCTGCTGGTGCGCGAGCCCAGGCCGCCAATGGCGTGGCCCGCATCGAACGCCTGCAGGACGGCATCGCCGTCGCCCGGCCCGAGCGGCTGCGCCTGCAACCCGAAAGCGCCTGGACCTCCACCGGAGAGCCGCACCAGCTGGCCGGTGCGCAGCATGGCAGCGGCTGGTGGCGACTGCATGCGCTGTCGGCGCAGGAAGCGCGGTTGCTGCTGGTCTACCACCCCTACAGCGCGCGCCTGACCGTGCTGGCGCCGCCCGATTACCGGCCGCAACGCCAGTCGATCTTCGACCGCGCGCTCGATGGCGGGCATTCGCGCCGCGCATTGGCCTTCGCCTGGCCCGATACCACACAACCGGTTTATATCGGCGTGGAAGATGCGCGCTATCCATTGCAGGTCGCGGTGCGTTCCCCGCAGGACTTCAGCGTCGAGGACTACGGCCACGTCCGCGTGCTGTGGCTCAGCCTCGGCATCCTGATCGGCGTGTCGCTGGTGACGCTGCTGTTCTGGGTGCAGTTGCGCGAGCGCGTGTACCTGATGTTCGCCACGACCATGGCCCTGCAGATGCTGTACGTGCTGCTGGCGTATGGCGATGCCTATGCGCTCAGCGTGCTCGCGTGGCTGGCGCCGCTCGGCGTCGCCGGCATCTGGTTCATCGCCACCAGTTCGACGATCGTGACGGTGCTGTTCCTGCTCGACTTCGCCGAGTTGCGGCCGCGGGCGCCGCGCCTGAGCGCTGCCCTGTCCATCGTCGGCGCGGTGCTGCCGGCGGCCTTGCTGGGCGCATTGATGGTGTCGGGCGTGTTGCCGGGCGCGGACCGCAGCTGGTTCCCGCCGATCGGCAATGCATTGCTGCTTGCGGCCAATGCCCTCGCGATGATCACCCTGGCCGTGGTGTGGCTGCGGGGCGGACGGCAGGCGGGCTTCGTGCTGATCGCCTGGGTGCCGCTGGTGTTCGTCTCGACCGCGCGCACGCTGCAGCTCGCGTCCGGCCAGCCGTTGAATCGCTGGCTCGAATATGGGCTGCCGCTGATGCAGGCCTTCGCCGCGGTCGTGCTGGTTCTGGGCCTGGCGCATCGCATGCGCATGTTCCAGCGCGAGCGCGATGCCGCCAAGCAGGATGCCGAACACGATGGCCTGACCGGCGTGCTCAATCGCGCCGGCATGATGCGCCGCCTCGACCAGGCCATCGCCGACAGTCGCCATCGGAGGCTGCCGCTGTCGGTGCTGTTCCTCGATCTCGACCATTTCAAGCGCATCAACGACACCCACGGCCACGCCATCGGCGATGCCTGCCTGTGCGCGGTCACCGAGACCATCGAAGAGGAAATGCAGCCCGAGCAGAAGCTGGGCCGCACCGGTGGCGAGGAGTTCCTGCTGCTGCTGCCGGGTTCGGCGCGTCGCCACGCGCGCGACCTGGCCGAGCGCATCCGCCGGGAAGTGGAGGGCCGTTGCGCCCGCGTGCGCGGTGCACCGGTGGCCCTCACGCTAAGCATCGGCGTGGTCGAATGCCAGGCACAGGACGGCGCGACGTCGCTGTTGCAACGCGCGGACGAGGCCATGTATCAGGCCAAGCACGAAGGGCGCAATCGCGTGGTGGTGCTGGACGGTACGGGGGTCCGCGAGCTGGCGGAACCGGTGACGTCGTGAGCACGTCGCGCTGAAGGCCCGCTACGAAAAAGCCCGCCGTAAGGCGGGCTTTTTCGTGCGTCATGGCGATGACTCAGTGCCCGCTGTTCGAATACGCCCGCGGCATGCCCCCGACTTCGGCCGGGGTGGCCGCGCGCAGGTAGCGGTCGCGCAGTTCGGTCTGGCGGCTGCGCATCGTGATCGCGCGGCCGTCCAGCCACACCTGCATCGCCACCGTGCTCACTTCCAGCGGATCACCGCTCCACAGCACCAGGTCGGCGCGCTTGCCCACCGCGATGCTGCCGAGCTTGTCGCCGACGCCGAAGGCTTCCGCCGGCACGCGCGTGAGCCCGGCCAGGCCGTCCTCCCATGGCAGGCCGTTGGCGACCGCGTTGCCCGCGATCTGGCGGATCTTGCGCGCGTTGTGCGAGGCGTCGCCGTCCTGGGCGAAGCTCACCGCCACGCCCGCCGCACGCAGGCGCGCGGCGTTCTCCATGGTCGCGTTGATCTCGTCGAAGTTGGCGGGCAGGTTGGCCAGCGGGTTGACGAATACCGGCACCTTCGCCGCGGCGAGTTGCGGTGCGAGCTTCCACGCTTCCGAGCCGCCTTCGATCGCGATGCGCACGTTGTGGCGCGCCGACCAGCGCAACAACTGGCGGATGTCGGCCGCGCGGTGCACGCTCACCATCACGCGGCCGCCGCCGTTGAGGTACTTGGCCAGCGTGGCGCGGCCTGCCGGTGTCAGCAGGGCCATATTCGAATCCGGCGCGATGCGACCGCGTACTTCGTCGATCAGTTGGTCCAGCAGCATCCACTGCGCCGCACGCGAATTGCCGGTGAGGCCGGAGGCTTCGCTGCCGAGGTTGACGAACAGCACGCGCGGCCCGACCGGATCCGGGCTGCCGTCGAGGCGCACCACGCCGCCCTGGCCGCCGATGATCGAACCACCGTCGGTGGTGTTCGCGCCCAGCAGCGTCCAGCCGATGCCTTCGATGCGCTCGACCGGGATCAGCACCGAGTCCGGATTGAAGGCCAGGGTGACGTCGAACTCAGGCCGTACCGTCATCTCCTTGCGGCCGGCACCGAGGCCGACCGAGGCGTCGACCGTGCTCTTCTCGCCCGACACTTCCTCCAGGCCGATCTCGGTGACGCCGCCGAACAGGGTTGGCGTCAGCGGCCGCCCCTGCGCGTCGATCACTTGCGCGTCCGCCGTGGCGAGCAGGCCCTTGCCGACCGCGCGGATCACGCCATTGCTCACCAGCACGTCGGCGTTCTGCAGCGTGCCCTGCGCACTGGCGGTATGCACCGTGGCGTTGCGGATCAGCACGTCCTGGGCGTTCGCGCCGGCCGCCAATGCCAGCAGCAGGGCGGCGGACAGCGCCTTCAGGGTCTTGGACTTCGTATTCATCGCACACCTCCCGTCGCGCCCTGTCCGAGCATGAAGTCCGACTCCGGCTGTCGCGTCGCATCGTTGCGGTCGTACACGCGCGCGCCGTCGATGTAGACCTGGTCGGCCTTCGCGTAAACGCTAAAGGGATTGCCGTTCCACAGCACCACGTCGGCCATCTTGCCGTTCTCCAGCGTGCCGGTCCTGTCGAGGATGCCCAGCGCCTTGGCCGGATTCTCGGTGACCCAGCGGATCGCACGTTCCGGCGCGATGTCCATGCCGGCGAGCTTGGCGTGCGCCATCACCTTGGCCGCCTCCTGGTTGAGGCGCTGGATGCCTTCCTCGGAATCCGAGTGCACGATCGCGCAGCTGTTCTGCGGGCGATCGACCAGTGCGATGTTTTCCTGCACGCCGTCAAAGGCTTCCATCTTGAAGCCCCACCAGTCGGCCCACATCGCGCCGCACACGCCTTCCTGCGCCAGCCGGTCGCTGATCTTGTAGGCCTCCACGGCGTGGTGGAACGCGGCGATCTTGAAGCCGAATTCCTTGGCCAGGTCGAGCATCGTCGCCATCTCGTCGGCGCGGTAGCAGTGGATGTGCACGCGGATGTCGCCGTTGATCGCACCGGCGAGGGTGTCGAGCTTGAGGTCACGCTTGCCGCCGGTGTCCTTCTCGCTGTCGGCGCCGCTGCCGTTGCTCGAACTCCACCAATGCTTCTTCTTCGGCGCACTCTTGGGCGCGTTCTTGCGCAGGTACTCGCTGGCGTCGATGAACGCGGCGCGATAGCCGGCCACGTTGGCCATGCGCGTCGACGGACCACCCTTCTGCCCGTACACGCGCTTCGGATTCTCGCCGCACGCCATCTTCAGGCCCCACGGCGCGCCGGGGAACTTCATCGCCTGGTAAGTGGTGGACGGCACGTTCTTCAGGGTGACGCCGCGGCCGCCGATCAGGTTGGCGCTGCCCGGCAACACCTGCAGCGAGGTGATGCCACCGGCGAGCGCGGTGAGGAAGCCAGGATCCTGCGGCCAGATCGAATGCTCGGCCCACACGTTCGGCGTCACCGGCGACGTCGCCTCGTTGCCGTCGCTGTGCGCGCTCACGCCGGGGCTCGGATACACGCCGAGGTGCGAATGCACGTCGATGATGCCCGGCGTGACCCACTTGCCGGTGCCGTCGACGCGGGTGGCATCGGCGGGCGCTTCCAGCGCCGTGCCGACGGCGACGATCTTGCCGTCGCGCATCAGCACGTCGGCGTCGTCGAGGCGCTGGCCGGTGCCGGTGAGCACGGTTGCGTGCTGGATCAGCACCGGACCCGCCGCGATCGCGCGGTAGGTGCTCGGGTACGGATCCTGGGTGAAGCGGGACTGCTTGGGCGCGGTAGCGGGCGTCGCCGCGTGCGCCGCGCCGAGCTGGAGCACGCCGACGAGCAGCGTCAGCGCGCTGCCGGCCCACATGGGTCGTAAGGACATGGTTTTCCCCGGGGATGAAGCTGGTGACGGATGGACAACCGCTGCACCGTAGCTCCCGCGAGGCCCGGACGCCAAGCCTGACGTTGGTCATGGCCCACGTGACAGAATCGCTCCGCGGCAAACCGCCAGATTCGGCACAGACAGGGCCGCGGCGGCGGCCGGCAGGGTATCGACGACGGGCTTCTGCCGCAGTTGCATGAAACAACATCCCGGACCATGTTCGGGATGACGATGAGGAGGATCGAATGAAGGACAAAGAACAGATCGTCGGCAACTGGCTGCCGCGTTACACCGGCGTTCCGCTGGAGCAGTTCGGCCAGCACATCCTGCTGACCAATTTCGGCGGCTACCTGCACACCTTTGCCCGCCTCACCGGCGCGCAGGTGGTCGGCCTCGACCGCCCCATGCCCAGCGCCACCGCCGACGGCATCACCATGATCAACTTCGGCATGGGCAGCCCCAATGCCGCGACGATGATGGACCTGCTCACCGCGATCACGCCCAAGGCGGTGCTGTTCCTGGGCAAATGCGGCGGCCTCAAGAAGAAGAACCAGCTCGGCGACCTGGTGCTGCCGATCGCGGCGATCCGCGGCGAGGGCACCTCCAACGACTACCTGCCGGCGGAAGTGCCGGCGCTGCCCGCCTTCGCCCTGCAGCGCGCGGTGTCGACGATGATCCGCGACCTCGGCCACGACTACTGGACCGGCACCGTCTACACCACCAACCGCCGCGTCTGGGAGCACGACGAAGCGTTCAAGGAATACCTGCGCAAGCTGCGCTGCATGGCGATCGACATGGAAACCGCGACGATCTTCGCCGCCGGCTTCGCCAACCGCATTCCCTGCGGCGCGCTGCTGCTGGTGTCGGACCAGCCGATGATTCCCGAAGGCGTGAAGACTGAGGCCTCCGACGCCAAGGTCACCGGCGAATTCGTCGACAACCACATCCAGGTCGGGATCGAGGCGCTGCGCCTGATCCGCCGCCATGGCAAGTCGGTGAAGCACCTGCGCTTCGACGAGTAACGAGAAAGTCTCCCGGGCGCACGCGGCCGATCGTGCGCCGTCCCACCACGCAAGGAGCAGCGATATGTCCATGAAGACCTACCACGGAAGTTGCCATTGCGGCGCCGTCCGCTTCGAAGCCGACCTCGATCTCAGCCAAGGCTCCGGCAAGTGCAATTGCTCGATCTGCGCCAAGACGCGCAACTGGGCCGTCATGACCAAGCCCGAGTCGTTCCGCCTGCTGACCGACGAGTCAGCGTTGTCGGACTACCAGTTCGGCACCAACAGCGCGCACTGGCTGTTCTGCCGGACCTGCGGCGTGCGTCCCTTCGGCCGCGGCGACATCCCCGAAGCCGGCGGCCAGTACGTCTCCGTGCAGGTGACCTGCCTCGACGATGCCACCCCCGAGGAATTGCTCGCCGGACCGATCCAGTATTGCGATGGCCGCAACAACAACTGGATGGAAGCTCCGGCTGAAACCCGCCATCTGTAGGGCGTGCCGCCAGCGTCAACACCCGCTGGCACGGGTGATGGCACTGGCGAATTCTGCTGAAAACAGCGGGTTTGGGAGCTTGTGTCGCAACCCCTGCGACCCCCTGCGCGCACACTATCTCCCCAAGACGGAGGGGTAATGGAAAAGATCGTCTATCTGCTGATTGGCGCCGCAATCACCTGGGGTCTGTACTTCCTCCAGCGCCGCCTGGAACGGCGCAAGACCACCGAGGTGATCGAACGCAACCAGAAGCTGCTGAACCTGAAGCAGGGCCTTGAGCAGGCCAGCACCAGCCTGGAGGAACTGCGCCAGTTCGAGGGCCGTCTGATCGGCAAGGCGGAAGCCGCGGTGAAGATCGCCGGGCGCTATGTCAGCCAGGCCGGCGAAGTCGCACGTCATGGCGAGGCGATCACCGCACACGACGACCTCAGCATCCAGGCCGTCGCCGCCTTCCAGCGCGTGGACGCGCGCCTCGACGGCGTGGTCGCGCACCTGCGCCGCCAGCTCGATGGCGACAACCAGGCCGCGTTCGAGCACGTCCATCTGGCGTGGCTGGCGTTCCGCGAGCGTTACGCCCGCTTCATCGCGCAGTCTTATTCTGCCGGCGCGATCCAGCCGCTGATCCATGCGGTTACGTTGGAGAGCATCACCGCGGCGTGGAGCGCCGAGCTGGAAACCCAACTCGGCGACGACGAAACCGAAGCGATGGAGGAATTGGCATGACGACGGCCAGCGATATCGTCGGCTTCTGGCGCGACTCCGGCCCGGAACGGTGGTTCAGCGGTGGCGATGCGTTCGACGGCGAATGCCGCACACGCTTCCTCGAGGCGCACCTGCTCGCGGCCCGGCGCGAATTCGAGCACTGGCTGGCTGATGCCGAAGGGGCGCTGGCGCTGGTGCTGCTGCTCGACCAGATCCCGCGCAATGTGTTCCGTTGCAGCGGCCACGCCTTCGCCACCGATGGTCTCGCGCGGCATTACGCCTCGCGCGCTCTGACCCTGGGTTTCGACGCGCAGGTCGATCTCAACCTGCGCAGCTTCTTCTATCTGCCGTTCGAGCATTCCGAAGACATGGCCGACCAGGAGCGCGCACTGGAACTGTTCTCGCGGTTGCCGGCCGGCGGCGATCGCTGGGCGCGCCTTCACTACGACATCATCCGCCGCTTCGGTCGCTTCCCGCACCGCAATGCGGCACTTGGACGCGAGACCACGAGCGAGGAACGCGCCTTTCTCGCCGAAGGCGGCTTCCGCGGTTGATGCGCATGCGCGTCGCGAAGGCGCGCAGGCAGTTGCGGCCCGGTTGCATTGGAGAACGATGACCCGCGCCCTCGTCTGGTTCCGCAACGACCTGCGCCTCGCCGACCACCCCGCGCTGCAGGCAGCGCTGCGGGCGGGACTCGAGCCGGTGCCCGTGTACGTCCATGCGCCGGAGGAAGAAGGTGAGTGGGCGCCCGGCGCCGCTTCGGACGCGTGGCGGCAGCGCTCGCTGCTCGCCCTCGACGCCGACCTGCGCGCCCGCGGTTCGCGCCTGCAGGTCGTACGCGGACCCACGCTGCCCACGTTGCAGCGGCTCGCGGCGCAGGTGGGCGCGGAAGCCGTGTTCTGGAATCGCCGCTACGAACCGGTGATCGAGGCGCGCGACGCCGCGATCAAGCGCGCGCTGCGCGCCGATGGACTACGCGCCGAGAGCCACAACGGCGCGTTGCTGTACGAGCCATGGCAGCTGCAGACGAAGAACGGCGATCCCTACCGCGTGTTCACGCCGTTCTGGCGCACGGCGTTAGGTCAGTGGCGCCTGCCGGCCCTGGCGGGCGCGCCGCCGCGGTTGCCCGCGCCGCCGGCTATCGAAGGCGCGGTGTCCATCGACACGCTTGGATTGCAGCCGGCATCACGATGGGATGCGGGCTTCTGGTCCGTATGGACGCCGGGCGAACACGGTGCGCACGACGCTGCGCAGCGCTTTATTACCAGCGCGTGTGCGGACTACCACGACCGTCGCGACCGCCCCGATCTTGTCGGAACTTCGCGGCTGTCGCCGCACCTGCACTTCGGCGAGATCGCGCCGTGGCGAGTCGTAAACCTGCTCGATGCAGTCCCCGCCGGGGCCGATCGCGATGTCTTCGTGCGCGAACTGGGCTGGCGCGAATTCGCCCACCACCTGCTGCATCATTTCCCGCACACGCCCGGCGCAAACTTCAATCCGCGCTTCGATGGTTTTCCGTGGGCGCAGCCGTCGGTGCGCCAGTTGCAGGCATGGCAGCGCGGCCGCACCGGCATCCCCATCGTCGACGCCGGCATGCGCGAGCTGTGGCACACCGGTTGGATGCACAACCGCGTGCGCATGATCGTGGCGAGCTTCCTGAGCAAGAACCTGCGCGTGCACTGGCAGCACGGTGCGCGCTGGTTCTGGGACACGCTGGTCGATGCGGATCTGGCGAACAACACGCTGGGCTGGCAATGGGTGGCGGGCACCGGCGCGGATGCCGCACCGTACTACCGCGTGTTCAATCCGGTGCTGCAGGCGCAGAAGTTCGATCCGTGCGGCGACTACATCGCGCGCTGGGTGCCCGAGTTGGCCGATCTGCCGCCGGCGCAGCGTCACCAGCCGTGGACGGGAGTGATGCCGCGCGGCTACGCCACGCCGATCGTGGACCTGGCGCGGAGCCGCAAGGACGCGCTGGACGCGCTCGCGCGCAACGGCCGCTGACGCGCGCAGCTACGGACAACGCTGCTATCGCCGCTGAAGCGCCGCTGCGGTCACCGCCACGAAAAAGGCGGGCTTGTGCCCGCCTTCTCCAATAACCGCCGCTTCAATAACCCCTGGTTCGCGCCTCAATACCGCGGCACGTGCGCGTCGGCTTCCTGCGCCCACGCCTCGATGCCGCCCTCGACGTTGTAGACGTCGCGGAAGCCGAGCCCGCGGAAATGTTCCGCCGCCTGCGCGCTGCGGCCGCCGTGGTGGCACAGGAACGCCAGCGGCGTGTCCTTCGGCAGGCCTTCCAGGTGCGAGCGCGCATCGCCGTCGAACACCGAGAACGGCACGTTGACCGCCGCCAGCGCGCGCTCTTCCGGCGGACGCACGTCGACCAGAGTGAGCGAACCCGCAGCGGCGCGCGCGTTGGCCTCGACCACGGTCATGATCTTCATCTTCGGCGGCGCATTCGGGTTGTCGATCACCAGGCCGCGGCCGCGTTCGTCGTCGACCCAGTCGATGCGCAGGCCCTGGGCGCGGCGCGCGCTGGTCATGTCGAACTGCGCGCGGATGCCCTCCTGCTCGACCGCGATCGCATTGGCGTCGAGCGGCGCGAGCTGCAGCTTGGCGTTGAAGCGTGCGTCGACCTCGACCTGCAACGCGTAACCGTCGCCGGCGTTGCCGAGCGCATCGCGCAACATCGCCGCCGCATCGGGAGTGATCGTGATCGCCGGCGGCGTGCGGTCCGGGGCGGGCAGGCCGAGCAGGGCATGCAGTTCCCCGGAGTTCACCATCTGCTCGACGATGTCGCTGCCGCCGACGAGGTCGCCGCCGACGTAGAGCTGCGGGATCGTCGGCCAGTCGCCGTACTGCTTGATGCCTTCGCGGATCTCGGGATCGGACAGCACGTCGACGTGGGCGTAGTCGACGTCGAGCGCCGACAGCGCCGCCACCGCCTTGGCCGAGAAGCCGCACTGCGGCGCATGCGGGTTGCCCTTCATGAACAGCACGATGCGGTTCGCCTGCAACAGGGTTTCGATGCGCGAACGCAGCATGGGATCGAGGGACATGGGGGATTCCGGAACGGGGATGCGCAATTTTACGCGCCACGGCCGCCGCTTTCAGCTGAATTCGCCGGACGCGCCGGAACGTTGCATGCCACCCGCGGGCGCCCGGCAACCGTGTCGCGTTGCGTGGGGGCAGTCGCGGGCCGCATCATCGCGGCCATGCCCGCGCCCCTGCATCGCCCGCCACGCCATCCGCATGCGTGGATCACCTGGCTGTCTCTGTCGCAGCTGGTGGTGGTACTGGTCTGGTGGCGTTGGGGCTGGCACTGGGGCCTGCCGGCGATGCTGTTGTCGCACGTGCCGGTGTGGTGGGGCACGCTGAAGCCTGATTCGCGCGTATTCAGCCCGGTGCTGCGGCGCCTGCCGACCGACGCCAGGCAGGTGTGGCTGACCATCGACGACGGCCCTTCGGACGACACCCTGGCAATCCTCGACCTGCTGGACCGCCACGGGATGCGCGCCACCTTCTTCGTCATCGGCGATCGCGCCGCACGGCGGCCCGAACTGATCCGCGAGATCGTGCGGCGAGGCCACACGCTCGGCAACCACAGCCAGACCCATCCGCAGGCGTGGTTCTGGGCGCTGGGGCCACGGCAACTGCGCCAGGAGATCGCGCGCAACCAGTCCACGCTGGCGGCCATCACCGGCACCGCGCCGCGCTGGTTCCGCGCCGTGGTCGGCCTGGCCAACCCGTTCGTGGCCGCGCCCCTGCGCGAACACGGCCTCGCACGCGTTGCCTGGTGCGCGCGCGGTTTCGACGCGATCGCATCGGATCCGCGCGCGGTGGTCGCCCGCATCGAGCGTGGGCTGGCGCCGGGCGCGATCGTGCTGGCGCACGAGGGATCCCCGCACGGCCGCAACCTGGAAGCGATGACCCTGCTGGTGCAGCGCCTGGAGGCACTGGGCTACGGCACCGTGCTGCCGGAAGACCTCGAAACGGCGGAGGCCGCACCCGCGCTGTTTTGCAAAGCCCCCTGAGCCAGGGGGCGATTCGCGCCGCTGGCGCGAATGGGGGTGTGGAAGCGCAGGGTGCGCAGCAAATTTTGAGGTTTCCCGGCGCAGCCCGGGAAACCTTACTTCGTCGCCACGACCCGCCAGTTGTTGAACGGCGTGTTGCCGTACAGCGGCGTGAACTCGACCTGCAGTCCCGCCGCGGCGAAGCGCGTGCGCAGGTCATCGGCGTCGGGATAGCGCGACGGCCCGGCATTCATCCAGCCCAGCACGCGCGAGAACACATCGACGGCGCGCGTGACCTGCGCGCGCTTGCTGCCATCAGCGAGTCCTGTGCGTATCACCAGCTTCGCGCCCGGTACCAGCATCGCGACCGCGGCATCGAGTGCGCGCGCCTGCGCGTCGGGCGCAATGAACTGCAGCACGTCGAGCAGGGCGACGCTGCCGCGATGCGCGGGATACTCACGCGCCAGGTCGATCGTGGCGAAGTCGACGTCGGGCAACCCCGCCCGCGACGCCGAGCGTCGTGCCCGTGCGATCTTGCCGTCGTCGTTGTCGACGCCGCGATACGGAAGGGCGATGCCCTGTGCCCGCAACGCATGCGCGAGCAGGCCCAGCCCGCAGCCCAGGTCGAGCAGCGGCGCGCTCGTATCGCGCAACGCTTCGCACACGCCCGGATACAGCGGATCGCTGCCGAGCTTGGCGCGGGTGTAGCAATAGTCCCAGTAATTGCCCAGCACGTGTCCGGGCCGATAGGCGTCCGCGATCGTGCGCACCTGTCCGCCCGGCAGCGGCTGCATGGCGCCGGACGCGTCGCTCATTTCGCCAGCAACGTGCGCGCGACCGGCAGCGCCGCCTGCGTCCACAACGTGTACATCGCAGCGGACGGGTGCAGGCCGTCTGCGGCCAGCATCTCGGCTTTCGCGCCGTGTTCGCGCGACACCGGCGTGATGTCGACGAACGCCACGCCTTCCTTCTCGCACATCCTGCGCGCGGCGACGTTGAACGCATCGATCTCGCTACCGATGGTGGCCGCATCGCGCTGGTCGTTGGCGGCGAACGGGGTCACGCCCCAATCGGGGATCGACAGCACCAGCACTCGTCCGGCGCGGCCGTTCGCATGCCGGATCGCGCGCTGCAGCAGCGTGTGGAATTCGCCGCCGTAGGCCACCGCGCTACGGTTGCGGTACTGGTTGTTGACGCCGATCAGCAGCGAGACGAAATCGAACTTTCCCAGGTCCGGGACCGAATCGATGCCCCATTCCAGTTCGTCGGTGGTCCAGCCGGTCGCGGCGATGATGCGCGGATCGGACAGGGTGACGCCCTCGTCCCGCAGCGCGCGTGCCAGTTGCACCGGCCAGCGACCGTCTTCCGGGACGCTCTCACCGATGGTGTAGCTGTCGCCGAGGGCGAGGTAGCTCAGGGTGTTGCCGTTGTTGGCTGCGTCCATGGCGGCATTCTATGCGGGTGCCGGATCAAGGTGCCGTGCGCGGAGCGTCGGCGGCGGAGGGTGCCTTCTACGGTCGGCAAGCCGTCGAGGCAGGGCGGGGGGCTTCTCCGGGGATCGTCGCCGCACGACCCTCACCCTGCGTCGCTGCGCACCGCTGTCCCCTCCCGCAAGCGAGAGAGGGAGGGGCGGGCCTACGCCGCCTTACGCGACCGCAGTGCGCTTCGCCCGGTTCTGCACGGCATAGCGGTCCAGCACGCGCTCGATGCGGCGGAACACCTCGCGCAGGTCGTCGGGCTGCGGCAGCAGCGTGACGCGGAAGTGGTTGCGGTAGGGCACGTTGAAGCTCGAACCCGGCACCACCAGCACGTCTTCGGTTTCCAGCAGTTCCAGGGCGAAGCGGTGATCGTCGAAGCCGATCGCCGCATCGCCGGTCACCGCCGGGAAGGCGTACAGCGCGCCCGCGGGGGCGACCAGTTCCAGGTGCTGGCTCGCGGCGACGCTTTCGCTCACCGCGCGGCGTGCTTCGTACAGGCGCCCGCCCGGCGCGCACAGCGGCGCGATGGTGTCTTCGCCGTGCAGCGCGGCTTCGATCGCGAACTGTCCGGGCACGTTGGCGCACAGGCGCAGCGCGCCGAGCAGGTCCATCGCGTGGTGCAGGTCGCCGCTGGCGAGCGGATCGCCGCTGAGCACCGCCCAGCCCACGCGCCAGCCGCAGGCGCGATGCACCTTGGACAGGCCGCCGAACGACAGGCACGGCAGGTCGCCGGCCAGCGGTGCCACCGGAGTAAAGGTCGCCTCGTCGTACAGGATCGAGTCGTAGATCTCGTCGCTCATCAACAGCAGCTTGTGGCGCTGGGCGACCGCGACGATCTTCTCCAGCAGCTCGCGCGGGTAGGCGGCGCCGGTCGGGTTGTTCGGATTGATCAGCACGATCGCGCGGGTGCGCGGCGACACCAGCGACTCGATTTCCTCGGCGCTCGGCAGGAAGCCGTTCTCCGGCTTGCACTGGTAGTAGACCGGGCGGCCGTCGTTGAGGATGGTCGCGGCCGACCACAGCGGGTAGTCGGGCGAGGGCAGCAGCACCTCGTCGCCGGGATTGAGCAGCGCGCGCAGCGACAGGTCGATGAGTTCGCTGACGCCGTTGCCGACGAACACCCGCTCGGGCGATGCATTGGGCGTGCCGCGCTGGCGGTGGAAGGCAGCGATGGCCTCGCGCGCGGCCGGCAGACCCTGCTGGTGGGTGTAGGGATCGGTCTGCTCGATGCGCTCGGCGATCGCGCGCTGCAGGTGTTCCGGTGCGCGGAACCCGAACGCCCCCGGATTGCCGATGTTGAGCTTGATCTGCTTGCGGCCCTGGGCTTCCAGCTCGCGGGCGCGGCGGGCCAGTTCCCCGCGGATTTCATAACGGACTTCGGACAGGCGTTCGCGGGTCTTCACGGGGGGCAGGGACATCGGCGCAACGATTTCGGCTGGGCGGGCCAGACTAGCGGAAATGTCCCGCCGCTTCAGCGGCACGGGTTCAGCGCAATGGGCGCGGCATCACAGGCCAAAAGGGCCTGCCGGGCCTTTCCCGCCAGCGCGGCGGCTAGAATCGGGCCATGCCCTCCATCCGCGTCCCAGTTTGAGCACGTCGAGCATCGAGACGGCGACCCCCGGCCTCGCCGACCTGCAGGCCATTGGCTGGCCCTTGGCCGACGACGGCCTGCCCGTCGAGCCCGCCTGGCGCGAGGCCATGGTCCTGCGCCCCCATGCCCGCCCGGCCCGCGTGGTCGAGCAGCACCGCAGCGGATATATCGTGGCCGATGGGCCCGAGCACAGCTTTTCGGTCGAATCCCTGCCTGAATGGCTGCGCCCGGCCACCTACCGCAAGGGCGCCAGCGCCCCGGAAGAACGCCCGGCCGTGGGCGACTGGGTGCTGATCGAAGGCAGTTCCATCAAGCATTCGAAGATCGTCGAGCTGCTGCCACGCCGCACCGCGATCAAGCGCGCCGCCGCCGGCGAGCACTACAAGCAGCAGCTCATCGCCGCCAACGTCGACACCGTCTTCGTCGTCTGCGGCCTCGACGCCGACTTCAACCCGCGCCGCATCGAGCGCTACCTGCTGCTGGTGCGCGGCGGCGGTGCCGAGCCGGTGGTCGTGCTGACCAAGTCCGACATCGCCGATACCGACAGCGCCGCCGCCGTGTCCGTGCTCGAGCTCGCCGCGCAGGACGTCGCCGTGCGCGCGGTCAATGCCAAGGACGCAGCCAGCGTCGCCGCCCTGCACGCCTGGTTACAGCCGGGCCGCACCGCGGTGCTGGTGGGTTCCTCGGGCGCGGGCAAGTCCACGCTCACCAATACCCTGCTCGGCGTGGAGAGGATGAAGACCGCCGAGGTACGCGAAAGCGACTCGCGCGGCCGCCACACCACCACCTACCGTGCGCTGATCCCGCTGCCGACCGGTGCCTGCCTGATCGACACGCCGGGCATGCGCGAACTCAAGCCGACCGGCGAGGAAGACGTCGCCGAGAACTTCAGCGACGTCGAGGCGCTGGCCGAACAATGCCGCTTCCGCGACTGCAAGCACCAGCGCGAACCCGGCTGCGCGGTCCGCGCCGCAATCGAGGCCGGCAAGCTCGACCCGCAGCGCTTCGCCAACTTCCTCAAGCTCAGCGATGAAGTCGCCGCCGCCGCGAGCAAGGCCGCCAACCGCCGCGCGCAGAAGGCCGACGACAAGGCCCCGGGCAAGACGCCGAACAAGCGCCCGGACGAGAAATATGGGCGCCGCTGAACTCCGCCCCCGCCGTACCCCGCCCCCTCCCCCGCGCAGCGGGCGAGGGCTGGGGTGGGGGAGTCAAAGCCATGACTGAACTCAGCCCCGATGTCGCCCACCATTCCGCGCTCGATGCGCGCATGGTCAAGGCTGCCAAGGGCATCCGCCTGCTCTCGCAGGTGAGCTGGCCCGCCAGCGTGCAGAAGTCGTTCCTCGACGAAGCCGCGCAGGGCCGCTACCCGATGCCGGTGATCGAATACCCCGAGTACGACTTCCACGAAGAGCGGCGCGAACTCGACGCGATCGCCAACGAGGCCGATCACGACCATCCGATCGGCCGCTACCTCTGCGAATCCGCGCGCAGCTGGTCGGTCGCCGCCGGCCTGCTGGAAGTGCTGGGCACCCACGCGGTCTCCGGCCTGTCGATCGAGCTGTTCGGCCGCCCCGACGAGATCCTGCCCGGCAAGGGCCCGACCACGCGCGAGGCCGCGCGCCACTTCATCGACATCGCCGACGAGCTCGACCGCGAACTGCTCTCGCCCGCCGAATGCGTGTCGATCTCCGCCACCGCGCTGCAACTGCAACTGCAATCCGCGCTCGATGATTTCTTCAACCAGCGCGTGATCGAAGTCGTGCTCGATCCCGACCTCATCGCCAAGGCCGCCGCCGGCGCCACCCGCATCCGCCTGCGCCACGGCGCCGCCTTCAGCGACTACGACCGCCACCAGCTGATCGAGCACGAGGCCTTCGTGCACTCGCTCACCGCGCTCAACGGCCGCGAGCAGCCGCACCTGCAGAGCCTGGCGCTGTCCTCGCCGCGCACCACGGCGACCCAGGAAGGCCTGGCCGTGTTCGCCGAACAGATCACCGGCTCGATCGACATCGAGCGCATGAAGCGCATCAGCCTGCGCATCGAGGCGGTGGCGATGGCCCTGGACGGCGCCGACTTCCTGGAAGTGTTCCATTACTTCCGCGCCGCCGGCCAGAGCGACGCCGACAGCTTCACCTCGGCCCAGCGTGTGTTCCGCGGCGTGCCGCCCACCGGCGGCTCCGCCTTCACCAAGGACACCGTGTACCTGCGCGGCCTGATCAGCGTGCACACCTTCTTCCGCTGGGCCATGAGCCACGGCAAGTTGCTGCTGTGCCGGCGCCTGTTCGCCGGCAAGATGACCCTGGGCGACGTGCAGCGGCTGGAGCCCCTGTTCGACCAGGGCGTACTGGTGCCGCCGCGCTGGATGCCCCAATGGATCGTGCGGGCCAATGGCCTGGCCGGCATGCTCGCCTTCTCGCTGTTCGCCAACCGCATCCGCCTCGATGCGGTGGCGAAGGGTGGCGACTTCTTCGACCTCGACGTCTGAAGCCGGCGCCCGGGCCGGATTCCGCGATTTCCGCGACAAAACCCGCCGCAGGGGGCAGGCTACAATCCCGAGCCCCGCCGAATTCAAGCCCGCGATGTCCGACGACCTGAAACAAGCCGCCCTCGACTACCACCGCGTGGAACCACGCGGCAAGATCAAGGTCACCGCGACCAAGCCGATGGTGACCCAGCGCGACCTCGCCCTGGCGTACTCGCCCGGCGTCGCCTACGCATGTGAGGAGATCGCCCGCGATCCCCGGCTCGCCAGCGACTACACCGCGCGCGGCAACCTGGTCGCGGTGATCTCCAACGGCACCGCCGTGCTCGGACTGGGCGACATCGGCCCCCTTGCCGGCAAGCCGGTAATGGAGGGCAAGGGCGTGCTGTTCCAGAAGTTCGCCGGCATCGACGTGTTCGACATCGAGGTCGACGAGAAGGACCCGGACAAGCTCGTCGACATCATCGCCGCGCTCGAACCCACCTTCGGCGGCATCAACCTCGAGGACATCAAGGCGCCGGAGTGCTTCATCGTCGAGCGCAAGCTGCGCGAGCGCATGAACATCCCGGTGTTCCACGATGACCAGCATGGCACCGCGATCATCGTCGGCGCCGCCGTGCTCAACGCGCTGGAAGTCACCGGCAAGAAGATCGGCGAGGTGAAGCTCGCCACTTCCGGCGCCGGCGCCGCCGGCATCGCCTGCCTCGACATGCTCGTGGCGCTGGGCATGAAGCCGGAGAACATCCTCGCGGTGGATCGCGATGGCGTGCTCTACACCGGCCGCGGCCACATGGACCCGGACAAGCAGCGTTACGCCCGCGACACCGACAAGCGCACGCTCGCCGACATCATGCACGGCGCCGACCTCTTCCTCGGCCTCTCCGCCGGCGGCGTGCTCAAGCCGGAGATGGTGGCGACGATGGCGGACAAGCCGATCATCCTCGCCCTCGCCAATCCCTATCCGGAAATCCTCCCGGAAGACGCGAAGAAGGTGCGCCCGGATTGCATCATCGCCACCGGCCGTTCGGACTACCCGAACCAGGTCAACAACGCGCTGTGCTTCCCGTACATCTTCCGCGGCGCGCTCGACGTCGGCGCGACCGAGATCAACGAGTCGATGAAGCTCGCCTGCGTGCGCGCCATCGCCCAGATCGCGCGCATGGAATCGTCCGACCTGGCCGGTGCCTACGGCGGCGATATCCCGAAGTTCGGCCCCGACTACCTGATCCCGCGCCCGTTCGACCCGCGCCTGCTGGTGATGCTGGCGCCGGCCGTGGCGCGCGCGGCGATGGATTCGGGCATGGCCACGCGCCCGATCCTCGACATGAAGGCGTACGAGGAGAAGCTCGCCCAGTTCATCTACCGCACCGGCCTGCTGATGAAGCCGGTGTACGACCGTGCCCGCACCGACAAGAAGCGCGTGGTCTACGCCGAAGGCGAGGAAGAGACCGTGCTGCGCGCCGTGCAGACGGTGATCGACGAGGAACTCGCCCATCCGATCCTGATCGGCCGCCCCGAGGTGATCGAGGCGCGCATCGCGCGCCTGGGCCTGCGCATGAAGGCGGGCGAGGATTTCGAACTCACCAACATCAATTCCGATCCGCGCTTCGACTCCTACTGGCAGCAGTACCACGCGTTGACCGAGCGTCGCGGCGTCACCCCGGCGGCGGCGAAGAACCTGCTGCGCTCGCGTCCCACCCTGATCGCCGCGCTGATGGTGGAGCGTGGCGAAGCCGACGCGATGATCTCCGGCCTGGTCGGCCGCTTCCACAAGAAGCTCGGCTACATGCGCAGCGTGTTCGACTTCGAGCAGGGCGTCACCGGCACCGCCGCGATGACCGGCGTGATCAACGACCAGGGTGTGTGGTTCTTCCTCGACACCCACGTGCAGTTCGACCCGAGCGCCGAACAGATCGCCCAGGCCACGCTGCAGGCGACCTACCGCATGAAGCTGTTCGGCATCGAGCCCAAGGTCGCGCTGCTGTCGCATTCCAACTTCGGCAGCCACGACGATGCCTCCGCGGCGAAGATGCGCAAGGCGTACCAGATCATCCGCGAGCGAGTGCCCAAGCTCGAGGTCGACGGCGAGATGATGGCCGACACCGCGTGGGACGAAGAGCTGCGCCACCGCATCTTCCCCAACTCCACGCTCAAGGGCCGCGCCAACCTGTTCGTGATGCCCAACCTCGACGCCGCCAACATCACCTACAACATGGTGCGGGTGATGACCGACGGCGTCGCTATCGGCCCGATCCTGATGGGCCTGGACAAGCCCGCGCACATCCTCACGCCGGCTTCGACCCCGCGCCGCGTAGTCAACATGACCGCGATCGCCGCGGTGGATGCGCAGATCCGCGCGGCACGGAAGTAAGCGGGCACGCCACGGGCATCGCGTCGCGACGCGATGCGATGCCCATGGGACAAGCCGAATACGGAGAAGCAGGGGATGCGCCTTAAGTACTGCAAGCTGCCGCAGGGCAATTTCGGCGATGACCTCAACCTGGAACTGTGGCCCGCCCTGTTCCCGGACCTCGAAGCGCAACATCCCGACACCTGGCTCTACGGCATCGGCACCATCCTCGGCGGCACCCAGCCGGACGGCCCCAAGGTCGTGCTCGGTTCCGGTTGTGGCTATCGCGGCACGCCGCAGCTCGGCAGCGACTGGCGCGTGTACTGGGTGCGCGGTCCGGGCACCGCGGCCAAGTGCCATCTCGATCCCGCGCTCGGCCTCGGCGATGCCGCGGTGCTGTGGCCGCCGCTGCATCGCACACCATCACCCGTGAGCGGCCGCATCGGCCTCGTCCCGCACCACAAGAGCCATGACAGCTGGGACTGGGACGCGCTCGCGCGCGAAGCAGGGCTTTACCCCATCGATCCGCGCCAGTCGCCGCAGGCCGTCGCCGACGCCATCGCCAGTTGCGAGCGCGTGCTCACCGAATCCCTGCACGGAGCGATCTTTGCCGACACCCTCGGCGTACCGTGGCGCGCACTGGTGCTGGCGCGCCGCTTCAACAACTTCAAGTGGCAGGACTGGCTCGACACTCTTGGCATGAAGCTCAACACCGTCGAGGCGCACGTCGAACTCAAGCGCAAATTGTCGACCGGCAAGGCCATCGGCAACCGCCTCGCCCGTTTCGCCGGCAGCCGCGACGAACGCAACCACCTGCGCCCCGTGCGCGCCGCGACGGCGTCCGACGTCGAACGCGTGCGCCAGGACCTGATCAAAATTGCCAGCGAGACCGGCGCCTTCGTCCTCAGTGACCCCGCCGCCCGCGCCCGCCAGCTGGAGCGGATGCGCGAGGCCTGCGCGCGTTTCGCCGCTGACCATGGCCTGCAATTCCGGCGTCCGCACCCCCATCCCAACCCGCACGCGGGGGAAGGAGCCTGACACCCGTCCCCCGCAACGCGGGGGAGGGCCGGGGAGGGGGCGCGACGGCGCCAGGAAGGGGCACGAAGGCCCTGCCTTCATCCCGCAACAGGCGCCCGCCCAGCCTGGAACAGTCGCCGATAAATCCCTTCGGTCTTGGCAATGAAGGGTTCCACGCCGAATTCGGCGACAGCCCGCGCCCGCGCGGCCGCCCCCATCGTCGGCAGCCGCTCGCGCTGTTCCAGCATGCGTTGCAGGGCCTGCACCAGCGCCGCCTGGTCGCGCACCGGCACGACCCAGCCCTCGCGCCCGGGCACGACGTTCTCCGGCAGGCCCGCGTAGTCCGTGAGCAGCACCGGCTTGCCCATCGCCATCATCTCGCGACATGCGAAGGAGATCGTTTCCACGTCGTGCGACAGGACGAAGCCGGCGTCCAACGCCGCGACCAGCGGCCTCACATCGGCCAGCATTCCCGGGAAGTGCACGCGGTCCGCCAGGCCCAACGCGGCAATGCGTTGGCGCTGCTCCACGGCCGGCGGCTTGCCCGCCACCAGCACGTGCACGCTCTCGCGCAGCGGCGCCGGCAGCAACGGCAGCGCCTCCACCAGGTCCATCCACCCCTTGTAGAGGGCCGTGCCCGCAATGCTGCCGATCAGCAGGGCGGGCGCATCACCGACCCAGCGCTGCCGTTCCGCGCTGGCCGCATCGTCCGGCCATGGCGTGTAGTGCGCGATGTCGATGCCGTTGTGCACCGTTTCGAGAGGGCAGCGTCGATAGGCTGACTGCTGCAACTCGCGTAGCGTGTAGTCGCACACCGCGATCACCTGGTCCGTCGCGCGGGCGCGCAAGTGCTGGCCAAGGCCGGCAATCGGCTTGGAGTTGTGCTTGGTCAGCACGATCCGTGGCCGCCGGCGCAGCCCGCGCATGGCCGCCAGCACCAGCCGGTGGTCGGCCGAACCGTTGACGTGGACCACGTCGAAGTCGTGCGCGCGCAGCAACGCCGCCAGCGCGCGGCGCGCGCGCCGCCGCGAACGCAGCTGCTTCAGGCCATTCGGGAATTCCTGCGCCGCCACGTGGACGCCGGTCAGGCTTCGCGCCTCGCGCAGCAGGCGGCTGCTGGCCGGCGCCGCGACATGCACCTCATGCCGGGTCGCCAGCGCACGCGCCAAGGTGACGATGTAGGTGGTATGGCCACCGCCATCGCCGTCGTGGAAGTTGGTGTACAGCAGTTTCATTCCGGAGTACCTGTCGGGCCGCGGGGGATTCGTGCCACGACCCTTACTTGCGGTCGGTCAGGACGCTCAGTGCGCGCTCATACCGCTTCCACCACGGCGCCGCGCCGCGCAGCGCGAGCGAGGCGTAGCGCTTCTTCTCCGCCCACGACGGATCCGGCTTGGTCCGGTATTCCAGCTTGGCCAGCTCCAGGCAGGAATCGTCCAGGCCGGCCGCGCGCGCGTAATGCCCGACCAGCGCGCGCGAATGCAAGCGATTAAGGTAGTTCGCCGTCGGCGTGCGGTTCGACCACCAGCCGTTGTTGCCATGGATGCGATAGCCCACGCTGCCGGTCGGCAGGTAGTACTTGCGCGCGCCCAGCACGCTGGCGCCATAGACCAGGCAGTTGTCGGCCGACAGCCGCCACGTCCGCGTGTAGTCCGCCGGCAGCTCCAGGCAGCGCCGCGCGAAGTCCGCGCGCAGCGACAGGGCCGAGGTCGGCGCCCCGTACCAATACGTGAGCACGTAGGTGCAGATGGCGGTGTGGCCCAGGTCCATGGGTCGGTCCGCATAGCCCACCGTGCGCTGTTCGTTGCCGAACAGGCAGATGTCGCTGAACACGAAACCGACATCACGCCGCACGTCGTAGATCGCACCGACCTGCTGCAGGTAATCCGGCGTCCAGCGGTCGTCGGCATCGAGGAAACACAGCACGTCGCCCGTTGCCGCCGCCACCCCGCGCTGGAACGCCACCAGCTGCCCGCCGTTCTCGCCGCACAGCAGCGTGACGCGCGGATCGTGGCCGTAGCGTTCCCCGAGCAGTTCGACGCTGCCATCGGTGGAGCCGTCGTCCACCACGATGACCTGCGCCGGCGCGCGCGTCTGCGCCAGCGCGCTTTCGATGGCCTCCTCGACGAAGGCCTTGTAGTTGTAACTGGTGACGATGACGGAGAAGGAGGTGCTCATGCGGCCACCATCAGCGTCCGCTTAAAGTAGGCGATCGTTTCGCGCAGCCCGTCTTCCAGCTGCACCGTCGGCTCCCAGCCGAGCTTGTCGCGCGCCATCGCGATGTCGGGCTGGCGCTGCTTCGGGTCGTCCGCCGGCAGTGCCTTGAACGCCAGCTTCGAGCGCCCGCCCACCTGCTTCAGGACTTCCTCGGCGAGCTGCAACATGGTGAATTCGCACGGGTTGCCGACGTTGATCGGCCCGGTGAAGCCACGCTCGGTGTCCATCATCCGCACGAACCCCTCGATCATGTCGTCGACGTAGCAGAAGCTGCGCGTCTGCTGGCCGTCGCCGTAGATCGTGATGTCCTCGCCCCTGAGCGCCTGCACGATGAAGTTGCTCACCACGCGGCCGTCGTTGGGATGCATGCGCGGGCCGTAGGTGTTGAAGATGCGCACGACCTTGATGTCGAGGTTGTGCTGGCGGTAGTAGTCGAAGAACAGGGTCTCGGCGCAGCGCTTGCCCTCGTCGTAGCAGGCGCGGATGCCAACCGGATTCACACGGCCCCAGTAGTCCTCCGTCTGCGGGTGGATCTCCGGGTCGCCGTACACCTCGCTGGTCGAGGCCTGCAGGATCCGCGCCTTCAGGCGCTTGGCCAGCCCGAGCATGTTGATCGCGCCGTGCACGCTGGTCTTGGTCGTCTGCACCGGATCGAACTGGTAGTGGATCGGCGACGCGGGGCAGGCGAGGTTGTAGATCCGGTCGACCTCCACGTACAGCGGGAAGGTGACGTCATGCCGCATCAGTTCGAAGTAGGGATTGCCCAGCAGGTGGGCGATGTTCTGCTTGCCGCCGGTATAGAAGTTGTCAACGCACAGCACGTCGTGGCCGTCGCGCAGCAGGCGCTCGCACAGGTGCGAGCCGAGGAAGCCGGCACCGCCGGTGACCAGGATCTTTTGCATCGGAGTCCGTTACGGGGGGGTGAGCGCCATCTGGCACTTGACGGGGCGCATCATGCCCCTTGCAGCGTTTGGCCGAAAGGCTTGCACTCCCGACCCGCGCCGCCGTTCACAGAACACTCCGTCCTCACCGCGTGTTGGCCGGCTACTCGGTTTTCAACGAGCGCGTTTGTCCGCCCGACTTCCCATTCGCGGCCAGGCCCAGCGCCATCGCGAACGGCAGCCAGACCAGCAGCCAGTTCGGGCGTGCGCTGCCCAGCACCTGCGGCATGTCGATTTGCAGCGCGATCGTGGCATACGTCCACAGCGCCAGCACGATGCGACCCTGCGGGCTGCCGCGGTGCCGCCAGCCCTGCCACGCCACCGGCAGCCACACGGCCACGGCGAGCAGCAGACCCGGTAGCCCCAGTTCCACGGCCACCTGGGTCAAGACGTTGTGGGTATGCACATAGGGCTGGCCCTCCACCCATAGGGTGAAGGGTTCGCCCAGGCCCAGACCCCCGACCGGATGCGCGGCGACCAGCTGCCCCGCCTGGGCGAAGAGGTCCGGGCGCAGCGACGTGCCCCGCTCCAGCAGCACGGTCCAGCCTGCCGCGGCGGCCACCAGCGCCACGATGGCCACCGCCAGGATGCCCAGCGCCAGCCAGCGGACCGTCCGTTCCGGCCGCCACAGCGGCATCAGCAGGACGCAGGCACCCAGCGCCAGCCATGTGCCGCGGCTCTGGGTCAGGGCAATGAATACCAGCGGGAAGCCGACCGCCACCCAGCGCAATACCGACCAGCCGCGCTCGGGAATGTCCAGCTGGCTCAACCACAGCGCCACTGCGCCCATCAGCATGGCGGCGTAGTTGGCCGTGGCGATGATGCCAAACCCGATGATGCGCCCGTCCGGCATTGGCGCGACCACGTATCGGATGGTGAAGCCCAGCGCGCACAGCGACAGCCCCAGCCCCGTGGCCAGTAGCAGCGAGCGGATCCGATCCGCGTCATTGGCCGCAAATGCGTGCCAGCCCAGTACGAATGCGAGCACGCTCAGCAGCGCCGCCAGGCCATCGAACGGTTTCTCCAGCGTGGCCCAACACAGTGACAGGGCCGCCCAGGCCAGCAGCGCCAGGAACACGCGGAACGCAGGCAGCGGCCACAGCTGTCGCCACACACGCGCCTGCTGCGCGAAGGCGACGTAGTAGGCGGGCAGGAACAGCAGCACGATCAGGCTGGCCATGAAGGCCTGGCCCGGCCCGAGCGAGGCGTTGCTCGGCATGATCGCCATGCCGACCATCAGCCAGCCGAGGCCAAGGCCCAGCAGTGCACGTGCCAGGGGCATTGCTCCTGACTCGACGCGCGTGGCTCCTGGCTCGACGCGCGTTCGCCATTGGCTTGCCCTGATTTGCATTCCTCCTTTCTTCCTGGTCGCGCGGCATGTCACCGCGCCGCCGGCGGGGCGGTCCGGCATGATCCCGCCACGGTGGTTGCCGCCACGTGAGGGGGCGCACCGGCATGGCCGCAACCACTGCGTGCCGCATCGCGCCGCGCGCTGGAAACGTATTCGCACCGGCCGCTTGACCTCGGTCGGGTCGGCCGAATCCGTCCGCCTGTTAGAATCGCGGCTCTAATCCAAAGACCCACAGCGTAGCCGGCGCGCTGCGCGGAGCCCCCACGATGAACTGGCTGAACGAGCTGCTCGCAAACGATCCCGATCCCACCGAGACCCGCGAATGGGTCGAATCGCTGCAGGCGGTGATCGACCGCGAAGGCAACCCGCGCGCCCACCAGCTGCTCGAAGGCATGGTCGAAGTCGCCCGCCGCGCCGGCGCGCACCTGCCGTTCCAGCCCACCACCGAATACATCAACACCATCCCCGCGCACCTGGAGGCCAAGTCGCCCGGCGACGCCGCGATGGAGTGGCGCATCCGCTCGCTGATCCGCTGGAACGCGATGGCGATGGTGGTACGCGCCAACCGCAAGCCCGGAGACCTCGGCGGCCACATCGCCTCGTTCGCGTCGGCGGCCACGCTCTATGACGTCGGCTTCAACCACTTCTGGCGCGGCCCCGAAGGCGACCACCCCGGCGACGTCATCGGCGTGCAGGGCCACAGCTCGCCCGGCATCTACGCGCGCTCCTTCCTCGAAGGCCGCATCAGCGAATCCCAGCTCGACCACTTCCGCATGGAAGTCGACGGCCGCGGCGTCAGTTCCTACCCGCATCCGTGGCTGATGCCCGACTACTGGCAGGTGCCCACGGTGTCGATGGGCCTGGGCCCGATCTCCGCGATCTACCAGGCGCGCAACTGGAAGTACCTGGAAGGCCGCGGCCTGATGCCCAAGTCCGACCGCAAGGTCTGGGCCTTCCTCGGCGATGGCGAAACCGACGAACCCGAATCCCTCGGCGCGATCTCCGTAGCCGGCCGCGAAGGCCTCGACAACCTGGTCTTCGTCGTCAACTGCAACCTGCAGCGCCTCGACGGCCCGGTGCGCGGCAACGGCAAGATCATCCAGGAACTCGAAGGCCAGTTCCGCGGCGCCGGCTGGAACGTGATCAAGACCATCTGGGGCAGCTACTGGGATCCGCTGCTCGCGCGCGACACCCAGGGCGTGCTGCGCAAGCTGATGATGGAAACCGTCGACGGCGAATACCAGAACTGCAAGGCCTTCGGCGGCAAGTACACGCGCGACAACTTCTTCGGCAAGTACCCCGAGACCGCCGCGATGGTCGCCAACATGTCCGACGACGACATCTGGCGCCTCAACCGCGGCGGCCACGATCCGCACAAGGTCTACGCCGCCTACGACCAGGCCGTGAAGACCACGGGCATGCCGACCGTGATCCTCGCCAAGACGGTGAAGGGCTACGGCATGGGCGCCTCGGGCGAGTCGCTCAACCCGACCCACGGCACCAAGAAGATGGACGACGAAGCCGTCCGCCTGTTCCGCGACCGCTTCAACATCCCGGTCACCGACGCGCAGCTCACCGACCACCAGGTGCCGTTCTACCACCCCGGCAAGGACTCGCCGGAAGTCGAATACATGCACGAGCGCCGCAAGGCCCTCGGCGGTTACCTGCCGCAGCGCCGCCGCAAGTCCACCGAATCGCTCGAAGTCCCCAAGCTCGAAGCCTACGACCGTCTGCTCAAGACCACCGGCGACCGCGAGATCAGCACGACCATGGCGTTCGTGCAGATGCTCAACATCACCCTGCGCGACAAGGCCGTCGGCCCGCGCTGCGTGCCGATCGTCGCCGACGAGGCGCGCACCTTCGGCATGGAAGGCCTGTTCCGCCAGCTCGGCATCTACGCCCCGCAGGGCCAGAAGTACAAGCCGGTCGACCGCGACCAGCTGATGTACTACCGCGAGGATTCCGCGGGACAAGTGCTGGAAGAAGGCATCACCGAAGCCGGTGCGTTCTCCTCGTGGCTGGCCTGCGCGACCAGCTACAGCACCAACAACCTGCAGATGCTGCCGTTCTACATCTATTACTCGATGTTCGGCTTCCAGCGCATCGGCGACAGCGCCTGGCAGGCGGCGGACATGCGCGCGCGCGGCTTCCTGCTCGGCGCCACCGCCGGCCGCACCACGCTCAACGGCGAAGGCCTGCAGCACGAAGACGGCCACGGCATGGTCCAGGCCGGCCTGATCCCCAACTGCCGCAGCTACGACCCGACCTTCAGTTTCGAAGTCGTCACGATCATGCAGCACGGCATGCAGCGCATGCTCACCGAGCAGCGCGACGAGTACTACTACGTCACCCTGATGAACGAGAACTACACCCACCCGGACATGCCCGAAGGCAGCGCCGAGGGGATCATCAAGGGCATGTACCTGCTGCAGGACGCCGGCAAGCCGAAGAAGAACGAACTGCGCGTGCAACTGCTCGGCTCGGGCACCATCCTGCGCGAAGCCATCGCCGCGGCCGAACTGCTCGACAAGGATTTCGGCGTCAGCGCCGACATCTGGTCCTGCCCCAGCTTCAACGAACTCGCGCGCGACGGCCACGACGCCACCCGCACCAATCGCCTGAACCCGGAAGCCAAGACTCCGGCCAAGCCCTACGTCACCGAGCTGCTCGAAGGCCGCCAGGGCCCGGCCATCGCCGCCACCGACTACATCCGCATCTACGCCGACCAGATCCGCGAGTTCGTGCCGATGCGCTACACCGTGCTCGGCACCGACGGCTTCGGCCGTTCGGACACGCGCGCCAACCTGCGCCGCCATTTCGAAGTCGACCGCTTCCACATCGCCCACGCCGCGATCGCGGCGCTGGCGGCGGAAGGGAAGATGTCGGCGAAGGATGTGGCCAGGGCTATCAAGCAGTACAAGATTGATAGTGAGAAGCCGAATCCACTTTATGCTTGATCAGCAGCCCCGACTAGTTCGGGGCTTTTTTTGGCCTTCAAAAGACTAATCGCATGGATAGCAAACCGTTTCACTTCGCCGTGTACACAGCAGTCTGCGCTACGGCATTCATTGCGCTTACTCACCTTGGACTGGCATTACAAGATGAGTTGTCCGCAGCCGTTGTCTGGTTAGGTGTTCCAAAATTGGTTCTTCTCACTGATGCCGCAACGATCCATACGTTGTGGGTTGGTACCCTAAGCGTGCACGCAGCTGTTGGTGCTGTTGCACCGATTCTTGGTTACACCCTTCTAACAACAAACATTAGCTCCGCGTCACGTATTGCCCCGGGAGGGGCGGTTGTTGCGTTAGAGATTAAATGGTCCGAATACCTAAAGAACTCGCTCGCATTGCTGGCGGGTTCAATCGCGGGATTGCTGTCTGCGCCGTCTGCCTTGGGGCTTGTCGCTGCAGCGGGAGCCACGGCTTACGTTCTGCTGAGAACCCTAGGGGTTTTTAAGTCTGGATTCGAACTGATCGAGCGACCAGAGCGCTTTGATGCCAGTGCGCGCCAATACCTTGCTGACGCTATTGCTAAGGTTGACTTTGACGTAAGTCGCGAATCTGCTTCGGCGGAGCTAAAGGCCCTAAACCACGTCCTGGAAGAGTTGATTCCTCGTGCCCCATCGGGCCATGTCGAACGGGTCACGCTCCGCCTCGGCGATCCCTTCCGGCCAACTCAGTTTTTGGGTGTTGCTAAGCGCGGTGTCGAGACCCTGCGTTCAGAGGCAGAGAAGCTCGGGTACCGGCTATATGCTGTGAGGGCGCCTCTAATCGCTCGCTTACCGCGTGGAAAGCGCGGATATTTCTCTGTTGAACGAGTGGAGCAGGCCGAGCGATCCACAAGTTCTGCGCCAGCAATTGGAGCGGACTTGGCGATCGAGCCAGCGGCAGTAAAGAGGCTCCAGACTATATTAGAGGAGTCAATCTCTTACGGGCCGAGCCAGTGGGTAGATGACATAACAAGAATGCCGATGTTGATTCAACGGCATGTCGCAACGGTTATCTATGAGGCCATACCAAACCAGCGGCCCCATGATCTTGCTTATGGCCTTGATGTGCTTGGGCAATTGATTGATTCCGTTCAGGATATCCATAGAACCAACAATCCGTTTGGTTTGGATGAGTTTGATTGGGTGTACGACATCCCGTTATTTGTGAGTAATCAGATCGGCTGCGTTGAGCACAGCAGAATGCTCTACGCACGTGAGCTAGCGGACTTCCTGCGTGCCAGGCTGGCTAAGTGGTTGAGCGAACCCGAACTTGATCAAATGTCGGCGGCATATATCAGGCTGCTCGCGCAGCTTCTGCGGTCATTCCTCCCATCCGACGCCTCAGGCGCTGAATACATCGCCCTAGTTATCCGAGAAATTCCTGCGTTCGTTGGTACCCGTCGAGTTGAGGCGCTTGCTCTTATCCAAAGAGCACTAATCCTCGTGCTAGTTGACAAAAAGCTAGCGTCAATCGGGCATAGCAAGGACCGGCGGATGATTGTTCGAACAATCTCGGAGGTTCTCCGATACAGCCCGAGTTTTGAGAAAAGTTTGTCGGCGCAAGCGGAAACCCTGATCAGCGCGCTAGCCGTCCCGCTATTTCTTGCCGAGGGTGATGATGCATATAAAGCGCATGTGAGTGATGTGCTTGGCGGGCTGTTTGAAGATCGATATTCGGAGCTTCCGTTTTCTGATCTGCTCGAAACAATCCCTCGCATAAGTGAAATCAATGAACGCTGGAAATGGAGTTGGTGGGAGCTTGACCAGAAGGAGCGCGGGCAAGCGCATTTCATGAGTATGGATCTATGGCTAACTCGCGCGGCAGCGGTAGCGCTGGCGCGAGAGTCCTGGCGATTGAAACACATGGATGATCGCGAGATTCCCAACGAGCAAACGCTCGGCGCACTATTGCGTGCAGTTGGCTCAGAGGATGGTTGGGTGGATTTGCTACCTGATCTGACAGCACAGTCCGTCAAGGCAATGGTTCATCCATTGCAGGAACTCCTTGAGCGGCGCCAAGCGATAGTAAGAAATCAGGTTGCAATGGCGCCGCTCTCTCCTGAGAAATTGGGGGAATTTGTGTCGCAGCAGATGAACGACGTTAAGCGAACCTTAGTCCATCACAACGAGTGGTTGCGCGATGCTGGAGTAATTGACGTCGATGACCGTCTAGACGAGACGCACCAAGCGGGTGTGAATCGCCTGCTTCCGAGGGAATGGTTTGTTTCCGACGAAGCGCTCGACATTCCGATCGTGGTGACTGGCACGCACGTTGGGCAAGCTCTCGTTGATTTTGAAATCAAGAGAGTTCTGGAAACACTCAAGGCGGTACGAAAGCCGGTCGCTGAGACATCATCTGCAACAGATATGCGCATCTGGGAGCATGTGCACGGCGCTATCGATCGGGGTGTGCGTCGTTTACTGATAATTGGTGCTGGTATCAGTGAATACGACTCCTATGCAGAGTATGCGCGCGCTAGAGATCATGCAAAGGATGTGGGCGCTGAGATCAGATTTGAGTCAGTGCGTCAAACCAGTGAACTGGGTAAAGGGGTGTTGGTATTGGATGTTGCTAATGGATTTAGGATTGTTCGGAAGCAGCCTGTGCTCGTTGAGATGCCACTGTATAGAGAGGTTCTGCCCCTGACTTTGGGCGGCGCGGTAAGTGATCTGATCGAGATTTCGTCGGAGATGCAGCAGAACTGGACGAGGGAGATGACTGAGGCAGACGCGAAGGAAGCGCTGGCTCGTTACGCGAATAGCGTGCTTTCACGAACTGTTTGGAGTTTTCTTATTCAGAGCGCTGATCCAAATGCGACCGCGTTCTTTTCCATTTCCGAGGCCGAAAGCGATGCTGAAGCGGGAGAGATTGATTCTGCTGGCTAGGATCCCTACAAGTGCCACCGGATTCCTGCTCTGCCTGATAAAGGCTGGATCGATCAAGCTCCTTGAGCTCTCGTTCAAGATCTCCGATGCGACCGCCCCGCTGCAGAGGGCCGTAGGCTGGGTTGGCTTTATCAACCCAGCACCAATAGAGCGGACATCGCTTGGTTGATGGAGCCAGCCCAGCCAGCGGAGAACGGGGTCAGAGTGCCTTTTATTCGGTTCGGGCAGCCGGCCGATGAGTCGAAGGCGTGTTCTCGTTGACGGCGCATCCGTTTATGCGAGCTAACCATTCATCCCCAACGTGCTCTGCAATTCCTACCGTCTCAGCCTTTTCCAGGCAGATGAAGGCGACAACCAAAAATAGCCCGGCGTTGACCCAATAGATCCACGATGAGAAAGAGGTCGTTGGAAATTGAATTGCAATGAGCGCCGAGGCGATGGCAATAAATGGCAGCAGAAAATAGCTAGCGATGAGTAGACGACGTTGAATCGTTCTGCGCCTACGGCTTCTATGCCAGCGGCTGCGCCAAGTCGCTGCGTGGGATGCTCCTTCGAACTGAAGGAGCGGCCAAAGTTCTGAGAGATCGCGCAGCGCTTGACTCTTGTCGGGCTGGCTAAGTGCCAGTCGAATGAATCGCGCTGGCACAAACGTACCGAAAAGATGGCGTATCGCGACTTCGAGCCAAAGGTCGTCTTTGCTCTGCGCGTCATCCCATAGCTCAAGAAACTCTCGCCGATGCTGACTTCGGCGACCGTTTAGTCCGAAGATTCCTCGGACGACGTAGAGCGAGCAAATCAGGAGTAGGGCAGGGATGAAGTAGCCGGACCCGCCAACTTCAAGAATTTCCTTCAGCACGACTTCCTCCGATAGGAATCAGGAACGTCACTCTCTTGGTTCATCACTCACACCCGACCCCATCCCCATCTCGATCCAAATGCCGCCCATACCCGGGGTCGCCACGCCGTACCGGCGTCGCGCCCGCCGCGCGGGCGGCACTGCAGTTGGCGTAGTAAATGGAATCGTTGTCGGCGCCCGTTAGCCGTTGCCTCGGCATCGGCGTGGGTGCGAAGTTCGGTATAGGCATTCGCGGCGGGCTGCCGCGATGGCAGTGATAGCCACCGTGCTTGCGGTCGTGATGGCAGCCGTTCGCGTCGAGCCCGCCGCCATGCGCGGCGACGGTTTCGCTGGTCAAGACTAGAGCGCCCAACACCAGGGCGCGTGGCGTCGTCATCACCGGACACCCCCTATGTCCTCCGTGACGAATCGACGGTACCACTCGGCATGGACCAGCGACAACCCGCGTTAAGGCGGACTTGAGCCCGCCCTACAGCCGAGCCGCGGTGAATTCGTAGGGTGGGCTCTAGCCCACCGAGTTACCCAGCAAGGTGGCGCGATAGCTCACCGGATCGAGCAGGCAATTGGCCGCAACTGCCCCGGGAAGCGTGAACATCTGCGGCTTGTCGCGGAAGGCGAACAATCGATAGAGGTGGAACTTGTCAGGTTGTTCGCTTGAGAACTTCACTTCGTTGGGCGAGATGAAGAAGGGTGTCTCCGCGACGTAGGCGGTTGTTTTCACTTCGATGAAGCGTTCGCGCCCGTCGCCGTCGAAGGAGAGGATGTCGAACCCCAGGCCATCTCCCTTTGTTTTGGAAACGTGATCGATGCGATCCGCGTATTGCTTGGCGCCAAGATCATGGAGGCGACGTGCCTCGTACTCCATGACCAGCAGTTCGCCGGCCAGGCCAAGCGATCGGTTCCGCGACTCGCGCTCCAGGTAGTCGCGCTTGATCGGAGTGCGCTTGACCCATTCAAGGCGCGAGTCGTTGACGGTCACGGTGGGCGTTGGGACCTCGACGACGAATCCTTCGAAGGTCTCAAGCAATGGCGGTTCCGCCGGAGTCTCCACGCGACGGATTGCCGCCTCATCCAAGGCGCGGTCCCGTTCGAGAGCCCTGCCAACCACCTCCACAAGCAGCCGTTGGAAGTTGGGGAGGGGTTTGTATCCCGTGAGAGGCTGCGCGCCGTAAAGAATCAAGACTGCACTGATGTTGCGGTGCTTGTATTCGATCGAAGCCGCATTCCGCGCTGGCAACAGTTGTTGCAGCCGTCGGTTGTGCTCCGCCTTGTTGGGCTTCTGCCCCAGCTCCTGCATCCGCAACATCTGGAAGTAGACGGCGACGGTCGCTTCTACTTCGGCCTCCGTCCACGCAGATCCAGTAACCCCATCTTCAGTCGCCATAGCGCCCCCTCTATGTGGCGCCCAGGATAACCAAGACCCCACGCTTGAGGCTCGCCGGGGGTGTCGCTACGCACGACAAAGCGAGCCTCATCGATGAGGAAAAAAGACTGATCGTTGAGACAAAACGCCTCAGCCGTGAGGCAACACAGCCTCACAGCTGACCGTCGCAACCTCATCGCCGAGCCAAAACGTCTCAGCGCTGAGGCAAAAAGCCTCCCGCATGAGGCTCGCCGCCTCAAAGTCCAGGCACCAACGCCTCACCCACCAACAAAAAAGCCTGACGGATGAGACACCCCGCCTCATCCGCCAGGCTCCGTACCGCAACGCCGCCGGAATCCGGCGGCATCAGGCACTTACCTCAGCATCAATCCACCGTCGCCGGCTCCGCCGCGCGGCGGGACTTGGCGAAACGGGCCGACAGGGCCTGGCGCGCGCCCTTCAGGGCTTCGCCCTTGCCGGACACCTTGAGCAGGCCATAGCCCTCCAGGGCGACGGCGATGATGTCGCTGCCCAGCGCGGTCTCGGTGTCTTCGGCGCGTTCGACCAGTTGCTGCAGCTGCTGCACGCGCGGGCGCAGCGCGTCGAGCGCGGCGATGTCGGCCTGCGCCTCGCTCAGGCCCAGGTTGGGCGGCACCATCTGTGGGTTGGCGGCCAGCACGCTCAGCGTCTGGCGGCAGAAGGCCTCCGACTTGTCGCCCATCTTGTACAACTCGCGGCGCTGGCCGGGCTGCAGGGCGATCATCGGGGCGAACACGCGGCGCAGCGTGGCGATCGCGGCATCGACATCGGCGAGGTCCTGCGCCGACAGGTTCAACGAAACAAGATTCTGCATTGGCTATTCCTTATATCCATTAGCGAGTCCGGGCATGCCGAGGAAGGCTGGGCCGGACGGTCCATGCTCCGCCGCGTTCCGTGCGACAGGCCCATTGCCGAGGGTGTCGGCGAGGGAGCGGGGCGAGTGTGGCAGATGCGTCGGGGTGGACGCCAACGGCAAGTCGGACCTGACGCGATGCGCGGACCCCTACCTCAGGTCGGGCCTCAGGGGCGATGTCGCGGGTTGGGGTAGGATTTTTCCGAGCGCCGGGTTGTCGCAACCCGGGGCGGGGCATGGGGACAGTGGAGGCCGTTGCGTGACCAAGCCGTACTTTCTGATCGACTTCGAGAACGTCCAGCCCAAGGCGCTGGGGCGCCTGCAGCCGGGCACGTCGCGAATCAAGGTGTTCCTCGGCCAGAACCAGAACAAGATGGACGTGGATCTGGCGAAGACGATGCACTCATTCGGCCCCGATGCGGAGTACATCCAGATCCATGGAAGTGGCCCCAACGCGGTCGACTTCCACATTGCGTTCTACATCGGTCGTATCGCTGCAAACGAGCCTGGTGCGTCATTCAACATTGTCTCGAAGGACAAGGGCTTCGACCCGCTGGTGCGTCATCTCAACGACCTGGGCATCGGCTGCAGACGCCTCACGGAAATTCCTGGCACAGCGGCCGCTGCGCCGGCGAAGAAGGCGGCCGGCGTCACCAGGGCACCCACCAAGGTGCCAACCAAGAAGGCCGCCAAGAACATCACCGTGACGGTGTTGTCGGAATCCACGCCCACTCCTGCAGCGGCAAAGCCAGTCGCTGCCAAGCAGCACGTGCCGCAAGTGGTTGACCTACTCAAGAAGTCCACCAAGCCGGCGACGCTCTCCGGCCTGAAGTCCTCGATCAAGTCTTGGATCAAGCCGGTGCTGGACGACAAGACGGTCGCTTCCATCGTGCAGAGCCTGCAGGACAGCAAGAAAATCACTGTCACGGGCAGCAAGGTCGCGTACGCGCTTGGCTAACTCGACGTCCTGAGCCGCCACGGGCCGAGGCATGACCGCACGGCTTACCACCACCGCCCTTAACGGTGGGCTGACATGTCGACACTCAACCGTCGCTGGTTTGTGAAGCTCGCCGCCGCGTTGGGGCGCGAGCCTGGCCTGCGGAAAACGCGATCAGAGTGCCTTTTGACCTAGGGGCCCCACTTACGGCTGCGCAGAGATAACGCTTTCAATCCAGTCCTGGTAATGACTCAGGCGGACATTGCAACTGATTTGGCCATACCGCCCGGGTATCCTGATAGCGCTTTGAGGGTCTGACCATGAAGTCAGTCCGGCCAACACCCAATCCTTCCCGGTCTGGATAAGGACTGGCCCGCCGCTGTCGCCACTTCCTGACCCGCCCTCAAGCGGCAGCGCGTCCGACGGATTGTCGAACATGTAACAGAGCCAGCGGTCGTGGGCGCTGGTGACTTTGTTGTATGCACGGCGAAGCTCAGTGCGGTGGGAGCTACTGAATTCGTAGCCAGTGACGCCGTTACCCGTAGCGCCTTTTCCCATGATCTTGATGGTTCGGCCGAACTCGTCGTCGCTCTTGTTGACTGCGACAGGATGGATGTCGGTAACAGGTTGCGCCAATTCCAGAAGTGCGATGTCATCCGAGGAGGAGAGCAGGACCCTGAAGAGGGTCCAATCCCAGGTAGCCAATGCCTGATCAAGCAGCTCTTGCGGAGGCTTCCTGTATCCGGGGTGGATCACAAGACGCGCAACGTCTCTAGGCACCCCGCCAATGGTTACCTGCTTGATTTCAGGCTGCCACGTGATGGCATGCGCGGCGGTAACGATCCACTGCGGAGCAATCAGTACGCCATGCCCTTCGCCAGGCAGGTCAACCAGAGCAGGAAACTCAGACGCCGGAACTCGATAGTTTGAATCAGCAACGTCATCTCGAATGACGACTGCGCTTGCGCTGAAGGACACGACAAGCAGCGCGAGCAAGAAGAGGCGGGTCATCTGCGATTCCTTTCGAGGCAACGAGGGGGATATGCGCCGGATGGTCAGGCAACCTCAAAAGCTCCGTCAAGGCGGGTCGCAAACCGGAAATCCTTGCGCTGCTGGCGATGCCGCCCGCCCAAGCAAGACTGTCAGGGCGTGCCGTGACTTCAGCGTGGTACTTCCGGCGCGTCCACCGGCCCGTGCCCGAGGTCTAGCGCTGCGGCGCATCGACAACCGAAACGGTGGGGCGACATGTCGACAGGCCGGGTTCCCCCGGCCATTTGCATGCTGCGTGTTGCCGTTTGTGGATCAGGCCTGACCGCGATGGTCGCGCGGGTGGTCGCGCCGTCCATCCAGCAGCGCATCAGCCCTCAGCGGCACGCGCCGCGGTGGTCGCCATGGTCCAGATGGGCACCGATCGCATCACGCGGCAGTTCCATCGTCTTCTTGCCCTTGTGACAGACCACGTCCTTGCCGCCCAGGCTCGCCAGTTGCACCGGCAACAGCTCACAGGCGGTCAGCGGCAGGACGAGCAGGGCGGCGAGCAGATATTTCATTCGGGATGTCTCGTGACGGGATGATGCGCACAGGGTAGTGGCGCGCTCAGCGGCGGAGCCGTGACGCAGGTCGTGGCTCGGCGTCGCAGGTCGGGAAGAACGGAGGGCGATAAAGGGGTCAGGTTCATTTGCTCGTTCGGCTCGAATGGCCCAGCGCGGTCGGTGCTGCGACGATGCCCGTATCCTCAGGGCTCCTTCGGACTCCCTCAGTTCGCGATGAAGCCAACCGAATCCGGATCTGCACCCCGCTCCTGCTGGGCGATGTCTGGCTTGCTGTCGTTAGGCCTGGCCGCATGCGTGCCGGCGCAGATGCGCATTCCCGATGGTTTCGCCGGGCAGGCCGATAGCTTCGAGGTCAGCGGGCATTCGCCGCGTCGCTTCAACGAGCCGGTGCGTTTCGGTCCCTATAGCGCGCTCGAAATGCGCGAGGGCAGTACGTTCGCTTGGGCGATTCCGCTCGGCGTGGCGGACCTCGGGCGGCGCTCCCGTCCGTTCGCGTTCACCCTGGTGGCGCGCGAGCAGGCGCCGGTCGAAGTGCAGTGCCGCGCGCGTACCTGGACGTTCGGCGGCGACAGCGATCGCGGCGTCGAGCTGGACCTGACCGCGTTGGCGGGGCCGATGCTGGCCTGTGGACTGCGCTTCGATGACGGGGCGGCGTTGCCGCTGGAACTCGCGCGCGACGGCACGGGTTTCCACGGCCGCCTGGCATCGCCGTGGGGCGTATACACGCTGCGCGGCGTGCATGGCTTCGCAGGATCCAGCATCCCCTCGTCGGTGGCGAACGGCTTCGAAGTGCTGCGCGGGCAACGGTCGGTAGCGCTGGTCGATCGCCTCAATGCCGGGCGCGTGCATTTCGACGGCCGCTTGGCCGCCGACGAGCGCGTGTACCTGGCCGCCGCCGCGGCGGCGCTGTTGATGCTGGACGAGGAAGTGGAACTCTGAGGCGTCGCCTGAAGCCAGGCATCGAGTGTTGCGTCTCCACGACGCAAGCGCGTGCTCCCTGCGGCAGAATCCACGGCATGGATATCGAGGGCGTCCAGCGCCTGTGTGCGTCCTTCCCCGGTGCGGTCGCACACCTGCGGCCGCCGCCGATGAATATCCTGGTCTACAACCTGGGCGAAAAGACCTTCGCTTATTTCAAGACCAGTGAACCCGAGCGTTGGCGCTTCAGCGTACGGGTCACGCCGGATCGGTTCCTCGAACTGACCGACGTGCCCGGTGTCAAACCCGCCCGCTTCATGGCGCGATTCCACTGGGTCACCATCGTGGATGTCAGGCGGATACCGGAGGCTTACCTGACGGAGCTGGTGACATGGTCCTACCGGCGCGCGTTGGGCTCATTGAGCCGCAAGCGCCAGCGGGAACTGGCCGGCGACATGGCGGGCCTGGAGCCGGTTGGACGGCTGCCGCGCCGTTGAGTCCAGTCTCGCGAAAGGGCGCCCCGATGGTCGGACTGAAGCCCGAGATGGGCGACACGACGTACCCGTACTGCCATTCGAACATCATCGTTCGTCCCGGCCCGGCGGGATGGGGCGCACCCGGCTTCGTGTCGACGGCCACGGCCCAGCAAGCCGATCAGGCGATCGACGCAGTCAAGCCCGTCTTCGTTGCGAAATGTCGCGCCGCCACCGGCCGCGAAATCGCAGGCACGATCCGTTCGGCCTGGAACCAGACCGACCGCGATGACTCGGATCTGGACAGCTGGCAGGCGGGCCCGGGTAGCACGGCGGTGCTGCTCGACTGAGTCGGGAAAGAGGCGGGCGGAACGAAGCGTTACGCTGTGTCAGCGCACCACGACCGTCGTCGCCTTGTTGGCGATCACGTAGGGCTGTAGGTCCTCGACGTAGCTCAGCTTGCCGATCACGCGCTGCGCAAACTTCTTGGTGGTGATGCGGACGTGGCAGTTCTGGAACGGCGCGGCCGCATCGTGGCCCTTCGACACGTAGACGATGCGGCCGTCGCGGTCCCAGCCCAACACCAACCGTTCCTGCTGATGGCTGGTGCGGTAGATCCAGCCCTTCTGGATATCGGATTCGGACATTGCCATGGGCGCGGCCTCGCGTGATCGGATGCGATCAAAGGTACGCCGGGGCGGAGGCGACCACACACAGCTCCAAAAAAGGGGTCAATGAATCTGCCCCTGGATCGATAAGGAGCGGAGGGAACTCGTAAGTGCCTCCGTCCCCTTTTGTAGCGCGTGGTCTCAACTGCCCTTGCCGCACGCCGCCAGCGCCGCCAGGTGCTTGGCGCTGCCGAGCGTGTCGGACTGCATGATCCGCTTCTCGTCTTTGTCCAGCAGCACCAGCTGGAAGCCGTTGGGATAGCGCTTGACCAACTCGCCCAGCGGCACCGGCATGACGTAACTGTTGCTGGATGCCATGACTTCGGCTTTGAAGGTACCGAACTCCTCGCCGTCCTTGCCGCGGATGGCGATGATCATCGGGACCTGGGTGCCCTGCGGTTCCGGGACGGCGCTGTCGATCATGAGGAACTGCAACTGGGTGCCGAGCGGGTTGGACGGGTCGGCCTGGATCACCAGCGGGTCGTTGAAGCTGAACATGCGGCACACGCCGTCCTTGCGCTCGAAGAACCAGCCGCTGTCGTCCTTGCTCAGGTCGGCCTGCGGCAGGCCTTCGGGGTCCATCAACATCTGCACCATCGAGTCGATTTTGGCGGCCTCGGCGTCGGCCTCCTGGGCAAAGGCGGCGAGGGGCAGGGCGAACGCGGCGAGCAACGTCGCGGCAAGAATCGGGTGGCGCATGCAAAGGCTCCGGTGCGGGATGGAAAGGGTGTGGTAGCGATGCCGGCGGGTGGCAGCACCCGCCGATGCGTGGGTGCTCAGGGAATCCCTGCAGGGCACGGCGATCCGGGCGTGACGGCGGCGGTCCAGGCCGAAACGCTGGCGATGACGGTCAATGTGGCGGCGACGCCGCAACACAACGCGCGACGAGCGCCGCGCGGGTGACGGATGGACATGTTGGAGTTCCCCCTGAGGAGCGGCCAGCATGCCGCGTGCTGCGCGGACCCGGCAACTGCTTTTCTTTTGCGCTACCAGGGCCGTAGGCTGGGTTGGCCTTATCAACCCAGCATGCACGGGCGGATATCGCTGGGTTGATGGGCCCGATAGCGTGCGATTACCTGGCCATGACGGTGCCCGGTTCACAGTGGGACCCCATCGAATGCGGCGTTCGCCGCGCAGGGAGCCTGCACATGGCGTCGATCCGGAGAGAGATCCATGTGGCCGTCGCGGCCGATCGTGCCTGGGATGCGTTGCGCGACGTCGGCCGCATCCACGAGCGGGTGGTGAAGGGCTTCGTGACCGACTGTCGTCTCGAAGGCGACACGCGCGTGGTCACGTTCGCCAATGGCATGACCGTGCGCGAGCGGATCGTTGATGTCGACGACGCGCAGCGCCGCGTTGCCTGGGCCGTGGCGGAAGCGCCGTTCGAGCACTACAACGCATCGGTGCAGGCGTTCGACGAAGGTGGCGACCGCACGCGGCTGGTGTGGATCGCCGACTTGTTGCCGCATGCGCTGGCGGAGCGTGTCGCATCGATGATCGATGAGGGGATGGGAGCGATGAAGCAGACCTTGGAAAGTGCTGGTGCGGCGGGTGGGTCTGCCTGAGGACGGACGCGCGTCCAACAAAGCTAGTAATTGCCTCCCTCCCCTTTCAAGCGAGTTTGGCGTCCAGCGGTGGGCACCATGATCGATCCGTAACTCAAACCATGCTAGTGGGACGAGTCACCATTCGCTGCCGCCAGAAGCTCATAAAGACCATGCCGCCACCGCGATCCGTCGACCTCCTGCTCGCGCTCCAGGGCGGTGGTGCCCATGGCGCTTTCACCTGGGGCGTGATCGATCGTCTGCTGGAAGAACCCAGCATCGGGATCGAGGCGATCAGCGCGACCAGCAGCGGGGCCGTGAATGCCGTAGCGATGGCTCACGGCTGGATCGAGGGCGGACGGGAGGGAGCGCGCGCCCACCTCGCTCGCATCTGGCAACGCATTGGTGAGAAGGGTGCGCTGGCGTCGTGGGGCTTTGCGCCATCGGTCAGCGGCGCGTGGCTGGATGAACTCGCGCGCCACTTCACGCCCGCGCAATTCAATCCGCTGGGCCTGAATCCCCTGGCCGACTTGCTCGACGAATTGATCGACTTCGATCGCCTGCGTGCGATGCGGCCGTTCCGGCTTCACCTGGCCGCCACGCGCGTGCGTGACGGTGCGCTGGTCCTGTTCGGCGGCGATCAGGTGACACGCGATGCGGTCCTCGCATCGACATGCCTGCCGCAGCTTTTCCATGCCGTGGAGATCGAGGGTGAAGCCTTTTGGGATGGCGGCTATGCCGGAAATCCTGCGCTGGCGCCGCTCTTCTATGAGGCGCGGGCCCCTGACCTTCTGTGCATCCTGGTGCAACCGCTGCAGCGTCCGCGCCTGCCGGCCAGCCCACGCGAGATCGAAGAACGGGCCATGGACTTCGCATTCTCGGCCACCTTTTTGCGCGAACTGGAAAGCCTGGCGAAAAGCCAGCGGCTGATCAGGGGCAAGCTGGCATCGACCGCGCTGGGGAGGCGTCTTCAGTCGTTGCGACTGCATTTGATCGAGCCCGGCGCGTCACTCGCCGATGCCGGTGTGAATGCGAAGCTCGATACGCGCCCGGCGATGCTGCGGGGTCTGTGGTCACTAGGGCGGGAACGCGCCGACGAATGGCTGATTGCGCATGGTTCGGCGCTCGGACACCGTGCAACCTATTCAATCCCCGCCAACTAAGATCCCGCATGCTCCGCCGCGTTTCGTGCGGGCGCTAATGCGTTGCTGCGATGCCGACGGGTCGGCGAGGGAGCGGGGCGAGTTTGGCAGAGGCTGCGAATGGCGTGCCAGCCTGCGCGCCAACGATGCCGCGCTCATGGGCCCAGGCAGTGCCACGTTCCTGCAGCCACGCCTGCCTGCACACAGGCGCCATGTACGTCCGACCAGAAGGGGTTCCACGCGTTTCGTCGCCGTATCCACGGCTTGGTCGGCTGTCCGGGTGGGTTCATCGCAGGCCGGTTGCCTGGGGACTCCAGAGATCGCAACGTGTGCCGGTCCATTCCCGTGCGGCTCGCCCAGCCGCGGAGCACCCTGATGAAGACGCTGCTTGCGATCGTGGCCTGGTGCCTGCTCTTCGTCCTGTGCTGGCCGCTGGCGTTGCTGGCCTTGGTGTTGTGGCCGGTGATCTGGCTGCTTGCCCTGCCGTTTCGCCTGGTCGGCATCACGTTCTCGGCGCTGTTCGCGTTCCTGCAGGCGCTGCTGTTGCTTCCCGCGCGCCTGCTCGGCGGGCGTTCCGGACCGCGGCACGTGCATCGCGCGGCGGCATGACGGTCCTTGTGAACGTGCCATCGGCTGACGTGCATCGGGGTGCGCGACTGGGACACGGCGCCTTCTACGGCGATTACCGCGAGCAGCGCCAGGTCGGCGCTCTCGCGCTGGCGGAAATGCGTCCGACGGTGCCCGAGCATGACGTCCACACGCACACCCACGACGACGCCCATTTCCTGCTCCTGCTGGATGGCGCGTACCTGAGCACGGCGCGCGGCATGCCCGAGGTGTGCACGACGCGGGCGCTCGTGCTCAACCCGCCAGGGACGACACATCGCGATTGCTTTCGCGGCCTCGACGGACGCTTCTTCACGCTCTCCATTCCCACCGATTCATGGCACGCGGCGACCGAATACCGAAAGTTGACGCAGGACGCGATGCGTTTGCCCGCAACCGCATTGGTGCTGGCCACGCGGCTATGGCACGAGTTGCGCAACTGGGACGGCGCCTCGTCGCTGGCGATCGAAGCCGGCATGCAGCTGCTGCTGGATGCCGCCGCGCAACCAAGTCCGAGCGAACAGGATGGCCCGATGTGGCTCGAGCGCGCGCGCGAGCAACTCCACGACGAGTGGCGCCGCACACCCGACCTGGCGGAACTGGCGGATACCGCCGGCGTGCATCCGGTTTATCTCGCGCGCGCGTTCCGCCGGCGCTATGGCTGCTCGCCGGGCGAGTACCTGCGCCGCTGCCGCATGGAGCGCGCGATCGCCTTGCTGCACGACCGCAGCAAAGCGCTGGCGGACATCGCCGCGACCTGCGGCTTTGTCGACCAGAGCCACTTCACCCATGCGTTCCGGCGCCAGCATCGCTGCACGCCCGCGCAATATCGCGCGCTGGGCTGACGCGCTAACAACAGGTTCAGAACATACAAGGCACGGCGCGACGCGCCTGCTACGGTTCGCGCATTCCCGAATAGAGCTCGCCATGTGCATCAAAACAGTTGTATTCGCCACGTGCCTGTTGGCAGCGCCGCTGGTGGCAGCGGCCACCGAGTCTGCGCCATTCGACAACATGACCCGCGCCGTGGCCGCGGGCGAGTTCAAGCAGATCACCAGCGTCCTGGTCGCCCGCGACGGCAAGCTCGTCTACGAACACTACTTCGACGACGGCGGTGCCGAAGCACGCCGCAACACCCGTTCGGCCACCAAGACCGTCGCCGGGATGCTGGTGGGCCTGGCCATCGCCGATGGCAAACTGCCGAGCGCGCAGGTTCCGTTGCTGTCGTACCTGCATTACACCAAGCCCATCGAGAACGACGATCCGCGCAAGGCGAAGATCACGTTCGAAGATGTCATGACCATGTCCTCGCTGCTGGAATGCCACGACGAGAACGAGTACTCGCGCGGCAACGAGGAACGCATGTACCTGGTCGAGGACTGGGTGAAGTTCTACGTCGACCTGCCGATCCAGGGCTTTCCGGCGTGGATGCCGACGCCGGCGCAGTCGCCGTATGGGCGCAATTTCCGCTATTGCACGGCGGGCGTGACCACGCTCGGCGCCGCGTTGCAGGGCGCCACCGGCGAACGCCTCGATGCCTACGCGCAACGCCGGCTGTTCGCGCCGTTGGGCATCGACAAACCGGAATGGCAGTTCTCCCCGCTGGGGTTGCCGCAGGCGGGCGGTGGCCTGGGCCTGCGCAGCCGCGACCTGCTGGCCTTGGGCCAGCTGTACCTCGACGGCGGCAAGCACAACGGCAAGACGCTGGTGCCCAGCGCCTGGGTGCAGGCCTCGACCACCGCGCACGCACGCGTCGACGACGGCGTCGAGTACGGCTACCTGTGGTGGCTGATGCAGTTCCCGGTAGGCGACAAGGTCTGGAAGTCGTTCGCGATGAATGGCAGCGGCGGCAACAGCGTGCAGGTCTTTCCCGCCGAGCGCGTGGTGGTGGTGATCACCACCACCAACTACAACGTGCCGCAGCCGCACCGGATCACGGCGAAGCTGCTGATGGAGCAGATCCTGCCGGGCATCCGATAGCAACCCGGCATCGGGTCCGCTACATCGCTGGGTTGGTGGAGCCAACCCAGCCTGTGGCCTTTGGGATTTCTGCGCCGCACTAGCAACCGCTGCGGGTAGCCGCTTCAAGCAGCTTTGCGGCTTCACGTACGCTTGCGGCGTCCTGCACGCCTGGCGACGCGAGGCTGATGTGCCCCCTGTAGTCGAACTTGAGGTTGACGACGTCATCCTTGAACAGGATCACGCCTTTCGCTCCGGCGAAGTCCCCGGTGCCGTCCACGATAGGGTGGTGGCAGCGACCGTGGATCTCCTCCGCGAACGTGTCGTCCGTGTACTTCGCCGTGAAGGTGTAGGTCGTCTCGAATGTTCCGCAGGACGTGCCGTTGAGGCAGCCGACGAAGACCTCGCTTCCTTGCTCTACATACGTGCCGCTCGGATTGAACCTGGAGGCGGAGACGTAGGTGTACCAGCAGCCGTCCAGACCCCCGCCGGAGAGTTCGATCGGCGGGTAATCCCCCAGGTTGGCAGGTGGACTCCCGGCCGGCGGTTGACACGCGGTGTTGAAGACGCCGATTCCGGATACCTGCGTGGTTCCCGCACTCGCGGGCATCGCCAGGAAGGCGAACATCGATGCCGCCACGGCAGCCGAGAGTGTCGTGGTTCGCAGCCGGTCGGAGACGTGCCGGGAGGCGCGGACAGGGTTCGTCGTAAACACGGGTTTCTCCCTTGACAGTTCGTTTGACTGTCGTGATGTCGGCCCCCCTTCTGGACGGTGGCCTCGTCTAACCGGAGGCCTGCCGTGCGGCCCTTCTACGCGGCCTGCGAGAGCTTCGATATGGCCCGGATGGGGGTCGGCCCGCACGGTCGCCTTCTAACCCACGGGCGCCAGGCACTGCAGCCATGCAAGGGTTTGCACTAGCGCCGCGGTGCAACCCGTTCCATGCGATCAGCCCGAAGGGCAAAAAAGGCGAGGCGGGTCGGTGCGATCTCGTGCGCCACTACGTCAAGCGCAAGCTGCACCATCGATCAGGTGCGCGAATCGAACTGCCGCGCCGGCATCGCCCCTCGACATGGAGTGCTGGCGGTACGCCATGTTCGTTCAACACGAATCCGGACTTGGACCCGCTGCACTGACGCTACCAAACCGGGTGAACGCTTCAGACTTCCATGCACTACCAGTGCCACTTCGCACTGCGACCAGTGTTCCAGCGGGTTCAGGAATTCCATCGTCATCACAGTGTCCGGTGCCTCCGGATTCCTGCGTAATTTCAGGCATCGCTTCGCGTAATCGAACCGATCTGGCAGTCGGATAGACAGCTTCCACCGCAAGGACTGCCGGCCACGTGCCAAGGACCACCTCAATGGAGGAGAAGCCATGTCGACGGATGCCAAATCAACGATCGCAATCACTGCCCCCGCCGGTCGAGCCGGGCCGGGCCGCGCGCGTCTTCGGGCGTGGTGCGGTGTGTTGGCGGTCTGCCTGCTGCTGTGTTCCTCCGCTGCGTTCGCCGCCGCCGCCAGGACCCGCGTGGTCGCCTGGGGCGGTGAAGTAGGCAACACGCAGCTCGATATCCCCTATTCCCTGGACGACGCGGTCGATATTGCAGTGCCGTACGTCCTGCTGGCCAATGGCGAAGTGATCGAGATCGGCACCATGCCGCCGGTGGTGCGGGCGCGGCACGCCAAGGCCATTGCCGCGTCCTTGCGTTGCCTGCTGATCCTAAACCGCAATGGCACGGTGGCTGCCCAGGGCGACGACCCCTCCTGCGAGGCTTCGGTGCCGGCGGGCCTTTCAGGCGTGGTGGCAATCGCCGCCGGCGCCAATTTTGGCCTGGCGCTCACCTCCGCGGGGCGCGTGGTGGCCTGGGGCGACAACACGTCCGGTCAGACCGATGTGCCGCCGGGATTGCGCAACGTCATAGCGATCGCGGCCGGCCGCAGCCACGCACTCGCGCTTCGATCCGACGGCCAGGTGGTGGCGTGGGGCAGCAACAACGACGGTGAGCTCGACATTCCTCCCGGGTTGGCGGACGTGGTCGCGATCGATGTCGGCAACGCCTACAACCTGGCGCTGCAGGCCGATGGCACGGTGGTGGCATGGGGTGACATCTTCGACTACCCGCGCGCGGTACCGCTGGACCTGCCGCCGGTGCGCGCGCTGGGTGCCGGCGAATGGCGCCAGGCCGCGGTGGTGCTGCGCGACGGCACGATCCGCGAATGGGGGTTCCAGGAAGGCAAGTCCGTGCCGCCCGGGTTGGGCAATGTCATGAAGCTGTCGATGGGCTATGTCGTCAACTACGCGCTGGTGGCCGTGCCGATCACCCCGGGCGAAGCGATTGCCGACATGCGCGTCGACCTGAATTCGCTGATCGCGATCGAGGACGCGAACCGCAGCGCGCTCAATGGCTACCTGGATCTGGCGGCATGGGCCGTGGGCAACGATGCCCCGCTGGCGTGCACGGCGATGCGTTCGTTTGCCGAACTGGCCGCTGCTCCCGACGTCATTGGCTATACGGACCGGGTGCTCTATCTCGTAGCGCAGACGCGTGACGTGCTTCACCTGATGGGTTGCGGACATTGGCGCGGCGTTTGAGGGGCCGAAGGCAACAACAGGAAACAGGGGTCAGAGTGCTGGTCCTTCCAGGGACCTGCTCTGGCCCCGCTCTGTTCTCCGCAGTGTCCATCGCGAATCGTCTCGCCGGGGGCAGTGTCGGTCATGGGGAACAGTGGCCTTTGCGATGCCGCGATCCGATTCCGTCCCGGTGGATCGCTGCATGAGCATGCGAGCCATCATCGATGGGTTGCGCCTGCGCCCTCGGTAGCAGCCACACACCTGTCGCCCGACAAGCAACGATCCGCATCATGGCGCTGCAGGGGAGCGCACGCCCCGGGACGTGATCGCAGCTTTTTGAAGCTCGAACCGGTCACGATTGACACCGGCTGAATAAATGCGAATGATTCGCATCTGAAACTTCCCCCTCCAGGTGTCCTGATGCGTGCGCGGTGCCTTGCTGCAGCCTGCCTGCTGTCCCTCTCCGCATTTTCCGGCGCCGCCCAGGCCGACGAAAACTACTTCGGCTACTCCTACGGCTCGGAAACCCTGCCGGCCGGTCGCAACGAGGCTTACCTCTGGTGGACCCAGCGCACCGGCAAGGGCGCAGGCGATTACCGCGCCAACGACGTCCAGCTGGAATACGAGCACGGCTGGACCGACACGTTCCAGACCTCGTTCTACCTGACCGGCCGCGCCTACGACTACTCCGGCGGCGCGATCGTCGATGAGGAAACGGGCGAAGCCAAAACCCTGGATCGCAATCTCGACTTCGACGGCGTGAAGGCGTCGATGAAGTGGAGCCTGCGCAGCCCCGAGCGCAACGGTTACGGCCTCGCGCTGTATCTCGAGCCCGAATACCTCACGCAGCACCGTCCCGATGGCGAGCGCTTCAAGGAAGTCGGCATCGAGACCAAGGTGATCCTGCAGAAGAATTTCCTCGACGGCCAGGTCGTCACCGCCTACAACCTCACCCTCGAACCCGAGTGGGAGCGCGAAGACGACGCGTGGGAGTCGGAGCTGTACGTCGAAAACAGCGTGGGCGCGTCCTACCGCTTCGCATCGAACTGGTTCGCCGGCCTCGAAACGCGCTTGGACATGGCCTATCCCGAATACGGCTCGCGCGAATTCTGGGCCTGGTACGTCGGCCCAACCCTGCACTACGGCGGCCAGAAGTACTGGGCCACGCTGACCTGGATGCCGCAGATCAAGGGCGGCCCGACGGACGCCGAACGCTCCGACCGCTTGCACCTGGAAGAACGCGAGCGCAACGAAGTGCGTCTGAAAGCCGGCATCAACTTCTGATCTGCCATCCAGCGAGGCCATGACGATGCGCCGCGACTTCCACGTGCAATGGCTGCTCCCTGCCGCCACCGTGCTCGTCGCGGCGCCGGCAATGGCAACGACTTACTTCACTGTCGAACAGGCGCAGCAGAAGCTGCTTCCTGGACAGGCGCTGACACCGGTCGCGATCACGTTGACGCCGGCGCAGGCCAAGGCCGTGCAGAAGGCCAGCGGACTGCGCGTTCGCGAACCGAAACTGCAGGTATGGCGCGCGGCCAACGGCGCCTGGTTCTATGTCGACCAGGTGCTGGGCAAGCACGAGATGATCACCTACGCGCTGGCGCTGGACGCCAGCGGTGCGGTGGCCGGGCTGGAAATCCTCGACTACCGCGAAACCTACGGCGGCGAGGTGCGCAATCCCCGGTGGCGTGCGCAGTTCATCGGCAAGAAATTCGGCGCGCCGCTCAAGCTCGATGTCGACATCGTCAACTTGTCCGGCGCTACGATCTCGAGCGCGCACGTCACCGAAGGCGTGCGTCGCCTGCTGGCAACGCACCAGCTCGTCGTCGCGGGGACATAGCGGCCGTGGGCGCGAACGGCGCGTGCGGTGAAGTTGCCACGCAACGCGTCCGGCCGCTGCTCGGCACGTTCGTCGCGATCCGCATCGACGCCTGCGACGGCGACCCGGAAGCGTCCTTCGCCGCCGCGTTCGCGCGCATCGAGGCGGTGCATCGCGCGATGAGTTTCCACGACGCCACGTCGGAACTCGCGCGCCTCAACCGCGAAGCGGCCGCCTCGCCAATGCGCGTCGGTGCCGATCTGTGGCGCGTGCTGTGCGCGAGTCTCGCATTGGCGCGCGCGAGCGATGGCGGATTCGATCCCACCATCGCGGCGCGCCTGGTGCACTCCGGGCACCTGCCCCGACCCGATGCACCGCCGCCCGACCTGGATGCCACCTGGCGCGACATCGAGCTGCTGCAGCACCAGAGCGTGCACTTCCACCGCCCGGTGTGGCTCGACTTCGGTGGCATCGCCAAGGGTCATGCGGTTGATCGTGCCGTCGCCGTGCTGCGCCAGCATGGGGTGCACTCGGGTGTCGTCAATGCCGGCGGCGATCTGCGCGTCTTCGGTGCGGCCCAGGAAACGGTACACGTGCGCGACCCCCGCGATCCCGGGCGCTCGCTGCCGCTGCTGCAGGTGCGCGAGGGTGCCGTCGCGACGAGCGCCGGCTACTTCAGCAACCGCCACGGCCGCTCCGCGCTGCTCGACACACGGTGCGATACGACGCTCGGCCACGGCATGTCGGCCAGCGTCTGCGCACCGCGCGCGCTGTGGGCCGATGCGCTGACCAAGGTCGTGCTGGTCGACCCCGACGGCGCGCTCCCCCTGCTGCGACGCCTGCGCGCGCAGGCCGCGCTGATTGACTCCACCGGCCGCGTGCGGACACTGTCGTGATGAAACACCACGGACACGAACGCCTGCGCCTGCCTGCATGGGTACGCGCCTGGGTCTACGTCGCCGGCGCGCTGTGCGCGCTCAGCGGCGCCGCATGGTTGCTGCTGCACCACTTCGTTCGTCGCGAAGGCCAGTTCGGTCCGGAAGCCTCGCCGCTCGAGCATCCGAGCCTGGTCTTGCACGGCGTGTGCGGACTCCTGCTGTTGTGGGTGCTTGGCCTGGTGTGGTTCCCGCACGTGCGCCGCGGCTGGAGCAGGCCCCGACACCGCTGGGTCGGCGGCACCATGGCCGCGCTGATGCTGTGGCTCGCAGTGAGCGCAGCCGGACTCTATTACCTGGGCGATGAGCAGTGGCGTGGCTGGGTGAGCCTCGCGCATTGGTCGCTGGGCCTGTTCGCCGCGTTCTGGCTGCCGTTCCACATCTGGGTCGGGCGTCGGAGGGCGAGGCGCGGATAGGAGATGCGCATCGATGCGGGAACCGCGCAGGTCGGTGGCCCTTGGTTCTGACGTAGCATGCGGGCGACGCGCAACGACGCGTCGCATGCCTGGGGGAGGCAACCATGAATATCCGTCTGCACGGCGCCGTGCTGTTGATGGCGCTGGCGCTCAGCGCCTGTGGCGCCAAGATTGTCAAGAACGCACCACCACCGCCCACGGACCGGATCGTGGCCGAAGCCGCTTCGCCGCACCTGCAGGCGCAGTTGACCTGGGTGCTGGTGTCGGAAAGCCCCGGCTCGTGGGCCGAGGAAGCGGTGTGGGACGAATACCTCGTCCGTGTGCGCAACATCTCGTCGCTGCCGGTCGAAATCAGCGGCGTGGTGGTGGAGGACTCAAGTGGTCAGGCGGCGATGACGATGGGTTCGCGCAGCGCCTTGATCAAGGCGTCGAAACAAACGGCGAAGCGCTACAAGGCCCAGGGCGTCGCGGTCTACACCGGCCTGGGTGGCGCAGGCATGACCGCGCTGGGCATGGGCTCGACGGTCGCGGGCCTCGCCTACGGCAGCACCTTGAGCCTGGGCATCATGGGCGGCGCGAGTTCGAGTTCCGCGGCGTTGGGTACCGCGGCCGGGCTGATGGTGACCGGCCCCGTACTGGGCACCGTCGGCGTCGTGCGTGCGGTGCGCGCCCACAAGATGGACAAGCGCATCCGCGCCCGGCACACGCCGCTGCCGGTCACGCTCGCGCCGGGCGAGGAGAAGATGCTGGACCTGTTCTACCCGATCATGCCGTCGCCGAACACCGTGGCGATCACCTATCGCCAAGGCGGCGCGGAAAATCGCATCGAAATCGATACCCGCCAAGCCTTGTTGGGCCTGCACCTGCCTCCCGCCAAGCCTGCGGGCGATCAGGCCAAAGCGACTGCTTCGGCAGCACAGCCTCCCGCCAAGCCTGCGGGCGATGAGGCTGCAGCGACCGCGTCGGCGCAGCCGTAGTAGTTTCGGTGGCGCGGCCTCAGGCTTCGCACCGCAACGCCGCCGGAATCTGGCGGCGTTAGGTTCTTACCTCACCGTATCAACCCACCGTCGCGCGCCGAGGCATGATCTCAAGGCTTGCATGCACGGCCCCCGGCTGCGTCGCGCTCCTTCCTCACAAAAAGCCCGCATGCCGGGATTCGTGACTGGTTTGACGGCGTGGACTGGCTGGACTTAGCATCGGTCGCACAAGGGGGATGCAGGGATGCGCTCGCTCATTTGCTTCACGCCGCCGGCGCACAGGCCGGCGGCTACCTGGCCCATCGGGCCTGTCACGGCTGCGGCTTGCCCGCTGCGTCCATACCGCAACCCGTCCATTGAGCTGTCGCATTCCGTATTAACGGAATGCTTGTCGCTGTGCGTTGTTCAACCTGGAATGGAGGACAGATGAACGTAATCAGAGGAGTTTTGTTGGCGTGCCTGCTGGGAGCCGCTGCCGCGCCGGTATGGGCTGGCGAAACGGTGATCCGGGCCGAAGTCGTGTCGGCGCATTCGTTGCCGGCAATGACGCAGGATGCTTTCCCGGCCGATGTGGAATACCACGTGGAGGCGTTGAACCAGACCCCAAACAACGCTACGCGGGCGCGCATCGAGCTGCGCTATTCCTGCGTGGACTCGCAGTCAGGCGGCCGGGTGATTCCGTGCTACATCACCCTGGATCCGCCGGTGGCGCGCGCGGATTCGGGCGGCCACATCGATGCGCTGCATACGGGCGTAAGGCCGGTGGGGCGCCACCAGCCGGCGGAGGGCGCCGCCGATGACTACGGCTACTTCTACGCGACCTACTACGCCGGCGAAGTCGGCGGCGTGGTGCAGTCGGTGGTCCACTGCGTCACCCTGTGGGTGGCCTGCCGCGACGGCTCGGTGTCGTTCGGAGTGGGCCTGTCCACCCTGCAGGAACTGGGCGTGGGCACCGGCTATGTTCTGAAAGGGGCGAGGGACCCGCATCCGTCCAACCATTGGGGCGAGCCGAACTTCGTCGCCGCCGTGGCGAGCGTCGCCGAGTCGTTCAACGGGCAGTATCCGGCGACGATCTTGTCGTACAACGACATCAGCCTGCAATACGGCGGCTTGTTCGACGTGGCGACGCTGACGCAGACAGGCTACGACTGGACACCGCCACACAAAGGGCACCGGCGCGGCACCAACATGGACATCGGCATTCCGCCGACCGTGGCGCAACGGAACACGCTCGAACGGCTGTACACCCTGCAGGGCGTCTCGGTCCTCCACGAGGACGCGATCCACTGGCATCTCTACCAACGCTGAGAGGGATCTCCGATGAACCACTTCAAACTGATTGCCGCCCGCGGCCTGCTGGCGTGCCTCGCGGCGGTGGCGGCCACGACTTGCCTGGCGGGCAACCGCGCGCAGCCCTCGCTGCTCGCCGACCACCAGAGCTACGCGTCGGCCACCCACCTCCACACCTACCACTACACACTGACCAATCCGGCGGGCAGCGCGGCGCCGCTGGACACGCTGGTGGTCAAGCTGGAGCCAGGCGTCGACGTGGTGACCAATTTCCGGGCACCGCCCGGTTGGCGGGTGTTCTATTCGTCCGAGAAGGGCACGGTGATGTGGGCCGCGACCGGCTACATCGATCCGAATGCGGAAACACCGGACGGCGACATTCCGCCCAGCGACTACGCGCTCGCGCCGGGAGGAAGCCTGGCCGACTTCTCCTTCGACAGCTTCAGTCCCCCAGGCACGGGCGTGGCGATCACGCAGAACTACGCGCCGTTGTACGCGTTGCAGGGCGACGAGGACCAGGAAGCACTCGAAGCCAATCCCGAGTTCTCGCGGCTGCCCGAAGACAATGGTTACCGGCTGGCGACGGTGGTGCCCGTGCCCGACACCGACTGGTCGGGTAACCGTCGCCCGTCGGTGGACGGCTTCCTGGTATTCGCCAACGTGCAGGACAAGGCCTCGTTCCAGGGCTCCGCGCTGATCGTGTTCCGCCTAGCTAGCGCTGGCGAAACAGTCCATGCGGCGACGCGGAAGGCCTACCTCAACGGTGCCGACGTGACGGCGAACTTCGCCTGGAGCGACGTGTACAAGGGCTACGCCGCCACGTTCGCGCTGGGCGCCTCGCCGCTGAAGGCGGGCAGCAACGTGCTGCGCACCTCGGTCGACGGCGTCGTGCCGGGCACGACCGACCGCGTCGCCACCGACACCGACCGCGTCTCGTTCGAACTGGTGCCGTAGCCGCGACCACGGCGCGACGCGTCGCCGTGGTGCTGTAGCGAAAAGCCCCGCAATGCGGGGCTTTTTGTATCTATAAGGCATGTACTTCGCGGTCCGATCCGCGCACCACCGGAACTGGGGCGTCTCGAGGCGCCAGCGCCTCAAACCGTCCGCGGTATGGTTGCGTGCCATGCGGCGTGGTCACTCGACGAGGGTGGCGCGGCTGGGCGAAGCAGCGGACAAAGGCGACGTCAATGCCGAGCCGAGTCAGACGCTCTCGCGTCGACAGCTTCGCCCAACTCAATGCTTCGAGTACTCGAACAACTCGACGACATTGCCTGATGGGTCCTGCAGCAGGATCTGGCGCCCCGCGCTCGCCTCGGCGATCTCGCCGCGGAAACTGGCGCCGGCGCCGCGCAGCTCGCCGATCATGCCGTCGAGGTCGTCGGTCACGAGCATGAACCTGCTCCACCCACCGGGTGGGGCGAGCCGCCTGCCTTCCCGGCACTGCCCGCCCCGGGCGCGTTGAGGAAAAGATGCAGATCCTCGCGCGCCAGCTCGGCGAACTTGCCCGGGTTGTGCTTCTCGACCGCAAACCCCAGGCGGTCGCGATAGAAATCCACCGACTTGTCGATGTCACTTGCGATGTACCTGACGGATGCCATATGTCATCTCCTCTGCAACGGCGCGCACGCGCTTCGTAGCGGGCGTCGCGCCACGGCCCAAGGCCAGCCGAGACCCGGCGCAGGGCTTGTGAGCGCACGCGGCGCTCGGTTCGCGTCCACGCGCAGAGCCCCAGCCCGGCCGCTCCGCATCGAGGCGTAAGATCAGCCACGCCGCTCTGGCATGAGGTCCCCTATGGCCGACGTCTTCGTTTCCTACGCCCGCAGCGACAAAGGGCGCGTCGCGCCGCTGGTCGCCGCGATCGAGGCGCAGGGCTGGTCGGTCTGGTGGGACCCGGACATCGCCACCGGCCAGGACTTCGACCGCCAGATCGCCACCGAGCTCAAGCTCGCCAAGTCGGTGCTCGTGGTATGGACCCCGAAATCGGTGGAATCGCGGTGGGTACGCGGCGAGGCGCGCGAAGCGGCCGAGCGCGGCATCCTCGTGCCGGTGCGCTTCGAGCATGCCAGCCTGCCCATCGACGTGCGTACCTTCCATACCACCGAACTGGACGGCGTGGCGGGCGACGTCCGCAGTCCGCAGCTGCAGGAAGTGCTGCGCGCGCTGGAGGCGATGATCGCCGGGAGCGGCGTTGCCGCAGCGACGCCGCGCGCGAACGCGGCGGCGGCGAGCCCATCCGGCCCGCCTGCGCATGCGCGGGTTTCGATCTGCGTCCTGCCGTTCGTCAACATGAGCGGCGATGCGGAGCAGGAATATTTCAGCGATGGCATCACCGAGGACATCATCACCGACCTGAGCAAGGTATCGGCGTTGGCGGTGACTTCGCGCAATAGTGCCTTCGTGTTCAAGGGCAAGCCGGTCGACGTGCCGAAGGTGGTGCGCGAGCTCAATGTCAGCCATGTGCTTGAAGGCAGCGTGCGCAAGGCCGGCGGCCGCGTGCGCATCACCGCCCAGTTGGTGGACGGTACGAGCAACGATCATGTCTGGGCCGAGCGCTACGACCGGGACCTCAACGACATCTTCGCGTTGCAGGACGAGATCTCCGAGGCGATCGTCAATGCGCTGAAGCTCAAGCTCTTGCCCGAAGAGAAGAAGGCGATAGAGCAGCGCGGCACCGTCAATGTCGAGGCCTACAACCTCTACCTGATGGCACGCCAGCTCTACGTCACTGGCCACGAAGGCGACGCGCGCCGGGCCGAAGCGATCATCCGCCTGTGCGTCCGCGCCACCGAATTCGATCCCGGCTACGCGCGCGCGTGGACGCTGATGGCCTTCGGGCAGATGACGCTGCGCTTCGTGCTGGGGCGCGGTGGCGAAGATGGCCTGGTCGCCGCCGAGCGCGCGCTGGCGCTGGATCCCAGTCTGGCCGAGGCGCATGCGGTGAAGGCCAGGATCCTCGCGGAAACCGACCGCCGGGACGAGGCCACGGCCGAAATCGATATCGCCTTGGAGCTCGACCCGGAGTCCTACGAAGTCAACCGCTGGGCCGGGTACCTGAGCTACCGGGAGAACCGGTTCGACGACGCCGTCCGCTACTTCGAGAAGTCGACGGCGCTGATGGACTCGGATCTGAATTCGGCCGCCATGCTGGTGAGCTGCTATCACACCGTCGGCAATGCCCAGGGCACGCAGCGCGCGGCACGACTGACCCTGGCGCGCTCGGAGAAAGTACTGACGCAGGATCCGAACAACGGCACGGTACTGGGCTACAGCGGCTACGCCAATGCCGCGCTGGGCGAGGCCGAGCGCGCCAAGGAGCGGATGAACCGCGCGCTGCTGATCGATCCGGACAACTGGAACATGCGCTACAACTTCTCCTGCGTGCTGATCATCTTCCTGCAGGAGCTGGAAGCGGCCCTCGACCTGCTCGTCCCGGTGTTCCAAACAGCGACGGTCGGCATCCTCAACTACGCCAAGATCGATCCCGACCTGACCGCCCTACATGACCATCCGCGCTTCCAGGCCATGATCGCCGCCGCCGAGGCGCGCCTTGCGGCGGAGCAGTAGGGAAGAAGCTTTCGCGTCATCCGCCTCGCGCAGGTAGCGATAGCAGGGACACCGCGCCGTTACATCGACCTGCACTCCGTGTGGATGTTTTGCTAAACGACTGAACGCTTCACAGCCTGAACATGGAACTGCGCTCCGTGGGTGCGTCCATTTCACGCACGATTACCTCTTTGGCTCGTACATGAACATGAAACCTGTTGCCATGAGTGTCGCGATTGTCCTCGCCGTGTCCACGGGAGCCGTTTTCGCGCAACAACCAGAACCGGCTGAACACCACACCAGCAATGACGCATCCGAAGTTGTCTCGGATGCCTGGATCACGTCGAAGATCAAGGCAGATCTGCTCGCCGCACATGAAACCCCAGGGATGGCGATCGACGTGGATACCAAGGACGGCGCGGTCACCTTGAACGGCACCGTGAAATCCCAGGCAGAGGCGGACAAGGCAGTGGCCCATGCCAAGACCATCAAAGGCGTAAAGCACGTGACGTCCAAATTGAAGGTTGAACCCGCGAAAAAGTGACTTTCCCTGGGTTTAGCAAAAAGGGCGGTGGAGCCGCCCTTTTTGCGTTCGCGCTTGACTGCATCCGGCTCACTCATGCGCAGTAGTGCATGCAGGCAGGTCTTCACCAGACGGAGCCACACGGCGCGGGGGCACGAGCATCGCAATGAGCAAATTCCTGCGGTTTCCCAGCGCAGTGGAGCGAGAGCCATCCATTGAGGCATGGATGCGTGGGCATGCCGGTGAGTTGGGGGAGATCGCCCGGTACTGGTTCGCTGTCATGCGTGCATGCGGGGGCGACGTCCGGGAGCTGTTGCATGATGGTCATCCCACGGCGTGTATTGGAGATGCCGCGTTCGGTTACGTCAATGCGTTCAGGGATCACGTGAACGTCGGGTTCTTTCGTGGTGCCGAACTAACTGATGCAAGTGGCTTGCTGGAAGGTACGGGCAAGTTCATGCGGCACGTCAAGCTCAGGCCCGGCCAGAAGATCGATGATGTGGCCTTGAGAAAGCTCGTCCATATCGCATACGCCGACATGAAGCGGCGCCTCAAGGCAGAGTCGGTCCCGTAGGGTGCCAATCGATTACGCACCATGGCGTCAGAGCGCCGGATAAAAAAACGGCGGGGCCAGAGCCCCGCCGTTCCGCAACTCAGCAACGAGTTATTGCTTGGTCGGAATATTGACCTTGTCGATGCCGTGGAGAACGCCATTGCTCGAACCGATGTCGGGCGAAGTGACCATCGCGCCGTCGATGCTGACCTTGCTGTCGGTCAGCTTGATCGGCGCCGATTGGCCATTGACGGTCTTGGCGGCTTCCCACTTGCCGATGTCAGCCACCAGCTTGTGCCCGGTGACGACGTGGTAGTTCAGCAGGGAAGCGAGTTCTTCCTTGTTCTCCGGCTTGAACAGGGTTTCCAGACGGCCGGCCGGCAGCTTGTCGAACGCGGCGTCGGTCGGGGCGAAGATGGTGAACGGTCCCGCGCCGCGCAGGGTCTCGCCCAGGCCGGCGCGTTCGATGGCCTTGCCAAAGGTCTTGAACGAGCCGTTGGCGGCGGCGGTGTCGAGGAGGTTCTTGCTGTTCGGGGTGGTGTTGATGCTCGGGGTGCTCATGGTGTTCATGGAATGTGTACCTTTTGGGTGTGATTCGCGGATTTGCGAAATCGAAAAGCGGCCGAAGCCGTGGTCCCTGCGGAAAGCGGGGACGCGGGGCTCAGTGCGGAGAAGGAAGGGAAAAGTGCAGCGCGCGGCTGAGTGGCCGTTACGACATTGCGTCGTAGTGCCAGCGCACAGTGCGCCAATGATTGTTACTTATTCGTAATCTGACAGGCGATCGCCGAAACCAGTCATCTCGCATGCATTCGCCTATGGCGATCGACGTCATCGGCGTCGATGGTGGCCACTGGTCCGAATGTTCGAGCGCTCCGTTCGAAAGGTGTTAGGTTGAAGGGCACCGGCAAAGCCGCGCTTCAACGGGATCGTGTCCGCTTCCAGCGTGCCCCTCTGATGCATCCCATCAAGAATCACCGCATCGTTCGCCAGAGCGCAGCCATGGTTGCCAGCAGCCGTGACCGCCGTGGTGACGCCCTAGCATCCGCGGAGAATGAAGGCTGGCCTCCGGAACAGCCGCAGCGCATGGCGATGCGTCGCGCCGGCGAGGAGGCGATGGCCGCGTTGTCGGTCATTCAGGCCACGGTGATGCGCGGCCACTAGTTCGCACTCGACGATTTTCACCTTTCGTCGTGCTTTACGGGCCTCCGTGCAGCTCGCTGCAAAGCAGGGCCCGACAATGCTCATTTCCCTCTATTCCGGCATGGCTTCCTGGGTGGTCGTACCGCAACGCGTGCGACCGACCCAGGCGGCCGCCATCCATGGCCCCCTGATCTTCGAAGGCACGATCCACTCGCACCTGCTGTCGCCCCACATCTGGACGCGCATCTGGTCGGAGTGGGAGCGGCATCCCTTCGCCAGCCTGTCCGAAGACCTGGGGCTGGTATTGCTGGGGGCGTGTCTTGACCGGTACGGCACCCTGGCACCACCGTTCAGTGGACCGCACGCGACCGCCATCTAATCGCCGCCCACGACATCCGATGGCGTGGCAAGACCGTATGCCCCTCGCTCGCCCTCGCGCGCGGTGCGCCTGTGGGTCAGTGCCGGCGTTTCTCGTACCACAGCGCCAACCGATCGCGTGAGCGCAGCATGGCGCGGCCGTGGCGCAGGAAGTGCCAGAGCAGGCGGCCGTGTTCGCGCGGGCTGAAGGTGTGCAGCTTGCGGCTGGAGGTATGCACCGCATTGCGCAGCAGCACGAACCGGCAGACGCGGGCGAGGGCTCGGCTCATCACGATGTCTTCGGCGGCGAACCAGCGCTCGTCGTAGCCGCCGGTGGCCTCGAAGGCGGCACGCGTGCAGAACTGGAAGCAACCCGGCGCGATGCGCGCGAGGCGCAGCGCGGCCACGGCTGCGGCCGCCGCCAGGCGTTCGTGCCAGGCCAGCGGACCGTGCAGCCGCACGGTGCAGCCACCGCCGACCGCGCCCGCATCCAGCGCCCGCAAGGCGGCGCGGACGAGCTCGACATCGACCTGCGTATCCGCATCGACAAAGAACAATCGCTGGCCGCGCGCGGCACGCGCACCGGCGTTGCGGGTGGCCGCAATGTGGCGGTATTCGACACGGACCACGCGCGCGCCCAAGTCGCGGGCAATCGCGGCGGTGTCGTCGCCGGAGGCGTCGTCGACCACGATGCATTCATGGGCGAGCCCCAGCGCATCGGCCGCCGCCTGGATCGACACGAGCGTGGCGCCAATGAGGCGCGCCTCGTCGTGGGCGGGAATGATGAAGGAGATCACCGCGCGATCATCGCAGAACCGGCGCGGGCGCGATGGCAATGTGGCGCGATGCGACGCGGATTTGCGATAGTGTCGACGCAGCGCAGCCGCGCCTGACGAGACCGCCGATGGCGACCCGCAAACCGACGTTGGACAGCGCCAAACTCGATCGTGTCGTTGCCGAGGCGCGGCGCGATGCCGAGCAGCGCGAGCAGGGGTATCGCGAGCGGGCGCTGAAGATGTATCCGTGGGTGTGCGGGCGCTGCGGGCGCGAGTTCACCCGCGCGAACCTGCGCGAGCTGACCGTGCACCACCGCAACCACGACCACGACTACAACCCGCCCGACGGCAGCAATTGGGAGTTGTTGTGCGTGTACTGCCACGACAACGAGCACTCGCGCCATATCGACCACGCCGCCGGTTCGGCGTTGTCCGGGGAGGACACACCGGCCGCAGCGACCGGCAATCCGTTCGCCAACCTGAAGGCGTTGCTGAAGCGCGAACGCGACGACTGAGCGGCCCCGGCTACGCCTGGCCGTAATACGCGAGGAACATGTCCACCGTCGCTTCCGCCACGCGCTCCTGCTGCGCGGCGCTCAGCGGTGGCTGGCCCAGCGTGATCTGCGGCCAGAACGCGAAACCCTTTATCAGGCCTTGCAGCTGCATCGAGACGAACAGCGGGTCGTCGGTCTTCAGGCGGCCGTCGGCGGCGGCGGCGCGGATCCATGTGGTGAGGCCTTCTTCGCGGTCGCCCATGCGCGCGACCATCTCCTGCGCGCGTTCCGGCGAGTGGATGCTGGCGGCGATGGCGACGCGGGCCAGGTCGAAGAAGTTGGCGTCCTGCAGCAGGCTCAGTTTCTGCTTCACCAATTCCAGCAGCTGCGCGCGCAACGGGCGGTCGCTGCGGTAGGCGAGGTCGAGCCCGTCCAGGCTGCGCTCCCACAGCTGCTGGAGGATCTGCGCGAACAGCGCCTCCTTGCTGGGGAAGTGGTTGTACACGGTGCGCTTGGACACGCCGGCACTCGCGGCGATGCGATCCATGCTGGTGGCCTCGTACCCGGACTGGCGGAACTCGGCCACGGCGGCATCGAGGATGGCCGCGCGCTTGCGGTCGGTCAGGCGGGCGGGGGCGGGCAGGCTGCTCATGGGGAAAGTTTACACCGAGGGGTTTACTTTTTGCTCAAATAGAAACTACACTGTGTCGTGTACTTCTTTTGACCGCCCAATCCGCGGCACCCGGGCCCGCTTTCCCCGCCCGCTTCGCCTCGCCGCCCTGTCCGGAGCTGCCCCGATCATGAGTGCCTGCCTGCTGTCCGCCGCCAACCCCCATGCCCCCGTCGGCCCGCACGCCGACTCGCCGCAATTCGCCGACGGCGTGTTCCGCAACCCCGTGCCCAAACCGGCCGACGGCCTGCTGAAGACGCTGGGGATCATCTGGAACGTCCTGCTCAACAAGCCGGCCGATGCGGTGCCCGCGGCCGCGCCGCCGGTGCTCGCGCTGACCCGGGAGCAGCTTGAAGCCGCGCCCGACCGGAGCCTGTTCCGGCTCGGGCACTCGACGGTGCTGATCAAATTGCGCGGCGGCTTCTGGATCACCGACCCGGTGTTCGCCGAGCGCGCTTCGCCGGTGCAATGGATGGGGCCGAAGCGCTTCCACGCGCCGCCGATCGCGCTGGAAGACCTGCCGCCGCTGCGCGGCGTGATCCTCTCGCACGACCACTACGATCACTTGGACCGCGACACGGTCGTGCAGCTGGCGCAGACCACCGACGTCTTCCTCACACCGCTCGGCGTCGGTGACCGCCTGATCGCCTGGGGCGTGGACGCGGACAAGGTGCGGCAATTCGACTGGTGGCAGGGCACGACCGTCGATGGCGTGCAGTTCACCGCGACGCCGGCGCAGCACTTCTCTGGGCGTGGCCTGTTCGACGGCAACAAGACGCTGTGGGCATCGTGGGTGATCGTGGATGCCGCTGGTGATGCGAATGCGTCGACCGACACGCTGCGGGTGTTCTTCAGCGGCGACAGCGGCTACTTCGACGGCTTCAAGGAGATCGGCCGCCGCTTCGGCCCGTTCGACGTGACCCTGATGGAGACCGGCGCCTACGACGCGCAATGGCCATACGTGCACATGCAACCCGAGCACACGGTGCAGGCCCACCTCGACCTGCGTGGCCGCTGGCTGCTGCCGATCCACAACGGCACCTTCGACCTGGCGATGCACGCCTGGACCGAACCGTTCGAGCGTGTGTCCACTTTGAGCGCGCAGCGCGGCATCGCGCTGACCACGCCGCGCATGGGCGAACGCCTGGACCTGTCCGCGCCGCACCCGGCGGCGAGATGGTGGCGCGAGTCGGACGGTGCAACCGAACACGCGAATGCCGCACTAGCCGTGGCCGACTGAGGACAAAACATGAAGCTGCGTCTGCAGGGTCTCCAGGACCACGACGGCATCCGCCGCATCACCCACGCGCTGCTGCAGGTGGATATTGGCGGCCGCATCAACTTTGACCTCGACGCGCAGCTGGTGCGCATCGAAGGACGCTACACCCTGGCCGATGCCAAGGCGGCGATCGCGCGCGGCGGCTACCAGGTGGCCTCGGTGGTGGACAGCACGCTCGTCGACGCGGTGTCGCGGCCTTCGCGGCGCGAAGTCCTCGCGTTCTGAAGGTCGGCATCGCTGCCCACGCGCGATTGCTGATGCCCCCATGCAAAAGGCCCGGCGAGTGGCAGCACTCGCCGGGCCTTGTCACTGCGGTCGTGGAAGTGTCCGGCTCACAGCGCCGAACAGACAATCATCATCATCAAACGACCATCCGATCATCGCGCCGGTTTGATGTTGAACGCACCGACATCCACGCCCAGGTTCACACCGGCACCGGCACCCGCCAATGCGAGCGTTACCGGTCCTTTGGTCAGCACCTGCGCCTCGCCGGACTTGACCAGGCCGGCATTGGCGCTGGCCTGCACATAGCGGCCCAGCGTTTCATTGATGTTGCGCACGTCGGTGAAATGGCCCTTGCCATGGTCGATGTGCCACTTGCCGGCGGTCACGCCCAGGGCCTTGGCACTGACGCTCACCGGCATCGACTGGCCGTTGTCGCAGGTAATGCGGCCATTGCCGGTGGTGTGCTTGTAGACCAGCGACCAGCCTGTGAGGCTGTAATGCAGCGTGCAGTCGACTTCGCGATGAGCGGCGCGTGCCGGTGCTACGCCGGCGGTAGCCAGCGCACAAGCGAGTACGGCGAGCAGCGGTAGGGATGTCCTCTTCATTGCGACCTCCTGTTGTTGAGCAGCCTCGTGTTGAAGCGGCGCCAGTCTCGATGCCCCTGACTGAACTGCATGGGTACGCAGCCGATCCCGCTGCCGCGGCTTCAGGTCGGGGCACGTGAAATCATGGTGGCGTGAAATGAAGCCCGCGCAGGACGTGATAGAGCGCATCGCGCCATGCAACATGGATGCTCGAAAAAGGAGCAGGTTGTGCATCGCGCCTGAGTGAGCCTGACCAATGCTCCGCTGATGCGCGCTGCACCCTGCAGTCGATCCCTTAGACTTCAGCGCATGGCGATCACCCTCGACCACCTGCGCCGCTACGCCGTCGCCCGCTCGTTGTTCAAGCCGACCACGCTTGCGCGCGCGATCGAGCGGCTCGGCTTCGTGCAGGCCGATCCGATCCGCGCGCCCGCGCGCGCGCAGGACCTGACGCTGCGCCACCGCGTCGTGGGTTATCGCGCCGGCGACCTCGAGCGTCACTACCCGAAACTGCCGCTGGAAGAGGACTTCTTCGTCAATTACGGCTTCCTGCCGCGCGCGCACCACCATCTGATGCATCCGCGCACGCCGCGCGTGGCCTGGACGCCGGCGCGCTGGAAGCAGGCGTACGCGGTGCGCGATTTCATCGCCGCGCGCGGCGCGGTGCATCCGCGCGACGTCGACGCGCACTTCGCGCACGGCAAGGTCACCAACTGGTTCGGTGGCTCGTCGAATGCCAGCACGCAGCTGCTCGACGGCATGCATTACCGCGGCCTGCTGCGGGTCGCGCGTCGCGAGGGCGGCACGCGCGTGTATGCGACCCATGCGGTCGACGCGACGCCGCCGGATGCGATCACCGCGAATGCGCGCATGGACGCCCTCGTGGACCTGGCGGTGCGCAAATATGCACCCCTGCCTGCGTCCAGCCTGGTGCAGCTCGTCAGCTACCTGCGCGGCGGCGCGCCGCAATGGGCGGCACAACGTGCGTCGGCACTGGCGCGGGCGAAGCAGCGCCTCGGCCATGCCCGCGTGGACGGGGTCGACTGGTACTGGCCTGCCGACGAGAAGCCGGCCTCGACGCGCTGGAAACCCGACGCGGCGGTGCGCCTGCTCACGCCCTTCGACCCGGTGGTGTGGGACCGGCGCCGCTTCGCGCTCTTCTGGGACTGGAGCTACCGCTTCGAGGCCTACACGCCCGCCGCCAAACGCAAGCTGGGCTACTACGCGTTGCCGCTGCTCTGGCGCGACCGCGTGATCGGTTGGGGCAATTTGGCCGTGGCCGACGGCGCGCTCGCCAGCGACTTCGGTTACATCGACGGCCGCGCGCCGCGCGATGCCGCCTTTCGCGCGGGTCTCGACGTCGAGCTCGCACGCATGCGCGAGTTCCTGGATCTGGACTGAGTTGTTCGCCGCACGGGCATGAGACGCAGGTCGAATACAAGGGGACGGAGGAATCACGCCTCCGTCCCCTTTCTTCCCCGAACACTTGCCCGCCCACACGATTGAGCTTACGGCCGCGTCGCCATGTTCCGGGTCATCATCCGCAGATGGGCCATGGCGTCATCGGTTGCGCGACGGGTGCAGACGGCGGTGGCAGGCTCCCCGTCGGGGAGTTCCTGGGCCAGCTCCTCGCACACCGTGGCCGCGGCTTTGGCGATACGGTCTTCCAATGTGTACAGATCCGCGCTCCGGCTCAGGTCGAGGTCGGCGTAGCTCACCAGCGCGGTCTTCTTCGCGATGGCCACTTCCTTCGGTATCACGGACCCGCCTTCGCGCTTCGTCTGATACGTGATGCGCGGTGCCACGACGGTGATTTCCTTGACCTCGGTCGGCTTGGTTCCCTGGGCGATGGCGGCGCCTCCGCTCGCCAGTGCAAGCAATAACCCGACCGGAAGGGCCCTCACCGCAACGCTCTTGTCAGCCATGATCGTTTCTCCTCGGTATGTCCTCCATCCAACGCTCCCACTCCGTATGGGATGGTCTTGGGACGGCTATTCCCGGAAGCGCGACAGCACAAACAATCGAAAGACCATGCCTGAAACGGTGCCCTGACCGCGTGAAAGGAGGGCCGATCGCGGCCGCGCGCCAGGCAATGCAAAGGCCGCTTTCACGAAACCGGAACAAACGGATCAAGCGTTGCAAACAGCTCGCGCACTGGCCAGGCGCTGCATGCGCGTAAATGGCAAAAGGCGAAAAACGGGACGGAGCGGGCCATTGCTCCGTCCCCCTTGTCGGTGGCGACCGGTGCCTACCAACTCTTGGTCAAGCAATCCTGGACGCCCTGGTACTGCGTCTGGCCAGAGTTCTTCTTGTCCATCAGCACGCCCGGATTACTGGTGGGGTTGTCGTACGACAGCATGTAGTTCGTCTTGTTCGCTTCGATCTGCGGGTCGGGCGAGTTCGCGGTCGGGACGATGACCACCGCATAGCCCTCGTGGCCCAGGTTCTTTCCGCCCGACACCGTCGTGGGGGCTGTGGCCAGCACGCCGATCTTCTGGGTGAGCTGGGATGTCGTCGTGAGGCTGGGCTTGGCATTGAGGGATGAAACGAACAGGCGGGCCGGGTCGTAAGCGAAGTTGACCTTGCCATTGGTGTTGTCCAGCCAGTGGATCTTGAAGAGTACGTACGCGGCCGTGGGCCCGGAACTCACTACGTTGTTGCCTTCCTTGTAGCCATTGCATGCACCAAGCTGCTCGTATCGGATGGTCGCAGTGCCGTTCTGGTTGGGACATCCCGAAAGCACCAGGGCCGACGACAGGATCAAGGCAGTGACTGTGGCCTTCTCCGCATAACGGCGATTCATGGTTGATCTCCTTTTCAAGCGCTGACAGTTCTCCTGAACACTCAGGCGTCGATGAATCGTGGCCCGTTGAGGTGGACCGACGGATTCAAGTGGATCAACGAGGCCCGGAGGTCCGGGCGGACAGGCCGGAAAGTCCGTCAGCGCTCGCGCAGCAGCGCGTCCGTCCGTGGATCGTTGGCGCCGCCGAAGTACTGGCGCAGGGCGTCGGCAAACAACGCCTCGTCAGGGGCGGCGTGCCGGAACAGGGTCATGCACGAACGGAACTTGAGGTCGTCCGGCGAGCCGAACAGCGCGTGCGCATCGTCGCCGGCGCGCAGCGCGAGCCGGGTGCATTCGCGCAGGCGCTCGCCCAGCAGCGGGTGGGCGAAATAGGCGCGCGCTTCGTCCAGCGACGCCAGGCCGTAGTGCTGTGCGGTCGGGCTGTGGCCGAGCCCACGCAGTTGCGGGAACACGAACCACATCCAGTGGCTGGCCTTGCGGCCGTCGTGCAGTTCGTCGACGACGTCGTCATAGACGGTGGCCTGGGCATCGACGAAGCGCTGCAGGTTCCATGAGTCGGGCATGGTGCGAGCGAAGGCTGGTTGCGGATCGCGCAATTCGGCGCGCGTCGACGTGGTCCCTGCGAAGCAAACGCTGGTTGCGGCGAGCCCCGGCGCAGGCAAGGCGGAGTCCGCACCGGGGCTTTTGAGCACCGGGGGCGTCACTCCCCGGCGGCAAGAATCTAGCGCGGGGTGGGTGGGCCACCTGTGACAGCGGCCGCAGCGCTCAGCGAGTGCCTTCGGAACGGCGCGCGCCGCTCATGCCCGGAACCCTTCCGTGCTCGGTGCGCCAGCTGAAATCGAGGTAGGCCGCCAGGTCGCCCCACAGGTACGGCACGCGGCCCAGGAACGCTTCCAGCTTCTCGCCCACCATCCGCCGGTTGTCGTCGTCCAGCGGGAACCGGCGCGTGCGCAGGTACTCGTCGATGAAGAAGTCGACGTCGTACGCCTCGCGCATGGACACGAAGACTCTGTCGATCGGGCCCTGGTAGTGCTTGCTGGCCGTCGCGTTCCAATTCATGGGCACACACCTCGTAAGGGGGAATGCAGCGTGTGCACGCTACTCCCCTGCGACCGGAGGGGCTGCAGATAACCCTGTGGATAAGCCGTGGACAGACTGGGGAAATCGCGGTCGCCGGCGGACTTCGGACCAACGGGAGGCGGATGGACCCATATCACGCGCATCCGGCGGCCGACGGACACGGTCGCCGATCGAGACGTTCCTGCGCCGGCAGCGACTCACAAGGTCTTGAGGTACTCGACCAGTTCCGCGCGCTGCGCCGGCGACAGGTGCAGTCCGCGCACGCGGTCGTAGTGCGCCACCACGTCCTCCAGGGTCGCCGCGCTGCCGTCGTGGAAATACGGCGGGTGCTGCCACAGCCCGCGCAGCGGCGTGGTGCGATAGGCGTTGTTGGCGCTGCGTGTCGCGTAGGCTCCGTCCATGCCTGTTTCCGCCGGTGCATGCAGGCGCCCGCTGTTGTTGTCGGTACCGTCGCCGCCGACGTGGCAGCCCATGCAGTTGCGGGCGAATACGGCCTTGCCGCGCCGCGCGGCGGCCTGGTCGTAACTGTCCGCCGGTGGCGCGGGCGTGCGCAGGCTGAGCTGGTAGGCGCGCAACGCCGGCAGCTTCGGCGTGACGAGGTCGGGCGACTGGCGAATGTCGATGCCGAGGCGGTCGTCGCGGAAATTGCCGTGGCCGCCCATCTGAGTGACGGCGACGTAGGCATTCCAGTACGACACAGGGCCGTCGCCGGTGTAGGTCTCGTTGCGGATGCCGAGCAGGCCGTACGCGGGTGGCAGCACCAGCGGCGTGCTCAGCCCGTCGATGTTGAAGCGCGGGTCGTACTTGCCCGGGCCCCAACTGTTGTAGATCGCCTTCGCGCTGGCGGACAGCGACGGCGACAGCGCGATGATGCGGCCAGGATCGAGATCGCGGTTGGGCCATCCGTCGAGGCGGTGGCCGATGCCCGGCAATACCGAGTCATCGACGGTGGAGTGACACAGCGCGCAGGTGATGCCCAGCCGCGTGATGCGGTTGTCCGCGTCGACGGTCGCGCGCACGCCGACCACCGCATTGAGTTTGAGCAACGCCACGGTCGTCGCCGGATCCTCCAGGTCGGCGCTGGCGAGGATGCCCGGTGGCAACGCGTCGGCATCCACCTTCAACCCGACCGCGAGGGCGGTCAGTGGATCGATGGTCTGCACGACCTCATGCATGCGCAGGCGATCGGTCCACACCTGCTCGTCGCCGAAGGTATCGAAGCGGAAGACGCGTCGTCCTTCCGCGATCATTGCGGGCGACAGTGCGTTGCCTGGTCGCACCGCATCGCGTTGCGCGGCGGGGGCATCGCCGCATCCGCACAAGGGCATGGACAGCGCGGCGCACATTAGCGCCGCCAGCACGTTGCGAGTCATGACCATCCTCCTGCGTCCCGATTGGCCTTGAACCTACGCCGATGGCGGCGCATCGGCGCGAACGCATGTGTAAAGCCCGCGGCGTGCGATGGGCCTGTTTCCAGGCAATTCCTGCCAAGTTGAATGCGCGATTTGTGTGCGGGTTGCACAGGGCGCGCTGGGTCGACGGGGTTCGCGCAAAGGAGCCCAGCCAGCACGCAGCCGACGATGATGATTGATCGCGCGCTGTAACTAGACCAGCAGGCTGAGCAGACCTGGGCTCAGCAGGCTCGAGCAGGCAGCCACCAGGCTGGCGCGCTTCTGCGCAACGAGCATCATCCAGCGCGAGCGCTGGTCGGCGCTCTCCTGTCGCCAGGCGATCTCGAATCCGGCCGCTTCCAGGAGGATCGGGTAGGCATGGCTGTGCGACATCTCGCGCCCGAAAGGTACCGAGTCGGTGGACGAGTCCATGTCGTGGTCCATGCCGATCGGTTCGACCAGAGCCAGCAACACCGGCGGTCCGTCGGCGATCGAGGCAAGCAGGTCCTGGAATTTCTCCTGCGTGAAATATTCGAAAACGCCGCCATAGGAAAAATATGCGATGCCGGGTTGCGCGTTGCGCTGGATCCAATCGCTCACGTCCTCGGCCAGGAACTCCAGTTGCGCGCGGGCGGCGAACCGCCTGCGATTGCGTGCGATCTGGACGCTGTTGAGATCCAGGCCGATGCACCGCTTGAGGCCGGGGAGTCGCTTCTGCAGGTGTGCGAGCACATCGCCGGTTCCGCAGCCGATCTCGACGAGCGTATGAAAGCCCCCGGCTGCCAGCTCGTGTTCCATCGTGTCCAGGGCCGGTCGATGGCGGCCGCTGAAGAGCTGCCGCTGCAGGCGTTCAGTGGTGCGGTCGTAAAACAGTTCGCCCAGGTCCTGTCGCGACCAGAACTGGGCGTGCTGGATGGCCAGTCGATCAATGGTTCCGGCCTTGCGGTATTGATCGGCCAGGGCCGCCAGGGCGGCCCGTTCCAGGAAGCGGCCCCGCGGTAGTTCGCCGGCCTCGAAACGGTTCACCAGCTGCGGGCGCGCGTGCAGCACGCTCCTGCCCACCGTGACCTTGAGCCAGCGGCGAAAACTGCTCCGGGGAAGAATGAGAGGGAAGTCATGACAGACAGTGCCGTCTTCGCGGCGGCTCGTCTCGTCCTTGGTGCGCTCGATCACTACATGTTTTCCTTAAGGCAGGGGCTTTCCGTGAGGCAAGGGTTTTCCTTGGGGCAGGGCACCTGTCGCTGACGAAAGCGCCTGAACACGGCGCAGGTGCGAGTTGCACTCGACACATTCCTATCAAACGCGAGCGCCGACCCTCAGGGGTCATGTGCATTACACGTGACAACTCGTTATGCATGCATCACGCGACGGAACGGCTCCATTCGCTGTGAACATCGCGACGTGTTGCGAACATGAACAGGCGATTGCTCGCAAATTGCGTCCACTGTTCGTTGAATGGATCTCCGACCTTGACGACGCAAGACGCAACCGGGCGCAGACGCGGAAAGATGCGCGCGAGCGCCCCGGTCGCGCGACGACCACGCTGATGGATGCCGCAATCAGGGGATTTGGTTCATTCGTTGCGCGTGACGAGCGCGCGCGCGCATGCGGCGCGCGGTTCCCGTCGCGCTTGCGCCGGTTACTTGTCCGCCAGGATGACTTCGCCCTTGGTCAGCCACGACACGCCAAACGCGAACACGGCCACGGCTTCGAGCCAGAACAGCGGGGAGAACTTCAGCAGCAGCGCATTGCCGGGCAGGAACTTCACCACCGCGCACAGCGCCACGCAGGCCAGGATGGTGTAACCGCACGCGGTGTAGACCTTGTTGCGTTGCAGTTTCTCGGGCGTGGGGCTCGGCGCCATCAGGCGGAACAGGGCGAGCGAGAAGTAGGCCAGGGTCAGCAGGAAACACGCGGCGAAGACCAGATGCAGCGTGCCCACCATCTGGTCGCGAGGCAGGGCCCCCACTTCAGGAGTGGTGGGGAACAAGGCCACGCCCAGCGCGGATATGCAGGCGATGTTGCCGGCACGGTCGTCGCGGTGTTCGTAACCGCGGTACGACATGAGGAACACGGCAATGGCGCACAGGCTGCCGACGAAGACGTCGCCCATCGCTGTGTAGTAATAGCTGCTCATCGAGCCGCGCAGGCCCGGGCCCGACACCAGCAGGTTGCCGATGGCCAGCACGAACGGCAGGGCCATGCCGATCATACCCACCGCCTTGCGCAGGCTCAGGTAGGAAAGCACGAGCGTGTCGTTTGCTGTCAGCGGTGGGTTCATGGCTGCCTCCTGGCTGCAATGCGTTACGGTGCCGTGCAGTCACGCAGCAGCGCCAGTGCCGCCTGGACGTTGTTGTCGGCCACGGCGTCACGCTTTGCGGCATCGAGGGGGCCGAAGTTGTAGTTCCAGCTGTTCTGCACCGGGCAGCCGCCGCGTTCGGTCGCGTTGTACGCCTCGATCGACAGCGCGCGCGTGCGGTAGTTCTTGTACAGCCAGTCGCTGGCGTCGCCGTAACTGTGGTAACCGCCCAGGCCGCAGCCGTCGACGTTGGGCGTGGTCGGGAAGTCGTCCTGCAGGTCGCGGTAGCCGGTGGCGGTGGCCAGCGCCTGCGTGAGTGCATCCAGCACGCCGACATCGGCCGGCTCGACGCCGATGTCCGGCGCGATGGGTGCGTGCGCCAGCGGATGCATCACCAGCCCGGAGAACGCGTGCCACGACAACGAACAGACCAGGCCGTCCACTTCCTTCTTGCGCGACAAGAACTGGCTGCTGGCGAGTCCGCGCACCGCCTGCGACTCCACTTCCGAGAACGCGGCCTTGCCCGGATAGGTCTCGGATTCGATGTTGAGGCTGCCGTCGGCATTGACGCCGGTATTGCCCACGCTCGGCAGCTGCGCGCGCTGCGCGGCGGGGAAGTTGGTGACGTGGTCGAAGGCGTAGTTGCGGTTGATGTCGACGCCGCAGAACTTCATCTGGCCCTTCTCCCAGCGCGTGTTCTTGCGCCAGGCGATGTTGTCGATGGCGGCGCGGTCGTAACCGTTGGGATTGACCACCGGGATCACCCACACCTCGCGGGTGTCGACGAGCTTGCGGATCTGCGGCTTGTTGGCGGCGTAGCCGTCGGCCAACGTGCGCAGCAGGTGCACGGTCGCCACGCCACTGATCATCTCGCGCGCGTGGTGCACGCCGAGGAAGGCGACTTCCGGCTCCGGGTCGTTCGCGCCCGGGTTCGCGGAGATCTTCATCGCGTAGATCTTCCGGCCCGGTCGCGTTTCCTGGTTGCAGTTGTCCTGCGTCTGCCCGGTCCAGTAGAACAGGCGCGCGATGTCGGCGCCGGGGCTGCCGTCGTACTGCTGGGCCAGCGCGAACAGCGCCTGCTCGACCTCGAGATACGGCGGGTACACCGGGGGCGAATGCCGTGGATTGGCCAATGCGCGCTGCATCAGCGCGGCCGACGGTTGCAGTTCCTGCGCGGCCAGCGCCGCCGTCACGATCGGATACGGGAGTTCTGCCGCCAGCGCATCCGGAAAACGCGCGCCCTTGCGCATGCCCTGCAACGCGGCGTCCATGGCCGGGCTGTACGGCGTGGCGATCAGTTCGTCGAGGCCGCCCGTGAGTGGTGGCCCGTTGGGCGGCTGGTCGGCGGAATAGGCCTGGAAATCGCTGACCCCATCGCCGTTGCTGTCGACCTTGGCGGGCGAGGATCCCAGGCGTAGCTCGAGCGGATCGGCCAGTCCGTCGAAATCGGCGTCGGCGGTGGGCGTGGCGGGATCGAAGCCGAAGCCGCTGTTGAACACCTCGTCGAAATCACTCCAGCCGTCGCCGTCGCTGTCGGCCTTTCCGGCATCGAGGTGCAGTTGCGCCTCGCGCGCATCGGTCAGGCCATCGCGATCGCGATCCGCATCGGCGCGTACCAGGTCGAAGCCGAACGGCGCCAGGCGATCTTCGTAACCGTCGTCGAAGCCATCCCCATCGCTGTCGCGCGCATCGGGGTTGCTGCGCAGTGATTGCTCACGTTCGTCGCCGATGCCGTCACCGTCGCGATCGGCGCCAGGGGTGAACGCGCGATGGGCGTCGGTGGTGACCGCCGCCCAGGCGCTTCCGGCGGGTTTGGCGGGGAAGCGCGCGCAGGCGCTGGTGCACAGCAGCAGGATTAGAAGGAAGACCGGCAGCACCGCCTGGATGCCATGCCTCGGCGCGGGTCCTTCACGGGTGCTCATCGCAGCGCTCCTTGCGTGCCAGCCACTGGATGACAACGACGGGGGCCGAGCGGGGCGGCCATGCCAGGGCGGCAAGACGGAGGCTGGTCCATTTTTTTCCGGCAGGACGTCACTACACTCGGCGCATCCACATCGATCGGGGGTCGCATGAAGCTTCGTATTGCTGCGTTGTCCGCAGGCCTGGTGCTGGCGCTCGCCGGCCACGCACAGGTGCCCGCCACGGCACCGGCCAGTGCGCCCGCGCCGGCCGCCATCGTGCTCAAGGCCGCGCATCTGTTCGACGGTCGCAGCGGCCGCCTCAGCGAGCCCGGCCTGGTAGTGGTGCAGGGCGGACGCATCACCGGCGTCGGCGCGGGCGCCAGCGTGCCGGCGGGCAGTCGCGTCATCGATCTCGGCGATGCCACGCTGTTGCCCGGCTTCATCGATGCCCATGTGCACATCGCCGACGACCATGACGACAACTGGGCGCAGGGCTTCTACGACAACATGCTGCGCTTCCCGGTGGAACAGTCCTTCCATGCCGGGCGCAACGCCAAGGTCACGCTCGAGGCAGGCTTCACCACCGTGCGCAATGTCGGTGCGGCCGATTTCGTCGACGTCGCCTTGCGCAACGCGATCAATGCCGGCATCACGCAGGGGCCGCGCATGCTCGTGGCCGGCCACGCCATCGGCTCGACCGGCGGCCACTGCGACAGCTCGCCGTTTCCGCCTGAGCGGGTGAAGCCGTCCGGTCCGCTCGAAGGCGTGTGCAATGGTCCGGAAGAGTGCCGCCTCGCGGTGCGCCAGCAGATGAAGTTCGGCGCCGACGTGATCAAGATCTGCGCGTCCGGTGGCGTGCTGTCGGAGTCCGATCCGGTCGACGTGCCGCAGCTGACCCCCGAGGAACTGCGCGCGATCATGAGCGAAGCACACGCCTGGGGCCGCAAGGTAGCCGCGCACAGCCACGGCGACCTCGCCGCGAAGCAGGCGGTCGAGGCCGGCGTCGATTCGATCGAGCACGGCAGCTTCCTGCAGCCGGCGACCTTGCAGTTGATGAAGCAGAAGGGCGTGTACCTGGTGCCGACGCGGATGACCCAGGTGTGGGTGCTGGACAAGGCCAGTACCTATCCGCCGAAGATCGGCGCCAAGGCGCGCGCCGCCGGCACCGCACATGAAGCGATGTTCCGCAACGCGCTGAAGATCGGCGTGCCCATCGCCTTCGGCACCGACGCGGCGGTGTTCCCGCACGGACTCAATGCGCAGGAGTTCGGCGACTACGTCGACCTCGGCATGGCCCCGGCGGTGGCGCTGATGACCAGCAGCCAGGGTGCCGCGAAGCTGCTCGGCGTCGATGGCGAGACCGGTACGCTCGAAAACGGCAAGTTCGCCGACGTGGTCGCCGTGCCCGGCAATGTGCTCGAGCACATCCGTGCGACCGAGCACCCGACGTTCGTGATGAAGCAGGGCGCGATCGTGCGCGGCGGGGAGTAAGCGAGCTCTTCCTGCCAGGGCGAAGAGCTCGGATTCGCGTCTGCAGCTAGGCAATGGCCGCCCCTCATCCGGCGCTTCGCGCCACCTTCTCCCCGCAAGCGGGGAGAAGAGAAGCGGCGTGGTTTGTTCTGCGGCCGGAATGGTCGATTCGGCCGTTGCCTCCCTTGGTGTCTGTGCCGCAGGCCCCATCTAGTGGGAAGCGCCGTTGCATGCCTTGCCGGGCCGAAAACCCGGCTTCACAGGAGCCCCCATGAGCGAATACCGCAAGACCCCCGAAGCCCTCGCCAGGCTGACCCCCGAGCAATACCGCGTCACCCAGGAAGGCGCCACCGAGCGTCCGGGGACGGGCGAGTACGAGCACAACGACCGCCCCGGCATCTACGTCGACATCGTCTCGGGTGAGCCGTTGTTCGCCTCGTCGGCGAAGTTCGACTCCGGCTGCGGCTGGCCCAGCTTCACCAAGCCGATCGCCAACGTGCGCGAGCTGCGAGACACCTCGCACGGGATGATCCGCACGGAAGTACGCTCGGCGCACGGCGACAGCCACCTCGGTCATGTGTTCGACGACGGCCCGGCCGATCGCGGAGGCTTGCGCTACTGCATCAATTCGGCATCGCTGCGCTTCGTGCCGCGCGAGGAGATGGAAGCCGCCGGCTACGGCGCGTATCTGGACCAGGTGGAGGATGTGCGATGAGCAACGAAATGACGGGACTGGAGCGCGCGATCCTCGCCGGCGGTTGCTTCTGGGGCGTGCAGGATCTGTTGCGCCGCATGGACGGTGTCGTCGGTACGCGCGTGGGCTACAGCGGCGGCGACGTGCGCAATGCCACCTACCGCAACCACGGCACCCATGCCGAGGCGGTCGAGATCGTGTTCGATCCCGCGCGCATCGGCTATCGCGACCTGCTGGAATTCTTCTTCCAGATCCACGACCCGAGCACCCGCAACCGCCAGGGCAATGACCTGGGTACGTCCTACCGCTCGGCGATCTACTACACCACGCCCGAGCAGGAGCGCATCGCGCTGGACACCATCGCCGACGTCGACGCGTCGGGGCTGTGGCCGGGCAAGGCGGTCACCGAAGTCGCGCCGGCCGGTGATTTCTGGGAAGCCGAACCCGAGCACCAGGATTACCTGCAGCGCTATCCCGAGGGTTACACCTGCCACTTCGTGCGTCCCGAGTGGAAACTGCCGCGTCGCGCCAGGGCATAGCTGCAATCAGCTCACATCAGTCTTCGACTGACAGTTACGACAAAGAAAACGCCGGCCCCGCGCCGGCGTTTTCCGTTTTGGGGCGGGGCGACTTGCGAGGAGATCGGGCGACGACCTCTGGCGCATGCGCCGGCTCGGTTTGAGCCGACCCCCTTGCGAGCGTGACGCGCGCCACGCTTCCTGACCGCGCCTTTTCCGCTGCGCAGGCCGGAAATTTCGCGCAATCGGACAGTGTCGGCAAAACTGAATAGGCGAGGCCCTATTCAGGTTTTCGCGCCTTTAACGTCCCTTTTACATGAATGCGCGCCCGTCAAGCGACGTGCGTCGCACTTGGCGCACGCATTCCTGGGGTCGGCACGAACTGTGTCCAACCGCACAACGACGCCGAACCCCCCTTCTTAGAGTCCGCGCCCATCAGGAGTTTGAGGGAGCTCCTGGTTGCCCTTTATGTCTTACGGAGACCGTGTGTGAAGTCTGTTCCCTTCCGCAGCCGCAAGCTGCCCAAGCTTCTCTTCTCGCTGTCGGCTGGCCTTGCCGCCATCGGCTCCGCCCAGGCGGCAACCTATTACGTGCGCGCCGACGGTGGCGATGCCAGCCAGTGCAACGGCCGCGCCGATGCGGCTTATCCGGGCAGCGGCACCGCCCAGGCTTGCGCGTGGAAGAATCCGAACATCGCCCTGCCGCCTTCCGGCGCGCTGCGCATCGCGGGTGGCGACACCCTGCTGATTGGCGCCGGCAGCTATCAGATCGGCAGCGGCGGCTACATGCAGCCGGTCCCGAGCGGCACCAGCTCGGCCCCGACCAAGGTCCTGGGCAAGCCGGGCACGACCCCGAAGCTGGTCGGCGTCGCCGGCGTGCACCGCGTGCTCAACCTCGACGGCAGCTCGAATGTCGAACTCGGCAACCTCGAAGTCACCGACAACAGCGACTGCGTCTACAACCATTCCAACGCCGCGGCCGCCTGCACCAGCAGCATGCCTTGGGCGCGCGTCGGCCTGTATGCCCGCGCCTCGAGCAATGTCTGGGTGCATGACGTCAACATCCACGGCATGGCCAAGAACGGCATGAATGCCGGTGGCCTCAGCAACTGGACGATGGAGCACTTCAAGCTCAACAAGAATGGCGCCGCGGGCTGGGACGGCAACATCGGTACCGGTGCGTCCAACTCCGGCAAGATGACCATGCGCGACATCGAGATCGCGTGGAACGGCTGCGGCGAGCGCGTCGCGACCGGCGAGCCGTGGGCTTGCTGGGCGCAGCAGGCCGGCGGTTACGGCGACGGCATGGGCACCACCGACACCGGCGGTGACTGGCTGATCGAAGATGCGTTCGTGCACCACAACACCTCCGACGGCATCGACCTGCGCTACATGGACGGCGCCGACACCACCAAGGTGACGCTGCGTCGCATCTACTCGGTGGCCAACGCGGGCAACCAGGTCAAGCTCAAGGGCAATTCGCTGATCGAGAACTCGGTGCTGGTCGGCAACTGCACCTACTTCCGCGGCAGGGACTTCATGGTCGACGGCGATCTGTGCCGTGCCTATGGCAGCTCGCTGCTGTTGATCCTCACCGGCAATGACGTCGCCACCGTGCGCCACAACACCATCGCCGGCGAAGGCGACGCGCAGATCGCCTATGGCGAAGGCACGTCCACCGACAAGATCTACATCCAGAACAACCTGGTGGTCGGCTTCCCGTACTACGCCGACACGACCAAGCAGACGCTGTTCAGTGGCGGCGGTGCTCCCGCGGCCAAGAGCTTCTCCGGCAACATGGGCTGGAAGGTGCGCACCTGCCCGACCGGCGCCACCTGCGCGAGCGACCCGAAGTTGACCAATGCGACCCTGGCTGGCTTCGATGCCGAGCCGCTCGCCGGCAGCCCGGTGATCGACAAGGCGCCGATGATCAGCGCGGTCACGACCGACTTCGTCATGGGCGCGCGTCCGACCGGTGCCGCCAATGACGTGGGTGCATACGAGTACGGCGCTGGTGCCCCGGCCCCGACCCCGCCGCCGGTCTGCACCCGCGCCGCGCCGACGCTGACCCTGGCCGGCCCCACCACCGCGGTCGCCGCCGGCACCACCAACAGCTACGCCGTCAGCGTGAAGAACAACGACAGCAGCGCCTGCAGCAACACCACGTTCGCCCTGGCCGGCAGCGTTCCCTCGGGTTGGACCGGCACGCTGTCGGCCCCCTCGGTCGCGCTCGCCCCGGGTGCCAGCGGCAGCGCCACGTTCGCCGTGACCTCGTCCGCCGATGCCATCGCCGGCAGCAATGCCATCGGCGTGGGTGCCAGCAGCACCGTGGGCAGCGTCCACACCGCGAATGCTTCCAGCACCTATGCGGTCTTGCCGCCGGTCTGCACTCGCGCCGCGCCGACGCTGACCCTGACTGGCCCGACCACCGCGGTCGCCGCCGGTACCACCAACAGCTATGCCGTCAGCGTGAAGAACAACGACAGCAGCGGCTGCATCACCACCACGTTCGCCCTGGCCGGCAGCGTTCCCTCGGGCTGGACCGGCGCACTGTCGGCCCCCTCGGTCGCGCTTGCCCCGGGTACCAGCGGCAGTGCCACGCTCGCCGTGACCTCGTCCGCCGATGCCGCCGCCGGCAGCAACGCGATCGGCGTGGGCACCAGCAGCACCGTGGGCAGCGCCCATACCGCGAATGCTTCCAGCACCTATGCCGTCGCGACGCCCGTCCTGACTGAAACCGTGGCCACGAGCAAGAGCAGCTACAAGGCTGGTGAGGTGGTTTCGATGACCGCGCGCGTCCTCAAGAACAACGTCGCGGTTGCCGGTGCCACGGTCAGCTTCAACGCACTCAAGCCGAACGGGATCAACACGATCAAGTTGTCCGGGACGACCGATGCCAATGGCTATGCCAAGGTCTCGTTCACGTCGGGCACGGGGAAGAGCTCGGTCGGCACCTACAAGCTGACTGCCACGGCGACCAGCGGCAGCCTCACCACGCAGGCAACCAGCAGCTTCACCGTCTCCAAGTAACCGTGTGCGTGATCGCTCCTGGAGCGATCGACGCGTGAATCAAGCCGGACCGTCACGCGGTCCGGCTTTTTTTTGGGCGGCTCCCACCGAATGCGGCGCGCGCCAGTGCCGACGGCCACGCGAACGTGCGCATGCTCCGCGCCGTCGCCGCGAGCGTAAGATCATCCTCGTGTTGGCGATTCCTTCCGTTCGGCTCGCTACCCCGGGCGATGCTCGTGCCATTGCCGGATTGTCACGCGACTTCATCGAGTACGGCCTCGGCTGGAGCTACACGCCGGAGCGGATCCTGCGCGCCATCCGCAGCAGGACCACGAACGTTGCCGTGATCGAAGACCGCGGCGACCTGCTTGCCGTCGGCATCATGGATTACGGCGACGCGGCGGCACACCTGGTCCTTCTCGGGGTGCAACCGGCGCAACGTCGCCGCGGATTGGGCCGACACATCCTGCTGTGGCTCGAGCAATGCGCGCTGACGGCCGGGCTGGAAAAAATCGGCGTCGAGGTCAGGGCCGACAATCCCGGCGCCATCGGTTTCTATGCGGCGCTGGGATATGGCGCGCGAAGTCGGGTGCCAGGCTATTACCGCGGCGTTGTCGACGCGGTGCGTCTCGAGAAGGTGCTCGGGTCGACGGGAGTCGAGGGCGCCGGTTAGCGCCGACGCCTGCGTCGCAGTCCGCATCAGCTCAGGGCATCTTGCCGATGATCCCGTTCATTTCCTCGGCATTGAAGGCGCGCAGGGTCTGGGTGCGGACATTGCCCGCCGCACCGATGGCCATGGCAAACGCAGTCGCCGCCTGTTCGTCCTGCGCCTCGATGATCACGACGAGGTCGTACGAGCCCAGCGTCCAGTAGATCTGGGTCATGTCGGCGCCGAATTTCTTACCCATTTCCTTGACGGCGGCGGCGCGCTTGGTGGTCTCCTTGACGTTGCGGATGCCCTGGTCGGTGAAGGTGGACAGTGCGATGTACGTCGCCATGGTCGGTTGCTCCGGTGCGGACCCTTTTGGAACAGGCGAGCGTCGGGTCCGTGGCGCTGGTCGTCGGCAGGCATTGCCTGCGGTCCTTTCGTATCAACGCCCCGGCACGCGGGAGCCGGTCTCCTCAACCGGTCCCCCGCTCGGGTGCTTGAGGTTTCGCCCGCGCATTACGTGCACGGGTCCACGATCCCCAATTCCAACAGGAGCCTGTCATGCGCACCGTCCTGATCACCGGCGCCAACCGCGGCATCGGCCTAGCCCTGGCACAGCAGTTCACCGCACGCGGCGATCGCGTCATCGCGGTGTGCCGCCAATCGAGTCCGGCGCTGGATGCCACCGCTGCAATCGTGGAGGCGGGCGTCGATGTCAGCGACGATGCGGCAGTGGAAGCGCTCGCGACGCGCCTGGCCGACGCACGCATCGACACGCTCGTGCTCAATGCCGGCATCCTGGGCCAGGAGTCGCTGGGCGCGATCGACGCGGCGGGTTTCGAGCGCATGCGCCGCCAGTTCGAAGTCAATGCGCTGGGCCCGCTACGCGTTGCCCAGGCGTTGCGCGACCGCATGGCCGAGGGCGGCAAGATCGGCATCATCACCAGCCGCATGGGCTCGGTCGCAGACAACGGTTCCGGCGGCTATTACGGCTACCGCGCCTCGAAGGCGGCGGTGAATGCAATCGGCAAGTCGCTGGCGCTGGATCTGGAATCGCGCGGCATCGCCGTGGTGCTCCTGCATCCGGGTTACGTCGCCACCGACATGGTCGGCGGCAATGGGGATGTCAGTCCGGCGCAGGCCGCGTCGCAGCTGATCGCACGGCTGGATGCACTCACGCTCGCAGACAGCGGCAGCTTCCAGCACGCCAATGGCACCCCTTTGCCCTGGTAGGCGCAATGACGTTCGCGCGGCCGATGGCCGCGCGGACAGCGCACGGCGAGTCAGTGCACACCCAGCCTGACTGTCTCCGCACCGCCATCCACCGAGGGCGAGACCACCTTCACCAGGCCGATATTGGGGCAGTAGTACTTGAACTCGACGTCACCGGGGGACAAGGGCGTCGTCTCGCGGGTCTTGACGCAGCTTTTGAAATTGCCCAGCGCGGTATTCACGTGGATGTCGATCGCCTTGACCTTCGCGTTGTCTTCGGCCACGCCCGGCGAGAACTCCTGGCGATAGCGCATGTCCACCTGCGGGGTTGCGAACATCACGATGCCGGCCTTGGCGTCGCGTCCGGCCTCCCACGAACCTTCGGTACTGCTGCTGATGCGCTTGCCCTCGTCGTCGTACTCGTACTCGACCGTCTCTTCGCCGAAGTACCAGACGTTGCCGCTGTCGTCCTGTCCGTAGAAGTCGGAGGTGTCCTCGAGCACCAGGCCACGTTTGCCGTTGCACTCTTCGTCCTGGTACACGAGGTCGCGGACCACGCGCGCGGACAGGCCGGCGTACACGCCGATGAAGTCGTGTTTGACCCGGTCGGTGATGATGACGTCGTTGACCTTGCACTCGCCGTCCTCGAGTTCGTGCGCCACCGTGAACGTGCCCGCTTTCATCGGTGAGAGCGGGTTGTCGATGCGCAGCGGCGCATGGAAATCCGAGAGTTGGAACTTCGGCTGGATGAGTTCGCCCGCCTGCGCGGGAAGGGCGGCGGTCGCGACAAGCACGGCGACGGCCGCGCGCTGGATCGTGTTCACCGAGATGACTCCGGACTGGGGGCCTTGAACCTAGGCGCGCGCTTGCTAGCACTCCGCGAAATGCGGGTTAACTGGCCGTCGGAGGCGTTTCACCCGCTGCTCACGCAGTCAGCAACCCGCATTGCCGCCCTGCGGCAAGCCCTTGCGCGGACGCCAGCCGTCGCCGGCATGCTCCGGCGAGCCAGGTCGATCCGCGTAGGTCAGCGTGCCTTCGTGATGGACCTCGATCACCCAGGTCGCGTTGGCGGCGTATACCCACAGGTCCGACGATGCATGCATCAGGGTGATGGCCTGCGTGGAGGCGTCGGCTGCCGACAGCACTATGCGCGGCATGCCGCCGATGCACCAGTCGGCGATCACTATTGTGGCCGGCGCGATCTGCAATGCGCGCAGCGCCTCATCGAACAACGCTTTCAACGCATTTTCGGTACCGCCGTATGCACTGACGGCGGCCGGCACCAGCGGCCAGTGGATGCTGGCCAGGCCGATGGGATAGGTCGGCAGCGGTCCGCGCCGGCCCTGGTCTTCCGGCCACAGCATCTCGTAATGCACGCCCGCCGCCTGCAATGCGCCGCCGGTATGGCGCTGGAAGGCGGCAATCTCCCGTGCGCGCTGCTGCTGCGCCATGCGTCCGGCCTGCTGCGCGCGCAGCGCCTCGCGCTTGGCGTACAGCGCGAGGCGGCGGGACTGCGCATCGGAGCTCATGGCCTCGGCAACGCTCAGTCCAGCTTGCGCAGATGATGCTGCGGCTGCTGGCAGACCAGCAGCGCATCCGCCGCGGTCACGGTGCCGACCGCTTCGACGCGATCGTGGGGCTTCAAGGCCTGCACGTCACCGGGCGGCGGAGCCTTGCACAGGTTCCAGCGCGCCGGCAGCTGCACGTTGACGGTGCCCGCGGCGGTGGCCACGCTGACCACCGCGTGGCCGTCGTAGGACCACGGGCCGGTGTCGACGCGGATCACTTCACCGGCGATCGTGGCCTGTTCGCCGACCACCAGCGGGGTTGCCGCTGGTGTGGTGGTGGCGCAGGCGGAGAGCGCCGCGATCGTCGTGATGGTCGCGGCCAGGGGGACGGCCTGGAGGAAGCGGGGAGCTCGGAGCATGGGGGAGTGCGCCATGAAAACGGAGCGCACATTCTCCATGGATCGCAGACCGCCATCCACGTGATCTGTCACAGGAGCGCGATGCCCAACCTGGAAATTCCACGGCGCCCGCATCCGCGCGAGCGCCACGATCCATTACGTGCCCGAGACACCCAGTGTGCCGCGGAAGGCATCCACATCGACAACGGTGCCGAGGCGATGCGCCCGCTGGAAGCGCTCCATGGCCTCGTCGATCTTGTCTCGCTGTGGATTTTCTTCCCAGTGTTCCACCTTGAACACATCGGAGCGCGGGTTGTGCAGCAGAACGTCGGGATCGCGGAGCCATTTCCAGTCGCCTGGCATGAACTCGTGGTGCATGGCGAAGGCGCGCGCACTGTTGTAGCTGTGCGAATAGATGAGGTTCATCAGACACCTCACGGGAAACCATTGACGCGCACGCGCAGACCACGGTGCGCTGGGTTTATTCAGGCGTTGCGACCGCGGGCTGTCATTCCCCCGGTCGGGGGATGGACGATGCGCGACACGCGTCGCGCGCAAGTTGAATGCGATGGATAGCCGCTCGCCGCGTGAAAGCGGCAGCAGGAATCGATCAGTAGCAGCCCACGTCGATGATCCGGCTGGCATCATCCACGCGGACGGTGAGGCGATCTGGGCGCCGGTCCTTGGTCATGGCCTGCGTCGGCGAGACGGTGCGCCACAACCCGGCCCCGCTTTCGCGAAAAGCGCGACGGCCATTTTCTTCGTTCGCAGGAAGCCCGATGACCCAGCCCAAAGTATCCGTCTGGCAGGCACCGCTGCTGACATGCGGTGGGGGCTCGGTGCTGGCGCAACCGGAGGCGAGTGTCAGCAGGGACAGGGTCGTGATTGCGACAGCTTTCATGCGGCCTCCGGGGCTGGAGTTCGCTGGCAAGTGTACGCGCACTTCGCCGGCCGGCCGGCGCGTCCCGCCGACGGGATGTTGCTTCCCTGATTTCCGCACTTTTGCCGGGCCGGGCCGCTGGAGGCCATCACCGAGGACGACTTCCACCGCCACTTCAACATCAACGTGCTGGGCCTGCTGCTGAGCACGCAGGCTGCGTCGCCGCACCTGGGCGAAGGCGCGAGCATCATCAACATCAGTTCGGTGGTTTCACGCATCACGCCGCCGCACAGCGCGGTGTACACCGGCACCAAGGGCGCGGTGGACGCGATCACGGGCGTGCTGTCGCGTGAACTGGGCCCGCGCCGGATCCGCGTCAATGCGATCAACCCGGGCATGATCGAAACCGAGGGCACGCACACCGCGGGCTTCGTCGGTTCCGAGTTCGAGGCGGGCACGGTCGCACAGACGCCGCTGGGCCGCGTCGGCCAACCCGACGACATCGCCGCACTCGCCGTGTTCCTGGCCTCCGACGATTCGCGCTGGCTCACCGGGGAACAGGTGCTGGCCAGCGGCGGCCTGCGCTGAGACGGACCTGAAGCGGGAGGACGGCAATCGATGGATTGCCGTCTTTCCTCCGCTGCATGCGCCTAGAATGAAGCCCCTTTCGACCGGCCTTTCAGCCAGGCAGATCCATGGCACCCAAGGCCACCGTCATCAAAGCCGAGTTGCAGGTCACTGACCTCGACCGGCACTACTACGCGTCGCACAACCTCATCCTGGCCCAGCATCCATCGGAGACCGAGGAACGCCTGATGGTGCGGCTGCTGGCATTCGCGCTGCACGCCGATGAACGGCTGGAATTCGGCCGCGGCCTGAGCGACGAGGAAGAGCCGGCGCTGTGGCGCCGCGACTACACCGGCGAGATCGAACAGTGGATCGAACTCGGCCAGCCCGACGAGTCGCGCATCCGCAAGGCCTGCGGGCGCGCGCAACAGGTGGTCGTGATCACCTATAGCGGCCACGGCGCCGAGGTGTGGTGGAACAAGAACGCGCAAACGTTGGCGCGGTTGAAGAACCTCACCGTGATCGACATCGACGCCGACAGCGTCGCCGCGGTCACCGCGCTGTACGAACGCAGCATGCGCATGACCGCGATGATCCAGGACGGCGAACTGCAGCTGATGAATACCGAGCACACCGTCGCGCTGCGTCCGTCGGTGCGGAAGGCGTCGTCGATGGCGACACCGGTGTGACCCGGCTTCGGCCGGGCGAGTCAGTCCGACCAAAAGGAAGGCCCCGCTTGCGGGGCCTTCGCGTAATGCAGCGGATCGGCTGACCGAATCGCCGGCCGCTTGCAGATGGATCAGTAGCCGAGCGCCTGGGCGACGATGCCGCTCGCCACGTCAACCAGCAGGTAACGGTCATCCATAGGACGGATCCAGCGATAGCCCTCCGGCGGCGCGGCCAGGCGGTAAGTGCGGTAATCGTCCACGTAATAGCTGCGGTCGACATCGGCCCACACGATGCGGTCGCCGCGTTTCCACGCCTGCTTCTGCCAGCCCCGATGCAGGCCGTTGTCGTGGTGACCCTCGGCCTTCGGACCGTGGCCGGCGGTGGCGACGTGGTCCTTGTGTTCGGGGCCATGGCCAGCCAGCACGGGCGCGGCCGCAAACGCGCCGGCGGCCAGGGTGACGATGATCAGCTTCCTCATGTCCATCTCCTTGCTGTGCGGTGTGGGCACCTTAGGCAGACCGGAATGAATGCGGCGACACGCCGCGATGAACGCGCCGCAACGGTTCAGCGATGCCGCGACGGCGTGAAGGCATCGCCTCAAGCACGGATGTTTGACAGTCCCCGGCAACGGGACGACTGTGCGCCTGCGGCGCCCTAATGCTGAGCGCGCCCACCGATCGCGGAGGTCGCTCCCATGCCAGGCCAGCCCGGAAACGTGAAGTTCGACGACATCCTCAAGACGGTCGGGCGCACGCCGATCGTCCGCCTGAACAAGCTCGCGCCGCCACGCGTGAACGTGTACGTCAAGGTTGAGGCGTTCAACCCGATGGGTTCGGTCAAGGACCGCCTTGCGCTCGGCATCATCGAGGATGCGGAACAGCGCGGCACGCTGAGGCCGGGACAGACGGTGATCGAGGCGACCAGCGGCAACACCGGCATCGGGCTGGCGATGGTGTGTGCGGTGAAGGGTTATCCGCTGGTGGTGACCATGGCGGAAAACTTCAGCGTCGAGCGCCGCAAGATGATGCGGTTCCTCGGTGCGAAGGTCGTGCTGACGCCGGCCGCGCAGAAAGGCAGCGGCATGCTCGCCAAGGCGGTGGAGCTGGCGCAGGCGCATGGATGGTTCCTGTGCCGCCAGTTCGACAACGAAGCCAACGCCGACATGCACTCGCGCACGACGGCGCCTGAGATCCTCGACGCCTTCGCCGGCGAACGCCTGGATTACTGGGTCACCGGCTACGGCACCGGCGGCACGCTAAAGGGCGTCGCGCGCGTGCTCAAGGCACAACGCCCGGAAACGAAGATCGTGGTGTGCGAGCCGGACAACTCGCCGATCCTGGGCAGCGGCATCGCCCAGCCACGCCGACCGGACGGCACGCCCAGCGACAGCCACCCGGCATTCCGCCCGCACCTCATGCAGGGCTGGTCGCCCGACTTCATTCCCAAGCTCACCGAAGACGCACTGACCGCACGGCTCGTCGACCGCGTCCTGCCGATCAATGGCGCCGATGCGGTGCGACTGGCCCACGAACTGGCGCAGCGCGAAGGCATCTTCGTCGGCATCTCCGCTGGCGCGACACTGGCCGGGGCACTGCAGGTGGCAGCCGCGGCCGAGGACGGAGCCACGGTGCTGTGCATGCTGCCCGACACCGGCGAGCGTTACCTGAGCACGCCGCTGTTCGAAGGCGTCAGCGTCGACATGTCCGACGAGGAATGGGCGTTGTCGCGCTCGACGCCCGGGTGCCGCTTCGATGCGCCGACGCCGACGTCGACGCCCGCGGAGGCGGCAACGGCAACGGCGAGCGCCGAGGACAAGGTCGCGGCGCCCGCGGCGTCGGCCGAAGTGGAGACCTTTGTCGCGCAACTGCTCGCCGATCCCGCGCAGCCACTGGTGCTGTTCGCCCTGGAGTGGTGCGAATTCTGCTGGTCGCTGCGCAAGCTGTTCGCACAGTGCGCGATGCCTTATCGCTCGGTCGACCTCGATTCGACGGCGTACCAGCAGGACGACCGCGGCGGGCAGATCCGCGCCGTGCTGGCCGCGCGCACCGGCAGTCGAACCATTCCGCAGGTGTTCGTCGGCGGACAGTTCATCGGCGGCTGCACGGAAACGTTCGACATGTTCCGCGATGGCCGCCTGCAGCAACTGCTGCGCGCACGCGGGGTCGCCTTCGACGAAGGCGCGCGCGTCGAGCCCGAGAGCCTGCTGCCGGCGTGGCTGCATCCGCGCTGATCGTCGGTATGCATCACCGCTGACTCCCGGCGCGCATGCACCTGTACGCCACGGCGTCGCCGAGGCAGCGTCCAGCGTTGAGTCCTGCATGAGCGAAGGCGGGTCCGCGGCGCTGCAAAGGAGAACGCTGAGCATAACGGCGACACTTCCTTCCCTGTCGCGTCAGTTCGTAGACTGGGCGCAATGAACGGCGCCGGGGAGCGCACATGCGGAAGAACTGGACCACGATGCTGGTCGCCTTGCTGTGGGTTGCCGGTCCGGCGTCGGCATGGGCGCAAGGACACGTCGACCTGGAGCAGTACCTCAAGCGCGACGGGTACGGGCGCATCAAGATCTCCCCCGACGGCCGTTACTACGCGGCGACGGTGGAATTGGAGGATCGCGGCGGCCTGGTGATCCTGCGGCGTTCCGACAAGAAGGTGGTGGCTGGCACGTCAGGGGTTAAGGACTCGGTCGTGAACGATTTCTGGTGGGCCAAGGACGATCGTGTCGTGCTGTCTACGGCCGAGCGTTTCGGCAGCCGCGACGAGCCGTATGCCACCGGGATGCTGTTCGCACTCGGCGTCGATGGCAGCCGCGTCAAGACGCTGGTGGGACCGAAATCCGTGCCCGGCCTGGTCGAAGTCTATGGCGGTGGCGGGCCCGTCGAAGTGGCCTCGCTCATCGACACCCTGCCGGACGATCCGAGCAACGTGCTGATCTCCACGTGGGACCTGGGCCTCAACCCGATGACGCGGGTGGAGAAGCTCGACGTGTATACGGGTCACCGGGCGCTGGTGGCGTCCGCACCGGTGCGCCGGGCGGACTTCCTCACGGATGTCGCTGGCCATGCGCGTTTCGCGGAAGGTCGGCGCGACGACAATTTCGACAAGCTCTATTACCGCGACAGCGACGACGCCGAGTGGCGACTCATCAACGACGAGGCGCAGAGCGGGCATTACGAGTCGGCGCTGGGCTTCTCCCAGGACGGCGTCACTGCCTATCTGCAGGTGATGCAGGAGAACGGCCCGGATGCCGTGGTCGCCTGGAACACGCGGACCGGCGAGCGCAGGCAGGTGCAGCGCGATGCCGTGGTCGATCCCTACGGCTCGGTCTTCGACCGCGATGGGCGCACGTTGATCGGCATGCAGTACATGGACGAAAAAGTGCAAACCTGGCTCTTCGATGAGTCCACCGAGACCTCGCGCATCTATCGTGCGCTGGCGCGGGCGTTTCCGGACGCGGCGGTCACCATCACGTCCTATACCCGCGATGGCCGGCTGGCGCTGGTACAGGTCTGGAACGACCGCACGCCGGGCGACACCTACCTGTTCGACACCCGGACGATGACCGCCAGCGGCGTCTTCGTCCGGCGCGAGTGGTTCGATCCGGCGAAGCTGCCTGCCATGCGCGCGGTGGCAGTGAAGGCGCGCGACGGCCTGATGCTGCATGGCTACCTCACGCCGCCGCGCGGTGCGACCGCAACGGGTCCGGTGCCGATGGTGGTGATGCCGCACGGCGGTCCGTACGGGATCTTCGACGAATTGTCGTTCGACGAAGACACGCAGATGCTGGCCGAGGCGGGCTATGCCGTGCTGCGTATCAACTTCCGTGGCTCGGGCAACTATGGCGCCAGTTTCCGTCGGGCCGGTGCGCGGGAATGGGGCGCGCGCATGCAGGACGATCTCACCGATTCCACGCGCTGGGCGATCGAACAGGGCATCGCCGACCCAGCGCGCGTCTGCATCTATGGCGCCAGCTATGGCGGTTACGCCGCGTTGATGGGCGCGGCGCGCGAGCCGGACCTGTATCGCTGCGCGATCGGTTACGTCGGCGTCTACGACCTGGAGGCGAAGCATCGCGACAATTCCCGCGCGGCACGCTGGCTGCGCAACTGGTCGGACGACTGGATGGGTGAGCGCGACGCGCTGGATGCACGTTCGCCGGTGCTGCTGGCCGCGCAGATCAAGGCGCCGGTGTTGCTCGTGGCCGGTGGCGAGGACAGCACTGCGCCGATTGCGCACAGCAAGAAGATGGAGCGTGCGCTGCGCCACGCCGGCAAACCGGTGGAAACCCTGTACGTCTCCAGCGAAGGGCACGGGTTCTACACCGACGAGCATCGCCGCGAGTACTACACGCGCCTGCTCGACTTCCTCGCACGCCACCTGGGTGGCGCGACGGCTGCATCCGCGGCGGTTGCAAACGGGAAGGTCGCACCCGCCCGGTAACGCCGCGAGCGCTGACGCGCTCAGCGGCGATCGGGTTGCCATCGCGGCGTAGGACTGCGGCTTGGCGACACCCGTCGGGGTGATGGTCCGTCTCGCCTCCGGCGCGATCTAACGCCATGGCGCGGCCCCGCGCCCATTCAGCGACCCTACCGGGAGATTTCCATGAAGCGATCCATCACGTCGGCCCTCTGCCTGCTGGCCGTGGCCGTGCCGTTCTCGGTTGCCAGCCAGGACCTGGCGATGACGGCGGGCAAGAATGCCAGGGTGTTGCTGGACAACGACAAGGTGAGGGTGATCGAGCTGATGATTCCCCCGGGCGGCAAGACCGGCATGCATTCGCATGGCGACAACGTCGTCTACTTCCTCGCCGACGGCGATTCATCGCAGACGATGGCGGACGGCACGACCAAGACCCGGCACACCAAGGCCGGCGACACCCTCTGGAGCGGGCCGGTCACGCACGACACCACCAACACCGGCAAGACTCCGGCGAAGGCGCTGATCATCGAGTTGAAGGCCAAGTAGCCGCGCAGCGCTCGCGTTCCGCGCGTCGTGCATCGGTGCGAGCCGGTGCGCGTTGCGGGGCCTCGCGCGTCGCTGAGCAGCGGATTGCCACGCCGTTGGTCGCAGCGCGTGGCATCGCCACCGCGGCGGCCTGACAATGGGTGCATGCACGCACTCACCTTCTCCCGCTTTGGCGGCCCCGAGGTCCTCGAGTGGACCGCCCTTCCCGATCCGCAGCCGGCGCCGGGCGTCGCGGTGGTGCGCACGCACGCGATCGGTCTGAATTTCGCCGACGTATATCGGCGGCAGGGGCGTTACCACCTCGCCGGCATGCCGCCGTGGATCGCCGGCTACGAGGGCGCGGGCGAGATCGTCGCGTTGACCACGGACGATTCGGCCCAGCCGACGCCCCGCTTCCGCGTCGGCCAGCGCGTCGCCTTCGCCGACAGCGCGTTCGCCAATGCCGAACAGGTGGCGGTGCCGCTGGACAAGCTGATCGCGTTGCCCGATGACATCGACTTCGACACCGCCGCGGCGCTGCTGCTGCAGGGCTTGACCGCGCAGTTCCTGCTCGAGGACAGCCATGCGGTGCAGGCGGGCGAAACCCTGCTGGTGCACGCCGCGGGCGGCGGCGTCGGCCAGCTGCTGGTGCAACTGGCACGCGGCAAGGACGCCCGCGTGATCGCGCTGGCCTCCAGCGACGCCAAGCGCCACGCCGCACTCGCCGCCGGCGCCACCGACGCGGTGGACGCGGGCGCCGGCTGGCAGGAGCGCGTGCGCGCGCTCGTTCCCGCCGGCGCGGACGTCGTCTACGACTCGGTGGGACGCACGCTCGGCGACAGCCTGGCGCTAGCGCGCACGGGCGGCACGGTGGTGTTCTACGGCATGGCCGCCGGCGATCCCGATCCGGTCGATCCGCGCGTGTTGATGGACCGCTCGCTGACGCTGGTCGGCGGCGACCTGTGGAATGTGCTGACCAGCGCGGATGCCCGCCAGCAGCGCGCCGACCGCCTGTTCGCCGCGATCCGCTCCGGCGGACTCGCGGTGGCGATCGCCGCGCGCGTGCCGCTGCGCGAAGGCGCGCGCGCCCATGCGTTGCTGGAGGGACGCGGCAGCGCCGGCAAGGTGCTGCTGATTCCGTGAGGTGAGCGGGCGGGATGGCGGACGACCGCTGTCCGCGACTCCTTACGAAGTGCGATCACCGCGCAGCGCCGCGATTTCCTCGCGCAGCGCCGCCACTTCGCCTTCCAGCGCGGCCACGCGTGCTTCCAGCGCCGCCGCCTGCGGCGCTGCCGATTCGCCGGCCTGCGCACCGATGCGCGCGGCGATCGCCGCCACGTCGACCGGGCCACTGAGCAGGTGCGCATAGCGGTCCTCGCGCTGGCCGGGACCGCGCGGCACGAGCACGGCCAGGGCTGGCTCGCGCTGGATCAGGCGTTCCAGGTGATGGCGCACGTCGTCGGCGTCACTGAACTTCGCCAATCGCTCGCTGCGCGTGAGCAGTTCGTGCGCGGTCTGCGCGCCGCGCAACAGCAGCAATCCCAGCAGCGCCACCTGCGGCTGCGGCAGGCTGAAGTACTGCCCGGCGCAATGCTCGTAGCGTTCGGCGCGCGAGGAGAACACCTGTTTCGCCAACCGCTGCGTTTCCAGCGTGCGCAGGGCGTGCTGGACCTCGCCCGGCTCCAGCGCCAGCACCGGATCGCGTGCCGTCTTCTGGTTCGCGGCCACCTGCACGGCATTGATCGTCAGCGGATAGGCGTCGGGCGTGGTGGCTTCCTTTTCGATCAGGCAGCCCAGAGCGCGCGCCTGCGCCACGGTGAGTACGGGAACGGTGTTGGCCATACGCATGCGCTCCCTTCAGGCGTTGGCGGCCGTGGGCATGGCGGCGCCGACACGCCGGCGCACTGCGTCCATGTCGCGGATGGGCCGCACCTCGATGCTGCCGGTGCGCGACCACGGAAACTCCGCCGCGATGCGCACGGCTTCCTCGAGGCTGTCCGCTTCGATCAGGTTGAAACCGGCCAGCATTTCCTTGGTCTCGGCGAACGGCCCGTCGACGACGCTGGTGCGGCCATCGCGCGTGCGGATGGTGCGCGCGGTCGGAGCGGGTTCGAGCTGCTGCGAACCCAGCAGCGTGCCGTCTTCGCGCAGTTCGTCGGCGTGCGCGAAACAGCCGCGCATCATCGCGGCGTACTCGGCCTCGGGAATGGCGTCCATCAGGGCGTTGTCGGTGTAGACCAGCATCAGGAACTGCATGTGCGCGCCTTCCATGTGGGAGGGCGCCATGATGCCTGCTCGGCCTGCGGACGTCGTGACTGAATGCGCGGGGATGCAGCCCCCGCGCAGTCAGGTGGTCCTGGACGGGCGGTCGCCGTCCTTGCTACCTGGAGCGCGGGTCCTGCCCACGCCCACGCCGTGTACGTACACGAGCTTTCCACCCAGCCAGCCCGTCAGGCACAGGGCGATGAAGCCGGCCGCACCCACGGCGATGCCGATCGCATCGGGTCGCGTGAATGTCATCCCCTCCAGGCGCAGGAACAGGCTGGCGCCGTAGCAGCAGAGGGCGGTCATCGCCAACAGCATGTGGCGGTAGGCGTCGGCGTTGGCGGGATGGTCGGCATCCAGCTTCAGCAGTTCCACGAAACCCGCCGCCATCGCCGCGAGGGCGGTGACGACGCCGGCCGCCATCAGGGGGCCGGCGTAGTGCCAGGCCGGTGCCCAGCGCAGGCTGGCCAGATCGGCCAGCGTCGCCAACGACCAGCACGCGACCGGGAAGTGGACCAGGGCCGGGTGCAGGGGGTGTTTCATGCCGCGAGTACGGCGCTCAACAACGTGAGGAAGCCGGCGACGGCGACACCGGCGTGGACGAACACCACTCCCTTGGGTGCGAGCTTGCCGCGCAGATGGATGGAAGCCAGGTAGAAGCCGCCGAGTGCGGCCACGACCAGCACGCCCAGCGCGGCGGTGACGCGTGCGGTGCCCGCGCCCTGCAGGGTGATCATGATCAGCAGCACCAGCCCGGTAGCACCGAGCAGGGCGTGCGCGACCGACAGGGCCCACGGTGCGAGTCGGCCGCGCAGCACATTGGTCGCGAGGATCATGCCGCCCAGGGCGGCGACAGCGAATATCAGAAGGGCAGTGGTCAACATGGCGAATTCCTCAGGATGAAGGGACGTGACGGAACGATGTCGCAGGGGATGGAGTTCGGCGGGTGTGACGTGGCCAAGGCCTCACGCGCCTTCGGCCGGGTTTGAGGGGTGCGCCTCGACGCGCGCCAGCACGGCCTGGGTCATGCGATCGCAGCGCGGCCCCAGGAACGGAAACGCGTCCGTCAGCGTGCCCGCCAGGGTGTCGTGCAGCGCGGTGCGCAGCAGCCGGCGCGCGCGGTGCAGCCGCGTCTTCACCGTTTCGCTGCGCAGTTCCAGGCTCGCTGCGGTTTCCTCCACCGTGCAGCCTTCGATCTCGCGCATGACGAAGACGATGCGGAACGGTTCGGGCAGGGAGTCGATCGCGTGTTCGACCAGGCGACGCACCTGCTCGCGCGCGGCGGCGGCGGCGGGATCCTCGTTGCCGAACTTCGATGGGAATGCGACCACGCGGCTGTCGTCGGCGTGCGTCGCGCCGATCTGCTCGATGCCGACGCTGGGGCGCTGCTGGCGCAGCCGGCCGTAGGCCTCGTTGAGCACGATGCGGGTCAGCCACGTGAGCAGTGATGCATCGCCGCGGAATGTCGCGATCTTCTCGAATGCGTTCACGTAAGCCTCCTGGACCACGTCTTCGGCCTCGGCGTCGTCGTTGACCACGCCGCGCGCGACCCGGAACAGGCGCTGGTTGCAGCGCCGCATTACCTGGCGGAACGCCAAGCGGTCGCCGCGTTGCACCAGGCCGACCAGCGTGGCATCCGCGAGTGCGTCGTAGTCGAGGGCAGGGCGGGCGTCTGGGAGGATCATTGGCAACTGCCTCTTGTGGATCACGCGGACAACGCCGCGAGGATGTCACGCCGGTACGGCTCCTGCTCGAACTGGCCGAGCAGCCGCCGCGTCACCATCCCGACACCGGGCGTGCCCACGCCGCGCGAGGTCATGCATTCGTGCGAGGCCTGGATGACCACCGCCACGCCGCGTGGTTGCAGGACGTTGGCGAGGGTGTCGGCGATCTCCGCGGTCAGGCGCTCCTGGATCTGCAGGCGCCGGGCATAGGCATCCACCAGGCGCGCGAGTTTGGAGATGCCCACGACGCGCTCGCCCGGCAGGTAGGCGACATGGGCGACGCCGCGGATCGCGGCCATGTGGTGCTCGCACACCGAACGCACCGGGATGTCGCGCAGCAACACGATGTCGTCGTAGCCGTCGCGCGCGAAGGTGCGGCCGAGCAGGTCCGCGGGATCGAGCGTGTACCCGCCGAACCATTCCTCGTAGGCACGCACGACGCGCGCGGGGGTATCGCGCAGGCCTTCGCGCGCGGGGGAGTCGCCGGCCCAGCGGATGAGGGTGCGAACCGCGGCTTCCGCCTCCTGTCGCGAGGGCCGCACATCCTCGGTCGTTGCGGGAGGCGAAGCGGGCGCTTCCACGACATGCAGGCGGGCATCGAGCATCGGCGGTCTCAATCGGCGAGGGTTATCCGTACAGATGCACCAGTGCGGAAGAGGTTCCCGGCGGGCAGGAGTACGCTCGACGCCCGGCCGGGAACCTGCCGCTGGTCCAGGCATCCAATGCACAGGGCCGCATGCCGGCGGCCGCGCGGACACGAGGAGTCATGCCATGGCGCAGCCCGACACCGTTCCGACCGGCCCCGACCTGGCACAGGGCGTGCCCCTGGCGAGCGTGCCTGACACGGGCGTCCTCGCCGGTCATGTCGATGGCGCTCCCGTGTTGCTGGCTCGGCGCGGTGGCGACCTCTTCGCCGTCAGCGGCAGTTGCACGCATTACGGTGGGCCGTTGGCCGAAGGCCTGGTGGTCGGCGACGAGGTCCACTGTCCCTGGCATCACGCCTGTTTCAGCCTGCGCACCGGCATCGCGTTGAAGGCGCCCGCGTTCGCGGCGCTGGCGACCTGGCAAGTCGAAATCGTCGGTGACCGCGCATTCGTGCGCGCACAGTCCGCGCCAAGCGACAGTGTTGCGGCGCCCGCGCCTACGCGCGAGTACCCCGGGCGCATCGTGATCGTCGGGGGCGGTGCGGCGGCCTTCGCTGCGGCGCAGCGGCTGCGCCAGCTGGGGTTTGCCGGGACCTTGACGATGCTCAGCGCCGACAGCGCGCCACCCTGCGATCGCCCGAATCTGTCCAAGGACTATCTCGCCGGCACCGCGCCGGAAGAGTGGATTCCACTGCAGGGTCCGGAGTTCTACAGCGAACAGCGGATCGACCTGCGCCTGGCATGCGAGGTCACCGGTCTCGACACCGGCCTGCGCCAGGTCACCATCCGCTCCGGCGAGCCCATCGGCTACGACGCGCTGCTCCTGGCCACCGGCGCGGAACCGGTGCGTTTGCCGGTGCCTGGGTTCGACCTGCCGAACGTCTATCTGCTGCGCTCGCTGGGGGATGCGCGCGCGATCATCGCCGCCGTGGGTCACGCGACGTCGGTGGCACTGATCGGCGCCGGCTTCATCGGCCTGGAGGCCGCCGCCGCGCTGCGCTCGCGCGGCCTCGAGGTGCATGTCGTGGCGATGGAAGACGTGCCGATGGCGCGCGTGCTCGGCCACGAGCTGGGCCACTTCCTCACCGAGCTGCACGCCACGAACGGCGTGGTGTTCCACTTGCAGACGACCGCGACCGGCTTCGATGGCAAGACGCTGTCGTTGTCCGACCGCTCCCGCATCCGCGCCGACGTGCTGATCGTGGGCGCCGGTGTCAGGCCTTGCACCGCGCTCGCCGCCGCCGCCGGACTGGCGGTGGAGGATGGAATCCTCGTCGACGCCCAGCTGCAGACCTCGCTGCCCGGCATCTTCGCGGCCGGGGATGTCGCGCGCTATCGACACGGCGCCGACCTCGTGCGCGTGGAGCATTGGGTGCATGCACAGCGCCAGGGCCAGGCCGCGGCGGCGAACCTGCTCGGCGCCGCGCAACCCTTCACCGACGTGCCGTTCTTCTGGACCCATCACTATGGCCTGGACCTGCGTTACGTCGGCCACGGCAACGGCTGGGATGAGGTGAGCCTCGATGGCAGCCCGGCCGCGCACGATTGCACGGCGCGGTATTTCCGCGCGGGCCAGCTGGTAGCGGCGGCATCGCTCGGACGGGATCTGGAGAACCTGGCGATCGAGGCGCAACTGCAGCCGTGACGTCCTCGCCCCAGCGGGACTATCGGCACGCGCGCGTGCCCCGCGCCGTGGAATACTCGAGCGCTTGCGACGCCACTCCGCGCCGCCAAGGGGCCCATCGATGCTGGACAGGATCTTTCCCGCGCGCGCCGACAACCGCTTTCGCGGGCATGTGCTGGCGTTGTGGCTGTTCGTCCCGCTGGCGCTGATGAAGGTGGCGCTCGGCCTGGTGCATGTGTTGCGCGCGGACGGCGGGGCGCAGTCGGTGTCGACCATGCCGCTCGACAGCTACCCCGCCGATGCGGCGCAGAACATCATCGGACTGATGGCGCGCATGGGGCTGGAGCAGGTGCTGCTTGGCCTCGTCTTCGTTGTCGTCCTGTTGCGTTACCGCGCCCTGGTTCCGCTGATGTATGCGCTGGCGGTGCTGCACTTCCTCATGCAGCGCGGTGTCACCGCGCTGAAACCGCTGGCGCTGGCCGGAGTTTCGGGCGCCAGCACCATGCACCTGGTCATCGGCATGGCCAGCATCGCCGGGTTGCTGCTGTCCTTGTCGGGAAAGGGCTATCGCGACACGCGGAACGACGCGGCGTGATCGACGGAGCAGCCGCCACATCCGGCAAAACCATGCCGGCTCCACCGCACATTTCAACGCCGATGCCCACGGTATAACCGCGGTTTCGGCCCGTCGTTTCCATCCAGGGGGATTTTCTGATGCGTACCGTGATACTCGCCACCGCGCTGCTCGCCGGTTCCGCCGTTGCCGCACCCGCGGGCAATCCATGGCATGCCAAGGCACGTGAACTGTTCAAGCAGGCCATCGAAACACCGACCGTAGCCGGACGGGGCAAGGTGCCCGAGCTCGCGCACTACCTAGCCGGCCAGTACAAGGCCGCGGGCTGGGCCGACAGCGACATCCATGTGATGCCCTACGACGCCACGCCGGAAAACCACACCGCGGCACTGGTCGTGCGCTGGCCGGCGGCGGGCAAGGCCACGGCCAAGCCCATCCTGCTCATGGCGCACATGGACGTGGTCGAGGCCAAGGCCGAGGACTGGTCTGTGGACCCGTTCACCCTGCTCGAGAAGGACGGCTACTTCTACGGTCGCGGCACCAGCGACGACAAGATGGGCGTAGTGGCGGTGACCACCGCGCTGCTGGAACTCAAGGCGAAGGGCTTCAAGCCCAAGCGCGACATCCTCGTGCTGTTCACCGGCGACGAGGAAACCACGGGCAAGGGCGCGCTGCTCGGTGCCACCGAATGGAAGGCGATGCTTGACGCCGAATACGGCCTCAACGCCGACGGCGGTGGCGGCGGCTTCGCCCCGGACAAGCGTCCGCTCGGCTTTACCTTCCAGACCGCGGAGAAGACCTACGCCGATTACGCGTTCACCACGCACAACGCCGGCGGCCACAGTTCCAAGCCGCGTCCGGACAACGCGATCTACCAGCTCTCCGACGCACTCAACCGCCTGGCGGGCTATCGCTTCGAACCCGCGCTCAACCCGACCACGCGCGCCTACTTCGGCGAGCGCCAGAAGAGCGAGCCCGGTGCGCTTGGCGATGCGATGCGCGCCTGGCTCAAGGACCCGGCCAACGGCGCCGCGGCCGACACGATCGAAGCCGACGTCGGCGAAGTGGGCCTGACCCGCACGCGTTGCGTGGCGACGATGCTCACCGGCGGCCACGCTCCCAACGCGTTGCCGCAGATGGCCAAGGCGACGGTGAACTGCCGCATCCTGCCCGGCGTGTCGCCCGACGCGATCCGCGACGAGCTGCAGAAGATCGCCGGCGACAAGGTCGAAGTGACGCGCCTCGACGACGCCGTGGCGTCGCTGGATTCGCCGCTGCGTCCCGACGTCCTCAAGGCCTACACCGACAGCGTGCACGCGATGTTCCCGAAGGTGCCGGTGATCCCCGAAATGAGCACCGGCGCCAGCGACGCGCGTCCGTTCCGCGTGAATGGCATCCCGGTCTATGGCGTCGATGGTTCCTGGGGCATCGTGCCCGACGACATGCGCGCGCACGGCCGCGATGAGCGCCTGCCGGTGAAGGCCCTCGGCGACGACGTCGACCATTGGGTGCGGATGCTGAGCAAGCTGGCCGGGTAACCCGGCCGCGATCCGCAGGACGGGTGCGCGCACCCGTCCTGCGCGTTATGCGATTTACCCGGCGCCGGGACGCACGTGGAAGCCGAGCGCGCCGGCCACCAGTGGCAGTGCCTCGTCATCTTGCTGCCGGGTGATCCAGCCGGCGTGGTCCTCGCCGCCGGTTTCCCAGGTCCACAGCGTGTAGTGGTGCTCGCGCAGGCGATCGAAGGCGGTGCCGATCAGCGCCGGCACTTCGGCGTCGTCGAGGAAGTCCTCGTCGGTCGGATCCTCCACGCCCCAGTCGATGCGCAGGTCGTAACGCGAGGCGAGTTCGTTGAGCACGTCGATCAGGCCGGCCGGATCATCGCCGGCAATGAAGAAGCCGGACTTCCAGTCGATCGCGTCGCGCAACGCCTGCACCGGATCGGTGCCTTCGTCGAGCGCATCGCGGCAGGTCGCGAACTGCTGCATCGCCGCATCCTCGTCGCCGGGATTGATCAGCAACAGCAGCTGCCAGGCCACGGCCTCGAGCGCCGCGTCCTCGTCGAGCACGGATTCCGCACCGAAGGCGCGGGCGAAGTTGTCGTCGGGGTCGTATTCGGAGTGCGTATTCATCGCGTGTCCCTCGGTGGACGCGAGCAGCATAAACCCCGGTGCGCACGGCTGCCGCGTTCACGTCGCGCGCTCCGCCGGCGGGCCCGCGCAAGCGGCTATCCTGCGCGCCTGCACCTGTCGGGACACCCCCATGAACTGGATTGATCTGCGCAGCGATACCGTCACCCGGCCCACCGCGGCCATGCGCGAAGCGATGGCGCGCGCCGAGGTCGGCGATGACGTTTACGGCGAGGATCCGACGGTCAATGCGCTGCAGCAGCGGCTGGCGGACGAGCTCGGCTTCGAGGCGGGATTGTTCGCGCCCAGCGGCACGCAGGCAAACCTGCTGGCATTGCTCGCGCATTGCCAGCGCGGTGACGAATACATCGTCGGCATGGACGCACATACCTATCGGTATGAAGGCGGTGGCGCCGCGGTGTTCGGCTCGATCCAGCCGCAGCCGCTGGTGCAGGCGGGCGATGGCACGCTGCCACTCGACGTCGTGGCGCAGGCGATCAAGCCGGACGATCCGCACTTCGCCCGCACGCGCCTGCTTTGCCTGGAGAACACCTGGCACGGCCGGGCGTTGCCGCACGACTACCTGCGCGATGCGCGCGCGCTGTGCCAGCAACACGGCTTGGCGCTGCATCTGGATGGCGCGCGCCTGTACAACGCCGCGGTGGCCGACGGCGTGCCCGTGCGCGAGATCGCCCGCCATTTCGACAGCGTGTCGGTCTGCCTGTCGAAGGGACTGGGTGCACCGGTCGGTTCGGTGCTGCTGGGCAGCGGCGCGCTGATCCGGGAAGCGCGGCGCTGGCGCAAGGTCGCCGGTGGCGGCATGCGCCAGGCCGGTCTGCTGGCCGCCGCCTGCCTGCATGCCCTGGACCACCATGTCGCGCGGCTCGCCGACGACCACCGGCGCGCGGCCATGCTGGCCGACGGCCTGCGCGGCCTCGACGGCATCACGCTCGCAGGGCAGCACACCAACATGGTGTTCATCGATGTCGCGAGCGCACGCTTGGCGGAACTGAAGCAGCAGATGGACGCCGCCGCGATCCGGCTGTCCATCGGCTACACGCCGCGGGTGCGGCTGGTCACGCATCTGGATGTCGACGACGAGGGCATCGCCCGCACCATCGAGGCGTTCCGGCGCTTCGCCGCGCGCTGACGGCGTCGCGCACGGGGTCCGGCTGGCGCGCTCCCCTGGCGCGGCCACAAGTGCTTTACACATAGCAAGGTTGTGCGTAGGGTCGAGCGGTGTCCGAATGCGCCTGTCGCGGTGTGCGACCGAACAGGAGCGATGCCATGAAATACCTGACCTTTCTGCTGATGACCGGCCTGCTAGTGCCGGCGGCGCAGGCCCACGAAGGCCCGCACGCCAGTGCGGTGGCCGCAACCGCGGCGGTGCCCGCGCCGAAACTGCAGGCGACGTTGCGGACGCTGTGGCACGGCCACGTCGCCAACACGCGCGAGTACGCGTTCGCGGTGAAGGCCGGCGATGCCAAGCGCAGCGAGGCGGCCGCGCAGGCCGTGGTCGCCAATGCAAAGCAACTGGCCGGTGCCGTCGCCGGTTTCTACGGCCCGCCTGCCGGTGAGCGCATGCTCGCGCTGCTGGCCGGACACTGGGGTGCGGTGAAGGCGATGACCGACGCCGAGCGCGTCGGCAACCGCGCCGCGGCGAATACGGCGATGTCGACGCTCACGCAGAACGCCGGCGAGATCGCGGTCTTCCTCTCCGGCGCCAATCCCTACCTGCCGCAGGATGCGGTGCGCGGCCTGCTGCTGGCGCACGGTGCCCACCATGCCGCGCAGATCGGTGAAGTGATGCGCGGCGACGACAAGGCCGAAGCGACGACCTGGGCGGCGATGCAGAAGCACATGGACACGATCGCCGACGCGATGGCCGGCGCGCTGGCGAAACAGTTCCCGGACAAGGCGAGCTGAGGCGCGAATGGCCGAACTGCGCCATCTCGGTCCGACCCAACAGGCGCTGCTGCGGCACTTGCTGCAGCAGCCCGAAGGCACGGGCGTGGAGGCGTTGTGCGAGCGCCTGCGCATCAGCCACAACGCGGTGCGCCAGCACCTCAGCGCGTTGATCTCTCGCGGCTGGGTCGAGCGATGCGCGCCGCAACCCAGCGGCGGCCGGCCACAGGCGCGCTTCCGGCTCACGGCCGAAGCGCACGCGTTGTTCCCACGCAATTACGCGCAGATCGCCGGCGCTCTGCTGGCGGGCGTGATCGCGCGGCTCGGCGACGCCGGCGCACGCGACCTGCTGGCGGACTTGGGCCGGGAACTCGGCGCGGCCGAGCCCGCCCCCGATGCGAACTCGCGCCAGGAGGTTGCCGAGGCGCTGGCCGCGCGCCTGGATCAGCTCGGCTACGAAGCAGTGCCGACGCAGCGTGGCGGTGAGGCGCAGGTCGAGGCCTACAACTGCGTCTTCCACGCCCTCGCGCGCGAGCACCCGGACGTGTGCCGTTTCGATCTCGCCTTCATGGAAGCCGCCACCGCGCACCGCATTCATCACATGGAATGCATCATCCGCGGCGGGCACGTATGCCGGTTCCGGATCGGTGAAGCCAAGACGGCTGCCGACGCTGCCAGCCAGCCATCAGGTGGCAGCGCGGCTCGCGACTAGGGTTCGGACTGCACCGCGACCTGCTCGGCGGCGGGCTTCGTCCGTGCCGCCGGATCCTTCCTGGCGTCGGCTGGTTTTGCCTTGCCGGGATCTTGCTTGGGGGAATCGCGCTGACCGGCGGCCGGGTTGCTTTTGGACTGTTGCTCAGCGGACTGGATCATCGCGCCCATCACCATGCCCATCAGGCTTCGGGATGATGCGTGGTTGCCTGGTGTCGCGGCCGGAGTGGCCTGCGGGTCGGCAACGTGCGCAGCCTCCTTGCTGTCGGCTTCCTGCGGCTGTGCGGCCAATACGGAGGGCAGCAGGAGCGTGGCGATGACGGCAACGAACAAGGGCCTGCGCATCGTCCTTCTCCATCGCTCCCGGCGGGCGATGCACTCAGCCTAGGCGCGCGAGTACTAATGCGCCGTGAAAACCATTCAGCCATCGCAGTGCATTCGGCAACGGCTCAACCAGGTGGTGGCGGCGTGTGCGGCTTGCGACGGGGCCGTGACGACGGGCACGAAAAACCATGCCGCATCAGGCGGCACGGGTATGCCTTCAGTCATCGCTTCGCCGGCGGAGTCCCGCTGCTACCATCGCCTGCTACCGCTCGCCCGCTGCCAGCCAGCGTTCCTTCCAGGTGCCGAATGAACAAATCGCTCGCCGTTTCCCTGCTGTCCGTTTCCATTGCCCTCGCCCTGCAGCCGGCGCTGGCCGCCAACCCGAAGGCGCCGACGTTCGATCCCAAGCGCCTGTCGGACGAGGTGAAGGTGCTGTCCTCGGACGAGTTCGAAGGCCGCGGCCCGGCCACGGCGGGCGAAGCCAAGACCGTCGCCTACGTCTCCGCGCAGATGCAGGCCGCTGGCCTGCAGCCCGGCGGCGACATCAAGGACGGCAAGCGCACCTGGACCCAGGCCGTGCCGCTGCTGCGCTCGGAGATCACCGGTACGCCGATGCTGTCGATGAGCGAGGGCGGCAAGGCCCAGGCGCTGACGCAGGGTGAGCAGATCGCCGTGCGCGCGGCGCTCAACGGCGACAAGCACGTCACCATCAAGGATGCGCCGCTGGTGTTCGTCGGCTACGGCGTCAAGGCGCCGGAACGCAACTGGGACGACTTCAAGGGCATGGACGTCAAGGGCAAGATCATCGTCGCCCTGATCAACGATCCCGACTTCGAAACCGGGCAGGGCGACTTCGGCGGCAAGGCGATGACCTATTACGGCCGCTGGACCTACAAGTACGAGGAAGCCGCGCGCCAGGGCGCCGCGGGCCTGCTGATCGTGCACGAGACCGATCCGGCGTCGTACGGCTGGGCCACGGTCAAGAACTCCAACACCAACACCATGTTCGACGTGGTGCGCGACGATCCGCGCGCGGCGCACGCGCCGCTGGAAGGCTGGATCCAGCGCGACTTCGCCGTGACGCTGTTCAAGCAGGCGGGCCTCGACTTCGACGCGCTGAAGAAGCAGGCGCAGACGCGCGACTTCAAGCCGGTCGAACTCAAGGGCGCGAACTTCAGCGCGGACTACGACGTCGATTCGAAGGTGATCACGTCGCAGAACGTGGTCGGCCGCCTCGACGGCAGCAAGCGTCCCGACGAGACCGTGATCTACAGCGCGCACTGGGACCACCTCGGCGTCGGCCAGCCCGATGCCAAGGGCGACCGCATCTACAACGGCGCGGTCGACAACGCCACCGGTACCGCCGCGCTGATCGAACTGGGCCGCGCCTTCGCGCATGCGAAGAAGAAGCCCGAGCGCTCGCTGGTGTTCCTCAACGTCACCGCGGAAGAGAAGGGCCTGCTCGGTTCGGAGTACTACTCGTCCAAGCCGCTGTATCCGCTCAGCAAGACCGTGGGCGTTATCAACATGGACGCGCTCGATCCGCACGGACCGGCGCGCGACTTCAACATCTCCGGCAGCGCCAAGCTCGATCTGATCGACCAGCTGGTCGCCACGGCGGCGAAGTGGAACATGACGTACTCGCCGGACCCGAAGCCGGAAGCCGGCCACTTCTTCCGCTCCGACCATTTCCCGTTCGCCAAGCGCGGCGTGCCGGCGATCTCGTACGGTTCGGGCGACGACCGCATCGAGGGTGGCGTTGCCGCCAGCAAGGCGTGGAGCGAGAGCTACACCCGCGACCGCTACCACCAGCCGGCCGACGAATGGGAAGCGAGCTGGCCGTTCACCGGCATGGCGCGCGACCTGCAGGTCCTCTACACGCTGGGCAGCGACCTCGCCAATTCGACGCAGTGGCCGAACTGGGCGCAGGACTCGGAGTTCCGCGCGGCGCGCGATGCGAGTGCGGCGGAACGCAAGTAATCCCGAGCAAACCAACACCACGAAGCCCCGCGCAATGCGGGGCTTCGTGTTTCAGGGCATCACGATCCGGCGCGGACGGGTGCCGGTAGTTCGCGCTTCACCCAGGTGTCGATCAGGTCTTCCTCGTAGCGCAGCGGATCGCTGTCGGTCCGGCCTGTATGCAGGAAGGCGCTGTTGGTGAGCTTGCGTTCGCCTTCGGCGATCACGCCGCCGCCGGCATCGAGGCGGCGGAAGCGCAGTTCGATTCGCGGCGGGTAGAGCTCGCGGATGACCCGCGTGTCCTGGAGGTTGATGCTGCGTTGCGGCTCGAAGTCGCCGGCGCGATCGATGTCGGTGATGACGACCTCGAGGCGTTCGCCCGCCGGCAGGCGCGCCTGCGCCTGTTCGCGCAGGTAGCGGGCCAGCTGCTCCACCCAGTGGCCGCGGCGCGACTCGCTGGGGTTGTGGCTGTAGCGGATCTCGGAAAACTGGGCGGGATCTTCCCATTGCACGCTGACCGGGCCCTGCGCCGGCAGGCTGCGGGGGGCATCGGGATCCGTGACGTTGCTGATCCGCGCCGAGGCGCCGGCCGCGGCCAGCACGCACGCCAGGGTGAGGACGATTCGACCTTGCACGATGCACCTCGTCATAGCGGGACCGGATTCATTCTCCACCCGCCCGGCCCAACCGTGCCGCAACGCGCACGCCTCGCCTCCCCCGATCGGGTGAGGAGATCGTCGGAACCCATGCGGGCCACGCGCGGCACTCTCCCGACCGGTGGTGGCCGTTAGCGCAGCAGCGGCGCGTTCCCACGATTGCTCCGCCCGTCCGGGCCTCTGGAATCCGTGCCATGAAACCTCCCTTCCTCGCGACCGCGCTCGCGCTGGCTGTCGTTGCCGCACTCGCTTCCTGCCAACGTTCGCAATCGCCCGAAGCCAACGCGCCTGCCGCCACCGCCACGCCGGCCACTGCGCCGGCCACGCCCGCCGCCGAACCGGCGAAGACGGCCTACACCGATCTCGAACAGCTCGCCCAGCGCGTGGTCACCCAGAGCGCCGCAGTGAAGGAAGGCGAGATCGTGCTCATCTCCGGCCGCCCGAGCGATGCGGAGCTGCTGGAGGACCTGGCGGTCAACGTGCGCAAGGTGGGCGCCTTCCCGCTGGTGACCTACAGCAGCGACCGCCTCGCCAAGCGCATGTTCTTCGACGTGCCGGAGAAGTACGACACGCAGATGGATGCGGTGGGCAACAAGCTGGCCGACATGGTCAACGTGAACATCTCCCTGGGCAACAACGCGACCGAAAACCTGTTCGAAGGGGCCGACCCCAAGCGCAGCGCCGCGCGCGGCAAGGCCGACGAGCCGGTGATGCAGAAGTTCCTCCGCAACGTGCGCACGGTCGAACTCGGCAACAACCTGTACCCCACCGCGTGGCGCGCTGAACGCTACGGCATGAGCGAGGACGAACTGGCGAAGACGTTCTGGAGCGGCGTCAACCTCGACTACAGCGAACTGCAGACGCGTGGGGCCCAGGTCAAGACGGCGCTTGCGGCCGGCAACGAAGTGCATATCACCAATCCGAATGGCACCGACCTGAAGTTGAGCCTGAAGGGCCGGCCGGTCCTGGTGAACGATGGCGTGGCCTCCGCCGAGGACATGAAGGCCGGTGCCGCCGCGGCATCCACCTACCTGCCCGCCGGCGAGGTCTATTCCACTCCCGTCGCCGGCAGCGCCGAAGGCAAGGTCGTGCAATCGCGCACCTACTTCCGCGGCAAGAAAGTGAACAACCTCACGCTGACAGTCAGTGGTGGCAAGGTGACGGCGATGACCGGCGAGGGCCCGGGTTATGCCGACCTCAAGGCCGAATACGACGCGGTCGACGACGCGCGCAAGAACGATCTGGGCTTCGTCGACTTCGGCATCAATCCGAACGTGAAGCTGGCCGCCACCAGTGCGATCGGCACCTGGGTTCCAGCGGGCTCGGTGACCGTCGGCACCGGTGTCAACGTCTGGGCCGGCGGCAACAACTCGGTGCCCTATGGCCTGGTGTTGTTCCTGCCAGGGAGCACGGTGACGCTCGATGGCAAGCCGATCGTCGAGAGCGGCTCGCTGAAGCTTTGATCCGTCATTGCACCGGAATTCCGGAGCCCCGCGTCGGGGCTCCTTTTTTGCGAAGCCCTTGCGGCAGCTCGCATGGCGCATTCAGTTTGCCGGTGCGGCAACGATGCACGCGATGACAGGGCGCTCACTCCGCCGCGGGCATGCTCCGCGCGGGGATTTCCTCGCGCCTGGTGCGCGACCACGGAGAATGCGCATGAACAATATGAAACAACGCCGGTCGATGACGATCCGCACCGCCGCCACCGTGCTGCTGTGCGGTGTCGCCACGGCGGCCATCGCCCATCACGAGGGCGGCGACATGTTCAAGATGATGGACAGCAACAACGACGGCAAGATATCGGCACAGGAACACGCCGCGGCCGTGACGAAGATGTTTGGCGAAATGGACGCCAATGGCGACGGCAACGTCACCGCCCAGGAAATGGATGCGCGGCATATGAAGGCAACCGCCAAGACCAAGGAGGTCAAGACCATGAACGACGCCGCGATGGACGCGCCCAGTCATGGCGAGATGTCGTCGGCGGAGAAGATCGCGAAGATGGACACCAATGGCGACGGAATGCTGTCCGCGGCCGAGCACGACGCCGGCGCGAAAAAGATGTTCTCGGCAATGGATACCGACGGGAATGGCAGTCTGTCGCGCGAGGAAATGGCAGCGGGCCATGCCACCAGGATGAAGTCGGACAAGACGCCATAAGCGCGCAGCTGCAGGATGCGGAGTACCCCTCATGCTGGCCACTGCCGCCGGACCCGGGTTGCCTGCATCGGAGCCACCTGCACCGGATCCACCCACGCGTGGGATCCGGTGCAGTCGATGCCAAAGCCGGCCGCGGCCCGTCCATGGGATGGGGCGTCCCGGATTTCCGGCCTAATCGAAACCGGGGAGTAGCGGTAACCTTCGCTCTTTCCTCAACCCGGTGATTCCGCCATGTCCCTGTCCATGTACGACGCTTCCGTTCCCGTGTTCGTGCGCGTCCTGCGCAACCTCGACCAGGTCCTCGCCAAGGGCGAGGCGCACGCGCGCGACAAGGGCGCGGATCCGGACACGCTGCTGCAGTCGCGCCTGATCTTCGACATGCTGCCGCTGGTGCGGCAGGTGCAGATCGCCACTGACATGGCCACGCGCGGCGCTTCGCGCCTGGCGGGGGTAGAGCCGCGCAGCGTCGAGGACAACGAAACCACCTTCGAACAACTGCATGCACGCATCGCCGGCGCGATCGCGCACCTTGAGGGCTTCACCCCGGCACAGTTCGAAGGCAGCGAGACCCGTGCGGTGTCGTTCAAGACCCGTGCCGGCGAACTCAAGTTTGATGGGCAGGGCTACCTGCTCACCTATGTGCTGCCCAACCTCTACTTCCACGCCACCACCGCCTACAACCTGCTGCGCCGGAATGGCGTGGGCATCGGCAAGACGGATTTCCTCGGCGGTTGAAGCCGGCGCGCCCCGTCGCCGGCCACGGCCGGCGACGGGGCGGACAAATGCCACTACACGCAGATCAAAGCAGAGGTCATTTCACCGGGATCATCAGGTGCTGGTACGGCGTGCCGGGCCACATCACGTAGGGCACCGACGTGTCCGGATCGGCAGCTTTCGGATACATGTCGTAGAACGCCGGGTCGGCGCCCACGATCATCACGTGCGAGCCGGTCTTGACCCAATGGTTGTTCGCGCTGGGCTTGTCGGCATACGGATCGGTGTTGCTGGCATCGGTCCCGCCCGCCAGCATGTACATGAAACCGATCTTGCCGGCGGCCGGCTCCTTGTGTCCCACCCACGCGTTTGCCCATTCCATGGCGGCCGCATCCATGCACATGGGATCGGGGCCGGGGGTAACGGGGTTGTCGGCCATGCAGGTGAAACCGTTGCTGCCTGCGCGCACGGTGCGCATGCCGTCTTTCCCCATCTCGACGATGGTGGCATTGGCTGACACCTTGGCGGGCGCGGCCTGCATCGCGCTCTTGATCAGCTTCTGATCGGCGGCGGTGGCATTGTCGGCCGTCGCGGCCGCCGCCGCGTATGCGCTGATCGCGGCGGCCAGCGCGGCGAGCGCCACTATCGATCTGGACATGGTGGGACTCCTGGTAGGTGGAGGCTCCCTCGCCGCGCATTGTCGTGCGAAACCCGCCGCGCGACGCCGTGTTCCCCCGACCGGGGGATATACGCGCTCGCGGCAACGCCTCTCAAGGCCGACGCGCGCAGCACCAATGCATGCCGGTGAAAAGCAGAAGCCCCGCAATCGCGGGGCTTCTGTTCTTTGCGTTGTGCCGCTCAGTGGTGCAGCAGGATGTCAGCGATGATGCCGGTGGCCACGGCCACGAGGATGAAGCGGCCGTCCTCGGTGCGAACCCAGCGATGGCCGCGCGGCGGCTCGCGCAGTTCGTAGTCGCGGTAATCCTCGACGTAGTAGCGCGGTTCCATGTACACGACTTCGATGCGCTCGCCGCGGTGGTAGTCGCGGTGCCGGTGCTTGTAGCGGTAGCCATCGTCGTCGTCATCATCGACATCGTGGTCGTGATGGTGGCGGTCGCCGCCACGATGATGGTGCCCGTCGGCCAGTGCCACCGAGGTGGTGAGCAGCAGCGATGCGAGCGAGGCGGCCAGGAGCAGGCGTCTCATTGGGGTCCTTCCTTTTGCGGAGCGTGCGATGCCGGTCGGCATCGCACGGAGGATCAGCGGATCAGTGGTTCAGCAGGATGTCGGCGATGATGCCGGTCGCCACGGCGACCAGGATGTAGCGCCCGTCGGGATGACGGATCCAGCGATGGCCCGGCGGCGGCGGTGCGAGGTGGACCACGCGGTAGTCCTCGACGTAGTACCGCGGCTGCAGGTAGATCACGTCGATGTGTTCACCCTTGTGCCAGCCGTAATGGTTGCCCGGCGGATGATCGCCGTGGTCACCACCGTGGCCCTTGCCGTGGCCCTTGGCGAAGGCCACCGAAGACAGCGACAACAGCGCGAGCGAAGCAACCAGTAGCAGTCGTTTCATGTTTTCCCCCGAGTGATGGTTTCCGTGGCGTGATGTTAGGTGGCCGTTATGGCGCGGTGGGGTGGGTCTCGGCCCGAAGTTCGGAAAACTTGACCGCCATCGCCGTTTTGCGCCCCTTTGGGTTGGCCCGCATTCATGGAGTTTTCCCGCGGGCGTACCCCGCGAGCCCGGCCCTATTGCCCCGTGACCGGGATGATTCTTCCCTCGCACGGCGGCTTATCAGCGCCCGTCGCAGCCACTAGCCTAGCTGCATCCCCCGCCGAGACGCCCGCCATGCTCACGCCGCGCCAGGCCCAGTTCGCTTTTGTCCCCTCCATGGTCACGGTGATGTCCGCCACGATCAGCTTCGCCATGTCCGCCTTCCACCACGGCTTCGAGCCCGGCCTGCTGCAGGTGTGGTTGAACAACTGGGGCCTCGCCTTCGCCGTTGCCTTGCCGGTGGCGTGGATCACCGTGCCGCTGGTGCGCGGGGGGCTGGCGCGGCTCACGGGCGTTGCGCCGGCGGCGTCCGCCCGCAGCCTCGGCGAGCTCGGCTGAGCCCATGGCCCACGGCCCCGCACCGCGCGTCGATTACGATCAGCCGGTTGCCCCGGTGGAAGTACCTCGCGTGGATGCCGTCATCTCCATCCGCGACGTGAGCAAGACCTATGCGTCCGGCCACGTCGCGCTCAAGCACGTCGACCTCGACATCCGTCGCGGCGAGATCTTGGCCCTGCTCGGGCCCAATGGCGCCGGCAAGACCACGCTGATCAGCATCGTCTGCGGCATCGTCAATGCGAGCACGGGTACCGTCCTCGCCGACGGCCACGACATCGTGCGCGAGTACCGCGCGGCGCGGGCGAAGATCGGACTGGTGCCGCAGGAGCTGTCGACCGACGCTTTCGAGACGGTATGGGCGACGGTGAGCTTCAGCCGTGGCCTGTTCGGCAAGGCGCCGGATCCGGCCCATCTCGAGAAAGTCCTGCGCGACCTGTCGCTGTGGGAAAAGAAGGACAGCAAGATCATGGCGCTGTCCGGCGGCATGAAGCGGCGCGTGCTGATCGCCAAGGCGCTGGCGCACGAGCCGCAGATCCTGTTCCTCGACGAACCCACCGCCGGTGTCGATGTCGAGCTGCGCCGCGACATGTGGCAGATGGTGCGCAACCTCCGCGAAGCCGGCGTCACCATCATCCTCACCACGCACTACATCGAAGAGGCCGAGGAGATGGCCGACCGCATCGGCGTCATCAGCAACGGCGAGCTGATCGTGGTCGAGGACAAGCATGTGCTGATGCGCAAACTCGGCAAGAAACAGCTGACCTTGCAATTGCAGGAACCATTGGCCGTACTGCCGGACGGACTGGCCGGCTTCAACCTGGAAATCGCCGGCGAAGGCCATGCGCTCGTGTACACCTTCGACACGCAGCAGGAACAGACCGGCATCGCCACGCTGCTGCGGCGCCTGAACGAGCACGGCATCGACTTCAAGGACCTGCATTCCAGCGAGAGTTCGCTGGAGGAGATCTTCGTCAGCCTGGTGCACCGCAACGGGGGGCGCGCATGAACGTGCACGCGATCCGTGCGATCTACCGCTTCGAGATGGCGCGCACCTTCCGCACGCTGATGGAGTCGATCCTGTCGCCGGTGTTGTCGACGTCGCTGTACTTCATCGTGTTTGGTGCGGCGATCGGTTCGCGCATGGGCCACGTCGACGGCGTCGGCTATGGCGCCTTCATCATCCCGGGCCTGGTGATGCTCTCCCTGCTCAACGAGAGCGTGTCCAATGCCTCGTTCGGCATCTACCTGCCCAAGTGGTCGGGCACGATCTACGAACTGTTGTCGGCGCCGGTGTCCACCAGCGAGATCCTGCTGGGTTACGTTGGCGCGGCGGCGACCAAGTCGCTGATGCTGGGCACGCTGATCCTGGTCACCGCGCGTTTCTTCGTACCTTACGCAATTGTGCATCCGTTCTGGATGGGCTGCTTCCTGGTGCTGACGACGCTGAGTTTCAGCCTGTTCGGCTTCATCGTCGGCGTGTGGGCGGACAGCTTCCAGAAGCTGCAGGTGATTCCGTTGCTCATCCTGACCCCGCTGACCTTCCTCGGCGGCGCGTTCTATTCGATCAGCATGCTGCCGCCGTTGTGGCAGAAGGTCGCGCTGTTCAACCCGGTGGTGTACCTGATCAGCGGCATGCGCTGGAGCTTCTACGGCGTTAGCGACGTCAATGTCTTGGTGAGCACGGCGGCGATCCTGGGCTTCCTGGCGTTGTGCATGACCCTGATCGCCTGGATCTTCCGCACCGGGTACAAGCTCAAGGCGTGAATCGCGGGTGTGGTTCCCGCAAAACAAAGGCGGGCCCGAGCCCGCCTCTGTTCATTCCTTGGTTTCACCAGCCGGAGTAAGGAACCAGGCCTCGACCGTGCCATTCATCTTCATTGTCATCGGCTGGCCGCGGCGGTCCAGCGCCTTGCCCACCGGCAGGCGGACCCAGCCCTCGCTGATGCAGTACTCCTCGACGTTGTGGCGTTCGACCCCGTTGAAGCGGATGCCGATGCCGCGTTCGAGCACGGCTTCGTCGTAGAACTTGCTGCGCGGGTCGTTGGAGAGGTGGTCGGGGGGCGTCTCGGACATGGTCGTGCTCGGTTCAAGGAGGCGGTGCGGCCGGCATTGTAACTAGGGCGCCTCGCCATTGCCCTGCGCCTTGGCGCGGGCGATCACCGCCTTCACCTGCGCGCGGTCGTGGTGGCGCGATATCGCGACCGCGCCCAGGGCGATGGCCTGCGCGCGCAACGCCGTGGTGACGTCGTAGTGCGCGCCGCTGCTCTTGTTCTGGAAGGCGCGGCGCGGGATGCCGAGCCGGGCCGCCATGGCGTGGAGTTCCTCCAGCGTGTCCGCCATCAGATGCGCCCAGCGCTCGCCACGCCAGGCATGCACGGCGTCGTCGACATACACGGTCATGCGCGCAGTGTGTCCCATTGCGCGCGCGATTGCAGGCGTGAAGGCGCCTATCATGCGCACATGTGCCTGATCGCCGCCGCCTGGCAGCAGCATCCGCGCTATGCGCTCGCCCTCATCGCCAACCGCGATGAATTGCACGCGCGCCCTGCATCGGCCGCGGCGCCCGATCCGGAACAGCCGGATGTCTACGGTGGACGCGACCTGGAGGCGGGTGGCAGCTGGTTGCAGGTGTCCACGCGCGGGCGCCTGGCGGCGGTGACGAACGTGCGCGTGGGCCGCAATCCGGAAACCGCACCGCGATCGCGCGGTGCGCTGGTACGCGATTTCGCCCGCGGCGGCGACGATGCGGCGTCCTACGTCGCGCGGCTGGCGCCGATCGCCAGGGAACACGGCCGCTACAACCTGCTGTGCTGGGATGGCGACGCGCTGATGTTCGCCACCAACCATCCCGAAGCCGGGTCGGGTGTGGTGTCGCCCGGCGTGCATGCGATGTCCAACGGCGCGTTCGATGCGCCCTGGCCCAAGAGTGGCCATGCCACGCGGGCCTTGCGGGCCTGGCTGGATTCACCGGTGTCTTCGCATGAAGTGGATGCGGCGGCGCTGGAGCCGCTGTTTGTAGCATTGGCCGATACCCTGCCGGCACCCGACGCGGCATTGCCGGACACCGGCGTGGGCCTGGACATGGAGCGCTGGTTGTCACCGCCGTTCGTGCGCGGCGAACGCTACGGCACGCGTTGCAGCACCATCGTCCTGGTCGGGGCGGATGCGATCGTCTTCGCCGAGCGCCGCTTCGGGCCCGATGGCGTGCCGCGGGGCGATAGCTTCGCCGTGCTTCCCCGCATCGGTTGAATTCTTCTCCCCGCTTGCGGGGAGAAGCTGCCCGAAGGACAGACGCCCCGAAGGAAGCACCTTTGGGGAGTGAGCGGGAACGTGAATTCTTCTATCCGCTTGCGGGGAGAAGATGCCCGAAGGGCAGAAGAGGGGAGCGAGCGCAGCGAGCTGCTCTTGTTTTAGCGAGAGCCAGAAGAGCAAAGCAGCTTGCTGCGCTCGCTCCCCCTCATCCGCCCCGTTGGGGCACCCTCTCCCCGCAAGCGGGGAGATGGCCTCATCCCTTGATGCACACCACCTGGCGCAGCGTGTGCACGACTTCGACCAAGTCGCTTTGCGCCGCCATCACCGCGTCGATGTCCTTGTAGGCGGCCGGTGATTCGTCGATCACCCCCGCGTCCTTGCGGCACTCGACATGCGCGGTGGCCTCGCGGTGCTGCTTCAGGGTGATCTGCGCGCGCGCGGCGGTACGGCTCATCACGCGGCCGGCACCGTGGCTGCAGCTGTGGAAGCTGTCCGCGTTGCCCTTGCCGCGCACGATGTAGCTGCGCGCGCCCATGCTGCCAGGAATGATGCCGAGCTCGCCCTCGCGCGCGCTGACCGCACCCTTTCGCGTGACCAGCAGCGACTCGCCGAAGTGATCCTCGCGCTGGACGTAGTTGTGGTGACAGTTCACCGCTTCCTTGTCCAGCTGGAACTTCGGCAGGCGATGGCGCATCTCATGCAGCACCCGCGCCATCATCGCCTCGCGGTTGGCCCGCGCGTAGTCCTGCGCCCACGACACCGCCTCGACGTACTCGCCGAACAGCGCCTCGCCTTCGAGGAAGAACGCGAGGTCCCGGTCGGGCAGATGGAAGCCGAGCACGCGCTTTTCCAGCTGACGACGCGCCAGCTCGATGAAGTACGTGCCGACCATGTTGCCGGTGCCGCGCGAACCCGAGTGCAGCATCACCCACACGCGGTCCGCCTCGTCGAGGCAGATCTCGATGAAGTGGTTGCCGCCGCCGAGCGTGCCGATCTGCTTGTCGACCTTGTCCGGACGGATCTTCGGGTGCTTGTCGCGGATCACCGCGAGCCGCGCCATCAGGTCCGACTGCGCCAGTTTCGTCTCGACAATGTCGGGAATACGGCGGTGGTCGCCGCCCGGGCCGTTGCCGACTGGGATGGTGCGTTCGATGGAATTGCGCAGCAGCGCCAGGTCGTCGGGCAGGTCGTTCGCATGCAGCGTGGTCCGCACCGCGGCCATGCCGCAACCGATGTCGACGCCGACCGCGGCCGGGATGATCGCGCCCTTGGTGGGCACGACCGAACCGACGGTGGCGCCGATGCCGAGGTGGACGTCGGGCATCACCGCGACCCACGGCCCGACGAACGGCAGGGTGGCGATGTTGCGCAGCTGCTGCCGCGCCTTGTCCTCGACAGGCACGCCGTGCACCCAGCCCTTGATCGGCGTGGTGGCGCCCTCGGCGTGGAGGAACTCGTAGTGGTTGTGTTGCGTGTTCATGGGAATCCCTTCGTTGAAAGATTCCACGCGACGGGATCCATCCCGTCGCGTGGAGATTACTGCTTCAGGCTGACCAGTTGCTTCATGACGCCGTCCAGGCCGCCGAACACGGTCAACTTGTCGATCTTCTCGGTCACCTTCTCCAGAGCCTCCAGCTCCTTCAAACGCATGAGCACCGGGCTCTCCTCGATCAGCTTCGCCGTGTTGAGCAGGGAACGCGTGGCGTTCGCCTCCTCGCGGCGACGGATGACGTTGGCCTGGGCCGCCTTCTCCGCCTGCACGACGCTGTTGAGAATGTCCTTCATCTCGCCCGGCAGGATCACGTCCTTGACGCCGACGCCGAGCACCTCGATGCCCAGCTGCACCACGCTGCCGCGCACGTAGCCGAAGATGTCGGCGTCGAGCGAGGCCTTGTCGCCGAGCAGTTCGTCCAGCGTCTTGGCGGCGATCGCCTTGCGCAGGCCGTACTGCAGCTCGCGGTACACGTAGTCGCCGTATTTGGCGACCTTGGTACGCGCGGCCACCGGATCGGCGACGCGGATGCTCGCGGCGAGGTTCACGCGCAGGCTCACCTTGTCGCGGGTCAACAGCTCCTGGCCCGAGACTTCCATGGACTGCACGCGCAACTCGACCAGCTCGACGCCCACGTTCTTCTGGAAGTTCCAGAAGGCGTAGGCGCCCGGGGGGAGCGTGCGCACCAGCTTGCCGTCGATGAACAGCAGGCCGGCGTTCTCCTCCGGCACGATCAACGACACGGTGATGCGCTCGAGTACGCCGAGCTGGCGCAGGCGCTTGACCACGCCGGCCTCGACCTCGAGGCCGTTCGCGAGCGACACCGCCTGCACATGGACCGGCACGAGGCCCTTCCAGTACAGCTTGCGCGTACCCGGCGCGAGCACATCCTCGAGCTTGCCGTTCTTCAGCACGAGACCGACTTCGTCCATGCCGAGGTTGGCGAGCACGAACGTCTCGTCCAGTTTGCCGCCCAGCGTGGCGATCAGCACATCGGCATCGCTGCCGCTGTACTCGGGCCTGGCGATGTTGTGCACATTCACTTCGATGCGCGCGAGCGGATCGAGCCAGCGGTACACGCCCGGCGCCAGCACGCCTGCGAATTGACGGTTGCGATACACCAGGCCGCGCTCGCCGTCACCGATCACGACCCTCTTGGTCCAGAACATTGGAAGTTCTCCTTGGGGCTCTGGTGGTCCGATTCGCTTGGGGCGCGATGAATCGGTTCTCGCGGATCCACTTCACAGGAAGTGGAAAGGAATAGGTGGAAGCGCCCCTGACGCCGAAGCCGCGGAGCGTTGCGCGCTGTCCGCAAGGCGACGATCGCGCTTGCGCTGCGACGGTGATGCGGCTGCCGTCCTGCGTTTGCTGCGACCGCCTGCTTGCCTCGAGGGCGCAGGCCCGGCGACTTCGCCGCTGCGGTGTTCCGTTGCACGCCGCACACGCGGTGCGGCGCCTGGCGAAACGCCGCACGGGGCGTTTCCTGATGGGCTTTCGCCCGTTGTAACGACGTGACAGGTCGTTGTTGGAGCGGGACTCGAACCCGCGACTCTCGGTGTTTAAGACCGATGCTCTACCCGACTGAGCTATCCAGTGGTGGACGAACCGGATTCGAACCGGCGACCGTCGGCATCAAGTGCCGCTACTCTTGCCTCTGAGCTATCGTCCGCTCGCGAAACACGTTCTCCCGATCCTCGGCATACGCCACGGCAGCGCCGCGCGCACCGGACGGGTGTGTGAGCCCGTACCGCTGTGAACCGTTCGAGCGATGTTCCGCATTGGCGTCTCGTCGGAGACGCCAATCCGTGCGCGAGTGCATCCGCCTGCCGCCCGTGCCGAAGCATCCAGGCACAGCGCATGAAGCGCTTTCGCGGCTTTCCCTGCCTCGGACCAGCACTGTCCGGATGCTTCGGGGAGCGCGATGCAATCGCGATAACCTTCGAAAATCCCTTTGCGAACGCCAAAAGCAAAACGCCCCCGGGTGGGAACCCGAGGGCGTTCGCGTTGCCTCGGGAGATCGGGGTGACCGATCTCCGCTGGCGAGGATCAGTCTTGGATGAAGCCCTTCTGCGCGCGTTCGTCACGCGGCAAGCCGCACGCGGCCGGCCCGTGGCCGTAAGGCCACAGTGCAGTCGGGTTGGCGATGTGGAAGAAGGTCGTCATGGAAGTTCGTGTTGTGAAAATGTCGCGCGATGGCGAAGGTCGCGCACCTTACGCGCGTGTTTTTTTTCTTGCAAGGGTCAATCCGACGAAAGGTCGTCTTGCGTCATCGAAACAGGTGGCGGACTTCTTCCGGTTGTCGCTACACCGATTGCATCGCGAGGCCTGGTCAAGGCGGCGACGTGGGTGCCGCTTGCATCGTGGCCTCGCCCCATGCCGGCACGCGCCAGCGCATGTTGCGTTCGACGCGCGCGCTCACGTCGCGGCGCAGGTCGGCGTCGATGCGGAAGCCGGGAGGTACGGAACGCGATTGGATTTCGGGCGCGCGCATGCGTCGGGAGAACACGGACTGCAACACCGGCGACACGTTCTGCGCGGTGACGGTAATGGCCGGCGCGGCATAGACGTCGGTGCGGTTGGTCAGGTCGCCGTTGCTGGTCTTGACGAAGAACGGAACGAATACGTTGCTGCGGCTGACCAGGGCCTGGTAGTCGCCGAGGAAATACGCACCGCCCGCCTGCGGCGCCGTGGTCAGGTCGAAGGCCGTGGCGACGTGCGTTTCGGTCCAGGTCAATCCGCCATCGCCGGACCGCGCCAACCAGTAATCGGTCGGCAGGCTGGCCGCGGCGGTGTTGTTGCGCAGGTCGTAATAGCTCACCCCGACATCGCCGTTGGCGCGCACGTGCACGGAGGGCGTGAACGCCGCCACGTTCGCGGCGCTCACCCGCGATGGCGCCGACCAGGTCACGCCGTTGTCGGTGGAGCGAGAGATCGCGATCGAATCGAAGGTGCCGTTGTTGAAGCGCGCGTCCTGCCACACGACGAAGAGATGGCCACTGGGCGCCACGGCGATCTGGGCGAGGTCGGAGCCGTCGCGCACCGGGATGTTGCTTTGCGGGTCGCGCGTTCCCACCGCCAGCAGGTCGGCGATGCGCGCGGGCGGCGACCACGTCACGCCGCGATCGGATGAGCGGATCACATCGAGGTGCGCCGCCGTAACGGTGGCGGAGACGCGGTCGATCTGGGTGAACAGGTTGACGAGCGTGCCGTTGGGCGCGACCACGATGACATTGCCCAGGGTCTGACTCGCCGGACCCGGGTCGTAGATCGCGCGTGCCGCCTCCCAGCTGGCGCCACCGTTGGTGGTACGCGCGAAATAAGTCGGTCCGCCCGCATCGCCGGCGACCAGCCGGTCCCAGGTGGCATAGACGAAGGCCGCGTTGAACGGGTCTGCGGTGATCGTGTTCTTGTCGTTGAAGAAGCCTTCGCCATCGCGGATGAGAGTCGTCGGTGCGCTCCAGCTGCGCCCGCGGTCGGTCGAACGCACTACGAGCATGGCATTGACGGAACCGGCTTCGAACGAGCCGCCCGTGGTCACCAGACCCATTGCGTAGGCGCTGCCGTCGGGCGCGAACGTGACCCACGGATCGGTGGCGCGCGCGTAGTCGCCGCCATTGGCGAATGTGCCGCCACCGCAACGCGATACCGGTAACGGCGTGCGCGTCCAGGTCTGGCCGCCATCGGCCGAGCTCGCGCTCATCAGGCCGCGCGAGGAGCCGTTCGACCAGCGGTCCTGCTGCCAGACACCGATCAGGTTCGCCGGATTGCCGGGGTCGACGGCGACATGCGGCTCGACCTCGGCGTTCTGGTACAGCGTCCCGGCGGCGGCCATGCCGTCGCAGTTGAGCGTGAAGGGCGACGGCGCGGACACGAGGAACTGCGCATCGGTCATCGGCGGAGGCGGGGGTGGGGGCGGGGGTGGAGTTGGCGGAGGGGGCATGCCGCCTCCGGATCCGCCGCCACCGCCACCACAGGCGGCCAACGCAAGAACGAGGGCTACGGTGCCCAGCCGTACCGTGGAAAGCATCGCCGCCTGCACGCGCATTGCCGCTCCCCTTCCAGGATCGATCCAGTCTAGCCACGTCCTTGCTTGCCGCATCCACGGCCGCGCTTGCCGACAACAAAGGTCAGACGCCGTCCGGTTTCGCGCGTGCCGCGGATTATTAGCGCGCCATCAGGGCGGGGGTGGCATGGAAACGGCGCGGGTAGTTGCGTTCGTCGCTGACGGTGCTGACCATTTCGTCGGGGAGGTCGGGTGCTGCGTACACAACGTAGGCGATGTCGCCCTGGTCGCGCACGCCGACGTGGTGGAGGCGATAGCGCGACTGGCCGGCGCCGGTGTTTTCGGGGTAATGCAGGGGTGGGCGATCTGTATCGAGGTCGAGTTCGGCGTTGTCCACCGAACCACCGACGAATAATGCACGCATCGTGATCTCCCGATTGAACAGCGGATTCGATCATGCCCTCGGCAATGTTGGTGCCGCGTTAACGGGAGCGGCGATGGCTACACCGGTAGAACACGCCCGGTAGAACACGCCCTGTAGAACACGCCCTGTAGAATCCGCGCTGGTTTATCAGATGAAGCCGCGCGTGTACGCCGACGGTCCCGATTCCGCGCTCGAAACCCTGCTGCTTCCGCTGGCCGACGGCTCCCTGTCGTGGCCGCGCGAGGGCGGCGCGCTGTTCCTGCGTGCTCGTGATGGCTGGCCGCTGCACCAGCGGGCGTTGCCCGGCCTGCTGTGCGAACAGAGCTTCAAGCCGGACGCCGACGCGCTGCAGCGCTCGGGTCTGGCGCTGGTGGAAGCGGACGCGGACTCGCGCCACCCGCTGGTGCTCGTCCTGCCGCCGCGCCAGCGCGAGGAGGCGCGAGCGCTGTATGCCCGCGCGATCGCGCGCACGGCACCGGGCGGGCGCGTGCTGGCGTGCGTGCGCAACGACGAGGGCGCCAAGTCCGGCGAGGCGGACCTGACCAGGCTCGCCGGACCGCTAGGTCAGTTTTCTAAGAACAAATGCCGCGTGTTCTGGACCGCGCCGCTGGACGGCCCGGCGGATGCAGCGCTGTTCGAGGCATGGCTGGGCCTGGATGCGCCGCGCGCGATCGCCGGTGGCCGCTTCCTGAGCCGGCCCGGTGTGTTCGCCTGGGACCGGATCGACCCGGCGTCGGCCCTGCTGGCTGCGCACCTGCCGGGCGACCTGCAGGGCGCCGCCGCGGACCTGGGGGCGGGATATGGCTACCTCGCCAGCGAGTTGCTGGCGCGCTGCCCGCGCATCGCCTCGCTGGACCTGTACGAAGCCGAAAACCGCGCGCTCGAACTGGCGCGCGCCAACCTCGCCCCTCGCGCGGGAAGCGTGGCGCTGGAGTTCCATTGGCATGACGTCACCACCGGCCTGGGCAGGCGCTTCGACACGATCATCAGCAACCCGCCCTTCCATGCCCAGGGCCGGGCCGACCGTCCCGACATCGGCCGCCGTTTCATCACGGTCGCGGCGCAGGCGCTGAACCCCGGGGGCCGCCTGTGGATGGTCGCCAACCGGCACCTGCCATACGAAGCGGAACTCCTAGCGCAAAAGTTCGCCAGCGTGCGCACGGTCGCGCAGGACCGCGGATTCAAGGTGTTCGAGGCGACCCGCGACTGACGTGACGTTGCGATATCGCCAAAGCCGCGTCGGCGGCTGGAATTGTCAAACCACGCGTTTTTGAACTCTTTCGATGAAACTAATAAAACTAATCGCCAACCTCGGCTACGGCAGCCGCAAGGATGTCGCCGCGATGTTCCGCGCCGGCATGATCACGGATGCGGCCGGCGAAGTGCTGTATGCCGACGACCAGGTCGCGCACGACGCCATCCGCATCGACGGCGAGCCGCTCGATCCGCCCGCGGGCCTGCTGCTTATGCTGCACAAACCCGTGGGCTATACCTGCTCGACCAAGGATCCCGGCCGCATCGTCTACGACCTGTTGCCGCCACGCTTCCGCCTGCGTTCGCCGCTGCTGTCGACGGTGGGCCGGCTCGATCGCGATACCAGTGGCCTGCTCCTGCTGACCGACGACGGCGCGCTGCTGCATCGCATCGTCTCGCCGAAGGCGCACCTGCCCAAGGTGTACGAAGCCGCGTTGGCGAACGACCTGCGCGGTGACGAAGCCGCGCTGTTCGCCAGCGGCACGTTGTTGCTGGAGGCGGAGAACACGCCGCTCGCGCCAGCGCGGCTCGAAGCGGTCGAACCGCGGCTTGCCCACCTCACCCTCATCGAAGGCCGCTATCACCAGGTGCGGCGCATGTTCGCCGCGGTGGGCAATCATGTCCTGTCGCTGCATCGCAGCCGCATCGGTGGGCTGGCACTCGATGACCTGCCTGCGGGACAATGGCGTGCATTGGGCGATGCTGATCGGGAGCGCCTGTTCGGCAACGCGTAGCTGCGCTGTCGCATATTTCACGCGTGCATCACGCGGATGAACAGAGTGGCCGTGAACCCGGTCACCCTTCGACTGCGCGATTTTCCGCGGCCAGTGAACCGAATTGCGGCAACCATCACGCGCGGCGCGTTGTTTCCGAAATCCGGCCTGAATACGCGCCTGAACGGTCGTTGCCGGCGCGCCGTGTGCGCCTAGCATCTGTCCCGCGCCGCCGGCGGCTTCGACTAACGACATGGCGGCTTCGACTCAATGACGAGGGTGACTGCAATGACTGCAAAGAACACTGTGCTCTTCGCCGCGCTGGCCGCGGCCCTGTTCGCCGCGGCGACGCCGGCCTTCGCCCAGGATGTTCCGCCTGACGCCGTCGAAACCGACGCGGCCGTTCCGAAGGATCGCCTGGTCGACGCATACGCGGGCACGCTCTTCGCTGGCGATGAAGTGGCCGCGGGCGACGCGATCACCGCGCTGCGCACCGGTGGCGACTTCACTGTGGTCACCACCACCACGCAGCAGGCCAAGAACCCCGATGGCACCCTCGCCACCAATCCCGATGGTTCGCCGAAGATGGAGACCGTGACGGTGGAAAGCGTCGTGGCCAACGCCAACGGCCCGATGGGTTGGGGCGAGGTCGACCACTCGCTGGGCCTGGCCCAGGCGCTGGTCGATGGCGGCAAGGCGGCAAGCTTCGACGAAGCCCTGCTCGGCGCCGCGACCACCACCACGGTGACCAACCCTGATGGCACCACCACCACGACCACGAGCTACAGCGGCGGCGTCCTGCAGATGCGCGCGGATGGCATGGGCTGGGGCCAGATCGCCAAGGAACTGGGTTTCAAGAGCCTGGGCGAGGTCAAGAGCGGCCGCGCTCTTGCTGATTCGGCGGAAGACGGCACCGTTGCGGTGGCCGACGATGCTGCCTCCGCCAAGGGTCGGGATGCGGCGAAGGTCGCGCACGAAGACCACGGCAAGGGCGCCAAGCCCGAGCGCGTCGCCAAGGCCGATCGCGTCACCGGCAAGCCGGACAAGGTCGAGCGCCTGGCCAGGGTCGAGCGCCCGGCGAAGATCGATCGTCCGGATCGCCCGGAACGCCCGAGCAAGCCCGAGCGTGTCGGTCGCCCCTGAGCGACGGCATCACAAGCAGACACACGGGCGCCTTCGTGGCGCCCGCGTTGTATCCGGGTCGAAGGTTTCAGTCTGAAGCAAACAGGAAGAGGAAAGGTTTGATGACGCGTTCCGCAGTATTGGTGGCCCTGCTCCTGGCGGCGGGCAGGGCCCACGCCGACGATGGTTTCAGCTACGCCGTGGGCGTTGACTACAGTTCCGGCGATTACGACAGCGACACCACGACCAAGATCCTGTCCGTGCCGTTCAGCGGCAAGTACACCACCGGCGACTGGATCTTCCGCGCGAGCCTGCCGTGGGTGCGCGTGGATGGCGATGCCAACGTCGTGCCGGGTCTGGGCAGCGTGGATAACACCAATCCAAAGGGACGCGGCCGCGGTAATGGGAATGGCAATGGCGGCGGGGGTGGCGGCGGCCAACCGATTGCACCGACTACCGGCATCACCTCCGGCATCGGCGACCTGCGCCTGGCGGCGACCTATGCATTGCCGCTGCAGGGCGCGTGGGGCGTGGATCTCACCGGCAACGTCAAGATCGCGACCGCCGACGAAGACAAGGGCCTGGGCACCGGTGCCAACGACTTCGGCGCGGCGATCGACGTCTACCGCAGCGTGGGTGCGGCCACGACGCTGTTCGGCGGCGTGGGCTACACCTACCTGGGCGACTCCGACTTCATCGAAGTGGACTCGGTGCTCAACGGCAATATCGGCGTGAGCCACAAACTCGGCGACAACAGCATCGGCGCGGTGTACGACTATCGCGAGCCGACGTCCTCGGACGCCGACGACCGCAGCGAAGTCACCGGCTTCTACACCTTCGCGACGTCGAGCACGAGCAAGATGCAGGTGTATGCGCTCATGGGCCTGTCCGCTGGCAGTCCGGACTGGGGGGGCGGCCTGAGTTTCAGCGCGGGTTTCTGATCGCGGCGATGTGTGTGTTGCAGCCCGATCTGCATGGAAACGGCGGCCGATGGCCGCCGTTTTTCGTTGGCCGCATTGCCTCGCTCAGGACTTCAGCAGCGCGCGCCAGCCTTCGTTGCCGAGTCGCTCCAGCGTGGCGATGTTGCGCGTCACGATCGCGTCCGGATCGGGGAACGCGGCCACCGCGCGCTCGACGCTGGCTTCGCGCAGCAGGTGCAGGGTGGGATAGGGCGAGCGGTTGGTGCAGTTGCCGACGTCGTCGCGCGCGGTGCCGGCGAACTGGTAGTCCGGGTGGAAGCTCGCGATCTGGATCTCGCCCTCCAACCCAAGTTCCGCGACGAGGCCATCGGCGAGGTCGAGGAAGTCGTTGTAGTCGAGGAAATCCGTCAGCACGTGCGGATGCACGATCAGCGTGGTGTCGGTCTGTTGCGGGTCGGCGTCGCGCAGCCACAGCAGCTCGGCATGCAGCTGCTGGTACAGGGCGTCACTGTCGCGCGCCTCGCTCAGCACGAAGCGCACCTGCTCCTTCACGTACACCGCCTTCGCGAACGGGCACAGGTTCAGGCCGATCACCGCGCGCTCCAGCCAGCGGCGGGTGAGGGCGATGGGGTCGTCGCCGCTCATGGTCGCGGCTGGCGCGCGTAGCTGACAGTCAACAGCTCCCAGACGTGGCCGTCGGGTTCGTTCCAGTACACGATGCTGCCGCCGTGCTCTGTGTTGACCTGCATGTCCGTGGCGCCATGCGGCGTGCTGCGGTAGACGATGCCGGCCGCCCGGATGCGTCCGAGGATGGCCGCGAACTCGTCCGGCGCGACGCGAAAGCAATAGTGCTGGACCGGAAACGGCCCGGCGGCGGTATCGAAGTCCATGGTCAGCCCGACGTTGACGTACACGGGGCAGAACGGGCCGACGCCGGTTTCCGACCATGGCACGCCGAGCACATCCGCCAGCAGTTTCGCCGCGGCATGGCGGTCGCGCGAGGGCACCAGCAGGTGGTCGAGTTGTATCGCCATGGCATGCCTCCTCGTGCGCGAATCAATGCACGGGTGTGCGGCGCTCAGTCGCGGAAGTTGTCGAACTGCAGCGGCCGCTCGTATTCGGTTGCCTTGAGTAGTGCGATCGCCGTCTGCAGGTCGTCGCGCTTCTTGCCGGTGATGCGCAGCTTGTCGCCGTTGATCTGGCTTTCGACCTTGAGCTTGGCGTCCTTGATCGAGCCCTGGATCTTCTTGGCGAGGTCGCGCTCGATCCCCTGCTTCACCGTGATCTTCTGCCGTGCTCCGGCAAGGTTGGTTTCCACGGTGCCGAATTCGAGGCAGCGCGCATCGATGCCGCGGGCGATCAGCCGGGCGCGCAGGATGTCTTCCATCTGCTTGAGCTGGAAGTCGCTCGGCGCGGACTGATTGATCACCTGGTCCTCGAGCGCGAACTTGGCATCGACGCCCTTGAAGTCGAAGCGGGTGGACAGCTCGCGGTTGGCCTGGTCGACGGCATTGGTCAGCTCGTGCTGGTTGACTTCGGAGACGACGTCGAAGGAAGGCATGGGGGAACTCCTGTTCTGCGGCTGCTGTGCATTCGTGGGGGCAAAAGGGTAACGCAAGCCGCGTTGGCACTGGATAGACTTGCCATCCCCATGCCGCTGTTGCTGCTGCCTCTGCTGGTCGCCGCGCTGGTGCTGCTGTGGCTGCTGTTGTGGCCGTTCGCGCTCTGGCAGCGCTACCGCATGGGACGCGCGCGCCGGCGCGCGGTCGCCTGGGTGGCCGGGCTCAACGCCTGGATGCTACTGGTGTCGGCATGCGTGTTCCTGCTGGGCGCATGGTTGACGGGGCACTGGGTGGAAGCCGCGCTGGCGCACGCAACAGCGGGCGTGGCGCTGGGAGTGCTGCTTGGGTGCATTGGCCTGCTGTTGACGCGCTTCGAAGCCACGCCGCAGGGCCTGTACTACACGCCGAACCGCTGGCTGGTGCTGGCCCTGACCCTGGTCGTCGCCGTGCGCATCGCGTATGGCCTGTACCGGATGGAACAGGCCTGGGTCAGCGACGCGCACGGGGTCTGGCTGTCGCAGCAGGGCAGTGTGCTGGCGGTGGGCGGCGTATTGCTGGGCCACTACCTGGCCTACGCGTGGGGCCTGCGATCGCGCCTGCGCCGGGCAGCGTGACCTGCGGCCTATTGGTCTGGCGCTGCCGCTGCGGCAGTTTGCCGAGCGTGGACTTCATGCAGGAGCGGCCATGCGGAGCGTCGTGAAATGGATGCTGATGACGGTGGTGCTGTCGGGCTGCGCCGTCGTGCCGTCATCGCCCGCGCCCCTGCCGGGTGTGCAGGTCGCCGCCGGAATTTCGCTGTTGCCGGGTACCTTCGTGCCCGGCACGCAGCCAGACGGCAACACCGTGTTGCTGCGTGGCCAAGACGCACTGGTGGTGGTCGACAGCGGCCGCCATGCGCAGCACACCGACCGGATCCTCGCCGCCGCGGACGCGAGCGGCGTGCCGGTGGTGGCGATCATCAACACACACTGGCATCTCGATCACGTCGCCGGCAACGCGGCCCTGCGCACGCGCTATCCGCGGGCCGAGGTGTATGCCAGCGATGCCATGGAAGATGCGTTGCACGGCTTCCTCGCCGACTACCGCGCGCAGCTGCAGGCGCTGATCGCGCGGCCGGGCACCGCCGATCCCCAGGCGCTGGCCGGCTGGCGCGAGGAAGTCGCCCGGATCGACAGTGGCGACCGCCTGCGACCGACCCGCGTGGTGACGGCGCCGCAGGACGTGTCGCTGGGTGGGCGACACGTGCATCTGGGCCTGGAGCGCAACGCGGTAAGCGGCGGCGATGTATGGTTGTTCGACCCGGCCACGCGCACGCTGGTGGCCGGCGACCTGGTTACGTTGCCGGTGCCGCTGTTCGACACCGCATGCAGCAATGGATGGCGGCAGGCATTGGCGCGGCTGGACGCGATCGAGTTCGCCCGCCTGGTGCCCGGCCATGGTGCGGTGATGGATCATGCGCAGTTCGCGGCTTACCGCCTGGCGTTCGACCACCTGTTGGAGTGCGCGGCGAGCGATACAGGGGCCGTTGCGTGCAAGGCCGGTTGGCTGCGGGATGCGCGCACGTTGATTCCGGCGCAGGACGACGCGCTGGCGGATTCCCTGCTCGACTACTACCTCCAGGTGCTGCGCGCGCCACCGGAGCGCCGCAACCGCTACTGCCGCAAGGACATGAAGTGACCACAGATAAAGGACGCCAGCTGCACGCGATTGGCTACATGCTGGCGGCTGTGCTGATGTTCTGCCTGATGGACGCCGGGCTGAAGACACTCAGCGCGCATTACCCGCCGTTCCAGGTCGCGGCGATCCGCGGTGCCTCGTCGATGCCGCTGGTGCTGGCGTGGGCGTTGTGGACCGGGGGAGCGGCGGGGCTGTTCCGCGTGCGTTGGTCGCTGCACCTGATGCGCGGCGTACTCGGCATCATGATGATGGCGGGCTTCGTCTACGCGCTGCGCACGCTGCCGTTGTCGACGGCGTATTCGATCTTCTTCGTTGCGCCGCTGATGATCACGGCGTTGTCGGTGCCGTTCCTGGGCGAGCACGTGGGTCCGCGGCGCTGGACTGCGATAGGAGTAGGCCTGCTCGGCGTGCTGGTCGTGCTGCGCCCCACCGGCGAGGGCGTGATGAGCCTGGCGGGGCTGGCGGTATTGATCGCCGCGTTCGGTTATTCGGTCTCGGCGATCACCGTGCGCATCATCGCCCGCACCGACAGCACGCAGGCGCTGATGGTGTGGCTGCTGTTGTTCATGGCGTTGGGTTCGGGCTTGCTGGCGGCACCGGAATGGGAGCCGCTACGCATGGGCGACGCGTGGGTGATCGCCGGCATAGGCGTCGCCGGTGCGCTGGGCCAGTACACGATCACCGAAGCGTTCCGCCTGGGCGAGGCGTCGCTGATCGCACCGCTGGAATACACCGCGCTGGTGTGGGGCGTGTTGCTCGATGCCACGCTGTGGGGCGTGCTGCCGGACTCGGTGACGTGGCTGGGCGCGGCGATCATCGTCGCCAGTGGTCTGTACCTGTTGCGTCGCGAGCGCGTGCACGCGGAAGCCGAACATCCCTGACCGCGCGGGGTTCCTGTGTACTCACCCGGGGCGTTGCCGGCGCGCTGGGCGCCGACCTGTGGGCCCGCCTTCAGCGGCGCGGATCAACCGCCGGTGCTGGCGCCCAAAGCGGCGCTGAGCGCGGTGTCGCCGTTGACCAGGTCGCGCCAGCGCACCTCCTGGCCATTGCGCCGGCCCTTTTCAACGAGCTTGAGCCCGTCGCCGTCGATGGTCAGGGTATAGGGCTTGTCTTCGATCACGATCTCGCGGCGGATCGGCTTGTCGAGCTTGGTGGTCATCGGCAGGGGGCTCCGTCTGGAAAGCAGCGCAGGCAGGCTAGCCCGCACGTGGAAAGACTTTGTGAAATCCGCATTCAGGCGCGTGACGGCCATTCGCGGGCCAAAGGGGAGAACGGATCGCCCCGGGCGGGTCGGCCAAGCGTGACCTGGCTGCAGGAATACGTAACCAATGCCGGGTCCGGACGAGGCTTCCGGTTGGCGCATCCCCGTCCAACGGCCACAATAAGCGCTTTCGCGTTGGCGGAGCCCCCATGGCTGAGTTGAAGGAAGCACGCGTCCCCGACATCGGGGGCTATGACGACGTGCCGGTGATCGAACTGCTGGTCGCCGTGGGCGATACGGTCAAACCCGATCAAGGCCTGGTCACGCTCGAGTCCGACAAGGCGACCATGGAAGTGCCTGCGCCGTTCGCCGGCGTGGTGCGCGAGCTCAAGGTCAAGGTTGGCGACAAGCTGTCGGAAGGCGGCGTGGTCGCGTTGATCGAGCCGACCGATGCCGGCGCGGCGGCCACGCCCGCCGCTGCCGAGGCGCCGCGCGCCGAACCCGCCGCGCCGCAGGCCACCAGCATGGCCGCGGAGACCGCGACCCGGGTAGAGCCCGTCGCCGTACCGGCGCAGGCCGACAAGATCGCGCAGCAATCCATCGACAGGCAGGCCGCGACCGCGACGCCCGCCGCGCCACTCGATGCGCGCCCCGGCATCGACCCGGAAGCGTCTCCGCCCAGGGCGTCCACGCCCGCGTCGCCGCCGGTCGCCTTCACCGCCGATGAACTGCTGCCCGGCAAGGTGCCCTACGCGAGCCCCGCGGTGCGCCTGTTCGCCCGCGAACTCGGCGTCGACCTCGCCAGGGTGCAGGGCAGCGAACGCGGTGGCCGCATCACCAAGGACGACGTGTCGAAGTTCGTGAAGTCGGTGCTGCAGGGTGGCGTCGTCGCCGGCGCGCCGGTGGCCGCTGCCGGCGGTGGCGGGCTCAACCTGCTGCCGTGGCCGAAGATCGACTTCAGCAAGTTCGGTGAAGTGGAAACGCGCGAGTTGTCGCGCATCCAGAAGATCTCCGGCGCCAACCTCGCGCGCAACTGGGCGATGATCCCGCACGTCACCCAGCACGACGATGCCGACATCACCGACCTGGAAGAGTTGCGTGTCGCCCTGAACAAGGAGAACGAGAAGGCCGGCATCAAGCTCACGATGCTCGCCTTCCTGATGAAGGCGTCGGTCGCCGCGTTGCAGAAGTACCCGAACTTCAACGCCTCGCTCGATGCCAGCGGCGAGAACCTCACGCTGAAGAAGTACTTCCACATCGGCTTCGCCGCCGACACCCCCAATGGCCTGGTCGTGCCGGTCGTGCGCGACTGCGACAAGAAGGGTGTGCTGCAGATCGCGCAGGAAACCTCCGAACTGGCGAAGAAAGCGCGCGACGGCAAGCTCGGCCCCGCCGACATGCAGGGCGGTTGTTTCTCGATAAGCTCGCTGGGCGGCATCGGCGGCACCAGTTTCACCCCGATCGTCAACGCGCCCGAAGTCGCGATCCTTGGCGTGTCGAAGTCGGCGATCCGTCCGGTCTGGGACGGCAAGCAGTTCGCGCCGCGCCTGCTCCTGCCGCTGTCGCTGAGCTACGACCATCGCGTCATCGATGGTGCTGCCGCCGCGCGTTTCACCGCCTATCTCGCGCAGTTGCTCGCCGACATGCGCCGGGTGCTGCTGTGATGCGGAAGACGGTACTGCTGCTCGCCGCACTGTTGCTGGCGCCGCTGGCGCACGCCGACGACGCACAGTGCAAGCTCGCGCTGGGGCGCGGCTGGCCGCCGGCGACGGAGAACTACGGCACCGCCACCGAGAAGCTGTTCGCCGGTGAAACGCAGCCCACGCTGAGCGTCACCCTGCTGCCCAAGCTCGGGGTGGAAAGCGGCGTGCTGCTGGTCGCCAACCCCAATGGCGGCGACTGGCTGTTGCGCCGCGCCGTGGCCGACGAGCGCGTGCATGCATGGGAAGGCGACAAGCTCGTCCTGCGCACCACGCGCGCACCGGAATTCACCGAGGCGCCGATTCCTGCCGCGACCGCGACCCGCCTGGTCGCGGATTGGCGCCGGGCCCTGGCATTGGCCGTGCCGGAAGGCGTCACGGCGCCCTTCAGCGAAGGCGATACCTGGTTGTTTGTCGCCGGCGACCTGCGCGTCAGCGGCCTCAGGCCCGATTGCGAGCTGGGAGCGCTGCTGCGCGACCAGATCGATCTCCTCATCGAAGCCAGCGACGAAGGCGACGGAAAGCGCGAGAAGCGCTGGCGCCAGATCGGCGAATCCCTGGACCGCATGCGCGTCGTGCTCGATGCGATGGCGGCGCCGGCTGCGACGGCGAAACCGTGAAACCCTTCGCGCCGGCGGCATGCCGTCGGCGCACCACGCATTGAACGGAAGCGGCCATGGCCAACACGATTGAACTGAAGGTCCCGGATATCGGCGGTTACGACGACGTGCCGGTGATCGAACTGCTGGTCGCCGTCGGCGACACGGTGACGAAGGACCAGGGCCTGGTCACGCTGGAATCCGACAAGGCGACGATGGAAGTGCCTGCATCGGCGGCGGGAAAGATCGTCGAGCTGAAGGTGAAGGTCGGCGACAAGCTGTCGGAAGGCAGCGTCGTGGCCATCCTCGAACCCGCAGGCGCGGCGGCGGAAGCCCCCAAGGCTGCCGCCTCCCAGGCCGCACCAGCTTCCGCGCCCGTCGCAGCTCCTGCGCCACAGGCCAAGCCGGTCGAAGCAGCGCCACCTGCCGCATCCGCGCCCACTCCGGCGGCAGGCAGCGGCCGCAAGGCCGACGTCGAATGCCGCATGCTCGTTCTCGGCGCGGGTCCTGGTGGTTACACCGCTGCGTTCCGCTCCGCCGATCTTGGCCTGGATACCGTGCTGGTCGAACGCTACGCCACGCTCGGCGGCGTCTGCCTCAATGTTGGCTGCATCCCGTCCAAGGCACTGCTGCATGCCGCCGCGGTCGTCGATGAGGCCGCGCACGCCAGCGATTACGGCATCGATTTCGGCAAGCCCAAAATCACCCTCGACAAGCTGCGCGAGTACAAGGACAAGGTCGTCGGCCAGCTCACCAAGGGCCTGACCGGCATGGCCAAGCAGCGCAAGGTGCGCGTGGTCGAGGGCGTCGGCAAGTTCGTGTCGCCCAACGAAGTGGAAGTCGACGGCAAGGACGGCAAGAAGCTCGTCCGCTTCGAGCAATGCATCATCGCCGCCGGTTCGCAGGCAGTGAAGCTGCCGGGCTTCCCGTGGGACGACAAGCGCGTGATGGATTCCACCGACGCGCTCGACCTCGTCGATGTGCCCAAGAAGCTGCTCGTCGTCGGCGGCGGCATCATCGGCCTGGAAATGGCGACGGTGTACCGCGCGCTCGGCAGCGAGGTCACCGTGGTTGAATTCATGGACCAGTTGATGCCGGGCGCCGACCTCGACCTGGTCAAGCCGCTCGCCGATCGCCTGAAGAAGCAGGGCGTCGCGGTGCACCTGCGCACCAAGGCCAATGGCATCGAGGCGCAGAAGAACGGCCTCAAGGTCTCGTTCGAGAATGCCGAGGCCGGCAAGCCCGCGGCGATCGAAGCACAGGTGTTCGACCGCGTGCTCGTCGCCGTCGGCCGCGCGCCCAACGGCGACAAGCTCGACGCGGGCAAGGCGGGGGTCAATGTCACCGAGCGTGGCTTCATTCCGGTCGACCGGCAGATGCGCACCAACGTGCCGCATATCTTCGCCATCGGTGACCTGGTCGGTAATCCGATGCTCGCGCACAAGGCCACCCACGAAGGCAGGCTTGCGGCCGAAGTCGCCGCGGGTGAGAAGAAGGAATGGGTGGCGCGCGCGATCCCGTCGGTCGCTTACACCGATCCGGAGATCGCCTGGGTCGGCGTCACCGAGACCGAAGCGAAGGCGAGGGGGTTGAAGGTCGGGGTCGGCAAGTTCCCGTGGGCCGCCTCGGGCCGCGCGATCGGCATCGGCCGCACCGAAGGCTTCACCAAACTGGTCTTCGACGAGGCCACGCATCGCATCATCGGCGGCGGCATCGTCGGCGTGCATGCCGGTGACCTGATCAGCGAGGTCGGTCTCGCCATCGAGATGGGCTGCGAGGTCCACGACATCGGCCACACCATCCACCCGCATCCGACCCTGAGCGAATCGGTCGGCATGGCGGCCGAGGTCTTCGACGGCACCATCACCGACCTCTACATCCCGAAGAAGAAGTAATCCCGCGGCAGAAAAGGCGAAGCCCCGGCCTCGGAACCAGGGCTTCGCAGGCCTGCCTGTGTCGACGAGGAAGGGGCGGGCCTGTTGGGTCCGACCGGGGGTTCCGGCAAAGGTTCCATGAACGGGCCGCCCTCGTTTCCCCCCAATTCGGGCCGGCGGGTAGCAGGGCAGCCCCCCGACGTGGCCGCGGGAAACCGGCCTTTCGCGGTTGCCGCGGAAAAGTTCCCTGCTATACTTTTGCGGCTTCGCAGGGCGGTTTTCTGCTCACTTCGTCCACCTTCCCGAGCCATCGCGTGTCGAATTCAGTCGCTGCAGGACGGCGGCTGGCACAGCGCGCGATAGCCTGGCAGGCCGTCGCCACCGTGCTGGTGGCGCTGGCCTTCCTCGTCAAGGGACTGCCCTGGTCGCTGGCCGCACTGGTCGGTGGCGGTGCGGTCACCTTGGCCGCCTGGGTCGCCGCGATGGTGGCGCTGGGTGGTGGGGTCAGCCCCGCGGGGACCGCATTTGCGCGGTTGCTGGTGGGGATGGCGCTGAAGTGGTTGCTGGTGTTGGTCACGGTAGTGGTCGCATTGGCAGTGTTCCGCCTTCCCGGTGTTCCCCTGTTGGCTGGCGTCATTGCAGCCACGCTGGCCTTGGTCCTGGCCAATTCGATCAGACGATAGGTGTCGTTTCGTGAGTGAATCTAGCAGTGCGGGCGGCTTGACCGAATACATCCAGCACCACCTGACCCACAATTCGGGTCTGGCGCTGGGTGGCCAGTTCAATTTCGACTCCTGGGCCGTCGCCCTGACGCTCGGCCTGCTGTTCGTGCTGTGGTTCGGCCTCGCCGCGCGCAAGGCCACGCCAGGCGTGCCGAGCAAGGGCCAGGCGTTCGTCGAGCTGATCGTCGAGTTCGTCGACGGCCAGGTCCGCGACACCTTCCACGGCGACCGCCGCTCGGTCACGCCGCTGGCGCTGACCATCTTCATGTGGGTCGTGTTCATGAACACCATGGACCTGCTCCCGCTCGATCTTCCCGGTACGCTGATCAAGCTCGTTGGCGGCGAAGAAGCCGCCCACCACACCTTCTTCCGCTCGGTGCCGACCGCCGACCTCAACACCACGCTCGGCCTGTCGGTCTCGGTCTTCTTCATCCTGATCGGCCATGCCTGGTCGGCCAAGGGCGGCATGGGCTTCGGCAAGGAGCTGCTCACCGCGCCGTTCCACGCGCATGGTTTCGGCGCGATCCTGCTGGCCCCGGTCAACCTGGTGATGAACGTCATCGAGTGGCTGGTGAAGCCGATTTCGCTGGCCATGCGACTGTTCGGCAACATGTACGGCGGCGAGCTCGTCTTCATGCTCATCGCCGGCCTGATGACCAGCTGGGTGACCTTCCTGCCGGGTGTGCTCGCCAATACGGCGTGGGGCATCTTCCACATCCTGATCATCCTGCTGCAGGCCTTCATCTTCATGATCCTCACCGTCGTCTACATCGCCGGTGCGCGTGAGAGCCATTGACAGGCAACCGCATTAACCAAGTTTTTTCCTTCCACCGCTTCACCCCTTAGACAATCGCTGGAGAACCACCATGGAATTCATCGCTCACGTGCAGGGCCTGACCGCCGTCGCCATCGGCATCATCATCGGCCTCGGCGCCCTCGGCGCGTGCCTCGGCATCGCCATCATGGGTTCGAAGTTCCTCGAATCCGCTGCGCGCCAGCCGGAGCTGATCCCGGTGCTGCAGGGCCGCATGTTCCTGCTGGCCGGCCTGATCGACGCGGCGTTCATCATCGGCCTGGCCGTGGCGCTGTTCTTCGGCATCGCCAACCCGCTCCTGAGCGCGGTGAAGTAAGGCTGATTCCAGCCAGCTGTTCCCGCCACGCCTTCGGGCGTGGTCTTGAAGGCCGGTGCGGCATGTGTTGTCGCACCGGCATGAAGAAATCCGTCGAGGACGCGTCGTGAATATCAACATGACTTTCTTCGGCCAGATGCTTTCCTTCGTGCTCCTTGTATGGTTCACGATGAAGTTCATCTGGCCGCCGCTGAACGCGGCGCTCGAAGAACGCCAAAAGAAAATCGCCGAAGGCCTGGCTGCCGCTGACAACAGCCAGCGCGCATTGGCGCAGGCGCAGGAAACCGCCGAAGGCGAACTGCGCACGGCCCGTGCCAAGGCCAACGAGATCATCGAGCAGGCCCACCAGCGCGCCAACCAGATCATCGACCAGGCCAAGAACGACGCCATCGCCGAAGCCAGCCGCCAGAAGGCCGTGGCCGAAGCCGAGATCGTCGCCGCGGCCAATCGCGCCAAGGAAGACCTGCGCAAGCAGGTGTCGACCCTGGCCGTGACCGGTGCCGAGAAGCTGCTGCGCCGCGAGATCGACGCCAACGCCCACAAGGCGCTGCTCGACGAACTCGCCGCCGAGATCTGAGACCGATGAGCCAGGCCCTCACCCTCGCACGTCCCTACGCCCGCGCCGCGTTCGCCTTGGCGCGCGACACCGGTGCCTACGCACCGTGGTCGAACGCGCTGGCGTTTGCCGCGCGCGTCGCCGCCGACCCGCAGGTCGCAGGCCTGATCGGCAGCCCGAAGCTGACCAACGCCGACGCCGTCTCGCTGCTCGCGATCGACGGTGCCAGCGATGCGATGCGCAGCTTCCTCGACCTGCTGGCCGTCAACCGCCGCCTCGCGCTGCTGCCGGAAATCGCCGGCCTGTTCGAGGAACTGCGTGCCGAAGCGGAACGCGTGGTCAAGGCGCGCATCACCTCGGCCACCGCGATGGGTGACGGCGAGCTCGAAGGCATCAAGGCCGCGCTGAAGAAGCGTCTCGGCCGCGACGTCGAGATCGAGACCGCGGTCGACGCCTCGCTGATCGGCGGCGCCGTGATCGACGCCGGCGACGTGGTGATCGATGGCTCGCTCAAGGGCAAGCTCGGTCGCCTGCAGGCCGCACTGGCCAACTAACGCTTTCAATTATTTGCCGGCGGCGACGCCGGTCTGAGGAATCACCGATGGCTACCACGCAGCTCAACCCGTCCGAAATCAGCGAACTGATCAAGACCCGCATCGAGAAGGTCAAGCTGGCCGCCGAAGCGCGCAACGAAGGCACCGTGACCTCGGTGTCCGACGGCATCGTGCGCATCCACGGCCTCGCCGACGTGATGCAGGGCGAAATGATCGAGCTGCCCAACGCCACCTACGCGCTCGCACTGAACCTGGAACGCGACTCGGTCGGCGCCGTGGTCCTGGGCGACTACGAGCACCTGCGCGAGGGCGACACCGCCAAGACCACCGGTCGCATCCTCGAAGTGCCGATCGGTCCGGAACTGCTCGGCCGCGTCGTCAACGCACTCGGCGAAGCGATCGACGGCAAGGGCCCGATCGAAGCCAAGCTCTCGGCGCCGGTTGAAACCATTGCCCCGGGCGTGATCTGGCGCAAGTCGGTCGACCAGCCGGTGCAGACCGGCTACAAGTCGGTCGACGCAATGATCCCGATCGGACGTGGCCAGCGCGAGCTGATCATCGGCGACCGCCAGACCGGCAAGACCGCCATGGCGATCGACGCGATCATCAACCAGAAGCACTCCGGCATTAAGTGCATCTACGTCGCGATCGGCCAGAAGAACTCGACCATCGCCAACATCGTGCGCAAGCTCGAAGAGCACGGCGCGATGGCCTACACCACCGTCGTCGCCGCCTCGGCGTCGGAATCGGCCGCGATGCAGTACGTCTCCCCCTACGCGGGCTGCACCATGGGCGAGTACTTCCGCGACCGTGGCGAAGACGCGCTGATCATCTACGACGACCTGTCCAAGCAGGCCGTGGCCTACCGCCAGATCTCGCTGCTGCTGCGCCGCCCGCCGGGCCGCGAAGCCTACCCCGGCGACGTGTTCTACCTGCACAGCCGCCTGCTCGAGCGCGCCGCGCGCGTCTCCGAGGAATACGTCGAGAAGTTCACCAACGGCGCGGTGAAGGGCAAGACCGGTTCGCTGACCGCGCTGCCGATCATCGAGACCCAGGCCGGCGACGTCTCGGCGTTCGTGCCGACCAACGTGATCTCGATCACCGACGGCCAGATCTTCCTGGAAACCGACCTGTTCAACGCCGGCATCCGCCCGGCCGTGAACGCCGGTATCTCGGTGTCGCGCGTCGGTGGCGCCGCCCAGACCAAGATCATCAAGAAGCTGTCGGGCGGCATCCGCATCGCGCTCGCACAGTACCGTGAGCTCGCCGCATTCGCGCAGTTCGCCTCGGACCTCGACGAAGCCACCCGCAAGCAGCTCGAGCGCGGCCAGCGCGTCACCGAACTGATGAAGCAGAAGCAGTACGCGCCGATGTCGATCGCCGACCAGGCGCTGTCGATCTACGCCGTCGACAAGGGCTACATGGACGACATCCAGGTCGCCAAGCTCGGTGCGTTCGAATCCGCGCTGCACGCGCACTTCGCCAACACCCAGGGCGCGCTGATGAACACCATCGCCAGCACCGGCAACTGGAACGACGACATCGAAGGCACCTTCAAGAAGGGCATCGAAGAGTTCAAGGCCACGGGCACCTGGTAATTCGCAGGGTGGGCCTTGGCCCACCTTCGCGATGAAGCGATATCGAAACGGCGGGCAATGAGCCCGCCCTACCGAGAAGAAAGATGGCAAGCGGACGCGAAATCAAAACCAAGATCAAGAGCGTGCAGAACACCCGCAAGGTGACGCGCGCGCTCGAAATGGTCTCGGCCTCCAAGATCCGCAAGGCGCAGGATCGGATGAAGGCGTCGCGCCCCTACGCGCGCGCGATGAAGCAGGTGATCGGACACCTGGCCCAGGCCAACACCGATTACCGCCATCCGTACCTGGTCGAGCGCAAGGACACCAAGCGCGTCGGCTACCTGATCGTGTCGTCCGACCGTGGCCAGGCCGGCGGCCTCAACAACAACCTGTTCCGCAAGCTGCTGGGCGAGATCCGCAAGTGGCAGGAGCAGGGCGTTGAGGTCGATGTCGTCACCGTCGGCGTGAAGGCCTCGGTGTTCTTCCGCCGGGTCAAGGTCAACATGCTCGCCTCGGTCACCAACCTGGGCGACACGCCGCACCTGGAACAGCTGGTGGGCGTGATCAAGGCCATGACCGACGCGTACGGCGAAGGCACGGTCGACAAGGTCTTCCTGGCCTACAACGACTTCGTCAACACGATGGTCCAGCGCGCGACGTTCGACCAGCTGCTGCCGGTGCCGCCGGCGGAGACGCAGGTCGCGCACCACGACTGGGACTACATCTACGAGCCGAACGAGAAGACCGTGCTCGACCACGTGCTGACGCGCTATATCGAGTCGGTCGTGTACCAGGCGGTTCTGGAAAACGTCGCCTCCGAGCATGCCGCGCGCATGGTCGCGATGAAGTCGGCGTCGGACAACGCCACCAAGCTGATCGGCACGCTGCAACTGGTCTACAACAAGGCCCGCCAGGCGGCGATCACCCAGGAAATCTCCGAAATCGTCGGCGGCGCGGCCGCGGTCTGATCGTTCCGGTCAAATCCAGCACGCGTCACCACACCAAGTAATCAAGAGTTATCAAGAGGCTATGGCAATGAACCAGGGCAAGATCGTTCAGATCATCGGCGCAGTCGTCGACGTCGAGTTCCCGCGCGAGAGCGTGCCGAAGGTGTACGACGCACTGAAGGTGCAGGGCACCGATATCACGCTGGAAGTGCAGCAGCAGCTCGGCGACGGCGTCGTGCGCACGATCGCCCTCGGTTCGACCGCCGGCCTCAAGCGCAACCTCGTCACCGAGAACACCGGCAAGGCGATCTCGGTGCCGGTCGGCGCCGGCACGCTCGGCCGCATCATGGACGTGCTCGGCAACCCGATCGACGAAGCCGGTCCGGTCGCGCATTCGGACGCGTGGGAAATCCACCGCGCCGCGCCGTCGTACGAAGACCAGTCCTCGACCAACGAGCTGCTGGAAACCGGCATCAAGGTCATCGACCTGATGTGCCCCTTCGCCAAGGGCGGCAAGGTCGGCCTGTTCGGCGGCGCCGGCGTGGGCAAGACCGTCAACATGATGGAACTGATCAACAACATCGCCAAAGCGCACGCGGGCCTGTCCGTGTTCGCCGGCGTGGGCGAGCGTACCCGCGAGGGCAACGACTTCTACCACGAGATGAAGGACTCCAACGTCCTCGACAAGGTGGCGATGGTGTACGGCCAGATGAACGAGCCGCCGGGCAACCGCCTGCGCGTCGCGCTGACCGGCCTGACCATGGCCGAGTACTTCCGCGACGAGAAGGACGCCTCGGGCAAGGGCAAGGACGTGCTGTTGTTCATCGACAACATCTACCGCTACACCCTGGCCGGTACCGAAGTGTCGGCGCTGCTCGGCCGCATGCCGTCGGCCGTGGGTTACCAGCCGACCCTGGCTGAGGAAATGGGCGTCCTGCAGGAGCGCATCACCTCGACCAAGACTGGTTCGATCACCTCGATCCAGGCCGTGTACGTGCCCGCGGACGACCTGACCGACCCGTCGCCGGCGACCACCTTCGCCCACCTCGACGCCACCGTCGTGCTGTCGCGCCAGATCGCCTCGCTGGGCATTTACCCGGCCATCGACCCGCTCGACTCCACTTCGCGCCAGCTCGACCCGAACGTGATCGGCAACGAGCACTACGACACCGCGCGCCGCGTGCAGTCGACCCTGCAGAAGTACAAGGAACTCAAGGACATCATCGCGATCCTCGGCATGGACGAACTGTCGGAAGAGGACAAGCAGACCGTGTCGCGCGCGCGCAAGGTCGAGCGCTTCTGCTCGCAGCCGTTCCACGTCGCCGAAGTGTTCACCGGCTCGCCGGGCAAGTACGTGTCGCTGAAGGACACCGTCCGCGGCTTCAAGGGCATCGTCGATGGCGAATACGACCACCTGCCGGAGCAGGCGTTCTACATGGTCGGTTCGATCGAGGAAGCGGTCGAGAAGGCCAAGAAGATCGCGGCGTAAGCGCGATGGCGTAGGGCGGGTCCCGACCCGCCTTGCGAGTGGCAGCAATACCGATTGAAGAGCGGCGGGTTCAAACCCGCCCTACGAAAGAGAGACACATGACCACCTTCCGTTGCGACATCGTCAGCGCCGAAGACGAAATCTTCCACGGCGAAGCCGAACTCCTGGTCGCCACCGGCGAAATGGGCGAGCTGGGCATCGCGCCGCGCCACGCGCCGCTGATCACCCGCCTGAAGCCGGGCAAGGTCATCGTGACCCTGCCGGGTGGCGAACAGCTGGACTTCGCCGTATCGGGCGGCATCCTCGAGGTGCAGCCGCAGGTCGTGACCGTGCTGGCCGACACCGCGATCCGCGCGCAGGACATCGACGAAGCCTCGGTCCGCAAGGCCAAGGAAGAAGCCGAGCGCGTGCTGGCGCGCAAGGATCCGAAGATGAGCGCGCAGGAAGCCGAAGCCCAGCTCGCCATGAGCCTGGCACAGCTGCAGGCGCTGGAGCGCCTGCGCAAGAGCATGAAGCACTGAGCCAGCGCTGCATCAGCAATCGCTGCACCAGTAAAAACGCCGGCGATTGCCGGCGTTTTTGTTTCAGGTCGGCGCCACGGGTGCTCGGGATGTCAGCGCCGATATACCCAATGCCGTGACACGCTGAAGCTGATCGCGGCCAGCACCAGTTCGACCGCCGGCTTCGCCACCCACGCCCAGCCAAGGCCAGCGGCGTTTTCCACGGCACCCACGGCCAGCGTGCTCAGGGTCGTAGTCATCAGCCACAGCAGCACGAAGCGCTGCAGCTGGCGCCGGCCCAGGGCGCTGGATTCGCCGGCAAAGGTGATGCGGCCGTTGAGCCAGAACCCGAGCATGGCGCCACTCACGCGCCCGGCGATATTCGCGAGCTCCACCGGCAGCCCGAAATGGCTGAGGGTCACCATCACGCCCCAGTCCACCACGTACTGCAGCAGCCCGATCGCAATGTAGTGGCTGCCCTGGCGCAACAGGCTCATCGCGCCGCCTTCGTCGCCGGTACGTGCCACCACTCGACATCGCCTTCGACCTGGCAGCGCGTGGCATGCAGGCGGGCGAGCGCCGCGCGCTGGGCGCTCGTCGTCGTTGCGGGTCGCAGCAACACATCGGTGATGCCGGCGCGATGCAGCAAGTCCACCCATGCGCTGCCGTCGGCCTGTGCCTCCGCGGACTGCGCAGCACGCTGCAGGCTGCGGTCGTAGTACGAAATGCTGCGCCCGCGCACGCCCAGTTCCGCGACATAGGGACGCTCCGCGTCGAGGGCCAGGACGTTGCCATGATCGGTGCCGCGAATCGCGGCGATCAGGTTGCGTTCCGGCACGCGGGCGCGGAACGCGGGCTCGTCGCGCCCGGCTTCCATGATCGACATCTTCACCTGCCCCACGCGCAGCAGCCAGAAACCATTGGCCTGGAATGCCAGGTTGAGCACGCATACGCCCGCGAGCAGCCACGCGGCGCGGCGAGGATCGATCCGGAACGCCGTTACCGACAGCAACGGCAGCAGCAGCACCGTTGCGGGGAAGGTGTAGCGCAGGTATTGCATCGGGATCAGCGGCGCCACGATGAGGGCCGTCGTCGCGAGCGCCATCGCTGCGGTGCGGCGATGCAGGAACGCCAGTACCCAGGCACCGGCGAGGGCGACGAACACGAAGCCGCCGCCACCGGCGAACCCCTCGAGGTAGCGATCGGTGTGGAAGGTCAGGTTCCATGGCAGCGCGACGTCGAAGCCGGCATGCCAGCGTGCGTCGTCGAAGTTGACCGGATCGAAGTAGGGCGATCGGAACCACGCGTTGAACAAGGGCAGGAACGGGTTGCGCGCGATGCCGGCCGCATAGGCGTAGCTGGAGCCGCCGATCGCCAGCACGATGGCGCACGCGCCGGCCAGCGTGAGCGGCGCTGGCACGCGGCGATGCCGCCACAGCGCCCACGGCAACATCAGCACCGCGAATACCGCCGACGACAGTTTCAGCGCCAGCAGCCCGCCGACGAGCACCGCGCCTACGAGCACTGCGCCGATGCGCACTCGTGGCGTGCGCGGCGCGGGTTCCAGGATCAGTACCACCAGCCACGCCAACAACGCGGCCGTCGGTGTCTCGCTCTGCATGCTGCCGGCAAGCCCGGCCGTCAGCGGAAGGCTGCCATACAGGGCGACGGCGAACCACGCAGTGCGCGCGGTGCCTCCCAATAGTGAAGCGATGCGCCACACCGCGGTCGCGGTCAACACGAGCCATAGCGCGTTCACGCTGCCGCGCGCCTCAGCGCCGGCGATGAGCTGGGGCACGGCCTGCAGGACGTCGCCCGCCCAGGGCGCCAGGGCCCAGATGTGCAGTGCGGGGTCGAGCGGGTAGTGGTGTTGTGCCAGCAATTGCCAGGGCAGGCGCAGGTGATAGACGACATCGTCCGCCTGCATGGTCGGGATCCAGCAGCCGGTGCTGGCGAGCCCGAGGACGAGCACGGCGAGGGCGGCCGCACGCGGCGCCGCGTCGATGGCGGCGCGCAATTGAGTTGCCGTCGCATGCCACGAAGCCGCCAGCGCGCGCCATTGCCAGGCGGCCAGGCCGAGGCAGAGTCCGGCGTAGGCGGCGCCATAGTGCACCGGCAAGGGCAGCAGCCAGCCCAGCGCACCGGCCACGAGGATGAGGCCGCAGGCGATGCGCAGAGCGGGTGGTGCTTCCCGCTGCAGCAGGCTGCCCAGGGCCAGTGCCCCCGATGCGAACAGCATCGTCGCCAGCGCCGGGACGACGCCGGCGTAGAAGACCACCGCCAGCAGCCATGCCAGGGCGAGCCCGCTCGCCAGTCGCCAGCCCAGCACGCGACGCAGCGCGCCAGCGGCGGCGAGGGCCAGCAGTGACAGCACGATCAGTCCGGCGAAGCGTCCGCCGTGCCATTGCGCGCCCAAGTGATCGACTACCAGGCCCACGAGGCAGAGCGGCGCGCCGATCCACAGCAATGCGCGCGCCCATGATGCGGCGCCCGGCTCCTCGATGGCCGGCTCCTTGATGGCTTGTTCAGGGGCGGGGACGGTCGCGGCACTAATCATCGCCGCATGCTATCAGTGCGTCCTAAAATGCAGCCATTCCATCAGCACGGACATCCCATGTCGGCACCTCTGCACGTCATCATCCTCGCGGCCGGCGAGGGCAAGCGCATGAAGTCGAGCCTGCCCAAGGTGCTGCAGGAGATCGCGGGCCGGCCGATGCTCGCGCATGTGATCGACAGCGCACGTGCGCTGGACCCGGCGGGCATCCACGTCGTGTACGGCCACCGCGGTGAAGCGGTGCTGGCCGCATTCACCGGCCAGGAGGACCTGACATGGGCCGAACAGGACCAGCAGCTGGGCACCGGCCATGCCGTGCAGCAGGCGATGCCCAACGTGCCGCAGGACGCGCGCGTGCTGGTGTTGTACGGCGACGTGCCCCTGATCACGCCGGAGACGCTGCGGCGGCTGATGTCCGCGCCCGGCCGGATCGCCGTGCTCGTCGCCGACCTCGCCGACCCCACCGGTTATGGCCGGGTGTTGCGCGACCCCGAAGGCCGCGTCGGCCGCATCGTCGAGCACAAGGATGCCGACGAGGACCAGCGCGGGATCAAGACCGTCAACACCGGCATCATCATTGCCGACGGCGAGCCGCTGCGCCGCTGGCTCGATCACCTGCGCAACGACAACGCGCAGGGCGAGTACTACCTGACCGACGTGTTTGCATCCGCCTCGACCGAGTTCGATGCCGCCGAAATGGTGCACGTCGCCGATCCGATTGAGACCGAGGGCGCCAACGACCCCTGGCAGCTGGCGCAACTCGAGCGCGCTTTCCAGAAGCGCGCCGCGCGGGCGCTGTGCCTGCAGGGCGCGCGCGTGGCGGATCCCGCGCGCATCGACATCCGCGGCACGGTGACGGTGGGCATGGACGTCGAGATCGATGCCGATGTCGTCTTCGAAGGCGACGTTCGGCTCGCCGACGGCGTGCGCATCGGCCCGTTCTGCCGGCTCAAGGACGTCACCCTGGGTCCCGGCACGGAGGTGCGCGCGCATTGCGACCTCGACGGTGTCGTCGTCGAAGGCGCGGCGCTGGTCGGCCCGTTCGCACGCCTGCGCCCGGGCACCGTGCTGGCCGACGGCGTGCACATCGGCAACTTCGTCGAAACCAAGAACGCGCGGCTGGGCGTGTCGAGCAAGGCCAACCACCTGGCCTATCTCGGCGATGCCGTGGTCGGCAGTGGCGTCAACATCGGCGCCGGCACCATCACCTGCAACTACGACGGCGTGAACAAGTCGACGACCACCATCGAGGACGGCGCCTTCATCGGCTCGAACTCGTCGCTGGTGGCGCCGGTCACGATCGGGCGCAACGCCACGATCGGCGCGGGTTCGGTGATCACCAAGGACGCGCCCGCCGACAAGCTGAGCGTCGCGCGCGGCAAGCAGGTGTCGGTCGAAGGCTGGCAGCGGCCGGTGAAACCGCCGAAGTAACCGCGACCCGCGGTCAGGCCGGCAGCACCAGCGATACGCACAGCCCGCCGCCGTCGCGGTTGAGCAGGGCGATGCGGCCACCGTGGGCTTCGGCGATCTCGCGCGCCAGCGCCAGTCCGAGCCCGGTGCCATGGCGCTTGGTCGAATAGAACGGCAGCAACGCATTCGCCAGCACCGCTTCGTTCATGCCGCTGCCGCGATCGAGCACATCGACGCGCCAGTATTCGGGCAGCCGTCGCAGCGACAACGCCACGTCCCCGGCTTTCGACCCGGATTCGTGCGCGTTCTTGAGCAGGTTGATCAGCGCCTGCTCCAGCTGCGCGACGTCGATGCGGGCGATGGCATCCGGTGATTCCGGGCCGTCGTAGGTGAACTCCACCTGCGAGCGCAGCTGTGCGACGAAGCGTGGCCACGGGATCGATTCCAGTCGCGGCGACGGCAGCTTGGCGAAGCGGGCGTAGTCGCGGATGAAACCTTCGAGATGGCGCGCGCGGTCCTCGATCGTCGCCAGCGCAGTAGGCAGGCGCTCGAGCTGGCCGCGACGCAGCAGTTCCGCGCCCGAATGCGCGAGCGACGCGATCGGTGCCAGCGAGTTGTTCAACTCGTGGCTGATCACGCGGATCACCTTCTTCCAGGTCTGCACTTCCTGCCGGCGCAGCTCAGCGGTGAGCAGGCGCAGCAGCACCAGTTCGTGGCGGCGGCCGTTGAGGCGGAAGTGGCGGCGGGCGAGGTGGTAGATGTCCTCGTTGTCCGCGTCACCGACGGTGAACATGCCATCGCCGCCGCGTTCGAAGGCCTCGCGCAGCGCTTCGGGTGCGTGTTCGAGCAACGCATCGAAGGTCAGGCCTTCCAGGCGCTTGCCTTCGCCCAGTAGCTTGCGCGCGGCGATGTTGCCCAGGACGATGTGGCGCGACGGATCCACCAGCAGCATCGCCACCGGCGTGTTCTGCACCATGGTGTCGAGCAGCAGCTCGCGCTGCACCAGCGCCTGGCGCTGTTCGCGCAACGCGTCGCCCAGCTCGTTGTGGCTGGCGACCAGCGCGCCCAGGTCACCACCGCCGTGCCAGGACAGGCCGAAGGCGAAATCGCCGTCGCGGTAGCTCGCCACGGTGCCGGAGAGCGCGCGGAACAGCGAGTTCATCGGCGCGAAGGCGCGGCGCACGTGATAGACGAGCAACGGCAGCAGCACCACGGTGACGATCCCGCCCGCCAGCCATGGATTGCGCAGCCAGCGCGACAGCAGCAGGGTGAATGCCACCGCGGCGATCATGTAGGCCAGCGCGAGCGCGGCGAATTGCAGGCTCAGCGGCAGTCGCTGGCGCAGGCTACGCATGCGTGGCTCCCGCCGCACGGCGGCCTGCGGACTGCGGGTGCGCGCGATGCGTCATGGACGGTCGATGCCGAGGCGCTCGAGGCGCCGGTACAGGGCCTGTCGCGACAAGCCCAGGTCGCTCGCTGCCTGCGCAACCACGCCGCCGGCACGCGCCAGTGCGGCTTCGATGCTGGCGCGATCGGGTTCATCGCCACCATTGCCTGCGGCCACTGCGCGCGCGGCCGCGGGCAGGCCCAGGTCGGCGACGCCGATCTTCTCGCCGCGCGCGAGCAGCGACGCGCGCTGGATGGTGTTGCGAAGCTCGCGCACGTTGCCCGGCCACGCGTGCGCGAGCAGGGCGTGCTCGGCGTCGCCGTCGAGCTGTTTGCCGGGCGGCAGGAAATGGCGCGCCAGCGGAAGGATGTCATCGCTGCGCTGCGCCAGTGGCGGCAGGCGCACCTCGATCGCATTGAGACGGTAGTACAGGTCCTCGCGGAAATTCCCCGCCGCGATCAGCGCGGACAGGTCGGCGTTGGTCGCGCTGATCACGCGTACCTTCACCGTGCGCTCGCGGTTGCCGCCGAGGCGCTCGAAGCGGCCGGTCTCGAGCACGCGCAGCAGCTTGACCTGCCCGGCGAGCGGCAGGGTGCCGATTTCGTCGAGGAACAGGGTGCCGCCATCGGCGGCCTCGAACTTGCCTTCGCGCGCGCGGTTGGCGCCGGTGTATGCACCGGCCTCGGCGCCGAACAGCTCGGCTTCGATCAGTTCGCCCGGCAAGGCGCCGCAGTTGAGCGCGACGAAGGGGCCGCTCTTCACCGCCGAATTCGCATGGATGATTTCCGCGTACTTCTCCTTGCCGGCGCCGTTCGGCCCGGTAATCAGCACCGGCAATTCCGAGCGCGCCACCTGGCAAGCCAGCGCCAACGCCGCTTCGCTCGCGGGGTCCGCGTAGACGAGTCCGCGCAGGTCGAACTCGCGCGCCAGCGCATTGCGACGGCGCCGCTCGCCGCTGCGGTGGCGAGCGAGTTCCTGCCGTGCCTGCGAAAGTTCGAGCAGGTTGTTCACCGTGGCCAGCAGCTTGCGGTCGTCCCAAGGCTTGGCCAGGTAATCGGCGGCACCGGCCTTGACCAGGTCCACCGCCGATTCCAGGTGGGTCCACGCGGTGAGCAGGATCACGGGCAGGTCCGGATGCGCCGCACGGATCTTCGCGAACAGCTCGACCCCTTCCTCGCCCGACGTCGTGTCGGCGTGGAAGTTCATGTCCTGCACCACCAGGTCGATGGGCTCGCGCGCCAGCAGCGCGAGCCCGTCTTCCTGCGTTGTCACCGCACGCGTGTCGATGTCGTGCAGCGAGAACAGGGTTTCCAGGGCCGTGGCTACGGAGGGATTGTCATCAATGACAAGGACGGTAGGCATCGGCACAGATTACCTGTTCGACGACACGCTGTTCGACTACACGCTGCGCGTGGCCACCGCGGGCGGCACGGCGGCGGCGCGCCGCGCCGGGCCCAGCACCGACAGTTGGCCCAACGCCCACAGCACCAGCGCTCCGACCGGCAGGTACAGCGCCGGCAGTCGCGGCAGTTCATATGAGCTCATCAGCAACTGGTTGATGCCGTAGGCGCCGATCATGCCGATGACGATGCCGAGGGTGGCAAGCAGGAAGTTCTCGGTCTGGAAATAGCGCAGCACCTGGCCACGGGTAGCACCCAGTGCGCGGCGTACGCCGATCTGCTTGGTGCGCTGCTGTACCCAGAAGCTGGCCAGGCCGACGATCCCCAGCGCGGTCACCACCAGCAGGGCGATGCAGACGGCGATCAGCAGCCAGGCCATCGAGCGGTCCTGCTGGAAGAACTCGGTGCGGATCTGCTCCTGCGTCTTCTGGTCGAGGATGATGCGGTTGGGGCTGTTCTTCTCCAGTACCTTCACCGCGTCCTTGATCACGCGCTCGCGTTGCTCCGGCGTGGTGCGCAGCACGTAGTAGCCGGCCTCGTACGACATGCGCAGCGGCAGGATCATCGAGAAGTCGGGCACCAGCTCCTTGGGCCCAAAGTACGGACGCACCAGCGTGTCGACCACGCCGATCACCGTGACCGGACGATTGTCGCCGAGATAGAGCGTCTGGCCGACCGCACTCTTGCCGGGGTACAGCTTTTCCGCCATCGCCTTGGTGATGATGGTCGTGCCGAACTTCAGGCTGCCGAAGCCCTGGCCCGGCATGTCATCGACGTATTCGTCGGGGCTGAAGTCGCGGCCACCCACGAGCGTCACGCCGAGTGCCTCGCGCAGTTCGCCGCTGTCCATGTAGGTCGTGGCGCCGAGCGTGGACTCGGTTTGCTCGGGCGTCAGCGAGATGCCGCTGTTCCACGACGAATTGCCGAACGGCACCTGGTTTGCGGCGGCGACCGCGGTCACGCCCGGGATGGCGCGCATCGCGGCGAGATCCTCGCGGGTCAGGGCTTGTGCGTTCTGGTCCGTGCCGATGCCGGTGATGCTGATCACCACCATTTCCTTCTCGGCCACGCCGCTGGGCATGTCGATGCGGTTGAGGCGCTCCCGGATCAGGAACACGGCGTTGCAGATGATCGCGCAGCTGAGCGCGATCTCGAGGACGATCAGTGCGGCGGCCGTCTTGTGCCGGCGCAACGTCGAAAGAATGGGTCGGAGTTCCATGGCGTGCCTCAGTCAGTCACGGGTCATTGGGTCTTGAGCTGGATGGCGGGCGTGACCTGGCACGCGCGCCATGCAGGCAAGGCGCCGGCGAACAGGCTGGCCACGATCGCGAGCGCGAAGGTGGTCAGCAGCATCACCGGATCGAGGTGGGCGAGCGTGGCGTGCTCGACCGGTTGCTGGCGCACGGCCCACAGGCCGAGGAACGCGAGGCCGAGGCCGAGTACGCCGCCGACGAGCCCCACGGATACGGCTTCGATCAGGCATTGCATGAAGATGGCGGACCGCGAAGCGCCCAGTGCGCGGCGCACGCCGATCTCCGCCGAGCGCCGCATGAACTTCGCCAGCAGCAGGCCGACGGTGTTGACCAGGCACACCAGCAGGAAGCCGAACGCCAGCCACATCTGCAGGTTGACGTCGTCCGGCACCACCTTCTCGTGGCGGAGGAAACCCATCAGGTCGCGCAGCTGCACGTTGTTGGGACGCTGGAAGCGGCCGGCGGCGCGTTGCTGGTCGGAGTAGTTCTCGAGGAAGGCCTTGTAGTCCCGCGCTTTCTGCGGCGTGTCCAACTGCACCCAGAACTGGATCCACGTGCAGGGCGCGCCGACGTCGGTCGCACTCATGCCTTCGGACGTTTCGTCGAAGCAGTCCATGCTGCCGCTGCGGCCCAGCTTGAGGTCGCGGGAGGTCGTGAACGGCAGGAACACCTGTTCGGCCTCGCCATAGCCGTGACGGCTCATGTTGAGATCGTAGAACTTTGGCACCGGACGCCATTTGGCAAGCACGCCGACCACGCGGAAGTCGGTGCCGTCCAGGCGCAGCGTCTTGCCGACGCTGTTGCCGCCGCCGAACACCTTCTCGTTGAGCGAACTGGAGATCACCGCGTCGCGCGCATGCGCCTCGTCCGCGGCGGCGTCCCAGCCGCTGCCGTAGAGGAATGGCACGTCGAACATCGGGAAGAAGTCGGCGCTGGTGTAACGCGAGTCCGCGGCGAACGGCAGCAGGCCGGCGCGCTGCGGCTGCACCGCGACGCCGCCGCCGGTCATCAGCGCCTGGCGGTCGGCGCGCTTGGCCTTGAGCAGGGTCTCGGCATCCAGGCGCGTGAGCTGGCCCGGCGGATCCCCGCCCGGGCGGTATTCCTCGCGCGTCTGGGGGTCGATCTGCGGGTAGTACAGGTTCTGGCTCTTGCCCGGCAGCGGATCGCCCGAAAGCACGTGGTAGACGGTGAGCGTGGTCATCGCCGCGCCGATGCCGAGCGCAATCGCCAGCACCATCAGCGCGGTGAGCACCTTGTTGCGCCGGAAGCTGCGCAGGGCGAGGTTGAAGTAGTAGCCAAGCATGGGTGCCATGGTCGCGGCCTCAGTTGGATTGGATGGCGGCAGCCAGGTCGCGCGCCCGCATCAGGCTGGACTCGACCGAGATGTCGGTCGCCATGCCGTCGACGATATGCACGTTGCGCTGCGCGCGGGCGGCCAGTTCCGGGTCATGGGTCACCATGACGATGGTGGTGCCCGCGGCGTTGATCTCCTCCAGCAGCTCCATGACGCCGCGTGCCATCTGCGAGTCGAGGTTGCCGGTGGGTTCGTCTGCGAGCAGCAGGCGCGGCGTGCCGGCGAGTGCGCGTGCAATCGCGGCGCGCTGCTGCTGTCCGCCAGACAGTTCGGCCGGGTAGTGCTTCATGCGCGAAGCCAGGCCGACCTGCGCCAGCGCCTGCTCGATGCGCTGCTTGCGCTCGGCGGCATTGAAGCCGCGGTAGCGCAGCGGCACGTCGACGTTGTCGAACAGGTTGAGGTCGGGGATCAGGTTGAAGCTCTGGAAGATGAAGCCGATCTTGTGGTTGCGCAGCTTCGAGCGCGCGTCGTCGGACAGGCCGCGCACGTCCTGGCCGTCGAGCGTGTAGGTGCCGCCGGTGAATTCCTCGAGCAGGCCGGCGATGTTGAGGAAGGTCGTCTTGCCGGAACCGGATGGGCCGGTGACGGCGACGAACTCGCCGTCGCGCACATGCAGGTCGAGCGACCGCAGGGCGTGGGTTTCGACGAGCTCGGTGCGATAGACCTTGGTGACGGCTTGCATGTGCAGCATGGCGGGATTCCCTTATGGTTATCTGATCGGTTGGCGGAGTGCGTTCAACGCACGCGGAAGTCGGGGAGTTCGTTGCTGCCCGCGTAGCCGCGGCGCCAGCCGCGCGGGGCGGCGACAACGAAGGGGTTGTTGGCCACGATGGGGTTGTTGGCCGCGACGGGGGCGACGCTGAATTCGATGAGGCCCAGGGCGATCCGGTCGGACAGGCGCAGCGGCACGGCATCGACCAGGTCCAGCGCGGACCAGTTCTGCGGGAACGAATGACGGGGATAGGCAGAGTCGGTACTCATGATCATTCTCCAGTGATGCGGACACGTTCGGTTTCGCCGAAGCCGTCGGCGCCGGATACCACGATGCGATCCCCTTCCTTCGCGCCGCCGAGGATCTCGACGGCACTCAGGCTGCTGGCGCCGGTGTGGAGCGGGCGCTTCACCGCGCTGCTGCCGTCCATCACGTAGGCGCTGTTGCCGCCACCCTGTTCGAGGAAGGGGCCGCGTTCGACCATCAGCACGTTGCGGCGCGTGTCGAGCAGGATGCGCACGCTCATGCGCTGGTTCTGGCGCAGGCCGGGCGGCTGCTGGCTCTTGAAGCGGAGGCGGCCGGTGACTTCGCCATTCACCACTTCCGGCGACACCGCGGAGATTTCCGCCGGGAGCGTGCCGGTGGGGCCGGTCACCTGCGCGGGCATGCCGATGGCGAGGTCGCGGGCGAAGCTCTCGGGCACCTTGATCTCGACCTCGAACACGCCCAGGTCGACCACGCTCAGAAGCGGCGCGTTGATCGCGACGTTCTGGCGCTGCGCCACCATCACCTGGCCGACCTGGCCGGCGAAGGGCGCGCGCAGCGTGAGCGCGTCGACCTGACGCTGCAGTTCGGTCACGACCGCGCGCTGGCGATCGGCGAGCAGGCGCTTGTTGCGCATGTCGAGGCCGGCGCCCTGGCCGAGCAGGCCATAGTCGTTGCGGGCGCTGGCGAGGCCGAGGTCGGCCTTTTTCAGCGTGTCCTGCGAGCGCGCCACGTCGATCTGCGCGACCGCGCCGCCTTCGAAGGCGCGCTGGTTGCGCTCGAGGTCGCGCTGCGCGGCCTGGCGGTCGATCTGCGCCTGGTCGAGCAGCTTGCGCGCGTTGGAGCGCGTGATCTGCGCATCGAGCACGGCGCGGCTGGCCTCGGCTTCGAGGCCGGCGAGGGTGGCCTGTTCCTGGGCGAGCTTGCTGCGCAGCTCGGGGCTGTCGATCTCGGCCAGCGCCTGCTCCGGCGCCACCTTGTCGCCGGCGACGACCTTGAGCGTGACCGTGCCGCCGGCGATGGCGTACAGGGTCGGGCTGTTGGCAGCGATCACGCGGCCCTCGGCGGAGATGTCGCGGACCAGGTCGCCGCGGGTGACGGCGGCGATGCGCAGGCGCGAGGCGTCGAAGGAATGCGCCCCGGCGGTCCAGCCCGACAGCAGCCAGCCGACCACGACCACCAGGCCGGCCACGCCCGCGCCCGCATACAGCCACTGGCGGCGGCGCAGCGACAGCGTCCGTGCGGAAGCGGCGGAATCGCCATGGAGGGGCCGGTCCTGGCCGGAGGTGTCGCGGATGCTCATGGGTACGGTTCTGGAAGTAGGGCGCTACCCCTATTAAGCAGAATGCGTGCCAATCGTAAGTATCTGATTTGAAAGGCTGTCCGCCACGGTCCGGGTGTCCGTCCGGACAGCGGCGTGTCCGCGCGGACGCGCCGCCGCGGCGCCGGTTCGAAGCCATGCGCGCGAGGTCTGTGTGTGAAATCCACGCGTGGCGGCCTCACGCGCTTTCGCTAAACTGCGGGTCATTCAACGCGAGACTCCCCCTCCATGTGCGGAATTGTTGGTGCGATCGCCGATCGCGATGTGGTTCCCGTCCTGATCGAAGGCCTCAAGCGCCTCGAATACCGCGGCTACGACTCGGCCGGGATAGCAGTGGTCACGGACCCCGGCGGCGGTAGCGAGGTGCGCCGGGTCCGCCGTACCGGCCGCGTGGCCGAAATGGAAACCGCCGCGCAGGCCGAGCAATTCAGCGCCCACCTGGGCATCGGCCACACGCGTTGGGCCACCCACGGCGGCGTCACCGAGGCCAATGCGCACCCGCACATCAGCCACGGCGTGGCCCTGGTGCACAACGGCATCATCGAGAACCACGAGGAACAGCGCGAACGCCTGCGCCTGTTGGGCTACGTCTTCGAATCGCAGACCGATACCGAAGTCATCGCCCATCTCATCCACCACCACCTGAAGAGCGGCCTCGACCTGCTGGGCGCGCTGCAGCATGCGGTGCGCGAGCTGCATGGCGCCTACGCGCTGGCGGTGGTGAGCCGCAAGGAGCCGGGCCGCCTGGTTGCCGCGCGCATGGGCTGCCCGCTGCTGGTGGGACTGGGTGAAGGCGAGAACTTCGTCGCCAGCGACGTGTCCGCCATCATCCAGGCCACGCGCCGGGTGATCTTCCTCGAGGAAGGCGATACCGCGGCGATCACGCGCGAGACGGTACGCGTGTTCGACGCGGAGGGCGTGGCCATCGAGCGCGACGTGCACGTCTCCGACGTGTCGCTGGCCTCGCTGGAACTCGGCCCGTACCGCCACTTCATGCAGAAGGAAATCCACGAGCAGCCGCGCGCCATCGCCGACACCATCGAGGCGGTGATGGACAACGGTGGCTTCTCGGCCGAACTGTTCGGCGACAACGCGCAATCCGTGCTCGCCGACATCGAAGGCGTGCAGATCCTCGCCTGCGGCACCAGCTACTACGCCGGCCTGACCGCCCGCTACTGGATCGAGGCGATCACCGGCCTGCCGTGCGCGGTCGACATCGCCAGCGAGTACCGCTACCGCCGCGTCGTCGCCAATCCGAAGCATCTGGTGGTCACGATCTCGCAGTCGGGCGAAACGCTCGACACCATGGAGGCGCTCAAGTACGCCAAGTCGCTCGGCCACGACCGGACGCTGTCGATCTGCAACGTGCCCGAGAGCGCGATCCCGCGCGCCAGCCGGCTCGTGTACTACACCCGCGCCGGCGCAGAGATCGGCGTGGCTTCGACCAAGGCCTTCACCACCCAGCTGGTCGCACTGTTCACGCTGACCTGCACCATCGCCAAGCTGCGCGGCCAGCTCGATGCCGCGCAGGAAGCCGACCATCTCGACTCGCTGCGCCAGCTTCCGGGCAGCGTGCAGCACGCGCTCAACCTCGAACCGCAGATCACGGGCTGGTCGGACCGCTTCGCGCCCAAGCAGCACGCGCTATTCCTCGGTCGCGGCATGCACTACCCGATCGCGCTGGAAGGCGCGTTGAAGCTCAAGGAGATCTCCTACATCCACGCCGAGGCCTATCCGGCCGGCGAGCTCAAGCACGGCCCGCTCGCGCTGGTCGACAGCGAGATGCCGGTGGTGGTGATCGCACCGAACGACTCCCTGCTGGAAAAGGTCAAGTCCAACATCCAGGAAGTGCGCGCGCGCGGCGGCGAGATGTTCGTGTTCACCGACGCCGACAGCCAGTTCGGCGAATCCGAAGGCGTGCACGTGATCCGCACGCCGCGCCATGTCGGCGTGCTCTCGCCGATCGTGCACGCGATCCCGGTGCAGCTGCTGGCCTACCACGCCGCGCTCGCCCGCGGTACCGACGTCGACAAGCCGCGCAACCTGGCGAAATCGGTGACCGTGGAGTGAGAAAGAAAAGCCCGGAAATTCCGGGCTTTTTCTTGCATCCTGGTTTGCGCATCAGGCGCTTGGGCTGTCGCCGAGCCGGCGATAGAAACGCACGATGAGTTCCTCGATGCCGAGCATCGCCACGACGACGACGATGATCGCGATGAGGCCGTGGAACGGGCCGCCGAAACTCACCTCGTCCCCGAAGGCCATGTCGAGTGCCTCGAGGATCACGAACTTGGAACCGAAGATCACCAGCCACGCGCAGAAGAAGCGCATGAACCGCGCCCACTTGCCCTTGCGCGCATTGAAGTAGGCGGCCACCCGATGCTCGACGGCGATCGTCGCCCGCAGCAGGATCTGCAGGAGGATCGCGGCGAGCAGCGAGATCGTGAACGACTCTATCGTGACCCAGCTCCAGTACTCCTCGAACAGATTCAGGATGACGAGGTCGACGAGCACCGCGGTGAAGTACCGCATGAACAGTCGTTGCCGGTTGGAATAGGCCTGCGTCGCAACCGGCTCCTGCGCATCAGTTGGGGCTAGGTCCATGGGTTTCTCCTCGAGGGTGGCTCGAGAGCGGACTGGGGGCGGTGCTGGCACCTTTTGACCCGACCGAAGTGGGCCGAGCCAAGGAGCACGGTAGTGCCCGGGTCGGCGGGTTCCAATTGGCCGTTGGGCCCATCGGGGCCAGCAGGCGGCTGTTCGCCCGGCCGCCGGGGCGCATGCACGCGCAGCGGCCATTGCCGGGGAGCCGATTCTGTCAGGACGTCACGGCAGCCTGCCGGCGTCCTGGTGCGGCTCAGTCTTCGCTGCCTGCCGCACTGTGGTCATAGGACGAGTCACCCACGTCGGCGTCGCCGGTCGAATCAAGGTCGTGGTCGTCCGTACCCACGTCGGGACCACGCGAGCTCATGGTCGTGGTCACCGGCCCGGCGGCGGGGCGGTTGCGTGGCGGCGGCAGCAGCGCGGTGGCGGCATCGGCGGCGAGGATGAGTTGCTGGCGCCGCTCCTCGGGCACTTCCTGCCAATGGCAGTCGAGCAGCGCGCCTTCGATCGCGTAAAGCAGGTTGAGACCCGGTTTGAAGCCGGCGCGCTTGACGCGCATGAAGGCTTCAACCGTGCCCACGGCCGTGAGGTCTTCGAGCGAGCGCAGGCCGACCTGGCGCAGCCAGGCGGCACTCTTGGGTCCGATGTTGCGCATCTTCACTGCGGTCATGCGAGCGACTCCACGAAGGCCTGCGCGATGGCTTCAAGGCCGAGCTGGTCGTCGGCGTCGAAGCGGTCGGGTTCCGGGCTGTCCAGATCGAATACGCCTACCAGCTCGTTGCCATGCAGCAACGGCACCACGACTTCCGAACGCGACGCGGCATCGCAGGCGATATGGCCGGGGAAGGCATGCACGTCGGCGACGCGCTGCGTCTGCCGCGTGGTCGCGGCGGCGCCGCACACACCCTTGTCGAGCGGGATGCGGATGCAGGCCGGCAGGCCCTGGAACGGGCCGACCACCAGTTCCTTGCCGTCAAAGAAGTAGAAGCCGACCCAGTTGAGCGCCGGCAGCGCGTTATAGACCAGCGCCGAGACGTTGGCGGCGTTGGCGACGCGGTCGCGCTCGCCATACATCAGTCCGCGCGCCTGCTCCAGCAGCTGCTCGTACTGCTGCTGCTTGCTGCCGCTGAGCTGGGTGGCGGTGAAGGTCATGGCCGCAGTGTAACAGTGGCCCGCAGTCGAGTGCCCCGGCGGTATCAATGACGCCGCGCCGGCGGCTGATAACGGCAAATCACCGTGCTTCATGTGCCGCAGACTCGCAACAGGACAGCGCCTCACGCTTCGCCTGTCCCTGCACTAGGATGCCGGCCATGACCCCGTATTCCTGCTACATCACCGGCACCGATACCGGCATCGGCAAGTCGATCGCCAGCGCCGCGCTGCTGCATGCGCTGCGTGCGCGTGGTCAGCGCGCCGTGGGCATGAAGCCGGTGGCGAGCGGCTGCGAAGACAGGGGCGAGGGCTGGCGCAACGAGGATGCCCTCGCGTTGCAGCAGGCCAGCGATCCGGTCCCGGCCTACGCCGACGTCAATCCCTATGCGCTGCCACAGCCGCTGGCGCCGGAGCTGGCAGCGGCCGAGGCGGGCGTGTCCATCGAACTGGCGACGATCGTCGCCGCGCATTCGCGGCTCGCGGCGCAGGCGGATGCGGTGGTGGTCGAAGGCGTGGGCGGCTGGGCCGCGCCGCTCACCGCAACGATCGACCAGGTCGAGGTGGTGCGTGCCCTGCAGCTGCCCGTGGTGATGGTCGTCGGCCTGCGCCTGGGCTGCATCAGCCACGCACGGCTGACGGCGCGCGCGATCGCGGCGGATGGCGCGAACCTCGTCGGCTGGATCGCCAACGGCATCGATCCGGGGATGGCGCGCGCCGATGACAACTTCGCCATCCTGCAGCGCGTGCTGCCGGTGGCGTGCTGGGGGCGGCTGCCGCATGCGCCCGCGCCGGATGCGCGGGCGATGTCGCGCTATCTGACCCTGCCGCGCTGACGCAGGCTCGCGCAGAAACAGAAACGGGCGCATCGCTGCGCCCGTTCTGCTGTCAGGTCTCGTCTCAGCCGGCGTCGGGTGCCGGCGGCAATGACGGTTCCGTACCCGTGCCCGCGTCCGCCTGCTTTGCGCGGCGCGCGCTGTGGTCCTGGGCCAGGTACAGGTAGAACGCCGGCAGCACGAACAGCGTGAACATCGTGCCGATCAGCATGCCCGCCGCGATCACCAGGCCCATCGAGAAGCGCGCGGCGGCGCCTGCACCGCTGGCGATCAGCAGCGGCATCATTGCGAAGACCAGGGCCGCGGTGGTCATCAGCACGGGGCGCAGGCGGATGCCGGCGGCCTGCTCGATGGCGTCGCGCTTGCTCAGGCCCTGCTCGACCTGCAGCTTGTTGGCGAACTCCACGATCAGGATGCCGTGCTTGGAGATCACGCCGACCAGTGTCACCAGCCCGACCTGGGTGTAGATGTTGATGCTCATGCCGGGGAAGCCCGCCATCCCCATGGCGCCGAGGATGCCGTTGAGGATCGCCAGTATGTTGAGCACCAGCAGCGCACCGCAGATCGCCATCGGCACGGTCAGCAACATGATGATTGCGTCGCGGAAGCTCTCGAACTGCGCCGACAGCACCAGGAAGATCACGATGATCGCCAGGGCCAGTGTCAGCAGCATCGCCTGGCCCTCCTGTTTGAACTGGCGCGACTCGCCGGCGTAGTCGACGCTGTAGCCCTGCGGCAGCACCTGCTTCGCCGCGTTCTCCAGGATCGACAGTGCCTCACCCTTGCTCACGCCCGGGCGCGGCGCGAACGTGATCGACACTGCGTTGAGCTGCTGGAAGCGCTTGAGCTGTTCGGGCTGCGCGGATTCCTTGAGCGTGACGATGGTCGACAGCGGGATCAGGTCGCCGTCCTTGGTGCGGGTGTAATAGTTGGTGAGGTCGGTGGCGTTGAGGCGGTCGCTGCGCTGCACCTGCGGGATCACGCGGTAGGAACGGTTCTGCAGCGCGAAGCGGTTGGAATAGCCGCCCGACAGCATCGCCGACATGTCCGCCGACAGCGTGCGCATGTCGATGCCCAGCAACGCCGCCTTGTCGCGGTCGATCTGCACTTCCACGCGCGGCTTGTCGATCTTCAGGTCCTTGTCGAGGAAGATGAAGCGCTTGCTCTCGCGCGCCTTCGTCAGTACCGCGTCGGCCAGTTCCTGCAACTGCGTCAGCGAACCGGTGCCGCCGATCACGAACTCGCCGCCGCCACCGCCGCCACCGGCGCTGGGCAGCGCGGGCGGCACCTGCGCGAACACGTTGAGGCCGGTGATCTTCGACAGCTCCGGCTGGATCGTCTGGTCCAGCACCTGCTGGGTGGAGCGGTTGCGCTCGCCCCACGGCTTCAGCACGAAGCCGGCGATAGCGGTGTTGGTGCCGGCGCCACCGTTGATGAGGAAGAAGTTCTCGTTCTCCGGCGTGTTCTTGCCGATCTTGGTGAGCTCTTCGGTGTAGCGCTCCACATAGTCGAGCGTGGACGCCGGGTCGGCCGACGAGTACGAGAAGATGAAGCCCTGGTCTTCCGCCGGTGCCGGTTCCTGCGGCGAGCCCCGGTACAGGAAGACGCAGGAGATGAAGACGAGTGCGCCGAAGACCGCGATGACCGCCTTCGTGGAGAGCGCGCTGTGCAGGCGGTGCTCGTAGCTGCCGCGCAGCTTCTCGAACTGGTTGTCGAGCCACATCTCCAGCTTGCCCTTGCCGGTGCCATGCTCATGCGCCTTGAGGATCTTTGCGCACATCATCGGCGTCAGGGTCAGCGCGATCACGCCCGACAGCAGCACCGCGCCGGCCAGGGTGAAGGCGAACTCGGTGAACAGCACGCCGGTCAGGCCGCCCTGGAAGCCGATCGGGATGTACACCGCGACGAGCGTGGTGGTCATCGCCACTACCGGCCATGCCAGTTCGCGTGCGCCGCGTATCGCCGCATCGAAGGGTTTCATCCCTTCCTCGATGTGCCGGTGCACGTTCTCCAGAACGATGATCGCGTCATCGACCACGATGCCGATCGCAAGCACCATCGCAAGCAGGGTCAGAAGGTTGATGGTGAAGCCCATCAGCAACATCAGGAACAACGAGCCGATCAGCGACAGTGGCACGGTCACCGCGGGGATCAAGACGCTGCGGAAGCTGCCCAGGAACAGGTAGATCACCACGATCACGATCAGCACCGCCTCGACGATGGTGTGGATCACCTCGTTGATGGCGTCGTCGATGTACTTGGTGCTGTCGTAGGGGACGCTGGCGCTGAGCCCTTCGGGAAGCTGCGGCTTGATGTCTCGGTCGAGGGTCTCGCGCACCTGCTTGATCACGTCGAGCGAGTTGGCGTCGGGCGCGACGAAGATGCCCATGAACGTCGCCGAGCGGCCGTTCATCGACACCGACGAGCCGTAGCTTTCCGACCCCAGTACCACGTCGGCGATGTCGCCCAGGCGCACGATCGCGCCGTCCTGCGAGCGGATCACCAGCTGCTTGAACTCCTCGGGCGTGCGCAGGTCGGTGCGCGCGGTGAGGTCGATGGAGACCATCTGGCCCTTGGTCTGGCCCAATGCGGACAGCACGTTGTTGGACTGCAGCGCGTTGAACACGTCGCTCGCGGTGACCTTGAGCGCGGTCATGCGGTCCGGCTTCATCCATACGCGCATGGCGAAGGTGCCGCTGCCGATGACCTCGGCACGCTGCACGCCGGGGATGGTCGCGAGCTTGGGTTCGACCGCACGCGCCAGGTAGTCGGTGATCTGGTTGTTGTCGAGCAGGGTGCTGTCGAACGACAGGTACATCGCGGCGATCTGTTCGCCCTGCTGCAGTTCGATCACCGGGTCTTCCGACTCCGGCGGCAATTGTCCGCGCAGCTTGTTGACCTTGGCGGCGATCTCGGTGAGGGCCTCGTTCGCGTTGCGGTCCAGGCGGATGTAGGCCTGGATGGAGGACGAGCCGGCGGTGCTGTTGGACACCAGGTAGTCGATGCCTTCGGCGCTGGCGATTTCGCGCTCGAGCGGCGTGGTGATGAAGCCCTGGATCAGGTCGGCGTCGGCACCGAAGTAAGTGGTGCTGACGTTGATGACGGCATTCTGCAGCTCGGGGTACTGGCGCACGTTCAATGACGTGCTCGCGCGCAGTCCCAGCAGCAGGATGAACAGGCTGACGACGAGCGCCAGCACGGGTTTCTTGATGAAGATGTCGGTGAATTTCATCGTGCGGCCTTGGTGGGGTGGCGCTACGTGTTGCCGTCACTGCGCGCGTTGCGCTGCGCGACGGCGATAAGGGTGCTCAGCGGTTGACCGGCGTCGGCGCCTTTTCCGACGTGGGCAGCACTGAGTTGTTGATGATCACCGCGGCGTCGTTGCGCAGCTTGAGCAGGCCGCTGGTGGCGACGCGTTCGCCGGGCTTGAGGCCTTCCGTGATGGCGATGAGGTCGCCGTGCGTGGCCCCCGTCTTCACGAAGCGCTGCTTGACCACCAGCGCCGGTCCCGGCGGCTTGCCCTCGGGTTTGGCTTGCGCGGGATCGGCCTTGGCCGGCGCCTGCGTGATCACGTACACCGAATTGCCGTAGGGATTGAAGCTGATCGCGGTCTGCGGGATCACCACCACGCGCTGTTCGCTGCCCTGGTCGAAGGTGACGCGGGCGAACGTACCGGGGCGCAGTGCGTTGTCCGGATTGCGCAGCGTCGCCTGCACCTGGAAGTTGCGTGTCTGCGGGTCTACCTGCGGCTCGACCGAGGTGATGGTGCCTTCGAATTTCTGCCCGGGCATGGCGTCTACCTGCACGCTCACCACCGAACCCTGCCGGATGGCCGGCAGGCGTTGTTCGGGCAGGGTGAAGTTGAGGTAGATCGGATCCAGCTGCTGCAGGCTGACCAGTTCGGCGCCCGGTTCCACGTACTGGCCGAGGTTGACCTTGCGGATGCCGAGCACGCCGGAGAAGGGCGCGCGGATGGTCTTGCGCTCGACCAGCGCGCGCTGCGCGTCGACCTGCGCACGCGCGGTGGCGGCGTCGGCGGCACGCTTGTCGGCTTCATCGCGCGAGACCAGCTTGGTCTGGGCGAGTTCGTAATAGCGGTCGCGCTGGGTCGCGGTCAGGTGTGCGGTGGCCTCCAGCGACTTCAGTGTCGCCACTTCGGTCGAGGCATTGAGTTGCAGCAGTACCGCGCCTGCCTTGACCTGGTCGCCGGGCTTGAAATGGATCTCGCTGATCACGCCGGGCGATTCGGTGGTTACCTGGGTACCGTTGACCGCGACCATGGTGCCGACGCCCTGCACCGTGTCGTGCCAGGTCTGCTGCTGCGCGATGCCCGCGCTGATCGTCGCCGGCGGTTGCGGCATGTTGTCGAAATACTTGTTGGTCTGCGCGGCGAAAAAAGCCTTGACGCCGAACACCAGGCCGAACACCAGCCCGGTGATCAACAGCATCCAGAACATGCGCTTCTTGCTCGAGGGTTCGCGCGTTGCAGACGTGCGCGGAGAGTCGTGCCTGGCCATTACGTTGCTTCCTTGTAGGAGTGCGTTGCGCCGCCCAGTGGCGGAGAGGGTGAATCGAAAACCTCGCGGCTGATGCGCGCCAGTTGCGCGTCGATCGCCGCTTCGTCCGACACGTCGAACAGCGGCTGCCAGCCGTAGCCATTGAGCAGGTGCTGCAGGTGTTTGATCAGCAGGCGGTAGGGCTCGCCAGCATCGTGGCGCTCGAGCACGCCTTCGGCATGGACCAAAGTATGCATGCCCATGCACAGGGTCCATGGGCCGATGGTCAGGGTCTGCGGGGTGAGTCCGGTATTCGCGGGCAGGTCGCCCAGGCGAACGGCGTCGGTGGCGATGCCTTCGATCAACACCCCGATCGGCGCACTGGTTTCGAGCGAACGCTGCCGTGTCTTCGCCGATGCGGCATGCCAGATCACGTCAGTGAAGACGTATTGCGCGAGACGGAAGAATTCCGGTTGCGCGCGGATCATCATCAGGTCGGCGATGGCGATGGCGAGCATGCGTTCGCGGGTGGGGCCGGTCCACTTCGCCGCGCGTTCGAACAACTCCACGCGGCTCATGCAGTCACGCGTGGCCAGCGTGACCAGCAGGTCCTCCTTGCTGGCGAAGTGCTGGTACAGAGTGCCTACCGCGTAGTCGCACTCCTCGGCGATCCGCGACATCTGCAGGCTCAGCAGCCCGTCGCGCTGGATCAGGCCCTGCGCGCAGTCGAGGAAGCGTTGTTCGCGCGCGGAGAGTTCGCGCTGGCGGCGTTCCTTGGTGCCCATGGGCGGGGGAGGGATGGGGGCAGGCGGGGTTAGTGATTTTGAACGCGATTCAAATTTTGAGCAAATGGCTAATTTTGGCGACAGGCAACAAAAAACCCGGTAGCGGGGGCCACCGGGTTCGTTGTTCCACTGGGGGAGTGGAGAGAGAGACTGTGCGGCTTACTTCGCCTTGGTGGCCTTGACGACCTTGTCGGCGGCTTCTTCGACCGTGGCCTGGGTCTTGGCGACGACGGTTTCCAGCTGCGACTTGGTGATCTGGCCGATGGCCTCGTTGGCCTTCAGGGTGCGGCCGTAGACTTCCTGGCCGACGGCGACAGTGCGCTCGACGTTCTCGCGGGCGATCTGCACGCCCTTCGGCAGCAGGGTCTTGAGGGCGTCGAGATCGCGGGCCTGGGCAGCTTCACCGAAGAAGGCGAAGGTGGCGTTGGCGCGCTCTTCGATCGCGCTGACCTGCAGGCCGAACAGGGCCTGGGCGTTTTCGAGGGCGATGCGGTTGATCTGGGCGGCCGTGTCCGCGAACTGGCGCGAGGCGGCGGCAAACTGTTCGTTGAACTGGTACATGGCGGCTCCTGTGGGGCTTGCGATCCAGCGGATGCCGGATTGTGCGGTGCAGCATACCGGGGCAATTGTTGCAATGCAACAACAGGCGGATGACAGCGGCCCCGGATTCAGGATCCTTTTAGGAAACAAGGGGTTGGGCGGCCGTTGGAGGTCGCGGCGGCTTACGGCCCGCGGTAACGGCAGCCGGACGTGCAGGTCTCGTGTACCACCACTTCGTCCAGCAGGGGCAGCGTGGGCTTCAGGCGCTCCCAGATCCAGACTGCCAGGCGCTCGCTGGTCGGGTTGTCCAGGCCGGGGATGTCGTTGAGGTAGTGGTGATCCAGCTGGTCGTACAGCGGCTGGAAGGCCGTCTTTACGTCGGCGAAGTCCATCACCCAGCCGGTCTCCGCGCCGATCTCGCCGCGCAGGCGGATCTCCACCCGGAACGAATGCCCGTGCAGGCGCGCGCACTTGTGGCCTTCGGGCACGTTGGGCAACCGGTGCGCGGCTTCGAGCGTGAAGACCTTGAAGATATCCATGCCGCCATTCTACTGGCCCGCGGATCAGTCGAACCGGCCCGCGGATGACTTGAACCAACGACCCAATCCGCGCCGCGCCCGCGGCCAGCGATGGCGAACCACGGGCTGTTCATCTAGCGATGACGCCAAAGCCATCCGCGCCACGCTCCGCACGAGCGCGCTTTGTCAATGCTTACGCCGCAGCGGATGCGTTGCCACAATCGGCCCTGCATTCCCGCAGCAACGATGCCGAACAACGCAATGCCCGAGATTTCCCCGCAGCTCGCCCGCCAGATCGCTTGCACCATCGCCGCCGAGATCGGCGCGCAGTCCGCCCAGGCTCAGGCCGCCATCGCCCTGCTGGATGAAGGCGCCACGGTTCCCTTCATCGCGCGTTACCGCAAGGAAGTCACCGGCGGCCTGGACGACACCCAGCTGCGCAATCTCGAGACGCGCCTGACCTATCTGCGCGAGCTGGAAGACCGCCGCGCCGCGGTGCTGGCGAGCATCGACGAGCAGGGCAAGCTCAGCGACGAACTGCGCGCGGAGATCCTGGGTGCCGACAGCAAGTCGCGCCTGGAAGACCTGTATCTGCCGTACAAGCCCAAGCGCCGCACCAAGGCACAGATCGCGCGCGAAGCCGGCCTCGAGCCGCTGGCGGACGGACTGCTCGGCGATCCGACGCGCATGCCGGAGGAACTCGCGGCGACGTTCATCGATGCCGACAAGGGGGTGGCCGACACCAAGGCCGCGCTCGACGGTGCCCGCGCGATCCTGATGGAGCGCTGGGGCGAGGACGCCGCGCTCGTGGGCGAGTTGCGCAACTGGCTGCACGAGGTCGGCGTGATCCGTGCGCGCGTCGCCGAAGGCAAGGAGAACGAAGGCGCCAAGTACCGCGACTACTTCGACCACAGCGAATCGCTGGCGAAGATTCCCTCGCACCGCCTGCTTGCGCTGTTCCGCGCGCGCCGCGAGGAAATCCTCTTCCTCGACCTGGATCCCGGCGCCGATGCCGACGCCGGTCACGTGCTCGCCGAAGGCCGCGTCGCCCACCACGCCGGCGTGAAGGCGCAGGGCCGTCCCGCCGACAAGTGGCTGCAGGACAGCTGCCGCCTCACCTGGAAGGCGAAGCTGCACCTGCACCTGCTGCTCGATCTGTTCGCACAGGCGCGCGAGAAGGCCGAAGCCGAAGCCATCGATGTGTTCGGCAACAACCTCAAGGACCTGCTGCTCGCCGCGCCTGCCGGTCGCAAGGCCGTGCTCGGCCTCGATCCCGGCCTGCGCACGGGCGTGAAAGTCGCCGTGGTCGACAACACCGGCAAGCTCGTGGCCACCGACACCATCTACCCGCACGAACCGCGCCGGCAGTGGGACCAGTCGTTGCACACCCTGCGCGCGCTGTGCACGAAGCACGGCGTCGAACTGATCTCGATCGGCAACGGCACCGCCTCGCGCGAGACCGACAAGCTCGCCGGCGATCTCATCAAGCTCGCGCCTGAGTTGAAGATGCAGAAGATCGTCGTGTCCGAAGCCGGCGCGTCGGTGTACTCGGCATCCGAATTCGCCGCCAAGGAGTTCCCGAACCTCGACGTCTCGATCCGCGGCGCGGTGTCGATCGCACGCCGCCTGCAGGATCCGCTGGCCGAACTGGTGAAGATCGAGCCCAAGGCGATTGGCGTCGGCCAGTACCAGCACGACGTCGACCAGTTCCGCCTGGCGCGCGCGCTCGACGCGAAGGTCGAGGACTGCGTGAACGCCGTCGGTGTCGACGTGAATACCGCATCGGCTGCGCTGCTCACCCGCGTTTCCGGCCTGTCGTCGACGGTGGCGGAGAACATCGTCGTCTACCGCGACCAGAACGGCGCCTTCAAGAGCCGCAAGGAGTTGTTGAAGGTGCCGCGCCTGGGTGACAAGACCTTCGAGCAGTGCGCCGGCTTCCTGCGCATCGCCGGTGGCGAGCAGCCGCTCGACAGCTCCTCCGTGCACCCCGAGGCGTACCCCGTCGTCGAACGCATCCTCAAGCAGTGCGGTCGTGAAGTGAAGCAGCTGATCGGCGATGCCGCGCTGCTGCGCGGCCTCAAGGCCGAGCAGTTCACCGACGACAAGTTCGGCGTGCCGACAGTGCGCGACATCCTCAAGGAACTGGAGAAGCCGGGCCGCGATCCGCGCCCCGAGTTCAAGGCCGCGCGCTTCGCCGACGGCGTCGAGGAGATCAGGGACCTCAAGGTCGGCATGATCCTGGAAGGCGTGATCAGCAACGTCGCCGCGTTCGGCGCCTTCGTCGACATCGGCGTGCACCAGGACGGCCTGATCCACATCTCCGCGCTGTCCGACACCTACGTGAAGGATCCGCGCGACGTGGTGAAGGCGGGCGACATCGTCAAGGTGCGCGTGCTCGAGGTCGACATCGCGCGCAAGCGCATCGCGTTGACGCGCAGGCTCGACGATGTCGCGCCGGCGCCGCGCGAACCGCGCGGCAACGATCGCGATGCACGCGGCAATGCCGCGCGTAGCGGGGGACGGGATGGCAACCGCGGACCGGCACCGCGCCCGCAGGCGTCGGCACCGGCACCGGCACCGGCCAACAACGCGCTGGCGGCGGCATTCGCGCGCGCCAAGAACGGCAGCTGAGTGCCAGAAATAGGCCCGCCGGTGCGGAACCGGCGGGCGCTGTTCCCATGGTCGTGGCGGCGCTAGTCCGCATCGATCGCCGTGGGCGCCGCGCGCGCCGCGCAACCTCGAACCCTTACTCCGGTCGCTTCCGCCAGCTCAGCCGCGCTGCCTGAAGGCCTTGCGCCATTCGCGTGGCGCCGTGCCGAATTCGGCGCTGAACCAGCGCGTGAACGAACTGGGCGCGGAAAAGCCCAGCAACCGGCCGACCACCTGCAGCGAGTAACGCCGGTTTTCCATGTAGCGCAGCGCCAGTTCGGTGCGCACCGAATTCAAGGTGTTGGAGAAGGTTTCGTTGGCTTCCTCGAGCCGGCGCTGCAGCGTGCGCACATTCATGCCGCGGCCGCGCGCCACCTGCTCGATGGTCGCCTGTCCCATCGGCATCAGGATGTAGAGATCCTTGCGCACATCGGTGGCGATGGAGTTCCGGTCGGGCGCGGGCAGCGATTCCACCAGGCGCTTGACGTAGACGGCCATGGCGGGATCGGCGGACGGGTTGGGGAAATTGAGGTCGGCGGCATCGCAGACGATGCCATTGAACTCGCGGTCGAATTCCAGGGCGCAGCGGAACACGCGGCGGTGGACCAGCAGGTTCTCGGGCGCGCCATGGGTGAAGTTCACGCTGTGCGGTTTCCAGTGCGGACCCAGCAGGGCGCCGCACAGGCGGTACAGGGCACCGAGCGCGAGTTCGATGGCCTGGCGCGAGGACGTGCCCGCGTCGGGCACGAATTCCTCGCGGATCACCACGGTGCGGCCGCTTTCCTCGACGTGGATCGCCAGCAGCTCATTGAGCAGATGGCGGTACTGCATGGTCGCGAGCAGGGCGTCGCGCAGGGTCGGCTGGTGGATCAGCAGCAGGCTGACCACGCCGAAGTCCGACAACTGCCGCGACTCGGCCATGCGCAGGCCGAAGGTGTCGCAGCCACCCAGGCGCGCGGAGTCTTCCAGCAGCCTGACGGCGGCGGCGGCCGGAATGCGCCGGTCGGGGTCGGCCAGCATGGTCCGGCTCAGGCCGGCCGCGTGCAGCAGCGGCTGGGGATTGAGGCCGAGCTCCTGCGCCACCTCGAAATAGTTCTTCAACGTGGCCGCGCGAATGAGGCTGCTCATGAACGGGTCCGGCGTCGGGGGGGTGTCATGAAATGAAAAGTCATTGTCGCCGTTCGGCAAGAATTGCGCACCCCTCCTGCCTACAGTCGAAGCCGTTCGCCTCCCTGCGGAGGCCACGACTCCGGTTCCGTTTGAGAGGTTTCAAAGACTGCCATGGCCCACGCTGTTCGATTCCATGAGGCCGGTGGCCCCGAGGTCCTGCGCTACGAACCCGTCGAGGTCGGTCAGCCGGGGCCGGGCCAGGTGCGGTTGCGGCATGTCGCGGTCGGCCTGAACTACGCCGACACCTATTTCCGCAACGGCACCTATCCGATCCCGCTGCCCGCGGGCATCGGAGTCGAGGCGGCCGGCGTGGTGCAGGCAGTGGGGCCGGGCGTCGACCAGGTCGTGGTCGGCGACCGCGTGACCTACACCGGTTTCGTCAACACGTTGGGCGCGTACAGCACCGAGCGCCTGGTGCCGGCCGCGCCGCTGATCCGGTTGCCCGAGGCCATCGCCTGCGAGACCGCCGCCGCCATGACCATGCGTGGCCTGACCGCGGCCTACCTGCTGCGCCGCATTTATCCGTTCCGCGCCGGCGACTCGATCCTGCTGCACGCCGCCGCCGGCGGCGTCGGCCTGATCGTCGCGCAGTGGGCAAGGCTGCTGGGCCTGACCGTGATCGGCACGGTCTCGACCGAGGCCAAGGCGGAAATCGCCCGCGCCCACGGCTGCGACCACGTCATCAACTACAGCCACGAGGATGTCGCCGCGCGCGTGCGCGAACTGACCGGCGGCGTGGGCGTGTCGGTGGTGTTCGACAGCGTCGGCAAGACCACGTTCGAGGCCTCGCTCGACTCGCTAAAGCGGCGTGGCCTGATGGTCTGCGTCGGCACCGCCTCGGGACCGATCCCGCCGTTCAACCCGCAGCTCCTGGCGATGAAGGGCTCGCTCTACCTGACCCGCCCGGCGCTGGCCGATTACATCGCCGACCCGCTCGACAAGGCCGAGCTGGCCGCCGAGCTGTTCGACCACGTCGCCGCCGGCCGCCTGCGCATCGAGATCAACCAGCGCTACGCGCTGGAGGACGCGGTGCAGGCGCATCGCGACCTGGAATCGCGCAAGACCACCGGCTCGTCGATCTTCGTCATCTGAGGAAGACCGGCATGCGCGTCGAATCATTGACCTGCGCCATCGGCGCCGAACTGTCCGGCATCAAACTGGCCGATGCCATCCACGACGACGGCCTGTTCCAGGCGCTGCGCGCGCTGCTGGTCCGGCACAAGGTGCTGTTCCTGCGTGGCCAGGACATCACCCGCGCCCAGCACGTTGCCTTCGCGCGTCGCTTCGGTGCGCTCGAGGATCACCCGGTGGCCGGCAGCGATCCGGATCATCCGGGGCTGGTGCGCATCTACAAGTCGCCGGAGCAGCCCAACGATCGTTACGAGAACGCCTGGCACACCGACGCCACCTGGCGCGTGGCGCCGCCGTTCGGCTGCGTGCTGCGCTGCGTGGAGTGCCCACCGACGGGCGGCGACACGATGTGGGCGAACATGGTGCTCGCCTACGAGAGGCTGCCGGAGCACATCAAGCAGCAGATCGCCGGCCTGCGGGCGCGCCACAGCATCGAGGCCAGCTTCGGCGCCGCCATGCCGATCGAGAAGCGCCACGCGCTGAGGGCGCAGTTTCCCGATGCCGAGCACCCGGTGGTGCGCACGCATCCGGATACCGGCGAGAAGATCCTGTTCGTCAATGCGTTCGCCACGCACCTCAGCAATTTCCACACGCCCGACAACGTGCGTTATGGCCAGGACTACGCCCCGGGTGCGCAGCACCTGCTGCAGTACCTGATCAGCCAGGCCCATGTCCCCGAGTACCAGGTGCGCTGGCGGTGGACGCCGGGCAGCGTCGCCATCTGGGACAACCGCAGCACCCAGCACTACGCGGTGATGGATTACCCGCCTTGCCATCGAAAGATGGAACGGGCCGGAATCATCGGCGACGTTCCCTACTGACCACCTGACCGCCGAGCCGATATCGCCTCGTCCGCACCACGGAGAAAACCATGAATTTCCTCGACGGATCGTTGTTCCCCGAGAACCAGCAGAAACTCGTGATCACCGCCGCGCCCTACGGCCCGGAGTGGATGCCGTCCGACTTTCCGGAAGATCTTCCGGTCACGATGGAGGAACACATCCAGAAAGCGGTCGACTGCTACAACGCCGGCGCCACCGTGTTGCACACGCACGTGCGCGAACTCGACGGCAAGGGATCCAAGCGCCTGTCGATGTTCAACGAACTGATCGCCGGCATTCGCGCCCGCGTGCCCGAGCTGATCATCCAGATCGGCGGCTCGATCTCGTTCGCGCCGGAAGGCGAAGGCAACGTGGCCAAGTGGCTGTCCGACGACACCCGGCACATGCTGGCGGAACTGACGCCGAAGCCGGACCAGGTGACCCTGGCCATCAACACCAACCAGATGAATGTGGTCGAGCAGATGTGCGAGGCCGACCTCGCCGGCACCAGCTTGGGCACGCCGGAGGGTTATCGCGCCTACCGCGAGATGACGATTCCCGCCGGTCCTGAATGGGTCGAGGAACACATCCGCCGCCTGTCAGCGAACGGCATCCAGACCCACTTCCAGCTCGCCAACATCACCCAGCTCGAGACGGTCGAGCGCATGATGCGCCGTGGTACCTGCAACGTGCCGCTGATCCTTACCTGGGTGGCCATCGGCGGTGGCTTCGATGCACCCAACATCTACAACCTCGCCAACTTCGTGCGCGGTTGCCCCGATGGTTCGGTGCTGACGCTGGAGTCGTCGATGCTCAACGTGCTGCCGGTGAACATGATGGCGATCGCGATGGGCCTGCATGTGCGTTGCGGCAACGAGGACAACATCTGGACCCAGCGCCGCGACCGCAAGATGGGCAGCGTTGCGCAGATCGAGCAGCTGGTGCGGATCTCGCGCGAATTCGGCCGCGACATCGCCACCGCCGACGAAGCGCGCGCGATCTACAAGATCGGCACGTTCTACAAGGATGCCGACGAAACGCTGGCGGCGAACGGCTTCGCGCCGAATCGCAAGCCGTTCTGGAAGGGCGTGCCCCTGCCTGCATCGCAGTCCGAGCCGCAGCCGGCCTGAGCACCCCGAATACGACGTCGATACCCATGGCCTTCCATTCCCTTCCCGACACCGGCACCGATGACCCGGGCGCGCTCATCCCGCGCCGGTATGCCTGGGTCGTGTTCGCGCTGAGCTTCGGCCTGCTGCTGTCGGACTACATGTCGCGGCAGGTGCTCAACGCGGTGTTCCCCCTGCTCAAGCAGGAGTGGGCGCTGACCGATGCCCGGCTCGGTTTGCTGAGCGGCATCGTGGCGCTGATGGTGGGGCTGCTGACGTTCCCGTTGTCGCTGCTGGCCGACCGGTTCGGACGGGTCAGGAGCCTGGCCCTGATGGCGACGGTCTGGAGCCTGGCGACGCTGGGCTGCGGCCTGGCGCAGCAGTACCCGCAGATGCTGGCCGCGCGCTTCCTGGTCGGCGTCGGCGAGGCGGCTTACGGCAGCGTCGGGATAGCGGTAGTGCTGTCGGTATTCCCCAAGCACATGCGGGCGACGCTGACCGGCGCGTTCATGGCTGGCGGCATGTTCGGTTCGGTGCTGGGCATGGCGTTGGGCGGGGCCGTGGCCGCGCACATGGGCTGGCGTTGGGCGTTCGCCGCGATGGCATCGTTCGGCCTGGTGCTGGCGCTGCTGTATCCGCTCATCGTCAGGGAAAAACGCATCGCGCCGTCGCGTTCGGGTGAGCCGCGCGCCGCCGTCGCACCGGTCGCACGGGTGCCGCTGCGCAGCCTGGTCAACAGCCGTTCGGTGATCGGCGCCTATGTCGGCAGCGGCCTGCAGCTGTTCGTCGGTGGCACCGTCATCGTCTGGTTGCCGAGTTATCTCAATCGCTACTACGCCATGGCGACCGACGCAGCCGGCGTCGTGTCCGCGATGATCGTGCTGGTCAGCGGCATGGGCATGATCGCCTGCGGCATGCTCAGCGATCGCCTGTGCCGGAATGCACCGACGCGCAAGTTCAGCCTGGCCATCGCCTACAGCGTGGGCAGTTGCGTGCTGCTGTCGCTGGCGTTCGCGTTGCCGCATGGCACGCCGCAGCTGCTGGTGATCGGGCTGGGCATGTTCCTGGCCGCCGGCACCAGCGGTCCGGCCGGGGCCATGGTCGCCAATCTCACGCCGCTGCCGATCCACGGCACCGCGTTCGCCACTCTGACGCTGGCCAACAACCTGCTCGGGCTCGCCGCCGGCCCCCTGCTCACCGGCGTGCTCGCAGACGCGCTGGGCCTGGCGCAGGCGTTCCAGCTCGTGCCCCTGGTCGGCCTGGCCGCGGCCGCGGTGTTCTACTTCGCCAAGCGCCACTACCTGGACGACATCCAGCAGGTGGGACGGCACGTGCGCACCTGCGACGTCGGCATGGAGGTGCCGACGTGAGTGGTGGGGACACGCGCGCCAACTCGCTCACGAACTCGCTCGTAATTGGCATCCACTTCGACCTGATCTGCCCCTGGTGTTTCATCGGCAAGCGTCATCTCGCGTTCGCGCGGGAGCGCTTCGCGCAGAAGTTCCCGGACATCGCCGTGGAGACGGTGTGGCACCCGGTGCAGTTGTTGCCCGATGTGCCGGAACAGGGACTGCCGTTCGCCGAGTTCTACGAGCGGCGCCTGGGCTCGGCCGAAGCGGTGCGGCAGCGACGCCAGCAGATCACGCTGGCCGCCCGCAGCGCGGGTCTCGAGCTGGATCTGGCCGGAATCGAGCGCATGCCCAACACCGCCCGTGCGCATGAGCTGTTGAGTCGGGTCGCGGCGCTGGGCGCGCCAGCGTCGTACGAGGCGCTGCTCGAGCGGTTGTTTGCCGCGTACTTCCAGCGCGGCGAAGACATCGGCGATGCCGCGACGCTGCGCGCGCTGGCGGAAGAGGTCGGCGTGTTGCCGGATCGGCTCGCCGCTGCGACCAAAGCCGACGCCGGGCTGGCGCCGGCCGCGCCGGCGGACACTTCGGCAATCGCTGGAGTGCCGCACTTCGTGTTCAACGGGCGTCGGTCCCTGGCGGGCGCGCAGGATGCCACGCTCCTGCTCGTGGCCATGAGCCAGGCCGTGCAGGCATCGGCCACGGCCTGAGCAGCATGAACATTGATCGGTTCCGGACGCTCGCCGGGCGTTATCTGCCCGGCCTGCTGGCCAGCGTTGTCGTCGCCATCGCGGCCCGGTCACTGGCGAGCCAGTACCAGGCGCCGGTGATGCTGTTCGCGCTCCTGCTCGGCATGGCGATGAACTTCCTGTCGGCGGAGGGCGCCTGCAAGCCGGGTATCGAACTCGCCGCGCGCGGCGTGCTGCGGCTGGGCGTCGCGCTGCTCGGCACGCGCATCACCCTGGAACAGATCGCCGCGCTGGGCTGGCATCCGGTGCTGCTGGTGGTCATCTCGGTCGTCGTCACGATCGTGCTGTCGATGCTGGTGGCGCGGGCCATGGGCTTCAACATGCTGTTCGGCCTGCTCTCCGGCGGTGCGACCGCCATCTGCGGCGCCTCCGCGGCACTGGCGCTGGCGGCGGCGTTACCGGCGCATCCCGGCAAGGAACGCGCGACCCTGTTCACCGTCATCGGCGTGTCGGCGTTGTCGACCGTGGCGATGATCGTCTACCCGATGATCGTGCGCGCCGTCGGGCTGGACCCGATCCAGGCCGGCGTGTTCCTCGGCGGCACGATCCACGACGTCGCCCAGGTCGTCGGTGCGGGCTACAGCCTGTCGCACGAAATCGGCGACACCGCCACGGTGGTGAAGCTGATCCGCATCGCGATGCTGCTGCCGGTCATCGTCTGCGCGGTCATGATCACCCGCGCCCAGGGCGGGCACGAGAGCGGCCAGCGCCCGCCACTGCTGCCCTGGTTCGCGGTGGCGTTCCTCGGCCTTGCGGTGCTGGGCAGCCTCGGCGGTATCACGCCGGCGCTGCAGAAGTTCGGCAGCGGCCTGTCGACCTGGTGCCTGATCACGGCGATCGGCGCACTGGGCATGAAGATCCAGCTGAAGGAACTGACCACGGTCGGCATCAAACCGGTGGTGCTGATGCTCGGCCAGACCGTGTTCCTCGCGGTCCTGGTGCTCGGGCTGTTGTGGCTGTGACACCCGCCGAGCGTCGAACCGTCCAAGGAGAATTGATGACCACCCACGCGACCGTCCTCATCGTCCCCGGCCTGCGCGAGCACGTGCCGGAACACTGGCAGACCCTGCTGGCAGCCCGGCTGCCCAGAGTGCACACCGTGCCGCCGCTGGAAGAGGACAAGCTCAGTTGCGCCGCGCGCGTCCAGGCGCTCGACCGGGCGCTGCGTGCCATCGATGGGCCGGTCGTCCTGGTCGCCCACAGCGCGGGCGTGCTGATGGTGGCGCACTGGGCGCAGACGCTGGAGTCGAACCCGCATCATCTGTCCCGTCCGCCCATCGTGGGCGCATTGCTGGCCACGCCGGCTGACGTGGAGAACCCGTTTCCGGAGGGCTATCCGACGACGGACACGCTGGCTCGACACGGCTGGCTGCCGATTCCGCGCCGTCCGCTGCCGTTCCCGAGCCTGGTCGCGGCCAGCCGCAATGATCCGCTGTGCGCCTACGCACGTGCGCAGGCGCTGGCACAGGACTGGGGCAGCAGGCTGAAAGACCTCGGCGACGTCGGCCACCTCAATCCGGCGGCGGGCTTTGGCGAATGGCCGCAGGCGCTGGAATTGATCGCCAGCCTCGATCGCTGAGCGGCGCAGCTAGTGAGGGTGTGCAATTGCCGCTTGGGTGCCTTGTCTATCGAAGGCCCCGGCCCTCTTTCGTCCGCAACCAGTCGAAGTGCCTTGTTCGCGTTTACGCAACATGGCGTTCGCGCAACTGGTGTAGACGAAACGCGTCCGCTCTGACAGGTTCGGATCGCAGCAAGAACGCTGCACATGGCGAGAGTGAGAGGGAGCGAATTGAAGTCGTCAGCGCCGTTCTGTTGGACCTGGTTGCCGCTGGGCATCGTGGCGGCGATCTATCTGGCTTCTGGGGTGAGCACCGGATACGTATCCCTCGCCGGTGCTGTCGCGGCGGGCGCTGTATGTGTCTTCATCCGATTTTGGAAGAGATAGGCGCGTAGCCCACATACGCGAGTTGTCTTCTGGCGTGGCTGCATGCGCCAGTGACAGGGGGGATGGCCGCTCTAGAGCGGCCATTCTTTTTGGTGTTGGAGCGCTTTTGGTGTTGGAGCGGGGTCGGAGCAGGGCGGTGTTCGACCACCCACGCCCGACGTCAGGCGTCCGCGAAACAGTAGTCGCGGAACTGTTCGCGCAGGACGGCCTTGTGCAGCTTGCCGGTCGCGGTGTGCGGCAGGCTGTCGACGAACACCACGTCGTCGGGCAGCCACCATTTGGCGACGCGACCGGAGAGGTAGTGCAGTACCGCCTCGCGTTCCAGTGTCTGGCCCGGCTTGACTACGACCAGCAGCAACGGCCGCTCCTGCCACTTCGGGTGTGCGATGCCGATGACGGCGGCTTCGGCGATCAGCAGGTGTCCCATGGCCGCGTTCTCGAGGGCGATGGACGAGATCCATTCGCCGCCGGACTTGATCACGTCCTTGGCGCGATCGGTGATCTGCATGTAGCCGTCCGCATCGATCGTCGCGACGTCGCCGGTATCGAAGTAGCCCTCGTCGTCGAGGATCGGACCGCCTTCATCGCCGTAATAAGCTTTCGCGATCCACGGACCGCGCACCTTCAGGTGGCCCGCGGCCTCGCCGTCATGCGGCAGGCGCCGGCCCTCGCCGTCGGTCAGCTTGAGGCTGACGCCGAATACGGCGCGACCCTGCTTCACGTGCATGTCCAGGCGCTGATCCAACGGCAACGAGCGGTGCTTGGCCAGCAGGTTGCAGACCGTGCCCAGCGGTGACATCTCGGTCATGCCCCAGCCTTGCACCACGAGGGCGCCGAATTCGCGTTCGAACGCCTCGACCATCGCGCGCGGCGCCGCAGCGCCGCCGATCACGACGCGACGCAGCGCCAGTTCGCCGGCCGGCTTCAGTCCGGTCGCGGCGACGTGCTGCAGCAACAGCATCCAGACCGTGGGCACGCCCAGGGCGAGCGTGACCTGCTCGCCGCGCAGCAACTGGTACACGCTCGCGCCGTCCAGCGCCGGGCCGGGCAGGACCAGTTTGGCGCCGCTCATGGCGCCGGCGTAGGGCATGCTCCAGGCATTGACGTGGAACATCGGTACGACCAGCAGCGCGGTTTCGTTCCTCGACACCGCGAGGCTGTCCACCGTGCAGGCGCCGAACGCGTGCAGCACCGTCGAGCGATGCGAATACAGCACGCCCTTGGGCATGCCCGTGGTCCCCGAGGTGTAGCACAGCGAGGCGGCGCTGTTTTCGTCCAGGTCGGGCCACGCATAGTCGTCGGACTGGGCCGCGAGCAGGTCCTCGTAGCACAGCAGTCCGGGAATCGAAGACTCCGGCATGTGCGCGCGATCGGTCATCAACACAAAGGCGCGCACGCCCTGCAACTGCGGTGCCAGCTTCTCCACCAGCGCGACGAAGCTCAGGTCGAAGAACAGCACCGCATCTTCGGCGTGGTTGATGATGTATTCGAGCTGCTCGGGGAACAGGCGCGGATTGACCGTGTGCAGCACGGCGCCCATGCCCGACACACCGAAGTACAACTCCATGTGCCGGTAGCCGTTCCATGCCAGCGTCGCGACGCGGTCGCCGCGCTGTACGCCCAGCGCGGTCAGGGCGTTGGCGGCCTGTTTCGCGCGCCGGTGGATGTCGCGATAGGTACAACGATGGAGCGGTCCCTCGACCGTGCGCGAGACGATCTCGGCATTGGGATGGCTGGCCACCGCATGTTCGATCAGGGACGGGATCAGCAGCTTTTGTTCCTGCATCAGGCCGAGCATGTCACGCCTCCACCTTGCGCAGCAGGAAATGCGACAGCGCAGGGATGAGCACCAGCGCACCGATCATGTTCCACACGAACATGAAGGTGAGCAGGATGCCCATGTCGGCCTGGAACTTGATGGGCGAGAACGCCCAGGTGATCACGCCCGCGGCCAGGGTGATGCCCACCAGGGCCACGACCTTGCCGGTGAACATCACCGCGCCCCGATAGGCAGCGGCGAGCGGCACGCCGGCGCGCTGCTGGCTCAGCTGCACGCTGAGCAGGTACAGCGCGTAGTCGACGCCGATGCCGGCGCCGAGCGCGATGACCGGCAGGGTTGCAACCTTGACGCCGATGCCGAGCATCACCATCAGCGCCTCGCACAGGATCGAGGTCAGGATCAGCGGCAGCACCGCGACGATCACCGCGCGCCAGCTGCGGAAGGCGACGAAGCACAGCAGCATCACCGCGCCGTAGACATACAGCAGCATCGTGCGGCTGGCGCGGCTGACGACCTCGTTGGTGGCGGCCTCGATGCCGGCGGAGCCGGCGGCCAGCTTGAACGTCACGTCCTTGTCGTTGTGCTGCGTGGCGAAGTCCTCGGCGATGGCGGCGACGCGCTTGAGCGAGTCGGCCTTGTGGTCGGAGAGGAAGGCGATCACCGGCAGCACCGAGCACTCGGTGTTGAACAGGTCCGGATTCAGCACCGTGGCCTGCTGGCCCGAGTAATTGATCACATCCTGGTTGCGGTTGATCGTCAGCCACTTCGGGTTGCCTTCGAAGGAACCGGCGGTGATGTTGCGCACGGCGTCGGCGAGCGACACGGTGGTCTGCACCGACGGATCCTGCTGCAACGCCCAGCCCAGGCGATCGACCTGCACCAGCGTCTTGTAGTTGAGGCAGGCGTCCTTCGCCGTGCGCACGATCACCGCGAACAGGTCACTGGACAGCGCATAGTTCGCGGTGATGTAGGCGTTGTCCTGGTTGTAGCGCGAATCCTTGCGCAGTTCGGGCGCGCCCGGATCGAGGTCGCCGGTCTGCAGGCCGCGGCTGATCCACAGGCCGCCCACCGCGAGCACCACCGCGCACGCGATCGCGCCGATCGCCCAGCGCCGCTCGGTGAAGCGGTCGAGGATGTTCCAGAACGCGCCGAAGCCACGACCGGATGCTTCCTTGTCCTCCTCGCGCAGGCTGCGCTGCGCCGCGGCCGGGCTGACGCCGACGTAGGACAGCAGTACCGGCAGCAGGATGAGGTTGGTGAACACCAGCACGCCGACGCCGATGCTGGCGGTCAGCGCCAGTTCCTTGATCACCGGAATGTCGATCAGCATGAGCACGGCGAAACCGACGACGTCGGCCAGCAGCGCGGTCAGGCCGGCGAGGAACAGGCGGCGGAAGGTGTAGCGCGCGGCGACCAGGCGATGGGTGCCGCGGCCCACGTCCTGCATGATGCCGTTCATCTTCTGTGCGCCGTGGCTGACGCCGATGGCGAAGATCAGGAACGGCACCAGCACGGAGAAGGGGTCCAGTTCGAAGCCGAACAGGCGCACCAGGCCCAGCTGCCAGACCACGGCGATGACGGAGCACGCCACCACCAGCACCGTGCTGCGCAGGCAGCGGGTGTACAGGAAGATGATCAGCGCGGCGATCGCCGCCGCCGCGAGGAAGAAGCTGGCGACCTTGACCAGGCCGTCGATCAGGTCTCCGGCCAGCTTGGCGAAGCCGATCACGCGGACCTTGATCTTGCCGTGTCCCGCGCCTTCGTACTTGGCGCGGACGCGCTGCTCCAGCATCTGCGAGAACGCGTGGTAGTCCAGGCGCTTGCCGGTTTCCGCATTGCGCTCGAGCAGCGGCACGAACACCATGCTCGAACGGAAGTTGTTGGACACCAGGTTGCCGACGATGTTGGCGCGGCGGATGTTGAGCTTGAGCGCGTCCACCGAGGCGGGCGTGCCGTCGTAGTTGTCGGGCATCACCGGCCCGCCGACGAAGCCCTCCTCGTTGACCTCGCTCCAGCGTACGGCTGGCGTCCAGATCGATTTCATCCAGGCGCGGTCGACGTCCGGCATCAGGAACAGTTCGTCGTTGACCTGCTTGAGGACTTCCAGGTAGGCCGGATCGAAGATGTCGCCGTCGGTGTTCTCGACGACGACACGCACGGAATTACCCAGGCCACGCAGGCTGCCGCGGCTTTCCAGGTAGTTCTTGATGTAGGCGTGACGGTGCGGAATCATCTTCTCGAAACCGGCATTGATCGCCAGTTTCGTGGCCTGGAAGCCGAGCAGCAGCGTGAGCATCGCGCAGGCGACGACGATCCAGAACCGGTTGTTGAAGATGGCACGCTCGAAGACATGGCCCGAGCGTTGGTTGAAATCCTCGATCGACCGGACGACCGGCATCTCGTCGAGCGGGGCGGGTGACGTGTTCAATTGCTGATCCTCAAAAACGGGCCGACGTGCGCGGCAAAACACCAGGTTCGAAGCTTTCGACCCGCACGCCGCGCAGCCCACTTAGGAGCAGCGCATGTCCGGACACGGCGACGCCGGTGTAGGACATCGGCGTCTTCATCGTGAGACGGCGGAAGTGCGCGCCGTCGTCATCGCTCACCAGCACGTCGCCGGCCTGGGAACACAGCAGCACGCGCCCGTCAGGCAGTACCTGGCCGGCGGTGATTGAAGCGGTGACACCGGTGTCCGCCTGTTCCCAATGCTGGCCGCCATCGAGCGAGCGGTAGGCCGTGCCACGCAGGCCGTAGGCGAGCACGAGGCCGGGCTTGGTGAGTACGCCGAAGTAGCTGCCTTCGTACGGGGTCTGCAACGCGGCGAAGCGGCCGGTGGCCGGATCCAGGCGCAGTGCCAGTCCCAGTTCGCCGACGATGTACACGCCGTCGCTGCTGCCGCGGATGCCGTACAGGTGGTAGAAGCGCTCGTTCTGCGTGTGTTCGACCCAGGGTTGCCAGGTCTTGCCGCCGTCACTGGTGTGGAAGATCAGGTTGTAGGCGCCGACGACGAAGCCTTCGCGCTCATTGGCGAACCAGACGTCGAGGAACGGACGAGCCGGTCCTTCCCCGGCGGCACGCTCGGCCTCGGTGCGCAGGGACTCGAGCACGGCCGGATCGGTGGTCGCAGGCAATTGCCGCAGGTGTGCGAGCACGAGGGCGTTGGCGCGGCGGCCGTCGAGTTGCACCTCCCAGGAGGCGCCGCCATCACGCGTATGCAGCACCACGCCTTCGTGGCCCACGGCCCAGCCTTCGTGCGCGTTGGCGAAATGCAGCGCGGTCAGGTCGGCACTGACGGGCACCTTCGCCTGTTTCCAGGAAACGCCACGATCGTCGGAGTAGACGATGTGGCCGCGCGCACCGGCGGCGACCAGGCGCTGGCCGGCGACGGCGCTGGCCTGCAGCAGTCGCTGCGAGACCAGTGCGCTGGTGGCGGACGGTTGATTGAGGACGTCGATGAAGCTCGGAACGTGAGCCATCGGTGCGGCGAGCAGCGTCGCCAGTCCGAACGCGGCGGCCAATCCGGATGCGGCGGCCAGCCGGCGGGCAGAAGGTGTTTTCATGAATTGATTTCGTTCTACGACAGGTCAACCCGGACAGCGGACCTCCGGCGGCGGGCATGCCGCCGCCGGAGGCCGAGTCCGTCAGGTCTTGTCAGCGGATGCCGGCACCGGCAAGCGCGTCGGGCGACCACTCGTTGGCCGGAAGCGGATTGATGTAGCGCACGCCGTCATACGGGCCCATCAGGAAGCTGATGTTGTAGACGCCCGAGGTCAGGTCGTAGAACACCTGCGTTTCCGCGTTGGGGGTCTTGGCGTCGTAGCTCGGCGACATGTGCGCGAAGGATGCGCGGTACAGCTTGCCCTTGGCGTCGAACTGGTCTGCGGCCAGGGCGGTCCAGCTGTCCTCGTCGAGGTAGAAGGTGCGCTTGGCGTAGATGTGGCGCTTGCCCGGCTTCAGCGTCGCTTCCACCACCCACACGCGATGCAGTTCCCAACGCACCAGGTCCGGATTGATGAATTGCGGCGTGGTCACGTCGGCCGCCTTGTTGTGGTAGGTCAGCCGGTAGGTGTTGTACGGGACCAGCATTTCCTTCTTGCCGACGAGCTTGAAGTCGTAGCGGTCCATGGCGCCGTTGAAGATCCACGAGTCGTCATAGGTCGCGGAGCCGGCCGTGCCCGGGTTCGGCGTGTCGTAGGAGATGTCGGGTGCGAGCTTCACGCGGCGCTGTCCCGGCAGGTACAGCCAGGCGCGGCGCGGCCGCTTGAGCGGGTTGACCACGTCCACTGCCATCAGCGCTTCGCCCGCGCGGCGTGCCGGCGCGTTGTAGAAGATCTTGGTGCGGAAGTAGACGTCGGTTTCCTGCGCCGGCTTGGTGTTCTTCGCGTCGTAGTACGGGTATTCGACGAAGAGCTTGCCGCTGGTGGCCAGCGCCGGCGTGCCGGAGGAGTCCACGTTCCAGTTGTCGTACTTGAAGGTGCTGGCCACGCCGACGTAGCGCAGCAGGTGGTTCCACATCGCCTCGTAGCCGCTCTTGGGGATCGGGAACGGATAACCACCGATGGCGCCGGAGATGCCCAGGCCACCATCGCTGGTGTTGGCGCGGGTCGCGTTCGCGAGCGTGTTGTCCAGCACGCGATCAGGCAGGGCCACGGTGCGGTGGGTCGGATACACGTCGATGCGGAACTTCGGGTACTTCTTGAGCAGCGCGCGCGTGCCCACCGTCAGCTCGCCCTCGTACTGCGCCATGTTGGCCGCGGTGATCGTCAGGCGCGGCTTTTCCTTCGCGAAGGGGTCGGGGCGGATCGAGCTGCCGGCCTTGAAGCCGGCCGGCGGCGTGGTCAGGCCGCCGGTGTAGGCCGGGATGGTGCCGTCGGCGTTGCCGGCCATTTCGGCGCCGACGCGGGTCAGCTTGGTGCCGAGCTGCTTGGCATCCTCCGCGCTGACGGCCGCGTGGGCGGCGTTGCCGAGGACGGCCAGCAGCGCGCCGGCCAGGATGGTGTGAGCGAATTTCATGGTGTGTTCCTTTGCGTATGTCGACCGGGCGTCACAGCGTGGTCTTGAAGGTGAAGACCACGAAGCCGCGGTCCTTGAGCAGCGCGTTGGCGCCGCCGTTGGAGGTGATCACTTCGAGCGCGTTGGTGGTGGTCGGGCCGAAGAAGTCCACGTACTTCAGGTCGAAGCGGTACTTCGAGTGGAGATCGACGGCCACGCCGGCGGAATAGCTGCCGGCATCCTCGTTGCCGCCCAGCAGCACGGCGGAGTTGCCGCTCAGGCCGCGCGAGTAGCTGATCGGCACGGACAGGTCGGCGCCCGGGAAGAGCTGGTACTTGGTCGGGGTGAAGTTGATCGCCAGGCCGTAGAAGTCCTTGGTCACCTTGTCGGCCGGGGTGATCAGGGCGCCGGTCGGGCCAACGACCCTGTAGTTGTCACGACCCTTGAAGACTGCGGCACCTTCGCTGACGTCGTTCCAGCGGTTCCAGGTGAGCTCCACGATCAGGTTGGCCGCATCCCACACCGGGGTGTCGGCGAAGGTGGCGAAGCCGTTGAGCACGCCGTGCCAGGTGGAGCCGCGCGCGCCGCCGGTTTCGCCGGTCTTGGGCGGAGCGAACAGGCTGCCCGCCGGCAGCGACGCCGCCAGCGGTGCCAGCGACGCCGGCAATACGCTCACCGTGTCGCTGAGCAGCGGCATGTTCTCGCGGTAGTTGAGGTCGGCGCCGACGCTCACGCCCCACAGGTTCTTGGACAGGCTCAGGCCGTAGATCTTGATGTCGTCGGCGTAGGCGGCGGCGTAGCGGCCGATGGTGCCGCCGAGCACTTCCGGCACGGTCGCCGCGGACGGGTTGATGTAGCAGGTGGTCGCGTTGAGCGGGATCAGGCCCAGCGCGCGGCACAGGGCCGCCGGCGTGCCCGGGCGTACCGCCGGGGTGGCGTTGCCCTGCGGCAGCACGTCGGCGGTGACGCGGTAGTAGCCGCCGAGCGTGCCGTCGAGCCACTGTGGGCTCCAACGCGCGGATATGCCCCAGTCGCCGCTTTCCTGGGGATTGCTGTCCTGGCCGCGAACCAGGCGATTGACGCCCAGCGGGTTGGCCGCGGTGACCGGCGCGGCGCTGAAGATGAAGGATTCGCCGCCGCGCAGCAGGTGGTCGTTGAAGCCGAGGAAGGAGCCGGACTCGGGGATGCGCGCCTGTTCCCAGTCGAAGAAATACTGGCCGGCGAAGGACAGCTCCGGCGTGGCCTGGATCTGTGCCGAGATGGCCTCGCGCGGCAGGAACAGTTCCTTGGCCTCGGTGCCGGGGACGGAGAACAGCTTGCCCAGGTCGAGCGCCGACTGGCCGTAGCTCAGGCTGTGCACCGGGCTGAGCATGGCCTCGCCCCAGAACACGGTGTGGCGGCCCAGCTTCACGTTGACCGGCACCGAGCCGACGTCGAACTTGGCGAACACGAAGGCGTCCAGCAGCTCGCCCGACGGGCCATGGAAATAACGGTCGGTCTCGTCGCTGAGTCCCAGCGCCGCCTTTCCGTCCTTCATGTGGTTGGACGAGACCAGATGGTCGTTGTCCGAATCTTCGTAGGCCAGGTCGTACCAGCCGGCGCCGCTGACGCGGAAGCCCAGGCGGTCCTTGTAGACGAAGTCGAACTCGCTCAGCAGGTCGAGCCGTTCGGACACCATGCCGCGATCGAAATTGCGGTCGCCGTCGTCGTAGTTCGGACTTTTCAGGATCGCTTCGCGCTGCTCATCGACGCGATTGGCCAGATTGATGCGGATCGTGTTGTCCCAGCGCAGGACGACGTCCGGGTTCCCCGTATTGATCTCGACGGCCGCGGCGCTGCCGGTGGCCGCCAGCGATGCCACGATCATGGCGCTGAGCAGCCGCTTCCGCGTCTTCGGCGACGCCTTGTTTACTTGCGATGACTTCACTTAACCCACCCCCCCGTGTGTTGATCAGGCCCTTCCGGAACGGCCGTTCTTTTGCGGCCGGATCCAGAAGGGGACGGTGGAGTTGATGCGGATTTTCTGGCCGCCGCCCCCCCTGTGTCGGGGGGGGTAAGCAGGCGATCGCGTGATGTGCGGAGGACTGCGCGGAAACGCGTGGTGCCCTTCCCGATTCAGGTGCCGCGGCATCGCCGCGGGTCGGCCATCGCCGGCAGCCTGACTAGCCGCCGTCGTCGAGCAGGCCGATCAGGCGCGCCTGGTGCACGGCATTACGGCGCGAGCCGACACCGAGCTTGCCGAACAGGTTCTTGAGGTGCCACTTGATGGTTTCGTCGCGCACGTCCAGGGTCAGGCCGATCTGCTTGTTGGACATGTTATTGGCCAGCAGGCGCAGGATCTCGCTCTCCTTGGCCGTCAGCAGGGCACTGGTCGTGACCCGTGCCGGCGTCGGGGCTGGGCGGGGCGGGGCGGGGCGGGGCGTCGCGACGGCAGGGCGGGGCGCCAGGTCAGTCAGTTCCGGATGGGTGTCGACCACGATCCGGGCCAGTCCGTAAGCCTCCGCCAGGCTGTTGGCCTCCTTGAACAGGGGGCGTCCGTCTTCGCCCGCGCGCCGGAGGGCCAGCGCGCGCAGCAGCTTGATCCGGATGCTGTCCTGGTTGCGGCGCAACCGGTCGGCGATCGGGGCGATCCGGTTCAGCCCGGCGAGCATGACGTCCGGATCGCGCCGGGCCAGGGCGTGATAGGCCTGGGCGATGCCATGCACGATAGTCAGTTGTGTACCCAGCAAGCCCTGGCCGGCCTTGATCTCGTCCGGAACCACGGCTTCCAGGCGCCGGTACAGCGTGGCGCAGGTCTCGCCGTGCTGGCGCAGGGCATGCATCCGGATCTGTTCGGCCAGGCTCACCAGGCACAGCCGGGGCATGTGCCGGCGCTCGCCCAGCGCATGCAGGCTCTCCAGCAGGTCGTAGGCGCGGTGTTCCTGGCCGTGCAGTGCCAGCCAGCGCGCGCGCAGGACATAGGCACTGGCCACCGTCTCCGGTGCCGCCAGCCGTTCGATCACGTCGAGGCGGTTCGCCAGCAGGCTGGCCACCGCCTCCGGTTCGTCGCGTTCCCACAACGCAGACGCCAGCGCGGTGGCCAGCATCCCCGCCACCTGGCTGCGCCGGCCCACGACGCTCTCGGCCTGGGTCAGGGCGGTGCGCAGCACCCCTTCGGCGAGCCGGACCTGACCCTCGGCCAGGTAGCTCATCCCGACGAGCCAGTCGCCAAAGCTGCGGCTGGATTCCATGCCCGGGATGCCGTTGTCGTGCGGGGCACTCAGGAAGAGATAGCGCGTCTGTTCCGGCTCTCCCCGATACAGGCAGATCTGCGCCTGCTGGTTGGCCAGGAAGCATTGCAGCTTGGTCGAGGACGGCGGTGTACGTACCGACCAGTCCGCGAGCAGGGCCGCCGCTTCGTCGACCCGATCGGAGAAAAACGCGGCGGCGGTGCACACCGCCGCACTTTCGCCGCGGTCTTCCGGGGCCGCGTCCGGATCGGCGTAGATGTGCGCCACCAAGCCCCGGGCCGCGTCGTGGTGCCCGCCCAGGGCCAACGCCCAGGCCGCTGCCAGGCGCAGCCGCGGGCGCCGCGTCACCTCGGTCTCGGGCAGGCGGTCGAGCCACTCCAGGACGCGTCCCATCTGCCCGCGCAGGATGAGCTCGTACATGCAGCGCTCGGCCAGGTCGTAGGCCAATGCCGCCTGGCCGGCGCTGAGTGCGAGCTGCGCGGCCTCCTCGTACATGTGGTGGTCGGCGAGCCAGCGGCTGGCGCGTTCGGACAGGTCCTGGCGTTCGGAAGCGGGCAGCCGCTCGAAGCGGCGCAGGAGGAACTCGCGCGCCAGCGGATGGATGCGAATCCATTCGCTGTCGGTGGCCTCGACGAAGATCGGGGTCGTCTCGCACAGATGCAGCAGCAGGGTGCGCGCCTCGTCGTTGCCGGTCAGCGCCGTGCACAACGCGGGCGTGACCGCCTGGACCAGGGCAATGCGGATCAGGAAGTCGGCCTGTTCAGGGGTGAGGCGCGCAAACAGCGATTCGACGAAGTAGCTCTGCAGATCGCCGCGGCCAGTCGAGATCGCCCGGATCGCCTCGTCCAGGTCCTGGCTCTTCTCGATCGAGGAAATCGCCAGCTGCAAGCCCAGGGGCCAGCCCTCGGTACGCTCCTGCAGCAGGGCGCAGGCGTCGGCATCGATCCGTTCGCCGAAGCGGGCACGGAGCAGCGCCATGGTGTCTTCGAGTCGGAAATGCAGCGTGGGTGCCGTGACCGTGGCGTATTCGCCGCGCGCCAGCATGTCCGCCACCGGCAGGGCGACGCGGCTGCGCGAGGCGAGCACGACCTTGAGGTTCGGCGGCGCATTCAACAGCAGATAGGCGAGCGGTGTCCGCACCGTCGCGTCCGGCAACGTGTGCACGTCGTCCAGGAACAGCATGACTTCGTGCGCGAGATCCGCCACGGCCGCCAGCCATGCGGTCAATGCATCCAGCGCATCGCCCTCGTCGAGCAGGGCGCCGGCCAGCCCGGCGCCGAACACGCCGCGGTCACTTCCCAGGCGCGAGGCCGCGATCAGTCCTTTGACAAAGCGTATCGGCTCGTCGCGTTCGTCGAGCGTCAGCCAGGCCACGACCGCGGCGCGCGCCAGCGATTCGCGCCGCCATTGGCCCAGCAGCGAGGTCTTGCCGAAACCGGCCGGCGCCTGCACCGCGATCACCGCCTTGTGCTCGTAGCCGGGGGCGTCCAGGCGCAGGTTCTGGCGCAGCAGCAGGCCTTTGCCCAGGCGCGGCGGCGTGGCCTTCAACACGAGTTCGGGAGGTACGTTGTCCGGTCGCATGGGTCCGATGGCTGGACGTTCCGGGTCCGCTGCGCCGACAGGCGATAAGCGGCCAAGGGTAGCGAGTCGTCCGGGGCTTGGCGAACAGGTGCGTGCGTTCGGCTCGTTTGTTGGCCGCGTGCCCGAGGTCGAAGCGCGTGTGTTCGCGTCGCCGGCCGCCACGTGTCGATGCGTGGCGCGGCCTTTCCCTGTCGCGGAGTTTTCTCTGTCGCGGCGCGGCGTCGCGTCTTTCTTCGCGGCTGATGATTGGCGCGGCCACGCATGCTGTTGCCAGCGTCCGTCCTGGTAGCAAATCCTGGAAGCAAAAAGCCCCGCATGGACGGGGCTTTTACTTCTCGACGCGGTGGTGGCTATGGGTGGACTCGAACCACCGACCCCAGCATTATGAGTGCTGTGCTCTAACCGGCTGAGCTACATAGCCGCGCGAAGAACCGCAAATTATTCCGGCTTGGGCACCCCTCGTCAATCCTCCGGCGCTTTGCTTGTCCGCCGACAGAGGCCGTGGCAGAGTCGGACGCAGTGCATTCTGGAGTCCGCATCGTGATCGATCCGGACGGTTACCGACCCAACGTCGGCATTGTGTTGATGCATCCGGATGGCCGGGTGTTCTGGGCCCGCCGCGTGCATCGCGACGGCTGGCAGTTCCCGCAGGGCGGGATGAACAGCGACGAGACGCCGCTGGAGGCCATGTATCGCGAGTTGCGCGAAGAAACCGGCCTGTTGCCCGAACATGTCGAAGTCCTCGGCGCCACCCCGGGCTGGCTCCGCTACCGCCTGCCGCCGCGCGCCGTGCGCCGCCACGACCGCCTTGTCTGCATCGGCCAGAAGCAGGTCTGGTTCCTGCTGCGCCTGACTGGGCAGGAAAGCGATTTGCGCCTGGACCTGACCGACAAACCTGAATTCGACCATTGGCGCTGGGTCGACTTCTGGTACCCGGTCGAGCACGTGGTGACCTTCAAGCGCGGTGTCTATAACAGCGCCCTGCGCCACCTGGCGCCGGTCGCCCGTGTGGTGGCGGGGCTGCAGGCGGTCCCGGTGCCGGGCCCCGACCCTCGTGACCTGCGCCGCAATGCCAGCCGCAATCGCCAGCGGCCCCGGGCACGCCCCGATTCGCAGGCACGGGGCGGCAGCGGCTCCGACCCTGCCTCTAATTGACAATCATTCGCATTCATGGCGGAATAGTCCTGCAGCCGAACCGGCTGCTTTTTCCGACCACGCCGCCCCATGTACGTCTGCATCTGCAATGGAGTCACCGATCACGACATCAACCAGGCCGTTGAAGCCGGGTGTCGCAGCGTGGCCGAGCTGACCATGCGGACTGGCGCCGGCGCCAGCTGCGGCAGCTGCCTCGATCTGGCCGCGGAGTTGATGGACAAAGCGCGAGCCGTGCGCGACCTGCCACTGCCGGTCCTGTCGCAAGCAGCCTGATCCCACCGGCCCCTGAGGGGCCCACAAGCTCCCGATGCAACTTGTTCGCGGATGCAGTCGATTCGCGTTTCGGCATCGCCCGCGTGCGCGGACTAGAGTCCGCGCATCGACAGCGCACGGAGCAGGGCCATGAAGGGCGACGCCAAGGTCATCGAATACCTCAACAAGGCGCTCTACAACGAGCTGATCGCCATCAACCAGTACTTCCTGCACGCCAAGATGCTGAAGAACTGGGGCCTGAAGGAACTCGCCGAACACGAGTACCACGAGTCCATCGATGAGATGAAGCACGCAGACAAGCTGTCGGAGCGCATCCTCTTCCTCGAAGGCCTGCCGAATTTCCAGGCACTGGGCAAACTGCGCATCGGCGAAACGCCGCGCGAAGTACTCACCTGCGACCTCGCGCTGGAACTGGAAGCCCTGCCGATGCTGCGCGAAGGCATCATCTACTGCGAAAGCATCAAGGACATCGTCAGCCGCCAGCTGCTGGCCGACATCCTCGAGTCGGAAGAGGAACACATCGACTGGATCGAAACGCAGCTGTCGCTGATCGATCGCGTCGGCGAACAGAACTACCTGGCGATGAAGATCGAAAGCTGAGCGTCACCGTCCGCCGCGCTGGATAACGAAAACGCCACCGCAAGGTGGCGTTTTTCTTTTCAGCCGCTCGCTGCGCAGGGCCAGATCGCACCGTCGCGTCACACAGTGCCCAGCCCCGACTGGCCATCGTCGCTACGGCGGCGCCGGAACAGTTTGCGCCACAACCACCACAGCGCCAGCGCAATGGTCACCGTGATGAGCACCACGATCGACAGCGCCAGCCATGGATGCGCGAATACCAGCGCCAGTCCGCCCACCGTCGCGACGTCCTCGGCCACCGACGCGGTCCAGTTGGTCACCGGTTCGGGCGAGGTGTTGAGCAGGGCGCGCGAGCCCGCCTTCAATGCATGGCTGGTCAGTGCCACGCCCGCGCCCGCGGCGAGCGCGCCCGCGCCCAGGTGTCCGTCGGGCGACAGCGTCGCCGCCGCCAGGAACGCACCGGCCGGCACCCGCAGTAACGTATGCAACAGGTCCCAGCCCGAATCCACGCCCGGGATCTTGTCGGCGAAGAACTCGACGGCCGCCAAGGCACCGGAAACGCCGATCACCCACGGCGACTGGGTCACTTCCAGGGCCGGGGGCAGGTCCAGCCAGCCGAGCGCCCCGGCCAGGCCCACGCCGAACACGGTGAGGTAGACGCGAATACCGGCCAGCCAGGCCAGCACTACGCCAATTGCGAACAAGTGCGCATCCGACATGGCGGGTCTCCCGCTAGACTCCGCGCCGAGTATAGGGGAAGGGGAATACCGCCAAGTCCGGCCCAATGGCCCGGTCGGCGCGGGTTCACACGGCGCCACGCCGGTCGTTCGACTGCCCGGACGGCCTGGCTTGCTCCATCAGCACCTGGGGAAAAACCATGTTCAAGAAAGACAAGAAGTCGACCGTTGCGCCTGGCCAGGTCGACACCCTGATCGGCCCGCAGGTCGTCATCCAGGGCGACTTCCATTTCGCCGGCGGCCTCTACATCGAAGGTCGCGTCATCGGCAAGATCATCGCCAGCAATGGCGAAGCCGCCCAGGTCACCATCGCCGAAACCGGCGTGGTCGAAGGCGAAGTCCGCGCCCCCAACGTCGTCATCAATGGGCAGCTGGTCGGCGATGCCTACGGCGAGCTGGTCGAGATGCACCCGCTGGCGCGCGTCAACGGCAACGTGCACTACAAGGTGATCGAGATGATCGCCGGCTCCACGCTGACCGGTCGACTGATCCATTCCGAAACCGTGACCGTGGCGGACGCGACCAACGTCACGCCGATCACGCCGGACGTGACCATCGCCTGAGCGAGCGTGGCGTTGTCGTAACCGCCGGCACATACTGCCGGCGGTCAATGCCGTTACCCTCGCCGCATGTACAAACGTCAGAAGACTTCCTGGCTCGGCGAAAACTGGCCCGTGCTGGTCGGCGCAGTCGTTTTCTTGATAGCGATCGGATTCGGTGGCTGGGGTGCGTGGCGCCTGTTCGCACCGGTCTCGGGCGATCCGCGCGCGGAGATCGGCAGCCTCAAGCGTGAGCAGGCGCGGTTGCGCGACGACACCGAGCAGCTGCGCCAGCGCGTCGCCACGCTCAGCCGCTCCGACCAGATCAGTCGCGATGCCAACCGCGACCTGCAGGGCGCGATCGCGGACCGCGACGAGGAGATCGCCGGCCTGCGCGCCGACGTTGCCTTCTACGAGCGCCTCGTGGGCGCTACCGCCACGCGCCACGGCCTGACCGTGCATGCGTTGAAGGTGCAGCAGCAGAACGGCCCCGCCTGGCACTTCATCGGCACGCTCACCCAGAATCTCAACCGCGGCGCGATCAGCGACGGCACTCTGACCCTCACGCTCGAGGGCACGCGCGAGGGCAAGCTGCAGAAGCTGGCCTGGAACGACCTGCGCCAGCAGGCCACCGCGCCGGGCATCGTGTACTCGTTCAAGTACTTCCAGCAGGTCGAAGGCGACATCTTCCTGCCCGCGGGGCTGACCCCGGTCAAGGTCACCGTGCGCCTGCAGCCGCGTTCGGGCGCCGCGATCGAGCAGTCCTTCACCTGGGCCGAGGCCCAGCGCGGACAGACCGTTGCCGAATGATGGGTTGAATGCCCCGCCCTGGCGCCCCATCCTGAGTGCATGAACAGCTCCAGCATCCCCACCGCCGCAACGGCCGCACCCGATTACCAGTCGCTCGACCGCCCGCTGCAGTTCACGTCTGCCGCAGCGGCCAAGGTGCGCGAACTCATCGCCGAAGAGGGCAATGCCGAGCTCAAGCTGCGCGTCTACATCCAGGGCGGCGGCTGTTCCGGCTTCCAGTACGGTTTCGAATTCGACGAACAGCAGGGCGAGGATGACCTCGCCGTGCAGACCGACGGCGTCATCCTGCTGGTCGATCCGCTCAGCCTGCAGTACCTGATGGGCGCCGAGGTCGACTACACCGAAAGCCTGCACGGCGCGCAGTTCGTGATCCGCAACCCGAACGCCAAGACCACCTGTGGCTGCGGTTCTTCGTTCTCCGCGTAGGCAGCAGCGGCTCCAGGCATCCCGGTGAAGCTCCCTCCCCCGCATAGCGGGGGAGGGCCGCCCCCTCCCAACCTCCCCCGCGCTGCGCGCAGGGGAGGAGCAAGGCCTGCGCTGTGCGCAGGGAGAGCAAGCCCCGCGCGCTGCGTGCAAGCCGGTAGAACTCCCTGCCCCGCATAGCGGGGGAGGGTCGGGGTGGGGGCATGAGGTCGGGGTGGGGGCACGAGCGATAATCCCCGCATCCCCGCGCCATGGATTGCCCGATGCCTGCATCCCCGTTCGCCTTTGTCGAAGCCGATGCCTGTCGGGCCGCGCTCGATCGCGCCGACCACCTGCGCCACGACAACGACGCGCTCGCCAATCTGTGGCCGGACGCGCGCGTGGTGCTGCTCGACGACAGCGGTCTCGCCTTCGCGGATGAACAACGCCGCCTGCTGGCGCCCACCGGCGCGCAACTGAGCGCCGGTCCTGGTGGCCCGGGTGCCGCGGTGTTCCTCGGCGTCGACGACAACGGCACCGGCTGGTTCGCGCTCGACGCCGGCCTCACCGCGTTCGCTGCCCCAGAACGCTGCGACCTGCGCAGTGCCGCCACGCACTGGCCGCACTTCGACGCCTCCGTGTTCGCGCAGGCGCGCGCCGTGCAGCACTGGCGCCAGCGCCATCGCCACTGCGGTGTCTGCGGCGGCACGCTCGCGTACTCGCGCGGCGGCTGGCTCGGCACCTGCACGCAATGCCACGCCGAACATTACCCGCGCACGGATCCCGCCGTGATCGTCGCCGTCAGCGACGGCGAACGCCTCCTGCTCGGGCGCCAGAACGGCTGGCCCGCGCGCCGCTACTCCACCATCGCCGGCTTCGTCGAACCCGGCGAATCGCTCGAACACGCCGTTGCCCGCGAAGTGCTGGAGGAAACCGGCGTGCGGGTGAAGTCGTGCCGCTACCAGGCCTCGCAACCGTGGCCGTTCCCGAGCTCGCTGATGCTGGGCTTCGTCGCCGACGCCCATCCGGACACGCCCAGCACCAGCGACGAACTCGAGGACGCGCGCTGGTTCACCCGCGAGGAAGTGCGCGAGGCGCAGGCGCGCGACGCTGACCCGGCGCGCGACGACGGCACCGGCCTGCTGGTCTCGCCGCGCCTGTCGATCGCGCGTTGGCTGATCGACCGCTGGGCAGAGGGCTAGAATCCGGTCGTCCCCCTGAAAGGACCCGTCATGGCCGTCACCCTGCTTGCCGTCGTCGCCGCGCTGGTCATCGGCCACGTCGCGCAGTCGTTGGCCGCGGCGATGCGCCACTACGACTGGTACGGACACTGGCTGGGCTGGCTCGACGCACAATTCCCCGAAGGCAGCTTCTGGCGCGGCCGCTGGGGCGTATCCCTGGCCCTGCTGCCGCCGGTGCTCGCGGTGAGCCTGTTCCAGGTCGCGCTGCACCAACCGCTGTACGGCCTGGTCGGCCTGCTGTTCGCGATCGCCGTGCTGTTCTACACCTGGGGTCCGCGCGACCTCGACCTCGACATCGACGCCATCGCCAACGCGACCGATCCCGCCTCGCGCCGCGAAGCGCTGCTGCGGCTGTGGCCCGACGGCGCGCCTTCCATCCTCGACGGTGGTGCGATCGTTTCCGCCGTGTTCCAGAACGCATTGCGGCGCTGGTTCGGCGTGCTGTTCTGGTTCCTGGTGTTCGGTCCTTGGGGCGCGATGCTGTACCGCCTGACCGTGCTTGCCTGCGAGGGCAGCTTCGCGCGCAAGCTGCCGCACGAGACCGCGACCGGCGCACGCACCCTGCTGAAACTGCTCGACTGGCCGGTCGCGCAGCTGCTCACCCTCTCGCTCGCGCTGGTCGGCAACTTCGACACCGTGCTCGGCGCCTGGCGCGAGAACGGCGGCGCGTCGTTCACGATCGACCACCACTTCCTCGATGCCGCGGGTCGCGCCAGCGTGCGCAGCGAACTGGCAGAGGAAGCCGCCGACTACGGTGACGGCGTGGACGCCGCCACTACCGGCGCGGCACCCGTCGCCACGATCGCCACCGCCGCCGAACTGCCGGAACTGCGCGACGCCATGAGCCTGGTCTGGCGCAGCCTGCTGGTGTGGCTGGCCGTGCTCGCACTGTTCGTGATCGCCGGCTACGTCGCGTAGGCGCCGCGGCGATTCCAGGTAATGGCGATGCACCGCGCCGCCGCGCGTTGCGGCGTCTGGCTGCGGGTTGTTGCTCTGCGGCGCCGTTGAATCCGCACTTCGGCTTTCCCGCGCGCTGCGGCGCGTCGAACATAACCGCATGTTGAGGAGGTCGCGGCGCTACAGCAGCCCGCCCGGGGCCAGCCACGCGAAGCCCGGCAGGTTGCGCACCACGCCGAACACCAGCAACACCACGATCCAGGCGCGGCCATCGAATGCCACGCGCGCCAGCACCCGCGGCAGCAACGCGCGCTGCGTCAGCCCCTGCAGTGCCATCACCGCGAGCAGCGGCAGACCCAGCACCACCAGCGCATTCATCGCCAGCGCGCGCGCCACATCGAAATGCACCAGCGCGTGCAGCGCGCGGGTGATGCCGCAGCCGGGGCAGTACCACCCGGTCAGGGCGTGGAACGGACACGACGGGAACAGGCTTCCCGTCGCGTTCGGATCAAACGTGCGCAGCAACCAGATCCCCGCGATCGCCATGCCCAGCGCGACGGCCGCGATCGCGGCCATCGCCGGGTGGGACAATCCGGGTCGTTGCGGCACGGTGCGCATGCGCCAGGATCAGTGACGCTGCTCCATCTGCTCGATGTAGTTCTGCCAGTACTGGTTGTTGTAGCCAGCCATGCGCATTCCGACATTCATGAGCAGGCCGAAGATGACCAGCCCGGTGGTGATCCAGCACCACAGCTTGGCCTTCTTCGATGCGTCCTCGGCACCGGCGCGGTCACCGGCGCCGAGCTTGCTGTTGACCTGCGAGGCGAACACGATCGCGACCACCCCCGGAATCGCGCCGACGACGCAACAGACGCAGAAGGCGACGATGGTGATCAGGATCGCCCAGACCAGGTAGTTGGGAATTGGCCCGTACTGCTGCGGCTGTTCCGGCGGAAATGACGGCGGTGCGCTCATTACTCTTCCCCTAAGTGATGAAGGATGGATCCCCAGCAGGCCGATGGCCCTGGCGGCATCCTAGCAGCGGCTCCTTGCCAGCGTCATCGCGAAACGGCGGCTGTGCATGCCGCATTGCGACCTTCACCGAATGCGCAGCCTTCTCCCCGCACCGCGGGGAGAAGATGCCCGAAGGGCAGATGAGGGGTGCTCTTCGCGGCCACTTTCCACGAGTGCAAAGCTTCTCCCCCCGCACCGCGGGGAGAAGATGCCAGCAGGCATATGAGGGGTGCTTCCAGCCGTTGCGAAAACCGCAACTATTCGCCCCGCCCCACACCCCTCACGCCGTATCCCCCCGCAACTCCCGCACCGTCGCCTGCAGCGATTCGGCAGTGGTCAGGAACGGATCGATCGCCGCATCCGCCGCCACCTCTACATGCGCACGAAAGCGCCGCGGCACGCGCATCCGCCCCAGGCGACTGTCGCGATGACTCCACATGCTCGACCACATCCCGCGCAATGCCATCGGGATCACCGGCACCGGATGGCGCTCGAGGATCTTCTCCACGCCCGACTTGAACTTCGCGATCTCGCCATCCCGGGTCAACGCGCCCTCGGGAAAGATCCCCACCAGTTCCCCATTCGCCAGCGCCGCATCGATCTCGTCGAACGCGCGCTGCATCACCTCGGGGTTCTCGCGCGCACCGGCGATCGGGATCGCCCTGGCGGTGCGGAAGATCCAGCTCATCACCGGAATGTTGAAGATCTTGTAATACATGACGAAGCGCACCGGCCGCGGAATGCTCGCCGCCAGGATCAGCGCGTCCATGTAGCTGACGTGGTTGCACACGATCAGCCCCGCGCCTTCGTCCGGCACGTGCTTCTCGATGCCGTGCAGCTTCAGCCGGTACAGCGTGCGCACCAGCAACCAGCTGACGAAGCGCATCGCGAACTCGGGCACGATCGTGAAGATCCAGATCGCCACCAGCGCATTGGCGATCGCCAGCGCCAGGAACAGTTGCGGAATCGACCAGTGCAGCAGCCGCTGCGCCGCGATCCCCACGCCTGCCGCCAGCACGATGAAGAACGCGTTCTGGATGTTCACGCCCGCGATCACGCGCGACAGCTCGCCCTTGGGCGTGCGGCTCTGGATCAGCGCGAACAGCGGCACCAGGAAGAAGCCGGCGAACAGGCCGATGCCGACCAGGTCCATCACGATCCGCCACGCCCCCGGCTGGCGCAGGAAGCCGCCCGCATCCAGCCCCGTCACCGGCGCCAGACCGCTGCGCGCGAAGTACAGGTCGAGCAGGAAGCCGGTCATGCCGATCGCGCCCATCGGCACCAGGCCGATTTCGACCGTGCGCGCCGACAGCTTCTCGCACAGCAGCGAGCCCACGCCGGTGCCGATCGAGAACAACGCCAGCGCCAGGATGTAGATGGTCGCGTCGTCCCGCGGCGCGCCCAGGTGCAGTTCCGCGTAGGTCGGCAGGTTGGACGTGACCACCGTGCCGAAGAACCAGAACCACGACACCCCCAGCACCGAATTGCGCACGCCTTCCTGCTTGCGCGTCAGGCGCATGATCGCCAGCGACTCGGGGATCGGATTCCAGTTGATCTTCAGCTCCGGCGCGCCGGCTTCCGCGCGCGGGATGAAGCGGCTGACCACGTTGCCGGTGATCGCCAGCAGCACGATGGCGACCGCCGCCACCGCCGGCCCGTGCGCGCCGGACACCTGGAAGATCAGCCCGCCGAACAGCATCCCCGCCAGGATCGAGATGGACGTGCCCATCTCCACCAAGCCGTTGCCGCCGGTGAGTTCCTCCGGCCTGAGCACCGACGGCAGGATCGAATACTTCACCGGCCCGAACAGCGTCGACTGCATGCCGGTCGCGAACAGCGCGATCAGCAGCACGACCATGTTCTGGGTGAGAAAGCCGATCGCCGCGAACGACATGATCACGATTTCCATGGTGGTCGTGATGCGGATCAGCTTCGACTTCTCCAGCTTCTCCGCGATCTGCCCCGCCGTGGCCGAGAACAGGAAGTAGGGCAGGATGAAGATCGCCGGCGCCAGGTTGGTGTAGAGCGTCTTGTCCTCCGGGCTGACGGCGAGGTAGCCGAGCAGGCCGATGATCGCCAGCCGGTAGACGTTGTCGTTGAACGCACCCAGCGACTGGGTCAGGAAGAACGGCAGGAAACGTCGCTGCCGCAGCAAGTCGAACTGCGAATGATGGTTGGCCGCCATGCGTCCCCCGGGGGTTTGGCGGGAGCCTAGCAAACGCACGCGAATTCCCAAACGCGCCAACCCCCTTTCCGCATGCCGATCTCTCTTCTCCCCGCATGGCGGGGAGAAGGTCGAAACGGCGGAGCCGTTGAGGGGAGGGCGGATGAGGGGCGCTTCCACCATTGCCCACCCGCCCCGCGGCATTTTCCGACCCGCCCCCGGCATCCCGGCTGACAGGCGCTGCGCACGGAGCACGGGACGATGTCCGCTCCCAAGGACTCCAATGATGCGCGGCAAACGCGACACCACCCGCGCGCGCATCCTGCGGCGCGAACAGACCGAAGCCGAACGCCACCTCTGGCGGTTCCTGCGCAATCGCCAACTGCAGGGCTTCAAGTTCCGGCGCCAGCATCCGATCGGTCCGTACTTCGCGGACTTCGCCTGTCCAGAGCGCAGGCTCGTGGTCGAACTGGATGGAAGCCAGCACTTGGCGTTCGCGGCTGAGGATGGCCATCGCACGCGCGCGCTGCAGCGGCTGGGTTATCGCGTCGCGCGCTTCTGGAACGATGACGTCCTGCTCAGGACGGCGCAGGTGCTGGATGCGATCGTCGCCGCGCTGCACGTCCCCTCACCCTGCGTTGCTCCGCAACGCTGTCCATCTCCCCGCAAGCGGGGCGAGGGAAGCAGACCGCCGGCGGACGAAAGCGCGTCGCGCAATGATCGGGCAGTGGAGAGCAGAGCAGTGGAGTGCCGACCGGATAAGCCTCCTTCTCCCCGCATCGCGGGGAGAAGGTCGAAACGGCGCAGCCGTTGAGGGAAGGGCGGATGAGGGCAGGGCGGATGAGGGGCTCTCTCGCACGAACCACAACCCGCACTCCTTCTCCCCGCATGGCGGGGAGAAGGTGCCCGAAGGGCGGATGAGGGCCGCTCTTACCACCAGCGCCGCCACCGCCCCACCACCAGCGCGACGATCACCAGCGCCACCATCAGCGCGATCGTGATCAGGAATCCGCGCTCCCCGCTGCGAAAGATCGGCGCCTCGAAATTCATCCCCAGCACCCCCGCCAGCACCGCCAGCGTCCCCAGCAGCACGGTGACGAAGGTCAGCACCCGCATCGTCTCGTTGGTGCGCTGCGCCGTACGCGTGGCGAACAGTTCGAAGCTGCCGATCACCAGCGCGCGCGCCGTCTCCACCGCAGCCATTGCGCGCTCGAAGCGCTCGTTCAAGCCGTGCAGCAACGCCTCGACATCCTCGCCCGCATCCGGGCGGAAGTCCGGACGCGCCATCGCGCTGTAGACGATGCGATGCGGCGCCAGCAGCTGCCGCAGGCGCGAGGCGGCGCGTCGCAACACCGCGAGTTCGGGTACGTGCTCACGGTGGATGGGGCGCGTCAGCAGCTCGACTTCCAAGTGGTCCACCTCGCTCTCCAGTGCCGCGACGGCATCGAAGTACGTCGTCATCTGCCAGTCCAGCACCGACGCCGTGAAACTCTCCGCACTGAGCACGCCCAGCCGCGTGTCGGCGCGCTCGCGATCGCGCAGCTGCTCCAGGTAGGCGAGCGGCTCGCGGTGCACCGTCACCACGAAGTTGCGGCCCACGACCAGCGTGATGGCCTGGCCGGGAAACTCCATCCGCGCCGCGTCCGCCACTGCCACCACCTGGATGACGAACCACTCGCCGAAGTTCTGCAGGCGCGGTTTGCCATTGCCTTCCTCGAGGCAGCGCACCGCCGCTGCCAGGCCCAGCTTCTCCAGGCAGGCCGCGGCCTCGGCGCCGCGCACGTCGATCCACAGCAGCTGCCGTTCCGACAGCGCCTCCAGGTCGATCCCTTCGATGGCTACTTCGCGATCGGTGCCGTCGGCGTCGAAGAGCACCGCATGCGGGACGCCGTCGGACGCACGGCCCGCATCTGCCATGGCCGGGTTGGCGACCACCCCGGCCATGGACTCCAGCGCCGGCGGAAGCGTCGACGGGTTCAAGGCCGTCTCCGTCGCAATGGCCGGACGCGCCCGCAAGGATGGCCGCCGGAGCGAAACAGTGGACACGATGAAGCCATGAACGGAACCTCCCAAAAGAGGCATCCACTTTCGATAGCGCGCGGTGAAGACAGGGCGAACCGTCGTGCGCGAGCTTCCTGACCGGTTTACAACGGCACGGCCGTTTCGGCCGGAATGGGATTCCGCCCGCGCCATGCGGGCGTACCATCAAGTTCTCGCCCGCCGGAGCACCGCCATGAACCGCATGCTCGTCGCGATCGCCGCCTCCATGGCCCTCGGCCTGGCCGCGTGCGCGACCACACCCGTGGTCTATACCGATTTCGATCCGTCCGCGCAGTTCGGCCAGTACCGCACCTACAGCTGGCAGGAAGAAAAGGCCGAGCGCGCCGCGCCGCTGATGCAGCAGCGCATCATCAACGCCATCGACGCACAGCTCAGCGCCAAGGGCTGGAGCCGCGCACCCAGTGGCAGCAGCGACGTCGTCGTCGCCGCCAGCGTCGACAGCCGCCAGGAATACGACATCGACACCTACTACGACCCGTTCTGGGGCTGGGGTGGCTGGGGCTGGGGTGGCTGTTGCTGGGGCCACGGCGGCTATTGGGGTGCCGGTTACGGCTGGAACAACTCCACCGTGCGCGCCTACACCGTCGGCACCCTGAACGTCGACATGTTCGACGCCCGCACCAAGCGTGCGATCTGGCGCGGCAGCGCCGAAAGCACCGTGCACCGCGATCCCGCCCGCCAGACCGCCGACATCTACACCGCCGTGCAGCAGATGTTCGCCACCTTCCCGCCGGGCAGCGTGCCGACGCCCGCGCCCACGAAGCAGTAAGCCCGCAGCTCCCCCTTCTCCCGCAGCCTCTCCCTTCTCCCCGCAATGCGGGGAGAAGGTGCCCGCAGGGCGGAAGAGGGGCGCTCTTGCTCCCCACCCCGCAACAAAAAGCCCCGCGTTTGCGGGGTCTTTTTCGTCGTAGGCAGCGGCGTTTTGAACGCTGGGCGCTAGCAACATGACCCCGATGGAAGCCAACAAGAGAAAGGCTGCGATCCGCGGGGCGTTCTGCCGGCATTGCCAATTTGGTCACGCCGTAGCCGGCGGTGCGTCATCGGGAGCATCCACGGCAAACCCGTCCGCGTCCGCGCGCTCCAACACAGCCGGCGGTTGCACGAGGCGCGTGCCTTGTTGCCGCAACTCCTGCACGGACAGCGTGCCCTGCGCCAACCCATCCAGCAGCCGCTCGTTCTCGCGCGCCTTCAGCGAGTACAGCGCGGCGCCCACGTCATGCGCGACCCGCATCAATACCCGGCGCTCATCCGGCGTGTAGTGCTCGGTGCGCTCACCGCACACCAGCGCGCCCTGCAACCGTCCCGCCATCGACATGGGAAATGCCATGCCGCTGCTCCCCAGCGCACTGGCCCGTTCCGTCAGATCCTGTTCGTCCGGCGCGGAGCGAAGGGCGACGAAGACCGGATCATCCGCCGCTACATGCAGCGGCCAGTCCGGCCCGCCTTGCTGTCCCGAGCGCACATAACCGTCGTCCACGCGCCGGTAGATCGCCACGCGGGCAGGACGCAGGTGCGTGATGATGTCGCCAAGCGTTCGTTCGACCAGCCGCTCGGCCTGTTCCATGTACGCGCTCTCGTGCGCCAGCCGCCGTAGCGCCTGCTCCGCCGCGAACTGGCGGCGGAAAAACAACCGTTCGACCACATGCTCGATGCGCGCGCGCACCTGGTGCAGCATCACGCCCAGCACCAGCGGCACGACCAGATGTAGTACTAGCCCCGCTTCCTCGCCCATCGCCTTCGTCGCGACCGCATGCTCGATGATCGCAAACATGCCGACGACGAGCGCGACCACCGCGCCATAGACCAGCGTGCGGCTGATGACGAAGGAGAGGTCGACCAGCTTGTGGCGCAGCACGGCGTAGGCGTAGCAGGCCGCCGCCGAAACGCTTAGCACGGCAATGGCCAGCTGTTTCCCGGCACCCGGGTACTCGGAGACCGGCGAGATCGCCCATCCCGACGCCTGCAGCAGCGCGGCGACCAGAATCCAGCGGATGCGGAGACGACGCGAATCGTCCCCATGGCGGTAGCCACTGGCCAGCGTCAGTACGCAGATGACGGTGCCGGTGACGGCGAGTTGGGAGCCGGCAGTGATGAGCGCGTCGGTGAAGCGACCCGTGTATATCCAGCCCAGGTAGTTGACGAATCGCGCCAGGCCGCTGGCGACGGCAGCGGTCAGCATCGTCCACAGCGATATGCTTGCCACCCGGCGTGGCAGGGTAGGCCCGCCCAGGTGCCGAGCAGCCACATAGAGCCCCAGGTCCCGCGTCGCCCTCAGCGCCATGACGGCGAATGCGTGGGCGATGCCCTGGGCGCCAGGAAAGGCCAGCACCGCGTCTTTTGTCCCCCAGCCCAGGGCGAACATGGCCAGTCCCCATGCCGTCCAATCCCGGCCGCGCCAGAGCAGGGCGAGGCCCAGGATGGCAAAGAGCAACTCGACCGCTATCTGGGCCCTCTCAAATGGGCGCAGTGGCGGTATGGGAACGGCAACGACCGTGACGGTTCGCTTTTCCTCGTTGCGTTGCAGCGTCAGCTGCACTTTGCTCCCCACCTTGGGGATTCCCATCATCGCGACGCGATCGTCAACGGAAAGCGCGCGCTGGTCGAGCAGATCTCCCTGCATCAAACCCGGCGGCAAGGGCAACCGGTAGGCGGCATCCGGCTCGATCGCGCCGACATAGGGATTGCCAGCCACGGCGGCGCCGTTAAACCGGAACGTCCCGCCGAGCCCTGCCAACAGCGATGCAACCCACAGCCCCACCACCAGCACCGTGACCACTACCCGCACCACCAGCAAGCGGCTCATGCATCCTCCTTTCCACACGACGCAGCCGTTACGCAGCCCAGGATGAAGCGGTTGCCAGAACGCGCCGGTTATACGCGGAGCGCGCGCTTGACAGAAGCCCGGTGGTCGGCCCGCCGCGTGGGACCAAGGTGTGGCACGAGCGCGGCACGCTCAGGCCGCCCACCCCGCAACAAAAAGCCCCGCCAGAGCGGGGCCTTTTTTTGCGCGCGATAAAGCCCTTCAGCTATCCCACACCAGCGGCCCAATCCGCTCGCGCACGACCATCTCCCATTCGCGCTTGCGGGTCACCATCTCTTTGAGGGAATAGCCGGTCGGCCCGTCGAACGTGGTCAGGCACCGCCATGTCAGGGCACCGGGGTCGCCCATCCAATCGGGTTCGCGTTCCTCGCAGAAGATGCCGATGGCGTCCATCGCCGGGGCGTCGGCTACCTTGGGCTTGAGGCGTACGTTGTAGCGGACCGTGCAATGCGGCATGACGGCAGCTCCTGCTGGCGGGGCGCATTCAGTAAGCCATGACGCACGTGAAGACCGGGATTACCCGCATGGGTGGGGGCGTGGGAACGTCCCCGGGGCTGCCCGCCACGTATTCCTTGTCCCCGCCCGCCACGATTCCTTCTCCAGCCATGCATCCCTTCTCCCCGCCGCGCGGGGAGAAGGTGGCGCGCAGCGCCGGATGAGGGGCGCTCCTGCCCTCACCAGCACCCCAAAAAGAAAAGGCCCCAACGGGGCCTTTTCTCCATCAGCTAGACCGTCACACCACGGCCGGCGCCGGCGTATCCGCCTTGCGTCCGCCGTTATCGAAGCGCTTGCCCAGCAGCTTCTTCAACGCATCCACGCCCTCATGCTTGCCGGCGGTCTTGAGGAACGCATACCCCTCCAGCGCCGCCACCATCGCATCGCTGCCCAGCGCCATGTCGGTGTGGTGCGCCTTCTCCAGCAACCGCGTCAGCCGCACCACGCGCGCATTGAGCGCATCGTGCGAGGCCAGATCGCGCCGCATCTCGTCGATATCGAAATTGCGCGGCATCAGCCCCGCGTTCTGCGCGATCACATCCAGCGCCGTGCGGCAGAACGCCTCCGACCCGTCGCCCATCTTCACCACCCGCTGCCGCTGGTCCGTCGACAGCGCGACCAGGGCCGGTTCCAGCGCCGCCGTCAGCTGGTCGATCGCCGCATCCACCGCGGCCCACTGCTCGTTGCTCGGATGCGTAGCTGCAAAGTTCTGTGCCATTCCTTGCTCCTTCCTTGTAATGCGTGATGGAACTCCGTTGCAGGGCCACCATGGCCCTGCCGCGCCAGCGTGCGCACCCCGGGGGCTTCAAGCGCGCAGGTGCGGGCGCGTGCGAATCCACGTCCCGGTGCCTGCGCGCGCACCCCGACAGCTCCGCGGTCGGACCTCGCGTGGGGTCGTGCGCAGCGATACACCTGTGCGCGCGCACCCGGATGCCTCCGCCAACGCACCCCGGCACCTGCGTCCGCGCAGTCAACGCGCCTGACCACGCAGGTCCACACGTGTGTGCACGCACCTTTTCCCTCCACGCGCAAGCCTGTGAGCCCCACAGGCAGACCCAGCGGGCTGCGCCCGCGCAGCCGATCCCCAACGCGCGCACCCGCTTGAACATGGGGGCCCGGAGCCCAGCGCCTGCGTCCGGCTCCAAAAACCCCGCGACTTGCCCGCTTCCGCCCGATTTCGCAGCGATCGCACATGAATCTCCCCGCATGCGACCAACACCGGGCATGATCTCCCTTCCGGAATCGTGGCGGGGGGGCCACATGACCGCACTCACCGAGCGCTTCGCTCGCGCCGTCGATTACGCCCGCATCGCCCATACCGGGCAGGTGCGCAAGGGCACGGCGATCCCGTACCTCACCCACCTGCTCGGCGTCGCCACCCTGGTGATCGAGCACGGCGGCAGCGAGGACCAGGCCATCGCCGGCCTGCTCCACGACTGCATCGAGGACTGCGGCGAGGCGCACGAGGCCATCATCCGCGCCCAGTTCGGTGACACCGTTGCCCGCATCGTCCGCGCCTGCACCGACGGCACTGCGGAAGGTAAAAGCGAGAACACCACGGCCGAAGCGAAGCAGGCCGACTGGTTGCGGCGCAAACGCGACTACTTGAAGCATTTGGCCGAGGCCGACGACGAGGTGTTGTTGGTATCCGGGTGCGACAAATTGCACAACGCGCTGGCGATCGTGGCAGACCTGGAAAATCCCGATGTTGGCGTGAAAGTGTTTGCACGTTTTACCGGCGCCCGCGAAGGGACCTTGGCTTACTACCAGTCGCTGTGCGAGGTATTCCTTGCGCGGGGATCCCGCAGCGCACGGGAGCTCGACGCCGCCGTTGCCCGGATGCATGCATTCGCTGGCGACGCAAGTCGCCAAGTGCTTGCATTTGAGGTATCGGTCCGAGGTGACTATCAGGACGGAATACCCGCCGAGTGATATGGCAACCCGCCGCACCCGCTGAAGAAACCCCACGAGGAGCTAGCCAAGGAAGGTCGTCAAGGCGCACAGGACGCGCCGGCCCTGATGGTCAGGAGCTTGGAATGTTGACGATCAAAGAATTGCTTCAAACGCAGCGCCGCGTGCTGCTGGACCTGACGTATCGCAACCGGCTGCTGAACCTGCCGAAGAAGCCGTCGAACCGCTCGATCGTCGTGCACGATGAACTCAGCGAACAGATCGTGTCGCTGCTGCTTAACAAGAAGTCGCTCAGCTTTGCTCCTCTACCCAACAGCGCCGAAGGCGAAGAGCTCACTCCCGACGATCTGCTCATCGACGACCATCAGATCGTGCTGGCACAGCCGGAAGGCGACGACAGCGATGGATTGATCATCGCGGCACGGCACACCGACCTGAAGCTCCAAACCAAGTTGAAGTCGGAGCACCTCCAGAAGCGGCTCCTGGAGATCTTCTACGAAGCCCGCACCATGCTGGAGGAGCAAGGCGTCAATGTCCTGTATCTGGCCATGGGGCAGTTGAGCTACCGAGAGCGCGCAGGCTCAGATGAGTTTCGCCAGGCACCCCTGCTGTTGCTCCCGGTTACGCTGGAACGCAAGAGCGCAAAAGATCGGTTCTACCTGAAGTGGAACGAGGAAGACCCGCAGGAGAATCTCTCGCTTCGGGAAAAGATGCGCGTCGATTTCGGTATCGATCTGCCGAGGTTTCCGGAGGCCGAAGAGTTCGATCTGCGTGCGTACTTTGATGCCATTCGCGCTGCAGTCGAAGCGCAGGCGGACTGGCAAGTCATCGACGATGCCATCCAGTTGGGCTTCTTCTCGTTTGCCAAGCTGCTGATGTTCCTGGACCTCGATCCAGCCAAGTGGCCGGAGGGTAAGGCGATCGACGAGAACGTACTGGTCGCGGGGCTACTGGGAGAAGGCTTTGAGGTGCACGACGTCGGCCTGCCCGGCACCGCATCGGAGCTGGATGCACTGATTCCGGCGGCGCAGCTGAAACACATCATGGACTGCGACAGTTCGCAGGCGCTGGCCATCGAGGCGGTCCGCCGTGGCCAGAACCTGGTAATCCAGGGGCCACCCGGAACGGGCAAGTCCCAGACCATCGCCAACCTGATCGCATCTGCGGTGACCGATGGCAAGAAGGTGCTGTTCGTTGCCGAGAAGATGGCCGCGCTTGAGGTGGTGAAGCGCCGCCTGGAAAGCGTGCACCTGGGACCGCTGTGCTTGGAGCTGCACAGCAACAAGTCCAACAAGAAGGCGGTGCTCGAGGAGCTAGGCGGAACGCTGGCCATCGGCCGGCCGAAAACCGTTGACGTTGCAGGCGCCGTGGGTCAGCTGGAGATGCTGCGCAGCCAACTCAACGAACACGCGCGCAGGATGCATCTGCCGTCCGGACCCGCGCGGCTCTCGCCATTCCGCGTGGTTGGCATGCTTTCGAAGTTGCTGCCGAAAACAGGACGTCCGAGCTACCGCCTCACAGAGGCAGGGCAGTGGACGCGGGAGGATGCTGAAGTCCGGGCGAATACATTGCGTGAACTCTGCGAGCACTTGCCCAAGGTCGGTGACCCCGCCACCAGTGCCTGGCGCGGCGTCCAGCACCCGCCGGTCATGCGTCACACAGCGGAAGACCTTGTCGCGGCTACCAGCAGCCTCGCGCCCGCAATGGACAAGGCGGTAGTTACGGCGGCGGCCCTGTCGCAAGGCCTCGGTCTGCCCGCCCCCTCCACGCTCGGTGCGATGGCCCAGCAATGCGCGATCGGCGAGAAGCTGGCGCAGGCGCCGGAATTCGATCGGGCCACCATCAGCTCAGGCGTCTGGTCTGCGGGCATCGACGCCCTGAAGGAAGCGATCCGCAAAGGCCGGCTCCTGGCCGATGCGCACGCCCGCCGCGACACACAGGTGCTCGATTCCGCCTGGGACTCGGACTGGTTGCCGCAGCGCCAGACCATCGCCGCTCACGGGCGCGGTTGGCTGCGATGGCTTAATGGGCCCTACCGTCAGGCCTTGGGTCAGCTGCGAGGCATCGCCAAAGGCGACATTCCCAAGGCGTATTCGGATCGCCTTGGCCTTCTCGACGACCTGATCGCTGGCCACAAGGCGCAGCAGGTTCTGGCCACTGCATCGCCCACGGCAAGAGCCGCGTTCGGTTCGGTATGGCGCGAGCGCGCCACGGACTGGGATCTGGCGGAATCGATCCTGGCGTGGGTGGAGCAGCAGTCCAACGCCGTGCCCGGCGTCGACCTGCGGCAGCTGGCTTCGAGCGTCGCACAGCGCAGCCCGCTGGCCGATCTCGCCGCCTACGCGCGGGTCGCGCTGTCTGCCTGTCGCGACGAGTTCGCCAGGATCGCAGCGGCGCTGAGGCTGGATGCGGTCGCAGCCTTTAACGGTCGCGCCGTGGAGCAAGTGGGCCTTGGAGAGCTCGCCCAGCGTGCAGCGACGTGGCCGAGGGATGTCGATGGCCTGATGGTCTGGCTGGCATATGCCGAGGTCATGCGCCGTGTTGATGCACTCGGCCTTGCTGAGGTCGCCGCGACGATCGCAGGCGACCCGTCCGCCCGGACTGTCGCAGTGGATTCGTTCTGGACTGCGTTCTACCTGCAGGCACTGGACGAGGTCACCAAGCAGTACCCGGAGTTGGCGAACTTCGATGGTCGCAGGCACGAGCAGCTGATCGAGCAGTTCCGTGAGGCGGATCGGCGCAGGCTGGCCATTGCGCAGGTCGAGGCGGCAGAGGCCCACTACCAGGACATTCCCCGGGCAGCAGGCGGCACTGTCGGCACGCTGCGCAGTGAGATCGCGCGCAAGCGCGGGCACATGGCCCTGCGCAAGCTGTTCCGGCTGTGTGGTTCGCCGATCCAAGCGATCAAGCCGGTTTTCATGATGAGCCCGCTGTCGGTCGCGCAGTTCCTGGAACCAGGCGCCATCGAGTTCGACCTGCTGGTGATCGACGAGGCCAGTCAGGTGGAGCCGGTGGATGCGCTCGGTGCGATCGCCCGTTGTCGTCAGATCGTGGTGGTCGGCGACGACAAGCAGCTGCCGCCGACATCGTTCTTCTCGCGCATCGTCGGTGGCGATGAGCTGGACGAGCTGGAGGAAGGGGCGCAGGCGAAGGACCTGGAGAGTGTGCTCTCGCTGTGTGCGGCCAAAGGTCTGCCCCAGCGGATGCTGCAGTGGCACTACCGCAGCCGCCACGAATCGCTGATCGCCGTATCCAACAAGGAGTTCTACAAGGGCGAACTGTTCATCGTGCCCAGCCCGGATCGCGAACGCCGCCATTTGGGGCTGCGCTTCCACCACTTCCCGGAAGGCAGATTCGATCGTGGCAACACCTACAAGAACCACGTGGAGGCGGTGGCAATTGCCCAGGCCGTGGTCGATCACGCCCGCAATCACCCACACCTGACCCTTGGCGTCGGCGCGATGTCGGTGCGCCAGCGGCAGGCCATCAGCGACGAGATCGAACTGGCGCGGCGGCAGCATCCTGAGCTGGAGCAGTACATCGCCCGCCATCCGCATGAGCCCTTCTTCGTCAAGAACCTGGAAAACATCCAGGGCGACGAGCGCGATGTCATCTTCATTTCGATCGGCTATGGCCGCGCCAAGGGCGACGACAAGCTGTACCAGAACTTCGGCCCGCTCAATGCCGACGGCGGCCATCGCCGCCTTAATGTGCTGATCACCCGCGCACGCGAGCGCTGCGAGGTTTTCTCCAGCATCGTCGCCGACGATATCCGCCTCGACGAGCGCACCCGGCTGGGTGTCGTGGCGCTCAAGACGTTCCTCAAGTACGCGGAATGCGGCGAGCTGGGTGTTCCACTGTTCTCCGGGCGTGGCGCGGACTCCCCGTTCGAGGAGGCGGTGCAGGACGCCTTGGCGCGTCACGGCTTCCAGTTGGATAACCAGGTCGGCGTCGCGGGCTTCTTCATCGACCTGGCGATCATCGATCCCGATGTGCCGGGCCGCTACCTGCTCGGCATCGAGTGCGATGGCGCGACGTATCACTCCGCACCTTCAGCCCGCGACCGCGACCGCTTGCGTCAGGACATCCTGGAGACCCACGGCTGGGCCATCCACCGCATCTGGAGCACCGATTGGTTCCAGCGCCCCCAGGCCGAGCTCGATCGCCTGCTCAACGCGATTGCCGCCGCGAAGAGCGGGCGCCCGCTGCGGGCTGCCGTTGAACCAGCGCAGCCATCCTTGCCTCTGCCCCCCGAGCCTGCAGTGCAGCGCCAAAGCGCCCGGCGCGAGGACCTGCCAAGACTCAGCGAGCCGTATCGCGAGGCTAGCTTCAAGCCGGGTAGTCGCGATCTGCAGCCGCACGAAGTCTCCGTCGGCAGCATGGCCTTCACCGTGGAGCAGATCATCGAAGCCGAAGGCCCCATCCACGAGGAAGAAATCGTGGCTCGAGTGCGTGACCTTTGGGGGCTGGGCCGCGCTGGTTCCCGCATACAGGGCGCGGTCTTGGACGCGCTCAAGTACGCCATGCGGAAGGGCGAGCTGGAGGTTGAGGATAGCTGCTACCACATCAAGGGCAGCCCGATCCGTTTGCGCGACCGTTCGCAGGCGGCATCCCGGACCTTGAGAAAGCCCGAGCTGCTGCCCCCGCAAGAAGTACGCGGGGCGATTCTGGTACTGGTTCGCGAGTCCCACGGCATGCGCCGCGAAGAAGTGGCCACGGCCGTTTCGCGGCTGCTGGGTTTCCTGGCGACCAGTCAGCAGTTGCGCGACAGCATCGAAGGTCAGGTAGACGCGCTGCTACTCGATGACAAACTGGTTACCCACGGCGGCGTGCTGGTGGCGCAAGCCGACGAGACTTCACCTGCCTGACCTTGCACATTGGAACTGAATTGATGACCAACGAAGAATTCAAACGCACCCTCTGGGACGCCGCCGACAAGCTGCGCGGCTCGGTGGCGGCGGCACAGTAGGCTGCTGGCGCTATCGAATAGGCGACAACCGACTTGTCCTCCAGCCGGAGGCGATTCACGGACGGCTGAACGCCATCGCTTTTGGCGCTCGCGGATCCATCTACGATTAATGTGAAAACTGCTTTCCGGACGCGCTCAACAAGGGCGAGCCAACCTGCGGTAGCACGACTCTTCAAGGTGAAGAATCAGGTAACCACATGCGAGTTCACGGCAACCTGTCCAAGTGGAATGACGACCGTGGTTTTGGATTCATCACTCCCGCGCAAGGGAGTGATGAACTCTTCGTCCACATCTCCGCCTTTCCGCGCGATGGCATCCGCCCACGCATTGGCGAGCTGGTGTCTTTTGAGGTCGAGCCGGGTAACGACGGCAAGCAGCGCGCGGTTCGCATCCAGCGACCTGGGCGGTCAGCCCCTATGCGCAGAGCACGTGGCAGGGAGTTGCCCGCGAGCACGCCCGGCCCGATAGGAGCGGTGATTGGACTGCTGATCGTCGGAGCGATCGGCGTGTATGGGTATTCCACGGTCACGTCGCGACAGACCGCCGCTCCTGTGGAGTTCTCCGCTCCGGCCAAGTCCACTGCAGTCGACTGGTCTCGCTGCGACGGCCGCACGCGCTGTCCCCAAATGACCTCATGCGCTGAGGCCACGTACTTCATCCAGCACTGCCCGGCCACCGAGATGGATGGCGACCATGACGGCGTGCCGTGCGAAGACCAGTGGTGCGGTGTGGAGTCTGGGTTCTAGCGGGCTATTCGATTCGGCGCTGTGGGCTAACCGGAGTCAGGTCTCTTGGAAACGAACCGCCTGCATTCGCGCGTCATTTCAACCAGGCGCTCCGCAGCTTCCGCACGAGCCTTGCTGCTGGATCGGTGGGCACGGCACGCTGCCGTATGAGCAGAACACGCAGCAGTCGCCCGCTTTCGGGCTGAGGGTTTCGCCGCACGCGGCGCAGGTGTGGAAGAACAGGCATGCCTCGGTCGGCATGGTTTCCAGGCTCTGGTGCCCGCAGTGCGGGCAGGTCAGAAGGCTTTGCAATTGCACGGCGGTCATTCGGATCTCCGGTGGATGGGAGGAGGGCGGCGTGGCGCCGCCCTCCGTGACTCATTGCAACGCGGGCAGTACAAACGCAAACACAGCGCCCAGTGTGGTGCACGCCGTGGCGACGGACCACAGCACCAGGCCGGCGCGCCGCAACCGCATGCACGCCAGGGCCAGTGCGGGATCGGCGGGGCACGGCAAGGTGCGTGCCCGCCACACCATCGCCCCCGACAGCATCGGCAGGGCGAAGGCCAGTCCGAACACGGCGGCCTTGTGCTCCGACAACCACACCAGTTGCGGTACCGCGGTCACCAGTCCCGCCAGGGCCGCACCCGCGCCCAGCGCCACCATCACCGCGGGTAGCACGCAGCACACCAGCGTGCCGCCGCTGGCGAGGAGGGTCAGCAGGGCCACGCCCAGGTTGCGGCGCAGCGGCGCCTGCGCATCGATCGCGTCAGTCACCGCGCTTCACCTGCTGGCGGATTTCGTCGAGCGAGTGTTCGGTGCGATGGATCGCGACCACGGTGTAGCCGGAATCCTTGAGTGCCTTGCGCAGGCCCGCATCGTCGATGTCGGCGCCGTCCTTCAGTTTCACCGCGACGAGGTGGTGCTCGAGGTTGACGAAAACGCCTTCGGTGGCGGGAAGGCCCTTCAGCGTTTTCTCGATGCCCTGGGCGCAGAACCCGCAGACCAGGCCGTTGACGTCCATCTCGATGGTTTTCGCCATCGCAAACGGGGAAGCGCCGAGCAGCAATGCGGCCAGAAGCAACTTGAATCGGTTCATTGGAATAGTCCTGTCAGAGTGAACATGGCCATGACCTGGAGATTGCCGTCGGTGGTGGAGCCAACCTCGACCCAGGCGCCGCGCTTGAAGAAGCGGACGAGGAGCGCGGTTTCGGTGCCATCGAACAGGTCGCCGGTGTAGTGACGGCCCTGCACGACGAACCAGGTGGCCAGCGTGTCGTATTCGTGCTTGTACGGCGCCCAGCCCAGTTGCAGGGTGTCGATGCGATGCGAGTAGCGATCGCTCTCCTGCAGGTCGGAGCGGAACGCGCCGTACACGCGACGGGTTTCGTAATCGGCCTGGACGCCAACGTTGCGTGCCAGCGTGCTGCCGTCGAAATCATTGCCGGTGGCGCGCCCAAGGCCGCCCCAGGCGAAGACATTGGCTTGTGCGCCGGGCAGGTTCCAGCGCTTGACCAGCAGATTGCCGCGCAGGTAGGTGACGTGGCGCTGCTTGCTGCCGTCTTCGCTGGTGAGTTCGAGCCAGCCGCCGCCCACTGAGTACCAATAACGCGGTGCGTAGAAAAGCTGCACCTCGTTCATGGTGCCGGCGCCGTATTCGGCCATGACCGTCGTGCCTTTCGCGAAAGCGATCGGCTTCGCCATGCCCAGCATGGGCAACAGGCTGAGCAGCGCCATCGCTGCCCAGCGTAAGGGGGATTGCATGGATGTTCTCCGTGATCGCCGCGCACGGCGGCGTGCGGACGCGAGGCGTCCGTATCGTCGTTACGGAGAGGTCACGCGATCGGAGGTCGCAGCGGCGTATCGATCAGTCGTGATGGCGGCGCCGGCGCATCCCACGGCTCCTGGACCGTCGCTGCGGGAACGCCCATGGCCAGGCGCGGCAATTCGGGCAGGCAAGCCGTGCCCATGCACGCAGACAGGTCGCAGGATGCCGGCGTGCAGCAGTCGCAGGGCATCTTGTGCGCGGTTTTTGTCGCGTCCATGTCGTCGCAGGGCATGTCCGCCATGGCCGCGGCCATCCGCGCGGCCGCGGTGCTTTGCAGCGTGTCGGTCGCGGCCTGTGCGGGCACCACCAGCGTCGTCGTGATCATGGAAATGACCAGGAGCCAGTGCAGGGCCAGACGGGCAAGGTGACGCATCGACATGGGCGAATTCTAGCGCTGCCCGACAACGGGGCGCGTGCCTGCCGTCGGCTTGCGAATCCGTTCAAGGAGGTGCGTGGACGGCTGCTTCCGGCCCGGAGCGGGCGCTCGCCACGACGGGGCTCGGGCACGGAGCCTGGACAGTGCAGGGATTTCACGGGGTATTTAGCACTGGCAACTCAAGATTGCGGCCCCCGGCCGGTTGAAACGAGGCGATGCGAATGGACGCCCTCATTGAACGGAACCGCGACGCACTGATCCTCTTCGCACGCATTCTCCTCATGATCCTGTTCGTCACCTCGGGCTGGAACAAGCTGATGGACTTCCAGGGGACGGTCGGTTACCTGGCCTCGATCCACACGCCGATGCCGCAGGTTGCCGCTGCCGTGGCGGTGCTCATGGAATGCCTCGTCGGCATCGCGTTGATCCTGGGACTCTGGACGCGACCCCTCGCGATGCTGATGGCGTTGTTCGTGCTGGGCACGGGCCTGATCGGCCATCCGTTCTGGTCGATGGAAGGCGCGGATCGCGCGATGAACATGACGCATTTCTACAAGAACCTCGCGATCATCGGCGGCTTGCTGCTGCTTGCAGTCACCGGGCCAGGCCGGTTCGCGCTTGTCAGGCATCGAACATGAGCGATGAGGCACGCACATCGATGGCTGTGCCGTGCCTTACCGGGCGACGCGAGCCAGGAACCGGGCGGCGCGCATGTGCTGCGCGCGGCCGCCCCCATCACCGCTTCGCGTAGGCATGGACACTGTCGCTGCGATCCGAGCGCCCATGACCGAGCCGCCGTCTGCCGATCGCCGCCGCCGCGAGGCCAAGAGCCAGCTCGACACCACCGTGGTCGGCATCGAGCTCACGCTTATCAGCATCATCCAGGGCCTGGCGCTGGGCGTGCTCGTCGCCAGCGCCGTGCAACCCCTGGTGCGGATGCAGTGGCAGGTATGGCCGTATCTGCTGACCGGACTGCTGGTGATCCTGATTTTCTGGTCGCGCTCGCTGATCCACACGCTCTCGTTCATCGGTTGGCCGCTGGAGTTCGGCCACACCTTCCTCTACTTCGGCGCGACGCTGATCGAGGCGGCTGCGTTGAGCCAGGTCGACAATCCGGAATACTGGTTCGCACTCAACGCGATCTACGCCGCCGCGGTCTGGGGCCTGTATGCGTGGGACCTGCGCCTGGTGCGGCGCCATGCCCCGGATTTCGGCACCGCGGAGGAACTCGCACTGCTCGACGACATCATCCGCGACCAGCGCCTCAATATCGCGGTCATGATGCCGCTGGCGGTGGCCTTCCAGGGCCTGGCTTGGTGGCTGGTGCATGCCTATCCACGGGCGCTGCTGCACGATCGCTGGCACCTGCTGCTGATCGGCCTGACGCTGTTGTTCAGCGTCAACTACCTCCTTGGCGGGGTGCGCCTGCTACAGCGCCGGCAAGGCTGGATCCTCGCGCGCGCCGCGCAGGAGCGCGCCGAGTCGTGACCCGTACCGTTCGTCTTTCAACAAACACCGGCGGCGGCAATCGGGCGGAGTAAGGGCGCACTCGAAGCGGTCACCGCCCGATCAATATTTCGACCGGCATGCCAAGCCCGGAGCGGACAACCGCAGCGGGTGGTAATTTGAAGACGGACCGGCTGTCTTATCCAGCTGTTTTATCGGGTGTCGAGTGGCGCCCTGGCCGAGGTGTGAGGTGGTGATGGAGAGGCCCGCTGTGCGTTGCCGCGGCTTGACCAAGCACTATGGCGAGGGCGAGGCGTCGGTACCTGCGTTGCAAGGCGTCGATCTGGACGTCCGCCCCGGAGAGCTGCTGATGTTGGTCGGGCCGTCCGGCTGCGGCAAGACCACCCTGGTCTCGATCATCACGACGGTCCTGGACCAGGACGGTGGAGAGTGCGAAGTGCTCGGCCACGATATGCGAGTGATGGGCGAACGCGAGCGTGCGCGGCTTCGCAATGAGGCCATCGGCATTGTCTTCCAGTCCTTCCATCTGCTGCCGGCGCTGTCGGCACTGGACAATGTCGCCGTGCCCTTGTTGCTGGCGCATGTCCCTCGCGCGGAGGCGGAAACGCGGGCGCGGCGTGCGCTGGACTCGGTCGGCCTGGGCACGCGCCGCGATGCCTTGCCGGCTCGCCTCAGCGGCGGCGAGAGCCAGCGCGTGGCGATCGCACGCGCACTGGTGCGCGAGCCGAAGCTGCTGGTCTGCGACGAACCGACCAGCAACCTGGACGCCAGCACGGGACACACCGTGATGGAGATGCTGCGCGATGTCGCCAAGGCATCCGACCGCGCCCTGCTGGTCGTGACGCATGACAGCCGGATCTTCGACTTCGCCGATCGGATCGCGCGCATGGAGGACGGACGAGTGGTCGAGGTCACCGACAACATGCAGCCGGGGGCGGCCGCGTGAAACGGATGCTTGTCCTGGGTGGCTTGGCGATCGCAGGGGCAGTGATCGCGGCGCTTGCGGTCGTCGACACCAACCGCGCGCCATCGACGGCGACCGCGCCGCTGCCGGCGATGCCGTCGCCCTTCTCCGCCTACGTCGTCGGTACCGGCATTACCGAGAACAGGCGCGGCAACGTGGCGATCGGTACCGCGATTGCGGGCGTCGTGCAGGCCATCGATGTGCGGGTGGGCGACCAGGTCGTGGAGGGGCAGCCCTTGTTCCGGATCGACGATCGCGATCTGCGCGCGCGACGCGTCATGGCGCAGGCAAATCTTCGCGAAGCGGAGGCCGCCGCGGCCAAGCCACGCCATCGATTGAACTACCTGACGCGTGTGCACGCTCTGGATCCGACCGACATCAGTGCCGAGACGATGAGCAGCGCACGCGACGATGTCGCCGCGGCCGAATCGGCCGTGGCAGCCGCCCGCGCCGCCGAGGAGCAAATCGGCGTCGATCTTGAACGCCTCGTGGTTCGCGCCCCCAGCGCGGGCCGGGTCCTGCAGGTCAGTACCCGCGTTGGCGAGTTCGCCCAGGGCGACCCGGCGAAACCGCTGATTCTGCTGGGCGACGACGCCCGCATGTTCCTGCGTGTCGACATCGACGAGAACGATGCCTGGCGCTTTCTTCCGCAGGCACGGGCACGCGCCTTCGTGCGCGGCAATCCACGCCTCAGTGTTCCCTTGCGATACGAATACACCGAGCCCTACATCACACCTAAGACATCGTTGACCGGACAAGGTACGGAGCGACCAGACCAGCGTGTCTTGCAGGTCATCTACAGCTTCGAGCGCGATGCGCTGCCGCTCTACCTCGGTCAGCAGATGGACGCCTACATCGAGGCGGCGCCCGTTCCTCAGGCTCCTGCCGCGCGCAGGCAACGCTGATGTTCCGCATTGCGCTGAAAATGCTCGCGGCGGACCGCGCCAAGTTCGCGGGGCTGCTGTTCGGAATCGCGTTCACCTCATTCCTGGTCACGTTTGCAGCCTCCTATTTCTGCGGCTTCATGACCCGCGGGTTTTCGCTGATCACCGAGAATCCCACGGCGGATGTCTGGGTGATGGATCCGGCGGTGGAGTCGGCCGAACAGACGATCAACCTACCCACGTCGGCGTGGTATCGGGTCCGCAGCGTCGATGGAGTCGAATCCGCATCGCCGCTGGCCTTGGGAATGGTGGATGCGCGGTTTCCGAACGGACGTTTCCAGACGTTCCAGGTGATCGGTGTGGAGGACGCAACGCTCGCCGGCGCACCGATGATGGGCGCGCCTGGGGAATTGCGCGCGCGCGATGCAGTGATTGTCGATGGAGGTGGAACGGTCGGCAAATTGCAGACGCCCTCGCTGGCACGGGATCGCTGGCCCCACGACGGCATGCATCTCGATGTTCCGACGCGCGAACTCGCGGCGGGTGACGAATTACTCGCTAACGATCAACTGGTTCGCGTGCTTGGCCGCGCCGAGGGTCTGGCGCGATTTCCACCGCGGCCGTTGCTGTACACCACGTTCTCCAATGCGGCGCGGATCCTGCCCGGAGAGCCACACCGGCTCACTTTCGTGATGGCAAAGGCCCGGCCAGGCGTGGACCCACGCGATCTGGCCGCCCGCATCGGCCAGCACACCGGCCTGCGCGCGCGGACCCGCGAGCAATTCAAGAGCGACACGGTGCGCTGGTTTCTGATCAACTCCGAGGATGTCGGTGACATCGCCGCGATGCTGACGTTGGCGATGACCATGGGCTTCGGCGTCACCGGCGTGATGCTTTTCATGTTCACCTATGAACGTCAGACGCAGTACGCGGTGCTCAAGACATTGGGCGCCACACCCTCTGACTTGGTGCGCATGGTGCTGGCACAGGCAGCGGTATGTGCCTTGATCGGAACAGGTCTGGGACTGGGGCTGTGCGGGGTCGCCGGTGAAGTGGTGCTGAGGCTGGGATTCCCGTTCCGAATGATGTGGTTTACGCCGGTCCTGGGCATCGTCGGCGTGCTCCTGGTTTGCGCTGCGGCGGCAGTGGTCAGTCTGCGACCGGTGATCAAGCTACGGCCAGCTGTGGTGTTTGCGGGACGCTGAGTTGGCAGGGAATGGCTGATTTTTGGCTAGATCGGTCGCTGAGAAACGCTTTTCGCGCGGTTTTTTCGTTGCCAATGGCACCCTCTACCCACGATGCCCGGCTGCGCACTCCGCGCACGCTCGCATCGGCCCGAGGCAGGAGAAGCGGCATGAACACCGTAGTCAGGCTGGCCGTGGCCTTCGCGGCCGGTGCCGCCGTGATGTATTACTTCGATCGCGAGGGCGGCCGCCTTCGTCGCGCCCGCGTGCGCGAGCGTGGCGGCGACCTGCGGCACAGGCTTGAAGAAGCCGCGCAAGCCGGCGCGCGGCGCAGGGCGGAGCGCACGCATGGCACGGTGATGCCCGAACGTACGCGGGTGCGGACGGAGCCCGTCGACGACGCGCTTCTGCGCGACCGCATCCGTTCCCGGCTGGGGCATGTGGTAGCGCATTCCTCGACGCTGGTGGTGGATGTGGAGGCCGGCCACGTCGTGCTCGGCGGCGCCGTGGCCGCCAGCGATATCGAGCCCGTGGTGCACGCCGTGGCGGAGATTCCGGGCGTGCGCAGCGTGGACAACCGGCTCTCGGTGCAGGCGCCGGAAAGGGCAGCCAGCAGGCACTGACCGGCCCCGGCGCTGCGTCCGCGCGAGTCGGGCGCAGAATCTACATGAACCGCTGCACCGGCATTGCGCCGGGGCGCCGCGTTGTCGCTATGCGCGGGCCTGGGGCCAGTAACGCTCCGGCTCCAGGCCGTGCTTATGGATCAGGCAGTGGATCGCTCTACAGATGAAGCGCTCGTCCGGGACATCCGCCTCGTCGAGTATGTCGGCGCATACCGATAAGGCGTGCTTCTTGGCGGTGGGAGAGATCGCGCTTTGAGCTTGCGACAACTGCTCATCAAGCTCCGCGATCTGTTGCATCAGACGAAACTTGGTATCCATGGCGGCAGGAGGCGGTTGCGTTGCGGGTAATCCTTGGGTCGAGCTCCGGTATCCGGAATTTTCTACGGGCCATGTGAGCGCGGCGTCATGCGGTTGTGGGGATTTCGCACCTGCCGGGAGCGCGCCAGGTACTGCCGCCCCCCGCCCCTCATCCGCCCTTCCCCTCAACGGCTCCGCCGTTTCGACCTTCTCCCCGCGACGCGGGGAGAAGAAGAGAGAACGCGAGGCTCGGGCCCCTCAGATCACATCCCACGCATACCCGCCCCGCGCCAGCACATCGGCCGCGAGCCGCTCGGTCTGCGCATCCTCGTTGCGCTCCAGGCCACGCCGGTTGCGCGCCATGCGGCGCCGCGCCGCGCGGGTGAACAGTTCAGCGATCTCCTGCGCTTGCGCCGCGGCGGGATGCTGCTGCTTGAGCAGGCTGTCAGCGCGCGAGAGTACGCACAGGCCGACGAACAGGTCGATGGCGATGTCGGCGATGCGCTTCTGCGCGTGTTGCTGGTCGGCGATGGCCTTGCCGTGCTGGCGCAGCAGCGCGTCTGACGACTTCGACAGCTCCACCGCATATTTCTCGTACACCGCGGCCAGCTTGCGCAGCGGCTCGGCCAGCGGATGCACGATGCGGTCGGTGCCGACGCCGGTGGCCTCGCGCACGCGCCGGCTCGTGTAGTCGCCGAGCACGCCGAAGCCCTTGATCGGATCGTTGAAGATGTCGCCCACCGCGGCCTTGAGCTCGCCCAGGCCGGCGCCCACGCCCTTGAGGCCGGACAGGGCGATGTACAGGCGCAGGATTTCGTTGGTGCCTTCGAAGATCGACAGGATGCGGGTGTCGCGGGTGATCTGCTCGTAGGGGAACTCGCGCATGAAGCCGTTGCCGGCGGCGATCTGCAGCGCCTCGTACGAGGCGCGCTGCACCGCTTCGCTGGCGAACACCTTGCTGATCGCCGCTTCCACCGAGTAGTCGGTGCAGCCACTGTCGATCAGGTGCGCGACCATCCACACCGTGCTCTCGGCGGCGAAGCAGTCCACCGCCATGCGCGCGATCTTCTCGCGCACCAGGCCGAACTCGGCGATCGGCTTGCCGAACTGCTGGCGGTCCTTGGCCTGCGCGGTCGCCAGCCGCAGCAGCGTGCGCATGCCGCCGACCGCGCCGCCGCCCAGGCCGGTGCGGCCGCTGTTGAGGATGCTCATCGCCACCTTGAAGCCCTTGCCGACCGGGCCCAGCACATTTTCCGCCGGCACGCGCACATCAACGAAGGCGACGGTGGTGGTGGACGAGGCGCGGATGCCCATCTTGTCCTCGTGCGGGCCGTGGCTGACGCCCGGCCAGCCGGCCTCGACCAGGAACGCAGTGATCTTGCCCTCGGGCGTATCGGTGCGCGCGAACACGGTATAGAAGCCGGCGATGCCGCCGTTGGTGATCCAGATCTTCTCGCCGGTGAGCGTCCAGCTGCCGTCGTCGTTGCGCGTCGCCCTGGTGTGGATCGACGCGGCGTCGGAACCGGCGCCGGATTCGGTGAGGCAGAACGCGGCGATCAGCTCGCCACTGGCCAGGCGCGGCAGGTAGCGCTGCTTCTGTTCGTCGCTGCCGAACAGCAGCAGGCCCTTCATGCCGATCGAGCTGTGCGCGCCGATGGTCAGCGATACCGAGCTGTCGTGGCTGCTGGTCTGGCCGAGCACGCGCGCGTAAGCGCCGTTGGAGAGCTCCAGCCCGCCATAGGCCTCGGGAATGATCAGGCCGAACAGTCCCATGTCGCGCAGGGCCTGGAGGAAGTCGGCCGGTTGTTCGGCGTCGCGGTCGTAGTGCTTGAGGTCGGCGGCCTTGTCGGCGAGGAACTGGTCGATGGCGTCGGTCATGGCGCCGAGCATCTCGCGGTCGCGCGCGCGGATCTGCGGATACGGGAACAGCTGCTCGTCGAGGATGTTGCCGAAGAACAACTGCTTGGCGGCGCTTTCGTCGCGGAGCGTGGCGGGACCGCCGGCTGCGGTTTCGGCGGGGGCGGTCGACATGGCGGTGCTCCGCGGGACGGTGCAGGGATTGTCCTCCCGGGGATGGGGCGGGGCCAGCGCGCGGGCGGGTTGCTGCGTTGCGGAGCGTGTAGTGCCGCCAACCATCGCTTCGCGGCGGCACGTATCCTTTCCAGGCGCGGGGAGTTCCCGCGCTGTTCAACACAGCTGTTGAACGCGCCGCGATTGCCGCCAGACGGAGTCAGCCTTGATGCAAGCGAAGCCATCGTCGAGTCGCAGGGAGCGTCCCATGCGTCCATGGCTGCATGGGCTGGCCCTGGTGGCCGTTCTGCTGGGGTTCGCGGTGTCGTTCGTGCTGCTGGGCCAGGTCATCGGCACCACCTCGCCCTGGCTGGTGCTGCTGTTGATGTTCTACTTCCTCGGCCTCGCCAAGGTTGCCGAGCCGCTGTTCGTGCTGAGGATGCCGGCTGCGCTCCGCCCGCTTCGTCGCTGGGAACGCGAGGGACATGTGTATCGCCGGCTCGGTGTTGTCGGCTTTGGACGATTGCTGCGCCGGACGCCGCTGCGCTATCTGAACTCCGCGGTGTATCTCGATCGCGCGCGCAGGCACCCGGGCCAGGTTCGCCATCGAGCCGAATCAGCGGAGGCCAGTCACTTCTGGGTGGCCGTTCTGTTCATGCCGTACGTCGTGTTCGCTGCACTCGGCGGCATGTGGAGCGTCGCAGCCTGGTGCCTGCTGGCGCAGGTGCTCGTCAATGTCTACCCGATCCTGCACTTGCGTCATGTCCGCGGGCGGCTCGACCGGATCATCGGCAGGATGGACGCCGCGCAGACAATGAAGCCATTTGAATGAAGCGTCAGTGTCCCTGCGTGACCTGCCCGCCAAGCGCAGCCACGTAACCGGGGAAGTCGGACACATTGTTGTGGTCGGCGCCGGGGATCCTGACCAGGTTGGCGATGCCCGGCGGAAATGCCCTGGCGAGCTTCTCCGAGCTTCGATTCGGGATGACCTGGTCCTGGGTGGCAACGATGAGCGTTGTTGGAACCGTCATGCGGCTGGCATAACGCCACGATTCATACCTGTCGCGCAGGATCAGCCTGACCGGGAACAGTTTGAAGTGATCGGCGGCAAGCTCGGCGATGCTGTCGTATGGCGTGACGAGCACTAGGCGATCGGTTGGTCTCGATGCTGCGATCTGGATCGCCACTCCGCTCCCCAGGCTGCGCCCGATGATGGAGATGCGCGGATGCGTCCTGGCTACCAGGTCGTGCAGTGCTATCCCATCGGCAACCAGCGCGCGCTCCGACGGCGTTCCACTGCTGCCGCCATAGCCGCGGTAGTGCATCGCATAGATCGCCGTGCCCGGGAAGGCCTGGCTCAAGGGCGCGATTGCCCTCGAAACGTCTTCGGCATTCCCGCCGAAGTAGAGGATGGCGCGATCGCTGCGGATGTCATTCGATGAGACTACGATCCGCGCGTCATCGCGGTTCAGGATGACCGCGGGAACGTCGGGATTCCGCCCCGTGGGGTAGTAGATATAGGAGCGTTGGGACAGGTAGAGCAGTCCGCAAACGGATAGGTACATCAGTCCAGCAAGCAGGATGCCAGTGATCAACAGCTTGGGACCTGATCTCATGAGGACTCAGCGAAGCCGGGCTATGCGCAGCATCTTCAGGGGCGCTTCGGCCAACGGTCAAGCACGCCTGCAGACAAAGAAACGGGCCGCATCAAGCGACCCATTTCCATCTTGTGGATCCACGCTATGTGGATGCGTCCGGACGCTGCACGCGTCCGGCAGTCATGTCGCTGGCGACATCAGTGGCGATCGCTGCCGCTACGATCGCTTGGGGTGCCCATGGGCTTGTTGCGATCCTGCGACTGGTCCTGTGAACCCAGCTTCTTGCTCTGGTCGTCGCTGCGGCCCATTTGCTGCTTGGACTGGTCGTCGCGGCGGGTGTTCTGCGAATCAGACTTGTTCTTCTGCGGGGTGGTGGGCATTCGTGATCTCCGTTGGAAGGAGGTCCTTGATGGACCGCGGCCTACCTTACGGATCTCGTGTTAGGCGTTTGCTCGCATTGCGTTAGCGCTGGATAACGTGATTCACGTCCGCGGGTGATAGGCAACAGGATGAATGCGCCACTCGCGACGCTGCTTCCGATTCATGCAGCTGACTGGTCGGCTGCGCGCAGTCACGCTGTATCGCCTGCTTCGCGCGCGCTGCCACGCTGGCATTCATGGCGATGCGGAAGCGACGCGTGGAGGCGACTACCCGATCGCCAGCTCAAACCGGAATACCGCGCCGCGATCGTCATCCACCAACTCGATGGCCGTGCCGTGCAGTTGCAGGATCTGGCGCACGATCATCAGGCCGAGGCCGCCGCTGTCGCGATTGCCTGACACCAGCACCGACGGTGTGTCGAACAATTTGGCTCGCAGCGCCAGCGGAATGCCGGGACCGTTGTCGGCGATCGTCACGATCACGCTGCGCGGTGTAGTGCGCAACGCCAGTTCGATGCGTCCGCCTTCGGGCGTGTGCCGCACGGCGTTATCCAGCAGATTGGTCAGGACGCGCTCGATCAGTCCCAGATCGCCGATAACGGCGGGAACATCGCCGGGAATGTCGGCCACCAGCGATTGCCGCCTGGATTGGGCCGCCAACTCGAATTTCTGGAAGACGTCCTGGACCAGGTCGGGCAACGAGAACGCCTGCAGGTCCAGCTGCACGGAGCCATATTCCAGGCGCGCCAGCTCGAACAGCTCCTGCACCAGGCGCCCGACCTTGCGGCTCTGCGCCAATGCGATGTCCAGGTAGCGGCGACGCTCGGATTCATCCAGCGCCGTGTCCTTGAGTGCCAGCGTTTCGAGATAGCCGTGCAGGGAGGACAGCGGCGTGCGCAGGTCGTGCGAGATGTTGGCCACCAACTCCCGGCGCTGCTGGTCCTGCCGGGTCAGCTCCTGCCACTGCTCTCCGATGCGCTGCGACATGTGGGTGAAGGCGTGATCGAGGATGGCGATCTCGTCCTTCTCGTCCGCAGGCAGCGGCGCCGGTGCCGCGGACGGCGACTGCGGCGCGTGGCCCTCCACATCGAAGGCCTGGATGCGCTCGGTCAGCTGGCGCAATGGACGTGTGACCCAGCGGAAAGCGGCGATGCCCGCCAGCAGTCCCAGCACCCCCACCAGCGACACCGACCACAGCGTCGTGCGCAGCGTGGCGTTGGCCGCGACATCGGCGACCAGGGCATCGCGTTGCTCGCCCAGCAGCACCACGTAGATGTAGCCGACGTCGCGTCCCTGCACGCGCAATGGCGCGGCGTTGAACACTTTGCGGCCGCGCGCGCTGCGCGGGTCGTCGCCCAGGATCGGCAAGCGGTCGCCGCGCAGCAGGCGCTGGATCGGTGCGACATCCACCTGCTTGCGCCTGAGGTGGCCTTCGGGCGCGTCGTGGCCAAGGATGCGGCCCTGGTCGTCGAGCAGGTAGACCTCGACGCTGGGATTGACGGCCATGAGCTTGCCGAACAGGTCGCGCACGTTCGCCGGCCGCAGGCCACGCTGGTCCATCAGTTCGCCGTTGTGGGCGATGTGCTCGGCCAGCCCGCGCGAGAGGCGTTGCACCACTTCCTGCTCGTGCATCGCGCTGGTGCGCACCTGCATCATCGCCAACGCGGCGACGCACACCAGCAGCAGGCCGCAGAACACGGCGGACAGGCGCTGTGACAGGCTCAGGCGGATCATGCTCCGGTGCCCGCAGCGGAAGGCGCATCGGCGAACTTGTAGCCACGCCCCCACATCGTGAGGATCCGCCGGGGATGGGCCGGATCGGCTTCGATCTTGGCGCGCAGGCGGTTGATGTGGGTGTTGACCGTGTGTTCGTAACCGTCGTGCTGGTAGCCCCAGACCTGGTTGAGCAGGTCCATGCGCGAGAACACCTGGTCCGGGTGGCGGGCGAAGAAGTGCAGCAGGTCGAATTCGCGCGGCGTCAGTTCGAGCGCCTGGCCCTCGATGCTGGCCACGCGCGCGACGGGATCGATGCGCAGGCCGTGCAACTCGAGGACGCCGGAGTCGATGCGCGCGTTGTGCGCCATCGCCTCCACGCGCCGCAGCAAGGCCTTCACTCGTGCCACCAGTTCCAGCATGGAGAAAGGCTTGGCGAGGTAGTCGTCCGCGCCCAGTTCCAGGCCCAGGATGCGGTGCACTTCGCTGGAGCGCGCGCTGGTGATGATGATCGGGGTATAGCGGGCCATGGCGCGGGCGCGCTTGCAGATCTCCAGCCCGTCGACTCCGGGGAGCATCAGGTCGAGCACGAGCGCATCCCAGCCGCCTTCCTCGAGCAGGCGCAGGCCTTCGTTGCCGTCGGCCGCGTGCACCACTTCGTAGCCTTCATCGCGCAGGTGCAGGCGCAGCAGCTCGGCGATGTGTGCGTCGTCTTCGACTACCAGCACGCGTTTGACTGGGCGCATTGGGGCGGGCATTCGGGGGATCGGGCAAGCCGTCGTGGGTTCAGGCGGGATTGTGGTCGGGATTGTGGTCAATCCCGGCGATGAAGGTGTCACGCAAAATTTAACTTTACGTGAGGACTCGGTGATGCGGTCGGGCGGACCATTCGCCCATGCAATCGCAACCGGGAGCCCACGATGTCCCTGACCCGCAGAGAAGCGTTACGCGCTGGCGGCCTTGCCATGGTCGGCGGCCTGCTGGGCCTGGGCGCCTGCAGCCGCGCGCCGGCGGCGACCGCCATGGCCCGGCGTTTTGAAGTGATGCACAGCGACGCCGAATGGCGGCAACGCCTGACGCCGGCGCAGTACGCGGTGCTGCGTGGGCACGCCACCGAGCGCCCCTACAGCAGCCCGCTCAACGATGAGCACCGCCATGGGACCTTCGCGTGCGCGGGCTGTGGCTTGCCCTTGTATTCCTCGGCCACCAAGTTCGACAGCGGCACCGGTTGGCCCAGTTTCTGGGCGCCGTTGCACGATGCGGTCGGTGAGGACACCGACTCGACCTTCGGCATGGCACGCACCGAAGTGCATTGCCGTCGTTGCGGCGGGCACCTGGGCCACGTCTTCGATGATGGTCCGGCCCCCACCGGTCTGCGCTACTGCATGAACGGCGTGGCGATGCTGTTCGCCCCCGGCTGAGCCGCAATCCGATAACCGCACTCCGATAACCAGTCTGCCTCCTCCTTCCAGCCGAAAACCCAGGGAATTCCGATGCTGCTACTCATCCTCGCCTATCTGGGCGGCGCCCTGACCATCCTCAGTCCGTGCATCCTGCCCGTGTTGCCGTTCGTGTTTGCACGTTCGGACAAACCCTTCGCGCGCGCCGGTTTGCCCATGCTCGTGGGCATGGCGGTGACCTTCGCCGCCGTGGCGACGCTCGCGGCCGTGGGCAGCCAATGGGTGGCCCAGGCCAACCAGGTGGGGCGCTGGATCGCCCTGGCGCTGATGGCCGCGTTCGCGCTGGCGCTGTTGTGGCCCGCGCTGGCGAACCGGGTGGGTGCCCCGTTCCAGGCGCTGGGCAGTCGCCTCAGCCGCTCCTCCGATATCGCCGACGAACAGGGCCACGGCGGTGTCGGGGCGTCGCTGCTGCTGGGCGTGGCCACCGGCCTGCTGTGGGCGCCATGCGCCGGCCCGATCCTCGGCCTGGTGCTGACGGGCGCTGCCCTGCAAGGGACCAGCGTGGGAACAACCGCATTGCTGCTGGCCTACGCGCTGGGTGCCGCAAGCTCGCTCGCCATCGCGCTGTTGATCGGCGGCCGCGTCTTCGCCGCGTTGAAGCGTTCGCTCGGCCTGGGCGAATGGGTGCGACGCGGACTCGGGGTGGCGGTGCTCGCCGCCGTAGCGGCGATCGCGCTGGGACTGGATACCGGCCTGCTCACACGCCTGTCCACGGTCAGCACCGCGCGCGTGGAGCAATCGTTGCTGGATCGCTTCCATCCCAACGCGGCGTCCGCCGCTAACACGATGATGAAGGATGCGCCGGATGCGCCCGCGATGATGATGACCGCCAACGCCAGTGCCGTTGATGCGTCCGTCCACAGCGAAGGCACGCTGCCGTCGCTGTCGGGCGCCAATGCGTGGTTGAACAGCGCGCCGCTCGACGCCGCTTCCCTGCGCGGCAAGGTCGTGATGGTCGACTTCTGGACCTACTCCTGCATCAACTGCCTGCGCTCGCTGCCCTATGTGCGCGAGTGGGCGCACAAGTACCAGGACCAGGGGCTGGTGGTGATCGGCGTGCATGCGCCGGAGTTCGCCTTCGAACGCGACCTGGGTAACGTCCGCCGTGCCGTCGCCGACCTGGGCGTGACCTATCCGGTGGCGATCGACAACGACTACGCGATCTGGCGCGGCTTCAACAACCAATATTGGCCCGCCCACTATTTCATCGATGCGCAAGGCCGCATCCGCGCCCACCACTTCGGCGAGGGCGACTACGCAGAGTCCGAACGGATCATCCGCCAGTTGCTGGAAGAGGCGGGACGCTCGCAGCTGCCGACCCTGGCGGACAGCGCCGGCAACGCGCAGGGAGTGGAACAGCAGGCCGACACGGACAACCTGCAATCGGCGGAGACCTACGTCGGGTATGCGCGCGCCGAACACTTCGCCTCGGCGGGCGGCCTGGTGCGCGATCGCGGCCACACGTACGCGAATACGACGCCGCTGGCGCTGAACCAGTGGGCCCTGTCCGGCACGTGGACCGTCGGCCCCGAGGACGCGCGCGTGGACCAGGCCGGTGGCCGAGTCGCCTTCCGCTTCCATGCCCGTGACCTGCATCTGGTGCTGTCACCGGACGCCGATGCCAGGCCCGTGCGTTTCCGCGTGCGCGTCGACGGCCGCGCGCCCGGCGATGCGCATGGCGAGGACACGGATGCCGCGGGCATGGGCGTGATCGGCGGGCACCGCCTGTACCAGCTCGTGCGCCAGCGCGGCGACGTTCGCGAACACACCTTCGAGATCGAGTTCCTGGATCCGGGCGCGCGCGCCTACGCCTTCACCTTTGGCTGATATCCCCGGCTTATATCCCTTGGAGCACCCGTCATGAAACTGCCGCTGGAAAAACTGCTTGCCGGTGCCATCGCCGTCGGCGTCGCCGGATTGATGATGGCGACCGTGTTCGCGCTGCAGGTCCCGTTCGGCAGCGCCAATGCGCAGACCATGGCGATTCCGCCGCCGGCCCCCGAGGCGGGCATGCAGGCACGCGTCGGAATACCCGCACACAGCGAAACCATCGTGTTCGCAGGCGGCTGCTTCTGGGGCGTGCAGGGTGTGTTCGAGCACGTCAATGGCGTGCAACGGGCCGTGTCCGGTTACATCGGCGGGAGTGCGGCCACCGCTCGATACTACGTCGTCGCCACGGGTGCGACTGGTCACGCCGAAGCCGTGCAGGTGACCTACGATCCCGCGCAGGTCAGCTACGCCACGTTGATGCAGGTGTTCTTCTCGGTCGTCCACGACCCCACCCAGCTCAATCGCCAGGGACCGGACCACGGCACGCAATACCGTTCGGCGATATTCACCACGACGCCGGAGCAGGCGCAGGCGACCCGGGCCTACATCGCCCAGCTGGGCCGGGCCGGCGTGTTCCATGCGCCGATCGTTACGCAGGTCGAAAGCGGCAAGCGCTTCTATCCAGCCGAGGCTTACCACCAGGACTACCTGACGCTGCATCCGGACGAGGCCTACATCCGGTTCAACGATCTGCCGAAGATTGGCGAACTCAAGCGCCTCTATCCCACGCTATACCGGCCGCGGGCGGTACTGGTCGCCGCGCACTGACTCGCGCCTGCCCAAGGCAACCGCGTGAGGCGCGCGTCTGCTTCCTCTCCGGGTAAGCGTGCGTGCGGTTGGGAATTCTTCGATGTCGCCCGACGGGCCGCCTCAGCGGCCCGTCTTCTTCCCTGCGTTCGCGGCATCAGTGCTTGAGCATCTGGTCGCGTGCCTGTTCCGCGCGCGACGCGCCGATCGCGGTCTCGACCTGTTTGACCTCTTCCGGTGGCGGCAATACGGCGGGCATGCCGAGCGATTGCAGCCACAGTTCGCGGCACCAGCCGCGCGTGTGGTAGAGGTGGTGGTCTTCGTCCTGTTCCACCGCGTCATGCGCGGCCTGCAGGATGCGGATGTCCGCGCCGGAACCATGTTCAGCGAGCTGGCCGATCAGTTCCCAGTTGCCGTGGTCCTTGGTTTCCGCCAGCACCACGCATTCGCAGGCGACCAGTTCGGCGGCGGTACGGTCGCCGATCCTGAGCGCCATCTCCATCGCGGATACCAGCGCGCCGCCGATGTGGGAGACGACCCTGCGCCCCGGCGTGGGCGCGGCGGGGTCGAGGCCCAGTTCAGTCAGCACACGCGTCGCCACTTCGACATGGGTGCGGGTCTGCGCCAGGTACTCATGCCATTCCTTGCGCAGGTCGTCATTGACGGCGCAGCGCAACGCGGTCTCGTACACCTGAATGCCACCGAGTTCGGTTTCCAGGACCTGGTACAGCAGTTCCTGCAGCTGGTCCTGGTTGATGGCCGACTTCTTCATGTCGGGTTCCTTGCGTTGTGGGGAGTACCACTACGTTGAGTGTTTTGCATCGAAGGAATGGTGAAAGCGACAGGCGCGCGCGCGTTCATCGCGTCGCCGTGTCGGGGGCAACGCCCCAGCGCTGTTCATCGGTGTGGATGCTGCGTGCATCACGCGACGCGTGCGCAGTGCCGGGCATGCCGAGCGTCGCAGCATGCCCGGGTTGCGACGCGCATTGAGGCGCGTTGCATACTGACGCGGTCCGTTCAGCAGGCCGTCCGTTCAGCAGAGTGTCCCGACGGCCTGTCCGATCACGCTGTCCTGGAGCCCGCTGTCCTGGAGGAAGCCATGCATTACTCACGACTGTGCGCCCTGCTGATCGATTGCAACACCGCCGATGTCGACCAGGCCGCGAGCTTCTGGGCCGGGGCATTGGGCCGTGCGATCGACCCCGGTCACCCGGGCACGCGCGGCAACTACCGCATGCTGGAAACGCCGCCCGACGAGCCGATCGTGCAGATACAACGCGTCGAGCATGAGAGCCGCGTGCACATCGACATCGAAACCGATGACATTCCCGCCGAGGTGGCCCGGCTCGAAGGCCTGGGGGCCAGCGTGGTGAGTCGCCTGGAACGGTGGGTGGTGATGCAGGCGCCAACGGGGCAGCGATTCTGCGTGGTGCGCGTACAGCGCCCCGGGTTTCCGAAGAACGCAAACCGCTGGGCGTGAGACCCATTCTCCGCGGCAGGGTATCTTGTCGATGGCGGGCCCCGGCGTTCGCCTGCTGCTGCCACCGTCCGCCTGCGCCCACAAGGAATCCTCGATGAAACCCCGCTCCTCCCTCACCTCCGACGACCAGCGCCGCATGGCCGTGCTCATCGATGCCGACAACGCGCAGCCGGCGGTGATTGAAGGACTTCTTGCGGAAGTGGCGAAGTACGGCGTGGCGAGCGTGAAGCGCATCTACGGCGACTTCACCTCCAACCAGCAGTCGCAGTGGAAGAAGGCGCTGCTCAAGCATTCGATCAATCCGGTGCAGCAGTTCGCCTACACCAGCGGCAAGAACGCCACCGACAGCTCGTTGATCATCGACGCGATGGACCTGATGTACACGCGGCGCTTCGACGGCTTCTGCCTGGTGTCGAGCGACAGCGACTTCACCCGCCTGGCGCAGCGCCTGCGCGAGGAGGGGCTGACGGTGTACGGCTTCGGCGAACGCAAGACGCCCGATGCCTTCGTGCAGGCGTGCGACAAGTTCATCTACACCGAAGTGCTGCGCGCCGAAGGGCCGGCGCCCGTCGTGGCGCCGGTGAAGGCCGCCAAGCCCGTGGCCAAGAAGGCCGCGAAGCAGGCCAAGCCGCCCGTGGCGCCAGCACCCGCTGCTCCTGTCACGGCCGCACCGGCGGCGGACAAACCTGCCGGGCCCTTGCCGCTGCCGCTGGAGTTGATCCGGCAGGCGATCGAGGAAGCCTCGGACGAGGAGGGCTGGGCGCACCTGGGCAGCGTCGGCAACTACCTCACCAAGATCCGTCCGGACTTCGATCCACGCCTGTACGGACAGAAGAAGCTGAGCGACCTGCTGCGCCAGCATCCGCGCCACTTCACCGTGGAGGAGCGCACCACACCGGGCAGCACCGGCAAGACCCTGTTCGTGCGCGCGGTGGAGTGAGCCCGCTCCGGACGCGCATGTTCTAAACGCACGCCGGCCGGCATGCATCCAAGCCTGCGCTGCAACCCGCAGCCGACCGGGGAAATCGCTATGCAGCGCTTGCGGGCCATCGTGTTCGCCGCCGTCTTGCTGGCCGCCGGCCTCGGGCAGGCGCCCGCGGCGATCGCGGCGTCGGTCGACGACTGGCGGGTCGATCTCGATAAGATCGGCAACACGCTCGGCCTGCAGCACCCCGATCCCTACACACGCATCGGCCGCGAGGCCTTTGCCCGCAATCTCGAATCGCTCAAGCGGCGCCTGCCGGAGTTGAGCGAAGAACAACGCGTGGTCGAGGCGATGCGCCTAGTCGCGTCGATCGGCGACGGCCACACCTTCCTGGAGCCCACGGGCGATGCCTTCAAGGAGTGGTATCCGATCCGCCTGTACCGGTTCTCCGATGGCATCTTCGTCACCAGCGCGCACAAATCCGTGGCCGGGCTGGCCGGCGCGCAGGTGCTGGAGATCGGCGGGATGCCGGCGGCCGAGGCGCTCGATCGCGCGCGGGCATTGATGGGTGCCGACAACGACATCGGGGCCAGCGAGAACGTGGCCGCGCTCAGCAACGCCGGGCTGGCGAAGGGCCTGGGACTGGCCGATGCCAGCGGTGCCTTGCCGGTGAAGGCGCGCCTGCGCGATGGCCGCGTGCGCGCGCTGAAACTCGTGCCGCAGCCCGGTGGCAGTGGCCTGGGCTGGCGGTTCCGCAGCGAAGTGTTCGGCGCATCGATCGGCGACTATCCGGACTGGGTGGCGGCCTTCGGCGCGTCGCCTTCCAGCGCGTTCCGCACACCCGATGCGGCGCGTCCGCTGCACCTGCGCTATCGCCGCCATTACATCGGCGTGCCGCTGCCCGAGCGCGACGCGTACTACATGCAGGTCAACTACGTGCTCGATCACGAGGACGAGGCGTTCAACGCCTTCTTCCGCCGTGCCATGGCCGAGGTCGACAAGCAGAAGCCGCGCCGCCTGATCGTCGACTGGCGTTACAACTCCGGGGGCGATGGCAGCAAGTTGACCGCGATGATCGCCGAGTTCATCCGCCGCGGCGACGCGCCGCCGTGGCGGGAGCTGTACGTGCTCACCGGACGCAAGACCTTCAGCGCCGCGGTGGGCGCGGTCGAAGAGTTCCTGGTCCGCACGCCGGCCACCTTCGTCGGCGAGCCGGCGGGCGCGGGGCTCAATTCCTTCGGCGATGCGGGCACGTTCAAGTTCGAACACGCGCAGCTGTCGCTGAGTTGCTCGAGGCGCCGCCACTGGGGCCGTTCCGACAGCCACGATCCGTACACGCCGGTGGACGTGCCGGCGGTGTTTTCCTTCGCCGACTACATCGCCGGTCGCGATCCAGCGGTGGATCCGATCCTCGTCGGCGAGGAGATGCGGGCGCTGCACCTGATCGCCGCCAGCGACGGCGGTGCGGCGGTGCGTCGCGTGTACGCGCAGCGCCAGGCGCGTTTCCATGGCGTGCCGTGGTGGACCGCGGCACGCGATGACCCGATGACTTCCGCCGGCTATGCGCTGGTCGACCAGGGCAAGCTGGCCGATGCGCTCGAAGTCCTGACCGTCGATGCCGAAGCCAATCCTGGCCTGTGGCGCGCCTGGAACAATGTCGGCGACCTGGAACTGAAGAACGGGCATCGCGAGGCGGGACTGGCGGCGTACCGCCGCTCGCTGCAGCTCAATCCCGGCAACGCGGAAGCGCAGCAGGTCCTGGCGGAGCCGGCGAAGACCCCGTGATCCGACGAGCGGGCGCGCCATCACTTGGCCTTGGCATGAGCGTCCGTACCGTCGTTTCACCTGGTTCGAACAACGACGGACGTGGACGACCCCGCTGTTTCCCGCGATGCGAAGCTGCGCCTGCGCTGGGCCAAGGCGACGGCGGCTCTGCGCGCATCCCAGGCGCGACTGGCCAGGGTGAAGGCGGCGCTGCACGCGCTGCCCGATGGAGTCGTGGTCCTCGACCCCGAGGGCCGCATCACCGACATCAACCTGTGCGCGTTGCACCTGACGGGCTGGCCGCAGGCGCAGGCGCTGGGGCGCCCCGTGCATGACGTCGTCCAGTTGCGTGACTCGCAGGGGCTGGCCGTGGACCTGATGGCGGCGGGCCATGGCAACGATGCGACCCTGCTGGTCCGCCAGGACGAGCACGAAGTGCTGGTGCATGCCACCTGCACGCCCGTCCTCGACGAGAGCCGTCGCCGCATCGGTGCGGTCGTCACCTTCCGCAATGTCACCACGGCCACCCGCCTGAACGACGAGCTGCACTACCACGCCACCCACGATCCGCTGACCGGCGTGTCCAACCGGCGTGCCTTCGAGTCGCGCCTGGAGCGTGCAGTCACCAACGCGGCCAGGGACGGCACGGCGCACGCGCTGCTGTATCTCGACATGGACCGCTTCAAGGCCGTCAACGATGCCTGCGGCCATTTCGCCGGCGACGAACTCCTGCGCGGATTCGCGGTATTGCTGCAGCGCAGCCTGCGTGACGTCGACACGGTGGCGCGGCTGGGCGGCGACGAGTTCGTGATGCTGCTGGAGCATTGCGATCCCGCCGAAGCTCGACTGCTGGCCGGGCGCGTGATGGAGGCGTTGGGCGAATTCCGTTTTCGCTGGCAGGAGCACGAGTTCTCGGTCGGCGCCAGCATGGGCGTGGTCACCTTCCACGGCGACGCGCAGTCGCCGCACAGCCTGCTGCAGCGTGCGGACGAGCTGTGCTACCAGGCCAAGGCGCATGGCGGCGGGCAATTCGAGGTCGAGGCCGCCGTGCGCCTGCCCGACGCGCCGGGGACACCTCAAAAGCGGGTCCCACTGTGGCCGTGACAGCTGCCGCGGCCAGGCGTCGTTGCCGCGGAACAGGACATCGTCAGCGCCGACGGCCTTAAGCTCCGCGCCGGGATGCCTTACGGACGGAGCCAATGACGATGCGGGACGCGGAAGGCCTGGCTCCCAGCCGCCTGCAATTGCCCCCCGGCCCGTGGGCCACGGTGCTCGACGGCTTGTGCCACCGCTTCCCGGCGATCGCGCGCGAAGTCTGGATCGATCGCTTCGCCCGTGGGCTCGTGCAGGCGGCGAACGGCACGGCGTTGCCGCTCGACGCGCCGTACCGCGTAGGTGCGGAGATCCGCTACTTCCGCGAAGTCGTGGACGAGGCGCCGATCCCCTTCGCGGAAACCGTGCTGCACGCCGGTGCGCACCTGGTCGTGGCAGACAAGCCGCATTTCCTGCCGGTGACGCCCGCCGGCGGCCACGTGCGCGAAACCTTGCTGGCGCGGCTGGTGCGCAGGCTGGGCAATCCGGACCTGGTGCCGTTGCACCGGATCGATCGCGATACCGCCGGGCTGGTGCTGTTCTCGGCGAACATCGCCACGCGCGATGCGTACCAGTCGCTGTTTCGCCAGCGCCGCATCCACAAGCGCTACGAGGCGATCGCGCCCGCGCTGCCGGCCCTGGCGTTTCCGCTGGTGCATGCCTCGCGCCTGGAGGCGGGCGAGCCGTTCTTCCGCATGTGCGAAGTCGACGGCGTGGCGAACAGCCAGACCCGCATCGATGTGCTCAGCCGCCATGGCGCGACGTGGACCTACGCGCTGGAGCCGGTCACCGGGCGCAAGCACCAGTTGCGCGTGCACATGGCGGCGCTGGGCGCACCGATCCGCAACGACCGCCTGTACCCGCAGCTCACGGCGGCCGCCACCAATGACTTCACGCGGCCGTTGCAATTGCTGGCGCGGGAACTGCGGTTTGTCGATCCGCTCACGGGCGCCGAGCGTGTGTTCGTGAGTCGCCTGTCGCTGCAAGGGGAGGGCGTCGCGTAACGCGCGGCGTGAATGCGCGGATTGGCGGGCATCTGCGCGATCCGGATCGGATCGGCGGCGACCGGCACGGCTCGAATCCCCTCGTGTGTAGGCGGCGTCACCAAGGTGAACCGCGGCCGAGTCGTGGGTGCGGTCTTCACGTCGTCCGGTCGCAGGGCGCGCCTAACCTGTCGGATAACACCTGCAAGAGCACCTGCAAGAGGAGGTCGCCATGTCTGCGGAAACCAAGACACCGCTCGATCATGTCAACGCCACCGTGGTGCAGCTCAAGGAGATGCGCCACTACTGCAAGAACAACGTGGAACTGCTGACGACGCAATGGCTGCTGTTCGATGGTGAGCTGTCCAAGCTGAAACAGGCGGCGCGGATCGAGGAACTGATGACGCGCCAGGGCGAGTTGTACGACGCGCTCGAAGCCGAGATCACCGAGCTCGAGGCGCTGGCGGTGACGTTGCAACCGGCGCCGGAGGAAGAGGCCGGCACGCTGCACTGACGCACGCATACGTTGCCTGATGAGGGGAGGGTGGCCCTTGCCGGCCGCGATGCCGGCAAGGGCTTGCCACGCAGGCATCCGCAAGCGGATCGCACAGGCCCGAGCGCGGACGCACTCTGATCGCACCATGGAGGGCATTACGCCGCTTCGAGCCGCCCCAGGATTTCGGCCGGATCCACCGGCTTGACCAGGTGGCCATCGAAGCCATGTTTGGCCGTGCGCAGGTGATCGTCCTGCTGGCCCCAGCCGGTGACGGCGATGACGACGACCTCGCGGCCGCCGGGCAGCGCGCGGATCCGGTCGCACACCTCGTAGCCGTCCATGTCCGGCATGCCCAGATCCAGCAGCACGACGTCCGGCGCCACCGATTCGATCACCGAGAGCGCGTCGAAGCCGTCATACACGGCGTGGACTTCGTGATGGGCGAGGGCGAGCAGGCGGGCGAGGGAATCGGCGTGTTCGCTGTTGTCGTCGATGATGAGGATGCGTTTCGGTCGGGTGCTGGGCGCGATGGCGGTTTCGATCGTGCGGTCGAGGGCGGCGTTCGCGTCCAACAGCGGCAGTTCGACGGTGAATTCGCTGCCCTTGCCGATGCCCTCGCTGTGCACGGCCACCGTCCCGCCGTGGAGCATCACCAGGTTGCGCACGAGGGTGAGGCCGATGCCCAGCCCGCCCTGCGTCTGCAGCCGTGTGTGTTCGCTCTGGGTGAACAATTCGAAGATGTGCGAGTGCAGCCCGGGGTCGACGCCGGCGCCGTTGTCGGCGACGCTGATGCATACCTTGCCGTCGTCCACGCACGCCCTGAGCGCGATCTCGCCGCGGATGGGCGTGTACTTGGCGGCATTGTTGAGCAGGTTCGACAGCACCTGCGCGATCCGGATCGGGTCGACATCGAGTGCGACGGGTTGCTCGGGCAGGTCGACGCTGAACCGGTGGCCGTAGGCGTCCAGCAACGGCTGGCTGGTCTCCACCGCGGTGGTGACGATGTCGCTGAGGGCGACGTGGCGGCGCCGCAGCTCGATGCGGCCGCGGGTAATGCGCGATACCTCCAGCAGGTCGTCCACCAGGCGCACGAGTTGCGTGACCTGGCGGTCCATCACGTCGAACAGCGCGCGCGAATCGGCGCTGGCCGTTGCCTCCATGCGCAGGATGTGCAGGCAGTTGCGCAGTGGCGCCAGCGGATTGCGCAGTTCGTGGCCGAGCATGGCGAGGAACTCGTCCTTGCGGCGGTCGCTTTCGCGCAGTTCCATGTCGGTATGCCGGCGTTCGAGCAGGTCGGCGGCGAGGCGAGCGAGGATGTCGAGCTGGCGCAGCTCGTGCTCGGAGGGCTGGTGCGGCTCGCCCCAGTGCGTGGACATCATGCCGACGATGCGGCCGTTGCGTGACTTCAGCGGCGTGGTCTGCATCGCCACGATGCCGGTTTCGCGATAGTTCTCCACCAGCGCTTCGCCGATCTCGGCGGCCATGCCGCGCACGTCGCCGTAGATGACGCGCTGGCCGGTGGCGAGCGCGACGCCGCAGGAGGTGCCGCAATGGTCGTCCAGCCATTCCCACGCCGCCGCGGCGGTGGGACTGAAGCCGCGATAGGCGAGCAGTTGCAGTCGCGATGCGCCGTGCAGCATCTGCAGGCTGGCGAAGGGCGAATGCATGATCGTGCAGGCCGCGTCGATGATCGTCTCGTGGATGATCGCGACGTCGTCCTCGCCGAGGAGTTCGCGGCTGACCTCGTGCAGGATATGGGCATCGGCGAGTTCGCCGGCGAGTTGCGCCTCGCGCTCGCGCAGGGTGCCGTCCAGCCGGTCGCGTTCGACCAGCATGCCCGCCATCTGCGCGCCAAACACCGCGAGCTGCGTTTCCCATTCATACGGCGCGCGTGGTTCCTCCAGGCACAGGCAGAACGAGCCGACCGCCAGTCCGTCGTCGGGGCGCAGTACCGGCACCGAATACGTCGCGCGGATGCCGTGCGCCAGGCACACTTGGCGCCACTGCGCATCCCAGGACGTGTCATCGGCCGTGTCGGCGCAGGCGAACGGACGGTTGTGGTGGATCGCCGCGCTGCAGGTGCCGTGGTGTCCCGGGCTGATCGGCATCTGGACGAGGTAGGCCAATGCGCTCTCCGCGAAGGGGGCGACGGCCTCGACGACCTTCGTGCGTTGCGGATCGGTCAATATGAAACAGCCGTGGCTGCGCGGGTTGAGGCCATGCACGGCCTGGTTGACCGCTTCCAGGCATTCCGCGCGTGGCCGCCCCAGCGCGACCTTTTCCAGCAGGGCGTTCTGCGCCATGGCGAGGGCTTCGGCGCGCCGCGGGCGGGTGATGTCGACGGTGACGCCGGACAGGCTATGGGGCTGGCCGTGGGCCGCGCCGCTGCCGCCCCGCGCGTTGATCCAATGGATCGAGCCGTCCGGCCAGATCACGCGGTGCTCGATGTCGTAGTCGCAGTGCCCCGCCGCGGCATCGTCCAGTGCGCGCTGCACGCGCGCACGGTCGGGCTCCGGAATCGCGGCCAGGCCACGCTCCAGTGTCAGGTCCGCATCGGCCGGCAAGCCGAAGTTGGCCTTGCACAAGGCCGAGACAGTGAGTTCGTGGGTGACCAGGTCGAGATGCCAAGTCCCGATCCTGCCGGCCTGCAGGGCGTGTTCGAACTGCGCCGGCGCGCTGTCCGCAGCGATGGCTACCGGCGGTACGTCCGCGGGCCGTGACGTGCCGGCCGATTCGGAGGACGACAGCGGCAGGCCGGCAGCGTGGCCTTCACCAGCGGCGCTTGAAGCCATGGCGTTTCCCGTGGAGACGGACGGATGGGAAATCTTGCGTTAGCGATGTGAAGAGCGGCTTCACACCGTGAGCCGGCGGCGGCTTCCGGTGCGCGCCGCCGCCATTGGCTGGCGGCGCTGTCCGCGTTCGCGCGGAGGAACGCTGGGCGATAGCCCTCAGGCGGCCTTGCGCTCGCGGGCGATCGCGCGCCAGCCGATGTCGTGACGATGGAACTCGCCGTGCCAGGAGATGCCGGCGACCGCCTCATAGGCGAGGCGCTGCGCATCGGCCACGCTGTCGCCCAGCGCGCATACGCACAGCACCCGGCCACCGGACGTGGCGACGTGTTCGCCCTCGATCCGGGTGCCGGCATGGAAGACCTTGGTGTCGTCGATCTCGGGGGCGTCGATGGTGTTGATGACGTCACCGGTGCGCGGCGTGCCCGGATAGTTCTCCGCGGCCATCACCACGCCGAGGCTCGGACGCGGATCCCACTGCGCCTGGACGCCGTGCAGGCGCGCGTCTATCGCGGCTTCGACCAGGTCGAGCAGGTCGCTCTGCAGGCGCAGCATCACCGGCTGGGTTTCCGGATCGCCGAAGCGCACGTTGAATTCGATCACCTTGGGTGCGCCCGTCTTGTCGATCATCAGGCCGGCGTAGAGGAAGCCGGTGAACGGCACGCCGTCCTTGATCATGCCCTGCACGGTGGGCTCCACGATTTCGCGCATCACGCGCGCGTGCACCTCGGGCGTGACCACCGGCGCGGGTGAGTACGCACCCATGCCCCCGGTATTGGGGCCGGTGTCGCCATCGCCGACGCGCTTGTGGTCCTGCGAGGTGGCCATGGGCAACGCGGTCTTGCCGTCGACCATGGAGATGAAGCTGGCTTCCTCGCCGTCGAGGAATTCCTCGATCACCACGCGCGCGCCGGCGGCGCCGAAGGCGTATTCGCCGAGCATGTCGGTGATCGCGGCTTCGGCTTCGGCCAGGTTCATCGCCACGATCACGCCCTTGCCCGCGGCGAGGCCGTCGGCCTTGATCACGATCGGCGCGCCCTTCTGGCGCACGTATTCGAGCGCTTCGTCGACATGCGTGTGCACGGCGTAATGCGCGGTGGGAATGTTGTGGCGGGCGAGGAAATCCTTGGCGAAGGCCTTGCTGCCTTCCAGTTGCGCGGCCTGGGCGGTGGGGCCGAACACGCGCAGGCCCTCCGCACGGAAGCGGTCGACGACGCCGGCGACCAGCGGGCCTTCGGGACCGACGACGGTCACCGCGATGTTCTCGTTCTTTGCCAGCGCCAGCAGGCCGTCGATGTCAGTGGCATTGACGGCGACGTTGCGGCACTTGGTTTCCGTCGCGGTGCCGGCGTTGCCGGGGGCCACGACCACTTCGGTCACCCGCGCGGACTGCGCGAGCTTCCAGGCGAGGGCGTGTTCGCGACCGCCGGAACCGATGACGAGGACTTTCATGCGTGCCTGCTCCTTTGTTCTCTCACTCCCTCCCCCGCGGAGGGCCTTCGGGCACCTTCCCCCGTGTGCGGGGGAAGGAACACAGCTCTAACTTTCATCTCAACGGAGAAGGCGCAACGCGACGGCCTTCCCCGCGAGGAATTGAAGCAGTGACGCCTCGGAAAAACTACAGCTTTTGCAGGAATCTCAATGGCGGAATGGCGGACGCCGGTCCTACGATTTCTTGCTGAACTGCCTGATACCAGCCCCCTGAGTCAGGGGGCGATTCGCGCCGCAGGCGCGAATGGGGGTGGGGCAGCGCTGGCGGGGCCCAAAGTTCGTGTAACGAACTTTGGGATTGATGCCGGCGCAGGCGGCATCAATGCCGGAAATGGCGGATTCCGGTGAACACCATCGCGATGCCGTGTTCATCTGCCGCCGCGATGACCTCGTTGTCGCGCATGGAACCGCCCGGCTGGATCACCGCCTTGATGCCCGCGGCCGCGGCGGCGTCGATGCCGTCGCGGAACGGGAAGAAGGCGTCGGACGCCATCACCGAGCCCACGACTTCCAGGCCGGCTTCCTCGGCCTTGAGCGCGGCGATCTTCGCCGACACCACGCGGCTCATCTGGCCGGCGCCGACGCCGACGGTGCGCTGGTCCCTGACGTAGACGATGGCGTTGGATTTCACGAACTTGGCCACGCGCCAGGCGAACAGCAGGTCGGCCATCTGCGCCTCGGTCGGCGCGAGCCTGGTGACCACCTTGAGTTCGTCGCGGCCGACTTCGCGGATGTCGGCGGTCTGCATCAGCAGGCCCGAGCCGACGCGCTTCACGTCCATGTTGTTGCGGCCGTCGCCGTGCGGGATGCGCAGGACGCGGACGTTGGCCTTCTTCTTCGCGTAGTCGAGGGCGCCCGGCTCGTAATCCGGCGCGATCAGCACCTCGACGAACTGGCGGTCGAGGATGGTTTTCGCGGTGGCCGCATCGAGCGGCTTGTTGAAGGCGATGATGCCGCCGAAGGCCGAGGTCGGATCGGTGGCGTAGGCGGCTTCGTAGGTATCGAGGCAGCCGTTGCCTTCGGCCACGCCGCAGGGATTGGCGTGCTTGACGATCACGCAGGCGGGCTTGTCGAACTGGCGCACGCATTCCCACGCGGCGTCGGCATCGGCGAGGTTGTTGTACGACAGTTCCTTGCCCTGCAGCTGGGTGAACGTCGCCAGCGTGCCCGGCACCGGCCACAGGTCGCGGTAGAACGCGCCGTGCTGGTGCGGATTCTCGCCGTAGCGCAGGTCCATCACCTTGACGAAGTTGCTGTTCTGCTGCGCCGGGAACAAGGCGCGCGAGCCGTCGTCGCTGATCGAGGAAAGGTAGTCGCTGATGCAGGCGTCGTACTGGGCGACACGGTTGAAGGCGGCGACCGACAACGCGAAGCGCGTCTTCCCCGACAGCGTGCCGTCGTTGGCGTTCAATTCCTTTACGAGGCCGGCGTACTGCGCCGGATCGGTGGCGACGGCGACACGCGCGAAGTTCTTCGCCGCCGAACGCAGCATGGCCGGCCCGCCGATGTCGATGTTCTCGACGATGTCGTCCATCGAGCTGCCTGGATCGGCCGATACTTTCTCGAACGGGTACAGGTTGAGCACCAGCAGGTCGATCCTGGCGATGCCGTGCCGGGTCATGACTTCGTCATCCAGTCCTGCGCGGCCAAGCAGGCCACCGTGTACGAGCGGGTGCAGGGTCTTGACCCGGCCGTCCATCATTTCCGGGAACCCGGTGACGTCGCCGACGTCTTTCACCGCCAGGCCGGCCTCGCGGATCGCCTTGGCGGTGCCGCCGGTCGAGAGCAGTTCGACATTGCGTGCGGCCAGGGCCTTGGCGAGGTCGATCAGGCCGGTCTTGTCGGAAACGGACAGCAATGCCCGGCGCACGGGCAGACGATCGGTGGTCATGGGAATGAGGCGGGGGGAAAGACCCGGAATTATACCGGCGGCCGCAGGGTGGGCCGGAGGGCGGCTGTGTTTCCAGTGGTGCGGCCCCGAAGGTGCGCCCCGGAAGCCGCGCTGCCGCTTACTGCTCGAGCCCGTATTCGCGCAGCTTCTTGCGCAGCGTCGCGCGATGGATGCCCAGCATCGAGGCGGCGCGGCTCTGGTTGCCTTCGCAGTGCGCCAGCACTTCGACGAACAACGGAATCTCGAGTTCGCGCAGGGCGATCTCGTAAAGGTTCTCGGTGCCACTGCCATTGAGATCGCCGAGGTAACGGCGGATCGAAGTGGCGACGTGGTCGCGCAGGGGGGGGCGCGGTTTGGTGCGATTGTGATCGTTACGATCGGCAGCGGCGTTCAAGCAGTTCCCCCCGGAATACTTCCGCCGCACGTGTGCCCACACGGTGCCGACGGGACCGGGAGTCTAGCGCGGGGTTGTCGCAGGCAACAACAAGAAATGCGGGGGGGTCCGCAATTCGCGTTTTTGACCCTACATGAAGTCGAAAGTGAACGCCACGACCTGCCGGGGCGGCTCGATGACGTCGAGCTGGATGGTCGCGCTCTGGCCGGGCGCAATGTGACCCTGGTCGCGTTTGCCGAGGTAGTCGGCGGGGGTGAAGGCGCGCAGCCCGACCTGGCGGCCGTCCATGTCGGATAGCGTCAACAGTACGGTCGGCCACGGCTGTTCCCAGCGTGCGTCGTTGCGGAAGCTGGCGCTGACGTGCAGCACGCCGCGTGCGCCGGGCTTGGGCTGCACGCTGCGCTGGAGCATGGTGAATGCCGCCGGCTCGCGCCATGCCGGCACCTGGCAACGCAGTACGCCGCAAACGCCGCTGATCAGCGGGCGCCAACGTGCGTTGGCGGCCAGTTCCTCGCGTTGCGCGAGCAGGACCTGCGCGAACAGCACGACGGCCAGTGCGGCCACCACCAGCCAGCTGCGCCAGTGCGTCGTGCGTACCGGTGCCGGTGCGTGGCGGCGCGCGAAGCTGGGCGCGTGGGAGCTGCGCTTGCGGCGCGGTGGTGCGACTTCCGCGGGCGGTGTGGATGTGGCGCTGTTGTCTTCGTCGTCGGCCGTCGCCATCGGCGCGACGGTGGCGTCGGCCGGTGGCACCGTTGCGCTGACCTGGGCTTCAGGCTTCTTCGCCAGCGGCTTGGCCAGCCTGGGATCGATCGCGCTGCCGCAGCGCGGACAACGCAGGCTGGCGCCCTTGGGCGCGGCGACGAGGAAACTGCAATGCGGGCAGGCGACGAACATGGCCCTATTCAAGCACGCCGACGCGCGCGCGGTCAGCCGCGTCGACGCGTGCCGGTGACGCGCATCCAGTCTTCGAGCCGTTCGGCGCGCAGGTCCTCGAAGTCGGCGGAATAACGCGCCATCACTTCGTCTTCCTGGCCGGCGAGGATGCCGGACATGGCGAGGCGGCCGCCGGGGGCGACGCGTGCGGTGAGAGTGTCGGCCAGCGCGACCAGCGCGGAGGCGAGGATGTTGGCCACCACGATCGGATAGGTGGCGGCGGGTTCGTCGGTGGGCAGATGCACGCTGAGGCGATCGCCGACCTCGTTGCGCTCCGCATTGTCGTGGGTGGCGATCAGTGCCTGCGGGTCGTTGTCGACGCCGACCGCGTGCGCGGCGCCCAGCTTCAGCGCGGCGAGCGCGAGGATGCCGCTGCCGCAGCCGAAATCGAGCACGCGCCGGTCCTGCAGTGCGTTGTCGCTGGCGAGTTGATCCAGCCACTGCAGGCACAGCGCGGTGGTGGGATGCGTGCCGGAACCGAAAGCGAGGCCGGGATCGAGGCGCACGATCGCGGCATCGGCTGCCTGCGCGTCCGCGGGCAGCTCGCTGTTCCACGGCACGATCCAGGTGCGCGCGCCGAAACGCAGCGGCACGTACTGGTCCATCCATGCGCGCTCCCAGTCCTGGTCCTCGACCTTGCGGAAGCGCGCCTGGGTCCAGTCGAGTTCGCCGTCGAAGGCTTCCAGCGCCGCCAGCAGGATTAGGGCGTCGGTGTCGTCGGAAAACAGCGCGGTGAGCACCAGTTCGCCCCACAAGGGCTGCTCGCCGACGCCGGGCTCGAAGATCGCCTGCTCGTCGGGCGCATCGGCGTGCGCGTCGGCGAGCGTGACCGCGAGCGCGCCGACGTCTTCCAGCGCGCGTTCAAAGCGTGGTTGCTGGGCTTCGGTGCAGGGAAGGGAGAGTTCAAGGAAGGGCATGGGCGTGCGCCGCGTAAACCGGTGCGCATTATCCCCCACCAGGCGACGAGTCCCCGCCCTCAAGCCAGGCACGCCGCTTCGCAAGCGCCGCATCGAGATCGAAAGCCGGTCGAAACGCACGGCAGGCATCGGCCAGCGTGCGCTGTTGTTTGTTCTCCAGTGCCGTGGCCATGGCCTCGCCAGCATGCTCGACGACGCAGCCCGCCTGCGCGAGCGCGGGACGCTCCAACCACGGACGCCAGTCGACGGCGCACTCCACTTCCAACTGCTCGCCCTGACGACGGAACCGGGCGCGCGAGGCGCTGGTGTCGGTCGCGTCGAACAGGCCGCAGGTCGCGTGGATCTGGCGCAGCGGCGAACCCTGCGCGGCAACGGTGGCGGCCAGGTGCGCGGCGAATTGTTCGGAGGCCTGCTCCAACAGGGCCTCCAATTCTTCGGAAGCGGGATCCCGGCCGCCGAACAACTTCTTGTCGACGCTCAATCCGATGAAGACTTGCAGCTCCATGCGTGGTCGCCTCCGTCTTGCGGGGGACAGGTCCCCTCACCCTGCGTCGCAGGCGACGCGGTCCCTCGCTCCGCAAGCGGGGCGAGGGATACGCCGCATCGCGCATATCACGCCATCGAGATCGACTTTTCCTTCTGTTCCTTCAGTCGCTTCTCGAGGTAGTGGATGTTCTGTCCACCCTGCTGGAAGCCGGCGTCCGAGAGGATGCGCTGCTGCAGCGGAATATTCGTCTTGATGCCGTCGACGACCATCTCGCTCAGCGCCACGCGCATGCGCGCGATCGCGGTTTCGCGATCAGGACCGTGCACGATGAGCTTGCCGATCATCGAGTCGTAGTTCGGCGGCACGCGATAGCCCTCGTAGATATGGCTGTCGACGCGCACGCCGGGACCGCCCGGTGCGTGGAAGTGCTGGATCAGGCCCGGGCAGGGCATGAAGGTCTCGGGATCTTCCGCGTTGATGCGGCATTCGATCGCGTGGCCTTCGAGCACGATGTCGCTCTGCTTGAGCGTGAGCTTGTTGCCGGCGGCGATGCTGAGCTGCTCGCGCACCAGATCGATGCCGGTGACCATCTCGGTGACCGGATGCTCGACCTGGATGCGGGTGTTCATCTCGATGAAGTAGAAGCGGCCGTTCTCGTAGAGGAACTCGAACGTGCCGGCACCGCGGTAGCCGATGCGCTTGCACGCCTCGACGCAGACCTTGCCGATCTCCGCGCGCTGCTCCGGCGTGATGCCCGGCGCCGGCGCTTCCTCGACGACCTTCTGGTGGCGGCGTTGCATCGAGCAGTCGCGTTCACCCAGGTGGATGGCACCGCCCTGGCCGTCGGCGAGCACCTGGATCTCCACGTGGCGCGGGTTCTCCAGGAATTTCTCCATGTAGACCATGTCGTTGCCGAACGCGGCCTTGGCTTCGGTCTTGGTGGTCTGGATGGCGCTGTGCAGGTGCGCTTCGGTGTGGACCACGCGCATGCCGCGGCCACCGCCACCGCCGGCCGCCTTCACGATCACCGGGTAGCCGATTTCGCGCGCGATCTTGACGTTGGTCGCGGCGTCGTCGCCGAGCGGGCCGCCACTGCCGGGCACGCAGGGCACGCCAGCGGATTTCATCGCGCGGATCGCTTCGACCTTGTCGCCCATCAGGCGGATGGTGTCGGCCTTGGGGCCGATGAAGATGAAGCCGGACTGCTCGACGCGTTCGGCGAAGTCGGCGTTCTCGCTGAGGAAGCCGTAACCCGGGTGGATCGCCTGCGCGTCGGTGACTTCGGCGGCGGCGATGATCTGCGCCATGTTGAGGTAGCTGTCGGTGGATGGCGCGGGGCCGATGCACACCGACTCGTCGGCCATGGCGACATGCTTGAGGTTGCGGTCGACGGTGGAATGCACCGCGACCGTGCGGATGCCCAGCGCGTGGCACGCGCGCAGGATGCGCAGCGCGATCTCACCGCGGTTGGCGATTACGACTTTATCGAGCATGGGTGGTTCTCATGAATTCTGGAGTTCGTTCCGGCCCGTCGGCCTGCAGGCCGACGGGCGTTCGCGGGCTCGCGGCCGGCGCCGCCGAAACCCCGCTCACCCAATGACGAAGAGGGGCTGATCGAATTCGATCGGCTGACCGCTCTCCACCAGGACCTTGACCACGGTGCCGGCGACGTCGGCTTCGATCGGGTTGAACATCTTCATCGCTTCAATGATGCCCAGCGTCTCGCCGGCCTTGACCGCCTGGCCGACGGTGACGAAGGCAGGCTTGTCCGGCGCGGGCGACGCGTAGAAGGTGCCGACCATCGGCGCGCGCACGACATGCCCGGGCGGCAGGTCGGCCGCGAGCTTGGGCGTGCCGCCGCTGGCGGCATCGGTCGGACCCGCCATCGGCATCACCGGCGCGGGCGCGGGATGGGCCTGCATCATCGGCGCGGCCATCGTCATCGTGCCCCTGGGCGTGCGGGCCAGGCGGACGGACTCTTCGCCTTCCTTGATTTCGATTTCGGCGAGGTTCGACTCTTCCAGCAGGTCGATGAGCTTCTTGATCTTGCGCAGGTCCATGGTGGGCCTCTGTAACGACGATGAGTGGGAAATCGGAGCGACGCGCGCGTGCGGCGTCAGTGTTGGTCCAGCCGCGCCAGCGCGGCATCGAGCGCATAGCGGTAGCTGTCGGCGCCGAAGCCGGCGACGACGCCGACCGCGAGATCGCTGAAATAACTGGTGTGGCGGAACGGTTCGCGCGCGTGCGGGTTGGACAGGTGCACTTCGATGAACGGAACCGCCACCGCCGCCAACGCGTCGCGGATCGCCACGCTGGTATGGGTGAAGGCGGCCGGATTGATCACGATGAAGCGGGTGCCGTCCGTGCGCGCGGCCTGGATGCGGTCGACGAGCTCGTGCTCGGCGTTGCTCTGCAGGCTGTCGAAGTCGTAACCGGCGGCGCGGGCGCGGGACTCCAGGTCTCCGTCGATCTGGTCTAGCGTGGTGTGGCCATAAACCCCCGGCTCGCGGGTGCCGAGCAGGTTGAGGTTGGGGCCATGCAGGACCAACAGCTTTGCCATGGAGGAGCGGGGTCCGCGAACTGAAGGCCGGGAGTGTGGCCCAAGGCGGTTCGCCTGTCCAGACGTTCGCTACCGTATCGGCGAAGTTGCAGGGAGTTAAGCAGTTGTTGGAGTGGTCACTCTAGAACGGCGCTGCGGTAGGCCGAGGCTACCTGATTTTCTGCCGCGCCGCCGCGCGCCGGATCACAAGCCCGTGGGTTTCTTGCTTCAAAACACCGTTCGAATGCGGCGTTCAGTGCGCCCACCCCTCGATTTCGCCTTCCTGGAAGGGCCCGATCTTCTGCTTCACGACCCGGCCCTGCGCGTCCAGCAATACCGAGTAGGGCAGTACCCCGCGGGGGTTGCCGAGGCGGACGCCGGCATCGCGCGGGCCGGGGGCATCGACGAGCAGCGGGTAGCTCACCGGAATCCGCTGCAGGAAGGCCTCGACCGCGGCTGTGTCATCCAAGGCGATGCCGACCACTTGCGTGCCATTCGCCGCCTGGGACCGGGCATAACGGTCCAGTTCGGGCATTTCCCGGACGCAGGGTCCGCACCAGCTGGCCCACACGTTCACCAGTAGCGGTCGGCCGGCGTAGGCCTGCGGCAGGGTGACCGCTTCGCCGCCGAGGGTGGGTACGGTGAAAGTTGGCACGATCGCACCACGTTCGGCGATCTTCAGGCCGGCAGGCGGCTTGGGCGCCGAAGCCGACAGGGCCCCCTGCAGCACCCGTTGGCCGAGTTCCGTGTGCAGCAACGGAGCGGAGCCGTGGCGCCACAGGCCGGCCGCGACCCCGAGGCCACCGGCGACCAGTGCGACCAGCAACAGCTTCGCCGTCGACCCCAGCTTCATCGCGCGGCGTCGGTCAGTGCCGCGCGCACGCCGTCGCCGGTCAGTACCACCGGCAGCACCTGGCCTTCGCCGCCGTTGCGCGGAAACACCACGTACAGCGGCACGCCTACCGCCCGATAGCGCTGCAGGAAGGCGGTCAGGGCGGGATCGACATCGGTCCAGTCACCGACCATGTAGACCGCGTTCGCCGCGGACATCGCGTTACGGAAGCCGTCGCTGCGGAACACCGCGCGTTCGTTGGCCTTGCAGGTGACGCACCAGTCGGCGGTCATGTTGACGAAGACGACGCGGCCCGCAGTGCGCAGGTCGGCGAGGTGCTGTTCGGAAAAGGGCACCGGGGTGATGCCTTCGCTGGGCGCGGCGAGCGTGGCGGTCGCGTCCGGACGCGGCATCGTGTGGATTACCCGCAACGGCCAGGCCAGGGCGACCGCCGCCAATACCGCGGCGACCATGGCCCAGCGGTGGCCGGTCGTGCGCGCGCGCGTCCACGCCCAGGCGGCGAAGGCCAGCAGCACCGCGGCGAACAGCCACCAGCCGATCGCGTCGGCGCCGCGCTGACGGGTCAGCACCCAGGCCAGCCACGCCGCGGTGAGGTAAAGCGGGAAGGCGAGCGCCTGCTTGAAGGTTTCCATCCACGCGCCGGGGCGCGGCAACCGGTGCGCGAGCGCGGGCACGAAGCCGATCAGCAGGAACGGCAGCGCCAGGCCCAGGCCCAGCACCAGGAACACCAGCAACGCGATCAGCGGGGGCGCGGTGAAGGCCCAGGCCAGTGCGGCGCCCATGAACGGTGCGGTGCATGGCGTCGCCACGACCACCGCGAGCACGCCGGTGAAGAAGTCGCCGAGGGGCCCGGATCTGGTGGTCAGTGCGTGGCCCGCGCCGGTCCAGCGTCCGCCGACGTGCCAGACGCCCGACATGCTCAGGCCCAGTCCGAACATCAGCAGCGCCAGCAGCGCCACCACCAGCGGCTGCTGCAGCTGGAAACCCCAGCCCAGCGCCAGCCCCGCCTGCCGTAGCGCCAGCGCCAGGCCGCCGAGCAGGATGAAGCTGAGCACCACGCCGGCCGTGTACCAGAGCGCATGCCTGCGGGCGCGCGCCGGGTCCTCGCCGTTGCCGGCCAGCGACAACGCCTTCAACGACAGCACCGGCAGGACACACGGCATCAGGTTGAGGATGAGGCCACCGAGCAGGGCGAGCGCGAGCGCGGAGAACAGATTGAGGTTGCCGCCGCGCGGGAGCACGCCGGGCACCGCGGCGGTGCTTGAAGCTGCGCGCGGTTGCGCTCCCGCCGCTGCGTCATCCGCCTGCGCGGTCGTTGTGGCCGACGCGGCGTTCGCAGGAACAGCCCCGGTCGCGGCCGTCTCGGTCAGCGCGGTGTCGCTGGGATTGGCGACCGGCGTGATCGTGCCCGCTGGCACGTCGAGGGTCACCGACCGCGTCATGGGCGGATAGCAGATGCCGTCCGTCTGGCAGCCCTGGAAGGTGGTGGTCAGGGTCAGCTTCGCCGCATCGGTGCGCGTGCGCTGTAGCGGCAATGGCACGTCGATCTGATCGAAGAAAACAATCACGTCGCCGAAGTGTTCGTCGTGATGCGCCGTGCCTCGCGGCCACTTCGGTCGCCCGGCGGCGATGCCAGCCTTCGCGGCGGCCGCATCGAGCTTGAAGGAGGTCTTGTCGCGGTAGAGGTAATAGTCACGCGCTGGGGTGAAGCGCAGCAGCAGCGCGTTGCCATCGCCGACGATGGCTTCGAAACGGAAGGCGTCTTCAGGAGGCAGTGGCGCGGCATCGACGGCGCCCGCGCCGGCGTTGCCCAGCAGTCCACCGCTCAATGGCACGCCGGAGCCGCGCGCCGCATTGCTGCCGAAAGCCACGACCGGCTCGTCGGCCGCGGCCGCGACGGGCAGCGCCACGGTGAGGGTGCGCGTCTGCGGCGGATAGCAGATGCCCGCGTCGGCGCAGCCCTGGTAACGCACCTTCAGCGTGGTCGACGCGCCGTGCGCTTCACCCGGCAGGTTGACCGTGAGCGCATTGCGATAGGTTTCGACGCGACCGAAGTATTCGTCCTGGTGCGGCTCGCCGGCCGGAATCTGCGGCGCCTGCGCAGTGAAGCCGGCATCGCTCTGCACCCGGATCTGGTGGCGGTAGAGGTAGCAGCCCGGCGCGATCTTCCAGCGCAGGGCGATGCGATCGGCAGAGGTCGCCTGGGCTTCGAGCACGAAGGCCTGCTCGACCGGCAGCAGGTTGTTCTCGTCGTTGCACGACGGCGCGGCCGCCAGGGCCGGCGCGGCGCCGGTCCACAGCAGGGCAGTACACACCAGCAGCTGGCCGGCCAGTGCGAGGAAGGCGCGCGACATGCGCGAGGCGGGGAAGCTCATTCGGGATCAGGCGCCCAGGGAGGGTGGCAAGGTGGTTTCCGCGCTCACCCAGTCGAGATAGGCGGGCAGGCCGGCGCACGCTTCGACCGCGATGAGTTCCGGCAGTTCGTACGGATGCAGGGTGCGCAGCCGGGCGGTCAGGGCGTCCAGACGATCGGCGGTGGTCTTGATCAGCAGCAGCACTTCGTCGGCCTGCGCGACCTGACCCTGCCAGCGGTAGGTCGAATGCACGCCGGGCAGGCGGTTCACGCACGCGGCCAGGCGTTCATCCACCAGGACACGCGCGATCGCGTCGGCGCTGGCCGCATCGGGGCAGGTGCTGTAGGCGAGCAGGACGGACATGGCGCGATTGTACCGGCCCGCCACAAACTCAAAGCTCCAGCACGGGTCGTGCCGCGCCCGCGGCTGATAATCGCGAACTGCGGACTTCACCAGACAGCGACCCTAGCGCGCGGTGCCGATCTTGCGGCCGGTGCGCAGGGAGGCCAGTTGCTCGACCACTTCCACCAGGGGCGCGCGCGAACGGGTGGGGGCGTCGCGGAAGGCGAGGATCAGGCGCAGCTCGATCGGGTCCTCGATCAAGAGCGCATCGGCCGCGGCGACCGAATCCAGGGCGGTATCGCTGGACAGGCTCATCTTCCCGCGCCCGGTTGCGAGCCACTCGAACTGCACTCCGCACGCCAGGGCCACCTCGCGCATGTGGGTGACCTTGGGGTGCTTGCTGTTGTTGGTTTCCCAATGGCTGACGGCGCTGCGCTGCACCCCGATCGCACTGGCGAGGGCGGCTTGGGACAGACCGGCATGGCGCCGGGCCAATCGGATGCGCTGCTGGGGCGTCATTGCCTGCTCCGTTCCATGAAAACGGAGCCGATTGTTACCACAAGTCACGTCGATATCAACAGACACCAGCCGATGTTCACCATTGGTATCATGAATGAAAGAAAAATATTTATCTATCAATTATTTACCTGAGTTTATAGGACATTGTGGATACCAATGTTCAACAAATGACTACGATTTCATACTGGACAAGGGGCAACCGCCGGCACAAATTGCCCCCGTCCGGCACGGATGCCGGCTCGACAAGACGTCAGGTACGGAGATGCGGCGCCGGGACTGCGCCAGGGCGAGGACAAGCCATCTCCAAACCGGAAAGAGCGCGAACCCCTGTCCGCGCTCTTTCTTTTTGGCCGCCCCCCTTAGGTCCGAACCTCCCCCGTTCGGACTTTTTTCTTTTCCGGCGCTTGAAAGCCCGGTCCTGGGCCCCATCTGGTGGCAGTCCCGGCTCGCCGGGTCTTTCTACGCCGCGAATCTGGCAGTCGCCTGAAGTGACTGCTAAAACGCAGGCCATTTCCTTACCACTCAAGCATTTACGAGGGTTGCCATGAACATCAAGCCGCTGTTCGACCGCGTGGTCATCAAGCGCATGGAAGAAGAAAAGCTGTCCGCGGGCGGCATCGTGATCCCGGACTCCGCCACCGAGAAGCCGATCAAGGGCGAAGTCGTCGCCGTCGGCGACGGCAAGGTCTTCGACAACGGCAACGTCCGTGCCCCCAAGGTCAAGGTCGGCGACAAGGTCCTGTTCGGCAAGTACAGCGGCACCGAAGTGAAGCTCGACGGCACCGAATACCTGGTGGTGAAGGAAGACGACATCTTCGCAGTCATTGTCTGATCGCGCGTCGCTTCCAAATTTTCTTTTTTACTGAATTCTCTTTGAGGTAATCCGCAAATGGCTGCCAAGGAAATCCGTTTCGGCGAAGACGCCCGCGCAAAGATGCTGCGCGGCGTCAACGTGCTCGCCAATGCCGTCAAGGCAACGCTCGGCCCGAAGGGCCGCAATGTCGTGCTCGAGAAGAGCTACGGCGCCCCGACGATCACCAAGGACGGCGTGTCCGTCGCCAAGGAAATCGAACTGTCCGACAAGTTCGAGAACATGGGCGCGCAGATGGTCAAGGAAGTCGCTTCCAAGACCTCCGACAACGCCGGTGACGGCACCACCACCGCGACCGTGCTGGCGCAGGCGCTGATCCGCGAAGGCATGAAGGCGGTCGCCGCCGGCATGAACCCGATGGACCTCAAGCGCGGCATCGACAAGGCCGTGGTCGAAGCCGTGTCCGAACTGAAGAAGATCTCCAAGCCGTCTTCGACGAGCAAGGAAATCGCCCAGGTCGGCGCGATCTCGGCCAACTCCGACACCAACATCGGTGACCTCATCGCCCAGGCGATGGACAAGGTCGGCAAGGAAGGCGTGATCACCGTCGAAGACGGTTCGGGTCTGGAGAACGAGCTCGACGTCGTCGAGGGCATGCAGTTCGACCGCGGCTACCTGTCGCCGTACTTCATCAACAACCAGCAGTCGATGCAGGCCGAACTGGAAGATCCGTTCATCCTGCTGCACGACAAGAAGATCTCCAACGTGCGCGAGCTGCTGCCCGTGCTCGAAGGCGTCGCCAAGGCCGGCAAGCCGCTGCTGATCGTCGCCGAGGAGGTCGAAGGCGAAGCCCTCGCCACCCTTGTCGTCAACACCATCCGCGGCATCGTCAAGGTCTGCGCAGTGAAGGCCCCGGGCTTCGGCGACCGTCGCAAGGCGATGCTGGAAGACATGGCCGTCCTCACCGGCGGCACCGTGATCTCCGAGGAAGTCGGCCTGCAGCTCGAGAAGGCCACGATCAAGGACCTCGGCCGCGCGAAGAAGGTGCAGATCTCCAAGGAGAACACCACCATCATCGACGGCGCCGGCGAACACACCGCCATCGAAGCGCGCATCAAGCAGATCAAGGCGCAGATCGAAGAAACCTCTTCGGACTACGACCGCGAGAAGCTGCAGGAGCGCGTGGCCAAGCTGGCCGGCGGCGTCGCCGTCATCAAGGTCGGTGCGGCTACCGAAGTCGAGATGAAGGAAAAGAAGGCCCGCGTTGAAGACGCGCTGCACGCCACCCGCGCTGCCGTGGAAGAAGGCATCGTCCCGGGCGGCGGCGTCGCGCTGCTGCGCGCCAAGGCCGCGATCGCTGGCCTCAAGGGTGCCAACGAAGACCAGAGCCACGGCATCCAGATCGCCCTGCGCGCCATGGAAGCGCCGCTGCGCGAGATCGTGACCAACGCCGGTGACGAGCCGTCGGTCATTCTCAACAAGGTGATGGAAGGCAAGGGCGCCTACGGCTACAACGCCGCGACTGGCGAATACGTCGACATGATCGAAGCCGGCATCCTGGATCCGACCAAGGTCACCCGCACCGCGCTGCAGAACGCAGCGTCGATCGCCGGCCTGATGATCACGACCGAAGCGATGGTCGCCGAGCTGCCGAAGAAGGACGAACCGGCGATGCCGGGCGGCGGCGGCATGGGCGGCATGGGCGGCATGGATTTCTGATTGCGCCGCGATGAACCTGCAACACGGAAAAGCCCCGCAGCGATGCGGGGCTTTTCTTTTTCGTCTTGTCACTGGGTGATCAGATCCAGGCGCCCGTACAGGCCGTGCTCCTCGTCATCCGGGCCGGAGGAGAAGAACAGCGTGTTGACCGGCTGGTGGAGCAGGCCATTGCCGAAGGCGAGGGCCCACAGGCCATCGATCTCGATCGGCTTGAAGTTGCGGTCGCGCAGCGGGCCGATCGGGAAGCCGAACACCGGCTCGAAGGCATTGATGCGGCCATCGCCGAAGTTGCCGATCAGCAAGGCGTTGCTGAAGACCCCGAACTTCGCCGGTGCGAGTGCAACGCCCCACGGCGCATTGAGGACGCCACGGCTTGCGACGCGCCGGATCAGCGTGCCCTTGGGCGTGTACACGTCCACATAGCCCAGGCCCGGCCCCGTCTCGTCTTCGAGCATCGACGGGTCCTGCTTGGCGTAGGTGACATAGATGTCGCCGCCGATGGCATGGATGCCGAACGGCGCGAATCCTTTCGGGATGCCCGGATCAACGAACGCACCCGCCGGCAGCTGCAGCGGCTGGAAGTTCTGGTCGAACACATCGACCTTCGCATGGAAGAAATCCGATGCGTACAGCAACTGCATGTTGCCGTTGGCACTGAGCGCCAGGCCCCGGTAGCTGGCGCCGCTGGCCGAGTTGTCGGCCTTGAGGATGGCGTGGGTCAGGTCGACGGCGGGCGCCCAGGCGGCGATGACGCCTTCTTCGGTGGCGAAGATGAAGCGGGCCGGCTGGTTGGGCGCGACCAGGAAGTTGCCGGATCCGTTGAAGACGATGCCGGTCGGCGAGCCGCCGGTGGGATCGGTGGGAGTGGGAATCTGCACCACCAGAGCGTTGGCGTTGCCATCGCCGTCATAGAGCGTGGACGTATGGCCATCGGCATTCGCCACCCAGGCGAAGCCGAATGGATTGAAGGCAACGCCCCAGGAATTCACCAGGTTCGGATCGGTGTGCTCGGCGGGGATGAATCCGTCGGACACCAGGTTGCGCTGTTCGAAGCGTAATCCGTGGGCCTGGACGCCCTGGAAAGCGGGGGCGGCCGCGAATGCGAACGCCAGGACCAGGGTCGCGCAGGTGCGCGCGGTAAGCGACTTCATCTCGGTTCTCCTTGGGATAGTGCAGTTGCAACTGCGAATGCGCAGCGCTGCGTGCAGTGGGGCGCTGCGGGCAAGGGTGTATGCCGGCCACGCCGACGAAGGTTCATCCTCACACCGCCTGAACATCGACGGCGATCGGGGCGCAGACAATTGAACCGGAGCGTCCGCTTCGGGCATTCACTGTGCAGCGAGGTTGAGAACAGATGGTGCGACGGCCGGGCACCGGCATCGATGCGCGCGACATGCAGGGTGCGGCGTCCGTGGACGAGGTCGCGCTGATGGAGAAGGTCGCAGCCGAGGATATGAAGGCGTTCGAATTGCTGTATGGCCTGTATCACCCGCGGCTGGCGCGATTCCTGTTGGGCATGACGCGACGGCCGCCGCTGGTCGAGGAAATCCTCGACGACACCATGCTGGTGGTGTGGCGCAAGGCACATACCTACAACCCGGACGCCAGGGTGTCGACATGGATTTTCGGGATCGCCTATCGGCAGGCGCTCAAGGCCTTGCGGCAGGTCGACGATGCCGTCGAATCCGGCGCGGACTCAGCGGGAGCGATGCCCGCCGAGCAGGAGCCGGAAGGCGAGCTGGCGCGGCATGAATTGCGCGTGCGCCTGGATGCGGCCCTGCGAACCTTGTCGCCGGAACAGCGTGCCGCGATCGAGCTGACGTACTACCTGGGCTACGCCTGCCGCGAAATCGCACAGATCATGGGTTGCCCGGTCGACACGGTGAAGACACGCATGTTCTACGCACGCCAGCGATTGAAAACCCTGTTGGGCCCGGACCGCGAGGAGGCCATGTGAGCGGCCGCGTGCTCCAGTTCGGCGGTTCGGCGCACCTCGAGGCGCAGCGCCTACTGCCCTGGTGGGTCAACGGCACGCTCGAGGCAAGCGAGTTCGAACGCATGTCGCACCACCTCGCCGAGTGCGCGCAGTGCCGGTGCGAAGCGGAGGAACTGCAGCAGTTGCGCGACACGTACGCACAGGCCGCACCGGCGGTGCCGGCGCCCTCCTTTGCCAACCTGCGGCGTCGCCTGCAGGCGAGCGACAGGCCTTCGCCACTGCAATGGCGGGACTGGCACCGTGCATGGCCGCAGATGCCGTTGTGGCTGCGCGGCCTGGTCGTCGCCCAGGGGCTGGGTATCCTTATGTTGGGGGGCACGCTGCTGATGAGCATGGCCCCGGATCCCGGCCTGCAACGCGATGGGCCCGCGGTGTACCACGCCCTTGGCGCGACGGATGCTCCACCGGTCGATGCGCAAAGCCGCCAGCTGGTCGTGGTGTTCGAACCGGCCATGAGCCAGGAGCGGATGCGCGCGTTATTGCACGCGAACCAGGCACGCATCATCGACGGGCCCAACGAGGCGGGGGCTTACGTGCTCGCCATTCCGGCCGCGCGCGTCGCAAGCGCGCGCGCCGCGCTGCGCGCCACCCCGGGCGTGGTGCTGGTCGAGCCGCTCGATGCCGCGGCCGGACGCTGACCATGCGCGCGCTTCTGCCCCTCCTGTTGATGGCGTGCCTGTCGATGGCGGGCAGCGCGATGGCACAGGCACAGCCCGATCCTGGGCGCGCGGCCATCGACACCGGCGCCAAGGATGAAGCCGCCCTCGACCGGCAGTTGCTGGTGATGCTGCGCGCACCGCCGCCGCACTTCCGTCCCGACAACGCCTACGGCAACGGCTACCAGTCCGCGCCCGGACACGCGGCACGCAAGCGCATCGTCACCACGCTCGCCCGCGAGCATGGCCTGCAGTTGTCGGACGAATGGCCGATGCCAGCGCTGGGGCTGGATTGCTTCGTGCTCGAAGCGCCCAACGCCGACGAACGCGCACGTGTCATCCCGCGCCTGGCCGCCGATCCTCGCGTGGAGTCGGTCGAGCCGATGCAGCGCTTCCGAATGCTGGGCGCCGGGGATCCCCTGGCCATGGCCCAGCCCGCGGTGGCGCGCTGGCACCTGCATGAACTGCATGCGCTGGCGACCGGTCACGGCATCACCATTGCGGCCGTCGACAGCGGTGTCGACACCGTGCATCCCGATCTGCGCGGACGGGTGGCGCTGGCGCGCAATTTCGTCGACGGCAGTGCGTATCGCGCCGAGAGCCATGGCACCGAAGTGGCGGGGATCATCGCGGCGCGCACCGATGACAGCATCGGGATCGAAGGCGTCGCGCCGGATGCGCGACTGCTGGCATTGCGGGCGTGCTGGCAGCAGACGGCGGCCGACACCGCGCTATGCAGCAGCTTCACCCTTGCCAAGGCACTGCAGTTCGCAGTGAATGCGAAGACGCAGGTGCTCAACCTCAGCCTGACCGGCCCACCGGATCGACTGCTCGCACGCTTGCTGGATGTCGCGCTCGCGCAGGGCGTGGTCATCGTCGGAGCCGTAGATGCGAAGGCCGTGGATGGCGGCTTTCCGGCCATCCATCCGGGTGTGCTCGCCATCGCCGCCGCCAACGAGGGCGCGCGCGTGCCCGGGGTACTACTGGCGCCCGGCCAGGGCATTCCTGCGCCGGTGCCCGGCGGCCACTGGCGCCTGGTGTCGGGGACTTCGTATGCGGCGGCGCAGGTGAGTGGCCTGGTGGCCCTGTTGCGTGAACTTTCGCCCGGACTCGCCCCCGCGCAACTACGCCACGCATTGACCACCGATGCGGTAGGGTTGGCGCCGAGGCGGCCCCAGTCGATCGACGCGTGCGCCGCGGTCGCGCACGTCAGCCAGCGATGCGTGTGCGACTGCGCCGCAGCGCAGACAGCGAGGTCGATGCCGCGCCGGTGAGAGCATCCCGTGCGAGTCGTGGTTGCACTTGGCGCCCTGTTGGCTGCTGCCGGCGCTCATGCCCAAGTTTCGGGCACCGTCACCTTGACGTCGGACTACCGCTGGCGTGGCATTTCGCTGAGCGATGAAGCGCCTGCACTGCAACTGGGTCTGGCCTACGACGCGGCGGGGGGCTGGTATGCAGGGGCCATGCTCTCGAGCGTGCGACGCCCGTTCGGCACCGAAGCGGATCTGCAGGCGATTGCGTACGCCGGCTATGCGCGGCGCATGCGCGGCAATCTGAGTTGGGACGCGGGCGCCGAGTACGCGGCGCTGGTGGGGGAGTCGGATTACAACTATCCGGAGTTCCATGTCGGCCTCGCCTCGCAGCGACTGGGTGCGCGGCTCTCGTACGCGCCGCGCTATCCCGACCGGGATGTCCCTGCGGTTTATTTCGAGCTCAACGGCAACCACCCGATGGGCAGGCGCCTGCGGCTGCTGGGACACCTGGGATGGCAGCGCCGCGGCGAAGATGGCGATGACGGAGGAGACACGCGCGTCGACGCCCAGGTCGGGCTGGGCATCGCGTTCGAACCGTTCGATCTGCGGATAGCCTGGAGCCAGGTCAGCGGCCGCGACGAACGCGCGCGCCAGTACCCGATCGAGGGCAACGACGACAGCGGCTGGATCGTGACGCTGTCGCGCGCGTGGTGACCTGACAACCGCGAAAGCCTTCCCCCGAGGCGTAACCGGGCCCAAGACCCCGCAAAAGCGGCCTTGGCACGCGCCTTTCTGAACTCCCAAGTATTGTTTTGCACTGCAGCGTGCATTGGGAATAACGCTTCCTTCACGATCGGCTCGCATCCCGACGTGGGGGAGGGAGCAAGGCCCGCTACCGGTTCCGACCGATAGCGGGCTTTTTTATGGGCGCTTCCTTGAGCCGGCCCGATGCTGCAGTGCAGCGGGTGCCGGGCCGCACCGGCTGTCTAGACTGGCCAAAGCGTGATGGGCCGCACGCTTCCCCAGGGGCAATCAAGGATTACTACTCATGAGACAGCTCTCTCGTGCCATTGGCGTGGCACTCGGTGGTGTGGTGTTTGCGTCGTCCGCACACGCGGCGACTTACGTGGTCCAGGCAAAGAACCTCGCGTTCGATACGCAGCTCGCGCGCAAGATCGAAGCCGCGGGCGGCACGATCACCGCGCGCCTGCCGCAGATCGGCGTCGTCATCGTCGAATCGACGGACGGTGCCTTCAAGGCGCGCGCAGCGAAGGTGCAGGGTGTGCGTTCGGTGGCGCAGGACATCGAGCTGCAGTACGACGTTCCCGAGGCGACTTCTGTCGTCGATGCGGACTTCGCCAATCCACCGGCGTCGGGCGATAACGACACGCGATTCAATCTGGAGTGGGGCAGCGCGGCCGTCGACGTCGCAGGGGCCTGGAATGCCGGCTATCGCGGCGCCGGCGCGACGGTAGCCGTGCTCGATTCGGGCATCGCGTGCCTGCATCCGGATATCGCGGCCAACCTGCTGATGTCGGAATCGACCTCGTTCGTACCGGGGGAGGGCGTCTGCCTGACCCATGTCAACGCGTTCAACCATGGCTCGCACACCGCCGGCACCATCGCATCGCCGGACAATGGCATCGGCACGATCGGCGTCGCGCCGGAAGCCAAGATCCTGGCGGTCAAGGTGCTGTCGGAAGTCTCGGGCAGTGGCAGCTTCCAGGGCATCATCAACGGCATCGTCTATGCCGCCGACCACGGTGCCGATGTCATCAACATGAGCCTGGGCGTGCGTGGCGGACTCCAGGTCAATGGCCCGGGCGCCAACGACACGGCGGAGCTGGTCAATGCCACCAAGCGCGCGGTGGCCTATGCGCGCTCGCAGAACGCGATCACGATCGTCTCCGCCGGCAACGACGGGCGCGATCTCGACCACGATTCGGGCGTGCAGATCTGCGATGGCACCGACTGCTACCGCGCCAACCTGCGTGCGTTCCCGGCACAGTTGCCCAACGTGGTCAGCGTCGCGGCAACCTCGCCTGTCGGCTGGGCGACTGCGGGCGGCAGCAACCTCGACCTTCCCGCCAGCTACACCAACTACGGGCAGTCGGGAATCTCGGTAGCCGCGCCAGGCGGTGACTTCGCCTATCCGGGCAACGAGAACTGCGTTGTCGCCGGCATCGCCCGTCCGTGCTGGGTGTTCGACGGCGTGTTTGCGGTGGGTGGCTACGCGCAGAATCCGGGCGGTCCGCTGCTGGCGTCCTACAGCTGGTCGTCGGGTACCAGCATGGCGGCGCCGCACGTCTCGGGTGTTGCCGCGCTGATCATCGGCAAGCACGGTGGCGAGTTGGCTCCGTCGGAGGTCGAGCGCATCCTGCGCGCGTCGTCCGACGACCTGGGCAAGCCGGGTAACGATGACTACTACGGTGCCGGACGCGTCAACGCTGCCAAAGCCGTGCAGTTCTGAGTTTCCCCTAACGCGTCAGACCATGCGGCCGCCTTCGGGCGGCCGCATTTTTTCGCGCATGCCAGAATTGCGCGGATGAAGGACGCCACCCGTGATGCCATCGCCGAACGCGCGCTGCAGCGCCTGCGCAACCTGCCCGGGTGCGCCGCGGCCCTGGCCGATCCGCAGGCCGGCGATCGCCTGCGCCGCGTCGCGCTGGCCAGCGACTTCGCGATCGAGACGATGCTGCGCCAGCCCGAACTGCTGCCCCGGTTGCTGGCCGACACGCCACCGCCGCCGCCGCCGGAGCTGACCGCGGAAAACCGGGCCGACTGGCCCGCGCTGTTGCGGCGTTATCGCGCGGCGGAATCGGCACGGCTGGTGTGGCGCGATGTCCTGGGCATGGATGCGGTGGGCGACACGCTCGCGGGTGCCACGGCCCTGGCGGAGACCTGCCTGCAACGCGCGCTGGGCGCGATCGAGCAGGAATTCGCCCAGCGTCATGGCATGATCCGCGACCGCCAGGGCCAGCCGCAGCGGCTGGTGGTGTACGGGCTGGGCAAGCTCGGCGGTGGCGAACTGAACTTCAGCTCCGACATCGATCTCGTCTATGCCTACGAGTGCGACGGCGAATCTGATGGCGCCCGCGCGCTGGCGGCCGAAACCTATTACGCGCGCATCGGCCAGCAGCTGGCGAAGCTGCTCGATGAAGCCACCGCCGACGGCTTCAGTCATCGCGTCGACCTGCGCCTGCGCCCGTATGGCAACGTCGGTCGCGTCGCCTGGTCGTTCGCGGCGATGGAGCAGTACTTCCAGCACGAAGGTCGCGACTGGGAACGCTACGCATGGCAGAAGGCGCGGCCGGTCGCCGGCGACCTCGCGGCGGGCGAACGCTTCCTCGAAACCTTGCGGCCGTTCGTGTATCGGCGTTACCTCGACTACGGCGCGCTCGACGGATTGCGTTCGATGAAGGCGGCGATCAGCGCCGAAGTCGCCCGTCGCGAGCTGGCCGACGACATCAAGCGCGGCCCTGGCGGCATCCGCGAAATCGAATTCCTGGCGCAGGCGTTGCAGCTGATCCGTGGCGGTCGCGAGCCGCACTTGCGCGAGCGCCGCCTGTTGCCCGCGCTGCAGGCTCTGGTCGATGCCGGCCACGTCAGCGCGGACACCGGCCTCGCGCTGGCGGATGCCTATCGCTTCCTGCGACGCATCGAGAACCGGCTGCAGATGCTTGCCGACGCGCAGACGCACGCGCTGCCGGAACGCGATGAGGATCGCCGGCGCATCGCCATCGCACTGGGTTACACCGGCTGGGACGCCTTGCGGGCCGAGCTCGATGCGCATCGCGCGCGCGTCACCGCCGAGTTCGACGCACTGCTCGCGCCCCGGCACAAGGCGCTGACCCCCGGCGCGCTGGCGTCGTACTGGCATGCGCTGCCCGATGCAGGAGATGCCGACGAACTGCGCGCTGCCGGCTTCGTCGAAGCCGAGCAGGCCGACGGTCTGTTGCGTGATCTCGCCCGCAGTCCGGGTGTGAAAGGGCTGTCGGATTCGGCGCGTGCGCGCCTCGATCGCGTGCTGCCGGCGTTGCTGCAGGGGGCGGCGGGTTCGCAGCACCCGATGCTGGCGCTGCGCCGGCTCCTGGCCCTGCTGCAGAACATCCTGCGCCGCAGTGCCTACCTGGCACTGCTCGACGAACAACCCGCGGCGCTGCAGCGGCTGGTCGACGTCGTGTCCCGCAGTGCGCTGTTGGCCGAGCGCCTCGCCGCGTATCCGCTTCTGCTGGATGAACTGCTGGATGCACGCGTCGGTGGCAGCCTGCCCGGTCGCGAGGCCCTGTTCGACGCGTGTGCCGCCGTCGCCGGCGACGACGACACGGAAGCGGTGTTGCAGGAGCTCAACGAGCTGCGGCAGGCGCTGAGTTTCCGCATCGCGATGGCCGTGCGCGACCACCGCCAGCCCGCCGCCGCGAGCGCCCAGCAACTGGCCTGGCTCGCCGACGGCGTGGTCGCGCGTGTGCTGGCCCTGGCGTGGCAGGAAGTCGGCAGCGCGCACGGCGTCATCGCCGATGCGCGCTTCGTCGTGCTCGGCTACGGCAGCCTTGGCGGCGAGGAGCTCGGCTTCGGCTCAGATCTCGACCTGGTCTTCCTGTACGACGCGCCGCCCGACGCGCACTCGGATGGCGCGCGGCCCCTGGACGCGACGCGCTGGTTCGCACGGCTGGCGCAGAAGGTCGTGGCGCTGCTGGGCGCGGTCACCGCCGCGGGGCGCCTGTTCGAGGTCGACGTGCGCCTGCGTCCCGACGGTGCCAAGGGCCTGCTGGTGTCGTCGCTCGCCAGCTTCGGCGACTACCAGCGCGAGCGCGCGTGGACCTGGGAACACCAGGCGCTGGTGCGCGCGCGCTTCGTCGCCGGCGACCCGATCCTGCATGCCGACTTCGAGCGCGTGCGCGCGGAAACGCTGGCGCTTGCACGCGATCCCGCGCAGGTGCGCGAGGACGTGGTCGCGATGCGCCGGCGCATGCGCGCCGAGCTGGATCGCAGCGATGCGGCCGTGTTCGATCTCAAGCAGGGCGAGGGCGGGCTGGTCGACCTGGAGTTCGTGCTGCAGGCGCTGGTGCTGATGCATGCGCAATCGCGGCGCGAGCTGCTCGCGCCACGCAACACTCCCGGACTGGTGGACGCGATGCACGCGGCCGGCTTGTTCGACGCCGCGACCACCGCCGCGCTGTTGGAGGCCCACGCTACCTTGTTGTCGCGCGGACTGGAGTGCACGCTGGATCGCCGTGCGCGGCGCCTGCCACTCGATGCCGGTCTCGAAGCCGCGCGCGCGGCCGTGCGTACCGTCGCGCGGGCCAACGGCCTCGCTTTCGAATAGCGCCGAAGCCGCGCGCCTGCGGGGCTACAGTCCCAGGCGGGTGCGGACTTCCGCCGCGACGCGCGCGGTCTCGCGCAGCGGGGTCACCGCAAAGGGAACCAACGACTCGTCCAGGGCGCGGATGCGGCCGCGTGCCATCAGGCTGTCGACGAAGCGGCGCGGCCGCCCGCTGATCGCGTCGTGGCCGGACACGAACACCGGTGCGTTGGTCGCGGCCGCTTCCGACAGCATGTTCACCGAGTCGGCGGTGCAGACGATGCGGTCCGCCCAGCCCAGCAGCCCTGCGTACGGATTGGGGCCATCGCCCGCGTCGCACCACGTGACACCGGCGAGTGTCCCCAGCTTTTCCCGCAGCAGCGCCCGTGCCGGCGCGGGCGTGCGTCGCGACGTGGTCGCCAACACGCTGCCGCCTTCGCGTGCAACGTACGCCGCCAATGCGTCGAGCCCATGCGCCAGCGCCTCGAGGTCGACGCTGCCATGCGCGCTCGTCCCGCCGAGCAGCACCGCCGTGCGCGGTTGCGGCAACTGGGCGAACGCGGCGAATTGCTGGCGCGATGCCGCCAGCCACAGGTCGTCGACCGGATGCAGGCTGCCGAGCAGGGTGATGACGTTGTCGCCGCCAAGGCCATCGTGTTCGGGGGCGATGACCACGTCCCAATGCCGCGGATCGATGCGCGGATCGAGGATCTGCACCGCGCGTGCGCCGCGTTCGCGCAGCAGCCGCGTCGCCAGGGCGGCCTGGCGGCCGCAGCCGATGGCGAGTTGCGGCGGGGCCGCCAGCGCGCGTGCGAAGGCAGCGCCGAAGGCGTTGCGCGCCGCCGGCAGCCGCCGCGGCGACAGCCAGCGCCAGGGTGCGCGCGCCTGCAGCGTCCACTCCCGCGGCGATGCCGCGCCCAACGCCGCGACCAGGGCCTGCGTCTGCCGCACATTGCCGGCATGGCCATCGCTGAGCGTCCAGGCATCGGGGCGTTGTTGCATCGGGGAATAGGTCCGTTCCGGCGTCGCCGCCTGTGGTTTCACGCGCCAGACTCTACACTTCCCCGCCTTGGCCGCGACGGCCACGCACCCATGCGCCCGCTGTATCCGTATTCCTGTGTTCTGGAGATCGATTGATGCATTCCGCCTTGCCGGCCGACGCGCTGGACCAGTTGTTCCGCACCGCCCGCACCCATAACGAGATCGGCGGCGAGGTCAGCGACGAGTTGCTGCACGAGCTTTACGACCTGCTCAAGTGGGGGCCGACCACGGCCAATTCCTGCCCGGCGCGATTTGTGTTCGTGAAGTCGGCGGAGGCCAAGGCCAAGCTCGGTCCGGCGCTGGACGAAGGCAACCATGCCAAGACCATGGCCGCGCCGGTGACGGTGATCGTCGCCTACGACACGACCTTCTTCGAGAAGATGCCGTACCTGTTCCCGCACACCGATGCCAAGGGCTGGTTCGACAGCCAGCCCGCGGCTGCGATCGAGACCATCTGCCTGCGCAACGGCAGCCTGCAGGGCGCCTACCTGCTCCTAGCCGCGCGCGCGCTGGGCCTGGATTGCGGGCCGATGTCGGGCTTCGACAACGCCAAGGTCGACGCGGCGTTCTTCGCCGGCACGCCATGGAAATCGAACTTCCTCGTCAACCTTGGCCATGGCGATGCGCAAAACCTGTTCCCGCGCTCGCCACGCCTCGCCTTCGACGAGGTCGCGCGCATCGTCTGATCTGGTTTCTGATCTGTTTTTCGAATCTTCCGGCGCGCGCTGCGCGCCTTCCTACATCACGGCATTCCCACGGAGTCCACCATGTTCAAACCCCTGACCCTCGCCGCCGCGCTGTTCCTGGCGGGTAATACCCTGGCCGGTAACGCCTTCGCTGCCCCGGTGTCGTACAAGATCGATCCCAACCACACCAACGTCATCGCCGGCTGGACCCACTTCGGCTTCTCGCACCCGACCGCGCGCTTTGGCGAGGTCGACGGCGTGATCGTTTACGACGCCGCCCATGTCGGCCAGTCGTCGGTCAAGGTCACCATCCCGCTGACCGGCCTCGACACCGGCGTGCCGGATCTGGACGAGCATCTGCGTAGCGGCGATTTCTTCGACGCCGCGACGTACCCGGTCATCACCTTCGCCAGCACCAAGACCGAACCCGCCGGCGACAACAAGCTGCGCGTGATCGGCGACCTCACCGTGCACGGCGTGACCAAGCCGGCGGTGCTCGAGGTGACCCTGAACAAGTCCGGCGAGCATCCGCTGGGCAAGCGTGCGGCCATCGGCTTCGACGCCAGCACGACGATCAAGCGCAGCGAGTTCGGCATCGCCAAGTTCGTCCCCAACGTCAGTGACGACATCACCATCCGCATCACCACCGAAGCGATGGTGCCGAAGCCGGACGCGAGCAAGAAATAAGCCGCGATGATCATCGAGCGTCCCGCCGATGCGCGTGGCCGTGGGGGTGCCGACTGGCTTGCCAGCCGGCACACGTTCTCCTTCGCGAGCTATTACGACCCCGCGTGGATGGGTTTCGGTCCGCTGCGGGTGATCAACGACGATCGCGTCGCCGCCGGTGCGGGCTTCCCCCCGCATCGCCACGCCAACATGGAAATCCTCAGCTACGTGCTCGAGGGCGCGCTGGCGCATCGCGACGACAGCGGCGGTGGCGGCGTGATCCGCGCAGGCGAGTTGCAGTGGATGAGCGCCGGCCATGGCATCGAGCACAGCGAATACAACGCCAGCGATGCCGAGCCCGTGCACTTCCTGCAGATCTGGATCCAGCCCGACCGCCTCAACGCGCGGCCGGCCTATGGGCAACGGGTGGCGGCAGGCGACGAATCCCGCGGACGCTGGGCGTTGCTGGCCTCGCCCGACGGCGCCGATGGCAGCCTCGCCATCCGCCAGGACGCGCGGATGTACCTCGCGCGGTTGGACGCAGGCGCCGGGGTCGGGCAGCCGTTGGATCCGCAGCGCCGCTACTGGCTGCAGGTCGTGCGCGGCGCCGTCGAAGCGGCGGGGAGAAAACTCGCGGCCGGCGATGCCATCGGCCTGGCCGAGGAAAGCGGCACCCTGCAGCTAACGGCCACGGAGGCCAGCGAAGTGCTGCTGTTCGACCTGCCGTAGGCGGCTGAGCGTCGTTTTTCCCGCGCGCGGCGGCGCATCTGGCGGTGCCGCTGGTTGATTTCCCCGCGGCGCGGCGCGGCCTACAATGCGTCCCCACGCTTCACGAAGTCGCACGCCATGACTGCCGCCCCGATTCATCCGACCCAGGCCAATGCCGAGAAGCGCTACGTCGTCACCCGCGCCGACCTGCCGCTGAGCTGCCCGCTGCCGTCGATGGCGCTGTGGAACTCGCATCCGCGTGTTTATCTGCCGATCGAAGCCGAACGCGAATGCCAGTGCCCGTACTGCGGCTCGCTCTTCGTGCTCGAAGACGGCCCTCGGTGAGAGAGAAGCGGCTGGCAGCGAGACAGCCCGCGATGATGCGTCCGTGGTCACGGCTCGTGGCTTGAGCGTGCCTCCTTGCGCCGCCTGACAGTTGTGCAGCTGCTGCCCGCGCTGGAATCCGGCGGGGTCGAACGTTCCACGCTCGAGATCGCCGAGGCGCTGGTGCGCGCCGGCCATCGCGCCATCGTCGTCTCCGCCGGCGGCCGGCTGGTGCCGGCATTGCAGGCCTTGGGCGCCGAACACATCACCCTGGACATCGGCCGCAAGTCGCTGCTGACCCTGCGCCATGTCCGCGCCCTGCGTGCCTTGTTCGCGCACGAACGCGTCGACCTCGTGCACGCGCGTTCGCGCCTGCCTGCATGGCTGGCGGTGTTCGCCTTGCGCGGCATGCGCAACCGGCCGCGCTTCGTCACCACCGTGCACGGCCTCAATTCACCCTCGCGCTACAGCGCGGTGATGACACGCGGCGAGCGCGTGATCTGCGTGTCCGACACCGTGCGCCATTACGTGCTGCAGCATTACCCGGCGACCGACACAGCCAGGCTGCGCGTGATTCCCCGTGGCATCGACACGGCGATGTTCCCGCGCGCGCCGTATCCGGATGCCGCGCGGGCGTGGGCGGCGACGCAGCATCCGGCCCTGGCGGCGGCGGGCCCGTTGCTGCTGCTGCCTGGGCGCGGCACGCGCCTCAAGGGCCACGCCGATGCGCTCAGGCTGCTGGCGGGGCTGCGCGGTGCGGGCAGCGAGGCCACGTTGTGGCTGCCGGGCGCGCGCGAGGCCGGGCGCGAGGCCTACATCGCCGAGCTCGAACGCGAAGCCGCTGCGCTCGGCGTCGCCGAGGCGGTCGTCTTCACGCCGCCCACCCACGAGATCGCGCGCGCGTACGCGGCCAGCGACTTGGTGCTGCAACTCTCGCGCAAACCCGAATCCTTCGGCCGCACCGTCGTGGAGGCGTTGTCCGTGGGGCGTCCCGTGCTCGGCTGGGCCCATGGCGGGGTGGGCGAACTGCTCGCACAGTTGCAACCACGCGGCGGCGTCGCCCCCTTCGATGCCGACGCACTGCTGCAGGCCGCACGCGACCTGCTGGCGCAGCCGCCGTCGCCTCCGGCTACCATTCCGCACACGCTGCGCGCGATGCAGGAGTCCACGCTTGCCGTCTACACCGAACTCTGTGGCTGAAGTCACTGCCGCCATCCATGGCGACCAGGAGGGTGGCTGGCGCTGGGCACCCGCCTGGATCCTCACCTATGTCGCCCTGTGGCCGGCGCCGGGCTATGCCGAAGCGGTGCTCGTGCTGGGCGCCCTGGCGGCGATCTTCAAATTGGTGGTGTCGCGCTTCCGTGGCGGCGCGCAACTGCTGAGCAACCAAGCCTGGGCGCTCACGAGCGTGCTGTTCTGCGCCTACTGGGTACCGGAACTGGTGTCCGTCATCGACAGCATCGATCGAGCGCACTCGTTCGCGCAGACCGCCGAAGACCTGCGCTACCTGCCGTTCGTGTGGTTGGCCGCCTCCGCCGTGGCCAGTCCGCGTGGACGTCGCGTGACCTTCACCGGGCTGGCCGTCATCGTCGGCGTGTGGACGCTGGATGCTCTGGTGCAGGCGATCACGGGTACCAGCCCGCTGTTCTTCGGCATCGATTCGATCAAGCAGGCCATCAGCCACCATCCGATGTGCACGAGCGCGGAAGTCGCCGCGGCCGACCGCCTCAGCGGCGTGCTGGGGCCGTGCAACCTGAAGTTCGGCCAGGTGCTGGCGAGCATGTCGCCGTTCGCGCTGTACGCCGCGGGCCGCCGCTTCCACGCGTCGGGCTGGCTGGTCGCCGCCGCCATGATCGGCCTGGTGCTGCTGCTGGCCGGTTCGCGCGCATCGTGGATCACCTTCGCCGTGGTGCTGGTGTTGTCGGGCTGGGGCCTGCTGGGATGGAAACGACTGCTCGGCGTGTTCGCCTTCGGTGCGATCGCGATGGCGGTGATGACGGCGACCGTGCCGCAGGTACGCGAACGCATGTACCGCACCACGCATGCGTTGACCGCGGACGGGACCGGCGTCGACAGCGCGCTGTCGGGTCGTGGTCGCATCTGGGGCGCGGCGCTGTGCATGGCACGCGAACATCCGCTCAACGGCGTGGGCGCGCGCGGCTTTCGCGAAGCCTTCCCCGCCTGCGATCCCGATCCATCGCAGCCGCCGGCCTGGGGCAGCGGTCCCGCGCTGCACGCGCACCAGATCGTGCTCGAGATCCTCAGCGAAACCGGCGGCATCGGCCTGCTGCTGTGGCTGTCGGGCGTCGCCCTGGCGTGGCGGGCTTGGCGCTTCGCCGACGAGGCCGCGCGCGAGGATGCCCGTCCGGCCATGCTCGCGCTGGCCGCGACGGTATTCCCGTTCAACACCCACCTGGCGTTCTACTCCACGTTCTGGGGCGGGCTGACGCTGCTGCTGGCGGCGTTGTACGCCGGCAGCCTGCTCTCGCGCGACGTGCGCGGCGCGGCGGTCGCTAGGTAGTCACCCGCTGCGTTTTGTACGGCGACACCATCCCGGCCGGGCGCCGCTTGAAGCGGCGGTGGATCCACAGGTACTGGCTCGGTGCCTCGCGCACCATCGCTTCGATGCTGGCGTTGACGCGGGCGCTGTCGGCGGTGGCGTCGCTGGAGGGAAAATCCGCCAGCGGTGCGCCCACGCGCAACACATAATCCGCGCCTTCGCGGCGATGGAAGAACGGGATCACCGCGCAGCCGCTCAGGCGTGCGAACTGGTGCGTGGCGGTGATCGTCGCCGCCGGTACGCCGAAGAACGGCGCGAACACGGTGTCCTTGCCGCGCATGTCCTGGTCCGGCGCGTACCAGAGGAAGCCGCCCTGCTTGAGGTGGCGCATCGCCGGACGGATCTCGTCGTTGCTGTACATCGCGCAGGCATAGCGCAGCCGGCCGCGCTTGACCGCCCACTCCAGCACCGGGCTGCGCAGGCGGCGGTACATGCCGGCGAGCGGGATGTGGTCGCACATCAGGCGCCCGCACAGTTCCAGCGTCATGAAGTGGCCGGAGACGAACAGAACGCCGCGCATTTGCGCCTGCAGCGCGCGCACGTGTTCCAGGCCTTCGATGGTGACGGTGCGGCGCATGGGTTCCGCCGAACCCCACCATGCCCGCGCGAATTCGAACAGGCCGATGCCGACGTCGCGGAAGTGCGCGCGCAGCAGGCGTTCGCGCGCGCCTTCGTCCAGTTCGGGAAAACACAGCGCGATGTTGATGCGCGCGGCACGGCGGCGCGTGGGGATCAACATCCGCGCCAGCCATCCCGCCACGCGGCCCAGTGCGCGCTGCAGTGGCCACGGCAATCGCGCGGCGCTCCACATCGCGCCGTAGGCGAGCCACATCGGCCAGTGCCGCGGGCCGCGCGGGGGCGTGCCGGGATCGGTGGGGCTGGCGACGGGGGTGGGCGGATGCGCTTCGGACATGGGGAGATTCTAACGACGCCGTGGAAGCAGCAGGCCAGCGAGGGTGGTGGCAACTTCGTTATCCTTCGCCGATGCCGCCAGTAACGAAGCCTGATCTCGTCGAGCGCCTCCTGCGCGTCCTGTATTCGGCGGCCCTGTACCTGCTTGCTCCCATCACGATCTATCACCTGATCTGGCGCAGCTTCCGCCAGCCTGCCTACCTGCAACGCTGGGTGGAGCGCTACGCGGTCTACAACCACGATTCGATGTATCCGCGCACGCTGTGGGTGCACGCGGTGTCGGTGGGCGAGGTGAATGCCGCGTTGCCGCTGGTGCAGGCGCTGCGTCGCACCCATCCCGACCTGCGCCTGCTGGTCACCACGATCACGCCGACCGGATCCGAGCGCGTGCGCGCGCTATGGAAGGACGAGGTGGAGCACGTCTACCTGCCCTACGACCTGCCCGGTGCCGTCGGGCGCTTCCTCGATCACTACCGTCCCTTCGCGGCGCTGATCATGGAGACCGAGCTGTGGCCAAACCTGCTGTTCGGCTGCCGCGATCGCGGGATTCCCAGCTACATCCTCAATGCGCGCCTGTCGGAGCGTTCGCTGCATGGCTACCAGGCACTGGCGCCGCTGGTAGGACGCGCGTTGCGCACCGTGCATACGGTCGCGGCGCAATCGCATGCCGACGCGCGGCGTTTCGTGCGCCTGGGCGCGCGCGAGGAGCAGACGCTGGAAGTGGGCAACCTCAAGTACGACGTCAACGTGCCGGACAGCGTCGCGCAGTTCGCCACCGAGTGCCGCGCGCACGTCCCGGGCCGGCCGGTGTGGATCGCGGCGAGTACGCACGAGGACGAGGAGGCCGACGTCATCGCGATCCACCGCCGTCTGCGCGCGGCATTCCCCGACCTGCTGCTGTTGTGGGCGCCGCGGCATCCCGAACGCTTCCGCGCGGTGGCCGAACAGGCGCGCAGTGCGGGCTGGCGGGTATCCACCCGGGCGCGTGGCGGCTGGCCGCAACGCGATGACGCGGTATTCGTGGTCGACACACTGGGCGAGCTGGTGAATTTCTACGCCTGCGCCGATGTCGCCTTCGTCGGCGGCAGCCTGCAGGCCATCGGCGGCCACAACCTGCTCGAGCCGGCGGCGACGGGGACTGCGATCGTGACCGGTCCGCACCTGCACAACTTCGCCGAGATCGCGCACCGGCTCGAGCAGGCCGGTGCCCTGGAGATCGGCGCCGATGCGGAGGCCATCGGCCGCGATGTCGCCGCCCTGCTCGGGGATCCGCAGGCGCGGGCGCACATGGTCCAGGCCGGGCACACGCTGATTGAAACCGGACGCGGTGCCCTGGCGCGCACCATGGCCCTGCTGGAGCCGGTGCTGCGCCCGCGCGGTTGAGGCGACGGCCGGCGCCGCGGCCACGAGTAAGAAAGAAGGCGGCCATCGGCCGCCTTCTTTGTATCGCCATCCGCCGCGCTTTTACTGCAGCGGCGTCTGCAGCTTGGCCTCGGTATCCACCGTCAGCAATGCGTTGATCTCCTTCATGTCATCCACGTCCAACGTGCCGGCAGCCTGCTCGAGCAGGAGGCGGGCCTGCAGGAAGTTGTAGCGGGTCTGCGCATAGGCCAGCTGGGCGCGGAACAGGTTCTGCTGGTTGGTCAACACGTCCAGCACGGTGCGGGTGCCGACTTCGAGGCCGACCTGCGAGGCGTCATAGGCGGCACGGGCGGAAACCAGCGCCAGGCGGCGGGCTTCCACTTCGCTGATACCGGCGACCAGGGTCTGGTAGGCATTGCGGGTATTGCGGTCGAGCGCGCGCTTCTGCTGGGTCAGCTCGTCTTCGGTGACGTCGCGGCGCGCGAGCGCCTGGCGCACGGTGGACTGGGTGAAGCCGCCGGTGTAGATCGGCACCGACAGGGTCACCCCAATGAACGGACCATAGTTGTGGTTGTCGATGTCAGACGAGAACGGGCCGCCGGTGCTGCTGAAGTTGTTGTCGCCCCAGGTCTTGGTGTCGCCGTAGCCGCCGTTGAGGTACAGCGTCGGGTAGTGTCCTGCGCGAGCGGTGCCCACGTCAGCCTCGGCCGACTGCAATTGCAGTTCCTTGGCCTTCAGTGCCGGGTTGTTCGTGGCGGCGGAATCCACCCATTGGTCGATGCCGGTGGACTCCGGCAGGGTCGGCTTGAAGTCTTCCGGCAGGCCCTTCAGGTTCGTCACCGGCTGACCGGTGAGTTCGCGCAGCGCCTGGTAGGAATCCTCGACCGCGTTGCGGACCAGGATGGTGTTGGCGCGCGCGCTGTCGTACTGGGCGCGGGCTTCATGCACGTCGGTGATCGGCGCCAGGCCGACCTCGAGGCGCTTGGAAGCGAAATCGAACTGCTTCTTCAGCGCGGTTTCGGCGGCCTCGGCGGCGGCAAGCGATTCCAGTTGCACCAGGACCTGGAAATAGGCGTCCGAGGTGCGGGTGATCAGGGCGTCGGCGGCCGAGTCGAGCTGGTAATCGGCCGCTTCGGTCAGGGCGTTGGCGCTCTTGAGACGGGTGAAGTTGCTGTGGTCATAGACCATCTGGCGCAGGTTGACGCTCAGGTCCCGGGTCGTGGTTTCCGACTTGCTGCGGCTGATGAAGATATCGTTCGGGGTGGTCGGATCGTTATCCGGATCGATCGTGCTTTCGCCGGGATTGGTGCTGCGATTCCGGTTCATGGTCGCATCCGCGCCGATCTGCGGCAGCAGCGCGGAGCGGGCCTGCACCGAACCTTCACGGATGGCGAGGCGGGTGGATTCGGCACCGGAGAACTGCGGATCGCCTGCGCGCGCCAGTTCATAGGTCTGCAACAGGTCTTCGGCGTGGGCTGCGGCGGGCAGCAGGGCCGAGGTGCTGATGACAGCAGCTAGTGCGAGAACAAGCGGATGACGGCTCATGCAGGGTCCTTGTTTTTATACGACTCGTTACAGCTCGAACGTGGGCGCCGGCGCAGCGCCGGCGAGGTAGGGGAGATCGGTCTCGAACAGGGATTCGATGCGCGGCGAGCCCGACTGGTTGCGCAGCAGGACTGCTTCCATCGCCGGCGACCGGCCGCGCACGATGAACATGCGGCCATCCGGTTGCAGCCATTCGATGAAGCGCGTCGGGATCGTGGCCACGGCGGCCGTGACGCAGATCGCGGCGAAACGGCGGCTGCTTTCCCACGAGAACGCATCGGCGGTGATCACGTTGACATTGCCGATGCCCCGTGCGGCCAGGTTGGCGCGCGCGGAGTCGGCGAGATCGGCGCGGCGTTCGAGGCTGACCACCTCGCGCGCCAGCTGGCCCAGGCACGCGGCGAGGAAGCCGCTGCCGGTGCCGATTTCCAGGACATCGTCTCCCGGAGCGAGTGCCAGCGCCTGCAGGGCGCGGCCTTCGACCACCGGCTTCATCATCACTTCGCCGTGGCCCAACGGCAGGGCGAGGTCGGTGTAGGCCAGGGTGCGGTGCGCGGCGGGCACGAAGCCTTCGCGCGGCAGCGTGGCGAGGACGTCGAGCACGCGCGGGTCGAGCACGTCCCAGGGGCGAACCTGCTGTTCGACCATCAGTTCACGGGCCTTGGCGAAATCGATCGTGCTCATCTCGGGGATTCTGTAGGGGACGGCGGGGTGCCAATTCTAACGACTGGGCTTGCCCATCGCCGCGGAAAGGATCGCTGCCGGGCTGTTTTCCGCCTTAGTGCCAGAAGTAACCAAGACTGAAGTAACCACAGCGCGCTCAGCGCTTGCGTGCCGACGTGGCCTGGTAGGCGCGCAGGAACATGTCGACGGTGGCCTGCACATGCGCCTCCGCTTCGACCGGGTCGATCTGCTCGATGCAGCCGCACAGCAGGAGCATGTTCATCTCGCCCTTGAGCATGCACAGGAATTGTGAGGCGGCGCGCTGCACGTCCGGGATATCCAGCGCACCCCCGGCGATCTCGTCCCGAAGGAAGGAGGCCAGGGCCTCCTGCACCAGGCGCGGCCCCGCGTCCCAGAACAGCTGGCCGAGCTTGGTCGGTGGCGGCTGCGTGGTCACCACGCGATGGATGGCGAGCGCTTCCTCGCTGTTGATCAGGGTGAGGAAGGCGCGGCCGATGCCCAGCAGTTGATCGCGCAGCGAGGAATCCGGGTCGACCGCGAACAGGCCATTGGCCAGTTGTTCCTCGCACTTGGCGGAGATGGCGGCGGAGAACAGCGTCTCCTTGTCGCCGAAGTGGCTGTAGACGGTGAGCTTGGAGACGCCGGCCTCGGCGGCGATCTGGTCCATGCTCACGCGCTCGAACCCGTGCGCCGTGAACATGCGCTTGGCCGCTTCGAGAATGGCGGCGCGCTTGCCCAGGTCCTTGGGCCGGCCGGGGCTGCTGGGTTTCGGGGTCGGGATTTTCGAGGGTGCGGACTTCATGAGGTCAGATACTAGACTAGCGGGTTTTATAAATATACAGTACCGGCTAGTTCACTAATTCCCCTGTATGAGGGCTGGCGCCATGAGTAGCAAATTCCCCCACGTTTTTGGCGGTCTTGCAGTCCTGGCCGCGGCGGTCGCCCTGGCGGGCTGCAACAGCGAGGCCAGCATGACCGAGGCGCCGCGGCCGGTGCTGGTAATGCATCCCGGTGGCGGCGCCGAAGCCGCGCTCACCGCCTATGCCGGCGAAATCCGGGCCCGCGAGGAGAGCCCGCTGTCCTTCCGCGTCTCCGGCAAGCTGGTGCGGCGCGATGTCGATGTCGGCGCGCACGTGCGCCAGGGCGACGTGCTCGCCGTGCTGGATGCCGGCGACCTCGCTGCGCAGGCGCGCGCTGCGCAGGCGCAGCTGACTGCCGCCGAGGCCGAACTCGCCCGCGCCCGTGCCGATCAGGCCCGCTACGCCAAGCTCGCCGGCCAGCAGCTGGTCAGTCGCTCGGCGCTGGACGCGCAGAACGCGGCCGCCACCGCGGCACAGGGCCAGGCCAATGCCGCGCGCGCCAACCTCGACGTGGCCCGCAACCAGTCGGCCTATACGCAGCTGCGCGCACCGCATGACGGCATGATCGCCAGCCGCGCCGCCGAGGCCGGGCAGGTCGTCGGCGCCGGGCAGACCGTTTTCACCATCGCCGCCGACGGTGGTCGCGAAGTCGCCATCGCGCTGCCGGAAAGCCGCATCCGCGAGTTCCGCGTCGGCCAGCCGGTAGCGGTCGAACTGTGGAGCGCGCCGGGCCAGCGCCTGCCGGGCACGATCCGCGAAATCGCCCCGGCCGCCGATCCGCAGGCGCGCACCTACGCGACGCGCGTTGAACTCACCGGCGCGGCGGCCAAGGCGGTCGACCTCGGCCAGAGCGCCCGCGTGTACGTGCAGGACAGCGGGACACGAGCCGCGCTTACCGTGCCGCTGTCGGCGATCCAGCGCGGTACCGGCAACGCCACGGCGGTCTGGGTGGTCGATCCGGCCACCAGCAGGTTGCGTCTCGCGCCGGTGCAACTGGGTGCCTTCGGCGAAGCCACCGCACCCGTGCTGTCCGGCGTGAATCCCGGCGCCTGGATCGTCACCGCCGGTGGCCATCTGCTACGCGAAGGCCAGGTGGTCGCGCCGGTGGATCGCGAGAACCGCCCCATCGCCATGGCCGCCACGAAGCCGGTAGCCCTGACGGCCCGTTGATCCTTTCGAAGCGGCTCCTGCACGGCACCTCCTTCTCCTTCTCCCCGCGTGCGGGGAGAAGGTCGGGATGAGGAAGCGCCGAAGGCGCAAGCAAAGCAGCCCCTCATCCGCCCTTTGGGCACCTTCTCCCCCCTGCGCGGGGAGAAGGGACATTCAAAACACGGAGCGCAACCTATGCGTCGTTTCAACCTGTCCGAATGGGCGCTCAACAACCGCACTCTCGTCGTCTACGCGATGTTGCTGCTGGCGCTGATCGGCGCCTGGTCGTACCGCCACCTGGGCCAGTCCGAGGATCCGCCCTTCACCTTCAAGGCGATGGTGGTGCGCACGCTGTGGCCGGGCGCGACCGCAGACGAGGTCTCGCGTGAAGTCACCGAGCGCATCGAGAAGCAGCTGATGCAAACCGGCAAGTACGAGTTCATCCGCTCGTACTCACGCCCGGGCGAATCGCAGGTGATTTTCGTTGCGCGCGATTCGCTGCATTCGAAGGACATTCCCGATGTCTGGTACCAGGTGCGCAAGAAGGTCGGCGACATCCGCCCGACGCTGCCGGAAGGCACCGTCGGCCCGTTCTTCAACGACGAATTCGGCGACACCTTCGGCAACATCTACGCATTGACCGGCAAGGGCTTCGACTACGCCGTGCTCAAGGACTACGCCGAGCGCGTGCAACTGGAACTGCAGCGCGTACCCGACGCGGGCAAGATCGAGCTGGTCGGGCTGCAGGACGAGAAGATCTGGATCGAGGTCAGCAACACCAAGCTGGCCACACTGGGCATTCCGCTCGATGCCGTGAAAAGCGCACTGGAGCAGCAGAACGCGGTGGTGCCGGCAGGCTTCTTCGAGACCCCGACCGAGCGCGTGCAGCTGCGCATCACCGGTGCCTTCAAATCGGTGGAGCAGATCCGCGACTTCCCGATCCGCGCTGGCGGCCGCACGATCCGCCTGGCCGACGTGGCGACGGTGACGCGCGGCTTCAGTGATCCTGCCGCTCCGCGCATGCGATTCATGGGCGAGGATGCCATCGGCATAGCCGTCGCGATGAAGGACGGCGGCGACATCCTCAAGCTCGGCAAGACCCTGGAAAGCGAGTTCAAGCGCCTGCAACAGTCGCTGCCGGCCGGCATGGAGCTGCGCAAGGTTTCCGACCAGCCCGCGGCCGTGCACGAATCGGTCGGTGAGTTCGTGCACGTGCTGGCCGAAGCCGTGGCGATCGTGTTGCTGGTGAGCTTCTTCTCGCTCGGCTTCCGCACCGGCATGGTGGTGGCAGTCAGCATTCCGCTGGTGCTGGCGATGACCTTCGCGGTCATGCACTACTTCGGCATCGGCCTGCACAAGATCTCGCTGGGTGCGCTGGTGTTGGCGCTGGGCCTGCTGGTCGACGACGCGATCATTGCCGTGGAAATGATGGCGATCAAGATGGAGCAGGGCTTCTCGCGCCTCAAGGCCGCAAGCTTCGCCTACGAGACCACCGCGTTCCCGATGCTCACCGGTACGCTGGTGACGGCGGCCGGTTTCCTGCCGATCGCGACGGCGGCATCGAGCACGGGCGAGTACACGCGCTCGCTGTTCCAGGTGGTGACGATCGCGCTGCTGGTGTCATGGGTCGCCGCTGTGCTGTTCATTCCCTATCTGGGCGACCGCATGCTGCCCGACCTGCACCAGCCGCAGGCGCCCAAGCCCGGTTCGCTGGGTGCGCGCTGGAATGCGTTGCGCACGCGCGCGGCCGACCGATGGCCGGCCTTCGCCGGCGTGCTGGCACCAACGCAACCACATGACCACGCGCATGATCCCTACGCGTCGAAGTTCCATGTCGCCTTCCGCAAACTGCTCGACGCCTGCCTGCGCCGCCGCTGGCTGGTGATCGGCCTGACCGCGGGTGCGTTCGTGCTGTCGGTGGCGATGTTCCGTTTCGTGCCGCAGCAGTTCTTCCCCGATTCCACCCGCGTCGAACTGATGGTCGACATGGAGCTGGCCGAAGGCGTCTCCCTGCGCTCGACCGAGGCGCAGGCGAAGAAGCTGGAGGCGCTGCTGAAGAAGCGCGAAGGCATCGACAATTACGTGGCCTACGTCGGCACCGGTTCGCCGCGCTTCTACCTGCCGCTCGACCAGCAGCTGCCGCAGGCCAACTTCACCCAGTTCGTGGTGCGCGCCAAGGACACCGGGGCGCGTGAGGATCTGCGCCACTGGCTGATCAACGACGTCGCCCCGCAGTTCCCCGAACTGCAGCTGCGCGTGACACGCCTGGAGAACGGGCCGCCGGTGGGTTACCCGGTGCAGTTCCGCGTGTCCGGCGAACACATCGACCGGGTGCGCGCGCTGGCGAAGCAGGTCGAAGCGAAGGTGCGCGAGAACCCGAACGTCGCCAACGTCAACCTCGACTGGGACGAGCCCAGCAAGGTGGTGAAACTGGTGATCGACCAGGACCGTGCGCGTGCGCTGGGCGTGAGCTCGGCGGAAGTGGCGCGTTTCCTGTCGGGTTCGCTGTCCGGCCTGCACGTCAGCACCTACCGCGAAGGCAACGAGCTGGTCGAGATGCTGATGCGCGGGCCCGCAGAGGAACGCGCGCGCCTGGACCTGCTCGGCAGCCTCGCCGTGCCGACCGCGAACGGGCCGGTGCCGCTGTCGCAGATCGCCAAGCTCGAATACGTGTTCGAGGACGGCGTGATCTGGCACCGCGACCGGTTGCCGACGGTGACCGTGCGCGCCGACATCCGCAACACGCTGACCGCGCCGACCGTGGTCGCGCAGATCCTGCCGACGCTGGAAGGCATCCGCGGCCGGTTGCCCGAGGGCTACCTGCTGCAGACCGGCGGCGCCGTCGAGGATTCCGCGCGCGGGCAGAACTCGATCAACGCCGGCATGCCGCTGTTCCTGCTGGTGGTGGTGACGCTGCTGATGCTGCAGCTGCGCAGCTTCGCGCGCACCGCGCTGGTGCTGCTGACCGCGCCGCTGGGGCTGATCGGCGTGACGTTGTTCCTGCTGGTGTTCCGCGTGCCGTTCGGCTTCGTCGCCATGCTTGGCACGATCGCGCTCGCCGGCATGATCATGCGCAACTCGGTGATCCTGGTCGACCAGATCGAGCACGACATCGCCGCCGGCAACGACCGCTGGCAATCGATCATCGAGGCGACCGTGCGCCGCTTCCGCCCGATCGTGCTGACCGCGCTCGCCGCGGTGCTGGCGATGATTCCGCTCACGCGCAGCGCGTTCTTCGGACCGATGGCGGTGGCGATCATGGGCGGCCTGATCGTGGCCACGGTGCTGACGCTGCTGTTCCTGCCCGCGCTGTACGCGGCATGGTTCCGGGTGCGCCGCGATGATGCTCGAGCCGCGGGTCAGGACAACGCGCCGCAGCTCGCCCCAACGGCAGGCGGCGACTGACGTCTTTGCGGCGGGCCATCCGGAGGCTCTCTCCCCCTCCCAGACTTTCGGATGGCTCGCCGCACCCATTCTTCGCTGCCGACAACGCAACGACGTGTCCGTCTCAGCCCAGCAGCTCCGCGCGCAGCGCATCGTAATCGGCTGCCATCGGACACCCTTGCGCCGACCGCGCCAGCCACGCAGCCAGCGCGGGTGGCAGTTCCACCGCATGCCCGACCAGCGGTTCGACGATGCTGTCGAACTTTGCCGGATGCGCGGTCGCGACCACGGCCCAGGGGCGCGTATCGGCGGCTTCGCGGAGGCGTTCAAGCACGCACAGGCCGACGGCGGTGTGCGGGCAGGGCACGACGCCGTGGCGTTGCGGCGCCTCGCGGATGGTGTCGCGGATGGCGTCGTCGTCCACGCTGAAGGCGCGCATGGCGGCGCGCAGTTCCACATCGTCGCGGTGCCAGAAGCGCAGGCGCTCGAAATTGCTCGGTGCGCCTACATCCATGGCATTCGCCAGCGTGGCGATGCTCGCGCGCGGGGCGTAGTCGCCGCCGGCGAAATAGCGCGGCAGCGCGTCGTTCGCATTGCTCGCCAGCACGATGTCGCCGATCGGCAGGCCCATGCAGCGCGCCAACCAGCACGCCAGCGCGTTGCCGAGGTTGCCGGTGGGCACGATGAAATTCAGCGGCACGCCGCGTCCGGCCCGGAATGCCAGCGCGGCATGCGCGTAGTAGGCCATCTGCGGCAGCAGGCGGCCGAGGCTGATGCTGTTGGCCGAGCTCAGCGGGAGGCGCTTGCGCAGCGACTCGTCGCTGAGCGCCTGCTTCGCCAGGCGCTGGCAGTCGTCGAAATTGCCGGCGACGCGGAAGGTGCGCACGTTGTCGCCGAAACATTCCAGGCCGTGCGCCTGGCGCGGCGCGACGCGGCCGTCGGGGTACAGGATCACCACGTTGAAGCCCGCGCGGCGGTGGAACGCGGCGCCGACCGCGGCACCGGTATCGCCCGAGGTGGCGACCAGAATGGTCGTGGGCGGCGCGGTGGGATCGCGCAGGCGCGCCAGCGATTCGGCGAGGAAGCGCGCGGCGTAATCCTTGAACGCGGCGGTGGGGCCATGGAACAGCTCGAGGACGTGATCATTATCCGATGACGCCAGCGCGCGCAGCGGCGCGGGGCAGGCGAAGGCGGCATCGCACAGTGCCGGCAGCGCCTCGCGCAGGTCCGATTGCAGGAAGTACGGGGCGAGCACCGCGCGGGCCGTCTGCGCCAGGGTGGCGCCAGCGCGATCCACGTCCGCGCGCGGCACCGATTCGGGCACGTAGAGCCCGCCGTCGGGCGCCAGTCCGGCCGCCAGTGCCACGTCCAGCGGCGCGGGCTCGACGCCACCGCGCGTGCTGACGAACCTCACGCGACGAGCTCTGCGCGCGGCCCGTTCACCGGCGAAACGTAGACATCGCTCTCCAAGCCGGCACCGGCGAAGGCGACCTGCATCGCATGCGCCGCCCATGAGGCCTCGTCCGCGCTGGCAAACCAGCCGAACACCGTGGGCCCCGCACCGGAGATGCTCGCGCCGAGCGCACCGTGTGCCAGCGCCGCCGCCTTCACTTCCGCGAAGCCCGGAATCAATGCGGCGCGGCGTGGCTCGACCAGCACGTCGCGCAGACCCTCGGCAATCAGCGACAGGTCGGCGCGTGCCAGGCCGGTGAGGAACAACGCCAGGTGCTCGCTCTGCCGCACGAAATCGCCGATCGCATACGGCTCCACGAGCGCCGCGCGTGCATGTCGCGTCTCCAGCACGAAGTGCGGATGCACGGCGGCGCAGTACAACTCGGGTGCCGGCAGGCGGATCGCCCGTGTCGATGTCGCCAGCACGACGCCTCCGAACAACATCGGCGCGACGTTATCGCCGTGCGTGCTGCCGCTCGCGACGGCCTCGCCGGCCAGGGCGAGCGGGTAGAGGTCCTCGCGTTCCAGTGGCACGTCCAGCAGCGCATTCGCCGCCACCAGCGCCGCCACGCACGACGCGGCGGAGCCACCCAGGCCCGAGCCCAGCGGAATGCCCTTGTGCAGGCGCAGTTCAAAGCCGTGCGCGATGCCGTGGCGTTCGCGCAACTCGATCAGGGCGCGGCCCGCGGTGTTCAGCGGCGCATCGAGCGGCAGCTGCGCGACCCCGTCGACGTCGCCTTCGATCGCGCTGATGCGCACGACCGGTTCGCCGATGCGCGTGACCTGCGCACGGTCGCCCGGCCCGGCGATAGTGTGGCCGAGCAGGTCGAAGCCGACGCCGATGTTGCCGACGCTGGCAGGGGCGAAGGCCGTGGCTTTGGTTGCGGTCATGGAGGCGTGCGGAGAGCGGAAGGGGGATGCGGCGACGGGGACCACGCTCATGGCCGCGCCCCCAGCGCCTGCGCGATGGCGAGGATATCGCCGAACACGCCCGCCGCCGTTACGTCGGGACCCGCGCCCGGTCCCTGCACCACCAGCGGATTGCAGGCGTAACGGCGGGTCCGGAACTGGACCAGGTTGTCGGTGAGCTGGCTGTGCAGGCTGGCGTGGTCCGGATCGGGCGAGACCAGGCCGACGCGTGCACGGCCTTCGCTGTCCAGTCGTGCGAGATAGCGGAGCGCGCGGCCTTCGCGCCGTGCCGCGTCCAGCCGCGCCTGCAGCGGCGCATCGAGTTCCTGCAGTCGCGACAGGAATTCCTCGCGACCCACCTCGCGCAGCGCCGGTGGCACCAGGCTTTCGATCTCCACGTCTTCCAGCGAGAGCTCGCGCCCGGCTTCGCGCGCCAGGATCACCAGCTTGCGCGCCACGTCGACTCCGCCGAGATCGTCGCGCGGATCGGGTTCGGTGTAGCCCAGTTCGCGCGCCTCGGCGACCAGCCGTGAGAACGGCACGCTGCCGTCGAAACGATTGAACAGCCAGGCCAGCGTGCCGGAAAACACGCCTTCGACTTCGGTGAGCTCGTCGCCGGTGTCGAGCTGGTTGCGCAGGGTCTGGATCACTGGCAGGCCGGCGCCGACGGTGGCTTCGTAGCGGAAGTGACCGCCATGCCGTGTGGCCGCGCGGATCGCGCGATAGCGCTCCAGCGGGCCGGCGCCGGCATGCTTATTGGGCGTCACCACGTGGATGCCGGCCGCGAGCCACTCGGCGTAATGCGCGGCGACCGCATCGCTGCCGCTGCAATCGACGATCATGGCGTGCGGCAGGTGCTCGGCGCGCACGTGCGCGGCGAAACGGGCGAAGTCGAGCGCTTCGCCTTCCTCCAACGCCGCAACGGCTTCCGAGGGATCGAGTCTGCGTGGCGCCAGATGCATGCGCCGGCTGTTGGCAATTGCGCGCAGGCGCAGGTCAAGGCCGCTCGCGCCTGTCTGCCTCTCTTCTGCCTGCCGCGCTTCCATCGGCCTCGCTTCGATCGGAATGACCCCGGCGCCGCTGTAGCGCGACGCGGCCTGCGCCAGCTGTGCCAGCAGGGCGCGGCCGACATTGCCCGGGCCGATCACGCCCACCGACAGCGTCTGCGGCGACAGCCAGAACGCGGCGTGCGCCGCGCGCAATCCGCGCGTGGCGTCCTCGGCGGATACCGCGACCGAGACGTTGCGTTCGCTCGCGCCCTGCGCGATCGCGCGGATGTTGACGCGCGCCTGGGCCAGGCCATTGAACAGGCGTGCGGACACGCCCGTCGTGCCGACCATGCCGTCGCCCACCGCCGCAAGCACCGCGATGCCGGGCGTGACGCGCACGCCTTCGACCTGGCCGTCGGCGATGGCGTCGCGGAATGCCGCCTGCACGGCCATGCGGCCGCGCTCGGCCTGGTCGGCACGCAGCACGCAACAGATGGAATGTTCGGAGGAGCCCTGCGAGATCATCGTCACCGACACGCTGGCCGCATGCAGCGCGGCGAACATGCGCTCGGCCGTGCCGGGCACGCCGATCAGGCCGGCCCCGGTGAGTTCGAGCAGCGCCATGTCGGAAACCAGGCTGAGTCCCTTCACCGGCGAGGCGGCGGGCGCCGACTCGGCGGTGATCAACGTGCCGGGCGCCTGCGGGCGCAGCGTGTTGCGGATGCGGATCGGCAGGCCCGCCTGCATCGCCGGTGCCATGGTCTGCGGATGCAACACCTTGGCGCCGAAGTAGGCCAGTTCGCAGGCCTCGGCGTACGACATCGACTCCAGGCACACCGCGTCCGGCACCAGGCGCGGATCGGCGCTGAGCACGCCGTCGACGTCGGTCCAGATGGTCAGTTCGCTGGCAGCGCACAGCACCGCGAAGATCGCCGCGGAATAGTCGCTGCCGTTGCGGCCCAGCGTCGTCACCGCGCCGTCGCTGCCGCGGGCGATGAAGCCGGTGACGATGACATTCGCCTGCCGGTTCGCCGCGCGCCATGTGGCCAGGCGCGCACGGCTGCGCGGCCAGTCGACGCCGACGCCGAGTTCGCCGGGATGGACCGCGAGCACCTCGCGCGCATCCAGCACGGCCCAGCCGGCGGCGGCGCCATCGAGCGTCGCCAGCAGCATGCGCGCAGACCAGACTTCGCCCGCGCCCTGGAGCGTCGCGAACCATTCCGGCCGACGCGAGGGCGTGGCCAGGGAGGCCTGCAATGCGGCGAATTCCGTTTCAAGCCATGCGACCAATGCGTGCGCGCCCTCCGCGTCGAGTTCGCTTGCGACTGCGATGTGACGGTCGCGCAGCGCCCTGAAATCGTCGTGCCAGCGCTGCCTGGCCAGCGCGGACTGTGCCAGCGTGGTCAGCGCATCGGTGACGCCCTGCATGGCCGAGACCACCACGATGCGCGACGCACCGGTTCCGCGCAGCAGCGCCGCGACCTGCCGGAATCGTTCGGCGGTGGCGAGGCTGCTGCCACCGAATTTGTGCGCGTGGCACAACGCGGCGCCTGCCTGCGGGTGGGCGTCCGGCTTCGCCAGCGGCCAGGGAGGAGGAACGAAGGACATGCGAGGGCTCCTGATAAGCCCCGCAGCCGCCGGACGGCGCCCCGCATCCGGTCCGGATGCGGGGCGGGGGTTGGAATCTCAGTCCACAACGCCCAGCCGCATCCACCATCGGGTCACGGTGACGGTAGTGCGGGCAGTGGCGGTCGCGCGCGCGTCGACCGCAGCGTGGCTGCGGATCGGCCGGAAGCGCGTGGAAAGACGGTGCATGGGGCAGTGATAGCGGCTGGTGTCAGGGCGTGTCAAATAGCCTTGCGTGCGGCAACCGGTTCTTTCGCGCGCAGTCGCCCGCCCGGGCAAACCCTGCCGGTGGCACTGCTGTCTGGTGGAACCCTTGGCCGAAACCGGGTCAGACCTTGCGGAAGTACCCGTTGGAGTATTCGTTCGCGTACAGGACCGAGACCCGCTCGGGCTTGTCGGCGAAGAATTCGTCGGTCGCCCGCTTCACGCCCGGCGAGGCATAGGTGTCCTGGATCCCTTCGCACGGATACACGGCGGGGTCGTAGTACACCCCGAACATGGCGATCGCTCCCGGCGACATCCGCGAATACACGTGCGGTAGCACGTGCGCGGTCGAGGTATACAGGTCGCAATCGATCAGGGCAAAGCTGATCCGGTCGGGTAGTTGCGCCGGAATGGTGTCGTCGAACCAGCCGCGGTGGATGACCGGCAGCGACGGCAGGCCGATGTGGCGGAAGCTCGCTTCGAACCGTTCGAGGGGCGCGGCCATGTCGCCCTTGCGATAGACGCTGTCGGCGGCGTCGGTAGCGCTGGGCTCGGGCAGCCCTTCGAAGCTGTCGTAGACATGGAAGGACTTGCCGGTTTCCCCGCCGCCCGACAGCACCGACTGGATCACGACCGAGGAACCGCCGAGCGCGCATCCGACCTCGACCAGATCGCCCGGGACGTTGTAGGCGCAGGTCTGGCTGGCGAGATGGAACACGTTCACGCGCGACTCGACATTGCCGTAGCCCCAACTGTACGGCCGGGCCGCCACGCGCAATCCCGTGCCGAGGCGGGCCAGTACCTGGTTGGCGATGCGCTGGCGCCGTCCCGGCGGGCGGTTCAGGCGGGCGACAACGATGTCATCCATCGAAAAGGAAAGAGGGGGATACGAGGGCCTATTCATACCTGCAGGCTAGGGAAAATCGCGTGTGCTCTAATATCCCCCGAAGCGGGGGTACTGGCCTTGGCCGGTTGAGACACACCCTTCGAACCTGATGCGGATCGCACCGCCGTAGGGAAGCTTCGCCGGATCCGTCACGATCCGAGCGCCGCCGCTTCGTCCGCCGCCGCGCCGCGATGATCCCCCAGCTGCCACAGCGTTCAACGCGCCGCAGCGCACGGGAAACCCGCAGCCCAGGTCGCCCACGCAACGAAACCGGACGAAACAGATGAACGCGGTTCCCACCGAACTCCTCCAGCAGGCCGAGCAACTGTCGGCCGACGTCACCCGCCCGATTCCCGGCTCGCGCAAGATCCACGTCGAAGGCTCGCGCCCCGACATCCGCGTTCCGATGCGCGAGGTCGCGCTGACGAAGACGCCGACGATGTTCGGTGGCGAGGACAACGCGCCATTCGCGATCTACGACTGCTCCGGTCCGTATACGGACCCGCAGGCGAGCATCGACCTCGCCAGCGGCCTGGCGCCGCTGCGCGCGCAATGGATCGGCGAGCGCGGCGATACCGAGCTGCTCGATGGCCTCTCGTCCGAATTCGGCCGCGCGCGCGAGAACGACCCGAAGCTGGATGCAGTGCGCTTTGGCCAGCGCCCGCAGCCGCGCCGTGCCATCGCCGGCGCCAACGTGTCGCAGATGCACTACGCCAGGCGGGGCATCGTCACCCCGGAAATGGAATACATCGCGATCCGCGAGAACCAGCGCATCGAGGCGATCCGTGAGGCGCACCTGCTGCGCCAGCACCCGGGCGAAGCCTTCGGCGCCAACATCCAGAAGCTGATCACGCCGGAGTTCGTGCGCGACGAAGTCGCGCGCGGCCGCGCCATCATCCCGAACAACATCAACCATCCCGAGAGCGAGCCGATGATCATCGGCCGCAACTTCCTGACCAAGGTCAACGCGAACATCGGCAATTCCGCGGTGTCGTCCGGCATCGCCGAGGAAGTCGAGAAGCTGGTGTGGGCGATCCGCTGGGGCGCGGACACGGTGATGGACCTGTCCACCGGCAAGCACATCCACGAAACCCGCGAATGGATCATCCGCAACTCGCCGGTACCGATCGGCACGGTGCCGATCTACCAGGCGCTGGAGAAGGTCGATGGCCGCGCGGAAGAGCTGACGTGGGAAATCTTCCGCGACACCCTGATCGAACAGGCCGAGCAGGGCGTGGACTACTTCACCATCCACGCCGGTGTGCTGCTGCGCTACGTGCCGCTGACCGCCAAGCGGGTCACCGGCATCGTCTCGCGCGGCGGTTCGATCCTGGCGAAGTGGTGCCTGGCCCACCACAAGGAAAATTTCCTCTACACCCACTTCGAGGACATCTGCGACATCATGAAGGCCTACGACGTGGCCTTCTCACTGGGCGATGGCCTGCGCCCGGGTTCGATCGCCGACGCCAACGACGCCGCGCAGTTCGGTGAACTCGAAACGCTGGGCGAACTCACCCGGATCGCGTGGAAACACGACGTCCAGACCATGATCGAAGGCCCCGGCCACGTGCCGATGCAGCTGATCAAGGAGAACATGGACAAGCAGCTGCGCGAGTGCGGCGAGGCGCCGTTCTACACGCTCGGTCCGCTGACCACCGATATCGCACCGGGCTACGACCACATCACCTCGGCGATCGGCGCGGCGATGATCGGCTGGTTCGGCACGGCGATGCTCTGCTACGTGACACCCAAGGAACACCTGGGCCTGCCCAACAAGCACGATGTGCGCGAAGGCCTGATGGCGTACAAGATCGCCGCGCATGCGGCCGACCTCGCCAAGGGCCATCCCGGTGCGCAGGCGCGCGACAACGCGCTGAGCAAGGCGCGCTTCGAGTTCCGCTGGGAAGACCAGTTCAACCTCGGCCTCGACCCGGAACGCGCCCGCGAATTCCACGACGAGACGCTGCCCAAGGATGCGCACAAGGTCGCGCATTTCTGCTCGATGTGCGGTCCGCACTTCTGCTCGATGAAGATCACCCAGGACGTGCGCGACTACGCCGCCGAACATGGCGTCGACGAAACCGCGGCGCTCGAGGAAGGCATGGCCGAGAAGTCGAAGGAATTCCTGGCGCAGGGCGCCGAGGTCTACCGCAAGGCCTGAGGCCGTGCCGTGCTCCGCAGGCAAAAAAACGCCGGAGTGGGACTACTCCGGCGAAAAAAAGACTCTGGGGGAGAGTGACGCCGGGCAAGGGCGTCAGGGTTGCACCGGGCCTCGCGGGGCTCTGCATTCGAGCGCAGGCGACGGCCGGGGAACCCGCAGACTCTAGAATCTGTCCGGCCACCACGCCTTTCCATGGCTGGCAACCCCGTTTGCGGCATCTGTCGGTTCCATTGACCGCACTGGCGGCAACGCGCACACCTCCGCATCATCTTCAGGATTCATGTCGATCTCTTCCCCGCCCCCATCGCCGCTGCCGTCCGCACGCCTGCGCGTGGGCGACTGCACGGTCGACATGCCGTTGCGGGAGATCCATGCCCCCGGCGCGCGCCGGCCCCGGCGCGTGACCCCAAAGGCGATCGCCGTGCTGGCGGCGCTGATCGAGCAGGGTGGTCGCGTCGTCAGCCGCGATGCGCTGCTCGCGCAGGTGTGGGCCGGGACCATGCCGAGCGACGACGTGGTGACGCAGGCCATCACTCAGCTGCGCAAAGCTTTCGACGACGAGCGCGGCAATCCGCGCTACATCGAGACCATCGCGAAGTACGGATATCGCCTGCTGGCACCGGTGGAATGGCTTGCCGAATCCGCGGCGAACAGTGCCGAGTCCGCCGCCGCGCCAGCGCCGGAGGCACCCCGGCAGTGGCCGAACTACGCCGCGACGCCGACCGACATCCGCGGCGGATGGGGCGCGATCGCCATCGCGCTGGGTGCGGCCGCGCTGGTGTTCGTGCTGGTGCTGGCCTGGTCGCTGCGGCGCGAGGCGCCGCCGGGTGATGGGGGAGCGCCGCGGGCGCAGACCGGCGCGCGCGTTCCGGCGACCACCAGTTACCGGCTCATCACGTCGGTGCCGGGCATCGAGAGCAGCCCCGCGCTCTCGCCCGATGCAGCCCTTGTCGCGTACGTCGCGGTACCCGCCGGGCATCGCCGCACGGCTATCATGCTGCAGACCACCGACCCGAGTACGCCGCGGCAGCTGAGCCATCCCGAGGGAGATACCTCGGACCGCGCGCCGACCTGGTCGCCGAGCGGGCGCGAGATCGCGTTCCTGCGCGTTCGCGATGGTGATGGAAATGGCGGTGAGGACTGCCGGGTCATGGTGGTGCCGTCGAACGGCGGTGCCGAACGCAGCGTCGGCAGCTGCGATCCGCGCAACCCGCCGAGCTTCGACTGGACCTTCGACGGACGCGGCCTGGTATTCGGCAGTCGCGGCACCCCGACCGGCGGCGTCGGGCTGCGCCTGCTCGACCTCGCCAGCGGCGAGTGGAGCCTGCTGGATTACGGCGCCACGGCCCTCGACGTGGATTTCGCGCCGCGCTATTCGCCCGATGGCCGCTGGATCGTCTTTGTCCGCAACTCGCCTGTGGGCGACCTCTACCGGATTCCGAGCACGGGCGGTCCACCACGTCGCCTGACGCGCCTGCATGGCGATATCCGCGGATGGGACTGGATGCCCGACGGCCGCAGCATCGTCCTGGCGCGTTGGAGCGGCAGCGAAAGCCGGCTGATGGAGCTCGACCTGCGCAGCGGATTGGTGCACGACATGGGCATCGCCGATGCGCTCGAGCCCACGGTCGCGGCACACGTGCCCTCGATGGCCTTCACCGAAGCGCGCAGTTACTTCGGCATCCACCGCATGGCCCTCGGCGGCCGCCGCCCCCCGGAGCGCCTGTTTCCATCCTCGGGCCGCGATCGCCTGCCGGTCATCGCGCCGGACGACCGCCAACTGGTATTCACCTCGGACCGCTCCGGCACGTTTGCCCTGTGGTGGGCCGACCTGGCCCGGCCGGAATCGCTGCGCCTGATCGAAGGATTGCGCCCGGAGTCCTGGCATCCGCCCGACTGGTCGCCCGACAGCCGGCGCCTGCTGGTGGTCGGCAGCGGCGACGCCGGTTTCGGGTTGTATGAGGTGGTGCCCGCCAGCGCGCAGGTCGTGCGCCTGCCCAATCCGGTCGCGGACGTGGTCCAGGCGCTGTATGTCCCAGGCGACGGCGATCGCCTGCTGGTGATCGCCGGTGGCGAAGAGGGGCGCCTGCGCCTGCAGCTGTACGACCGGCGGACGGCGCCCTGGCGCTCCCTGGCGTCGATCGAGGACATCGCCGTCGCCCGTGTCGACCCGGCGCACCAGCGGGTGCTGTTCACGCGACCCGGCCAGGCGGGCCTGTGGCAGGCCGACTTGGCCCTATCGGCGGCGAGCGTCCGCCAGGTCGATGCTGCCGTACCGGAAGTCTCGAGCTACCGGCTGTGGTCCGTGTCCGGGCAGGGCGACATCTATTACTTCGTGCGCACGTCCGATTGCGCGTCGGCCCTGCGCCGCCTGGGCGATGCCGCGCCGCCCTTGTGCGTGGACCGCAACCGCCGCAGCGGCCCGAGCGGCTTCAGTCTGTCGCCGCGCGGTGACGTGATCTACGTCACCCTTTCCCTGTGGGATGGTGGCGACATCGGTTTCATGCCGATGTCGATGCCGCCGGAGCCGATCGGTTCGCAGTGATCCAAGTGGCTGAACTGCAAGGGAAAAGCCGCATCGGAAGTCTTTCGGAACGGCTTTCGGCAGGATTTCGCACAACTCTCCGCCAATTTTCCTGAAGCCGGCGCCCGTGTCGGGCAAATCCACACACCTGTTCTTGCACAGAGAAGGTGGATAAGTGGAATCGACACAGTGGGCCGACCGCGGCCAGATCCTGCAACCCGACATGGCCGACGCCGGCCAGGCAGGCTGCATCGGCGTGACCCGCCTGGGCAGCGTCCAGCTTGAGAACGGTGGCTTCTCGGTCTGGGTCCAGATCCGGGGCAGCTCCTGGGTCGAGGCCCGGGAAGGCCGCTTCCAGCTGCAGCGCGGCGAGTGGATCGCGCTGGAAAAGGATTCGCGCCCGCTGGTGCAGAGTGACCGCCATGGGCTGTGCATCGGCCTGAGCCTGGGCTCCGACGTGCTGCGCGCCCTGGGCCGTCTCTCCGACGGCGCCCTCTACGCCGGCCGCGGCCGCCTCAGCACCCACGACGCCCGCATCGCCCTGCGCCTGTGGCGCGACACCGCCACCCGGGGCCCGATGGCCGACATCGCGCAGCTGCGCCCGTTGCTGCTGCACCTGGTCGGCGCCCAGCGCGAGCTCGCCGAGCGCGTGCCGCGCTGCCCGGGCCGGTCGCGCAACCGCAAACGCCAGGTCTTCGGTCGCCTGCAGCGCGCGCGCCTGTTCCTGGAAGGCAACAGCGACCGCATCGTCCGCATCAGCGAACTGGCCGAGCTCACCAGCTTCTCCAGCTGGTACTTCTCCAAGACCTTCCTCTCGCTCTACGACGAGAGCCCGCAGGCCGCCGCCGCGCGCCTGCGCGTCGAACGCGCGGCCGACCTGCTGCAGGGCACGTCGATGATGATCGGTGAAGTCGCCGCGGCGTGCGGGTTCGACAACTGCTGCAGCTTCGCGCGGGCGTTCCGCGCGCGTTTTGGCGTGTCCGCCTCGCGTTATCGCCAGGGCGTGCGCGCCGTCAGCGAAACGAGATCTCCGCCAAATGCCGCAAAGGCACCCGTTGCGCATCGCAAAGCTTCATTGCGTACCGGCACGTAAGTTGCCGGGGCGCTCTTAACGAGCCTGTAACGCACCAATAACGATAGCGACACACAACGATCATCCGGAGAGAGAACAGATGACCCATCGCCACACCGCGATGCAGCGCGGCCTTTTGCCCGTCAGCATCGCGCTTGCCCTGGCCCCGGCTTTCGCCGGCGCGCAGGAAGCCCCCGCCGCCCCGGCCGAACAAGCCACGACCCTCGATCGCATCGAGGTGACCGGCTCGCGCATCCGCCAGTCCGACCTCGAAACCGCCCAGCCGGTCATCCAGATCACCCGCGAGCAGATCCAGCAGCAGGGTTTCACCTCGGTTGCCGACATCCTGCAGAACCTGACCTCGGCCGGCTCGCCGGCGATCTCGCGTGCGCAGGCCCTGGCCTCCGGTGAAGACGTCGGTGGCTACTACATCGACATCCGCAACCTCGGCGCCGAGCGCACCCTGGTCCTGGTCAACGGCCATCGCCTGGGCATCTCGACCAGCGGCCTGCAGGACCTGAGCCAGATCCCGGTCTCCGCGATCGAGCGCATCGAAGTGCTGAAGGACGGCGGTTCGTCGCTGTACGGTTCGGACGCCATCGCCGGCGTGGTCAACGTGATCACCCGCAGCAACTTCGACGGCATCGAAGCTAACGCCTACCTCGGCCAGTACAGCCAGGGCGACGGCCAGAAGCAGTCCTACGACTTCACCATCGGCAACCAGGGCGAGCGCTCCAGCCTGACGGTCAGCTTCGAATACACCAAGGAAGATCCGGTGATGGCGAAGGATCGTCCGTTCAGCTCGTACGGCAACGTCGGCGAAAACTACGCCGATGACTACCCGTTCTCGGGCTGGAGCCCGGTCAGCCAGAACGGCTCGGCCCTGCTGCCGTGCGGCCCGGGCGGCACGCGCGTCTTCTGCACCCTGACCCCGGGTACCGACCCGCGCAACATCGCCAACTACAAGCCGATTGTCGCGTCCCAGTTCGCCAACTCGAACGAACAGATGTTCGTGCAGACCGGCATCGAGCGCCACTCGGTGTTCGTGAACGGCTCGGTCGACATCACCGACAACATCCGCTTCAAGACCGACCTGCAGTACAACAAGCGCACCACCGACCAGCAGATCGCCGGCTACCCGTACCAGATCACCGCCACCAACGGCTTCCCGCTCCTGTCGGCCAACAGCTACTTCAACCCGACCCCGGGCACGGCCGTGAATTTCCGCCGCCGTCTGTGGGAAGTGCCGCGCACCACCGAAAGCAACCTCGAGACCTTCCGCGTCGCGGCCGGCTTCGAAGGCAGCTTCCAGATCGGCGAGAAGTACTGGGACTGGGACGTCAGCGCGAACCTGAACCGCAATGACAACGTCAAGAGCGGCGTTGGCGATGCGAGCCTCCTTGCGGCCGCGAAGGCCCTGGGCCCGTCGTGGTTCAACCCGGCCACCGGTCGCGTCGAATGCGGCACCGCAGCGGCTCCGATCAAATACGGCACCAATGCCGCTACGCAATGCGTGCCGTGGAACCCGATGGCTCCGTTCGGCGACACCCAGGCCGGCTCGCTCAGCGGCAACCCGGACCTGGTCGCGTTCCTGTTCCCGCAGTACACCGACACCGGTCGCACCAACTCCAAGACCTACAGCGCCAACCTGTCGGGCTCGCCGTTCACGCTGCCGGCCGGTGACCTGGGCCTGGCCGTGGGTATCGAGCACCGTTCCGAAGACGGCCGCTTCGTCCCCGACGCGTTCCGTCAGGCGGGCACGAGCACCGGCCTGCCGGCCACCACGACCTCGGGCGCCTACTCGCTGGACGAAATCTACGGCGAACTCGAAATCCCGGTCCTGGCCGACATGCCGTTCGCGAAGGAGCTCAGCTTCAACGTCGCGACCCGCTACTCGGACTACTCGAACTTCGGTGACACGCTCAACAGCAAGTTCTCGCTGCGCTGGCGTCCGATGGACGGCCTGCTGGTCCGCGGCACCTATGCCGAGGGTTTCCGCGCGCCGTCGATCAACGACCTGTTCGGTGGCCTGAGTGCCAGCTTCGAGTCGTACACCGACCCGTGCGGCGTGGGTGCCAATAACAGCGTCAATGGCAACGCGGCTTGCAACGCGGCCGGCGTGCCGTTGGGTTACGTGCAGCTCGGCCAGGGCCTGGTGCCCTGCACCGGCTATCCGTGCCAGACCCCGGACCAGTTCACCAGCGGTTCCAACCCGACCCTTACCCCGGAAACGGCCACCACCAAGACCGCCGGTCTCGTGTGGAGCCCGAAGTGGGTGGAAGGCCTGGACATCGAACTCGACTGGTACAACTACGAGCTCACCAACGCGATCATCCAGGACAGCCCGGACACGATCCTGCGTGACTGCTACGTGCTGGGTAATGCCGAGCGCTGCAACGGCATCAACAACATCACCCGCGCCGCCGACGGCCACGTCACCGGCATGTTCTTCGGCCTCGCCAATCTCGGCGCGCTGGAAACGGAAGGCTGGGACCTGAACGTTTCCTACAAGCTGCCGGAAACCTCGTTCGGCAAGTTCGCGATCAACTGGGACAACTCGTACACCAGCAAGTACGACACCCTGACCCAGGATGAGGATGGCAACGACATCATGGTCGGCCAGGTCGGCACCGGCGGTGTGTTCCGCCTGCGTTCGAACTTCGGTGTGAACTGGACCAAGGGTATCTGGGGCGCCAACTGGACGGCGCGCTACTACTCCGGCCTCTATGAGAGCTGCGTGCCGAACCGTCCGTGCAACGATCCGGACCGCATCGCCAACGGCGTTGATGACGCGATCAATCGCCTGGGCTCCAACACCTTCCACGACGTCCAGGTCTACGCCAAGCTGCCGTGGGAAGCGACTGTCGCGGTGGGTGCCAACAACGTCGGCGACCACCTCGGTCCGACGATGTTCACCCAGCCGAGCAGCAACTTCCCGTACTACGGTGGCTTCGACATCGGCCGCACGATCTACGTGAAGTACCAGCAGCGCTTCTGATCTAACCCGGATCGCTGAGCAACACCGCTACGGCCCCGCAAGGGGCCGTAGTTTTTTGTGGATGCGGCGCGGCGGCGAGTGCGGCACACTCGCACGCCATGAACGATGTCCGGAACCACGAAACGGGCTGGCGCGTCCTGGTGCGCCGCCACCCTTCGGCCTTCCTGCTGGCGGCACAGTTGCTGAGCCTGGTGATCTTTCCCCTGCTCGACGACAGCACCGGCGGGCGGGTGGTCTTTTCCGCCTTCGGCGCGATGGTGCTGCTGCTGGCGGTGTGGGTGGTCAACCGCACCCCGGCGGTCAACTGGATCGCGTGGCTGATCGCGATTCCCGCGTTCGTGCTCTCGATCCTGTCGGTGGCGTCGGACAGCGTGCCCCTGCTGCTATGGTCATCGGCGCTGGAAGCGCTGCTGTATTTCTACGTGGCCGCCAGCCTCATCGCCTATATGCTCAGCGACCACCGGGTGACCACCGACGAACTGTTCGCCGCAGGCGCCACCTTCACCCTGCTGGCGTGGGGCTTCGCCTACCTCTACCTGATCTGCCAGGCGTGGTACCCGGACAGCTTCACCGGAGCGGTGATGCCGGAGCGCCCGCGCACGTGGTTGGAGCTGCTGTTCTTCAGCTTCACCAACCTGTCCGCCACCGGCCTCGGCGACATCCTGCCGCTCGGTTCCGCCGCGCGCGTGCTGACGATGCTGGAGCAGCTCGCCGGCATCGGTTACATCGCGGTGGTCGTCTCGCGCCTGATCGGACTGTCGCTCCTGCGTGCCGGCTCGCGATGAGGCGTTAGCATGGCGGCCGTTAGGATGGCGATCGTTTCCGTCGAGGTTTGTGCATGAAGTTGCCGCTTCCCTTCATCCAGTTGCCGCTCCTGTTCGATGCCGCGACGCTGGCAGCGGAGGTCAACGCCATCGAGGAATCGAGCTGGCGCCCGCACCCGCAGGGATTTCCCGGCAACTCGATGCTGCCGCTGGTCGCCATCGACGGCGATCCGGACAACGAGAGCTACGCCGGCACCATGCGCGCCACCGAGTACCTGCGGCGTTGTCCATACCTGAGCCAGGCATTCGCGAGCATCGGCGCCACCGTGGGACGCAGCCGATTGATGCGGCTGGCCGGACAGGCGGAAGTGAAGCGCCACGCCGACCAGGGCTATTACTGGGCCGAACGCGTGCGCGTGCACGTGCCCATCGTGACCCAGCCGACCGTGCGCTTCGAATGCGGGGGCGAGACCATCAATATGGCGCCCGGCGAGTGCTGGATCTTCGATACCTGGCGGCAGCACTGCGTGGTCAACGATGCCACCCAGTCGCGCGTGCACCTGGTGCTCGACACCGTGGGCGGAGCAGGCTTCTGGGACCTGGTCGGCCAAGGCCGCCCGCATGATGGGCCGCGCGCGGGATGGACGCCGCGCCAGCTCGCGCCGGTGGCCGGACAGGTCGCCGAGTTCGCGTGCGAAACCGTGAACGTTCCGACGGTGATGAGTCCGTGGGAACTCAACAGCCACTTCGCCCTGTTGTTCGCGGACGTGGAGCCGCACCCCAACCTGCAGCGCCTGCGCGCGCTGACCCAACGCTTCACCCGCGCGTGGCAGGGGCTGTGGTTCCACTACGGCGATGCGCCCGCCGGGCGCGACGAGTTCCGCCGCCTGCTGGCGAACTACATCGCCGAGGCCCGCCCGCTGGCCGAGCCGATCCGACTGAAGAACGAACTCAACTGGTACGGCGCCATGCAGGTGATGATCGGCCGCTCCGCGGTGCAGGCCGGCACGAAAGATGCCATCCGCCAGCGCGATCCGGGCGACTACGCCTGAGGCCGACACCATGAGGCCCGGCATAAAAAAGGCCGCCCATTGGCGGCCTTTTTTGTGGACGAACGAACGCGCTCAGAAATTCGGCTTGTCCGCGCTGTCCTCGTAACGCTTGATGGCCTCGAGCAGGATGGCCTTGGCTTCGACGGCATCGCCGAAACCGTCCAGCTTCACCCACTTGCCCTTTTCCAGGTCCTTGTAGTGCTCGAAGAAGTGGCCGATGCGATCGAGCCAATGCTGCGACACCTGGGCGATGTCGGTGATGTGGGCATAGCCACCGAAGATCTTCGACACCGGCACCGCGATCAGCTTTTCGTCGCTGCCGGCCTCGTCGGTCATCTTCAGCACGCCCACCGGCACGCAGCGGATCACCGAACCGGGGACCAGCGGCAGCGGCAGGATCACCAGCACGTCGGCCGGGTCACCGTCGCCGCACAGCGTGTGCGGGACGTAGCCGTAGTTGCACGGGTAGCGCATCGGCGTGGACAGGATGCGATCGACGAAGATCGCGCCCGAAGCCTTGTCGACTTCGTACTTGACCGGCTCGGCGTCCTTGGGGATTTCGATGATGACGTTGATTTCGTCCGGCGGGTTCTTGCCGGTGGGGACGAGGTCCAGGCCCATTGCGATTGCTCCGACGTGCTGGGCCGCAGCCGGAACGGCCGCGGTTGGGGGGAAGGGGAGGGCGCGCATTTTACCCGCTGCCGGAGTGGGGCGCAGGCACCCAGTCGGTCTGCATCGGCTGTGAACGTGCCGCCTGCTACGTTCGCAAACCCCGCCAATGGAGGATCTGCCATGGTCCGGTACGGTCTGCTCGCCCGGCTGGAAGCCAAGCCCGGCAAGGAAGCGGAAGTCGAGGCACTGTTGGCGGGGGCGCTGCCCCTGGCGCAGGCGGAACCGGCGACGCGTACCTGGTACGCGTTCCAGCTGGGGCCTTCGACCTTCGGCATCTTCGATACGTTCGAGGGCGAGGCCGGGCGCCAGGCCCATCTCGAGGGCGGGATAGCCAAGGCGCTCATGGACAATGCCGATCGGCTGCTCGCGACCGCTCCCCAGATCGACCGGATCGACGTGCTGGCGTCGAAGTAGGGGTCGGGCAAAAACGGCGGCCGAAGGGCCGCCGTTGAGTTTGTTCGGAAGGCCGCGATCTGGCCGTCCCTCACCCCTTGCCCTCTCCCGCGCGGCGGGAGAGGGGGAGTGATCGTCGCGCTGCGCGCGACAACGTTACTTAGAGAAGAGGCACCAGCAGCAGCGCCACGATGTTGATGATCTTGATCAGCGGGTTCACCGCGGGGCCGGCCGTGTCCTTGTAGGGATCGCCGACGGTGTCGCCGGTCACCGCGGCCTTGTGCGCCTCGGAACCCTTGCCGCCGTGGTGGCCGTCCTCGATGTACTTCTTGGCGTTGTCCCATGCGCCACCACCGGTGGTCATCGAGATCGCCACGAACAGGCCGGTGACAATCGTGCCGATCAGCACGCCACCCAGCGCCTTCGGCCCCAGCAGCAGGCCGACGACGACCGGGACCGCGACCGGCAGCAGCGACGGCACGATCATTTCCTTGATCGCCGACTTGGTCAGCATGTCCACCGCACGCGAGTAATCCGGCTTGCCGGTGCCCTGCATGATGCCGGGGATGTCGCGGAACTGGCGGCGAACTTCCTCCACCACAGCACCGGCTGCGCGACCGACCGCTTCCATCGCCATCGCGCCGAACAGGTAGGGGATCAGGCCGCCGATGAGCAGGCCGATGATCACCATGTGGTCGGACAGGTCGAAGGTGAAGTTCACGCCCGGATTGTTGGCCTGCAGGTTGTGCGTGTAGTCGGCGAACAGCACCAGTGCCGCCAAAGCCGCCGAGCCGATCGCGTAACCCTTGGTCACCGCCTTGGTGGTGTTGCCGACGGCGTCGAGCGGGTCGGTGATGCTGCGCACTTCCGGCGGCAGTTCCGCCATTTCGGCGATGCCGCCGGCGTTGTCGGTGATCGGACCGTAGGCGTCGAGCGCGACGATCATGCCCGCCATCGATAGCATCGAGGTCGCGGCGATCGCGATGCCGTACAGGCCGCCGAGCGCGTGCGCACCCCAGATCGCGGCGCAGATCACCACGACCGGCAGCGCCGTCGCCTTCATCGATACACCCAGGCCGGCGATGATGTTGGTGCCATGGCCGGTGGTGGAAGCCTGCGCGATGTGCTGCACCGGCTTGAACTGCGTGCCGGTGTAGTACTCGGTGATCCACACGATCGCGCCGGTCAGCACCAGTCCGATCAGCGCGCACCAGTACAAGTTCATCGCGCCGTAGCTCGAGTCCGCCATCAGCTGCTGCGTGATCGGGAAGAACGCGATCGCGGCCAGCACCGCCGACACGATGACGCCCTTGTACAGCGCGCCCATGATCGAGCCGCCGGCCCGCACCTTGACGAAGAAGGCGCCGATGATCGAGGCGATGATCGACACGCCGCCCAGCACCAGCGGGTACATCACCGCGTTGTGCCCGGCCTCGTTGATCATCAGGCCGCCCAGCAGCATCGTCGCGATGATCGTGACCGCGTAGGTCTCGAACAGGTCGGCCGCCATGCCGGCGCAGTCGCCGACGTTGTCACCGACGTTGTCGGCGATCACCGCGGGGTTGCGCGGGTCGTCCTCGGGAATGCCCGCTTCGACCTTGCCGACCAGGTCCGCGCCAACGTCCGCACCCTTGGTGAAGATGCCGCCGCCGAGGCGGGCGAAGATCGAGATCAGCGAGGCGCCGAAGGCGAGGCCGACCAGCGCGTGCAGCGCGGCTTCACCGGTCACGCCCATGTGATGGGTGAGCACGACGTAGTAGCCGGCGACCCCAAGCAGGCCGAGGCCGACCACGAGCATGCCGGTGATGGCGCCGCCGCGGAACGCGACGTCCATCGCCTTGCTGATGCCGCTACGCGCGGCTTCGGCGGTGCGCACGTTGGCGCGTACCGACACGTTCATGCCGATGTAGCCGGCCGCGCCCGACAGCACCGCGCCGATCAGGAAACCGATCGCCGTCTGCCAGTTGAGAGCGAAACCGATCACCACGAACAGCACGACGCCGGCAATGGCGATCGTCGTGTACTGGCGATTGAGGTAGGCGCGCGCGCCTTCCTGGATCGCGCCGGCGATCTGTTGCATGCGTTCGTTGCCGGCGGGTTGTGCGCTGATCCAGCGCGCGGAAACGATCCCGTACAGGATCGCGATGACGGCGCAAACCAGCGCCAAGGCCAAACCGTACTGCTCCAGCATGAACCCTCCCCCGAGTGGACATAAAAGGAATTTCTGGGAAAACCACAGGTTGTTCGCGTGCGCTTGCGGGCGGCTGGAAAACACGCCGGACAAGGCAACGACCCGACTATGGCACATTTCCCCAAGCGGAACGGACGCGGGCCGTGACCGCGATCACGCGGGTACGCGGCCCCTGCCAGGGGCGGCGTCAAAACGCGTTCAGGCCGCGCATGCCAGCCTGCGGCTTCGTTGCCACGAAGGAGCCGCCGCATGCGCGTCCTGCCCCTCCTGCTGATCGCCTTCGCCTTTCCGGCGTCGGCCGCAGGCAAGCCCGAAATCGCCCGCGCCACCGGCACGCCCCAGGCGGTCGGCGCGCTGCATACCGTCCGCGCCATCCCGGAAGCCTGCGCCCGGCTGGAAGGCATGTTTACCGGCGATGCCGCGCAGCCCTACCGCTTCGTGCCGGTGAGGAGCTCGCCGGCGTGCCAGCCGCGCGCGCGCTTTGTCGACTTCGCCAAGGCGAAGCCGTCGGAAGCCACTGGCTGGAAATTCAACGACGAGATCCGCGTGCCCAACGCGGCGTGTCCGTCGCAACTGGCGGTCGTGCGCGTCTGGCGCAAGCCGGTCGAGGTCGCGCCACCCAAGCTCGATGCGCAGGGCCGCGCACGCATCTACCTGGAAGACGCGAAGCAGCAGGCGAAACAGAAGGGGATGCCGAATGTGCCAATGTATGCGGCGGAGATGAAGCTGGAAGGCAAGGCCTGCGGCGGTTGAAAAAAAAAGAGGGGCGCACCGGCGCCCCTCATTTGATGCCGCTGGTGCGGGACTCAGCGCGTACCGTCGTTGCCGGTTGCGGCGCCGTCGGCCGTGGCCGGCGCGGATGCGCCTTCTGACTTGACGGCCGTGTCCGCAGCGGGGGCAGCAGCTGCTGCCGCGTCGGTCGGCATGGCTGCCGATGCGGTGTCAGTCGCAACTGGAGTCTGGATGCCCGCCAGCGGATTGACGTACTCCGCGGGAATGGCCGCGACCTGTTCCGGGGCGAAATGGAACTGGTCCTTCGCAAGCGTCTGCACGCAGGTCCAGCCGAGGCTCGTGGTGACGGCCTTCAAGAGCTTCGCCTGATCGGCATGCAATTGGTCGAGCGATGGCGGATTGGCGTTGTCACGCGTATGCGCGTTGCACGCCGCGTTGCTGACCTGGCGGCCCGTCTTGGTGTCGACCAGCTGCACCTGCACGCTGTAGCCGACCCAATAGGTTCCCCACTTGGTCGGGTAATACGCATACATCCAGCCGCCCGAACGGACGTCGAGGACGTAGTCCGCCTCGGGGTGCAGCGCAGCAAGCTCCTTGGGCTTGCTCGCCTTGGTCGGCGCGGTATCCGGGGCCAGTACGGTGACGCCATGGATGTCGTGCAACGCGGCGGAAAGGTTCGCGCGCAGGATCTCGGCGGGGTCCTGGACATGGTTCTCGTCGACCAGCTTGTTGCCCGCCGAAATCATCGCGGCCGCGCCCAGTAGACCGAACGAAGCCTTGCCTGCGGTCATCGCGCTGAAACTGGGGCGTGGGTGCACGGTGAGTGCGACCGTCTTGTCCTTCAACAGCGCCGCATCAGCATCTGCGAGCGGAATCAGCTTGTCTTTTGCAGCAACAGAGAACGTGGCGGCCATCAGCGCGCACGCGAGCATCGTCTTCTTCAAGAAAATTTCCCCATGATTGGAATGGCCGCACCTCCCCAGGTGCGGCTTCGAGCACGGCCGCAGCCGCGGCACATTAGGCGATGCGTGCCGATTTTGTGTCAATGCCGGCCGGCATCAACCATTGAATGCCGGCAGCTTCGCTGCGAGCGGAATGTTTTTCAGCACAACATACTTCGGCAAACCATCGCGCCCATACGGCGGCGGTGCCTCGCCACGGATCAGTGGCTCCAGATAACGTCGCGCGGCATCGGTGATGCCGTAGCCATCCTTGCGGATGAAGTTCGCCGGCATCTTCTTCTCGTGGTTGGCGATCTTCGACAACGGCGCGGCTTCGACCTTCCAGCGGTACGGCGCGTCCGCGGTGCGCACGATCACCGGCATCACCGCGTTCATGCCCTTCAAGGCGAATTCGACCGCGGCCTTGCCCACGGCCTGCGCCTGATCGAGGTCGGTCTTCGAAGCGAGGTGGCGGGCGGAACGCTGCAGGTAGTCGGGCAGGGTCCAGTGCACCTTGTAGCCCAGCGTGTCCTTGACCCGGCCGGCAAGGTACGAGGCGACGCCGCCGAGCTGGGTATGCCCGAACGAGTCCTTGCCGGCGCCGGCATCGGCGACGAACCTGCCGTCCGCGGTCTGGATGCCTTCGCTGGCGACGACCACGCAGTAGCCGACGCGCTCGACCGTCGCCTTCACCCTGGTGAAGAAAGTCGCCTCGTCGTAGGGGCGTTCCGGGAACAGAATCAGGTGCGGCGCTTCGTCGGCCGAGGTACCGGCCAGGCCGCCGGCCGCCGCGAGCCAGCCGGCGTGGCGGCCCATGGCTTCGTAGACGAAGACCTTGGTCGAGGTGTCCGCCATGGCGGCGACGTCCAGCGCGCACTCGCGCACGGACACGGCGGTGTATTTGGCGGCGGAGCCGAACCCGGGGCAGCAGTCGGTGACGGCGAGGTCGTTGTCGACGGTCTTGGGCACGCCCACGCAGGTCAGCGGGTAGCCGAATTCGGCCGCCAGCTGCGACACCTTGAGCGCGGTGTCGGCCGAATCGTTGCCGCCGTTGTAGAGGAACCAGCGCACGTCATGCGCCTTGAGCACGGCTAGCAGTCGCTCGTAGCGCGCCCGGTCCTGTTCCAGCGACTTCAGCTTGACGCGGCAGGAGCCGAAGGCGCCACCCGGGGTATGGGCGAGGGCACGGATCGCGGCGGCGGATTCCCTGGAGGTATCGATCAGTTCCTCGCGCAGTGCGCCGAGGATGCCATTGCGGGTCGCCAGCACCTTGACCTTGCGGGCGCGGGCCGTCTGGATCACAGCGGAGGCGGTGGCGTTGATGACGGCGGTGACGCCGCCGGACTGCGCGTACAGCAGGGTTCCAGAGGCCATGGGAATCAATGCTCCAGGCAGGATGGGGTAAGCTGGCCGCCCGGTTTGACCCGATTTGTTGACCCCGTTTCGGCGTCCGCCCGACGGCCCGGCTGCTGCCAGTGTAGCGCCGCCTCGTGAGCGACCCTTTCTCAAAGAATTCCCCCTTTGTTTCAGGAGTGATGTAGATGCGATTGGTATTGCTCGGTGCGCCCGGTTCCGGCAAGGGCACCCAGGCCGCAAGGCTCAAGGACCACCTGCAGGTGCCGCACATCTCCACCGGGGACCTGCTGCGCGCCGAAGTGGCCGCCGGCAGCAAGCTCGGCCTCGAGGCCAAGGAAGTCATGGCCCGCGGCGAACTGGTCAGCGATGCGATCCTGCTGGGCATGCTTGAGGACCGCTTCTCGCGTCCCGACACCCGCGGCGGTTTCATCCTCGACGGGTACCCGCGCAATCTCGCCCAGGCCGACGCGATGGGCCAGTTGCTGGTCCGCATCGGCCAGCCGATGGACTACGCCGTGCAGCTGGACGTGCCGACCGACCTGCTGGTCGAACGCATCGCCGGTCGCGCCAAGGCCGAGGGCCGCGCCGACGACAGCCCGGAATCCGTGCGCACGCGCCTGCAGGTCTACAACGACCAGACCGCGCCGGTGATCGATTACTACCGCCAGCAGGGCCAGCTGACCGTGGTGAACGGCGTGGGTTCGCTGGACGATGTGTTCGCCCGCATCATCGAGGCGATCGTGCCGGCGCACGAAATCGGGTGAGGTTTGACTCCCTCTCCCGCTAGCGGCGCCCGAAGGGGGTCCAGGGTGAGAGAGTTTGGGGTGAGGGCAGGGCGCTGGCTTCGATGAGAAGCTGCGGGCACTCTCCCCCATCCCTTGCCTTCCCCCGCAAGCGGGGGAAGGGGAGTTGGTGCCGTGCGGGAGTCGCTTCGTTCGGCAATACGCGATCTTGCTGAGGTTACTGATCTTGAAACTCCATATTTTGGGCATCGCCGGCACCTTCATGGGCGGCGTTGCCGCCCTCGCGCGCGAACTCGGCCACGAGGTCGAAGGCAGCGACCAGAACATCTATCCGCCGATGTCCACGCAGCTGGAGCAGCTCGGCATCGCGCTGCGCCGGGGCTATGCACCGGAGAATATTTCCGGCGACTGCGACGAGATCGTGGTCGGCAACGCGCTCTCGCGCGGCAACGGCGCGGTGGAGCAGGTGCTCGACGACGGCCGCAAGTACAACTCGGGCGCGCAATGGCTCGCCGAGAACGTGCTGCCGGGCCGCGACACGCTGGCCGTGGCCGGCACGCACGGCAAGACCACCACCACCACGATCCTCACCTATCTGCTGGAAGCGGCGGGCCGTGCGCCCGGCTTCCTGATCGGTGGCGTCGCCGAGGATTTCGGCGTTTCCGCGCGCCGTGGTTCGGGCCGCGAGTTCGTGGTCGAAGCCGACGAGTACGACACCGCCTTCTTCGACAAGCGCAGCAAGTTCGTGCACTACCGGCCGCTGGTCGCGATCCTCAACAACCTCGAGTACGACCACGCCGACATCTTCCCGGACGTGGCCGCGATCCAGCGCCAGTTCCACCACCTCGTGCGCACCGTGCCGCGTCGCGGCCGCCTGATCGTCAACGGCGAAGACAAGTACCTCGCCGAAGTGCTGGCGATGGGTTGCTGGACCCCGGTGGAGACCTTCGGCCTCGATGCCAGTCTGATTCCGCAGGCGTCGCGCTCCCTGTCGCATGGCGACCGCGCCGACGACGGTGCGACTGCGCGGGCTTCGTTCCACTGGACCGCGCGCATGCTCAACGAGGACGGCAGCGCATTCGCCGTCGTCCACAACGGCCACGAGATCGGCGAAGTGCGCTGGCCGCTGCTGGGTCGCCACAACGTCATGAACGCATTGGCATCGCTCGCCGCCGCCCATGCCGTCGGCGTCGACGTGAAGACGGTGTTGTCCGCGTTGTCGGACTTCCGCAGCGTCAAGCGCCGCCTCGAAGTCATAGGCGAAGCGCAGGGCGTGACCATCTACGACGACTTCGCCCACCATCCAACCGCGATCGCGACCACGCTCGCGGGGCTGCGCGCGAAAGTCGGCGGTGCCCGAATAGTCGTCGCGATGGAGCCACGCAGCAACTCGATGCGCCTGGGCGCGCACGCCGAGGCGCTGGCACCGTCGCTCGACCTCGCCGATGCGGTGGTGTTCCTGCATCGCCCCGAACTCGCATGGGATGCGGGCAAGGTCGTGGCCGGCCTGCGCGGCGAGGGCGTCGCCGCGCCCGACGTCGACCGCCTGATCGCCGCACTGCGTGAGCGCGTGCGTGCGGGCGACCACGTCGTGTTCATGTCCAACGGCGGCTTCGACGGCGCGCCGCGCCGCTTCCTCGCCGCGTTGCACGGCTGACGGCGCCATCGCCGCAGGTACACTGCGGCCGATGGCCAACGAAAGCCTCAGCCTGTTTCCCCTGCACACCGTGCTGCTGCCCGGCGCATCGCTGGGGCTGCGGGTGTTCGAAGCGCGCTACCTCGACCTGGTGCGCGATTGCGGCCGCAGCGGCCGTGGCTTCGGCGTCTGCATGATCATCAAGGGCGAGGAGGTCGGCGCTCCGGCCACGGCGGCGGCGTTCGGCACCGAAGCGGTGATCGAGGATTTTGGCCAGGGAGACGATGGCCTGCTCACCCTGCGCGTGCGTGGCGCCCGCCGCTTCCATGTCGAGCGCGCGCGCGTGCGCGACAACGGCCTGCAGGTCGCGGATGTCCGCTGGTGCGAGGCCGGTGCCGCCGAGCCCGTGCGGCCCGAGCATGGATTGCTGTCCGTGCTGCTGGAGAGCCTGATCGAGAAGAGCGGCAGCGAATACGCGCACGCGGATCGCGCCTTGTTCGACGATGCCGCCTGGGTAGGCTGGCGATTGGCGGAATTGCTGCCCCTGCACGATGCGCAGCGGCAGGAACTGCTGCAACTAGACGACCCGCATGCGCGGCTGGATCGGATCCTGGCGCTGGTGTCGTAGTGGGCGTTCCGCCTCGGCAATGGGCGGATCAGCCGGTCTACCGGGAGCGCATCCGCAACACCAGGCCACCACCGTCCGGGTGTGCCGCCTCCGCAGGATGGAAGGATTGCAACGCTTCGCGCACCTGCGCATGCGCATAACCCCCATCGGCCACCGGCAGCCAGAGTGACGCGGCACTCAGTGCCCGCTGGTAACGCAGGGTCTGCGCCGTGCCCAACCACAGCGGCGTGCCGTCGCTCAGGCTCGCAGGCGCCGGCCAGAGGCGCAGGGCGATCAGTTCATCCGCCTGCTTGCCCGGTCGCAGCAGCAGCAGCGCTTCCGGACGCGCCTCCAGCGTGGCAGGCAACACCACGTGTTCGCGCGCCGGCGTGTCGTCATCGAGCAGGCCCAACGTCGCCACCCAGTTCGCCTGAGGCTGCACGCGCCAACCCTTCGTCACCAGCACCTGCTGCAGCGGTCGCAGCGGACCGGCGACCTGCACGTCCAACGCCCAGCGCCGTCGTTCGTCGCGTTCGTTGCGCTGCGCGGGCAAGGTGGCCCAGTCGTTGTCCCACCAGCGTTGCGCCGCGAGCGCGGTCGTCGGTGCGGCGGCGGTGAACTGAGCCAGCAGGCGATCGGCATTGCGCGGCGCGTGCCACAGCGCCGCCGCGGCAAACGCCAGGTAGAACGCCCACGCCAGCGGGCGCATCCAGAACGAACGCGCGACGTGGCGGCGATAGGCAAGACCCAGGACCAGCAGCCAGAGGATGCCGAACAGGGTTCCGCCGATCAGGTCGCTCGGCCAGTGCGCACCGAGATAGAGGCGGGCGAACGCGATCACCGTCGTCACCACGCCCGCGAGCAGGTACGGCCAGACGCGTTGGCGTCCCGGCAGTTCGCGCGCGATCAGCACGGCGAAGAAGCCGAACACGATCGTCGTCATCGTCACCGCGACCGATGGGAAGCCGAAGCCGGCCGGCGCCGTGGGTGGGCGCGGCATGTCGATCGCGGCCTTCAGCACGCGGGTGAAGACAAGACCGAACACGATCGCCGCGATCCAGTGTGTCGCCGCCATCCAGCGCTTGCGCCACAGCAGATAGAGCAGGGCCACCAGCGCCGCAGGCCCGAGCACCTGCACGTCGCCCAGGCTGGCCAGGCCTGCCATCAGGTGGTCGGCGAGCGGGTTGCGCAGGTTCCACATGAATTCGTGGACGGTGTGGTCCAGCGCCAGCGGACCGCCGCTCGCCAGCAGCGACGCCAGCAGGGTGAACCACGCCCAGCTGATCGCCAGCAGGCACACCGCCAGCATCAGCAGCGAAGGCGATTCAGGGCGGTTGGGATCGATCAGCGCGACGGCATAACGGCCGAGGTGCGGATGCCGGCGCGTCCACATGAGCATGCGTGCCAGCAGGTTGTCTGCGTGCCCGGCGAACCAGCGCCACGTGTACAGCACACCGACCCACGCCAGCGCCACCGCGGCCACCAGGCCGCCCAGGACCAGCGCCAGGCGATCCGCGACGGCCGCGATCGCGTCGTAGGACGCGCCCAGCAGCCAGCCCGGGGCCAGGTAGAGCGCGGACCACGCCAGGCATGCGATGAAACTCGGCGGGGCGTAACGCCGCAGCGGCATCCGCGCCATTCCCGCGATCGCGGGCACGAAGGGCCGCATGGCCCCGACGAAGCGGGCGAAGAAGATGCTCTTGATGCTGTTGCGGCGGAACATCGCCTCACCGCGATCGAGCCACTGCGGGTAGCGCGAGAACGGCCAGAGTCGTCGCAACCTGGGGCCCCAATGGTGGCCCACCCAGTAACTCGACGCATCGCCGCAGAATGCGCCCAGCGTGCAGCACACCAGCGCATAGGGGCCGTTGACGTGGCCGAGGCCGATGAGCACCCCCACCGCGAACAGCAGCGGCAGTGCCGGCACGAAGAATCCGAGGAAGATCAGCGCCTCGGACAGCCCGATCAGGAAGATCACCGCGCCTGCCGCCAATGCATGCGCGCTGATCCATGCGCTGGCGGTGTCGATCCAGGTCGGTTCCATGGCCGGATTATGGCAGCAGCAGGCCGCGCTTCGTCACCACTGCGGCCATGGGAGGAGCCCGGTTGCGGCGATTTCCTTACACTGCCGCCATGTCATCCGCCTCACATGAAGTCGCCGCCCTCAAGGCCGACAGTTTCGGTCGCATTGCCCTCATGCGCGATGACGCCGGCCTGTTCGTGCGCCGCGACCTGGGCCACGTCCCGCTGTGGTTGCGCCTGCCTGCGTGGTGGCTCGCGCGGCGCGAGGCGCACGCGTTGCAATGCGTCTCGGGGCTCGCGGCGACGCCGCAGCTACTGCGCTGGGACGGCCGCAAGCTCGATCGCAGCTACCTCGACGGCGGCGCGATGTACCAGCGCCCGCCGCACGGCGACCTCGCCTACTTCCGCAAGGCGCGCCGCTTGCTGCAGCAGCTGCATCGTCGCGGCCTCGCCCATAACGACCTCGCCAAGGAAGCCAACTGGCTGGTGCTGGCGGACGGGTCGCCCGCGATCATCGACTTCCAGCTCGCCACGCGCGGCGATCCGCGTTCGCGCTGGATGCGGCTGCTCGCGCGCGAGGACCTGCGCCACCTGCTCAAGCACAAACGCACCTACTGCCCGCACGCGCTGACGCCGGTGGAGCGGCGGGTCCTGAAGCGGCATTCATGGCTGCGCGAGGCGTGGTTCGCCACCGGCAAGCCGGTCTATCGCTTCATCACCCGCAAGCTGTTGCAGTGGGAAGACAACGAAGGGCAGGGACCCAAGCCATGACGTCGCTCGCAGGAAAAACCTTGTTCATCACCGGTGCCTCGCGCGGCATCGGCCTCGCCATCGCGCTGCGTGCCGCGCGTGACGGCGGCAACATCGCCATCGCCGCGAAATCGGCGGTACCCAACCCGAAACTGCCCGGCACCATCCACACGGCGGCCGACGCGGTGAATGCGGCCGGTGGGCGCGGGCTGGCGCTGAAGTGCGACATCCGCGAGGAGGACGAGGTGCGGGCGGCGGTCGCCGCCACGGTCGACGCCTTCGGCGGCATCGACATCCTGGTCAACAACGCCAGTGCGATCTTCCTGCGCGGCACCCTGGACACGCCGATGAAGCGCTTCGACCTGATGCAGCAGGTCAACGCGCGCGGCACCTACCTGTGCGCGCAGGCCTGCCTCCCGCACCTGCTGCAGGCGGCGAATCCGCACATCCTCACGCTGTGTCCACCGCCGTCGCTGGACCCGAAATGGTGGGCGCCGCATACCGGCTACACCCTGGCGAAGATGGGCATGAGCTTCGTCACTCTCGGGCTAGCGGGCGAATTCGGTCCGCGCGGCGTGGCGGTGAATGCGCTGTGGCCGCGCACGCTGATCGCCACCGATGCGTTGAACATGATTCCCGGCGTGAGTCCGAGCAATGGTCGTTCGCCCGCGATCATGGGCGACGCCGCCCACGCGATCCTGACGCGCCCCGCCGCAGGCTTCAGCGGCCGGTTCCTGATCGACGACGAGGTGCTGGCCGAAGCGGGGGTCACCGACCTGTCGGGTTACGCGGTGGATCCTTCGCAACCCCTGTATCCGGATCTGTTCCTCGATTGACCAGTGCGCTGCACGGGAGCTGCCATGAAATACCTCCACAGCATGATCCGCATTCGCGACATCGACGCCTCGCTGCGCTTCTTCTGCGAAGGGCTCGGCCTGGTGTTGAAGCGGCGCAACGACTATCCGGAAGGCAAGTACACCCTGATCTTCCTCGCCGCGCCCGGCACGCCCGATGCGGAAGTCGAGCTGACCTACAACTGGCCGCCCGAAGACGGCTCGCCCAGCGAGGACTACGGCTCCGCACGCAACTTCGGCCATCTCGCCTTCCGCGTCGCCAACATCTATGACATGTGCGCGCACCTGCAGACGATGGGCTACACCATCAACCGCCCGCCACGCGATGGCCACATGGCGTTCGTGCGCTCGCCCGACCTGATCTCGATCGAGCTGCTGCAGGACGGTCACCTGCCGCCGCAGGAGCCGTGGCGCTCGATGCCGAATACCGGGCAATGGTGATTGCGCGGTAATCGCAGGGCCTTCACGCTGCGGCGCTTTCGACGGGGTAGCGACGAAGCCGCCCGCGCACGGGAGGGCGACCTGCCGGCCACCGGCACCGGTCGTTTCGTCCCCCACTGTTTCGGCCAAGCGGCGCGCGCGCGGATGCGCGAAAATGGCGGTTCTTCCACCTTCATGCCGCCATGAGCACCTCCGCCGAACTCTTCGCGCTGTCCGAGCGCTACTACCTGCCCGTCTACCGCCCGCGCCGGATCGTGCTGGACCACGGCAAGGGCTCGCGCCTGTGGGACCGCGACGGCCGCGAATACGTCGACTTCGGCGCCGGCATCGCGGTCAACGCGCTGGGGCACGCGCATCCGGCGCTGGTCGCCGCGCTGACCGAGCAGGCGGGCAAGCTGTGGCACACCAGCAACGTGTTCGTCAGCGAACCGCCACTGCGGCTGGCAGAGGAACTCGTCGCCGCCTCGCGGTTCGCCCAGCGGGTGTTCTTCTGCAACTCCGGCGCCGAGGCGAACGAAGGTGCGATCAAGCTGGTGCGCAAGTGGGCGACCGCGCAGGGACGGCCACCGGAGCGCCGCGCGATCCTGAGTTTCCGCGGCAGCTTCCATGGCCGCACGTTGGCGGCGGTCACCGCCACTGCGCAGCCGAAGTACCACGAAGGCTACGAACCGCTTCCGCCGGGCTTCCGCTACAGCGACTTCAATGACCTGGACGCCGCCGCGGCCGCGATGGCGACGGGTGACGTCTGCGCCGTGCTGGTCGAGCCGGTGCAGGGCGAAGGTGGCGTGACGCCGGCGACGCCCGAATTCCTGCACGGCCTGCGTGCGCTGTGCGATCGCCACGACGCATTGCTGGTGTTCGACGAGATCCAATGCGGCATGGGTCGCACGGGCCAGCTGTTCGCCGCGCACGCGTACAACGTCACGCCCGACGTGGTGACGCTGGCGAAGGCGCTCGGCAGCGGTTTCCCGATCGGCGCGATGCTCGTCGGGGGCAAGGCGGCGGACGTGATGCAGTTCGGTGCGCACGGCACGACCTTCGGTGGCAATCCGCTGGCAACGGCGGTCGCCCGTGCGGCGCTGCGTGAACTGACGTCGCCAGCGCTGCTGGCCAACGTCGCGAAGCAGTCGCAGGCAATCCGCGACGGGTTGGCCGCCATCGATGCGGAATTCGGCATGTTTTCCGAGGTCCGCGGCCGCGGCCTGATGCTCGGTGCGCAGTTGCGCGAGCGTCATGCCGGCAAGGCAGGCGAGATCCTCGACCATTGCGTCGAGCATGGCCTGCTCACGCTCCAGGCCGGACCGGACGTGCTGCGCTTCGTGCCGGCGCTCAATATCGGCGATGCGGATGTCGCCGAAGGGCTTGCGCGCCTGCGCGCGGCGATTGCCGGCTTCGCCAAGGTTTGATCCGAACAAAAAAGCCCGGGAAGCCGGGCTTTTTTTGATGGTTTTCGCGAAGGATCGCGCCCCGCGGTCAGTTGCGGATGATGGCGAAGGCCTCGCGCGCGGCCGCGACGGTCTGCGCGATTTCCGCCTCGCCATGCGCGCTCGAGACGAAGCCGGCTTCGAAGGCCGACGGCGCCAGGTACACCCCGCGTTCCAGCATCGCGTGGAAGAACCGGTTGAAGCGTGCCGGGTCCGAGGCCTTGGCGTCCTCGAACGTTTCCACCGGGCCTTCCCGGAAATACAGGCCGAACATTCCGGGCACCCGTGTGGTGGTGAAGGCGATACCGGCATCGCGCGCGGCGGCTTCGAGGCCGTCGCACAACGCATGTGTGCTGTGCTCCAGCGCGGCGTGGAAGCCGGGCGTGCGGATCAGGTCCAGCGTGGCCAGGCCCGCAGCCATCGCCACCGGGTTGCCACTTAGCGTGCCGGCCTGGTAGATCGGGCCGCTGGGCGCGACCTGCGCCATCAGGTCGCGGCGCCCACCGTACGCACCCACCGGCATGCCGCCGCCGATGATCTTGCCGAACGTGCTCAGGTCCGGGGTGATGCCGTAAAGCGCCTGGGCGCCGCCGAGCGCGACGCGGAAGCCGGTCATCACCTCATCGAAGATCAGCAACGCGCCATGCCGCGTGCACAGTTCGCGCAGGTGCTGCAGGTAGCCGGCACGCGGCAGGATGCAGTTGGCGTTGCCGACGATGGGTTCGATGATCAGGCCGGCAATGTCGCTGCCGGCTTCGTCGAAAAGCTTCGTGGCGGCATCGAAATCGTTGTACGGCAGCGTCAGGGTGAGATCGGCCAGCGCCGCTGGTACGCCCGGCGAATTCGGCAGGCCCAGCGTCATCACGCCGCTGCCGGCCTTCACCAGGAAACTGTCGCCGTGGCCGTGATAGCAGCCCTCGAACTTGACGATGCGGTTGCGCCCCGTCGCGCCGCGCGCCACGCGGATCGCGGAGAGCGTGGCTTCGGTGCCGGAATTCACCATGCGTACCATTTCGCAACTGGGTACGATCGAGGTGATGGCTTCGGCCATCGTTACCTCCAGTGCATTGGGAACGCCGAAGCTGAGGCCGTCGCGCATCGTGCGCGCCACGGCAT
>JAVDVW010000002.1:1262500-1376756 GCA_031457065.1 Agrilutibacter niabensis
CGCCTCGCGTGAATCTTCTTGGGGGTAGAGCACTGTTATGGCTAGGGGGTCATTGCGACTTACCAAACCATGGCAAACTCCGAATACCAAGACAGACTGCGCGGGAGACACACGGCGGGTGCTAACGTCCGTCGTGAAAAGGGAAACAACCCAGACCCACAGCTAAGGTCCCAAATTTATCGCTAAGTGGTGAACGATGTGGAAAGGCACAGACAGCCAGGAGGTTGGCTTAGAAGCAGCCACCCTTTAAAGAAAGCGTAATAGCTCACTGGTCGAGTCGGTCTGCGCGGAAGATTTAACGGGGCTAAGCGATAAACCGAAGCTTGGGGTGCATCACTTTGTGATGCGCGGTAGAGGAGCGTTCCGTACGCCGTTGAAGGTGACTTGAGAAGGTTGCTGGAGGTATCGGAAGTGCGAATGCTGACATGAGTAACGATAATGCGGGTGAAAAGCCCGCACGCCGAAAGCCCAAGGTTTCCTTGCGCAACGTTAATCGACGCAGGGTTAGTCGGTCCCTAAGGCGAGGCAGAAATGCGTAGTCGATGGGAAGCTGGTTAATATTCCAGCACCTCGCGTAAGTGCGATGGAGGGACGGAGAAGGTTAAGCAGGCCGGGCGTTGGTTGTCCCGGTGAGAGAGTTGAGGCGGTCCCCTTAGGCAAATCCGGGGGGGCAACGTTGAGACTAAGGACGAGCCTATTAGGGCGAAGCTGCTGATATCACGCTTCCAGGAAAAGCTCCTAAGCTTCAGCTTACGCAGACCGTACCGTAAACCGACACAGGTGGGCAGGATGAGAATTCTCAGGCGCTTGAGAGAACTTAGGTGAAGGAACTAGGCAAAATAGTACCGTAACTTCGGGAGAAGGTACGCCCTCCATGGTTAATAGCTGAGGAGGGCCGCAGAAACCAGGCCGCTGCGACTGTTTATCAAAAACACAGCACTCTGCAAACACGAAAGTGGACGTATAGGGTGTGACGCCTGCCCGGTGCCGGAAGGTTAATTGATGGGGTCAGCCGCAAGGCGAAGCTCTTGATCGAAGCCCCGGTAAACGGCGGCCGTAACTATAACGGTCCTAAGGTAGCGAAATTCCTTGTCGGGTAAGTTCCGACCTGCACGAATGGCGTAACGACAGCGGCGCTGTCTCCACCTAAGACTCAGTGAAATTGAAATCGCTGTGAAGATGCAGCGTTCCCGCGGCAAGACGGAAAGACCCCGTGAACCTTTACTATAGCTTTACACTGAACGTTGAGTTCGTCTGTGTAGGATAGGTGGGAGCCTATGAAACCGAGGCGCTAGCTTCGGCGGAGGCAACCTTGAAATACCACCCTGATGTGCTTGACGTTCTAACTTAGGTCCGTAATCCGGATCGAGGACCGTGTATGGTGGGTAGTTTGACTGGGGCGGTCTCCTCCCAAAGTGTAACGGAGGAGCTCGAAGGTACGCTCAGCGCGGTCGGACATCGCGCACTGTGTGCAAAGGCATAAGCGTGCTTGACTGCAAGATCGACGGATCAAGCAGGTAGGAAACTAGGACTTAGTGATCCGGTGGTTCTGTATGGAAGGGCCATCGCTCAACGGATAAAAGGTACTCCGGGGATAACAGGCTGATACCGCCCAAGAGTTCATATCGACGGCGGTGTTTGGCACCTCGATGTCGGCTCATCACATCCTGGGGCTGTAGTCGGTCCCAAGGGTATGGCTGTTCGCCATTTAAAGTGGTACGCGAGCTGGGTTCAGAACGTCGTGAGACAGTTCGGTCCCTATCTGTCGTGGGCGTTGGAGATTTGAGAGGGGCTGCTCCTAGTACGAGAGGACCGGAGTGGACGAACCTCTGGTGTTCCGGTTGTCATGCCAATGGCACGGCCGGGTAGCTATGTTCGGAAGCGATAACCGCTGAAAGCATCTAAGCGGGAAGCGCGCCTCAAGATGAGATCTCCCGGGACACAAGTCCCCTAAAGGAACCATCAAGACCAGGTGGTTGATAGGCAGGGTGTGTAAGCGCAGCAATGCGTTGAGCTAACCTGTACTAATGATCCGTGTGGCTTGACCATATAACCTCAAGTGGCCTTAGGCTTACGACGACGTCGTGACCTTCCAGGACCAACTTGCTACAATTCCCATCCCATGCAAGCAGGCGCTACAGCGCCGCTTCACCAGCTTGCTCAGTGACAATAGCGTTGTGGCACCACCCGTTCCCATCCCGAACACGGAAGTGAAACGCAACCGCGCCGATGGTAGTGTGCATCCGCATGCAAGAGTAGGTCATTGCTGAGCATTTATCCGAAGCCCCGGTCCAAAAGACCGGGGCTTCTTCTTTGCGTGCGAGAAAAACCGAAAGGCCACCCAGGGCTGTCGCCAGGTGGAAAGTCTGACTTACTAACCGCAGTAAGTACCCCGCGCTGACAACCCCGCGCGGCGATCGCCGGCAACCTGCACTTGGGAGTGACCGAAAGCGCTCCCGCCACGAGCCGCTCCTCACCGCTCGCGGCAAGGCGATGGCGGGGCTGCCCCAGGGTTGGTGGCGCCTGCTCAGCCGTTGCGGCGCAGGGTCACTACCAGCACGTCGCGATGCGAGGGCAAGGCGGGGTCCAGTGGCGTGACCGGCGTGACTCCATGGAAGACGCGCGCATCGTCGACGAGTGCAGCATCCAATGCATGGGTCAGGGTGAAGCTGCCGAGCAGCGTGCCGTCGGCGGCGTGAATCGTGGTTGTGCCGCTGGCTATGTTCTGGCGATCGACCAGCAGGACCAGGACGTAATCGACGCCATCGCGATGCACACCCTCGGGCGTGGGCTCGCCGGGCTCGCCGGGTTTCGCTTCGATGCGGAACTGGTGGACCTCGATGTGCCAGTGGCGCGTGTCCGGCGCAAGCTTCGCGAACAGGTCGCGGCTGAACTGGAGGACGGTCTGCAGAGAAACGCAATCGCCGACCTCGGCCGCGATCGGAGCGAACCAGCGTTCGATGTCGCCCTGAAGGCTGTTGTAGTTGCTCGATTGGTAATGGGGCTGGTGCGATTCCCTGAGGATCGGGCCCGCGTGATCAGCCGAATAGACTGCGTAGCGCCTACGGCGATGGCGGCCGACCCGTGCCAGGTAGGCATCGGGTTCCAATGCATCCCAGCTCGTGGCGAACATTTCCCAGTCGGGCAAGCCGCCGGCCTGCTGCAGCCGCTCCCGCATCCATGAGGCTTCTGCGAACTCGAAGCCGGCGTCACGCAGGCTGCCAAATATCGGATCGGGTGACGAAGATGTGGACATGGGACCGGTCAGAAGACCAAGGGCGGCTCACCACCCACGATCACCACATCCGCGGGGCGCCGTGCAAACAGGCCGACGGACACCACGCCTGGAATCTGGTTGAGCGCCGTTTCCACGCCGACCGGATCAGTGATGGAAAGATTGTGCACGTCCAGTACCACGTTTCCGTTGTCGGTCACTACGCCATCACGCCATACCGGCTGTCCACCGGTCTTGGCCACGATCTGGCGAGCGACCAGGCTGCGTGCCATGGGAACCACTTCGATCGGGAGCGGGAAGCGGCCCAGGACATCCACGCGTTTGGCCGGATCGATGATGCAGACAAACTTGTCGCTCGCCTCGGCAATGATCTTCTCGCGCGTGAGGGCGGCGCCGCCGCCCTTGATGAGGCGCTTGTGCGGGTCGCATTCGTCGGCACCATCGACATACAGGGACAATGGTCCGGTGCTATTGAGGTCAAGTACCTCGATGCCATGCATCTGCAGGCGCCGGGTGCTCTGTTCCGAACTGGATACCGTGCCGCGGATCCGGTCCTTGATACGGGCCAGTGCATCGATGAAGAAGGCAACGGTCGAACCGGTGCCGACGCCGACAATCATTCCATCTTCGACGTAGTCGATGGCCCTTTCGCCGGCCAGGCGCTTGGCTTCAGTCACGTGATCATTCCAGGGAAAGAAGAAGTTTCCATTGCGAGGCGGTAACGGGCAGAACCGAAAGGCGCGAGCCGCGCTGCGTGAGCGCGAAGCCTTCGCCAAGCGCGTCTGCGTGCTGGCGGATTTCTTCCAGGGCGATCGTGCGCTTGAGTTTCCGCTCGAAGGTGACGTCGACAAGCTCCCAGCGCGGCTGCTCCCGCGTTGCCTTGGCATCGTAATAGTCGGACTTGCTGTCGAACTGGGTCGGGTCGGGGTAGGGCGGGGTCGCCACCGTCGCAACACCGACAATGCCGGGGATGTCGCAGCTGGAGTGGTAAAAGAGCACGCCGTCCCCCACCTGCATCGCCCGCATGTTGTTGCGTGCCTGGTAGTTGCGGACGCCCGTCCACGGCTCCGTACCGATGCGCTGAAGATCGTCGATCGAGAACGCATCGGGTTCGGACTTCATCAGCCAATAGCGGCGGCGTGCGGTCATGCGGTTGCTCGTGCGGACGTCAGGCGACGGAGGACGTGAAATCGAAATGCCCGGCTTCGGTACAGACCGCATCCAGGCGCACGTCCCAAGGCTCTGCGGCCATTGGCGGGACCTGCTGCAATGCAAACGCAGCGCCGACGAGATGGGGTGGGGCGCTGCGTTCGTGACGGAACGCGAAGCTGCGATCGTACCAGCCGCCGCCCATGCCAAGCCGGTTGCCGTGTTCGTCGAAACCTACGAGTGGCAGGACCACCAGCGACAGGGATTCCGCGTCCAGCAGTGACGACGCCGACACGTCTGGCTCGGGAATGCCGTGGCGGTTGCTGACCAGCGCGTCGCCGGGCCGCCATGGCGCAAAGCGCAGCCGCTGGTCATCGCACAGCACGGGCAGGCAGTAAACGCATTCCGACGGCAGGCGCAGCTGCCAGCTGTGCAGCGCGATTTCGCTGTCAACGGCCCAGTAACCGGCCACGTAGCCCGAACGCGGTGCGAACGGCAATGCGAGCAGGTGCCCGGCGAGAGCGTCGGCGGCGGCGATGCGATGCGTTGCGGGCAGTGCGCGACGACGCGCCCGCAGATCCACTCGAAGCTGGCGGCGTTGGGCTACGCGAGTGTCATCATTCATGCGATGAACCATCGGGAGACGCGCTCATCTGAGAAGTGCGTGCGCGCACGGACGGATGACGCATACGACAACGCGGCGCCGAAGCGCCGCGCAGAAAGGGAAAAGTCCTCCACCGGTGTGCGATGCCTGCGGAAACGACCTTGAACCCGGGGTTCAAGTGGGAACGCTTGGATGCCTTCGGGCTTTCCGCTGCAAGGCGGACATGCACTCCAGGCTTCCGCTGCGCCCCCGTGGTCGTCATTAAGGGACAAGGCGAATGTTTGCGCAGGCTGTCGCGCACAGCAGAGGACGTGCGCGAATTATAGCGCGGCAACCTCGGGTGGCTAGTCCGCTCGTCGGCGCGGTGACTGTTGCGATTCGGACAAAGTCGGAATGACGCCTGACCCGCATGTCAGCGCGGCGTGACGTCGAAGAAACCGTCCAGCTTGCGGTGCAGGTCGTCGAGCGTGCGAACGAGCTCGCGATCGCGGCCATCGCCTTCGCTGCGCAATTGTTGCAGCTCGTGTGCAAGGTTCAATGCAGCGAGCACGGCAACGCGATCGAGCGCGGCCATGCGGTTGTTGCCGCGGATCTCACGCATCTTGTTGTCGAGCAGCTTCGCGGCGGCCATCAGGCTGTCGCGTTCGTCGGGCTCGCAGCCGATGGTGTATTCGCGATCGAGCAGGCGGATGCTGACCGGTTCGCTGGCCTTCGAGCTCACGTGTGCTGCTCCAGCGATTTGAGCCGCGCGATCATCGCCTCGACCCGGGTACGCGCCTGCTCGTTCTTGGCCAACAACGTGGATCGCTCGTTGGCCAGTTGCTCCTGCTGCATGCGCAGGCTGCGGTTTTCGTCGCTGAGACGGCGCGCCTGCGCACCCAGCTCATCGAGGCGGGCAGACAGGTTCTGCAGTTCGGCGATCAGTTGGGCGCGGTCCATGGGCGGATGATGGGGAGCGGCCGGGGGCGGGTCAAGGCACGTCGCCGGCTAGCCCGGCACCGCCTGACAGTCGGTTTCGACGGCGGCGGTCGCCCAGCTGTGCAGGAAGGCCAGGCATTCGTCCGCGTGCAGCGGGCGTGCCAGCCAGTAGCCCTGGATTTCGTCGCAGCCGTGGTCGTGCAGGAACTTGACCTGGGCTTCGGTCTCCACGCCCTCGGCAACCACGGTCAGCCCGAGCGAATGCGCCATTGCGATCACCGCACCGGTAATGGCTTCGTCGTCGGCATCGTGGGTCAGATCGCCGATGAACTCCTTGTCGATCTTGAGGGTGGTGAGGGGCAGGCGCTTGAGGTAGGACAGTGACGAGTAGCCGGTGCCGAAATCGTCGATCGCCAGCCCGACCCCGAGATCGCGAATCGCCTGCAGCATCGTGGCGTTCTGTCCCGCATTCGCCATGATCACGGTCTCGGTCAATTCGAGTTGCAGGCGATCCGGTGGGATGCCGCGCCCCGAGAGTGCGCGCGCAACGACGTTCGCCAGGTGACCGCGCGCGAGCTGGAGCGCGGAGACGTTCACGGCCATCGAGACGTCTACCAGTCCCTGTTCGCGCCACCGCTGCAGGGTGGAACAGGCCTCCTGCATGGCCCATTCGCCGATTTCCAGGATGAGCCCGCTCTCCTCCGCCAGCGGGATGAAGCGGTCGGGCGGAATGTCTCCGTATTCGGGGCTATGCCAGCGCAGCAGCGCTTCCACGCCGGTGATGCGCATCTGGGTCAATGACAGCTTGGGTTGAAACACCAGGCGCAGTTCGTTGCGATCCAGCACCTTGCGCAACGCTGCCGAGATGGTGGCGCGCTGGCGGATCTCCACGTCCATCGCGTCGGTGTAGCGCATGAACGTACGACGGCCGGCAGCCTTCGCCTGGTACATCGCGGTGTCGGCGTGCTTGAGCAGGTCGGTGGGGATCTGGGCGTGGTCGGGGTACAGGCTGATGCCGATCGAGGGCGAGATCGATACGTCGTGGCGGTCGTCGATGTCCAGCGGCTGGCCGAAGGCATCGATGATCATGCGCGCAACCTCTTCGGCCTGCTCGACGATATCGACGTCCTCCAGGACGACAGTGAATTCATCGCCGCCCAGGCGCGCCACGGTGTGCTGCGGGCCCACCGTGTTCTGCAGGCGCGCGGCGGCCGCACGCAGGATGCGATCGCCGGCGGCATGGCCGAGCGAGTCGTTGATGTCCTTGAAGCGGTCGAGGTCGAGGAACAGGACGGCGATGCGCTTGCCCTGCCGCCGTGCACGCACGATGGCGCGAGACAGCCGTTCCGACAGCAGCGTGCGGTTGGGCAGGCTGGTCAGGGTGTCGTAGTTGGCGAGGTAGCGAAGCTCCTGCTCCGCACGCTTCTGGTCCGTGATGTCGCCGAGTACGCCGACGTAATGGCTGCGCTGGCCGGTGGCGTCCAGTACGACGCTGGCCTGCACCGAGCAGAGGAATTCCTGGCCGTCCTTGCGCTGTTGCCAGAGCTCGCCGGACCAGCGGCCGTCGCGCTCCAGGCGGAAGCGCATCTGCCGATAGAACTCCGGATCATGCTGTGTGCTGTTGAGCAGGCTGGTATCGCGACCGAGAACTTCGACGTCGCTATAACCGGTCATGCGCGTAAAGGCGGGGTTGACTGAAACGAAGGCAAAGTCGCGATCGAACACGCATACGGCCTCGCCCATGCTGCGCAGTACCTCGCTTGCGATGCGGCGCTCGCGCTCGGCATTGCGGGTAGTGGTGACATCCCGGGCGGTACCGGCGATGCGCAATGCGCGGCCGCTGGCATCGCGGTCGACCACGCGGCCGCGGGCAAGCATCCACGCCCAGTAGCCGTCAGGCATCCGCACGCGGTGCTCGGACAGCAATAGCGGGCTCTCACCGCGCACGTGCTGGCGCAGGAGGTCGCGCAGGCGTGACAGGTCGTCAGGGTGGACCTCGTGCTGATCGACGATTTCCATCTGGACGGCCTTGTCGGCATCCAGGATGCCGTGCTCGTCGATGCGCATGGCGTGCATCTCGCCGCGGCGCAGGTCGTAATCCCAGAAGATCTCGCCCGAGCCCCACAACGCGAGCTTGAGGCGCTGCTCGCGCTCGCGGATGGCTTCGAACAAGCCACGTTCGCGCCGCACCTGCTGGTGGTGGCGCCACGCCAGTGCCAGCGCCAGTGCCAGCAACGCAAGCGCGCCGGTCGCGACCACCCGCGGGTGCCGCCACCACGGCGGCATGACGCGGATCGGGACGCTCAACTCCTGCGAATTCCACGCCCCGTCGCGATTGGTGGCCTGTACGCGCAGGACGTAATCACCGGCCGGCAGTTTCGTGTAGGTGATGTCCTGCTGATGGCCGTTGTCTATCCAGCCAGGATCGAAACCTTCGAGGCGGTAGCGGTACTGGATGTCGGCGGATGGCGCGTAATCAAGCGCGCCCACGCGCAGGCGCAGCAGCTCGGCGCCGTCCGGTATCGATAGCGATTGCGGATGCCACAGGACGCCGTCGTTGATGGGCGCCTCCGCCCCGATGCGCGCGGAGAGCAGGCGCAGCGGAGGCACGTAACCGGAGCCGGACGCGCGACGGGGATCGAACAGGTTCAGGCCGCGCACGCCACCGAAGGCCAGGCGCCCGTCACCCAGCCTCGTCACCGCGGCACCGTTGAACTCCAGGTCCTGCAGCCCGTCGGCAAGGCCGTAAGTGCGGTAATGGTCGTTCGCCGTATCGAAGCGGGTGATGCCGTTGTCCGTGCCGAGCCACAACGTCCCCGCCGGCGCTTCGGCGATCGAAAACACCACCGGCGCGAGGCGATCGCGCAGGGCATCGGCAAGGGGATGCGCAAAGGCGATGCCGCCGTCCGGGGTCTCGATCACGCGGCTCAACCCTGCGTGGGTACCGACCCAGATCCTCCCATCCGCCGCCTGCAACAGCGCGCGCACCAGGTTGCCCGGCAGGCTGTCCGGCGCGTTGATGCCGTGGCGGTAGTGGCGCAGTTGACCGGTGGCGGGATCCAGCAGGTCCAGTCCATCGCCCGTACCCAGCCAGATGCGGCCGCGACGGTCTTCCAGCATGGCGTGCACGGCGGGATGCGATAGCTGGTGGCGGTCGCCATCGCGATAGCCGTAGTGCAGCACCTCGCCATCATCCGGCGAATAGCGCAGGGCGCCGCTATCAGCCGTGCCCATCCACAATGCGCCGTTGCGCGCGAGCATCAGGCTGCGGATCGCGACGTTCGTATAGCTTCCCAGCGGCACCTGCTCGATCGAGCCGCTCCGCGGATCGAGCCGCATCAGGCCGTGTTCCGTCGCCGCCCAGAGGCTCCCGTCGCGGTCGCGGACCATGGCCATGACGCGTGGCGCCACTGGCATGGTGGGTAGCGGAAGGCGCGGCGTGTAGTCCTCGAAGCGGTCGCCGGCAATGTCGTAGCGGAGCAGCCGCGCGTTGTCGGTTCCGATCCACAGCGCACCGCTCGTGTCCTGGGCAACGGTGCGGACGCTGTCATCGGTCGCCGCGTTGTGGCCGGGGCCCGTCTCGAGGTCGAGTACGTAGTTGAATCGCGTCCCGCGGGGATCGGCCACAGTGACGCCGCGGAACTGCCCGCCCAGCCAGAGCATGCCGCCACGGTCGATCATCAGCGCATTGAAGCTGTCTTCCGCCAGGCCCGAGGTGACACCGGACTGCTCGCGCAATTGCAGGCTGCGACCCGTGGCAGGATCGAAGCGCAGCACGCCCTGTGCAGACAGCGACAGCCACAGCCGATGGTCGGGCGCCTCCACTATCGCGCCCACCTCGATTTCCGGCTCGCCGTCGGCAGGCCATACGCGCAGCAGCGAGCGGCCGTCCGATGCCAGCCGGTACAGTCCCTGGGTCGCGCCGATCCACAACTGGCCGCGATGGTCGTAAGTGAGGGCGCGCACCGACAGCGCCGGCCGCATCCGTTCCACGCCGCCGCGTGCGCCAATCCGGTACAGGCCGGTCTGCGCGCCGTACCAGACCTCGCCTTCGCGTCCGGCCACCAGAGCCTGTCGCGGCCACTTGCGCAGCGCCCTGGGGTCCAGCGTGATCACGCGGTCGCGTGTGCCCGTCGCGGGATCCAGTCTTTCCAGGCCGGCGAAGGTGCCCACCCACACTTTGCCGGCGTGCGGCAGCAGCGCGGCTACGTGCCGCTGGGCCTGTTCATCTCCCGACACCTCATACCGCTGGATCTCGCCCGAGGTCAGGTCGAGCCGGGAGACGTACTGGGAGTACGAGCCCACCCACAACGATTTGCCGGCATCGATCGCCAGTGCGGTGACATAGCTGTCTGGCAGGCTCGTCGGATCGCGCGGGTCATGCCGGTACTGGACGTAGCGCTGGCCGTCGTAGCGGTGCAGGCCGCCCTGGGTGGCGACCCAGACGAAGCCCTGCGCGTCCTGCGCCAGGGCATTGACGGTGTTCTGCCCCAGGCCGCGGGCGCTGCCAATGCGCTCGAAGTAATAGTCGCGCGTGAGCGCCCCGGCATCGCGCGCAATGCCCGCGCCGAGCAGGCCTGCGATCAATGCCATCAGGCAAGCGGTATAGGACGGAAAGAGACGCACGGACCCCGACCGTTAAGCGTATGCGGCAGTGTAAGCCACGCCGCGCCTGCCGCCAGCCACGCGTCTGCCGCTAAACTCCGATATCCCCCCAAACGCGCCTCGACACCGTGTCCGCACCCGACCTGCCCGCCGCCGCCGCCCTCGACGCCGAAATCCGCGCCCTGGCCCTGTCTGTCACCTCATGGGAGCTGCATGGCGGCCTGTGTGGCTGGCTTGCCGGCGGGGGGGCGTCGAACCGGGAGTGGCTGGCCAAGGTCATGGCCGATCCCCAATTGCGGGCGGTCGCAGCAGGCAGCGCGCTGGACGACATGCGCCTGGCCAGCGCGGCACAACTGGCGGATCGCAGCTTCGAATTCGAGCTGCTGCTGCCGGATGCCGACGCTTCGTTGTCCGAACGCAGCGGAGCCTTGTTCGACTGGTGCCGCGGCTTCCTCGGCGGCTTCGGCCTCGCCGCGGGAGCGGCGCCTTCGTTGTCCGAGGACAGCCGCGAAGCGCTGGCCGATATCGCCAAACTCGCCGCGGCGCAGCCGCAGGACGATGGCGACGAAGAGGACGAGGAAGCGCTGGTGGAGCTGGAGGAATTCGTCCGCGTCGCCGCACTGCTGCTGCACGGCGATTGCGTGCTGGCGGCCCAGCACCGGCAACGGTTCAATTGACCTCCCGTCCGCGCGCACCGCTCCATCGGAGCGGCCGTCCAGCATCAGTTTCCTGCGAATGACCAGACCGCTCAGCACCCCCGCACGCAGCCATACCCGTCGCCGCAAGCAACTCATGCGCATGGCAGGCGACCAGGCGATCCTGATCCTGCCCGCGGCGAAGGAAATGGTGCGCAGCCGCGATACCCATTACCCGTATCGCCAGGATTCGGACTTCTGGTACCTGACCGGGTTCGCCGAACCCGACGCGGTGCTGGTGCTGGTGCCGGGCCGCAAGCACGGTGAAACGCTGCTGTTCTGCCGCGAGCGCGACGTTGAACGCGAAGCCTGGGACGGCCCCCGTGTTGGCCCCGAAGGCGCGGTGGAAGCCTTCGGCATGGACGACGCCTATCCGATCGGCGACCTCGACGACATCCTTCCGGGGCTGCTCGAAGGACGCACGCGGGTGTACTACCACTTCGGTCGCGACCAGGAATTCGACCTGAAGCTGATCGGCTGGCTCAACCGCGTGCGCGCGGAAGTGCGGCACGGCGCGCAGCCGCCGCACGAATTCCTCGAGCTGGGCCACCTGCTCGACGAAATGCGGCTGTTCAAGGATCGCGACGAACTCAAACTCATGCAGCGGGCCGCGGACATCAGCGTGCTTGCGCACCAGGCGGCGATGCGCGCGGTGCGCGGTGGCATGCGCGAATACGAACTGCAGGCCGAGATCGAACGCGTCTTCCGCCAGCACGATGCCGAGTCCGCGTACGGCAGCATCGTCGGCGCGGGCAGCAACGCGTGCGTGCTGCATTACCGCGCCAACAATGCGCCAATGAGCGAGGGCGATCTGGTACTGATCGACGCCGGCGCCGAATACCGCGGCTACGCCGCCGACATCACTCGCACGTTTCCGGTGAGCGGCCGCTTCACCAGGGAGCAGCGCGCGTTGCACGACCTCGTCGATGCCGCCCAGGCCGCCGCGCTGGCGCAGGCGCGCCCCGGCGTTCCTTACGAGGCCGGTCATGTCGCCGCGGTCGCCACCCTGACCGAGGGCCTGCTCCAACTGGGCCTGCTCAAGGGCAAGCTGGAAAAGAACATCGCCGACGGCCTCTATCGCCGCTTCTATCGCCACAAGACGGGGCACTGGCTCGGCCTCGATGTCCACGATGTCGGTGAATACCGCATCGATGGCGAATCGCGCCTGCTCGAACCGGGCATGGTCTTCACCATCGAGCCCGGCCTGTACATCGCCCCCGACGACACCAGCGTCGCCGCGAAATGGCGTGGCATTGGCATCCGCACCGAGGACGACGTGCTGGTGACCGCCGCGGGGCACGAAGTACTGACCCGCGGCCTTGCACGGAGTGCCGACGAGATCGAAGCGTTCATGGCCCGCGCCTGAAGTCCCCGGGGCGACCGCCTTTTTTTCCGCGAGGCGCTCCTACGCGGCTCAAGCGAGCGCCGGGTAAACCATCCGCACATGGCGTTAACGCGAGACGGCCCTAGACTGCGTGAATGACCACGCGCCGCACCACGGCCTGCATGGGGATATTGCTGACACTGGCATTGAGTGTTGCGCCGGTGCAGGCACGGACTGTGTATCGCTGCGTGCGCGACGGCACCGTCAGCCTAGCGACGGCGCCGGAGCCGGGTTCGCGTTGCGTCGCCAGGCAATTCGCCGATGACGCCGTGAAGTTGCCGAACCTGTGGGGCTCGCTGGGCGTCGTCAGCGGCACGCTGTACGAGCGGGAGCAGGATGGCCGCACCGTCTACAGCACGCGCGGGCTGCCGGGTTCGACGCCGGTGCTGGCGTTCACAGTCGCCACGCCCCCGGGCGAGCCCGCGCATGCGGGCCTGGGCGCCATCGGCAAGCCACAGCTCGATCGCTATCCGAACCAGTTCCGCGCGGCCGCGAAGCAGCACGGCATCGACGATGCCTGGTTGCGCGCGATCGCGCATGCCGAAAGCGGTTTCGATGCCAGGGCACTGTCGCCCAAGGGCGCACAGGGTGTGATGCAGCTGATGCCGGACACCGCGCGCGAATACGGCGTGACCGATGCGTATTCGCCGGTGCAGTCGATCGATGCCGGCGCGCGGCACCTGCATGCCTTGCTGCGTCGCTACCAGGGCGACCTCACTCTCGCCGCGGCGGCGTACAACGCCGGCGTTGGCGCGGTAACGCGTTTCGGTGGCGTGCCGCCGTACCGCGAGACCCGGGACTACATCGCCAAGGTCCAGGCCCTGCACGCGAGTTATCGCCGCGCCCTCGGCCCTGGCGCGCCACTGGCCGCAGGCCGTGCCGTGCCGTGAGGCGCGGCGCGAAGGCAGGCGGCATCAGCGGCATTCGCGACACAACAAGGGCGCCGAGCAGGCGCCCCCGATACGTGTCCGGTGACCGCTCAGCGGATAAGCGCGGTGGGAGTCTCGAAGGGCAGCGACAACGCACCGGCGCGTGTCACCGCGGTTTCCACCGCCGGCAGGATTTCCGCCGCGCCATCGACCAGGACGAGGATGCGCCCCGCCTTGATCTCGCCTTCGAATTTCTGGCGGACCGGGTCGGGTAGCGAAGAGCCGACCAGAGCGGATGCGAACGCGCCAAACAGCACACCGGCCAGGGCCACCAGACCCGCGCCGGCCCAGCTCATGCCAACCGACGGAAACGCGATTACCGCGATCGCGCCGGCAAGCAGGCCGGCGAGGCCGCCGAAGAGCGCGCCGCGCAGCGCGGCGGGAACGAAGTCGCTGTCGGCCTCCTTGCGCCGGTTGGGGATATGGCCGACTTCGATGTCCGGCCGCGCGACCAGCGAAATGTCTTCGTCATGGATGCCGACGTCGCGCGCGGCCTGGATGGCGGCACGGGCCGTGACCAAGTCGGGGGTACTGAAAACACGTCGGGTTTTCATCGCGCGCTCCTAAGGATCGGCCGCGAACGGACGGTGGCAGCGCGCCGCGCGGCTCCCCAGCGCGTATCGCCAGCTTTGCTCCGCAATGGTTAGCGAGGCGTGACGGCATGCTGGCATCCAACGGCGCTACGCTGGCACGGTTGCCATCCGAGGAGGTCACCCATGTTGCCCACGATCACGGTGCCTTGCCCCTATTGCGGTGAGCGCGTCGAATTGATGATCGACGAATCCGCGGACCTGCAACGCTATGTCGAGGATTGCCCGGTGTGCTGCAGGCCGATGGAGATCTCCGTCGCCTTCGGTGCCGGCGGAGAGATGTGGGCGAACGCCGCGCGCGACAGCGATGCCTGAACCTGCGTCGGGTTCTGGAATGGCGGGCGGAAAATTCGTAAAGGTTGTGTTGCGTTCAGCGACGCGGAGGCCCTGCTTTCCGACGTCCATCACGCTTCAAACGGATTCAGGCCGGCTGCCATAAACGCGTTTGGCGTTCTTGTGGTTAACGCCGTGTGCACGGCTCGACCCGTCGCGATGTTTGTGTTCATCCAGAGGTGGGCAAGGTGCGACTCGTGCGGGGCATATCCCCCGAATCGCAACCCGCCACGCACAACCCTTATCTGGAGGAGCAACTGATGAACCTGTCCCGCAAGTCCATGCTCGGTACCCTCGCCCTCGCCGCCACCCTCGCCACCCCACTGGCCTTCGCCCAGGCGCAGACCGACACCACGGCGACTGACGCTTCGATGCAGCAGTCAAGCACTCCGACCGATGCTGCAATGCAGAACCCGACTCCCCCCGCCACTTACAACGACGCGGCCGCGGCCACCAGTCCGGTCAAGAAGAGCTGGGCCGACGTCGATCTGAACAAGGACGGTAACCTCACCAAGGCCGAGGCCTCCGCCGTGCCGGCGCTGGGCCAGGCGTTCGACAAGGCCGACAGCAATGCCGATGGCTCGCTGACTCCGGAGGAGTACAAGGCCTACACCAAGGTGAAGGGCAAGAAGTAAGGCGCGCCCGCAACCGGTTTGCCCGGTTTGCCGGTACGTGTGCCGGCGCGGCGGGGCGCGGGATTCGCGCCCCGCTGGTTTGCGCCGGATCCATTCCTTGCCAAACGAAGGCGGCCTGCGGGCCGCCTTTCGTTTGTGCACGAAGGCGCGCCGCGCCACGCTGGCATACTTGCGCGCATGGCATCCCATGACAACGCAATCCGCCTCGTCGGCTTCGACGGTGACGACACCCTGTGGCGCAGCGAGGACTACTTCCACGCTGCGCAGGGCGACTTCGAACGCATCCTGCAGCCCTACGTGGACCTGCTCGACGCCCGCACGCTCGAGCGCCTGTACGCGGTGGAGATGCGCAATCTCGCGCTGTTCGGCTATGGCGTGAAAAGCATGACCCTGTCGATGGTTGAGGCCGCGGTCGAGATCACCGAGGCGCGCATCAGTGCCGCTGACGTGCATCGCATCGTCGCCCTGGGCAAGGAATTGCTGCAGCACCCGGTGGAGCTGCTGCCGGGAATACGCGAGGCGGTGGAAGCAATCGCCGCCGAACACGAGATCGTGCTGATCACCAAGGGTGATCTGTTCCACCAGGAAAACAAGGTGAAGCAATCGGGCCTGGCCGATCTCTTCCATCGCATCGAGATCGTCAGCGAGAAGGACGCCTCCACCTATGCGCGCGTGCTCTCGGAATTCGACTTGCCCCCATCCCGTTTCGCCATGATCGGCAATTCGCTGCGATCCGATATCGCGCCCGTGCTCGAATTGGGCGGGTGGGGTGTGTACATGCCGTATCACGTGACATGGGCGCACGAGACCGAGGCCCAGGTGGCCGACGATGCGCCGCGCCTGCGCCGCGTGACCACGCCGTCGGAACTGCCGGCCGCGGTGAAGCAATTGGCGATGCTCGGCGCATGAGTTGCTAACTGGCGCCTGAGCGATACGCGCGGTTCACGCAAAAATTACAAATCGGTTCACCGTCTCCCTCGCATCGTCTGTCCATACCCGCCGTGGTGGCGGGTGAGAGGAGGACGCTATGGCCATCGTGACCCGCTGGTTGGCTTCGACCGCTTTGGCCGCCGGTATCGGCATGGCGGCGCTGGCTGCCCCGGCGCCGGCGCATGCGCAGAATGGCGACGACTTCGCCCGGGTGATCGTCGACGTTGCCGACGTCATGATCCGCGGCGGCTACCCGTATTACCGTTACGGCAACTATGGCTACGACGATCGCCTGCTCGTCGAGCACGATCGCTATGGCCGGCCCGTCTACTACCGCAACGTGCGCAGCGGACCGCCGTATGGCAACGCCTATGGCTATTGGAAGAAGCACCCGCAGGACCGCATGACCTGCGATCGCAAGGGCCGCTGCGTGACCCGCTATTACGATCCGCGCTACGACCGTCGTTACGACGCGCACTACGACAACCGCTACTACTACGGCTATCAGGACCGCGACGACCGCTATTGGGACGGCCGCCGCTGGCGCGATGACGACGATCGCGATTGAGGTTTGTGCGGGATTGCGTGTTGGATGATTGCGCAGAGGCGGCACCGCAAGGTGCCGCCTTTTTTTGCGTTGGGCACGGCCGCGCCGTGATCGGCGTCGCGGTGCAGTGGTAGCCTTTGCCCATCGCGATCCCTGAGCACTGGAATGAAAGCCCGTCTGTCTGCACTGACCTGCACCGTCCTGTTGGCCGCAGCCTCGACGCCCGCCTTCGCCAGTGGACCGATCACCTGCACCTTGTCCTTCGACCTCGCGGGATGGTCGGTCTTCTACGAGACTGCGACCGGCTCAGGCCTGGTGAGCTGCGACGATGGCCAGACGCTTCCAGTGCACATCCGGGCGAAGGGCGGCGGGCTGACGGTCGGCAAGTCGCGGATCGAAGGTGGCCACGGTGAGTTCACCGGCGTGTACACCATCAAGGACGTGCTGGGCACCTATGCCAGCAGCGAGGTGCATGCGGGCGCCTCCAGGTCCGCCAGGGCCATGGCCATGACCAAGGGCAGCGTCTCGTTGACGTTGGCTGGAAAGGGCAAAGGCTGGGACCTGGGTGTGGCCTTCGGCAAGTTCGTGATCGAGCCTTGAGTCGACACGAGGAACCTCCATGCACGGGCGCTCCCGGATGCACATGAAGTGGAAGCACGGCCTACTCGCGCTGGTCTTGGTGCTCATCGGCGCCAACGCTGCCGCGCAGGAAGGAGAATGGGATCCACGCAGCGGCGATGCCTGGGTCGATACCTGGCTTGGTGACATGAATCACTACGGCGCGCGCTACCCGGAGCCGTTCATCGACGAGATGGTGCGTTACCACAACGCGCCGCGTCCGCTGGTGGTCGAGTTGCTGCAGACGCGCCATTGGGCGCCGGGTGACGTGTACTACGCCTGCGCCATGGCATCGGTACTGGGGCGCCCATGCCGCTACGTCGCCGACCAGTACGAAACCGATCGGGGCCAGGGCTGGGGCGCGCTGGCGCAGCGCCTGGGCATCAAGCCGGGGTCCCCGGAATTCCACGCATTGAAGAAGGGATTCGTGCCGACCTACGACCGCTGGGCGCGACCGATCGACATCGACGACGACCTGCGGCGCGAATACCCCGAGCGCAGCAGGAACCACTCCGGCAAGCCGGCGGGCGGCGCTCCCGCGGCCCACCGCCATGGCAAGCCGGTGAAATCCGGCCATGAGCCGGCCGCGCGAGGCAAGGGCAAGGCAGGCAAAACGGACGCAGGCAAGCCGGTTGGCAAGACCCCGGGCCAGGGCAGCAGGAAAGGCAAGGGCAACGGCAAGGAGTGAGTCGTAAACTGGCGTGCATGAACACGTCCGATTCGCTGGTGACGCATCGCGGTGGCTGCCATTGCCGTCGCGTGCGTTTTGAAGTCGATGCTCCCGCCCAACTTGAGGTGCTCGACTGCAACTGCTCGATCTGTCGCATGAGCGGCTTCCTGCACCTGATCGTTCCCGCCGCGCGTTTTCGCCTGGTCGCGGGCGCGGATGAGCTCAGCGAATACGCCTTCAACACCGGCGCCGCACGGCATCTGTTCTGCCGGCACTGCGGCATCAAGAGTTTCTATGTGCCGCGCAGCCACCCCGACGGCTTCGACGTCAACGCGCGCTGCCTCGACGACGGTACGGTGACGGGCATGACGATCGCGGCCTTCGACGACAACAACCGCGAAGCCGCCACCGCGGCCATCGCCCATCTCTCCGTGGCGCCACCCGCAACATGACGTTGCAGCTGGCGCTGGAGGCCTGCCGGGCGCGTGGCTATGATCCGGGCATGGCCAATACGACCGACCTCCGCATCGTCGATTTCGATCCGCGCTGGCGCGAGGATTTCGCCCGCCTCAACATCGCCTGGCTCGAGCGCTGGTTCGTGGTCGAACCGATCGATCGCGAAGTGCTCGGCGACCCCGAAGCCCACATCCTTGCCGGAGGCGGCCGCGTGCTGTTTGCCCTGCTGCGCGCCGGCGACGGCAACGAGCGCGCCGTCGGTACGGTGGCGCTCAAGCACGAGGGCGAGGGCGTCTTCGAACTGACCAAGATGGCGGTGGAAGAAGGACATCGCGGCGCAGGCATCGGCCGCCGCCTGATGGAAGGCGCGCTGGAGGCGTACCGCGCCTCGGGCGGACACGAGTTGTTCCTTGAATCCAGCCACAAGCTGGCCCCGGCGCTGGCGCTGTACGAGAGCGTCGGCTTCCGCCATTACCCGGCCCCGCGGCCCGGGTCGCATTACGACCGTGCCGACGTCTACATGCGCTGGGAGCCCGATCGCACGGCCTGAGTGCCGCGCGTCTGCTACTGGACCACGAAGGCTACTGGACCACGAAGGTCGCGAACGCCTGTGTCGTCTGCCCGCTGCTGGTGGCGGTCGCCGTCAGCTGGTAGACGCCGATCGAGCTCGAGCCGGTGCCCGACACGAACGACACGCTGGCATTGCCGTTGCTATCCGTGTTCGCGCTCATCGTGACGTGGTTGATGAGATTCGGTTTGAGCGCGTCGAAACTGACCTTGGCGCCCGCAACCGGCGCGCCGTTGCGGATTACGTGGGCCGTCATCGTCACGGTTTCGCCGCGTATGTAGGTGGGCTTGCTGGTGCCCGCCGTCGCAGAAAACACGGGCACGTCGTTGTTGGTGATCGTGCAGGTCGCGCTGCCGCCCGCGGACAGGACGAGGCCGCTGCAATTGGAGAAGCTCGCGACATAGTTGGCCACGGCCGGTTCGGTGATGGTGTAGGTTCCGGCTGGGACGCTGATCGTGTTGCTGCCATCCGCTTCGAAGGCCACCGGCGCCGCGCCATTGACCGAGAACCCGAAGTCCGATGCGACCTTGCTGCCGCCGTCGTTGTTCACCACCACCTTGTTGACCGTAAGCGTTGCCAGCGGCAGGTCGTTGTTGGTGATGGTGCAGGTCGCGTTGTCGCCAGCGGCGAGCTCGATGTTGCTGCAATTCGAGAACGTGGCGGCATAGCCGGGCGAGGGCGGCTCGGTGATCGTGTAGATTCCCGCGGCCACGCTGACGTTGTTGTCGCCATCGCCCTCGAACGCCACCGGTGCGGTTCCGTTGATCGAGAAGCTGAAGTTCGACGCGGTCTTGATGCCGCCATCGTCGTTCACCACGAGCTTGATCACCGTCAGTGTCGCATTGGGCGGCGGCGGGGTGTGGTCGCTGTTGGTGATCGTGCAGGTAGCGCTGTCGCCAACTCCCAGCACGATGCTGGTGCAGTTGGAGAAGGTGGCGGTGTAGCCAGGCGAGGGCGGTTCGGTGACGGTGTAGGTCCCTGCGGCCACCGTGAGCACGTTGCTGCCATCGGCCTCGAATGCCAGCGGCGCCGCGCCATTGACCGAGAAGCTGAAGTCGGAAGCATCCTTGGTGCCGCCGTTCTCGTTCACCATCACCTTGTTGACCGTCAGGGTTGCGGTCGCGGCGAACTGGACCACGAAGGTGGCCTCGGTCGTCGCCGTCAGGCCGCCGCTGGTCGCGGTGGTGGTCAGCTGGTAGGTGCCGATCGAGCTCGAACCGGTGCCCGAGACGAACGACACGCTGGCATTGCCGTTGACGTCCGTATTCGCAGTCAAATTGACGTGGTTGATGAGATTCGGCTTGAGCGCATCGAAATTGACCTTTGCGCCCGAAACGGGCACGCCGTTGCGGAGCACGTGGGCCGTCATCGTTACCGTCTCGCCGCGCACATAGACGGGCTTGCCCGTGCCGGTGCTTGCCACGAGCGCGCCGGCGATGTCGTTGTTGGTGATCGTGCAGGTGGCGCTATCGCCGTCGCCCAGGACGAGACCGCTGCAATTGGACAGGCTGGCGGCATAGCCGGTCGTCGCCGGTTCGGTGACGGTGTAGGTGCCGGCGGGTACGTTGAGCGTATTGCTGCCGTCGGCGTCGAAATCCACCGGCGCCGCGCCATTGACCGAGAAGCTGAAGTCCGAGGCGGCCTTGTTGCCGCCGTTGTCGTTCACCACGACCTTGTTGATGGTCAGGCGTGCCGGTGGGCGCACGTTGATGCGCACCATCGCGGCTTCCGACGGCACGCCCTGGTTGTTGTGGATGAACAGCAGGTAGAAGCCCGGGGGCGTTTCGAACGGATTCGTGGGAAGCGTGGCCTGCAGTTCGTTCCCGGCCACGGTGAATGGCAGTTCGAGGAAACGCTGGTCCATGTTGAAGGAGTGCGTGACCGAGCCGGCCTTGACCAGCGTCACGCGGGAAATGCTGGATGCATCGGGCGTTCCGAGTGTGATCGTCTGGCCCGGATCGATCGTCATCGGTGCCGACGAAATGATCGGCCGCGCAGCGGGCGTGCCATCGGTGTTGAACAGATACGGCGGGTAATAGATCTCGGCATTGAGGTTGAGCTCCGGGCCGATCGCGCCGCCTCCCAGGGTCAGCACCGTGGCGTCGGGCAACAGCAGCGCCGTCGAGTGGTACAGGCGCATCCGCTGTGCCGTGGCGCCCGCCGTCCAGGTGTTCGCAACCGGGTCGTAGAGTTCACTGGTGTAATCCACGCCATTGACGGGATCGTTGTCGGCCACGCTGCCGCCGGATACGAACACGCGGCCGTCCGCCAGCATCGTGCTGTTGGCCCAGTGGCGACGATAGAGCGGTGATGCCACCTGCTGGACGACCGGGGCCGGGCCGTTGATGTTGATCACATGGGCCAGCGGACTGGCAAAGTTCGCGTCGTAGCCACCGCCGAGCTGCAGGATCCTGCCCGGGCGGAACATCACGGCGGTCGAACTCGCACCCAGGTTGCTGCCGGGAAAGTTCGCCAGTCGCGTAAGGGCGCCAACGCCGGCGGGATCCACCCGGTACATGTAGCCATAGCGCGTACCGAAGATGTTGCCGTCCGGAGCGACGAAGTTGCGCGGATACAGGGCGCCGAGATAGGTCGTCGATGCGCCCGTCAGCAGGCGGAAGTTGCCGGTGCTCGTGCGGACTTCGGGGAAGTCGTCGCCACCGGTGCCGCCTTGGATGTAGACCTCGCCACTGGGCATGGTCGTGGCGGTCGCGTACCAGCGCTTGCGGAGCATCTTGCCCGTGCGCACCAGGCTGTTGTTCAGCGGCGTGAAGAGATTGGAATCGTCATTTGGCTGGAGCGAGGCTTTGCCCGTGTTCGCGTTGAGCACGTCGCCGCCCCACATCTCGATGTTGCCATCGGGCAGGAGGAGCTGGGCGTTGCAGAACAGGTCGACCGCGGTCTGGTTGGGTAGCACGGTATGCGACGCGCCCTCCAGGCCCAGCTGCGGGTCCCACACGTCGTAGGTGAAGTACCCGGTGCGGACTCCGGTCGCAGTGGTGCCATAGCTGAGCACGCGACCATCGGGCGTCAGTACCGCATGGATGCCCACCAGCGGCCAGTTGATGACTGGGGAAAAGACGCCCTTTACCGGATCTCCCGACGCGGGCAGCGCGGTCAGTGCGCCGACCGGGAAGGTGGTTGCGAACGCCGCCACCGCCTTGGCGTCACCCTGCCGCACGCGGTTCTGGTTCGCCCGTGTCTGCAGCGCTGCCAGGATGAGGGGATCGTTGCGGGCGGCGGCCACCGCGGCGGATAGGTCGCGCTCCCGGATGGCCCCCATCGTGCGCTCGCTCGAAACCCGGATGGCCGCCCAGGTCGCGATGGCGACCAGGACCAGCACTGCTCCGATCAGAAAACCACGGCGCGCCGGCCCCGGTACAACGTCGCTCATTTCGCCCTGCCTCGATGCGCGGATTGATGACGGATCACTCCGCGTGTTGCGACCCTCTTCTCGAGTAGTAACGCAACGGGACTCCGCGGAAGGACACGCGTCTGGCTTCCCGTTGGAGCACAGCCAATGCCCGCGTTCTGGCTCCGCACGATCACGCACCACTAACGCACGCAGGCCCTGCTACTGGACCACGAAGGTCGCGAACGCCTGTGTGGTCTGCCCGTTGCTGGATGCAGTCGCCGTCAACTGGTAGGTGCCGATCGAGCTGGATCCGGTGCCGGACACGAACGACACGCTGGCATTGCCGTTGCCATCCGTGGTTGCGCTGCCGCGGACGTGGTTCAGCAGATTCGGCTTGAGTGCATCGAAGGCGACGAGCGCGCCCGACACCGGCACGCCGTTGCGGAGCACGCGGGCCGTCATCGTCACCGTTTCACCACGCACGTACGTGGGCTTGCTGCTGCCGGCCGTCGCCACCAGCCCCGGCGCCTCGGGCGAGGCGTGGTCGCTGTTGGTGATCGTGCAGGTTGCGCTGTCGCCCACTCCCAGCACGATGTTGCTGCAGTTGGAGTAGGTCGGCGTATAGCCGAGAGGGGATGGTTCGGTGACGTTGTAGGTCCCCGGCGCCACCGAGAGCACGTTGCTGCCGTCGTTCTGGAACGCCACCGGGGTACCACCATTGACCGAGAAGCTGAAATCGGAGGCCTGCCTGGTGCCGCCGTTCTCGTTCACCATCACCTTGTTGACGGTCAGCGTCGCGGTCGCGGCGTACTGGACCACGAAGCTGGCATTGGCCGTGCCTGTGAGGCCGCCACTGGTCACGGTGGTGGTCAGTAGATACGTGCCGATCGAACTCGAGCCGGTGCCGGATACGAACGACGCGCTGGCATTGCCGTTGACGTCCGTGATTGCAGTGCCCCGGGAGTGGTTCACGAGATTCGGCTTGAGCGCATCGAAACTGACGCTTGCGCCAGCGACCGGCTGGCCATTGCGCACCACATGGGTCGTCATGGTCACCGTTTCGCCGCGCACGTAGACCGGCTTGTTGGTGCCGGTGGTCGCAACGAGCGCGCCGGCGATGTCGTTGTTGGTGATCGTGCAGGTCGCATTGCTGTTGTCGGCCAGCACGATGCCGCTGCAGTTGGACAGGCTGGCGGCATAGCCGGGGGTGGCCGGTTCGGTGACGGTGTAGGTGCCGGCGGGCAGGTTGAGCGTATTGCTGCCGTCGGCCTCGAACGCCACCGCCGCGGCGCCGTTGACGGAGAACCCGAAATCCGAGGCGACCTTGTTGCCGCCGTTGTCGTTCACCACGACCTTGCGGACCGTCAGGCGCGCCGGCGAGCGGATGTTGATGCGCAGCATGGCGGCTTCGGACGGGACCTTGCCGTTGAAGATGAAGACCATGTAGAAGCCGGGCGGTGTTTCGAACGGATTCGTGGGAAGCGTGGCGCGCAGTTGATTCCCGACCACCGTGAACGGCAGTTCGAGGAAACGCTGGTCCATGTTGAAGGAGTGCGTGACCGAGCCGGCCTTGATCAGCGTCACGCGGGTGATGCTGGATGGGCTGGGCGTTCCGATCGTGATCGCCTGGCCCGGGTCGATGGTCATCGGCGCCGACGAAATGATTGGCCGTGCAGCAGGCGTGCCGCCGCTGTTGAAAAGATAGGGCGGGTAATAGATCTCGGCATTGAGGTTGAGTTCGGGCCCGATCGCGCCGCCCCCCATGGTCAATACCGTGGCGTCGGGCAACAGCAGCGCCGTCGAGTGGTACAGGCGCATCCGCTGCGCCGTGGCGCCCGCCTTCCAGGTGTTCGCGACCGGGTCGTAGAGTTCGCTGGTGTAGTCCACGCCATTGATCGGATCGTTGTCGGCCACGCTGCCACCGGACAGGAACACGCGGCCGTCAGGGAGGATCGTGCTCGTGGCCCAGTGGCGACGATAGAGCGGTGATGCCACCTGCTGGACGACCGGAGTGGCACCGTTGATGTTGATCACATGGGCCAGCGGGCTGGCAGAGTTCGTGTCGTATCCGCCCCCCGTCTGCAGGATCTTGCCGGGGCGGAACATCACCGCGGTCGAACTCGCGCCGATGTTGGTGCCTGGGAAGTTCGCCAGTCGCGTGATCGCGCCAACGCCGGCGGGATCCACCCGGTACATGTATTCGTAGCGCGTGCCGAAGACTTTGCCATCCGGTGCGACGAAGTTGCGCGGATACAGGGCGCCGAGAAACGTCGTCGATGCGCCCGTCAGCAGGCGGAAGTTGCCGGTACTCATGCGGACTTCGGGGAAGTCCTCGCCACCGGTACCGCCCTGGATGTAGACCTCGCCATTGGGCAGGGTCGTCGCGGTCGCGTACCAGCGCTTGCGGAACATCTTGCCCGTGCGCACCAGGCTGTTGTTCAGCGGCGTGAAGAGATTGGAATCATCATTGGGCTGGAGTAATGCCTTGCCCGTGGTCGCGTTGAATACATCGCCGCCCCACATCTCGATGTTGCCGTTGGGCAGGAGGAGCTGGGAATTGCAGAACAGGTCGACCGCGGTCTGGTTGGGCAGCACCGTATGTGAGTTGCTGCCCAAGCCGAGCTGCGGGTCCCACACGTCGTAAATGAAGTACCCGGTGCGGGCGCCGGTCGCCGAGGTGCCATAGCTGAGTACGCGACCATCGGGGGTCAGTACCGCGTGGATGCCCACCAGCGGCCAGTTGATGACTGGGGAAAAAGAACCCTTTACCGGGTCGCCGGACGAAGGCAGCACGCTCAGCGCGCCGATCGGTTGCGTGGTTGCGAAGGCGCTAACCGCACTTTCGTCGCCAAGCACGACCCGATCCTGGTTAGCCCGGGTTTTCAGCGCCGCGAGTATGAGGGGGTCGTTGCGCGCCGCGGTGATGGCCGCCGAAAAGTCCCGTTCAGGAGCGCGTTCGACGCGCGTGTTCGTGTGGATGGCTGCCCAGGTGGCCAGCATGGCCAGGACAAGCATTGCTCCAATCATGTAGCTGCGACGCACCAGCCGATCACGAAGCACGTTCTTTTCCGCCTTGCCTGTTGCGTGGAAATGATGTCGTGTCATTCCACGTTATTCGACCCCCTGCTTAGGTACGTAACGTCGCGCATGCATCCATGCGGACATTCAAATGTTGTTGTGCGAATGAGAAAAATTAATGCGTAAATGATGCCTGTCTATCGCATGAACGATGCGACATCGCGCATTCACTTCGCATGATCTGCCTACTTTTCATTGCTGATGTGCAATGCCTCGCATTACACCGACTTTCACGGCGTGCAGGCATGGTTGCGCAGCGCGCGCGAGGCGGCAATTGCCATGGAGATCGCGTGAAGCGGCTGTATAACGGCTGGTGCGCAATATTTTTGCATTGCATGCGGCGGCAGCGAACCGGGCGGGTTGAGGCCCGCCTGGAAGGCGCATTAAGCAAAGTCAAGAAAATGCCTGTGCCGGCGTACAATGCGCGCCCATGACGCCGCCGCCATCCATTCCAATCGCGCAGCTGCGCCTATCCGTCGCCCCGATGATGGACTGGACCGACACGCATTGCCGCGCCTTCCACCGCGTGCTTGCACCGAATGCGCGGCTTTACACGGAAATGGTGCACGCGAATGCGGTGATCCACGGCGATCGCCATAAATTGCTCGCCTTGCATGCCAGCGAACATCCGGTCGCGCTGCAGTTGGGCGGCAGCGAGCCGGCGTTGCTGGCACAGGCCGCGCGCATCGGCGCCGAGGCCGGCTTCGATGAAATCAACCTCAACTGCGGCTGCCCGTCGGATCGCGTCCAGGCGGGCCGCTTCGGCGCGTGCCTGATGCGCGAGCCCGCGCTGGTCGGCGACAGCGTCGCCGCGATGATCGCCGCATGCGATGTCCCGGTGACGGTGAAGTGCCGTCTCGGCGTCGATGATGACCATGAATGGGACCGTTTCGCCCACTTCGTCGACAGCGTCGCGGCCGCGGGGTGCAACACGTTCGTGATCCACGCGCGCAACGCCTGGCTGCAGGGCCTGTCTCCAAAGGAAAACCGTGAGGTTCCGCCGCTGCGCTACGACTGGGCCTATCGGTTGAAGCGGGAACGACCGCACCTGCAGATCATCGTCAACGGTGGCATCGCGACGATGGACGAAGCCACCCAGCACCTCGAACACGCCGATGGCGCCATGCTTGGCCGAGCGGCCTATCACGACCCCTACCTGCTGCATCGCCTCGATGTGGCGTGGTTCGGAGGCCCGCTGCGCACGCGCGGCGACCTGCTGCGCGCTTACCGACCGTATGTCGAAGCGGAGCTTGCGCGTGGCGTGTTCCTCAAACACATCACGCGCCACATACTCGGTCTGTTTGCCGGCGAACGCGGTGGACGCGCCTTTCGGCAGGTGCTCAGCGAGGGCGCGCACAAACCGGGTGCGGACTGGTCGCTGGTCGAGCAGGCGCTGGCGTTGACCGCGTCCTTCGCCACCGCAGAAGCCTGATTTCGGAAGCCTGATCCCCACCATTGCCCGCCGCCGCCCGCATGATCACTCGCGACACGCACGCCTTCCTCGATTTCGCCCGTGGTTGTGCCACCGACTTCGGCCCGGCCACCGCGCGCGCGGCCTTCCTGGTCGCGCCCGACGGCTTCGCCCTGGCCGAGCAGTCGGCGCAGGACAACCGCTACATGGCGCAGGCCGCGACCTTCGACCCGGCGAGCGCGTCTTCGCAGCATCGCGAGCTGCACCGCGCGTTTTCCGGGGTCCTCCCCACCGTCTGCTTCGCCGGAAGTCCGGACACGCCGGACGCGCTGTTCCCCAACAACGTGTTCGGAACGGCGGCGGGGCGCTACGTGGTCGGGCGCATGCGCCACGCGGTGCGCCAGCGCGAAGCCGCGCGCGACGACATCCGCGGCTTCTTCGCCGGCGTGCTCGATTACGCCGAGGTCGATCTGTCGACGCAGGCGCATCCCTGCGAACTCACCGGCGCGCTGGTGATCGATCGTGCGCGCGGGCTCGGCTTCTGCGGCCTGTCCGAGCGCTGCGACGAAGAGGGCGCGCGCCTGATGCACGAGGCTTTCGGCCTGCGTGCGACGCTGTTGTTCGATCTCGCGCCGGGCGAGTACCACACCAACGTGGTGCTGGCCGTGCTGGCCGGACGGGCGGCGATCGTCTGCCCGCAGGGATTTGCCGATGCGGCCGTGGTCGAGGCCATCGCATCCCTGTACGCGCCCCATGTCGTGTCGTGTTCGCCCGCCGAGCACGCGGCCTTCGTCGGCAACGCAATCTCGCTGTCCGCGGACACGGTATGGATGAGCGCGCATGCGGGCCGCACGCTGACCGAGGCCAACCGCGAGCGCTTGCGCGTCGCCGGCTTCACGGTTGCCACCGTCGAACTGGATGCCATCGAGGCGGGCGGCGGCTCGTTGCGCTGCTGCGTGGGCGAGATCTACTGATGCAGCGTCCTGGCGCTGCTTGCGCGCGCCGTGCCGTGCGCTGAACGCGACCGTGCCGTGAAGGAAAAGTTCAGACCGGATTCACTGCGCCGTTCCAAGAATGCACACTCGTCGTTCTGCCTGCGGCCCGCCCGCACTCCCGAGCCCATGCCCCTTCCCGTTTCCCGACTCGCTTCCCTGGCCTTGGCCGCCGTGCTCGTGGTGCCGATGGGCCACGCAACGGCCCAGAGCCTCGGGGCGCTGCTGGATCCCGGTCAGGGCCGCGGCGGCGGCAGCGACCATGTAGACCGTGGGCAGCAGCGCATGGAGGATCGCCACGATCGCGGCGAAGACCACCGGGCCCTCTCCGATGCCGTGCGTCGGGTCGAGCGCCGCACCGGCGGCCAGGTGCTCAGCGCCGAACGCGTGCCCTTCGATGGGCGCAACGTCAATCGCGTGAAGGTCATCGATTCCAGCGGCCGTGTCCGGGTGTACATGGACGATCCGCAGCCCCAGGGCCAAGATCGCCGCCAGCCGGAACCCCGGGACGACGACTGAGCCGCATCGCCCGGTCTTGGTTCCCCGCGAGTCGCGATCTGGTTGCAGTCTCGTTCACTAAGCTGAACAAACCGGGGATGGCTGCTTGCTGTACACGCGCCGGCGACAACCTGAACGACTAACCTGAATGCACCCGGCCAAGACGGCCGCCTGCTGAAGGAGTCCCCCATGCGCATACTTCTGGTCGAGGACGAAGCTCCCCTCCGCGAAACCCTGGCCGCCCGCCTCAAACGCGAAGGCTTTGCGGTCGACGCCGCCCAGGACGGCGAGGAAGGCCTGTACATGGGCCGCGAGGTGCCCTTCGACCTCGGCATCATCGACCTGGGCCTGCCCAAGATGTCCGGCATGGACCTGATCAAGGCCCTGCGCGAGGAAGGCAAGAAATTCCCGGTGCTGATCCTGACCGCGCGTTCGAGCTGGCAGGACAAGGTCGAAGGCCTCAAGCAGGGCGCCGACGACTACCTGGTCAAGCCCTTCCACGTGGAGGAGCTGCTGGCGCGCATCAACGCGCTGGTCCGCCGCGCGGCCGGCTGGAGCAAGCCGTCGCTGGAGTGCGGTCCGGTCGTGCTCGACCTGGCGGCCCAGACGGTCAGCGTCAGCGGCAGCAACGTCGACCTGACCAGCTACGAGTACAAGGTGCTGGAGTACCTGATGATGCATGCCGGCGAGCTGGTCTCGAAGGCCGACCTCACCGAGCACATCTACCAGCAGGACTTCGATCGCGACTCCAACGTGCTGGAAGTGTTCATCGGCCGCCTGCGCAAGAAGCTCGATCCGGACGGTTCGCTCAAGCCGATCGAGACCGTGCGTGGCCGTGGTTATCGCTTCGCGATTCCGCGCAGCGGCGACTGAGGCCTGGATTGGCGACCGCGTCGGATTTCGCACGACTGCTGATCGCGCGCGGCGTTCGGGCTTTGTACGCTGGCGGCACATGAATCGCATGTCCGCCAGCGCGCTCTCCCACAGCGCGCGCTCCCCCAGCGCGTCCTCCCCAAGCAACGAGGCGAAGCCGTGAGCTGGCGCCAGCAGCGATCGCTGCAGGTACGCCAGTTGCTGGCGGCCAGCCTGGGCCTGATCGCATTCCTCGCGCTCGCCGGCTATGCGCTGGATCGCGCCTTCCTGCAGACGGCGAAGGACAACCTGCACCAGCGCCTCGAGAACTATGCACTGGCCTACGCCGACAAGAGCGAGTTCGCGCGCAACGGCGAATTCATCCAGCCCTACGATCCGATCGACCCGCGCTTCGAGCGCCCGGGCAGCGGCTTGTACGCGGAAGTCGTATTACCCAACGCGCACTGGGATTCGCATTCCGCGCAGGGACCGATGCTGCCTGGATCGCAGATGCTGCGGCCGAACGAGGAACGCTTCGAAGGTCCGCTGCCGCTGACCCAGATCAAGGGCACGCCGGGCGAGGTATACCGGTATGGGCGCGGCTTCATCTGGAGCGCGGAAGACGATGCCAAGGCGGAATTCCCGTACACCATCTACATCCTCGAGGACACGACCGCGCTGAGCCAGCAGGTCGCGGTGTTCCGCGCGGCCTTGTGGCGCTACCTGGGCGGTGCCGGGCTGATCCTGATGCTGTTGCAGACGGTGATCCTGCGTTGGAGCCTACGGCCGCTGCGCAATGTCATCAACGAGCTCAAGCGCGTGCAGCGCGGCACCGCCTCGCGCATGAGCGAACTACATCCGCGCGAACTGGAGCCGCTCACCGAGAGCATCAACGCCTTCATCGAGAGCGAGCGGGAGAATCTCGACCGCCAGCGCAACACGCTTGCCGACCTCGCCCACAGCCTGAAGACGCCGCTCGCCGTGCTGCGCGCGCGGCTGGACCATCCGGGCCCGGAGGCGGAACTGCGCGAGGACGTCGACGTGCAGCTGCGGCGCATGAACGACCTGGTGTCGTACCAGCTCGCGCGCGCGGCGCGGTCGGGCCACCAGCTGTTCGCCGCCCCGATCGCGATCGAACCCCATGCCGAGGAAATCGTGAAAGGGCTCGAGAAGGTGTACGCGCGCAAGGGCGTGCTGTGCGAGTTCGAAATCGCGCCGGGTGCGCAATTCCATGGCGAACCCGGCGACCTGCAGGAATTGTTGGGCAACCTGCTGGAAAACGCCTTCAAGTGGGCGCGTTCGCGCGTGCTGCTGACCGTGCAGCATGGCGAGACGGTGCCCAATCGCCGACCGGGCCTGCTGGTAGCGGTCGACGACGACGGTCCCGGCATTCCGCCGGAAAAGGTCGCGCTGATCCTGCAGCGCGGCGTGCGCGGAGACGAGCGCGTGCAGGGACATGGCATCGGACTGGCGATCGTGCAGGACATGGTGCGCAGCTATCGCGGGACGCTGGACGTGCTCGCGTCGCAGGAACTGGGCGGTGCGCGTTTCGAGGCGAGGTTGCCGCCGGGACTGTGACTCAAGGCTTCAGGTGAATGGCGGCTTCAAGCGAACGGCGAACGCCCGTAAAAGCGTTCCAGGTGCGCTGCCACCTTGGGCATTGCCGCGCGCAGCAGGCGCGGGTCGCTGAAGTGATATTCGCTGGCGACGGCGAAGAACTCCTCGGGCGCTTCGGCGGCATACGGGTCGATGGCCGTTTCGCGTCCGGCTTCGACTTCCTCGACGAAGGCGTCGTACGCGGCCTGGAAATCGCGCGCCCACCCGCGCTGCCAGGGTCCTGGCAGGGGCGGGGTGCCGTCGAGTTCACCATCGAGCACGTCGATCTTGTGCGCCATCTCATGCACCGCCACGCAGAAACCCGCGTGCGGATCTTCGCAATCGGCGAGCACGTCGGCCCACGACAGGATCAGCGGGCCACTGTCCCAGGACTCACCGATCAGTTCGTCTTCCCATTGGTGCAGCACGCCGGCGGCATCGACGTGGGTGCGGTTCACGCGGAAGGCTTCGGGATAGACGATGAGCTGCGACCAGCCATGCAGGCCGGCTGCGCCGAACTCAAGCAGGGGCAGGCAGCACGCCGCGGCGAGCCTGCCGCGGTCGCAGTCGTCGAGGACGAGTTCGCCGACAGGCGTGATGGCTTTTTCGTGCAGGAAGCGCGCTGCGAGTTGCGCCAGGCGTGCGTCCCGTTCCGGGTCGAGCGCGGCCACCCACGGCAATGCGGCGCGGATGTCACGCCACAGGTCGGGAGCTATTGGTTGCGGGGTTCGCCCGAGCAGCCAGCGGAACAAGCGGGGTGCTTAGCGGAACATGCTTAGCGGAACATGCCTGGCAGGAAGCGGTGCCAACGCGGCGACTGCAGGCGGACGTCATCGCCACCACCCCCGCTGCTGCTGGGCAGGCTCGGCTTGGCCTTCTTTACGGGCAGAGCCATCGAGGATGGATCACGATCCGGCGAACGCGTGGCGGCGGTCTGCGTCCGGGTCGGGCAGCTGCCACCGTCGGCGTCGCTGAACTTGCTTTCGCGCGCGGCAACGCTCGCGCTCGAGAGAATGATCAGCAGGCATACGGCGATGCGGCGCATGGGTAGTCCACTCCCGGAGTTGGGATCACGCGAACTATATCGCACTCGGTCGCCGCCGGAGTTGCATTCGACGGGCGGATTGTGGTGCACCGCAACAGGCCGGCCGGTCGTCGGTCCCGCCCCGCATAATTGCTGGATGGACGATCGCGCACTGCTCGAACACCTGATCCGTGGCCCTGTCAGCGGCGACACCCTCGCCAAGGCGGCGGGCCAGACCCGGGCCGCCGTGTGGAAGCGGATCGAGCATCTCCGCCAGGCTGGTGTCGCCATCACGGCCCAGTCCGGCCGCGGCTACGCCCTGGCCCAGCCGGTGAACCTGCTGGACCCCGCGGCCATCCGCGCGGCGCTGCCTGAACAGGCCTCCAGGAGACTCGCCAACCTCGAGGTGGCCTGGTCCATCGATTCCACCAACAGCGAACTGCTGCGTCGCCGCGCCCCCGAGGGGACGGGCGTCGATGTCCTGCTGGCCGAGCGCCAGACCGGCGGCCGCGGACGCCGCGGGCGCGTCTGGGCCTCGCCGCTGGCGGCCCACCTGTATCTCTCGCTTGCACGCGCTTTCGGTGGTGGGCTGGCTCGGCTGGGCGGTTTGAGCCTGATGGCGGGCGTGGCCGTGGCCGAGGCGTTGCACCAACTGGGCTTCGGCGAGGTCCGCCTGAAGTGGCCCAACGACGTGGTGGTCGCGGGCCCCGAGGGGCTGCGCAAACTCGGGGGCCTGCTGATCGAGGGCAGTGGCGAACACGCCGGGCCCGCGCGCGCGGTCATCGGGCTGGGCCTCAACGTGCGCATGCCCGACGCGGTGGCGCGTGCGATCGATCAGCCCTGGTGCGACCTCGCCGGCTTGGCGCCGGCATCGCATGGCTTGCCCGATCGCAACCTCGTGGTGGCCATGGTGCTCGCGCACCTGCTGCCCGCGCTGGACGTGTTCGATGCCGAAGGCCTCGCGCCGTTCCTGCGGCGCTACGCCGCTTTCGACGCGCTGGCCGGCCAGGCGGTCACCCTGCATTCGGCCACCGCCACGCAAACCGGCACCGCCCTGGGCATTGCCGAAGACGGCGCCCTGCGACTGCGGCTCGACGATGGCCGCGAGCAGAACGTCCATGCCGGCGAAGTCAGCGTGCGCAGGACCGTGGCCGCGTGAGCGCGTGGGTATTCGATCTCGGCAACACGCGGCTCAAGTGTGCGCCGTTGCATGCCGACGGCGTGGGCGACGTGATCGCACTGCCGCATCGCGAAGCCGATCTCGCTGCTGCCCTCGCGGCCGCCTTGCCACCGCGCATCGACGTCGCCTATGTCGCGAGCGTCGCGAACGATGCGCTGCGGGTCGCGCTCCTGCAGGCGCTGGCGGCGCGGACGTGCCGCATTTCGCTGGCGCGCACGCAGGCCGCGTTCGGCGACTTCCGGATCGCCTATGCGCAGCCGCACAAGCTTGGCGTCGACCGTTTCCTGGCCATGCTCGCGGCGCACCGCCGCCATCAAGGCGAAGCCGTGCTGGTGTGCGGCGTCGGCACCGCGCTGACGATCGATCTGGTGGACGCAGGGGGACGACATGTCGGCGGCCGCATCGCCCCGTCGCCCACCCTGATGCGCGAAGTGCTGCACGAACGCGCGCCGCAACTACCGGCGCAGGGCGGGGATCACGCCGACTTCGCCACCGATACCGAAGACGCCCTGGCCTCCGGCTGCGACGGCGCGGCGCTCGCGCTGGTCGAGTCCAGCGCCGAGGCCGCGCGACGGACGCTGGGCCAGCGCCCGCGCGTGCTGGTCCATGGCGGCGGCGCCGAGCAGCTGGCAATGCGACTACCGGAAGCGGTGCAATCCGTGTCCCTGGTGCTTGAAGGCCTGGCGATCTGGGCCGCGGTCGATTCCATCGCGTAGAAGCTTCCCCCTAGAATCGACGCATGCTCGTTCGCGCACTCATCGTCCTGCTTGCCGTGCTCAACCTCGGGGCCGCCGCCTGGTGGATCGCCCGCGATCCGCTGCCGCCGCCCGCGCCCATGCAGCTGCCGCCGGGCGTCGCGCGCCTGCAGCTGGTGGATGAAGGCGCGCGGACACCGGCGCCTTCACCGGCACCTTCATCGGCGCCGTCCGCCGGGATCGTTGCAGCGCCGCCGCCGTCCACCACGGCCGTTGCCAGCGACGTTGCCGCGCCGCCGGCGCCGCAATGCTTCAGCTTCGGCCCGTTCGCATCAAAGGGCGCCGGCAGCGACGCCGCCGCGAAGCTGGCGCCGCTGGTGCAGCATGTCGCCACGCGCGAACAAGCTGCGCCAGCCTCGGGACACGGCTGGCGCGTATACCTGCCGCCGTTGCCGTCGGCGGAGCAGGCGCAGGGCGTCGCGCAGCGCATCGCTGCGGCGGGGTTCAACGATTTCTTCATCGTGCGCGAAGGGGCAGAAGCCAATTCCATCGCCCTGGGCCGCTACGGCGGCGAGGCGGCTGCGAAGAAGCGCGCCGAAGCGCTCAACGCCGCCGGTATCGCCGCGCAGGTCGAAGCCCTGGGCGCGCCGGATGCTGCAAGCACGGCGGTGTGGCTGGATGTGACCGCGGACACCGGGTTCGACCCGCGCCGCGCGCAGGCCACGATCGCCGCGGCGCAATACCGCAAGGCCGATTGCGCGCTGCGCTGACCAGCACGCAGCCACCGCAGGCTAGAATGCGCAGCGCGGCCTCCGGGCCGCATTTCCCACGCCGGCTTAGCTCAGTTGGTAGAGCAACCGCCTTGTAAGCGGTAGGTCGTCAGTTCGATTCTGACAGCCGGCACCAAACGGATCCGGTGCATGAGCCGCAGCTTTCCTCCTGTTTCCCTGATCGGCGCGCCCACCGACATCGGCGCCGGACACCTGGGTGCACGCCTTGGGCCGGAGGCACTGCGCATCGCGGGATTGCCTCAGGCGCTGATCGCGCGTGGCATCGACGTCGCCGATCGCGGCAACCTCGATGGTCCGCGCAATCCCTGGCAACCGCCGACCGGGGGCTACCGGCACCTGCCGGAAGTCGTTGCCTGGAACCGCGCGGTGATGGATGCCGTGCTTGCCGAGCTGCGGGGTGGCCGCATGCCGATCCTGCTCGGTGGCGACCACTGCCTCGGCCTGGGCTCGATCACCGCCGTCGCCCAGCATTGCCGCGAAACCGGCAAGAAGCTCCGCGTGCTCTGGCTCGACGCGCACGCCGACTTCAATACCAGCGACGTGACCCCGTCCGGCAACATCCACGGCATGCCGGTCGCGTGCCTGTGCGGGCTGGGGCCGCGCGAACTCACACACCTGGGCGGTGCCGCCCCCGCGCTGCGTGCGGACGAGATCCGCCAGATCGGTATCCGTTCCGTCGACGAGGGCGAGAAGCGCCTGGTCAAGGAACACGGTCTCGATGTCTACGACATGCGCTACATCGACGAAGTCGGCATGAAGCGGGCGATGGAAGAGGCGCTGGATGGCGTCGACGAGAACACGCACCTGCACGTCAGCTTCGACGTCGACTTCCTCGATCCGGCGATCGCGCCGGGCGTGGGGACCACCGTGCCCGGTGGCCCGGGCTACCGCGAGGCGCAGCTGGTGATGGAGATGATCGCCGACAGTGGCCGCATGGCGTCGCTCGACATCATGGAGCTCAACCCGGTGATCGATACCCGCAACCTGACCGCCGAAGTCGCGGTCGACCTGGTGGAGAGCCTGTTCGGCAAGTCCACCCTGATGCGCGACTAGCGGGCACCTGAATCGAATTCCGGGCTGTGACGACGCCCCCTTGCGCCGCTCCCCCGGTCGCCACACCATGCGCCCGCGCGGAATGCCGCCCCTTTTCGAAACCCGTACCGGAGAATCCAATGAAGCGTCTGATGGCCGTGGCTATGCTGGCCCTGTTCTCGATCGCGACCCTGTCGGCCTGCAACACCATGGAAGGCCTCGGCAAGGACGTGAAGAAGCTCGGCGAGAAGGTCGAAGACAAAGCCAGCAGCTGACGTTGGCTGCATGGAACGCCACAGGGGCCGGAGCAATCCGGCCTTTGTGCTTTCTGAGCCCGTAAGACCACGGCGGCCTTGCCTCCCCTGAATGGGCGGTCAGGCTCCGCGGCCCATCTCCACAGGAAGTTCATGCGTATCCGCGTTAGATGCGGGGGCGCGGACGAAGCCAACGCCCAGTCCGACAGGCGGACCACCCGACACACCGTAAGGAGAAAGGTATGAAGCGTCTGATTTTCCTGCTGCTGCTGGTTGCGTTCTCGTCCAGTTTCATCACTGCCTGCAACACCATGGCCGGCGCGGGCAAGGATGTGCAGAAGGCCGGTGAAGCGGTCGAAAAGAGTGCCTGCAAGGAAGGCGAGCATTGCAAGTAACGCACCGTTTGCAAAGAGGCCGGGATTCCCGGCCTTTTTGCTGAAGATTGATTGAACACAGGTCGCGATCGTTCAGGTATCAACACCTTCTAACGCGTCCGTGATGCTTCGCCAACATCGCTGTCCGCATCCTGTGCCGGCATCGCGCAACGATGCGCATACCACAGGAGCGAACGCATGAACAAAGATGTCATCCAGGGCAAGTGGACCCAATTGAAAGGCCAGATCCAGGCGCGTTGGGGCGACCTGACCGACGACGTGTTCGATGTCAGCGAAGGCAATTCTCAATACCTCGCCGGCAAGTTGCAGGAGCAGTACGGCTGGGACCGCGATCGCGCCGAGCGCGAGGTGGCGGACTTCAGCCGCTCCCTGCACTGAGGCGGCACGACCGCTGGACCGGTCGATGCGGAAGTAAACGAACGGGCCGTTACGGCCCGTTCTTCATGACCCGGGAGCGCGAGTCAGCGCGGCGGATCGGCGACGAAACCGGCCGGGAACGCCTCGGGTTCCGCGCGCTGCCAGCGGTATCCGGGCTGCCGTGGCAATACGCCGCGTGCGACCAGCGCGCGGTAATCGTCGTAGCGCAACTGACTCACCTGCGCGGGTGACCGCGTGGCGCGCACGAAGCCGGTGCGGGACACCGGCGCCCATTCGCGTTCGCCATGACCGGTGCCCAGGCCCTGGGCCGTGGCTTCGTCACGCTGCCTGTCGCCGCGCGCCTCGGCCGCTGCCGGCGCGGCCGCCTTCGCGGCGTCGGTACTGTCGCGGGCAATGGGTGCTTCGCGGCGCCAGATCGGTGCCGGCGGGTAATAGGGCCGCGCCTCCTCGAACACGGCGATGCCGATCACGCCCACGTTGTCGGGCCGGCCCGTGCGCGCGGCGTAACTGTCGGGCAGGTCGGTGAACACGAATTGGGCGACGTCATCGAGCGACTTCCGCCAACCGTTGATCTCGGTGCTTTCCCACGGTTCGAGCACATAGCCGGCCTGCGACGGATGCGCGGTCTGCCCGGTGACGGCATTGATACCGTCGACCGACAGCACGACGAGCACGCGGCCGCCGCTGGTGTTGGTCAGGCGCACCGAATAGCGATGGCCGGGTTCGCCTTCGATCCAGTCCTGGCCTCGATGATGGATCTGGCCGAGCCAGCCTCCGTCGGGTGCATAGCCGCGGTCACGATCGACCACGCCCACATCGACAAGGGGACGCGCCTGCACGGAAGTGCAGGCGGCAAGGGCAACGCAGAGCGCAAGGGTGGCGAAGCGACGGAACATGGCGCGGACTCCCGGTAGGTATGCGGGCAAACGCGCCTGCACCGGGAATGGGGTTTCGTGAGGGGCCGTGGGCGGGGCGGGACCAGCGGTTAAACTGCCCGACCGCGTCCTGAACCTCGAGTCCGCTTCGCATGTCCCGCACCCGCGTCCTCACCGGCATCACCACTTCCGGCACGCCGCACCTCGGCAACTACGTCGGCGCCGTGCGTCCGGCCATCGCCGCCAGCCGCGATCCGAACGTGGAGAGCTACTACTTCCTCGCTGACTACCACGCCCTGATCAAGGTCAGCGATCCGGCACGCGTGCAGCGCTCGACCCTGGAAATCGCGGCGACGTGGCTCGCCTGCGGCCTCGACCCGGCGTCGGTCTGGTTCTATCGCCAGAGCGACATCCCCGAGATCCCGGAGCTCACCTGGTTCCTCAGCTGCGTTGCCGGCAAGGGCATCCTCAACCGCGCGCACGCCTACAAGGCTTCCGTCGACAAAAACCGCGCCGAAGCACTCGACGACGATGCCGCGATTACCGCGGGCCTCTTCATGTACCCGGTGCTGATGGCCGCGGACATCCTGCTGTTCAATGCGCACAAGGTGCCGGTCGGCCGCGACCAGGTGCAGCACATCGAGATGGCGCGCGACTTCGGCCAGCGCTTCAACCATCTCTATGGTGATCACTTCACATTGCCGGAGGCGGCGATCGAGGAGCACGTGGCGACGTTGCCTGGCCTCGACGGCCGCAAGATGAGCAAGAGCTACGACAACACCATTCCGCTGTTCGCGCCGAGGGAGCAGCTGAAGAAACTGATCGCCGGCATCGTCACCGATTCGCGCGCGCCCGGCGAACCCAAGGACGCGGACAATTCCAACGTGTTCCAGCTGTACCAGGCGTTCGCCTCGACGGAAGAAACCGCGGCGATGCGCCAGGCTTACGCCGATGGCATCGGCTGGGGCGATGCCAAGCAGACGCTGTTCGAACGCATCGACGCGGAAGTGGCGCCGCTGCGTGAGAAATACGAAGCGCTGATGGCAAGGCCCGCGGAGATCGAGGCGATCCTGCGCGACGGCGCCGCGCGCCTGCGCGCGCGGCATGCGACACCACTGTTGGCGCGCCTGCGCGAGGCGGTGGGCCTGCGCGACCTGTCGAACGTGGCGTCGTCGGCCACGGCGAAGAAGGAAAAGTCCGCGCTGCCGATGTTCAAGCAGTACCGCGAGGCCGATGGCCGTTTCTACTTCAAGTTCGTCGACGGTGAACGCGTGCTCGTGCAGAGCATCGGGTTTGCCTCGCCCAAGGACGCGGGCCAGCTGATCGCCCGCCTGAAGCGCGAAGGCGCCTCCGCCCTGCGCCACGCGGAAGCCGATGCGCTGCACCTGGGTGAAGAACTGATCGGCCACCTGCATGACGCGGCCCAGCTGGCCGACGTCGCGGAAGCCCTGGCGCAGCTCGCGGACGGAGAGTGAGCGCTGTTTATCCGGAGGTGGCCGGATGAGAGGCCACTCCCGGATTACTTGACTCCGCCCGGTCGCGGCGCAATGGTGATGTGCCATGTCCGTACGCGTGCCCACGCAGACGATCGACAGTGAAGCCGCCCGGCAGGCGGCCCTGGATACCTATGCGATCGTCGACAGCGGCCCCGAGCAGGCGTTCGACGACATCGTTCGCCTGGCGGTGATGCTCTGCGGCGTGTACGCCGCCTCGATTTCCCTCATCGATCGCGACCGCGTCTGGTTCAAGGCGCAGATCGGTGTCGACCAGCCGCAGGTGTCGCGCGAACTGTCGCTGTGCAACCACGCCATCGACCAGCCCGGGCGCACGCTGGTGATCGACGACCTGGACATCGACCCGATTCCCGCGGCCAAGCGCCGCCGACTCGGCGGCCTGCCACCGCGCTTCTACGCGGGTGTGCCGCTGCTCAGTCCCGACGGCTATCCGCTGGGCACCCTGAGCGTCGCCGACACCGTGCCACGCCACCTGGCGGCCGCGCAGGTCGAAGGCCTGGAGTTGCTGGCGCGGCAGACCCAGCATCTGCTGGAACTGCGCCGCCTGATGCTGGAGCAGGGACAGCTGCTCAACGCACGCGAAGCGGCGGCGCAGCGCGCCGAGCAGGCGCGTGCCGAGTTGCAGCGCCGGCACGAGGAACTGCAGCAGTCGGCGACGCGCGATCCGCTCACCGGCCTGCTCAATCGCGCGGCGATGGAGGAGGTGCTCGCGGAGACGCTCAGTCGCGATCCTACCGAGCGCCCGCCCTATACCCTGCTGCTGCTCGACATCGACCACTTCAAGATGGTCAACGACGTACACGGCCACCTTGCCGGCGACCAAGCCCTGCGCGCGGTGGCGCAGGCGGTGCTGACCTCGATACGCAAGAGCGATATCGCGGTGCGCTTCGGCGGCGAGGAAATCGTGGTCTACCTGCCGGGCACCGCGCTCGATGGCGCCACTGAGGTCGCACAACGGATACGCGAGCAGGTGGCCCGCGCACCGCTGCGATTCCCGATCACGGTGTCGGTGGGCATCGCCGCCGGCGATCCCACGCGTGACCGGCCCGAACAGACCTTTGACCGTGCCGACCAGGCGCTCTATCGCGCCAAGGCGGGAGGACGCGATCGCGTGGTTGTGGACGACACGCCGCTGTTCACCAGCATCAACCCGGATTAGCCAATCCCGGCGCAGCGGGTCATGCCCGCAGCGGCGCGCGGCCGCTCACGGCCATTCGGCAGGGGGCGCGCCACGCTCGGGGTGGTGCATTTTCACCACACAGAAGCGCTGGCCGGTCGGCGCTTCCATCACCCACCAGCGCTTGATGAACCCGATCTTCTTCGCGCCCAGCGCTTCCAGGCGCGCGGCTTCAGCGTCGACGTCGTCGGCTTCGATGTCCAGGTGCACGCGCGAGGGATGGTCGACCTTCTGCACCTCGATGCACAGGTCGGCCGGCGTGCCGCCGAACTGTTGGTATTCCGCGGTGTCGTCGCCGGCATCGCGGTCGACGATGGCAAGGCCCAACGCCTGGCTCCAGAAATCCGCCGCCGCGTCCAGATTGTCCGTGTTGCAGTCGATGATGAAACCGGCAAGGCGGCTGCGATGGGCCATGGTCTGCTCCTTGGAATCAAGGGAAGCGAGCACAGCCCCCTGAGTCAGGGGGCGATTCGCGCAAAGCGCGAATGGGGGTGTGGAAGCACGTAGCGGGGCCCAAGGTTTGCGAAGCAAACCTTGGGGTGAATGCGCGCAGCGCGTTCACTGCGGCAGCGACATGTCGTCTAGCAGCGCCTTCAGGAAGCGGGCCGCCTCGCCGCCGGTGCAGGCGCGATGATCGAAGGTCAGCGAGATCGGCATGCGACGGTGCACTTCGATGCCACCGATCACCGCCACCACGTCATGCGAGAGCTTGCCGGCGCCGATGATCGCCACGCACGGCGGCACCACCACCGGAGTGGCGTAGCGGCCAGCGAACATGCCGAAGTTCGACAGCGAGATCGTGTAGCCGCTGAGTTCACTTGACGGGATCGTGCGGTCCTCGACCTGCGCGCGCAGGCGCTGGATCGCGGTGCGGATGCTGCCACCGTCGAGCATGTCGGCATTGCGCAGCGCGGGCACGAACAGGCCATCGTCGGTGTCGACCGCGATGCCGACGTCGACGTGCGGATGCAGGGTGCGGGTCAGGTTTTCGCCGTCGAACCAGGCGTTGAGCGCGGGCACCGTCTTGCAGGCGGTCACCATCGCGCGCACCAGGCGCGCGGTGATGTCCTGCTTGCCGATCCAGGCATGCAGGTCGGCATCGTCGACCAGCGTGGTGGGCACGACCTTGCTGTGCGCGTCAGCCATCACCCGCGCCATGTTGCGGCGCACGCCCTTGAGCTGCTCGGGCTGGCCGCTGGCGGTGACGCCCGGCGGCTGCGTGCGCATCGGCTTGCCGGACTGCGAGAGCGTGCTGCGCGAGGCCGGTGCCGCGGCAGGCGCGGCGGGAGCCGAAGGGGCCATGCGGGCCGCCGGAGCCGCCGCACCGACCTTGGCGCTGCCGTCGGCGGCGGCGCGCTTGACGTCGTCCATGGTCACCACGCCGTCGGCGCCGGTGGCGCGTACGCGGGCGATGTCCACGCCGAGCTTGCGCGCCTGCGCGCGCACCGCCGGCATCGCCTTGACGCCGCCGACCGCGACCGCGCTTTCGCTGCGCACCGCGTCCGAACTCTGCATCGCGCCGACCACGGTGCCGCTGTCCTCGCGTGCGGCCTCGGTCTTCGCCTCCGGCGCCGCCGTCTTCGCGGGAGCCGCCGGGGCGTGATCGCCGCCACCATGGTGGTGGCCGGTGTCCTGGCCCTCGGCGCGCTGCGGCAACGAGGCATCGAGTTCGAACTCGGCCAGCATCTTGCCGGTGACGATCACGTCACCCGGGCCGCCGGCCAGCTTGAGCACCTTGCCCGAAACCGGCGACGGCACCTCGACCACGGCCTTCGCGGTTTCCATCGACACCAGCGGTGCGTCGAGCAGGATCGTGTCGCCGGGCTTGACCATCCACTCGACGATGGTGGCGTCCGGCAGGCCTTCGCCGAGGTCGGGGAGCAGGAAGGTCTTGTGTTCGGCCATGGGTGGTTTCTCGATCGGAGCGGTTTGTTGTTGCCGGGGCGTTGTCGTGTGCGGAGCGTAGCGTCAGCCCGCGGCGAGCGCGCGCTTGGCCGCGGTGATGATGCGGTCCACGCTCGGCAGGTACTTCATCTCCAGGCGGAACAACGGGATGTGCGTGTCGTAACCGGTGACGCGCTCGACCGGTGCGAGCAGGTCGAACATCGACTCCTCGGCCAGGCGCGCGGCGATCTCGGCGCCGAACCCGGCGGTCTTGGGCGCCTCGTGCACGATCACGCAGCGACCGGTGCGGCTGACCGATTCGGCGATGGTGGCGAAGTCGAGCGGACGCAGCGTGGCGACGTCGATGACCTCGGCACTGATGCCGTCGGCGGCCAGCTTCTCGGCGGCTTCCAGCGTTTCCTTCACCTGCGCGCCCCAGGTCACGAGGGTGACGTCGGTGCCGTCGCGCAGCACGTAGCAGACATCCAGCGGCAATGCTTCGCCGTCGTCGGGAACGAGTTCCTTGTACTGGCGGTAGATGCGCTTGGGCTCCATGAAGATCACCGGATCCGGATCGCGGATCGCGGCGAGCAGCAGGCCATAGGCGCGCGCCGGCGAGGAAGGCAGCACCACGCGCAGGCCCGGCACATTGGTGAAGATGGCTTCGTTCGCCTCGGAATGGTGTTCCGGCGCGCGAATGCCACCGCCCCAAGGCACGCGCAGCACCATCGGGCAATGCAGGCGGCCGCGCGTGCGGTAGCGCATGCGCGCGGCATGGCAGACGATGAAGTCGACCATCGGGTACATGAAGCCATCGAACTGGGCTTCGGCGACCGGCTTCATGCCCTGCGAGGCCATGCCGACGGTCAGGCCGGCGATGGTGGTTTCGTCCAGTGGCGTGTCGAGCACGCGTTCGGCGCCGAAGGTCTGCTGCAGGCCGGCGGTGGCGCGGAACACGCCGCCGTTGACGCCGACGTCCTCGCCGAGCACGACGACCGCGTCGTCATGGCGCATCTCGTAGGCCAGCGCCTGCGTGATCGCTTCGATCAGCGTGATGGCGGTGGGCGTGGCGGTGGCGGCTTCGGTCTTGGACATGGTCTCGGCCTTGTTCACGAGCGGCCCTCCAGCGCGAGCGCAGCGGCGCGCTGTTCGAGCAGGTCCGGCGGCGGATCGGCGTACAGGTAGTCGAACATGGCCTCGACCGGCTGCACAGGAGTGTTGAGGTAGGCGTTGATCTCCTCGTCGACGCGCTTGCCGCAGTCGTCGGCCCAGGCCTTCTCCTCGGCTTCGGTCCATAGTCCCTGCGCCATGAGGTAGGTGCGCAGGCGCGGGATCGGATCGCGCGCCCAGGCGGCCTTCACTTCCTCGTCGGCGCGGTAGCGGCGCGCGTCGTCGGCGGTGGTGTGGTCGTGCAGGCGGTAGGTGAGGAACTCGATTACGCTGCCGCCTTGTCCGTTGCGTGCGCGCTCGGTGGCGCGGCGCATGCCTTCCATGACCGCGAACAGGTCGTTGCCGTCGACCTGCAGGCAGTCCAGGCCGCCGGCGAGGCCCTTCTGCGCCAGCGTCGTGGCGCCGGTCTGGGCCGAACGCGGCACCGAGATCGCCCAGCCGTTGTTGATCACGCACAGCACCAGCGGCGCGGTGTAGGCGCCGGCGGAATTCAGCGCGGCGTAGAAGTCAGTCTTGGACGATCCGCCATCGCCGCAGCAGGCCACCGCGATGCGGTCCTGCTTGCGCAGCTTGAACGACAGCGCCGCGCCGGCCGCCATCAGGCATTGCGTGGAGATCGGCACGCACCATGGGTAGTCGTGTTTCGGACCGGCGAAATCGTTGCCGCGCTCGTCGCCACCCCAATACATCAGCACGTCGCGCGGCTGCACGCCGCGCATGAACTGCGCGCCGTACTCGCGGTAACTGGGGGCGAACACGTCCTCGGGCTTCATCGAGGCGCCGATGCCGATATGGGTGGCCTCGTGGCCGAGGCAGGAGGCGTAGGTGCCGAGCTTGCCGGTCCGCTGCAGCGCGATCGCCTTGGTGTCGAACACGCGCACGAACAGCATCTGCTTGAACAGCGGCAGCAGGGCCCTGGCGTCGCGGAAGGCGGGCGGCAGCTCGGCGACGAGCTTACCGTCGGGACCGAGGTATTGCAGGTATTCGATCTCGTAGGTCGCCACGACTTTCCTGGCAGGCACGTCGGTCATCGCTAGTCCTTCACTGGTTCTCGTCAACCGGCAGATGATACCCGCCGGGCGTAAACAGCCCGTTGCGCATTGCGGCAAGACGGGGGCGCACGCAAACAGAAAGCGCGGCCGGAGCCGCGCTTTCTGCACTTGCCTTGGCCGGGCGTGCGGGTTACGGCACGCCGACGATGCGGTTGCTGTAGCGGCCGGTGTCGTTGGCTGGCGCGGTCTCGATCGAGGCCGAACCCGCCGTTGCCGTCAGGGTCAGGAACTGCGTGCTGTCCGGGCGCGCCGGCACGTCCACCACCACGGAGAAGCGCTGGTTCACGTTGACCGCCAGCAGCCCCGCCGCGTTGCACATGGCCACGAAGCTGCCGCTGCCGTCCGGTGAGACCGTGCAGTTCCAGCCCGCCGGTGCACCGATCGACACGTTGGCTGCAGGGGCGTCGCCTCGCAGCGTCATCGTCGCCTGCTTCGCGGTGTACGGACCGGCATTGCGCAGGTCGATCGCGAACGGCGCGAGGTCGGCGTAGTGCAGCTTCTTCACCGGGCCCGCGATGCGCGCCGACAGATCGACGCGCGCGGCGACGTCCAGCGAAGCGGTGGCCTGGTCGTTGCCGGGGTCCCGGTCGAGCGACAGCGCATCGACCGCCGCCGCCAGCGACACCGTGGCATGCGCGGTTTCCGGCGAGGCGGCTGCGGAGATGGTGAACCGGGCGTCGGCATCCTTGGCCAGCGTTGCCGCATGGCACGCCACCGAGGTGCGACCACCGTCGACCTGCGCGGTATCGCAGTTCCAGCCGGCTGGTGCGGTGACGGCCATGGTCGGGAGGATCGCATCGAGGGCGAAACCGACACCGACCGACTCGGCCGCTTCCGGACCGTTGTTGTGCACCGTGGCGGTGAAGGCGATCGTGCCGTCCACCGGCACCGAGGCGTTGTCTGCGGATGCGGCGACGGCGAGGTCGGCGACCGGACGCGGGTCGAAGTACGCAATCACCGGATCGTGGTCTGCCGTGCGCGTCGGCGTGGTGGCGTCGGCGCGGTTGGTTTCGGTGAAGTCGGCGTTGATGCGTGCGTGGTCGATCGCGGCCGCGCGCGTGGTGACGACGAGTTCCTCGTTCACCAGCACGTGGTCCAGCGTCTGCGCATTGCCGTCGAACACGAACGAATAGCGCTCGGAGGGCGGCGCGAGTTCGCCGAGGTTGACCAGGTCCGGATCGACCAGGTCGATACCGTCACCCGGCACCACGGTCTGCTCATCCGGCGTCGGCGTGCCGCCGACGACGTTCATCGTGTCGCCGAGGCCGTCATTGAAGGCGAACGCGTTGAAGTCACCCAGCGTGACGATGCGCGTCGCGGGTGCGGCGACCTGGCGCTGCTGGATGTAGCCGGCGAGGAATTCGGCCTGCGCCTGGCGCTTCCTGCGCACGCGATCGCCACCGGCAGTGTCCTCCTCCGCGCTGATCAGCGAACGCTGGTGCACGCCGATCACGGTGATCGGGAAGCTGCGGCCATCGGCGTAATGCACGACGGCGTCGAGCACCAGCGATGGACGATCGTTGAGGATGCCCGGCGTGCCGTCCGGCTGGATCCACGTCGTGTCCTTGCCGACCTGCGTCACCGAAACCACTTCCACGCGCGGAACATCGTTGCCGACGGTGGCGCTCTTCACCAGGAAGCCGGTGTCGATGCCACCGACGTCGTTGCCTTCCTCGAGGTAGGCGACGTACTGCGGGTCCGGCTGGCCGGCCGCCACGGCATCGGCATTGATGCGCGCGGCGAGGGCCTGCAGCACCGCCAGGTTCTCGATCTCGACCGCGGCGAGCACATCCGGCGCATGCAGGTAATCGCGGATCGCCAGCGACGCCTTCTGCAGGCGCTTCTGGTAGGCCGCGGCGGTGGCGACGCTGTCGTCGACGCCCGGATCGTTGATGTTGTCGAAGAAGCGTTCGAGGTTGGCCGCGGCGACGGTGAACTCGCTCGCAGCCGGGGAGCGCGCCGCGCGCGGACCGGGGCCCGGGATGACGTTGATGGCCACGCCCGGATCGCGGTGCAGCGTGTAGCGGCGGAAACCGTAATCGAGCGGACCGGTGAGGCCTTCGATCACGCTGCCCGCCGGCAGGTTGAGCAGGTAGTCCGGGCCGCCCAACGTGTCGCTGTCGATGGTGAGGATTTCCGGATTGCCATCCCAGCGCGGAATCGGCTGCGCGCCGGCGCCGCCCGGTACCGGGTCGCGCGCATCGAAGCCCGCTTCGCGGAACGGACGCGGCACGCCGGTCAGCACCGCCTGGAGGATGCCGTTGACGCTGCCGGTGGCGTTGAAGGGCGTGGCGCTGCCCTCGGTCGCGGCGATGGTGGTCAGGCTGGCGGCGAAGACGCGCATGCCCTCCAGCGCTTCGAGCTGGTCGAAGCCGCCATCTGGCCGTGTCATCGCGGCGGTGATTGCCACCGGCGCGGGCAGGGCATTGCCGGTCGAGAGCAGCGCGACCGTCGGACTGCCACCGATTTCAGTCAGCGGCCGCTGGCCCGGATCGGACGGCGGCACGAACTCGAACACGGTGCCGCGCACGCGCACACGGTTGCCGACCGCGACGGCGGCCGGCGGTGCACTGCCGGTGAACACGTAGACGCCCTCGGAGGTCAGCGGGTCCGTGTCGGCGTCCGCATCGCTGGCCTGCACGAAGAAGCCGTTGCCCTTGCGGCCGGTGACGATGCCGGTGAGCGTGACGAACTGGCCCACCAGCGGCGAGGTCGCGCCGGCGCCCTGGATGTCGTGGATCGCGGTGACGACGAAATCGTCGTTGCGGATGGTGGCGATGCCCTGGCCGTCGCCGATGTCGGCACCGGTGGCGCCGACGATGTCGACGCTGAAGGTTTCGTCGGCTTCCTGCGCCGTGTCGCCCAGCGCGTCGACCGAGACGATGACCGAGGTTTCGCCGGCCGGGATGGTGACGGTCGCCGTCGACGCGGTGTAGTCGCTGCCCGCTGCGGCGCTGCCGTTATGGGTTGCGTATTCGATGACCACGCCATCGGCGCCGGCCGGCTTGTCGAGGCTGAAGGTGAAGAACAGCGGCGTGTTGCCCGCGTCGCCTTCATCCGCGCTGGGGTCGCTTACCGCCAGGACCGGCGCGCTGATATTCGGGCCGTGGCGGGTGAGGGTGAAGTCGTCGATGGCGAGGCCGTCATCGGAGCTGGCGACGTCGAAGTCGGTCCAGCGGATCCAGATCGTGCCGCCGGCCGGAATCGACAGCGACTCCAGCGTCGCGCCGAGCGCCGTGCGGTTGGCCCCGGCATTGCCGTCGCGCAGGCCGACGGTCCCGCTCAGGTAAAGCGCGCTGAAATCGAGCGCGTCCACGTCGGTCCAGGTGCCGTCGGCCAGGCTGCTGGCGTTGAGGCTGTACTGGAAGTCGAGGCGGTCCGGCACGGTGCGGCCGGTCGCGCCGAGGCGCCATTGCTCGCCGGTATAGGCGATGTCCAACGCCGCGATCGCCGCGCCGGTATTGTTGATGAAGCAGGCGCCCCAGCTCGGCACCAGGCTGCCGCTGCGCAGCGCGCCCAGTGCGCGATCGGTGCTGGCAGCGGTACCGAAACTGTAGGTATCGCCAGCGGTGCTGCTGCCGGTACCGGTGGCGTAGATGCCATTGGCGTTGGTGCCGGTTTCCCGGATCGCCCAGCCGGCCGGCAGCACCGTGGAGGTGCCGGTCGACGCCAGCGTGTTGAAGTCCTCTCCGTAGGCCGGGCCGGCACTGGTGATGCTGATGCAATCCGCGTGCGCCATGCCCGAAAGGGCCAGCGCCAGCAACGCGGCAACGCCGCGAGCAGGTCGTTTCATTCGTTTCCCCTAACCAGATGAAGCGCCCGGTCCGGCCCAGGACTGGCGCGTTGATTGCCCGCTGGAGGCGCAATGTGCCGTCATTATCCATGCCCGCGTTTCACTGGCGTGACGCACCGCCGCATGTGCAGGAGTGGGCGGGGCGATGCGGTACTCTTTGCGCCCCACGCAGGCCCCGCTCATGACCGTCGACAAGAACCAACGCGACCTGGAAACCGGCATCCACACCGACCTATCCGGCCGGATGACCTACGGCGGCTACCTGCAGCTGGACCGCCTGCTGTCCGCGCAGCATCCACTGTCCAGCCCGGCGCACCACGACGAGCTGCTCTTCATCGTCCAGCACCAGGTGTCCGAGCTGTGGATGAAGCTGATGATCCACGAGCTGCGCGCCGCCACGGTCTACCTGCGCGGCGACCACGTCTGGCAATGCCGCAAGGTGCTGGCGCGCTGCAAGCAGGTGATGCGCCAGCTGACCGAGATGTGGTCGGTGCTGGAGACGCTGACGCCGTCGGAATACATGGAGTTCCGCGACGTGCTCGGCCCGTCCTCGGGTTTCCAGTCGCTGCAGTACCGCACGATCGAGTTCCTGCTCGGCAACAAGAACGAGCAGATGCTCAAGGTGTTCGCCCACGACGAGGCCGGCCACGCCGCGCTGAAGGACGTGCTGGAGTCGCCGAGCCTGTACGACGAGTTCCTCATCTATCTCGCGCGCTGGGGCCACGCCATTCCCGCCTCGCAGCGCGAGCGCGACTGGTCGAAGCCGCATGTGTCCGACAGCGCGCTGGTACCGGTGTTCGAACGCATCTACGAGGACACCACCACGCATTGGCGCGAATACGCGCTGTGCGAGGACCTGGTCGATGTGGAGACGCAGTTCCAGTTGTGGCGCTTCCGCCACATGCGCACGGTGCTGCGCATCATCGGCTTCAAGCGCGGCACCGGTGGATCGTCGGGCGTGGGCTTCCTCAAGCAGGCGCTCGAGCTGACCTTCTTCCCCGAGCTGTTCGAAGTGCGTACGTCGATCGGTCCCGGCGCGAGCTACGGGCCGCCGCCGGACGTGCCGGCGGTCTGAGTCTCCGGGCGGGCGAGGGCGTATGTCCGTCGCGGCCTTCCATGATTGCGTCGGGGCGCTCCTGGTGCGGGAGGGCGAGGTCCTGCTCGGGCGGCGCGCCGCCGATTGTGCGTGGCTGGCCGGGGCGTGGGACATGTTCGGCGGCCATATCGAGGCCGGCGAAAGCGAGGAAGCCGCGCTGCGGCGCGAACTCGGCGAGGAACTGGGCATCGACCCGCTCGAGGTGCGGCGCCTGGGAACCATTGGCGGGGATCACCCCGAGCCATGGCGGCTGCATGTTCATGTCGTGACATCGTGGCGGGGCGATCCGCAGAATCTGCAGCTGCACGAGCACGCGGAAATCCGCTGGTGTTCGCCAGATGAGGCAAAGCAGCGGCTCGGACCGGCGCACGCGGACCTGCCATCCCTGATCGAGCGGGCCCTGGCCACCACACGCCACAGCACGGGTCCTGGCTGAACAGGCGGTTGCTGCATTGCAGCAGCAATGACGGTTTGACGCCCCCCGCTACCGTCGGTAATCCTCGCCCGTCCCGCGCGCCGCGCCGGGTTTTTTTATTGAATCAATTGACAGGGGAAAAACCGCATGAGCGGTGCCGCAAGCACGACAACACCGGGCGCACCGATCCCGGAATTCAAGCAGGTGATGGGCCATCCAAGTCCGTTGTGGATGCTGTTCATGACCGAATTCTGGGAACGGTTCGCCTTCTACGGCATTCGCTGGGCGCTGGTGCTCTACATCGTGGCGCAGTTCCATGGCGGCGACCCGTCGGGCGAGGAGCCGGCAAGCAAGATCTACGGCGCCTACCTGGCACTGGTGTATGCGGCGGCCATCTTCGGTGGCTACGTGGCCGACCGCGTGCTGGGGTACCAGCGCTCGATCCTGCTCGGCGCGGTGATCATGGGCGCGGGCTTGTTCATGATCGCAGTCCCGAGCGAACAGGTGTTCAAGCTCGGCCTGGCCACGGTGATCTGCGGCAACGGCCTGTTCAAGCCCAACATCTCGACCATGGTCGGCAAGCTGTACTCGGTGACGGACGAGCGCCGTGACTCGGGCTTCACCATCTTCTACATGGGCATCAACCTCGGCGCGATGATTGCGCCGCTCGTGACCCAGTACCTGGCCAAGAAGGTGTTCGGCATCGAGTCCATGCCGGCCTACAAAGTGGTCTTCATGGCCGCCGGCGTGGGCATGATCCTGAGCCTGGTGTGGTTCTGGTTTGGTCGCCGCCAGCTCGGGGGTATCGGCCGCCCGGCGGAAGGCGAGGGCGGCAAGCACAAGGTGCTATACGTGTTCGCGGGCGCACTCGCCTCGATCCCGGTGGCTTACTTCCTGCTTGAGATGGGCGCCAATGCCCTGCAGTGGTTCGTGCTGACGCCGATGTTCCTCATCCTGTGCGCGTTCCTGATGGTCGAGGCCTTCCGCGAGGGCGCCGTGCAGCGCGACCGCTGCATCGCCATGCTGATCATCTTCACCTTCAACATCCTGTTCTGGATGTTCTTCGAACAGGCGGGCAGCTCCTTCACCTTCCTCGCCGACAAGATCGTCGACCGCGACATCTTCAGCGAAGGTCTGAAGGGCACTGTCCTGGCCCTGAGCGGCGAGACCGTGTTCCCGAACGCCTGGTTCCAGTCGGTCAACTCGGTTGCGATCATCGTGCTGGCACCCCTCATCGCCTGGATCTGGGTGAAGCTGGGCAAGTTCAACCCATCCATCCCGCGCAAGTTCGGCCTCGGCCTGATCTTCAACGGCCTGGCCTTCCTGTTGTTGATGTTCGCGCTGTCCAAGCTGGTCTCGGCTGCCGGCCTGATCCCGTTCTGGACGCTGTTCGCGGTGTACTGGATCCAGTCCATCGGCGAGCTGTGCCTGTCGCCGATCGGCCTGTCGATGGTGACCAAGCTGGCACCGCTGCGCCTGGTCGGCTTCGGCATGGGTGGCTGGTTCCTGTCCACCGGCATCGGCAACAACCTGTCGGGCATCTTCGCCGGCAGCGTCAGCGGCGAGGGCGGCATGAACACCGCGTCGGCGTTGTCGGGCTACACCATGGGCTTCTGGATCCTGGTCGGTGGCGGCGTATTGCTGTTCCTGATCGCGCCGCTGATCCAGCGCCTGATGCACGGCGTGAAGTAAGCGCATCCACGGTTGCTGCGAGGCAACCGGCAAGAACAAAAACGGCGGCCACTGGCCGCCGTTTTTTTCTGGGCGCTACTCCTGCAGCGGATCGTCCGCGCCATGGCGGCGGTTGAATTCGCCCAGCGCGGTAATCACCGCCGACAACGCCTGGCGCTCGGTCGCACTGAGTGCCGGATGCCAGATGTCGAAGATCAGCACCGCGCGCAGGTGTGGACTGTCGTTCCAGGCCTCGTGGACGAAGCTGTCGTCGAAGACCAGGCACTGGCCTTCCTCCCAAGGGCGCGCTTCTTCCCCGGCGCGCAGCGCGCCGCACCGTGGAGGCACCACCAGCGGCAGGTGCACGGTCAGACGCCCATTGATCACGCCGGTGTGCGGCGGAATCCGTGTCCGCGGCGCGAGCAGGGAGAACATCGCTTCGGGCGCATGCCCGGGGATGCGCATCAGCGGCAACGCCGCCAGCGTCGCCGCCGTGCGCGGGCAGCGCGCCAGGTGCGCCGCGACGGGCATGCCGTGCCGATGGAAGTGGAAGGCACGCCAGCGCGGCGAATGATTGAGTTCCTGCCACAGCCGCGCGGCGGGTGCGCGTTGCGGCATGTCGACGTATGGCTCCATGCCGGTGTCATCGTCGAGCAGGGCCAGCAGTTCCGCGCGGATCGCTTCCGTTTCGTGTTCGATCGCGGCAAGGAAGGGAAACTGCGCGCGCTCGAACCAGGGTTGGGGCGGCAGATCGGGCAGGCACAGCAAAGTCGGTTGCTGCAGCGGATGCGAGGTCGTGCGCGCGCGACGGCCCAGGAGCGCGTCCGTGGCGGCTCGCACGCGCGCTGCCGCAGCGAACGGGGCCAACGCCGCGTCCAGTTCCAGGCCACGCGCGTGCTGTACGGCGAGGAAGGCGCGTTGCAGGCGGGCCTGCATCACCTGCGGCATCGGCGTCTGTGGCTGCAGGGCTCCGTCGCGCTCGGCGCGGGACAGGGCCTGCACGCGTGCCGTGAGCGCCGGCGCCGCTTCGCCCAGCCGCTCGAGGTTGTCGGCCAGCAGCAGTGGCGCCACCCAGTCGTCCGCGTCGGCGGCTGCGGCCGCGGTGTAGGCGGCGCGGGCGGCCTCGAGGTCGCCGAGTTGTTCGCAGGCCTGCCCCAGCATCAACTGCAGGTCGCGGTTGCCGCCGCTGGCCTGCACCCCGCGCAGGGCGAGGGCGCGGGCCTGTTCCGCATCGCCCTTCTGGGCCAGATGCGGGAGCAGGAAATGGGCCGCGCCCAGGTCGGCCGGATCGGCCTCCAGGCGCGCGCGGCACAAGGCTTCGGCTTCATCGAGCCGGCGCGCACGCAACAGATCGGGCAGCGGATCCGGAGTGGACATCGGGCGCACGGGTCAGTCCCTGGATTCCGCCAGGCCGGCCAGTCCGGTGGAAAGCTTCACCAGCAATCGGTCCAGCTGCGCGCGCTCATCCGCATCCAGTGGCTCCAGCAGGCGCCGCTCGTAATCCAGCGCCACCGGCACGACTTCGTCGTAGATGCCGTAACCGTCCGGGCTCAGCTCCAGCACCGAGCGGCGACGGTCGTCGTCGTGGGTGTCGCGCTGGAGCAGGCCGCGTTCGAGCAGCCGTGCGACGGTGCGGCTCACCGCCACCTTGTCCATTGCCGTGCGCGCCGCGACGCCGTTCGCCGACAGCCCGGGGTAACGACCGAGTACCGCGATGACCCGCCACTCGGTCACGCCCAGGCCGAAACGCCGCGCATACGCGCTGGCAATGGTCTGGCTGACACGATTGGACAGGACGCTGAGGCGGTAGGGCAGGAACCGGTCGAGTTCCCATTGGGCGTGTTCCGCGCTGGCCTGGGCAGACGAAGGGTCGCCCGGCCCCGGCGCAGCGGTGCTATCGTGGCTTGTTGTTGGTTTCATATGAAACTATAGTGCTCTTTACACCCTGCCCGCGGTTGCGGGCACTGGTACGCCCCACGTTATCAGGAGTCTCCGCATGAACGCCCAGACCACGTCCGGCCCGAACCTGGGCATGCAGGTCACCACTTTCGAGAACCCGCTCGGCATCAACGGCTTCGAATTCGTCGAATTCGCCGCGCCCGCCGGCCAGGGCGAACTGCTGCACGACTACCTGCGCAAGATGGGCTTCACCGCGGTGATGCACCACAAGTCGCGGCCGATCACGGTGTACCGCCAGGGCGGCGTCAACTTCCTCGTCAACGAGGATCCCGACAGCTTCGCCGCCGACTTCGCCGCCAAGCACGGGCCCAGCGCTTGCGGCTTCGCGATCCGTTTCCAGAAGCCGGCCGGCGTCGTGTTCGACACCGTCGTCAACAACGGTGGCGAAGCCATCACCGACAAGGCCGACAGCAAGGCCGTCGACGCCCCGGTGGTGAAGGGCATCGGCGACTGCATGCTGTACCTGGTCGACCGCTACGGCGACAAGGGTTCGATGTACGAGGACTACCTGCCGGTGCAGGGCGCCGAGCAGGATCCGAAGGGCTTCGGCCTGACCTTCATCGACCACCTGACCCACAACCTCTACTTCGGCAACATGCAGAAGTGGTCGGATTACTACGAGCGTCTCTTCAACTTCCGCGAGATCCGCTACTTCGACATCAAGGGCGCCAAGACCGGCCTGGTGTCGAAGGCGATGACCGCACCGGACGGCGTCGTGCGCATCCCGCTCAACGAATCCAGCGACCCGAAGTCGCAGATCAACGAGTACCTCGATGCCTACAAGGGCGAGGGCATCCAGCACATCGCCTGCTTCACCGACGACATCTACGAGACGGTGGAAGCGATGCGCGCGCAGGGCGTCGAGTTCCTCGACACGCCGGATACCTACTTCGAGGTGATCGACCAGCGCGTGCCCAACCATGGCGAGGACGTCGCGCGCCTGGCGAAGAACAAGATCCTGATCGACGCGGACGCCGAGACCAAGCAGCGCAAGCTGCTGCAGATCTTCACCCAGAACGCGATCGGACCGATCTTCTTCGAGATCATCCAGCGCAAGGGCAATGAAGGCTTCGGCGAAGGCAACTTCCAGGCGCTGTTCGAGAGCATCGAACGCGACCAGATGAAGCGCGGCGTGCTGTAACCCCAATCCTCGGCGACAAGGACCAGCGGCGATGACGATCGCAGGCAACGGCTACCAATCCGGTTTCGGCAACGAATTCGCGACCGAGGCGGTCGCCGGCACGCTGCCGGTCGGGCGCAATTCGCCGCAGCGCGTCGCGCATGGGCTGTACGCGGAGCAGGTGAGCGGCACCGCGTTCACCGCGCCGCGCCATGCCAACCATCGCAGCTGGCTGTACCGCATCCGCCCGGCGGCGATGCATGGCGCGTTCGCGCCGTACCTGCATTCGCACTTCCACAACGACTTCGGCCACGGTCCGGTCACGCCCGACCAGCTGCGCTGGAGCCCGCTGCCGCTGCCGCGGGCGCCGGTCGATTTCGTCGACGGGCTGTTCACCATGGCCGGCAACGGTTCGCCCGGCGCGCAGAGCGGCGTCGGCATCCACCTGTACGCGGCGAACAAGTCGATGCAGGACCGCTTCTTCTACGATGCCGACGGCGAACTCCTGATCGTGCCGCAGCAGGGCCGCCTGCATATCGCCACCGAGCTCGGTGTACTCGATGTCGAGCCGAACGAAATCGCGGTGATCCCGCGCGGCATCCGCTTCCGCGTTGAACTGCCGGATGGTGAGGCACGCGGCTACATGTGCGAGAACTTCGGCGCGATCCTGCGCCTGCCCGACCTCGGCCCGATCGGCTCCAATGGCCTGGCCAACCCGCGCGACTTCCTCACGCCGAACGCGGCGTACGAGGAAGCGGAAGGTGAGTTCGAACTGATTGCCAAGTTCCAGGGCCACCTGTGGCGTGCGCCGATCAACCATTCGCCGCTCGACGTGGTCGGGTGGCACGGCAACTACGCGCCGTACAAGTACGATCTGCGCCACTTCAACACGATCGGCTCGATCAGCTTCGACCATCCCGATCCGTCGATCTTCCTGGTGCTGCATTCGCCCAGCGACACGCCGGGCACCAGCAACATGGACTTCGTGATCTTCCCGCCGCGCTGGCTGGTGGCGCAGGACACGTTCCGGCCGCCGTGGTTCCACCGCAACATCGCCAGCGAGTTCATGGGCCTCATCCACGGCGTGTACGACGCCAAGGCCGAGGGCTTCGCTCCCGGCGGCTGTTCGCTGCACAACTCGATGACCGGCCACGGGCCCGACGCGGCGACGTTCGAGAAGGCGAGTGCGGCCGACCTCTCCGGGCCCGACGTCATCCGGGACACGATGGCCTTCATGTTCGAGACGCGCGCGGTGATCCGTCCGACGCAGCAGGCGATCGATGCGACGCATCGGCAGCGCGACTACCAGGCCTGCTGGGCAGGGTTGCAGAAGCACTTCGCATCCACGTAGCCGTCACGCCCGCGGGCGGGCTTCGCATCCGGTTAACGGACGCTGGCGACACTGCCGCGGACCTGCGCTGCGCGAACGAGGACGACGATGCAAACCCCCATGTGGCCGATGCTGCTGGTGATCGCGCTGGCGCTTGCCGCCTGCTCCTCCGATCGGACGGAGCGCCCGAATGACGCCGCCGCCGCGAAGCCGACGACACCCGCGGCCCCGGACTCCGCGTCGCCACCACAACCGGTACCGGCACCCGCTGCGACATCGGGGCCGATGCCCGCCAGTGGCGCGGTCGGCTACAGCGGATTCGGACCGGCCAGGTTCGGCGCCACGGCCGAGGAAGTGCGCATGGCCTGGGGCAAGGACATGACCGGAGGCCCCGGTGATCCGCAGGGTTGCTACTACCTGTATCCCGAGCCGCACCAGAAGGGCAGCCACCGCATCGGCTTCATGATCGAGAACCAGCACTTCTCGCGCGTCGACGTGGATGTCGCCGATATCGTCGCGCCGGGCGGCGGACGGGTGGGCATGAGCGCCGCCGAGATCGGCCAGCACTATGCCGACCTGGTCGAGCAGCCGCACAAGTACGTCGAAGGCGCGAAGTACCTGCGCCACACCGACGCCGCGAGCGGCGCGGTGCTGGTGTTCGAAACCGACGCGTCGGGCAAGGTCACCGCGTGGCGGCTGGGCACGCCACCGCAGGTCGACTACGTGGAAGGCTGTGGCTGATCGCGCACGGCGCGACATGCGCCACTACAAAGCAAAGCCCACCCACGACAAAGCCCGCTCACGCCAAAGCCCGTAAGATCGCCGCAACCCTTCTGGAGGCAACGCAATGCTGACAGCCATCGGCTTGTTCTTATTGGGTCTGGTGCTGTTGGCGCTGGGCGGTGATTCGATCGTCAAGGGCGCCGCGGGACTGGCGCAGCGGTTGGGACTCACGCCGTTCACCACCGGCCTGGTGCTGGTTGCCTTCGCCACCTCGCTGCCGGAGCTGGCGGTGAACCTGGTGGCCATCTACCACGGCCAGGGCGAACTCGCGCTGGGCAATGCCGTCGGCAGCAATGTCGCCAACATCGGCCTCACCCTCGGTGCCGCCGCGCTCGCAGCCCCGCTGCTGGTGCGCTGGCGCGCGCTGCGCCCGCTGCAGCTGGTGCTGGTGCTGGGCACGATCGCGGTACTCGCGCTGGGCGCGGATGGCACGTTGTCGCGGGTCGAAGGCTGCCTGCTGCTGCTCGCCTTCGTCGCGGTGTTTTTCTTCGCCCTGGCGCGCAGCCGCCAGGAAGCGGCGGACGTTCGCGAAGAGATCAGCGAGTTCGGGCAGACTAGCACCATGCTCGGCCAGAACCTGGTGCGCTTCATCCTGGGCACCGCCCTGGTGTGGATCGGGTCGAAACTGATCGTCGGCGGCGCCGGCATGAAGCTGTTCGGCATGGACCTGTCCGATTCCGGCGCTGCCGTGATCGGCCAGGGCCTTGGCCTGTCGCCGGTGTTGACCGGCCTGCTGCCGGTGGCGATCGGTACCGCGCTGCCGGAAGTGGCGGCGGCGGTCGCCGCGGCACGGCGCGGCCACGGCAACATGGTCATGGGCCATGTGATCGGCGCCAGTGTCTTCAACATCCTCGTGGTGGTCGGCGGCATGGCGGCCTTCGGGGCGCTGGCGTTGCCGATGACGGTCATGGCGCCGGGCCATTTCGCCCTGCCGTTGGGCTACGAACTGCTGGCCGCCCTGGCGTTCGCCCTGATGCTGTATCCGGTGCTGAGCGGCGAAATGCGCGTATCCAGGGGCGAGGGCGCGATGCTGCTGGTCGCGTATGGGGTATGGATCGCGTTCGAGTTGTTGCTGGCAGGCAAGTCAGGCTAGGCAATGAGTCACCCGGATACCGCCTCCGCGCGTCGTCTGCCGCGCGCCCTGCTTGCGCTGGTCGAATTCTTCCGCCTGGAAGCGGCGGGCGGCATCACTCTTATCGCCGCGGCGGCGCTCGCACTGATCGCGGCGAATTCGCGGCTGCAAGACAGCTATGAAGCGTTCCGCAGCTTCAATCTCAAGGTGGGTTTCGGCGATGCCGTCATCGCCAAGCCGTTGCTGCTGTGGATCAACGATGGCCTGATGGCCGTGTTCTTCCTGCTGGTGGCGCTGGAAATAAAACGCGAGCGCCTCACCGGCCAGCTGGCGGGGCGGGAGCAGCTGATCCTCCCGCTGGTCTGTGCCACTGCCGGCGTACTTGTGCCCTCGCTGTTGTTCACCGCGCTCAACCACGGCGACGCTCCGGCCATGCGCGGCTGGGCGGTGCCGGCGGCCACCGACATCGCCTTCGCGTTGGGCGTGCTGGCGCTGCTGGGGTCGCGCGTGCCGGTCGGCATGAAGCTGCTGCTATCGACAATCGCCGTGGTCGACGACTTGATCGCGATCCTGATCATCGCCGTGTTCTATTCGCACGGGCTTTCGTTTGCCGCCCTCGGGCTCGCGGCCCTGGTGCTGGTGGCGATGACGCTGCTCAACCGCTTCAAGGTCACAGCGCTGTGGCCTTACCTGCTGCTGGGCGCGGTGCTGTGGGTGTGCGTGCTGAAGTCGGGCGTGCACGCGACACTCGCGGGCGTGGCGACCGGGTTGATGATTCCGCATGTCGACAAGCGCAACACGATTCCGGATGAGATCGAGCATTCGCCGCTGGAGACGCTGGAACACGCGCTGCATCCGTGGGTGGCCTACGCGATCCTGCCGATTTTCGCCTTTGCCAACGCCGGCCTCGTGCTGGGCGGATTGCAGATGAAGGACGCGCTGACGGCGTTGCCGCTGGGCATCGCACTGGGCCTGGTGCTGGGCAAGCCGATCGGCATCGTCGGCGCGGCGCTATTGATGCGCACGCTGGGCTGGGCACGGTTTCCCAAGGGAATGGACCTGCGCGCGATGCTCGGCCTGGGTGTGCTGTGCGGCATCGGTTTCACCATGAGCCTGTTCATCGCCTCGCTGGCCTACAACGACCGACTGCGTTACGACGAGTCGGTACTGGGCATCCTGGGAGCGTCGGTATTGGCGGCGGTGTTGGGGTTCGCGTGGTTGCGCGCGGTGCTGCCGGAACGAGGCGTGGGAGAGCAATGAAGCACGCGCTGGTGTTCGGAGGCAGCGGCCAGATCGGGCGGCCATTGCTGGGCAGGCTGCTGCGCGAGGGCTGGCGCATCACCGCGCTGTCGCGGCAGCCGCAGCACGAGCGCACGGGGCTGGCGTGGTTGCGCGGGGATTTCAGCGCGCTGCCGGCATTGCCGGCGCGGGTGGACGCGATCGTCAGCTGCGGACCGCTCGATGCCTTTGCCCAGTGGTACGGCGCCGCCAGGATCGAATGCGATCGCATCGTCGCCTTCGGCTCGACCAGCGTGGACGTGAAGCGCGGCTCGGCCGATCCGCGCGAGCGCGATGTCGCCCAGCGCCTGCGCGCGGGCGAAGAGGGCGTGCTGGCCACGGCCGCATTGCGCTCGGCGCAGGCGACGCTGCTGCGGCCGACCCTGATCTACGGCGCCGGGCGCGATGCCACGCTGACGCGCATCGCGCGCCTGGCGCAGCGCTGGGGACGCTTTCCGTTGCCGCGCAATGCCACCGGACGCCGCCAGCCGGTGCACGTCGATGACCTGGCCGCCGCGGCATTCGCGGTGCTCGGCACCGCCGCGGCGCACGGGCAGACCTATGCGTTACCCGGGGGCGAGACGTTGCCGTATCGCGAGATGGTGCAACGCGTGCTCGCCGTGCTCGAACCGCCGCCGTCGCTGGTGGAGCTGCCGTCGCCGCTGTTCAATCTCGCCCTGGCGGCCGCGAAACTCGCCGGCGGCACCGGATTGGGCGAAGCCGCGGTGCGGCGCATGCGCACGGACCTGGTATTCGACGACACGCCGGCACGTCGCGACTTCGGCTATGCGCCGCGCGCGTTCCGGCCCACCGCGCGGATGTTCGAGGCGCGCGAGGAGATCGAGGAAATCGTCTGAGCGGGATTACGGAGTTTCGCTGGCCGGAATCACGCGCGATTTCGCGATCGCCCGCAGCGCGATGATCAGCACGCCGCCCAGCACCATCGCGCCGCCCAGCCACAGCCGCGGCCCCGGCCGGTCGCCCCAGAACGCGATGCCCAGCGCCACCGCAAGCACCGGTACCAACAACAGCCACGGCGTCACCTGCGCCACCGGATGCCGCTGCACCAGCACGTAATAGAGGCCGTGGCCGAGCAGCGACGAAACGAACGCGGCGTAGAGCGCTCCTGCCCACGCGACCCAGCTCACCTGCGGCAGTTGCGCCAGCGCGCCGGGTTCGACCGCCGCACTGATCGCCAGCAGGGGCAGCACGCTGAAAACGGCCGTCCAACCTTGCTGGCTGAAGACATCCAGTCCGCGCAGGCCTTTCATCAGCACCGTGCCGATGGCGAGGAACGCGGCCGAGACCAGCATCAGCAGCAGGGACATCGGCTGGTCGAGCACCAGCGGGTCGAAGCCGAGCACCAGCACGCCCGCGAAGCTCACCGCGATCGCCACGCCGGTGCGCCAGGCGAAGCGTTCGCCGAGCAGCCACCACGCGAGTAGCGCGGTCATCGGCACATAGCTCTGCATCACGATCGCCGGCGACGACAGGTCACCGGCGAGCTTGAGCGCGCTGAAGCTCAGGCCGAAATGCACCACGCCCACGCACAGCGCGACCGCGACCAGTCGCGGCCATTGTCCGGGTGCCGGGCGCTTGAGGAAGAACGCCAGCGGCAACGCCAGCAGGGCGAAGCGCACCGCGGTGAACAGGAACGGCGGGATCTCGCGCAGCGCCAGCGCGGAGATCAGGAAATTGAGGGCCCAGGCGACGCAGACCAGCAGGACGAGGGCGATGTCGCGGGCGGGCATGGCCGGCGAAGGCGAAGGTGCGTACGACAACCTCAATAACGCCAGCCGAGCTTGCGGTACAGCTTCGCCAGCACCCACGCGGGCCCGATCAGCAGGTAGGTGAGGTCGGTGAGGAAGCTGGGCTTCTTGCCTTCGATCTTGTGTCCGATGAACTGGCCGATCCAGGCGACGATGAAGACCGCAATCGCCACGCGCAGGAGACCGATCTGGCCGAGGTTGTCGTACAGCCAGCGGGTGAGAAAACCCATCAGCACGAACGTGGCCAGCATGCCGAAACCCAGCGGGCGCGATGCGCGGTAATAGAACATCCAGGCCGCGAACATCGCGAGTGCTGCCCACGTGCCCGGCACGAACAGACCGGTCGGCACGGGCAGGCACCACAGCAGCGCGACCACGCTCCACAGGATCGCGGGGACGCACACCACGTGGATGAGCTGGTTGGTTTCGTTGCGGTGGTCGCCGGAGTAGCTGGTGAACCAGCGGTCGATCGGGCGGTCGGTGGTCGCGTTCATTGAAAAGTCCCCTGTGGATGCGAACGACTGTACGCCGGGGGATGTGCGCTGTCAGCCGGCCGCATCACGCGGCCGCGCGCGGCGAGACCGGAGCATGTGGCCGGGCCTCGCATCGATCAGTCGACGGAAATTCCCGCCAGCTTCTGCAGCGCGTCGGCATAGCGCGCGCGCGTGCGGTCGATCACTTCCTGCGGCAGCTTCGGACCCGGCGGGCGCTTGTCCCAGTCCAGTGTCTCCAGGTAGTCGCGCACGATCTGCTTGTCGTAGCTCGGCGGGCTGGTGCCGACCTGGTACTCGTCGGCCGGCCAGTAGCGCGAGGAATCCGGCGTCAGCATCTCATCCATCACGTACAGGCGGCCGTCGGCATCGGTGCCGAACTCGAACTTGGTATCGGCCAGCAGGATGCCGCGCTGCGCTGCGTAGGTGCGCGCGAAGGTGTACAGGCGCAGCGTCGCATCGCGCACCTGTTCGGCGAGTGCGGCGCCGATCGTGTGCACGACCGTGTCGAAATCGATGTTCTCGTCGTGGTCGCCGACCGCGGCCTTGGTCGACGGGGTGAAGATCGGTTCGGCCAGTTGCTCGGCCTGGCGCAGGCCGTCGGGCAGGGCGATTCCGCTGATGCGGCCGGTACGCTGGTAGTCCTTCCAGCCGCTGCCGATCACGAAGCCGCGCGCGATGCATTCCACCGGCACCGGCTTCAGCCGCTTGGTCACCACCGAACGCTTCGCGTACAGCGAAGCATCCACGCCTGGCGGCAGCACGGATTCCACCGCGATGCCGGTGAGGTGGTTGGGCAGGATGTGTTCAGTCTGGCCGAACCAGAAATTGCTGATCTGGCACAGCATCTCGCCCTTGCCCGGAATCGGGTCGGGCAGCACCACGTCGAACGCGCTGAGGCGGTCGGTCGCGACCATGAGCAGGTGATCGCCGGGATGGCCGGCGGGCAAGCGGTCGCCGGGCAGGTCGAACACGTCGCGGACCTTGCCGCGGTGGCGCAGCGTCAGGCCGGGCAGATCCGATTCGAGCAGGAAGGGACGGGACACAGTCGTGGGCAAGGCAGACATCCTCAGCAAGGCAGCCGCAATGGCTCATGCCTGCCTGCGCATCGCGCGGGCGGGCGCGACAGGGCCGGGAAGTGTACGCCGGTCGGGCGGGGCTTGCAGGGTGAGCCCGGGCCGCTAGCGCGGCATGCCGCGCGGCCTGACGAACGCCCGGCGCGCTGCGCCGGGCCGGGCTGCGACCGCCGAACAAGTTGGGGGTGCCGTAAACTGCGCACCCGATTCCAACGGTGTTTGCAGCCGCCCCGATGAAACGCTGGTACGGCAAATTGCTGGGTTTCATCGCCGGTGCCGAGCTGCTGCGGTTCAATCCGCTGCTGGGGGCCCTGATCGGCCTGCTGATCGGGCATGCCTTCGACACCGACTGGTTCAGGCTGCGCCGCGACAACCCCTACGCCGTGCTCGGCCTGACCGACGAGGCCAGCGATGCCGAAATCGACCTGGCCTATCGCCGCCTGATCTCGCAGTACCACCCCGACCGCATGGCCGGCGCCGCGGAAGAGCTGCGCCGCCAGGCCGAGGCCAAGGCCCGCGAGATCAACGCCGCCTACGACCGCATCCAGACCCTGCGCAGGAAGTAAGCACGCCATGCAATCGACCGTGATCGCCCCGTCCATCCTCTCCGCAAACTTCGCCAGGCTCGGCGAGGAAGTCGACCACGTGCTCAAGGCCGGCGCCGACTGGGTGCACTTCGACGTGATGGACAACCACTACGTGCCCAACCTCACCATCGGCCCGATGGTGTGCGAGGCGCTGCGCAAACACGGCGTGACCGCGCCGATCGACGTGCACCTGATGGTGCAGCCGGTCGACCGCATAGTTCCCGACTTCGCCAAGGTCGGTGCCTCGCTGATCAGCTTCCATCCCGAAGCCAGCGCGCACGTGCATCGCACGGTGCAGCTGATCAAGGCGTCGGGTTGCCAGGTGGGCCTGGTGCTGAACCCGGCGACGCCGGTGGAAGTGCTCGACTACGTGCTCGAGGAGCTCGACCTGGTCCTGCTGATGTCGGTGAACCCCGGTTTCGGCGGCCAGTCCTTCATTCCCTCGGCGTTGGAGAAGCTGCGCCGCGTGCGCGCGATGATCGACCGCAGCGGCAAGCCGATCCGGCTCGAGATCGATGGCGGCGTGAAGGCCGACAACATCGCGGAAATCGCCGCGGCCGGCGCCGATACCTTCGTCGCCGGTTCGGCGATCTTCAACGCGCCGGACTATGCCGACGTCATCGCCAGGATGAAGGCAGCGGTCGCCGGCGCGCGCTGAGCGCGCAACTATGCCGTGAATGAAAACGGCAGGCCGTTGGCGGCCTGCCGTTGAAGATTGGAGGCAATCCCGCCTCCGCCCATCGTCCCTGGGAATGGCCTCCTATGTTCCCGGCGGAAGATGACATCCATGTGATGAATTCTTCTATGCCCGCGGCATCGTCCCGGCCGGGGGCCTGCACCGCAGGTGGCATACTGCCCCGCCGCCTTCCGCGCGATCCGCGTTTGCCCCGCATGCAGCTCGACGCCGACCAGTTCCGCCAGCTCGCCGATGCCGGCCATACCCGCATTCCCGTCGTGCGCGAGGTCTTCTCCGATCTCGACACACCGCTGTCGGTGTACCTGAAGCTCGCCGACGGTCCGCATACCTATCTGTTCGAATCCGTCGAAGGCGGCGAGCGCTTCGGCCGCTACTCGATCATCGGCCTGCCGGCGCGCCGCGTGTACGCCTTCGCCGGCCACACTCTGTTCGTGACCGAAGACGGCGAGCTGGTCGAAAGCCGCGTCGTCGAGGATCCGTTCACCGAAGTCGAGCGCCTGCGCACCGCGCATTCGGTGCCGAAGATCGAAGGCCTGCCGGGCTTCACCGGCGGCCTGGTCGGCTGGTTCGGTTTCGAGTGCGTGCAGTACATCGAGCCGCGCCTGGCCGCACCGCAGCGGGACGGATCGCACAAGCCCGACGAACTGGGCACGCCCGACATCCTGCTGATGCTCAGCGAGGAACTGGCGGTATTCGACAATCTCAAGGGCCGCCTGTACCTGATCGTCCACGCCGACCCGCGCGAGGAACGTGCCTTCGCGCGTGCGCAGCGCCGGCTCGATGAATTGACCCACCGCCTGCGCCAGGGCGGCCAGGGCTATCCGGAAACACGCGACCCCAACGGCCTGGAGGAAGAGGACTTCGTCTCCGGCTTCACCCGTGAAGGCTTCATCAATGCCGTGGAGAAATCGAAGGAGCTGATCCGCGCCGGCGACATCTTCCAGGTCGTGCTGAGCCAGCGCCTGAGCGTGCCGTTCAAGGCGCGCCCGGTCGATGTCTATCGCGCGCTGCGGGCGTTGAATCCCTCGCCGTACATGTACTTCCTCGATGTGGGCGGCACCCAGGTCGTGGGCTCGTCGCCGGAAATCCTCGTGCGCCTGATGGGCGACGAGATCACCGTGCGTCCGATCGCCGGCACGCGCCCGCGCGGCGCCACGGTCGAACAGGACCAGGCGCTGGAAGCCGAACTGCTGGCCGATCCGAAGGAACGCGCCGAGCACCTGATGCTGATCGACCTGGGCCGCAACGATGTCGGCCGCGTCAGCGAGCCGGGCACGGTGGAAGTGGGCGAGCAGTTCGTGATCGAGCGCTACAGCCACGTCATGCACATCGTCAGCGAAGTCACCGGCACGCTGAAGGCGGGCCTGAGCTACGCCGACGTACTGCGCGCGACATTCCCCGCCGGCACCGTCAGTGGCGCACCCAAGATCCGCGCACTCGAAGTGATCCGCGAGCTCGAACCGATCCGCCGCAACGTCTATTCCGGGGCGGTCGGCTACATCGGCTGGCACGGCGACGCCGACACCGCGATCGCGATCCGCACGGCCGTCATCCAGGACGGCCGCCTGCACGTGCAGGCCGGCGCCGGGATCGTCTACGACTCCGACCCGGCGAAGGAGTGGGAGGAGACGATGAACAAGGGCCGCGCCCTGTTCCGCGCCGTCGCCGAGGCAGCGCGCGGGCTCTGAAGGCGTCGACAGGCCGCGCGCCTGTCATGTCGCCCCCTGCCGTTCGTCCGTTTGTCCGCCCGGGCTCGCCCGGCCCGGCCGGTCCGCGCATGCCTCAACGTTTTGTTCACAAGAGGAACGATTCACTGCGCGTGCAGGGGAACATCCGGTTGAAATGCGCAGATGCCAATTGCGTGACTTGAGGGAGTGCGCCATGCATCAGATTCCAGACACCAGCGTCCAGGCCCGGTTTGCCAACGGTTTTGCCCGCGCGATCGAACTGATCTGCCCGGGCTGCAATACAAAGGCGATGTTCGAGGCGCGGCCCTGGCAGGAACATGGCGGCCAGGTCGTGGCCACGGAAATGACCTGCACCCGCTGCGGACGCCCGGTCCTGCTGGTGCAGCTGATCGACGACTTCAACAACTGCAAACCGGAAACGCTCTTCACTTATCCGGCGCCGGGTGGACGCGATTGCATGACGGGCGTGCAGCATCTGCAGGCCTTGTCGGGGCCGCTGGCACGCACCTACGACTCGGCCGTGAAGCTCTACAACCACGCCGAATGGGGTCCCACCGCGCTGACGGTGCGACACTTGCTCGAAGGCCTGTGCGCGCGCCTGCTGCCCGCGGAGAAGCGCGACCTGCCGCTGCCGCGCCAGCTCGAAACCCTGCCGCGCGATATCGACCTGACCCGGCCGTTGCAGGACATCTCGCACCTGATGGCGCCCGATGGCGCGTTCGGCCGGCAGTTCGAGGACGAAGCCGCGATCGACAAGGTCACCGCCGAAAACCTGCTCGAACTCGCCGAGCAACTGATCCATTACCTGGTGGTGCTGCCGGGCGAACTGGCGGAGCTCAAGAGCCGAATTGCCACGGCGCCGGTGCCACTGCGCCGAGGCGGAAGCGTGGGGTAGGGCGACGCGCGGCGTGCCGGCGCTATCGCTGCATCGGTACGTCGCGTCGCTCGCCCGCCTGCAACAAGACCCGCGCGCGGCCACTTAGCCGCGCATCGCATGCAATGCGCGGCGGGAACATTACGGATCGTTCATGACGCGGAAAGGCGCCGGTGAAGCCCGGGCGCGCAACCTGTTCCTGCGATGGGGATACGCCCCACCGGCAATCAGACCTTCATCCAGGAGCCACCATGAACAACTACCGCAAGATCCTGTTCGCCGCCGCTCTGAGCGCCCTCGCGGGCACGGCCCTTGCCGCACCGCCCGCCACCACGCCTGCCTCCTCGACCGCGCCGGCCAACTCCACCGCGCCAGCCAAGACCACGGTCACCAAGCACAAGCACATGGCCAAGGCCAAGAAGGACGTGAAGTCCGACAAGGCGCCCGCAGCCAGCGACGCCAAGAAGAGCTGATCGAAGAGCTGATCTGTCCCCGACGCCCGTAAGTGGATGCGGGCGGGATACCCCGTCGAAGGTTTTCGGCGGGGTATCCTTTTTCATCCGGGAGGTGACATGCGCGTCCTGCTGGTCGAAGACGATCCCCACACCGCGGCCTTCATAGGCAAGGGCCTGCGCGAGGACGGCCATGTGCTCGACCATGCCGAGGACGGCAAGCAGGGTCTGTTCCTGGCCACCACCGAAACCTACGACGCGATCGTGCTCGATCGCATGCTGCCGGGCCTCGATGGCCTGGTCGTGCTGCAGACCCTGCGCGGCGCCGGCAATCGCACGCCGCTGGTGCTGCTGACGGCGCTGGGGGAAGTAGACCACCGCGTCGAGGGCCTGCGCGCCGGCGCCGACGACTACCTGGCCAAACCGTTTGCCTATTCCGAGCTGAGCGCGCGCCTCGACAGCATCGTGCGCCGCAGCCGCGCGGGCGACGAGCGCGAGCCGACCCGCCTGCGCGTGGGCGACCTCGAGCTCGACCTGCTCAGCCGCGAGGCGCGCCGCGGCGATCGGCGCATCGAACTGCAGCCGCGCGAGTTCCGCCTGCTCGAATACCTCATGCGCCGGGCCGACCGCGTGGTCACGCGCACCATGCTGCTCGAGGCGGTGTGGGACTACCACTTCGATCCACAGACCAACGTCATCGACGTGCACATCAGCCGGCTGCGGCAGAAGATCGACCACGGCTTCGCGCGGCCATTGCTGCATACCGTGCGCGGCGCAGGTTACCGGCTGGGCGAATGATCCCGGCCAACAACCATGCGCTTTCCACCAGCACGCGACTTGCGCTGGTGGTGATGGCCGCCTTCCTGCTCGCGTTCGTATTGCTCGGGGCCGGTGTCTATTACGCCGTTTCGACCCTGCTGCTGCAGGACGCGCGCGAACTGGTGCGCAACGATGCGACGGGCCTGCTCGATGTGTATCGCGAAGACGGGCGCAAGACGCTGCTCGATGAATTGCAGCGCCGCCTGGCGGAGCCGGAAGACCCCGATGCCGTGTACGCACTGGTGTCGCCGCGCGGCGAGCTGCTCATGGGCAGCTTCACCACGCTGCCGCATTACCGGCGGGGCGCGCGCTGGATCGAGTTCGACGAACGACTGCTTTCACAGGACGGCGACGATGCCCCGCTGCACGTGGTCGCCTACCTGCAGCCGCTGGCCGGCGGCGATATGTTGCTGGCCGGATTGCGATTGCGCTCGCAGGACCGCTTCCTTTCCCTGATGCAGCACACGGCGCTGGTCGCGCTGGTGTTCGCCGCCACGCTCGGTGCATTGATCGGCTGGCTCACGTCGCGCTGGGTATCCCGACGCCTGCGCAGCCTCGACGCCACGGCCGAGCGCGTGGGCGGCGGCGAGCTCGCGCTGCGGGTCCCGCTCGATCACAGTGGCGACGCCTTCGACCGGCTCGCGCGCCGTTTCAACGGCATGCTCGATCGCATCGAGGAACTGCTCGGCGGGGTGCGCCATGCCACCGACCACATCGCCCACGACCTGCGCACGCCCCTGACCCGGCTGCGCAATCGCCTGGAAGGTCTCCGCCAGCAGCCCGATGGCACCGCCCAGGGCGCCGCGCTCGATGGCGCGATCGCCGAAACCGACCAGCTGCTGCAGTCGTTCGGCGCGTTGCTGCGGCTGGCACGCATCGAAGCACAGGCACCCGCGAAGGATGATCCATTGCTCGACCTGTCCGCGCTGGTTGCCGATGCGATGGAGCTGTACACACCCAGCGCCGGCGAACGTGGAATCCGGCTGGTTTCAGACCTGCGTCCCGCATGGGTACACGGCGACCGCGACCAGCTCTTCCAGGCATCGGTCAACCTGCTCGACAACGCCGTGAAATATGCGCCGGCCGGGAGCGTCGTCGGCGTGTCGTCGCATGCCACGACCGAAGGCGTGGTGCTGCAGGTCGATGATCGTGGCCCCGGGATCCCGGAAGGCGATCGCGAGCGCGTCTTCGATCGTTTCCAGCGCCTGGAAGGCCATCGGGGTTCGCCCGGCAGTGGACTGGGCCTGAGTCTGGTGCGCGCGATCGTGCAACGGCACGGCGGCCGCGTGGTGCTGCTGGATCACGAGCCGGGATTGCGGGTGCGCGTGATCCTGCCGTCGGCCGCATCGGCGGCCGCGCAGAGCGAAGTTTCATAAGCCCGTCCGCCGGCACCGGGCAGGCGCATGCGATATCCTGCCCGGCCCGTCCGCGCCCCCGCCGCGGCACAGGAAGCAGGCCGTTCCATGCTGTTGATGATCGACAACTACGACAGTTTCACCTTCAACCTCGTGCAGTACCTGCAGACGCTGGGCGCCGAGGTGAAGGTGGTGCGCAACGACGAGCTGTCGGTGGCCCAGATCGAGGCGCTGGCGCCCGAGCGCATCGTGATTTCCCCCGGTCCCTGCACGCCGAACGAGGCGGGCGTTTCCGTGGATCTAATCAAGCAGCTCGGCGCACGCGTACCCATCCTCGGGGTGTGCCTCGGCCACCAGAGCATCGGCCAGGCCTACGGCGGCGACGTGGTCCGCGCCAAGACCATCATGCACGGCAAGACTTCGCGCATCCGCCACGGCGGGCAGGGCGTATTCGCCGGATTGCCGGATGCCTATGAAGCGACGCGGTACCACTCGCTGGTGGTCGCGCGCGACACCTTGCCCGACAGCCTCGAGGTCACCGCGTGGACCGACAATGCCGACGGTTCGTTCGACGAGATCATGGGCCTGCGCCATCGCGAGCACCCGGTCGAGGGCGTGCAATTCCATCCCGAGTCGATCCTGACCGAGCATGGGCATGCGCTGCTGAAGAACTTCCTCGAGCGATAGAACCGCACTCCGGCGGCGAAGGGTATCCACCCGCAAATCCGGCACAGCAATCCACGCAAACAGAAGCCGCAATGCCCATTACCCCGCAAGAAGCCCTGCAGCGCACCATCGAGCACCGCGAGATCTTCCATGACGAGATGGTCGATCTGATGCGCCAGATCATGCGCGGCGAGGTGTCGCCAACGATGACCGCGGCGATCCTGACCGGCCTGCGGGTAAAGAAGGAAACCGTAGGCGAGATCGCCGGCGCCGCCACCGTGCTGCGCGAATTCGCCCGCCCCGTCCAGGTGGCCGATCGCACCCATCTCGTCGACATCGTCGGGACCGGCGGCGACGGTGCGCACACATTCAACATTTCCACCGCGTCGATGTTCGTGGCCGCGGCGGCGGGCGCCCGGGTGGCCAAGCACGGCAATCGCAGCGTTTCGTCGAAGTCGGGTGCGGCCGACGTGCTGGAAGCGCTCGGCGCAAGCATCGAGCTGCAGCCCGAGCAGGTGGCGCAATGCATCGAGCGTTGCGGCATCGGCTTCATGTTCGCGCCGGTGCACCATCCGGCAATGAAGGCGGTCGCCCCGGTGCGCGGCGAGATGGGCGTGCGCACCATCTTCAATATCCTGGGTCCGCTGACCAACCCAGCCAATGCGCCGAGCATCCTGATGGGCGTGTTCCATCCCGACCTCGTCGGCATCCAGGTGCGCGTCCTGCAGGAGCTGGGCGCGCAACGCGCGCTGGTGGTGTGGGGTCGCGACGGCATGGACGAGATGTCGCTGGGCGCGGCCACGCTCGTGGGCGAACTGCGCGACGGCGTCGTGCGCGAATACGAAGTGCATCCGGAAGATTTCGGCATCGCCATGGCCGCCTCGCGCAACCTGCGCGTGGCCAATGCGGTCGAATCGAAGGCGATGCTGCTGGATGCGCTCGGCAACAAGCCGGGCCTGCCGCTGGAAATCGTCGCACTCAACGCGGGCGCGGCGCTGTATGCGGCGGGCGTGGCCGATTCGATCGGCGACGGCATCGCCAGGGCGCGCGACGCCATCGCGTCCGGTGCCGCCCGCGCGAAACTGGATCAATTCATCGCCATCACGCGGGAACTCGCCGGGGGCAAGGCATGAACGGTTTCGCCAAACTCCCCGAGCCACCGTACTTCGCCGTGATCTTCTCCTCGCAGCGCAACGGCGACGACGAGGCCGGTTATGCGGCGGCCGCCGAACGCATGCTGGAACTGGCCGCGCAGCAGCCGGGCTTCCTCGGCGCGGAATCGGTACGCGGCGCCGACGGTTTCGGCATCACCGTGTCCTACTGGGAAAGCGAAGCCGCGATCGGAGCCTGGAAGTACCAGGCCGAGCACGCCGCCACCCGCGCGCACGGCCGCAAGCACTGGTACGAACACTTCGAGCTGCGCGTGGCCAAGGTCGCGCGCGCGTATGGAAAGCCCGCCCACGGTGGAATGAATCCCCGAGACGCATGAATGCCGCGCGGGCGGCCAGCCATGGCGAACAGCCGCGCTTCATCGCGCCAGGCTGCGCACCATCAGCGTTACAGCAGGGCCATTAGAATTCCCCCCATGAGCGACATCCTCACCACCATCCTCGCGCGCAAGGCCGAGGAAATCGAACAGCGCAGCCGCATACGTCCGCTGTCGGAACTGCGCGCGCGCGCGCTGAACCAGCCGGCCACGCGCGGCTTCGTCAGGGCGATCCGCAAAAAGCTCGATGCCGGCGATGCCGCCGTGATCGCGGAAGTGAAGAAGGCCAGTCCCTCCAAGGGCGTGATCCGTGCCGACTTCCGGCCGGCCGAGATCGCGCGCAGCTATGAAGCGGGTGGCGCGGCCTGCCTGTCGGTGCTCACCGACGTCGATTTCTTCCAGGGCAGCAACCTGTATCTCAGCGAGGCGCGCAGCGCCTGCCGGCTGCCGGTGATCCGCAAGGACTTCATCGTCGATCCCTACCAGGTCTACGAGGCGCGCATGATCGGCGCCGACTGCATCCTGCTGATCGTCGCCGCGCTGGAAGACGCGCAACTGGTCGAACTGGCCAATCTTGCCGGCGAGCTGGGCATGGATGTGTTGGTGGAGGTCCACGACGTCGATGAGCTCGAGCGGGCGCTGCAGACCGATTGCGAATTGATCGGCGTGAACAACCGCAACCTGCGCACATTCGAGGTGTCGCTCGACACAACCTTGATGTTGCAGGATGCGGTCCCGCGCGATCGCATCCTCGTCACCGAAAGCGGCATCGCCTTGCGTGACGACGTGAAGAAGATGCGCGCCGCCGGCGTGAATGCCTTCCTCATCGGCGAGACGTTCATGCGTGAAACCGATCCGGGTGCGGCGCTCAAGCGCCTGTTCGCCGCATGAGCGTCAAGGGCAGGCAGTATCCGAGGGCCCAGGCCGGCGCCCCGCTGGTCGTCTTCGACTTCGACCACACCCTGTACGACGGCGATTCCGGTAGTCACCTGTTCGCGTGGCTGATCCGGCGCAGCTGGTGGCGGCGACTGCTGGTTTTGCCGATGTTGCCGCTGTTCCTGCCGCTGGTGGCCTTCCTGCCGACGCGACGCTTCGGGGTCAGCGCATTCGTGTGGGCGGGAACCGTAGGCTTCCATCGCCCGCGCGAGCTCGACACGCTCATCGACCGCTATGTCGCCACGCATGCCGGGAAGATCAGGGAGCGCCTGCTGCCCATCGGCATCGATGTCCTGCATCGTCATCGCGCAGCGGGCGACCGCGTGGTGGTCGCGACCGGAGCGCCGCCGGAACTGGCGCGCGCAATCCTGGCTTTCGTCGCCCACGAGGACGTGCCCGTGGTTGGCACGCAGGTGGGCCCGCGCCTGGGCGGCCTCGGCGCGAAGCGCCACTGCCACAACGAGATGAAGATGACGATGTTGCGCGAGGCGGGCTTCCGCGACGACGTCGCCGTGGCCTATTCCGACAGCAGCGCCGACCTGCCGCTGCTGCGCGCCGCGCGCAAGCCGGTGGTGGTGAACCCGAAACCCGGACGCGTGGAGATGTTTCGCAGCGTGCTGCCCGCCGGTACGCCGATCCTCAACTGGGGCTGCCGCAAGCGCGGCGGGGAAGCGATTCCGGGCTAGCGCCGTCGTGCCCGCGCGGTGGCCGTCCGCGGCTCACTCGCGTTCGGGGGTCATCAGATCATCGAAGAACTTGGCCAGGGAGTGGTCGGCGAAATCGCGGAACTCGCCCGCATCGTAGAAACGGCCGTAGCAGTGCTTGCAGCTCTCGAACCAGATGTGCGGCTGCTGCGCATCGACCATGCGGATCAGCTGCCAGTGCGCGCACCGGGGGCACTCGATGCGGTCGATGTGGTTGTACCGGGCGCCGACCTCGGCATCCCCGGTGTCGATCTCCGCGGCGGCATCCTTGAGGCGCTCGTGGTCGAGCGGCTCGAACCACAGACCGGCGCACTGCGTGCACCGGTGCACGACGCAACCCGAGTGAATGACGGGGGCCATCACCGAGTGGCATTTCGGACACTGCATGGATCGCTTCCTGTCGGGCGGTGCTCAGTCGCCCAGTAGCTTGATGAAATGCCTGGAGCCTTCGCTGTAGCCGCACCCTAGGTAGAACGCATGGGCGGCTTCACGGCGGACATTGCTGGTGACCTCGATGCGGGCCACGTGCGCGCGGCGCGCGATGGCCTCGGCTTCGCGCAACAGCCGGCGGCCGATGCCCTGGCGGCTGCAATTGGCTGACACCACCAGCGCCGTGATGCGTCCGAGATCGGCGCCACGGGTGATCGAGTAGCGGATGTCGAGCGACATCAACCCACAAACCGCGCCCTCGATCTCGGCGACCACGAGGAACAGCCGCGGGTCGTGCAGGACGCGCGAGATGCGCTCGGCGGCGTCCTCGCGCGTGCAGGGGTAGCCGAGTGCGTCGAGCAGGCCGGCGACGTCGTTGGCATCGCCGATCTGGGCTGGGCGGATGCGCACCGTCGTGGTGGACGAGCCGGCCAGCCTACCCATTGCTTAGTCGCGCGTGCCGTAGAGGACGACGGTCTTGCCGCGGGCGTGCAGCTTGCCGTCCGCCTGCAGCTTCTTCAGTACGCGGCCGGCCATTTCGCGCGAGCAGCCGACCAGGCGCGAAAGCTCCTGACGCGACACCCGGATCTGCGTGCCCTGCGGGTGGCTCATCGCCTCCGGTTCGCGGGACAGGTCGTGCAGCGCCCGGACGATGCGGTCGGTGACGTCGAGGAAGGCCAGGCGACCGGCCTTGCGGCTGGTGTCGAGCAGGCGCTTCGAGATCTGCGCGCCGATCTGGTAGAGCAGCTTCGGGGCGTCCGTGGCCAGGCGGGTCAGCAGCAGGTCGTAGAAGCGTTCGTGGCCGATCTCGGCCAGCTCGCACGGGGTGCGGGTACGCAATACGACTTCGCGGCGCTCGCTCTCGACGAACAGGCCGAGTTCGCCAATGAACTCGCCCGGGCCGAGGTAGCCCAGGACCAGCTCACGGCCGTCGTCTTCCTCGGTGATGATGCTGACCGAGCCGGAGATCAGGTAATAGATGGTGTTGGCCGGGTCGCCCGGGCGGAACACGTCGGTGCGGGAGGGATAGCGGCGGCGGTGGCAGTGTGCGAGGAAGCGCTCGATGGTGGCGCTGTCCGGCATCAACGGGCTATTGGTCTTGCGCAGGGCTATCACGGATATCGACCAGTTGAATTGATTAGGAACCGGCGGAGCTTAGGGCCAAGCCGGGGCATGGGCAAATAGTGCCGGATATTGCCGCTGGTGGTCACCGAAATGACGACCGGAGTCCCAGTTCCGGTTTCCCGGGAGCGCCACGGCCGCCTTCCGGCGCCACGCGCATGGCTGGTTTGGCCCCCGTGTTCCGATTGCCGCATAATCGCGCCCTCGCAAGCGCGGCCCCCCGCCGCCCGACCTGGACAAGACATTGGTCAAGCCGCTGCCGCGCCTGAAGCTCCAAGGCTTCAACAACCTCACCAAGGCGCTCTCGTTCAACATCTACGACGTGTGCTTCGCCGCCTCCGAGGACGAGCGCAAGCGCTACATCGAGTACATCGACGAGGCCTACAACGCCGACCGCCTGACCCAGATCCTGACCGATGTGGCCGACATCATCGGCGCCAACATCCTCAACATCGCCCGCCAGGACTATGACCCGCAGGGCGCGTCGGTGACGATCCTGATCTCCGAGCAGCCGGTCATCGACAAGGCCGACGCCAAGGGCGTGATCTCGGAAGCCGTGGTCGCGCACATGGACAAGTCGCACATCACCGTGCACACCTATCCGGAGACCCATCCGGATAACGGCATCGCGACCTTCCGCGCTGACATCGACGTGGCGACCTGCGGCGTGATCTCGCCGCTGAAGGCCCTGAACTACCTGATCGAGAGCCTGGAATCCGACATCGTGGTGATGGACTACCGCGTGCGCGGCTTCACCCGCGACATCAAGGGCAAGAAGCACTTCATCGACCACAAGATCAACTCGATCCAGGACTATCTGGCCAAGAACATCAAGTCGCGCTACGAGATGCTCGACGTGAACGTCTACCAGGAAAACATCTTCCACACGAAGATGCACCTGAAGGAGTTCGACCTCGACACCTATCTGTTCGAGGAGAAGGCCAAGAACCTGTCGTTCAAGGAGCGCATGAAGATCGAAGCGCGCCTGAAGCGCGAGATCGAAGAGCTCTACCACGGCCGCAACCTGGTCGATTGACCGGAAGTGCAGATGTGTAGAAAAAGGCCGGCATTGCCGGCCTTTTCTTTGCGCTTCCTTTGCTCGTGACGAGCAAAAGCGGCAAGTGGGATCAGATCCGATACGCGATCGTCTTCATCAGGTTCGACGCCATCGCCATCAGGGTGGGCACCGGCTGCGGCAAGGCACGCGCCCCCTGTGCCTGGGCATTGTCGGCATGGCGGGCTTCATCGGCCTTCATGACTTCCAGGATCGCGCGGCTGCGCCCGTCGGCCGGCGGCAGCGTCTGCAGATGCTCGTCGAGATGGGCCTCAACCTGGCGCTCGGTCTCGACCACGAACCCCAGGTTCCAGCCGTCGCCGCGCAGGCCGGCCAGCGCTCCGATCGCATAGCTGCCGGCATACCACACCGGGTTGAGCAGGCTGGGGCGGCTGTCCAGCTCATCCAGTCGTTGCGCGCACCAGGCGAGGTGGTCGGTTTCCTCCTGGGCCGCTTCGAGCAGGTGCGCGCGGGTGGCGTCGTCCCGCGCCACTGCGGCCTGGCCGACATACAGCGCCTGTGCGCAGACTTCGCCGACATGGTTGATGCGCATCAGTCCGGCGGCGTGGCGGCGTTCGGCATCGTCGAGGACGACGTCGGGCTCGCCGATCGCCGGATTCGCGCGCTGCGCGGGCGGGGCACCGAAGATGGTGTCCAGCGCGTTCTGTGCATCGATCAGCAGGCGGTCGAACGGAGTAAAGGCGCGTGCATTCATGGGTCGCAGTTTAGCGCCCGGATCAGGCGAGGCAGGCGGCGAGGAATTCCAGCGGGTGCTGGACCGGTTTCGCCGTCGCGTTCGCCAGGTGCAGGCGACAGCCGATGTTGGCACTGAGCAGGCGGGTGGCGCCGCTACGTTCGAATTGTTCGAGCAGCGGGGAGCGATAGGCGGCAGCGCGCACGGGGTCCAGCAGCATCTGCGTGCCGGCAGCGCCGCAGCAGCCGTAACCGGCGGTCAATTCGATGACCTCCAGCCCGGGGATGCGGGCGAGCAGGCCACGCAGCGCTGCCACCGACCTGACGACGTGGCGCTGGGTGCAGGGCAGGTGCAAGGCGATGCGCTCCCTGCATTCGGCGAACTGGATGGCGCCAGCGCGCTGGTGCAGGAACGCCAGGCCGTCCACGGTCGCGGCCACGCCGGATAGCGCCTGCGCAATCGCTTCATGGCATCCACTGGCCAGCGTGAGCACGGTGCCATTGCCGGAAAACGCGGCGCGGTTGATCGCCGCCAGGTGCTGGCTCGGCGAGCCCGCGTGCGCATGCAGCGCGCCGCAACAGGTCTGCGCTGCCGGAACGTGCGTTCGCGCACCGGCCGCTGCGCACAGACGCACGGCGGCTTCGCGCACGGCGGTTTCATAGGGTCGCGCGATGCAACCGACAAACAGTGCGACAGGCTCGGCGGGCGCCATCGAAGGCGTGGCCGTTGCCGCCTTCCGGGCAACGCGGCCGGGGCGCGGCAGTGGCCGCAGGGACTTCGGCAACACGGGGAATAGCCGGCCGTATAGGCTGAGGAGCGCTCCGAGCAACCGTGGGCGCGCCGCCAGCCATTCCATCGCTGCCTGTCGCCAGTCCGCGCCGCGCCTGGCGCGCTGGCGGGTGCGCACCTCGACCAGCAGTTCCCCATACTCCACGCCGGCCGGGCATACCGCTTCACAGCTGCGGCAACCCAGGCAGTGGTCCAGGTGGCTGTCGGAAATGTCGGTCGGGGGGATCGTGCCCAAGGTCCAGGCCCGCGCCAGGGCGATGCGGCCGCGGGGCGATTCGGCTTCTTCGCGCTCCAGGCCGTAGGTCGGGCAGGTCGGCAGGCACAGGCCGCACTGGACGCAGCGGTCGGCCAGCGCCAGCAGCCGGTCCGGAGGGGAGGCGGCAGTGACGGGACGGAGGGCCGCAGGCATGGCCGGATGCTAGCACCGGGGTCCCCGGGCTTGCGGTGGCGGGGCAGGGCCGTTATGATCCCGCTTCTTTTCGTTCCGCCCAAACGCGAGGCGAAGTTCCGCCGGTCGATCCACGGGATCCCGCGCTGAATCAGCCCGACCAGGTACCCCTTAAGTAGAGCAGTCATGAAGACTTTTACCGCCAAGAACGAGACCGTCCAGCGCGACTGGTACGTCGTCGATGCCGAAGGCAAGACCCTCGGTCGCCTCGCCTCCGAGCTCGCCCGCCGCCTGCGTGGCAAGCACAAGCCCGTCTATACCCCGCACGTCGACACCGGCGATTACCTCGTGGTGATCAACGCCGAGAAGATCGCCGTGACCGGCAACAAGCTGCAGGACAAGATGTACTACCGGTTCACCGGCTACATCGGCAACCTGAAGTCCGAGACCCTCGGCCAGGCGCTCGAGCGCCATCCGGAGCGCGTCATCGAGATCGCCGTGAAGGGCATGCTCCCCAAGAATCCGCTGGGCCGTGCGATGTACCGCAAGCTCAAGGTCTACAAGGGCGCCGAACACCCGCACACCGCACAGCAGCCGCAGCCGCTGGACTTCTAAGGTAACGACACATGGCACTCCAGCAGAACTACGGCACCGGCCGTCGCAAGTCCTCCACCGCCCGCGTGTTCCTGCGCAAGGGCGACGGCAAGATCACCATCAACCAGCGTCCGATCGACGAGTTCTTCGGGCGCGAAACCGCGCGCATGATCGTGCGCCAGCCGCTTGAGCTGACCAAGTCGGGCGACAAGTTCGACGTCACGATCACCGTCGCCGGCGGCGGCATCACCGGCCAGGCCGGTGCGATCCGCCTGGGCATCGCCCGCGCGCTGGTGGAGTACGATGAATCGCTGAAGTCCGAGCTGCGCAAGGCCGGCTTCATGACCCGCGACGCCCGCGAAGTCGAGCGTAAGAAGGTCGGTCTGCACAAGGCACGTCGTGCCACCCAGTTCTCGAAGCGCTAATATTCGGAACTGCAGAAACAGCTTCATAGCCCCGTCGCCAAGCGGTAAGGCACCTGACTCTGACTCAGGCATTCGGTGGTTCGAATCCATCCGGGGCTGCCAAACACAAGGAACCCGCCGCAAGGCGGGTTTTTTGTTGCCTGCGATTTCGTCGCGGGTTTCGCGGCATGCGTTGTACGGCATAAGCTCACGCGCGACGCTGTTTCCGCCTAAGTTACAATTGCAACTATCGCGCCGCGGCGCAGAAATCCGGAGTCACAGATGAAGCTCGGTTCCCTCAAGGAAGGCGGCCGTGACGGCACCCTCATTGTCGTGTCGCGCGACCTCAAGCGTGCGGTCAAGGCCACCGGCATCGCCGACACCCTGCAGCGCGCGCTGGAGGACTGGTCCAATGCAGCGCCTCGCCTCAATGCGCTGTCCGATGCATTGAACGAAGGCAGCGCCCAAGGCGCCTTCGATCTCGACATGGCCGTGCTCGCCGCACCGCTGCCGCGTGCCTACGAATTCGTCGATGGCAGCGCCTATCTGCCCCACGTGGAGCGCGTGCGCCGTGCGCGTGGCGCGGAGGTGCCGGAAAGCTTCTACACCGATCCGCTGATGTACCAGGCCGTCAGCGCCGGCTTCTATGGCCCGCGCGATCCGGTGCGCGTCGTGAGCGAAGACTACGGCATCGATCTCGAAGCCGAAGTCGTGATCGTCACCGACGATGTGCCGATGGCAGTGACGCCGGAAGTCGCGGCCGCGCACATCCAGCTGGTGGGCCTGGTCAATGACGTGAGCCTGCGCAACCTTATTCCGGCCGAGCTCGGCAAGGGGTTCGGCTTCCTGCAGTCCAAGCCGCGTTCGGCGCTGTCGCCGGTCTTCGTCACGCCGGACGAGCTTGGCGGTGCGTGGCAGGACTGCAAGGTGCATCTGCCGCTGCTCACCCACATCAACGGCGAATGGTTCGGTGCGCCCGAGGCCGGGGTCGACATGCAGTTCAATTTCGCCCAGTTGGTGGCGCATGCGGCGAAGACGCGTCCGCTGTCGGCCGGCACGATCGTCGGTTCCGGCACGGTGGCCAATCAAGACACCAGCCTCGGGGCCTCGTGCTTCGCCGAGCGCCGGACCGTGGAGACGCTGGAAACAGGCAAGCCGATCACGCCCTTCATGAAGTTCGGCGACGTCGTGCGCATCGAAATGAAGGCGCGCGACGGCAGCGACGTGTTCGGGGCCATCGAGCAACGCATCGAGCGCCAGTCGGCCTGACCGGCGGCGCTGGCAGGCCGGCGGAAGGATGACTGCCGTCGGCCGCGCCCGCTAAGGTTGGTCATCCCGGCGACCCATCGGGCCGACGTACAGGGGAAGGGGACGTGGAAGACGCGCGCATCACCGATCAGTTGCGGCTGTATTCGTACTGGCGCTCCAGCGCCGCCTACCGCGTGCGGATCGGCCTGAATCTCAAGGGCCTGCCTTACGAGATCGTGCCCATCCACCTGCTGCGCGACGGCGGCGAACAGCGCACCGACGAATACCGCCGGATCAACCCCCAGGGGCTGGTGCCGGTGCTGCAGCATGGCAGCCGTCAATTGCGGCAGTCGCTGGCCATCCTGGAGTACCTCGATGAGACCTGGCCCATGCGCCCGCTGCTGCCCGTCACGGCGCGCTCGCGCCAGCGCGCCCGCGCTCTCGCACTGGCGATCGCCTGCGACATCCATCCGCTCAACAATCTGCGCGTGTTGCAGTATTTCGAGCACGAATGGAACGTGCCGCAGCCCGAACGCGATGTCTGGGTGCGTCATTGGATCAACGAGGGCTTCGGGGCGATCGAGGCGATGCTCAACGACCACCTCTCGACCGGCCAGTACTGCGAGGGCGAAACGCCGACCATTGCCGACTGCTGCCTGATCCCGCAGGTCTACAACGCGCGCCGCTTCGGCATCGACGTGGCGCAGTTCCCTACCATCGCGCGGATCGAGAAGGCCTGCCTGCAGCTGCCCGCATTCGACCTGGCGCGTCCGGAAATGCAGCCGGACAAACCCGCGTAGGCACTCGGATCCGCGGCCCTTGCGAAGCTGTCGATCGAGGTGCGCCGGTTCCCATGCAGCGGGAGCAACGCTCCGCACTGCATATCCAGTTATCCGGCGGGAGTGAAGACTTCCGCGTAGGGGTCGTGTACGTCGCCGCCTTCGGACAGGCGGAACTTCAGGTCCAGGCCGTCGCGCGAATCGGCCGCGCGCAGCGCTTCCTCGCGCTCGATGCGGCCTTCCTTGTACAGGCGGAACAGGCACTGGTCGAAACTCTCCATGCCTTCCTGCAACGAGCCTTCCATCGCCGGCTTGATCTCGTGCACCTGGCCGCGGCGCATGAGGTCGCGGATCATCGGCGTGTTGATCAGGACTTCGGTCGCCGGCAGGCGACGGCCGTCCTTGCCGACCACGAGTCGCTGCGAGATCACCGCGCGCAGGTTCAGCGCAAGGTTCATCAGCACGTTCTTGTGCGCGGATTCGTTGAAGAAATTGAGGATGCGTTCCAGCGTCTGGTCGGCGTTGTTGGAGTGCAGCGTCGCCAGGCACAAGTGGCCGGTTTCGGCGAACGCGATCGCCGCCTCCATCGTGGTGGCGTCCAGGATCTCGCCGATCAGGATGACGTCCGGTGCTTCACGCATCGCGTTTTTCAGCGCGTTGTGGAAGGCATGCGTGTCGAGGCCGACTTCACGCTGGTTGACGATCGACTTCTTGTGCTTGTGCAGGTATTCGATCGGGTCCTCGATGGTGAGGATGTGGCCCGAGGTGCTTGTGTTGCGATGATCGATCATCGCCGCGAGCGTGGTCGACTTGCCGGAACCGGTGGAACCGACGATCAGCACCAGCCCGCGCGGGGCCATGATGATGTCCTTCAGCACCTGCGGCAGCTGGAGTTCCTCGATCGACGGGATCACGCTGCGGATCGCGCGGATCACCATGCCGACTTCGCCGCGCTGCTTGAATACATTCACGCGGAACCGGCCGGCTTCCGCCAATGCCAGCGCCATGTTCAGCTCGAGGTCACGCTCGAAGTTGGGAACTTGTCCCTCGTCCATGAGCGAGTAGGCGATCTTCTTGACCATGCCCGGGGGCAGGCCGGTATTGCCGAGCGGATACAACTTGCCCTCGACCTTGATATACACAGGCGCGCCGGTGGTCAGGAACATGTCCGACGCGTTCTTTTCCGTCATCAGCTTGAGGAAATAGCCGATGTCCATGTATCCGTCCCCTTAACTATCAATAGCGCCGTTGCAAGCACAGCGCGAGCTTCCGACAATGGCCGCGCCGAAGCCATACCCATCCCCGGCAGTCACGGCATCCCCAATGAGCCCAAGCTTCGCACAAATCCTGAAACTTTCGCTGGCACTGGTTCTCGCTTCGGCCCTGCCCGCGATGGCCGCGCAGCCACCGGACGCAGAGCTGACGGCGGCGCAGCAGGCCGTCAGCCGGGCCGACAGCGCGGATGGCGACCAGTACGCGGCGCAGGAGCTGACGACGGCACGCGACGAATTGACCCAGGCGCAGCTGGCCATGACGGCCCGGAAGTACAAGGACGCCCTGGCCCTGTCCCTGGCGGCCGCAGCGGATGGTGACCTGGCTTACGCGCGCAGCCGGGCAGCGCAGACCCGCACCGAACTGGTCCAGCGCCGTTCCGAAATCGGCGACCTGCGCAGCCGGCTCCAGATCGATGAAGGCGGGATGCGCCCCAGTGCGCTCGACAGCGAACCGCCCGCTACGGGCGACTACGCGATGCGCCTGCAGGCCCTGGCTGCCGCTCCGCAACTGACCGCATTCGGGGCCTTCGAGCGCCTGCGGGCGCAGCAGGCGGTGGACGCGCTGGCGAAGGCCCCCCGCCGCAAGCATGAGGCCGCCGACTACCTCGCCCTGCGGCGGGTGGAGATCGCCGAACTCACCGCGCGCACCGAGTCGAGCCGTCGCGATATCGACCAGCTCGACCGCGAGCGTTCCGAGTTGCTGGTCGAAGCCAGCCGCCGCGATGCCGAGGCCGCCCGGGCCGAGACCGAGCGCCTGCGCGTGCAGGCCCAGATCCAGGCCGAGGAGGCCGAACGGCTGCGCCAGCAGGCCGCGCAGAGCGACCTGGCGATGCAGGACGTGGAAGCCGCCATTGCCGGCGTCAGCGACGTGCAGGCGGCCAAGCTGAGGGCAGCGCGCGAGCGCGAAGCCAAGCTGGCGCGCGAGGAAGCCGAGCTCGTGGCAGGTGGCAAGCTGCCGTCTTCGCGCTGGGACGATCGTGGGGAGGTCTTCACCCTGGGCGGCGACACGTTTGCGGCTGGCAAGGCGACCCTGACCGACCGAGGCGCCTCGAGCGTGCGCACGCTCGCCGCCTACCTGCAGGCGACCAGTGGCAGCGCGGCGCGCATCGAGGGCATGGACCCGAAGGGCGCATTGGCCCAGCAACGCGCCGAAGCCGTGCGCGAGGCCCTGGTCAAGGCGGGGGCTTCGCGCCAGCAGGTGCGCGCGGCCGTGGGCTCTACGTCCAAATCCAAGCCCCGTGTCGAAGTGGTCATTTCGACAAAATAGTGATGCATATCAAATATTTATTCGATTGACCGGGGCGGGCGGGATGCGCCGCGCCATTCGTCCGCGGCCGCTTGCCGAGGCCGTTGGGGAGGAGTAGCGTCAATTATCCGAGCGGTTCCACAGCCGCTTGGTCGAGAGCCCGGTCCATGACGCAAACGCCCCTTTCGCAGGACACCGCCGCCACAAAAGAGGTCGCGGCGGGTCTGCGTGAAGCCGGTCCGCTGATCCGCCGTCCCCGGCTCCCGTTATCACCCGACGCAACGCCTCGGTCCCGCGACCGGGGCGTTTTTGCGTCCGGGGTCTCGGCACCACGCCGTGCAACAGGCAATCGTTGAAGGAGGCACCATGTTCGAAGAACAACCGCAGCAGGAAATCGACGCGTTGATGCGTTCCAATCCCGAATTCAAGCAGCTGTATCAGCGCCATCGCGATCTGGACAAGAAGGTGATGGATGCCGAGCTCGGCGTATTGCCGGTCGACGACGCAACGCTCGGTCAAATGAAACGCGAGAAACTTGCTGCCAAGGACCGCCTGGTCCGCCTGTACGACGCGGGACACCACTGACGTCCCCGAATCCCTGAAGTATGGCCGGCGAGTCCACGAGGACATCGCCGGCGGTGGCGGCCGGCACAGGATCGGCCGCAACCATCGCCCCGGCTACTCCAACGCGGGCGGCGGCGCCTTCCTCGTCGGACCGCCGTCGCCCGCGCTGGGCATCACGACAGCGCGGCCGCACCTGCGCCCCGGCGCGGGCGCCCGGTAGAATCCGGCGATTGCCGCCAGGTTGGCGGCTGCAGGATTCCCATGCCCATCCACGCCTCCGTACTCGAACTGATCGGCAACACGCCGATCGTGAAAGCCCGCCGCCTCGACACCGGCCCGTGCGAGCTCTATTTCAAACTCGAATCGCAGAACCCTGGCGGTTCGATCAAGGACCGCATCGGCAAGTCGATGATCGAAGCGGCGGAGAAGGCGGGGAGGATCAAACCCGGCGACACCCTGGTCGAAGGCACCGCCGGCAATACCGGCATCGGGCTGGCACTCGTCGCGCAGCAGAAGGGCTACAAGCTGATCCTCGTGGTGCCCGACAAGATGAGCCGCGAGAAGATCTTCAATCTCAAGGCGATGGGCGCGCAGGTCGTGCTCACGCGCTCGGACGTGGCCAAGGGCCATCCCGACTACTACCAGGACATGGCGGAGCGCATCGCCCGCGAAACGCCGGGTGCGTACTTCATCAACCAGTTCGGCAATCCCGACAACCCGGCGGCGCACGAATTCGGCACCGGTCCGGAAATCCTGGAGCAGATGGCCCAGGTGGGCGGCCTCGACGCCATCGTCTTCGGCTGCGGCAGCTCGGGCACCATGACCGGCCTGTCGCGCTGTTTCGCCGAGAAGTCGCCGCACACCGAGCTGATCCTGGCCGATCCTGTCGGGTCGATCCTCGAGGAATACATCAATCGCGGCACGCTCAGCGACAAGTCCGCGAGCTGGATGGTGGAAGGCATCGGCGAGGATTTCCTGCCGCAGATCTCCGACTTCACCCGGGTGAAGAAGGCCTACGCGATCACTGACAAGGAAAGTTTCCTCACGGCGCGCGAATTGCTGGAAAAGGAGGGCATCCTCGGCGGCTCCTCCACCGGCACGCTGCTCGCCGCCGCGCTGAAGTACTGCCGCGAGCAGACGACGCCGAAGAGAGTGGTGGTGCTGGTGCCGGATACCGGCAACAAGTACATCTCCAAGATGTACAACGACTACTGGATGCTGGACAACGGCTTCCTCGACCGCGAACCCACGGGCGACCTGCGCGACCTGATAACGCGCCCGTTCTCTAAGCGCGACACGATCGTGGTCGCCCCGACCGACCTGCTGGTCACGGCCTGGCAGCGCATGAAGCTCTACGACGTGAGCCAGTTGCCGGTCATGGAGGGCGACAACATCGTGGGCATCGTCGACGAGAGCGATGTCCTGCTGCATGTGTACGGCGACGAATCGCGCTTCCGCGATCCGGTGGCGACGGCGATGGTGAGCAAGCTGGACAAGCTGGATGTCCGTTCCCCGATCGAAGCGCTGCTGCCGGTCTTCGATCGCGGCCATGTCGCGATCGTGATGGAAGGCGAGCGGTTCGTCGGCCTGATCACCCGCATCGACCTGCTCAACTACCTGCGCCGCCGGGTGCAGTGATGGCGGGCGCACCACTCGAGCGCCTGCTGCCGGGCGATCGCGTACCCGATGTGCGGTTGCACGGCAGCGATGGCGGTCGGACATTGCACGCCGAGTTCGCGGGCGCCCCGCTATGGCTGCTGAAGCCTTCGTCCGCGACGGTGGCGGCGTCCCTGCCGGAAGTGCCCAAGGGCATTACGGCGTTGTGCGTTGGAGCGCAGGCGTTTCCCGGCACGGCCGCGGGATGGCTTTCGCTAGGCGCCGACGCCCGCTGGCTGGAACTGTTCGAAGACGACGTGCTGTGGCTGGCCGATGCCAACCTGCGCCTGCAGCAGGAGCAACGCCTGCCATCGTCCCATGCGCCATTGCCCGCGAGGATGGTCGAGGCGCTTGGCGCCGACTGCACGCTGCACGCCGCCCCCGTATTGCAGATCCCCGATGTGTTCGAGCGCGACCTGTGCCGGGAGCTGATCCGTCATTTCGAAGTGGATTGCGCGGGCGGCGAAGTCTCGCGCGTCCTGGTGATGGAAGGCGGCGCGCAAACGCTGCAACTGGACCCATCGATCAAGCAACGGCGCGAAAGTACGCCGCGCGATCCCGCACTCGAGGCGCGCATGCATGAGCGGGTGATGCGTCGCGCATTGCCGGAAATCGCCAGGGTCTTCAATTTCCCGGTGAACCGGCGCGATTCCTTCAAGCTGCTTTCGTATCCGGCAGGCGCTGGTTACTTTCGTGCCCATCGCGACAACGACACCCCCGATGTCGCCCACAGGCGGTTCGCGCTATCGGTCAACCTCAACCATGGCGACTATGCGGGGGGCGAGTTCCGTTATCCCGAGTTCGGGCCGCACCGCTACTCGCCGGCGACGGGAACCGCGTTGGTGTTCTCATGCGGCCTGCTGCACGAAGTGCTCCCGGTCGACCGCGGTATCCGCTACGCGGTAACGACATTCCTGTCCTGAGCGGTTAGGCGGCGGGCCGCAGCCTCGCTTCCAGTCCGGTTGCTTCCTGTCGACCGAGTTCCCGGCCGGCCCATGCCAGGCCCTCGGCGATATCGGCCGCATGGCGCTCCGACGCCTGCCGCAACTCGTGCCGGCGGGCGTGCGCGTCGAAGGGCTGGGAAGCATTCTTTGCGTAGCGACCAAGAACGCCGGATGCCGCAATGCGTGCATCCAGGTCTTCCGGAGCCACAAGCCCGAAATGTCCCGCTAGGGTGCGGGTGCCGGCAGCGGGATCCTTCAGGAATCCCGCGAAGTCCAGGTCGAGCAGGCGTGGAGCGAACTCGCTGCGCTGCTTGAAGCGGGACCAGCGAAGCTGCTCCGCCAGCCACAAACGCGCCAGTCGAGCCCCCGGCCCGTGGGGCGGTTCGCTGGTGTCGATCCCGGCAAGACGCAGGTCTTCGGTCGCCAGCGTGCCCTGCACCAGATCCGTGCCCCTGAGCATGGTGGCGAGCCAGGTCTGGAGGTCCACCCATAGCAGGCAAGCCTGACCGGTGCCGGGAAGCAGCTGGTCGGCAAGGGTCGTGACCACGCTGGTCGGCTTGACGACCACCGCACGCGTCTCGGTGAAGCCGCGCGCGAGCAAGTGTCGGGTGGCCGACAACCATGGACTCGCCATGGGCTGGCCGCGTCCATGCGCGAGGGTCAGCAGCGGCAACGGTTCGCGCAGACCCAGTGTTCCCGGGACCAGGTCAAGCAGCCTGCTGGCCAGCGTCGAACCGCAATGCCCGATGTGGAAGAGCCAATGCAGGCGATCCAGCGAAGCCGCTGGTTGCAATGCGGCGGAAAGCTCCGCGCCGGAAACCGTCCAGCCGGAAATTTCCCGGTGCCGGAGTGCCCGCTGGTCGAGGAAGCTGGCGCGGGCATAGTCCTCGCGTTCGAAATGCAGCACCCACGCGCGGTCCTGCGCCGGGTCGATCGCATACAGCGGATAGGCTGCACTCTCGCTGAAATCGGGCGGCAGTCGCCGGGAAGAATTCATGTCGGATGCTAGAATCAACGACCGTTCATGCTAGCGGAACAGGAAGGCTGCAGATCCATGAGTGACCGACATTCGGAAGGTGGGCACAAGCCCGGCCTGGGCACCCTGGCCATCCACGGCGGGCAGTCGCCCGACCCCAGTACCGGCGCCGTCATGCCGCCGATCTACGCCACCTCGACCTATGCCCAGAGTAGTCCGGGTGAGCACCGGGGGTTCGAGTATTCACGCAGCCACAACCCGACCCGGTTCGCCTACGAGCGCTGCATCGCGGCCCTCGAGGGCGGCACGCGTGGGTACGCGTTCGCGTCCGGACTCGCCGCGACGTCCACCGTGCTGGAGATGTTCGACAGCGGCAGCCACGTCATCGCGATGGACGATGTTTACGGTGGCACCTATCGTCTGTTCGAGCGCGTACGCCGCCGCTCCGCCGGCATGGATTTCAGCTGGGTCGACCTGAGTGACGCCGCGGCCTTCGAAGCCGCGATCCGCCCCAACACCCGGCTGGTCTGGATCGAAACCCCGACCAACCCGTTGCTGAAACTGGTCGACATCGAACAGATCGCATCGATCGCCCGCAAACACGGGCTGATCGTCGCCGTCGACAACACCTTCAGCTCGCCGATCCTGCAGCGCCCGCTCGAACTGGGCGCGCATCTGGTCATGCACTCGGCCACCAAGTACCTCAACGGCCATTCCGATATGGTGGGCGGCATCGTCGTCGTCGGCGACGACGACGAAATTGCGGAGAAGATGACGTTCCTGCAGAACGCAGTGGGCGGCGTGCAGGGTCCCTTCGACAGCTTCCTCGCGCTGCGTGGCCTGAAGACGCTGCACCTGCGCATGAAGGCGCATTGCGAGAATGCCCAAGTGCTGGCCGAGTGGCTGGAAACGCATCCGGCGATCGAGAAGGTCATCTATCCGGGGCTGAAATCGCATCCGCAGCATGAGTTGGCGAAGCGCCAGATGGATGGCTTCGGCGGAATGGTGAGCATCTATGTCAAGGGCGGCGAAGCCGCGGCCCGCCGCATGATGGAGCGATGCGAGCTGTTTACTGTGGCCGAGTCGCTGGGCGGCGTGGAAAGCCTGGTCAATCATCCGGCGATCATGACGCATGCCTCGGTACCGCCGGATCGTCGGGCAGCGTTGGGCATCAGCGACAATCTCGTGCGCCTGAGCGTAGGGGTCGAGGATCTGGAGGACCTGCGTAACGAATTGTCGACGGCACTGGCCAATGGTTAATGCGTCGGGCGATCTTCGCCTCCTGGTCACGGGTGCTGGCGGATTTGTCGGCCGGCATCTGGTTGCCGCATTCGACGAGGGAATTTTTGGCGGCGGCGAACTGATCACCACGCCCGCGGGGTTTGACATCCGTGATGCGACGCAGACGAACGAGCTGGTGGCCGCGGCCCGACCGAACGCAGTCATACACCTCGCGGCCCAGAGCTTCGTTCCTCAGTCCTTCGACAATCCGCGGGAAACCATCGAAATCAACCTGCTGGGCACCTTGAACCTGTTGCAGGCGCTGCAGGCCAATGGTTTCGACGGAAGGCTGGTCTTCGTAAGCTCGGGAGACGTCTACGGCCTGGTGCCCGACACGGCACTGCCTGTCGACGAGAAACGGAACCCGGAGCCCCGCAATCCCTATGCCGTCAGCAAGGTGGCGGCCGAGCAGCTGTGCCTGCAGTGGCATCGTTCTTTCGGCATGGACGTCGTGGTGGTGCGCCCCTTCAATCACGTGGGTCCCGGCCAGGACCGCAGGTTCGTGCTGCCGGCCCTGGCGCGGCAAGTCGCGGCGATCGCGGCCGGCGCGGCTGCGCCGATCATCAGGGCGGGCGATATCGACATCACGCGCGACTTCACCGACGTTCGCGATGTGGTGGCGGCTTATGCGAGCGTGCTTCGTTACGGCACGGTCGGCCGCACGTATGTGATTGGCAGCGGCCAAGAACGACGGATACGCGACCTTCTGCATGGCATGTGCCAGATCAAGGGGATCGATCCGGCCATCGAGCAGGACCTTGAAAAATTGCGACCTTCCGAACAGCGCCGCATGTGCGCTGATATCTCGCTGATCCGCGCGGATACCGGATGGACACCTTCCATATCCATGGAGCAGACGCTCATGGACATTCTTGTCGATGCTGAGGAGAACCAATGACACACACGCCCAAGGCGGGCCTGATCACCGGAATTACCGGACAGGACGGTGCTTACCTTGCCAAGCTGCTGCTGGAGAAAGGCTACGAGGTATATGGCCTGCTGGCTCGACGCAGTACCGACACGCTCTGGCGGCTGCGTGAGTTGGGCATCGCCGATGAGGTCCGCTTCATCGACGGCGACCTGAGCGATCTGTCCTCGTTGATCCGCGCCGTGGAATCGTCGCGCGCGGATGAGGTCTACAACCTCGGCGCCCAGAGCTTCGTCGGTACGTCCTGGCAGCAGCCGTTGCTGACGGCCGATGTCGATGGCGTGGGTGTCCTTCGGGTGCTCGAGGCCGTGCGGATCGTCAATTCGAAGGCACGCTTCTATCAGGCGTCGACCAGCGAGATGTTCGGCCTGATCCAGGCCGATCGCCAGGACGAGTCAACCCCGTTCTATCCCCGCAGCCCCTATGGCGTCGCGAAAGTGATGGGCCACTGGGCGACGGTGAACTATCGAGAGAGCTTTGGCCTGCATGCCTCCAGCGGCATCCTGTTCAACCACGAATCGCCGCTGCGCGGTATCGAGTTTGTAACGCGCAAGGTCACCCATGCCGTGGCCTCGATCAAGCTGGGCCTGCAGAAGGAGCTGCGTCTGGGCAACATCGACAGCCAGCGTGACTGGGGCTTTGCCGGCGATTACGTCGAGGCGATGTGGCTGATGCTCCAGCAGGACAAGGCCGACGACTATGTGGTCGCAACCGGCGTGACTTCCACGGTTCGCCAGATGTGCAATATCGCCTTCGAATATGCCGGCCTCGACCTGGAAGAGCATCTGGTCATCGACGAGCGTTTCATCAGGCCGGCCGAGGTCGACATCCTGCTCGGCAACCCGGCCAAGGCCAAGCAGAAGCTGGGCTGGTCGGCGCGTACCGACCTGAAGCAGCTGATCGAGATGATGGTCGAAGCGGACTTGCGCCGCCTGAAGTCCTGAGCGGACTCGCGCAGGGCCCGATCGGGCCCTGCGCGTACGTTCACGCCTGGATCTTTGCCAGCCTGCGCCGATACGACATTCCGACGGTGCGATAGCCCACGCGCGAGCGCACCATCCGGCTTGCGCGCTGGCCCAATTCCCGGCCCCAGCGCGGATCATCCACCAGGCGCATCATGTATCGGCTCGCCTGATCGACATCGGCGTCCGCCCAGACCTGGCCTTCGTGATGAGGGTATTCGCCGTTCGCCACGGGGACCAGGTCGAACGGCACCAGCAATGCGGACTGGGCGTCCATGAAGTCCATGTTTCCGGAGTAGCCGGTGGAGATCAGCGGCTTTCCCAGGTACATCGCCTCGGCCAGACCCCGGCCGAAACCTTCCGAGCGGTGCAACGACACGAAACAGTCGCAGCAGCGGATCAGGTTCTTTACTTCGCTGTCGGTGATCGTGCCGTCGATCAGGATGATCTGGTTGCGGAATGGACGGATCTCTTCCATGAGCCGGGCCAGTGCCGCGGGATCGTTTTCGCTGCCGTTGACCTTGATGACCAGTGCAGAGTTCGCCGCCGGCCGGTCTGCGCACAATTGTCGGAACGCATCGATCACTGCGTGTGGATTCTTGCGGGTCGAATACGACCTGAAGTCGAAGAAGAACAGGAAGGTGTACGCGCTTTCCGGTATCCCGAAATAGCGGCGCGACAACATCGACGACAGGTCCACCTCGCACGCGACCGGCATGTGATACACCGGAACGCTCACCGAATCACCGATGGAGTCGGCGATGAACTGCGACGGCGCCCATACCTCGTCGAACTTCTCCAGCTGCGAATGCCAGACGCGTGGGAACTTTGCCAGTTCCCAGTTGGGGTAGAGGATGTTGTAACCAGGCCTGGATCGCGTTGCGCCCATATGGGCGAGGGCGCCATCCACCTCGTCGGCATTCAGGAAGAAAATGTTGACGTCGCCCAGGTCCCTGGTGAGGGCCGGTCCGAACTCACGCTGCGCATCGTCCTCGGCAGGATGGATTCCATAGACGTCGAGTAGGCCCGGGCGCAACGCCACCGAACGGAAGGCCCGATACGAGCAGCGCAGGCTCTCGCCGCAGCCAATAGGGGCGAACGGATGACCGATCAGGACAGTTGAGTAGCGATGCATCGTAGGGTTCATCCGAGTGAGTACTTTCCGTGCCTGACCAACTGGCTGGATTCCTTGGCATTGGCATGTGCCTGCAGGAATGAATGACCGAAGCGGCGGTCCGGCTCCAGGTAGGCGCCTTCGGCCCACTCGTTCCATGCGTTGATGAAGACCAGCCGCTCATCGCCGCTGTATTGCTGCTTGGTGCGGGCGATGGTTGTCTCCAGCCAGGCCTGGAACGCACCGGGGGTGGCGTTCTCGAAGCAGTAGCTGTTGTTCTGCCGCCTGGCGGTGTTGTCCCAGCCGGGCATCGTGCCCATGAAGCGCTTATAAGCCGGGAATTCGCGGGTGGCATAGCGGGCAGCGAGCTCCCGGTAATCCGCTACGGCGCCGCTGAATTCAGGATTCAGCAGCGGAGCGGTCACGGGGTACGGGTTCGCCATGCCCTGCGGCGGGAACTCGACCGCGGCATCGCAGCCCATGTCGCTCGGCTTGATTCCAGCCGTCACCAGCTCAAACGACTCGACCTGGGCGATGTAGATCTCGCCGATGCCGGCATCGCGGCACGCCTGGCGCCACAGTGACGCGGTACGCGCGAAGTTCGGGAACAACGTGATCCGGTATACGAGGATCAGCGGCTTTCCATTCACGCGGATGTAATTCGGGCTGCGGAAATAGCGAATGAGGTCGTGAATTACCGCTTCATCATCCTCGTCGGAGTGGTGCTGGGCCATGAGCACATCCTGCTCATTGCCGTCCCAGCGCCTGGTCCAGTTCTCGTTGGCCCAGCACAGGCAGAACGGGAAGTCCGGACGGCCGCTCTCGAGCATCTGCTCGATGGGGCGCTCAAGCAGTCGCTTTCCGGCGAACCAGTAGTAGTAGTAGCAGAAGCCGCCGATACCGTACCGGCGGGCCAGCTCGGCCTGCTGCTCCAACACCTCGGTCAGGCGCAGGTCGTAGTAGCCGAGCTCGGCGGGCATGCGCGGCTGGTAGTGGCCGGCAAAGTTGGGCCTGGCCTTGGAGACGTTGGTCCATTCGGTGAACCCCGTTCCCCACCACAGATCGTTTTCCGGAATCGGGTGGAACTGCGGCAGATAAAAGGCGATCGTGCGGACATCGTCCATTCGATCCAGGTTGGCGCGCCAGCGCTGCGTGAACTGCTCCACGTTCGCGGCTATGCAGCTGAGCTTGTAGTCATTCTGCAGGCCGTCCGAGGTGCGGCTGAGGTGGTGGACCACCGTGCTTTCGGCGCAATAGGCGATCCGCTTGCCTCGTTCGCGCAGCCGCATGCACAGGTCGGAGTCCTCGCAGTACGCCGGAGCGTAGCGAGTGTCGAAACCATGCAGGTCGTTGAAGTCATCCAAGCTCATCAGCAGGCAGGCCCCGCTGCAATAGTCGACGTCGCGTGTGTAGCTGTACTGCGGACGGCCAGGGTCGTCGTTCAGGCCCAGCATCTCCGAAGTGCCGTCGCGGTGCAGGCTGGTGCCGGCTTCCTGCAGCCAGCCCGACGGATAGACGATCTTCGGGCCGACGGCACCGACCGAGGGATCAGACCGGTAGCACTCAACCAGGGCTGTCAGCCAGCCTTGAGTCACCTGGACATCGTTGTTGAGCAACAGCAACAACTTGCCCCGGGCCTGCTGGGCCGCCGAGTTGCAGTTGAGGAGGAAGCCAACGTTGCTGGGCTGGGTCACGACCCTCAGGTTGCCCACCTCCGCCAATACGCGCGGCGTCTCGTCGGTCGAAGCGTCGTCGGCAACAATCACCTCGAAAGTGGGGCCGTTGGCATCGACGTTGGCGGCGATGGAGCCCAGGCACTCCAGCGTGGTGGTCAGATGGTTGTAGGCAGGCACCAGGATCGATACGTCCGGCGCCATCGTCGGGTCCGGCAGGCGAATGGCGCGCGCGGCCTGCAGCACGTCCTTGTTGCCCAGTTCGATCAGGCGCCGCGGCTTGGGCGGCTTGCGCGCAGCGATGCGCTGAGCGAACTCCGCGTCGATGCGATCGCGCACCAGCCGGTAATCACTCCATTCGCGGTGGCCGTCCGCGAGCCAGAGCTCCGGGACGACTGCGCCGGTCGCCGGAACGAAGTCGTTGGCCGTTACGGTTACGACCGGAGCTGGGGCACGCATATTCAGCTCCGCGCGCCAACGCTGGTAGGCGCGCGTCCGGCTGAGCAAGCCGCCGGTGCTGCTGAAGATGGCCCCCTTCGCCTGCAGGGCGAAGCGGTGCGGCAGGGCGCGGTAGATCTTTTCGACGATCCGATAGGCCAAGTGCCTTGCGGTGGAGCGAGCCAGGCGGGCCTGCTCGATGGCGAAGCGCAGTGGTGCCGTGAATCGCCAGCTCTTGGACGCTTCGATCTGCATCAAGCGCGCGGTCAAGTGCGCCGCCAGTGCTTCGGTGTCGCGAGCATTCAATAGCGCCATATGCAGGTCAGCAAGCCGCTGATTGGCGTCGTTGTGCAACTGCTCGAGATGCTTGCCCGTGCCGCTCGCTTCATCGAGCAGGCCCCACAAGCGGTGGATCTCGAACTCCTTCGCCTCAATTTCGACGCGCAGGGACTCGGCGTGCGCGCGATGTGACTCGACCTCCGCGTGGCTTCGCTGCAGCAATTCCAGTTCGTGCTGTGCCCGGGCATGCAGCTCCAGCTCATGCAGGGCGCGGGCCTGCGCAAGCTCGGCGTTAAGCTGCTGCACACTGACCTGAAGCTCCTGCTTGTGCTCGGCATGGGCCCGCGCAAGTTCCTCGTTGAGCTGCTGCACGCGGACCATCAATTCCCGTTCGTGCTCGGTACGGGTCTGCGCCAGTTCCGCGTTGAGCTGATGGGCCGCGGCACTCTGTACTGCCAGCTCGGACTGGGTAGACTCGTGGATGCCTTCGATCTCGCCCACGCGCAGTTCGAGCTGGTGCACGTGCTGCCGCTCTGCCTCGAGCTGCTGCAGCGCGTGGTCCCGTGCTTCACGCAATCCGTCGAGTTCGACCGAAAGCCTGCTTGCCTCGGCAATGGCGGTGCTGCCTTCCTTGAGCAGTGCACCCACTTCCGGTGCAATGCACAGGTAGTAGGCATCCATGGAGTTCTTGAGCGGGGCGCGCCGGATGATGCCCAAGGTCTCGTCCTGGAAGGATGCCTCTGCGTCGTAATGGGATTCGATCTGCGCCTGGGTGATGATTGCGCCCATCTTGCGCAGCGAAGCCCGGATCAGGGTGGGGATGTGGGCGAGTTCGGGCTGGGCCGGGCGAGCGATCCGGGACGCCGAAACCAGCGCATCGGACAGTCCACGAAACACGAGGAATCCAAGCGTCAGCGGAACCTGCGAAATCCATTCCAGGTCGAAGAACGTCGGCCCGTCTTTGCCGAGGATGAGATTGCGTGGCGTGGCATCGAACCACTTGCCCGGCAATTGCGCGCCCAGATTCAGCGGACTGTTCGCGTCGATGCCGGCGACATCGAGCAGCGCGCGCAGCCATACCTCCAGCCATTGCGCGACGTCATCGCTAGTCCAGCCCGGCCGCGACACGATCGCTTCCAGCGCCTGGCCCCAATGCACCCCAGGGATATAGTCTTCGTCCTCCAGCGTCTGCGTGATCAGCAGGGATGGGCTCGGGGAATACAGCGGGCACAGGCGCGAGCGGCGCACGCGGATGTGGTCGCGTTCACCGACGAACTCCGAGGCCTTGGTGAAGCTGGGCAGGCGGCCGCTTGCGTAATGCGCCGCAAGTACGTCCGGTGCGGCCTCGGCGAATGTCGGCGAAGCATGCGACTTGCCCGCAAGCACCAGGAACGAGTTGGAAAGATCCGTCAGCAACGAATTGCGTCCAAGCACGTTGAAGGCCTGGCTCATCGAGAACAGCGTGTCGTGCTGCAATTGACGGTCGGCGCGCACGGCCTGTCCGGCGATACTCGAAGCGGCAAAGACGCTCTCGTCGCGCAATCCACTGGGGAGGACCACCGACACCGGCAGCTTGTAGTCGGGGAAGGGCAGGGCAAATTCGCTGCGCGCGAATCCAGCATTGCTCAGGCGCCGTTCCAGTTCGACCTTGCCGAAGGTCACCACGCCGTCCTCGCGGTAATGGTCTTCGATTCCGGCCATGGGGCGGCCCAGGTGGTCTTCGCTCATCCCAGCGAAATATTTCAATCCGAGCTGGTTCTCAATGGCCACCACCAGCACGCCATCGTCGTTCAGCAGCTTCAGCGCCCTGGCGAGCGTGGCCTGGACGGGATCCTCCCCGGCCGTGTACATCCGAGAGTACTCGAGCACTCCGATCAGGGTGACCACGTCGAACTTGTGCGGAAGATCGGCGGCGTCAAAGCGATCACTCACCACCGTCACATTGTCCAGGTCCTGGCAGCGCGCAGCCGTGATCGCAGCGCGACGGCCGCTGCCTTCAAGCGCCGTGACGTTGGCGCCAACTTCGCCCAGGAACCGCGTTATGGCGCCACACCCCGCGCCGACCTCCAGCACGCTTGCGCCGGTGAGCACGCGCTCCAGCGGACGCAGCAAGTTAGCCCGGGTCGGGCTCAGGTGATAAGTGGATGCCCAGTCCGTCTGATGCGGCGCCAGCTCGGTTGAGAACAGGCTCTTGTCACCGGCGCCGCGCACTGCCGCCAGCAGGCGCTGCTCGACATCGTCACCGTCGCTGTAGCTGAAGCTCTCCTCGTTCTGGCGTTTCCAGAAGCCCATGGTCACGTCATAGACGTATCCGGGGAACTGGGGCGTGCTTGCCAGTTGCTTGGTCTGTTTCATGGAGTCGCTTCTATTGTGTCAATCGTCACATCGAGCTTGGCCAGCCCGAAAAATTCTTCGCTTACGACGTTCAGGTGGATCGAATCGTAGCGGCGATCGTGCGGCACGACCTCGTCCCCGTCGCGGCTGGCGATGCCAACCGAGATGAAATAGTCGCCTGGGCCAAGGCGGCAATCGAAGGCGAAGCGCACATGGCCCAGGCTGCCGGCTTCGCCCAACGTCCCCGTTGAGTTTGCTGCCTTGAGTTCGGTATTGGTCCCGAAGACGGTGATGCCGTCTTTTGACTTGATGGTCATGCCGAAGATCGGGCGGTGCACGTGCCGGAGGAAGCGCACGCCCAGTTCGAGCACGAGCGGCGTTCCCGCTTCAATTCGGGATGGATTGGTGGTGGTGGGAGTAACCAGGCGAAAATCGCTTATCGCGGCCGCGCCGTCTCCCCAGCGGAACTCATACGGGTTGTAATTCGGCCGCGTCTGGAACGCGTCCCCCTGTGTTTGCGCGGTGTCGCCGTTGGTCAACGCGAGTTTCGCGCCGTCGTCAAACGGGTCCGGGCTGCCGTTTACCTTGGCCTGTCGTCCTTTGCCGAAAAGCAGGTCCAGATACGTGTGTACGACGTCCTTGGGCAAGCCGCTCTGATGAACGGTACCATCGTGCAGCAGGATCGCGCGGTCGCAGTGGCTGACCACCTGTTCGGTCGAATGCGAAACGAACAGGATCGACGTGCCGGCGCGTTTCAGGGTCTCCAGCCTGGCGAAGCACTTGGCCTGGAACCGTGCGTCGCCGACGGCCAGTGCCTCGTCCACGATCAGGATGTCCGGATCCACCTGCGCCTGGACCGCGAAGGCCAGGCGCACCATCATGCCGCTGGAATACGTCTTGACCGGACGCTCGACGAAATCGCCGATATCCGCGAAATCGAGGATCGCGTCCATCTTCTGGTCGATCTCGTCCGGCGTAAGGCCCAACACGGCTGCGTTGAGCTGCACGTTCTCGATGCCGGTGAAATCCGGATTGAAGCCGGAGCCGAGTTCGAGCATTGCGGCCAGCCTGCCCGAGACCCTGATGTCTCCGGAGGTGGGATTCAGCGTGCCGGCGATCATCTGCAGCAGGGTGGACTTGCCGGAGCCATTGCGGCCAACAATGCCAATGGTTTCGCCGCGGTGGACATCGAAACTCACGTCACGCAGCGCCCAGAATTCGCGATGGGTGCGGCGCGCCCTGAGCCCGTGGGAAATGCCGCGAGCTCCAACCATCCCCGCCACCGACGCAGCCTTGGGATAAAGCGCGTGCTTCAGCCGATCGGCCGGATTGCTGTAGACGTTGTAGCACTTGCTGACACCGGCGACGCTGATGGAGATTTCAGAGGACATCGGCGAATCCCCGTCGCGTGCGCTGGAACCACCAGAAGCCAATCCAGGCAAACACGATGCTGACCGCGGTGAACTGGGCCAGTTGGAGCCAGTCCGGAGCCTGTCCAATCAGCAGAACGTGACGTGTCTGTTCCATCAGGAAGGTAAGCGGATTGAGGAAGAAGAACGTGCGGAACTTCTCGGGGACCGCGGTCACCGGGTAGAACATCGGTGAGAGGAACATGAACATCATCACAAAGTGTCCGACCATCTGGCCGATGTCGCGCAGGAACACTCCCAGCGAGGACAGGATCCAGATCGCGCCGAGATTGATGAAGCACAGTGGCAGCAGGACCACGGGCAACAGCAGTGCGGTCGGCGGCGGCGCTCCCTTGGATACCAGAATCGCCCCGAGCAGAATCACGAGGGTGACGGCGGTTTGGAAAAGCGCGGCGCCGACGGTCACGTAGGCCTGGATCTCGAGCGGGAAAACGATCTTCTTGACTAGATTCGGGTTCCCGAAGACCAACGATGGGGCCCGCGTCAGGCATTCGGAAAAAAACGCGAATACCAGCATGCCGGCAAACAGCATCAGCGCGAAATCCGACGGTGTCGCAGCCGTTGCATTGGAGCCCCAGCGCATCTTGAAGATCGACGTGAAGACGAACGTGTAGATGAGCAGCATCACCAGCGGGTTGATGATCGACCAGGCCACGCCGAAGGTGGAGCCCCGGTACCTGCCGACGATTTCGCGATAGGCGAGCGCCCTGATCAAGGAGCGATGTTTCCAGGCGGAATGAAACATTTCCTTCAGGGATGTCGGGTGGCTGCGGCTTGGCGAAACAGCGGTGCGAATCACAGAACTCCGGGGCGGTGGCGGGAAAAGCGGCACATCGTATGATACCGAAAGTCGCGTCCGTGATCGGTTGTCGGCGCGTGGTCGTTGGCACCGGACGGGCATGGGGGAGCAGGAATGGAATGGGGTCTACGTAGTGTTGGCCGCAGGGCGCCTGTTATCACGCAGGGGCCTGGTGTTTACCGGTTCAGTGGACGTGCGCAGGCCGAGCAGGCGATCGCCACGCTCGAAGGCCAGGCCATGTTGCTGGAGGAGCAGGTTCGGGCGACTTCTGTCGCTCGGGGCTATTGCCGGGGGTGTGGCCGCTGGGGCAGCTTCGTCCAGCCCGCTTCTGACGACTGGGCCAACTTGATCGAGGGCATGCTCTGCGAGTGCGGCCTCAACGCTCGCATGCGCGGAATCCTCGCTGCCATCGACGCATTGCTGCAAGGCCAGCAGAATTTGACAAGGGCGGCGGTGTTCGAACAGTTGACGGTGCTGTTCGGGCCGATGCGCTCGCGAATACCCGGGCTAATAGGCAGCGAATACCTGGGCCACGACCGCGCCTCGGGGGATATCGTCACAGTGGGCACGGAAAAGGTGCGCCATGAAAGCCTGGCGCGGACTTCCTACCGGTCGGGCTCGCTCGGCCTAGCGATGCATTTCGATGTGCTCGAGCACGTTCCTGATCCGGTGCAGGCGCTGAGGGAGTGTCACCGCATACTCAAACGGGGCGGGTGGCTGCTGTTCTCCAGCCCGTTTTATGAGGGCTTGGATTCATCCATCGTTCGCGCCCGAGTGATCGATGGCGCCCTCCAGCACGACTTGCCGCCCTGCTATCACGGGAACCCGGTCGATGGTGGTGGTGCGCTGGTGTTTACCCAGTTTGGCTGGGATCTGCTGGAGATGATGAAAGAGGCGGGATTCAGCCAGCCACAACTCTGGCTGGCCTTCAACCCGGCCGAAGGCGTCTTGAGCAATGGTTGCCCTTACCCCGACGGCCATACCTGGCCGATTGTGTTCGCCGCCCAGAAGTGATCGGCAGCTATCGCGCCAAAACATCGGGCCAGGCCTGCGGCGTTAGCCACCAGGCCTTCCCCTTGCTACGATTCCTCATTCGGTCGTGTACGGCCGGGTCGGTTGACTGTGCAACGTGTACCTTCCTTCAGGGCGGCCTGGATGGGGTGCGTGTCCTTCGCGCCACGTTTCGCCTGGCAGGGCGTTGTTACTTTCGCCTGGCCTTTGAGCCGGCGGTTACCGACCGCACTGGCCACACTGCCTTGCTGCTAAACACCCCCTAATGGAGATTCCATGCGCCCCGTAGTTCTCGCTCTGATCTGTGTCAGCGCCGTGGCCTGCAATCGCGTCGATCCGGCCCAGACTGCCGCCGCGACTGCCACTGCCAGCGCCGCCGCCACCGCGCCCGTCGTCGTCGAAAAGCCCATCGCGCTTGCGGAGCTGAAAGCCGAGCAGGTCGCGGCCAGTCCGGCGCTGTCGGATGCGTGCAATCTGGAATCCATCGCCGGCACCGTGGTGCCCGACGGGCGACCGATCGAATCGGACAAGCGCGTCTTCGCTGTAAGCGGTTGGGCAATCGACGACAAGGCCAAGGCGGCACCGGCTGAGCTTGATCTGCGCGCCTATTCGACCTCGGGCGACGGCAGGGTCTGGCAGATTGCGCTGCCGCGGACGGTCGCCCGCCCCGACGTGCAGGCCGCACGCGGCGGGTCCGAGAAGCTGCTCAACAGCGGATTCTCCGCACAGGTCGATGCCGCGGGCCTGCCGCCCGGCCAGTATTCCCTGAGGCTGACTTTCCAGGACGGCGGCACCGAGACCATCTGCGACAACGGTCGTGCAGTCGTCCTGAAGTGATCGCGGTCATGCCGCACGACACCTCGTGTCGTGCCGCATGACATCTTGCCGGCATCCCTTCGGCCTGCGTTGAATTCTCTTCCCATGAATCTAATTCGGCTTTTCGCCAATGTGCCGCGGTCGCTGCTGGCTGCGGTCTTCGTGGTGTTCGCACTGCTGGCGATGCGAGTGGTGACGACCGGGTCGCCGATCATGGGCAGCGACGAGTACGCGTACTTCGGTACCGCCAAATTCGCAGACGATGCCGGCACCATCTTCCAGTTCGACCCGGGCATGCAGGCGGTCGGGAACAAGGTGTACCCGCTGCTGTACAGCGGCTGGGAGTCGGTCTCGCATCAGGATGCGGGGTCGGTGGGGAGGTTGTTCAACTCGCTGCTGTTCGTGCTTGGCGCGTTCGTTCTTTACGGGATCTTCGCCCGCGTGTTCGATCGAAGGAGCGCGCTGTATTCGGCGATCCTCTACCTGCTGATGCCGGTCTCGTTCTATGCGACGACGTTGCTGCCGGAGGTCGAGTTCCAGGTCTCCGTGTACCTGGTCACCCTGATGGTGGCCATGGCCGGCCGGAAGCCCTCCTATCGAAGCATCGCGGCCGCAGCGGCATTGAGTGCGCTCAGTTATCTCATCAAGCCCCACGCGGCTGCGTTGATCTGCGCTTGCGGTCTGTACTGGTTCGCCACGGGAATGTTGCAGCGTGAGGGCGCGCTCCCGCGTCGTTTGGCGCGCGCCGCCGGGCGCGCCGCCTGGTACTTCGGCCTGTCGGCGTTTTTCATCATGGCGATCACCAAGCTGGCGCCAGGCAACCGCGCGGCCGGCGGCGACGTGGTTGCGTCGTTCTACCGGTCCTATGTCGAACGGATCTTCGACGTCGATTTCCTGCTCGCCAATCTGACCGGCTTCGTCGACTACGCCGGTGGCCACCTCTGGCTGTTGCTGGCGCTGTTCGCGCCCGGGCTGGTGTTCGTTGCCGCTTCCAGCGGTCGGTTGATGGGGCAGGCATGGCGGGCGAAATCCGGATCAAGCCCGGTCGACGAGATGCCCGATTCGAGCTATTTCGCGCTCTATGTGGCGTTGCTGCTGCTCGCCTTCCTGGCGATGATCGCGATCTTTACCAGCTCGGCCGGCGAACTAAGCGACTTCGAGAAGTTCCGCTTGCATGGTCGTTACCTGGCTCCATTATTGCCGCTGCTGCTCGGCTGTTCGGTGTGGGCGGTGGCGCAGCGGCCGGGGAGGCTGGTGCCGTTGCTCGGCCTGGCCGCGCTGGTGGCGTTCGTCTTCGTCGGGCGTGGGTTGTACAAGATCTTTCCGTGGGACTACCCCGATGCTTTCGGACTGTTCGGCCCTTCGTTGCACTACTGGGGTTTCACCGGTGCGTCGACATGGACAGTGTGGGTGATCCTGCTTGCCGGCATCCTTGGTTATCTCGCGCAGGCCTGCGGTGTCCGTGCGCGCTTGAGCTACATGGCGTTCGTGCTGGTCGTGGCGTTGGCATCGCACACACAGATGTGGCGATGGCTCGACTTCCATGTCGAATCCAACCGGTCCACCGTCGCCGCGGCGGATGCCATCGAGACCTATCTGGGTGATGCGCCAACCGGCAGTGGCCTTGTCTTGACCCTGGATCGTTACGGGCAGGCGCCTTACCTGTTGATGGGATTGGACCATCCGCAGTTCGTGCGTGCGGCATCCAACGGCCAGGTCGTCGCTGCGAAAGATATCCCAGCGGGCGTGCGCTGGATCGTGGCTCCGCAGGCGGCACAACTGGTCGTTCCCGACGCCAGCGAGCGCTCGTTTGGCAACCAGCGCCTCTATCTGCTCAAGCAATCCCAGGCCAACGACTGACGGCGACCCGCCTGCCGGGCGGGTTGTGGTTCAGGCCTGCAGCTTGCGGGCAATGCGGTCAGCGTTGGCCATCAGCGTCAACGTATGCGCCTTGGCAGGCAGCAGCGGCAGGCTGGCACCGTCCACCGCATAGACGCCCGGCAAGCCGGCGATCTGCCCGTCGAGGTCGCACTCGTGCCGGGCCGGACGAATACGGATTGGCAGCGTGGACGCATAGTGCAGGTCGGCGCCGGTGGCTCCCACCACGAAGCTGCCCGGCAGCATCCATGCACCCAGTCGCCGGAAGCCGACGGCCAGTGTCCGTCGAACCGAAGCCACGGCCTCAGGCAAGCGTGAACTGGCACCGCCTTCGATACCCAGCGAACCGTCGGCATTCAATCCGACGCTGTGCTCGGAAAGCTCGCCGGGCAGGAAGACGTTGCCGACCACCGTCGATGGCAGCAGCCCGCGCAGCAGGGGAAGGCCGGCACGGCGCGATGTCGGTAGATGCGCGAGAAATTCCCCGACCGGCAGGCCGCAGGTCGAGAAGGTGTTGCCGAAAGCGGGGCCGTCGTCCGGTGTCGACGCCGTGAACGAAAGTTGCGCGAGGCCGAAGGACGGCGTGCGTGCGGTGCCCAGCGCGCCCGGCAGCCAAAGCAGGAAGGCGGCCATCGGATTGGATTGCAGACGGATCCGTCGCGGTGGGTCAGGGAGCGCGACCAACGCCAGTCGGGTACTGGCGATGGTGCCCGCGGCCAGCAGGACATTGCGGCCATGGAAACGTTGCGGCCCCGCCGCGCTGTCGGCATCGACCCACCAGCCGCCGTCTCCGTCCGGGTTCAATGCCTGGACATGCATGCCGGACTCGACGCGGGCTAGTGGGTGCCGGCGCAGAGTCGCCACGTCGAGTGCAGCCGACCAAGTGGCCTTGTTGGCGCATCCCCACAGGCAACTGCCGGAAAGGTCGCAAGCGGCACGGTCGCTGCGTGGCTCACCAAGCACGGCGACGCGTGATCGACCGAGGGCGAAGCCGTCCATCCGCTCGACGCGGCCACGGCGGTCCCAAAGACGCTGGTGCAGCGAATCCAGCGGCAGCGCAGGGCCGGCGTAAGCATCCAGTCCGACCACGTCACGCAAGCAGTCGTCGTTGGCGCCGCTGATGCCCATGCGGGTCGCCACGCGAGAATAGGAAGCCTGCATCGCCGCGCGTTCGCTTGCCAGCGGACCGAGTTCGTCGTTGTCGAACGATGCGACGCCGCAACCCCAGGCGTTCGACAGTCCACCCGGGGCGAGTGCACCGACGAGATGGAATCCGGGTTCCGGCTTCAGCCGGTTGCTTTCCGCATAGCCCTGGAAGATCGGACGCAGTCCCGGTACGCGAAGTTTCGGTGAAGCCGTTGCCTGCGCCTGCAACGCCTCGCCGCTGGCGCCGATCTGCCAGAGCCATTGCTCGGGGTCGCGGAAACGCAGGTCGAGGTAGTTGCCTGCCGGCGGCAGCTTTACCGCAGCGGTCCCAGCTTCCAGCACGCGCACCGGGATGCCGCGCTCCACCAGCGCCAAGGCGGCGCTGGTGCCAGCCGGACCAGCGCCAACGATGATGACCGGATCAGGGCCGCTCACTTGCGAACCCGGGCGATGCGATTTGCCCAGGGTGCGAGCAGGCGCACCTGCAATTCGCGAATCCCCGCTCGGGCGAAATCGCTGCCGGCGCGCAGCCATCCGGCGCGGCCGGGACGCGGCAGATAGGCGTCGGCCCACTGCAGATCGGCTTCGGCGAGCCTGCTCACCACGTCCATGCGCCAGGACAAATCGCCCCGTTGCGATGCGCGCCTGCGCGCAGGTACGTCCAGCGCTGCCAAAGCAGCCGGACACATCAGCAGGCTCGCTGGAAGATCCAGCGCACGAGGCATTTCCAGAAGGGGCATCAGGCGCGCATAGCGGCGAAGCAGCGCGTTGCCTGGCGGGCGCGCGACGGTGGCGCAGGTCAGCGTCCTGCCTTCCTGCAGCAAAACGCGCCGCGCGCTGCTACGGCGACCGAGTGCCTGGGCGAGCGGCCGTAATACGATGCCGAGGCGGCGAAGGTCGGGTCCAGCATCGAGCGCGGGCAATCGCGTCAGGGAATCCAGCCGCTCAGGCGACAAGCGCGGACCGAGAAGCCGATGGGCGACAGCAAGCCCAAAGCGCAAAACCGCGACCGGCACAGGGACGCGCACCCGGCGGCGGTGCAAACGGTAATGCGCTATCTGCATCAGCAGTTCGTCGAAGCAGATCGGCTCGTCGGCGACGGCGATACACTCGCCCGCCAGTTGGGGCCTGGCAATGGCAGCGAGTATCGCTGCGGCCAAGTCGTCGATGTGCACCGGCTGCACATGCGGTCGTGGTAACAACATTGGAACTACGGGCAGGGTGCGGACCAGCGACACCAGCAGACCGAACAGGCCGGCTTCCCGTCCGCCCACGACCTGACCCGGTCGAACGATAATGGCGCCCAGTGGCCGCAGGGCCATTTCGATCTCCGCCTTCGTGCGTCCGTAGTGACTGGGCGCATCGAGGGCGGCGGCCTGGCTGGATACCACCAGCAACGGAATGCGCAGCTCACGGCAGGCCAGACCCAATACCTTCGCAAAGGCGAGTTCCGCCCCTTGGGGCAGTTGGGATCCAGTCGTGTCGGCAGCAAGGTGTACCACCGCGTCCAGACCCAGCAATGCGCCCTCGGGCAGTGGTTGGCCCAGGTCCACGTGTCGGAAGGCGTGGGCGCCGATCGCATTACGACGACCCAGCGCTACGGCTTGCCAACCAGCCGCTCGCGCCAACGGCAGCAGCGCCTGGCCGATATAGCCCGACGCGCCGGTGACGCCAAGCGTGCGGGTCACGTCCCGCCCCGCTCGGTGGTTGGAGCGACAAAAATCAATCGGCGCGAAAGGAAGAAGGTGATGCCGACACAGATCACGTCGGAGACGAACTTGGCCAACGCCTCCGGACCGACATAGGGCAACAGCAGTGCAAGCACGCCGCTTGAAACCGGCACATTGAGCGCGAGCAGCAGTATGTACTTGATCAGTTGCGCGCGACCGCCGCCCTTTCCATGCACGCCGAAGGTGATTCGGCGGTGCGCAAAAAAGGCCAATCCACCGGCAAGGATCTTGGCCAGGATGTTGGATGGCAACGGCGCCCATCCGAACACGATGGTCGCCAGCAGGAAACTCCCCATATCCATGCCATAGGCGGCGATCTGGACGGCCGCGTAACGCGAAAAAACCGCGATCATCAGCTTCGCCTGTCGTCACGCTTGCGCAACACGATGACGCGATGCAGCCCCAGCAAGCCACGCAGTGGCGACAGCACGGCCTCGACCATCCGCATCGGGGAAGTCATGAAACCAGGAAGCAGTGATCGGAAGTTGAGGCCGCCAGAGACGAGGTAGCGGGGCCAGCTGTGCAGTACATCGCGGTACACGACCTCGAGGTTCGGGTGTGAGGTGTGGAAGCGGGTGTGGTCGCGGTCGAACACGAGGAAGCTCAGCGCCTGGTTGGCCCCGCTCATGGGACCTCCGACCGGCGTGCTCCAATCCGGCGCGGTCTTGTCATAACCCTCGGTCGCGAACAGGCGCGGATAAAGCCAGGATGCGAACGGGCCATTGGCTGGTTCGATCAATATCGCGCCGCCGCCAGGAACCAGGGTGCGCTCGAGTTCCTGGAAGAACCGGTCGGGCTCGGGGAAATGGTGAAAGACGTTCTGCAGGTAGAACGCATGCACGCTGTTGTCGGGCAAGTCCATTGCGCCTGCATCGAGGACGCGATCGAGGTGCGGCGCCGGCACGACATCCGTGGCGAGCACGCCCGGAACGGTTTCGCGGACCGGATAGACACCCGCGCCGAGTTCGATCACCTGTCCTTCGCCGCGCAGGTACCGGCGGTCGAGATTCACGAAGGTCTGGTGAAAGCCGTCAAAGACGCTCCGGATCATGCGCTTGCGCCGAAGCACGGCGCGATGGGCCTCGAAGCGTGCCAGTCCGTCGACTGGGCATCCGGCGACCTCTGGCTCCTGCAACCAATCCGAGATACGGCTCACGACGGCTCCTTCATCGGCATGGTCCACCTGCTTCCCAAGCGCGGATGCATCGGTCGGCGTGGCATGTTGGCGATATCGTAGCCAAGGAACGCCAGCAGGAACTGGATGCCGACAAGCATCGACAGGACACTGATCATTACGGTGCCCGTGCTGGCGGGGATGCCGCTCGTGAACGAATGCAGCCAGTTCCAGCCACCATATGCGCCGCCGAAACCAAGCAGCACGATCGCTGCGAGAAGTTCCAGCGACGCGATCGAAAGGTCGCGCAGGAAGTAGTTGTAAGCGATGCGCTTGCCGAAATTACGAAGGTGCTTGAAAGCGAATTCGAAAATGATCTTGGAGACCTTCAGTCCGCTGACCTCGTCGCCGTACTTTGCGTCCATGGGCACGTCGACCACCACCGCCCGGAGGGTATTCAGGCGGAAGAGAATATCGGTCTCGAAAAAATATCGCTGGCTGATCGAGTCGTACGGCAGGCGCGCGGCGACGTCGGCATGGATGGCGGTGTAGCCGTTGGTTGGGTCGAAGACATCCCAATAGCCGGCGCTGGCCTTGGCCATGAAGCTGAGGCCCAGATTGCCGATCCGCCGCGGCACCGGCATCCGGGTGATCTCACTGAGATCCCAGAACCGGTTGCCCTTGGTGTAATCGGCCTCGCCGAGCAGGATCGGAGCGACGAAATTGGGCAACAGGGTCGGGTCCATCTGGCCGTCGCCGTCGATCTTGACGATCACGCGGGCACCGTCGGCGATCGCCTGCCGGTAGCCCGTCATCACCGCGCCGCCCACGCCGAGGTTTGTCGGATGCCGTATCACGCGAACGCGCGGATCATGGATTTCGCGTTCGACGAAGTCTCCGCTGCTGTTGGGGCAGGCGTCGTCCACGCAATAGATCGCGTCGACCTCGGGGCCGATGGAGTCGATGACGCCGGCGATGTGACGAACAACGTTGTAGCTCGGGATTACGACGGCAATGCCGCTAGTCCATGTAACGGATCGGGTCATGTAAGGGCTCGTTGCACTCGCCAGGCTTGAAGCGGAAGGCATTGTCGCCGGGGCTCAGTTCAGGGTCTTTTCCAGCTCCGGCAGCAACTGGAACAAATCCCCCACCAGTCCGATATCGGCAATATCGAAGATCGGTGCATCGCCGTCCTTGTTGATCGCCACGATCGTGCCGGCGTCCTTGATCCCGGTCAGGTGCTGGATCGCGCCGGAGATGCCGACGGCTATGTAAAGCTCCGGAGCGATGATCTTGCCGGTCTGGCCGACCTGCAGCTCGTTCGGTACGTAGCCCGCGTCGACCGCGGCGCGCGACGCGCCCACGGCGGCACCGAGCTTGTCGGCGAGGCTGTAGATGATCTTGAAGTTTTCCGCCGAGCCGACGCCACGTCCGCCCGACACGACGCGACGCGCGCTCTGCAGGTCGGGGCGGTCCGACTTGCCGGCAGCCAGGCCGACATAGCGGGTATGCGAGGGAAGCGCGACTTCGGCCGTGGCGGCTTCCACAGCGGCGCTGCCGCCCTTGGGAGCTTCCGGCCATGAGGCCGTGCGCACGGTGGCCACCACGGTGTGGTCGGCCGGCGCTTCGACGGTGACGATGGCGTTGCCGGCGTAGATCGGGCGCTTGAAAGTGTGTCTGCCTTCCACTGCCATCACGTCTGATACCTGGGCCACGCCCAGCAGCGCGGCGACGCACGGCATCAGGTCCTTGCCGAAGGTCGTGCTGGGGCCGAACACATGGCTGTAGCCAGCGGCCAGCTTGGCCACCTGCGGTGCCAGCACCTGGGCGATGGCGTTGGTGTTGGCGGCGTTGGCCACGGCCAGCACCTTGCCGACGCCGGCGATCTGCGCAGCCGCGGCGGCGATGGCGGCCGGGTCGGCGGCCAGCACCACGATGTCGATCGATTCGGGCTTGAGCGCCCGGGCGGCGGACACGCACTTGGCGGTGGACGCGTTGAGCTTGCCGTCCAGGTGTTCGGCGACGATCAGTACCTTGCTCATCACAGCAGCCCCTTTGCCTTGAGTGCGGCGACCAGTTCGGCCGCGTCCTTCACCATCACGCCCTTGCTGCGCTTGGATGGCGCGGCGTAGTGCGTGGTCTTGAGGGTGTCGCCGGTATCGACGCCGAGGTCGGCGAAGGCGATCGTCTCCAGCGGCTTGCTCTTGGCCTTCATGATGTCCGGCAGCTTGATGAAGCGCGGTTCGTTCAGGCGCAGGTCGGTGGTGACGACGGCGGGCAGGTCGACTTCCAGTGTCTCCAGGCCGGCGTCGACTTCGCGCGTCACGGTGGCCTTGCCGCCCGCGACTTCAAGCTTGGAGGCGAAGGTGGCCTGCGGGCGGCCCCACAGCGTAGCCAGCATCTGGCCGGTCTGGTTGGCGTCGTCGTCGATGGCCTGCTTGCCCAGGATAACCAGGTCCGGCTGTTCCTTCTCGATCAGCTTGAGCAGGGTGCGGGCGGCGGTCAGCGGCTGGATCGGCTGGTCGGATACGACATGGATGGCGCGGTTGGCGCCCATCGCCAGGCCATTGCGCAGGTGGGCCTGGGCATCGGCCGGGGCGATCGTGGCGACCACGACCTCGGTGGCGATGCCTTTGTCGCGCAGGCGCAGGGCTTCTTCCAGAGCGATTTCGTCGAACGGGTTGGGCGACAGCTTGACGCCGTCGGTGATCACGCCGGAGCCGTCCGGCTTGACCTGGATGCGGACATTGAAGTCCACCACACGCTTGTAACCGACGAGGATCTTCATCGTTCGGGGGTTCCTGTGGGGGTTGCGTGGCCCTGGGGCCGAGAATCGTCAATTCTAGCCGAGAGGCGCCCCCTACGCAGGCAGATGGGCGAGTCCTCACCTGGCCGAATGCAGGCGCTGACCGGAGCGGAATGACGAGCCCTCCGCCGCGCAGTCTGCGAGTCAATCCGTCTCCCGGTCCGCCGTCAGAACCCTTTTGCTGCTCAGTTTCCTGTCACATGGGCGCGCGCTGCCGCCTGGTGGGTCCGGTATTCTTATTGGTTCATTCTCAGAAGTTCCGGAGCCAGGATGCTTCACCCCGTAGTCCTAAGTGGCGGCAGCGGATCGCGGCTTTGGCCGTTGTCCCGGCAGAACCAGCCCAAGCAGTTCCTGTCGCTGATCGGCGACCATTCCCTGTATCAGGAGACCGTACTGCGGGCCAGCAAGCTGCCTACGGCACAGCCGCCGGTGACGGTGTGCAGCGAGGATCATCGCTTCATGGTCGGTGAGCAGCTTCAGGCCGTGGGCATTCCCAATGGCGGAATCCTGCTGGAGCCGGTGGCGCGCAGCACCGCGCCTGCGATCGCACTGGCCGCCCTGCACGTGCTGACCGACGATCCCGCGGCCACCTTGCTGGTAATGCCGGCCGATCACCTGATCGAAGACGAGGCCGCATTCCGCGATGCCGTGTCGGCGGCCACCGGCCTGGCCCAGGAGGGCTGGCTGGTGACGTTCGGAATTACTCCTGACTATGCCGAAACAGGCTACGGATACATCCTGTGCGGCGAATTGCTGTCCGAGCAGGGCTACCGTGTCGAGCAGTTCGTGGAAAAGCCCGATTTGTCCACGGCAGAGCGTTACGTGGCCGAAGGGACCTATGCCTGGAACTCGGGCATGTTCCTGTTCCGGGCCCAGTCCTACCTGGACGAACTCGCGCGCCATGCGCCGGTTGTATTCGAGGCGGCACGCGCCGCGTATGCGGCTGCCGTCTCCGACTTGGACTTCATCCGTGTCGACAAGCAGGCCTTCGCCTCCAGCCCCAGCGATTCAATCGACTATGCGGTGATGGAGAAGACCGACCATGCGGCGGTGGTCCCGGTCAGTTGCGGCTGGAGCGATATCGGCTCCTGGTCGTCGCTGTGGTCCGTGGCCGAGCGTGATGGTGATGGAAACCGCCATGAGGGCGACGTCATTTCCGTGGACACTCGCGGCAGCCTGGTGCGAGCCTCCGAACGTCGCATGATTGCCACGATCGGCGTGGAGGACCTCGTAATCATCGACACGCCGGATGCGACGCTGGTTGCCCGAAAGGATCGGGTGCAGGACGTCAAGACCGTCGTCGAACACCTCAAGGCCGCCGGTCGCCAGGAGCATCTTTTTCACCGCAAGGTCTATCGACCGTGGGGTAGCTACGACTCCATCGACGTGGGCGAGCGTTTCCAGGTCAAGCGCATCGTGGTCAAGCCAGGCGCGGCGCTGAGCCTGCAGAAACACCACAAGCGGGCCGAACACTGGATCGTCGTGTCCGGAGTGGCGGAGGTCACCTGCGACGACCGTGTGTTCGACCTGCACGAAAACGAGAGCACCTACATCCCGCTGGGCAGCGTGCATCGCCTGCGCAACCGCGGTACCGAGCCGGTGGAGCTGATCGAAGTGCAGTCCGGCCACTACCTGGGCGAAGACGATATCGTCCGGCTCGAGGATGTGTACGGGCGCTCCTGATGATCAGGCGGCCGATGCGCTCGGGGCGAGCGCATCGGCCAATAGCGCGGCGAGGCGGTCGGCGCTGCCATCGGCGTGGATCAGGAACAACGACGGCTCGCACAGCTCGAGTTCGAGCAGCCGAGGGCTGCCATCGCTGTCACGGATCAGGTCGATGCGCGCATAAGGGAGGGGTTGCTTGAGCTGCAGGCGGTCCGTGGCGGCGGCAAGTACGCGCCCGGCGAGAGCGAGCTCGTCAACGCCCGGGTTGCGCGGCGCAATCGCCTCGGTGGCGAAAAGATGCGAGGTGGGGCCTTCGTCGAGCTGCAGCAGCGGTCCCTTGCGGATCGCATGGCAGAAGGCGCCGGCGAAATACATCAGGGCGGTTTCGCCGTCATGGTCTACCGACGCCAGGTATGGCTGCAGCATCACGCTCCTGTCTGTGTCGAGCAGGCGCGCGATGTGGTTGGCTGCACTGAACTCCTGCTCGCGCGCATAGCGCTGAGCATCGCGCGATCCGGCGCCGACCGCGGGCTTGACCACGAATTGCTCATTCTCGGGATGTGCGGCGAGGAACGCCTGCAGCGACGGCAGCGGCTCCATGTCGGGCTCGACGAAGTGGGTCGCCACCACGGCCGCACCGCGCGCGGCCAGATCTGCCAGGTAATGCTTGTCGGTGTTCCAGCGCACGACCGGCAGTGGGTTCAACAGGCGGGTCTGCGCGGACACCCGTTCGCACCAGTCCAGGAACTCGGGCAAGCGGTCGGCATAGTCCCAGGTCGAGCGCAGGAGCACCGCATCGAAACGCCGCCACGCCACGCTCGGGTCGTCCCAGGCGCGTATCTGGGTCTCGATGCCCGCGCGAGTGCAGGCATCGAGCAGTGGGGGCAGGTCGTCGTCCAGACCTGCGGCGGCGATCGCGGTGGCGAGGGCGAGGCGAGGCATGGCGGGAGTCTAGACGCAGCGGCCGGTCCCGTGTCGTCGACGCCGTCACCATGCCCGAAAGTACGGTGCGGCGCGTCATGATGGCGGGGTAAACTGCCGCCCTCGCAACGATCTCCCGACGGAGCCTGATCATGGCCGAGGCCGCGACGCGCGCCAAGACAAAGTTGTTCCCCAGCGCCGAGCAGGCGCTGAAGGACGTGGTGGCCGATGGCCAGACACTCGCCGTGGGCGGATTCGGCCTATGCGGCATTCCCGAGGCGCTGATCGTCGCGCTGCGCGACTCGGGCGTGAAGGGGCTGACCGCCATCTCCAACAACGCGGGCGTCGATGGGTTTGGCCTTGGCCTGCTGCTGGAGACGCGGCAGATCCGCAAGATGATTTCGTCCTACGTGGGCGAGAACAAGGAGTTCGAGCGCCAGTTCCTCTCCGGCGAACTCGAGCTGGAGTTCAACCCGCAGGGCACGCTGGCCGAGCGGCTGCGCGCCGGCGGTGCCGGCATTCCGGCGTTTTTCACCCGCACCGGCTTCGGGACGATCGTGGCCGAGGGCAAGGAAACCCGCGAGTTCGACGGTCATCACTACGTGATGGAAACCGCGCTCAAGGCTGACGTGTCGCTGGTGAAGGCGTGGAAGGCCGACAAGGCCGGCAACCTGGTGTTCCGCAAGACCGCGCGCAACTTCAACCCGGCCTGTGCGATGGCGGGTGCGATCTGCATCGCCGAAGTCGAGGAAGTGGTCGAGGTGGGCGAGATCGATCCGGACCATGTGCACCTGCCGGGCATCTACGTGGATCGTATCGTCCACAATCCGGCGCCCGCAAAACGCATCGAGCAGCGCACCGTGCGCGCCGGCTGACCCCACGAATACAGGACCTCACACGATGGCTTGGACCCGCGACCAGATGGCGCAGCGCGCCGCCCGCGAACTTACCGACGGCGCTTATGTGAACCTCGGCATCGGCCTGCCGACGCTGGTGGCCAACTTCATTCCGGAAGGGATGGACGTGTGGCTGCAGAGCGAGAACGGCCTGCTCGGCATCGGTCCGTTCCCGACCGAAGCCGAGGTCGATGCCGACCTGATCAACGCCGGCAAGCAGACCGTGACGGCACGTGCCGGCGCGAGCTACTTCGGCAGCCATGATTCCTTCGCGATGATCCGCGGCGGCCATATCGACCTGGCCATCCTCGGCGCGATGCAGGTGACCGACCAGGGCGACCTGGCCAACTGGATGGTGCCGGGCAAGATGGTCAAGGGCATGGGCGGCGCGATGGACCTGGTCGCCGGCGTCAAGCGCGTGGTCGTGCTGATGGAGCACACCGCCAAGAACGGCGAACACAAGATCCTTCCCGAATGCACGCTGCCGCTCACGGGCGTCGGTGTTGTCAACCGGATCATTACCGAGCTGGCAGTCCTGGACGTCGAATCCGACGGCCTTCACGTTCGTGAACTGGCCCCCGGGGTAACGCTGGACGAACTCCAGCTGAAGACGGGTGTCGCCCTGGCATAAGGGTGAGTACCCGCCCCCAGATTAGGGCACTGATTGGCTTTACCCTTGGCGCTATGGGCAGGTCCACTCCCTCCAGGTTTGGGACTATGGGGCGGGTATCGCAATTCGCCACTTCCGCGCTTTTGGCCGCCGCCGTTTTCGGGGCAGGCTGCTCTAGGACCACATCCGAGCAGCCGCAAGCCGGGGCGGGGCTCTCCAAGCAGCCGTCCGAGTCGGATGCCACCCTCGGGTTGCAGGGCGCACGCAGTCGATCGAATTTCGCCTCTCTGCCGGACAAGGGCGACCTGCTTGGATATCCGGCCCAGCCGGTGATGCGTCGCGAAGCGGCATCGACCTGGTACCAAGCCGATGTAAGCGAAGACCACGCACTGCGGGCGATGATCCGCGGCGAAATGACCATCACCGCGCCGGATGGTCAGCCCGTTCGTCTGAAGTACGAGCGGCATTTGGAGCACCCGAATGGCAACTGGACCTGGGTGGGGCGCAATGCCGATGGTGAGGAAGCCCTCGTGACGTTCGGCGAGAAGGCGGTATTCGGTAGCATCCCGCACGGGCATAACGAGCTGCGGCTGACGACGGTGGCCGGGCGCAGCTGGGTGGTCGAGATCGATCCCAGCAAGCAGCGGCATCCGGAACCGAAGCAGCCAGACTACCTCGTGCCGCCGGAACTGGCGGCGGCGGTGGCCTCATCGGCGCCTTCCACGGCCTCCGCACAGACCACCCCTGCGGCTGCCGGCGCCACGGCCAGCACGACGGTCGACGTCGCCCTGGGCTACACCGTCGGCTTCGCCAACGAACTCGGCGGACCGTCCCAGGCCGTCACGCGCCTCCAATTTCTGGTGGACATCACCAACCAGGCGTATGTGAGCAGCCAGATCGACGCGCAGATTCGGCTCGTAAGCACGACACAGGTGAACTATTCGGATGCCACCAGCAATGACGACATGCTGACCAAGGTGACAGGCTATCAAGCCGGTACAGGTAGCGTTCCTGCCGATCCCGCGTTTTCGCAGTTGCGCGCTGCGCGCGACCAATACGGCGCGGACCTGGTGGCAGTCGTCCGGCGCTTCCGCACCCCCGAGAACGATGGATGTGGATTGGCCTGGCTCATCGGTGGCAACCAGTCGGGCATTGACAGCCGCGATGCGCCCTTCGGCTATGCAGTCGTCAGCGACGACCTCGACAAGGGCGATGTCAACGAAACCGACGGCAAGAAGTACATATGTCGCCTGGAATCGCTGGCCCATGAGCTGGGTCACAACATGGGGCAGAACCACAACGTCGAAGACTCCGGTGGCGACTCCGGTGCGCATCCGTATTCCTACGGATATCGAGAAGCTTCGACGACCGGCTTCTACACGATCATGGCTTATCGTTTGCCGAATAGTAGTCAGCGAAACGTTCGCTACTTCGCCAATCCCACCGTAATGGAAGCCCAGTCGGGCCGGCCGACGGGTGTCGCCAATGCTTCCGACAATGCACGAAGCATGGTGCAGACGATGCCGCTCGTGGCGACCTTCAGAGCATCCGTGGTCCCCACGCAACCTGCTACACGCGCGGCTGACGACATCGATGGCGACGGCAAATCGGACATCGTGTGGACGCATCCGACATATGGCAACGTCTATTACTGGTTGATGGATGGAGCGACGCAGCGCTCGGGCCAGGGTTACACAGTGGCCCCGGCAGGCTTCAAGGTTCAGGCGACCGGCGACTACAACGGTGACGGTCGCGGCGACCTGCTGTTGACCAATGGCACGGAAGTACGGATGGCGTTGGGACAGAGCAGCGGGTTCACCACCGCCGTCGTTGGAGCGCAGCCGGCATCGGGATGGCTCCCGGCACCCTCGGTCGATATCGATGGCGATGGCAAATCGGACATCGTGTGGACGCATCCGACATACGGCAACGTCTATTACTGGTTGATGGATGGAGCGACGCAGCGGTCGGGCCAGGGTTACGCAGTGGCCCCGGCAGGCTTCAAGGTTCAGGCGACCGGCGACTACAACGGTGACGGTCGCGGCGACCTGCTGTTGACCAATGGCACGGAAGTACGG
>JAVDVW010000003.1:0-16883 GCA_031457065.1 Agrilutibacter niabensis
AACATCAAGATGGTGGTGGAGCTGATCCACCCCGTGGCGATGGACGACGGCCTGCGCTTCGCGATCCGCGAAGGCGGTCGTACCGTCGGCGCCGGTGTCGTGGCCAAGATCATCAAGTAAGACCCGTTGGTGCCGCGCGCCGGGCGCGCGGCACTGACATGCGAACAAGGCGTGGCGGCGCGAGCCGCCGTTGCCTTTTTCGGAAGCGACCCAAAAAAGTGTTTCGAGCAATACACGCCAGTAGCTCAATTGGCAGAGCAGCGGTCTCCAAAACCGCAGGTTGGGGGTTCGAGTCCCTCCTGGCGTGCCACGTTTCAGATGCGGATCGTTCCGCGGCCGGTCTCAGGACCGGTATCCAATCAGGTGACGCGGCCTTGGTCGCGCAATGGACCGAATGAACAGCAAGGTCGAACAACCCGGCTCGTCGGCTTCCGGCGGCGATATCGTCAAATACGTGCTGGCGCTCGCCCTCGTTGCCGCCGGCGTGTTCGCGTTCTACTGGTTCGCCGACTGGGCGACGGTGCTGCGCGCACTGGCCGTGTGCGGTGGCCTGGTGGCCGGCGCGGTTGTATTCCTGACCACCGCCAAGGGTGCCCAGGTTCGCGAATTCCTGTCGGAATCCCGTTTCGAGCTGCGCAAGGTCGTATGGCCGACTCGCCAGGAAGCCCTGCGCACGACCTGGGTGGTGATGATCGCCGTGCTCATCCTGAGCTTGATCCTGGCCGGTTTCGATGTGCTCATCCAGACCGCGGTCAAGTTCCTTCTGGAACGCTAAGGAGATGTCGGTGTCCGAAGGCAGCAACAACAAGCGCTGGTACGTCGTCCACGCCTATTCCGGCTTCGAGAAGTCGGTGGCGCAGGCGCTGCGTGACCGCATCGTGCGCGCCGAGATGCAGGACCGCTTCGGCGACGTCCTGGTTCCGACCGAAGAAGTCGTGGAAATGCGCTCCGGCCAGAAGCGCCGTTCCGAGCGCAAGTTCTTCCCGGGCTATGTCCTCGTCCAGATCGCGACGCACGACGAAGCCGGCATTCCGCGCATCGACAACGAAAGCTGGCATCTGATCAAGGAAACCCCGAAGGTCATGGGTTTCATCGGAGGCACCGCCGACCGTCCGCTGCCGATCAAGGATTCCGAGGCCGACATGATCCTGCAGCGCGTGCAGGAAGGCGTCGAAAAGCCCAAGCCCAAGGTGCTGTTCGAGCCGGGCGAAATGGTCCGCGTCACCGATGGGCCGTTCATCGACTTCAATGGCGTGGTCGAGGAAATCAACTACGACAAGAGCCGCCTGCGCGTGGCGGTGCTCATTTTCGGCCGCTCGACTCCGGTCGAGCTGGAGTTTGGCCAGGTCGAAAAGGCGAAGTAACGGTACGCCGGAAGTGGCGGCTCAGGTCGGGCCGCCGCCGCTAGCCAAGCCAGCGGGCGTTAGCCCGGGCAAGGCCCCAAAGAACCTGCTATAGTCGCGGGCTCGCCGCCGAAGGCGCGAGCTCGTTCAGGAACCTCAGCCGCCGCTTTGGCGGCTGTCGGCGTCTGGAAAACCTGCAACACGTGAAGCCGGGACACGCGATTTTCCCGGTCCGATGGGGAGCCTGAACAACAGGCGCTAGCACCCGGAGAGAACAAAATGGCTAAGAAAGTAGTTGGTTACATCAAGCTTCAGGTCAAGGCCGGCCAGGCCAACCCGTCGCCGCCGGTGGGTCCTGCCCTCGGCCAGCGCGGCCTGAACATCATGGAGTTCTGCAAGGCGTTCAACGCCGCAACCTCCAAGCTCGAGCCGGGTCTGCCGACCCCGGTCATCATCACGGCCTATTCCGACCGTACCTTCACCTTCGTCACCAAGTCGACCCCGGCTTCGGTGCTGCTGAAGAAGGCTGCCGGCATCCAGTCCGGTTCCAAGCGCCCGAACACCGAGAAGGTGGGCAAGGTCACCCGCAAGCAGCTCGAGGACATCGCCAAGGCGAAGGAAGCCGACCTGACTGCGGCCGATCTGGACGCGGCGGTGAAGACGATTGCGGGCTCCGCCCGTTCCATGGGTCTGGTGGTGGAGGGCTAAAGTCATGGCAATGAACAAGCGACAGAAGGCCATCCTGGCCGCAGTGGTTCCGGGCAAGGCCTACGGCTTCGACGAAGCCATCAAGATCATCAAGACCTCGACCAAGGCCAAGTTCGTCGAGTCCGTCGACGTCGCCGTCCGCCTGGGCGTGGACGCGAAGAAGTCCGACCAGCAGGTGCGCGGTTCGACCGTGCTGCCCGCCGGCACCGGCAAGACCGTGCGCGTGGCCGTGTTCGCCCCGGCCGGTGCCAAGGCTGACGAAGCCCTGGCCGCTGGCGCCGACATCGTCGGCATGGACGACCTGGCCGACAAGATGCAGGCCGGCGACCTGAACTACGACGTGGTCATCGCCACCCCGGACGCCATGCGCGTCGTCGGCAAGCTCGGCCAGGTGCTCGGTCCGCGCGGCCTGATGCCGAACCCGAAGGTCGGCACCGTCTCGCCGAACCCGGCCGAAGCGGTCAAGAACGCCAAGGGCGGCCAGGTCCGTTACCGCACCGACAAGGCAGGCATCATCCACTGCACCATCGGCAAGGCTTCGTTCAACGATGCCGACCTGAAGGGCAACCTCGAAGCGCTGCTGCATGACCTGATCAAGGCCAAGCCGGCAACCTCGAAGGGTCAGTACCTGCAGAAGATCGCGATCAGCTCGACCATGGGCCCCGGCGTGACCGTGGACCAGGCCTCGCTGGCGCTCAAGTAATTCGTTTCAAGGCTGGCGGCGCTTGCGCCGTCAGCGACGTTTTTGAGGGCATCGCCGAAGACATCCGTCTGCAGCGATCGCCGTCAAAGACCGCAGGCGCGGTCAGCGCGTGACGACGACGGGCAGGGAGCTCGTTATTGGCAGGGAATCGCCGTCGCCACCAGCGGGATCGCTTAATCCGGCTTCGTGAGGAGCAGGCCTGCGTAGATGGTGAAGCCCCCTCTGGAAATTCCGGAAGGGCCACCACCGGGATGCGCAAGCATCCCCGGCGTCAGGGAAGGCGCCGCCCAGGACCGCAAGCGGCAGGAGCCGTGAGCGGAATTCAATATGGAGGAGTGCAATGGCTCTCAATCTGTCCCAGAAGCAAGAAGTAGTCGCCGAGCTGGCAGACGTCGCCGCCAAGGCCCACTCCTTGGTCGCAGCCGAGTACGCGGGCACCACGGTCAGCCAGATGACCGCGATGCGCAAGAAGGCTCGTGAAACCGGTGTGTTCCTGAAGGTTGTCAAGAACACGCTGGCCGCACGTGCCGTGGCAGGTACCGAATTCGAGGTTGTCCAGGACAAGCTCGTCGGCCCGCTGCTGTACGCGTTCTCGACCGAGGAACCCGGCGCTGCCGGTCGTCTGATCAAGGAATTCGCCAAGGGCAACGACAAGCTGCAGGCCAAGGTCGTCTCCGTGGGTGGCCAGGTGTATCCGGCCAGCCACGTCGAAGTCCTGGCATCGCTGCCGACCCGCGATCAGGCCCTGGCCATGCTGGCCCGCGTCCTGGCCGAGCCGGCCTCGATGTTCGCCCGCGCCGTCAAGGCCGTGGCCGACAAGCAGGGTGGTGGTGAAACCGCCCCCGCCGAAGCCGCAGCCGAAGCCTGATTCGCCGAAGCGACTCACTAACCGATTCGCAAGATCACGCGATCCTGAATAAACAATTTCCAGAGGTAAATAAAATGTCCCTTTCCAACGAACAGATCGTCGACGCAGTTGCCTCGAAGACCCTGATGGAAGTGATGGAGCTGGTCAAGGCCATCGAAGAGAAGTTCGGCGTCACCGCCGCTGCCCCGGTCATGATGGCCGCCGGCCCGGCCGCTGCCGCTGCCCCGGTCGAAGAGCAGACCGAGTTCAATGTCATCCTGAAGGCCGCCGGCGAGAAGAAGGTCGAGGTCATCAAGGCCGTCCGCGCCATCACCGGCCTGGGCCTGAAGGAAGCCAAGGATCTCGTCGAAGCGACCGGCATGGTGAAGGAAGCCGTGTCGAAGGACGACGCTGCGAAGATGAAGAAGGACCTCGAGGCCGCTGGCGCGACCGTCGAAGTCAAGTAAGCAGTACTTGCGTCGCCGGTTCCTCATGGCGATCACCGAAGGCTGGGGACGAAGGTCCCCGGCCTTTGGCCGTTGTTGAAGTAACGCAAATAACAGCACCAAAGCCCGAGTCAGGCGTGCTCCAAGCTTGCCCCGGGACGCAACAAAACGCAGTCCGGACTCCGCGTCGCTCTATCCGGACTGCCTGTGATCCACGAGCGAGGCAGAAAACCAACCGAGTTGGTAGTTGGAAGCAGCTGTAGAGGGCGTGCGGGTGCCGGCAATACCCGCGGCTTCCAACTGACAGTTCAAATCTCTTCCCAGGGATTTGTGATTCGAGATTAGAGAGTCGTCAAAAAGACAAGGGTCCTGCTTTTGTCAGTTATCCCAGAGCAGCCCATCCGTGGCTGTGAACAGGACGACAAAAAACGATTCCCGATTCCCGATTCCCGATTCCCGGCTCCAAAAACTGAGGCGGTAGCTCCCCATGACGACAGCTTCCAAAACGAACTATTCGTTCACCGAAAAGAAGCGCATCCGCAAGAATTTCGGCAAGCGCCGGTCCATTCTCGAAGTTCCGTTCCTGCTCGCGATCCAGGTCGATTCCTACCGCGAGTTCCTGCAGGAAAAGGTCGACGCCGCCAAGCGCGACGACAAGGGCCTGCATGCGGCGCTGAAGTCGGTGTTCCCGATCGTCAGCTACAGCGGCAATGCCGCGCTGGAATATGTCGGTTACAAGCTCGGCGAGCCCCCGTTCGACGAGCGCGAGTGCCGCAACCGCGGTCTCTCCTACGGCGCCCCGCTGCGCGTGACCGTGCGCCTGGTGATCTACGACCGCGAGTCCTCGACCAAGGCCATCAAGTACGTGAAGGAGCAGGAGGTCTACATGGGCGAGATCCCGCTCATGACCGACAACGGCACCTTCATCGTCAACGGCACCGAGCGCGTCATCGTCTCGCAGCTGCACCGTTCGCCGGGCGTGTTTTTCGACCACGACCGCGGCAAGACCCATTCGTCGGGCAAGCTGCTGTACAGCGCCCGCATCATTCCTTACCGCGGCTCCTGGCTGGACTTCGAGTTCGACCCGAAGGACGCGCTGTTCACACGCATCGACCGTCGCCGCAAGCTGCCGGTGACCGTGCTGCTGCGCGCACTCGGTTACAACAACGAGGAAATGCTGCGCGAGTTCTTCGAGATCAACACCTTCCACATCGATCCGAAGGAAGGCGTACAGCTCGAACTCGTCCCGGAACGCCTGCGTGGCGAAACGCTCGACTTCGACCTCGCCGATGGCGACAAGGTCATCGTCGAAGCCGGCCGCCGCATCACCGCGCGCCACGTCAAGCAGCTCGAAGCCTCGGGCATCGCCGCGCTGGCCGTGCCGGACAGCTACCTCGTCGGCCGCATCCTGTCGCACGACGTCGTCGATCCCAACACCGGTGAACTGCTGGCGCTGGCTAACGACGAGATCAACGAAGACCACCTGGCCAAGTTCCGCAAGGCCGGTGTTGCCGCCGTCGGCACGCTGTGGGTCAACGACCTCGATCGCGGCGCGTACCTGTCGAACACCCTGCGCATCGACGGCAGCAAGACCCAGCTCGAAGCGCTGGTCGAGATCTACCGCATGATGCGTCCGGGCGAACCGCCCACCAAGGACGCCGCCCAGAACCTGTTCCACAACCTGTTCTTCACCTTCGAGCGCTACGACCTGTCGGGCGTGGGCCGGATGAAGTTCAACCGCCGCCTCGGCCGCAAGGAAGTCACTGGCGCGTCGGTGCTGTATGACGCCAAGTACTTTGCCGAACGCAAGGACGAAGAGTCCGCGCGCCTGCGCGAAGCCTGTGGCGGCATGTCCGACATCCTCGACGCGATCCGCGTGCTGACCGAGATCCGCAACGGTCGCGGCACCGTCGACGACATCGACCACCTGGGCAACCGTCGCGTGCGTTCGGTCGGCGAAATGGCCGAGAACGTATTCCGCGTGGGCCTGGTCCGTGTCGAGCGTGCCGTGAAGGAACGCCTGTCGATGGCCGAGTCCGAAGGCCTGACCCCGCAGGAACTGATCAACGCCAAGCCGGTGGCTGCCGCGATCAAGGAATTCTTCGGCTCCTCGCAGCTGTCGCAGTTCATGGACCAGAACAACCCGCTGTCGGAAGTGACGCACAAGCGTCGCGTCTCGGCGCTGGGCCCGGGCGGCCTGACCCGCGAACGCGCCGGCTTCGAAGTGCGCGACGTGCACCCGACCCATTACGGCCGCGTCTGCACCATCGAGACGCCGGAAGGCCCGAACATCGGCCTGATCAACTCGCTCGCCGTGTTCGCACGTACCAACCGCTACGGCTTCCTTGAGACGCCGTACCGCAAGGTCGTGGAAGGCCGCGTGACCGACGACATCGAGTACCTGTCGGCGATCGAAGAGAACGAGTACGTCATCGCCCAGGCCAACGCGCCGCGCGACGAGAAGGGCCACATCACCGCCCAGTTCGTCGACTGCCGCTTCGCGGGCGAGTCGATGCTGAAGCCGCCGAGCGAGATCCACTTCATGGACGTCTCGCCGATGCAGACCGTGTCGGTCGCAGCCGCACTGGTGCCGTTCCTCGAGCACGACGACGCCAACCGCGCGCTGATGGGCGCGAACATGCAGCGCCAGGCCGTGCCAACGCTGAAGTCGCAGAAGCCGCTGGTCGGTACCGGCATCGAGCGCGCCGTGGCGCGCGACTCGGGCGTGACCGTGAACGCACTGCGTGGCGGCGTGATCGAGCAGATCGACGCGGCCCGCATCGTGGTCAAGGTCAACGAGAGCGAGATCACCGACGAGCATGATGCCGGCGTCGATATCTACAACCTGATCAAGTACACGCGCTCCAACCAGAACACCTGCATCAACCAGTCTCCGCTGGTGAAGGTGGGCAACGTGGTTGCGCGCGGCGACGTGCTGGCCGACGGTCCCTCGACCGACATCGGCGAGCTCGCGCTCGGCCAGAACATGCTCATCGCGTTCATGCCGTGGAACGGCTACAACTTCGAAGACTCGATCCTGCTCTCCGAGCGCGTGGTCGAAGAGGATCGTTACACCACGATCCACATCGAAGAACTCACCGTCCAGGCGCGCGACACCAAGCTCGGACCGGAAGAAATCTCCGCCGACATCCCGAACGTCTCCGAGCAGGCCCTGAACCGCCTCGACGAGTCGGGCGTGGTGTACATCGGTGCGGAAGTGCGCGCCGGCGACATCCTCGTCGGCAAGGTCACGCCGAAGGGCGAGAGCCAGCTCACGCCGGAAGAGAAGCTGCTGCGCGCGATCTTCGGCGAGAAGGCGTCCGACGTGAAGGACAGCTCGCTGCGCGTTCCGCCGGGCATGGACGGCGTCGTCATCGACGTGCAGGTCTTCACCCGCGACGGCATCGAGAAGGACAAGCGTGCGCGTCAGATCGAAGAGTCCGAAATCAAGCGCGTCAAGAAGGACTTCGACGACCAGTTCCGCATCCTCGAAGGCGCGATCTATGACCGCCTGCGTTCGCAGCTGATCGGACGCGTCGCCAACGGCGGCGCCGGCCTCAAGAAGGGCGACACCGTCACCTCGCTGGTGCTGGACAGCCTGTCCAAGAAGGACTGGTTCACCCTGCGCATGAAGGACGACGAGGCCATCGAAGCCATCGAGCGCGCGCAGAAGCAGATCGAAGTGCACGAGAAGGAATTCGAAAAGCGCTTCGCCGACAAGCGCGGCAAGATCACCCAGGGCGACGACCTCGCCCCGGGCGTGCTGAAGATGGTCAAGGTGTTCCTGGCCGTGAAGCGCCGCATCCAGCCGGGCGACAAGATGGCTGGCCGCCACGGCAACAAGGGTGTCGTGTCGACGATCGTTCCGGTCGAAGACATGCCCTACATGGCGAACGGCGAGACCGTCGACATCGTGCTGAACCCGCTGGGCGTGCCTTCGCGTATGAACATCGGCCAGGTGCTTGAAGTCCACCTGGGCTGGGCTGCAAAGGGCCTGGGCCAGAAGATCGACCGCATGCTGCAGGCGCAAGCCAAGGTTGCCGATCTGCGCAAGTTCCTGGACGAGATCTACAACCACGACCGCACCACGCACGAGGAACGCGTCGACCTGAAGCAGTTCTCCGATGAGGAGCTGCTGACGCTGGCGAAGAACCTGACCGACGGCGTGCCGATGGCGACCCCGGTGTTCGACGGCGCGGCCGAATTCGAGATCAAGAAGATGCTCGAACTCGCCGAGCTGCCGCTCAGCGGCCAGACCATCCTCCACGACGGTCGTACCGGTGAGGCATTCGAACGTCCGGTCACGGTCGGCTACATGCACATGCTGAAGCTGAACCACCTGGTCGACGACAAGATGCACGCGCGTTCGACTGGTCCGTACTCGCTCGTCACCCAGCAGCCGCTGGGCGGCAAGGCGCAGTTCGGCGGCCAGCGTTTCGGCGAAATGGAAGTCTGGGCGCTGGAAGCCTACGGCGCGGCCTACACCCTGCAGGAAATGCTGACGGTGAAGTCCGACGACGTGCAGGGCCGCAACCAGATGTACAAGAACATCGTCGACGGCGAGTACGAGATGGTGGCCGGCATGCCGGAATCCTTCAACGTGCTGGTGAAGGAAATCCGCTCGCTCGCGATCAACATGGAGCTGGAAGAGACCTGAACCCTGGACGGGAAGCGCCGCGAACCGCGCGCTTCCCGATCCACTGATGCAGCGATCCACAGCCCTCGACGAATTCCTCCGATTGGAGAAAAGAAATGAAAGACCTGCTCAATCTGTTCAACCAGCAGCGCCCCGCGATCGACTTCGATGCGATCAAGATCGCGCTGGCTTCGCCGGACCTGATCCGTTCGTGGTCCTACGGCGAAGTGAAGAAGCCGGAAACCATCAACTACCGCACGTTCAAGCCGGAACGTGACGGCCTGTTCTGCGCCGCCATCTTCGGTCCGATCAAGGACTACGAATGCCTGTGCGGCAAGTACAAGCGCATGAAGCACCGCGGCGTGGTCTGCGAAAAGTGCGGCACCGAGGTCACCCTGGCCAAGGTCCGTCGCGAGCGCATGGGTCACATCGACCTGGCTTCGCCGGTCGCGCACATCTGGTTCCTCAAGTCGCTGCCGTCGCGCATCGGCCTGATGCTGGACATGACCCTGCGCGACATCGAGCGCATCCTGTACTTCGAAGCCTACGTCGTGACCGAGCCGGGCCTGACCCCGATGGAACGCGGCATGCTGCTCAATGAAGAGCAGTACATGCAGGCGCGCCAGGAGCACGGCGACGACTTCGAGGCCGCAATGGGCGCCGAGGCGGTCTACGACCTGCTGCGCACGATCGACCTGCAGTCGGAAATGATCCAGCTGAAGGAAGACATCGCCTCCACTGGGTCGGAAACCAAGCTCAAGCGCCTCACCAAGCGCATCAAGCTGGTCGAGGCCTTCCTCGAATCCGGCAACCGTCCGGAGTGGATGGTCATGACCGTGCTGCCGGTGCTGCCGCCCGACCTGCGTCCGCTGGTCCCGCTGGACGGCGGCCGCTTCGCGACCTCCGACCTGAACGACCTGTACCGCCGCGTCATCAACCGCAACAACCGCCTGCGCCGCCTGCTCGAACTCAATGCGCCTGACATCATCGTGCGCAACGAGAAGCGCATGCTGCAGGAATCGGTCGACGCATTGATGGACAACGGCCGTCGCGGCCGCGCCATCACCGGCACCAACAAGCGCCCGCTCAAGTCGCTCGCCGACATGATCAAGGGCAAGCAGGGCCGCTTCCGCCAGAACCTGCTCGGCAAGCGTGTCGACTACTCGGGCCGTTCGGTCATCGTGGTCGGCCCGACCCTGCGCCTGCACGAGTGCGGCCTGCCGAAGAAGATGGCGCTGGAACTGTTCAAGCCCTTCATCTTCGCCAAGCTGCAGCGTCGTGGCCTCGCCACCACCATCAAGGCGGCGAAGAAGCTGGTCGAGCGTGAAGAGGCCGAGGTGTGGGACATCCTCGAAGAGGTGATCCGCGAGCATCCGGTCCTGCTCAACCGCGCCCCGACCCTGCACCGCCTCGGCATCCAGGCGTTCGAGCCGGTGCTGATCGAAGGCAAGGCGATCCAGCTGCATCCGCTCGTGTGTACGGCCTTCAACGCCGACTTCGACGGTGACCAGATGGCCGTGCACGTGCCGCTTTCGCTGGAAGCCCAGCTGGAAGCGCGCGCGCTGATGATGGCGTCGAACAACATCCTGTCGCCGGCGAACGGCGAGCCGATCATCGTGCCGTCGCAGGACGTCGTGCTCGGCCTGTACTACATGACCCGCGCCCTGGAGAACAAGGCGGGCGAGGGCATGGCGTTCGCGAACGTCGCCGAAGTCAAGCGCGCCTACGACAACCGCGTCGTGCAGCTGCACGCCAAGTGCAAGGTCCGCATCACCGAAACCGTGGTCGCCGAGGACGGTTCCCGTTCCAAGAAGACCTCGATCGTCGACACCACCGTCGGTCGCGCCCTCCTGCGCGAGATCCTGCCGGACGGCCTGCCGTTCGCGCTGGCCAACGTCGAGCTGACCAAGAAGAACATCAGCCGCCTGATCAACTCGTGCTACCGCATGCTGGGCCTGAAGGACACGGTCGTGTTCGCCGACCAGCTGATGTACACCGGCTTCGCCTACGCGACCCGTGCGGGCGTGTCGATCGGCATCGACGACATGAAGATCCCGCCGGAAAAGGTGGGCATCCTCGACGAAGCCGAGAAGGAAGTCCTCGACATCCAGCAGCAGTACCAGTCGGGCCTGGTGACCGCCGGCGAGCGCTACAACAAGGTCGTCGACATCTGGTCGCGCACCAATGAACGCGTCGCCAAGGCGATGATGGACACGATCGGTACCGACTCGGTGACCAACGCCAAGGGCGAAACGGTCCCGCAGAAGTCGATGAACTCGATCTACATCATGGCCGACTCGGGTGCGCGTGGTTCGCAGGCGCAGATCCGCCAGCTCGCCGGTATGCGCGGCCTGATGGCCAAGCCGGACGGCTCGATCATTGAGACGCCGATCACCGCGAACTTCCGCGAAGGCCTGAACGTCCTCCAGTACTTCATCTCGACCCACGGCGCCCGTAAGGGCCTCGCGGATACCGCGCTGAAGACCGCCAATTCCGGTTACCTGACCCGTCGCCTCGTCGACGTGGCGCAGGACGTGGTGATCACCGAGACCGACTGCGGCACGCTCGAGGGTCTGACCATGACCCCGATCGTCGAAGGTGGTGACGTGGTCGAGCCGCTGCGTGACCGCGTGCTGGGCCGCGTCGTGGCCGAGGACGTGTTCCTGCCGGGCAACGACGAAGATCCGATCGTCACCCGCAACACCCTGCTCGACGAAGCCTGGGTGCAGAAGCTCGAAGACGCCGGCGTGCAGTCGATCAAGGTGCGTTCGACGATCACCTGCCGCTCCTCGTTCGGCGTGTGCTCGCACTGCTACGGTCGTGACCTTGGCCGCGGCCACCTGGTCAACCACGGCGAAGCGGTCGGCGTCGTCGCCGCGCAGTCGATCGGCGAGCCGGGCACCCAGCTGACCATGCGTACCTTCCACATCGGTGGTGCGGCGTCGCGTGCGGCGGCCATCGACAACGTGACGGTCAAGACCACCGGTACGCTGAAGTACAACAACCTCAAGTTCGTCGAACACAGCCAGGGCCACCGCGTGGCGGTATCGCGTTCGGGTGAACTGTCCGTGCTCGACGGCCATGGCCGCGAGCGCGAGCGTTACAAGCTGCCCTACGGCGCAACCATCGCGATCAAGGACGGCGCCGAGATCAAGGCCGGCCAGCAGATCGCCAACTGGGATCCGCATAACCACCCGATCGTCTCGGAAGTGGCCGGCTTCATCCGCTTCATCGACTTCATCGACGGCGTCACCGTCATCGAGAAGACCGACGAGCTGACCGGCCTGGCCTCGCGCGAGATCACCGATCCGAAGCGTCGTGGCTCGCAGGGCAAGGACCTGCGCCCGATCGTCCGCATCGTCGACAAGAACGGCAAGGACCTGTCGATCCCGGGCACCGACCTGCCGGCGCAGTACATGCTGCCGCCGCGCTCGATCGTCAACCTGCAGGACGGCGCTCCGGTCGGCGTGGGTGACGTGGTTGCGAAGATTCCGCAGGAAGCGTCGAAGACCCGCGACATCACCGGTGGTCTGCCGCGCGTGGCCGACTTGTTCGAGGCGCGCAAGCCGAAGGATCCGGCGATCCTCGCCGAGATCTCCGGCATCGTCTCGTTCGGCAAGGACACCAAGGGCAAGCAGCGCCTGATCATCAAGCCGATCGACGGCGACGAGCACGAAGAGCTGATCCCGAAGTACCGCCAGATCATCGTGTTCGAAGGCGAACACGTGGAGAAGGGCGAGACCGTCGTGGACGGCGAGCCGAGCCCGCAGGACATCCTGCGCCTGCTCGGTGTGGAGCCGCTGGCCGTGTACCTGACCAAGGAAATCCAGGACGTCTACCGCCTGCAGGGCGTAAAGATCAACGACAAGCACATCGAGGTGATCGTCCGCCAGATGCTGCGCAAGGCCGAGATCACCGACGCTGGCGACAGCAAGTTCCTCAACGGTGAACAGGTCGAACGTCAGCGCCTGGTCGAAGAGAACGCCCGCCTGCAGTCCAAGGGCGAGATCCTGGCCAAGGCCGATCCGGTCCTGCTGGGCATCACCAAGGCCTCGCTGGCCACCGAGTCGTTCATCTCGGCGGCGTCGTTCCAGGAGACCACCCGCGTGCTGACCGAGGCTGCCGTCCGCGGCACCCGCGACGGCCTGCGCGGTCTCAAGGAAAACGTGATCGTCGGCCGCCTGATCCCGGCGGGTACCGGTCTGGCCTATCACACCCAGCGCCGCCGCAATGCCGCTGGCCTGACGGCTTCCGAGCTGGAAACCCTGACGGGTGGCAGCACTGAAGCCCCGGCTGAAACGGCCGAAGTGACGGGCGACGAGGCCGAAGCTTCGTAATTTCGCGTCAAAGCTGCACAAGGCGGGCGATTCGATGTAGAATCGCCCGCTTTCCGACGGTCCGCTCCATGAGTGGGATCCGTCCAGATCACCAAATGAGGCGCACGGAGCGCCTCGTGTTGGGCCCAGGGCAGGGCGGGATCGCTGAGTTTCCCGGGCGCGCGCAGCCGCGTCGCGCTTGGGGCGAATAGTTCGCGTTGACTACAAGGTCAAACGCGAGCTATGCTTTTTCGTCTCGGCGGGCCGGATTGCATCCGGCTTGCCGTTCGTTTTCCCGGGATTCACCCGCAGGCCTCGGCCTTCAACAAAGAGTCACAGATGGCGACGATCAATCAGCTGGTGCGCAAGCCGCGCAGCCCTGAAACCTACAAGAGCGCCTCGCCGGCGCTGGCGAACTGCCCGCAGCGTCGTGGCGTTTGCACCCGCGTCTACACCACCACCCCGAAGAAGCCGAACTCGGCTCTCCGCAAGGTGGCCAAGGTGCGTCTCACGAACGGTTACGAAGTGATTTCGTACATCGGCGGCGAAGGTCACAACCTGCAGGAACACTCCGTGGTGCTGATCCGCGGCGGCCGCGTCAAGGACCTGCCGGGTGTGCGTTACCACACCGTGCGCGGTTCGCTCGACGCCGCTGGTGTGACCAAGCGTCGCCAGAGCCGTTCGAAGTATGGCGCCAAGCGTCCGAAGTCCTGATTTCTAGGCATACGATCCGCGCCGCTGCATCCGCACCGGCTTTGTCAAAGGTTTAGCAAAAGGTACGCACCATGTCGCGTAAAGGTTCCACCCCGCAGCGTTCGGTTCTGCCCGATCCCAAGCACGGCAGCGAGACGATCGCGCGCTTCATCAACATGGTCATGCAGAGCGGCAAGAAGTCGATCGCTGAAAAGATCGTCTATGGCGCCATGGACGTGATCGGCGAAAAGAATCCCAATGCCGTCGAGCTGATCGAAAAGGCCCTTGGTAACGTGTCCCCGGCGGTCGAAGTGAAGTCCCGCCGTGTCGGTGGCGCGACCTACCAGGTCCCCGTTGAAGTGCGTTCCTCGCGCCGCCTGGCGCTGGCAATGCGCTGGCTGATCGAGTCGGCCCGCAAGCGTGGCGAAAACAGCATGCCGCGCAAGCTCGCCGCTGAGCTGATGGACGCTTCCGAAAACCGTGGTGGCGCGATCAAGAAGCGCGAAGAAACCCACCGCATGGCGGAAGCGAACAAGGCGTTCGCCCACTACCGCTGGTAATCCAGGCGCCGCGTTCGTCGCGGCCCACCTGAACCAGCCTTGCTGCCGTGGCGACGTCATGTCGCCCGGCAGACCGGACGCCGCCCCCGAGGCGGCATCTGGCCATCTGCAGATCGCAGTTCAAAGATCGCAAACTTAAGAGAGTGACCCGTGGCCCGCACCACTCCCATCGAGCGTTACCGCAACTTCGGCATCATGGCCCACATCGATGCCGGCAAGACCACCACGTCTGAGCGCATCCTTTTCTATACCGGCGTCAGCCACAAGATCGGCGAAGTGCACGAAGGTGCCGCCGTCATGGACTGGATGGAGCAGGAGCAGGAACGCGGCATCACCATCACGTCGGCTGCGACGACCGCGTTCTGGACCGGCATGGACAAGTCCCTGCCGCAGCATCGCTTCAACATCATCGACACCCCTGGCCACGTTGACTTCACCATCGAAGTCGAGCGTTCGCTGCGCGTGCTCGACGGCGCGGTGTTCGTGCTGTGCGCCGTCGGTGGCGTGCAGCCGCAGTCCGAGACCGTGTGGCGCCAGGCCAACAAGTACTCGGTGCCGCGCATGGCGTTCGTCAACAAGATGGACCGCACCGGCGCCAACTTCGACAAGGTCGTCGAACAGCTGAAGTCGCGCCTGGGCGCGTATGCCGTGCCGATGCAGGTGCCGATCGGCGCCGAAGACGGCTTCGAAGGCGTGGTCGACCTGCTCAAGATGAAGGCGATCCATTGGGACGTCGCCTCGCAGGGCACCAAGTTCGAATACGGCGAGATCCCGGCTGACCTGCAGTCCAAGGCCGAGGAAGCGCGCGCTTTCATGATCGAAGCCGCCGCCGAAGCGACCGAAGAGCTGATGGACAAGTACCTCAACGAAGGCGAACTGAGCGAGGCGGAAATCATCGCCGGCCTGCGCGCGCGCACGCTGAAGGTCGAGATCGTGCCGGTGTTCTGCGGCTCGGCGTTCAAGAACAAGGGTGTGCAGGCCATGCTCGACGGCGTGATTAACCTGCTGCCGTCTCCTGCCGATCGTCCGCCGGTTCTGGGCATCGACGACAACGACAAGGAAGACACCCGTACCGCCGACGACAAGGCGCCGTTCTCGGCGCTTGCGTTCAAGATCATGACCGACCCGTTCGTGGGTTCGCTGACGTTCTTCCGTGTCTACTCGGGCACGCTCAACTCCGGCGACCAGGTCTACAACCCGGTCAAGTCGAAGAAGGAGCGCGTGGGCCGCATCCTGCAGATGCACGCCAACGAGCGCGCTGAAATCAAGGAAGTCCGCGCCGGCGACATCGCCGCGGCCGTGGGCCTGAAGGACGTGACCACCGGCGACACGCTGTGCGCGCAGGACCACATCATCACCCTTGAGCGCATGATCTTCCCGGAGCCCGTCATCTCGATGGCGGTCGAGCCGAAGACCAAGTCGGACCAGGAAAAGATGGGCATGGCGCTGGGTCGCTTGGCACAGGAAGATCCTTCGTTCCGCGTGCGTACCGACGAGGAATCCGGCCAGACCATCATCGCCGGCATGGGCGAGCTGCACCTGGACATCATCGTCGACCGCATGCGTCGCGAGTTCAACGTGGAAGCCAACGTCGGCAAGCCGCAGGTGGCCTACCGCGAAACGATCCGCAAGTCGGATGTCAAGTCGGACTACAAGCACGCCAAGCAGTCGGGCGGTAAGGGCCAGTACGGCCACGTCGTGATCGAGCTGTCGCCGATGAACGACGCCGACAAGGCGAATCCGGATGTCGAGAACGATTTCTTGTTCATCAACGACATCACCGGCGGCGTCATTCCGAAGGAATTCATCCCGGCGGTCGAGAAGGGCCTGCGCGAAACCATCACCAGCGGTCCGCTCGCGGGCTTCCCGGTCGTGGGCGTCAAGACCAAGCTCGTGTTCGGTTCGTACCACGACGTCGACTCGTCGGAAATGGCGTTCAAGCTCGCCGCGTCGATGGCGTTCAAGGAAGGCTTCCGCAAGGCCGATCCGGTCCTGCTCGAGCCGATGATGAAGGTCGAAGTCGTGACGCCGGAAGAGTACGTCGGTGACGTCATGGGCGACCTGAGCCGCCGTCGCGGCCTGCTCCAGGGCCAGGACGACACGCCGTCGGGCAAGACGATCAACGCGATGGTGCCGCTGGGTGAAATGTTCGGCTACGCGACCACCATCCGTTCGCTGACGCAGGGCCGTGCGACGTTCACGATGGAGTTCGATCACTACGCTGAAGCGCCGAACAACATCGCCGAAGCGGTGATGAAGAAGGCCTGATCGGTTTCCGATCGAATTTCGAAGCAAGCTTTCCAGTTCAATCAATACGTAATTTAAAGAGAGACATACCATGGCTAAGGGTAAGTTCGAGCGCACCAAGCCCCACGTAAACGTCGGCACGATCGGCCACGTGGACCACGGCAAGACCACGCTGACGGCAGCGCTGACCAAGGTGGGCGCGGAGCGTTTCGGCGGCGAGTTCAAGGCCTATGACGCGATCGACGCGGCGCCGGAAGAGAAGGCGCGCGGCATCACGATCTCGACCGCACACGTGGAATACGAATCGGCCAACCGCCACTACGCGCACGTTGACTGCCCGGGCCACGCCGACTACGTGAAGAACATGATCACCGGTGCGGCGCA